>OZ260084.1:4800000-7892095 GCA_965284395.1 Limisphaerales bacterium | reverse complement strand
CCGGGGCTCCGGTGGAATCCAGTGATCGGCGGGATCGTGGCGGGGCTTGCAGTGCTGCAACTGATCCGGAACTGGCGCCCAGAGCTTTTGACGAACGTGCCGCATTCCCGCGGGTTCGCGTGGACGATGGGTTTGCTGGCGGGGGTGACGACGATGGTGGCGAACGCTGCCGGGCCGGTGATGGGCCTGTACCTGTTGGCGGTCGCCTTGCCGAAGGATGCCTTCGTCGGGACCTCGGCGTGGTTCTTTCTCCTGATCAACGTGCTGAAGGTGCCCTTCAGCGCGCAGTTGGGATTCATCGAGACGCCAACCCTCGCCTTCAATGCCTTGTTGATCCCCGTGATCCTGTCAGGACTTTTTGTTGGGAAGGCGCTGGTGGCGAGGGTTCCGCAGAAGTGGTTCGACACCCTGATCCTCGGATTCGCGATCGTGGCGTCGGTGAAATTGATCGTCTTCTAGGGCGGGGCGGCGACTTCCTCATCGGCAATGGGAAAGTGTCTGAGCCGTAACCATGCGATTGAAGGCGGGGACAGCTTCACGCGGAGACGCGGAGACGCGGAGAAAGGACACTTGGATGGGTGGCTGAGCAGTCACCGTTTGGTGAATAGTGTCCGACGTTGGAAGGTTGGGGACCCGCCCCTCTCTCCGCGCTCTCCGCGGCTCCGCGTGAAAATTCTGCTGCATGGACACGGCTGAGAGGGCAACGAGGACGTTGCCACCCCGTTCTAGGCAGGCATGCCCACAATTGCGGTTCGACGGAACAACCCATAGCTTGGGTGCATGGCGTCCGGAGTTCGCAAGATGGCTGCACCGGTCCTGAGCGAAGCCGCGACGTGGCGGGCGATCGGGGCCAGTTGGGGACAATTGTTCGGCGATTTCCGTCGGTTGGGCGTGAGTTTCGAGTGGCATGAGTTCACGCCGCGGGAGCACTTCGATTGGTCCCGGAGCTTTCATCCGGAGAGCCTTGAGATCTGCCTGAACCTGTCGGGTACGGCGGAGGTGGGGGCATCGGGGCAGGCTGTGCGGTTTGGACCAGGCACGGCGGGGTTTTATCGGCAGGGCAAGACGCCCTTGCGCGCGGTCCGGTTTGCCGGGGAGGCACACCAGTTCATCACGGTGGAGCTGTCGCCGGCTTTCCTGGCGCGTCATTTGACGGTCGAGACGCCGGACCTGCATCCGCTGGTGGTGGCGGCGCTTGGTGGAAAGGACCGCGAAAGCGGCGTGGCACCGGTGACGGCATTGAACGCCCGGCAACGCGAATTGATGGCGAGCCTGCGCCAACCCCCGGTCCTGACGAGCGCCCAGACCCTGTGGTTCCAGGCCAAGGCCATCGAACTGATGGGCGAGTTCTTCTTCCAGCCGTCGTCCACGGACGAACTCTTCTGTCACCGCCAGCAACGCGTCGCCCGGGATCGTGTGGAGGCGGTGCTGGCCATCCTGCGGCGGCATCTGGCCCAGACCCCTCCACTCGAGCAGATCGCCCGGGAGGTCGGCTGCAGTCCCTTCTATCTCAGTCGGACCTTCTCCAAGGAGACCGGGCAGACGATCCCGCAGTACGTCCGGCAATTGCGGATGGAGAAGGCCGCCGGGTTGTTGCGCACCGGTCGGTACAACGTGACCGAGGTCGCGCTTGAGGTGGGCTACAATTCCCTGAGCCACTTCAGCCAGACCTTCCACCAGACGTACGGGTGTTGCCCGGGTCTGTATCCCATGGCGATCCCGGGGGCCGCAGCCGGCAAGCAGGCTTGAGGTTGGAGGGGCCGCAAAGGGGGGGCGAAAGAAGCGAAAGCGGACGAAGAGGGTGAAGATGGTGGGATGGGGCCGGCCGTGGGAGGCGTCGCAGACGGTAGCCTTGGGGGTGCGTTGCTCCTGCAACCCCTGCCGGGGTTGGAATTGAATCATGCTGCGAACCCCGGGTGCGTGCTTAGCACGACCCGGGGCTACCATCTGGCATCCCTCCGGGATGCGGCGCGAAGCCGCAAGGCGGGTTTTGCCGAAAGAAACGAAAGAAGTCGAAAAGAGGGGCAGGCGGCGGGATGTGGGCGGGGCCGAACGCCGGAGGCGTTGCAGACGGTACGGGGTTGCGAAGCGGAACCCCGGGTATCCGTTGCCCCGGATTTCCAACCCCGGCCGGGGTTGCAGATCCGGCCGGCCGGTCTGGCATCTACCATCTGGCATCTGGCCACCCCGGCCCAGCCGTGGTTACCTTGGCGACATGCAGACGGATCTATCCGGCAAGGTGGTTGTGATCTCTGGGGCGGCGCGGGGCATTGGCGCGGCGACGGCGCGGGCCTTCGCGCGCGAGGCGGCGTGGGTCGTGATCGTTGATAAGGACGTGCAGGGGGGGAAGATGCTGGAGCGGACCATCGGCAAGGCACAGTTCATCGAGGCGGACCTCACCTCGGAGGAGGCGTGTGAGAACGTGATCCAGGCGACCCTGAAGCAGTTCAAGTCGGTGGATGTGCTGGTGAACAATGCGGGGGCGAATGACGGCCTGAACCTCGAGACCAAGCCGGCGGCCTTCATGGAGTCGGTGAAGAAGAACCTGCTGCACGTTTACGCACTGACCCATTTCGCGCGTGAGGCGCTGATCCAGTCCAAGGGCTCGATCGTGAACATCAGCTCGAAGGTTGCCGAGACGGGGCAGGGCGGGACTTCCGCGTACGCCGCGGCGAAGGGGGCGATCAACGCCCTGACCCGCGAATGGGCGGTCGCGTTTGCCCCGAAGGGTGTCCGCGTCAACTGCGTGGTTCCGGCCGAGTGCGACACGGACCAGTACCAGCGCTGGTTCTCGACGCAGAAGGACCCGGCGGCGGCCCGTGCCGGAATCGAACGGTTGGTTCCGTTCGGGCGCCGATTGACCAAGCCGGATGAGGTCGCCGACACGATCGTGTTCCTCTCGTCGATCCGTGCCGCCCACATCACGGGGCAGTTCATCCACGTCGACGGCGGCTACACCCATCTGGACCGGGCGGCGTCCGGTGACCAGACCAAGTGGAGCTGAGGCTTGAATCTTTAAACTGAAAACTGGGACCTTGCGCCCGTCATGAGTCAGAAGAAGGCCCCGAAGGTCTCGAAGAAGTTCCAGTCGTATCCGCGTCTCAACCCGTTGGGGGTGGGGCGTGACATCACCGCCGCGGACCTGATTGATCAGGTGTTCCTTGCCTACAACGGCGGACGTCTGCGGGAGGCGGCGCAGTTGTTGAGCCGGAAGATGCTTCCGGACGACGGGTACATCGGCATGTCGTTGACTGGCGCGTTGACTCCGGCGGGCCTGGGCAAGTCCTGCCTGATTCCGATCATGAAGGCGGGGTTCGTGGACTGGATCGTGTCGACCGGTGCGAACCTGTACCACGACCTGCACTACGGACTGGACATGAAGCTGTACGCCGGCTCGCCGTTCCTGAACGACGTGGACCTGCACAAGGAAGGCGTCATTCGGATCTACGACGTCATCTTCGACTACAATGTTCTCCTCGATACGGACGCCTTCGTGCGCGAGGTCATCCAGGGACCGGAGTTCCAGCGGCCGATGGGCACGGACGAGTTCCACTACCTGCTCGGCAAGTACGTGCATGCCCGCGGCAAGAAGCTGGGCATCGAGGACAGCTCGGTGCTGGCGACGGCGTACGAGTGCGGCATTCCCATCTTCACGTCGAGCCCCGGCGATTCGTCGATCGGCATGAATGTCGCGGCGATGTCGATGCGCGATTCGAAGCTGATGTTCGACGTCAACCGCGACGTGAACCAGACGGCGGGAATCGTGTACCACGCCAAGAGCACGGGCCACACGAGCTCGGTGTTCATCCTCGGCGGTGGCAGCCCGAAGAACTTCATGCTCCAGACCGAGCCGCAGATCCAGGAGGTCATGGGCATCAAGGAAAAGGGCCATGACTATTTCCTGCAGGTGACCGACGCGCGGCCCGACACGGGCGGCCTCTCGGGTGCGACACCGGCCGAAGCGGTGAGCTGGGGCAAGGTCGATCCGGACAAGCTGCCGGACTCGGTGGTCTGCTACACGGACTCCACGATCGCGCTGCCGTTGCTCAGTGCCTACACGCTGTCGCGGGTGAAGCCCCGCAAGCTCAAGCGCCTGTACGACGATCGCGACGCCATCCTCGGCAAGGTGCGGGACCGCTACCTCAAGGTCGGCACGGTGTCGAAGGTCCTGACGAGCCGGAAGGTGGCCAAGCGTGCCTCTTCGATCGGACTCAAGAAGTCCTAGCTGCATGACGACCCCGTGTAGCGGCGGGGCAGGGAGGTTCGCATGAGCCTTGCCAGCCTTGCTGGATTCTACCGGGCGTTGGGGCGGAGGGCGGAGTTGCTCGAAGGGGGCCTTTGGGTCGCGGAGACCTCGCTTTCGGTGATGGCCGTCCCCGGGGCGAACGTAGTTCGTCCGCAATTGAAGGAATTGAACGCGATGCTGCGGCGCATGCGACGCGTTGCGGCCGTGTTCTCGGTGGAACCGGGGACCGGGGTCGAGGTGAGCACGTTCGTTCTCCGGGACCGATCCTACGGGTTGCACTCCCTCCAACGGCAGTACCGCCAACAGACCCGGGCTGCGCTGGGCGTGTGCGAAGTGCGCCCGGCGGAGTGGTCGGAATTGGCCCGGAAGGGCCTTCCGGCCTATCGCGACAGCCAGTTGCGGCATGGGGCCGCGCTCGGTGTGGGTGCGGACGAAAGCCGGTGGTCGGCCTTTTGCGAGTCCGCCGGGATGGTCGAGGGGCTGGAGGTCTCCGGCTGTTTCACCCGGGACGGAGACCTCGCGGCCTACATGGTTACCTGGACCCATGGGCGGGTGTGTCACGGACTCCAGATCCACTGGGCGGACGCGTTCAAGGCGCTTCACCCGAACCACGCCCTCTACTTCGAGACGGCCCGCGAGCGCATGGGGCGAAGTGGGATCGATGCCTTCTCGGTAGGTCGACAGGCGATCCCGGCGATGGCGGCGGTGGATCGCTTCAAGGAGCACGCGGGCTTCCGGCGCGAGCCATCCACCGTGGCTGTCGTGCTGCACCCTTGGGCGCGATGGGCCCTTGTGAATCCGGCGAGTCTTGCGATCCTGCGGGCAGGGCGTCGGTCATGGGGGGGACTCGGGCGCCTGCGCCATCTGGAAGTTCTGGAGGCGGCGGCCCAGACCCGCATTTCCTGACCCGCCGAACCGAGCCATGCGCACCTCTCCCAGCATTGTCATCACGCAGCGCGAGGGGTTTTCGCTCAGCCGTCAGAGCCTGCTCAGCGTCCTGGCCAACACGCCGCAACCATACGAACTCATCTATGTCGACGGCGGCTCACCCACGCACGTCCGGGATGAGCTCCGCCGGCTCAGCGACGAGCGGGGATTTCGGCTCCTCCGACACGAACGATACCTGTCCCCGAACGAGGCCCGGGAGGTGGCCTTGCCCCATGTCTCGGGCGAGTTTACGGCATTTCTCGACAACGATGTGCTCGTCGCGGAGGGATGGCTCGAAGCTCTCCTCGCCTGTGCGGCGGAGACCGGGGCAGGGGTGGTCGCCCCCCTCTACCTCGAACTGCTGGATGGAGTGGAACGTCTGCACATGTTCGGCGGCCATTGCCGGATCGCGGAATCCGGGGGACGTCGCGTGCTGGATGTCACGCATGACGGGCGGAAGGGACAGGCGCGTCGGACCTTCTCCCGCACCCAGACTGAGCACGTTGAGATGCATGGCTTTGTCATTCGAACCGAGCTGCTGTCGGCGCTTCGGGTGTTTGATCCTGGCATCCCCACCATCCCGGAGAACGCGGACTTCTGCCTGACCGTCCTGCAGGCTGGGGAGAGCATCTGGATCGAGCCGACATCCTGCGTCACGGTGATCCTGCCGACTTCGGTTCCCGAGATGGATCGGGAGTTCTACCGACTCCGGTGGAGCGATGCCTGGATTGACTCTGGCTACGTCCGTTTCTCGGAAAAATGGGGGCTTTCTGGGCCTCAGCCGGTCCTGGACTGCCAGCGGCGATGGGCCGTGGCTCACCGCATGGTCTCGCAGGATGACGCGCTCCATCGCCGGTTCGGGATTCCGTCCGACTCCATCCTCAACCGCCGAGTCCTGGCGCCGTTCGAACGGGCAGTGCGGGGGTGGTAAGATCGTGCTGTAACGACACGCGGGGAGCTGCGTCTCGGTTGGCATGCACGGGATACTCCGGTTCTTGCTGGGCGGATTGATCGCCTTCCGCCTGGCGGCGGCCCTGCCGATCTTCGAACCATTCGCCCACCCCGCCGGGAGCACCCTGAATGGCCTGACAACGCCGGACGGCCTGACGTGGGGGCGAATCGGGGCCGGGGCCGCGGCGCAGGGCACGGCCGCGGCCGGAAACCTGACCTCGACCGGTTGGCCGGCCTCGACCGGTGGGCTCGTGCAATTGTCGCCCGGGGCTGCCGGGGGTGGCAGCCGGCTTCCGCTGGGGACCACGTTCTCGAACGGGGTCGTCTTCTATAGTTTCCTGCTGAAGGTCAGCAACTCGGCGCCGGTTGTCGCGCCCGTGGTGATTGCGGCACTGGACCCCCTGACCTCGGGGATTCCGACCGCCACCGACCTCTTCGGCCGGTTGCTGATCCGCTCCAACACTGGTGGCTTCAATCTAGGGATGGGCCGGAACACGTCGGGCAATGCCCAGGCTTCGTGGGCGGGCACCACGTTCACGACCAACGACACGATCCTTGTGGTGGCCGCCTATGAGTTCACGGCCGTCAACCACCGGGCCTACCTATGGCTCAACCCGGCGGCAGGAACGTTCGGAGCGGCGGTTCCCCCGGCGGCGACGGTGACCAACAACAACGGCACCAACGTCGTCGCCGTGATCTCGAGCCTGAGCCTGCCGATGACCACCAGTTCGCCCGGAATGGTCCTGATCGACGAGCTGCGGGTCGCCTCCTCGTGGGCCGCGGTCACCTCCTATTCCGGGCCCGGCCCGGGTGGTCCGTTCGTCGAGCGCTTCCTGTCCCATGCCGTCAACAACTACACCGGAACCATCCTCGATTCGGATGACGACGCCGTCCGGTCTGGTGCCGTCTACGATCGGGAGTCCATCCGGGTGGAGACGCGCTTCAGCCTGCAGAACACCAACGCCACCCCGCAGGAAAAGACCTACAAGCTCAGCTACCGGCTCCTCGATCCCTCGGGCGCTCCCCAGCCGATCCGGGCCTTCGGCTCCGCGACGGCCAACAGTTCCAATACGTACGATCCGACGGTGGTGGTGACCGTTCCCGCCGGCACCACGACCAACCTCACCAACATCGCCTTCGTCCGGCCGGCCACCCGCCTCGCGCCCGCCACGGCCTACGCGGTCGAGTGCCGCCTGTTCCGTGATTCGAGCGTGTTCACCGGCTTCTCGACCTCCGACATTCCCCGCCTCTACTTCCACCATACCAACGTCGTCTCGGTGGACGCTGCCGCGAACGTGCTGACCCGCCTGGATTCCCTGACGCCCACGCGGGATTTCGCTTTGCGCGCTGGAGGCGACGCCCTCAAAGCCTTCCGCGCCCAGGCAACGGTGACGCTCTCGCGCTATGACCGCTACCTGGCCGCCTCGGCCGCCTCGACCGCGGTGCCGGTGATCTTCCAGCTCGAACTGCGCGACACCCTCGGGGGCTCCAACGTTCCGCTCCGGACGGCCCTGGTGAGCAGCAACATCACCCTTGCCGAGTGGACCAACAACCCGACGCGGAATGTTCCCTGGCAGCAGGTCCATTCCCAGGAGCTCGACTTCGAACCGGCTCCAGGAGTCCAACTCGACTCCGTGGCGGGCCGGTACCAGTACCGGGTCACGGTCGCCCACAACAATGCCACGGTCGGCGGCCCGGACATCGTGCCCGGCAACCGGGTCGACAGCGCGACGCGCGGCCTGCTGCACTTCAGCGGGGAGCTCAACGCCGGTTCGGTCGTCGGCATCTTTACCAACATCGTCAACACGCCGACCAACCAGGGCCCCAACAACCCCGGCATCAATACGAGCGTCGCCTTCGGCGCCGGCGGTGGCGGGTTCGTCAATTCCCCGCTCCGGTTCGGCAGCGCGACTCCCACGTCCCTCCGGCTCCGGGTCGATGGATCGGCAGACCTGCTCGCGGCGGTTTCGCTGACGGGCGGCGCCGCAACGTCCAACACCCTCCAGCGGATCGCCTTCAATTCCTCCGCGCCGACGCTGGGTCCTTCGGGCCTGGTCTCGACGGTGACGTTGACTTACCCGTCGGGCTTCGGATGCCGCGAAGGCAACCTGAACCAACCCTTCTCGTTGGGATCGGTGGTGTTCCCGAGCGTGGCGATCAGCCCGGTCACCCTCGCACCAGCCGGTTCGGTGACCGCGAACGCACCCGCGGGGACCAAGTGGTACTTCAACGAGGAGTCGAAGCCGGTCTGGTTTGAGGCCACGGGCATCACCTGGAATCCAGCGGTGGGCCGGTTGTCGGTGGTACCCACGGGCGTGGCGCATGTGCGGAAGCTGTCCTACGCGGATCCGGCGGTCGTCGTCGGGACGGGCGCCTATCGCCCATCGAACGATCGCTACTGGCAGTTCGTGAGCGGGGTCACGTCGCCGGATGTCGGCATCACGGCCGACAGCGTGGGCCGTGCGGTGGCAACATTCAGCGTGGCCTTCGCCACGTCGGGCTCCTTTGAGGCTCATTTCCCGGCGAAGACGGTTCTGGGCTGGTCCGGCGGAGGCAGCCTGGCGATCTCGAATGACATTCCGGTCCCGGCACTCAGCAGCTTCAACAGCGTTTCCAACACCGTCATCGACTACGTCGTGGGCTGCCGGGATTGCGGTCTGGTTGCCGTCGGAACCATCGGGGATACCGATCCACGGGAGATGGCGTTCTCTTCCGGTCTTCGGTTCACGGTGGACGGAGGCCTGGCGGGGGCAGGAACCACCCCGATCCCAGCCGGCCAGCCCAATTCGGTACAGGACCTCGGCTGGGGCAAGTCGGACAGTGTCTTCACCCACCGCGTGAAGCGGGTGAACGAAGGCCGGTTCCACATGCCGGGCAGTTTCCTGACGCCGCGTTCCATCGCCGTGAGCCCGTCGGTTGCGGCCGCGATCAAGCCCACGGATCTGCCCGGGATCCTCTTGTTGACCGGGGTCGACGCGACGTCGGGTGCGGCCGTGGCGCGGGCGTTGGGTTCGGTCACCAATCAGGCGGACGAAGCGGTGGTGGTCGGCAACGCGGGGTACATCTCGGGTGCGGGTGAGTACGCGGGAATGAACTATACCCCGACGAACTTCCTTGGCGGGGGCCAGGATCCGCGGGCCGAAAGCTGGCTGGCTGGCCAGTTGACCCGCTTCACGCCCAGCGCGCGGGAGAAGCTCTACCTGCGTCGGTCCGGCGTCTCGGGCATCCACGAGGCCACGGGAACGGTCACCCTCAACAATGTGTACGGGTACCAGTTCGCCGTCTCCAACCTCAGCCTCTCGTTCCTGGGCGGGCAGAACGAAGTCTCCGGGTTGAACGGTGGAATCGTCCTCCCGTACCCGTCTGATTTCACCTACTCGCTCCAGGGAATCACGCTTCGGTGCAACGGTCACTTCCAGGGCGCGCCTCGTGCCCCGGGTGGCGGTGCCGTCCTGTTCAAGTACTGGAATACGCCGGTCATCGTGAACGGCATCACGTTCGAACCGCCCACCGTCGGCGCCGGTGGTCTGCCTTTCCTCCCGGACTGTGGGTCTGACAACTACACGCTCGTCTTCGATGTCTCCTACAAGCCGCTCAACCAATTCTTCTTCGGCGACTACGATGCCTTCACCGGGCGCCTCGCGATCGGGACCGACGGCAACATCCTCGGCGGGGGTGCCGGGGTCGCGGGAGTGGATTCGCGGCTGACCGGCCCGACCACGCTCCAACTCAACGGCTCGAACGGCGAGACCTACCCGTTCGAGCCGGTGATGGGCGGCTACTTCAACCTTTGGAAGAGCGCGTACAACGGCGATCCCGAGCCGGGCTGGTTCAAC
Organism: Limisphaerales bacterium; assembly: GCA_965284395.1. Taxonomy (GTDB): domain Bacteria; phylum Verrucomicrobiota; class Verrucomicrobiia; order Limisphaerales; family UBA9464; genus UBA6176. The sequence continues at coordinate 7,882,135 of OZ260084.1, read as the reverse complement.
CTCGCCGGGACGCTCAACGTCGCCTTCTTCGAGGACCTCAAGGTCCACCTCCACGTCAGCCCCGCTTCCCTTCTGGGTGAGGTCAACATGATGGGCGGATGGCCCGCCAACGGCTTTACCTCCGAATCCAAGTACTGGGAGGTCGGAGGCAAGCACTACTTCAATGACCCGGATTTCGATGCCGCCAACGAAGGCAAGCCGAACATCCAGACCGCGACCTACCGCAACAAGGACACCGAGGATTACAATCCCCGCGCCCAGAAGCTCTGGGCCGAGATCATCAAGTTCGACTACCCGCTGGTCTGGTCCTCCGCCACCAAGGAATTCGTCGGGCTCGAAGCCAAGGAGAAGAACCTGATCGTCCTGAAGACCTTCAGCCGTCTGGATCACCTTCGCGCCCGCGCTGCCGACCTCTCCTTCGGCGCCCAGTTCAGCACGGTGCCCATCGCGAACCTCACCGAGATGATGATGGAAGGCACGGGCATCAACGACGCCCTGCATGACGCCGTCGGCGCACAGCTGTCGTACCTCGACAAGGGCATCGGCCGGCTCAGCGACATCCTCGATTCCGATCCCCACAAGTACTGGGACCCGATCCTCGACCGGATCCTCGATCCCATCCTCAACGACCTCTACGCCGAGCTGGAGGCGGAGTACGCCCGGGTGGATCCCTGCCAGTTTGCGACGGCTGCCCGCCCGATCCTCGACCGCTACATCGGGGGCGCGCAGAACCAGGCGAACTCGGTCTCCAACAAGATCGCGAACGTGGCCGGCATCTATACCGACGCCGCCACGGTCCTCGGCCAGACCTATAGCTACCTCGAGGACGTCAAGGTCGCCATCGACGCTGCGATCGACAAGGTCCCGGCCAACGCGACCCTCGGTGGTGGTTCCGGAGACGCCGCCGGCGAGATCGTCGGGATGTTCACGGAGGAGATCGTGGACGCCGCCTACAAGCCGCGGCGCAAGTCGAAGGAACTGGCGACCGACATCCTCGCGTTCGTTCTAGGCAAGGCTGCGGACGCCACGACGCAGGCGCTGATCGAGGAGTTGCTCGAAGGCGAGGACATCCCGCTCGACGAGATCACCGCGGCCCTCATCGAGGTGCGCGCGGCCATCGATTCCGTGCAGCAGCAGATGAAGCCTGCCGCCGCCTACGCCACGCAGATGGCTTCCATCCTCAACGCCCTCGCCGCAGATGTGGTCATCATGACTAACGCCGCCACCGAGGATACGGTCGACTACCTCCAGTCGTTCGTCTGTGGGATTGATGATCCGTTCCTCGACGTGGCCGAGGACGCCTTCAAGAACCAGCTCAAGGAGTTCATCAAGGAACGCTTCTACGAGACGGGCATCCCGTCCGCCGTCCAAGGCTTCCTCAAGGAGTTGCTCTACGATCTCAACGCGCTGTTCGTCGACGCCGCCAACTCCGGCATCGCTGCCATCAACCGCGTGCTCGAACAGGTCCTGACGGATGCCACTGTCGGCGCCCTGGGCGCTGCCGCAGAGGAAACCGGCGCGCTGCTCGGTGACGTCGCCTCTGCCCTCGGCGCAGGCAAGATCAAGGGCGATGCCCACATCGTGGGCGACAACCTGACCGACCTCCGTCTCGACGCCGAGATGGAGTTCGGGTTCAACGGCGACCGAACCAAGGAGGACGAAGGCTCCCTCCTCAAGCTGGCCACCGCCATCCACATCCGATCCCTCGACAATGAGGGCGATGACGGCACCTGCAGTGCCGGTGCCAGCTCGGCGACCGAGGTGACGATCAACATCGTTGTGCAGGCCGCCGACTTCATCAGCGACGACTTCCAGCTACAGGCGGATCTGCTCTTCGCCTTCGCCAACGATCCATCCCTCGATCCACCCTTCCGTGTCCTGCAACTCGGGGGTGGGTTCCAGGTACCGGTCTATATCCCGCTCGTTCCCGGACTCATCGTCCTCAAGAACATCGGGGGCGACCTGTCCTTCGGTCAGTTCGAGGACTACCTCTCCGCCAACTGCGATGTGGGTATCCTGGATCCGGACGATCTGGGTCCGTTGAACCCGATCGTCACCGTCACTGGCGGCCTGTTCATCGGGAAGACCTGCAGTTACAAGCCATTCGACCGTTGGGCGCCGGATGTCGAGAACCTGATCAAGATCGGGCCGGACGGCTGGGCCGGAATCTACTGCGAGACCTCCTGCCACGTCGGGATCGGCGACAGTTGCATCCTGCGAGCCGGCTACGGTGGCGGCATCGGGTACGGATTCAGTTGGGATGATCCTGCGATCCTGGGACGGATGTACGGCTACGTGGACGGCGACTTCCTCTGCTTCATCCACGGCGGAGCCCAGTTCGAGCTCGATGCCCGGGGTGATCTCGGGGACGCGCTGAGCGGCGACCTGTTCGGCGCCCTCTGGTTCCGGGGCTGCGCCGGGATCGAGGTGACGGTGATCTTCACCGTCACGGAGAACGTCTGTGTGATCTACGAGAACGGCAAGTTCACGTCCGAGTGAGGCCCATCCATGAACCCTTTCAACTCCACTTCCTTCATGAAGCCTCACTCTGCGCTCCGTCCCTCCGGGCTGGTCCGACTGCTCGGGTTGTTCCTCGCCGTGTGCTTGCCGGTGGTCCTGGCGGCCCCGTTGCCCCAGACCTCCTGGCTCGCGACGGTCGGCACGACCTGGCGTCAGCCGTCCGGGCAGGACTGGGCTTATCTGCTGTACCAATCTTCCGACGGCACCGCGTTGGCGGGTCGCACCGTCGCGGTCTACCGCAAGGATGGTGAGCCGAATTCGCCCGCGCTCTTCACCCGGCAGGCTGTGACCCGGCTGCAGGACAATCCCGCCGTCATCGCACCACTCCTCGACCGTTCCGTGAATGTCGGCGAAGACCTCAACGAACTCGCGGATCATGTCACGGGGTTGTTCCAGTCGCTCATTCCCGCACCGGCCGTCAGCCTGCCCGAACGCCTGGCCGCCGTAGTGCAGGGTCTCAACGCGGATCCTTCCCTCCATTCCCGCGTGCTCCTGTTGTCCCGACGTCACCCCGGTGCTGCCCTCGCCTTTGGCATGGCCTGGACCGAGCCCCTGCCGGCCGGCATCGCGGCCTTCACCTACGAGTTGCGCGACCATGATCCCGTCAGCGGCACCGACCGCGCGGTCGTGGCTCGCGTGACCATCCGCCCCGGGGCAGCTCTCGTGCTGCCGGCTCCCGGCATCGCCGTGGATGTGCCGACCAACAGCCCGCAGGCCGACCTTCTCGCGCGGTTGCGTTGGTCGACACCGGATCCGCTCCGCCGCCTCGCACCCGCCCAGATGGGTTTCAACGTCTATCGCATCCCGACGCCGATCGCGACGACGTTGGGCTTCACGACGAACCCGCCGGCAGCCGGTGTCCTGGCCACGCTCGCCCGTCAGGCCGCGGGTGTTGAAAGGGTGAACGAACAACCGGTCGTCCCGCCCAAGGAGTACTCGGCATCGGACGTCGCGAACTTTGCCGCCGATCCCACGACCGTGTTCATCACGGATGACCGGGCGCGATTCCGCGGCGGACCCGGTTTCGTCGATGGCGACCGCTTCTGCTATTTCGTCGCGGCCCGCGACATCCTCGGCCGGGACGGCCAGTACTCGCCGGCGCTCTGCGTCACGATCTGCGACCGCGTGCCGCCGAGTGCGCCCCGCAGCGTGAAGGTCGCGAATGACTACCTGATTGAGGGAACCACCGGAGTCCAACGATTGAAGGTCCAGTGGCAGCCGGCCGACGGTGCCACCGGACAGCGCGTTGCCCGCTACGCGATCTTCCGCTGGGACGACCGGAACCAGATGCACGAGGATGGCGGCAAGGCGCTGCCGATCGGATTCGTCGATCATCGCCCGGGCACGAACAAGTACCTCTTCATCGATCGCTCCCCGACCGCGCCGACCGTGGCCAAGGATGCCGGCAAGGTCTTCTGGTACACCGTGCGCGCCGTACAGGACACCGCCTGCGGTCCGCTCGTGTCGCCGGATTCCGCCCCGGCCCGCGGCATCCCGCGCGATCGCGTGGGTCCTTCCGGATCGCCGCCCAACCTGACCGTCCGCGAGCCGGTGCCCACGCTCACCTCCCAGCCGATCTTCGTGGAAGGTGGCGGTTCGAATCTCGCGGAGAATGCCCGCCGGTTCGTGCTTCGCGCAGTGCGCGACAGCCGCGACATCTCGTGGGTGGAGATCACGGTCCTCGACAAGTCCTTTGCCTCCGGTGCCGCCACCCTTGGCCGGCATTTCTTCCCGCCGGTGGTTGCGGATGCCTACGGGTCCCATGCGACGAAGACGACGTTCAATTCGATGGAATGGAACTACGTTTCCACCAACAAGGCGCCCATCACCAACATCGTCACCTTCGGCCTGGCAAATGGCCTGCCGTCGCGCCAGTTCGTGGTCGTTGCGCCCCAGCCACCCGCCGGCAACTTCGCCGGCGGCGTCCAGATGAACCTGTCGCTCGGCTGGACCAACGTCCCGGCGGGGCCCGGCCACACCGCTCATTATCCGCGCGATCTGACGCCGGAAAAGCGCGCGGCGGGTGTCGTCACCGGCGTGCCGATCGACATGACCGTTTCCGTCGATGCCCGTCAGTGGCGGATCTACCGGAAGCTCGATGACGGTCCGATGGCGATGATCGCCGAAGGGGATGTGCCGCCGGCACGCGCCGGCCGATCCGGGGCCCCGGCCGCGGATGCCCAGATCGGATACCAGGACGATTCGATGCCGGTGAACACGGCTTCGGCCCGCTATTACTCGCAGTACCTGGATGCCGATGGGAATGCGGGCGCGATGTTCCCGGCGACGCCCATCTCGTTCTCGACCCCGCCGCCGCCGGCCTCGGCCCTGTCCTTGATTCCCGGCGACGGTGGCACGAACGACCCGAGCTCGACCATGACGCTGGTGTGGAGCGCCGCTCCGTATGGAACGGCACGGTACCGCATCTGGATCGGCAACCCGGCCCGTGTGCTCTCGGCTGGCATGATCCCGGTCGAGGGAATCTCGGTGAACACCACGGGTTCCGGCTCGGGATCCGGCCGCGCGGCCCAGCCGGCGACGGCGATGACGACCCCGCTCCAGATGCCGTCGACGTTTCCGATCATCCCCATTGTTTACCGAGACTTCGTCACCGAGGCCGGCATCACGAACCTGCCGTGCTCGGTGATCGACACGACGATCGTCGGCGGCCGGGTCGGCGTCGGCCCTGTCTACTCCAACCTGCTCGCACGGGCGACGGTCTCCGCTGATCTCTACGTCCTCATCGAGCCGGTGGCGTTGGACGGCACCGTGGGTGTGGCGAGTTCAACGCTCGTCCTGCGCGCCGGCGCTGGCAACGTCAGCACCAATCCGCTCGTGCCCTGGCCGCGTCGTCCGCTGCCTCCAGCACGCTCCAACTTCACCACGGGCACGCCGGGATTCGCGGCCCTCCGTATCAAGAACGGCGACCTCAACGGAACCAACAACGCAGACTTCAACGGCATCGGCGTCGCCATCGGGACCACGACCGTGGCGTTGAGGCCGGGCGGCACCCTGGCCCTCGGGCGCAACGCCTGGATCAACGGTGCCACCGATCCCGACAGCCTTCTCTTCAAGGACCCGGACACCGACGTCCCGATCTTCGGCCAGGTGATCACCTCCGGATCGATCATCCGTCCTCCGGGAATCGAGATGCCGATCTTCGTGATCACGCAGCCGACGGTATCCGCGGTGCTCTACCGCCAACAGGTGCCGAGTGCCGCGTTCCCGCAGCCACCCGGCGACATGATCCAGGTCACCCCGATGATTGATGGCATTGAACACAACGCCTATTCGGATCCGGTGACCGCGCCTCCGGCGCCGGTGTCCATTCCGGGTACCCGCCTGAATGATCCCTTCGTGGGCCTGTTCCCGTACGGGACCGGGCAGGGACTCTTCCTGCTCGATACGCAGCCGATCATCTCCGGTGCGACCTACCAGTACTTCCTCGTCCGATTCGATGAGTACGGCGAGATGATCGAGGTCCTTCCCACCAATCCCGTCACCGCCACCCCGTGATTCCTGACGCCATGAGAAACCTATTCGGGAAAGCCCTCCTCCTGCTCGGCGTCGCCACGGCTGCGCATGCCGCCCTCCGGCCGGAACCGGTGACGGAGACCCTGACGGAGTTCACCACTGCCGCGGACCTCGACGGCGACGGAACGTTGGAACTCATCGTCGTCGACAAGCCGAGCGGCCAGTACCGGCTCGCGGTGGTGGCGGGATCCAAGCCCACGTGGAACCTTGCGCGGCCTTCCGGTCTCACCGGTGTCACGGGCTTCAGCACCGGCCCACTGCTCGCCAAGGAAGCCGCGGCCGTGGTCGCCCCGACCACAGCCACCAATCGCGACGATCTCGTCTTCGCCTCACCCATCGGCAACCGGCTCACGATCCTCAACGCCGAACCCGCGGCCGTGGGTCCGCAGCCGTTCCCTGTCTATCCGGTCGGTGTCAAACCGTCCTTCGTGGTCGCGCTCGACATCGGCGGCGCGGGTGCGAATTCGTGGTTTGATCTCTTCAGCACCAGCGTTGGAGATGCCGAGCCGAGCCCGAACCGACTCGCGCTCACACGCAACCTGAGCACCAGCTTCCAGCCGTTCCTGGACAATGGCATCCCGGCACCGCTGACCCGCGGCAATCGGATCCTTCCGGAAACGAACTCCCCGTCCCAATTCGCCGTCGCGGTCGGTCGGACGCCGGCCGCGGGTCAGGTCCTCCTGTATGACTTCGCCGGCGGTCTGGTGAACCTGCAGGCCTCGATCACCGGCTTGCCCGTGGCTGTCGAATACGCGGCCGGCACGTTCTCGAACCGGTTCTATCCGACGTTCCTGCTCTACGTCCCCGGCAGCTCCAACGTCACGGTCCATCCGATGACGGAACCGGTCCCGAACGACTACGAGCTCAACCAGGTCCCCTTCGCGACGTTGGTCTTTGGCACCAACCATCTGGACGCCGTGCAACTCCTCTCCGGCGGGACCGCCTCGCAGCTTGGCGTCATCGCCAACGGGGGCACGCTCGCCGAGATCTACGCCTATGACGGCCGGACCAACATCGTTCGCGTCGCGTCCTTCACCGGCACCGCTGCGAATCCGTTCACCCGCTTCATCGGATCCGGTCCGACGAACGTGCACCTGATGTCCGGTGTGGACGGGATTTCGTCGTCGTTCCAAAGCATGGCTTGGGACGGGAAGGGGTACCCGGTGGTTGCCTCAGGGCTTCTGTCGCCGCTGGCCCGCACCGCCTCGCAGGCGAACGTCGCCCAGTATCTCCGCGAGCCCTTCGTAGACCGCGCGCCCGTGCTGCTCGCGCTCAATGCGGCCGGGGACTGGGCCTCCGTTCCCCGCTTCGGCACGAACACCGGGCCCGGGACGACCAACCGTGTCATCAACCTGACCGGGGAATCCTTCGTCGGATCCGGCACCGGCCTCACCCGTCCTGCGACCAACACCCTGGCCACCGAACCGGCCACCACCCACACGCTCGTCTCGCAGTACCTTGAGTCGATCGCCATCGCGCCCCTGACTCCCGCCATCGGTACCCTCGTCTCCGACGTCCTCCTGCGTCCCGCCTCGGGAACCTTCGACGCCGGCGTTCTGGTGACCCTGACCTCAGGGAATCCGACCGATCGCTTCTTCTTCCGGACGAACGGCAGTCCCTGGACCCAGTACACGCTGCCGCTTTACCTCATTAACGACACCTTCATCGAAGCCTACGGCAGCCCCGCTGCCGGCAGCGCCCGCTCCGCCATCATCTCTGCCCGGTACCAGTTCACCAAGCCGTGGTACGCGATCGACTCGGACGCCGACGGCGTCCCGGACTTCGTGGAGCAGTTCCACGGCATCAACCCGAAGGGCGGCTCCGATACGGACAACGACGGTTTCACCGACTTCGACGAAATCCTCTCCGGCTTCAATCCGGGCCGGACCAATAGCGCTCCCGGGTCGAACCACATCGTTTCAACGCTGATCTTCCCGGTGGACCTGAGTGTCACGCCGCAGCCCCTGCTCATCCCGGTCGTGGGCGGTGGCGCGCAAACCGGCACCGTCATCCAGGTCCGCACGCCGCAAGGAGCCCTCGTCGCCGAGGCCCCGACCACGCGGAAGCTCGTCCAGGATCCGACATCCGCCGACCTGAAGCTGAACTTCGCCGCGGGTTCGATCGTGTCGATCTCCACCCCCGAACACTTCGAGGTCACCCCCGCACGCAAGCCGCCCGAGGAACCCAGCGGCCGCGAGTTGCTGGGCGTGGCCACCGTCCCGCCACCTGCCTATACCACCGTCCCGTTCGTTCCCCCGGTGACCAACGTGCCTCTCACGCCCGAGGGTCAGACCGCCGCCTGGGAGGCGTTCGCGCGGACCTTCGCCCGCACCAATCCGCCGCCGCAGGTCGACACCGTCCTCCAGCCCGTCGACGTGCTCGTTGCCGTCCTGATGGAGCGGAAGCTCGACCTGCTCATTCCGACCAATGCCTGGCCGCGTACGAACCGGCTTTCGCTCTTCCCGCACCGCCCTCGCGATGCCGGGCGGACCAATCCGCCCGTGGATGCCCTCAACTGGCTCGGCTCACCGCTTCGCTCCAACACGTGGAACCTCAACGCGCTGCTGTCCGGCCTGAACCAAGGCACGAAGCTCCTGACCAACCCGCAGGTCGCCCAGCTCCGCCTCTTGAACTCCAGCCTCTACGGCGTGTGCACGTTCTCCAACATCACCACCGTCACCAACGGCACCAACGTCCTCCGTCTCTCCACCTACCCGCCGCTGGTCGACGCGCTCCGTTCGCTCGTCGAATCCAACAAGCTGATCGAGCCGTACTCGACCCTGACCCTGTTCCCGGCAGCGATGGTCTCCAACGCCGCCGCCGGCGCCCGGATCGTCCTCGATTCGGTGCAACCACGCCCGCGCGTCGAGTTGCCGCTCACCGTCGGCCCGAACTCGTTCCTCGGCGATTGCGGTGTGCTTTTCGACAGTTCCAACCGCCGCGTCGCCCTCCGCGATCGCTACGGGCACGCCTACGTTCCCGGCGCAGCCTTCGATGTGCCGGCCGGTGCCGTGGTCCGACTCGTCGGATTCGAGGACATGCCGATCCCCAGCTGCGCGGATCGCGCCATCGAGGTCACTGCCCTCGCGCTGATTGATGTCCCGCCCGGTTCATTCTCGGACTTCGACAGCGATGGCCTCGATGATTCGTGGGAGCTCACGTTCCTCGGCGGTTCCCTCGACGAGAATGGGGCCAACGACCACGACGGCGACCTGTTCTCCAATCGTGCCGAATTGCTCGCCGGCACCGATCCTTCCAACGCCGCCTCCAAGCCGCCTGGTCCGCCGCCTGGGGCCGAGTTGGCCGCGGATGGCGTTCCGGCCACCCCTGAGGGCGATGCCGTCGTGGCAGAAGGTGCCGATGGCGCGCTGGATGTGTCCGTCGACGGCGACAGTGAGGACGGAGTCGTCCTGGACGCTGGCGACAGCGATGGGGTGGAGGCGAGCCTCGATGATTCCGAGGGCGCGTCCGGTCCAGCTTGGAATACGCGACTGCGCCGCTTTGCCCGGGTTGCAGCGGATTCCACCGGTTTCCCGGAGACGCTCGTCATCCGCGGGTTTGGCACGCTCGCCGGCAACACGAACCGACCGTTCGCCGTGACCCGACTGGCCTACGCCGACGGCGTGCTCACGGTGGTCCCCGATACATCGGCAACGGGCTCTCGGTCGAATCGGGTCGTGTTCCTGGGCCGCGGCGGCGTGCCCATCGGAGCGGCATTCTATCCGAACCTTGCCGAGATCCGGGTGCGGGCGTTGATCCCTGCCGGTGTGGGCCCGGGCAGGAGTGCGTCACCGGCCGGGGTGGGAAGCTTCGTCGGAAACCTGGTCTCCGCCGCAGCGACCGGCATGGGCCGGTTCGCGGGGAACGTGGCGACGGCCGTGGGCACAACGATCGTGAAGCTGGCGGAGGAAGGAGCGGAGGAGGTGGTGGACGGAGTCAGCGACGCGTTGACCGGCGGCGATGATGGGGAAGAAGCGGGCGGCGAGGAAGACGGCGGTGGTGACAGCGAAGGGCAGGGCTTCACAACCTGGCCCAAGACCGTGTTGCTGCCCGACGGGACGACCCTCTCCAACGTCACCGCCGTGGTGATCGCACCAGCGGATCCGACGGCGGCGCTGTCGCGCGTCAGCCGCATGAGCCTGCGGTCGGCATCACCAGGGTCGTTCCGGCTCCGGCACGCGGGATTGCTGCGGTCGGGCTTTGCCTACTCTGCGACCGCGGGCCAGCGGATCGTGGGCGTCCGGAACGAGTCGGGTGACGCCGGCTTCCAGGTGGCGCGCGGGCCATTGAACGACGGAGTTCCCACCGGGGATCCCGGTCTGCACCTGCGCGTGCGCCGTTCGGTCGATCTCGACCAGATCCTGGCGAGCGCCGCGGCTGGCCAGTACCGGGAGACCGACTGGGATTTCATGCTGTCTGCCGCAGACACAGTCCTCCCCTCCCAGGGCACGTCGGACGGGGCTTTCACGGCGCGCCTTGCCGGGCGCTCCGCCGCTGGTCCGATCGCGGCGATCTTCCGGTCCCGCCCCGGCACCAACAACACCACCGTGATGCTCCTGGAGGAGGAGGGGATCTTCTACCGATCGGTCGAAGCGGTCCTGCTGGGTGGCGATGGGGCACAGGCCTGCCGATTCGTCCTGACAGGTGGTGCCCTCGGCCGGATTCCCGCGTCGACCCGCATCGTCTCCATCCAACCGCACCTTCCGGTCCTTGGCCTCAAGACGCGTGCATTGACCCTGCGGATCACCTTCTCGGCGCCCGTCACCTGGACTCATCCCAGCTCGGGGCAGACGTGTACCGGGCAGGTCCTTCTGGTCCGCGCGGAGTTCCGTGCGCCGGTCCGCTTCGTGGGCGAGACCCCCACCTTCACGGTCGATGGTCCTTCGACGCCGGCAGCGGGTGCGCCGGTTCAACCCGGTGTCCAACTCGACTGGGGCGATGCACCGGATGCACCGTACCCGACGCTCGTGGGACGCAACGGCGCCCGGCATCGGATCGTTCCCGGACTGCGTCTCGGTCGCCGAATCGACTCCGAGCCCAACGGCCTGCCAGCCGCCCTCGCCCTCGGCGATGACCTCAATGGCATCGACGACGAGGACGGCGTGGCGTTCCTGACCGGCGTGGTCGCGACGAAGTCCGCGTCGGTGGCCGTGCGTGTCCGCACCGTGGCTCCGTCCGCCCGCCTCGACGCGTTCATCGACTACAACGCGGATGGCGACTGGGCCGACGCCGGGGAACAGGTCTTCACCTCGCGGATGGTCACCAACGGTCTGAACCTCCTGACCTTCATCGTGCCGGCCGGTGCGACGAATCGTCCGAGCTACGCGCGCTTCCGACTGAGCTCCATCGGCGGTCTGACGCCCACCGGCCTGGCCAATGATGGCGAGGTCGAGGACTACCGCGTCCGCCTCGGCACCACCAACGTGCCTCCCGTCATCCGCGGCCTGGCGGTGGACGGCGAGGGAAGGGCCGTCATTGACGCCGCCTTCGATCCCGAGGGCGTCTATACCCTCGAATCCAGCACCACGCTCGCCCCCGATGCCCCGTGGGGTCCCGAGACGCTCCCCGCCCAGGGAAGCGCCCTCGGCACCAAACTCCCCGGCGATCCCATCGGCACCCGCCAACGCTTCTACCGCCTGATCCAGGAGTAGCCACCCGCAGCTGCCGAGGTAAGGAGGCAGGGCGAGTCTGTAGGCCGCGTGCCCTCACGCGGCGAACCTCGGACGAACTGGCAACTGGCCTCTGGAAACTGGGAACTCTCCCTTTGTAGGCCGCGTGCCCCCACGCGGCGGAACCGTGAGCCACGCCGGGTGAGGGCACCCGGCCTTCAATGGACATTCCCAGTCTCCAGACCCAGTTCCCGGTCCGTAGCTGCCGAGGTCACGAGGCAGTTCAGGTTGCTGGAGTGGCATCCTCCCCCTGAGGGGAGCTACCTCGGAGGCGTTGGAGAGGATAGCGGGGTGCGAAGCAACCCCGGGTCCCGGGTATGTGATGGGGAACTTCCCCGACAGGGGTTACAGAGGGGGGACCTTGCAACGCCTTCGGGACGCATCCCCGCCAATCCACAAGAACCCGGGTGGACCCTCCCGCGCCAACCCGGGGCCATCGCCTGACACGCCTCCGGCGTAGCAGGAATTGAAGCGGGTGATTCCTCCCGGATGGCGCGCCATCAGCAGCTGACCTCAGGAAACCTGCTTGAGTTCCGGCCTGTGGGAGTGGCTAGTACGAACCCACGGCGATGGGGCCGGCACAAAGCCCCGCTGCCTTCGTCGCGAAGCAATCCTGACCTTCGAACATGAATCCTCTTTTCCCCGCCCTATGTCCGGGTTTGGCCGCTGCCGGGCTGTTGCTGGGGTGCCTCTTCGCCGTGGCCCCGTCGAACCTCGTTGCCGCTGATGACCTCAACGGTCTGAACGGCACCTGGAAGCCCAAGCAGGCCGACCTCGGCGGCAAGGCAATGCCGGCACCCATCGTCCAGGGCATCACCCTTCGTATCGACGGCACCAACTATCTCGTGACCGTGCGCCTGCCGGACGGCAAGGAATCGCCCGACAAGGGAACGCTCGTCATCGACCCGAAGGCTTCACCGAAGGCGATGACGATCCGGGGTGTCGAAGGACCGAACGCCGGGAAGAGCTTCCCGGCGATCTATGAGTTGGATGGGGACACGTTGCGCATCTGCTACGACCTCTCAGGCGCAGCCCGTCCTACGGAGTTCAAGTCATCCCCAGGCACGCGGCTTTACCTGGTGCAGTACGCGCGGCAGAAGCAGACTGGGCAGTGAAAGCAGGAGTCCCGGATTTCAGGATTCCAGATTCAAACCCTGCTGATCGGGGTCGGAATCGGAACCGGCACTGATCCGATAAACGGCGGTTGTATCCACAGATTACGGCGATTCCACGGATTGGAAGCCGGCTGAGAGAGGCTGTCGCTTCACCCGGCGGGTGACATGGAACCAGCGATGCGGAGGGGCCTGTCGGCCCGGACCATCTGTGAAATCTGTGAAATCGGTGGATAACCCAACTGCCGTTCTCAGGCTGATGGAGTCTCGTCCCACCCCTCGGGCCTTCGCGCGCTCCGAGCCTCGCCCTGTAGGCCGCGTGCCCTCACGCGGCGTCTCCTTGATCGGGCCCTGGATCGACCGCACCCGATCCATCCGTTGCGTCGCGGCGACGTCCGGCAGGCAACCCCCCCACCCCGGAGCTTCACGTGCCGCATTCGGCCAGCATCCACTCCCATGCCGGGCGGATCGTGATGCCCTTCGGGGCTTCGGCCTGGGCATGGCTGAGACCGGTGGAGGTGGAGGTGAGAACGAGGGCCGCGGCACGCGGGTGTTCTGCCATTGCGTCGGTCAATGCCCGAAACTCCCGCAGGCGCGTGGCCTCATCGGTGAGGTCGGCGCATACCTGGATCAGCATGGGCCTGCCGGTGAGGGGCGTGGCCAGGAAGTCCACCTCTGTTCCGCTTGCGGTGCGCACGTAGGCACATTCGCATTTCCTTCGCTCCAGCTCCACGAGCACAGCGGTCTCGAGGGCATGACCGGTGTTGGCCCTTCCACTTCGATCGAACGCCGTGAGCAGCCCGGAATCGACGGGGTAAACCTTGCGTGGGTTGGACTGGCGTTGTCGTTCGCTGGAGGTGTGGATGGGGACGAGACGGATCAGAAAGGCATCCTCGAGGTGGCCGAGCATGGAGTGCAACGCCTCCTTGGAAACGGAGATACCCTGCGACTTCTGGTCGTTGAAGAAGCGATGCACGCTGAACAGTCCGGCGGCGGCACCGAGGAGTTGTCGGGTTAGACGACGGAGGGCGACAACGTTGGAGATCCCATGCCGTTCCATGACGTCGCGCAGGATGACGGTGTCCACATATCCCTGCAGCAGGGGTAGTCGATCTTCTGTCGCGAGACCTTGTGCCTCCGGGAAGCCGCCATGCAGCAGGAACTCACCGAAGTGCCTTTCGATGCTGGAGCGCCTGGCCTTGGCGAGGAACGCGGGATCCCCCTCGGGCTCGGCTTTCCGATGCCTCAGGAACTCGCGAAAGCTGAAGGGATGCACGATCGTTTCCATCGCGCGGCCGCGCAGGGAAGTGGCGATCTCACGGCTCAGGAGCTTCGCGGAGGAGCCGCTGACGAATACATCCACCTGCTCCGTGTCCATCACTCGGCGAACAAAGCCCTCCCACCCCGGCACGACCTGCACCTCATCGAGGAAGAAGCCGACGCGCTGCTGATCGCGATGCTGGGGGAACTGACGGAAGTACTCCTCCAACACCCAGTGGAGCTGCGCGGCCTCCAGGCCAGCAAGGCGTTCGTCGTCGAAGTTGAAGTAGACCTGTGTCTCACGTGGTGCCCCATTCGCGACGCGATCCCGTTGAAGCTGGTGGAGGAAGCAGGTCTTGCCTGCGCGGCGCATTCCAATCACGGCATGGGTCTTTCCCGGCACGGAGGGCAGACGCAATTCCCGCCGGGTGGTCAACGGCAGCTCTGAGTGCAGGGAATCAGCGAGCTTTTGGCGAATGACGTCTCTCATGGTGTCCTTCTGTAAAGGACACATTGGTTCAAAGCTGTCCCTTTGAAAAGGACGGGTTCGATGGCTGCCGAGGTGGGGCGCAGCTTGACACTGCCCCCGCGTCAAACGGGGCGGCAACGTCCTCGTTGCCCTCCCAGGCCCTTTCCCAAGGCGACGAGGACGTCGCCACCCCGTTCCTGTTGTCAAACGGGGGCAGTGTCGGAATGCGCCCACTCAATCCAACCGCTGCGTCGCCGCGTCGCCGATGGAAAGAGTTTGGTCCACGTGGCTGAGAATGCGGGGTGCCGTCTGGTGGCTGAGATCGATTTCTCCGCCGTGATCCAGCAGATGAAGGGGAAAAGGTAATCCAGCCACTTAAAGACCTTCGCGCTTTCGCGGCTTCGCGCGGGATCCCCTTTTTCTTGCGGCGACCTCGCGCGAAGCCGTGAGGCCGCGAAGGCAGGATCCGGGGTGGCGACGTCCCCGTCGCCCGGAGTAGGCTCTCACACCGAGGCTCGGTTCATCGCATGGATGCGGTTGCCGAAGCGGGGCCGCGAACGTTGGGTTCTTCCACGGTGGCGAGCTCAACGCGTTGGGGTAATGGTTGGGCTCTGTTGGGCAGCCCGACCCCGACCCGAGCCCATCCGCTGAAGTTCTGTCGGATTCCTGAGGCGGCGGCCATGGTCTTGTAATGGATGATGTCACCGACCAGGAACTTCTGGCCCGCCATCTGGCGGGAGACCGCGACGAGGCCTTCCGGCAACTCGTGCAGCGGCACTCGGGGCTCGTCTACCATGCGGCCCGGAGGATCGTGGGAACCCATGAGGCAGCCCGCTGGTGTTGTTCCGCCTCGAGTTCGGTCAGGAACGGCTGGGTAGTGCCTTCCAGACCACCAAGGGCGACACGGCGCAGGTCATCATTGAGCGCAGTCCCGGCTTCCGGCAGTTCATCAGCTTCATCCTCGTGGACGGAGCCTGGAAGATCGATGAGTCCAACCTCGACGACGTGATCACGCCGGTGAACGCCGACGCCTTCGCTCGTGCCGGCGCCGATCTGCGGGATGCTGCGCGTCGGGTCGACGCTGGGGCTTTCCCGACGGCAGAGGCCCTGGCAGAGCATCTTCGGACATTGCCTGGTCCCCCAACCGTGTCGCCTTGAGGAAGCCACCGGACTTCCTTGTATAGGAACAATCAGGACCGGAGCGGCAACGCCTCCATCGCTTGTCCTCACCCGGTGGTTCAGTCGTCACTCCCGCCCTTCTGCTTCCCCGACCCGGGACTTGCAGTACAGGTGGGATTCACTCAGGGGCCTGGGGATCCGCAGGTCGACGTCGTTCGCTGATGCGCGGGCGCCCCAGGAGAACAGCCACTCGAAGAACGGCAGCCAGCGGCTGTCCCGGACCTGGTCGAGGAAGTAGATCTCGTGCTCCTTCTCCTTCAGCCCCATCTCGTAGAGGACGGCGTCGTGCTCGCGGATCCCGAGCGAATGGAAATGGTGCATCATCACGAAGTACTCGCAGACGTTCCCGCTCTCGAGCCGTCCGGCGAAGAAGAACG
The DNA here is from genome assembly GCA_965284395.1 of Limisphaerales bacterium. Taxonomy (GTDB): domain Bacteria; phylum Verrucomicrobiota; class Verrucomicrobiia; order Limisphaerales; family UBA9464; genus UBA6176. Next base: position 7,866,015 of record OZ260084.1, on the reverse strand, counting down.
GCATGAAGCGCCCGATGACATGGCAGGCGAGTCCGATCAAGGTCCCGAGAAGTTGGAACTTGAACTCGTAGAAGCGGGATGTCGGGACTCCGTAGCGCTGCATCAGCACGAGCACGTTCCTCCGGTGATCCCACTCGTCCTGCTCGATCCGCTGGACCGCTGCGATGACCACCGGGTCCCGGAGCGACCGGGCGTGACCCACGTAGGCGAGGGCCGCGGCACGCTCGGCCGAGTAGGCACGCTGCAGGAGTTCGACAAGGGCCGGATGCCGGAGTTCCATGATCAGGATTTCGTTGAGGTCGTCAGGGCAGGGAGCAATGCCGCCTCGGCACGGAGACTGCCCCGGCCAGGGATCGGTTGGAAGGCAGTGTTGTCCCTGGGTGGCGACGTCTCCGTTGCTGGGTGCCTGTTCTCACGCGGAGGCGCGGAGGCGCGGAGAGGGGCGGATCCCCACAGGGACGCAGGGAACGCAGAGCATCGGCATTTTCTCTACCTCGCCAGGGTGCGGGATGGATGTTCGTAGCGCCATCCTTGGCCCATGCCCCGACGGGGCAAACGGTGAAAGCCCGGGGTCGCGAAGCGATACCCCGGGAGGCCGCGGCATGGATCACCAACCCTGGAGGGGTTGCAGAAATGGGAGATCTTTGCACCGCCTTCGGGGTGCATCTTATTCCATCCACAAGACCCCGGGTAAGGCGCTACCGCGCCAACCCGGGGCTATCAGCTGAAACGCCTCCGGCGTAGCAGGACCCGAAAACGGCAACTCCCCTTTGTAGGCCGCGTGCCCTCACGCGGCGAATCCAAGCCTCGTGTCCCGAAGGGGCAACCGGTGAAAGCGGGGTGGAACCCCGGGGGCCACGGCCCGGCAACACGCCCGCGCCCTGGAAGGGCGCACGAGGCCCGGCACCATGCTCATCATCGATGTGGATGTGATGCTCTCCCGCCGTCCGCCGGGTTGGGGCGGGGTGCCGTGGGATGGCGTGTCCCAGGGCTCCGCGACGCTCCACCCAGGGCTATCGCCGTGCGCCGCGTTGTGGCGGCCGGAACGCTACTGACCTCATGTACTGGCTGGTTCGTCTCTCAATCGCCACCGGCGATGATCTATCTTAAGCGTCCGGTGAACCGCACCTACCGTGCGCGTCGATCCCGGTGCAGGTTGCCTCGATAAGGTCGATCTTGCCCCCGGCCTCCCGCCGCATCGATACCACCGCCGCTCAACGCCGGCCATGCACGAATCGCCGGCTAACACCGATGCCGCCAGCTAATCCCTTGGAATTCTCGAGAGGTATAAGTCTTTGGTGGTGGCGGTGTGGACCCTCAGGCTTGAAAGGAGTTCCGCAATCAGGACTGTTTGCTGTTCGTTCATTCCGTACCGCAGACGGAGTCGATCCTGGAAAATGCTGGCAAATGCCTGGGTCGCATCCCTCTCGTCCCGGGCCAAGGTTGCCACCAGCGGGGCATACACATCCTTGGCCGGTCCTTCCTGCATGGACTTCTGCAAGCCCTGGAGGAAGTCCACCAACTCACTGTTGCTGGCTACAAACCTGAAGCACTCCAGCAGGCACTCACTCGCTGGATCTACCTCGAATCCAGCGTCAACCAGGACCTTTCGCACCTGATTGAATCCAGGTATGGCTTCGTTCCTCGAATACAATGAGGTGATCGATCCATCTCCTCGAGGGTAGTTGAGGAGACGCTCCCGGATGAGATCCGAGGGAAGCCCTTGATCTGTCAATTGCTGGACGATCTCCTCATCTGAGAGTCCCGGAGAGGAAACGATGGTGTCCGAGACACTGAGCATCACCAGGATGTTGGTCAGCCCAGCCCTGGCATATTTGCTCTCCGGAGCCATGCGGTCAGCCAAGAGTAGATGGTTTCCAATCTCGGATGGGAGGCCCGAACGCTGGGCCAACCGTAGGGCGGTTCCATTTTTCCGTGAACCCGGTGTCGCTTGGGCTTCGGCATCCAGATTCACGGTTGCCGGAGGCCTTGAGTCCACTGAAAGCGGAAGGTGGGATCGGTCCCAGATCGCAAGCACCGCCAAAAGCATGCTCAGGGCGGCAAGCGAACTCAGGAGTTTCTTTGGAGTGCGTGACATGATGCCAAAGCAAGCGGTGATCCAGGAGCGCTATGGCTTACTCGATCCAGCTGTTGTCTGGGTTGGTCCCCCAGTCGAGGGGAGTGGACTCTCCGAAAGCGATGGATCGGGTATGTACTTTTCGCTTTGCTCGACGCCACCCTCCCATCCAAAGAAGCCCGGAATCATCATAGGATCGTATTCCAGCGATTGCAGGAAGGGCAAGGGCTTCAGTTCTGTGCATCCGGCACCGAACATGAATTTGGGCGTCCGTTGTATGAGTATCTGAGGACTGCGTCTGGGAAGATTTACTGGCTTGCCTTCCTGCGCGGGGGGAGGGGACGGATCGAGTATTGCGATATGAACAAGGATGGCCTGTTTGATCGGATCAGGAGGGTCAATGCGCTTGGCCTGCCTGAAGGCGAGGAGGAGTTGAAGAAGCCGCTCAAGCTGGAGGATCTGGGCGATCTCAAGGCGCGGGCCCGCCCTTGAATGGTCGTGCTGGATGGCTCCGGGCGCATCTTGACACTGCCCCCGCCTCAAACGGAGCGGCAACGTCCTCGTTGCCTTCCTAGGCCCTTTCTCAAGGCGACGAGGACGTCGCCACCCCGTTCCTGTTTTCAAATGGGGGCAGTGTCAAGATGCGCCCGATGGATCCTCCATGGACTCAGTCTTGAAGGCCATGCAGGGTGGGAATAGAACTGCGTGGTGAACCTGAGCCCCGGCGACCCTCGCGTCTTCGCCACCACGCATTGGAGCGTGGTGTTGGCCGCCAGTCAGCCAGGCACACCGGGGCATCAGGCGGCACTTGAGAAGCTCTGCTGCACCTACTCTCGTCGAGGTGCTGCGCGGACCTTGACCGCCGGGCACCGGCGGAACGAAAACCGACCTTCGTCCTCCGGGACCCGATTGCAACCGGAGGTTCCCAGTCGGATCTGGTGGTCAATGGGAGCTTCGAAGACCTGGAGAACTCGTTCGTCCCCGATGCCGTGGAGCTCATGACACTGCCGGTTCCCTCGGCCGTGATCCCGGGTTGGACGTCCACCACGGCCGAACTGGCCTGGGTCGCCAACGCCAACTCCCTCGAATTCCGCTCCCCTTACGGCGCGCACTTCCTGGACCTGACGGGACTTCACGACACGCCGCCCTACGGCGGTATCCAGCAGACGCTGACCACGAAGCCAGGCCACCGATACCGGCTGTCGTTTGCCCTCGGTACCTACCAGGACTTTCCCGCGTCGCGGGGCCCGGTTTCGATCGAGGTCCAGGCGGGAGCGGAGTCCCGGGCATTCGCATTCAACTCCGACGGCGCCGGCAACCGGTGGCAAAGCTTCACGATGGAGTTCACACCCCAGTCTCACGCCACCGACCTGGTGCTTATCGGAACGACGAGTGCAGGCGGTGCCTACCTGGCACTGGACAATGTCTCCGTCGTCGAAGTCCCGGGGGCCGAGCCAACCGAGCCATTGTCCCTGGATGTGCCAACCATCTCCGGCCCGGACATGAAGCTGACTTTCCGGAGTCAGGCAGGCCGGACCTATGGGATCGAAGCCCGAACCGGCCTCGACGAGGGAACTTGGACGACAGTTCCGGGCCTGACAGCACCCGGAACGGGCCAAAAGGTGCAACTCGTCCTGAGCAACGCTTTCGGGTTGCAACAAAGCTTCTATAGGTTGCGGGAACTGCCTTGATCCTTCTGGCGGCATCCAGGCGAGGTGCCGGTTGGACAGTTTGGCATGGCATCGCTACCCGGAGCCGATCCATGGCTTCGGGAAGATTGGGCTGCTGGGCGGAGGTGGATGGACGGCGTCGGACAACCGTGAAAAGTGAGCCTTCGCGAGGACGCCAGGCGCATCTTGACACTGCCCCCGTTTGGAAACCGGAACGGAGTAGCGACGACCTCGTCGCCTTGGAAAAGGGCGTGTGAGGGCAACGAGGACATTGCCGCTCCGGCTGAAAGCAGGAACGGAGTGGCGACGTCCTCGTCGCCTCTGAAGAGGGCGTGGGAGGGCAACGAGGACCCCTGAGATTGTTGGAGCGATCTTTGGATTCGTCGTTTCCCATTCACACCGCACATTCAAGATCCTGATCGAGACCGTGGATGATGCGAGTGGGGAAGAAGATGGGGTGTTTGTCTAAGCCGTAACCATGCGATTGAAGAGGGGACAGGTTCACGCGGAGACGCGGAGACGCGGAGAAAGTACACTTGAACGGCAAGCCGCTCAGTCACAGTTTGGTGACTGGTTGCCGACTTTGGGACAATCGTTACCTGCCTCTCTCTCCGCGCTCTCCGCGGCTCCGCGTGAGACAACTACTGGCCCTGCAATGAAATGAATGCTCCTGAAGGATGGTTCAAATACGGCCTTCCAAGTTCTGAAGGGCGTCAGCTGAGGGCAGCGATCCAGCGTGCGCTGTGGGAGTACCTGGATCTTCAGGGCGTCTCGAAGGAGGGGGTAGACGTGGAGGCCGGGGCCTATTGTATGATTCTGTCTGTGCCGGAGGCTTGTCATGAGGAACTGGCGAATAGGCTCAAGGCATTTGTCTTGGAGCGGATTCCGGCGCACTACGAAATGTATGCTTGGAAGGGGGACAAGAGCTATTGAGGTGGGCTCCAAGGGCTGACCTTTGGGGGCAGACAGGATGTCAGGACGGACAGGATCGGTCCGTTCTCAGGCCCTCGGGAGGTTGAGACGGTGGGTCTTCTGGATGGTGTTTCGCCAGGCGTTCGTGAGCTGGGCCTCAGCGGCGAACTCCGGCCAACGTTCGAGGGCGGCCTGAACCTCCTCGAGGATCGCCTGGGCGCGTCCGCGTTTCATTCCTGCGGCCTTCGCGCAGGCCTCGAGATCAGCCTGCGAGAAGTCGTCCCGCTTGCCGTTCAGTGTCATCTGGTGCGTCGCGGTCCAGGGGCAGGGAGCGGCGGTTTCGCCCTAGGTCCGCTTCTTGGGTTCGCCCGATGCTGCCTTCCCGCCGTTGCCCCGCTGGACAAGCAGGGCTTCATCGGTGAGGTGGGCGTGGAATTGCGTGCGTCAGAAATGGCGCTTTGAGCTGATTAATCGAATCAACACGTCGTGTGTGGCGCTTTGCCGGTCTCGATCGGAGTGCCACTTGTGACGTTTTGGAGCCAGTGCCTATCGGCTGAGCGGGGGCCGGACAGGATGGCAGGATGGACGGGATGGCTTTTGGAGCGGGAAAGCGGTTCGCAACGGGCGCTTCCGAAGCCGGTTGGAATACGGCGGATTCTCATGAAGACGACAAAACCGAGAATCAGTGATTCTCGGTTTTATTCTCGGTTCCGGCTTTTCGCTGACTGCCACTTTCTGCAACCGGCGGCAAAACAACGAACTCGAAAGATTGGAGCGGGTGAAGGGAATCGAACCCTCGCCTCAGGCATGGGAGGCCCGCGTTCTACCATTGAACTACACCCGCTTCCGGAACGCACCGAATCTCTAACGGCGGTTGGAGAAGGGTTCAAGGGTGGAGTTGGGGGAAGGTGGAAGTTTTCGTGGGAGTTCGAAGTTTTCAGATTCAAGTTTCAGGGTGGTCGTACTCCTACTCGTACTCGGGCTGATGAGGGAAGGGAGGGGGAGATGGGGGGCGAGTACGAGTACCGCCCTTCGGGCTTAGTACGAGTACGAGTACGACGGAGGCGGGAGGAAGGGGAACGGCTCATCCAGAGTCTCGCCCCACCGTGGGGGAGGAGCAGTGGAGGGGAGGCGTCACGCCTCCTGACGTTGGCGTCTACGGTGTGGAGGGAGGCTGAAGCGTCGCGCCTCCTCACGTCGTCGCCTACGGAGTTGAGAGCGCGGGCTTCTGGGATCCGGGCACTGGGAACTTCCGACGGGCCGGGCCGCGGTTTGACGCGTGGGGTGGGGTTCCGTAGCGTCGCGCGTCTTTCACGATGCAGTTCCCCTTTCAGACGACTCGTTCGGAATCCCGCCGGGTGGTCGTCACCGGGGCGGGGATCGTCACGGCGCTGGGCGAGGGATGGACGGTGAATGCGGAGGGGTTCCGGTCGGGACGCACGGCGTTCCGTCGGGTACAGGGTTTTGATGTCTCGCGGCAGCGGACGCAGGTGGCGGCGGAGGTGGATGTTCGCAGGGAGTTGCCGTCGACGGGATTGTCGGCACGACAGGAGCGGCGGATGGATCGGGCGGGGCGGATGTTGCTGGTGGCGGCGGTCGAGGCGTGGAAGCAGGCGGGATGGGAGTTGGGGATCGAAGGCCTGCCGGTGGTGCTGGGGACGACCTCGGGGGGGATGGCGCTGGGAGAGGAGTTCTATCGTCGGGCGTCGGGCGTTCCGGCGGGGTTGAGGGGGCAGGCGTCGCGGATCATCCATTATCAACCGCAGCGTCAGGTGCTCGACCTGATGGATGCCTTCGGATTCCGCGGGCCGTCGACGGTGATCGCGAATGCCTGCGCGTCGGGATCGAATGCAGTCGGGGAAGCGTTCGAGCAGGTGCGGTCGGGGCGGGCGGAGCGGGTGTTGACGGGAGGATACGATGCCTTGAGCCAACTGGTGTTCGCGGGGTTTGATTCGCTGCAGGCGCTTTCGCCGACGAGCTGCCGGCCGTTCGATGCGCATCGGGACGGGTTGGCGCTGGGGGAAGGGGCGGCGGTGCTGACGTTGGAATCACTGGCCATGGCGGAACGTCGGGGGGCACGGGTGCTGGGGGAGATCGTGGGTTACGGGGCGGCGACGGACCGGCATCACCTGACCCAGCCGCATCCGAAGGGCGAGGCGGCGGTGGCGACGATGACGGAGGCGTGTCGGGTGGCGGGCGTGGGAGCGTCGGAAGTGGACTACGTGAACGCGCATGGAACCGGGACGCCGCTGAATGACTCGGCGGAAGCGGAGGCGATCACGCGATGGGCTGGAGGCGGGAAGAAGGGGCCTTGGGTGAGTTCGACGAAGGGTTGCGTGGGGCATCTGCTGGGGGCGGCGGGAGCGGTGGAGGCGGTGGTCTGCCTGATGGCGCTGCAGGGGCAGTGGCTTCCGCCGGGAATGCCGGTGGCGAATCCGGATCCGGCCTGTGGATTCCCGCTCGTGCCCGGTCCGATGCCGGCTCGGGTGGAGTGGGTACTGAGCAATTCCTTCGGGTTTGGCGGGGCGAACGCGAGCCTGGTGCTGAGGAGGTGGTCATGAGTCGCGTGTTCGTCGAGGGCTATGGGATCGTGTCGCCGGGTGGGTGGGGAGTGGAGGCGTTCCGTGCACTCTGGGAAGGGCGGGTGGATGCGATCGTGGGCGAGGTGGCGAGGCCGGATGGGCGGCGCTTGAAGGTGCTTCGGGTGCCGACGCCCGCTACCCGAGCGTCCTGGCAGATGCATCCGCGGATGCGTCGGGCGAGCCCGATCTCGCAGTTCACGGTGGGGGCGGCACTGGAGGCGATGGGCGGGGCGTCGGCGGAAGATTTGGGGATCGTTTCGTGCGTGATGGGGGGAAGCGTGCAGTACTCGCGTCGGTTCTACGGGGAAGTGCTGGTGGAACCGTCGACGGCGAGCCCGATGCTGTTTCCAGAGACGGTGTTCAACGCGCCGGCGTCGCATCTGGCGGCGGTGGTGGGGACGCCGGAGCGGAACGACACGTGCGTGGCGGACGAGACGGGATTCCTGTCGGGGTTGGTGGTGGCGGCGGACTGGCTGGGGCGTGGGTTGGTGCGGCGTTGCCTGGTGGTGGCGGCGGAGGAAGCGGACTGGACGACGGCGGAGGCGGCTCGGGTGTTCTCGCGGGGCGGGGTGGTGTCGGAGGGGGCGGCGGCGGTCTTGCTGGGGGTAGAATCCGGGGTGGCGGAGTTGGTGGGGGTGTCGGATCCGGAGCCGTATGTGCGTGGGAGGAGCCGGAGTGGTAGTGCGGAGCGCGCGTGGCGCGGTTTGGGAGCGGGTTTGGGTTTTGCGAGTGAGTTGGGCGAAGGGACGGCGTGCGTGAGTTCCGGGTGGAAAGCAGAGGGCGCCCGGAACCTGGAAGTCAGGTTGGGCGCCGGTCTGGCCGTCGCAGGCGGATGGGCCTGCGTGGCGGCGATTGACGATGTGGTCCGCGGCGGGGCCCGTCAGGCGGGCGTGAGCGTCGCGGGATCCAATCTCCAGTCGATGGCCGCGGTGTTTGGCCGCGGCTGAACTGGAGGGATCAGGCGGTCTTGTTGGAGCGGAAGCGCCGCGCGATCGCGAACGCGCCGAGGACGCCGCCGGCGATGGCCGCGGTGGTGGCGGGTTCGGGAACGGGAGTCAGGAATCCACGGATTTCGCCGCCGGGGAAGGCCGTGGTGTGGATGTTCACGTAGGTCTTGCCCGACTGCATCGCGGCGAAGAGACCCGCTTCGGCGCCGGCCGCGGTGCCGCCATTGGCGGTCCGGAAGGCCCCGGTGTAGGTCGCGTTCTGGGTCAGGTCGAACACGTGGGAGTAGATGCCGGTGGTCACGCCGGCAGGGAATCCGGGGAACGTGCCGGGGGAAACTGCAACGCCCGCGGTGCCGGAGAACGGGTTCACGGTGGCACCATGGATGTGGGCGGCGGTAGTGGGACCGGTGAGGCCGAAGAACGTCACGTCGACCTTCAGGGTTTGGGCGGCCACGTCGTAGGCGACGAGGGCAATGCCGGCCGCCGGGGAGGCGTTGGGAGGAGCTTCGGCGGGGCCCGAGAGGGTCGCCCCGAAGGTGAACACCTGAGCCTGGCCGAGCGCCGTCGCGGCGAGCAGGGCTGGGAGCAGAAGGATTTTCTTCATGAGTGTGATGAGTTTGTGATGCAGGGGTTCCCTAGTGACTCCGATCGGGGAATCTCCTACGTCGGGAATGAGAAGGGATGGAACGAAAATGGCAAGACGGGAGTTGGGGCGGGCGTTGTGCGATCCCGATTCCGATACCGACGCCGATGCCGGTCTGGTGGGGGGCGCGGGAGCTTGGGGGCGAGTACGAGTACGAGTACCGCCCTGCGGGCTGAGTACGAGTACGAAGGGGACTTCGTTGTTGGGGGCGGGCGTTGTGCGATCCCGATTCCGATACCGACCCCGACGCCGATGCCGGTGGCCTGGGGGCGGCATTCGGGGTTCCTTGGCGGCTCGTGGGGACACTCGCCCCACCCCACGGGAAACCTGGAACTGGCGACTGGGGACTTTCCCTTGGCCCCGCCTCCTGACGTTGGCTACCGAGAGGGAACCGCCTCGTGACCTCGGCGGCTACTTCTGCTTGGCGAGGGCGGCCTTGGTCTCGGCTTGGAGAGTGTCGACGTCGGGACGGACTTCGGCGCGGGTGGCGGAGTCCATGCGGTCGATGAAGAGGATGCCGTTGAGGTGATCGGCCTCGTGCTGGACGGCGCGGGCGAGGAGGCCGCCGGCCTTGAAGCGGTATTCCTCGCCGCGTTCGTTCCAGGCGGTGACCTCGACCTCGGCGGGGCGGTCGACCTCGCCATAGATCTCGGGGAAGCTGAGGCAGCCTTCCGGACCGCGGGCGCGAGTGGTGGACGGGGTGAGGACCGGGTTGATGAGGACGAGGGGCATGAAGGCGTCGACGGACGCCGGGTGACCGTCGATCCAGAGCTGGGAAGGGCGGTCGGTGACGCCGCGGACGTCGATGACGGCAAGCTGCAGGGCGCGGCCGACCTGCTGGGCGGCGAGGCCGACGCCGTGGGCATGGCGCATGGTCTCGAACATGTCGGAGACCAGCTGGCGGACTTCGTCGGTGACCTCGGGAATGCGGGCGCCCTTCTGTCGGAGGGCGGGGTGACCGTACTTGACGACGGGGAGGACCATGGCGGTGGCGGGGATTACTCGGTGGGCCAGTTCCGCATGAACCGGCTGAGGTCGGAGACGCGGGGGCTTTCTGCGGACCGGACGTAATGGCCGCTGGTGGAGACGCCGCAGAGGAGGGAATCGGCGTTGGAGAGGCCGAGGAGCCGGCCGAGGCAGAAGCCGGAGTTGAAGTGGTCGCCGGCGCCGGTGGTGATGGTGGGCTTGCGGCAGACGGAGCCCTCGACGATCTCGGCATTGCCGTTGGAGACGGTGAGGGCGTAAGCGACGGGGTGGACGACGAGCGTCTCGACGGCGACGCGTTTCTGGATCTCGATGGCGAGCTGGGCGAGGCCCTGGGGATCACGCGGGGAGTGGTCGAGTCCGAGGACACGGGCGATCTCGTAGGCTTCCTTTTCGTTGAGGCCGAGGATCACGTCGAAGCGGGACTGGAACCGGACGATGAGGTCGAGGGCGCGCTGGATGTCAGCGGGGGTGCGCTTCTCGGGGTCGGCGAGGTCGAAGAAGATCTTGCGGCGTTCGCCGAGGAGGCCGGGGAGGAGATCGGACTGGATGGCGGCCCAGATGTCGGACATGTAGGGCAGCATCGTCCAGTTGACGAAGCCGACGAGGTCGGCGCTGGCGAACTTGAGGGCGAAGCGGTCCTTGCCGTAGCGGGAGCAGATGTTGGCCCAGTTGACTTCCTTCAGGGTGTAGTGCTTCCCGACCATGATCTTGCCGTCCTCGAACTCGAGGGCGTCGGTGAGGCCGGCGCCGCAGACCGAGGCGACCTCGGCGCGGCGGGTGAAGGACTCGAAGACCGGGTGGATGGCGGGATGGCCGAGGGCGCCGAGGTAGCTGACGCGGAGGCCGAAGCTGGCGAGGGCATTGGCCATGATCGGGCCATTGCCGCCGAGCTTGGTCATGACATTGACGAGCTCGACGTTGGTGGAACGGCCGGCCGCGGCTGCGAGACGTTCGGCGTAAGCGGCGATGGTGGGGACGCGATCGAAGCGTTCGGCGTCGTAGCGCTTGTCGACGACGTGGAGGATCTCGTCGACAAAGCCGTCGAGTCCGACGAAGGCGCTGAGTTCGGGGACCTTGCTGGCGACGGCGTCGAGGCGGTCAGCAGCGGCGGAGCGGAATTCCTGCGAGTTGAGCATGCGCGATCAGGTGGTTGCGGGTGTGGAAAAAGGGGTGGTGGGAGGTTGTGTTCGGCGGGGGTCAGTCGATCTGGATGCCGAGGACTTCGAGGACGCGATTCAGTTCGTCGTCGGAGGCGAAGCGGATCTCGATGGAGCCGCGGCCGGCGCGGTAGCGGAGGCCGACCTTGGTGGCGAGGCGTTCGCGGAGGCGGTTCTCGACGTCGACGACGTGGGGGTCGCGGGTGTTGGGAGCCGGGGCGGAGGCGGCCGTAGGGGAGGCGGGTTTTGGGGCGAGGAGTTGGGTGACGAGTTCCTCGGTCTGGCGGACGCTGAGGCCGCGTTGGCGGACCTGTTCGGCGGCGGAGATCTGGAGCGAGTGGTCGGGGAGGCCGAGCAGGACCTTGGCGTGGCCGACGGAGAGCTGGCCGGTGCGGAGGGAGTCGAGAAGCTGGGGGGCGAGCTTGAGGAGGCGGAGTGCGTTGGCGACGGCGGCGCGGCTGCGACCGACCTTCTGGGCGACCTGATCCTGGGTCAGGCTGAACTGGGACTGGAGCTGGGCGTAGCCGGCGGCTTCCTCGAGCGGATTGAGGTTCTCGCGCTGCAGGTTCTCGATGAGCGCGAGTTCGAGGACCTCGCGGTCGGTGGCGACCCGTTCGATGACGGGAACCTCCGTGAGGCCGGCGAGGCGTGAGGCGCGCCAGCGGCGTTCGCCGGCGATGAGTTCGAGGCGGTCGCCGACGGGGCGGACGACGAGGGGCTGGATGATGCCCTGTTCGCGGATGGAGTCGGCGAGTTCGCGGAGGGATTCCTCGGTGAAGTCGCGCCGGGGTTGAAGGGGGCTGGGAACGACGCGGTCGAGGGCGACCTTCCGGACGCCGTTGCCGGGCGGTGTGGGAGCGACCGGAGCGGCGGGAGGTGTCGGGGTGACTGGTGCCAAGGCGGCAGGTGGCGGCGCGGAAGGACGTCCGCCGCCGCCCAGCAACGCACCCAGGCCTCTTCCCAGCGCCGGCTTCGACATGGCGCGGAGATTAGGGATGGGACCCGGCGGGGTGCAATGGCTGAAAGGGCCGGGACGGCCTGAAGTTCCAAGTTTGGAGATTCAGACTGAAAGCGGCAGTTGGACGATCCACAGATTTCACCCTAAAATCGGCAGTTCATTCATCCGCAGATGGCGCCGATTGCGCAGATGGAAGGGCAGAAATGCCAGCACCGGAGGCTCGCGCAGACGTCACCTTGCGGGTGAACGGCACGCCTGATCCATGCTCCTCATTATCTGCGTCATCTGCGCCATCTGCGGATCCAACTGCCTTTTCCGGGTTCAGGTTTCAAGCCATGAGACGCGGCATTTCTTCGCGGCTCGTGAGGACACTCGCCCCACCCCTGGGTGAGCGGAGGATCAGGGCACTTGCCTCACCGATGGGTCAGCGGAGCATCTGCTCGAAGGCGGTGGTGATGGCGGCAGGCCCGACCCGGATCAGGAAGTTGGGGAGGTTGGACAAGGGAAGGAGGGCGGCTTGGATGCGAGGGTCGGAAGGGCCTGCGTGGCATCGGACCTGGGCTGCGAGGGCGGGGAGGGCGTCGGCGGGTGGGAGGCGTTGGATGTCGAAGCCCGGGGCATCGGAGCGGGAGAGGTGGAAGATCCGGCCGACGGGCCAGATGGGGCCGACTGGCGCCATGGCGGCCTCCTGACGCGGGATGATCCAGGAGGGTTCGCCGTCGAGTGTGGCGGGCAGGCTTTGGTCGAGGAGCGACTGGCGGGGGAGGATGTCGAGGGACGAAGGCAGGCGCCGCAGCTTGAGCGGGCGGGGGCATGCCTGGACGGTGCCGGGTTGCGGGTGGAGGTGGACGATGTCGTCGCCGAGGAGGTGGAGTCCGGCGTTGAGGGCGAGGAGGGCGGTGGTGGACTTGCCGGAAAAGGGTTGGCCGCAGACGAGGGTGGCGACGCCGTCGACGAGGAAGGAGGCCGAATGCAGGAGTGCCGCGTTGGAACGGCGGCCGAGTTCGTCGCTGACCGTGAGCGCGAGCCAGGCGAGAAGGGCTTCGTGGGTGTCGAAGGGCTGACGATCGTGGAGGCCGACGATGGCCTGGTTGCCGCCGCGAAGCCGGATCAGGGGTATCTCATCCGGATCGGAGGGTTCGGGAGACAATCCGGTGAACCGGGCGAGCCATTCGGCGATGGATGGATTGCCGGTATCGACGGCCATCGTGGCGCCAGCCCAGGTCCATCGCGTCGCGATGGGGGCTACGGGCGGAAAGCGGGGTGTCGGGGACGATCTGTGCCAGTGGGAGGTGCAGGTGAGGCCTTGGTGGACTACGGAATTCGAGGTCCCGTCCGGGCTGGTGTGGAGGAGTTGGGTCAGGAGGTGGCGGGTGGCGGCCTGCTCTACATCGACGGGCACGGCGTCGGCGGTGCGGGGCTGCCCGGGCCGGGAGAGCTCGGGTGGGAGCGTATTTCCGAGGGGCTCCTCGAGCGGGCCGGAGCAGCTCCGGCAGAACAGGGGGAAGAAGCGGGGCCAACGGGTTGGTACCGGCGCGGTGGGATTCAGGCTGGGCAGGTGGGCCTCGTTGGCGAACCGAGTGAGGATGCGGCGGGTGAGATCCGCACGTCGGTCCTGATATTGGCGGTAGGTGTTGTGGGGATGGATGCGGTAGCGGAGGAGGACCTCGGGGACGAGGACGGGTTCGGTCCAGCGGAGGGCGCGGATGGAGAAGTCCCATTCCTCGGACATGGGAAGGCTGGGATCGAAGCCTTCGAGGCGGTCGAAGAGATCGCGGCTGAAGAACAGGTTGCTGGAGGTGATGGCGAGGTTGGCGCGGAGGAGGGCGAAGCCGGGTGTAGGCAACCAGGCTGACTGATGGAGGAGTTGCCGGTGCCAGTCCCTCCAGAGGGGGAGGTCCGCGACGAGGTCGTCCCCGAAGATGTCCACGGCCGAGAAGGCCAGGAACGGTTCGCCCGGGCGGGCCCGGGCGAGCATCCGTTCGATGCGCGTGGGGAGGAACAGGTCGTCGGACCCCAGGATTGCCAGGTAGTCGGCGGTGGAGGAGCGGACGAGTTCGTTGAAGGTGGGGACAAGGCCGCGGCTTGGGCGGGTGGTGAAGTGGCAGCGGGCGTTGCCGTGCTGGTTCAGGACCCGGTCGATGACGGCGACGGAATCGTCGGTGGAGCCATCGTCCAGGACGTGGATGGAGGCGTCGGGGTGGGTCTGGGCGAGGGCCGATAGGAGGGTGGCCTCGACGAAGGTGGCGTAGTTGCGATTCGGGATGAGGATCGCGACCGAGGGCGGGGTCGGAGGCGGAGGCGGGAGGGAGTGGCCCGTTGGATTCACCGGGGCGCGGGAAGGATGAAGCCGGCGGTGACGAGTTCCGTGATGAACTTCGCGACATGTTCGCGATGGGACTCGGTGGAGACTTCCGGGTGGGCTTCAGCGAGGAGGCTGACGAGGAGTTCGTCGGTATCGAATTCCGGGAGGGCATCCCACAGCACGGCTCCGGCCGCGTTCAGTACGCGGAACTCGAGGGTCTCGGTGTGCAGCAGGATCAGGTTGTCTCCGCTCTGTTCGATGTCGACGCTGGGACATCGTCGATATGCGTTGGGGTTTGAGGAGGTGGACATGGGGTATCGAGGGCTGGCCGAAGCGGCACGAGCCCGAGGAGTGACATTTGCTCCGGCTGGCTTGGAATTGGAGGGGCGCGGCGGATTCCGGTCAGACCGATCCAGCGCACCGTCCGCGGCCACGAGCCGGGCACCGCCAAGGTTTCATGGCGTTCTCGGAAACGGTGCGGGTGCCGAAGGGAGCGGGTCAGGATCCGGCGCGAGCCTTGGGAAACGTCGCGATGGCGGCGGCGGCCATGGGTGCGATGACGGCAGCGGCCTGCAAGCGTGCGACGAAGCCGCGGCGGGTCAGCGCCTTGTTGGACGGGGACGAGGGCTGGGCAGCCGGGGAAGGGGTGCTCGTGTCCTGATTCATGGGGAGTTCCTTGTTCGTTGGAAGATCGGGTTCGAAGCGCCCATCCGGGAACTTCCAGTGATCCAATGCCCCCAACTGTCGGAAGCTAGGGTTCGCCGGAGGAATACGGCAAGCGCTGTGTGTGGTGGGAACAGGATTTTTGGTGGGGCGGGGCGGTCAGACGTTGGCTGTTGTTGAAGTTGGGGACGCCGATGCGAATCGGGAAGTGGGCGCCGTCTGCAACCCTTGCCAGGGTTGATATCGAAAGGGGGCGTGCGACCCGGGGTCGCTTCGCACCCCGGGCTAACGTCTGCAACGCCTCCGGCGTTGGCTGGGGACTGGGAACTGGCGACTGGGAACTCCCGTTCAGGCCAAACCGCGCCAGCGGCGGAGGAGCCATTCGCCGCTGATGAGGCCGAGGGCGGTGAGGAGCCAGGGCAGCTTGTCCCAGAGCGAGGTTCGGCGGAGTTCCTCGGTGGGAGGCGGGAGATGGGCGAGGGTGGCACCGAGATTCGCGGGTGGATTGGTAGCGATGGTGAAAGCGGTGCCGCCGGAAGCGCGGGCGATCGAGGCCATCAGGTCGGGGCGGGCACGGAGGTCGGCGAGTTCGCGGTCGATGACTTCGCTGACGAGGAGTTGCCGGTCGTCCCCGATGCGGTTGCTGCGGGTGGTGGCGACGGCGGACAGGATATGCGTGCCGGCAGTGGGCATCGGGATGGTGGCGCGGTAAGCGCGGGAGGCGGCGTCGTATCGGGCGTTGGCGACCACGTTGCTGAGTCCGCCGGTGGAAAGGAAGAGGGCGACCTCGGCGTTGGGGATGTCGCGCTCGGTGTTGTCCCGGACGCGGACGGTGGCGGTGATCGAGTCGCCGGGGGAACCGTAGCCCTGGGAGAGTTCGAGGACGACGGGTTGGTTCGTGCGACCCGACTTGCCGGCGGCGAGCCAGCGGACGGCGTTGATCCAGAAAGAGCGGTAGTAGCGTGAGTCGCAGTTGTCCTCGTCGAAGCCGCGGTCGCGTCGGATGGGCTCGCCCCAGAGCGTCTCGAAATCGCGGCCCCAGGAGCGGGTGGTGTCGGAGGTGAAGGCCATGGTGCGGCCGCGTCCGACTTCCTGGACGGCGAGGAGGATGACGCCGTCGTCGCCGGTGCCGAGGACGGTGGCGCCGGGCTTGGAACGTTCGACGCGGTTGTATCCGTAGAGGGTGGGGAAACGTTCGGTCCAGATGCGGCGGGTGTCGGCGGCGGTGTTGCCGATGTTGACGAGCGGATGCGTCCAGGCGTTGGGGGCGATGCGGAGTTGCGTCGGGGTGGCCTCGTTGTCGTAGGCGCCTTCCATGGCGAGGGGGATGATCCGGTCGAGGACCGTCTTGTGGTAACCGCCGCGGCCGAAGGCGGAGTTGCCGCCGATCATGACGAAGCCACCGCCGTGCTTCTCGACGAGGGCTGCGATCGCGTCGAGTTGCTGGTCCGAGAACGACTCGCGTCGGATGTCTGAATGGATGACCACGTCGTAGTCGAGGAGCTTGGCGAGGGACTTGGGGAAGCCGTGGGTCGGGTGTTCGACGGGCCAGGCGCGTTCGCCGGTCTGGGGATCGGCATCGACGGTGTTCAGGTATTGCCCGTTGTTGCCGAACTGGCGGTAGAGGACGGTCACCTTGATCCGCTTGTCGGACTGCAGCGCGTCCTTCAGGTACTTCCATTCCGGGATCGGGCTGGAGGCGTTCTGCGGGGTGCCTTCCATGTAGAGCACGCGCAGGGAGGGATCGATGATCTCGAGTCCGAACTTGCGCTGGTTGTTGGCGGCGAGCCATTCGCCGGGCGTGGGGCTGGCGACGACGTCGAAGACCTGGAAGCCCGTGCCGCGCGGGGTGAACTCGAGCTCGACCGGTTGGTTGGATCCGTTCAGGCGGATGCCGCGAGTGGCGAGCGTGTCCTTCCCGCGTCGGATCTGGAGCACGACGTTCGAGCCCTTGAAGCCAGGCGAACGGAGTTCGAGGACGACCTTCGTGGGCGCATCGTTGGCAGCGGAGCGTCGGACCTGGACCTGCTCGATGATCACATCACGCATCTCGTTGGTGGTGCCGACGGCGACCGTGTGGATGGGGATGCCCTTGCGTCGGAACTGGCGTGCGATGGCGTCGGGAGCCTGGGATGTGGTCTCGATGCCGTCGGAAAGGAGGAGCACGCCGCTGAGCGGTTCGTCGCTGGGCGTGGCGAGGACTGAGGCGAGGGCACCGGAGATGGCCGAGATGCTACCGGTGGGACTGAGCGGGCTGTTGTTGGTCGGGCGGCGGAGCGTGTCGCTGAAGGTGAGCGGGATGATCTCGACGCCTTCGGGAAGGCCGCGCGTGACGTGCTTGGCGGTCCAGTCGCGGGCGGCGCTCAGGCGGCCGCCAGGGGTATCGCCGGTGGCCATGCTCCGGGAGACGTCGAAGAGGACGGCGAGACGGGCCTTGTGCGGGTGCAGGATCTTCTGGACGCGGTGGGGGTCGAGGAGGCAGACGCCGAGGACGGCAATGGCGCCCAGGCGGAGGAAGGCTCCGAGGATGCGCGGGATCGGGCCGCCGCGTCCGCGGGCGAACGTGTAGCTGAGTCCGACGACGAGGACGACGATGGCGGCGAGGCCGCCGATCCAGCGCCAGTCGGGAGGGTGGGAGAACTCGGTCATGGGGACTGGGTGCGGGATCACTCCGCGCGGGACAGGCGACGGAAGTAATCGGAGATGGGGCCCTCGTAACGGGTGGGGGCTTCCTCGGCGGAGACGTCGGAGAGGGTGGCGCGGCCTTCGAGCATCCGTTCGAGGGTGGCGATGGCGGACTGGAGACCGGCACCGCTGTTGGCGCCGGCGGCATTGGCGGCGCCGGCGTTGCTGGAGCGCATGGCCTGGGCGGCCTGGCGCATCTGTTGGGCGGTCTTGCGTAGGCCTTCACCGGGGTTCTGGCCGGCGCGCTGGCCCTGGGTGAGCGTGCGGTTCAGGCGTTCGGCGAGTTCGAGGGCGCGTTGGGAGAGGGCGTCCTGCTTGGGGGCGAGCTGGGGGAGGGGAGGCTGGGAGGGATCGGAGGGATCCGACGGAGCGGACTGATCGGACGGATCTTTGGCAGGGCCTTGGCCCTGGCCTTCTCCCTGGGCTTGCTGTGGGCCCTGGCCTTTGGCGTCGCCCTTGCCTTTGCCCTCACCCTTGGCTTGCTGCTGGCCCTTTCCCTTTCCTTTGCCCTGGCCCTTTGCCTGGCCTTTGCCCTGGGCGGCCTTGGCTTCGCCGGGCTTGTTGCTGGCCTGCTCCTGGGCGTTGGGCTGGGAGGGATCGGAGGGATCGGACGGATCTTTTGGTGGGGCTTCGCCTTGGGCCTGGCCTTGGCCTTCGCCCTGACCTTCGCCTTTGCCTTTACCCTTCCCTTTGGCGGGGGCGGCGGCCTGGGCGGGCTTCGAGGCCTGGGACTTCGAAGGCGACTGGGAAGGGTCCTGGCCGGAACCTTCGTTGCGGTCGTTGCCGGGGGGTGTCTCGCGTTCGGCCTCGGCTTCGCCGTTGGCGGCGGCTTCGGCGGCGGCGGCGAGTTCGGCCTGGGTCTCGGCCATCTTCTCGAGTTCGGCGAGGGCGGCCTCGATCTCCTTCTGGTCGGCTTCGGGGTCCTTCTTCTTCTGGATCTCCTCGAGGACGACGCGGACGGAAGGCGGCGGGGGCGGTTGCTGGGCCTGCGGGCGCTGGGGACGGGTGGGAAGGTTCTGGAGCTGGGGCATGGCGCGCACCGTCTGGTAGAGCGCGGCGAGGGCGGCTTCCTCGGGCGGGACGGCCTGACGGGTCTGGGCCTGGTCGAGGGTGGAGGCGGCCTTCTCCATGTTCTCGACGGCGGCGTTCATGAGGCCCTGGGCTTCGATGGGAGCACCGTTCTGGGCGAGGGAAGTCTGGTACAGCCGGGCGAACTCGAGGGCGTCGCGCTGGCGCTGGGCGAGCTCGCGGGACTTGGCGGCGGGGGCGTCCGGAGCGGCGGCGGTGTCGGCGACGATCTGCTTCTGGATGGCGAGCAGGTTGACCTTCTCGGACTTGCCCTGCGACGGGGTCTTGGGCGAGGGCTGGGAGACCTTGTCGGTGACCTCGATGAAGAAGGTGGCGGAACGGCCGATGCCGGGTCCGTCGAAGTCGTTGTTGTCGCGGGCCTCGGCGTGGTAGGCGACGAGTTCGTATTCGCGGAGCTGGAGCGGGGCGAGGGCGATCTCGGCGGCCGTGGTCAGCTTGCCGTCCTTGAAGGCCGAAAGGTCGAGGGCGACCTCGCGTTCGGGGTGGCCGAGCTTGTGGAAGACGAGGCGGGCGGAGGCGATGCCGAAGTCGTCGGAAGCCTCGATCCCGAGCGGGACCGTGTTGGTGGGATTGGCGCGGATGTCCTGACCGGGCTGGGTGATCTCGATCTTGGGCGCTTCGTCGGGGAGGGCGCGGATGCGATGGAGGGAGCGGTCGAGTCCGGGGCGGCCGCGGGAATCGGCGAGGACGAAGGAGTAGGCGTTGTCGTTGGTGACGGTGAGTTCGGCGGACCACAGATCGTTGGTGACGCGGGTCAGCGGGAGAACGACGCCGTTGGTGAAGCGGAGCGCGGCGGTGGAGAGCGGGACGTTGGGGTCGAGTCGGAAGAGAGCGCGGCTGCCGCGGAGGGTGGTGATGGCGGCCGAACGCTGCTCGACGGCGGGGAGTCGGGTGTAGGCGGGCGGGGCGATCCGGATGGCGAGGGCACGGACGGCGGCAGGCGTGTAGGCCTCGAGGCGGAACTCGGGGGTGACGGCATCGCCGGCCGCGACCCGCCAGACGATGGACTTGTTGACGGTGATCGGGTGGAGGGCGGTGCGCTGGCTGACGGGGAGGACGACGGACTGCCAGGTGTTGGAGCCATCCTCACGGAACTCGAAGCGGGCTTCGCGCGGGATGCGTCCGCCGAGTTGGTTGGTGAGGGTGAACTGGGTGCCCGCGGCGAGTTCGACGTTGCCGAGGCTGGGTTGGATCCGGGTGTGGCTGGCGTTGGACCACGGGACCGTGGCACGAAGGAGCGAGATGAACCCGCCCGGGGCGAACAACGCGAAGGCGACGATGGCCGCGGCGACGGCGGCAGCACCCCAGAGAACAGGGCGGACGAGTGTCCGGGCGTAGGGGACCTGGACGGCGGCGAGGTGGAGGGAGGCGCGTTGCTGGAGGGCGGCGGCGATCTCCGGCTCGTACTCGCGGGTCGGGGTGCGCGCGCCAGAGACGTATTCGGCGGCGGTGGAGACTTCGCATCCGAGATCGGGACGGAGGCTCTCGGCATCGTGGGCGGCTTCCTCGACGCGGGTCGGGGCGTGGCGGAGACGGGAGATGCGGAAAGCGCCCCAGGCAGCGGTGGCGATCCAGAGGCCGAGGCCGGCCCAGCGTGCGGCGCGGGGAAGCGTGAAGGCGTAGTCGAGGGCGGCGCAGGCGAGCAGGACGGCACCGATGATTGCAACCGTGACGACGAGGACGCGGCGGCGGCGGGCGTGGTCCTTGCGACGCGCGGCGGCTTCGAGGCGTTCGCGGGCGATGGGATCGGAGATGGGAGTCATGGCGTGGGCGTCAGGTGGTGGACCGGTTGGCCACGATGGTTTCGGCGAGGAGAAGGAGGATGGCGGCGAGCAGCAGGGGCCGCCAGTACTCGAGTCGTTGGCGGTCGTTGCCGGTCCATTCGGCGGCGAGGTCGCCGGCGGCGGCGGGCTCGCGGCGCGGGATGCGGCGGGTGATGTCGTCGGGACGGGCGGATTCAAGGACGGATTCCGCGGGCGGGAGTTGGGCGGCGAGTTGGAGGAGCGGGGCGCCGTTGGTTTCGCGGAGGGACCAGGTGCCGGGGAGGTCGGGTTCGAGGTGGATCAGGCCGGCTTCCTCGGGGGGAGCGGGACGTTCACGGCCGTCGGGGCCGACCAGCTTGCGGCCGGGCGATTCGCCGGCGGGGGCGGAGAGTTCCGCCTCGTCGCCGAGGGTGACCGCGAGGCCGGCGAGGAGGAGACGGTCGTCGGTGCGGCCGGCGAGCTGCCGGGCGATGCCGTGGATGGCGGGGACGAAGGTCTTGTGCTTGGGCCAGTCGGATCCGGTGTTGTCCGGGGAGGCGTTGATGAGCAGGACGCGGCCGGAGCCGACGGTGCGGCTGAGGACGGCGGGCATGCCGTCATCGAAGCGGGCGAGGACGGAGACGCCGCGGGCAGGTTCGAGGGCGAAGCGACGGAGGAACTCGGGAATGGCGAGGTTGCCGCTGTTGGGGAGCTTGAAGGCGTCGAATACGGGAGTGGAGCGATCGACGAGGCCGAGGCGCCAGGGGCTTTCGATCTCGGCGGATTCGGATCGAAGGAGCTGGGCGGGGAGGAGATCGCCGAAGGTGTTGTTGAAGGTGGCGGCGACGAGTTCGGGGCTGACGAAGAGGGCGAGGCCGCCGCCGGCCTGGACGAAGCGGGCGAGGGCGTCCGGGGCGCCGGGAGGCAGGGAGCGCTGGGCGGGCAGGAAGACGGCGTCGAAGGGAATGCGGGCGGCGACATTGGTGGCGGCGCCCTGGGAGGAGGCGAGCAGGGCGAGGCGGGCGGCGAGCTGGTTGGGGTCTACCTTCTCGACGCGGAAGCGGTTCGGAGTGGCGTTGGTGGAGCCGGCATTCGGGTCGAGGGCGGCGGCGAGGAAGAAGGATTGTTCCTCGAAGCTCCGGACCCCGCGGCGTCCCTCGACGAGAAGGACGCGGATGGGCGGAGGCACGTAGAAGACGGCGGAACGGGCGTTGTCGGCGGTGAGGTTGTCGTCCTGGACCAGCCGGACCTCGGCCTGGTGCCAACCCTGGGGAAGGGGCGGCAGGTCGAGGGCGAGATTGGTGGAGGCGCCGGGGCCAAGGGCCAGCGGGCGGGTCCAGACCGATTTGCCGTCGATGGACAGGCGGGCTTCGAGGGCCTTCGCCGGTTCGTCCGAATGACTGGCAACGGTGACGAACGGTCGGTTGGTCTCGCCGGAGTCGAGGCGGAGGTCGGCGACCGAAATGTTCGGCGTGAGGAGGTCGCCCACGGCAACGACGCGCAGATCGATCCCGGGCGGCACCGGCACGGAGTCGAGGCTCTGGACGGCGTCGCGTTGCAGGTCGCTGACGAGGAGGATCGAGGGATCGGGTCCGCGCTCGGCCTGGGTGAGGAGACGGACGGCCTCGCGAAGGCCGGGGGCGAGGTCGCCGGCGGTGTGGGTGGGGGTGAGCTCGGAGAGCTTGGCGGCGATGACCGATGGAGGTGAGAACGGGGTGACCGTCTCGGTGCGGGCGGCGGTGGTGACCAAGGCGACGCGGTCGGCGGACGAGAGGGCGTCGAGTTGCTGGCGGATGCGGGTGCGGGCGGTGTCCCAGCGGGAGGCGTTGCCGTCGCGCGCCTGCATGCTGAGGGAACGGTCGAGGACGACCACGACCTGCTTCGGGTTGCGGCGGCCGGCCCCGGCGCCGAGGGGCAGGTAAGGACGGGTGAAGGCGAGGACGATGAGCGCGAAGACGAGGAGGCGGAGCAGGAGCAGGAGGAGGTTCCGGAGCTTGCGCTTGGACCGGGCCTTGGGTTCGTCCTGGACGAAGAAGCGGACGGTGCTGAAGCGCATGCGCACCTGCTTGCTCTTCATCAGGAGATGGACGGCGATGGGAATGCCGATGCCGGCGAGCGCGGCGAGCAGGAGCGGATTGGAGAGGAGGAAAGGCATGGGCGGTCAGACCGAGGCGCGTTTCTCGAGGTAGCGGATCAGGGCGGCGTCGAGCGGTTGATCGGTCCGGAGGAGTTGGTAGTCGGCCTCGAGTTTGAGGCACTGGGATCGGATGCGGTCACAGAACTCGGTGACGCGGGTCTTGAAGCCGGCGCGGGCGGATTCGGCGTCGATGACGATCTCCTCGCCGGTCTCGGCGTCCTCCATGATGAACTCGCCATCGAAGGCGAGGTCGAGTTCCTCGGGGGCGAGGACATGGAAGACGAGGACCTCCTGGCCTTGGCCATGGAGTTGGCGGAGGAGATCGAAGGTGGCGGTTTCGTCCGTGAAGAAGTCGGAGATGACGACGACGAGCCCGCGTCGGACGAAGGTCTGGGTGATGCCGGCGAGGTCGTTTCCAAGCTGGGTCTTGCCGCCGGCCTGCGCGTTGGCGAGCAGGGCAAAGACCTCCATCGCGTGGTGGCGTGAGGCGCGGGCGGGCAGGGCCTGTCGGGCGTCGGGTCCGAAGAGGACGAGGCCGGGAGCATCGCGCTGGCGGACCATGAGCTGGGCCAGGACGGCAGCGAGGATGCGGGCGTAGCGGAACTTGTTGGCGGCGTCGGTGCCGAAGTCCATCGAGGCCGAGGTATCGAGGAGGATCTGGCAGCGGAGGTTGGTGTCGTCCTCGAACTGCCGGATGTAGAGCTGGTCGGTGCGGGCCCAGACCTTCCAGTCGAGGTGGCGGAGGTTGTCGCCGGGGGCGTACTGCCGGTAGGAGGAGAACTCGGTGGAATAACCGAGGAACGGACTCCGGTGGAGTCCGTCGAGGAAGCCTTCGACGATGATGCCCGCGAGCAGGGGGAGGTCTTCCGCGGCGGCGAGGGCGCGGGCGTCGAGGGCGAGTGGAGCGGGAGGATTCAATGGGGATCCCGGGTTCAGCGGGCGGACGGCTTCACCTCGTCGAGCAGTCGGTCGAGGATGGATTCGATGCCGACCTTCTGGGCGCGGGCATTGAAGTTGGGGAGCACTCGGTGGCGCAGGACCTGGCGGGCGACGTGGCGGACACCCTCGAAGTCGGCGCAGAGCTTCCCGGTGGAGGCGGCGCGGGCCTTGGCGCCGAGGATCAGGTACTGGGAGGCGCGGGGGCTGGCACCCCAGCGGACGAACTCCTTGATGTAGGCAGGGGCATCCGATTCGTCGGGGCGGGTCTTCGAGACGAGCTGGACGGCGTAGCGGATGACCTCGTCGCTGACCGGCATGGCGCGGACGAGCTTCTGGATCTCGAGGAGCTCCGGACCGTTGATGACGGGTTTGAGGTCGGGGAGATCGTTGCCGGTGGTGGCGCGGACGACCTGTTCCTCCTCGGCGCGGGTGGGGTAACCGGTGTTGATGCAGAACATGAAGCGGTCGGCCTGCGCCTCGGGGAGGACGTAGGTGCCTTCCTGCTCGATCGGGTTCTGGGTGGCGAAGACGTGGAAGGGCCGGGGGAGTTGGTAGGTCTTGGTGCCGACGGTGACCTGCCGTTCCTGCATGGTTTCCAGCATGGCGGCCTGGGTCTTGGGCGGCGTGCGGTTGATTTCGTCGGCCAGGACCAGGTTGGCGAAGACGGGGCCGGGGATGAACACCGACTTGCGGCGGCCGGTCTCGTGGTCTTCCTCGAGGACATCGGTGCCCGTGATGTCGCTGGGCATGAGGTCGGGCGTGAACTGGATCCGGGAGAAGCCGAGATCGACGGCGCGCCCGAGGGACCGGATAAGCAGGGTCTTGGCGAGGCCAGGGACGCCGGTGATGAGCGTGTGACCGCCGGCAAAGAGTGTGAGAAGGACGTTCTCGATGACCTCACGCTGGCCGATGATGGCGCGGCCGAGCTGGTCGACCATGGCCTGGCGCTGGGCGGCGAGACGCTGGATGGCCTCGACCTGCACGGCAGGTTCCGGGGAGGCGGACGGACGCGGCGGAAGGGTGGGCGAGGTGCTCATGCGGTGCTGGAAACAGATGCTCTGTACGTGGCCGGGACGATTCTCGATTGGACTCCTGCTTCGGATCGGATGCCATCTCAGACTCCCAATGGGGCCAAAAAGTTCCGGAGAAGTTTTTTGGGAGTTGCCAGTGGCCAATGGCCTGCCTGCAACCCCTGCCGGGGTAGGAAGCGGAACCTTGCTGCAAACCCGGGGTTTCGCTTCGCGACCCCGGGCTACCGGCTTCAACGCCTCCGGCGTAAAAGAGCCTGAAACTTGCCCCGGACTGACGACAGGGGTACGCCGGTCGGGTTCAACTCCCTTCTGTAGGCTGCCTGCCTCCACGCAGCGGTTCACGATCTACGCCGGGTGAGGGCACCCGGCCTACAAGCTACGATTGTAGAAGACGACGTCAGGAGGCTTGGCGTCCGGAGGTCTGGGAACTGGCATCTGGGAACTGGAAACTCCCTTCGGGCATCCCCCAACTGAAGTCTCCCCAAGGGGTGTGGAGATGCTGTTGAATCGCGGGCATGGCCCTGAAGAACGGAGATGGCGGAGCCGGGCTCCGACGAATTCGCGCGATGGCGAGCTGGGTGGCGGCATGCCATCTGGCGGTTTCGTCGATGGGCGTGCCGACGGTCGTGGCGGCGGAGGTCGGGGCGGCCGAGGAGAAGGGGGGGCATTGGTCGTTCCGGCCGGTGAGCCGTCCGGCGGTGCCGGGGAATGGGAATGCGGTGGATGAATTCGTCGGGGCCAAACTCCGGGCTGAAGGCCTGACCCTGTCGCCGGAGGCGGATCGGCTGACGCTGATCCGACGCGTTTATCTGGTGATGCTGGGGCTGCCGCCGAGCCCGGAAGAGGTGGCGGCATTCGTCGGGGACCGGCGCGAGCAGGCGTTCGAACGGTTGGTGGACCGCGTGCTGGAGGATCCGCGGTACGGAGAGCGGTGGGGGCGGCACTGGCTGGACGTGATCCGGTTTGCCGAGACAAACGGGTTCGAGACGAACCGCGAGCGGCCGAATGCGTGGCGATTCCGGGATTACATCATCGCGGCGTTCAACGAGGACAAGCCCTACGATCGGTTCATCCGCGAGCAGTTGGCCGGGGATGCGCTGGGCGTCGATGTGGGGACTGGGTTCCTGGTGGGCGGGGCACTCGACATCGTGAAGAGCCCGGATCCGGTGCTGACGGCGCAGCAGCGCGCGGACGAACTGGACGACATGGTGGCGACGACGGGCACGGCGTTCCTCGGATTGACCGTGGGTTGCGTGCGGTGCCATTCACACAAGTTCGATCCCATCAGCCACGGCGAGTATTACTCAATGGCGGCGATGTTTGCCGGGGTGCAGCACGGGGATCGGGCGTTGCCGATGCCTGCGGAGCAGAAAGCCCGGCTCGAAGTGCTCGAAGGGCGCGTGCGCGAGTTGGAGGCTCGGATGCAGCGGTTCCTGGCGAAGCCAGCGGTGGCGAAGGTGGGAACGAGCGTGGTCGGGCGCGTGCGTCCGGCGGTGCAGGCGCGGATCAACGAAGAGGTGATCCAGCCGATCGAAGCCAAGTGGGTGCGATTCACGATCGAGGCGACGAGCGGTGGCGAGCCCTGCATCGACGAGCTCGAAGTGTGGTCCGGGGACGTGAACGTGGCCTTGGCCAGTCGTGGTACGAAGGCGACGGCGTCGGGGACGTTGCCGGGATACGAGATCCACAAGCTCGAACACGTGAACGACGGAAAGGCCGGGAATCCGCGTTCGTGGATCTCGAACGAGTCGGGCAAGGGCTGGGTTCAGCTGGCGTTGGCGAAACCAGCGAAGATCGATCGGATCGTCTGGGGCCGTGACCGCGATGGCAACTTCGGCGACCGCGTGGCGACAACTTACCGGATCGAGGCTTCGGTCGACGGGACGCAGTGGACGACGGTGGCGTCGTCGGTCGACCGGGCGGAGTTCAAGGGCGGGACCACGAAGCCGTCGGGGCCAGTCTATGTGTTCGACGGGCTGCCGGAGGCGGAGGCGGCGGAGGGTCGCGGCTGGCTGGCTGAGTTGGAGAAGGTGAAGACGGAAAGGGACGCGGCGGCCCGCGGGCCGAGCGCCTATGCGGGGAACTTCGGGAAGCCGGCCGAGATCCGTCGGTTCCACCGCGGCGATCCGATGCAACCGCGGGAAGCGGTGGCGCCGGCGACGTTGGCGATCTTCCGGCCTTTGACGCTTTCGACGAACACGCCCGAGCAGGAGCGTCGGGTGCAATTGGCGGACTGGATCGCGAGCCCGGAGAACCCGCTGACGGCTCGGGTGATGGTGAACCGGGTGTGGCAGCATCACTTTGGGGTCGGGTTTGTCGACACGCCGAACGATTTCGGGAAGAACGGCGCCCGGCCGACGCATCCGGAGCTGCTGGACTGGCTGGCGGCGGAGTTCATGAAGCCGGGCAGCGGAACCGGGGGCGGCGACAAGGCAGCGCGGCCGTGGTCGATCAAGCACCTGCATCGGTTGATCCTGACGAGCGCGACGTGGCGGCAGTCGAGTCGGCCGCGGGCGGAGGCGTTGCGGGTGGATGGTGCGACCCGGTTGCTGTGGCGGTTTCCGCCGCGGCGACTGGAGGCGGAGGCGATCCGGGACGGGATGCTGGCGGTGAGCGGGAACCTCGACCGCACGATGGGCGGACCGAGCTTCCACCTGCATGAGGTGGACCGTGAGAACGTGTATCATTACCACCCGAAGGAAGAGTTCGGGGCCAGCGAGTGGCGTCGGATGGTGTATGCGTACAAGGTCCGGATGGAGCAGGACGGCATCTTCGGGTCCTTCGACTGCCCGGACGGGAGCCTGGTGATGCCGCGGCGCAGCCTGTCGACGACGCCCTTGCAGGCCTTGAACCTCTTCAACAGCCGGTTCGTGCAGCAGCAGGCGTCGATCCTCGCGGCGCGGGTGGTGAAGGAGTCGGGGGAAGAAGCCGGCGCGCAGGTGCGTCGGGTGTGGCAGTTGGTGTTCCAGCGGGAGCCGGACGCGGTGGAGTCGCGGGATGCGGAGCGCTTCGTGCGGGAGCGCGGCGGGGCGGCGTTGTGCCGGGCGGTGTTGAACGCGAACGAATTCCTCTTCATTCCATGAACCACGGAAATCCATTGATGAACCGGCGCCGGTTCCTGGGCGATGCGGGAACGGGGCTGGGCGCGATCGCGCTGACCTCGATCCTGAGCCGGCAGGGATTGCTCGGGGCGGGTGTGGCTGGGAAGGAACCGTTGCGTCCGGTGATTGATCCGGGTCGCCCCTATGCGGCGAGGGCGCCGCATTTCCAGGCGCGGGCGAAGAACGTGCTGCTGATCTTCTGCAGCGGTGCGTGCAGCCACTTGGACACGTTCGACTACAAGCCGGAGCTGATCCGGCGTCACGGGCAGCCGATGCCGGGGAGCGACAAGCTCATCACGTTCCAGGGCGAGCAGGGGGCGTTGACGAAGAGTCCGTGGGAATTCCGGCCGCGGGGGCAGAGCGGGAAGATGATCTCGGACCTGGTGCCGCACCTCGGAGAGTTGGCGGACGACCTGTGCTTCATCCATTCGATGCAGGGGAAGACCAACACCCATGGTCCGGGTGAGAACTTCATGTCGACGTGCAACACGCTGGATGGGTTTCCCTGCGTGGGGGCGTGGGTGACGTATGCGTTGGGCAGCGAGGACCAGAGCCTGCCGGCGTACGTGGCGATTCCTGATCCACGGGGCAAGCCGCAGAACAGCGTGAACAACTGGGCCCCGGGATTCCTGCCCGCGGCGTTCCAGGGAACGGACTTCAACGCGACCAAGCCGATCCGGAACCTGGCGCGTCCGGGCGGGGTGACGGCGGACGGGGACGAGGCGACGCGGGGATTCCTGCAGCGGTTGAACGAGCGGCACGCGGAACGATTCCCGGGGGATTCGGCGCTGGCGGCGCGGATCGCGAGCTACGAGCTGGCGGCGCGGATGCAGATGACGATCCCGCAGATCTCGGACCTGTCGAGCGAGCCGGAGCACATCCTGCGGATGTACGGGGCGGATGAATCGGGGACGAAGCTCAAGGACACGCGGGCGGCGTATGCGCGGAACTGCATCCTGGCGCGGAGGCTGGTGGAGCGCGGGGTGCGGTTCGTGCAGTTGTTCAACGGCGCCTACCAGACCGGGGGCGAAGGCGTGAGCAACTGGGATGGGCACAAGGACCTGTTCAACCAGTACAGCCTGCACGGGCCGGTGCTCGACAAGCCGACGGCGGGCCTGCTGCTGGACCTAAAGCAGCGCGGCTTGCTGGACGAGACGCTGGTGGTGTGGTGCACGGAGTTCGGGCGCATGCCCACGTTCCAGAAGGGTTCGCAGGGGCGGGATCACAACCCGAACGGCTTCACCTGCTGGATGGCGGGCGCGGGGGTGAAGAAGGGATTCAGCCACGGGGCGACGGATGAGTTCGGGTACCGGTCGGTGGAGAACGTGGTGACGGTTTACGACTTGCACGCGACGATCCTGCACCTGCTGGGCCTGGACCATGAGCGGCTCACGTACTACCACAACGGGCTGGAACGGCGGTTGACGGATGTCCACGGAAACGTCGTGGAGGCGGTGCTGGGATGATGACGAACCTGGTGGAGGAGTTCCTCGTGCACGTCCGGCACGAGCGCGGCCAGGCGGCGCACACGCAGCGGACCTACTCGGCGATGCTGAGGCGCTTCACGGGTTGGGCGGAGGCGCAGGGAATCGCCACGGCCCGGGACGTGACGTTCCAGCATCTGATGGGATTCCTGGAGGCGGAGCGGAATCGCCCCGTGACGGGGCCGGGGCTGGGGAAGGGGAAGCCGGGTGCGGCGCCGAAGAAGCTGAGCTCGGCCAGCCTTCACCTGCAGGTGGCGGCGTTGCGGGCGTTCTTCCGGTTCTGCGCGGAGGAAGGATTCGTGAAGGTGGATCCGACGGAGAACCTGAGCCTGCCGCGGCGTTGGAAGCAGCTGCCGAAGGCGTTGTCCCGGGAGGAGGTCGAGCGACTGCTGTTGCCGCCGGTCGAGGCGACGCCGTCCGCGCTGTGCGACCACGCGGTGCTGGAGGTGGCTTACGCGAGCGGGTTGCGGTTGGCGGAGCTACGCGGGTTGAGGTTGGAACAGCTGCACCTGGAGTCGGGCTTCATCACGGTCATCGGCAAGGGCGACAAGGAACGCGTGGTGCCGGTGGGGAAGCTGGCGCAGACGGCGATCCGCCGGTATCTGGACTCAGGGCGTCCGGCGCTGGTCACGGCGAAGAGCCCGTCGGCGGTGTTCCTGACGCAGCGGGGAACGGCCTTTGCCCACGTGACGCTGTGGTTGCGGATCAAGCGGTGCGTGGAACGGGCGGGGATCCGGAGAAACGTCACGCCGCACATGCTGCGGCACAGCTTCGCGACGCACCTGATGGAGAACGGCGCGGACCTGCGCGTGATCCAGGAATTGCTGGGGCATTCCAGCATCTCGACCACGGAGGTGTACACGCACGTGGCCGGGGCGCGGTTGCGGGATGTGCACGACAAGCATCACCCGCGGGCACGGAAGCAGGGCGGGGTGTGAGGGGGCGTCAGCCGGCCTTGGTCTCGACCCAACGGGCGAAGAGCCAGAGGAGGTCGGAGAGGCGGTTGAGGAAGACGAGGATCTCGGGGTTGGGCGGTTCGCCGGCGGCGTTGAGGGCGTGGATGCGGCGTTCGGCGCGGCGGCAGGTGGTGCGGGCGACGTCGAGGGCGGCGGCATCGAGGGTGGCGCCAGGCGTTGCCCAGCCCTTGTAGGAGACGCCTTCGGCCTCGACGGTGGTGACGAGGGCGTCGAGTCGAGCGGTGAAGGTGGGGTCGATGATCGCGAAGCCGTCCTTCTCGTATCGCTCGAGGTCCCCGGGGTGGGTGGCGAGTTCGCCCATGACGAGGACGAGGTCCTTCTGGATGGCGAGGATGGAGTCCCGGATGAAGGCGTGCTGGGTGGTGGCACGGGCCATGCCGAGGGCGGCATTGAGTTCATCGACACTTCCGTAAGCCTCCACGCGCGGGTGGGACTTGTGGACGCGGCGGTTGTACATGAGGCCGGTGGTGCCGGTGTCGCCGGTGCGGGTGACGATGCTCATTCTGCGGGTGGCTTCAGGAACGGGGTTCTTCTGGAAAAGGTCCGCGCATGCGGACGAGTGGGATCAGTAACCCGGAAACAGCAGTCGCCAACTGGAAAGTGGGGGGTGGTCGTTGCCAGTTTTCAGTTTCGGGTTTGGCTTGAAACTCGGAAGTCCGCACCGGCTCGTGAGGACACTCGTCCCTCCGTCGCGTGAGGGGAACTACTGGGTCCGCTCGACGAGGCGTTTGTAGGCGAGGACGCCGTCGGCGATGGCGCGGGCGAGGGCGGCGCGACCCTCGACGGAGTAGATGGTGGAGGCGTCCTGGGCGTTGGTCATGTAGCCGCCTTCGATGAGGATGCCGGGCATGTCGAGGAGGGTGAGTTCCTTGAAGCGGGCGCGTCGGAGGCCGCGGTCGTTGAGGTCGGTGCCCTGGACGATGGCACGGTGGACCTGATGACCCAGGACGACGTTGTCGCGGTCGAAGCGGTTCCCGGGATTCCATCCGCCGCCGTGGTTGCCGGTATCGTTGGTGGAACTGGCTCCGGCTGGGGTGAGGCAGTAGGTCTCGACGCCGCCCACGTCGGCGGAGCCCGGGCCGTCGAAGGCGTTGAAATGGATGCTGAGGTAGAGGTCGGCCTTGGCCTTGGTGGCGGCGGCGGGGCGGTCCTCGAGTTCGATGAAGGTGTCGGTGCTTCGGACGAGGACGACCCGGAGACCTGCGCGTTCGAGTCGTCGTCGGACTTCACCGGATAGCAGAAGGGTGTAGTACTTCTCCTGGCGGCGGCCCTCGGTGTTGCCGGGGTCCTTGCCGCCGTGGCCCGCGTTGAGGGCGATGGTCCGGATTGGTTGGCGGGCGGGGCGGCGGGGCGGATTGAGGAGCGGATTCAGGACGGTTTCCAGGTCGCGCTTCGAGATCTGGAAGCCTTCGCCGACCTTGCGGACGGGAAGGGTGAGCCGGACGTCGATGTCGTCGAAGACCAACTTCTTGGTGTTGGCCTTGAAGACGAGTTCCTGGGACTTGGTGTAGAGCTTGAGTTCGTCGCTCCCGGCGGAGGATTTGGCACCGAATCCCCGGGAACGGCCCCAGGCGACCAGGTCCGTGTACCGCGATTCGGCGGCTGGATCAGGTCGGATCGCTCGCCGCGTGGCTGGTGCGGCCGCGAGTGGACCGAGGAGTCCAACCAGCAGGTGGAGGGCGAGGACGAGGCGAAGCACGGACACGAGACTGGAGAGGCTCGGGGGAAGTTTGAAGTTTGAAGATGCGTCCCCGTGAAATCGGCATCGGGGTCGGAATCGCCATCGGCATCGAGCTACAGCTACTTTCGATCCCGAGTCCGATTCCGACCCCGACACCGAGGGACGGCTCGGGCTTGAAACCTGAAACTGAAAACCTGGGACTCCTCAGTACTTCGCCCCACCCCGCTTTCCGGGGGCAGTGTCCGGCGGTACCCGGAACTGGAACACTGGGCATGGGTCGGGCAGGATGGTGGGGTCATGTTGTTGTTCCGTCAGGGCATCCCCGAGGGTTGGGTGGAAAAGGTCCGGTCGAATCTGGGACCGGTGCTGGTCGACCATGCGCACCTGGAGAGGAAGGCTGCAACGACGGCGATCACGCTGGAGAAGTACCGGCAGCTGTATGGTCGGGTGCACGAACTCAACGCGATCGCGATCGAGGAGTTGCAGCACTTCGAGTTGGTCTTGCAGCTGTTGAAGGCGCGTGGGGTGGCGTTCGGGCAGCCGGTTCGGAGCCCATGGATCTCCGGAATGATGGGAGCGGTGCGGAACGGGAACAACCGGGAGCAGGTGATTGATCACCTGCTGTGCTGCGCGCTGATCGAGGGCCGGAGTTGCGAGAAGTTCCAGCTGCTGTCGAGGGAGTTGGCGGTGGACGAGCCGGAACTGGCGGCCTTCTACGGGAGCCTGGTGGAGTCGGAGGGGAACCACTATGCGTCCTACCTGCTGATGGCGCGGCATATCGATGAGGCGGAGACGGATAGGCGGCTGGACTGGTTCCTGGACCTGGATGCGCGGCTGATGCGGGAGCCGCACGGACTGCTGATCCTTCACTAGGTCTCCGTGGTCGGTACCTCCAAAGGTGTACGGTCGATGGAGAGTGGTGGCTTGTAGCGGCGCGATGGATGGGGTTTAAGCAAGGCGTTCAATTGCTCCCGGTGAGGCGCCCTCATCGTGGGATCCGACCACCTTCACCTCCGGAGGCCGGATCTTGCGATAGAGCGAACGCGCAGATCCGGCTTTGGCCATGCACACCCGCCTGACCCCATTGGTCCGCCATCTGGCGGCCTGGTTGTTGCTCCTGATTGCATCCGTCGCCCGCCTTCGAGGCGAGGTGCTTGAGACGATCACGAGCCTGACGCTCACGAACCACACGGGTTACGTGCTGGCGTCGGACTCGCTGAACGGGCTCGCCGGATACACCCGGGACACGATCGACGTGCTGTCGGTGGTGCGGTACGCGCGCTCGACGGCAAACACAGACTACGTGTGGGACTACACGTACCAGTTGCGGTTGCTGGACCCGCTGGGGGTGGCGCAGCCGTTGTTGGTGGATGGGGTGACCAACACGGTGCAGAGCGAGACCATCGTGGTGAACCGGACGGGGCCCATCATCCTGTTCCCGGACGTTTCGCGGGTTTCGCGCCTCACCCCGGCAGCCCGGCTCAACCCCTATCAGGATTATCGGGTCGAGCTGAAGCTGTTGCGGCGGCCGAATGGCACCTTGATCCGGCCCACGCTGACCGGGGACGAGGCGACGACCACCGGAGAAAGGTTCCTGCACTTCCCGTCGCTGGTGGCGACGGATGCCGACGTGAACGTGATTCCGGTGCTGGAGAGCGGGGCCTGGACGCGGACCTACCTGCTCACGGGGGGCGGGGCGAAGAGCAACCTGCAGGCGCAGGTCAACTTCAAGGCGTACCGATGGGATCGATGGAACCTGTCGCCCCTGACGAATGACGTCACTTTCAGCTTTGATCTGGAGTTGCGCGATGCGGTGACGGACGCGGTGATTCCCTTGGCGGACAGCCGGGTCACGGCGGTGAAGGCGGTGGGGACCTACGCGAACACCGACCCGATGACGCCGTGGATCGGGAACCTGAGTCACACGGTGGAGTTGTCACCGCTGACCCAGTTGGATCCGATCAACAAGACGTACAAGCTGACGGTGACGATCGGGCACTACCCGACGGCGGGTTCGTTTGTGCCGCGGGAGGGCAACACGATCAGCTTGGCGAACCGGCGGTTGCTGCACCTGAACGGGCGGTTGCTGTTCGGGTCGATCGAGACCCGGTACACGTCGATCGCGAACAACCCGGTACAGGGTGTGATCAGCGCGGGGACGATGCCGACGTCGGTGGCGGTGGATGGGCAGAGTGGGTTCCTGGTGGGGGCGCCGGGATACACCTATGGGGATGGCACGGCGTTGAGCGTGCGGGTGTCGTCGGACGGCACGGCGCGACTGGCGGCGGGTTCGGTCAACCTGACCGGGCCGAGTCCGGACGAGGAGTACATCGAGAACGTCCGGGTGGTCCGGGGCGTGGTGACCTTGGATACGACCGGGGCATTCGCGGATCTGGGCGTCTATCATCCGGCGGGTTTCAGCTACGCGTTCGGGACGGCGGGCAAGCTGACGCTGGGGGCGTCGATCTTCTCGAATGTCCGGCTTGGTCAGGACCTTCATCCGTTGGCGGATCCAGCGGTGGCTTCGTTCGCGGTGGATGTCTGGGCGGTGGAAGAGACGAAGCCGGTCTGGATGAAGATGACCGGCATCAAGTGGCTGGTGAACCAGGGCCGCTTCGAGTGGACGCCGAGCGGCGAGGCACTCTATGTGCGGAAGGAGGAGTATGCCCGGTTGGCGGCGTCGTCCGCGGGGGCAGGGAAGATCAAGGTGTCCAACGAGCGTTACTACGAGTCGGTGGACCGGGTGCTGAGTCCGAAGGTCATCGTCGAGGCGAATGACAAGGGCGCGGCGCTGATGACGGTGGAATTTGGGTTCAAGGCGGGCGGGATGCTGACGCATTTCCCGTATGGCTCGATCATGAGCTGGGCGGCAGGCGGCGTTCAGACGGTGGAGAAGGACGAGTTGAACCCGACGAAGAGCTTCCTGCCAGGTGCGGCGGTCTTGGGGAGTTACGCGCGGGACTGCCAGGACATCGACTGCGGGACGACGGCGGGGAACGACAACATGCTCCTCAAGCCGGTGGCCGATGAACTGCGATTCACGCCGGACGGCGGGTTGCACGGGATCGGGGCGCTGCAGGTGGCCAAGCGTCTTTCGTGGGGCTGGATTGCCGAGCCATCGATCCAGAGGTACGCGCACCAGACCGATCCGTTCTCGGAGGCGAGTTACCTGATGTCGGGATTCTTCCTGCGAGGGGATCGGGCGACGAACACGTCGATCTTCCTGAAGCCGGGCACGATCCTGTTCACGGGATTCACGGTTTCGAACGAGATCCTGACCCGGGTCGAGCGGCCGAAGAACGCAGGATATGCGACCGGTTGGGCGGACTACGCGGGGATGAACTTCCGCGTTTCGACCGATGGAGCAAAGAAGGCGCAGAGCGTGTTGGCCGGGAAGCCCACGGGGGATTACCCGCTGACGGGGCGCAGCAAGTACTACGTGCGGCAGGGCGGCGTGAGCGGGATCCACGAGGCCGTGTTCGGGCAGTTCCCGGAGGAGTTCGTCCTGTATGGGTACCCGGTGAACTTCGACAACTTCGGGTTGTCGTTCCTGGACACGGAGAACAAGGACTCGCGGACGCAGGGGTACGTGACGGTGAAGGGGCCGTCGAACTTCCGTCAGAACTTCGAGGAATTGAAGTTCACCTGCCTGGGCGCGTTGACGGACGCGAAGGTGCCGGCGGCCGAGGCCTCGGTGGCGAAGGTCCTGGAGTACTGGACGGCGGATTTCTACACGCGGGCGATCCAGTTCGACCGAAAGGCTTCGGACCAATGCGACCCGGGAAAGGGCGTGTTGACGCTGGGTGTCGATGCGTTTGCGGTTCACGTGGAGGGGACGCTGCACGGCGTGCTGGGGTTCCATCCTTCGGGCAACCTGGTGACGCGGGCGGACTGCCAGGCGCCGAACGGCCCGCTGGACCTGCCGTTTGACTCGCGGCTGAAGATGCCGACGAACTTCAAGCTGAAGGGGCCGAAGGACGAGAAGTACAACGTGGTGCCGGTGTCGGACGCGTATCTCAGCAACTGGGACAACCGGGCGCAGAATCCGCGCGGCGTCGGGTTCATGAACTTTGCAGCGAAGCTGGATGTTCCGTTCTTCGAGGACCTGAAGGTCCATGCGCACACGAGCGCGAACCGTGAGCAGACGAATGCGCCGTTGTACCTGATGGGTGGGTGGCCGACGAAGGGCTATCAGGTCGCGGGCAAGGACTTCTTCAACGACAAGACGTTTGATTCGGACAACAAGGGTTTCCCGGGCGACGTGAACGTCGTCGAGTACGAGGAAGGCAAGGAGTCGCTGGGCGACAAGTACCACGTCCGTGCGATCCGGAACTGGCTGGACATCGTGCAGCTGGACGCGCCGTTGAAGTGGTCTTCGTCAGGGCGGGCGTTCACGGGATACGAGCAGGTGGAGACGGATCTCGTGGTGATCTCGGCGCACTACGAGCCGAAGTACCTGAGCGCGATGAACGCGGAGTTGACGTTTGGCATCCAGTACGAGGGCGTGCCGCAGATCAACATCGCGAACCTGGCCTTCGACCAGTTGGGCGGTTTGCAGGACGCGTTCCAGGGCGTGGTGCAGGCGCAGGTGATCGACCAGGGATTCGACGCGCTGAACTCGCTGCTGGTGGCGGGGATCCAGGACGTGCTCGACCCGGTGATGGATTCGTTGCTGGAAGCGCCGATCAACCTCCTGTTCAACGAGCTCTCGAGCCACTACGACCCGGTACAGAAGAAGTTCCTGATCGATATCAACGCGGTCCGGGACATCCTGAAGAAGTACTGCGGGACGGCGGGTGGATTGCCGAACAACTTCCGGAACCTGCTGGAGACAGGATTGCTCGGGGACCTGACGAACCCGAACGGCCTGGTGGGCCAGATCGACGGACGGTTGCAGGACGCCGAGTCTGCCCTGTTGCAGATCGAGGGATTGCTGGCGGAGACGGGCGACGGCAACCGGCAGTTGGTGACGAAGCTTTTGAAGCAGTTGGTGCAGACGCTGGTGTCGCAGGCGACGGACTCGCCGGTGGCGCAGTCGCTGGCAGGGATGGCAGCGGACATCGCGGGCGGCGCGATCGATCCGAAGCTGAATGAATTCCTGAAGGATGCGGACCCGACGCTGGATGAGATCCGCAACGTGATCGTGAGCGTGCGTGGAGTATTCACGCAGGTGCGTGGGGCGCTCGGCGACGGGCAGGAGTTCCTGGCGGAGTTGAAGGCGAAGATGAACGAGTTGGTGGCGGGCAACGAGGTGTTGAACGCCATGACGAAGACTTGCCAGGACATCGATGGGTACCTGGCGCAGTTCCAGGCGGGCGTGGACAACCCGTTCACGGCGGCCAATGCGACGGCCTTCAAGCAGTTCATCCGGCAGCGCCTGGGCGATCGGTTGATTGGTTCGGCCATTCCGGCGGCATTTACCTCGATCCTCAAGCAGCGGCTCTATGACGTGGAGTCGGCGGTGCATGAGGCGGTGGATTCCGTGTTCCAGGAGGTCAACACGATCATGCGGGACACGCTGAGCGAGGCGTTGTCCGAGATCGACAATTCGATCAACGCGCTCCTGGGGGATTCCATTTCGAGCTCGATGGGAGCTGGTCGGATCAACGGCTACGCGCACATCGTGGGTGACTCGCTGAAGGAGCTTCGGCTGGACATCTACGCGCAGTTCAAGGTGCCGACGGAGATGGAATTCAACGCGTACGTGTTGATCCGGGAGTTGGACTCGGAGAGCGAGGAGAACGGCTGCATCGAGAAGGGCGAGAAGGCGACGGAGGTGCGGATCGGGGCGAAGGACGTGGACCTGAGCTTCATCTCGACGGACCTGACGGCGTCGGTGGAGGCGAAGTTCACGTTCAAGACGGACCCAGGGTTTGAGATCATGGGCGTCGGGGCGGGGATCGAGCTGACGGGTGAGCTGAGCTTCGCGACGTTCAAGATCACGTACCTGGGCGCCCAGATGGCGTTCGGTACCGAGGACAACTACTTCAGCGCGGCGTGCGCGCTCGAATTCAACAGCTACAAGGCGAAGGGCGGAATCTACTTCGGGCGCACCTGCACGCTGGATCCGTTCTTCTGGGATCCGGACGTCCAGCAGGTCATCGGGAAGCCGCCGTTTACCGGAATCTATGCGTACGGCGAGGTGTGGATCCCGATCTCCGAGGCGTTGCTGGGAATTCCGGCGACGTGTCTGTTCGAGATCTCGGCGGGCGTTGGGCTGGGCGCCGGCGTGTTCATCGAGGGACCGACGTTTGTCGGGAAGATGCTGCTGGGCTGCTATGGCTCAGTGCTGTGCCTGGCGTCGCTGGAGGGCGAGCTGAAGCTGGTGGCGGTGAAGAATCCGGACGGGCTCCAGTTGAAGGGTGGAGGGCGCCTCGAAGGTTGCCTTGGGCCGTGCCCGTTCTGTCTGTGTGCCGAGGCCAGGGTGGACGTGACCTACAAGAACGGTGAGTGGGATGTGGAGTACTGATCCGATGAATGCCACCTCGTTCCGAAACACTTTGCGGAGATTTGAACCGATGAAAGCACTTCTACTGGCGCTCGGTTTGCTGCTTGCGGCCGCGTCGCCTGCCTTGCGTGCCCAGGGTCAGGTCCTGGAGGACACGGTGTTCACGCTGGGAACGGTCACCCGTGACCAGACGAACCGAAACTGGGCCTATGTCGTGTTGCAGCCCACGGAGGCCGGGTTGTTGGCCGATCGGAAGCTGGCCGTGTACGTGAAGGCAGGGGACGCGGCGTCGGCGACGGCGTACGAGCGGCAGGCGATCCTGACGCTCCAGTCGGATCCCTTGGCGATCGCGGCGTTGCTGCAGCGCGCGGGAAGCATCGGGGACGATCTGGCGGCGTTGGACGGACGGGTCTCCAACCTGTTTGCAGCGTTGATTCCATCGGGAACGCCGACGCTGGCGGAACGACTAAGCGTGGTGATCCGGGGTTCGTTGGACAAGCCGCAGCACTACCAGAAGCTGGTCCAGCTGGCCCGGTTCCATCCGGCGGTGGCGATGTGCCTTGGGTTCGGGCATGCGGAGCAGATCGGGAACGGGAAATACACGTTCGAGGTCCGGGATTTCGACCTTGGAGCCAATTCCGACCGGGGCGTGCTGGGGCGCGTGACGGTGGAGTCGGGGAACCCGATCATCCTGCCCGCGCCGGGGCGTCCGGTGGAGTTCAAGGATGCGTCGGGCAAGGGGCACCTGAACGTGAAGCTGCGTTGGGCGACCTCGCCGGACCTGCGTCGGCTGTCGTTGCTTTCCTACGGGTTCAACGTGTACCGGGTGCCGAAGTTCGTGGCAGACGCGAACCCGGGCTTGTTCCTGGCCGCGGTGCCGAACCGGCTCCAGTTCCTCGCGCAGGTGAAGACGAATCCGGCGATCGGGCGGGTGACGCAGTTGCCGGTGCTGGCGAGCCGGAACTTCGATGACTCGCCGGCGGCGAATCCGAACTCGGTGATCAACCCGACGAACCGGGTGGCTTTCGTCGCGGATGACGGCGGGCTTTCGGGTGGCAACTACGTGTTCCAGGACGGGCAGCAGTTCTTCTACTACGTGACGGCGCGCGACATCCTGGGGCGCGATGGCGTGATCTCGCAGGGCACGCTGGTGACGATCTGTGACCGGATGCCGCCGGATGCGCCGCGGATGCCGGTGGTCGAGAATCACTACGTCTTCCAGGGCGGGGCTCCGAAGCAGCACCTCAAGGTCACATGGAAGGCGGCGGTCTCCACGAACGACGACACCGGAGTCTCGGGCTACTACGTGTACCGGTGGACGGCTCCGGCGCAGATCCCGAAGAACGCGAACCAGCCCGTGCTGAACCGCATCAGTGCCCTGATCCCGCACGTGCCGGGGCAGCCGACCTACACGTTCATCGATTCCGGGGCGGGCGCACCGAGCGTGCCTGCCGACTTGAACAGAACCTTCTGGTACACGATCCGCGCGGCCGACTTGTCCAGCTGCGGTGGAAATCTCTCGGCGAACTCGGCCCCCGCGTTCGGCGTGCTCCGCGACCGGGAGGGGCCCGCGGGGCCGCAAGGTGGCGGGCCGATGATCCTGTGCTGTGATCCGCTGTTGGTGGCGGGCAAGGCGTTCGACGTGACGCCAAAGGAGGAGGTGGACCCGGAGTTGGCCTACTTCGACCTGGTCTGCACGCGGCGCGACGACGGAATCGCCTTCGTCGATTTCTGGTTCTCGCTCAACGGCGGGAACAGCTCGAACCTGGTGGCTCGCGTCCATTTCCCGGACGCGGCGACGGAGGTCACGCATCGCCTTTCCTACCCGCGTCGGCTGTTCAACGAGAACGCGGCTTTCGCCGCTGCGGCACGATCGGGCGATTTCCAGGGGGACGTGTCTGCGATCGATGCCGTCCGGGTGGGCGGGCTGCCCGGCCGAAGCGCGATCCGTCGGGTCGAGTTCGAGGCGGCGACACGATGCACCCGGACGCAGGGGATTGTTGGGGCGGCAGGCAGGAAGGGATGCGACGTGCATCAGCCGCGTCCGCCGCGCCCGGTGGGTGACCCGGAGACGCCGCCGGAGGACGGGATCATCGTGGTGGTGCCTTTGACCCCGGGCACGACGGAGTACCGCCTGTACCGTCGGGTGGACTATGGTCCATTGACCCTGATCAAGCAGGGGCAGGCGAAGTATGATTCGGTGACGAACGTGGCCGTGCAGATCCCGGACGAGGACATGCCGGCGAATGCGTCGGTGCTGTGTTACTATGGGCAGTTGTTTGATGAGCATGGCAACGGCAGTCCCCTGACCCAGCTGGGTGACTGCATCACGGTGACGCAGCCGACGGCGAAGCCCTTGCTGGCGGCATTGGAGCCGTTGGGAGGGGATTCGGCTCCGCGAATGGTGATCCGGTGGTTCTGCGCGCCGGCAGGCTTGGAGCGGTTCAAGGTTCGGGTGGCGATCCTGGGTGAGGATCCGCCCAACACCCTCGGATCCGTGCTTTCATCGAACCAGGCGCCCGGCCTGGATTTTCAGCCAGTCAATCCGTACCTGCCTTTCCCGTTGTGGAAACTGGTGGACTACGGCGAGTACGTGACGCCATTGATCGGGCCTAACTTCGGGGATGGTGCGTCCTTCCAGCTGACCGTGCCGGTGGTGCAGGGCAAGCGATACTACGTGAAGGTCACGGGCGTGGTGAAGGGTGGGGGCAACGGGAAGACTTCGAATACGGAGACCTTCCTGTGGCAACCGCCGCCTGAGGAAGTCGGACCGAAGGTGCCCTGGCCGCAGCGGCCGTTGCCCGCGCTGGCGTTGCATCATCCAGAGGTCGCGCCGGTGAGGCTGAAGCTCGAGGATTTCGACGGTCTTGGGATCAAGGTCGGGGACGTCCGCCGCGCCGATGCGCGGGAGTTCAAGACGGGTGAAGGTGGGACCTTCTCGATGTTCGAGGGCGTGGTGAAGCCGGAGGCGTTCATCTATACGAACGGCCAGGGGAAGTCATTGTTCCCGGCCGTCCTTTACCGGTTCCAGGTGCCGAACACGGCGATGCCGCAGGTGTCGGGTGACCTCGTGCAGGTCGCGCCGTTCATGAAGGAAATCGCGTCGGTGACCACCAACGTTCCGAATGCCGGAGTGTTCACGCGGGTGGTGGACCCGTTCATCCGACTGACTGCCCTGGGGCAGATCCCGGGCAACAACAGCACCGAGCGGAACCTCGTGCTGCTCGACACGACGCCGGTGGTCCTCGGGGCCAGCTACGCGTATCTGCTCG
Source organism: Limisphaerales bacterium (assembly GCA_965284395.1). GTDB lineage: Bacteria > Verrucomicrobiota > Verrucomicrobiia > Limisphaerales > UBA9464 > UBA6176. The sequence continues at coordinate 7,824,528 of OZ260084.1, read as the reverse complement.
TCCGTTTTGACGACGTCGGTGAGGTCATCAACGTCATCCCGACCACGCTGGTGGAGGTCACGCCATGAAGCTGAACCAATTGTTGAAGTGGATTGCGGTTGCCGCGCTGGGAACCCGGGCGGCGGCCTTCACCTACGAGACCGCGGGTGAACTGCACCTGACGGCGGACCTGGACGGCGACGGTCGCGAAGACGTGGTGATCGTCGATCGCGAGACCGGGGCGTTCCGGGTGGGATACCAACTCGCGGCGGGCGTGCATACCTTCGCCGCGGCGCGGGCCAGCGGCATCGAGGAGGCGACTGCGGCGTCGGCAGGCCGGCTGTTGAACCTCGGTCGCGACGGATTGGTCATCGGATCGCCCTGGGCGAACCGGGTGAACCTCATCGACGCGCCGACCGCGGCGACGGTGGTAGTGCCGACTTCCGTGTACCCGCCCGGCATCGGACCGGAGGAGGTGCTGGCGATCGACGTGGGGGGCGCTGGCAACACCGCGCATGCGGACCTGGTGACGATCACCTCGAAGAACGGCGGGTCGCCGGGCTTCCGTCGCACGGTGCAGCGCTGGGACGGTTCGGCCGCCTCGACCCTCGAGAACATCGTTCTCGACTCACGATTCCAGGGACTCAATGGCGTCCGTGTGAAGAGTGGCGGGGCGAACCTGCTGGGGGTGCTGGAGAGGACGGGGCTGGACTACACCTTGCGGATTGGCTCGATGGCTACCGGGACGAATGTTCCGGTCGCTTCGGCGGCCGGGTTCCGGTCGCGGTATGTTTTCGGGAAGTTCACGGCGGGGGCGTTGCATCACTTCCTGTCGTATGACCCGGGCACGTCGAACCTGGTGGTCCGGGCGGTGACGGAACCGATCGCCGGGGTGTTTGGGTTTGGTGCATCGGCGACCTACAGCCTGGGACGTTCGATCGGTGAGGTGGTGGTGCTGGAGTCGGCCCCGGCGAATCGATTGATGGTTGTGTATCGGGGCGGGGCAGAGGCGGGCATCTACACGTTCAACGGGGCGGCGGCTCCGGTGCTGGCCCAGACGCTGACGGCTCCGGCGGGCACGAGCTTGATCGGGGCGCTCCCCTTGGCGAACGGCGAGGTCCATGTCTTCGCCGGCGTGCCGGGTTCCGGACGTTCATCGCAGTTCCTCCAATACAGGCAGGACGGCGCGAACTACGCGCTGAAGACGTCGGGGGTGTTACCCGGTGCCAACCCGTTGGGGACTCCGGCGAACGTGTTCCTGTTCGCGGAGGAGCCGTTCGTGTCGGCCACGCCGAACCTGGTGAAGTCGCTCAACGCGGCGGACTGGGTGACGTCCGTGAATCTGGGCGGCGGGAACGTTTCGGCGACCGCGGAGCGCATGGGGACGCCGGCGCAGGGATTGACCGGGCCTTCGGCACGCGCGTTGGGGACAAAGCCGGCAGCAGCGAACTTCGGGCTGGTGAACCAGTACGCGCCGTCGATCTCGATGGCGACGTTTCTTCCGGCGATCGGCGACGAGGCGGGCGAGGTATCCATCTCCCCGGTGCCCGGCCCTCAGCAGCGGGCAATCGTCGTGACCATCACGCCTTCAGCCCCGGCCACGCAGGTCTGGTACCGCACGGGGTCGACGGCGAATTGGGCTGCCTCGGTCGGAGCCGTCAGCTTCACGCTGTTCCAGAACACGACCGTGGAATTCTACGGGAACCCGGCGGGTCTGCCGCATTCCCGGATTCATCGAGCGACGTACACCTTCCCGGATCCGCCGGCGGAGCAGGATTCCGATGACGACGGCGTTCCGGACTTCGTGGAGCTGGCCAAGGGACTGAATCCGAACGGAGGCAACGACAGCGATGGCGACGGGTTCACGGACAAGAACGAGCTCTTTGCCGGAACGGACCCGAAGTCGACGAACAGCGTGCCGGTCCTCCAGATCGACGAGCAGACGAGCTTCAACCTGCTGGTCACGCCCCGGGGCTGGGATGGTGTCAGCAATTCGGAGGTGCCCTTGCGACTCGCGCAGGACATATCGGTCCGTGACCTGCCAGGGGCGCTGCTGGGGCGTCGCCGCACGACGGGCATCCTCAGTTCCTTTGGCAGTCCCGGCGTGGGATTCCGTGACGCTCCGGCGAACGTGACTCTCGGTTTGCTGGCGTTGTCGACGGAATCACATTTCGAGTTGGCCAGTGGCGGGGCGGATTTCGACGTGGGTCGGGAGATCCTTTCCCTGCTGCCGGTTCCTGCGGTGCAGCGCGAGGACTATGTCTACACGCCGGCGGCGGGGGACCTCCTGGGACAGGCGGATGCCTGGATCGCGGGCGCGAAGGCAGCGCTGGAAGGCGCCGTGACTCCACGCGTGACGACACGCTTCGGCGTGGCCGAGACGCTGGCGGCAATCCTCATGGAGCGGAAGGTCCATCAGATCTTTGTGGCCCGTGGAAAGCCCGGGTTGGTGGAGAGCAACGCCATCACGCTCTTCCCGCATCGGACGGGTGACATCCTCCGGACCGCGCTGACTGCCAGGGAGGTGGAGTCGTTGATGGATTTCGGGCCGGGCGGGTTGCCGGCGTGGAACCTGATGGCCATGCACCGGCAGGTGTCGAACGCGGTGCCTGACGCCGCCAACCTGCAACTGCGGAATCTTGCGACGGATGTCTATCGCATCAGTTCCCTGAGCAACAACGCGGCCCCGGGGCGTTATCCTTTGCCCGTCGAGGTGCTTCGACAGTTCATCGCCACGGGTGTGCTGCACTCGAACTACGCGGCGGCGACCGTGGTGAGTGCCGCCAACCGCACGGCGGCGAAGGCCGCATCGGACGCCTTGCTCGCGGCGATCAAGCCGCGGCCGGTGACGACGCTGGACGTGGTGGTGACGCCATCGACCTTCGATGGTGACTGCACCGTCGTGGAGACGCTGGTGGGATCCCAGCCGCGCAACCTCTTCACGGCGCCGGGAGTCCCGTTCAAGTTCCCGGACTCCTTCGAGATCGTGGCAGGCGCTGTGGTGCGTGTTCGGGCCTTCTCGGACCTGGACGAGGCGTGCGCGGGCGCGGACCTCCAGGTCATCGAAGCCAACCTGCTGTCGGTGCCGCCGGTGCCGTTGGTGGACGTCGATGGCGATCTGTTGCCGGACGACTGGGAATGCGTGTTCCTCGCGGGCAACGGCGATCCGTCGGGCGACCTGGACGGAGATGGCATCAGCAATCTCCAGGAGTACCTCGATGGCACTGATCCGGGTGACAACGTTTACAAGGCGCTGGCGGTGGTGAACCTGAACCCGCCACTCATCGACATCAGCCTGTTGGGCGGTGGACTTCAGAAGGTGGCCTGGACTTTCCCGGCGGCCTATGCGGGCCGGTTCGAGTTTGAGCTGTTCGCGGCATCGGAACTGGTCTCGTGGGGGGATCCGCACGTGGACGGGTTCACCCGCACGGGTGTTCCGCCGACACGGCTGCCGGGAGGCGGGTTCGAGATCAACCTGCCCGTGAGCGACGAGGGGAACCGGTTCTTCATCCTCGTGCAGCGACTGAAGTGAGACCCCTACTCGAGGAAGCGGGCGCGGAGTTCCGGTGTGGGGAGGAGGCAGGATTCGCTGCGCCCGAACCATCGGTAGCGTCGGGCGGCAATGAAGTCATAGGCCCAATCCCGCCAGGATCTTGGGAGTACTAGCCCAAGTGCGGCGACGGACCAGGGAAACCCGAGACCGCGTCCGATCGCGATCACGGCGTCCGAGCGGACGAGCGTCCGGCCGTGATCGACGACGACGATCGTGTCGGGGTGTTCGGGATCCAGTCCCTGGTCGCGGTAGATCCGGCTGCCGAGAGGGGATTGGATGGGAAGGAAGTGGAAGCGGACGCTGGGATCGTGGCGGACGACGAACGCGACGGTGGCGCTGCAGAATCGGCAGACACCGTCGAAGAGGATGACGCGTTCGTGGGGCAGTTGCACCGGGTGCAGGATAGCGGTGGTCCCGGGAAACGCGACCCCTTGATCGCGGGCGAAGGTGGAGCCAGCCTTGTCGCCCGATGTACCGGGTCATCCTGCATCTCGACATGGACGCGTTCTATGCGTCCGTGGAGCAGCGTGATCGTCCGGAGCTGAAAGGGCGGCCGGTGATCGTGGGGGCGGCGGGAGATCAGCGGGGCGTGGTTTGCGCGGCCAGCTACGAAGCCCGGAAATTCGGGGTACGTTCGGCGATGCCGAGTCGGACGGCGGCGCGGTTGTGCCCATCGGGGGTGTTCCTTCGACCGCGCATGGAGCGCTACCGGGAGGAATCGAAGGCGATCATGGCGTTGGTTGAGCAGACCGGGGCGGCCATCCAGCAGGTGTCGGTGGACGAGGCGTATCTGGATTTCTCGGCGGTTTGTGGTGAGGGGGCGGGCGATGGCGATGCCGCGTTGGAGCGGGCGGTGCCAATGGCGAGGGCCTTGCAGGAGCGGATCGTGCGGGAGCGTCAGCTGACGTCGAGCATCGGGGTGGCGTCGAACAAGCTGCTGGCGAAGCTGGGGAGCGATTTCCGGAAGCCGGCAGGCCTGACCTTGATCCGGGACAGCGAGCGGGTGGCGTTCCTTCGGCCTTTGCCGGTGCGGGCCTTGCACGGGGTGGGGACGGTGACGGAGAAGGTACTGGTGGACGCGGGGCTGAAGACCGTGGGCGACCTGCAGGATCATCCCGGGGACCTGCGTGCGTTGGTGGGCTCTTGGGGACCGACGCTGAAGGCCTTTTCGTTGGGTGAGGACGACCGTCCGCTGGAGTTGGGCGATGAGATCAAGAGCGTGAGCGCTGAGAACACGTTCTCGGTCGACACGGAGGATCGGGCGGTGTTGCGGCAGTGCTTGCGGGAGCAGGCGGACGACATCGCTGGGCGGTTGGAACGGCGTCAGCTGGCGGCGCTGACGGTGCAGGTGAAGGTCCGGTACACGGACTTCACGACCTTGACGCGTCAGATCTCGGTGGAGGAGCCAGTGGGGCAGGCCCGGGACATCTATCGCCTGGGTTGTTGGCTCCTGGCGCAACACCGGTTGGTGCACCGGCCGCTGCGGCTGCTGGGACTGGGGGTGAGCGGACTGCAGGAATGCAGGGTCCGGCAGTTGGTGTTCCGTTGGTAGGCGGACCTTCGTTGCAGGGATCAGGCACCGTACTGCAGGGCGGCTTCCACGAACAGGTCGTTGCCGGATCGCCGATGTCGAATTCCGGTCAGTTGCGGCGCAGATTCGAGTGACTGGAAGCCGTCCCCCCCGACACCTCGCGGTGCGCTGGTGCCACCGATGACCTTCGGGCCATAGAAGAATGCGGTGCGGTGCGCGAGGCGCGCTTCGAGGAAGCCGGCGTGGACTTCGCCGCCGCCTTCGACGAGGACACTGGTGACGGGGAATCGACCGAGTTCGCCGACGAGCCAGTGCAAGTCGATCCGCGGGCCCGGGCTGTGATCGAGCCAGACGGTGACGCTTCGCCTCAGAGCGGCGACGCGTCGTGCGGGAGCGGTGGACTTGGTGACGACGATCGTGGACGTGGCGTGGGCGTCGGAGACCACCCGTGCGGTGAGCGGGGTGCGGGCGCGGCTGTCGAGGATGACTCGGATGGGGGATCGTTCGCGCGAACCCTTGCGGATGGTGAGGGAGGGATCGTCAGCGAGGACGGTCTGGATGCCGACGAGGATGGCGTCGTGTGCAGCCCGGAGTTGCATGACGCGGGCGCGGGAAGCGGGGCTCGTGATCCACCTTGATTCGCCCGTGGAGGTGGCGATTCGGCCGTCGAGGGTGAATGCGGCCTTGAGGGTGATGAGCGGGGTCCGGTGGACGATCCAGTGATTGAAACCGGCGTTGAGATCGGTGGCGGCCTGGGCAAGCAGGCCGTGTTCGACGCGGACACCGGCCGCCCGGAGGAGCTCGAATCCGTGACCGGCGTGGGCCGGATTGGGATCGGTGGCGGCGACCACCACCCGGCGGACTCCCGCAGCGATGATGGCGTCAGTGCAGGGCGGGGTGCGTCCGTGGGTACAGCAGGGTTCGAGGGTGACGTAGAGGGTGGCGTCCTTCGGGGAGTGCCCGAGCCGGGCGGCGTCTCGCAGGGCTTCGATTTCCGCATGGGGATGGCCAGCGCGGTGGTGCCAGCCTTCGCCGAGGATGCGGCCGTCCAGGACGAGGACGGCACCGACCATGGGATTCGGGCGGGTGTCTCCGCGCGCCCGGCGGGCGAGCGCGAGGGCCCTGCGCATGAAACGGGCGTCGGTGTCGGGCTTCGAGGTGGGCGCCTGTGAACGCTTGGCGGGCGGCATGGGCCGGTTACTCGAAGATGATCGTGACCTTGTTGCCGGAGGTGGTGACGGACTTGAGGGTGCGGGCCGTGGCGTCTTGGACCCGGTAGAATCGCTGTTCCCCGGAGAGGGGCGCGGTGAAGCTCTTGGCGGTGGCGTCCAGGGTGGCACCAGCCTCTGGCTGGAAGGGATCCTGGATGCGTGCCGCGGCGAGGAGTCTGGGGGCGACGGCGGCCGGGGTTCCGAAGGTCCAGCTGAACGACTGTTCGCCCTGGCCATCCTGGAATCGGACCGATGCCTGATGGGGTTGGGCGGGGTCGAGGTCGGCCCCCGGGGTGTGGGTCAGGGTCAGGATCGAATCCAGTTCGAACGATTCGAAGCCGACTTCCTGGCCGTCGACCGTGAGGCGGATCGAGGCGGGTTGGATGGACGTCTCGACGTGAGCGAGGCGGACGACGACGGACGGGATCGGGTTCGCGGGGATCTCGCCGGCTGCGGGAACCGAGTCGAGCAGGGTTGCGCGGATGTTCCCGGGAACGCTGGTGACGTAGTTGTCGAAGCGGGCGTCCAGTCTTGAAAAGGGGTCGATGGCGAAGACGAAGACGCCGGATCGACCGGAGGAGTGGGTGTCGTCGAGACCGAAGAGGGAATGGACGGGGACGGTGCTGTTGGTGGACGAGTAGATCCGGCCGAGGAACTTGTTTTCGACGGCGGTGAAGATCATGCGGTAGCGATGGTCCGGGTTGAGCCGGTAGGCGGACTCGTTGACGACCCGGGCTGCGGCCTCATTGAGGACCATGTTGATCTGATGGAACCCGGAAAGGATGTTGTAGTTGTAGGTGTATCCGGTGGTGGTGCCGAGGCCGAGGTCGGCCGCCCGGGCGAAGACGCCGACGGACTGGGTGAGGGAGTTGTCCCAGCCGAAGAGGTCGACCTCCACCTGGACGCGCCGGAAGGTCGTGGTCGGGAAGAGGCTGCCGGTCCGGGCGGGCCCGAGGACTTCCGGGTTGGGGCTGGCCGGGGCTGTGATCCGGTAGGCGCCGGAGGGAAACGAGAAGGATCCGCCCGTGCCAAAGGGAGCGAGCGGGGTGTAGCGAGTCCAGCCCGTGTCGTTGCCGTCGTTGAAGTCGTCGGACTGGGCGAGGAGAACCGGTCCGGAAGCGAGGACGACGGAGGCGGCGACGACACCGAGGAGTCGGCGGGGGAGGAAGGGCATCGTGTTCATGAGCGTGGGGACGATCGGTTTTGGCGAGCAGGATGAACTTCCGGCCGGGTGTCCGCAATGGTGCACGGGGGCGAAATGGTGGAGGAGATGAACTGGGTACTTGCCCTGAGGCGGAGGGCTGACTAGACCATTGGGCAGCGTCCGGGCGCGGTGAACGCGGCCCGGGCGTTTTGATTCAACTACCGCGCAACATGCCGTACACCACTTGTTCCGTGCCTGCGGGCGAGAAGATTTCGATCGCCGCCGGCAAGCTCCAGGTTCCTGCGAACCCGATCATCCCCTTCATCCGTGGTGACGGCACCGGGCCCGACATCTGGGCGGCCAGCCAGCGGGTGTTTGACGCCGCGGTGGCGAAGGCCACCGGCGGGAAGTGCAAGGTCTCCTGGATGGAGGTCTACGCGGGTGAGGAGTCGTTCAAGAAGTTCAACAACTGGCTTCCGGACGACACGGTGGATGCGTTCAAGGAGTTCCTGGTGGGCATCAAGGGGCCGCTGACCACGCCGGTGGGCGGTGGGATCCGGTCCTTGAACGTGGCCCTGCGCCAGATGCTGGACCTGTATGTGTGCCTTCGCCCGGTGCAGTACTTCACGGGGGTGCCCAGCCCGGTGAAGCGTCCGGAGAAGGTCGACATGGTGATCTTCCGCGAGAACACCGAGGACATTTACGCCGGCATCGAGTTCGCGGCCGGGACGCCCGAGGCGCAAAAGGTTCTGGATTTCATCGCCAAGGAGTTTCCAAAGGACTTCAACAAGATCCGGTTCGGCACGCAGGCGAAGGCAGAGGAGTTCTGGAACAGGGCAGGAGTACAGGGCGTCGATTCGTCGGTGAAGGTCGGCGTCGGCATCAAGCCGGTCAGTTGGTCTGGCACGGTCCGTCTGGTCGAGAGCGCGATCGAGTACGCCCTCCGCAACGGCCGGAAGTCGGTGACCCTGGTCCACAAGGGCAACATCATGAAGTACACCGAGGGCGCATTCCGTGACTGGGGCTATGCCATCGCGACGGAGCGCTTCGGCAGCAAGGTCTACACCTGGGCGCAGTGGGAGAAGACCAAGAAGGACAAGGGTGAGGACGCCGCGAACGCGGAGCAGAAGGCGGCCCTGGCTGGTGGAGCGGTCTTGATCAAGGACTCGATTGCCGACATCGCACTGCAGCAGGTGCTAACGCGTCCGGAGGATTTCGACGTCATCGCCACGTTGAACCTCAACGGCGACTACCTTTCGGATGCGTTGGCGGCGCAGGTGGGCGGCATCGGCATCGCCCCGGGCGGCAACATCAACTACATCACCGGCCACGCCATCTTCGAGGCGACCCACGGGACGGCGCCGAAGTACGCTAACAAGGACATGGTGAACCCAGGCTCGGTGATCCTGTCGGGTGAGATGATGTTCCGTCACCTGGGTTGGATCGAGGTGGCGGACCTGATCCTGAAGGGTCTGAATGGTGCCATTGGCAGCAAGCGGGTGACGTACGATTTCGCCCGGTTGATGGAGGGTGCCAGCCAGATCAAGTGCTCCGAGTTCGGCGAGAACATCGTGGCGCACATGTAATCCGGCAGCCCTCCCGGGAGGGCGGTGGGAATGGGTAGGTTGACGGGGCGTCGGCGGAAGCCGACGCCTCGACCTTTTTGGCCTTGGTGTGGGCAAAATCACTACTTGATTTTGGTGGGTGAATTGGCTTTGGTCGAACAGTCAAGGAGACACGGCTTAGCCCTCGGGGAATCTTGGGGGTGTTGCTACCAACCATAACCTTGAGGTTCCTCCCGATAACCATGAACAAATCACTACTAGGACTCGCCCTGTGTGTGGCTGGGGCTGCGCAAGCCCAGCTATTCCACTTGGGGGTCGACCTGACCGATCCGGCCAACGTGGTCTTTACGGCGACTTCGTTGCCGCCGTCTCAGGACTCGTTCGGCAAAGTTGCCTTCGAGGGCATCACCCTGTCCGTCTTCTTCAGCCCGGCACTTCCGAGTGCGGTGGGGGGCTTCGCGACCGGTGATCTTCGCCCTTGGCTGACGACCACGACCTACAACACCTGGGCGTCGGACGACATCACACCGGGCCTGGTAACGGACCTGAACATCTATCGGACCGGTCCGGGATTCAATCACCCGGAAACGTTCGACACGTTCTTCCAGGCGCTGGCCGGGTCGGCGGTTATGGACCTGTCGGGTCAGGCGGGCAGCTTCAAGGCGCTCGGCACCTCGGGTCCCATTTTCTCGGGTTGGTCCGGGAACATCGGGCCGCAGATTGGCACCTGGCAGATCACGGCGGTACCTGAGCTTCCGGTGGCGGCCCATTTGGCCATCTACGGAGCGGGCTTCGCCGGGTTGGCGATCTATCGCCGCAGCCGCAAGGCCTGAGCCGAACGTCATTCGGATCTTGAGGGGGGGCTGGCGATGCCAGTGCCCCCTTTTTCGTTCTGCGGCGGAGCAAGGTCAGGCTTGGCGGCCCGAGGCCATCCGGGGCAGGCTAAACGGATGATTCCCCGAAGGCGATGGCTCGTACCGGTCTTGGCGATCTTCCTCGGTGCGTCGAGTCGGGTGCTGGGTGATGAAGCCCGCGGGACACTGGATTTCTACTGGATCGACTCGATGGGTGGTGGGTCGACGCTGGTGGTGACGCCGGCTGGAGAGTCGGTGCTGTTTGATTCCGGAAACCCGGGCGGGCGTGATTCGGGTCGCATCCTGAAGGTGGCGCGGGAAGTTGCCGGGTTGAAGCGGATCGACCATCTGGTCACGACCCACCTTCATTCAGATCATTTCGGCGGGGCGCCGGAAATCGCGGCGGAGATGCCGATCGGGATGGTGCACGACAACGGGATCCCGGAGCGGGACCCGGATGGTCGGAATGATGCGACGTGGCCGCAGCGGATCCGCGGATACCGGGAGATGAAGGTTGGTGGGCGGCGGGTTGTGGAGGCTGGAGGCGAGATCGGGTTGAGGCCTGCACGCGCGGGCGTCGCGAAGGTGACCATGCGTTTCGTGGCGGCGCGTCAGAAGATGGCGGTAGGAACCCAGGCGGCGGCAAACGTTCGCGATTGCAGCGATCCGAACCCGAAGCCGGTGGACACCTCCGACAACGCCAACTCGGTCGTGACGATGATTGAGATGGGCGGGTTCCGGTTCTTCCATGGCGGGGACCTGACTTGGAACACGGAGGCGGCATTGACCTGCCCGGTTGACCAGGTGGGGGGAGTCGATGTGTATCAGGTGAATCACCACGGGTTGGACGTCAGTAGCAACCCGAGGTTGTTGAAGGTGCTCGCGCCGAGGGTGGCCGTGTTCAACAACGGGCCTACGAAGGGATGCCATCCGATCGTGGTGGACGCCCTGAGGGGGTTGGACCGTCGCCCGGAGATCTATCAGGTCCACCGGAATCAAGGTGCTGCGGAAGCGAACACGGTGGCAGGACAGATCGCGAACGAGGCCGCGGCAGGAGGGAACTACCTGGTACTGGCCGTTGAGCCGGATGGGAAGGGGTACGAGGTGCGGGTTCCGTCGACGGGGCACAGTCGGAGGTTCGAATCCAGGCTGAGGCCGTGATTGACGTTTTTGTTACGAAAGCGGTGCCTGAGGCATTGACCAAAAGCGACCTTCAGACGTTTGCTAGCCAGAGTTAGGGAGGGTGGGAACATGGCAGCTACATTCAAGGAATCAGCGGAGGAACAGCTGGGCTGGGACAAGGAGGATTTCGAGGCGAAGGCGTTTCTGGCCTGTCTGGATCCATTCCCAAGACTGCTGGCGCGTTTGGTCTGGCCCTTGAAGTCCCAGTTGTTCGGGGAGGACATCGCGGCGATGTCCAAGGTCGCAGACCTCACGAGCTACAATGACGTCTTCCAGATCGCACAGGGCTTTGCCGATGCGCGGCGGGACCGGAGGTTTTTCCGGGACGCTCTCGGCATCCGGCCTCGGGGTCGTCGCCTGCTGTCGCTGGCCCGGGAGGTCTTGCCGGGTCGCAGATCGCGGGACGTGAAGGTCGAAACGGCCTATCACCCGGGTGCCACGTGGCGGAAGCAGGCCGAGGCAGGACGTACCGAAGCTCCGGCAGCCAAGGCGGAAGCTCCCAGCGTCACCCCGGCTCCGTCACCGGCCCCCATGCCGGGTGGGTTGGGCGCCCAACCGGGAGCGACGGTGGAAAGCCCGGTGCTCGGGGTGCACGCAGCGATTGCGGCGCGTCGGAAGGTGTCGGGAGGTTGAGGCGGAAAATGGAATGGCCCCCGATGCCGCTGGTGGGCGAAGGGGGGCCTGTGGCGAAGTAAGGCCTGAAGGGGCAGGGCCTGCGATCTGGGTGCAGGCGGCTTCGCGTGTCTAGTCGGGCTTGTGGACCGAATGGCAGGCCTTGCAATTGACGGCTGCCTTCCAGGCGTCGAGGGCGCCGGGCTGGTTGGCGGCGAGCGACTTGGCTGCGACGTGGAGGGCGGTGGTCTTCTCGGCCCAGCTCTTGAGGTCGCCCTTCGGCGGCGTGTTGAGCGTCAGTTGGTAGGTGAACTCAACCATCGAGGTGAGGTCGGCGGCGCTGCCCTCGCCCTTGGAGACCTTGGCGCAGAGGGATTCCTTGCCCTTGAAGCCGGCTTCCATGACCTGCTCGATCGACTGGGAGGGCTTGGGCTTGGTGGCACAGCCGGCCGCGAGGGCCGCAGTGGCGACGGAAAGGGCGAGGAACTTGAAATGACGTTGCATGGCTCGTCTCGTGTCTGACGGGTAGATGGCTGAACTTCGCCCCGGGTCCGCTCTTGCGGTGGGGCTTCCAAAGGAAAGCCGGAACCGGGGTGGATGGCCAAGAGATTCCTTTGGGGGTTGGGAGTGGTTGAGGGAGGGGGGACTGCCTGCCTCCGGACGTCGGCAGCTACACAGGTACGACTTTGGGAGGGCTATTTGGTCGTCGCGCCAGGGGGAAGGTGTGGCTAGGGTCTCCACATGGCCAAGATCGTACTCGTCGACGACGAGCTGACCATGGTCCAGATGATCACGGAGGTGCTGCGTGGCGAAGGACATGAGGTTTTTCCGTTCACGAGTCCTGCGGGGGTGCCCGAGGCGCTGGTGGAACGGCAGCCCGACCTGGTGATCACGGACCTGTATCTCGACAAGACCAAACCGCACGGCATGGAGATCATCCGCAAGGCGCGGGCGTTGAGCCCGCCGGCGGTGGTGATCATGGTCACGGGTTTCGGGACGGTGGAGAGCGCGGTGGAGGCGATGCGCCTCGGGGCGTACGACTATCTGGAGAAGCCGTTCAAGTTGGACGAGCTGAAGCTCTGCGTGCAGCGGGCGCTCACCTACACCCAGGCGGTCCAGGAGAACACCCAACTGCGGCGCGAGCTGCGCCAGAAGTACGGATTCAGCCAGATCATCGGCGCAAGCGTCCGGATGCAGGAGGTGTTCCGGATGGTCGAGCGGGTGGCGGACACGGATGCGACCGTCCTGATCCTGGGCGAGAGCGGGACGGGCAAGGAGTTGGTGGCCCGGGCACTCCACTACAACTCGCGGCGAAGCTCCGGTCCGTTCGTGCCGATCAACTGCTCGGCGCTGCCGGAGAACCTGCTCGAGTCCGAGTTGTTCGGGCACCGCAAGGGAGCCTTCACGGGGGCTGTTGCGGACAAGAACGGACTCTTCCACGACGCGGACGGAGGGACGATATTCCTCGATGAGATCGGGACGATGCCCGCGCAGTTGCAGAGCCGCCTGCTGCGCGTGCTGCAGGAGAAGGAAGTGCGGCGGGTGGGCGACAACGCGCCAGTCCACGTCAACGTCCGGGTGCTGGCGGCGACGAACGAGAACCTCGAACAGTTGGTCCGGGACGGGAAGTTCCGTGAGGATCTGTACTATCGGCTGAACGTCGTGCCGATCGGGATGCCGGCGTTGCGGGACCGCAAGGACGACATTCCGATGCTGGTGGCGCATTTCCTGAGGGACAAGGTCCATTCGCGGTCGGGCCAATCCTGCCGCATCACGCGTCGGGCGATGGAGGCGTTGTGCGCGCATGCCTGGCCGGGCAACGTGCGGGAGTTGGAGAATGCGGTGGAACGGGCGTGCGTCCTCTCGGACCTGCCATTGCTCCGGGCACGGGATCTCCCGCCGGTCGTGCAGCGGTTGGCATCCGGGGATGATGCCGCGGAGGAGCAGGAGGCCGTGACCTTGGTGGAGCCGGTGGGTCCGGAGTCTGGGCCGGGAGGCAAACCGGCAGTGGATTCTTCCGGGACGGGCATCGGCGGGGGAGGTGGTGCCGGGGGCGCAGGTGGTGCGGGTGCGATGCCGTCGACGATCGTGAGCCTGCGACGGTTCATCCGCGACCAGGAGCAGGCGTACCTGCAGCACGTCCTGAAGCTCGCGAACCAGAACAAGGAGGAGGCGGCCCGGTTGCTGGACATCAGTCTGGCGACCTTGTACCGGAAGCTGGCGGACGAGGAGTGACGGGTTGTCGCTGCGCGGGTCGGGAAAACCTGAGGAAGGGCGGGTAAACCCTGCCTTCGTGCTGGAAAAAATCCGAAACCGCAGCACCTTCCCGCCTCTGCATGATCGAGGGGCGTGAAAGACCATGAGCGTTTCGGATGAGAAACCAGCAGTTGGCCGCCGAGGCTTCATCAAGGAGGCCGCAGCGGGTGTCGTGGGAGGCTGCTGCGTGCTGGTACCGGCAGCTGCCGGACTCGTGGCGTGGCTGGATCCGCTGTCCCGGTCGGCTGGCGGGGGGGCGCTGGTGAAGGTTGGTCGGGTGGACGCGCTGCCGCCGGATGGCACGCCCCAGCGGGTCACGGTCGTGATGGGGCGGCACGACGCCTGGACCAAGGAAGGACCGGTGCCGGTAGGGGCGATCTACCTGCGTCGGACGGGTGAGAGGGAGGTTCAGGCGCTGCATTCGGTGTGTCCGCACGCGGGTTGCTTCGTGGACTATCAGACCGCACGGGGACAGTTCTTTTGCCCGTGTCATGACAGCACCTTCGCGGTGGATGGGAGCATCAATGACCCGCATTCGCCCAGCCCGCGGGCGATGGACACCCTGGAGGTCGAGTTGCGCGGTGAGGAGGTCTGGGTGCGTTTCCGGAATTTCCGGACGGGCATCGAGGGGAAGGTGCCTGTCGCGTGAAGAAGCTGATTGCTTGGCTGGATGACCGGACGGGGATGAATGGGCTCCTGCATGAGGCCCTGTTCGAGCGGATCCCCGGCGGTGCGCGGTGGCGGTATGTGTGGGGGAGCACGTTGAGCTTCTGTTTCGTGGTACAGATCCTCACCGGGTTGGTGCTCTGGATGGCGTACAGCCCGAGTTCGACGACGGCTTGGGAGAGCGTCTACTACATCCAGAACGAGATGACGGGTGGCTGGCTTCTGCGGGGATTGCACCACTACACGGCGCAGGCGATGCATGTCCTGCTGGTGCTGCACCTGCTCCAGGTGGTGGTGGACGGGGCGTACAAGGCCCCCCGCGAGGTGAACTATTGGTTTGGGCTGGTCCTGCTGTTCCTCACGCTGGGCCTGGGCCTGACGGGTTACCTGCTGCCCTGGGACCAGAAGGGATACGGGGCGACGAAGGTGGCTACCAGTCTGGCGGGGATCGTCCCGGGGTTGGGACCTTCCCTCCAGAAGCTGATCGTGGGTGGATCGGACTACGGTCACCATACGTTGACCCGGTTCTTTGCGCTGCACGCAGGGGTGCTGCCCGGGCTGATGATCGCAGCGATCGTGGCGCACGTGGCGTTGTTCCGGAAACATGGGATCACGGCGAAGCAGCCGTATCGGAAGCCGGACGCGAATTTCTGGCCGGATCAGATCCTCATGGACGGGGTGGCGTGCCTGGCGGTGCTGGGGGCGGTGCTCTACTTCACGGTGAAGCACCACGGAGCCGAGTTGTACGCCCCGGCGGATGCGACGCAGCCGTTCAATGCGGCGCGGCCGGAGTGGTATTTCCTGTTCCTGTTCGAGTTCCTGAAACTGCACGTGCTGACCGACCTCTTCGGGCATCACGGCGAATTCGTGGGCGCAATCCTGGTGCCCGGGTTGGTCTGCGGGGTTCTGGCGGTGATGCCGTTTCTTGCGAAGTGGCGGCTCGGGCACCGATTCAATCTGGGCTTCCTCGCGGTGCTGCTGACCTCGGCGACCTTGCTCACGGTGCGATCGATCCGCAGTGATGCAGCCAACCCTGGATTCCAGACCGCGATGGCTCAGGCGCAGGCGCAATCGGAACGGATCGGGGCCTTGATCCGAGCCAACGGGGGAATTCCGCCGGGCGGAGCTGGGGCGCTGTTGCGGGAGGATCCAGCGACGACGGGTCCTCGGTTGTTCGCGCAGCATTGCGCCGGGTGCCACCGGTACGACGGGCATGATGGTCTGGGGGTAGTCTCGAAAGACCTGCCGAGCGCGCCGGACCTACAGGGATTTGGTTCGCGGGAATGGCTGGCTGGATTCCTGGAGGCCGGTCGAATCACCAACCATGCCTACTTCGGTGGAACCCGGTTTCGGGAGGGAAAGATGGTCAAGTACGTCACGACCAAGCTGCCGAAGCTCCATGCGGGTAACCCTTCCGCCCTCGAGGCCATGGTGGCAGCGGTGAGTGCCGAGGCCGCGTTGCCGGGGCAACGGGAGAAGGAGGCGAAGGAGGGGACGATGATCGAGCAGGGCCGTGCGCATGTGCGGGAGACCTTTGCCTGCACCGATTGCCATGCCTTCCGTAAGCCCGACGAGGAGGCCTCGGGGCCGGATCTCACCGGCTGGGGATCGCGCGAGTGGATCATGGCGATCACGACGGATCCCGGCCATGCGCGCTTCTACGGAAAGAGGAACGACCGGATGCCCGCCTTCGGCAAGGAGGGGCGCTTGACGCCGAAGGAAAGCGGTTTGATCGCGGATTGGATCCGGGGTGATGTGGCGCCGGAGCGGGTGGCTGCCTCGATCAAGTGACGGTAAACGCCGGACCGATGGCCCCGAGGACCGAATCGGGGGTGACGGACTCCATGATCCGGGTCAGTTCGACGGGCGAACCCGCGATGGGGCGCCCGTCGTACCGGTAGAAGTCGAGGGACCGGCCGGCAACAGCCGGATTCGGTATCCGGACCCAGTCGGGCCGGAGGGGTTCGACGGGCGGGTTGAGGGTTGGAGTTTCGATGACGAATTGGTGGGGCACCCGTACGGCGGCGGCGATGTGCATGAAGGCCGTGTCGACGGACAGGAAGCCCCGGGCGCGCGCCACGAGGGCGGCGGCGTGTCGGAGACTGGGAGAGTCAGGCGTCCGGAGTGTGCCCTGGGGCAGCGCAGCAAGAAGTTGGCGATGGACATCAGCCTCACCGGGACCTCCGAAGGCGACGATTGGGACTCTTGGGTGCAGCTCGGCGAACCGGCGGCAGAACTGGATCCAGCAATGGAGCGGCCAGCGCCGGAGCGAAAGGTTCTTGGTGCCGCCGGACCCGACATGGATGCCGAGCCATGGCACCCCCGAGACTCCCTGTTCACGTTCCCAGGTGGCGGCCCACTGGGCCTCGGAATCCGAGAGGGTGACTTCGAGGCGGGGCTCGTGGAGTCGGCGTTGGAGGCCGAGAAGGGAGAGGAGGCGGAGATTGTTCTCGGGCCCGGAGACGGCGTAGTCCTGAGGGATGGAATCGGTGACCAGCCATCGGTCGAGCCACGACTCGTTCTCGTACTGGTGAGAGAGGCGCCGACGCGCGCGGATGATCCGGGAGACGATCCGGTACTCGCGCCGGCCCTGGGGGTGGAGCGTCAAGGAGAGGTCGTAGCGTTGGGCGCGGAGCCGGAGGAGGAAGGCGAGGGATTTGTGGCGTGGGCCCTGGATGAGGTTGAACTGATGGACCGTATCGATGCGGCGGTTGCCTTCAAGGAGTTGCGCGCTTCCGGGCCAGAGGACGGCGACGTCAATGCGCGCTGCGGGGAACTGGAGCCGGAGTTCGTGCAGGACCGGGGTCGCCTGAAGGGTGTCCCCGATGCCGGCAAGGCTGATGACCAGGACTCGTTGCGGATGGAATGGCGCGGACATGGCTACCGCCGTCTCCAGTAGCCCGCACCACCAGCGGCCCCGGCCCGGCCGATGGGGATGATGCGGACCTCCTCGGGTGCAGGCAGGCTGGGTGACGAATAGAAGGTGAGGTCACGTCGGCCGGGCGGGAGGACATCGAAGGACCAGACGAATCCGCGTCGGACCTGGAGGGCGAACTGACGTACGGGTTCCTGGCTGCGGACGTCCCAGGAAGCGCGGTAGGCCGATTTGCCCTTCGGGGTGATCTCGAAATCGGTGAGGGCGGGGGCATTGGTCCAGCGCCACGGGGTCGCTGGAGGAAGGGCGGGCGAGCGCAGAACCGTCGAGCGCAGCAGTTCCGTGACGCCCCCCTTGTTGGCGCGGATGCTTCCGGCGTTCCAGAGCATGAGTCCGTTGGCACCGCCGGGTTGCCGGACCAGACGGACCTGGGAGGCGATCTCCTGGGCGTTGCGGTCGGTACCGATCCGGGCGGAGGCGATGCCGGCGTAGAGATGGCGGTTACGAGTGTTCTGGGAGGACCACCAGGAGAGCAGGACGGGGAAGCTCTGCTCGCGTTGGTCGATGTTCCAGTAGAGCTGTGGGGTGAGGTAGTCGACCCAGCCTTCGGTGAACCACTTCCGGGCATCGGCGGAAAGTGTTTCGTAGGCGTCGAGGCCGCGGATTCCCTGGGGAACGTTCGGGCGCCAGATGCCGAATGGGCTGACACCGAACTGGACCCATGGCTTCTGGGCGTGGACGACGTCGGAGGCGGACTGGACGAATTCGTCGACGTTGGACCGGCGCCAGTCGGAGAGGGAGCGGCCCTGGGCATATCGGCGGAAGCTGCGGCCGTCGGGGAAGGGGACTTCGTTGCCGGAGGGATCCTTGACCGGATAAGGGTAGAAATAGTCGTCCATGTGGAGCGCATCGATGTCGTAGCGCTTCACGAGGTCGGCAATGACACGGAGGCCGTGTTCGCGGACCGCTGGTTCACCGGGGTCGAGCCAGACCTGGGTGCCGTACGAATGGGCGAGTTCGGGACGGCGGGCGGCGAAGTTGGACGGGGCGATGGGCGAGCGGGAGGTGTCTGCCTTGGCGCGGAAGGGATTGATCCAGGCGTGGAGTTCCAGCCCGCGCTCGTGCGCCTCTCGGGCGGCGAACTCGAGCGGGTCCCACCGTGGAATTGGGGCTACGCCTTCGCGACCCGACAGGTATTCGGACCAGGGTTCGAGGCTGGATTCGTAGAGGGCATCGCCCTGGGGACGGACCTGGAGGACGATGGCGTTGAGACCGGTGTTCCGGGCAAGGTCGAGGAGGATCCGGAGCTCCTGCTGCTGACGGGCGACCGGGAGGCCGGGCTTGGAGGGCCAGTCGATGTTGCCCTTGGTGGCGATCCAGAGGGCGCGGAGCTCGCGGGGCAACTCAGGGGCTGGAGGTGGGGTGCGGGACGCGACCGGAGCCGCGAGACCGGACCAGGTCGCGAGGAGCAGGGCGGGCAGCCATCGGAATGGGGACATGCGAACAGGGGGACGTTGGCGGAGGGGGGAGGGAATTCAAATTGAGATTTCGGATTCTTGAAATCGGGCGGCATGGCATGATCGAGGCCATGCCGAGTTTCGATATCGTTTCGAAGGTCAACTCGATGGAAGTCGAGAACGCCGTGAACCAGGCGCAGAAGGAATTGCTCACCCGGTTCGATTTCAAGGGGAGCAACGCGGAGATCGTGCTCGAGAAGTTCGAGGTGAAGCTCCGGGCACCCGATGCCTTCAAGATGAAGGCGCTGGTGGAGATGGTGGTGTCCAAGCTGGCCAAGCGGGGCATCAGCATGAAGAGCGTGGACCAGGGGGAGGCAGAGATGTCGCCGCTGGGTCACGCCCGCCAAGTGATCAAGATCAAGCAGGGGATCGAGGGGGCGCAGGCCAAGGAGATCGCAGGCTTCGTCCGCGGGTTGAACCTCAAGGTCACCGCGGCCATCCAGGGCGATGAACTGCGGGTGACCGGCAAGAACCGGGACGACCTCCAGGCCGTAATCGCCGCCATCCGGGGGCATGAGTTTCCTGTCGCGCTGGGGTTCGTGAATTTCCGGGATTGAGGGGAACAGCAGAGAGAGATCGGACCGATCGGACGGATCCGTCTGATCGGTCTGATCTGGGGCACGAAAAAGCCGGGCCGGCGGTGGAACCGCGGGCCCGGCGTGTTTTGCAGGCAGCAGCTTACGGACGGACCAGTCGGTAGAACTGGGCGGAGGCGGAGGCAGGGACGGTCAGCACGGCGTTGTCGCCTTCGGTCGTGACTGCGGGTCCCGTGGTCCAGCCGCTGGTGGGCGAGGAGGAGGCCTGGAGGACGAACCCGCTGGCCAGCGCCGAAGCGGGAAACGTGACCCGAGTGGTGCCGTCCGGATTGAGGGAGGCAGCGAGTGAGTAGTCGAGGATGACGACCGGGTTCAGCACGTCAGAGTAGGAGGTGCCGATCTTGATCGCATCGATGTCAATCGAGCCGAATCCGGTGTCCTGGCGGAGGGCGAAGGAAACCATGTCATTCGGGAAGGGGGAGTCCGTTCCGGTGACGCTTGGCGAGGATTCGTTGGCGGGATTGACCCAGAGGGTGGAGATGCCGGTGGAGACGTTGTACCGGACCAGGATGGTGATTGGTTGGCCGGTGGTGAGGACGGTGGGATGCCAGACGGAGGCGGTCGCCGAGTTGTTGGCGAGGCCGATCTGGAACTGGCCGGCGGGCAGCTCGCGTCGGCCGGCGAAGATTCGACCGCGGAACGAACCGCCGGCGGACCCGAGATAATGGGCGAAGTAGGAGCCGTTGGCCGAGGTTGGGGCCGAGACAAAGTTCACGTCGACGCGGGCGTACAGGATGACCCCGTCGGTGGTGCGGATGGTGGGCGAGTTGTAGGTGATGTTGATGTCCTCGCGATTCGTGGTGATCAGCTGGGCCTTGCCACCGGTGACCGTGACCGGGCCGTCATTGGTTCCGCTGTGCGGGATCCAGAGGCCGGTCAGGTTGAGCAGGGTGCCGTCCGGGTAGTCGAACGGTTCGTCGAGGATCACACCGAGCGTCTTGGCAACCGTGACGTTGAAACCGTTGGTGATGCTGTTGAAACCGTCGGTGACGACGACCTCTATGCGGGAGGCGCCCGTGGCGGAGTCGCTGGGGGTCACGCGGATCGTGCGGGCGCTGCCGGAGCCGGTGACGCTGACCGCGGTGAGGAGTTCGGCGTTCGCGGCGGTGGCCGTGACTGTCAGGGCATCGCCCTCGGTGTCGTTGACCTGGACGACGAGGTTCGTGGGGGTGCCTGGGCGGGTGACCAGATCCATCAGGCCCGACAGGGAGGGTTCGCCGACGATCAGATTGAATGAGCGGCTGGCGGAATTGCCGTCGGTGTCACGGACGGTCAGGGCGATGCGGGCAACGCCCTGCTGACCGGCGGCAGGCCGGACAGTGACGGTGCGGTCGGCGCCGGAGCCTCCGAAGGTGATGTTGGCGGAGGGAACGAGGGTTTCGTTCTCCGAGACGCCAGTCAGGACGAGGTCGGCGACAGGAGTCTCGCCATCGGCGACCGTGAGGGCGAGCGCGGGGGTGGCGACGCCCGCGGCGGTGCGCTGGGTCGGCAGCGTGGAAAGGACAGGCGGATTCAGCGCCGCGTTGCCTCCCTCGGCGACGTCGGCGAAGCGGGTTCCGACGAGGAGGTTGTCGATGCGGATGTCACCGATGCCGGTGGCCTGTCGGAGACCGACCTGACTGATGCCCACGCCGAATCCAGCGGTGTCGGTGGATACAGCGCGGTCGGAAGTCGTCGTCTCGGTGGCCGGGTTGATCCAAAGGGTCGCGTTGGTCGAGGCGAAATCGAGGCGGAGGACGACCTTGTAGGCGGTGTTGAGGTCGAGGTCCTTTTCGATGGGGATGATGTTGGCGGCGGTGGTCGAGACGAAGGAGATGCCGAGGCGGTACTTGTCCGCTGCGGCACCTGTGGTGCGGGCGAAGACGCGGCCGAGGAAGGTCGAGGCAGCGCCGGTGCCGGTGTCCTTGAAGTGGAAGAAGTAGCCGCCGGCGGACGAGGGAAGGGCAGTGAGGGTCAGGTCAAACGAGGCGAACAGCTGGCCGGAGCTGATGCCGGTGGGGGAGAAGGTGCGGTTGATGTCCTCCGCCTCGGCACCGGTGATGAAGGCAGCACCCGAGTCGATGCTGGACTGTTCTGCGGTGCCGCTGTGGTTGATCCAAAGGCCGGGGGCGACTGATGTAGTGGCACCGTCCGGGTAGTCGAAGGGCTCGTTGAGGAGCCGTTCAGCACGCGTGGCGAAGGGCGCTAGCGCCGTGAGGAGCAGGGCGAGGAGCCGGGTTTTGAGCATCGTTGGCATTTTCAGTGATGCCGCCACGGTAAGGCGGCGGTTTCGTTTCGGTTTGGAAAAGAAGGATGGCGGTGTGGTGCCGGGGATCAGTTCGGGGTTTCGGCGGCCGGATACCAGTACACGACGCGTTCGCGCGCCCACTCGGCCGAGGCGTTGTTGGATTCGTCCGAGGAACGGATGAAATCGTTGGTGCGGTAGGCGCGGGCGGAGCCATCGACGAGGGCGAAGTTGCCGCGGCCGGTGTGACGCCCGACGGCGTATTGACCGGTGACGTTGGACTGGGTGCGGTTGGCGGAGGCAGAATTGCCGTCCACTTCGGCGAGGAAAATGGTGTCCGACGGCCTCTGGACGGTGGAGAGCTTGGTGTTGGGGCCGCCATTTCGCCCGGAGCGGTTGATGCAGAGCCGGCCATTCATGCCGAACATGAAAAAGACTCGTCCATTGATGTTGGGCGGGATGGTGGGTTTGACGGCCGATGGACAGGAAAAGAGGGTGCGGTTGCCCGGGAGCGGGATGTTGGTCCGGGTGTAGAGGTCGACCATCGATTGCAGGCGGATGGACGGAGGGACCGAGTTGTACCAGGCCTCCTTGTTCTCCTCTTCGTTGATGCGGAGGGTGACGTTGCCTTCCTCGGGGACGCTGTCCTGGTAGTCCTGCGCATACATGGTCATGGCCAAAGACCACTGCTTGAGGTTGTTGAGGCAGGTGATGGAGAGGGCCTTGGACTTGGCGCGGGACAGTGCCGGGAGGAGCATGCCCGCCAGGATCGCGATGATGGCGATGACCACCAGCAGCTCAATCAGGGTGAAGGCGGCGGACCGTCGGTGGGATCGGTTTCTCAAGACATCCATGGAGGGGAAGGAGCCGGGGCGGGTGGGGGAGGCCCCGGAACAGGCCGTCAACGTATCTCCCGGAGCACGGCGCGCAAGCCCGGGGACTGGGAGCCGGATTTACAATGGGATGTCGCATATGCGACATGCCGATGCAAATGAGGAGGCGGATGGCCTCTGGGCGGTAAGCGGGAGGATTTACAATGGGATGTCGCAGGTGCGACATGCGGATGCAATCGGCGGAACCTTGCAGTTGCCGGTTGTTCGCTGGGCGTTGGGCTTGGTTGGGGGCTTCTTTGAGCCATTGAAGGAGTGGGAAAGGGACAAGCGCCCCTGAGGGGTCGCGGGGGTTGCCTTGGGGTGGGGCGGTTCAGGTAGATTCGGAGAGGAGATTCCCCCCCATCTAACATGAAAGCCCTCTCCGGTACCCTGTGCCTCCTGCTTGCCTTGCTGACGGGGGGCACGGTCCGATCCCTGGCAGCGAGCCGAAATGTGCTCCTGGTCATTGCGGATGATCTCGGCGCGGACAGCCTGGCAATGCTGAACAAGACGGCCGGCTCCCGTCAGCCGCCGACACCCACGCTGGAATCCCTCCGGTCGAAGGGCGTCCTGTTCCGCCGGTGCTACTCGCATCCGACCTGTTCGCCGAGCCGGGCATCGATGATGACCGGTCGCTTCCCATTCCGCCACGGGATCGGGTACGCGATTGCGTCGCCGAGCGACCCGCAACTGCAACCGGGGGAGCGGACGCTCGCCAAGGTATTCAGCGGGCAACCGGAACCGCGGATCCGCCACGCCCAGTTGGGGAAGTGGCACATGAGCTACGGGAACGACGACCCGCGGACGATCGGTGGTTGGGAGCATTTTGCCGGGTCGATTGCGGGAGCGATTCCGAACTATGACCGATGGCCGAAGGTGGTGGATGGAGACCTGACGGCGGCGTACTCGGTCTACGCGACGACCGACTGCGTGGACGACGCGCGGGCGTGGATCACAGGGAAGGGAACCAATCGGTGGATGCTGTGGCTGGCGTTCAACGCGGGGCACACGCCGCTGCACAAGCCGCCCCGGAACCTGCATTCGTACGATGCGCTGCCGGACTCGGCAGCCGTGGCGCAGACCAATCCGCGGCCATACTTCGAGGCGATGATCGAGTCTTTGGACACCGAACTGGCTCGCTTGCTCCAGGTGGTCAACCTGGAGGAGACGACGGTGGTCTTCGTGGGGGATAACGGGTCGACGGGAGCAGTGATCCAGCCGCCGTATGCCTCGGATCGGGCGAAAGGAACCCTATATGAGGGTGGAACCCGCGTCCCCATGATCATCGCAGGGGCAGGGGTGGCTTCGCCGGGCCGGACTTCGGATGCGGTCCTGCACCTGACCGATGTCTACGCCACCATCCTGGACCTTGCGGGTGTGCCGTCGGACCAATGGGTGGCGGCGGGAAGCCGGGTGGATTCCCGGAGCGTGGCTCCGATCGTGAGGAACGAGCCGTTTACGCCCTCGATGCCCGGCGTCCTGAGCGAGAACTTCAGCTCCTCCATCCCGGATGAAGTGGCCGGGCGGATGACGGTGGACGAGCGGTACAAGCTGATCCAGTTCAAGACCGGGACCATGGAGTTCTATGACCTGCGGGACGATCCGCAGGAGTCGGTCAATCTTCTGGCGTCGGGAACGCCCGGAGGCGAGGCGGGCGACGCGTTCCGGCGGATGAAGCAGTGGCTGGCGAATTGGTCGGAGCCGCCGGAGTTGACTGGGGCGGCGGTCGGCGAGAGTGGGTTCCGCGTTTCGGCGAAGCAGGCGATGGGAATCACGCTGGTGCTGGAACGGGCGTCGACGCCGGAGGGACCCTGGAACGTGGTCACGGGCGGCACCCGCACGGTGGATGCGGACGTGGTGACCTGGACGGACGCGGCATCGGGAGACGGCTTCTACCGGGTCGTGACGTCGGTGCCGTGAAACCGCTGGGGCGAGTCTTGGTCGAGCCGCCTCCGAGTTTGAAGTTCTCAGGTTCGAGTTTGAAGGCCGATCCGGGCTTGAACCATTAACCTTGAAGCGTGGGACCCCAGGCCGGCTCGTGAGGACTCTCGCCCCACCGTTGTGATGGAGCACCCAGTGGGGCGGTCTTTGTGTCGAGTCGGTCCAGGGACTGGCGACGTTGGTTCAGGGAACGAAAAACTCCTCCGTGGGAGGGGTGCTTTCGAGGAGTGGTGCCCGCGACAGGACTTGAACCTGTACGATGTTACTCACTAGAACCTGAATCTAGCGCGTCTGCCAATTCCGCCACGCGGGCTCCGCGAGCCGTGAAAATGGTTACCCGGGGGCGTTCGCTCAAGACCTTTTTGCAGGAAAGTTGGAGCTGGGGCGCAGTTGGACACGGCCCCGGGAAGCGGGCGGGTTGAGACTCCGTCGAGCCCGTTCAGGATCGGCTCTTGGGCACACTTGCCCCAATTCTCGATGCTCGGGCGGGGCTTCGCGGGAGTCGTCGTTGCCGAAAAGGACGGGTGACGATCGGGACGGAAATCTGGAACATCGCTCCCAACAAAGCTCCACCTTCAAGTTCGATCTCCATGGATACCCGTCCCATCACTCCTTCACGTCTGGCGTCTTCGGTCATCGCTGTTCCCCCGTTGGCCCGTGGCGTGGACGAGAGGGTTTCGCGGGACGAAAACGTCCGGTTGATCCGCCATATCGAATCGGGCGGTGTGGACGTGCTGCTCTACGGCGGGAACGCCAACTTCTACCACCTGAGGCCGAGCGAGTATGCGGCGGTGCTCACGATGCTGGCCGAAGGGGCAGGCCCAGCAACGCTGGTGGTACCGTCGGCGGGACCTTCGTACGGGGTGATGATGGATCAGGCGGAGGTGGCGCGGGACTTCGAGTTCCCGACGGTGATGGTGCTGCCGCATCAGGGGTTGAACACGTTTGCAGGCGTCGAGACGGGCCTCAGGCGGTTTGCGGAGCGTCTGGGGCGGCCGATCGTCGTCTACGTGAAGCAGGAGGGCTACGTCAGTCCGGCGGAAGTGGCGCGGTTGGTGAAGGACGGCTGCGTCTCGTGGATCAAGTACGCGATCGTGCGACCAAATCCGGCCGAGGATCCCTTCCTGAAGGAACTGCTGCAGCAGGTTCCCGCGTCACTCATCGTCAGCGGGATAGGCGAGCAGCCTGCGGTGGTCCACCTGCGTGACTTTGGGCTGAACGGGTTCACGAGCGGATGCGTGTGCGTGGCACCCGCACTGTCGATGGCGTTCCTGAAGGCTTCAGCAGCGGGGAACTGGACGGAGGCAGAGCGGATCCGGGGAATCTTCAAGCCGCTGGAGGACTTGAGGAATGCGATCAACCCGGTGCGCGTGCTGCACGAGTCTGTCCGGTTGGCTGGTCTGTCAGAGACGGGGGCGGTGCTACCGCTGCTGAGTGGATTGAACGCGGAGCAGGCGGCACGGGTGGAATTGGCGGCCCTCGAATTGCTGGCGGTCGATCGGTCCGTGCGTTGAGGTGGCGTCCGGACCGGATGGGGCGGGACTACGCCGATCCGTTTGCTGCTCTTCGTCGAGTCGACCCAGGTCAGGACCGAGGATCTTGATGCCAGCGAGGCTTCCAGACGATCGACCGGGCGGATCCCTCGACTCAACCCCGAGTCAACTGCGCCGCAAGAACCCGATAGACGGCTTCAATCTGGGTATCAGCTCCATGCCTGATTCGAAAGGCAGCCTCAGCCTGAGGATCTGGTTCCGCGTCAGCCCAAGCCCCCATGGTATCCATTGCCGACGCCAACTCCTTGACCGCACGGGCTCGCCCGGCTTGCACTTCGATCGTCCGGACTGGACGATAACCTTCGATGATCTCCGGGATTCCACCCATTCGGCTGACAAGAAGCGCCCGCCCAAATGCCCGGGCCTCCAGGACCGCGCCTGGCAATGGATCTGGCCAGGCCGAGGGGGCCACGACCACGCGGTGGTCCCTGTAGATCGCCTCCATCTGCTCCGGGCGGGCCGGCGGCAAGAGTCGCACCTCCTCGTGCTCAGCCGCCAAGCGATGTGCGTCGGCGGCGAGAGGTCCGTCGAGGGAAGCAATCGAGAGACGCGGCCGCCGCGAACAGGCACGATATGCCTCCACGACCAGGTCAAAGCCCTTCTCACGACTCAGCCTTCCCACAAACAGCAATCCCTCTCCCCTGAAACTCGCCAGCTTCGGCTCCGGGGCGCTGTTATACACCACCGTGGACGGTGGCCCGGGCGCAAACTCCTCAAGCCGCACGCAGGTATCTCGGGACGCCGCAATCCGATGGCTCGCCAGCGCGAGCGCTGTCCGGATCACGCGATTCGAACGTTGGGTCAACCAGCGCAGGATCCACCCGCTGGCGCCTGACTCAACCGGGCTGAGCCGGGGCAGCGGCTCATAGACGAAAGCAACCAAGGGGAGTCTCAGGGCCTCCGCCAACCGCTTCGCCAGGCCAGCACTGACGGTGTCGTGCGCGACGACCAGATCGTAGGATTCGCCCTTGATCTGGCTGAAGATCTGCCTCGAAGCCATCGCATCGATCCCGATCGAGCCTGCGTAGATCGCCACCTGCTTTCCGCGCAGGGACCCCGCCTTCAGTCCCAGAGGCAGCTTCCATTCCAACGTTCGGCCATCCTTCACCGGGTCAGGGCCGGCCAAGACAACCATGTCGATCGACCACCCCCGCCGCACCAGGCCCTCGACCACCTTCCTGCCAATGATCTCAGCCCCTCCAACCACGTGCTGGAGGTAGTGACAGACAAAGAGGGCGCGACGGATGCCAAGCATGTCCCGACCAGTTCCTCGCATAGCCGGCGTCGATTTCCAACCGGTACCGCAAGAGTTTCCATCTGTGCTCCGCCAGCCAGTCCCGAGTCAGGCGCTGCTGGCAGCGGATGGCCTAGGGGGGCGATGTCCGTTGGAACCATTTATCCTGGGAACAGCGGTTGTATCCGGAGATCGCGCAGAATCCGCCGCTGAATCGGACGGCGCCCGATCGATCATCCGCATGGTTGCCGGCGGAGCTGGAGCGGGCGCGGTGGCCTTCGAAACAAAACGGGGGCCGACCCTGAAGGCCGGCCCCCACGAGAAGTCATCTGGATCAGGCCTTGGCGGCCTTGGCGGTCTTGGGAGCCTTCGGCTGCTTGACCTTGACCCACTTGCGGGTGCGCGCGGAGGTCAGCACGGCATCGACCACATAGTCCGTGGCGAGGCCATCGGCGAAGTCGGGCTTCGCGCCGCTGCCGGTCTCGAGGCCCTTGAGGAAGTCAGCAACCTGGTGGACGAATGAATGCTCGTATCCGATCTGGAGACCGGGGACCCACCAGTTCTTGAGGTACGGATGGTCGCCATCGGAGACGTGGATCGAGCGCCAGCCACGGAGGTTGCTCTGGTCCTTGTGATCGAACCACTGGAGGCGGTGGAGGTCGTGGAGATCCCACTTGAGGGAGGCGTGCTCGCCGTTGACCTCGAGGGTGTACAGCGCCTTGTGGCCGCGGGCGTAGCGCGTGGATTCGAACAGGCCGAGCGAGCCGTTGTTGAAATGGCAGAGGAAGGCGCAGGCGTCGTCGATCTTCACCTTCTCGACCTTGCCGGTGAGGTTGTGCTTCCGCTCCTTGATGAACGTCTCCGTCATGGCGTTCACGTCCGCGATCCCGCCGTTGAGCCAAAGGGCCGTGTCGATGCAGTGCGCGAGCAGGTCACCGGTGACGCCGGAGCCGGCGGCCTTGGCGTCGAGACGCCAGAGGGCGGTGCCGCCCTGCGGGAGATCGGGCGAAATCGTCCAGTCCTGGAGGAAGTTGGCGCGGTAGTGGAACACGCGGCCGAGGCGGCCTTCGTCGATGAGTTGCTTGGCGAGGACGACCGCCGGGCAGCGGCGGTAGTTGTACCAGACCATGTTCGGGACGCCGGCCTTGGCGATGGCAGCCACCATCTTCTCGGCTTCCTTTGGATTCATCGCGAGGGGCTTCTCGCACAGGATCATCTTGCCGGCCTTGGCGGCGGCGGTGGCGATCTCGGCGTGGAGATTGTTCGGGACCGCGATGTCGATCAGGTCGATGTCGTCCCGTGCGATCAGCTTCTTCCAGTCGGTCTCGATCGTCTGGTAGCCCCAGCGGGTGGCGAAGGCCTTGAGCTTCTCCTCGTCGCGGGCGCAGACCGCCTGACGGACGAGTTCGTACTCGGAGTCGAAGAAGTTGCCGACCTTGGCGTAGGCGTTGGAGTGGGCCCGGCCCATGAAGCCGTAGCCGATGAGCCCGATGCGGATCTGTTTCTTGGCCATAACTGGTGATGCTCGTTGAATGACTCTACCGGCGCAGGACGGATCAGCCGCCTTGCCGCCGGGGAACTTTGGGAAGGCTATGGACGCGACGCGCGCCGGGGAAGGGGGAATTGCGGGCTTTCAGGACTTCGCCGCGTCCGGATGCGGGCGGCGGCGGAAGAGGATGGCGCAATGGCCGATGGTCCAGACGAGGTGGCTGCGGGTGGAGCTGGCGAGCCTTGGGGAGAGTTCGTGCTTCTGCTCCTTGAGGCCGGTGAACTTGACCTTCACGAGTTCGTGGAGTTCAAGAGCCTGATCGAGGCTCTTGATGAGTTCCGGGGTCAGGCCGGCGTGGCCCACCTTGATGACGGGATCCAGCGTCTGGGCCCGGCTCTTGAGCTGGCGCACCATCGCGTTGGGAAGCTTTTCCAGGGCGTCGCCTGGCTTGGACGGGTTTTCGTTCGACATGAAAATTCAGAGTTTCTGGATCTTGGAGAGTAGGCCCGTCGTGCTGCGGCCGGGCAGGAATGGGATGAACACGATCCGGCCGCCGTGGGATTCCACTGCGTGCCGCTCCTCCTGGTTGATCGTGTTGATGGTGTAATCGCCACCCTTCACGTAGATGTCGGGCTGCGCCACTCCGAGGAAGCGGATGGCGCGCATCTCGGGGAAGATGCAGACGGCATCCACGCAGCCGAGGGCGGCGAGCACGCGGGCGCGGTCCGCTTCTGGGACGACAGGCCGCGTGGGGCCCTTGAGCTGACGGACAGATTCGTCGCCGTTCAGCCCCAGGAGCAGGAGATCGCCCTCGGCCCGGGCGGCTTCGAGGTAGCTGACGTGGCCGGCATGCAACAGGTCGAAGCAACCATTGGTGACCACGACCCGCCGGCCAGCCTGACGCTGTTGCGCCCGCCAGGCGGGCAGTGCGGCAGCATCGAGGATCTTTGCGGCAGACGACATGACCCACCCAGCCTAGCGCAGTTGGGGGCCGGGGGCGCGCCCTTTTTCTGGGAGGGCTTCCGGTTGGGGGCGAATCGATTCCAGGAAGGTGGGGCGAGCCTCTCCGTCGAGCCGCTTCGGAGTTCGAAGTTCTCAGTTTCAGGTTTGGAGCGGAAGTCGGGCTTGAGACTTGAATCTTGGACATGGGGACTCCCTGACGGGTCGTGGGGCGGCACTCGACCCACCGGAGCGGATGCTGGCCGATGGTCAGGCTTCCCTCGGGCTTCGGGACTGTTAGCTTTCGGCGAAACCTTTCTGCCCAGTGCCCACCATCCAGTTCACGGCCAACCTCGCCCGGCTGACTTCCGCGCCCGCGGCGTCTGTGGACGGATCGACCGTGGCGGCGGTCCTGAACGCGGTGTTCGCATCGAATCCCGTCCTGCGCGGATACGTGCTGGATGATCAGGGAGCAGTCCGGCGGCATGTGGTGATCTTCGTGGATGGTTCCCCCATTCACGATCGGGAAGGGCTTTCCGATGCCGTGCGCCCGGAGTCGGACATCTACGTCATGCAGGCGCTCTCGGGAGGATGAACCATGTCGAATGAAGTGCTGATCGGGACCCGCAAGGGACTGTTTGTGCTGGGCCGGGATGCGGGCAGCTGGCGGATCCGGCGGACCGCCTTCCTGGGCGCGCCGGTACCGATGCTCCTGGCGGATCCGAGGGATGGCTGCTGGTACGTCGCTGTTGAGCATGGTCACTACGGCACCAAGCTGCATGTGTCGCCCGACCGGGGAACGACCTGGTCGGAGGTGTCGTGTCCGGCCTATCCACCCAAGCCCGAAGGAACGCCGGACACGCTATGTCCGATGAGACAGAAGCCGATTCCATGGTCGCTCGAGAAGATCTGGTCCTTGGAGGCAGGCGGCGTGGACGAGCCCGGGACCTTGTGGTGCGGAACGATTCCGGGCGGGCTTTTCCGCTCCGTGGACTCGGGTAAGACCTGGGATTTGAACCGCCCGTTGTGGGACATGCCCGAACGGGGGAAGTGGTTTGGCGGCGGGTACGACTACCCGGGCATCCATTCGGTCTCGGTGGATCCGCGGGATTCGCGGAGGGTTGTCATCTCGGTTTCCTGCGGTGGGGTTTGGGAGACCCTGGACGGGGGCGGGAGCTGGTGTCTCGTGGGGCAGGGCTTGGTCGCGGACTACATGCCGCCGGAGCTGGCCGGAGATCCGGCGATCCAGGATCCCCACCGCGTCGTCCATTGTCCGGCTGTGCCATCGCGGGCTTGGTTGCAGCATCACTCGGGCATCTTCCGGTCCGACGACGGTGGCGTGACCTGGGTGCGAATCACCTCGGTGAAGCCCGACTTTGGGTTCGTCGTGGCCGTCCATCCAATGGATCCGGATACCGCCTGGTTCGTGCCCGGGATCAAGGATGACCAACGCCTTCCCGAGAACGCGGCCATGTCGGTGTCCCGAACCCGGGATGGAGGGAAGACGTTCGATGTGCTTCGTTTCGGACTGCCTCAGGAGCACGCCTATCACCTGGTTTATCGGCACGGGCTGGAGGTGTCGGCCGATGGCAGGACGCTGGTCATGGGATCCACCACGGGTTCGGTCTGGGTGAGTGAGGATGGTGGTGACTCCTGGGAACGGGTTAGCGGCGAACTGCCGCCGGTCTACTGCGTGCGGATGGCTTGAAAGCGGCGGCGGAAGGCGGGGTGACGGGTGGGTGACGACGGAGTTTCGATCTGGGTGAAGCCAAGCCGGCCCTTGACCTTTTCGCCGTGGTAGGGATGCTGCGCGGCTCCCCTCTCGGGGAATTCGCGCTTATGCAGCACATCCGTAACATTGCAATCATTGCCCACGTCGATCACGGCAAGACGACGTTGGTGGACTGCCTACTGAAGCAGTCGGGAACTTTCCGTGCCAATCAGGCTGAGACGCAGGTGGAGCGTCTGATGGACTCGATGGACCTTGAGAAGGAAAAGGGCATCACCATCCGGGCCAAGAACGCGGCTTTCAAATACAAGAACTACCACATCAACATCGTCGATACCCCGGGCCACGCCGACTTCGGCGGCGAGGTCGAGCGTATCATGAACATGATCGACGGTGTGTTGCTGGTGGTGGACTCGGCCGAGGGTCCGCAGGCCCAGACGCGCTTCGTGCTCCGCAAGGCGCTGGAAGCCGGAGCCAAGCCAATCGTGGTCATCAACAAGATCGACCGCGAGAACGCCAATCCCAAGAAGGTGCTCGACCAGGTGTTCGAGCTCTTCATCTCGCTGAACGCGACGGACGAGCAGCTGGACTTCCCGTTCATCTATTGCTCGGCCAAGCAGGGCTACGCGAAGCTCGAACTCGACCACGTCACCGGCACGATGGAGCCGCTGTTCGACGCCGTTGTGAAGCACATCCCGGCACCCCGCGCCCACGCTGGCGACGGATTCCAGTTGCTGGTCGCCAACCTCGACTACAGCGACTACATGGGCCGTATCGCCTTCGGGAAGATCTATTCCGGCAAGGTGAGCGTGGGTGACCCCGCCATCTGTCGCCATGGCGATGGTCGCGTCACGAAGGGCAAGATCACCATGGTCTACCACTTCGAGGGCATGAAGCGGATCGAGGTCAAGGAAGCCCATGCCGGCGACATCGTCGGTCTGGCCGGCTTCGAGGACGTCTTCATCGGCGAGACGATCTGCGATTCCGAGGCCCGGCCTGCGCTTCCCTACATCCCGGTTGATCCTCCCACGATCCAGATGGAGTTCGCCGTGAACGACGGTCCTCTGGGTGGCACGGATGGCAAGCTCGTCACCGCCCGTCACCTCTGGGAACGCCTCACCCGCGAGATCCGCACCAACGTCGCGCTCCGCATCGCCCAGACCTCCGATCCCAAGATCTTCGCGGTCTCCGGCCGTGGTGAGATGCAGATCGCCATCCTGGTCGAGCAGATGCGCCGCGAAGGTTACGAGGTGCTCGTGTCCCGCCCAGAAGTGCTTTGGAAGAAGGGCGCGGATGGCAATCCTCAGGAGCCCATCGAGAAGCTCTTCGTCGAAATCCCGTCCGAGAACCTCGGCGCCGTCATGGAGAACCTCTCCTTCCGGAAAGCCCAGATCACGAACATGAATCACGTCGGATCGCAGGTCTCGGTCGAGGCCTTGATCCCGATGCGCGGCCTGATCGGATTCGAGACGGACCTGGTGAACATGACCCGCGGCATGGGCGTGATGAGCCACCTGTTCCACGATTACGGTGAAGACCGTGGCGAGATCGCGGCGCGCAAGAATGGCTCGCTGGTGGCCATGGAAGCGGGTGAGGCCACGTCGTACGCCCTCAACATGGTCCAGGAGCGCGGCCGCCTGATGGTGGAGCCGGGCGACCAGGTCTACGTCGGCATGATCATCGGCGAGAACGCCCGTGAGAATGACATCCCGGTCAACGCCGTCCGCGAGAAGAAGCTCACGAACATGCGTTCGCAGGGCGACGGCAAGGGCATCCAGTTGAACGCGCCGTTGAAGCTCACGCTGGAGCGCGCGCTGGAGTACATCGACGTCGATGAGTACGTCGAGGCCACGCCGCACCACCTGCGGTTGCGCAAGAAGATCCTCGATGAGAACGCCCGCAAGCGCTCCGAGAAGTCGCGCGTGATCAAGTTCGTCGAGGATCAGGCCACGAACTGATTCCCGCACGGCGGTTCACGGTGAGCACACGGGCCGGGTCGCAAGACCCGGCCCGTTGGCTTTTCGCGGATTCGACCTTGAATCCGGAAACGTCGGCGTGCCCAGAGTTCCAGCCATGGCGAAGCTGGGCATCCTGATCTCAAGCCCGCCGGAACGGCCATCGTTCCGGCACGGGGTGCGTTTTGCGGAGGCGGCCCTCGGGCGCGGTCTCGACGTTTATCTGTACTGCCTGGATGACGCGGTGTCCGGGGTGCGCGATGAGGCCTTGCAGGGACTGAAGGCCAAGGGCCTCAAGCTCTATGCCTGCGCCTACGGCGCTCACCAACGGAATCTCCCGGTGGATGACTCGGCTGCCTACGCTGGGTTGACGGTGGTCAGCGACCTCGTCGCGGGAACGGACCGGTTCGTGAGCTTCGACTGAACTTCGCATGGCTGCATCCTCCCCCTCCTCCTCCCCTCGGCGCCCGCTCGTGGTGTTCGTCGTCACCAGCGATCCGCGCGAGACCCATCGCCCAGCCGAGGCGATCCGCGTCGCCGCGGGGCTGGGCGCGTGGAAGAAGGCCGACGTTCGGGTCTACCTGCGCGGACCTGCCATCCGCGGCCTGGGTGAATGGGTGGACGACCTCAAGATGGAGGACGATTTCACCCGTTATCTGCCGATCATCCGTGATTGGGGGCATCCCGTTTGGGTGCAGGCGGGGGCTGCCGAGATCGGCGACCTGGGCGAGGCGACCGCGCCGTTCGAGGAATTGGACGATGCCGAATTGGCGAGGCGATGCGCCGGGGCCACCTCGGTTCTGCGGTTTTGACCCTCGATTCCGATGAAGACGCTCCTCCATCTCCTGAACGGCCCACCGGATGAACTGGTCCAGAATGTCATCGAAGCCCAGCGCGCCGCCGGCTTGCCGGTCGAAGTCATCCGGCTCGACGAGGTGAAGGACTGGGGCGAGGTCGTGGATCGGGTGATGCAGGCCGAAAGCGTGGCGACGTGGTGAAGGTCACGGCCGGAGCGGCATCAGCCACGCGCCGGCCAGCACGGCCAAGAACCCGATGATGCCCATGAGGCTCATCATCACGCTCGCGCTCCGCAGGGTCTCTGTTTCGGTCATGCCCGACATCCGTCCGATGATCCAGAATCCGCTGTCGTTCATCCACGGAACGGGTTTGGAGCCGCATCCGATGGCGAGTGCGAGGTAGACGGGGTGATAGGGCAATTGGGCTGCGGCGGCGATGGGGGCCACGACCCCGGCGGCCGTGATCATGGCGACCGTGGCCGATCCCTGGGCGAGTCGGACCAGCGTCGTGATTCCGAAGGCCGCGAGGAGCAATGAGTAGTGCCCACCGCCCGAGAACGTGGCGATGCGCGTGGCGATGTCGGTCTGGCGGATGACGAAACCGAACGCTCCCCCGGCCGCGGTGATCATCAGGATCGAACTGCCGCCGGTGATCGCGCCGGAGACGGGGTTCTTGAGGGCATCGAGATTCCATCGATGCCTCCGGGCGAGCAGGAGGAGCGCGACGACGGTGCCGACGAGGAGCGCCATCTGGCTTTGCCCGACGAAGGCGAGGGCGGTGGCCAGCGGGCTGCCATCGAGCCCGGGTCCGAGCGTCTTCCAGGATTCCGCCGCGCCGATCAACCCGATGGGAAGGACGATGGGAAGGATGGCCAGCAGCAATGGGGGTGGCGTGGCGGCCGGGGACGAACTGGCTGGCTCCCCTGCGGTCGTGCTGCCGCCATCGGCCAGCGGGCGCAGTGGAAGAGGCCATCGTCGGTTGGCCCATCGGGCATAGGCGACGCCGCACGGGACGGTGACCAGGCCGACGAGGATGCCCCCGACCATCATCGTGCCGATGGGAATTCCGAACTCGTGGGCGGTGAAGCTGGGCCCGGGTGTGGGGGGCACCAGCGAATGTGCCATGGTCGCTCCTGCGACGATGGTCAGCGTGTAGAGCAGGAAATCGCGTTGGGTCCTGGCTGCGAGCCCGCGGCCCAGGGGCATCAGCAGGTAGAAGACCGTGTCGAAGAAGCTTGGCATGCCAAGGAGGAATCCGCTCGCCGCGAATCCCTCGGGTGCGCGTCGTTCACCCAGCTTTTCCTGCACCCACCCCACGATCCGGTCTGCCGCCAGGCTGTCGGTCAGGCAGCGTCCGATGACCGAGGCCAGCAGGATCAGCAGCCCGATGCTGCGGCAGGTGGCACCGAAGCCTTCGGCAACAATGGCCACGGCGTGGCCGCGAGCCTGTCGGCGTGTGTCGGCGAGTTGGGCGTCGGTCACCATCCAGAGTGGCCCGGTCGGAAGGGCGTTGGGCGGAATGGGGCCGGTGTAGCGCCAATGTTCCCGGCCTTGGACGGTTTCGAAGGTCAGCGGCCCGGACGCCACGACCTCAACCGGGTGGGACCCCGGGCGCAGCAGATGGACGAGGCCGGCGTTTGGCCGCCGGGACTTTGGGGCGAGGGTGAGCAGACCGGAGCTGGGTTCGATCCCCGCGACCTGGCTGGCCGTGGATTGCAGATGGAACCACTCCCGGTTGGGCGTGGGAGTCAACAGGGCGATCAGGATCGCGCCGAGGATGAGCGCGAGAAAGGCGTGGAGCCGGAGCAGGACAAGACCCAACACCATCACGACAGTGCCGAGCGCGGCAATCAGGAGGGGATCCACGGCCCGATGACACCCCAGCCGGCGTCGGTTTCAAAGGCGAAGCTTCGGGACTCGCGGGCACCAGAAAGGCTGACGACAGCATTCCCGTGGAGGCGCAGCGGCGCAGCGAGGCCGGCCCTGGGCAGCGCTGCCAACGGCGTGTCGCAGGTGCGACACGGAATTGGCAGGGGGTCTGGGCTGGTGCCAACGGGATGTCGCACCTGCGACATGGGATTGGTCGGACGGGGGCGGCGGCCGGAAACGATGGGGCGGTGGAATGGGGCGGTGGGACTTGCCCCGGAGAGGGTGGCTCAGGTGCCGTGCGCGGACGGCGGGCGGACCCGGGCTTCAGTCGGGAGGTAGGGCCTGCGAAAGGCTTCGAAGAAGTCGTAGCCGGCGGCGAAGTCCTCGCGCCGGTCCTGTTCGGTCTTCCGGAGTTCGCCCTCGGCGATGAGGTTGAAGACGAGTTCTCCGAGGTCGGCGCAGGAGCGGATTCCCCACTCCTCGAGCAGGAGCATGGACATGGGGCCGTACTCCTTGAGGGTGTACTGGCGGATGCCTTCGAGGAGTTCGGTGACCGAGACGTGGCCGGTCCGATTGTGGAGGGCCTGGGTGAAGTCGAGGGCGGCGCGCAGGTAGAGGTAGGCCTCCTTGGGATAGCGGGTGTCCCGCAGGACCAATCGCTCGACTGACGCGTCGAAGTCGCTCATGGCATCAGGGCCGGGCTGAAGCGGTGGCAGGGCCCGGGGAGATATGTCGGATCCAGTAGCGGCCGGCGGCACCGCCGACGAGCAGCAGGAGCAGGATCCAGAGGGCGACCTGCTCCTGTCGGGTGAGACGGGACATGCCGGGAGCTTAACACGGGTTCAGCCCACGACAATGTTCACCATGCGCTTGGGCACGACGATGATCTTGCGGACGGTCTTGCCGGCGAGGAAGGGCTGGGCCTTCTCGGCGGCGAGGGCGAGCGCCTCGAGTTGGGCGTTGGTGGCGTCGTTGGCGACCCGGAGGACGTCGCGGAGCTTGCCGTTCACCTGGACGGGGAGTTCGTAGGAGTCCTCGACGAGGAGGGCAGGATCGAAGGTCGGCCAGGGGGCGTAGGTCAGGCTGGGGACAGGCTTGCCGAGGTGGTTGTGGAGGCGTTCCCAGAGTTCCTCGGCGAGGTGCGGGCTGAACGGCGCCAGAAGTTGGAGGAAGGTTGCCAGCACGGAAGCGGGCTTGACCTGCCAGTTCAGGGCTTCGTTGGCGAAGATCATCATCGCCGAGATGGCGGTGTTGAAGCGCATGCCTTCGAGGTCCTCGGTGACCTTCTTGATGCAGGCATGGAGGGTCTTGAGTTGCGCGGGATCGCCAGGGACCTCCGCGATGGCGGGAGAGAGCTTCACCTTGGAGAGGTGCTGGTCGCCGATCGAGGGATCGACTGCGCAAGCCTGCTCGAACTCGGCCTCGGACTTGTCATCGACGAACACGCGCCAGACGCGGCCGAGGAAGCGGTACACGCCCTCGACGCCCTGGGTGTTCCAGGGCTTGGTCTCGGAGAGCGGCCCCATGAACATCTCGTAAAGGCGGAAGGCGTCGGCACCGTACTCCTTCAGGACGTCGTCCGGATTCACCACGTTGCCGCGGGACTTGGACATCTTCTGGCCGTCCTCACCGAGGATGAGGCCTTGGTTGACGAGCTTGTAGAACGGCTCGGGGGTGGAGACGTGGCCGAGGTCGAAGAGGATCTTGTGCCAGAACCGGGCGTAGAGGAGGTGCAGGACGGCGTGCTCGGTGCCGCCGACGTAGAGGTCGACGCCCGGGGTGGGCGCGGGACCGTTGCCAGGGATGGCGGCGGCACCGCTCATCCAGTAGGACTCAGCTTCCTTGCTCGCGAAGGCTTGGCCGTTCCGGGCGTCGAGGTAGCGCAGGTAATACCAGCACGAGCCGGCCCACTGGGGCATGGTGTTGGTCTCGCGCAGGACGTTGCCCGGTTGGTTGACCCAGTCGGTGGCGCGGGCTAGAGGCGGTTGGCCGTCGGCCGTGGGCTTGTAGTCGTCGAGGGACGGGGGCAGCAACGGAAGCTCGGACTCGGCGATGGCCGTGTGCTGGCGGGATCCGTCCCCGGCGGGTTCCCACAGGATCGGGAACGGTTCGCCCCAGTAACGTTGGCGACTGAACAACCAGTCGCGGAGCTTGAAGTTGATGGTCTTCTTGCCGAGCCCGCGGGACTCGAGCCAGGTGGTGATGGCGCGTTTGGCCTCGCGCGTGGGGAGGCCATCGAGCGAAAGGTCGGGGCCGCTGGAATTGACGGCGGCGCCTTCGTCGCAGAAGCCCTGCCAATCGGTCTTGGCGTCGGGCGGTTGGACGACCTGGACGATGGGGAGGTCGAACTTGCGGGCGAACTCGAAGTCGCGTTCGTCGTGGGCGGGCACGGCCATGATGGCGCCGGTGCCGTAGGTCGACAGGACGTAGTCCGCGATCCAGACGGGGATGCGCTGGCCGTTGGCGGGATTGATGGCGAAGGCTCCGGTCCAGACGCCGGTCTTCTCCTTGGACAGCTCGGTACGCTCGAGGTCGCTCCGGCCGGCGGCCCAGGACTGGTACTTCTCGACGGCGTCGCGCTGGGCGTCAGTGGTGATCTGTTTCACCAGACGATGCTCGGGCGATAGCACCATGTAGGTGGCACCGAAGAGCGTGTCCGGGCGGGTGGTGAACACGCGGATGCGTTCGCCGTGGCCGTCGAGGGCGAAATCCACCTCGGCGCCTTCGCTGCGGCCGATCCAGTTCCGCTGCATTTCCTTCAGCGAATCGGACCAGTCGATGGTGTCGAGGTCGTTGAGCAAACGTTCGGCGAAGGCGGTGATGCGGAGCATCCACTGGCGCATGGGCCGGCGGATGACGGGGAAGCCGCCGACCTCGGACTTGCCGTCGATGACCTCCTCGTTGGCGAGCACGGTGCCGAGTTCGGGGCACCAGTTGACGGGGGCCTCGGAGACGTAGGCGAGGCGCTTCGAATCGCGGTAGGCGCGGCGTTGGGCCTCGGTGGTGCAATCCGCGGGATAGGTCAGCGTGGAGATGTTCTCGGCGCGCTGGGTGACCGGGTTGAACCAGCTATTGTAGATCTGGAGGAAGATCCACTGGGTCCAGCGGAAGTAGCCGGTGTCCGTCGTGTCG
Source organism: Limisphaerales bacterium (assembly GCA_965284395.1). Classification (GTDB taxonomy): domain Bacteria; phylum Verrucomicrobiota; class Verrucomicrobiia; order Limisphaerales; family UBA9464; genus UBA6176. The sequence continues at coordinate 7,785,253 of OZ260084.1, read as the reverse complement.
ACCTCCCGGGACCAGTCGTAGGAGAAGCCCAGCGAGCGGATCTGTTTCTTGAAATTGGTGATGTTGGCGTTGGTGGTGACGCGCGGGTGCTGGCCGGTCTTGATGGCGTATTGCTCCGCCGGCAGTCCGAAGGCGTCCCAGCCCATGGGATGCAGGACATGGCGGCCCTGCGAACGGCGGAACCGGGCGAGGATGTCGGTCGCGGTATAGCCCTCGGGATGCCCGACATGGAGGCCGGCCCCGGAGGGATAGGGGAACATGTCGAGGATGTAGAACTTGGGCGGGAGTGAGGCGGCGGTGGCGGGCTTCCCGGCAAGGCCGTGGCGGAGGCCGAACGGGTGCGCCGCGGGAACGACCTCGCCCGGGTTGAACGCCTTGAACGTCTGCTCAGCCTCCCAGCGGTCCTGCCACCGGGGTTCGATCAGGTGAAACGGATACTGCCTGCGTGCCATGTGGGAGCAGCATGGCGGGAAGGGGGGAGGAGTTTGAAGATTGAAGTTTCAGGGGAGCGGTCTCGGGGGACGTAGGGAATGGGACGGAGGGGGCCAATGGGACGAATCGGTCTGCCGCGAATCCGCGAACTTGGGTCTCCCCAAGGGATCGGAGGTGCGGCAGGGTTGGAGGAGCAGCCGTCATGAAACATAACCTCTCCCTGCGTTTCTGGTCTGGAGTCTGTGGCTTCCTACTGCCTCTGGTCGCGGCGGTGGCGGTCACCGCGGCCGAGCCTCCGAACATCCTGTACATCATGACGGACGACCACGCCTACCACGCGTTGTCGTGCTACGGGTCGAAGGTCAATGAAACGCCCGGGCTGGATCGGATCGCGAAGGGCGGCGCGAGGTTCGCGAATGCCTTCGTCGTGAACTCCATCTGCACGCCGAGTCGCGCGACATTGCTGACGGGGAAGTACTCGCACGCGAATGGGAGCCCGGTCTTCAACCGGTTCAACGGCGCACAGGATCACGTCGCGAAACGCCTGCGGGCGGGCGGCTACCACACGGGCATGATCGGCAAGTGGCATCTGGGTTCGGACCCGACGGGGTTCGACCGCTGGATCGTGCTTCCGGGCCAGGGTGCCTACAACAACCCGGGATTCCTCTCGCCGTCGGGCCGGTTGACGATCGATGGCTACGTGACGGATGTGATCACGGACCTGGGCATCGAGTTCTTGGAGACGCGTCCGAAGACGAAGCCGTTCTTCCTGATGCTGCATCACAAGGCGCCGCATCGGGACTGGACGCCGGATCCGAAGAACCGGGCGAAGTTCAAGGACCGGGTGATTCCGGAGCCGCCGACTCTGTTTGATGACTATGCAACCCGGCCTGCGGCGTTGCCGGAGAATCACCAGACCATCGAGCGCAACCTCACGCGCAACGACCTCAAGATCGAGCCGCCGGCCAATCTCACGACGCCCGCGCAGAAGAATCAGTGGCGTGGGGGCGCCCCGACGGAGGTCGACGTGACGCAGGCGGACGGCACGGTGAAGAAGCTCTCGGGAAAGGACCTCGTCCGATGGAAGTACCAACGCTACATGCAGGACTACCTCGCGTGTGTGCAGGGCGTGGACGACAACGTCGGACGGTTGCTGGATTACCTCGAAAAATCGGGGCTCGCGAAGAACACCGTCGTCATCTACTCGGCCGACAATGGCTTCTTCCTCGGGGACATGGGCCTGTACGACAAGCGCTTCATGTACGAGCCGTCGTTGCGGATCCCGTTGCTGGTCCAGTGGCCGGGCGTGACGAAGCCCGGGAGCGTTCCGGATGCGATGGCGTTGAACGTGGATCTGGCGCCGACGTTCCTCGAGATGGCGGGCTTGCCGGTGCCGGGCGATGTTCATGGGCGCAGCCTGGTGCCGTGGCTGAAGGGCAGTGCCCCCAAGGACTGGCGGACCTCGATGTATTACCGCTACTACCACGATCCCGGGCACCACAACACCCGGGCGCATTACGGCGTCCGGACGCCGACGCACAAGCTGGTCCATTACTGGAAGAAGGGTGCGTGGGAGTTGTTCGATCTGCGGCAGGATCCGAACGAGCAGAGGAACCTGATCGATGATCCGGCGCAGGCGGAGACAGTCGCGCGCCTGAAGACCGAGTTGGCGCGGTTGCGAAAGGAACTCGGCGACGACGACCAGTTCGCGACCGAGCTTCCCAACGACGACGTGGACGGCAACTGGACGGACCACGGGCAATTGGGGAAGCGGACCGTGAAGCAGGCCATCGAGGCGGCGGTGGAGTGAGGGGCGAGTTTCAAGGGGCAAGATTCAAGTTTGAAGCGGGGTGGGACCGCGCAAGGAACTGGGGACCGGGAACTCTCGAACTCCCGCTTCCAGACGTCGGCGGCTACGGCAGCGGGACCGAGAACTTCCTACTCCCTGTCCCAATTTCAGGTCCGTGCTACGGTGGGCTGGCTTGAGCACGATCATCCATTGGTTCCGGCGCGACCTGCGCGTCTCGGACAACACGGCGCTGCATGAGGCGTTCACCCGTTCGTCGCGGGTGATCCCGTTCTTCTGTTGGGACGATGCCATCCTGCGCTCACTGGACGTGGGTGCGGCGCGGGTGAACTTCCTGCTGCGATCGCTGGAGTCGTTGGCGAAGAACCTCGAGGCGCTGGGGCATCGGTTGATCGTCCGGCGCGGAGTGCCGCATGAGGAACTCGTGCGGCTCGCGAAGGAAACGGGTGCCGAAGCGGTGTTCACCAACCGGGACTACGAACCCTACGCCCGCGAGCGGGATGCCCGGGTGGCGGCGGCATTGGGGACGGCGGGGGTTGGCTTCACGGCGTTCAAGGATTCCGTCGTCTGGGAAGAGCGGGAGGTGCTGACGGGTACGGGCGGCGTGTACACGGTCTTCACGCCGTACTCGAAGGCGTGGCGTTTGCGGCCGCGTCCGGAACCCCGGCCTCGGCTTGGGCGTGCGAAGCAGGCCATCCCGGCGGAGGTGATTTCCCTGCCGTTGCCGTCCGGCGGTGCGGAATTGGGGCATCCGCTCGGGCATGAATTGTTCCCTGCGGGTGAGAAGGCGGCGCAGCAGGCGCTGGATGCCTTCGTCGAGTCGCGGGTGTTCGGCTACAGCGAGGGACGCGACCACCCGGCGGATGAGCAGGGCACGTCGCGCCTGTCGCCGCACCTGCGGTTCGGAACGATCAACGTGCGGACGCTGCTCAAGCGGTTGGCGGAGGCGCGTGGCCGGGCGACGACGGACGCCGCGCGCAAAGGCTGCGACATCTGGGAATCGGAGCTGATCTGGCGCGAGTTCTACATCCAGATCCTGGCGAACCACCCGCATGTGGCGCGCGGCAGCTTCCGCGCGGAGTACGATCAGCTCGAATGGTCGGGGAAGGACGAGTGGTTCCAGGCGTGGTGCGCCGGGCAGACGGGCTACCCGATCGTCGATGCGGCGATGCGATGCCTGAATGCGACCGGGTGGATGCACAATCGGTTGCGGATGGTGGTGGCGATGTTCCTGACGAAGGACTTGTTGGTGTCCTGGCAGAAGGGCGAGCGCTACTTCATGCAGCGGTTGGTGGATGGTGACCTTGCCGCCAACAACGGGGGTTGGCAGTGGAGTGCTGGTTCCGGCACGGATGCCGCGCCGTACTTCCGGATCTTCAATCCCTCGTCGCAGTCGGAGAAGTTCGATGCCGAAGGGCGCTTCATCCGGCGCTGGGTGCCCGAGCTGTCCGCGGTGCCGGGTGAACTGCTGCATGAGCCGTGGAAGGATCCGCTGTGGCTGGCGCGGAGCCGGTATGCGACGCCGATCGTCGATCACAAGGTCCAACGCGACCGATGCCTCGCGATGTACAAGAAGGTTCGAGGATCCACGGATTGAGAAGGGGGATCAGGAATGGGTGATCCACAGATTTCACGGATTACACAGATTGCCGGCGCGTGGTTGGCGGGGGAGGGGATCCATCTCGATGCGCGGCGTGCGGTGTACCTGTCGGTGCCAGGTGTCCTGGCGGTGGCGGACCTGCATCTGGGTTATGCATGGGCGCAGCGCCGGCGGGGGCAGCTGCTGCCCTTGGGCATTGAGGATACCGTGCCGCGACTGCAGGCGCTTTGCGCTGAATGGAAGCCGCGGACGATCGTGGTGCTGGGAGACTTCGTTCATGCGGCGGCCGGGTTGGAGGGGATCCGGTCGGCGGTGACGGAGGTCATCCGGGGCGTGCCGGAGGGCATCGGGTGGCGGATCGTCCTGGGCAATCATGACCAGCGTTTGGAGCCGTGGCTTCGGGAGTGGGGATTGGCGGTGCCGTGCGGACGTGAGTGGAATGTGGATGGTTTCCGGTTCATCCACGGGGATGTGCTGCCGTTGGCATCGGCGCCGGGTACGTGGACACTCAGCGGCCACGAGCATCCCTGCGTGGTGTTGGGCGACGGTGGCACGACCTCGGCCCGGGTGCCTGCGTTCCTCGTCGGTGAGGGGCAGATCCTGCTTCCTGCCTTCTCGAACTGGGCGGGCGGATGTGTCCTGGGCCGTCAGCCGTTCCTGGGCGACTGGGCCCGGGGGATAGCGCCGCGGCACGTCGTGGCGTGCGTGGGGCCCCGGGTATTGCCGATTCCGTGGGAACGGTGGTTGGCGCGGACGTGAACCGGTCATCCTCAAAACGGCAGTTGGGTTATCAACCGATTTCACAGATTTCACGGATGGGCGGGGCTGGAACGGATGTTTCCAGAGCGGTCGAGCCCTCACCTCGCCGGTTTGCTGCAAGCCCAACCAAAGTCCCTGCATATCTCCGCAATCTGCGCAATCTGCGGATACAACAGCCGTTTGGGGGTTAGGGCGTGGAAATCGCAACGGCACCGACTTCGCGGAGGGCGGTGCGGCAGTACCAGAGGATGGCGTCCGTGGGGCGCGGGACGAGTTGTTCGAGCTCGGATTCGCTGCACCAGCGGATGTCGTGGTGCTCGGCTTCGGCGAGGCGGATCGTTCCGGCCCTGGGCCGGGCGAAGTAGATCATCCCGATGTGCTCGTGGGTGTCGGTGATGCGGTGGATGTCGAGGAATCGCGGTGCGATGAGGGCGCGGGTGCCGGGTTCGGTGGTGGGAGGGCGCTCGCCGATCAGGTCGACGGTCAGGCCGCTTTCCTCGAGGACCTCGCGGTGGGCGGCCTGTTCGGGGTCTTCGTCGAGTTCGATGTGGCCGCCCAGGGGCAGCCACTTGCCGAGACGGCGGTGGAGGATGAGGAGGATCCGGGAGTCGGAGACGACGAAGACTGCGACCGTGAAATCGATCTTCTCGTGGATGTGCGCCATGTCGGGATGGTTCGCGGGAGTTGGGGTTGGTGACAACCTTGGAGGAGGTAGCTCTGGAGGGAACTCTCCCGGGATCGTTTATTCGGTCGTGAATCCAGTGAGAGTGCCGCGGCCGCAACCCCTGCCGGGGGTGGTGTAGAAATCGGGCGTTGGACCCGGGGTCGCTTCGCACCCTGGGCTACCGGCTGCAACGCCTCCGGCGTTGGGGGCAGGTGATAGGGATCCATCGCCGCTCGCGGGGACACCCGCTCCTCCGGATGGAGAATCCCGCTCTGTGGTCGGGCGGGACTCGGGCGATCTATTCAGGATTGGCCCAGGCGAATTCGCCGTTCTCGACGGACCAGTCCTGGCCAAAGTAGCCGGCGGCGCGGGCACCACCCCAGCCCTTCGCGAGGGAGTCAGTCCCGAAGACGGTGACATCCGGGAAGGCAACCCCGGCCATGAAGTAGGGCACGCGGTCAGTCAGGCGGAGGCCGGCGAGGCCGGTGCCGGCGACGACGCCGACAGAGGCGATGTCGCTGCCCGGTCGGGGACGCAGGAAGAGGCAGGAAAGGTCGTCGCCCCGGATCTCGCGGTTGCCGACCTTGACGGAGTCGCGACGGACCTGGACCGGACTGTCGGAGAGCAGGGCAGTCCACGCGCCGTTATTGTCGGCGTTGCCGTACACGATGGCACCCCGGTCGCGTTCGCGGCTGTGGGAGCGCAGGAACTCCGCGTCGGAGACGAGTTCGATGCTGGCGTTGCCGCGATACCAGAACGACTCGGAGTCGAAGCGGGCCTTGGCGTACGACCAGGCGTTTTCCTCGGGGGTTCCGCGGGTGCCGTAGACGAAGAGCATCCGGTGGGTGAAGGCTTCCTTGAAGGGGCCGGCGCGGTGCGGTCCTTTGGCCGAGCGGGGCGAGGGACCGGAGGGCTTCCACTGCTCGCCGTCGCGGGTGACCCAGATCCGCTGGGTGCCGGCGGTGACGGTGAGGTTGGTGAGAAGTTGGCCGTCGAGCTCGACGCTGGGCGTCGCTCCCGCGGGAAGGTTCGCGAGATGGAAGGACAGGCGGCGGACGTTCTCCGTGACGCCGGCGAACCGCCGGGCGGGCGCGTCCCAGCGGATGTCGACGCTGCTGCGGGCGAGGGCGTGCTGCTGGGCTTCGATCGTGAGCCAGCGCGAGGAAGCGGAGATGCCGGGATTGGCGGTGGCGAAGCGGATTCGGCCTGCCTCGTGATCCTTGGGAATGCGATGCCGGGCGAAGAGGTCGAAGATGGGAGGCCAGTCGACGCAGGCGTTGCCCCACCAGTGTCCGGCGCCGGGTTGTTCGTGCCAGGTGAAGTCCTGGTGGAAGGTGGAGAGGACACTGCGCATCGTGCGAGCCTCGGAGACCGGGACATTGTCGTCGGCGTCGCCGTGCAGGATGTAGATGCCGTGGTGCAGATAGTTGGTGGCGAGCACGAGCGTGTCGCCGGGCGTCCAGGCGCGGTGGATGAGGTGTTGGATCTCGTTGGTCGGCTCAGGTCGTCGGCCGCCGCCGTAGCTGGCGAAGCTGATCCAACCGGCGCTCGGGGCGAGGGCGGCGAAGCGGTCAGGAAAGGTGACGCCGAGCTGCCAGGTGCCGTGGCCACCCATCGAATGGCCGGTCAGGTAGGTCCGGGCTGGATCGGTCGAGTACTTTGCCTGCACGAGGTCGAGCACCTCGATGGCGTCGCGTCGGCCCCAGTCCTCCCAGTCGAAACCGTAGGGCCGGCGGTTGGTGGGGGCGGCCACGTGGGTCCAGGTCTTGGGCGCGTAGCAGGCGGCCTGTCCAGCGGCCTCGACGCTGGCGCCATGCGTGCTGAGCACGAGTCCGGGCCGTTCGGTGGATCCGGGCAGGGGCCTCGCCGGGACGAATCCGTAGTACTGCACGCTGCCATCGATCCCGCTGACGAAGGTCTCGCGCCGGGTCTGGTCGGCGGGCTTGATGGAGATCGGGAAATGCGCGGTATCGATGACCTTGCCGCGGTGGCGGAGACGAAGTTCGAGGTCGAGGCGGTTGGTGTTGGATCGGCCCCGATGGAGGATCCGGAACCCGGTCTTGTGGGTGCCGAGTTTCGGGACAGGTGGAACGGGAGTTTCCGTGGACGGGCCGCCGGCGACCGAAGCGGAGAGGACGAGGTCGGAGAGCGGTTCGGGGGTTGCGTTCACGACGAGGACGGCACCGAAGGTGTCATTGCGCTGGCCGAGGATGAGGTCGGGGAGCGTCGGGTCCCGCGGGTCGATGGCGACGGGCCGCGAGGGGACGGCGAGCTTCACGCGGAGGCCGCCGCGCGCGGTCGCGAAGAGGAGGTCGTTGGTGCCGCGCCGGACCTGGATGGGGAGGGAGACGGTCTCGTTGCGGTACACGTCCCCGGCCCTGGGTTCGCCGTTCACATAGGCCATGGTGTGGCCGCTGGCGCGCAGGAGCAGGATGCGGTCGGAGTCCGAGACGTAGGGTACCTCGAAGTATCCGCCGCGGAGGGCCGGATGGCTGAAGGATCCGTCGGCGCTAGCGGAGACGGCTTCCCAGGTTCGATTGGTGCCGCCGGGAAGGGAGAGGATTTCGCCTGCCACGGGCATCGTCCAGGTTCCGGCGACGATCCGGGCCTCGATGGGGTCGGTGTGGAAGGGCGTGCGGACCATGCGTCCGCCAGTGGCGACGGCAACGCCTTCCTTCAGTAGGATCTCGGTCTCGGCGCTGGCGGGTTGTTGGGCGATGAGCCGGGCCGCCACCAGGGCGGGGATCGAAAGGGACTGCAGGAACGTCGCTGCGTGTCGTCGCATGGAGGGACGGTACGCGTGGGGGTGAGGGGATGGCAACGGAGGCAAGTTCCCGGTTGCCAGTCTCCAGGTCCCAGCCCCGTTCCGGGTGAAGGCTGTCTCCGCATGCTCCGCTCCCGGAAGCCCGTGACTGTGCCTTTGGGCTACGCCGGAGGCGTTGAAGCGGATAGCCCGGGGTCGCGAAGCGATACCCCGGGGAATACGCAGAATGGATCACCAACCCTGGAGGGGTCGCAGCGAGGGGAGGCCTTCGCGCCGTCTTCGGGGTAACAGAATCTGAGACTGTCCGCGGACTGACGACAGTGGTACGGCGGCCGGGCTCAGCTCGGTTCTGTAGGCTGCGTGCCCCCACGCGGCGGTTCGCGATCCACGCCGGGTGAGGGCACCCGGCCTACAGGTGAGGAGCCGGGATCTTCCGCGCCGGGTGAGGGCACCCGGCCTACAGGTGAGGAGCCGGGATCTTCCACGCCGGGTGAGGGCACCCGGCCTACACGGGGTCTGGCTACTGGGACGACAGCTGATTCCACCAGTGGTGGTACAGGCGTTCGAGGGTTTCGCGGGGATCTTCGACGAGGAGGGCTTCGCGGATGCGGGTGGCGTACATGCCGAAGGTCAGCGGTGGGACGCGGGTGACGGTCCGGAGGCGGATGGGCAGACCGCGGGAGGTCAGGTCGCGGAGGTAGGCGAGGGCGCGGGGTTCGTCGAGGAAGGAATGGGAGGCGTCGCGCCAGGCCTCGCGGAGCAGGACGTGATCGGGCTCGTGTTGGACGAGCACGTTGAAGATCACCTCGGCGCTCCACTGGAGCTTCCGTGCGCTCTTCTGTTCGCCGAAGTAGTTTCGATAAACCATGAGGCCGGTCTGGGCGGCATTCCGGAAGTGGTACTTCAGGAGGTCTGATCGGCCGAGGACCTCCTCCAGGTCGGGTTCGAAGCGATCGGGCGACAGGAGTCCGGCGATCTCTTCCTGAGAGAGTTGGCGATCGGCACCGATGGTGAGGACGAAACCGTAATCGTCGGCGGTGGCGATGGGATTGCCGACGCCGAGTCGGCCGAGACGGAGTCCGACGACACGGGAGAGGGCGTCGTTGGCGGCGCGTCCGATGAGCGAGTGGAAGAAGTAGTGGCGTTGGCGGGTGGGAGGGGCAGCGGGCTCCGGAGTGGAAGGTGGGGAGGGACGGTGCGGACGGCTCGAGCGCGAGCCGAGGTCGATGGACGCCATGGCCAGTTGTCCGCCGACGGGTGGGGCTTCGGCAGTCGGTCGGCTGGAAGGGGCGGAGCGGCGGGTTGCCGGGCGGGCGGACTTCGCGGATGGGGCGGTGCCTTCGGGCAGTTGGGGGGTGTCGTCGAGGAATTCCTCGACGAGGAGGAAGTCCGGGGTGGGGATCTCGCTGATGCCGTGCTGGGCGGCGTGGACCCGATGGATGATGGCGGCGTTGTTGGCGCCGCAATCGAGGCGCGTGGCGATCCACTCCATGAGGCGGGCAGGGGAATCACCCTGTTCGAATCGGGCGCGGAGTTCCTTGCGGAACGACCGGATCTCCTGGGCGACCCGGTTGGCGAGGGGAAACTTGTTGGTGCCCCAGCGGGGAACGGTGGGAGTGGCTCCGTCGGCGCGCGCCACCCAGCATTCCATCGTGCCCACGCGTTCGAGGCGCAGCGGACGTCCGGCAAGGGTGAAGACATCGCCGGGCTTCAGACCGCGGAGGAAACCTTCCTCGACGGTGCCCAGTTGCGTGTTGCGGAGGAGGACTCGGATGACGCCTTCGGTGGCGATGGTCCCGATGTTCTGGAGGTAGTCGCGTCGGGCGGCCCCGGCGCGGGCCTCGAAGGTTTCGGCGGACAGATGGATGCGGCCGAAGACGTCGGTGTATTGTTGTCGGAGGGAACGACCGCCGCCGGCGAGGTAGTCGAGGACCTGATCGAAGTCGGCGATGCTGAGTTCGCGGTATGGCCAGGCGCGTCGGACGAGGTCGAAGGCTTCGGTGCGGTTCCATTCGCGGACGCAGCCCATGCCGACGAGTTGCTGGGCGAGGACGTCGAGCGGGGCGCGCGGGATGCGGATGGCGTCGAGGTGACCGGCGCGGGCGAGTCGGGCGGTGGCGCAGCACTCGACGAGATCGCCGACGTTGGTGGCCATGAGGAGGCCGCGGCTGACCTCGCTGATGCGGTGGCCGGCGCGGCCGGTGCGCTGGAGGGCACGGCTGACGCCCTTGGGCGTGGCGAGCATGACGACGAGGTCGATGCTGCCGATGTCGATGCCGAGTTCGAGGGAGGTGGAGCAGACGACGGCGCGGAGTTCGCCGCGCTTGAGGCGATCCTCGACGGCGAGACGGAGGTCACGGTCGAGGGAGGCGTGGTGGCACTCGATCTGTTCGCCGAGCGCGGGTCGTTGTTGGCGGAGCCAGTAGGTGGCGCCTTCGGCCCCGGAGCGGGTGTTGGTGAAGACGAGGGTGGTGCGGTTGGCGTCGATGAGTCGGGCGAGCTCGCCGACGAGGCGTTCGCCGCTGAAGCCGGCGGCAGGATAGGGTTCGCGCTGGAGCGGGGTGTAGACGCGGAGATCGATGCGCTTGGCGGTGGGGGCTTCGAAGACGGTGGCCTCGCGGCCTGCGCCGGCGACGTAGGACGCGACTTCGGCAGCAGGAGAAACGGTCGCGGAGAGGCCGATGCGTTGGGGGCCCTTTCCGCAGAGATGGGACAGGCGTTCGAGGCTGAGGCTGAGGTCGGCACCGCGCTTGTTTTCGGCGAGGGCGTGGACCTCGTCGATCACCACCCATCGCACGCCAGCGAGGTGGGGATGCCATCGGGACTGGCTGAGGAGGAGGCCGAGGCTCTCGGGCGTGGTCAGCAGGATGTGGGGCGGGTGCTCGAACTGCTGGCGGCGCTCGCCGGTCTCGGTGTCACCGGAGCGGCGGGCGATGCGGATCGGGGAATTGCCGCCATAGGCTTCGTTGAGGGGGCCATTGAGGTTCTTGTCGAGGTCGTAGGCGAGGGCGCGGAGCGGGGAAATGTAGAGGGCCTGAAGGGAGTCGGGCAGCTGGCCGCGGGCGTGGTCGAGGGAGAGTTGGTGGAGGATCGGGAGGAAGGCAGCCAAAGTCTTGCCGGTGCCGGTGGGCGAGATGATCAGGACGTGGTCACCGCCAAGGATCCGTGGCGCTGCCGCGGCTTGGGCGGGGGTGGGTTCCGGGAACCGTGCCTGGAACCAGCGGCTGAAGATGGACTCCTCCGCAAACACGAACGGGGGCTGGCTTGCCGACGGGATAAAACAAGCCCGGGTCCGCCGCGGCATGGGCGGGACCCGGGCGTGATTCTGGGGGCGGTTACTTCCGGGCGAAAATCCGGTTGGCTTCCTCGAGGGTTTCCTTGGAGCCGATGTCGTACCAGATGCCGGGGACGGACCAGGTGTAGACGGGCTGCTTCGGGTAGAGCCATTGGATGAGGCGGCCCGGTTGGTCCGGATTGTTGCCCTCGGCGATGTACTGGCGGATCAGCGGGAGGGTCTTCTTCGGATAGTAGTAGAGGGCGATGCCGATCTGGGTGGAGGCCGGTTGGGCGGGCTTCTCCACGAAGCTGCGGATCTTTCCAGAGGCATCGACGTCCACGACGCCGTACTTCCTGGCCTGGTCGAGGCTGCCGACGTCGTACACGCCGAGCACGACTTCCTGCTTCTCACGGCAGAAGCTGCCGAAGGCTTCGAGCGACTGGTTGAAGAGGTTGTCGCCGGCAACGACGATCAGGTCGTCATCGAGGTTCTCACGGTCGAGGACGAGGTTGAGGTCGCCGATGGCACCGAGCTTGTTGGAGTCGTCGGTTGAACCGTCGTTGATGATGGTGAAGTCGAGCTTCGACTTCTTCGCGCGATAGTCATCGGCCCAGGCCTGGAACGTCCCGGCGAACTTGGCGTTCGTGACGATGTAGACCCGGTCGATCCCGGGGATCGGCGCGAGGTTGTCGAGGACGTAGTCGACCATGGGCTTGCCTGCCACCGGGAGAAGGGGCTTGGGCTGGGTCAGGGTCAGGGGGTAGAGCCGGGTTGCATAGCCGGCGGCCAGGATGAGGACTTTCATGTCTGATTGGGGGTGACGGTAGCGACGTTTTTGGTTGGGGAAAGCGCTTGTTTCGGTGGTTCAACCGGCGGGAAAGAGTTCCGGTGCGGCGTTCCGGGCGAGTGCCTGCGAAATCTTGAGGGCTTCCTCGGCGGATTCGGCGGTGAGGGCGGCTTTGGCGGCAGCAATGGCCTCGGGCATGCGGAGGCGGCGGAGCAGGAACTTGATGGCCGGGACGCTGGAGGGCGTGGCACTGAGTTCGTCGATGCCGAGTCCGAGCAGCACGGGGACCACGGCGGGGTCTCCGGCAGCTTCCCCACAGACGCCGACCCACCGTCCGTGTTTGCGGGCGGCTTCCACGGTCAGTTGGACGAGGCGCAGGACTCCGGGATGGGTCGGGGCGAAGAGGGGGGCGACGCGCTCGTTGAGGCGGTCGACAGCGAGGGTGTAGCCGGTGAGGTCGTTGGTCCCGATCGAGAAGAAATCGACCTCGCGGGCGAGCGTTTCGGCGATCAGGGCCGCGCCCGGGACCTCGATCATCATGCCGACCTGCATGGATTCGTCGAAGGGAATGCCCTCGGACCGGAGGTCGTCGCGGCACCGTTCGAGGGCGGCATTGGCGTCCCGGAGTTCGTTCAGGCTCGAGATCATCGGGTACATGAGCCGGATGCGACCGTGGGCCGAGGCTCGCAGGATTGCCCGGAGTTGGGACTCGAAGACCTCGGGCAGGGCCAAGCTGATGCGGATGGCTCGCCATCCGAGGAAGGGGTTTTGTTCGCCGGTCCGGGCCCATGCGGCCGGAAGTTTGTCGCCACCGAGATCGAGGGTGCGAATGACCACCGGATGCGGGGCGGCGGCCTCTGCGACCTGGCGGTAGGCGATGTACTGTTCCTCTTCGTTGGGCAATTCGCGGCGGTTGATGAACAGGAACTCGCTGCGGAAGAGGCCGACCCCGTGGGCGCCGCTGTGGACGAGGGCAGGGATGTCGTCGGGTTGGTCGATGTTGGCGGCCAGGGTGACCGAGTGGCCGTCGAGGGTGACCGCCGGTTGCTCGCGCAGGGCTGCAATCCGCTCGTCGAGGGCGGCGCGGCGTTGCTTGAGCTGGCCGTATTCGAAGAGCGTCTGGTCAGTGGGGTTGACGGTCAGGGTGCCACCGTGGCCGTCGATCAGGGCGTACTCGCCGGTCCGGACACGCGACGTGATGTCCCCGAGGCCGACGACGGCCGGGATGCCGAGCTTGCGGGCCATGATGGCCGTGTGGCTGGTGGTGCCCCCTCCATCGGTGGCGAATCCAAGGACGCGGTTGCGGTCGAGGACGGCCGTCGTGCTCGGGGCGAGGTCGGGGGCGACGATGATGCAGGGCTCGCGCAGGTGGCGGAGGTCCTGTTCGGTGGCGCGACCCAGCAGGTGGTCAAGCACGCGGCCGCCGACGTCGCGGATGTCGGCGGCGCGCTCCCTGAGATAGTCATCACCGAGTTCACCGAGCGCCCTCGCGAACTTCTCCACCACCTGATGATAGGAGGCCTCGCAGTTGATGTGCTGGTCGCGGATGAGTTGGTGGACCTCGGCGAGCATCATCTCATCCTCGAGGACGAGGAGGTGGGCGTCGAAAAGGGAGGCTTCGTGGGTGCCCAGCGCGTCGGTCACCTGACGCTGAACGTCGAGCAGGTCCCGACGCGTCTGGGCGACAGCATCCTGGAGGCGGGCCAACTCGCCCGGGGTTTCCTCCGCGCGGATCTCCCGCCGGAGGATGGTTCGTGCCGCGTCGCCGAGGACAATCACCTTGCCGTGGGACACGCCGGCGGAGACGGGAATTCCCCGATACATCCTCTCGCCGGTTGGAATGCGGTCGACCACGTGCGAAGCCTAGCGGGTCGGGGTGGGATGTGGAACACCGAACCCGGGGAAGCGGTAGTCTGTAGGCCGGGTGCCCCGACGCGACGATCCACCATCGCCGCCGGGTGAGGGCGCCCGGCCTACCAGCCGCCGGATCCATCTCCATGGAACTCGTGGGTCCTTTACGGCTCGTGAGGAGGGCTCGCCCCACCCCTCGGGCAGGGGCTTGGGCGTCAGCGGGGGGCGATGCCGCGTTTGCGGAGTTCGGCGAGGGTCCAGGAGTACTCGGCGGCGAGTTGGTCGACGACCGAGTGCTGCTTGAGGGCGCCGGGAAGGACTTCCCAGGTGTACGTCTCCATCTCGAAATGGTGGCACAGGCCGGGATGGCGGCGGACTTCGTCGAGGACGCCCGAGACGTGTTCGGCGGTGGTCTCGAAACCGTTGCCAGGCGCGGCGTGCAGGGGGATGTGGAAGTGGACGCGCCATTCGACGTCGAGCTGGGGGCCGTCGAGGGAGGTCGTCAGCGCTTCGTCGAGGTCGGTGTACCGGATGATCTCGCCGTCGGCGCGACGTTCGATGACCTGATGGAAGTAGACGGTGTCGAGGAAGGCGCGGAGTGCCTCGCGTGCAGCAGGGGTGGGGTGGACGCGGAGGGCGTTGCTGAGATGGATCTTGGAGATCAGGATGCCGGCCCGGCGGAGTCGGCCGAGGGCTTCGGCGGGCGATTCGAACTCAATGGCGAGGTGGCAGCAGTCGTAGTTGACCCCGAGGTGGGCATCGAGCCGTAGGTCGCCCGGCCGGTCGGACCGGAGCTTTTCGAAGAACCGGACGGTCTCGTAGGTGGTTTCGAGGTGGCAGCAGGGCTCGGGTTCGAGTCCGAGATGGAAGCGTCGGCCGGTGCGACGGGAGAGTTGTTCGAGGAAGTCGACGGCGGACCAGAGGTTCTCCCGGGCGGTCCGTTCGGCTCGATCGTCGAGGCGGAAGCCCTTGAAAGAGACGGGAACGGTGCTGACTGAGCCGTCGACCTCACGGTCTTCCGGCAAGAGTTCGGCGAGGAGTTCGAAGAGCCGGCGGGTGTAGGCGACCCGGTCTGGCTGGGTCCAGTCGGGACTGTAGACCTGTTCCTTGACCCGGGTTCCGTGGAAACGGCCGAAGGGGAATCCGTTGATCGTGAAGACGTAGCAGTTGTGCTGCTTCAGCCAGCGACGGAACGAGGCGAGCGTGTCGGGATGGGCGAGTTCACGGGAGGCGGCATCGGAAAGACGGAGGCCGATGGCGTACGGTTGGTCGGGGCAAACGCGACGACGGACGGCTAGCGTGTGCCTTTCGAGGGCTGCCAAAGTTTCCGGCCACGATTCACCGCGGTGGATGTTCGTACAGTAGGCCAGATGAATGCCGTGCGTCAGGCGCATGAGCCTGAGTCAAAGGCTTTGGCGGGGTCAGAGGGAAGGGTGTTGTTTGGGGGGGAAGTTGCCAGTTGCCAGAGGCCAGTTTCCAGAAGGCTGCGGGCCGGGGGAATCCCGGCCCGCGTCCTGACGTCCGCGGCTGCGGGGGTGGGTCAGGATTTGCGGAGGCGACGCCAGAAGCCGAAGGCGGCGATGGCGAGGGCACCTGCGGCGACGGACTCGGCGGGTTCGGGGACCGAGCCGAACTGGACGTTGTCGAGGCTGGTGGTTTCTGGCCCGGCCGTGAATTCGCCCCGGATGCGGAACACGAGCAGGGAGTCCAGTACTGCCTGGAATTGGTTCTGGGTCGGGGCCGGCCCGTCCAGGCTGTTGATTCGCCACCCCGAGGACTCGGTCAGGCCGATCGAGTAGCTCGTCCACAGGCCGGGAATGGGATTGGGACCGAGGTCGGCGACGAGCACGAGTCCCGCGGACATCAAGGCGATATCCGCATCCACCCACGGCGTGCCGTCGTCGGGAACGTGGCGGATGTCGAAGGAGATCGACTGGCCGTAGGCGCTGGACTGGTCGCCGAGGAACTTCGCCGGGGCGTCGAACCAGAACGTGACATTGTCCGGGTCCCCGACGGCGATATAGGGACCGGATGGACCGCCGAGGAGAGTGTGGTCGACCGGGCTGAGGAAATCCGGGACCCGGTAGGGTCCGTTGTCGGGGAGACTGGCGGCGACCCAGCCCTCGGGACCGGTGGTGAAGTCGGAGAAGACGCCTGCGTGGGCGGCAGACATGGACAGCGTGCCCAGGAGGACGACATCCTGGAGCCAACGGGGGATGGATGATTTCATTGGGGTACCTCTTGCCTAACGGAAGCAAACCTACCTGACGTCCCGTTGCTGCGACAAGGCCAGCGCGTCTCGCGGGGCACCTGTCCCGAGTGGGGGTGGTTTAGGAGGCGGTGGCGCCTTCGATGGCCCGGTGCATCTGGCGGAACCACCAGGCGGCGCGCTCGCGGGAGCAGGGTTTCTCTGGACGGCGGGTGCGGCCGGTGGAGGTGCCGGGGTCGCTGGCAAGGGTCAGGTCGAGCTGTGGTTTTTCGGAGGAACGGTTCCTGTTCTTCATGGGGCCATCGTGCCAGAGGGGGTCTGACATCCGCTGTCCGTGTGGCCGCCTTGTTTGCGGCACGCGAATGGCTAGCCTTCCAGCGTGATTCACCGTGTGCTCCGAGTCCTGGCCGGCGCCTTGCTTTTGGTGGGTGTTCTTCTGCAACTAAATGGTGCAGAGGCTTTAAAGCGGATACAACTGCGGAACGGGACGATCGAAACCCCGGAACGTCCGGCGCGCTCCGCTGCGCCTGTCGCGGTTGCAGAGCCCCAGGTCAGTGGACTTTTTCTCATCCAGTTCGATGGGCGGGTGGAATCCGGGTGGCGGGAGGAGTTGGTGGCGGCGGGAGTCGAGTTGCTCCATTTCGTGCCCGAGGATGCGTTCGTGGCGCGGTTGGATGGGGCGAGTCTCGGGGAAGTGCGGGCGAAGGCGTACGTCCGGTGGGTAGGCCCGATGGAGGCCCGGTACAAGGTCGACAAGCGGGTGATTTCGGAGCTCCGGTCCAATCCAGGTGGGCGGGTGGGGGTGAAGGTGCTGTTGCGGCCGGGAGGTGAGGGGGAAGCGCTGGCCCGGTTGCGGATGCAGTCGGTGGGGGTCCAGGAGAGCCGGTCGTTGGGGCCGGTGGCGACGGGAACGGTGTCGGGTCGGGATCTGGTGGAACTCGCGCGGTCCGGCGAGGTGGTGTGGATCGAGCGCGCGCCGCGGATGAAGCTGATGGACGAGATCGCGACGAAGATAGTCGCAGGGGAGACGTTCGAGGCCGGCGGGTTGGCGTGGGTGCATGAACTGGGCTACGACGGCGATGGGGTGACGGTTTCGGTGGCGGATTCGGGATTGGACCTGGGTTTTGCGGACCTGATGCATCCGGACCTGGACGGGCGGGTGGACGCCTTGTTTGCCTACGACGGGTTGGAGGATGCCAGCGACGAACACAGTCACGGGACGCACTGCGCGGGCATCGTGGCGGGCAACGCGGCGTTGGGTCAGAAGGACGAGGAGGGCTACCTGTATGGCCTCGGCGTGGCGCCTGGAGCGCATATCGTGGCTCAGCGGATCTTCGACGGGCAGGGCGCTTACCGGCCGCCGCCGAGCTACGAGACGCTGACGCGGGACGCCGTCCGGGCGGGGGCTTCGGTGGGATCCAATTCGTGGGGTGACGACACGCAGGGGCGGTACGACCTGAGCGCGGCGGAGTTTGACGCGTTGGTGCGGGACGCGGATGCGCTGACGCCGGGAGACCAGCAGTACGTGCTCGAGTTCAGCGCGGGAAACTCCGGGCCGGGGGCGCAGACGATCGGAAGCCCGGCGGTGGCGAAGAACGTCATCGCGACGGGGGCGTGCCAGAACAACCGCTTCACCTTCGGGATCTATGCCGAGGGACAGGAGGTGATGGCAGACTTCTCGAGCCGGGGGCCGTGTGAGGATGGGCGGATCAAGCCGGACGTCGTGGCGCCGGGAACCTGGATTGCGTCGCTGAAGTCGCAGGCGGCGGGTGAGGAGAACGCCTGGTCGCCCATCAACGACAACTATCTCTATCAGGGCGGAACGTCGCAGGCGGGTCCCCACGCGAGTGGTGCGTGCGCGATCTTCATCCAGTGGTACCGGGAGAATCGCGGTGGCTCGACGCCGTCTCCGGCCCTGGTCAAGGCGGCGCTGATCAATTCGGCAGACGACATGGGAACCGCGTTGGTCCCGACGGATCCGGATGATCCCGAGGATCCGGGCGAGGTGGTCGGGGACACGGATCCGGTGCCGAATAACGACGAAGGCTGGGGCCGGATCAACCTGGAGACATTGATTGATTCGGAGCGGACGTTCGAACTGTTCGACCAGTCGACCGAGTTGGCAACGGGTCAGGTGTGGGAGCGGCGGGTGGTCGTTTCAGACGGGGCACCGTTGAAGGTCACCTTGGTCTATACGGACGTCCCGGCGTTGCCGGCGGCGATCCCGGCGCTGGTGAACGATCTCGACCTGGAAGTGGTTTCGCCGTCGGGTTTCGTCTATCGGGGGAACGCGTTCGCGGAAGGTGAATCGATCTCGGGAACACCTGTGGGTGACCGGATCAACAACGTCGAGGCTGTGCATCTGGCGTTGCCGGCCTCGGGCGAGTGGGTGGTCCGGGTCCGCGCGGTGAACGTGGTGCAGGACATCCGACGTCGGGCGGGGACGCCGTTGCAGGATTTCGCGGTGGCGGTGTCGGGCCTGCTTCCGGAGCCGGGTGAGGGTCTCGTTTCGTGGGACCGCGCGGCGTACCGGGTTCCGTCGGTGGCGACCGTGCGGTTGCTGGATGATGGGTTGCGCGGGCAGTCGACGGCGACGGTGCGGCTGCTGGCAGGAAACTCGACCAACAACCTGACGCTCACGCTGACGCGCACGGCTTCGGCCAACACTTTCACCGGAGCGGTCACGTTGGTGACCGGGCCGGCCGGACCAGGGCAGCTGCGGGTCGCAAACGGGGACTCCATCCGGGCGATCTACCAGGACGCGGAGCCGGCGGGTCTTCGGGAGGCGGTGTCGGCCATCGACAACCAGTTACCGGTCGTGACCGACGTGACCGCGGTGCCGCAGTTCGGACGGGTGACGATCCGATGGCTCGTCAGCGAGGGGGCGGCTTCGAGGGTTTACTTCGGAACGACGAATGCGGTGACCAACGTGGTTGAGGACCTGGCCTACCGGACGCAACCGGCGCTCGTGCTACCGGAGCTTCAAGCGGGGGCGACTTACTTCTTCTACGCAGTGGCGACGGACCGGGCTGGGAACGTGACGACGAATGACAACGGCGGCTTCTACTTCCGGTTTGTGGCGCCCCGCCCGGCGACGGCGTTGCTGGTGTATTCGCCGGAGGCGATCTTCACAGAATTGCTCGCGGAGACGCCGTATCCCGGCATCGAGACGTGGACATCGACGCTCGACGCGTTGGGGGTGGACTACGAGGTGTGGAATACGGCTGATCGGGGCGTTGCACCGACGGCAGACCAGCTGAAGCCCTACCGGCTGGTCCTGTGGCGCCCGGAGGAACTCCAGGCCCCGGTGCCTGGCATCCTGGCGGCGATGTCGGCTTACGCGGCGGGTGGGGGTTCGTTGTTCGTGGCGTCCTTCGACCTGCTGTCGCGGTTGAAGGAGTTGAACCAGGGGGCATTCGCGAACCAGACGCTCCGGGTGGCTTCGTTCCAGGAGGACTTTGGGGCGGTGCAGGTGAAGTCGGTGAACGGAGATCCGGTGGGGGCTGGCGCGCAGGTCGAGTTGGATTACTCGGAGTTTCCCAGCGGCCTGTTCATCGACCTGCTGGGGATCGTCTGGGAAAACGGGCCGGATCACCTGCAGGTCTCGACGAACGCAGCGCCCGTGTTCCTGCAGGAAGACGGGAGGATCGTGGGGTTGCGGTGGCCCCGGACGGGCGACGACAGCGCGGGTCGCGGGGTGTTCCTATCGTTTGCGCTGGAGGCCCTGCCGGCGGCGGCGCCCGCGCCAAACAACCGAGTAACGGTGCTGGGCAACGCGATCGAGTTCCTGGTGCCGGGCTTGAGGGGATTGTCGTCGATGGCGTTGAGCAGCGATGCGTTCACGGTGCCGGGTTCCGGGGTGGTGGAGATTTCGGATTCGGGCAGGCAGGCGACATCGGTGTTGAACGTGCAGATGTCGAGCACCACGACGCCGACGCCGGTGGTGGTGGAATGTTACGCGACGCCGGTGCGGGGAATCTTCCGCGGGCGGTTCGTCCTCGACGTCCCGCGAACTGCGGGTCCCGCTGGGGATCCGCCGCCCGTGCCGGGTGCCCCTGCCCGAATTGCGGCGCGCCACGGGGATACCATGGACTTCCGTTACGCCGACGCCGCCGGCCGGACCATTGTCCAGAACGCGCGGGTCGATACCGTCGCGCCAAAGCTTTCGGGACTCGCCGTCGACTCGGCCTACAACGAGGTCGTCGTGACGTGGACCACCGACAAGGCGACGGATGCCCTGGTCCGGTTTGGGGAAGGTGGGGCCGATGAAACGTTCCTGACGCGCTCGGCCTATTCGGCGGAGATCGGGACCCAGCATGAGGTCCTGGTGACCGGGTTGCTCCCGGATCGGGAGTACTACTTCGTGCTCACGAGCCGGGATTCCGCAGGGAATGCCGGTACCGACAACAATGGCGGCAAGCTGCACCGGTTCCGCACCCTGAAGCCGGTCACGCCACCCTGGCTGGACGACCTCGAGTCCGGGGACGAGGGCTGGGCGGTCTACAACGATGAGTCGATCTTTTTCGGCGACGACGATGAGGGCGGAGGAGGCATCTCGTCGTCCGGGTGGTCGTACGGGACTCCCGTAAACCGACATGGGGTGGAAGCGCACAGCGGGGACAACTGCTGGGGAACCAATCTTGGCGGTCAGGATGTGGATTTCGCGATCTCGGACCTGATCTCGCCCGCGGTGAGCCTCGTGGGCGGGAATCGGGCGCGGCTGACCTTCTGGCACCAGTTCGATTTCACCACGCCGGACGACGGCAGCGATGACGAGTTCGGTGACCTGAACATCGAGGCCGCACAGGTTGCGGTTTCGACGGACAACGGTGCGAGTTGGCGCCCCTTGTACGCCAATCAGGAGGAATCGACGGAGGGGTGGGTGCAGGAGTCGCTGGACCTGACGCCATTCCTCGGGCAGGTGGTGCGCTTCCGGTTCAACTACCAGATGTTCAGCTTCACTTCACGGGATCGGCTGGGCTGGCTGATTGACGACGTCGGAGTGGAGATGACGTCCGTCGGGGAGACCGGGTTGAGCGTCTCCAACAATCTGGCGCAGGCCCGGTTCGTGGTGGCCTCGGGTACGAACTCGTGGGTGGGCGAAGGCACCGCATGGAAGACGAACCTGCCGTCGGGGAACTACACGATCTCTTGGGCTCCGGTCCGTTTCTACCAGGCACCTGCGCCGCAGAGCTTCACGATCGGGGCCTCGACCAACCTGACCTTGGTCCGGGGGACGTACGGGTTCGCGGACTCGAATTCCAACGGACTTTCGGACACCTGGGAGACCCGGTACTTCGCAGGCCTGCTGACCACGGATCCGACGCGCGACTTCGATGGCGATGGAGCCAGCGACCGGATGGAGTTTCTGGCGGGGACGGATCCGACCAACCGGGCGTCTGCCTTGACCCTATCGATGCCAGTCGAACTCCCCAACCGGACGGTTGAAGTGAAGTGGCCTACCTCCGAGGGGCGCGAGTACCTGCTGGAGCTGTCCACGGACCTGAAGACGTGGCAACCGTTCTCGCTGCCGGCCCGTGGAGACGGGGAAACGATGACGGTGACGCTTCCGGCTCTGGATCCTCGGTTGACCTATCTGTTCAGGGTCCGGGTGCAGCCGTGAGGAAGGGGGATGGAAAGCGGGATGCCGCGGGTGGCTTGGTCGGCGACACCCGCGGTCAGATCCGTTGCTCTGGCTTACTTGGCACCCTGGTCAATCCAGGCGCGGACGATGCCGATCTGCTCCTTGGAGAGCGGGTCGCCCTTGCCGTCCGGGGGCATGGCGGCGTCGGGGTCCAGACGGGCGATGGTGTGGACGAGGGGGCTCTTGGCGGAGTTGCCCTTCACGACGGATTCGCCGTTCTCGCCGCCCTTGAGGGTGGCTTCGAGGGTGTCGAGGCGGAGCTTGCCCTTCTGCTTCTCGGCTCCATGGCACTTGATGCAGGACTTGTCGAAGATGGGCTTGATGTCCTTGTCGAAGGTCAGCCCGGTCTTGGTGGAGGCGGCGGGGAGCTTGCTGACGTCGACATCGGCTGCGGAAAGCGAGGCGGCCGCGGTGACGACAACGAGGAACGGGAGGATTGCAGTAGCTTTCATGTGATTACCGAAGTTCGGCGAACGTGCCGAACGACGCGGGGATGGTCAAAACATTCAATGGACGATGGGAGCGCCAGGTCGCATCCAGGAACGGGGTGGCGACGTCCTCGTCGCCTTGGGAGGTGCTTGAGAAGGCAACGAGGACGCTGCCGCCCCGTTTGAGGCAGGGGCAGTCTCAAAGTGGTTGAAACTCGGGGAAAGTGGGGCGGGTCAACCGTGCAGAATTTGCCCTGCGCCGGGTTGCTTCCGGCACGCATGGTGCTTAATGAAGGGCAGGCAGCCTTTGATCCTGGAGCGGGCTTGGTCGTCGGGAGTTGATGTCGGATCCATGACGCAAGCGTGACAGCCGGGGGCAATGCGCCTAAGTATACGCAGTTCCAGTTACGCCATGGCCGACGACAAGATGCAGCTTCAGCGATGGGAGCTGAAGTACGTGATCCCCGAGGAGACCGCGCTCGCGGTGCGGGAGTACGTGCGGCCGTACCTGGAGCTCGACGAGTACGGTGCCGGGCGGCCGAACCTTTCGTACACGATCCACAACCTGTACCTCGACTCGGACGATCTCGCGATCTACTGGGGCACGATCAACGGGGACAAGAACCGCTACAAGCTGCGGCTGCGGTTCTACGAGGACAACCCCAAGGTCCCGATCTTCTTCGAGATCAAGCGCCGGATGAACGACGCGATCATGAAGCAGAGGGGCGGGGTGAAGCGGCACGCCGTGGAGGCGGTGCTGGGGGGGCAGCACCCGGGGCCGGACGACCTGGTATCCGGGGATGCGCGGCAGTTGGTGGCGATCCAACGGTTCGTGGAGTTGATGATCCGGGATCAGGCGGGGCCGACGGCGCACGTCACGTACGAGCGGGAGGCATGGATCAGCCCGGTGGACAACTCCGTGAGGGTGACGATGGACCGGAACGTGTTCATCTCGCCGGAATTCACGACCCGCTTCACGGCGCAGATGGACGAGCCCTCGTGCGTGTTCGGGAAGTTGGTGATCCTCGAATTGAAGTTCACGGGGCGGTTCCCGGACTGGTTCAAGGATCTGGTGCGGACATTCAACCTTCGGCAGGGTTCGGCGTCCAAGTACGCGGACGGCATCGCCAACAAGGGAGAAATGTACTTCCATCGGGCAGGTTTCCGGTTGCCGGAAGGCGTGGACCTGTCCTCATCGGAGACTAACAAGCGGGAGCGGCAGGAGCGGTTGAGCGCGCTGCTTTCGAAAGCCTGATCTGGAGAACTGAATGGAATGGATCCTGAGAGGTGATTTCGGCACGGCCCCTGACGATCTCGTGGGGATGCTGCTGGGACTGTTGCTCGCCTTCGTTTGCGGGCACGTGGTGGCGTGGGTGTACATGGTATGCCACTCCGGGCTCAGCTATTCCCGGTCCTTCGTGAACTCGTTGCTGGTGCTCTGTCTGATCGTGGCGCTGGTGATGATGGTGATGGCGAACAACCTGTTGATTGCGTTTGGTTTGATGGCGGTGTTCGCGATCGTCCGGTTCCGGAACGTCCTGCGGGACACGCTGGATACGGCGTACATCCTCGCCAGCATCACGGTGGGAATGGCGGCGGGAACCAAGAAGTTCAGCACGGCGGCGATCGGCACCGGGTTGTTCGCCATGGTGATGCTGTACCTGCACTTCACCCAGTTCGGCAGCCGGCACCGGTACGACCTGATCCTGAACCTGCACTGGGGGCGCCCGCTGGGTGAGCTTCCAGACCTGAAGATCCTGCTGGAGCGGCATGCGCGGCGTTCCGCGATCGCCAGCCAGCGGTCGGCGCAGGGGTACGACGGGGCTGATGTTTCGTATCGGCTGCTGCTTCGGGATGCCGGGCGGACTGATGAATTGATCACCGAGCTCAAGGCCTTTCCGGGCGTCTCCCGGGTGACCAGCCTGAAGGCCGAGGACGAATCCGAGGTTTAATCGATGGAAAAGCTTCCTCCCATCCCCAGCCCTCCCGGGACCGCATTTCGCGAGTTTCGGGTGGGCCTGCTGCCGTACCTGGCGTTCCTGGGTGCGGTGGCCTTGACGATTTATTCGTGGCGCAACTACGTCGGACCCTCGGCACTGCTGGGTGAGGTCGAGATGGTGCGGACGATTGTCAGCGCGTCCGCTCCGTCCCGGTTGACGGTGTTGAAGGTCGGCGTGCTGGACCGCGTGACTGCTGGGCAACCGGTGGCTGAGTTGGTGGCAGCCGACCCGCGTTATCTGGAGGCGCAAGCCTCGTTGTCCCGAGCACGGCTGGAGTTCGTGCGGGTGACGGTGGAACCCAAGATCCGGCGCGAAAACAACGCCATCAACTTCACCAAGCTGAAGCTCGACTGGTTGACGGCCCGGGTCCAGTTGGCCACCGCAAAGGCCCAGTTGGCCTATGCCGAGGCAGAGGCCGACCGGGCGAAGCGTCTCTCGAAGGTGACGAATGGAATCCCCTTCGTGAGCGTGCGGGAGTTGCAGTTGGCACAACGGGAGCTCGACTCGCTGCGGGCCCAGATCCAGGAGCAGACGACCCTCGTGAACGAGGTCTCGCTCTCTCTCGACAAGCTGGGGCCCGACGACAAGAAGCTGGATGACGAACTGCCGGCTTCGATCCGCGCTGCCCTCGCCGTCGAGCAGAAGGCCATCGACGCCATCGAGGCCCAGTTGAATCCCACGGTGCTCCTGTCGCCCATCGAAGGTTTCGTGAGTGTGGTCCACCGCCGTCCAGGCGAGGCGGTCATGCCGGGCGAGCCGATCCTCACCATCAGCGGCACCCGGTCGGAGAAGATCATCGCCTACCTGCGTCAGCCGGTCCGGATGGAGGCTCGCGTGGGCATGGCGATGGAGATCCGGTCACGCTCCTATGGCCGGGCCGGCGCGCGCGGCGAGATCGTGAGCGTGGGCGGGCAGATGGAGCCGATCCTTCCCGAGTTGCTCCCCATGCGTGCAGCGGGGAATTCGGTCGTCGAGTATGGCCTCCCGGTGATGATCAGCGTGCCGCCGGAGCTGACCCTGATTCCGGGCGAAATCGTCGATCTCCAGCCGGTGAAGTAGCCCGTCCTCGATGGTCAGCGGCGGACCTCGAACACGATGTCCGGATTCAGGACCGTTCGAGCCTTGGGATCCTTGACCGTGGGCTTGCCGCCGTCGTCCTTCCGGTCCGATCCGATGCTGTGGAGGATGTATCCCGACTCGGTGCGCCGGTAGCGGATCGGCTTTCCGTCGAAGGGGTCCATGGGGACCTCGGGCAGGAACTGCGGCACCAGAGCGGCGAGGGTGTCCGGAGTGACGTTGGCGTGGGCCAGTCGGAAGCGCTCGATGGCGAGGGCCGTCATCGTGAGCCGCAATTGGGCCTGGTCGAAGGCTCCCTTGGCTATGGCCTTGGCGAGCGCGGGGAGCATCATCCGGCTGAACAGCTTGAGTTTTCCGGAAGGCTTGGCGAGGTCGGCCATGAGGTCCGCCTCGGTGGTTTCGGCAGCAACCAGGGCTTGGGGGAAGGGCTGACGGGCGGCGTCGATGAAGGCGGACAGTTTTTTGAGGTAGAAGGCTTCGTCCGCGGCCAGGATACCGGAGGCGCGCAGGACGCCTATTCCAACCTGACTGGCGGCGGTTGCGCCTCCGCCGGGCGCCGGGCCGGCGACCGAGACGAGCGCGGCGGCTCCCCCGGTGAAGGCGCTGCGGCCGTTCGCCAGTTCTCCAACGAAGGCCCGTTCCGAGCAATTGGTGGAGGCGATGGAACGGAGGTCCTCGGACAGGAGTGCGAGCTGGGCGTCCGTGAACCGGGTTCGTTCCAGGCAATCGCGAACAGCCCGTGAGCCGATAGCGTCGAGGGCGTTTCCAACAAGGGCAGAGATCAGGATGGGTTCTGAAATGACGGAGCGTCGGACCCGGAACACGTCGCGGAGGGCCTCGATGCTCTCGGCTGGCTTCTGCTCCTCGGCGAGGACCAAGGCCCGGAGGGCGCAGCCCTGGGCGAGTCCCTTGATGGGGCCGAGGTGATTGAGGAGGGTGTTGAAGCCTTGGCTCAGGTTGACGGGGTAACGCGAAGCGGTCCGAGGCCGTGCCTCGTCAATCGCCGTCCAGGTTTCGGCGTTGGCGTTGATGATTTCCCGCCAGCGGGCGAGATCGGCGGCCTGGGCGGGAATGGAAGGCTCCGGATCGCTCGCAAGCGCGTTGACGAAGGGGATGGACGACGTCTTGTCGGCCCGGTACCGGAACGCGCCCGCGGCCCTCAGGATGGGCCCGGCCAGATTCGCGTCCGTCGGAACGCTGACGTACCAGCGATCGAGTTCAGCGGGTGTCGTGGGGTAGCCCTGCGCCCGGAGGCGGCCGAGGACGTCGTCGCTGGAGCGGGAACTGATCCAGTACAGGAGGCCAAAGCCGGCGATTGGAACCAGCAGGAGGTAGCGCTTTCGCCAGGGTCCGCGGCGCGGACCGGGTGTGGGGGTGTCGGACATGGCTTGGGTGGATTCGACCCGGACGCTGGTGCGGTGTCACGGGTGAAAACCATCGGCGAGAGGGGAGTAGGTTCCGATGCCCCGAGATTCCGCTTCCGTTTTGGCGGTGCGGACGCCTGAATCGCCGTCCTTCGTGCAAGAGAACTCGCATCCACGGCATTACTGCGGCGTCTTCGGCGTCTTCGGTCATCCGAACGCCGCTGAACTCACCTACTACGGACTCTACGCGCTCCAGCATCGGGGGCAGGAGAGCGCCGGCATCGCGACCACGGACGGCAAGAGCTTCCTGGTCCATCGGGGCATGGGGTTGGTCCCGCAGATCTTCCAGGGGGACACACTGCATCGACTGATTGGGTCCGTGGCCATCGGGCACACCCGCTACTCCACGACGGGTTCGTCCAACATCACCAATGCCCAACCCCTGATGGTCGACTGTGCCAAGGGCCGGATCGCCATCGGGCACAACGGCAACCTGACGAATGCCTCGCAGTTGCGCGAGGAGTTGGAAGCGAAGGGATCGATCTTCCAGACGACGGTCGACAGCGAGATCATCCTCCACCTGCTGGCCCAGCCCGCCCGGGGGAGTCACGAAAGCGCGCTGGTGGACACGGTGCGGCGGATCGAGGGCGCGTACTCCCTGGTGATCCTGACGGAGCGCGAATTGATCGGTGTTCGCGATCCGCACGGATTCCGGCCGCTGAGCCTGGGTCGCCTCCCGAACGGTGGGTGGGTGATGGCGAGTGAGACCTGCGCCTTCGACCTGATCCAGGCGGAATTCGTGCGGGATGTTGAGCCCGGTGAGATCGTGATCATCGATGCCAACGGCGTCCGGAGCATGCAGGCCTTTCCCGAGCAGCAGCGCCGGGCCTTCTGCATCTTCGAGTACGTCTATTTCGCCCGTCCGGATTCCACGATCGCCAACCGCAACGTCTACAAGGTCCGGGTCGAGATGGGGCGGCAGTTGGCGCGCGAGCATCCGATTGAGGCGGACATCGTGGTGCCGGTGCCGGATTCCGGGAATTGCGCTGCGCTCGGGTATTCGATGGAGAGCGGGATCCCGTTCGAGATGGCCTTCGTCCGGAACCACTACGTCGGGCGATCATTCCTGCAGCCCTCGCAGTTCATCCGCGACTTCGCGGTGAAGGTGAAACTCAACCTCATCGGCGATCTGGTGAAGGGGAAGCGGGTCGTGATCATCGACGATTCGATCGTCCGCGGCACGACGAGTCAGGCGCGGGTGACCAGCCTGAAGGAGGCCGGGGCGAAGGAGGTGCATGTGCTGATCTCGTGTCCGCCGCACCGCAATCCCTGCGTCTACGGAATCGATTTCCCGGAACGGTCGAAGCTGATGGCCGCCAATTATACGCTCGACGAGATCCGCCAGTACCTGCACGCGGACTCGCTGGGTTACCTGAGCGAGGACGGCATGGTGAAGGCGACCGGCCTGGGCAAGGAGGCGTTCTGCCTCGCCTGCTACAACGGGGATTACCCGGTGAAGTACGATCCGATCCTCGACAAGCACATCATCGAACGGCGTCGGGCACGCGGTGGGAGTCTGGTGGCCGAATTGGAGGCCGAGAGCCGGCACATGCGGTTGCTCTGAGCCGGGCGGGAGTTCCTAGTTTCAAGATTCAAGTTTCAAGGAGCCCTGCCTGAAACTTGAACCTGAAAACTTGGAACCCCGCGAAGTCGGCCTTCAGCCGATCCGGAAGGAGAGCTTCTGGACGACGTCCTTGCCGACGGCGAGCTGGAGCTTTTCCAGGATCTCGCGTTGGCGGTAGCGGACGAGTTCCGAGAGCCAGACGCTGCTGTCGACCGAGATGAAGACGGTTCCCTTGGCGAGGGATGTGGGGTGGGCGTGGGCGACGATCAGTGGGTCCATGGTCCGCTTCCAGACCTCGATGATCTGGGATTCCGTCTGACGACGATCGAGCCGGAGGCGGGTGAGGACGTTGGGGAGGATGTCAGACAGGGCCTTGTCCGCCCGGCGCATGGCGGCCTCCATGGGACGCAGGTCGATCCCACGCCAGGCGCTCAGTGTTCGGGCACGGGCTTCCACGCCGGCCTTGGCGGCCTTCTGGCGTTCGGCGGGGGTCAGCGGAGGTGTGCTGCCCGAGGATGGAGCCTCCATGGAAGGGAATCGTTGGGGGCGGGATGACGGGATTCAAGATTCAAGAGCGACGGGCGGATCTGACAGACTTGCCGCGGATTGGACTGGAGTGTTGGGACGGAGCCTTCCGTCAAAAATGGCCTCGCCCCGTTGCGGGCGCTTTGGCAGGGTAACAGCATCATGCGTTGGCTGCGGCAGTTGGCAGCGGTTTGCCTGTTGGGATGGGTGACCGCACTCGGGTTGTTGGGAGCCGAGTACAAGTTGAACGACGGCTCAGTCCTTTCCGGCGAGATCATCTCGGCGGACAAGGAGTCCTTCGTCATCCGTCTGGATGGCGGTGGGTATTCTCCGAAAACCGACTGGGGCAAGCTCACGGATGAATCGCTGCTGGCGATGTCCAAGCATCCGAAGGCGGCCAAGTTCGTGGAGCCGTATGTGACGCTTCCGACGGCTGAAGAGGCGCGCCGTGAGCGCAAGCCCTTCAAGGTGACCGAACCCCAGCGGGTGCCGCATCCGCAGGTCCCCAAGGGAGCCTTTGCTGCGATCATGACGCCGGGCGGCCTGTTCTTCCTCGGGCTGATGTACCTCGCGAACATCTTCTTCGGCTTCGAGGTCGCGCGCTTCCGCTGGCGTTCGCCAGTTCTGGTCTGCGGATTGTCGGCGGTGTTGCCGATCATCGGACCCCTGATCTTCCTCGCCATGCCGAAGTGGGCTCCGCCGGAGGAGATCAACGCCACCGCCGAGGCCATGGATGCGACGACGCTGACCGTGGCGGACTCCGGTCCGTCGCTGGTGCAGCAGATGGGGCTCCGGGCGGGCGGTGCGGGTGGTTCCGGTCGCGGGGGCGACGATCTTCCCCGGACGTTCCGGAAGGGCGAGTTCACCTTCAATCGCCGGTTCTTCGAGACCCAGTTCGAGCAGTTCCTCCCGTCGGCTTCGCCGGAGGCGTCCGCTGGTCTCGCGATGGACATCACGACGACCTCGGGGCATGTGGTGGCGACCAGGATCAACCGGATGAACGCGACCGAGGTCATCGTGCAGGTGGCGGGCGGAGATGAGTCGCACGCCGAGTACGGATCGATCCTCGAGGTCACGCTTCGGCAGGCCTGAGTCAGACCATTCCCATCCCAGCAAGGTTGGCCATGAACCAGAAATACCGCGCCATCCTGCTCTTCGGCGCGCCCGGCGCCGGCAAGGGCACGCAGGGCAAGATCCTGGGGCAGATCCCCAATTTCGTACATTTCTCCTGCGGCGACGCCTTCCGGAACCTCCGGGTCGATTCGCCGTTGGGAAAGGTGTTCATGGAATATGCCTCGAAGGGGCAACTGGTGCCGGATGAACCCACCATCCAGCTCTGGCTTTCGTCGATCCTCGGCATGATTGCCGTCGGCCGATTCAATCCCGAAGCGGACACGCTGCTGCTCGATGGCATTCCGCGGAATCCCCGGCAGGTTGAGTTGATGTCGGACCTGATCGAGGTGAAGGCGATCTTCAACCTGTTCTGTCCCCACGTGGACAAGCTCGTCGCGCGGTTGCAACGTCGGGCGCTCAAGGAGAACCGGCTGGACGATGCGAACGTGGAGGTCATCCGGGCGCGGTTGGAGACATACAAGCGGGACACCCGAGCGGTGCTGGATTGCTACCCTGAGCAGATCATCCACCAGATCGACTCCACGCAGGAGCCGATGCAGGTGCTTCTGGACATCCTGAAGATCGTGGTCCGGATCCCGAAGCCGGCGGTCAGCGACGGTCACACGGTGTTTGCCACGCGTCCGCCAGGACACACCCCATCGACGGGACCAGCTCCTGGCGCAGCCTGAGAGGCAGGTCTGATTGTTCCGCGGTCAACGCCCCTGATCATGGCGGCACTTCCCCGAATCGTTTTCATGGGTACGCCAGACCTGGCGGCCGTGGTCCTTTCGCGGTTGGTGGCATCCGGGATCGGGGAGGTGGTGGCAGCCGCAGTCCAGCCGGACCGGCCAGTCGGTCGGCACCTCGAACTCACCCCCCCGCCAGTGAAGGTGGAGGCACAGAGGCATGGAATTCCAGTCCTCCAGCCGCTCAAGGCGCGCGAGCCGGAGTTCATGGACCGGCTGAGGGCCCTTTCGCCGGATGTGATCGTGGTCGCCGCCTATGGCCAGATCCTTCCCCAAGCTCTTCTCGACATACCACGGCATGGCTGTCTCAACGTCCATACGTCGCTGCTTCCCAGATGGCGCGGGGCTGCCCCCATCCAGTGGGCCATCGCCGAGGGGGATGCGGAGTCGGGCGTGTGCCTGATGCGAATGGAGGCGGGGCTCGATACGGGACCCGTGGTGGCGACCCTCCGGACGCCGATCTCGGATCTGGATACGGGCAAGACTCTGCATGACCGGTTGGCGGTGCTCGGAGGGCAGGTGGTTGTCGACAATCTGGCCGCCTACCTTGCGGGTGGTCTGAAGCCCGTGGCGCAGCCGGTCGAGGGGGTGACCTATGCCCGCAAGATCACCCGGGAGGATGGTCGACTGGACTGGGCCATGCCGGCCCGGGTGCTGTGGCGTCGCTTGAGGTCCTTTGATCCGTGGCCGGGTGCGTTCTGTTTCCTGCCTGCGGTTGCTGCTGGCGGCGCTCGGAAGCTGCTGAAGGTGCACTCGGTCGCCGTCGTGGACGAGGTGTCAGGCATGCCGGGAACGGTGCTTCCGGGAGGACGCGATGAGTTGGTGGTCGCTTGTGGCGAAGGAGCGCTCCGGTTGCTGGAAGTCCAGGTGGAAGGCGGCCGGCGCATCCCGGCGTCTGCGTTCCGGGCAGGGCACTCGGTGGAGAGGTTTGAGTAGGCCGGCCGACGATGGACGTGAGGGGTAGGGCGGGTGTCCTCACGAGCCGAATCCGGCCCGCTTCAATCCTGAACTTGAGCCGTGTTCATGCGGTAAGGCTCTCACGCGGAGCCGCCGAGCCCGCGGAGAGGTGGGGGCGGAATACTTCGACGCCGGCACCCGTCCACCAAACGGTGACTGGTTGGCTTGGCATTCAAAGGGTCTTCCTCCGCGCCTAGGCCTCTCCGCGTCGCTGTTTCCATGTCACCCTTGAGGTGAAGCGACAGCCCCTCTCAACCGGCTTTCAATCCGTGGAATCGCTGTAATCTGTGGATCCAACCGCCGTTTCTAGGGTGAAACTGAAAACTCCGAACTCTTCCACCGTTCGACATCGAGGGGTTCGGGCGTAGTCTGGCGGCGTGATCCGCAACGTGATCTTTGATTGGTCCGGGACCCTGGTGGACGACCTTCCCGCGGTGTGGAATGCGTCCAACCACATCTTCCGGTTGGCCGGGGTGCCGGAGATGACGCTGGAGCAGTTCCGCACCGAGTTCCAACTGCCCTTCCGTGGATTCTATGAGCGCTATGTCGCGCATGTTCCGCAGCCTGAGTTGGAGCGATGGTTCCACGAGAGCTTTGGCCAGCTGCAGCACACCGTCGTGGCCCTGCCGCACGCCCGGGATTTCCTGGAGTTCTGCCGGGCTCAGGGCTTCCGGACCTTCCTGTTGAGCGCGGTGCACCCGCGTTTGTATGAAATCCAGCAGCAGGCCACCGGATTCGGCCCGTACCTGCATCACCCCTACCTGGGTGTGAACGACAAGCGGGAGCGGATTGGATCGATCCTCGAAGAGCATGGGTTGTCCCCTGCGGAGACCGTGTTCATCGGCGACATGGAGCACGATGTGGAGACTGCCCGCCACGGCGGGGTTCAGAGCGTGGCTGTGCTGACGGGGTACAACCGACTCGACCAGTTGCGTCGGGCCCGACCGGACCTGATCGTCGAGCACCTGGGCGAGCTCCGGCACCTCCTGGAGCGCAATTCACTTCGGCTTCACGTACCGGCCGAAGGAAAGCGTTTCCCGATCCCGACGGTGGGCGGACTGATCTTCCGAGAGGACGGCAGGATGCTGCTGATGCGGACTGCGAAGTGGTCGGACATGTGGGGGATCCCCGGCGGAAAGATCGAGTGGGGTGAGGGCAGCGAGGCTGCCTTGCGGCGGGAGTTGCGGGAGGAGACTGGTCTGGAGGTTTCGGATATCCGCTTCGTGATGGTCCAGGACGCCATCCATCCGCCGGAGTTCTACAAGGACGCCCATTTCCTGCTGATGAACTACACGTGTCGCGTGATCGGGCATCTGGAAGTTCGCCTGAATGACGAAGCGCAGGAATACCGTTGGGTGACGGAACAGGAGGCCCGCGCCCTCCGGCTCAACACGCCGACGCGCGTGTTGCTGGATGCTGTGCTGAGGTGAGGTTTAGCCCAGATGGCGGAAGGCGTGGTCGGCGGCTTCGAGGGTGCGGTCGATGTCGGCTTCGGAATGTGCAGTGGACAGGAAGCCGGCCTCGAACTGGCTGGGGGCGAGGTAGACGCCGCCGTCGAGCATGGCGTGGAAGAACCGGGCGAAGACCCTGCGATCGGACTTCATGGCATCGGCGAGGTTCCAGACCGGTTGCTCGGTGAAGTAAGAGCAGAACATTGATCCGATGCGCTGGAACTGCACCGGACGTCCGTGGCGTCGGGCGATTTCAAGCATGCCGGCTTCGAGTCTTGCGCCCGAACGTTCCAAGGCGGCGAAGGCGTCGGTCGAGGCAAGTTCGCGGAGGGTGGCGAGGCCGGCGGCCATCGCGATCGGGTTCCCGCTGAGCGTGCCGGCCTGATAGACGGGGCCTAGCGGAGCGAGGTAGTCCATGATCTCGGCGCGGCCACCGAGCGCACCAACCGGGAGTCCGCCGCCGATGACCTTGCCGAAGGTGGAGAGGTCTGGCGAAAGGCCGAACACGCCTTGGGCACCGGAGCGCCCGAGGCGGAAGCCGGTCATGACCTCGTCGGCGATGAGGACGGTGCCGTGCTGGCGGGTGAGCCTTCGGAGGAGGTCGAGGTAGCCGGGCTTCGGCAGGTAAAGGCCCGCATTGGCCGGGACGAGTTCCAGGATCACGGCGGCGATCTCGGAGCCTTGCTGGGCGAACAGGGCTTCGAGGGCGTCGGGATCATTGAAGGGCAAGACGAGCGTATGCTTGGCGAGGTCAGCGGGAACTCCCGCTGAGTCGGGTTGGCCGAGGGTCAACGCTCCGGAACCGGCCTTCACGAGCAGGGAATCCGCGTGGCCGTGGTAGCACCCGTCGAACTTGAGGATGCGGTCGCGTCGGGTGAACCCGCGGGCCAGTCGGATGGCCGACATGCAGGCCTCGGTGCCGGAGTTGCAGAAGCGCAGCTTGTCGATTCCCGGGACCCATTCCTTGACCAGTGCGGCGAGTTCGACCTCGGCGGGATTTGGAATGCCGAAGCTGGTCCCGCGGGCAGCGGCGGCCTGGACGTCGGCAATGACGCGGGGATGCGCATGCCCCAGAATCGCGGGGCCCCAGGTCAGCACGTAGTCGATGAGGTCGTTGCCGTCGACGTCGCGGACGTGGCAACCGCGTGCGGACTCGACGAAGAACGGTTGTCCTCCGACGCCCCGGAACGCGCGGACGGGCGAATTGACTCCGCCGGGAAGGTGGCGGAGGGCGTCGGCGAACAGGGCTTCGGAGCGGGGACGGGATCGCATCTTGTGCGGCAAGTCTCGGGCGGGGAGCGGCGGGCGCAAGTCTGGTTCCGGCCCGGGATTGGTTTGGGGATCAGTGCAGGAAGGGTGGTTCACGCGGAGGCGCAGAGACGCGGAGGAGGGCGTTGTGAAACGGGCTTTTTCGGTCTCTTTCGTTTCTTTCGGCTAAAGAACGGTTCGCAGCCTGGATGGGTTTCGTGGCCTTGAGGTGCTTGGCGCGCCCCAAGCGGCTTGACGGAGAGTCTTGCCCCACTTTTCGGCCAATGGCGGTTCAGTCTTCGTCCTGAGGCCCGACAGGACCGGGGATCTCGATGATCGCGCTCGTCCCACCGCCCTCGCGGGCAGCGAGCGTGAAGGAGGCGGCGGATCCGTACTGCTGCCGGAGGCGGTGGCGGGTGTTGCTGGTGCCGACTCCTTCGCGGGAAGGGCCGCCAGCCGGGACCCCGCGGCCGTCGTCGTGGACCTCCAGTCGCACGCGGCCGGAGTCGGTCCGTTCGATCCGGAGCGTGACCGTGCCGGGCCGAGTGACGGGTTCGATGCCATGTTTGATGGCGTTCTCGACGAGGGGTTGGAGCAGGAGGGTGGGGATGGGCAGGGGGAGGAGCGACGGATCAATGTCCCGTTCCACGCGGAGGCGATCGCCGAAGCGCATCTGTTCGAGGTCGAGGTAGCGGTCGAGGAATTCCAGTTCTTCGCGGAGCGGGGCCGTGAGGTGCTCGCCGCGGTCGAGGGAGTGGCGCAGGAGGCTGGCGAGCTTGACGAGCATCGTATCGGCGGCGTCGACGTTCCGGTACATGAGGGTGCCGATGCCGTTCAAGGCGTTGAAGAGGAAGTGCGGGTTGAGCTGCATCCGGAGGGCATGCAGGCGGGCGGAGGTGAGTCGGGCCTCGAGTTCGAGGACGTTGCGTTCGCGTTCCCGGAAGGAGCGGTAGTAGGCGAAGGCGTGGGCGCCGGTGACGACGACCCAGTACACGATCATGTTGAAGAAGAAGGTGGCGACGAGGACGTAGCGAAGGATTTCGCCGAAGGGTTTCTCGGCGCCGCGCAGGGGGACGAGGACCTGGGCGAGCACGGCGCGGAGGAGGATCCAGAGAAGGGAGAAGACGGCACCCGCGACGAGGTGCAGGGCAATGCGAAGGCGCCAGTGGCGGCCGGCGAGGTTGAAGCGGGCGGCGAGCCACCCGGCGGGAAGGGCGAGAAGCCCGAAGAGGTACCAGTCGGCGAGGGCTCCCGTGATGGCGGAGCCCCAGGCGACCGGAACACCGACCTTGGCGGAAGTAAGGTAGTGCTGGCCGGCGAAGGCAAGCCCCACGACCGTCCAGACGACGAGGTAGGCTCCAGCCCACCACGCGACGATCGGGGAGCTTCGTGAGGCGGACATGGGGAGTAGGGGACGGGTTCGGCAGCCCGGAGGGAAGTGGGAAAATCGGGTTGGGGGGCGGCGGGTGATGTCCTATAACGGACGCATGCTGTCGGCTGCGATCCTGGCGGAAATGACGAACTCGGTGACGACGGGGGTGACCCCGGAGACGCCGGGATTCTTGGGGCGGTTCGGGATCATGCTGCTGCCGTTGCTGGCGGTGAGCGGCTCGATGGTGGTGGTGATCATCGACCGGTACCTCGTGTACCACCGGGAACGGATCAACGTCCTCGAATTCCTCGCGGGCGTGCGGAACGTCCTGAAACGGGACAACGTGGTCGAGGCACTCTCGATCTGTGACGCGACGCCGGGTCCGGTGGCCCGGTTGGTGAAGGCCGCGATCCTCGCCCGCGACGGAGGACGGGAGCGGGTCGAGGAGGCGATTGATGAGGTCGGGTTGGTGGAGGTGCCACGCCTGGAAGCCCGGTTGGGGGTTCTGGCGACGATCGGCCAGATCGCGCCCCTGCTCGGCTTGCTGGGCACGCTCTTCGGATTCATCGGCGTGTTCGAAGACCTGCAGTCGAGTGGTGGCTTCGCGGCGCCGGCACACCTGTTCCGCCATCTCTGGCAGGCCCTGTACTCGGCCGCCGGGGGCATCGGCATCGCGATCATCAGCCAGACGGCCTACAATTTCATGGTCGGACGCGTGAACGCCATCGCGCTGGACATGGAGAAGGCCAGCGCCGAGGCGATCCGGCTCGTGACGGAGAACGGCACCACGCGCAAGCCATGAGATTTCATCGGACGACCCGCATCCTGCAGGGCCACTGGAACGCGGTGCCGTTCCTGTGCGTCCTGTTCCCGTTGGCGTTCTTCCTGATCTTTGGGTCGCAGTTGGTGCTGCCGCCCGGGGTGTCGGTGGAACTGCCGTCGGCGAGCACCGGGATCCGGTTGGATGCGTCGAAACCGCGTCTGGTGCTGGCCCTGGATGCGCGCGGACGCGTGTACTTCGACAACCTGTACGTCCCACCCTCCGAGATCGTCAGCCGGTTGCGGGAGCGGAAATCGCGCCTCGCTGAGACGCCCGTGGTACTCGTGCACGCCGATGTCGGGGTGCCCCACGGAGACGTGGTCCGGCTGGGGGACCTGGTCAGGCAGGCGGGCCTGGACCGGATCTTCTTCGTGGCGCGCAGTCCGCAATGAACCCGGGAACTCCATCGTCGGGTTGGTCCGCGACGCGGATGGGCCTGCTGGCGGCGCTCCTGACCGGGGTGCAGTTCGCGGTGGTGGTGAACGTGGGGCGGGTGCCGGACGCACCGCCGCGGGTGATCACGGGTCCTGCCCAGACCATGCTGGTGCTGGAAGAGGAACTGGTGAAACAGGCCTTCGCGGGAGTTCCGAGGTCGCGACTGGATGTCCTGGCGCAGGATAGGGGCGACGCGTTCCAGGCGGTCGCACTCGGGGCGTTGCCCAAGGCGCAGTACCGGTTGGCGGAATGGCGCGAACCGACCCGATGGCTCACGAATCCGGTGGCGTTGCCGCCGGTCCGGGTCCCGTCGGTGACCGCGGCCAGTCGCGAGCTTTCGGCGGCGAAGCCGCCCGTGCCGATGTCGGCGGTGAGGGGGTTGGTCTCGACGCAGACGTTAATGGAGTTGTCCGGGAAGGCCGCAACACGGGCGTGGAAGCAGGCCCCGGTGCTGGGACCCTGGACGGGATCCGAGGTGCTCGGAGCCACGCGGCTGGACGTGGCGGTTAATCCTCAAGGCTGGGTGGTGCTGGCCCAGGTGGCGGAATCGAGCGGATCGAAGGAGGCGGATGAAGTCGCCCGACAGGCGCTGCGGCAGGCGTTGTTCTATCCGTTGCCGGGTGCGAAACGTCGGCCGGAGTTTGCGTCGACGAACCTCGAGTGGGTCAGCGTGGTGGTCCAATGGAGCACCCAACCGGCCCTGAGATAGGAGAAGCATGCGAGCAGAACACCTGATCTTCCTCTACGTCGTCCTGGGACTCGCGATCTTCGCGGGCCTCGCCCTGTTCGAGGAACGTCGGCGCCGGAGCTTCGAGCCGGCCCGGGATCCCGATCAGGTCTTCCGATGCCAGCAGTGCAGCCTGGTCTACACGGACGACCCCGAGGTGGAACGCAGCCGGTGCCCGGCCTGCGGGAAGACCAATCACCCGTTCGAGTTCCGGTGAGGGACTGGGGCGCGGGTGGGACCCAGCGGCGACGCGGACCGGACGTTTTCCAACGGCGACATGGCGACGCGGCGATGGGATGGGTACGGGTTGGGGGTGGTGGCGGGTCCCGTCTGGAGGGGCGCGCCCATGCCGTGGATTGGCATCAGACGAAGAGGGCTAACGGGACGGTCCATCCTGTGCCTGTGGTCGGATCATTCGACCTGAAAGCGGCAGTTGGGTTATCCACGGATTTCACGGATGGACCCGGACTAGAGGCTTCACCGCATCGCTGTTTGCAACTCACCCGTGGGGTGAAACAACAGCCTTCCTCAATCGGCTTCCAATTCGTGCAATCGGTGGAATCTGTGGATCCAACTGCTGTTCCTGGGTTCGATCGTTCCGTGTCGCGACGCTGAGACGTGGATTGAGACGCTTCCAGCGTTGAGGTACAACCAGAGCATGTTTCGATCGCCCGTATTGCCCGAAATCCAGGCTCTCGATGCGGTGCGGGACCACACGCGGATCGTGTTCCTTTGCTGTCGCGTGGATTTCCCGTGGGACACGACCCGGGCGTTGGAGTTCGCGCTGTTCCGCACGTTCTGCGCGCCTCCGATTTCCGCGTTGCTGGACAAGACCCAGGAGTTTGGCCAGCGCGCGCAGAAGCGCTACGACGATACGGACATCATCGTGAGCGAGATCATGGAGCACGGGTATGACAGTGAGCGTGGACGGGCTGCCATCGCGCGGATGAACGCCATCCATGGGCGGTTCAAGATCCGGAATGAGGATTACCTTTATGTCCTGTCGACGTTCGTGTTCGAACCGGTCCGCTGGACGGATCGGTTTGGGTGGCGGGCCATGACGGAGAAGGAGCGCGTGGCCCTGTTCCACTTCTGGCGCGAGGTCGGCGCGCGGATGCACATCACGGACATCCCGGCGTCGTACGAGGCGTTCGAGCGTTACAACACCGAGTATGAAGCCTCGAACTTCCGCTTCACCGAGACAAACCACCGGGTGGGCGTGGCGGTCAGGGACATGTTCAAGAGTTGGTTCCCGCGATGGACGCAGGGGTTGGTTGAGAAGGGCATCTACGCCTTCATGGACGACAGCCTGCTACGGGCGTTTGGCTTTCCGAAGCCATCTCCTTTCCTGCGACGGTTGGTGGAACTCAGCTTGAAGTCGCGCGCATGGGCTGTGCGGATCCTGCCGCGTCGGAAACGCCCGGTCCTGCGAACGGAGATGAGCAAGCGCAGCTATCCGGCGGGCTACGAGCTGGATAAAGTAGGTCCGACCGAAGTCTTGAAATAGGATGCCAGTCCGTTCTCGCCCTTCCATCTGGTGATGACGCCTTCACCGCAGGCCCGGGCGTTGATGTCCCTCCATCGATTTCGATCAGGATCGGTTGGTCCGTCAGGCCACGGACAGCACGACCTACGCGGGCCAGACCGTACGGCGGCAGCGCCGTTGGGAGTATCCCACGGCCGGCAGCAGTACGTCGGTGGAGGTCCGCTCGGCGATGGTGGCCGCCGATGCCCGCAACGCCTGGACGGTCGACCGCGGACAGACTTCGGTACATGCACTGGCCATGAATCGGGTGGCGCAGACACGCAACGCCACCAACACGGTGGAGGCAATGGGGTCAGATCTGTCCATTTGGTTCTGCTTCTAAAACTCCCTATTTTTCAGCAGGGGTATCACGACCCGATTTTCCGGTATTTTCCCAACGCCTTATGATCTCTCCGAGCCGGCCCCCTAACCTCCCCAGTCGCCTTGGCAGTCGGCGGTCCTCATCACCACGAGGGCTGCCACCCGTGCCCCCTCAGTCACCGACCGGTTTCCTCCGTTTCTGACTTCCACCCAGGCTGAGATCATCCAATCCCCTCGGCTTTTACCCAACTGCCGGCCTTGCCGGGCCTGCTGGCCTCCCACACGGCGCGGCGGATCCATCGCTTGATGTTGCAGGCCGCCACAGTGAAGTAGTTCCCCAGGCTCACCCGCTCCAGTCCCCGAAAGCGTGTGCGCCTCATCCCGTGAGCCCTCACCAGTTCACTGTGGGTTCCTTCGATCGCATTGCGCTTCTTCATCCGCTCCTTGAAGCCTGCCTCCTTCTGCTCCTTCCGGCGCTTCTGCAGTTCCGTGTGGTGCTCGCCCACCACCAGGCTTCGATACTTCTGTCCGGGCCCCAGACACCGATCCTTCATCGGACATTCCCGACAAAGACCCTGGTTCCATTCAAAGCGGTACTGAACACCCGGTGCCTTCTCTCCATCCAGTCGGCTGCACTGGGTGTTTTCCACGCCGGCAGGACAGGTCGCCTTGCGCTCTTCGACCTGCACGTCGAAGTCCTCCGCCGAGTAGGACTCCGGGCGCCTCTTCAACGCCGCTTGCGCCGGCCCCATGAGCTCCACTCCCTCTGCCTTGGCTTGGGCCAGCTTCTCCGCCGACACATACGCTCCGTCGACATAGAGCACCGGCGGAGTGGCAAGCCCCATGGACGCCTGCTCGCTGGCCATCTCCCGTGCCCCCGCTTCGTCGCTCCCGTGCGCCTGCTGGGTGACCACTCCCACCACGAAGCCTGCCGTGGGTTCGCCGGGTTGCAGCGGGCGCTCCTCCGCCGACTCGGCGATCTGAACCTTGTAGCCGACATGCTCGATCTGCTGCTTCCCCGCTCCCTTCACGCTGTAGGTGGCGTCCGGATCGTGTGGATTCTGGATCCGCCCGCTGCCCAGTTCCCCCTTGCCCCGGGGCCGAACCGACTGGTCGGCTTCCAGCACGAACTGCTGCCCGAAGACCTCGATGAGCTGTTGGACATGCTCGCCCTTCAAGAGCGCATCCCGTTCGCGCGCCCAGGCCACCAACTTCTGGGCGTCCTTGCCGGCTTCGAGCAGCTTGTTGACGAGCACATCGTGACTGGATCGGTAGTCGAGCTTGTTCTCCACGTACCGCTCCCACCATGTCGTCCAGTCGGCCGGGCATTGCGCCAGTGGCACTGCCGGCGCGATCTCCTGCAAGGCCAGTCGAAGCGACTCGCGTACACATTCAACGCGGCTCATCCGGCTGACCAGGCCCAGGACGTGGGTGGAATCCATGCGCTGGTTGGTGCGACGCTTGACCAAGCCTGCATCGATCAGTCCGTCGAGGATCGCCTTGAACCCGACCGCGGCAAGGTCGTGCTCCTCGAGTCGGTCCCGAAATCGGGTGAGGGTGGTGGGATGGAAGAGTGGGTCTCCCAGCTGGCGGTTGAGGGCGAAGTTCCAGCCTGCGTGATAGCGAAGCATGTCGATGGCCTGGCGGTCCGGGACACCCTCGAGGTACTGCAGGAGGCAAACACCCAGGAGGACGACTGGTTCGATGGCCGTGCGTCCCGAGCTCTTGGAATAGGCTACCTCGACCTGAGCCCGGGCGGCGACGATTCGCGGGAAGACCAGCTTGGCGAAAAGGCGGTAGCGATCGGTTTCCGGGAAGAGGGAGGAAGAGACGGAGGAAAGGGAAAAGAGGGAGCCTTGGGTGGAGAAGGAGGGCAGACTCATTGGAAAACTTGGAGAGGAGAGTATCGCTACCCCATGGGGTAGCGCAATGATTATGCAAGCCAACTACCCGATGAAGGTGCAGGTGATCCGGTCGAAGAAGCAGCCGCCACGCTTCTATGTGAACATCCCACTGCCGCTGGCGGCAGCGTTGGGGATCGAGGGTGGCGAGGAAGTGCACTGGCAGCTGCTGAACCGGACGGACCTCCGGCTCAAGCGCCCGACCGCCCGGCCAGTCGACTCGGACAAAAGTGCGGATTAGCGGGCGATTCTGGTTTTTCAGCAGAACCTCCATTTGACAATTGATCCAGGAGAGCCGCAACGAAGGCCTGCATTTCGGGGTTGTTCGGTGCGCGCTTCCAGAACCTGCGGATGCCTTGGGCCGCTGCGGCGTAGCTGACTCCCGGTTCCCTCTCGACCACCTCGCCCAGTCGCCACCCAAGATGTCGCGTCGCGACGGCCAGCAGTCCGTCCCGGCCCAAGTCTCCGTGCCGAAGAATCATGTCCTCTAATTCCCGGCCCAGAATGTCCTCCGCAGCCTTCACCATCGCTTCCCACTCGGGCCGGGCAGCCACCTTGCCACGTCGCGCCGGTGTCTGTTCCTGGCGATCTCCTCCGGCCTCCTTCAACACCCGCAACGACTCCTCTTCCTTCTCCAGGATCGCGCCCCCTACCAATCGTTCCCACGGACTCTCGACCACCCCTTGGTGCCCCACACAGTGGGAATTCTTGGTTGTCGTTGCCCACGTGGGCTCACGCAAAGGCGCAAAGACGCAAAGAGGGAAGGGCGGAGGCGGATCCCGCAAGGGCCTGGCGATCTTTGCGTCTTGAGCGAGGCGGGCGTGGGAAAAGCCAGACTGCAGCATGAGGCAGGGGCAAAGGGGCGGGCCAATGGGGGCAGATCTGTCCATTTGCCAAATCGTCCGGGGGCACAAAAGCGCTGCGAACCGAATGGTCTCGACCGTGGCAGCACGTCGCTAACTTGACCCGATTTCCAATCTTCGGTTCGAGCGGTGACTGAGGAGGGGGCCCTGGAGTGCGTGCCGCAGCGGCGGCGCACGGGATCCGCTGCTTCGTGGTCATGCTTTGAGTTCAAATGTCAAACGGACAGATCTGACCCCTTTGCCCCCCGGACCCCTTTGCCCCCGTCGGTGGGCTTGGAGTTCTTTTCATTACACCCCCAGCCTCCACCAGACGGTGGCCGCTTTGCTACTGCACGGTTACGGCTAAGGCTTCTCGCGGAACCGGTAAAGACGCCCGTCACGGACCGGCGTCTCGGGATCGATCCACAGCTCAACCGGCTTGGTGAGCGTGATCTCCGCGACGACGAGCCAGGCATCCCCGGGGGTTAGGTCGTTGCCCGCAAGGATCTGGTAGGTGCGGCCGACCGTGCCGCGCACATGGACGCCTGCAAACATCTCCAGCCAGGCATCGGGTTCCCGCGCTGCGAGGTAGATCCGTGCGAGACCCGGAACGCCGAGGCTCGCACCGCCCTCGGGGGCGCTGAGCGTCAGGTGGATCGTCTCGGTCTCCTCGGCCAGGCCGTCGTTCTTCAGCGGGACCTGGAAGGTCTTGGGCGCGGCGTCGCCGTTGGCCCAGGACAGTCGGCCGCTGGTCGCCGTGTAGTCGCCGGGAGCCGTCGCGCTGCCGTCGCTGGTTGCAAACGCCACACTGACGGGACCGGAGCTGCCGCCCATGCGGGTGACGGTGATGGTCGCCGAACCGCCGGACTCCGTGCCCCACCAGGTCGCGCGCTCGAACTGGAGCGTCCCCGCGATGTCGTCGTCGGTGATGGTGACGGTGCTGACGGAGGGGTCACCGATGACCAAGCCGCCAGTCGGAGTCAACAGCTGGAGCCGGATGGTTTCCGCCGGCTCCACCGCGAAGTCATTCACGATGCCGACGACGAACGTCTTCGGCGTACCATCGCCGTCGGCCCATGAAAGCGTGCCGGCGGTGAAGGTGAAGTCCGCGGCTGCCGTCGCGGTGGCGCCCGATGCAAGCTGATAGCGCGCCGTGACCGCACCGTCAGTGCCACCGGTGCGGTTGACGGTGAGCACAACCTGGCCGCCGGCTTCGGGCACGGAGTGCGAGCCCTTGCTGAACTGCACCGAGCCGGGAGTCAGCAGACGAAAGGTGGCCGTGACCGTCGTATCCGCGGTGAGCTTCACCGAGGTGGTCGGCGTCGCGGCGCCCCCGGCACCGGTCCAACCGTTGAAGACATAACCCACGGCAGGGACGGCAGTGAGCGTCACGGTGGTGTCCACGGCATACCTACCGTCTGCACCTGGCGCCGGAGTGGCTTGGATCGTGCCGCCGGCAACCGGATTCCGGAGAAGCGTGAGGGCCAAGCGGCGAGCGAGCGAGAAGCCCTGAAGTCCACGCAGGGACCCCGGCGGGCTTATCCCACCGCCGGTTGAGGTCGCAAGAACTGCCGAGGCTCCGACCGAGGCGCCAGCCGCCAAGGCGGCTTCATACGTGGCCCCAACGCTGGCGGGCCACGCACGCAGTTGGACCTGAGCCGGTCCAGACGCCGCCACGCCCGGCACGACGGCCATGTCTCCGATCACGTATCCGGATGCGGCTCCGGTGGTCGGATGATTCAGGAAGGGTGTCGGCGAACCCACGGGTGCCAAGGTGCCACCCGGTGCGCTGGCATACAGCTGCGCGAGGAAGCCGGGTCCCAGCGGGTTGCCCTGGGCATCCAGCACCCGGGCATCGGAGCCGATGCCGGGGCCGTAGTTGCTGAAATGAAGGGTGCCTTGGGCTGAGACGGACAGGCCGGCCAGGGCGAACAATCCGAGGAAAGCCCAACGACGCAGGGCCGAGGATGCGGCCGGGAACAGTTTGATGGGATGCATGGTGTCGAAGGCGTCAGGGTTTCACGGTGAACGTACGGATCCACGCACCCGCTGAGGGCCGGTGCAGGACGAACGCCTCGCCCAAGGCGAGTGAGGGCTCCCCAAAGGTCCACGCACCAAAATCATGGCCGGAGGGAACGGTGAACCCTTGGCTGGCGGCGCTGTAACGGAAAACAAGGTCTCCTTCGGTCGGGCTGTACCCCAGATCCGATTGAAGCTTGCCTACTTGAGGCACTTGGGAGGCGATCAAGTTGGGTCCCCTGGCGAGTGGCTGCGCAAGATTCCCCTGCGGCACCTCGCCAACCATGCTGAGGGTCACTGCCGCCGGAGAATGCACGTAGAGCCCGGTGCCCGGCGGATAACCCGACGATTCATCCGTGAAGCGCCCAAAGAACTTCACGTTGGAACGGAATTGCTCGGTTCCGGCGGTAAGCTTGAACAGGGTGGTTCCGTCGGGCGCATCCGGAAACACCTCCGCTGCGCGGTTGGCGCCGCTGTTCAGGGGGTTGGCCAGCAGGTTGTAACCCGCGACCACCGGCAG
The DNA here is from genome assembly GCA_965284395.1 of Limisphaerales bacterium. Taxonomy (GTDB): domain Bacteria; phylum Verrucomicrobiota; class Verrucomicrobiia; order Limisphaerales; family UBA9464; genus UBA6176. The sequence goes on along the minus strand of OZ260084.1, from coordinate 7,740,444 downwards.
GTTGATGTACGCCACGGTGGTGGGCGAGACCCGGCTGCCATCCCGGAGGACGAAGAAGCGGGCCGAGCCGTCCATGGAAGTGACATAAGGACTGCTCGCCCCGATCACTTCAGTCCACGGCCCCGACACCGACCGAGCGGAATGGAGTCGTGGATTGCTCCCACCCGACCAGGTGATGACCGCGCTGGCGCCGTTGCGGGCAATGGCAAGGTTCAGAGGCAACGCCCCGCGGACATAGGTGCCGATGCGGGAACCGGTCAGCTCACCCCGGCCATTCACGGGATCGGCTTCGGAGGCGCGCTTGACGGCCACCGAGCCGTGGTCGCCGCCGAAGTCTTCCTTCCATAGCAGCTCGAGGTAGTAGCTGCGCCCGGCGGTCAGGGTGATGGGAGCGGACTTCTGCTCAGGATACTTGTTCCATTGCCGGGGATCGGTCCATCCGGGCACGCCCGCGATCTTGACCTTCCGGCCCGGCGTATCATCGGTGCTGAGGTACAACTCCGTCAGGTCGTCGCCGGCGCAGAGGAACACGTAGCTGTCGGTGACCGTGGGTGTGAACCACGCCACCATCTGGCCAAAATACTGTTCGCCCAGATCGGTGCCCGAATAGAAACCGTTGCGCAGGTCCGAGAGGGTGGGGAGTTGGTTGCCGAGATTCTGCGAGGCGAACGTCGCGAAACTCCCGGTCTGGTTGCGCCACTGGTTGAACCAGACCATGCCGGGAATGAATCCCGTGGCAAGCTGCGTGGGCGCGAGGGTCTCCAACCGGAGATTGTCCACATGGGTGTGCTGGTTGGAACCCGCGGTGCGTGCCCCCAGCACCATCCGACCCGGACGCGGGGCATAGCCGGTATCGAGGGCGTCCACCAAGATCTGGTTTTTCCAGCGGACCGTCAGCTTGCCTTCCGCCGTCAGCCGGATCGCCAAAGGCTGCCAGCAAAGGCCGGCCCACGAGGCTGCCGCCGTGGGATTTCCGCCGCCTGTCCAATAGTCCGCGTCCCGCGGTCCGGTCTGGAGGCTCAGAACTCCTGACCTCCCATGGAACTACCCTGAGCCTACTTGGCGGTAGATGAGGCGGAGGTCGGTGGTCGGAAAGAGCGTTTCTGTTTCGGTCAGGATTTCGCACAGGTGGGCGATGGCGGCATCCTGCACCGCGCTGCCCATCCGGTGCACTTCCACCGTCAATGTCTTCGCCTGAGTATCCGGCCTCAGGTTCACAGGTGTCGTGTACAACCGCCGCAGCAGCGCCCGAGCGTCGTCACTCCGTTTCAACACTTCCCGCACCTCGCCAGCCATCGCGCTCTCCGCCCGGTAGGCGATCATCTTGATCGTGTCCACGAAGTGCTTGCTCTCCGGACAAAGCTGTCCGAAGCGCTCCTCCTCGCTCAGTTCCTTGAGCTCCAGACGGCGCGGCACCTCCTTGCGTCGAGCAATGCACGCAGCCAGCACCGCCTCCTGTGCCTCGATCTTGCGGCGCAACTCTCCGCCGGCCGTCTCGAAGGCCTGCGCTTCTTCGGGTGTGGGCTGAGCCGGCATCCCGTGTGCTCCGAACTGCGCCCTCAGTCGGGCCAGCTTCGAACGTTCCACCTTCACCTCACGATCCGCCCGCCGATGTGCTGGGTTGATCACCACGGTGGTGTCAGGAAGAGGTGTCACTCCGTACTCCACCAACCGGTCCAGGCCGAAGTGTTCCTTCATGTATTTCAGGTAGTTTTCCTGCGACCACCGCGCCTTCATCCCGACCACCACCTGCCCTACATCCAGCCCGGGATGCGTCGTCACTATCGAGATCTGCTGTCCCACCTCATCGCGCATCCGCACCTCCCGCACCTCCAGTCCGCTGCCCAACTTCACCAACCGTTCAGCCAGGTCCAGTTCCACCTCCCGCCCCCCGGGGGGCTTCACCTTGCGCCGCGCGAATTCCGATTCCGGCCACGCTTCGCCCGGCTTCTTCTGGTAGCTGAGCACGGCGATGCGTTCCCGGACCAGTTCCTCAAACAATCCGGGCGAATAGCCCTCCCGATCCACCACGATGGTGAAGCGCATCGCCTTGGGGTTGGCTGCCAGCACGTCCGGGCCTGGTTGCGGTGCCTCGGCCAGAAGTCGCGGCACGATCTTTTCGCGCAGGACGCCCACCAACCCCGGGTTCACCGTCTGGGTCACCACGAAGAACGGTTCACCTCCGAGCCCGTTGACCCAGTAGTCGGTCGTGCCACGCAGGCACAGGCGCAACCGCGAGAGGTAGCGCCGTGGCAACGCGGTCAATCCGCCGTGATAGACCCGGACATGTCCGTCGGCGTAGTAGAGCCCCGCCAGGTCCGGATCGTCCGCTTCCTTGCTCGCCATCCACTCCCGGGACAACTGGCTTTGCCATTTCGCGGCACGCCCCTCCGGCTCACAGAGCGTCCCGATCTTCGAGCGCAACGTCTTGACCTCGGGCAAGCGGTCCAACCCCAGCAGTCGGCCCCATTCCCCGGGTGCCTCATAGCGGGTCTGTTCCATCGACGGACACCGCACCAGCGCCAGCAGGCCCAGCAGCAGGAAGATCGACTCCAGCGGATAGTACCCCTTGGGCAGCGCGTAGTGTTCGCGCGTGTGACGCAGCAGTCCTTCGCCCAGCAGGGCGGGCAATGCAAAGAGGACTCCGCCCTTGGCCACGTCATCGGCCGCTTCGAAGCGCAGGTCCACTCCATCCAACCATCCGCACGAACTGAGCAGCCGATCCAGCGTGCGGGTGGTCGCGTAACCCAGCGGGGACTCGGTATCCTTCAGGGAGCGATCACTGGCGCTGGTTGGATCGGCGATTGTGGTACTCGTTATGATGCCGTCGCCGACACCGTCACCGGGGACACCAACCGGGTCGGCAGAGCACTTTTTTTTGGCGGTGGCAGCCGTCCGGCGCCGACGGCCTTGCGCAAGGTGTCGACCAACACACCGGTGTGCTGGCTCACCGCAGCCAGGGATTGGCCCTTGGCGAGGAGAACCCGGGCCTCCTCCAGCTTGGCGGCGTTCAGACGGCTGCCCTCACGCCGGGGTTTCGGAACGAAGAATCCAGCCGGACCCGCGGTGCGGTACAAGTGGGTGGAACGTTTGATGGTGATGAGGGGAACCCCAAAGGCCTTGGCGATGTGGCCTTGGGTGGCACTGCCCTGGACGATCAGTTGACTGGTGAAAAGCCGGAAGCTGGCCAGGTCATCCTTGTGATGGGTGAAGACCGGAAGGTGGCCGTTGAAGTAAACGACCCGGTCGCCTTCGGTGCGGCAGGCCAGGTCGCGATTGATGTCAACACTGCCTGCAGGAAACAGGGGGAGTTGCACTTGCGGCATGGGACGATTTCGTAGGGGCAACGGTGTTCCCGCGAAAGCCAAATCCTGCCAGAAACGGTCTCATTTCCATTCCGTCAGACCTCTGAACTCACCATGCGAGGTCAGGAGTTCTGAGGCTGGTCGCGTCGCCGCAGGCTCCGTGCAAGGTGGGGAGCGGCACACGGTGAATGGTACGGTTGTCCACCCGCACGAGGATCCCGATGAGATCGTTGCCGTCGGGCAGTGGGTTGCCGACCCAGGCATCGAACGAGATGGTGATGCCTGTCGTGGTGCCGGACTCGGGAAACCCGGCCACAAAACTGGCTTGGGTGCCGGGATCAGTCACCGCCGGATCCATCAAGGGGGCGAAGCTGATGCTGAAGCCGTCGGCCGGGCGATCACCGCTGGAATTCCCAGTGCGCACATCGCAGGTGAATTCAAACCCGGCCACCGCCTTGCCGGCGTCGAGCTCCGGCAGGACGACGGATGTGAACTGGTTGCCCGTCGCATAGGTCAGGGCGAGGAACCCGCCCGGGTTGCCACCGGCCGCCTGCCACGGCGTGGCGTTGTTCCCGCCGATCACGAAGCCGGGGATCGTCGTTGGATTGGAATCGAAGCTGTAGGTCGCAACGCCGGCCAGCGCACCGGTCAAGCTCCCGAGCCACATCAGCACGCCGGTGGTCACCGTCATGCCTCGACCGGCGCGGAGGCGAGCACGGGACGCGGTGAGCGTGCGGGACTCGACGCGGGTGCCGGTCAGCAACCGACCGAGGCGAAAGATGTTCATGATGTTCGTCCAGTACGTCAGGAAACCGATCTCAAGCGGCTGCAATTCCTTCTTCCTGAAATCGGGTTAGGAAACGCTGCGCCAGCGCGAGTCGGCGCGTCAATCCCGGCGCAGCCCGATTGCCTCCCTGTTTTCCCTACACTCCGTACATCCGCTCCCCGCCTGGCGGAGAATTCCCCAAGGGGGCAATGGGGGCAGATCTGTCCATTTGACAATTGATCGAGGAGGGCGGCAACGAAGGCCTGCATTTCAGGGGTGTTCGGTGCCCTCTTCCAGAACCTGCGGATGCCTTGCGCCGCGGCGGCGTAGCTGACTCCCGGTTCCCTCCTGACCACCTCGCTCAGTCGCCGCCCAAGATGTCGCATCGCGACGGCCAGCAGTCCGTCCCGACCCCAGTCTCCGTGCCGAAGGATCATGTCCGACCATTCCTGGCCGAGAATGTCCTCCGCAGCCTTCACCATCGCTTCCCACTCGGGCCGGGCAGCCGCCTTGCCACGTCGCACCGCTGTCTGTTCCTGGCGAACCCCTCCGGCCTCGTTCAACCGCCGCTTCCGTGCGCCCATTCAGGGCGCGGATCATTGGGAACGTGCGATCCCGGGGTTGCACCCCGGGCTGTCACCGTCTGCCCCGTTGGGGCAAGGGGCGTCGCCAAGGGGCAATGGGTCAGACAGAGGGGCGATGGGGTCCGTGAAAGGTTGGTGACGTGGGGTGATCCCGACATTGCTCCTGGTTTGGGAACTGGATCGGGGTGGCGATGTCCTCATCGCGTTTGGAACGGGCTTGGGAGTGCAACGGGGACGTTGCTCCCCCGTGCACTTGCGCAGGCGGTATCTGGCCCTGGTTGCCATCGGAAAACGGGGGCGCTTCGGCCCGAACCCTGCTATGGTTTTGTCGTTCCATCGACGAATCCATGAAGCTGTTCCGCCTTCTTTCCGGATGCCTGCTGGCCTTGGCCTGCGGGTGGTTCCTACCCGTTTCCGCGCAGGTCACGATCACTGAATTCCTGGCCAGTAACAGCCGTGGTCTGGTGGATTCGGATGGGGATCGCCCTGACTGGATCGAGCTCTTCAACAGCACCGGGACGCCGGTGAACCTGCTGGGGTGGTCACTGACGGACGATGCTGCGCTTCCGAGAAAGTGGGTGTTTCCGTCGGTGCAGATTCCTGCGAACGGCTATCTGGTGGTGTTTGCGTCGGGGAAGAACCGGACCAACGGCACGGCGCTGCATACCAGTTTCAGCCTGTCAGTAGACGGCGAATATCTGGGGTTGTTCCGACCGGAAGGGGGAACAGCGGCGACCGAGTTCTCGCCGACCTATCCGGTCCAACGGACGGACGTCTCGTACGGGGTGCGGGCAGGGCAGCGTTACTTCTTCACGACGCCTTCGCCGGGGGTGGGCAACACCGGGGGGTGGGCGACTTCGTTGCGGACACCAAGTTCAGCCGGGACCGGGGCGTTTACGACGCGCCGTTCGACCTGGAGATCACCTGTGCGACAGCTGGCGCGTCGATCCGGTACACGACGAACGGCGCGCCGCCGACGGCGACGACGGGCATCCTGTACGGTGGGCCTGTGCGGATCAGTCGATCGACGGTGATCCGGGCGGCGGCGTTCCGGACGGGGCTGCAGCCTTCGAATGTGGATACCCACACCTACCTGTTTCCTGCGGACGTGGTGCGCCAGCAACCGGCGGGTCAGGTGCCGTGGAGCGAGTGGCCGACGCCGGGGACGCAGGCGCAGGACTATGATTATGGCATGGATGCGCGGATCGTGGATTCGCCGGTGTACACGAGCCAGGTGGTGCCGGCGTTGAAGGCGCTGCCGACGATGTCGATGGTGACGACGCTGTCGAACCTGTTCGATGGTGCGAATGGCATCTATGCGAATCCGGGGCAGGATGGCCGGCCGTGGGAGCGTCCGGCGTCGCTGGAGTTGATCCACCCGGACGGGACGCCGGGGTTCCAGATTGATTGCGGGATCCGGATTCGGGGTGGGTTCAGCCGGAGCACGGGCAACCCGAAGCACGCGTTCCGCTTCTTCTTCCGGGAGGAATACGGTGAAGGGAAGTTGCGGTACCCGTTGCATGCGGGCGGCGTGGAGGAGTTCGACGCCCTCGATCTGCGGGCCTTCCAGAATTACTCGTGGAGCTTTGATCCGGGCGGCGGAGGGAATGGCGTGTTCATCCGGGACGTGTTCTCACGGGACACCCAGCTGGCGATGGGACAGCAGGGGGAACGGGGCAACTACTATCACCTCTACATCAACGGGGTTTACTGGGGCATCTACAATTCCTGCGAACGGCCGGAGGCGAACTACGGGGAAGTGTACTTCGGCGGGAACGCGGCGAACTATGACGTGGTGAAGGTCGAGGCGGGAGCCTACGCCCTGAATGCAACGGATGGAACGATGGTGGCGTGGACCCAGCTCTACAACCTGTGCCGGGCCATCACGGCGGCGAACGCGAACGAGACGTTCTGGCGCGTGCAGGGATTGAATCCCGATGGGACCGTCAATCCCGCGTACCCGGACCTCGTCGAGATCGACAACCTCATCGATTACATGCTGGTGATCGTCTACGGCGGCAACCTCGACGCGCCGATCTCGAACTTCCTCGGCAACACGAGGCCGAACAACTGGTACGGGCTGCGGGATCGGACGGGGACGAACGGGGGCTTCCGCTTCATCTCGCATGACGCCGAGCACTCGCTCCTCGACGTGAACCAGAACCGGGTCGGGCCCTTCAGCGCGGGCAGTGACTCGGTGAGCTATTCGAGTCCGCAGTACCTCTGGCAACAGCTGTGGCAGAGCGCGGAGTTCCGGGTGCGGGTGGCGGACCGGATCCAGCGGCACTTCTTCAACGGTGGTGCGTTGACGGTGGCGTCGGCGCAGGCGCGTTTCGCGGCCCGCACGAACCAGCTGTATCTCCCGGTGGTGGCGGAGTCGGCGCGATGGGGCGATTCGAAGCAGGGGACTCCGTTGACGCGGGATGATCACTGGCTCGCGGTGGCGAACCGGATCCTGAACAGCTATCTGCCGGCGCGCGGAAACATCGTCCTGAACCAGCTCCGGGCGGTGGGCCTGGTGCCGGGCGTTTCGGCTCCGACGTTCAACCGCTTTGGCGGTGTGGTGACAGGTGGATTCAACCTGACGATGAACGCCCCCTCGGGCGGGACGATCCTGTACACGCTGAACGGCACGGATCCCCGGGCGATTGGGGGCGGGGAAGCGGCCGGGGCCCGTCGCTATACGGGACCCGTCGTCCTGACCGACGGCGTGCTCGTGCGAGCGAGGGTGCATCGGGTGGATGCGGCCACCAATGAATGGAGCGGGCTGAGCGAGGCGGTGTTCTACATCGACCAGGACTTCGGTGGACTGCAGTTGAGCGAGATCCACTACAATCCCGCGGATCCGGCGTCGCCCGGGCAATTCACGGCGCAGGATTTCGAGTTCGTGGAGTTGAAGAATGCGGGTTCCGTTGACCTCGACCTGTCCGGGGTCCGGTTTGCGGATGGCATCGGGTATGAGTTTCCATTGGGGACGCGGTTGGCGCCGGGTCGATTTCTGGTGCTGGCGGAGAACGCGGCGGCATTCACGAACCGTTATCCGGCCCGTCGTGCGGATGGGGTCTATTCGGGACAGCTGTCCAACGGAGGCGAGCGCGTGTCGGTGGTGGGCCCCGATGGGCGGGTGTTGATCTCGGTTGATTACGGAACAGCGGTGCCCTGGCCGGCGACACCGGATGGCCTGGGCTTCTCGCTGGTGCCGCGGGATCCCTTCCGCAATCCCGCGCCGGGCGAGGCCTCGTCGTGGAGGGCGAGCTCCGTGGTGGGTGGATCGCCGGGGGCGGATGACGCGCCGAGCAACATCGTGCCGGTGGTGCTGAACGAGGTGTTGGCTCACACGGACCCGCCGGCGTTGGATGCGGTCGAACTGCACAATCCCGCGGCGGTGGTGGCGCCGGTGGGAGGCTGGTACCTGACGGACGATGCCGGGCAGCCGAAGAAATACCGGATTCCGGCGGGGACGGTGATTCCGCCGGGTGGATACCTGGTGGTCTCGGAAGACGCGTTCAATGCGGCGGCGCAGGGGACAAATGCGTTCCGGCTCTCGTCCACAGGCGATCAGGTCTACCTGTTCAGCGCTGGCGCCGACGGGGTGCTCAGCGGATTCAGCGATGGAGGGAGATTCGGGGCGTCGTTCAACGGGACGACCTTCATCCGGCACACGAATTCGGTGGGGGAGATCGATCTGGTGGCGTCGGTCGCGCCCACGTTGGGAGCAGCGAACTCCGGAGTGCGGATCGGGCCGGTGATCCTGAGCGAGGTGCACTATGTGCCGTCGATCGGCGAGGGGGCGTTCGTCGAGGTCTGGAACCTGTCCTCTGCGGCGCAGGCCTTGCACGATCCGTTGACACCGACCAACACGTGGCGGTTGGGAGGAATGGACTTTGCGTTTCCAACCGGGTTTACCCTGCCGGCGGATGGCTACGCGGTGGTGACCGAGATCAGCGCTGAAGTCTTCCGTCAGGCGACCGGGATTCCGGCGTCGGTGCCGATCTTTGGTCCGACGTCAGGGCAACTGCAGCGGAACGGCGAACGGTTGGAACTGCTGGCTCCGGACCGGCCGAACCTGGAGACGAACAATGGTGTTGTGAGCTCGGTCATCCCGTGGGTGGTGATGGACGCCGTGCGGTACAACGACCGGGAGCCGTGGCCGGTGGTGGCATCGCTTGGGGGCGTGTCGTTGGAACGGGTGGTTCCCGTGTCCTATGGGGATGATCCAGGGGCGTGGCGCGCGGCGGTGTTTGGTCCCTCGGCGGGTGGTCCGTCCGCGGGCAACCGGGCTCCGCGGGTTGAGGCTGGGCCGGACCGGGATCTTTCATCCGGCGCGTTTCCACTCGTGCTGACGTTGGGTGGGGCGGCGGTGGACGATGGATTGCCGGTGCCGGCTCGGCTTCAGTTCCGGTGGACGCAAGTGGACGGGCCGAGGGGAGTGGTCTTTCGGGACGCATCGCTGAGCAACGCGGTCGTCGAGCTCCCGGGATCGGGAACGTACACGCTGCGGTTGCTGGTGAGCGATGGCGAGCGTGAGGTGTTTGATGATGTGCGCGTGGCGGTGCAGCGCTCGGGGAGTTCGGGGACGCTGGTGCCGTTCGGCGCGATCTGGCGCTACTTCGATCAACGGCAGGATCTCGGACAGGCCTGGCGGGCGCGGACGTTCGCCGATGGCACGTGGGCCACGGGGCGTGCGCGACTGGGCTACGGCGGGGATGGGGAGGTGACGAGCATCAACTCGGGACCGTCCAATGACCGGATCCGGACGGCGTACTTCCGGCATCGTTTCAACGTTCCGTCCGCGGCGGCGGTGACCGAGTTGGTCGCCCGGATCGTGCGGGATGATGGGGCGGTCGTTTACCTCAACGGCCAGGAGGCATTCCGCATCTCGATGCCGGAGGGAACGATCCTGTTCGACACGTTCGCGAGCGAGACGATCGGTGGGGCAGACGAGACAGCGGCGGTTGAGAGGACGATCCCGGCCTCACTGCTGGTGGATGGTGAGAACGTGCTCGCGATTGAAGTTCACCAGGTCAATTCGACGAGCTCGGACCTGGGCATGGACTTCTCGCTGGAAGGCGTGATCCAGCCAACGAACCAAGGGCCCACGGCGAATGCGGGCGCGGATGCCGAGGTGACTCTGCCGGCGCGATTGCGGTTGCGGGGCGTGTTCGCGGACGACGGGCTGCCGTTGATTCCGGGCGTGCCGATGTTTTCGTGGACCCGGGTGAGCGGGCCGGGCGAGGTGACGTTCGTCGACAGCGACACCCCGACACCCGAGGCGGCCTTCACGGTGCCGGGAACGTACGCGCTGCGGTTTCGCGTTCAGGATGGAAGTCTGGCGGCCGAGGACACGGTCACCGTCGTGGTGAAGCCCGGGGTCGTGGAGCCGCCGGGACTTGCTGCGATCCCCGGCGATCCGTTGTTGCTGCGCTTCGGTGCGCTGGCCGGGATCGCTTACGAGATCCGCTACCGGGCGGACCTGACCGAGGGGACATGGCAGGTCCTGCAGGCGGTGCCTCCGGGCCCGGCGCGAGTGATCGAGGTGGCGGAACCGGTGTCGGAACTCCGCCGGTTCTACCAGGTGATCGTGCGCTGAAGCTGCAGACGGAGGCGAGCCGGAGCCGTCGCGGGCTCCGGCTGGTGGTTATTCGAGGATGAAGGTCGCGTCGCTGGACTCGAGTCGGAGGGCGTCCGGGACCTGCTTGGGGTCGAGCTTGACGAGGACTCGGTGCCGGCCCGGGGCGAGGTCGATGGTGGAAGCGCCGTTTCCGCCGGCCTTGCGCGTGCCGACCCAGAGCTCAGCGCCGGGGCCTGCGGTGAGCTGGAACCGGACCGGACCGGCGACGGCGACCTGGACCTCGGTGACGGCGTAGACAGCGAGGCGGCCGGTCCACGGGTTGCCCTTGGTTACCTCCTCGATCGAGCTCCGGGTGAGGGAGCCGCGGACGAGGGCATAGGTCGCCAGCCAACGTTGGTCGGTGAAGGGCTTGGTGAACGGCCAGCCTTCCTGGCCGGACTGGGCGTCGGTGTGGACGAGCAAGGCCAGGCGCCAGCGTCGGGCGACGCCACCCTTGCTGGCGTCGTAGTCCCCCTGCTTGCCGAGGCGGGAGAGGAAGGCGAAGAGGTCGAGTTGCTCCTGCTCGGGGAGCGCGTCAATGAGGCCGGCCGGCATCAGCGAAGCGGTGCCCTGTTCGCGTTTGGCGACATCGGCCTTGGGCACGGTCTGTTCGGCGCCGGCTGCGTTCCGGAGGATGATTTCCTGCGGGGTCTCGCGAGCGAGCGTGCCGACGTATTCGGTGCCGTCCTTCAGGGTGAGGACGAGCGAGTGGTAGCCTTCCTTGATCTTGGAATTGGGAAGCAGGACCGATTCGACGAGGTAGTCGGCGGGAGCGCTGGCACCAATCGAGGTCATGTCGGGACCAACCTTGCCCCCGGCGCCGCCGATGGCGTGGCAGGCGGTGCAGGCCAGGCTGTCGCGGCGATAGATCATTTCGCCGCGGGCAGGGTCACCGGACTGAACGGCCTTGGCGGCGAGGTCCTTGATGAGTCCGGCGGTGAAGGATTGCGCGTCCGGGGCGAGGCCGGCGGCCTTGGCGAGTGCGACGACCAGTTCCATCTCGTTTCGGCCGCCCTCGCGGGCCACACGCATTCCGGCGCGGGCGACGCTCTCGGGGAGGAATCGGCTGCCGGCGTTCTGGGGGCGGGCGTCGAGGGCACCGGCGAGCGACTTGGCGAAGCCCTTCTGGGCAAGGAGGCCTCGGAAGAGGGCGAGGGCGGCGTTCTCGTCCTGGATGCCCGGGAGCAGGGCGAGGGTGGGTTCGAGCGCGGCCGAAGGGTCGAGGGCAGCGAGGGCAGCGACGGCTTCGCCGCGATTCCCAGCTGGACCTTGGGTTGACTGGGTGCGGAGCAGGGCGATGACCGGGGCGCCGCCGATCTGGCGAAGGGACTGGAAGCAGGCCTGACGGACGGGGGCGCTGGGGTCTGCCGCGGCGAGTTGGGCCAGTTGGGAGACGCGGCCGGCGTCCTTGAGAAGCCCGGCCCAGGTCGCGGCGGCCTCCCGGATGCCGGCGTCGGGGCTCTGAAGGAGCGCGGGAATGGCGGCAGCATCGCCCTCGGTCCGGATCTTTCGGAGGCGTTGCGCATCCATGAGCGCGCGGATGGCCCGCTGGGTGGCGGCGGGCTGGAAGGTGCCACCCGTGACGGTGGTGAGCAGCTTGCGGAGCTCCGCGGGCCCGCCGGCCTGGCCGATGATCTCGATCCATGGGCCGCTGCCGGAAGCATCGAGAGGGCGCGATTCAAGCAGACGGGACAGGACGCGGCTGGCCTGGGCGGGCGGGATGGCCTTGAGCGCGAACTCCAGTTGGCGCTCGCGGCCTTCGGTCTTCCAGGCGCCGGACTCGAGCGCCTCGATCCAGGGCGTCGAGACCTCGTTGATGGTCAGCCAGAGCGCGTAGTCGAGCGTTGGGTCCATCGGGAGGTCGAGGACGCCGAGGGCGATCTCTGCGGATTTGGCCTCGGGGATCTTGGCGAGTGCGCGGACGGCCTCGAGCCGGACAGCGGGCGAAGGGTCGCGGGCGAGCCGTTCCAATGCGGGCAGGCGAGGGTGTTTGGCGAGGAGGGCACCGGCGGCGAACAGGGCAATCGCGAGGGATGCTTGCGAGGCGCGACGTGGCATGGGGGGAAGGTATCGGAGGTTGGTGAACGGGAACAAGGACGGCGGCGGGGGATTGGAGGGGAAAGGGAACCCGTAACCGGTCGGCTCGGCGGAGTCTCGCCCCACCGGATGAGGGTTCGGCTCCATGATCCGTTTGAGCGCGGAAACTTTTTCAACCGGGCTGTTGACTTCTTCTGCTCGCGCAGCATTCTTTCGCCCCGTTCGGGGCCTCGGTAGCTCAATGGTAGAGCAGTTGACTCTTAATCAATTGGTTCTAGGTTCAAGTCCTAGCCGGGGCACCAACCTTCAGTTGGTCCTCTTCCTTCCCTGAACCCCTCTGTTTTCCCTCGCTTTATCTTCGTCCTTGCGAGGCCGTGATTTGATCTGGCCCTCGGGACTGGAGACTGGGACCTGAGATCTGGAAACAGGCATCGTAGGGCAACGAGGACGTTGCTGCGCCGTTCGACGCGGGGGCAGTGCCGAGACGCCCCTGACCGCGGTTGGACCTGATTTTCCCCTACCCAATTGGCGGAAACCCTGCTCGTCTCTTTGAAGCTCACATGAAACCTGCTCAAAGAGTCGCCGCCGCCTTGTTTTTCGGGTCGATCCTCCAAGGCGCGGCGTTGGGCCAGAACCTGGTATACGACAATACGGCCAACCTCCGGACCAATGTCATCTACCGGTTTTCGAGGGAGTACGGTGATGAGGTGGCGCTGGCGCCGGGATATCGGGCGATCAGCCAGTTCGTGTTCCAGTATTTTGGGGATTTCAATCCGACCAACCGGTTGGATGCCACCGGGAAGATCCGTTTCTACGCCAACAACGGGCCGGACGCAGATCCGGGGCCGAAGGTGATCACGATGCCGGGCGCGGCCCCCTTGTGGGAGAGTGACAGTTTTCCGCTCTTGACCGGGTACAACATCGTCTCTCTGGACGTGCCGTGGGTGCAGGTTCCGGACGTGTTCATCTGGACGGTGCAGTTTTCCGGGGTGACGGGAGCGACCAAGGATGCGGCCGGTCTGGCGTTGGCGGATCCTCCGACGGTGGGCGCGGTGCTGGCGGACGGAAAGATCGGGAGTTACTGGGATGCGTGGATCCGGAACGACCCGAACAAGGTGGACTCGTGGTCGCTGATCAATTTTGGATTCCGCGAGAATGACCCCAAGGCGAACTTCTACGCCCGGGTATATGCGGTTCCTGAACCTTCCACGTGGGCGCTTCTGGTCGCTGGGGGAGTGATGCTGGCGGTGTCGGCGCGTCGTCGGTCCTGAGTCCGGGTTGTGAACCCGGTTGCATGAACACCCAGGAGGCACCCAGGACGGTTGAAGGGGTGGTACCGCGTCCCGTGTTGCGGACGCTGATCGTGGAGGATTCCGAGCTGGACGCCCGGGTGTTGGTCAATCTCCTGCGTGGAGGGGGGTGGCAGGTTGATTATCGGCGGGTTGAGACCGGCCCGGCCCTGACGGAGGTGCTGAATTCGGAGTCGTGGGACCTGATCCTTTCGGACCACAACCTTCCTGAACTCTCGGCACCGCGGGCCTTGGCGATCTTGCAGGCGTCCGGCCGGGACATTCCCTTCGTCATCGTCTCGGGCGGCATCGATGAGGGAATCGCCATTCAGGCGATGAAGGCTGGGGCGCACGATTTCCTGATCAAGGGAGCATTGGCCCGGTTGGTTCCGGTGGTTCAGCGGGAGTTGCGCGAGGCGGCCACGCGGGCGGCCCGGCGGCAGGCGGAAGATTCGCTCCGGGAGTCGGAGTTGCGATACCGGTCCGTCTGGGAGAATTCGACGGATGCGGTCCTGTTGATGGACCTGGACGGGATCATCCGGTTTGCGAATCCGGCGGTGGTGACGGTGTTCGGCCGTGATCCGGAGCAGGTGGTCGGGAAGACACTGGACCATCTCCAACCGCCGTTGAGCGCCCCGGGGGAGTGGTGGGGCGTGGCGCGGGGGAGTGACCTGCGGGTGCTCGAGGGAGTGACGGTCCGCGACGATGGGATCCCGATCCCGGTCGAAATCGCGTTCAATGAGATGGCGACGGGCGGGCAGCGATGGGTGGTGGCGTTTGCGCGCGATATCTCGGTGCGCCTCGCCCAGCAGGCGGAGTTGAGTCGAAACCGTGAGCAGTTCGCGGTGGCCCGTGAGATCCAGCAGCGGCTGTTTCCCAGGGAAGCACCGCGGATCCCGGGGTTCGAGTTCGCCGGGGATTCGCAGCCAGCCGAATCGGCCGGGGGAGATTACTTCGACTACCTCGCCCTTCCGGGCGGAGCGGTGGGGTTGGTGGTGGCGGATGTCTCGGGGCACGGGGTGGGATCGGCGCTCTTGATGGCGGAGGCGCGGGCCTACCTGCGATTGTTGTCTCGTCAGGTGGGGGATCCGGGCCTTTTGCTGACGGCGGCGAATCAGGCGCTTGCCGATGACCTGGGGCGTGACCGGTACATCACGATGATCCTGGTGCGAATTGATCCTGTTACCTTGCGGTTGACGTATGCGTCGGCCGGCCATCCGGAGGCCTTGGTGTTTGCGTCCGAGGGCGGCGTGAAGGCGTCGCTGCGGCGCACGGGGCCACCATTGGGGCGGAGACCGGATGCAGTCTATACCAACGGAGCGGAGGCAACCTTGGCGGTGGGGGACACCCTGTTGCTGGTGACCGATGGGATCGACGAGGCGCTGGACGAGGCACAGACGGATTGCTTTGGGATGGAGCGGGCGCGTGAGGTCGTGCAGAGGCATTCATCCCTGCGGGCGGTTCAGGTGGTGGCTGAGTTGTGTGCGGCGGTGCGGAGGTACACGGAGCCCCATGCCCCGGCGGACGACCTGACGGTGCTGATGGCTCGCGTGCTGGATCGACCGGCGCCGCTGGAACATCGGGAGTCACCGGGGCCGGTGACGCGGGTGGAAGCGGCAAAATGAACTTTGCCGAAGAAAACCATTGATGCTTGGCCGTATCCCCGTATTTTCCGCCTCGCCTTCACGGCAGACCGGTCGGGACGTAGCGTAGCTTGGTAGCGCGTCTGAATGGGGTTCAGAAGGTCGTGAGTTCAAATCTCACCGTCCCGACCATCTTTCTTCTTCTCCCAGTCCCCCCTCCTTTTTTCCGATCAGCCCTCTCTGGACGTTTGTGGTCTGGTCGACATCCGAAGAGCCCGCATCACCGACCCGATCCGCGGAACAGGAACACAGTCCACACGCCGGCATGGATGGCCACCGTGATCCAGTAGACGATCTGGAACGGGAGCTTTCGCGTCTTGTGCCGCAGGATCTGCTGCCCCAGGAACGCGCCCGGCCAGCCGCCGAAAAGGGCCAGGACATGCAGTGTCCTCTCAGGAATCCTCCGGCCGGCGGTACCTGCGCGGTGTTTGTCGAAGGCGTACACGGCGAAGGTGACGGCGCTGACGACGGCGTGGACAGCCAGCACGATCGACAGGGGCGAAGGCATGGAGAAAGGCGGTGGGAACCGGGCCTCAGCGCTTCCAACGGCTCCATTCCAAGCCAGGCCGGTCGACGCGGAACTGGACGACCCGCATGGTCTTCGCCTCGGTCACGTAGGCGGTGCGGCCATCGGGCCCACCGAAGCAGATGTTGGAGGGATTGGGGCCGAGGACCGGGATCTCGCGGAGGATCTCGCTCTTCGGGCTGACCTTCACGACGGTGCCCTTGCCGTGGCGGGTGATGTAGAGGTTGCCATCGACGTCGCACCGCATGCCGTCGAAGCCGAAGTCTTCGAACCGGCGGAGCAGGCGCTTGTTGGCGAGGGATCCATCCGGCTTGCGGTCGAAGGCCCAAAGGTTCCGCTGGACGCTTTCGTTGACGTACACCGTGCGTCCGTCCGGGCTGACCTCGATGCCGTTGGTCGTGCCCATCCCGGAGGCTTCCAGGTGGGTCCGGCCGTCGGGTGTGATTCGCCAGAGTTGCCCGGTGCCGTCCTTCCAGTTCGGGTCGCTGGCGTAGAGCGTGCCGTCGGTGGCGATGGCGATGTCGTTCGGTTGGTTCATCGCCGGGTTGTGGGCGAGCACCGAGACGGCCCGGGTGCGGGGATCGACCTGGAGGATGTTGTGGCCGGTGTAATCGGCGACGAACATCGTGCCGTCCGGGTTGAAGCGGATGCCATTGCCGGCGCTTTGCGGGGGGAGGGCGACGAACAGGTCTGCCTTTCCGTCGGGCTGGACGCGGCCAATGTTCCGGGCCTCGCGGTAGCTCACGCAGTAGAGCGTGCCTTCGCTATCGCAGGCCGGGCCCTCGATGCCGCCGGTGAAGTCGCCGGTCGTGAGGAATGAGGCGTTGAAGAGAGGCTCGGATGTCGGTTGGTGCTGGGCGCAGCCGCCCAGAAGCAGGCCGGCTGCGACAGAGGCGAGGGCGTGGGGCAAACGCTGGGACGACATGCCGCGTGACTACCGGATCCGGGACGGCCGGCCAAAGCAAAAAGCGGTTCGGAGTGGCGACGTCCTCGTCGCCCTGGGAAAGGCAACGGGACGTTGCCGCTCCGATCCCAGGGGCGACGAGTCGGGCCGACCGGGCCCGCCTAGACCCGGGACGGGACCTCGAATCCCTTCCGATACTCGCGCTTGAGGCGGATGTTGGCTTCGCGGGAGTTGGTGAACTGCTCGGAGCCGGTGTCCATCTTGAGGTGGGCACCGAGGACCGCAGGCGTGGCGTTGAGGTCGACGCCGTTGGCAGCGAGGTGCTCGGCGAGGCGCTCGAAGGTTTCGCTGGCGGCGGCGTTGCCCTTCAGGCGCTCGCGGATGGCATCGGGGCCGAGCCGGGAGCCGAGTTGATAGGAGATGTTGCTGGTGTGGCAAAGGGCGCTCGAGAGGTGCCCTTCTTCGATGTCGGCGTTCAGGTCAGCGGACTTCCGGCTGCGGACCGCGGCGATGAAGTTGGCGTAGTGGTCGGCGCCCTGCTTCCAGCGTTTGATCTCCTTGCCGGACTTGTCGTACGCGATGGCGGAGTCGTAACTGGGGATGACCACGTGGCCGCCTTCGCAATCCACGACGACACCGATCTGGGCGCCACGGTAGTCGGGCATGTTCTTGCCCCAGCCATCGCCCTGAAAGGACTTGGCCTTGGGAAGCCCGCGGACCTCGAAGATCAGCGGGGCGCGCTGGTAGCCGTGGATGGCGAACTGGGAATTCGGCGTGTCGCCGTCGTCCGAGTAGGCGAAACGGCCGCCGATGCTGAACACGGACGGGGAAAGCGTCTTCTCGCCGAGGACCCAGCGGGCGATGTCCATCTGGTGGATGCCCTGGTTGCCGAGGTCGCCGTTGCCGGTGACGAACTGCCAGTGCCAGTCGTAGTGCAGCTTCTGGCGCATGAGTGGGCTCATGGGAGCCGGCCCGCACCAGAGGTCGTAGTCGATGTGGTCGGGGATCGCGGTGGGGCCAGAGACCTTGCCGATGGACTGACGGGGCTTGTAGCAGAGGCCGCGGGCGAGGGTGATCCGACCGAGGTTGCCGGCGTGGATCCACTCGACGCCGTCGCGGAGGCCGGGGTTCGAGCGGCTTTGGGTGCCGGTCTGGACGATGCGGCCGTACTTGCGGGCGGCCTTGACGATCTGGCGGCCTTCCCAGGCGTTGTGGGAGACGGGCTTCTCGACGTAGACGTCCTTGCCGGCCTGACAGGCCCAGACCGACAGCAGGGCGTGCCAATGATTGGGTGTCGCCGTGGAGATGCAGTCGATGTCGTCCCGCTCGAGCAGCTTCCGGACGTCCGTGAACGTGGCGACCGGTTCACCGCGATCGGCGAACTTCTTGGCTTCGGCCTCGAGGACTTTCCGGTCCACATCACAGAGTGCGACGATCTTCACCCCGGCCAGCTTGCGGAAGCCCTCGATGTGGTCCTTGCCACGGCCATTGAACCCAACGATTGCGACGCGGATCGTGTCGTTGGGCCCGATGATGCGGCTGCGGGGACGGACCGAGGCTTGACGCGTGGTGGTGCAACCGGGCAGCGCCAGACCGGCGGCCGCGATCGAGCTGGAGATGAAGAACTGTCGACGATTCATGACGTGGGATGGACGGGTTGGGGTTTATTGGTCCGCGGCGACCTGGATCTCGCCGCCGGGACGGAAGGTGACCTTGTAGGCAACGCGTTGGCCGCAACGGTTCACGGTCCAACGTTCGGTGAATTCGGAGTAGGTGGTCTCGACGGGGCGGAGGTTGGCTGAAGGCGACGCCGTCGCCTTCGAGGAGTCTGGGAGTGAATGGGTGTAGGCCTGATCATAGGGCGTGGCCGACACCTTGGGCGCCGTGAGGACCTCGGTGTTGACGATCTTGCGATCCTTGCAGTCCGGGGCGGCTGCGGAATCGGCGGCGATGACCTTCGACTCGGCGGCTGCGTAGAGCCGGCCGGAGGAGATGCCGCTGCCGACGCCGAGGCCGAGGGGTGAGGAGGCGCAGCCGGCAGCGAGCAGTGCGATGAGGGAGAATCCAATGAGCTTTTTCATGGCTAGTGCTTTGTAGCGCGCACGTACTCATCGAAGCGAGCCGCGATTCCCGCCGCCCCGGTATCCCCGGGGTGGAGGAGTACGCGGTAGCGGAACGTCACCGATCCGCCGGCGGGGATCTTCAGGTCCCCGGCACCCTTCTCGCGTTTCTCAAAGTCGTGCACCCCGAATGGATTCGCAGCAAACAGGCCATAATCACGGGCGTGCCACCAGGTGGGGTAACGGGGGTTGCGGGGATCGTCGAAGATGGCGATTCCGTAGGTTTTACCGTTAACAGGTCCGTAGTAGTCCACCCATTCCGCCCGCTTGCCCCAGACGTCTCCGTCCTTCTCACCTCTGGAACTGACGAGGTGCCCAGCCCCCGGCTGGTTCTTGGGTTGCTTGTTCCGCATCGATTCAGCCATGCGGATGGCAAAGGTCCCTTCCTTGGTGTCGCCCAGGGTGATCTCCCCATGGGACGCGTGGATGGTGATCTCGAAATCCAGGATGCGCTCGGCACCGGTCGGCCGGTGGAACCGGAAGGTCCGTTCGTCGTGGGCGATGACCTTTCCGTCCTTGTCCCGCCAGTCATTCCGGGTCGTGAGGGAACCGGTGTCGGTGCCCGACTTCTGTTTCACGACGCCCTGATGGACGGTCTTGCCGGCCTTGGCGGACTCGCTCCAGAGATCGACCCCGTTGACGTCGCCGTGGCTGTACCAGAGGGCGTGATGGTGGGGGTGGTCGTGTTCCTCGCCCGGGACGTCCTCCTGCGGCCAGCGGCGGGTGAGGTGTTCGCCATCGGCCGAGAGCAGGGGATAAAGGAAAGGCCGGGAGACGTTCTTGAAGTGGTATTGGGTGAACAGTTGCCCGTCGAGGTCGACCCGGATCACGTCGTTGGTCTCATAGACGCGCACGCCCCGGTTGGCCGAGGCCTGCGCCTTGCCGGTGTCGCAGCACGCACAGCCTCCACAAAGGAGGGCGATGAGCGCAACGCAGGGAGCCCAGAGGGAACGCGGACGGGGAAACATGTCTCCATGCAATAGCTCCGGGCCGCACCCAGCGGCAACGCTTTTTCCGGGGGATCACCGGACTCAAATTGGAAAGCGGCTCGACGGAGGGCTCGCCCCACCCGTTTCAACTCTTCCCCGACCGGTGGGGCGAGTGTCCTCACGAGCCGCAATGGCAACCCGAACCTCGCTCCCAGCGCATCGGTGTCGGGGTCGGAATCGCTATCGGCATCGAGCCCCGGTTTGCTTCGAATCCGATCCCGATTCCGATTCCGACCCCAGGGATCGGCCCGCCGGACTTCACGCGCGTGGATGCGCGGAGTCGTAGACCTGCTTGAGCCGGGCGGCGCTGACGTGGGTGTAGACCTCGGTGGACTGGAGTTGGGCGTGGCCGAGGAGTTCCTGCACCGAGCGGAGGTCGGCGCCGTGGTCGAGCAGGTGGGTGGCGAAGCTGTGGCGGAGCTTGTGGGGCGTGATCGCGGGATCGAGTCCGGCCACGGCCAGGTAGCGCTTGAGCCGGGTCTGGATCTCGCCGGGACGCACCGGAGCCAACCCCTCGGCACGTGCCAGGAACACATGCGTGCCGACCGCCTGCGGGTGTCCAACGCTGGTCCAGTAATGGCGGATGGCTTCCAACGCCGGTTCACCAATGGGCACCTCGCGCTCCTTGCGTCCCTTGCCGCGTACGCGGAGGACGCGGCCGGACAGATCGAGCTGTTCGCAGAGGAGGCCGCAGGCCTCGCTGATGCGGAGGCCGGAGGAATACAAAGTCTCCAGAAGCGCGAGGTCGCGGAGGAATGGCGTCGGATCGAAGTGGCCTTCCTCGGCGGTCTTCCGTTCACGCTCCATCTCGGAGATCGGCGCGGCCAGGAGCTTGGGGACGTCGGATTCGGGCAGGTACTTGGGCAATCGCCGTGGGAGCCGCGGGAGTCGCAGTTGGCGCGCGGGGGTCGATTCGCGGCGGCCTTCGCGGACCATCCACTTGAAGAACGTCCGCAGCGCGCTGAACCGGAGCGCGATGGAAGCGGGATCGAGTCCCTTCCGTCCCAGCCAACGCAGGTAGAGCCGGAGTTCGTCGCGGCTGATGGTTACCCAATTGGGCGGTCGGCCAGCGGTGGTCTGGTGCCAGCCGGTGAACTCGTCGAGGGCCTGCCCGTAGTTCCGCACGGTGTAGCCCGAGGTGTTCCGCTCGACCTCCAGGTGCCGCCGGAATTCGGCGACGAGGGCATCGGGGGATGGGGACGGGGTCTCTGCAGGCACGGCGGGAGGATGCGGGTGCGGTGGCATGCGGTCGACTTCGAAGACCGGGGTGGCGCTCCCGCGCCAACCCCGGGCTACCGGCTTCAACGCCTCCGGCGTGGCGAAGCTGGACATCCCGGAGGGATGGGAGCGGATAGCCCCGGGTCGTGCAAAGCACGCACCCGGGGAAGGTTGATAAGGAATCCGCACCCCGGCGGGGTGCGAAGCTTCGGATTCTGCAACCCCTGCCGGGGTTGGTCCCGAATCACACGCCGATGACCCGGGGTTGCTTCGCACCCCGGGCTACCGGCTTTAACGCCTTCGGCGTAACAAGGCTGAACATCCCGGAGGGATGGGAGCGGATAGCCCCGGGTCGTGCGAAGCACGCACCCGGGGAAGGGAAGGTTGATATGGAATCCGCACCCCGGCGGGGTGCGAAGCTTTGGGTTCTGCAACCCCTGCCAGGGTTGGTCCCCCATCACGCTTCGGTGACCCGGGGTTGCTTCGTACCCCGGGCTACCGGCTTTAACGCCTTCGGCGTAGCTGCGGGGTCGGCCTGCTGCTCAGGGTGGCGTGGGAGTTTTTGGGGAACCGGGGAGGGTGACGTCGATCTCGATTGTTTCGCCTGGCCTGACGGTCACCTCCTGGAATGTAGACAGGCTGGATGCGCCGGCGGCCTCATCGACTGTGTAGAACTGATGGGTGCCGGCGGGGATCCACATGAATTGGTAGGAATACGGCGGTTCGCTGCTCGTTCTCGAGGTGAAAGGACCGATGATCCATGGCCTCGGATCCTGCGTCTTGGTGAAGAGCCTGACGCCAAAGCCCCGTTTCCCGTCCGGATTGCTGGGATCGCTCCACCTCCCCTGAATGCGGCCGAACGGGATCAGTTGAACCCGTCGCGAGGTGCGGAATTCCTCAATCGGTGTGTAGCCGAAGCCTTGAGGAGAGGCTGCGACAATTCCCGTCGTGCTGCCATTCTGCGGTTCGCGGAAAAATCCGTCTTCGGCGGTGACGGTCGCTGGCCTATGACCGAACTCCACATGGAGGTAGCCATCCTGAATCTGGATGTCCTCCACGCGTGACCAGGATGCCACAGTGGCACCCGAGACCGGACGACCTGCGGCGTCGACGACGATGCCGGAGAGATCCTCCGACTTTCGCAGCCTGACTGTCATCCGGACCGCGCCCCGGACGGCAGGAGGTATGGGGACGACCGTTGAAGAATGAGTGGGCGAAGCCACGCGGAGTTGGTCGTAGGCCTCGAGTTCCAGCCTCAGCGTGAACCTGCCCTCCTCGGACACAAATGCATCGTATTGACTGGCCCACACACCGCCCTTCGACGCTGGCGCAATGGTAAACTCGGTGACCGGTCTTCCAGACTCCTCGTCCAGGACCAGTCCTTCGACAACTCGCGGTAGTTCGAGGATGGTCACTGCTTCCTCAGGCCCGGCTGGGATTGGGATGCGTGTTCGACCGACGAAGCCCGGTTTTGCGAAATCGATCTCGAAGTTGCCCGGCGGACCGTCATCCCAGTGCCAGTGGCCTGACGAATCCGTCGTTGTCCTGAAGTCCGCGAATTCTGCAAAAGGATCCTCTTGGTTGAGGCTGGCGCGGCCCGCCCTCACCTGTACGTTGGGAATTGGTTGGCCCTCGGGATCGATGACAACCCCTTTTCTGGGTGTGGGCGGGTTCAATTCGATGCGAACCTCGGGTGTCGGGGCTTTGATATCCAAAGCTAGGACCCCACGGCCGTAGCCTTTGGCCTGAGCCGAGATCGTGGTCTTTCGCGCCGAGAGACCGCCGATAGTGAATCGACCGCTGGTGTCGGTCTTTCCCTTCTTGAAACCGGGAAACAATCCTCCGATCCGGATTGCCGCATCAGGGACTGGAGCTCCGTTTGAGCCGACGACCGTACCGGAGACCTTGAAGCCCGGTACGAGTCGGAGGACGTGCTCCTTGCGAAGGAGTTCCTCCTTGAAGGTGTGTGGTTCCGTCTCGTCCCGGATCATCGCAGGCACGAAATCCTCGTGGCTCGCATAGATTGCTACCTCTGAGAGGAAGCTTGGAAGATTGGTTGCAAACCAACTCCCGTCCGGGCCTGTCACCGGGTGTTGGATACGGGTGTTCCCGGTCCCGACGGGGCGAGCCTCCACCATGACATCGAGCACGGCACCCGCCACTGGATTGCCAGCCGGGTCCAGAATCTTTCCGCCAATCGTCACTTCGCGATGGAGTGCGAGGGTGAGGGTGGTCGGGGGTGGAGAATCATTGGTCCGGACAACAAGGACGCGTTCTGGGTCATAGCCGATTGCCGTGGCGGAGATGGCCACGGTGCGTTGCCCGGAGTCCGGGACGAGGACATCTGCGACTCCGCTTCCGTTGGCCGAGTAGGTTCGGTTGGCACGAATCGAAGGAGTGCTGATCTCGGTCACGATCCTGGCTCCGCCGATGGCATTGCTGGTACCCGCGTCGATGACGGTGACACCGATGTGTGCGGTCCATCTCGGATCTGCGGGTTCGAGGTCGGGGGTCGGATCCGGGCGTTCTCCGGGAGCGAGCGGGTCGAGGGACACGGCGAGCAACATCAGCGAAGCTGGCTCCATCGCGCTCTGGATCTGGAGGGCGGCGACGGTTCGGTTGGGTTCGGGATTGGCGAGGGTGACGCGGTACATGCGGAGCGCCGCGCCAGCCTTCTCGGCTTCAGGGGAGGACCAAACGGCCGCGGCCTTGGCGTACCTGGAGTGGACGCGATGGGGTTCTTCGAAGGATTTCCGCCACCAGTTGCGGACATGGCCGTTGTAGAGGATCGGGCTACGCTTCAAGGATCCGTCGGCGTAACGCCAGATCACGTCGGCGACCCGCCGGTTAGCCGGGGCTGACCAGGCCGTTGCGGCCAGGAGGTGGACGGCGCCGTATCGGTTGGTGGGGATGGCAAGCGAGACGTACTCGCGGAAGCCACGATTCTCCTGGGTCGAGATCTGGCCGGCGAGCTGGATAAGGCCATCGATCTCAAAGTGGACGCCGCCCAGGAGATTCGAGCCGCGGGGCGCATTTGCCCAGTCGCCACCGCTGAACAGGTCGCGGTTCTCGGAGGGCGCAAAGCTGTTGGTGTATCGGATGGGAATGACGGGCGGCAGGTTGGTGGGGGAATCGGGTCCGAGACCTGGGCGGTTGGTTGGGGGACGGGCATCGGTCAGCGTGACTGCGCCGGCCAGCGCGACGACGAGCAGCGTGGTCAGGCTGAGGCGTCGGCCGGGACGGAACTCGGCGATGTGGACGAGGCGACGCCGGAGGTCCTGGGCGTCGTCGAGGATGCCCACGAGTCCAGGGGAAGGAGCCGGGCGGGTCCAGAACGAGAGCAGGCGGAGAATGGTGCGACCGTAGGCTTGGGAATCGTCGGATCCGGCGGCCTGGAGGGCGATGTCATCGCAGGCCAGTTCCCGTTCGGCCCGGAGGCGTGCGAAGGCGAACCACACGGCCGGGTGGAACCAATAGACGGATTCGAGGAACGCCAGCAGCCAGTTCAGCGCGATGTCATGCCGACGGACGTGTGCGCATTCGTGGAGCAGGACGTGTCGGAGTTGGGTTTCGTCGAGTCGTTGGACGAACCCGACGGGAAACAGGAGCCTTGGACGGACGAATCCGTAGAGGGCGGGGGAATCGAGGCCGGGGAGTTCGATGGGAGAGACGGGGCGGGACACGCCGACCAGACGACGGGCTTCGTCGATGGCGCTGAGGAGGGAGGGGTCCGTGGGTACCGAGCCCGAGGCGACCCACCGGGCCATGCGCCGACTGATCCAGAGCGTTCGTCCAAGGACCGCGATCGCACCCACGGCCCAGATCAAGACCAGCGGATGCATCGGGAAGCGAGCGGCGCGCGAGGCGGGTCGTTGGATCGCCTTTGGAAGCTCCGCGGGAGGGGCGGGAATTGCCGGAACAGGGTCGAGCGCCGGTGACGCGGACGCTGCGGAGGCAGGCCGGTTGGGCGACGGCATCGCATCGGGGGTGGCGAGTTTCGGTCCGGGCGTTACGGGCGCTTGGAGCGCTGCGGACCGACTGGGCAGCAGGTTGAAGAGGCTCCATCGGGTACCGAAGGAGACGGGGAGGCAAAGCCGGATCACCACGAGCCCCCAGAGCCAGCATTTGGCCCGGGCCGACAAGCGCGATCGAAGGATCCACTGGAGCAAGGCGACCATGGCGACGAGGACCGTCACCTGCACGGAGACGAGTGCGACGGGGTGGAGGGCGTTCATGGGGCCGGTAGTTGAGGTGACTCTGGGAGGGATGCCGGGTTGGGATCGTTCAACGGCGGCGCTTCTTGCGGGCGAGCAGGTCTTCGAGCTCCTTCAGTTCGGCGGGCGTGAGCTCCTGATGGGCGACGAAGTGGGTGAGCATGGGTTTGAGGGCTCCGCCGAAGACGCGTTCGAGGAACGAGGCGGAGGCGGCCGTGACGCATTGCTCCTCGGTGAACAGGGGGCGGTAGCGCAGGAGCCGTTCCTCGCTGTCGCAGGTGAGCGCGCCCTTGTCCACAAGGCGTGAGAGGAGAGTGCGCGCGGTCTTGGGATGCCAGGTCGGGTCATGGGCGATCAGACGTTCGATGATCTCTGCGGCGGTGGCGGGGTGGTGGGCCCAGATGGCGCGCATGACCTCCCATTCGGTCTCGGAGATGCGGGGTACGGGTGTGGGCATGGGGTGTTGAGCTGGCTGATTACAAATGTAGGATCTGCACATTGACTACAGATGTGGTCTGGCTTCTGCAAGGGGTTTCTTCGAGGGATCCGGCTTCGCACCGCCTTCGGGGTGCGGATCCTTCAACCATCTCAACCCCGGGTAGGCGCTCCCGCGCCAACCCGGGGCTACCGGCTTCAACGCCTCCGGCGTAGCAAAGCTGGACATCCCGGAGGGACGGGAGCGGATAGCCCCGGGTCGTGCGAAGCACGCACCCGGGGAAGGGAAGGTTGATATGGAATCCGCCCCCCGGCAGGCGGTGCGAAGCTTCGGATTCTGCAACCCCTGCCGGGGTTGGTCCCGAATCACACGCCGTTGACCCGGGGTTGCTTCGCACCCCGGGCTACCGGCTTCAACGCCTCCGGCGTAGCAGAATCTGAAACTGGCCTCGGACTGGCGACAGGGGCATGACGGCCGGATTGAAGTCGGTTCTGTAGGCCGCGTGCCCCCACGCGGCGTTTACCGATCCACGCCTGGTGAGGGCACCCGGCCTACAAGCGAGGCCCCGGGATCATCCACGCCGGGTGAGGGCACCCGGCCTACAAGAGAGCAACTGGCGACTCTCCACTCAGAAAGCTGTTGGCGTCGGGGGTGGGGGGAAGCAGGCTGCGCGGCATGCGGATCATCGGAGGGCTCGCGGAGGGCCGTTTGCTGCAGGTTCCCGAGGGCTTTGATGTCCGGCCGATGCCGGACAAGGTGAAACTTGCGGTGTTCAACAGCCTTGGGGCGCGTCCGATCGACGCCCAGGTGCTGGACCTGTTCGCGGGCACCGGGGCGTTGGGTCTGGAGATGCTGAGCCGGGGCGCGGCCGGATTGGTGAGCATCGAGAAGTCGGAGCGGCACGCCCGGTATTATCGTCGCAATCTGGAGGCGTCCGGTCTCGATCGCGTCCGGGTCGAAATGCGGGTGCAGGACGTCTTCGTGGTGATTCCCCAGTTGAAGGCGTCGGGTCGACGGTTTGATCTGGTGATTGCCGATCCGCCGTACGGCGAAAAGAATGTCGGACGACGTTCGACGTCGCTGGCGCAGCGTCTGCTGGATGATCCGGACCTGCCGGCACTGCTGGTGCCCGGCGGAAGGTTGATCCTAGGGCATGCGCGTCGGGACCAGGTGGAAATCCCGGCGACGTGGACGGACGTGAAACAGTTGAACCACGGGGACACGATCATCCGGTTCCTCGAATTGCCGGAGGCAAAGCCATGAAGAAGCTATGGATGTACTGGTGGGCCTGGGTGGGAACTGCGGCGTTTGCGGCTGGGCCGGGCTGGATGACAGAAGGAGTCCGGGACGACGCGCTCGACCGGAAGGTGAAGGCGACGGTCGAGGCGTGGTGTGCCAAGCCGCGTCCGAAGCCGCTGAAGCAGGAGGAGGTGGCGGTGACGCTGGTTGATCTGGGTGATCCGAAGGCGCTGCGGTGGGGGGCGCATCGGGGAGACCAGGCGATCTATCCGGCGAGCGTGGTGAAGCTCTTCTACCTCGTGGCGGCACAACGCTGGATCGAGGACGGCCGGTTGGACGAGTCCGACGAGTTGAAGCGGGCGATGCGCGACATGATCGTGGACTCGTACAACGAGGCCACGCACTACGTGCTCGACGTGTTGACCGGGACGACCAGCGGGCCGGAGTTGGCGCCGGATTCGCTGCGCGCATGGCACGACCAGCGGAATGCGGTGAACCGCTACTTCGCGTCGCTCGGTTACACCGGGATCAACTGCAACAAGAAGCCCTGGTGCGAGGGACCGTACGGCCGGGAAGTGCAGGCGATCCGGACTTTCGAGCCGAAGCGCAACCTGCTGACCACCGACGCCACGGCGCGGCTGATGGCGGACATTGCGCTCGACCGGGTGGTGACGCCGGCACGTTGCGAGAAGATGCGGGCCTTGCTCTCGCGGGATCCGGCGGCACCAGCAACGGCGGAGGATCAGGTGCACGGGTTCGTGGGATCCGCGGTGCCGGAGGGAACGAAGCTCTGGTCAAAGGCGGGTTGGACAAGCCAGACGCGGCATGATTGCGCGGTGGTGCACCTGCCGGACGGACGACGTCTGTTGCTGGTGATCTTCACCGAGGGGCACGCGACCGAGGAAGATCTGGTGCCGGGAATCGCGAAGGACCTGATGGCGAAGTAGGGATTCGTCGGGTCTCCCGCCGTCGAGGCATCGGGGGGTAGGGTGGATTTCAAATAGGCCATCGTGGCTCGGTGGCATTGCGGCTTTTTGGGGTTCCTATATGCAGGGGCATATCCACCGGAACTCTGTTGAACCTGCGTATACCATGCCGAAGACCCCTCCTGTCTTGAGCCAACCGATTGAACGGGCGGCCTTCACCCTGATCGAGCTTCTGGTGGTGATCGCGATCATCGCGATCCTCGCGGGCATGTTGCTGCCGGCGTTGTCGAAGGCGAAGTCGAAGGCCCTGGGAACGGCGTGCCTGAACAACTGCAAGCAGATGGGCCTGGCGACGGTGATGTACGTCCAGGAGTATCAGGTCTACCCGGGCTGCATCGACGTGCGGACTGGCAGCCCGACCTACGGTTCGTACCTGTGGCCGTTGCGGTTGTTCTCGCAGATGGGAACCAACCGGGCCTCGTTCTTCTGTCCGGCCGGGAAGCCCCAGTGGCGCTGGGACACCAACGTCAACAGGACCCTCCGCAAGGGGATGAACTTCATCGGGACGCCGATCGGCGGCAACCAGTCGGCGGCCTTCACCTATGGCTACAACGACTGGGGACTCCGGGATCCGTTCGTCAACCCGCAGCTTGGACTTGGCGGCGACATCGGGACGGTGCCCGAGGTGCGCGAGTCCGCGGTGTTGTCGCCAGCGAACATGATCATGCTGGCCGATTCGCGGACGGACACGAACTGGGACGGCAACATCGACGCCCGTCAGTCGGACCAGTGGCCGGCGAAGCGGCACAACGACCGGACGAACCTCCAGTTCGCTGACGGTCATGCCGAGGCGGCGCGCCGGGCGGACGTGGTCAACCCGCGCAACACCGAGTGGCGTCGGCGTTGGAACAACGACAACGAGCCGCACAACGAGGTGGGCAACTGGGCCGAGGATCGGGGCAACACGCGGGATTGATGGGCCCGGCTCGACGTCGTCTCGCCCCACCGCTGGAGGAAGACACAAGGCGGCTCGTGAGGGCACTCGCCCCACCGGCGCGCAACGGAGTGACGAAGTCCCCGTCGCCTTGGGAAAGGGTGGCGGAATACAACGAGGACGTTGCGGTTCCGTTTGGCAGCGGGGCTGTCTTCAGACGCGACCGTTTCACCCTGTAACCTTTACTGCTCCGCGGCGTAGCAGGGAGGTGTTGAGTCCCACCACCGAATATGATGCCGCGTGGAAGGCGACGCTGGAGACGTTCCTTCGGCCCTGCCTGGCCCTCGCGTTCCCGCCGCTGGCCGACCAGATTGACTGGTCGGCCCCGCCGCGCTTTCTGGATACCGAGTTGCAGGAGATCGTCCGCGATTCCGAGTCTGGACCCATGCGTGTGGACAAGTTGGTGGAGGTCTTGCGCCTCGATGGCGACAAGGATCTGCTGTTGGTCCACGTCGAGGTTCAGGCGCAGCGTGACGAGGATCTGTCACGACGCATGTTCCAGTACTTCTGCCGGATCTTTGACCGGTTTGGCCGGCCTCCGGTGAGCCTAGCGGTGCTGGCAGATCCGGACCCTCGCTGGCGCCCCGGCGCCTTTACCCAGGCCTTTGCCGGGTGTTCGCTCCGCTTCCAATACGGGACCTGCAAACTGACCGATCTGGACCTCGAGCCGTGGATCGCTGCGGGAAATCCTGTGGCACGTGTGATCGAAGCGCACCGGTTGGCCCAGCGAACAGGCAAGGATGTGAATGGGCGGAGGCGGGGAAAGCTGGGATTGGTGCGGCGGTTGTTGGAGTCGGGAATGGACGAACTGGAGATCCGGGAAGTGATGCGGTTGCTGCACTGGCTGCTGGCATTGCCGGAGGAGGAGGAGTTAGGATTTCGGGAGGATGTAAAGAAGATGGAGGCGAGCATGCAGACCAAACGGCGGAGCACCTACGAGCGGATTGTGTGGCAGGAAGGCGTGGAAGCCGGGCTTGAGCAGGGTTTGATGCAAGGGCGTGATTCGGGGCGCCAGGAGGGTCGGATCGAAGGCCGGGTTGAAGGGCGTGTCGAAGGGCGTGTCGAAGGGCGCCACTCTGCAGCCCGCGAACTTTTGCTCGACCTCATCCAGGCTCGGTTTGGGGTTTGCACACCATCCATGCGGGATCGGGTAGAGTTGATTCGGGATGAGGCCCGGCTTCGGGAGTTGGCTCTGGCTGTCGTCACGGTTCCGTCCCTGTCCGAGTTCGAAACGCTTGCCTTCCGTCGTGCTGATTGATGAGGACGCCGCGCGGATGAGACTCTTTCGGGCCTCTCCTCAGCCCGCGGTTCTCGGCTCCAATCTGAAGCAACCCTGGGCCGGCTCGTGAGGATACTCGGGGCGCATCTTCATGCTGCCCCCGTTTTAGAGGCCGAATGGAGTGGCGACGTCCCCGTCGCCCTGGGAAAGGGCAAGGGAGGGCAACGGGGACGTTACCGCTCCGATTGGGAAGAGGGACGGAGTGGCGACGTCCTCGTCGCCCTGGGCAACGGCATGGGAGGGCAACGGGGACGTTGCCGCTCCGATACTTCAGGGTTGGCCCCATCCAAACCCGGGCTCGCATCGGGTGCGGAAGTGCGGTTGGATGAGGCATGCGAGCAGGATGGACTGCCATCGGTACGGCTGCGTTGTTGGCCGTGGGGTTGATCGGGTTGGAAGCGGCGGAGCCGGCGCACACGATGCGGCTGTGGAGTGGTGCGGGGCCCGGCGATGGGCCGGCGAAGGCACCGGAGAAAGACCAGAGCAAGCCGGGGGAAGGACTCGTTGCGGGCAAGCCGTTGATCCGGTTGGGCAACGTCTGGGAGCCAACCCTGTCGGTCTACAAGCCCGCGCCGGAGAAGGACACAGGCGCGTCGGTCCTGGTGTGTCCGGGCGGTGGTTATCACATCCTCGCGTTGGATCTGGAGGGTACTGAGGTCTGCGAGTGGCTGAACTCGATCGGTGTGACGGGAGTGGTCCTGAAGTACCGTGTGCCACGCCGGGAAGGACGCGAGAAGCACGAGGTGGCACTGCAGGATGCGCAGCGGGCGATGGGGTTGCTGCGGCAACATTCGAAGGAATGGGGGCTCGACTCGGGGCGTGTGGGTGTGTTGGGATTCTCGGCAGGCGGCCACCTGGCTGCTGCGTTGAGCAACAATCATGGCCAGCGCAGTTATGCGAGGGTGGATGCCGCGGATGACCTGTCCTGCCGGCCTGATTTTTCCGTACTTGTCTATCCGGCGTACCTGACGGACGAGAAGAAGGGGGACACCGTTTCACCGGAATTGCCGGTGACCACGAACACCCCGCCGACCTTCATTGTGATCGCTCAAGATGATCCGGTGCGCGTCGAGAACGTGCTCGGTTATGTGGGCGAACTTCAGCGGAAGAAGGTGCCCGTGGAACTCCATCTGTATCCGAAAGGCGGACACGGCTACGGCCTCCGTCGGACGGACCTTCCGGTGACGGCGTGGCCGTTGCCGGCTGCCGAATGGTTTCGGCAAAACCAGTGGCTCCGGCGCCCCTAGAGTGGGCGTCGGCCACTGGCGACAAGACCTGATTTGATTAGCTATAGAATTCGATGAACGAACCCATCATGCGGCTGCTCTCGCGGCCCGGGACCCTGCCAGCGGACCTCCCCACCCTGCTCAAGAAGCTGGGCTGGGCACCCGCCCGCAGAGCCGAACTCCAGTCCTTCCTCCATACCGAGGAACGGGAGGGGCGGTTGGTCCGAATCAAGGGGGACCGCTACGTGCGTCCCGACGAAGCCGGTCTGGTGACCGGGCGGCTTCGGGTGAACCGCTCCGGCCGCGGTTGGCTGCTGGCCGACGATCCAGCGACGCCGGAAATCTCCGTGGCGGAGGCCTCGACCGGTGTTGCCCTCAATGAGGATCGTGTCCTCGTCCGCAAGGATCCCGGTGCACAGACTGGCGTTGTCGTCCGCGTGCTGGAGCGGCGCCGGACGCGTTTCGTGGGAACCTTGCACCGCGGCAAGGGCGTCCTGCGCGTGGTGCCGGATGATCCGCGCATCCCGCATGAGTTCTACGTGCCCGAGCCCAAGGGGGCTGCCCGGCGGGCCAAGCCGGGCGACAAGGTCGTGGTGGAACTTCGGGAGTGGGAGTCGCGCCGCGCGAACCCGGAGGGCGAGATCGTCGAGGTCTTGGGCGCTCCGACCGAAGAGGGCGTGGACATGCTGTCGGTGCTCCGGCAGTACAACCTGGAGAAGGAGTTTCCGAAGGTCGTGGTCGACGCGGCCCGGGCGCATGGCGACCGGATCCGCGAACGGGACCTGGTCGGGCGTGTGGACTGTCGGTCACACCGGGTCGTGACGATCGATCCGGACGACGCGAAGGATTTCGACGATGCGATCTGCGTCGAGCGTGCGCCGGCTGGCGGGTGGAAGCTCTGGGTCCATGTCGCGGACGTGGCGCACTACGTGAAGCCGGGAAGCCCGCTGGACCATGAGGCGTTGGAGCGCGGCAATTCGACGTATCTGGTGGATCGGGTGACCCCGATGCTGCCGGAAGTGCTGAGCAACGAGCTGTGTTCCCTGAAACCGGGCGTGGACCGCCTCACGCAATGCGTGGAGTTCGACCTTGCCCCGGAGGGCCGGGTGAAGCAGGCGAAGTTCTATCGGGCGGTCATCCACTCCAAACGACGCTACACCTATGGTGAGGCGCTCGCCGTCCTGGCCCAGCCCGCGCGGGATGAGTTCGACGACATGATCCAGGACGCGGGCTTGCTGGCGCAACGTCTTCGTCGGGCGCGGTTCGAGGCTGGCGCACTGGAACTCGGGTCGAGCGAGATCAAGATCCGGCTCGATGCGCGGGGGCACGTGCTTCGCCTCGAAAAACACCTGAACGACGAGTCCCACCAGTTGATCGAGGAGTTCATGCTCCTCGCCAACGAGGCGGTGGCCGTGCGTCTGGCACAGATGAACCGGCTCGCGTTGCATCGCGTGCATGAGGAACCGGATCCCCGTCGTCTGGCGGAGTACCGGGACGAGGTCCGGGCACTCGGCATCGAGTGCGGCGACCTCCGCAACCGTGCGGAGATGCGCCGGTTGACCGACCGGATTGCCAAGCACCCGGCCGGCCACGCCCTTCGGGTGGGGTTGCTGCGTTCGCTGCAGCGGGCGCGATACGACGTTGAACCCGGCGGGCATTTCGGGCTCGCGAAGAAGCACTACACGCACTTCACGTCGCCGATCCGGCGCTACTCGGATCTGGTGATCCATCGGGCGCTGGCGGAGGGGCCGGTGGGTGATGCCGCGGAGTTGAATCGCCTGGGGCGTCATCTCTCGGACACCGAGCGCAACTCCAGCGATGCCGAGCGCGACAGCCGCGAGATCAAGCTGTTCCATTACCTCGACGGCCAGATCCGGCACGGTCGCCGGCACTCGTACAACGCCGTGATCACGGCGGTGCAGCCGAGCGGGTTCGTGGTCGATGCACCGGATCTGTCGATTGGCGGGTTGGTCCCGGTCTCCTCGCTGGAGGATGACTTCTACGTGCTGGATGTCGTGCGGCGCTGCTGGGTCGGTCGTCGTCGGCGGAAGGTGTTCCGGGTCGGCGACACGGTCGTCGTGCAGGTGCGCAAGGTGGACATGGCGGCGCGCCGGCTGGATTTCGAACTGGCACCAGCACGTCCTGGTGCGACGGCTCCAACCCGTCCCAATGTGGCTCCCGTCGCTGCCGCGGCCCCGCCGCGGAAGCCACGGGGCCAACGAGGACGTCCCCAATCGGCTGCGCGTCGCCCGGCTCCGGCTCCGGCGCCCGCTCCCCGGCCGCCGGCTCGGACAAACTCCGGACGCCCCCAACAGCCGACCCGGACGAACCCCGCGCCGAAGTTCGGTGGCAAGTTCGGGGACCGGCCAGGCTTGGTGCAGCCGACACCGTCGCCGCGCCCCGTCCCTCGTCCCATCCAGCCGGAAGCATCCCGACCGGGGCGGCCAGCCGCGCCGGTGGGTGCGAATCGGAAGGACAATGCCGGTTCCCGGGGAGGTCGGCCTGCCCGTGGCCCCGAGACCGCGCCTTCCCGCGCATTGGTTTCTCAGCCCCCGAGTCCGCCTTCGAGGCCAGCCGCAGAGCGTCCTCCCGGAGGACGTGGGGAGCACCGTGGCGATCGCAGCCCCCGCGGGGAGGCCCGGCGCGACGAGCGTCGTGAGGACCGTCGTGAG
This sequence comes from Limisphaerales bacterium, assembly GCA_965284395.1. Classification (GTDB taxonomy): domain Bacteria; phylum Verrucomicrobiota; class Verrucomicrobiia; order Limisphaerales; family UBA9464; genus UBA6176. The sequence goes on along the minus strand of OZ260084.1, from coordinate 7,706,466 downwards.
TCGACGAGGCCGGCACGTCCGGCACCAACCCGGCCTCCCAGGCCCAGCCCTGCGCCGGAACCCCGTGCCGTGGTTCCGCTGCGGCCACTCGTGACCGCGCCCCTGGTGCGGATCCCGACTTCCCAGCGGCGGACGTCGAGCTCGGCTTCTGGCCGGACCCCGTTGCCCTTGGCATCGCGACCGATTCCGATGACCTCCGCTTCAGCCGGACCTGCGGATGATCCGACGGAATGGCGTCCTGGCAGCCGTCCTCCGGGGAAGGCTCCGGCACCGTCCTCTGGGGCGAGGCCGCGTCGGGATTCCCGGCGGCGGTAATCATGGGGCCATCCCGATTCGGGAAGCGGAACGGGGTGGCGATGTCCTCATCGCCTCTGGAAGGGCAACGGGGACGTTGCCACTCCGTTCGAGGTGAGGGCATCGTCGGGATATGACGACGATGCGGTCCCTGTGGTTGGCGACGTTGATCGTGGCGGGGGTGGCGGGCTTGGCCCGTGCCCGCCAGGTTCCTGAGAACGTGGTGGCCGACGGGGTGCCTGCCATTGGGGGGGAGTTGCGTCGGGATGCTTCCCGGTATCTGGAATTCCGGACTGCCGTGATGCAGTCGTGGCATCCGGTCCGGCGCGAGATGCTGGTGCTGACGCGGTTCTCGGAGAGCGCGCAGTTGCACTGGGTCGACCATCCGGGCGGGGCGCGTCGGCAGTTGACGTTCTTTCCCGAGCCGGTCTCCTCGGCGCAGTTTCAGCCGATGACCGGTGATTCGATCCTGTTCAGCCAGGACACGGGCGGCGGCGAGTTCTTCCAGTTGTACCGGATGGACCTGCCGGACGGCCGGGTGACGTTGCTGACGGACGGCAAGAGCCGGAACACCGGCGCGCGGTGGTCCGGGGCTGGCGACCGGATTGCGTGGAGTTCGACGCGTCGGAACGGCAAGGACACCGACATCTGGGTGATGGATCCGCAGCGGCCGGCGTCGGCGCGGATGGTGCTGGAATGCCGCGGCGGCGGGTGGGGTGTGAGCGATTGGTCGCCGGACGGAAAGACGCTGGTGGTGGGCGAGTACGTGTCGATCAATGAATCCGGCCTGCACCTGCTGGATGTCGCGACGGGGCGGTTGCGTCCGTTGACGCCGAAGGCGACCAAGCGGGTGAGTTATGCGGATGCGCGGTTCAGCCGGGATGGCCGTTCGATCTTCTGCACGACGGATGGCGCGGGTGAGTTCCACCGGTTGGTGCGGATCGACATCGCGACGGGGCGTGCGACCGAGATGCTGACCGACGTGAACTGGGACGTGGAAGCGGTGGAGGTTTCCCCGGATGGGCGGTTGCTGGCGGTCGTGACGAACGAGGACGGCGTCAGCGTGCTCCGGCTCGTGGACGCCGCGAAAGGCAAGGTCCGTCGCAAGGCCGAGCTTCCGGCCGGAGTGATCAGTGGCCTGGAGTGGAGCGGGGATGGGAAGGAGGTGGGGTTCACGCTGTCGCACGCCCGATCGCCGGCGGACGCGTACTCGATGGCCGTGAAGTCCGGCGCGGTCACGCGGTGGACGGCCAGCGAGACGGGCGGCTTCCAGGCTGGGAAGTTGCCCGAGCCGGAGCTGGTCCGGGTGAAGAGCTTTGATGGTCGGGCGGTGAGCGGGTTCCTGTATCGCCCGGATCCGGCGAAGTTCCCGGGGCGGCGTCCGTTGCTGATCAGCATCCACGGCGGACCGGAGTCGCAGTCGCGGCCGGTGTTCCTGGGACGGAACAATTACTTCCTGGAAGAGATGGGAGTGGCGTTGTTGTACCCGAACGTCCGGGGATCGGCGGGGTACGGGAAAACCTTCCTGACGCTCGACAACGGGATGAAGCGCGAGGACTCGGTGAAGGACATCGGGGCCTTCCTGGACCTGGTGGCCAAGGACGGCGGGCTGGATCCGGCTCGGGTGGCGGTGACGGGCGGCAGCTACGGGGGGTACATGAGCCTGGCGTCGCTGATCCTGCACGGAGAGCGGTTGCGGTGCGGCATCGACATCGTCGGCATCTCGAGCTTCGTGACCTTCCTCGAGCGGACGCAGGACTATCGACGTGACCTGCGCCGGGTGGAGTACGGCGACGAGCGGGAACCGGCGATGCGGGCCCATCAGGAGAAGATCTCACCGCTGACCAACGCGCGGAAGATCCGGGTGCCGTTGCTCGTGGTTCAGGGTGCCAATGACCCGCGGGTTCCTGCCGGCGAGGCCGATCAGATCGTGAAGGCGGTCCGGGAGGGGGGCGTGGAATGCTGGTACGTCCTGGCCAAGGACGAAGGCCACGGCTTCGCCAAGAAGAAGAACATCGACTACCAGTTCTTCACCACGGTGCAGTTCCTGCGGGAGCGCTTGTTGAAATGAATCCCCGGTTGCCGTGGGTGTGTCACTCCGCCACCTTGGCCGGGTTTGAGTGACGTGCCGTCCAGTCGTGGCCGTCGCGCGCCGGTTGATGGGGGGGGATGGCCGGTGGCGCGGTGGCTCGTGGTTTCCCTGCTGGTGCACCTTCTTGGGTTGATGTCCTGGGAAGGAGCGCGGCGGCTGGCACAGACGCGTCCTGAAGTCCTGCCGGAATGGATGAAGACGGCGCTCCTGCCGCCCAAGCCTCCAACGCCGGAGGAACTGGCCCTGCGTCCCAAGCCGGTCGAGCCGGAACCGGACGTCGAGATCCCGCTGAGCTTCCTGGAGGTGGACCCGGCGCAGGCGGTCGCCCAGCCGCCGAAGGACGCACGGTTCGTGTCGACCGCCAACACCCAGGCTGGGAATCCGAATCCGCCGGTGAAGGAGGCGACCACGCCGCGGGTCGAGGGGAAGCGCGAGGAGATTCCCCGCATCCTGGACGTCGTGAAGGCGACCCCGCAGCCGCCGGTGCCCCAGCCGCAGAACGAGCCAGCGTCGAAGGTCGAGAAGCCGGTGGAGGCTCCTCCGGCCAAGCCAGCGCCGAAGGTGACCGAGGTGGCGACCACGCCGCAGCAGCCGAAGGAGTCGCGTCCCAAGGTCGAGGAGGTCAAGGAAGGCGGCCTGAAGCCGGGCGAGACCCAGGTGGCTAAGGTCACGCCGAATCCCGTGGTCCCGCGTCCGCAGACGGCTCGGCCGGCGCAGCCAGAGCAGGTTTCCAAACCGCGCGAGGACGAGGGTGCGCCGCCCCGCAAGGTCATCAAGCGGCTGGCGGAAGCGCGGCAGCAGAAGGGCGTCATCGTTGGCGAGAAGATGAAGCAGGAGGGTGGCGTCCGCCGGTTCTCGATCGAGCCGTCGCTCGACGTGAAGGAGTCGCCCTACGCGAGCTATGACCAGCAGTTGATCTATGCCGTGCAGCAGCGGTGGTATGCGCTGCTGGACGAACATCACTACTCCCTCGACCGGATCGGCAAGGTGGTCCTGAAATTCCAACTGCGGTCGGACGGCACGATCGCCGACATGACCCAGGTGGAGTCGGAGGTGGGCGACATCTGGTCGCTCCTGTGCGAGAGCGCGGTGCTATCGCAGGCACCGTATGCGAGGTGGCCAGAGGCCATGCGGCGGACGATCGGTCGCGATACGCGGGAGATCACGTTTACTTTCCACTACAGCATCAATTGAAACCGGGGACGGACGGAGGGCTGGCGCGTGCCGGCCTGCCTGAAGCTCCATGAAGAACTGAACATGGCGGACTGGATCAAGGACGGCGGGGTGTTTGCGTGGGTGATGCTCGGCATGTCCGTGGTGTCGCTGACCTTCATCCTGGAGCGGGCGTGGGCGCTGCGGCGGTCGCGGGTGATGCCGGACGGATTGGCGTCACTGTTGGGCAAGGCGGATCCGGCGGCCTTGCGAGGTGCCTGCCAGGCGCAGCCGTCGCCGCTGGCCCGGCTCGTCGTCTCGGTGCTCGACCACCTCCCGTGGTCGAAGACGGAGAACGTATCCGCGTTGAGCGTCCAGGCGCGCCGGGAGGTACTCGACCTTGAACGGGGCCTGGTCTTCCTCGAGATCATCGTCGGCATCGCGCCTCTCGTCGGGTTGGTCGGGACGATCTATGGCATCATCCCGCTCTTCGGTGACTTCGGCCGTGCGGTTTCAGGGGACAATTCGCTCATGGCAAAAGGCATTGGGGCGGCGCTCAACAAGACCCTGATGGGGCTGATGGTGGCGATCCCGTCGCTGATCGCGTGGAGCCTCTTCAACAAGAAGGTCGAGTCGCTGGCCATCGAGTTGGAGTCTCTCTGCGACGTGTTGCTGCGGCAGCAATACCTCGGCAAGCCCGGCAACGACTGCTCGGACACCACCCGATGAGCAGCTTCTATCCACGCCGCCGCCGCGCCGCGCCCGGCATCATCATCATCGCGTTGATCGACGTGTTGATCGTGATGCTGACCTTCCTGCTCGTCTCGACCACCTACCGGAACCAGCCCGCGGTGAAGCTGGCGCTGCCCGAGGTGACGGACGCACCCAAGGAAGGCGGCACAGCGGGCAAGCCGCCCTTGATCGTGACCATCGCGGCGACCGAACCGGCGTACTATATCGGGAGCCGGGCGGTGACCGAGGACAAGCTGGGGCAGGAACTGCGGAGTGCGGTTGCGGCTGATGCCGGGCTGAACCTGGTGTTGAGCGCGGACCGGAACGCGCCATGGGAGAAGGTGGCCAAGGCCCTGCAGATGGCGCGCAACGCGCAGGTGAAGCACGTGCGGGCCTTCACCAAGGGCGTGGGCAAGTGAGGCGGGGGTGACGGGAAGGATCAGTCCGATCGGTCTGATCCGACCGATCCGACGGATCGGACTGATCAAAGGGTGGAATGGAGGCGGTGGGCGAGGCCGCCCCAGCGGGATTCGCGCTGGTCATTCTGCACGGCGATGCGCAGGGCGCGCGACTGGCCGATGACGACCACGAGTTTGCGGCCGCGGGTGATGGCGGTGTAGAGCAGGTTTCGCTGGAGCAGGATGTATTGCTGGACGGCGAGGGGGATGACGATGGCAGGGAACTCGGAGCCCTGGGACTTGTGGACGGTCATGGCGTAGGCGGGGACGACCTCGTCCAGTTCACCGAAGTCGTAGACGACCGGGCGGCCATCGAAGTCGATGGTCAATTCCTGCTCCAATTCGTCGAGGGCGGTGATCCAGCCGACGTCGCCGTTGAAGACGTCCTTGTCGTAGTTGTTGCGGGTCTGGAGGACCTTGTCCCCGCGTCGGAACCGGATGCCGAACTTCTCGATCCAGGGCACGCCTTCGGCGGCAGGATTGAGGGCCTCCTGGAGGACGTTGTTGAGTTCGCGGACCCCGAGGGAGCCACGGTTCTGGGGCGTGAGGATCTGGACGTCGCGGATGGGATCGAGTTGGAACCGGGTGGGAATCCGATCGCGGACGACTTCGAGGAGCGTGGCGGTGATGGCGCCGGGGTCTTCGCGTTCGATGAAGTAGAAGTCGGTGAGGTCGGGGCCGGAGTGGGGTTCGGGTAGGAGACCGTGGTTGATTCGGTGGGCGTTGGTGATGATGCGGCTGCCAGCGGCCTGGCGGAACACCTCGAGTAGTCGGACAACGGGAATGGACTGGCTGTCGATGAGATCCCGGAGGACGGAGCCGGGACCGACGGAAGGAAGCTGGTCGACGTCTCCGACGAGGAGGAGGGCGGCGGGTTCCGGGAGGGCCCGAAGGACGGAGTGGAGGAGAGGCACGTCGACCATGGAGGCCTCGTCGATCACGAGAAGGTCGGTGGCGAGTTGGTTGTCTTCCTTGCGGAGGAATCCGCCCGTGCCGGGGTTGACCTCCAGGAGTCGATGGATGGTCTGGGCGGGAAGGCCCGTGGCTTCCGCCATCCGGCGTGCGGCGCGGCCTGTTGGTGCGGCGAGTTGGCAGCGGACCTGCCTTGAGGTGAGGAGGGCGAGGAGGGTGCGGAGGATGGTGGTCTTGCCGACGCCGGGGCCGCCGGTGATGAGGAGGACCCGGTGGCGGAGCGCGGCGAAGACGGCCTCGCGTTGGCTCGGAGCGAGGGATTGGCCGGTGCGGGCCTCGACACCGGCGAGGGCGGTGGCGGCGTCGATGTCGGGGTAAGGAGGGCGAGCCTGTGCGGAGCGGAGCAGGCGGTGCGCGATGGCGTTCTCGGCGTGGCGCAGGTTGGGAAGGAAAAGGAGGTCGGACTCGCCGATGCGTTCGCGGATGAGGTTCCGGGCGCCAAGGCTTCGTTCGATGCCGCCGAGGACGAGGGTGGAATCGACGACCAGAAGCCGGGTGGCCTCGTCGCGGAGGACTTCGAGCGGAAGGGCGCAGTGGCCGTTGTCGGTGGCCTGAAGGAGGACGTGCTGGAGGCCGGCGTCGATGCGGGCGGGGGAATCAAGGGATAGACCGAGGCGCTGGGCGATCTGGTCGGCGGTCTTGAAGCCGATGCCGCGGATGTCGCGGGCGAGGCGGTAGGGATCGGCGCGGACGATCTCGATGGCTTCCTCGCCGTAGGTCTTGTGGATCCGGACGGCGCGGGCGGTGGAGACGCCGTGGCCGTGGAGGAAGACCATGATCTTGCGGACGGCCTTCTGCTCGTTCCACGCCTGCTTGATGCGCTGGCGACGCTTGGGGCCGATGCCGTCGATTTCCTGGAGTCGGGCGGAGGCGTTCTCGATGACGTCGAAGATCCCGGTGCCGAAGCGGGCGACGAGCTTGCGGGCGTAGGTGGGGCCGACGCCCTTCACGAGGCCGGAGGCGAGGTATCTTTCGATGCCTTCGGCGCTGTCGGGCGGTGTGACGTGGAGGAGGTCGGCCTTGAACTGTCGTCCGAACTCGCGGTCCTGGACCCAGTGCCCGTGGGCATCGATCCATTCGCCGGGGGAGACGGCGGGTGCGCTGCCAATGACGGCAACGACGTCGGCGTGTCCGCGGACGCGGACCTTCAGGATGCAGAATCCGTTCTCCTCGCTGAAGAACGTGACCCGTTCGACGAGCCCGGCGAGGGTGAGATTGGGGTCTGGATTCGTCGCGGGATCCACGGATTAGCGGGACGGGGCGGGCGGGGCTGGGTTATCCACAGATTTCACGGATTGCACGGATGGGGAGGGGATGCGTGATCAATGGGCCAACTGACGTGCGGCGGCGGTGCGGATGTGCGGGTCCTCGGCGGCGACGAGTTCGTTGACGAGGGATTCTGAGGGCTTGCCGACGGCGGTGTGGAGCCAGGCGGCCTCGAGGCGGGCGCGGGGATCCTTCTGCTTCTGGAGCCACGAGGGGATGTCGGCGAGGACGCGGGCGCCGCGTTGGCGGAGGAGCGTGCGGGCCTGTTCCTGTTCCCAGCCGTTCTTCGAAAGCGTGAGGTCGAGGAGTTGCGCGTCGCTGAGCTTCGCGATGTCGCGCTGCGTGGCGGCCGGGGTGCCCTTGGCGGCAACCCGCCAGATGCGGCCGTGCTCGTGGTCGCGGCGCGGGTCGCGGAAGTCGACCTCGCCGTGCTGGATGATCGGGTTGGACCAGTCCGCGATGTAGAGCGCGCCATCCGGCCCCATGCGGAGGTCGATGGGACGGAAGGTGACGTTGGTGGTGCGGAGGACGTCGGGCATCTCGACGGTCTGGAAGGTGGAACCGACTTCCTTGAGCGAGAAGCGGACGACACGATGGGCGCGGAAATCGCAGGTGATCAGGTTGCCCTGCCAGTCGGCGGGGAAGGCCGGACTGTGGATCCGTTCGAGGGAGGCGAACTTCGGGTAGTTGCCGGGGCTGATGGAGTCGGCCTCGCGACGCATGTCCGAGTAGGTGAAATAGGTGGCACCCTCCATGGCGTGGTAGATGCCCTTGCCGCCGGCGCCGTCGGTGAAGAAGGAGTTGCCGTATTGGTCCCAGTGATGGCCCCAGGGATTGCAACCGCCGCGGGTGAAGACCTCCATGCGGAGGGTTTCGGGATTGAACCGCCAGATGCCGCCCGAATTGAGGCGGGCGACGCCGTGCGGGGTCTCGATGTGCGAGTGGGTGTAGATCGACTGGTTCATGTAGACATGACCGTCGTAGCCCCATCGCAGGGTGTGGAGGTTGTGGTGAGTGTCCTCGGTTCCGAAGCTGGACATCACGGTGCGGCGGACATCGGCCTTGCCGTCACCGTTGGTGTCGGCGAAGTGGAGGAGTTGATGGCTGGCGGCGACATAGACCCCGCCACGGTTGTCGGGGAGGACGCCGGTCGGGATCAGGATGCCATCAGCGAAGACGGTGGACTTGTCGGCCTTGCCATCGCCATTGGTGTCTTCGACGACGATGACGGCGTCCTCGGCTTCCTGGCCGGGGCGGATCTGGGGATAGACTCGGGAGGAAGCGACCCAAAGGCGGCCGCGGTCATCCCAGTTCATCTGGATGGGCTTGTAGAGCTGGGGATTCTCGGCCCAGAGGGTGACTTCGAGGCCGTCGGAAACGGTGAAGGTGGGGACGGGCTGTTCCTTGTAATTGGGGTCGCGGTGCGGTTGGCGCGCGGCGGGGCCGGTCAGGCGCTCCACTTCGGCGACGACGTCCGCGGGAGGCCTTGCGGTGGAACGGAGCTTGGCGATCCGGGTTTCCCACTCGGCGATCAACGGATCGAATTGGGGAATCTCGACGGAGTTGCGGCCCTGCTCGTGCTTGCGGAAGCCGAAGAGGTAGGTCCAGTTGGCCGGGCGCCACCGATGGAAGAAGAGTTCGTTCTTCTTGCGGATGGCGGCGAGCAGGGTTGGCGAAGCGCCTTCCTCCTCGGGCTTGGTCCCGGTCAGTGATTCCACAAGGCGGGGGGCGAGCATGGCGTACCCCTGCTCATTGAGGAGGACGGGCGTGTCCCATAGGACCATGCGGAGGCGGGACATGTTCCGCGTGAGGCCGAGCACGTCGCCGTAGATGGCCTGACGTTCCTCGGCGAGGGCTTTCGTGGCGGTTGCGATGGAGTCCAGGGCCTTGGTCCGATCGGAGTCGGGCCGCTCGCCCTGTTGCTGGAGCGGGGAGAGTAGGACGAACCGGACCTGGCCGCCCCCGACTTCATTGACCGCATCCATCAGCTTCGCGAGTTCGGCGCGGTGCCGGGCGGCGCCTTCAGAACCGCCTTCGAGGGCGGCGGTCATGCCGTAGGAAAGGACGACGACCGTAGGCCTGGCGATGGCGACCTGTTCCTTGACGCGCTTGAGCCACTCGGAGTCCGGCTTGTTCCAATCGAAGCTCGCACGGGCCTTGCCCATCGGGGTGTCGCCCGCCCAGGCGAGGTTGCGGAAGGTGATGTTGCGGTCGGAGAACTTCCGGGTCAGCGCAGCCTCAAGGTGGCCAAGGTCCCCTTCGCGTTCGAGGAAGGTGTCGCCCATGAAGACGACGCGGTCGCCATCCTTGAGTTCGAGCCCGGCAGCGTGCGCAAACGGCGCCAGGCAGGTGACGGCGATGGCTGCTGCGATGCGTACGGCACGGGAAAGGGACGGGAACGAGGTGGCCATGCCCCGAGCATCCGATGGAAGGGGCGGGATTCAACCCTGAAAAGCGGTGGGAAGGCGCGAAGCGGCGATGCTGGGGAAAGAGGGTTCGCGCGAAGCCGCGAAGGCGCGAAGGAAAGTGGGGCGGTTTACAATCCCGTGTCGCATATGGGACATGCGGATGTAACGGAGGGGGTAGTCGGAGGGGATTCGCGCGAAGCCGCGAGGGCGCGAAGGAAAGTGGGGCGGTTTACAATCCCGTGTCGCATATGGGACATGCGGATGTAAACGGAACGGTCAGACGGAGGGATGGCTGCTGGGGGGGGCGTGGACTAAAACGACGAAGACCGCCTCCTCACGTTGGCCGCTACGATCGGCTATAATTGGGGGAGGGGAGATGATGCCTCATGACGTCGTCGCCTACGGGGAGGGAGAACGCCGCATGACGTCGTTTTGGCGGGGCTACGTCGACTACAGGGCCTTGAGGATGCGGTCGAGGTTCACGTGGCGGGCGATGAGGTCCTGGATGAGGCCGATCTTCTGGGTGTCGTCGGGCCGGGTCTTGACGGTGAGGTCGTGGACGGTGGAGGCGACGGTGTAGCTGTCGGCGGGGGCGAAGAGGACCGGGCAATTGAACCGTTCGACGAGGCGGCGGGCGGCTGGGGTAGGGCGGATGTCGTCGGAGAGGATGATGCCGGCGAGGCGGCCCTCGTCGCGGATGGAGGTTTCTGCTGCTGCGGCGAGGGTGTCCTCGCGATCGGCGGGGCAGATGAGGAGGGTGTCGGGTTGGAGGAGCTTGCCGACGTTGGCGGGGGACATGGCGCCGATGACGACGCGCTGGACGATGTTGTGGATGCGTCCGGCGCCGGCGAGGACCTCGGCCTTCAGTTCCTCGCGGATGAGGTCGAGGGTGGGCTTGGAGAGGATGGGTTGGTGGGGGATGACGCCGAGGAGTTCGAGGCCCTTGCGGCGGAGGCCGCGGCGGGCGAAGTCGGTGATGTACTCGAGTTTCTCTGGGAGGACCTTGTTGAGGATGACGCCGATGACCTCGACGCCTTCGGCCTCGAAGAGGGCGCGGTTCATGGCGACTTCGTCGATGGGGAGGCCGATGCCGCCGCGGGAGACGATGACCACCTTCGAACCGAGCAGTTTCGCAACGGCGGCGTTGGAGAGGTCGAACACGGAGCCGACGCCGGCGTGGCCGGTGCCCTCGATGAGGACGAACTGCTTTTCCCAGGCGACGCGGTCGAAGGCCTTGTGGATCCTCTTGATGAGGGAATCGAGGTTGGCGTTCTGGAGGTAGCGCCGGGTGAAGTCGGGTTCGACGGCGATGGGGGACATGTCGACCAACGGGCAGTTTAGCCGGAAGACGTGGTTCATGAGGACGGAGTCCTCATCGATCTTCTGCTCGTCGATTTCGACGAAGCGCTGTCCGACGGGCTTGATGTACCCGACGCGGCCGTAGCGGCGTTCGAGGGCGGCGAGGAGGCCGAGCGAGGTGGTGGTCTTGCCGTCGTTCTGCCGGGTTGCGGCGACGAAAACGCGCGGGGTGACTTCGTTGAGGAGCATGTCAGGGGTGGCGCTCAAGGGTGGGGATCAGAGCTCGCCCGGGAGATGTTCGCCGGCGCCCGGGTAGAGCTTCTGGTATTCGATGGACTGGAGGCCGACGATGGCGGCGACGCCGAGGATATCGTGGGCATTGGAGCCGCGGGAGACATCGGCGGCGGGGCGGTCGAGGCCGAGGAGGATCTGGCCGTAGGCGTTGGCGCGTGCGATGTGCTGGATGAGCTTGGAGGCGATGTTGCCGGAGTTGAGGTCCGGGAAGATGAGGACGTTGGCGCGTCCGGCGACCTTGGAGTCGGGGAGCTTGCGGGCGGCGATCTCCGGGATGAGGGCGGCGTCGACCTGGAGTTCGCCGTCGAAGTCGGCCTCGAAGTACTCGGCGGCGGCCTTCTGCTGCGCGAGCGCAGTGGCGGCCTTGACCTTCAGGACGGACGGCTGGGAGGAGGTGCCGTGGGTGGAGAAGGACAGGAAAGCCACCCGCGGCTTGGAGCCGAGCATCTGACGGGCGAGGCGTGCGGTGGAGATGCCGATGTCGGCGAGTTGTTCGACGCTGGGATCGGGGATGACGCCGCAATCGCCGAGGAAGAGCGTGCCTCGATCGCCGAAGCGCGAGTCCTCCACCTCCATGACCATGCAGGAGGAAGCGGTGGTGGTGCGTGGGGCGACCTTGATGATCTGGAAGAGGGGGCGGAGGACGGAGCCGGAGATCTCATTGGTGCCGGAGACGAGGCCGTCGGCCTGGCGCATGCCGACCATCATGGCGCCGAAGTAATTCGGCTTGATCATGGCTTCGCGGGCCTCCTGTTCCTTGATGCCCTTGGAGCGGCGGATGAGCTCGAAGCGCTTGACGAAGGAGTCGAGGTCCGGGCTTTCGGCAGGGTGGATGATCCGGATGCCTTCGAGGGAGACATTGAGGGCGGCGGCGGCTTCCTTCACGGCGGCCCGTTCGCCGAGCAGGATGGGGACACCGAGGCGCAGGGAGTGGAACTGGCGCGCGGCCTGGAGCACGCGCGGTTCGGTGCCCTCGGGGAACACGATCCGCTTCGGGTGCCGCTGGAGCTTTTCGATGACTCCGCCAATGAATCGCATGGAATCGAGCGTAGTGGGGAAACCTCGAAGTTGCCAGATGCCAGTTGCGGATTGGCCTCGGTGGGTCCTCGGGGCAGTATTCGGGGCGTGCTGCCCGCTTGGCGGGACACGGGTGGGATCGGGGTGCCTCTTCTGGTGGCGGGACACCCGGGACGATGACGATGTCGTTGGACTCCATGAACCCGCGTGCATTCTGGGCCAGCACGTCTTCGATCGTGGAGTTGGCTGAATCATCCGGGGGAACGTCTGGCGACCGCGAGGTCGGGTTGGCGGGCCCAGTCGACATCGTGTTGGCGGCGGATCGCCGTTATTTCGAGATCCTGGAGGTGGCGCTGGCTTCGATTGCGGCGCATCGGCCGGCGGGGGAGGTGTACCGAGTGTGGATCGCGACGGAGGACGGATCGGCGGAGGACCTCATGCGGTGGGCCGGGATCGGACGCAGGACCGGGTTGGAGGTGCATCGTGTGACGGTAGACCGGCGCATGCTACCGTTGGCACCGACTTCCGGGCATATCTCCGTGGCCTCGTACTTCCGGGTGCTGCTTCCTGACCTGCTGCCATCGGAAGTGGGCCGCTTCGTCTATCTGGACTGTGACCTGGTGGTGGAGACAGGGATTGGAGGGTTGCTCCGACACGACCTGGGTGGCCGGGTCCTGGGAGCGGTGGAAGACGTGTTGATCCGGAGGAACCGCCTGCCGGGCGTGGCAGTGGGAACGCCATACTTCAATGCCGGGGTGATGGTGGTGGACCGACGGGCGTGGGATGCTGCCGGGGTGGGGCGGGAGGCATTGCGGCGCCTTCGTGAGCAGCCGGGTGTCCTGCGGTTCCATGATCAGGACCTGCTGAACTGGGTTGTTCAGGGTGATTGGAGGGCGGTGGATCCCCGTTGGAACCAGCAATCGGCCATGTGGGAGCTGGGGCGTCGCCGACTGGTCGAGTTGCATGCGGATCCGAAGTCCCTGCTGGAGACACCGCACATCATTCACTTTTCGGGATACAGCAAGCCTTGGGAATACTCCTGCGACCATCCCTTGGGGCAACGCTACTGGCACTATCGAGGGATCGCGGGACTTGGCATGTCGCGGCCTGTGGCCCCATCCTTGAAGGAGCTTCTCCGAAAGGCAGTGAAATCCGTGGTGGGATTCCGGTACCGATTCCTGTTTCGGGCCGTCCTGCGCGGCCTGAAGCAGATCGTTGGTGCTGACAAAAGGCGGTAAGGGAGCAGCCTCATGATTCAATTTCTTCGCAAGGTCTGCCTGCCCAGGCATGGAACTGCCCAGCCCCCGGTGTTCATCCTGGGCACAGGCCGATCCGGAACGCATTGGCTCGCGAGGATGCTGGCGAGGCATCCGGAGCTTTACGGCGCCATCGAGGATCAGCCTGGATTTGGCTGGGCGACGGCCATGGCGTTGGACGTGCGCTTGGAGCCCGAATTGTTCCCTCGATTGGTCGGCTACTATAGGGAGCGTATCGACGAGGTCCGGCCGTTCCGGTTGGTGGACAAGTCCCACCCGAACCTATGGCTGGCTGAGAAGCTCTCCGCTGCATTCCCCGACGCGAAGTTCATCGGGATCCAGCGCGACGTCCTGGCCACGGTGGCGAGCATGCTGCTCCATCCGGACGTGATGGCTTGGCATCATCGCTGGCGTGAATTTCCTGTCCCCAATCGATTCCTGGGGATCGGGAGTGGGAACGCCGAGGAGTACGAGCAGATGTCGGATCCGGAACGGTGTGCATTGAGATGGAAGGCGCACCGGGACGAGATGGGGCGGTTGGCACGTGTGATGGGAGGGCGACTGCTCTGCGTGGAATACGAGCAGTTGATGGAATCTCCGGAAGGCCAGTTGAAGGTGGTGTCGGAATGGCTGGGGTTGAAGTCGGCGATTCCGGTGATCCGGGCGCGTGGGGAGTCGAAGACCAAATGGAAGCAGCAGCTTTCGGAATCGCAGGTGGCACGGATTCATGAACTCGTTGGGAACTGAGTCGGGAGCCGCGTGCCGCATTGCAATCTGCGGCGAGGTCTACAGCCCGAATCTGGGCGATGGAGTCATCGCCGGCGGACTCACGTATCTCATCCGGGAGTTCCTGCCCTCGGTCCGGATCGATTGGGTGGACCTTTCCGGACGGGGGGGATGGGGTGGGGAGTCTTCAGAGGAGCGGCGGTTTCATCCGCTGGCATCCCTCCGAAGCACCACATTGCGACGGTGTGGTGAACTCGTGTGGATGGCCGGTCAGATGGCGAGGATGAAGGTATCGGACGAGCGCCAGTACGCGCTGCTGGTGATCGGTGGAGGAGAACTCCTGATGGACGATTGCCTGAGTTTTCCGACGAAACTCCTGGTGCAGATGCATCGATTCGGGCCGGGGAGTGCGGCCTGGGCGTTGCACGCCTGTGGTGTTGGGGATCGATTCAGCTGGGTGGGACGAGGACTTCTGAGTCAGGTGCTGGGTGGGGCACGGCGGGTGTCCATGTCTGTCCGTGATGAGGGAGCGCGGCGAAATCTGAGGAGGCACTTTCCTGCGATGCCTGAGGCTGGAGTGGTACCGGATCCGGGGCTGTGGGCTTCTGAGGTGTATGGGCCGGTGAGGGCCGAGGGGAGCCGGAAGGTTGGTTTGGGGATCATGGCGTGCCCGGAGTCAGGCAGGGGGCAACAGGCTCGGGTCTGGGTGGGGCTTGCGAAGCGGTTGGATGGGGACGGTCAATCGGTGGAGTTGTTCACCAATGGTTTGCCGGAAGATCAGGCTTTCGCGATTGAGGTTTGGGAACAGTTGCCTGCGGCGATGAGGGAACGAGTCCTTCTGAGGCCTCGGCCAACGACTCCCGGTGAGTTGGTGACCACGATCAGCAGCTACGGGCTTGTGGTCGCGGAACGGTTGCACGCGCACGTCGTCGCCCACTCCCTCGGGCTTCCATCGGTGGGCATTGTGCGGGAGGGAAAGGTGCGGGAATTTGGCCGGTTGACGGGGCGGTCCGGGTTCTTTGTCGAGGCGGGGCAGGTGACGGCCGATCGGTTGGCCGATGTGGTGCGGCAGTCGGGAGCCACGCCGGTCGATGCCGGGGCGCTGGCGGCCTTGAAATGCGCTGCCCGTAGCGGAGTGGGACGGATGCTGGCGAAGGCCGGGCTGGTGGGAGGAGTCGCATGAAAGGGCGCCGGATCGCGATGGTCATCCGGGAGTTGGGCTGTGGAGGGGCCCAGCGGGTGTTGTGCACGTTGTCGGAAGGGTTGGTGAGGCTGGGAAACGAAGTTCACGTGTTGACGCTGAGCTCACGGGTGCCGGACTTCCTCCAGTTGCCTCCGGGGGTTCACCGGCACCACGCTGGTCCAGATTTTCAGGAGACCTTTGAGTGGCATGAAGTCCGTTCCCGCTGGAGGCATTTCCAGATGCTCCGGGAGTTCATTCTTGGGGTGCGCCCGGACGTGGTCGTTGGCCACGAGGAGATCACGAACATCGAGGTGCTGCTGGCACTGGCCGGGAGCGGGGTACCGGTCATCGCGACCGAGCACAACGATCCACGGCAGCATCGCATCGGACTGCGTTGGCAGTTGCTGAGGCGCGTGCTGTATCCGGGAACGGCGGCCGTGGTGGTGTTGAACGAATCGATCGCCGAATGGGCGCGGGCACGGGTGCCGCGATGGAAGGTGGTGACCATCCCGAATCCGATCGGCCGGGAAGACGTGCGGGCTGTGGACGTGGTTGGGCGGTCTGGAAACCGGGTGATTGGCGTCGGGCGGCTTGCGCCCCAGAAGGGTTTTGATCTGTTGATCGAGGCATTCGCGATGGCTTCAGACGCGATGCCTGACTGGACGTTGACGATTCACGGGGAGGGGCCGGAGCGCGGTCGGCTCGAGGGCTTGGTGAAGCGGTGCGGGCTGGAGCGGAGGGTTTGCTTGCCGGGTGTGACCCGGAATCCGGCGGCAGAGTACGCTGGTTCGGACCTGATGGTGGTTTCCTCCCGGTACGAAGGCTTCTGCATGGTATTGGTGGAGGCCATGGCGGCTGGATTGCCGGTGATCAGCTTCGATTGTCCGACGGGTCCGGGAGAGATTGTGAGGAACGGGGTGGACGGAGTCCTGGTGCCGCCGGGCGACGTTCGTGGGTTGGCGGGAGCGATGCTGGAATTGATGCGGGATCCGGGGAGGCGCCGGCAGTTGGGCGAGGCGGCGCGGGAGGTCCTGGGGCGTTACGGCAGCGAGGTGATCGTGGACCGTTGGGAGCAGTTGCTGGCGGGGATTGGTCCGGCCGGGTGATTTGCGATTTGGCGTGGGCGGTTGCAGGCTGCGCTCATGCCGGAGATGCCCGAGGTGGAAGTGTTGCGGCGATATCTGGAACCCCGCTTGAAGGGGCGTCGGATCGTGGCGGTGGACGTTCGCCGGGAAAGGATGGTGCGGCCGACAGGGGTGCGTGGACTCCGGGAGGGAATGGTTGGTGGTGCCTTCGGGGCGGTTGGGCGCCGGGGGAAGCACCTGGTGTTCGAGGTTGTGACAGCGGGAGGCGGGGTGCGGCGTGTGGTTGGGCATCTGGGAATGACGGGACGGATGTACGTCGATGACGGGGCGGCATCGCTGCCCCGTCATGCGGCGGTGGCATTGGGGTTGGATGTGGGCCGGTTTGTATTCGAGGACGCCCGTCAGTTCGGACGTTTCCACCTGGATGCAGACATCCTGGCCGGCATGGGCCCGGAACCGTTGGATGTGGGGTGGACGGCCGTGGATCTGGCAAAGGGGTTGGAAGGATCCCGGCAGGCGGTGAAGGTTCGGCTCCTCGACCAGGGGGTGGTGGCCGGCGTGGGGAACATCTATGCGAGCGAAGCGTTGCATCGCGCCGGGATCTCGCCGAAGCGCGCGGCGGGTCGACTGAAGGCCGCGGAGGTGGAACGGTTGTGGGTGGCCGTGCGAGAAGTCCTGTCCGAGGCCATCGAGCTGGGGCAACGGGCTTCGCTGGATTTTCGAGGCGGGGGCGATGGGTTGTTCTACTTCGGGTCGTCGGGTGCTGGGCCGGAAGTGGATGAACGGTTCCGCGTTTACGACCGGGAGGGAGAGACCTGCAGGAGGTGTGGCGGGGTGATTTGCCGTTCGGTCCAGGCGGCCCGGAGCACATTCTTTTGCCCGGCTTGCCAGAAGTGACCTGTGTGACGCTGAGGGGGGAAGATGCAGAAATCCTGAAAATGCCCTTGAGCCGGTGGGCCCGGTTTTGCATTCATTTCCGCCCGCCCGTCAAAGGGCGCATCCGTGGTAGGATGCCGGAGTGGTCAATCGGAGCAGACTGTAAATCTGCCGGGCTAACGCCCTACGAAGGTTCGAATCCTTCTCCTACCACCATCTTCTTCGTTTGGAGTTTCCAGACGCCAGTTCCCAGCTCCCAGTTCCTTTCCGGAAAGCGGCGACCTCATTCCGTCGGCTGATCTGGAAGTCTCGACCTGAGAGCTTCGGCTGTTCGGACCTCGGATTTCACAGATGCCACGGATCGACTGGGTGGAGAGTAGGTTTCCATCCCGGTCGTGCATTCGCCTTGCAGGGGGCGGTCATCCCAATCCAAGGCCCTTCTTATCGGTGTCATCCGTGCAATCCGTGGTTCCAACTGCCTTTTTCGGGTTCAATGGGTTTCCCCGGTCCCAGGAGGGGATTCAGGATCGGTGCTGATCGAGCGTAGCCAGATGCCTTGCCAGACGAGATGGACGGACGTGCCAACCCGGAGCCGGGCCCAGTCGCGCTTGCGGAGGACGCACGTGTGGGTGCGCCCGTCCTCGAGTTCCACCTCGACGACGTAACGGGCGCGAGGCGAGAGCTCGGTGGAGCAGTTTTCGGCGCCCCGGTTGACGAGATCCCGTTCGGCTTCGGAGTGGGTGATCGTTCCTACGGCGGATCGGAGGGCGCACAGGGGGCTGAAACAACCGAAGACGCCGCGCATGAAGCATGCGCGGGCGGGCGGGGAACCGGCTCCGATGGCGACGGTGATCGCGATCAGTCCAAGGGCGCCCTTCCAGGTTGCGACCGACAGTTCGCGTGCGATGAAGTGGCTGCAGAAGGCGATCGCTCCGGCGACAGCGAGGCAGCCGAGGGTGGCGGGCCAGTCGATGAATCCGTGGGATCGCAGGTGGAGCCTCATGGGTGGATGGGAATCCAGGGGCGCACGACCGAGAAGGAGACTTTGGTAAGCCTGAAAAACGGAAGGAAACTTGGTGGGCGAGGAGGGATTCGAACCCCCGACCAACTGCGTGTAAAGCAGCTGCGCTAACCGCTGCGCCACTCGCCCGAAGCACCGAGTGCTGGAAGGCTGTTACCAACACCGGTCGGAATTGGCGACTGCATTCTTGGGAGAGTCTCGATTGCGGGCGCATCTCGACACTGCCCCCGTTTGAGGCTGGAAACGGGGTGGCGATGTCCTCATCGCTTTGGGAAAGGGCTGGGAAGGGCAACAAGGACGTCGTCGCCCCGTTTGGTGCGAGGGCTGTGCCAAGCCCCACCCCTCAAGGCTTGGGGGCGCAGTGGCCGAGGCCGAGGGATTCGCGTCGGCCGGACCAAGGGGCTTCGGTCGAGACGTCGACGACATCGGGACCGGGCGCGTTGGCGGGGGCGAGGATGGCGAGGAAGACGACGGGTTCGCGGTACGGATTGTAGGTTCCGTGGACCTCGCCCTTGGGGATGAGGACCATTTCGCCGGGCTTGAGGACCTTGTACTCGTTGCCGCACCACTGTTCGGCCTGTCCGGAGATCACGTAGATGATCTCCTCGCGGGTGGGGTGGTGGTGGAACGGGTGGCAGCGCCCGGGTTCCATGGTGGCGCGGACGAGGAGGAGGTCTTGGCAAGGGACGACGTCGGGCCGCGACAGCCAGGCGTTGAGGGTGAAAGCCGTCTGTTCCGTGATGGAATCGGTGACGGTGACGAAGCGCCTGGCTGCCGGGTTGGACATGGTCGGGTGGATCAGCGGATGGACCGCCAGGGTTCCTCGTGGCTCACGTCGACGAGGAACGGGCCTTTGGAGGCGGCGGGGGAAAGGATGGCGAGGATGACAGCATCGTGGGCCGTGGGGTTGAAGGTGGCGTGGACGATGCCCTTGGGGATGTGGGCGACCTCGCCGGGGCCGAGAAGCCGCTTTTCCTTCTCGACCCACTGTTCCACGTGGCCTTCGAGGACGTAGATCACTTCCTCGAGTTCCGGGTGGGTGTGGAAGTTGTGCCCTTCACCGGCGGGGAGGACCGCCCGGCAGATCTGCAGGTCCTTGGCCTCGCAAACCTCGGGTCGGCACACCCAGTAATTGGTCCGGCCCTTGTAATCTTCCTTGAGGGCCTCGGCCGTGGTGATGAAGCGGGTGGCGGGCATGGCGGCTCAGCGTTTGGGGGCCTTGCTGGACTTGGCGGGCTTTGGAAGCGTGAGGCTCTTGAACTCCTTGGTCAGGTTCGTGAGCGAGGCTTCGACGCCCATCCGCTCGAGCGAGGAGGCCCCGACGAAGCCAACGCAGTCCGTGGACTTGATGATCCGTTCGGCATCGGCGGGCGTGTTGATCGGGCCGCCGTGGGCGAGGAAGATGACGTCCTTCCGGACGCGGTTGACGGCGTCGATGATCTCCTGGGTGCGCTGGATGGCGAAATCCCAGGTGACGACGGCCTTGGTGACGCCGATGGATCCACCGACCGTGGTGCCGACGTGGGCGATGATGGAGTCAGCGCCGGCCTTGGCCATCTCGACGGCTTCCTCGGCACTGCCGACGTAGACGACGGAGAACAGGTCCATGCGGCGGGCGAGAGCAACCATCTCGTACTCCTTCTTCACGCTCATCCCGGTCTCTTCGAGGACGCCGCGGAAGTGGCCGTCGACGATCGTGTGCGTGGGGAAATTGTTCACGCCGGAGAAGCCCATTTCCTTGACCTTGCCGAGCCAGTGCCACATGCGGCGGCGGGGGTCGGTGGCGTGGACGCCGCAGATGACGGGGACTTCCTCGACGACAGGGAGGACCTCGTACTCGCCGATCTCCATGGCGATCGCGTTGGCGTCGCCGTAGGCCATCATGCCGCAGGTGGAGCCGTGGCCCATCATGCGGAAGCGGCCGGAATTGTAGATGATGATGAGGTCGGCGCCGCCCTTCTCGATGAACTTGGCGCTGATGCCGGTGCCGGCTCCGGCAGCGATGATGGCGTTGCCCTTCTTGAGCGTGGCGCGAAGTCGTTCGATGACTTCCTTGCGGGTGTAGGGATTACCTTTTCCGGTCCAGGGATTCGGCATGGCGTGACGCGATGAATTGATGAAGGCGGGTGGATCCCGCCGAAAAGTGTGTGCTTGGATTAACGGACCCGGGCCTGGTCTGCAATGCGTGAGAGGCACGGCGGCCTATCCGGAAGGCACTTTGGGTTGCTGGCAGCCGGGAGGGGACCATTCGTTGAGGTGACGTTCGGAGGCTGTGCCGGCCCCCTCATCGAGGACTTCGAGTGCCTCGCCGACGAGATACAGCGAGCCGGTGACGACGACGAAGGGATCAGCGGTGCAACCCCGAAGCGCCTCGGTGATGGACTGCGTGACACGGACCGGACGGGTGACACCGGAGGCAAGGCAGGCAGCCTTGAGGTCTTCGGGTGGGATCGTCCGAGTGCTGGAGACCCGGGTGGTGATGATGCGGGAGGCCAGCGGGGCCAGCATGCGCGCCATGTCGCGCCATTCCTTGTCGGCAAGCATCCCGAGGACGAGGACCGGTGCGCGGTTTGGAAAGTGCCGTTCGAGGGCGGCGCGGAGCGATGCGATGCCATCGCGGTTGTGGGCACCGTCGAGGAGGAGGGTCTGCTTGCCGCGCTGGATGACCTGAAGTCGGCCGGGCCAGCGCACGCTGGCGAACCCGCGGGCCATCTGTTCGTCGGAGACCGGGAGCAGGAACCGGAGGCCCCGGATCGCCGCGGCTGCGAGTGCGGCATTGGTGCGCTGGTGTTCGCCGAGGAGCGGCAGTTCGAGGCGGAACTGTTCCACCGCGAGGGGGCCGACGTGGATGAATGGGCTGCCGGTTTCGCGGGCCTTGAACTCGAGGATCGCGAGGGCGTCCGGGTCGGTGGCGGAAGTCAGCGCCGGGACCTCCGGCTTGAAGATGCCGGCCTTCTCCGCGGCGATGTCGGCGATCGTCGGCCCGAGCACGGCCATGTGATCGAGCCCGATCTGGGTGACGACGGAGGCAAGTGGGGTGACGATGTTGGTGGCGTCGAAGCGGCCACCGAGGCCGGTCTCCCAGACCACGAGTTCGACGCCCGATTCAGCGAACCAGAGCAGGGCCAGGACGGTGGTGAACTCGAAGAAGGTGGGTTCGAGTTTCGGCGATGTGGATTCGACGGCGGCCCGGAGTCGGGTGGTCAGGCGTGCCAGGGCCTCGTCGGGAATCGGGACGCCATTGATGCGGATCCGCTCGTTGAACCGGATCAGGTGGGGGGACGTGTAGAGCCCAACGCGTCGGCCTGCGGCGCGGTGGATGGCGTCAAGCATGGCGCAGACGGAACCCTTGCCGTTGGTGCCCGCGACATGGAACAACGTGAAGGGATTCGTGAGGATTGCCGACGAGTGAGGCCAGGCGGCGCGTGGATTCGAGTCCGGGCTTGAAGCCGAACTGTTGGAGCGAGAGGAGGTAGGTCAGTGCCTCGTCGTAAGTCACGGGCTGGGGAGGATTCCAAGAGGGGGCGCGGGTGGGAAGGTTTCAGTGGGCTTGGGACTTGAATCATGAACCGCCGCGTGGGGGCACGCGGCCTACAAATGCGGGCTGAACTCAGTCGCCAGTCCCTTGGTCTTCACTTGTGTAGGCTGGGTGCCCTCACCCGGCGTGGATGCTGAACCGCCGCGTGGGGGCACGCGGCCTACAGATGCGTCGGTTCGGGGGAGATTCGCCGTGCCGGCCGGCAATCTTGGAACTTGAAACTTGGGGCTCAGGAAGGCGGGGTGTTCGGGGCAGTTGGAAACCATGGAGAACGATGCAAGCGAACTGACGATCCGGCCGATCGGGTACATCCGCTCGGGGAAGGCGGAGAAGTTTCATGCGCGTCACCAGCCGTTGGAGACGGACGAGGAGGAGAATGTACTGGAGTTGGTGGAGGGGCCTGGGATGCGGGAGGCGATCCGCGACCTGGGAGGGTTCACACGGATCTGGCTCGTGTGGTGGTTTCATCGGAATCCGGGCTGGAGACCGCTGGTGCTGCCGCCACGCGGGCCGGCGCAACGGCGGGGAGTGTTTGCGACCCGATCGCCGCATCGGCCGAACGCGTTGGGTTTGACGGCGGTGCGGTTGTTGGCGGTCAAGCCGGGAAAGTTGCTTCTCGGGCCATGCGATCTGGTGGAAGGGACGCCGGTGTTCGACATCAAGCCGTACATTCCGGGGTATGACTCATTTCCGGAGGAGCGGGCGGGATGGATGGACGAAGTGGATGCCGCGATGCGCCAGCCTCCTTCCCACGTGGTGCGCTGGGGTGAGTTGGCAGAGGAGCAGGGGCGGTGGCTTGCGGAGGAGTGGGGGGTGGACTTCCGGCCGCGGATGGTCGAATTGCTGGAGCGTGATCCGACGCCGCATCGGACTCGGCGGATTGGGCGCAAGGGGCATCGGTTCGAGATTGGTTGCGGGGCCTGGCGGGGTGTCTTCCGGGTCGAGGAAACGGTTGTGACCGTGGATGAGTTGCGGGCCGGGTACCCGCGTCGGTTCCTGAATGATCCAGCGCGACCGGTGCTGCCGGATCGGGAGGCGCAGTTGGCATTTCTGGAACGGTGGCCTTCGTGTGGGGTGGAGGGGGCCTGAACTCCATCGTTGCGGGTGGTGGGGGTGGCCGGCTAATTTGGCCAGCGGTCGGGACGTTGGACCCGGCCATACTCGATGAAGCATCAGCTGGATTTTGAGAAGCCGATCGCGGACCTGCAGCGCAAGCTGGAGGATTTGCGTCAGCACCCGGAGACCCACTCCCTTGGCATCAGCTTCGAGGAGGAGATCCGGATGCTCGAGCGGAAGCTGGAGGATCTCCGGAAGCAGGTTTATTCGAACCTGACTCCGTGGCAGCGGGTACAGGTCGCGCGGCACCCGCGTCGGCCGTACACGCTCGACTACGTGCACCACGCCTTCACCGAGTTCGAAGAGTTGCACGGGGACCGGTTGTTCGGTGATGACCGGGCGGTGGTCGGGGGCTTCGCCAAGCTGGGCGACCAGCGGGTGATGTTGATCGGAACGCAAAAGGGGCGGGACACGAAGGAGAACATCCTGCGGAACTTTGGCTCGGCGCACCCGGAAGGATACCGGAAGGCGCTTCGCCTGATGCGGATGGCGGACAAGTTTGGGTTGCCGGTGATTACCCTGATCGACACGGCGGGGGCCTACCCGGGCATCGGTGCGGAGGAGCGGCACATCGCGGAGGCGATTGCGGTGAACCTGCGTGAGATGATGCTGTTCGAGGTTCCGATCGTGGCTTGCGTGATCGGGGAAGGTGGTTCTGGTGGGGCTTTGGGCATCGGGGTGGCCGACCGTGTGTTGATCCTGGAGAACGCGTATTACTCCGTGATCAGCCCGGAGGGATGTGCAGCGATCCTGTGGAAGGACCGGAAGGCGTCGCCGCAGGCGGCGGCCGCGTTGAAGATCACGGCGTCGGACCTGAAGCAGTTGGGATTGGTGGACGACGTCGTGCTGGAGCCCTTGGGCGGTGCGCATCATGACCCCTTGGCGACGGCGGCAACGGTGAAGACGGCCTTGCTAAGGCATCTCGGAGAGGTGCAGTCGCTGTCCAAGGAGGACCGATTGGCCCAGCGGTACCGCAAGTTTCGCGGCTTTGGGCAGTTCATTGAGGCTGCGGAAGCGGCTGCCTGATCCGGGTCAACCAGCGGTGATGGGCGTGAAAGGCTTTCGATGTGGTATCCATTGACGTTCCGGCCGATCTATCAGGATCGGGTTTGGGGTGGGCAGCGGCTGGCCGAGGTGTTTGGCCGGGAGTTGCCCGCCGGGCGGGTGATCGGCGAATCCTGGGAGGTCTGTGATCGGCCGGACGCGGTGAGCGTCGTGGCTGCGGGGCCGTTGGCAGGCCGGACCCTGGGTGAGTTGATGGCCGGGGATCCGCAGGGTTTGTGGGGCGAGGCAATGGAGCCGGGAACGAGGTTTCCGTGGTTGTGCAAGTTGCTGGATGCCTGCGACGACCTCTCCTTGCAGGTGCATCCACCGGCTGCGCTCGCTGCATCCATGGGGGGCGAGCCCAAGACGGAGATGTGGTACGTCGCGGCGGCGGATCCGGGATCCTGCCTGTACGCGGGGTTGCGTCCGGGCGTGACGCGGGGCGAATTCGAGCGACGCGCCCGGGACGGGACCGTGGCGGACCTTTTCCATCGGTTGCCGGTCGGGGTTGGGGACGTGCTCTTCCTGCCGAGTGGCCGGGTGCATGCGCTGGGGAAGGGGTTGGTGATTTTCGAGATCCAGCAGAATTCGGACACGACTTACCGTGTTTTCGACTGGAACCGGGTGGGCCTGGACGGCAAGCCCCGGGCCCTGCATCTCGATCAGGCAATGGCATCGATCGACTTCAACGACGTCGCACCGGCCCTTGCTTCACGGGAAGGTCATTTGGAGGGCGCGGTGAAGGTCCGGGAGTTGGTTCGGGATCCGTTATTCGACATCGACCACCTCACGGCGGCCGGGATCGCGCCGGACCGGCGTGCGGCCGGACGGGCTGGGTTGATGGCCGTGGTTTCCGGGCGGGTGGAGGTTCGTGGTGGAGGCGAGACTGTCGGACTGGGGCCGGGTGATTTTGCTGTGCTCCCGGCAGGAATGAAGGACCTCGTGATCGACGCGGGCAGCGGAGCGGGTTGGCTGCACGCGACCCGGCGATGAGCAAGGCGACCGGTCCTGGCGATGGTTCGTGGGAACCGGGGGCGCCCCTGGCGTGGTGGGAGCGGTGGTCGGTGCTCCGGATGCTGCGGTATGATCGGTCGTTCGCGTGGGCTTTGATCGCGTTGGTGGCAGGGGGTGGGCTGTTGGCCGTGGGATGGGTCCGGTGGATTCCTGGAAGTCCAAGGCCGGACGGTCGGCCGTGGCGCCTGAACGGGGCAGGTTGGTTGCGGTGCCGTTGGCACGACCTGCAAATGGGGAAGCCGGGGGGCGCTGACTTTCGTCCGGACGCTTCCCGGTGGCTTTGGCGCGTGGGGCAGGATCCCGGGGATCCGACTGCGTTGCGTGGTTACCTCGACTCATTGGCAGCGGACACGTCTTACCGGGGTGCGACAGTGACCAATGGGCTCCAATGGGGAGCGTGGTTGTGGAGGGTGGGAGGGACGAACAGTGAAGACGTGCGGCGGATGTTCCGGTTGGCGGAGAGGGTCGAGGATGACGGGCAAATCCTGAGCGAACTGTTGCCGTGGCTTCCCCGACTGTCGCCGGGAGAACGCGAACATTGGCTGGTGGTGCTTGCGGATCAGGACCAATGGGGGCAGGTCGGGCGATATGTGGCGGATGCCGAGGTAGGGCAGGGTTCGGAGTTGGCTGGGTTGATTGCCCTCGCGTGGCGCGCGGGTTGGGGGCCTCCTGCGGGTGCCTTGAATGACTTGCGGGCCCTGGAATCGATCGGGACCGCGGGCTCGGAGAGAGGCGTGGTGGCGGACCGGTTGCTGATCCAGGTGATGTGTCGCCGGTTGGACTTGGAGGGTGCCAAGCGGGTGCTGTCGCGGTTGACGGCGGCCGGAGGGGTTCGGTCTGTGGATCGCTTGAGGGTAGCGCGATTGGCTTTGGAGAGCGGGAAAGCCGCGGGCATGAAGGCAGAGATTGCGATGTGGGCGGAGCCACGGGAAGTGCGGGAGGTCCTGCCCTGGCATGACGTGCTCCAGCGGGTGGGGGAATCCACCGCGGCGTGCCGGTTGGTCAAGAAGGCGGTCCAGCAGTGGAATCGTCTGGAGTGGTATCTCGTCCTGGCGGACGGGCAGGTCGCGTCCGGGGACTGGGGTGGGTTGCGTGAGACCGGGGGCCGGCTTCGAAAGGGATACGTCGGGCAGGCCGGGTGGGAGCGGGTGGGCTGGCGGTTGGAGGCGGTGGCCAACGAGAAGATGGGGCGTACAGGGGAGGCAGCCGAGGCATGGAGGCAGGGCGAGGGCGCAATGCCTGAGGGAGAGGGAATGGGGTGGGAGTGGGGGCGGAGGCTGCTGGCCTGGGGCTTTGGACGTCAGGCCGCAGGCTGGATTGCCGCCTCCGAGTCACTGATGGGGGCGCGCGCCGAGTACTGGACGGCGCGGATGCGGGTCGGGCACGCGCAAGGGGATGCGGAAGCCGTTCTGGACGCTGCCTTGAGGCGGCGTCTGCTGGAGCCGATGTCGGCCGAGGCGACGGGTGACCATGCCGCGGCGCTGCTGGCGCTGCGTCGGGATCCGGCTGAAGCGTTGCGGCTGTTGCGGCTGGAAGGAGTTCGTGCGGTTGGAGGGATAGGCAATCGGATCAATGAGGCCTTGGCGCTGGTCCAGTTGGGTGAATTGAACGCCGGCGAGGCGATGCTGTCCGCCTTGGAACTCGCGGGGTTGGATGCGATGGAGCGAACGATGGTTTGCCTCGGACGCTTTGAAGTGCATGCTCGGCGCGGGCGGGTGGCAGAGGCAATGCAGATGTATAGGGCGATCGAAGGGAGGTTCCTGATGTCGGTTCAGTCGAGGTGGCTCGAAGCGGAGTACCACCGGCTGCGGACCGGTCAGGAAACCAACCATGATCAGCCTCGGTTTCGAACGCCATGAACGACATTCAACAAACGGAAAATCGGAAGCGTCGGATGGTCGAGCGGTTGGGGGGCAGTTCCTTTCTGGTCTTCTTTTTCGATCATTGGTTTGGCCTGTTCGCGGTCGTGTTCCTTCTCCTCCTCGTTTTTCTGGGGCTGTTCCTTCCTCCGATCTGGCGGCAAACCCCGCCGGATTTTACCCCCGTAATCAAAGTCAGTGGATTGGACCTGTGGCAGGCGCGCTCGTTGCGGAAGACGGCGTTGGAGCAAGGTTCGGCCGGGCGCGTGGCGGAGGCGATGCACTCCTGGCAGGCGGCCATGGTGAACAATCCGGCGGACATCGCCATCCTGCGGGAGGGCTTGGGTTTCGTGGCAGGGCAGAAGTCCCCGCCGAAGGATTTCCTCGAATTCTCGGTCAACCATGCCTTCTGGCTGCTGCGCCTGGGTGGAACCAACACGGCGGATGCCGAACTGACGCTGAACCTGATGTCCCGGTATGACATGCAGGATTACGTCGTGAAGGTGGGCGAAAACCTGGAGGACCGTTTGTCCGAGGATGGGTTGAAGCTGCTATTGCGATCCTATTTCCAGCTCGGCCGGCTGAAGAACTTCGCGAAGCTTTGGGACAAGCATCAGGCGACCTTCTCCAAGGATGGAGAGCTTCAGGTCTACCACAATGCCTGGCTGGCGAACTGGGGGCCGCCCGGGACATTGCAGGCTGGACGCGAGGCGCTGAAGGCGGCGCAGGCGGATCCGAAGTTTCGGTCCCTGGCCAACCGGTTGCAGCTGCAGGTGAGCAACGCGATGCGGGATGAGGCGACCTACGGGCAGGTCCTGCGAACGATGGAAGAAGACCGGGACGCCACCTTGTCGGACCATGCCCGGCACTGGATGCTGATGTTTGCGTTGGGCCGAAAGGACGAGGCTCGTGAGTTGGCGAAGAACTATCCGGCGACGCCCCGGACTCCGATGGAGGTGCGGGTTCTGGCGTCGACGTTGTCTGGGTTGGGATTGACGGAGATGTCGATCTCGATCCTGGACCAGCAGCTGAAGTCGTATGGCTTTGACCCTGACCTTTGGCTGACGCAATCGAACAACCTGCTGAACCAAAGGCAATGGGCGGAACTGAGGACGCTGGCCTTCTCGATCCGGAACGAGCTCGGGCTTCAGGGCGCGCTGGACGGCTACTCGCAGTTTCTGGAGGTGGTGGCCGAAATGAACATGGACCGCCCCGAGGCGGCCCGTGCAGCCGCTGACCGTTTGGCCAAGTCGGCTGTCGGGAATCCCGAACTGACCCGTCACATGGCGCAGCAGCTCAAGTCGATCGGCTTCGGGGACGTCGCCCATGTCTTGTTCCGAAGCATTGAGCCGGAGTACAAGGGCGATGCCTTGTATTGGTTTGATCGAACGGTGGCCGCGACACTGGCCAACAACGTGGACGACATCCTTTCGAGTGCCGAGAAGGCTCACGCACTCAATCCGGGCGACCCGAGCGTGGTGAACAACTACGCGGCAGCATTGATCCTGACGCGGACGCGGCCTGAGGAGGCGGTCCAATTGACCCTTCGAGTGATCACGGTGAGGCCCAACGACATTGGCTCACAGTTGAACCACATCGGGGCGCTCCTCCAGAACCGGAGGTTTGACGAGGCCGCCGACCGGTTGAGGCAGATGAACACGTTGAGCCTGAACCTTTCGGAGACGGCCGAGTATCATCTGGCTTGGTTCGAGTACGCGATTGCGAAGAAGGACTGGCACCTTGCCAGAGTCAGCTATGGGAAGATCGATACCCGGCGCCTGCTGGCTCCGCAGGTGTCCTGGCTCGAGGAGCGGTACAAGGCGATTCCGGAGGGTTGACCCGGCAAGCTGGCTTGCACCAATTCAGCGTGCGGGCCAGCGGCCGTTGCTCTCGGAAGGCAATTCCGAGTTCCTCGGCCACACGAGGTAAGCCGTTCTGGAAGAGTGATTCCACGCACGGGTGAACGCTGACCTGGGCACGACGCGGATCACTCTTTCCCGGCGGACGCCCGGATCGTGGACCTGGACATCACCAGACGCCGTGAATCCGGTGACGACGACCAGATGCCCGTCGCCCTCCGAGGGCCGTTCGGCTCCCTTCAGTTGTGCGTACGAAACGGAGACGGCGACTGGCAGGTCCGCTGCAATCCATCGTTCAAGGTCTCCGAGCCCGCCCAGTCGGGCCACGCAGGCACTGAGTCCTGGGTACTGTCCAGCGTAGGCGGCGTTGAAGGTCCAGTTTCCGGTGCCGGGCCAGGCTGGATCGAAGACGCCTCTGGCAACCTGCGGGACGTCCTGGAGCAACTCGGGCCGGTTCAGTCGGTTTCCCCAATGGGACAGGATCATGCTCAGGCTGGTCGGGCTGCACCAACTCTGGATGCCTTCTGGATAGTCTGCCTGCGAGCGGATGGGGAGGGTGAGCAGGTGACCCCAGGCGGCCCGATGGACGGCGGGTGCAGATTCCGTGGGCTCGGCGCCGAGCAATGTCACGCCGATCCTGAGGTCCTGAGGCACCTTGGCCGTCGTGGTTGCCAGCGTGAATTCAAGTTCGATGGCGGTGGCCGGGGAAGCGACCAACAGGGTGTCGGTGTCGACCTGAGCCGCGGAGTCGCGCTGGTTGCGGACGCTGGTGCGGGGCGAGGTGTTGGTATCCTGACACCAGTGCGCCATGACGTACCATGGGCCGGGATCCCCCTTCCAGACGGGGCGCGCACGGACGGACAGGCCATCGGGATGGGCTGTGTTCCACGAAACGACCGCCTCCTTCCAGGTGAAGCCTGGATCGAACGGCGGGGTTTGCAGCGTGACGTTCGAGCTGGTCCGAAGGGTCCGCAGCAGTTCGGGATTCGGCCACCACCCCATCCGGGACGGAGCGACTGCGCCGGGTTCCTCAGCCAGCGCCAAGGAGGAGACTGCGAGCGCGAGGGAGGAGGAGAGCCAGCGTTTCATCGATCGAGCCCCGCGAACGGGGAGGTGAGGCCGCGGGACCGTCGGCCGTTGCTTCCTACGATGATCCCGCAAACCGGACGCGCCAGCCTGAATTTTCCGGAGCCGGGTAACGGGAGAGCCAATTCAGCCGCGCCGGTAGTGCTGGACCGTGAACCCTGGTTCTCGGAGGACCTCACCAACAGACGAGAACATCGATTCGAAGGGCGGAAAGTGGGCGTCGCCTTCCGGTTCGGCGTCCACGAGCGTCAGGTAAAGGTCGGAGCAGTCGGGCAGGAGTTGACGATAGATTTCGGCACCGCCGCAGATCCAGACCTGCCGGTGGTCAGTGCGCGTTGCGAGGCGCAGTTCTTCGATGCCTGACAGGACCCGGGCCCCGGGGATCACCAATGGGCTTCTGCTCAGGACGATGGTCTCACGGCCGGGGAGCGGGCGGCCAATGGAGTCCCACGTTCGCCTGCCCATGACGAGGATGCCGCCGAGGGTCGTGCGCTTGAACCACTGGAAGTCAGCCGGCAGGTGCCAGGGGATCCGGTTGCCTTTGCCGATGACCCGGTTGCGAGCCATGGCTGCGATCGCCTTCCACGGGTGCATGCGTCGGTGAATGAAGGGAGAAACAAAAAGGGCGGCGGGACCGCCTGCGCGGAGCCGCCGCCCTCAGTCAGGTCGGATCAGAGTCCCTTGCCGATGATGTGGCGGACCAGGTCACCGACGCGGTTGGAATAGCCCCACTCGTTGTCGTACCAGCTCACGAGCTTGAAGAAGCGGCTGTTGAGTTCGATGCCGGAGCCGGCGTCGAAGATCGAGCTGCTGTTGTCGTGGATGAAGTCGGTGGAGACGACCTCGTCGCTGGTGTAGGCGAGGATGCCCTTGAGGTAGGTCTCGGAAGCGCGCTTGAAGGCAGCGCTGATCTCGGCGTAGCTCGTCTCCTTGACGGTCTTCACGGTGAGGTCAACGACGGACACCGTGGGTGTGGGCACGCGGAAGGCCATGCCGGTAAGCTTGCCCTTCACCTCGGGGCAGACGAGGGCGACAGCCTTGGCGGCGCCGGTGGCCGACGGAATGATGTTGATCGCGGCGGAACGGCCACCCTTCCAGTCCTTCTTGGAGGGACCGTCGACGGTCTTCTGCGTGGCGGTGTAGGCATGCACCGTGGTCATGAGGCCTTCCTCGATGCCGAAGCCCTCCTTCAGGAGCACGTGGACGAGCGGCGCGAGGCAGTTCGTCGTGCAGCTGGCGTTGGAGATGATGTGGTGGGACGCGGCGTTGTACTTCTCGTGGTTCACGCCCATCACGATGGTGATGTCCTCGCCCTTGGCCGGCGCGGAGATGATGACCTTCTTGGCGCCAGCAACGATGTGGCCCTTGGCCTTCTCGGCCTCGGTGAACAGGCCAGTGGACTCGATGACGATGTCCACGTTGA
Source organism: Limisphaerales bacterium (assembly GCA_965284395.1). GTDB lineage: Bacteria > Verrucomicrobiota > Verrucomicrobiia > Limisphaerales > UBA9464 > UBA6176. Next base: position 7,675,396 of record OZ260084.1, on the reverse strand, counting down.
GGGCCTTCCAGGGAAGTTCCGCGGGGCTCTTGGCGCTCACGACGCGGATTTCGTTGCCGTTGACCACGAGGATGTCGTCCTCGGCCTTGTCGGCGCTGGACTTCTTGGAGCTGACGGTGCCGGCGAAGCGGCCCTGGGTAGAATCGTACTTCAGGAGGTAAGCCAGGTTGTCCGCGGGAACGAGATCGCCGACGGCGACGACGTTGATGTCCTTGCCCACGAGGCCCTGCTCAACCATTGCACGGAAAACCAGACGGCCGATGCGGCCGAACCCATTGATCGCGACGTTCACTGCCATAATTTCAAATGCTCTAGGTTAAACCAGAATCAGGCGGGCGAGCGTACCGGCGGTGTGCCACGGGTCAACGGATTGTTTCTGGGGACGAGTTCGATGGGTGGAATCCTGGTGCTGCCCCTGAAACAGGTGGGGAGAGACTCCGTCGAGCCGCTTCAAAGTTCGAAGTTCTCAGTTTCAGGTTTGAAGCAGGAATTTTGGGAGCCGGTACTTTTGCACAGCTTGGAAGGACACTCGCCCCACCCCTCGGAGGAACCGTGTTTGGCAGGCTCAGGGTTTGACACCCCAATGGATGGTGGTGTAGCGCTTGTGAAGCTACGGCCGGTTGTTGTGGGTTGCTTCTATGCGGTGTCCCAAATGTGGCGGACAAGAAGATCGGGTCATTGATTCAAGATCCTCCAAGGAGGGGGCGACCATCCGTCGGCGAAGGGAGTGCCTCAGTTGCAGCCACCGGTTCACGACCTATGAGGAGATCGAGCATGAGTTGCTGACGGTCATCAAGCGTGACGGTCGGAGGGAGGGGTTCTCGAAGGAGAAGCTGGTGATGGGCATGAAGCGGGCCTGCCAGAAGCGGCCGGTTTCGGAGGAGAGCATCGGGACGGCGGTGGACCGGATTGTCGAGGGGGTGGCGGAGGACTACGAGCGGGAGGTGCCGGCGCAGGTGATCGGGGAGCGGGTGATGCGGGAACTTCGGGCGTTGGACCCGGTGGCCTACATCCGGTTCGCGAGCATCTACCGCCAATTCGAGGAGATTACGGATTTCGTGGAGGAGGCGACCCGCCTGGCGGCGCTGCCGAGGCCGGACAAGCGGCAGATGGAATTGCTGGGGGGCGGCGAGGAGAACCCGGATGTCCGGAAGAAGGACCGCGCATGATCGAACTCCGACGTGACTGCATCTGGTTGGCGCAACCGGGCGGGGAAGCGATTCCCTGTTCGGTGGAGGATCTGACGTTTGAAGTGGTAGGAGGAGGTGCGACCGAGGTCGAACCGGAGGTGCTGCGGCACGCTGCGGCCGGGGTGCTCCACTACTTCAAGGCTGAGTTGGGCAGGGTCCGCATCACGCTGGGTGAGTTTGCCGAGGCGCTCGGCAAGGTTCTGGCGGGGCTGGGCTATGCCGTTGAGATCCTCGGGGCCGATGGGGAGCGTGGGGGCGGGGAGATCCGGCAGGAGTCGGTGATCCAGACGACTGACCTCAGGGCCGTGGCGTGTGCCGCTGGCAAGATGGGCGAGCTCGAGTTCTTTCCGCGGCTGCGGACGATGTTGCGGGAGCAGTTGGCCGTGGCGCCCAAGGCGGTCGAGTTCCATGGATTGAGACCGGCTGTGAAGTTGTTGCTGGGGCGGAAGCACTGGACCCGGGACTGCGGGGAGTTGGAACAGCGGATCCTGGATACGCTCCGGTCCTGGTGGAGTCGCGAAAGTGGTACGCGTGATACCCGGTTGGTCGTCCGGTAGCGGATTCGGGATTGAGCGGGCTTGCAGACCGGGGGATCCGCGGATGAGATGCGGGCATGACGCTCTTCGAGAAGATTGTGGCGCGACAGATCCCTGCCGAAATCGTGTTTGAAGATGAGCAGGTGCTGGCATTTCGGGACATCAATCCGCAGGCACCCGTCCACATCCTGATCGTACCCAAGCGAGTGATTCCCCGGATCGGCCTCGCGGTGGAATCGGATGCCGCGGTCCTGGGCCATCTGCTCACGCGCGTTCCAGAGATCGCCCGGCGGGCTGGGGTCGTGGAAGGTGGCTACCGGTTGGTGATCAACAACGGTCGGGACGGCGGTGAGACGGTGCCGCACCTGCACTGCCACCTGCTGGGAGGCCGGCCGTTGGCTTGGCCGCCCGGCTGAGGTTCAGACCCCGCCGTTGGATTCCTCGGCCTCGGCGCGTCGCGCACGCCAGAGAAGCCAGACGATTTCCTCGAAGAACGCAGAGGTCCGGGGATAGCTGATGAAATCCTCGATATGTTCCATGGGTGCCCCCGAGCAGAGCATGGAGGCACCCCGGTTCAGGATCACATGGGGCGAGAGTTGCCGGATCCGGCGGACGAGCAGGACGAGGTTCTCGCCGGGAGACCGGCCATTGAACTCGGGGTTGTGGTGGAAATGGATGGTATCGAGGGTGGTGTGGAAACGAAAGACCGCGTCCCCAAAGATGATCTCGAACCGCACGGCCTGACGGTCGTAACCAACGGCGAGCAACCGGAGGCCCTTGTAGGGAATGTCGGTGGCGTCTTCGAGGGCATTGAACAGTCGAAGACAGTCGGGGGTGAACTGGGCGCTCGAGAATGCCTGGGCGTCCGGAAGTCGGGGGAGATCACCTTCGGCTACGAGATCGACGCGCACGTTCTCGTTCGCGAGGGAGGCGGCGATGTGCTGGGCCTCGTCGGCAGGCAGGTCGCGGGCGAGAATCCCGAAGGCGTCGTCGGCCACGAAGACGGCGTCCGCGGCGGACAGCGAGTCGCTGGAGCGGAACGCTCGTTGCAGGGCCTCCACAGGTGGCGGCGTCATCGAGGTTTGCAGCAGCGCGTAAGTCATGATGAGGAGGCTACGGGACGGTGCGGTCCGCGTTGGCCGCGTTTTCATCCCCTGCCACGCACCTTCCTGTCAATCGTCGGCTCCGATTACCTGCGAGGAATCAGGATACGGAGCGCGCCCGGTTGGACAGAGAAGCGGGCTGGGAGGGAGCCGATGTTGTCTCCTTCCACCTGGAAGCGGGCAGGCGATGCGCAGGTGAATTCGAACGATGGGGCCTGCTGGTGGACGATGCCGGACATCTGGAGGAGGCGGCCTGTGCGGACGGCAACGGCAGCGCGGGCAAGGCTGAGGATGGAAGTCTGGGGCAGGACCGCGAGATCGAGCCGGCCATCGTTCAACTGAGCTTTTGGAAAAACCGGGAATCGCCCGCCATAGAAGCGTCCATTTCCGAGGAGCACGAGTTGTCCCCCGGTTGGGGCAGGGCCGCCCGAGACCTGCACCGAAGGCAGGTTCGAAAAGAGGGCGCCGAGCCCGGCCCAGAGGTAGGCCACCGGTCCGGCGATTTTCTTCAGGCGCCACTGGACTCGGTCGATGGCGGCCGCATCGAGTCCGGCACCCGCCATCTGGATGAACCAGCGCTGTCCTCCCGAGTGTTCGGCCACGGCCAGGTCGATCACCCGGGAATGGCCGGCGCCGATGATGGCCCAATCAGTTTCGAGGTGTCCCGAAAGGCCGATTTCCTTGGCGAAGACGTTGACCGTACCCAGTGGCAGGACGCCGAGCGCAGGACGTTGGGAGCTGGGGATCAACGCCAGTCCATTGACGACTTCGTTGACGGTTCCATCGCCGCCGGCTGCCACGATGACCTCGGCGCCTTCGCGTGCAGCCTCCGACGCGAGTCGGGTGGCATCACCGGCTGCCGCGGTGGGAAGCAGGCGAGCGTCAGGTGCGAGGCGCGAAACCTCGTGACGAAAGGCGCGGGCCTTGTCGCCCCGGGCGGACGGGTTGAAGATGACGGCGGTCACGCAGGGGCGAGCCCCGGCCTATTTGGGCGGAACCACCAAGCGGTACTCCGGCGACCACTCGCTGGCTGCCTTGCGGCCGCTGACCCCGGGAGTCGTGTAGTCGAACCGATACTTGTATGGGATGTAGGTCCGACCCTCCGGGATGGGAACCAAGGCTTCCCACCGGTTCTGGGCGACCGGCACGCGGGTCATCGGGTAAAGGGTGCCGTCGATGACGACCCAAGCCTTGACGTCCTCGTACTTCACGCCACGCCAGCTGGTGTCCCAAGTGGCCTCGAACGGGTAGGTGCGGGTCGAGGTGACGGGCACGGTCCGCGGAGTGAGGTTGGACACGGAGGTCGGCGCACAGCCGGCGAGCGTGACGGCAGCAAGGATGGCCAGCGCCCAAGGACGGACGTTCATTGGCTCCATGCTTCGCGGTGCCTGCCCTGATTGGCAAGGGGCTTTTGCTGGAAGCAAGGCCGCCGCCCCTGGGGCCGGAGGTGGCCGGGGCGGCGGTTTGATGGGTCCTGTCGTGTTTGTCATGGATCACGCCCTGCTGGGCGCGTTGCGGCGGCGGGTCATCCACACCCCGAGTCCCAGGCAGCCGGCCATGATGGCGTAGGTGCCGGGTTCTGGCGTGGTGATGGCGGCCGTCGAGAAGACGAGGGCCATGTTCGCCCCGTTGAGATTGAAGCTGAGGAGAGAAAGGCCGGTTCCTGCGATCTCGTAGACCGACGCGTTGTAGGAGGACGTCCCCGTGATCGTTCCGAACCACTCGGCACCGGTGCCGCCACCGGCTGCAGCGAATCCGCCCTCTTGGTAGGCGGCCTTCTCCGACCCGGCGAACTCGGCGAAGTCACCAGAGCGGACCTTCGACTCCCCCTCGCTGTACGTGTACTCGCCGCCGAGCAGGCTGCCGTCGCCGGTGAACAAGGCGCGGTAGCCCTTCCATGCGTCCGGCCCCTTTTCCCCCGAGACAAAGTAAACCCGCACGGATTCAGTCGGCTTCACGTTGTCGAGACCCTTGACCTCGGTGAAGAGGCTGGGGTCGAACTTTCCAGCCGAGACGGCTTCTTCGACGGTCGGGAGGAGGGTCTTGTAGAAATCGGTGCTGGCAGCGTCGGACGCGGCAGCGTGCCATTCGACCGGGTTCCAGGTTTGAGCGCTCAGTCCCAAAGTCGTGCAGAGAGCGAACGTTCCGGCGACCTTACCAAAGACAGTTTTCATACGAGCACTTGTGTTAGCGGTTTTTCCCTTTTGCCCCTTTGGCGCTGACACTCAGCTCCAGGTGCGCTTCGTAACTGTGCATACCGTGGTCCAAACTTGGGTATTTTGCCAAACCCCTCTTGTCGGCCCCTTTGCGGAACTCGTTGCTCCTTTGGTCGGGTTCGCTTCGTGCAAACGCAGCGGGCATTTGCTCCTGCATTTGCAACCCCTTCAAATTCAACCCTCATCAGTCTGTCCGGCGGATGCCAACTGGGGGCTCGACCGTGCCCGACAGCCAAGGTAGTTCTGTCGGGGGAAACCCGATATGAACCGAAAGCTGATCTGGATCGGTGCTGGGCTGGTGCTGTTGCTGATGCTCGGGGTCGGAGGCGGGTATGGATTTTCGCGTTGGCGGGTGCACGTGCAGCGGCAGCGCGACCTTCGGAACCTGTCCGAGGCTCGGCGCGCGTTGTCGACCGGGGCCATTGAGGACGCCCGGCGCCACCACGCCGACAGCCGGCAGTTGGGCTTTCCCAATCCCCACCTGGTGAGGGACTGGCAACGGATCGAATTGGAGTTGGCCGTGTCGTCGCGCGATCCGTTGAGGCTGCTGTCCTTGTTCCAGTCGGACCGTGCTGTGGTGGAGTCGGACGAACGGGCCTCGTTGGCGTTGGTGGCGTCCTTGCGGCAGTTGGGCAGGCGTGAGGAAGAGAGGGCCTTGCGGGAGAAGTGGAGGGGGAAGGAGATGGCCAAGGACTCCTGGATGTTCCTGGATGTCGAAGCGTTGATCGAGGCCTCGCGTGAGGTCGATGCCCAGCGGTTGCTAGAGTCGAACCGGTTCACGGGCGACGCGGAGGGGATGCGATTGGTGCGGCTTGCCCGGCTGAAGAATCTTGGAGGGCAGGTGGAGCCCCTGCTGGATCAGGCATTGTTGGCGGCGCCAACCAATGCGTTGGTCCTGAGTGCGCGAGGCAAGTTCTACGAGAGTCAGGGGGACGTGCGTCTGGCGGCGTTCGAGTACGCGTCTGCCTTGGCTCTGGACCCGGGTGACGCGGCGCTTCGGGAGCAGGCGGGAGATTTCCTGTTTCGAGCCGGGGCGCGGGAGACGGCGATCGGGGTCTGGTCATCCGGTCCGGCGGGGACACTCGGAGAGGCAGCCTGGCTGAAGGCGTGGTTCTGGAGACGAGCGCTGCGTCCGGTGGGAGAGTTGGCGGCGGCACCCGCGGTGGCGGGCGAGTTGGCTCCGGTGGTGGGCATGCTTCGTGGACTTCCGCCGGGGCGCCTGTGGGATCCGGAGGCGGCGGGTCGGATCGTGAACATCCGGGATCTGTTTGTCCGCCGGCCGGAGTTTTCGGCCCTGGAAATCCTGGACGTCTCCGCACGTCGGGACTGGGCCGCGCTCGCCGAGGCGGTCGAGCGTCCGGGGCGACGGGAGTCGTTGAGTCCGGAGATGGAGAACGCGTTCTACGAGTTGGCGGTCTGGCGATCGACCGGCAAGGTGGCTCCAGCGCCGGGACGGTTCCACTCGGAGGTGTCCGCGAGGCGGGGACGGCATCCCTTGCTGGTGGAATTGGACGGCGGCTTCCAGAAGGCGCGACTTAATCGGACGAACCAGCCGGTCCTGTCGGCTGGAACGATGGCGCTGGTGACCTCGGACCGTTTGATCCCGGCCGTGTTGCTGGCGGTCGAGTGGCCGGAGGCCGCGCTGCAACTGACTCCGAAGGCCTCTCCGACCGCCGGGTTGCCGGAGCTCTATCTGGTCGAGCATGCGATGGCCCTGAGATCGAACCGCGGTGCGGCCGAAGCGGACGCGTTCCTCTCCGGCCTGGCGCGCACGCCGGTGATCGACTGCGCCCGTGGAGAAGTGCTGATGGCATTGCAGAAGCGGGATGACGCGCGGGCTTTGCTCAAGCCGCATGCCGCGCTGACCAACCGCCACGGAATGCGGGCGGCCTACCTGATGGGAGTGGACGCGCTGGAGCGGAAGGCGTGGACGGAGGCGACGGCCTACATAGACGGGAATCGAGCTTTCGCCGCTTCGATCACAGGTCGTGAACTTCGGGCGCAAGTCGTGCTGGCCTCGGGCGACGTGGCGGGGGCGGAGAAGCTCTTTGCTCCCATGGCAACGGAATCACCGGTAGCCGCACGATTCCTGGCCGAGCGGGCGAAGGCTCGGGGCGACTGGGTTGCCGCGCGGGATCTGGTGGCCAAGCTGAGCAGGAGCTTCCCGGACAATCCGGGAATCCGGTCGGAGCTTCTGGAATTGCGCCGGAAGACGGGCGCGCCTGCTGGGAGGCAGCCATGAAGCCGGGTGCGCTGGTCCATTTGGGGCTGCTGATCCTGTTCGGCGCATGGATCTGGTGGCAGGACCGATCATGGCTGACCTCTGCGGGGGATGTTGTTCCGGTACTGGCAGGATTGATCCTGTTCCATTGGCTGGGCGGACCCTGGGCATTGCGGAGGGAGCGAGGAGACGTGGACAAGCGGGTGCTTGGGGTGGGGTTGATTGCCCTGCTGGTGGGCAGCGCATCCGGATTGTCCTTCGGGCTGGCGCTGGCGTTTGCGGCATTCACATGGTTGGGCGTCGGGCTCTGGATCGAGCCGGGAGCACCGGTTCGATTCCGTTTGTTGACGCTGGTTGTCCTCTCGTTTCCCTGGGTCCTGCAGGACCTGGCGGGAGTGGGCTGGTATTTCCGCCTCACGGGAGCCGCGGCGAGCGAAGCCGTGTTCCGGATCCTGGGCATGAGCGTCTCGCGAACGGGCGTGGACCTCGTGGTCGAGAACCTCTCGATGAGCGTGGAGGCACAGTGCGCCGGGCTGAACAGCCTGCAGGCGATGTTGCTGGCGGGTGTGTTCCTGGCTTGCCGGATCTTCCCGGAACATCGGGCCTTCTGGTGGATGCTGCCCGCCTGCGTGGTGGCGGCCTGGGTGGGCAACACGGTGCGGATCCTCCTGATCACGTTCGCCGCGCTGACATTTGGGCCGGACTTCGCCATGGGCACCTTCCACAAGTCGGGCGGGTTGGTGGCGCTCCTCGTGACCTTTGGACTGGCCGCGGGAGGGATGCGGTTGCTCGAACGATTGCTGGCGCGGGTCGGCCAAAGCGCGAGGATGACGGCATGAGCGCGAAGGCAGGACGGACGATGGGCGAGCGACTGCTCTGGGCGGCGCTGGTGGTGGTTGTCGTGCTGGCCGTCGCGTGGAGGGCGGTGCCGGTCGAGGATGCGTCGGCCCGCGTCAAGGCACTCCCGCTCGAAGGACTGACCTTCCGCGGACAGGACATCGCTCTCGACGTGGTCGAGACCAATCATTTTTCCGGAGTGACGCTGCTGAAGCGGGCGTACCAAGCAGGACCCTACGGCGTCGCGGTGCTCGTGGTGGACGGGACCCGCAACCGCCACGCGGTGCACGACCCGGCCTACTGCTTCCGCGGCGGCGGTTGGCAGATCGAGACGGACTCCGAGATGCCTCTCCTCGCCGGCGCTGCGCGTCGGCAGGTCTTCCGTCGGGGAGCAGAACGACGCGAGTTGCTCTACTGGTTTTCGGACGGCGCCCAGCGGCACGCCTCGATCTCGCGTTACACCTTTGAGTCCGCGTTGCGCCGCGTCACCTTCGGGAAGTCCGCGCCGGCGTCGGTGTTGGTCAGCCTGCAGGCTGCGGGTGACCCGCCGCCCGACTGGGACTCAATCCTGCGGGCGATCCCGCCATTGAACTCGCTGTAGTCCTGCGCGACCCGCGGCTCAACTCCAGACGAGCCGGGCCGTGACAGGGCAATGGTCGCTGGGCCATTGATCTTCCGCCTTGGTGGTGACGACGCCGGCATGGTGCACCTGGGCTTCGCCCCGGAAGAGGATCCAGTCGATTCGCTGCGCCTTGCGCTCGAGTGGGCGGAAGTCGTTGAACGAATTGGCATCCTCGTTCGAGCGGGCCTTGGCGGCGTGCCAGGTGTCCTTGAGCCCGGCTTCCTGAGTCAGGATCTCATAGCTCTTCGACGCTCCGGAGAAGGCGTTGAAGTCTCCAAGGAGGATCACGGGCGTGGTGGCAGGGATCTTCGCGATGCGGTCTCGGATCAGGGCGGCGGATTTCTGGCGGGCCGTCTCGATCTGGTGGTCAAAGTGCGTGTTCCAGAAGTGGAAGGTCTTCTTGGTCTGGCGATCCTCGAACCGTACCCACGTCACCATCCGGCGGTTCGTGTTGCCCCAGGTGGTCGAACCCATCACCTCCGGCGTGTCCGACAGCCAGAAATGGTCGAACTCGAGGGGTTCCACACGATCCTGCCGGTAGAACACGGCCATGAATTCACCCCGACTGCCTCCCTCGCGTCCGAGGCCGATCCACCGGTAGTCCGTCAGGTCGGAAGCGAGTTCCTTGAGCTGGGTGTACACCCCTTCCTGGGTGCCGAAGACGTCCGGCCGTTCCTGAAGGAGCAGATCCCGCATGACGGGGCGCCGGGCAGGCCAGTTGTTCGGGCCGGCGGCTGCGGCGTAGCGCAGGTTGTAGGACATGACGTCCAAGGCTCCTTCCGGCTTGGATTCCTTGGCCTGCGCGTGCACGGAGCCGGTGGGGATGACAGCCGCGGCAACAGCCGTCGATGCGAGAAATGTCCTGCGGGAGATCATGGCTTGATTGGAATCCATGAACGGGACTTTGTCAGCCAATAGAGTGGCGGAACGGCCTTGAATCACGTCTTGCGCCGATCCCCGGAATGCCCCCGGAGAGAGCTCAGTCTTCTCCGCCCGCGCCGTCAGGAGTACCCATGCGTGAACCGGTGTCCCGGCAGATTCCCCGGCGGGTTGAGGCGACAAAATCGATCAACTCGGCCACCAAGGGAGAACTTGCGAACTCCGCCCGAGCCGCCGCGATCGCTGCCTGACGCGGGAGCCTCGAGCGGAAGAGCCGGTGATACGCCCGACGCAGGAGCAACCGATCCGCCGCGCCGATGCCCGCCCGTCGGAGGCCAATCGTATTGAGCCCGGCAATGCCATTGTTTCCGCGGGCGATGCAGAACGGGGGAAGGTCCTTCGAGATTCCCGAGCCGCCCTGCATGAGCGCGAGCCGCCCGATTCGACAGGATTGATGGACCACGCAGGTCCCCGACACAAACACCCGGTCGGCCAGGTGGACATGGCCAGCCAGCAGCGCGCCATTGGCGATGATGTTGTGGTCCCCGATCTCGCAATTGTGACCGACGTGGCAGCCGGCCATCAGGAAATTGGAATTGCCGATCACCGTGTCCTCGGACGCCTTGTTGGAACGGTGCACCGTGACGTGCTCCCGAAAGACGTTGTCATCTCCGATGCGCAGACGGGTGGCGCTGCCGTCGTACTTGAAGTCCTGCGGGGCATCGCCAACGACGGCCCCGGCGTGGAAGCGGTTCCGGGCGCCGATGCGTGTATGGCCCGTAAGGTGGACGAGTGGTCCCACGACGCAATCCTCACCCAGCTCCACGTGCGCATCGATGACGGCGTGCGGACCAATGCGGCAGCCCGGCGCGATCCGCGCGTCCGGATGCACCACGGCCGTCGGATGGAGGACGATGGTCGAACTGTCAGGCATGACGGAGGCAGGATGAAGTGGGACGACCGTCGCGCCCAGCTTGCAGTTCGGGGTGGCAGGAGTCCTGGATCAACGGGTCGGGATCGGGATGTTGCTGACGTCGATCCGTCCGGCTGCGTGATGGAACCATTCCTCACGACGATTGCGTCGAGATTCCACCCAGCGCTGGAACGTCTCGGTGTCCGTACGCAGGATTTCGATCCGAGGCCGATCGGCCTCGGGCAGGTCTGCGGCGATACGGATGGAGTGGATGGGAATCCGGTCTTCGGGTTTTTCGTAGAATCCCATGGGAGCCGTGCCCCTTGGGAGCGAGGTCAGGCGGTCCATTCCCTGGATCACGCGACCGAACAGGGTGACGTTGCGATCGAGGTGTCTCGGCGCCTGGCCGGACACGACGTACATCTCCGCGCCGCCTCCGCTGTCGAGGGCGTTGTCGCGTCCGGCGCCCACCATGCCGTAGCTGTGGATCGGCCAGCAGAGGCCGGACCTGGGTTCCCGGGCGACTGGCATGCCATCGAGGAAGCCAGCCTGTGGGGCGTAGATGTCTCCGTCGGGAAGCGGATGGAAGGCGGTGGAGGCCGGCAGCCGGAACTCGAGTTCGGCGGGCAGGTGTCGCTGGGCGTTGCGAATGGGCTTCGCCTTGGATTTGTCCTCGGCGTTCGGGTCTCCCCACTGCACGACGTAGTTGTCCTGGACGCGGACGATCGCCAACCCATCGAAGTAGCCATCCCGGACGAGCGCCTTGACGTTGGCGACGTGGCGCGGCGCGAGGATTGGAAGCAGCTCAATGACCACGCGACCCTTCGCGAAATCGAGGCAGAGGACATTCTCAGGATCGGGCCGGCGCCAGTCCCCGGGCTTCGCGGACTCCAGGACGGACGCCGAGGTGAGCGGTGTGCTTTGTGGCGAGACCTGGGTGCCTTGGCATCCTGCCAGAAGCAGGGCGGCCAAGAGGGCTGCGGGGAGGACCATTCGCATGGCCGGGAGAGTGCCCCGGCGGAATCAGCGCCGCCAGCCCGCGAACGGGGCGGCAACGTCCTCGTTGCCTTTCCATGCCCCTTTTCAGGGCGACGAGGCCCATCGCAAGGCGACGGGACGTCGCCACTCCGTTCCTGTTTGCGAACGTGGACGGTGTCCAGATGCCGCGGCCAGGGAGGGTCCTTGGTCGCCCTCATCCCGCGGGCCAAGCTCAACGAATGAGGATAACCCGGTAAAAGTGGGTGAGTGTCGAGGGCCTTGCATCCTCAACCACCAGGTCGACCCTGGCTCCGGTCAACGACCTGCCCAGTGACGCCCAGCCTTGGTCCAGTTCCTCTGCTGATTCCGCCTGATAGCGCACGCCAGGTTGTCCCTTCCATTGCAGGTGCCAGCCCCCGGCAGGGTTGGCGACGATCCGGATCTGGACCGGTGCGGGCGCGCACGGAAATTCGAGGCGATAGACGTCGTGGGGATCGTTCCGATCGGTTGGATGGAACCCGGACGCGGTGGTGAAGAGGAGGGCTGAGCCTCCTCCGGTGAACACGGGATGGAGCGCGTGCGATGCCGAAGAGGGAGAATCAAGGATCCGGCGTGTCTTGCCGATCTTCGTGTCGCGCAGGAAGTGGTCACCCGTGCCGGAAGCTGGGTCGGCGGTCAGATCGGTGGCGCGGCTGTGGAATGCAACGCTGGACCCATCCGATGAGAGGGCGGGCTGGTCCGAGATCCCGTTTGCTGCAAATCCCGATGGGCTGGAACTGACCAGGACAGGGACGCCGTCCGTCAGGCGGATGAGGTGCACATCGGAGTCGGTCTACTACTGCCCCGACGACGTGTTCGTTCTAAGCCTTATCCATGCAGTAGTTGTCTCACGCGGAGCCGCGGAGAGCGCGGAGAGAGAGGCAGGTCACGAATGACCCAAAGTCGGCAACCAGTCAGCTAATGGTGACTGAGCGGGTTGCCGTCCAAGTGTACTTTCTCCGCGCCTCCGCGTCTCCGCGTGAACCTGTTCCCCCCTTCAATCGCATGGTTACGGCTGAGTCGGAGCCCTTCTTCTTCAACGATCCTTCAAACTCGGCCGGGGAAGCCTTTACCGGGCGTCACGGTCCCCAACCCCAAACGACGACACCCAGTGTGCAACGTTCGACGCTGCTCGGAGGCGGGAACGTGGCCTCGATGGGAGGAACGGTGGAGTGGATGTCCACCACGGCGTACCTGGAGGAGATCGCCCGCCCGGTTCCCAATCGGGGTTACCCGAACCGGCCATGAACCGGCGGTTGGCGGTGGTTGTCTGGATGCGGGTTCAATAGTCGAACGAACGCAGGTACAGGTAGCCGCGCTCGTATTTCGCGAACGTGCAGCCGGTACGGTAGGGCTGGTAGTAGGTTTCGGAGAGGTCCGGGCTGGGGTCCCACCAAGGATCGAGCCAACCCTTCGGCTGCGCGCCGCGATCGCCCCAGTCAGGGGTCTCGAGCATTTTGTTTGGGTCAAAGGATCCTGATCCCGTGGGGTTCTCCGTCTGGGATGGTTGCTCCGGCTTGTACAGCTTGAGTCCTAATTTCGCCACGTAGGCATCGAATTCCTGTCGCGTGACGCGGGCCCTCAAGAAGTAGGTGTGATCTGCTGGTATGGCCCATGATTCGCCGTAATCGTGGATTTCCGAGGCGGACCAAGGCAGGGCGGTCCGGAATCCCCAGAGCGAACTGCGGAATCCGAGCCCTACACATCCCAGGTAGAGGACTCCGATGGCGACGCTCCACCGGCGGCCGAATCGCTTCCGCTCGGGGGCAAGCCGGGGAAACCCCCAGACTAGCAGAAGCCCGACCCCAAGCAGGGGGAGCGTGAAGGCGTTGGCGACCCACTCCGAGATCGGTTCAAGCCCATAGCGCGGGAAGCAGAGCTTCGCCACGACGCAGCATCCGATGAAGGTCATCCCGCCGAGGAAGGTGCCGGCGATGAAGCCCAGGAGTCCGGACCGTCCCCGTTGACGGAAGCGGACAGCCATCAAGATGCCCATCGTCGGGATCAGGATCAGGAAGCAGTAGAGGAAGGTGAGTTGGGCCCAAGTCATGCGACTGGTTTTCGTCTGTTGTGCTGCAGCGTCAAGTACGTCGTCGCCCATGTGCCTGCATGAAGCGCCTGGTCACCTTGGCCAGGGGTTCATCCAGGAACTCGAAGACTCGGGAGGCGATCGTCTGAGGAACCTCCCCGAAGTACGCTTCAGCGATTCCGCCGGCGATGCAGGCGAGGGTGTCCGCATCCCCGCCAAGTGAGACCGCATTGCGGACCGTTCCTTCGAAGTCCTCTGCCTCGAGGAACGAAATGATCGCCTGCGGAACGGTTCCGGCGCAGGAGACGTCGAAGGAATACGAGGGACGGATCTCTGCGAGCGACCGGCTGAGGTCGTACCCAAAGGCCTGCTCGATGAAGCGGCGGATCTCTCCCTTGCTGGAGCCGTGCCGGGCGAGGAAGACCGCCGCGGCGACGGCCTCGGCGCCTTTGATCCCCTCCGGATGGTTGTGGGTGACCTCGGCCGTTCGGCGGGCTTCCGCCAGAGTGGAGTCGAGATCCGGGAACGCCCAACCAACAGGGCTTGCCCGCATGGCGGATCCATTGCCCCAGCTGTTGTAAGGCTCGTGGGCGTGGGAACTCGCCCATTGGTGGAACCGGGCACCGTATCCTGCGTTGGGGTACCGGTAATAATAGTCTTCGAACCGGTTGGCGTAGATCGAGCGGTGGAGCAAACAGTCCGCGACGGCAACGGTCAGGACTGTATCGTCCGTGAATTGGGATCCCGCGCAGAAGAGCGGGAACGAGGTCGATTTTATCGGCCGGTGCTCATGGACGGAACCGATGATATCCCCGGCAATGGCTCCGAGCATGCGGACAGTGGATCTGGAGGAGCGGGCTCTGGCAATGCGGGGATGGAGCGGGGTGTCGCTGGCGGCCGAGCTTTGCATTCGCCCCTCGCCTTGGCTGGGGTGCCGGCCTAGCGTCCGGGACAGCCATGTCAGAATCGCGCAAACGCCCGGAGGAACTGCGGAGTCATCGTTGGTTTGGGCCGGATGATCTGCGGTCCTTCGGTCACCGGTCGCGGACGAAGCAGATGGGATTCGATTCCGAGGATTTCGCCGGGAAACCGGTGATCGGAATCCTCAATACGTGGAGCGACCTCAACACCTGTCACACGCACTTCCGGGAGCGCGCGGAGCAGGTGAAGCGGGGCGTTTACCAGGCGGGTGGATTTCCGGTGGAGGTGCCGGTGATGTCCCTAGGCGAACAGTTCATGAAGCCCACGTCGATGATGTACCGCAACCTCACGGCGATGGAGGTCGAGGAGACCCTGCGCTGTCATCCGATTGATGGGGCGGTTTTGCTGGGCGGTTGCGACAAGACGGTGCCGGCGCTGCTGATGGGGGCCTTCTCGGTCGACTTGCCCTGTGTGTTCCTGCCGGCCGGGCCGATGCTCAAGGGCCGCTGGCGCGCGGAGACGCTCGGCAGCGGGAGCGACGTCTGGAAGTACTGGGCGGAGCGGTGCGCCGGAAAGCTGGGTTGCGACGCCTGGTGCGAGATCGAGGACGGAATCGCCCGGTCGCCGGGCACGTGCATGACCATGGGCACGGCTTCGACGATGGCCTCGGTAGTCGAGGCCCTGGGGTTGATTCCGTCGGGGGGCGCGACCCTTCCTGCGGTCCATTCGGCTCACGCCCGGATGGCGGCGCAGTTGGGGCGACGCATCGTGGAGATGGTCTGGACGGACCTGAAGCCCTCGCACCTGCTGAGCCGTGAATCATTCCTGAACGCCCTGACGGCCTTGATGGCGATCAGCGGTTCGACAAATGCGATCGTCCACCTGATCGCGATGGCGGGCCGGGCCGGGATCCGGATCACGCTCGAGGACTTTGATGCGGTGGCCAGGCGGACACCGGTTCTGGCGAACCTCCGACCGGCAGGAAAGTTCCTGATGGAGGACTTCCACGATGCGGGCGGAATGCCGGGTCTGCTGTCGCGATTGAAGGATCTGCTGCACACCGACTGTCGCACGATTTCTGGGCACACGCTGGGCGAGGACATCGCCGGGGCGGAGGTGTTCAGCGACGAAGTCATTGCGACTCGGGAGAAGCCGGTCGCGGCGGAGGGCGGGATGGCCGTATTGACGGGCAACCTGGCTCCGGACGGTTGTGTGATCAAACACACGGCGATGGAGTCGCGCTTCCTCAAGCATCGGGGACCGGCGCTGGTTTTCAGGGATTATCCGGATCTCAAGGCGCGGATCGACCTCGAGGATCTGCCCGTGACGGAGGATTCGGTGATCGTGCTGCAGAATGCCGGACCGGTGGGTGCACCGGGGATGCCGGAGTGGGGGATGCTTCCCATTCCCAGGAAGCTGTTGAAGGCCGGGGTTCGGGATATGGTACGGATCTCGGACGCCCGGATGAGCGGGACGAGCTACGGCGCTTGTGTGCTGCACGTGGCACCGGAGTCGGCCATCGGCGGGCCGTTGGCCTTGGTGCGGGACGGGGACGAGATCGAGTTGGACGTCCCGGCGCGCCGGATTCACTGGCATGTGTCGGAAGACGAAGCTGCGCGGCGGCGAGCGGAGTGGAAGGCGCCGGAACCCCGGTTCGTTCGGGGTTACGGCAGGTTGTTCTCAGGAGAGGTGACCCAGGCCAACGAGGGGTGTGACTTCCGATTCCTGCACCACGGGCCCTCGACGCCGGAGCCGGAGATTTTCTGAAGGGCGGGATTGGGACAAATGCCTGTTGCCGGGAAGGAGTGGGTGGCACTAAATCCACGGCCTAGCGACGTCATCATGCTCGAATGGAACATCCAGTCCCGCGCCCACACCTGTCATCAGACGGGTCACGCCTTCACCCAGGGCGAGCGGTACCACACGGTCCTGATCGAGGGGCGGCAGGGCTTCGAGCGGTTGGATCTCTCGGCTGCCGCCTGGCGTGAGCATGGTGCTGAGATCAGCGCGAGGCCGGGGTTTGTGTCGCATTGGGTGGGTACCTATCAGCCCCCGGCAGCGGCACCGCCGGAGGCGATCCGGCGGGATGATGCCGAGAGCCTGTTGCGGGCCCTGCTCGCGCGGGGCGATGCCAGGCATGCTGGAGCGGTCTACATCCTCGCAGTGATGCTGGAGCGGAAGCGGTTGCTGAAGGTGAAGGCCCAGAGCCGGGAATCAGGTCGCCGGGTCACCCTCTACGAACAGCCGAAGACCGGGGATGTTTTTGCGGTGGCGGATCCTGAACTCCAGTTGTCCCAGTTGGAGGAGGTCCAGCGGGATGTGGCCACGCTTCTGGAGCATGGCCTGCCCGCGCTGGAATCGGAGGCCGAACCGATGGCGTCCGCACCGATGGAAGAGCCTTTCAATGCACCCAGCGAACTTACGACGCTGGCACCGGCCTGAGGTGCCGATTGCGGAAGGCCGACGGTCGGGTGACCGACGACCTTCCGCAATCGGCAGCGGGCGAGAAGAGAAGGAATAGGAATGGCTTCCGTGGCCGATCTGGAGGCGGAACTGGGCTACCGGTTCCGGGATCAGGCGCTGTTGCGTCTGGCACTCACCCATCCGTCGCTGGCCCATGAAATGGGGGGAGGGCAACAGCACAACCAACGGTTGGAGTTCCTGGGGGATGCGGTCCTGCAGTTGGTGATCACCACCCGCCTGTACGAGGAGTTTCCTGACCTCGGTGAAGGCCCGTTGACGCAGGCCCGGGCCCAGATGGTCAACCGCTCGATGCTCGCACAGCATGGACGGATGCTGAATCTGGGTGCGCAGTTGGTGCTGAGCCGGGGGGAGGAGTCGAGCGGAGGTCGCGCCAGGGCATCGACCATCGCCGACGCGTTCGAGGCTGTGATCGGTGCGGTCTTCATGGATTCGGACTACCCCACGGCCCGGGAAGTGGTGCTGCGTCTGTATCGGGACGTGCTGGGCGAACTGGAGGTGCTTCCCAACCTGGCCAATCCCAAGGGAGAACTTCAGGAACTGCTGCAGGCGTCCTCGCCTGAACCTCCCCGATACGAGCTGAAGTCGAGCAGCGGGCCGGACCACAACCGGAGTTTTGAGTGTGCGGTGTCGCATCTGGGGCAGGAACTGGGGCGGGGGCATGGACGCAGCAAGAAGACGGCGGAGAGTGCTGCCGCGCAGGCCGCCCTGGATAAACTCCGGGAGGTCGCGGCGCAGGAGAATCCGTCGTGAAGGCGGCGACATCCAGTGGCTTGACCCGGAGCCTTGGGCGGATCGTGGGGGGTGTTGCCTTTGGATATGCCGCGCTGGTGCTCGCGGTAGGCTGTGTTCAGCGCAAGCTGATCTACCACCCGCCTGCTCTCGGGCCCGGCGAGCAGGATGCCACCGTTGCCCGTGCCGCACTGCAGCCTTGGACCAACGGGGCCGGGGCGCGGATCGGTTGGTGGAAGCCCGGTCCGAGGAGGTCTTCGGGATGCGTGCTGGTGGTCCACGGCAATGCAGGCGCGGCCGCTGAACGTTCCTACCTCCTGGACCCGATCCAGCAGGCGACAGGGCTGGATGCCTATGTGCTCGAATATCCCGGGTTCTCGGGAAGGCCTGGAAAGCCCACCCAATCAACCCTGACGGCCGCGGCGGACGAGGGGCTGTCCATCCTGACATCAGCAGGCACGCCAGTTTTTGTGGTGGGGGAATCGCTCGGCACCGGCGTGGCTGCGTACCTCGCCGGCCGGCATCCCCAGAAGGTGGCGGGTGTGATCCTGCTGACTCCGTTCAACGCCCTCGCAGATGCTGCTGGCTACCATTACCCGTGGCTGCCGGTCCGCTGGCTGCTACTCGATCCGTATCCCTCCGAGGTCTGGCTGGCATCCTACCCGGGGCCCGTCGTTGTCGTCGTGGGAACAGCGGATCGGGTCGTGCCTGCGGAATTGGGCCGGCGGCTGTACGACGGCTATCCAGGGCGGAAGCGGCTCTGGAGCTTCGCAGGGGAGGATCACTGGGAGGCTTCGCACCGGCCTCCTGAGTGGTGGACCGAGGCGTTCGGGTTCCTCCATGAGGGAGCCAATCCCAAGCAGCCGGTTCCTTGACCTTCGTCGGGACGAATCCTAGCGTGTCGCGCCCTTCGGGGCGTCACCTATGTACGGCTTTTCCATTCCTTACGTCATCGAGCAGACCGGTCGCGGCGAACGTTCCTACGATCTTTACTCCCGGTTGCTGGTAGACCGGATCGTGTTCCTCGGGACGGAGGTCAACGACATGGTGGCAAACGTCATCATCGCCCAGCTGCTGTTCCTGCAGATGACGGATCCGAAGAAGGACATCCATTTTTACATCAACTCGCCCGGCGGCAGCGTGACAGCGGGCCTGGCGATCTACGACACGATGCAATGGCTGAGCTGCGACGTGAACACCTACTGCGTCGGGCAGGCAGCAAGCATGGGGGCCGTGTTGCTGGCAGGAGGGACGAAGGGCAAGCGGTTCTCGTTGCCCAATGCGCGCATCATGATCCACCAGCCTTGGGGTGGCGCGCAGGGCCAGGCCTCCGACATCAGCATCCAGGCCCGGGAAATCCTGCGGTTACGCGACAAACTCAACGAAATCCTTGCCCACCATTGCGGCCGTCCAGTCGCGGACATCGTCAAGGATACCGACCGCGACAATTTCCTGAGCGCGGAGGAGGCCAGGGCCTACGGATTGGTGGACGAAGTCGTCCGGAGCCGTCGGGACCTGCCGGGCGGGGCGGCGGTGCCCGAGACGAAGGCCTGAGCCGGTTGTGTGGGAGGGAGGGGGCCTGTCCAGGCTTGAGCCGGGCAGGCCATTCTGTGTTAGGTGGGTGACGGGAAACGGAGACTGAACAAATGGCACGCGCGAACCAGATCACGATGTGCAGCTTCTGCGGCAAGTCGAAGGCCGAGGTTCGGAAGCTGATTGCGGGTCCGGGTGTATTCATCTGCGACGGCTGCGTTGCTGTCTGCAAGGGGGTTCTGGACAAGGAATTCAGCCAGGACAGTCGCCGTCAGTTGCGGACCCTCAACGTGCCGAAGCCAGCGGACATCAAGCGTCATCTCGACCAGTTCGTCATTGGTCAGGACGAGGCCAAGCGGACGTTGAGCGTCGCGGTCTACAACCACTACAAGCGGGTCCTGTCCCATACCGGTGAGCCGGCAGGGACTGAGTCCTCGGATGGAGTGGACCTCGAGAAGAGCAACATCCTGATGATCGGGCCAACCGGGTCCGGAAAGACCTTGCTGGCCAGAACTCTGGCGAAGTTGCTGGATGTTCCGTTTGCCATCGCCGACGCGACCTCGATCACCGAGGCGGGGTACGTGGGTGAGGACGTGGAGAACATCGTCCTGAGACTGTTGCAGAATGCCGATTTCGACGTGAAGCGGGCCCAGATCGGCATCGTTTACATCGACGAGATCGATAAGATCGCGCGCAAGACCGAGAACGTCTCGATCACCCGGGACGTCTCAGGCGAGGGGGTTCAGCAGGGCTTGCTGAAGATCCTGGAAGGGACGACCTGCAATGTCCCACCCCAGGGAGGCCGCAAGCATCCGCAGCAGGAGTATATCCGCGTCGATACGACGAACATCCTCTTCATTTGCGGCGGCGCATTCGTTGGCTTGGACCGTGTCATCCAAAGGCGGATCGGGCGGCAGGTATTGGGCTTTGGAGGTGGGGAGGCTGCGGAGCGGGCAGCCCGGTTCGCACCGTCGGAGATCCTGGCGCAGGCCGAGCCGGAAGATCTCCTGACCTTCGGGTTCATCCCCGAGTTCATCGGACGCCTGCCGGTACTGAGTGTTCTGGAGGAACTCTCCTGCGAGCAGTTGGTGCAGATCCTCACCGAGCCCAAGAATGCGTTGGTGAAGCAGTTCGCCAAGTTGCTGGGATACGACGGGGTGGAATTGACGTTCACGCCCGATGCAGTGACTGAGCTCGCAGCGAGGGCGCGCGAGAAGGGAACCGGGGCGCGTGCCTTGCGGGCGATGATCGAACGTCTGATGCGTGACGTGATGTTTGAGATCCCGGGGACAGAGGATGTTGCGGGGGTCACCGTGAACCGCGCCGTGGTGCTGGGAGAGGTGCGTCCGCTGATTCGCCGGAAGACGGCGCAGGCCGCTGCCTGAGCCGGAATTAGTCATTGACGGTTGTAGGGATTTCCTGCATTTCATCTCAAGTTGGTTGGAGCACCGATTTTGCCTATGAACTCTGTTAAGAAATTTTCCGTGACGTTGGCCGCCCTCTCCGCGTTTGCGGTGGTTTCCGTGAACGCTGCGACCGCTGTCGAGATTGAAGCGGTTGGTCAGAAGGTCGCGGCTGCCAAGGCGGTCGAAGCCCCTGCCATTGCCTCGAAGCTGATTGGCAAGGCAGCCAAGGAAGACAAGGAAACGATCGCGATTGCCGCTCTGAGCGCAGGCCTTCGTTCGCACCCTGCCTCCCTCACCACCCTCCTTTCGTCCGTCCTCAAGGCGGCGCCCGAGTCCACCGAGGCCTTGGTCAATACCGCCCTCGACATTGTTCCTGATTCTGCGCTGACGATCGTTCGCGTGGTTTCCGAAGTGAACCCGGCCAAGTCAGATGTCGCCTTCGCTGCTGCCACCAAGCGCGCTCCCTCCAAGAAGGTCGCCCTGGAGCGTGAGATGGCCGCTGTCCGCGCCCGCCGCATCGTTGCGACCACGGCTCCTGCTGGTGCTGCCCTCGGTGGTGGTACGGTCAACCAGACGCCGCGTCCGACGACGACGCCTCCGGTTCAGGTCAGTGCCTACGGCGCTGCTGATCCCGGCCGTCCGTGATCGAATGGGTTCGTTCATTCAACCAACCGCTGGGTCGGTGACCTGGTGACGACAAGGCCTGCTCTGAGAAGAGCAGGCCTGTTTGTTTGCCAGGTGCCATCTGCGATCGTGGTGGGATGCAGCGGTACAGAATTGATTGGGTGACCCATGGCGGCCAAGGCACAGGTCAGTTCAGGTCCCGGTTGGCGTCCCTTGCGTTGGCTGCTGGCCCTGCTGCTGGCGCCGATCGCGATGGGCGTGAGTTGGGCCGTGTGGGATGTGATCCGTCTGTCCGGTCGGGTGCTCGACGTTTGGGTGCCGCTGGCGGCGGGAGGAGCAATCTGGTTGGTCGTCTTCCTCAGTCTCCCAAAACCCATGTGGCTCTATGTGGTTGGCCATGAGTTGACCCACGCGCTGTGGGCGCTGCTTTTTGGCGGCCGGGTCAAGGCATTCAAGGCGACCCGGCAGGGGGGGCACGTGATCCTGACCAAGACGAACTCCCTGATCGTGCTGGCGCCCTATTTCTTTCCCCTCTACGCAGCACTCTGGACGCTAGGCTACCTGGTCCTCGGGTGGTTTCTCGGATGGCGCGGACCAGGCTTTTGGTTTCACCTCGGACTGGGTGTGACGTACGCGTTCCACGTCACCTTGACGGCTGCGATCCTGCGCACCCGCCAGCCGGATCTGGAGGGCGAGGGGTGGTTTTTCTCCACGGTCACGATCTGGTTGGTGCACGCCGTGGTGCTGTTGCTGGCGGTGCCGTGCCTGTCGGGACGGGTGACTCCACTGACGGCCCTCCTCTGGGCAGGGGATAGGACCCTGCGGATTGTTGCACAGCTTGCCCGTTGGTTGGGCTGGCACGGATGAATTCCGGGAATCCGGGGCAGTGATTTTTCCAAATCCGGGTTGAATCAATCCCCGTGTTGCGTCGAACATCCGAAGCGAACTTTTGCAGGCATGAATCTTGGAGACATCCTAACCCCGGCTCAGGTCATCCCTGAACTTGCCGCGTCGGACCGCTGGCAGGCGATCGAGGAGATGGTGGGTCGGTTGATCGAGGCCGGCAAACTGAAGGCCGAGGACCGCGAGGCCGTGACGACTGCGGTCAAGAAGCGTGAGGCCTCCATGAGCACGGGCATCGGCTTCGGGATCGGTATTCCGCATGCCTCCACGGAGTTGGTGACCGAATTGACCGCTGCTTTCGCGCGTTCGAAGAAGGGAGTGCAGTTCGACGCACTCGATAGCCAACCCGTGCATCTCGTGACGTTGCTCCTCGTGCCGCAGGGGCAGTTCCAGAAGCATCTCCACACGCTGGCCGGGATCGCCAAGGTCCAGCGCAAGGAGGATTTCCTCCGCGCCTTGGATGCCGCGCCGGATGCCGAAGCGATCCACAAGGTCATCCGCGAGCATTCGGCATTGCGCTGAACGGTCCGGCTCCGACTGAAACCTCCGCCGGACCACCGGCGGCAATCTGTCCTTTCCATGCTCCATCCTGTTCTCGAATCCCGACTCCAAGCCGCCCTGCGAGCTGTGCTGCCCGAAGCCGACCTGTCCGCAGTGCAGGTTCGCCCGACCGGAGATCCCAAGCTGGGCGACTATCAGGCCAATGCCGTCATGGCCCTGGCGAAGGAGAAGCGGATGAACCCCCGGCAGTTGGCCGCCGACGTGGTCGCGAAACTCGACCTCACCGACCTCTGCGAAGCCGTCGAAGTGGCCGGGCCCGGATTCCTGAATTTCCGCATCCGCTCGTCTGCCTACGAGGCCGTACTCCAGTCGGCCCTCCGCGGCGAGCACCTGTTCGTTGCCCGGGCGGCTGCCCCCCGAACGGTCGTGGTCGATTTCAGCTCCCCGAACGTTGCCAAGCCAATGCACGTCGGCCACATCCGCTCGACGGTTCTGGGTGATGCTCTTTCGCGGACGCTTCGCGTGCTCGGCCATCGGGTGGAGTCGGACAACCACATCGGCGACTGGGGGACCCAGTTCGGGATGCTGCTGGTTGGTTGGAAGACGTTGCTGGACCGGGAAGCCCTCGACCGGGATGCGATCGCGGAGTTGGAGCGGCTGTACAAGGCGGTCAACGCGGCCTGCGACGCGGATCCCTCGGCGCGTGAGGTTGCGAAGGCGGAACTGGTGAAACTGCAGGCCGGGGATGCGGAGAACCTGTCGATCTGGAAGGAGATGATCCGCCTTTCCCAGGTGCAGTTCGATACGATCTATGGGCGGTTGGGGGTGCAGTTTGACCACACCCTTGGAGAGAGCTTCTACAATCCCTGGCTCGGACCTGTGGTCCAGGACCTCGTCTCCCGGGGGGTCGCGCGGGACAGCGACGGGGCGAAGGCGGTCTTCTCGGATGGCTCGATTCCGGCGAAGGAGGATCCCTTCAAGATCCAGCGCGACGGCGAGTGGCTCGATGCGCCACTGCTGGTGCAGAAGTCAGATGGTGGGTTCAACTATGCGACGACGGACCTGGCCACTCTGGAGTATCGGCTCAAGACCTGGGCGCCTGCCGAGATCCTGTATGTGACGGACGGCCGGCAGCAGGGGCATTTCCGCCAGGTGTTCGCGGCCTTCAAGCTCTGGCAGCCTGAGGCGGCTACGAGGGTTCGATTGGTGCACGTCTGGTTCGGTTCGATCCTTGGAGAGGACGGAAAGCCGTTCAAGACCCGCTCCGGGGACACGGTGAAGCTGGCGGAATTGCTGGACGAGGCCGAGGAAAGGGCGCTGGCCGTGGTCCGGGAGAAGCGGCCGGACCTGTCAGCAGCCGAGCAGGCGGAGATTGCGCGGGTCGTGGGGTTGGGCGCCATCAAGTACCAGGACCTGCTTCCAAATCGGCAGAGCGACTATGTCTTCTCGTGGGACAAGATGCTGGCGTTGCAGGGCAACACGGCCCCGTACCTCCAGTACCAGTACACCCGGGCCGCGAAACTCGTCCGGGACGGCGGATTCGATCCCGCGTCCGGGGTTACGATCCGGATTGAGGCGCCGGAGGAACGGGCCTTGGCCCGCCAGTTGGTGAACTTCGGTATCGTGCTCGCGGCCGTCGCCGAGGAGTGCCGTCCCAACTACCTCTGCAACTACCTCTACGACCTCGCCGGGCATTCCTCCCGGTTCTACGAGGGGTGTCCGGTGCTCAAGTCCGAGGAGCCACTGCGCAGCTCGCGGCTTGCCCTTTGTCACCTGACGGCAGCGGTGCTCAAGCAGGGACTCGACTGCCTGGGCATTGGCGTCAGCGAAAAGATGTGAGGAGGCGCCGGTTCTCCTGACTGCCCCCTCGCTGGCTGGGTTCGGCTGTCAGCGATTCCGGAGCCAGCGGAACAACTCCAGGATCCGCGGCGGTTGGCCGGTCCGGAGGATCGCGAGCCGGAAGATCCGACCGCAGCCCCACAGGATCAGCACATCGAAGGCGACCAGCACGATGCCTGTGCCGATGACGTCGAAGAGCGGAGGCGAACCGGTGATTCGGTTCATCATCACGAACGGGGTGTAGAGCGGGATCCACGAGAAAATCGTGGCGATCGGGCCGTTCGGGTCGCGTGGGATGAACGGCATGAGGAAGAGCGGCACCATCAGGACGAGCATGACGGGGCCCATGAAGTTCTGGGCATCCTTGAGCGTGTTACAGAGGGATCCGATGGTCAGGAAGATGGTGGCGTAGGCGATGTAACCGAGGACGAAGTACGCCGCGAATCCCGGAAGGAGCCAGGTGGACTGGAACAGGCTGAGGACATCCGTGGGCAGGCTGGCGGCGGGACTGGAGGCTCCCGCGGCGGCGGCCGAGGCGAAGATGCGGGCTTGGACGAGCGCCATGCCGACGATGCTCCCGATCCATGCCGTCATCATGACGCCACCGGTCAGGGCAACCCCGAGGAGTTTGCCCAGCATCAGTTCCCCGGGCGTCACGCTCGACAGCAGGACCTCGATGATCCGGTTCGATTTCTCCTCGATCACCGAGTTCAACAGCATCTGCGAGACCGCGAAGATGGAAACCCAGAGCAGGTAGACAAAGAAACTCGGGGCCCATTGGCGCAGGCGGTCGGCCATCCCGACTTTCTCCTCACCTTCGGCCTTTCGCGGATTGAGATCCGTGATCGGAGCGCGGCGAGCCTCGACCCGGGCGATGATGGCCGGGTCCACTCCCAGGGATTGGTATTCGCGGCGGCGGAGTTCGTCGCTCAACTGTCGCTGGATCGAATCGCGGAGGCTGGTGTCGGCGGTGTTCTCGGCCCAGTAGCGGAGGCTGTTGGTCTCATTCGTGCCCACCCCGTAGCCACGGGGGATGATGACGGCAGCGAAGAGCTTCGGGGAAGGGCTGGCTTCGCTGGGAGGCAGTGTGAACTCGCCGCGGAGCCAGGGACGGAGCTGGGCCTCGATGGACGGAACATCATTCGAAGGATTGATGTCCTTCGGAACTGGCACTTCCAGCCAGGCGGCCCGCGGTGGCGTGAATCCGGGGATCGCGAGATAGTTCGAGCCTGCCTGCCGTTTCCAGCCATCCAGATCGAGTCGCGGCAGGGGTTGGTTGGATCCCGGCGGCCAGATGAATCGGGTCAGCTCCGGCGGCGCGGGCGTGCGACGGGCGAAGGCGCGGAGGGCCTCGTCGACTTCGGTTGTCCGTTGCCGTGATAGATCCGCCCGGACCTTGGGTGCAAACTCACCCGTCTGGTCGATGACCACATAGTGCCGGGTGGACATGCCCTTCTTCGCGAGGAGCACGGGCAGGGCGCCCGAGACGAGGATGATGATCGGAAACAGGAAGATCCCGATCCAGAAACCCTTGGTGCGCGCGTTCTCGAGGAATTCGCGCAACCCGACCAGCCAGATGTATCTCATCGGAAGCTCGCCTCCCGGGCCGATGGGCCCACCAGTTTCATGAACACGTCGTGCAGGCTGGGTTCCGCGGCGTTGAATGTCCGCAAGCGGATCGATTGCTCGAAGCATGCTCGAAGGACCAGTTGGGGGTCGGCACCTTCGGACAGCTCCACCTGCCACGATCCGGCTCCCTCCGCGGTCAGGCCGGCAACCCCGGGGATCGCGCGCAATGGCGACGGGTCGTCGTCTGTATCCAGACGGACGCGGTGGGGCAGGGTGCGACGGGCCTCAGTCATGGTTCCATCAAACAGGCGTCTGCCACCGCCGATGATGACGAGGCGGTCACACAGTCGTTCGGCGTGGGGCATGACGTGGGTGCTGAACAGGACCGTGCGGCCGCGATCCCGGAGGTCGGTGACGATTTCCTCCAGAACCCCCTGATTGACGGGGTCGAGGCCTGAGAAGGGCTCGTCGAGGATGACCAGCTCGGGATCGTGCGCGATGCTGGCCAGTACCTGAACTTTCTGTCCCATGCCCTTGGAGAGGGCTTCGGTCTTTGCCTGGGCGAAGTCCTTGAGACCGTAACGTTCGAGCAACTCGAACGCCCGTCGGCGGGCATCCGTAGCCGCGAGTCCCTTGAGGCCTGCGAAGTAGGCGATCACGGCCCAGGCCTTCATCTTCTTGTAGAGCCCCTTTTCCTCGGGGAGGTACCCGATGCGATGTCGCACTGCGAGGGCCGAGGGTGCTCCGAGCACGGAAATCGAGCCCGAGGATGGCCGCAGGATGTCGAGGATCATGCGGAGGGAGGTGGTCTTTCCTGCGCCATTTGGCCCGAGGAATCCGTAGATGCACCCCTTCGGCACGCTCAACGATAGGTCGTTCACCGCACAGAAATCCCCGTAGTACTTGGAGACGTTCCGCAGTTCGAGGGCCGGTTCGGACATGCCCGCACGCTACCCTTGTCCAGTCCGGGGTCAATCCGGCGTCTGCGAAGGCCTCGGGCGGGGGCGCATCTGAACACTGCCCCCGTTCGAGAAGAGGAACGGGGTGGCGACGTCCTCGTCGCCTTTGGAAAGCGCCTGGGAGGGCAACGAGGACGTTGCCGCCCCGTTTGCCACGGGGGCGGCGTCAGGATGTGCCCCTGGGGCGGCAGGCTGCGGAGGCGGCGAGGCAGGCGAGAGCGAAGCCGAGCGTGCCACCCAGGAAACCGATCCCCGGACGGAATACATGGCGCTGTTCGTTGGCGACCGCGTGGGCGGCGTCCGCGGCGTGAGCTTCCTCGGTCCATTGCGAGGCTCCGGTGTTCATCCCGCCGAAGAACCACAAGGCGAGGCCCACGCCCCCCACGAGCATCGAAGCCACCTGAAGTGCACGCTGCATTGATGCGGGAAAACCTATCACGGCCAGTGCGTGCAGCCAACCCCTGTGCCCAGGGGTGCCTGCGCAATCCGATGTCGCATATGCGACATGCGGATGTAAACGGGGGGAGCCGAGGCCGCGGCAAGGGCGGTGTTCTGGGCTTATCGCCCCGCCGCCTGCTCCGGTGCCAAGGGAACCTTGGCCTGTCTTCCTGTTCTACCCGGCAGGGTGGCGGCGCCTGGTTGGCGCGGCCACCCGGAGGTTCGCGGCGGCGAGAGCCCGGCGGCTACTCGTAGATGTTGCCATTGCCGGCGGGACGGGCCATGCGGCCCCACTTTTCCCAGCCCTGGATGGGGTGTTCCTTCATGATCTCCTCGACCATGTAGAAGTCGGCGCGGGCCTTGGTCTTCTCCCGGACCTTGGCGACCTGGGCCGGGGTGATGAGGGGCAGGTTGTTGCCGAAGGACTGCCGGACGTAGCTCAGGACCGCGGCCACTTCCTCGTCATTGAGCAGGCCGGCGAAGCCCAGCATCGGCGGGACACCGTTGTTGGGATTGAGGCGCTGCCCGTTGATCTCGAGCGGTCCCCAGAGTCCCTTCAGGACCACCTTGATCAGGCGGTCGTCGTCGGCGAGCCACGGGTTCCCGGGAACGTTGAACGGCGGGTAGATGCCCGGGGTGCCCGTGCCGGAGGACTGGTGGCAGGTGGCACAATGGGCGTCCCGGTGGAAGACCTCCTTGCCAAGCGCGTAGACCTTCTGTTCGGCCGCGCTGAGCTGGCGGGTCGGACCGTACTCGCGCTGGTCGGCGGCGGGCGGGGCATCCCCGAGCTTGAGCTTGCCGGCGAGGTAATCGGCGGCCCGAGGATTCGACGCCAGCACCTGCGGGTCTGACGCCGTCAGCGCCGCGACATCATCCTTCAGGGTGGTGGCGAGGATCTGGCCGGTGACGGGGCTCATCCACTTGTCGAAGGGATGGCGAAGGGCATCGAGCACGATCCGGGCGCCGTCGGCATTGTCGAACCAGGAGGCTGCCACGATGGCTTCGAGACGGACGCGGCCATTCGGATCGTTGGCAGCCTGACGTAGCAGGGCGACCGCGCTCGGGATCTGATGGCTCGTGTAGCGGAGGACGTGCGCGGCGGCGGCACGGGCCTTGTGGGACTTGGCGTTCAGCGCGGCGACAATCAGGCCGGCATCTGGCTTGTTCTGGGCCCACGTGGCCCACATGGCCTCGCAGAGATGGTGTTCATAGGCGGGGTCGGCCTTGTCGAGCTTCGCGGCCCAAGAGCGCACGGCGGGAACAACCTTGGCGGCGGGGTGCCCGCGCAGTTCGCGCCGGGTGCGATACCGGGTGCGATACTCGGGCGACTTCAGGTTCTCGAGGAGCTCGGGGATCGTGGCGCCGGCGATCTTCGCGGGCTTGACCAGCGGGCGGCCCGGGTAGGTCACGCGGTAGATGCGGCCGCGCTCGTGGTCCCGGTTCGGGTCGCGCGCGTTGTGCTGCATGTGCCCGATGAGCGCGTTGTGCCAGTCGATGAAGTAGAGCGAACCATCCGGAGCGAACTCGAGGTCGACCGGGCGGAAGTTCGGATCGGCGGAGCTGATCAGATCGCCGGCCAGGCTGCCGGTGAAGCCGGAGCCATCCTCGCGGACGGAGCTGAAGTTGATCCCGAGGAACCCGATGGAATTGCAGGTCATGAAGTGACCCTGGACATCATCGGGGAAGTGGCGGGACGAGACGAACTCGGAGCCGGAGGTGGGGCGGGAACGCTTGGGAACGAAGTCGCCAGCGCGGCGGATCTCGACGCCGTAGGGCATCTTCGCGGAGATGGGGAGCGCCCAGTAGTTCTCGCCGCTGGAGGCGTCGGACAGGACGCCCTGTTCCCAGTCGTCGAAGGCCATGCCCCAAGGGTTGTTGACGTCGGACTGGATATGCCGCTCTAGGCGGAAGTTCTTTGGATCAAAGCGCCACGCGCCGCCGTCATTGCAGCGCTGGGGGCCGTAGGGGGTTTCGACCTGGCTGTGGAGGAAGCGGCCTTCGAGAAGGTAGAAGGCACCGGAGGCATCGGCGCTGTAGGCGGAGATGGCGTGGTGCGTGTCGTGGGTGTCGAAGCCGTGCATGAGGATCTCCATGCGGTCGGCCTTGTCGTCCTTGTTGTCGTCGACGAGGAGGCAGAGGTTCGGCTCCTGCGACAGGTAGACGCCCTCGGGGGCGATCTCGAATCCGATGGGGAGGTGGAGGTTGTCGGCGAACACCGTCTGCTTGTCGGCCTTCCCGTCGCCGTTGGTGTCCTCGAAGATCAGGATCTTGTCGTTGGGTCGGGATTCACCGGGCTTGTAGTGCGGGTAGGTCGGCGTGATGGCGACCCACAGGCGGCCGCGGGCATCGAACGACATCTGGACCGGCTTACGGAGTTCAGGAAACTCCTTCTCCGATGCGAAGAGCTCGACCTTGTAGCCGGGCATCACGGTCATCTTCTCGATGGCCTTCACGCCGTCGAGGTAGTCGGTGGGACGCTTGAAGTTCGTGGGGACCGGGGAGAGCGGCTGGGTCTTGGAGTCGTCGACGGCGATCTGCTTGGCGCGGCCGGCGGCGGTGTCGTGGATGAGCGTGTCGCGGAGCGCCATCATCTGGCGGGTCTTGGCGACTTCCTCCGGATAGTTCTGGGGACCGAACGGGTTGTAACGCTGGCCGTGGGTGTGGACGCCGTTGACCAGGTTGTAGTCGTTGTTCCAGAAGTAGTCCTTCTCCTTGACCGCGGCGTTGACGAGGTCGGGCTTGGCCTTGGACTGGTGCCGCTGCTTGCCGAAGGTGCCATCAGCCAGAAGCGCGCCCAGTTCGGAGTAACCGGCCTCGGTAGGGGCGAATCCGTTGATCGTGAGCGGTTGTAGGCCCTTCTTCGCGTAGCGCTTCTTCGTGGCGTCGAAGAAGTCGACGAAGGTCAGGCGGTGCTTCGCGGCGACCTTGCGGATGGCCTCGCTGTAGAGCGCCAGGTTGGCGTTCTCCCTCGTGCCGTCGGGGAGGTCACGCTTGGTGGTGAGGTTCTCGAAGGCGATGGGCGAAACCAGGACGAGACGTGGCGCTGCGGCGCCGTTGTAGGCCTTGGACAGCGTGTGCTGCACCCAGGCGTCGAGCTCGGCCTCGAAGTTGGCGACGCGGGTCGGGCCGTCGAAGGATTCATTGTAGCCGAAGAAGGCGATGATCGTGTCGGCCTTCAGGTGCGTGAGCCACTGGTCGGGCGTGGAGAAGAATCCCTTGCCGAAGTGGGAGTTCAGCTCCGGATGGAACTTGTCGGCGCCGGGGAACGCCCACTGCGAGACGCGGGCCGGGTGGGGACGGAACCCGGGGGTATCACCGGGGCGGCCCATGTTGCGGACGATCAGGTTCTTGGTCGGATAGCGCAGGTGGAGTTCGGTCTCCATCCGGCTGTAGTAGACATCGCGTTCGGCCAGGCCGTTTCCGATGAAGACGATGCGTTCGCCGTCAGCGGGGGCGGCTACAGCCTGCGGCCGGGCCTGCGTGGCGGCGGCCGGTTCGGCAGTGGGTGCGTGGGGGCGGTTGTTGGGTTCCTGTGCGCTGGCTGTCCAGGCGACAGCGAGCGCGGCGAGCAGGGAGGGGACGTATTTCATCATGTTGGACAGATGCTGGTCCGGGCAGTGTGAACCGGATCGGCGGTCCTTCGCAATGGTGGGTTCGGGGCAGGGGCAAGGGGGGACAAGACCTGTCCCCGCTCTGGAACGGGGTGGCGACGTCCCCGTCGCCGTGAGGGAAGGGCGTGGGAGGGCAACGAGGACGTTGCCGCTCCGGCTGAGAACAGGAACGGGGTGGCGACGTCCCCGTCGCCGTGAGGGAAGGGCCTGGGAGGGCAACGAGGACGTTGCCGCTCCGGCTGAGAACAGGAACGGGGTGGCGACGTCCCCGTCGCCGTGAGGGAAGGGCTTGGGAGGGCAACGAGGACGTTGCCGCTTCGGCTGAGAACGGGAACGGGGTGGCGACGTCTCCGTCGCCGTGAGGGAAGGGCTTGGGAGGGCAACGAGGACGTTGCCGCTCCGGCTGAGAACAGGAACGGGGTGGCGACGTCCCCGTCGCCGTGAGGGAAGGGCCTGGGAGGGCAACGAGGACGTTGCCGCTCCGGCTGAGAACAGGAACGGGGTGGCGACGTCCCCGTCGCCGTGAGGAAAGGGCGTGGGAGGGCAACGAGGACGTTGCCGCTTCGGCTGAGAACGGGAACGGGGTGGCGACGTCTCCGTCGCCGTGAGGGAAGGGCTTGGGAGGGCAACGAGGACGTTGCCGCCCCGTTTGGGAGCTGGAAGGCTTTCGAAAGGACACGCCCCATGAACGACTCGACGATCCAACCCCCGAAACCAATCCCGGCCCGCCGCAGGCGGATTCTGGCGTTGGTCTTCGTTGGGGTGATCGGGATTGCCGGTTGGATCTGGGCAACGGGTGGGACACGGAGGCTGGCTGCCCACCGGCAGTCCTTGCGGGCCCAAGGGTGGCCGGGATCCATGGCGGAACTGAGCGAACGCCGGAAGCTGGCTGCGGGGAAACCGTCGGGAGTGGACCGGTTGATCGGCCTCGCCCGGGCGGGGGCGGAGGCGGATCCCGGACTCGAGAAGAAATTGTTCCAGGGACCTGCACCGCTCGCGGTGCCATTGGCCCGGCGACAGGAGCTACGACGGGTCGTGCGGGAATCGGCCCGACAGCCCGGCGGACTGTGCAGTGAGTTGGGCAAGGACTGGTTCCCTCTCATGCAGAGCTACCTGAGGCTCGGCCAGGAGGTTCACGGCGTGGCGCTGGAGGCGGAGGTTCGGGCCGACTGGCAAGAGGTGGTGGAAGGTGTGCTGGACTTGATCGACATCGGATCGGTGCTGGACGAGGAGATCGCCGCTGAGTTTTCGGGCTTTAGGGCGTTCCCGGAGGAAAAGGCCACCCGCAGTCTCCTACCCAGCCTCGCTGGACGCCCGATCGGGGAGACGAACTGGGTGCGCATCCAAGAGGCACTTTCCCGCCGCGAAGGCGTTCCTTCGCTCCAGATGTCGGGCCTCGGGGGGCATCTGGCCGCGCTCGAACAGATCGAGACTCTGCCGGGCTCCCTATGGAGTCAGTGGGCCGATGGGGGCAACCTCCCGCGGTTCAGCTGGAAGCGGGCCCGGGTCCTGTTCCAGATGCCCGCCATTCCCGGTGAGATGCTGGAAGACGAGTTGGAGCGATTCGCGATGCTGGCGCGCCCCTTGCCCGAGTGCCTGCAAGGGGTGAATGCGGTCTGGCAGCGGAGGATTGGCCGGTTTCGGGGAAGTGCGTTGGAGGCGCTCGGGATGGGTTGGATGATCGACCAAAGCGAAGTCGGGTATGCCTACAGACTGCTGACGGTCCGCCTCGGGATGGCGCTGTGCGCCGTGGAGCGGTTCCGCCTCCGGCAATCGGGTGCGATTCCCAAGGACTTCAGTGAACTGACCACCGGCCCCCATCCGCTGCTGGCCCGCGTGCCATTGGATCCGTTTACGGGACAGCCCCTCGTGTTGGAACGGACCAAGGGTGGCTACGTCCTCCGGCGTCCCCCAATCCCGATCCCGGGCAAGACGCGAGAGGATGAGGAGTCGAATCGGGACCGGATGGAATTGAGGGTGCGGACGGACCGCTAGTCGGTGTGGAGAGGGCGCATCCCGATACTACCCGCGCTTGAGAAAAGGAACGGGGTGGCGACGTCCTCGTCGCCTCTGGAAGGGCCAGGGAGGGCAACGAGGACGTTGCCGCCCCGTTTGGGAGCTGGAAGGCTTTCGCAAATTCGCGCCCCATGAACGACTCCACGACCCGGCCCTCGAATCGCATCCCGGCTCGCCGCCGATGGATCCTGGCGTTCGTCGTCATGGGGGTGATCGGGATTGCTGGGTGGATCCGGGTTGCGAGCGGCATGCAGGGCCTGGCGGCGCACCGGCGTGCATTGAGGGCCCAGGGAATGCCTTGGACCTTGGCTGAACTGAACGAACGCCGGAAGCTGGTTGCAGGGAAGCCGTCGAGCGTGGACCGGTTGCTGCGCCTGGCTGAGGCGGGGTTGGAGGCGAATCCTGACCTGGCTGGGGATTTGAGCGAGAGACCCGCCCTGCTTTCGGTTCCGCTGGCGCGGCGAAAGGAAATCCTGCGGGTCATGGGTGAGCTCGCCACCCAGCCAGCGGGCGCTTGGAGTGAGGTAAATGGGGATCGAGGCCGCCTCCAGAGGGGCCTTTCGAAGCTCTGCGAGGAGGTTCAGGTGCTGGCACGGGATGCCGCCACGCGGGAGGATTGGCAGGAGGTAGGGGAAGGAGTGCAGGCACTGATCACGCTCGGGGCCGTGTTGGACGCCGACGGGGATGATCGGGCCATGGCCCAGGTCAGAATCACGGCTGAAGCGATGGCCATTCTTGACCTCCTTCCGAGACTTTCGGGCCGCCCATTCGGGGAAACAGATTGGGCTCGGATCCAGGACAGGCTTACCCGGGGAGAGGGCGTGCCTTCGCTCCAGCGGTTGGACCTCGGCGCTCACCTGAGCCTGCTCGACCAGATTGAGGACACGCCGCGTCTCTTGTGGAAGCAGTGGGTCTACGGACGCGACCTGCCTTGGTTCGAGTGGAAGCGGCTTCGCGTCCTGTTTCAGATTCCTGCGATCCCTCGTCGGATGTTCGAAGAAGAGTCGGAACGATTCGCTATGTTGGCACGGCCATTTCCCGAATGCCTGCAAGGGGTGGAAGACGTCTGGGTGCGGAAGATGAAGCGGATTCAGGGAAGCATGGAGCAGGCCCCCGGGATCGATCTGGCATTTCCTCGGGCAGAGCTCGGCTATGCGTCCAGGCTGCTGATGGCCCGCCTTGGGGTGGCGTTGTGCGCTGTCGATAGATTCCGCCTCCGGGAATCCGGTGCGGTTCCCAAGGATCTCAGCGCACTGACCGCCGGGCTTAATCCGCTGCTGGCGCGCGTGCCGTTGGACCCATTCAACGGACAGCCGCTCGTGTTGGAACGGATTGAGGGCGTTTACGTCCTCCGTTCTCCATCGGTGCCGCCCACGAGCATCGGCTACTGGCAGGAGAGAGCGAATCGGGACCGGACGGAACTCAGGGTACGGGTCGTGCGGTGACTTGTGGCGCATCGTGACTCTGCCTCCGGAGAGCGGGTGGGGCGAGACTGTGTCGAGCCGGTTGAGGGTCGGCTCGTGCGGACACTCGCCCCACCCGGCGCAACCTACGTCCAGCCGCGTGAGGGCACGCGGCCTACACTCCCTCGAGGCTTGGGACTCCGTCGGGATGGGCTCGGTGAATTGTGGCGTCAGCCTCCGGGCTTGAGCCGGGCAGGGAAGACGGCAACGTTTCGGAAAATGAGTCAGGTGATCGCGAACGGTGAATCGATGGAGGCCGACCTGCCCTGCAGCCTGGAAGCTTTCCTGGTGAAGTGCGGCCTGCCACCGCGCTCGGTCGTCGTCGAACACAACGGTGAGGCCGTCTCTCCTTCGGAGTTTCCGACGCGACCGTTGGCGGACGGCGATCGGATCTGGATCGCCCGGATTTCTTCGGGGGGCTGACCCGCGGCATCAGTGCTTGGATCGAAGCGGGCTTCGGGACAAGGCGCTCACGCCCGCGCGTCGCGGATGTGGACCCAGCAGTGGACGTGCGGTTCGCCGCGGAAGTACCAGAGCATTTGCGGACCCTCGATCTGCCAGACGTCCCAGACGCCGTCGCCTCCGAGATCCTGCTGCTTGAAGTACGCGAGGTGAAGGTCCTCGAAGCCCTGCGACTCCACCAGACGCATCGATTCCTCAGCGTCCACGGCCCGGAATGGCAGGAGCAGGTCGGCCATGACCTTGCGGACGAGTCCGCGCTGGTCCTGCGACAATTCCCCGAGGCGGATGCCGGGCAGGCCCTTCTTCTGGTTGGTCAGCCGCACGGTCTCGCTCGCGCGCTCCGGCCTCGATCGGCCATTCACGAGCGCAACGGACCTCTGCCGGCCGTCCATCGAGGCGAACACCTCGTTCACCCGCTTGGCCTGATACCAGAACACGTTGCCGGGATGATCGGCGGGTTCCTCATCCTTCGGCCCCGACTGATGTCCGTAGAAGATGGGGCCACCGAACGCCGCTCCCGCCACCGAATCGCCATCGCACCGGCGCGTGCAGTGACGCCCGGTGAGGACGAACTCAAACTTGCCGGTGCCGGGTTCACCGAACAGGGCGACCGACGTGCCGCCTTCGAAGCCCTTCCCTTCCGAGTCCTCGACCATCTGGCGCATCATGTCGTCGGCATGTTCCGGTCGGTGCAACTGACGGAAGATCTGACGCACGAGGTCCTGCTGGTCGGCTCGAAGGATGTCGCGGATCGAGCGGCGCGTGATCATCCAGTTGTTGTCGACCTTGTCGCGAAGCGGATCGGTGAAGGCAAAGCACAGGGCCTTCCGCTGGGCTTCGTCGAGGGAGCCGTGGAGTTGGGCTGCCAGTGTTTCCGAGGTCGCCTTCGGAGCTCCTTGGGCCATCCCCGGAGCGCCCGCGACGGCAGCCAGGCCCAGCGCGGAAGTCTTGAGGAAACGTCGCCGGTCCAGATGGGGCAGGCGGATCATGGAGGAGGGCTCAAAGGCACCGAGCGGGGAGTTCATTGCCGGATCCTACCGCACGGCGGCCCGATGGGAAGGGCAAGGATGGGGGCGCTCCCTGAGTGCTGGAACCATTGGTCGGGAGTGAACCGACGACCTACGGCTTACCTTGGCAACGGCAGTTCATTTAACCGCAGATGTCGTCGATGTCGCAGATAGGAGCACAGAAATCACACGAACGGATCGCTTGATTTCCCCCTCCGGTCGCCAGGTCGGACGGGTATTCGCGCTTCTGCTCCGCGCACCTGCCCGGGCGGGAGGATTACGGATTCACCCTGGGACGGAACTCGCGGGCCAGCCTTTTCCCCTTCGCGCGTTGTTCGGGGGTCAATTGCTCCTCGACCTGCTCACGAGCCACTTTGGACGCCTCCACTCCCTTTGCGCTGGCCAATAGCAACCACTTGTAGGCCTCGACCTCGTCCTGGGGCACGCCCTCGCCATTTGCGCACAGGACCCCGAGGTTGTGCTGCGATTCCGCGTACCCTTGCTCAGCCGCCTTGCGGTACCACTTCACGGCCTCGACCGCGTCCTTGGGAACGCCTTCGCCATTGGTGTAGCAGACACCGAGGCTGTGTTGCGCTTGAGCGAAGCCTTGGCCAGCCGCCTTGCGGTACCATTCTACGGCTTCGACGTCGTCCTGGGGAACGCCCTCGCCCTTAGTGTACCTGAACCCGAGGCTGTGTTGCGCTTGTGCGAATCCTTGCTCAGCCGCCTTCCGGTACCACTTGACGGCTTCGACTTTGTCCTTGGGAACGCCCTCGCCCTTGGTGTAGCAGACCCCGAGGTTGTGCTGCGCTCGTGCGAACCCTTGGTCAGCCGCCTTGCGGTACCACTTCACGGCCTGGACCGCGTCCTTGGGAACGCCCTCGCCTTTGGCGTAACAGACCCCGAGGTTGTACTGCGCCTGTACAAACCCCTGGTCAGCCGCCTTGCGATGCCACTTTACCGCTTCGGCGTCGTCCTTGGGAACACCCTCGCCATTGGTGTACCTGATCCCGAGGTTGTACTGCGCTTGTGCCAAGCCCTGGTCAGCCGCCTTGCGGCACCACTTCACGGCTTCGACGTCGTCCTTGGGAACGCCCTCGCCCTTGGTGTACCTGACCCCGAGGTTATGCTGCGATTCCGCGTGCCCTTGCTCAGCCGCCTTGCGGTACCATTTCGCGGCTTCGACATCGTCCTTCGCAAGCCCCCGGCCGTTTTCGTACATTGTCCCGAGACTGAACTGTGCTTGTGCCGAGTGTTGGTAAGCCGCCTTGCGGTACCAGTTCACGGCTTCGACGTCGTCCTTGGGAACGCCTTCGCCATTTGCATACATGGCTCCGAGGTTATGCTGCGCTTGTGCCAAGCCTTGGTCAGCCGCCTTGCGGCACCATCTTGCGGCCTCGGCATCGTCCTCCGGAACGCCCTCTCCTCTAGTGTACCTGACCCCAAGGTTGCTCTGCGCGTGTGCCAATCCCCGCTCAGCCGCCTTGCGATACCACTTTACCGCTTCGGCGTCGTCCTTCGGAACTCCCCGGCCGCTTTCGTACATTAGCCCGAGGTTGTACTGCGCTGCTGCGAACCCTTGGTCAGCCGCCTTCCGGTACCACTTCGCGGCCTCGACGTGGTCCTGGGGAACATCTCGGCCGCTTTCGTACATGAGGCCGAGGTCGAATTGGGCGAGAGCGTCCCCCCCAGTGGCCATGGTCCGCACCTCGGCCACCTCTGCCTTGTCCGTCTTGTCAGCGTCTGCTGCTCGGGCGATCTGAAGGTTCGCGGCGACAATGCATGCGGCGAAGAACCGAATCGTGCCCTTGGGCATCATGCGTGCAATCTGAGGAGGGAGCTTGATCGCTGGCAACAACCAACCGGCATTCGCCACTCCGTCGAATGCAAGGAAAAGGGCTTCAACGGCGATTTGTCTCCGGGGAAGGGCTATGGGCTTGGACCGGGAAAGGCCCGCCAGGGGAACTAGACCCGGCCGGCAAGTAGATCGCGCGCAACTCCGCGCCCAACGCGTGGCGGACTGCGGGTGATCGCCGGGTGGGGGCACCCGGCCTACCGCTGGAGGATTGTAGGCTGCGTGCCCTCACGCGGCGGATCGTGGATTGCGCCGGGTGGGGGCACCCGGCCTACCGCTGGAGGATTGTAGGCTGCGTGCCCTCACGCGGCGGATCGTGGATTGCGCCGGGTGGGGGCACCCGGCCATGTGCGTTAACCTAATTTTCCATCGATCGAAGCCTTCATGCCGACAAGTTGCCGAGTCCGCTTGCGTTGGATGTCTGCAAGTCGACGAGCAATGCGCCGACCATTTGACAACAGATGTCGCAGCGGAATCGCCGGCGCCAAGATCGACAACACGGAGTCGCGCACCTCGACGAACGCCCGCCACCGACTCTCATTCTCCTCGGGTGTCTCCCCAGGGGGAAAAAAGCTCCGCTTCCAGGAGCACCCTCTCGATCAGCAGTGAGGTTAGGATCTTTGCCTGCATCCACGCTCTGGCGGATGCGTCTGTGCTTTTTGGCACATGCCCCAAACCCAAGAGGCTCTTCAATCTCTTGAACACCAACTCGACCTGCCACCGGCTTCGATAGATCCCCAGCACCGCCTTGGTCGTCAGGGCATCGGCCTGCGCCGAGGTCAGTACGAGAATGTACTCAGCCAGTTCCAGGCTCGCTTCGTTTGCCTTCGTTCCATTCTTCTCCGCCTTCCGCAGCGCCTTTCGTTGCGCCTTGTCGGTTGCCAAGCGCCCTTTACGACGAACGCATAGCCTCAGGTTGTATCGCTTGCCTCCGTGTTCGAATGTCACGGGCCACTCGGCCTCTTCAGAAACCTTCAATTTGCGGGCTTTTGGAAGCACTTCGAACGGTTTGCCATCCTGCCCAATCAGTGGAAACAGCGCATGGTTCCATCGCACCACCACATCAGCACCAGAACCCAAAACATGCGCTACGCCAGCGCGATGGCTGTAGCCGCGATCGGCCAAGACCAGTTCCCTGGGCTTGATTGGAAATCGTCCAAGCTTCTCTCCACCTTTGGCGTCGGTGAGCTCGTAGTGATCGCAGACCAACTCGGGTAACCGCACGCTATAGTGGATGCGCCATGAGCTTCCGGTCGCGCCCGGTTCACTGACATCCGTGGCGTCCACAACCCGAATCCCACCACTCCACCGGGCGGCCCAGATTCCGAGGCTCCGGCGCTGGGCACAGAGCAGGTGTGAGGTCAGCGCCTGCAGCCAGGGTTCGGCAACCCTCAGACGCTTGAAGAGAGCGACACTGCTGACATCGGCGAGTCCAAGTTCAGAGGCGCGTGTGACCGTTTGCTTGAGCGACAGTCCACCGCCAACATGCATCAAGAAGAGCCGAAGCCATCGGGCAGGTTCTTGAAGACCGCGTGCCCTGCGCATGAAACCATGCTCGCGCGCCAGGGTGTCGAGATTGGCGGGAAGCCAGGTAGCGAGGATGTCCCACTCTTCTGGAAGCGCGTCCAAATCGGAGGCCATGACGCGACATTGTTGTCTTTACGGGGATTTTGGTAGATTTTTTAGGTTAACGCACATGGGGCACCCGGCCTACCGCTGGAGGATTGTAGGCTGCGTGCCCTCACGCGGCGGATCGTGGATTGCGCCGGGTGAGGGCACCCGGCCTACCGATCGGGGATCGAGGTTCGCCCGAACTATCGGTTGCGGCGGGGATCGGTTCTGTAACTCTTTCCCGCTCGGGGGTCTCCCGAGACAACCTGCCATGATCCAGTCATTCCTCCGCCTGCTTGCCGTCCTCGCGCTGGTTGTTGGCGTCCTCGCCGACCCGGTTCCTCCGGCTGAACCGCTGTTCTCCGTTGCCATCCCGTCCTCGCGTGAATTTGGCGCCATCGGCAAGCCGGCCTTGGCCCAGGATGGGACGATCTATCTCGCCGGGCTGGGGGGATTGCACGCCCTGGACCCATACGGAGCGATCCGATGGTCCGCTTATACCAACAATCCCGACCTCTATCCCAATACCGGGGTCTCGATCGCCCCCGACCAAAGCCTGCGGGTGGCCCTCAATGACAATTCCATCGTCGCGTTGAATCCGGATGGATCGCTCCGCTGGAGCCATGCGGCGGAAGAGCCCAGTTACCAGACGATGGCAGTGGGGGCGGATGGGGCCGTCTTGGGTGGCGTGTTCCGGATCATTGCCCTCAATGCCGACGGTTCGCTTCGTTGGAAGTACTTCCCGGGGGTGTTCGAGCGCGGCCCGGCAGCCATCGCGTTGGATGGTACGGTTTACTTCGGCTGCGCCGACTCCCACCTCTACGCGCTCAAGCCCGATGGCAGCCTGCGGTGGAAGTATCGGACCGGCGGCGGAATCCAGACGGCTCCGGCGATCGCCGCCGACGGGACGGTCTACGTCTCGGCCGGTGACCGATACCTATACGCCCTGAATCCCGACGGAACGCTGCGATGGAGGACTCCGCAGGGTGGGGATGGATCGGCGCCGGTCGTCGGAACGGACGGCACCCTGTACTATGGCACCAGTGCTGGAATTCTCCGTGCTCACCGCCCGAACGGTTCGGCCCTCTGGAACTTCAACTCGCAGGGAAGGCCGATGTCCCTGGCACCCGCCCTGGCCGCCAACGGGGACGTGGTCGTGTGCGGGGACACGTTCGTCT
Organism: Limisphaerales bacterium; assembly: GCA_965284395.1. GTDB lineage: Bacteria > Verrucomicrobiota > Verrucomicrobiia > Limisphaerales > UBA9464 > UBA6176. The sequence continues at coordinate 7,634,724 of OZ260084.1, read as the reverse complement.
TCGGGGTTTCCTCCACTGGCGAGGAACGCTGGAGGTTTGATGCGAAGTCCTACCCGATTGGTTCGCCAGCGATCGGACTGGATGGGGCCGTCCACCTCGCGATCTCGCAGTTCAAGACGGCGATTGCCCTCGGCGGAACCGCACCTCCGGCTCAATCCCCGTGGCCCGACTTCATGGGTAGTTCCCGGCGGGACGGTCGTTCCCCGTCGGTTCAGTCCGCAGCCCCGCAGATCGTCGGGCCGCCCCGGAACACGACGGCGACGAATGGCTCCCGGTTGGTCCTGCGCGTTCAGGCCTCGGGAGTGCCGACACCGAACTGGCAGTGGCGGAAGGAAGGCAATCCGATCGTGGGTGCAACCCAACCGATCTTCCACAAGTCGGCATCCTCGCTGGCGGACGCGGGCTCCTATGATGTCGTGATCTCCAACGCCTCGGGAGCGATCACCAGCGCGCCCGTGGTGGTCTCGGTGATTGATCCGCCGTCGATCACGCGTCCGCCGGTTGCCGGTTGGGTGCGGCCCGGGGGGACGACGACCCTGGACGTTCTGGCCGCGGGAGCCTCACCCCTCAGCTATCAGTGGAGCTTCAATGGGAACGCCCTTCCCGGAGCAACCGCCGCCGCACTGACCCTGACCAATTTCCAGTCGACGAACGTCGGGTTGTACTCGGTCATCGTGAGCAACCTGCATGGATCGGTCACGAGTGCGCCGGTGCAGTTGACGCTGCTGGTGCCGGGGATCGCACGCTGGAGCTTTTCGTTGCCACAGGGAATGGGGCACACCCCGGCCATCGGGGTCGACGGCGTCCTCTACTTTGGTGGGGCCGCGGGTGATCCGAACTTCTATGCCGTGGATCGGAACGGCGTCCTCCGTTGGAAGGTTCCCCTCAGCAGCCACGCCGGTGCGTCCCCGATGATCGGCCCCGATGGAACCCTCTACTTCGGTCAGGTCGACGGGAAGATCACCGCCCTGAGGCCCGATGGTACGCTGGCCTGGGAGTACCAGGGGGAGGGGATCTTGATCTCGACGCCGTCGCTCGGACGGGACGGCACGATCTACGTGGGTTCGGCAACGGGCCCGCTCTATGCGTTCAACCCCGGCGGCGGCCTCCGATGGAAGCTCGACTCCGGCATGAATGCCCGTTCTTCGCCGGCCGTGGGCGCCGATGGGACGTTCTACATGGGAGGATCGCTGGGGAGCATCCGGGCGTTGAACCCGGACGGATCGACGCGGTGGAGTTACCAGGTGGGCCCTTCCGTCTCCCTTTCGCCGGCCATCGGGGCGGATGGGACCGTCTATGTTGGTGCGGACGACCGGAAGCTCTACGCGCTGAACTCCGACGGAACCCTGCGCTGGACGTATGCTCTGGGTGCCGTTCCGTCCGGGAGTCCGGTGCTGGCCGTGGACGGGACGATCTATTGCGGGGCCAGCGATGGAGTGCTGCATGCGATCACCCCCGAGGGTCTGCGCCGTTGGACCTATAGCGTGGCGGAAGAAGGCCCAGGCGACGCGGTCGTCTCATCGACTGGGATGGTCTACTTCTGCGACCGTCGGACGCTCCATGCGTTGAAACCGGATGGGAAGCTGGAGTGGAAGACTGCCGGGGGCGAGTCGATCACGACGGCTCCGCAGATCCATCCGGACGGAGCGGTGGTCTTCGGCCAGGGCGTGGACCTGGTGGCGGTGGAAGCACCGGGAACGCTGGGTTCCAGTGCCTGGCCGACGGTGCATCACGACCTGCGGTTCACGGGGCAGGGGATCCTTCAGCCACAGATTCACCTCGACGCGCCGATCTCCGGTGCCCAGTTCGTGACCGGGGAGACAATTGGCATCCGGCTCCGCGCCAGGAGTTCGAATGGGGCTGTCACCCAGATCGTGCTCACGTTGAACCAGACCAACCTCGCGGTGTTGCCGGCCGGGCAGTTGGCGATGGACTGGGTGGTGACGGTGCCGGGCAACTACACGTTGACCGCGACGGCGATCGACAGTGCCCTGGCCCGGCGAACCACGCCGCCGGTGCTGTTCACCGCCTTGGCGGCGGGAACCAAGCCCTCCATCACCCGGCAACCGTCTCCGCAGAAGGTGAGCAACGGAGCTACCGTGCGGTTGGAAGCGGAAGCCACAGGCTCCCTTCCTCTGGAATTCCAATGGTTCAAGGACGGCCTCGTCGTGCCGGGCGCCGATGGACCGACCCTGACCCTGACCGGTGTTTCCCTCGCGGATTCCGCGCGCTATGCGCTGGCAGTCCGCAATTCCGCCGGCGCGGTCACCAGCGCGGTCGTGGCGGTGTCCGTGCTTCAACCGGTTCCCAGCCACCGCTCGGTTTTCGGGCCGTCCATGGCCTACCCGCCGGCGATCGGGGCCGACGGCAACACCTATGTCGTCCACGACGGACTCGTGGCCTATTCCCCCGATGGCACCCGCCTGTGGCGTTATGGCTACGCCGGACCGTTGGGGCCCTCCATTGGCGCTGACCAGGGTCTCCTGCTGCCGAGTTCCCAGGATCGCTTCGTCAGCCTGCGCCGGGAGGGCGCCGTGGGTTGGTACAGCTTCACCGACGCACCGGTCACCAGTGCATCCGCGGTGGGCGCGGATGGCCGGATCCATTTTGGAACGATGATCCCGAATTCGCAGACGGGCGCGATTCATGCGATCTCGGCCACCGGGATTCCCCTGTGGAAGACACCCGTCATCGGCGCGAACTACGGAACCCCAGCCCTGGCCGCCAACGGAGATCTCTATGCGGCCGTCGGTACGAACCTGATCTGCTTCGCCCACGATGGGCAGGTGAAGTGGCGATTCCCAACCGCGGGCGACGCGGGATCTCCGGCAATCGGAGAAGGCGGTACGATCTACTTTGGTTCCGGCGACGGCCGGCTTCGCGCACTGAGCGCTGCCGGGGCGGCGCTCTGGGCCGTGGATGTGAGCAGCGCCGTGTCGGCGTCGCCGTGCATCGGGACCGACGGGACGGTCTACGTGGGCACCTTGGGAACACTCAACCCGGCCACTCCCGAAGCCTCACCTCGGTTGCTGGCAATCAGCCCCTCGGGCGGCATCCGCTGGGACTTTCCCGTCCTGCACCCGATCCAGGCAGCACCTGCAGTCGCGGCGGATGGAACGATCTATCTCGGCAGTTCTGTCTTCTACGCCATCAACGCGAACGGCACGGAGAAGTGGGAGTTCGAGGGCGATGGCCCGTGTCGGGCCGGGGTAACGATCGGTCCGGACGGGACGGTCTACCTGGGTTCCGGCAGGCTCTTTGCCTTTTCAGGCGGGAGCAAGCCGGCGCCCAGTCCGTGGCCGATGGTAGGGCGCGACTACCGGCATCGCTCCCGGGCCTCCGCGGGGAGACCTCCGGTCGTTGCCGTCACGATTCCGGCGGCGCAGGGCGAGATTCCGATGACGGACACGATCGGGCTCGCGGCATCGGTCGTGGAAGGCGACGAACCGGTGGAGAAGGTGGAATGGTGGGTGGATGGAATCCCGGTCGCGACGGCAACCCGGTTTCCCTATGTCGCCGATTGGGCCAGCCCGACGCAGGGGACGCATTCGGTGACGGTGCGGGCCACCGATCGCCTTGGCGTGACCACGGATTCTTCGGCGGTTCCCTTCAGCGTGACTGCGCCGGTGCTCGTGACGTTGAGCAGTCCTCCTGACGGCAGCACCGCTGTGGTGGAGGACTCCATCCCGCTCCGGGTACGGATGGCCGCGGGCGCACCGACGATCACCGAGGTGGCCTACTACGACGGTGCCAGCCAGATCGCCACCTTGAACGCAGCTCCCTTCGACTGGGATTGGACCACGGCCGGCGAAGGCACCCACGAGATCACGGCGCGTGCCCGCAGTGTGCAGGGACAGCAACTCATTTCTCCAGGCGTCCGGATCACCGTGGTTCCCCGGCCACCGATCCGTCTGACTTCGCCCAACTCCCGGTCGGTGTTCGCGCAGGGCTCTGCGGTTCCCCTCGCAGCCGATGTCTCAACCCAGCCGAACCCGATCCAGAGGGTCGAATTCCTGGCGAACGGCCAGGTCGTGGGTTCCGACACGACTTCGCCCTTCCGGGTGACCTGGACCAACACGGCGACCGGTGCGATCGCGTTGACGGCTCGTTCCATTGATTCCACCGGTCAAACGAACACCTCGGCACCGGTAACCATATGGAGCTTTCCGTACGGGACCCAGACGGCAGACTTCGGGAGATTCGATTCCGCCGCTGGTCTCCTTACGCAGGGTGATGCCGTCGTGGTCAGCAACCGGGTTTCGCTGACCACCAGCGGGAACAGCGAAAGCAAGGGTGGCGCATGGATGGATCTCCCGGTGTACCTGGGGCAGGGGTTCGAGTTGGTGTTCCAACAGCGCATCGCCAACCGCGTGGCCGGCGGTGGTGCCGGCTTCGCCGTGGTGATCCAGGGAAATCCGACGCCGGTCCTGGGCAGCGGTGGCGCCGGACTCGGGTACGAGGGAATTCCACGCAGCCTCGCGATCGAGTTCGACAGCTACGCGGACCGTTCCAAGAACGATCCCCCCGGCACCCGGGTGGGTCTGCATTCGCGGGGAATCCAACCGAACAGCGCCGACGAAGCGCACGCCTTCGTCTCGGTGGAGCCCAACTTCTCCTTCACCGACGGAGTGACGCGTCGGGTGCGCGTGGTCTATGAGCCCGGATCGGAGGACGGCAAGCTCAGCGGCGTCCTCCGGGTCACGCGTGAGCCGAACACATCTCCCGACCTGAGCCTTGCGATCGATCTCCCGACGTTCCTGGGACTCGTCGATGGCCGGGCCTGGATTGGGTTCACCGCCGCCAACGGCCCGGGATCGGAGACGCATGAGATCCTCCAGTGGCGTTTCACGGCGACCGCGGCAGAACCGGTGATCACCGAACAACCGCAGGCGGTCACCACCGTGGTGTCGGGTGCCTCGACGTCGTTGTCGGTGAAGGCCACCGGTCTGCGGCCGCTCCAGTACCAGTGGCGGTTCCGGGGAACCAATCTCCCGGGCCAGAATGGTTCCACCCTGACGCTTGCCCAGGTCCAGCCGGGTCAGGCCGGTCCTTATGCCGTCGAGGTGAGCAATGCGACGGGCAGCACCGTCAGCCAGACCGCGCAGGTCGTGGTCACCGGCGATGGAGTGACCAAGTGGGATTATCAAGGTCCCTACGCAGCGCGCTCGCCGCTGGCGATGGATGCCGACGGCAATCTCTACTACCAGGCCGAGGGGAACAGCGTCCCACGCCTGATATCCCTGACCTCCACCGGGCAGCATCGGTGGGATATTCCCAGCAACGGTTCCCTGACCGCGGCCCCGGTGATCAGTCCGGATGGCGTGATCTACCTCGTCTCGCCCGAGGGCCTCACTGCGCGGAACAGCCAAGGCGTCGAGTTATGGTCCTATCCGGTAGCGTCCGGCGTCTTCAGCGCACCTGCCTTGGGTGCCGACGGAATGATCCACGTGGTGGCGACCCCGGGACATCTCCTGGCCGTCCGCCCGGACGGGATCCTGGCCTGGGATCGCGACGTAAAAGCCGAGGTGGCGGGAACGCCAGCCATCGGCTCCGATGGAACGATCTATTTCGGCGACGCCCAGGGTCGTTTCCACGCCCTCAACGCGGATGGATCCCAACGTTGGATCTATACTGCGACTGCTGGGATCGCGGTCCCGCCGGCGATCGCCGCGAACGGCGTCATCCACTTCGGTTCAGTGGACGGAAGGCATCACGTCCTGAACCCGGACGGAAGTCTGCGATGGTCGATTCCGAACGGCTCGCCGCGCATCGGACCGGTCATCGCGCGGGACGGAACCGTGTATCTGGTCGGCGGGCGATCGCTGCGCGCCTTCGACGCCCAGGGCGTCCAGCGTTGGATCCATCAGACCGGCGACACGGTACTGTCGGCCCCGACCCTGGCGGCGACCGGACTCATCCTGCTCGGCTCGACCGACGGACGCCTGCGGGCATTGGGCCCGGACGGGACCGAGCGTTGGTCGGTGGCCGCTGGGAATGGAATCTACGGGCCGGGCACGCTGATTGGACCGGACGGCACGATCTACGCTGCCACGGGCGATGGTCATGTGATGGCTTTCTCCGGGACCTCGCCGCTGGCCTCCGTGGGTTGGCCCACCCTTCATCGCAATCTCCGGCGGACCGGCGCGGTCCCCCCTTCCGGCGCGCCCCGGATTTCGCAGCAGCCGCTCTCCCAGACCATCGGCGCAGGCACGAACCTGGTCCTGAGGGCTTCTGCCATTGGCCTCCAGCCGATCGGCTATACGTGGCTCCGGAACGGGCTCGCCCTGTCCGACACCGGCAATCTGAGCGGAACCTTGAGCCCGACCCTCGTGATCAGTGGCACCCGGCTAGACCAGTCAGGTACGTATTCGGTCGTGGTGTCCAATTCGATTGGCACGGCCACGAGTGTGGGAGCGGTGGTGACGGTGGTTCCGTTCCATCAACCCCCGGGAACGGTGGTGTGGTCACGGAGTCTGGAGTCGCCCGTCTTGACGTCGCCGGCGCGTGGGCTGAACGGCGAGCTGTATTTCTCGAACGAAGCCGATGAACTGGTCGCACTCGACGCGAACGGTGCCCTCCTGTGGAAGTTCCACGCCGGGGCCCGTTGTTCAGAGGCGGCCGTCGGGCCGGATGGAGTCATCTACTTCTCCGCGGATCAGCCCGTCCACCGGTTCTTCGCGTTGAATCCCAACGGAACAAGGAAGTGGGAGACTGCCCTCGAGGTGAACACGCTGAGCTCTCCGGCCATCGGCCATGACGGTCGGATCCATGTCACCAGCGGGGACGGACTGCTGAATGCCCTGAATCCGGACGGCACGGTGTTCTGGACCATCGCCTTGGGGGCGCGCTTCAGGTTGTCACCACCCGCCATTGGCCGCGACGGGATGATCTTCATCGGAGCAGGTTTTCCGGACCCCGTGGACGGGCATCCCGTTGCCGAATGCGTCGCCCTCTATCCAGATGCGACCTTGGCCTGGAAGTTCACCACCCGGGGCCTCATCGGTGCTCCGGCCATCGGGCACGACGACCGGGTGTACTTCGGAGGGGAGCAGACCTATGCCTTCGATCGCCTCGGCCGGCGGCTCTGGACCTTGAACGAGGCCGATCATCATCCCTGGGGACCGGTGGTGGACCCGGGAGGTTCCGTCGTGACGAGCACCGGGCAGGCCATCGCCTCGGACGGCACCCGCAAGTGGCGGGGCCTCAGCCGCACCTCAGCAGCCCTGGGTTCCGATGGAGGCACCTACCTGATGGATGAGGCGGGCAACCTCCGGGGCTATCGGCCCGACGGGAGCATCCAATGGGTCACCAACATCAATGCCTTCGGTGTGGCGGTCGCCCCGATGCTCACTCCGGAAGGCCGGCTGTACATGGCCAAGGGCAACGTGATTGCCGCGGTCCAGGCTTCCTCCGGTCTGGCGGGGCAGGGGTGGCCGATGGGTCGGCTCAATCCCGCCCGGACAGCGAACCTGCAAACGGGGCCGAGACCACTGGTGGTCATCACGACTCCACTCAGCGGCCAGCACTGGCCCGTCGGTGTGGACCTTCCGTTGGCAGTCCGCTTTCCCTCGACGGGCCACGGCATCCAACGGGTTTCGTACCGTCTCAATGGTCAGGAACTCGCGGTCAGCACGGAGGCTCCGTTCAGCGCCGTGTGGCGCAAGCCCACGGCCGGAAGCCATGTGCTCTCGGCCGTGGTGTTGGACACGAATTCCCTCACCAGCGTCTCGACCGACGTCACGGTCGTCATCAGTGACCTCCCCCAGGTCGAGCTGCAGCAACCTCTGGCTGGGAGGATCTATCTTCCCGGAGATGACGTGCTGCTGTCGGCTGTCGCCTCCGACCCCGACGGGACCGTCGCCAAGGTGGATTTCTACCAGGGGACGACCCTGATCGGGTCTGTCTCCACGCCGCCTTATGCCGTGCTCTGGAAGCAACCCGCTCCCGGTACCTATCGCCTGACCGCCCGGGTGTTCGACAATGCAGGAGACACCTCCGTCTCCGCAGAAAGGGAGATCGTCGTGGACGCGCTCCCGGTCGTTTCCCTGGTGCAGCCGGCGGACAACACCACCCTCGGACCCGATGCACCGGTCGAACTCGTGGCCGAGGTCAGCGATGCCGACGATCCGATTGCGAGGGTCGACTTCTTTGATGGCTCCACCTTGCTCGGCGCAAAGACCCAGCCGCCTTACGTGTGGTCCGTGCCAGATCCCTTGTCGGGGATCCATTCCTTCTTCGCCCGCGCCCAGGATTCCCGGGGCGGTTCCACCCGTTCGGCGACCGTCACCGTGCGCGTCGCTCCGGCGAGTGAACTTCCCACGGTTTCATTTGGGTCGCCATTTGACCGGGCCCGCGTTGTCGCCGGAAGGCCCGTGCCGGTCTCTGTGACTGCGGCGGACCGCGACGGGGCCGTGGCGTCGATCGAACTCAGCCTGGACGGAAGCGTGGTTGCGGGGCGTCTGGGTGCATCCAGCCTCGAGTGGTCGTGGCTGAATCCGCTGGCAGGAACGCACCTTCTGACCGCGCGGGCCACCGGCGCGCAGGGCACTGTCGGGACTCGAACCATCGAGATCACCGCGGTCGAGCCCGGGAACGAACCGGTCGCGGCGCTCACGCCTTCCACGAGTCACCGGCCCGCCCTGTGGACCACGGATGGACCGGTGCACGCGTTGCTCCGTACCAACGGCATCCTGTACGTCGGCGGCAGTTTCACCCATGTCGGGCAGTACGTGGCGGGCGATTCGATCATCAACGTCTCCGATGCCGTGCCCGACCTCTCGCATCCGGCGGTGGATACGCTGGTGAACGTCCTGATCGGGGACGGCCAGGGCGGCTATTACATTGGAGGCCTCTTCAACACCATCGGCGGCGTGCCCCGGCGCAACCTGGCCCACGTCAAGGCGGACAAGTCCGTGGACCTGGCCTTCCGGGCGGACAGCGATGGCCACGTCCTGAGCCTCGCGCTGGCCGATGGAGTTCTCTACGTCGGCGGCGAGTTCCGCACCGTGGGCGGAATCGAACGGCGGTACCTGGCCGCCTTGAATCCGACCACCGGCGAACTGCTCCCGTGGAATCCCGCCCCGACCGATTGGGTGGCGGGGATCGCCGTCAGCAATGGCGTCGTGTACGTCGGCGGCAACTTCGAATACGTGGGCGGTGAGTACCGTGACCGTATCGCCGCCCTGGACGCGACCAACGGGGAGGCTCTTGCGTGGAACCCCGGCGCCAACCGATCGGTGGGGCAACTCTTGCTCGCCGGCGGCCGCTTGTTCGCGGTGGGCCCGTTCAGCCAGATGGCCGGGCAATCACGACCCGGATTCGCTGCGCTGAACCCGATCACGGGTGCCCTGGATGCCTTCAACCCCGATGGCCCCGGCAGCCCGCAGTGTCTCGCGGAGCATCTTGGGGTTCTTCATGTGGGTGGCAGCGGTTCCCTCCGCGGCTTCGATCTCGCGACCGGTTCGACGGTGCTCAATGTTCCCGTGGCCGGGACGGTGTACGGAATCGCGGCGACGGGGAACACGATCTACCTCGATGGCGATTTCGACCGGGTCAATGGCGTGGCGAGAAGCCGCGTTGCTGCGATGAATCGGATCACCGGCGCGGTGCTGGGACTCGACTTGAACCCGACTGGCCGGTTCACCGTCCTGGGCAAGAGTGGAACCAATGTCTTTGCCGTCGGCCAGATGGGGTTGATCCAGGTCGAGCGTCGAGGCCTGGCTGCCATCGAGGAATCGACCGGGTTCGCCACTGCCTGGAACCCCGGCACAGACGGAACCGTCCATGCCCTGGCGACCCGGGGCGACCTGCTCTACGTCGGCGGACAGTTCACCCGGCTGGCCGGGGAATCGAATCCAGGACTCGGTGCCGTCAGTCGCGCCACCGGCCAGGCCACCGGGTGGAAGCCTCAGGTGGCGAATGTCCGCACGCTCCTCCTGGCGGAGGATTCCCTGTTCGCTGGAGGGTACTTCAATCAGGTCGGCAATCGGGCCCGCAATCACGTCGTGGAACTGGACCTCCGCACCGGAATGCCGACCGCCTGGAACCCGGATGCCGACGGTGCCGTGCGCGCCATGATCCGGGTCGGAGACACCCTCTACCTGGGCGGTGAATTCACGAGCCTCGGCGGCGCGACGCGTCGTCGCCTGGCGGCGGTGAATCGCTATTCCGGAAGGTTGCTGCCCTGGAGCCCCGACGTGAACGGCGTCGTCATGGCATTGGCGGAACATCACGGCTTCATCCAGGCCGGCGGTGGCTTCAACCGGGCCAACGGGAAGGATCGTGCCTACCTCGCCTCCTTCGACGCGGACTCCGGCACCGCCGCCGAATGGTTCCCTGAGACCGATGGCGGCGTCCTCGCCCTTGATTGGCGAGGCGACGTCCTTTACCTCGGCGGCCAGTTCACCCGCCTGGGCGGCTCGGATCGACTGAACCTCGGATCGATCGACGCAGGACGATTCCCGCCCGCGGTCGAATCCTGGAATCCGCGGCCCGGCACCGAGCCTTCCGACTCAGTCCTGCAGACCCTGCTGCTGACCGAGGGCACCCTGTACGTCGGCGGACGCTTCCGGGCTCCGGCGGCGAACCTCATCGCGTACGACTTCCCGGCGCGGACCGAGGTCTTGCCGTTCCTGCCGACGGATCTCTTCCGGATGAACTTCCACGGACCGCTCGGCCATTACTACGTGTTCGAGGCCTCGACGAACCTGACCCACTGGACGCCGATCCTTACCAACAAGCCGCCCTTGCTGTTCGAGGATCTGGACGCCTTCCGTCACCCCGCCCGCTTCTACCGTGTCCGACCGCTGGAGTAGGGGCGCATCCCGACACTGCTCCCGCATTCAACGGAGCGGCAACGTCCTCGTTGCCTCCCATGCCCTTTCTCAAGGCGACGGGGACGTCGCCACTCCGTTCCTGCTCTCAGCCGGGGCGGCAACGTCCTCGTTGCCTCCCCAAGCCGTGGGTAAGCGCCCAGCATTTGTAGGCCGCGTGCCCCCACGCGGCGGCTCATGATTCACTTCGGGTCGCTCAGGCCTCGAGCGCCGCGTCGGCATTCCAAGCCGTCAGCACGAAGCGCAGCTTGCCGACGATCCCGGGAGCCTTGCCGCTGTCGAAGGGAATGGTGACCTCCACGCGTCCCTTGGACAGGGCTTCCGCATCCACCGGCGTGTTCGCCGCCTGTACCGTCTGTCCCTGCCACGCGTACTGGATCTGCCAGGGTTCCCCGGCGTTCTGAGGCGGCACCAGTTCGATGACGAGACCGTCCCGGAAGAGATAGCTGCCTTCGTAGTGCTCGTTGAACCACAGGGCCCGCTCCACCTCATAATCGGGAACACGAATCCCCAGGGTGAGGCTGTAGGCGAGCGACGTCCGGGCCTTGTTCACCCGCGCACGATTGGCCAGGAACACGCTCGAAAGGTATTTCCACACCCCATCCTTCGACGCTCGATAGTCCTTGTGCGAGAAGCAGGCGACCGAGTCCTCCTCCGCGATGCGGCGCGTCAGGTACCACATCTTCCCGCGGGGCGACGCCAGCAGCTCGACCTGGTAGAGGGCGTCGACCTTTCCCTTCTTGTCCGCTTCCGACAGTGCCGCGGGAACCCGGACCTCGTCCACGTCGAGGTGGATGTCCACCCGCACGTCACCGAACAGGAATCGGGTCAGGTTCTGGTAGGACTCCTCGCTGTTGACGATCCCGAAGTATCCGGAGTGGGCACGAAAGGCGTAGGCCTTGGCGCAGGGTTCGCCCGGCTTCCCACCCGCCTTCACGCCCGTGAGCACCGCATTCTCCACCCGCACCAAACCATCGCTGCCGTGTCCCACGAACGTCCGCGACAGCCCCATCGCGGCCTCATAGTCGGAACGGTTGGTCCCGACCATGCAGAACACGCGGCTCGATGGAAACCGCGCCTCCGGCAGCCAGTCCACCCGTTCGGTCTTCTTGAACAGGTCCTTGTCGATCGCCAGGTACTCCGCCATGCGTTCCCGGTTGAAGTTGTCGGTGTCTCCGAACTTCGCCCACGACGGAACATTCCCGCCGAGCACCTCGATGCCGTTGTGTGGGGTCGCGTACGTGAAGAACTTGTCGACGAACTTCACCGCCTTCTTGGGATCGAGCTTCGGATTCTGCAGGAACGCCCGGCAGACCAGTCCGCCCATGGAGTGGGCGACCAGATAACAGCGGAAGTCATCGGGACTGATCTGGTTCTCCGGGTTGGCCGAGACGATGTCCCGCACCTTGAGGATCAGTTCGCCCAGCTTGGTTGCAAAGGTCTCTATCGGTGGCGTCTTGCCGGTGCCCAGCAACGTCGAGGCCTCGTCGTAGTACCGGTAGATGATGATCGACCGGTTCGTCAGCTTGCGCTCGCTGTTCTCCGTCCACTCGGGATCGAGGATATCGTATCCGTCCTCGTACACATCCCGGTAGCCGAAGTCCGATCCCAGGCGGATCACCGGCGACTCGAACACGTACTTGCGCGGCTGGCGCTCCCGGTCCGGGACTGCGCGGTAGACGGTCGACCCCAGGTTGAACCCGCAGAAGGGGTCCGCGGTCGTGTCGTCGATCTCGCCCCGCGACATGGCGAAGCCACGCACATAGATGATGGGATGGAACGGGCTGTTGGGATTGGACATGTTTGGAGCCGGAAAGCGCATCGCACGCAGGGCCTCCACGACCCACGCCCAGCGCCATTCCAGATGTTCCGAACCTCTGGAAACCCATGGGGATCGTCAACGGGGAATTCAGTTGGTTCCGCATTGGCCTTCGGAGGCGCATCCCGACACTGCACCGGCATTCAACGGGGCGGCAACGTCCTCGTTGCCTCCCATGCCCTTTCTCAAGGCGACGGGGACGTCGCCACTCCGGTCCTGTTTCCAAACGGGGGCAGTGTCCAGATGCGCCTTTTGGGTGTCCTCTCGGATCGGAGGTTTACGCGAGCCCCGAGCTCGCGATACCGTTCGCCCGCGGAAGCGGGACGTTTGGTTGGATTCCTTCTGGATTCCGGCCGGGCCCTTCGCAACCCCCTTCAGACCCAGGATTCCGACATGCCCCACGGACTCACATCCCAAGCGCCCCGCCCAAGGCTCGTTTTCCGTCTCGGGGTGGTAGGACGACGCTTCACCCATCATGCGATCCGGGTCACACCGCAGTTGGAGAATTGGGTGCGGGAGATCCTCCAATGCGTCCGCTCCTCGGTGGACGCCGCAGCGAAGGAGTGCGCCGGGGTCTACGCGACCCAACCGTCGATGCTGCGCGTGGTTTCCACCCTCTCGGAGGGAGCCGGCCAGTACGTTGCCCGGTTGGCGTTGGAGGCAGGGTTTGAGCTCCAATGTCCACTGCCGTTTCCTCAGACGGCCTATCGCGCGCACCTGTCAGAAGCAAAGCCGGAGACGACCGCTGCGGCGGAGTTCGACCGCCTGCTTCGTCTGGCTGGATCCGATGGTCGACGTCCTGTGATCCAGGAGCTCGACGGCGATCCGCTCGATCCAGGCAGCGCCCATCGTGCGGCCGGTCGGGTGGTTGCTGCGCAGTCGGACCTCCTGGTTGCGCTCTGGGATGGAGGACCCGACGAGTTGGATTGCGGAACCTTCTACGCCCTCCGCTACGCGCTCCTTCACCGCATTCCTGTTCTCTGGGTCGATCTCGGGGAACCGCAGCACTGGCGGTTGCTGAAGGACCCGCGTGAGCTGCCGGAGTCGCCGCCTCCCGGCGGGATCCCCCGGACAGTGGGCACCTCTCGGCTTTCCGATGTCGTCGAACAGATCGTCCGTTCTGTCCTGGTTCCGCCAGCCCGTCCCACCGGGCATGATTCAGGTCACGGAAAGGTCCCGGAAACGGCCCTTTCGGACTATCTGGGGGAGCGTCGTCGCGTCTGGAATCTGGCCTTTCCGTGGAAGATCTTCCGCGACCTGTTCAGCTGCGAGACCCCGGAGAAGCTGAGCGACCTCCGGATCCAGAGCCTGTACGCGGCTTCGCCCGACCAAAAGCGTCCCGACGAACTCGACTGGCTTCGGGCGGAAGAATGGCGGGATGCCCCGCCCGACGGCCAGCCCCCCAAGGAATTGGACCCCGCCACGGACCTCCTCCACCCGCACTTCGGTTGGGCGGACCGGTTGGCAGTGTTCTACGCAGACCACTATCGGAGTTCGTCGGTCGGCATCTACATTCTCGGCACCCTGGCCGTCGGGGTGGTCCTGGTCTGTCTGTTGATGGGTTGGTGGGCAGGCCATGAGTTCCATCTCCAGGAAACGATCTGCACCGTCTTCGAGGTCTCCCTGATCGGCGGGATCGTGTGGCTGATCCGATGCGGCCGTGAAAGCCAGTGGCATGCCCGCTGGATGGATTATCGCCTCCTCGCGGAGCGGATCCGGGAGTTGCGGTTCCTGGCGGGGACCGGCGGCGCGCGCCCGCTGATGCGCCATCCGGCCTTCGCGGGCCACCTCGCCGGTTATGGCGACCCGGATGCGACCTGGATGGCGTGGTGGGTCCGGTCCCTGGAACGGGAGCTGGGGCTGATTCCAGTGACCATCAATCCCGCGTATCTCCGTCAGATCCTTCGCCACACGCGGGTGGCCCTGGTGGCGGGGCAAGCCCGCTACCATGAGTCCACGCACCACCGAATGGGACGGATTGACCGTCGGTTGCATCGACTGGGCCACCGCCTGTTCGGGCTGACGTTGATGGTCTGTGCCGCTCATCTCCTGACGTTGTGGGTGGGACTTCCCCTGCCGCCGACGCTGGTGAAGGTGATCCTCGGGATCGGTGCGGCCTTCCCGTTGATCGGCGGAGCCCTCACGGCGTTGCGGGATCAGGGCGAGTTCCAGCGCGTGGCAGCCCGGTCGGAGGCGATGCACCAGCGAATGGAGGAATTCGGCCGGGAACTCGATGAGCTGGAGCGGCAACTCGATTCCGGAAAGCCGGATTCCCGGGCCGTGTTCGGACTCGTCCAGGACATCACCCAGGCCATGGTCCACGAGAACCTCGGCTGGCGCGTCATCCTGCAGGATCGACCCCTCCGGGAACCGGGTTGAGTGTCACCGGGAACCCGGTCAAGGCCCCGACTTCTCCCGCAGCTCTGGGCCGGCGGGAGCGGTTACCCCGGAAGAGCCGGCTGGATCCACAGATCACGGGACTCCAATCCGCGCAATCGATGAGCCTGAAACCGTCGGCCTGGAAACGGCGGTTGGATCCACAGATTACAGCGATTCCACGGATTGGAAGCCGGTTGGGAGAGGCTGCTGTCTCGCCCCACGGGTGACATGGAAACGGCGATGCGGTGAGGCCCCTTGCCCCGGCCCATCTGTGAACCTAGAATGGGCAGTTCATTTATCCGCAGATGGCGCCGATTGCGCAGATGAAACCGCAGAAATACCAGCACCCGAGGCTCGTTCAGACGTCACCTTGCGGGTGAGCGGCACGCCCGATCCAAGCTCCTGATTATCTGCGCCATCTGCGCCATCTGCGGATTCAACCGCCGTTTCTGGGGTGATTTTCGCGTCCATCGCCGGCAGTTCTATTTCCCGCCGCCGAAGTGGCCGTGGAGTTGCTGGTAGAGGTTCATCATCGGTGGGTCCAGTTCGCAGCCGGCGGTGATGAGTTCGTGCAGCACGGCATGGCAGCCGCCCAGGTACCGGTTGGCGAGTGGCGCCTGTCCCGCTGCCTCGGCGCGCTGGTAGGTGAGGAAGAACGACACGGCCGCCGTCCGCCCGTGGAAGACCGACTGCGGATTGCTTTCCCGCAACTGGAGGGCGATGCCGAGAGAGCGGGTCTGGAATTCCAGCGCCCGGGCCTCACCGCCCTCTCGCCCCGCCTCGAACTTCGCCAGGCGCTCCAGCGACACCAGGACATCGCGGTTCGCTTCGGCACTCTGCGGGTTGTCCAGGAGCAGCCGTTCGCTCACCTCCAGACTGCGCTGGAAATGGCCCAACGCCTTCTGCGCGTCCCCGGGTTGGCCGCGGCTCGCCAGGAAGTCACCGAGCCTGTTCAAGCTCACCGAGACGTCGCGGGCGGCCTGCGCACTCTGCGGGTTGTCCAGGAGCAGCCGTTCGAGCACCTCGTGACATCGCTGGAAATGGCCCAACGCCTTCTGCGCGTCCCCGGGTTGGCCGCGCCTGCCCAGAAAGTCACCGAGCTTGTTCAAGCTCACCGAGACGTCGCGAGCGGCCTGCGCACTCTGCGGGTTGTGTCAGCGCCCGCGTGAAAACCGTCTAAAGCTGCCGGTTTGAAATCCGTGGTGGCATCCGGGCATGAAAAGGGCCGCTGGGAGCCTTGCTCCAGCGGCCTTGCTATGGGGTGTCCCGGTGGCCTACGGCGTTTCGGTGTGCTCCCGGCTGCGGTAGCTCCGGCCCTCGATCAGGATCGTTTCCACGTGGTGCAGCAAGC
The DNA here is from genome assembly GCA_965284395.1 of Limisphaerales bacterium. Lineage (GTDB taxonomy): Bacteria > Verrucomicrobiota > Verrucomicrobiia > Limisphaerales > UBA9464 > UBA6176. Next base: position 7,618,343 of record OZ260084.1, on the reverse strand, counting down.
GGTCCAGCAACGCGGCCGTCATCGTCGCGTCGTTGTTGAAGATGTGCACCCACTCCTTGTACGCGCGGTTCGTCGTCAGCACCGTCGACGCCTTCTCGTACCGCTCGGCCAGCACCTGATACAGCAGGTCCGCCCCCGCCTTGTCGATCGGCAGGTAGCCGATCTCGTCCAGGATCAACAGGTCGATCCCGGCATACTTGCGGATCGTCTTGCGCAAGCGGTGGGTCTTCTGCGCCACCAGCAGCTCGTTGATCACATGGATGGCCGAGGCATACAGCACCGTCCGTCCCGCCTGGCATGCCTCCAGTCCCAGCGCCACCGCCAGATGCGTCTTGCCCAGTCCAACCGATCCCATGAACACCACGTTGGTGTGGGTCTCCATGAACTTCAGGTTGAAGAGTTCGCGCACCGCCATCTGGTTGATCTTCCGCGGCCACGTCCACTGGTACTGCTCAAGCGTCTTGCGAAACGGGAATCGTGCCCGGCGCAACCGCTGTTCCAGCGCCTTCTGCCGCCTCTGGCCCACCTCGCCCTCGATGAGGCGGTTGAGGTATTCCCCGTGGGACCACTGTTCTCGTGCCGCCTGCTGGGCGAGGGAGCGATGCTCCTTCTGGATGTATTCCAGACGGAGGTAGTCGAGGTGCTCGTTGAGGATGTCCTTTTTCATGGTTGGTCGTAGAGGGAGAGGTCGGGTGCGGGGACTTCGAGATCCAGCAGGTCGCTGGAACGGGTGAGATGCAGGGCTCCACATTCCTGGGAGATGCGCTGTCGCTGGGTGGCGAGGTTGGCGATGTAGTCGGCACCGAAGGCCTCCAGTTCGAGGAGGTCCTCGAGCAATCGGGAGATGAGGTCCACCCCGTGGGACTCGCTCAGCGCGACGATGCGCTGGACCTGGGTGAGGGCGTCGGGCCGGCGTTGCTGCAATTGCTCCCAGTAGCGTTGGGCTGCCGGACCGAAGGTCAGGAAACGCACCAGTTGTCGTTGGCGATGGGCCCGCATCCGTTGGTGCAGCAACGGCTCGATGTGTCCCCGGATTTCGAAGTCCCGACGCCGTTCGTAGGAACGCGGGTGATCCGCGACGACCTGGTCGCCGTTGAGGATCACGATCCGGTCCGTGGACGCCTTCAGCGTTAGCAGTTGCCGCGCGTTGGTGGCCGGAACGGAATAGGTGTTGGAATCAAAGCGCACTCGACAGGTCCGGTCGGATCGCAGTGGGTGGATGGTGGCCGTGTCGTAGGCGTTGAGGTGGAGGGGGCGGAGGTTTTCCTCTGCAAAGAGGGCATCGGGTGTCTTGCCTGTATCCCCATGCACGCGGACGTTGGCCACGGTGTTCATCCACAGCCGCGCCTCGGCGTTGATGGCGTCGAGGGAGCCGAGTTCGCGTCCGGCCAGGAAGTTGCGTTTGACGTAGCCGACGGCGCGCTCGACGCGGCCCTTTTCGTGGGGTGAGAGAGGGTTGCAGGCCCGCAGACGGCAGCCGTGGTGACGGACGAAGTCGAGGTAACGCGGATTGAAGGCAGGCTCCTCCCCACGACGGTGGTGGAGGACGGCGACCTTGCAATTGTCGACGATCAGTTCGTTGGGTACGCCCTGGAAGAAGACGAAGGCGTTGTGATGCGCGGCCAGGAAGTGTTCCTGGGACTCGCGCAGGGTGAATTCGACATACATCCGACGGCTGTGGCACAGCACCATGACGAAGAAGGAGAGGCGGCAGCGGGTGTTGCCGACCTGCAGGTAGCCCGCCGATCCCCAGTCGACCTGTGCCGCCTGGCCTGGAACGAACTGAAGCCGCAGGAAGGCCTGTCGGGTGCGCGGCCGGACGCGTGCAACATAGGAACGAAGGATACTGGAGCCGCCCCTGTAGCCTTCCTCGCGGATGAGCCCGAGGACCTGACTGGCGCTATAGTTGTGACGCTCCAGGAGCCGGCTGATGGAGCCCTTGAAGGGATCGAGCTTGCTGGCGCGAGGATGCTCGGAGCCCCGCTGCTCGTACTTGGGACGCGAGATCCACTTGGAGACGGTCTCGCGATGGAGACCGAGTTCGGTGGCGATCTGGGTGATCGACAGTCGATCGACGTCGTGGAGTTGGCGCAGCTTGCAGAAGGTCTGGAAGTCGATCACTGGGCACCTCCCGCGCTGAAGACGCGACGAAGGATGTCCCCGACGGAGGCGACCTCGCCCAGACGCTGGGAGGGAGGCGGCGTGGAGGAGTCGGGCAGGCTCAGGACCTGGTAGTGGGGCCGACGGTAGGCGATGAGGTCCGCTCCAAGGAGTTCGGCGCGTGCCGCCGAGAGGGCAACGGAGTCCAGCCGCAGGGATCGACCGATGCTGGCGTCGGAGTAGTAGCTGAGGCCGCGTGAGTCGGCGACGGTGAGGAGGAAGAGGTACAGGGCCATGGCGTCGGATCCGCAGCGGGAAGTGATCCCGGAGCGGAAGAGACGTTGATCGCACCAACTGAAACGGGGTGGGACCTCACGGAGCCGTTCGGGCCGGAGGAGGAGTTTGTGTTCATTCATGATGGAGGCGGAAACCGCCCGGCACCCTGCCGAAGGATTTCCGCTCCCTTGGATGCCACACGATGCATGTGATGGTGGATGTCATCTTGTAACGCAGAGCCGACCTGGAGGGCGATAAGGCCCACAACAATAGCAGGATAGGAAATCACGAGATCTTGTAACGGGGGCACGAGATCTTGTAACGGCGCCGGGAGTGGATCTTGTAGCGGAGCAGCTGTAGGATACTGATGGAGAGGTGGTTGCAGCTCAGGAGAGGGAGCCTTCCGGGCTGAGGATCGCTTGGAGTAGCCGGGATTGGCTTCGCGCCACCGGCGGACACGATCGACGTGGTGGGCGCCCTTGAAGTAGTCGCGGTTGGCGGGCTTTGCGACCCACTTGGCCTGAGCCGCCGCCTTGCTGGCCACGCGACAGGCGGGCTTGGGGCAGTAGAGCTGACGGGTGCGGTTGCGGGGCCCCGGGGAGAACGGGTCATTGCAGCAGAGGCACTTGATCAGGGACCGGGAGCGAGCCACAGGCCGCAAGAAGACGGGACGCGGCCAGGGGAAGCGAACCGACGCGGAGACGGGAAGAAGACGGAGAAGAAGCAAGAAGGGCTGACGCCTCAGGAGGAAGAAGACGCCGCCAAGAAGACGCCACCGATGCCGGATTTCAAACCGGCAGAATCAGCGGAATTCCAGCTCGGCGATGACAGGTTGTCCAGGAGCAGCCGTTCGCGAACCTCCAGACTGCGTTGGAAATGGCCCAACGCCTTCTGCGCGTCCCCGGGTTGGCCGCGGCTCGCCAGAAAGTCACCCAATCGCTCCAAGCTCACCGAGACGTCGCGAGCGGCCTGCGCACTCTGCGGGTTGTCCAGGAGCAGCCGTTCGCGAACCTCCAGACTGCGCTGGAAATGGCCCAACGCCTTCTCCGCGTCCCCGGGTTGGCCGCGGCTCGCCAGAAAGTCACCCAATCGATCCAAGCTCACCGAGACGTCGCGAGCGGCCTGCGCACTCTGCGGGTTGTCCAGGAGCAGCCGTTCGCTGATCTCCAAGTCGCGCTCGAAATAGCCCAACGCCTTCTGCGCGTCCCCGGGTTGGCCGCGCATCACCAGAAAGCCACCGAGGTTGTTCAAGCTCACCGAGACGTCGCGAGCGGCCTGCGCACTCTGCGGGTTGTCCAGGAGCAGCCGTTCGCGAACCTCCAGACTGCGCTGGAAATGGCCCAACGCCTTCTGCGCGTCCCCGGGTTGGCCGCGGCTTGCCAGAAAGCCACCGAGGTTGTTCAAGCTCACCGAGACGTCGCGAGCGGCCTGCGCACTCTGCGGGTTGTCCAGGAGCAGCCGTTCGCGAACCTCCAGACTGCGCTGGAAATGGCCCAGCGCCTTCTCCGCGTCCCCGGGTTGGCCGCGCCTCGCCAGGAAGTCACCGAGCTTGTTCAAGCTCACCGAGACGTCGCGAGCGGCCTGCGCACTCTGCGGGTTCTCCAGGAGCAGCCGTTCGCTCACCTCCAGACTGCGCTGGAAATGGCCCAACGCCTTCTGCGCGTCCCCGGGTTGGCCGCGGCTCGCCAGAAAGTCCGCCAGCAGATTCAGGGAAATGGAGAGGTTCCGTGATGCTTTGGCGTTGGCCGAATCTGCGGCGAGCGCATCTTCGCAAACCTGCCGGTAGAGCTCGAAGAACAGCAAGGCGCGGTCCATGCGGCCCACTTGCATTTCAATCGTTCCAACGACTCCCGCGTTCTCTCCCATCCGCAAGTCCGCTCCATCCTTGGCGAGAAGGAGGATGGTTTCCTGCAGGGGCTTGAGCAGCCAAAGGACGCCCACCGAGTGCTGCGTTTCTTGCTCGAAGTAGCCGGTGAACCGGTCGAGGAAACCCTCCAGCGTCCCCCGCCGGGTGTTCACGCCTTCGGGTTTCATCCGCGCCCGCACATGCGCTGCCACCATGCGGTGAAGGCGCGCGATCTCGGTGTGGTCACCGGGCGTGAGCATGCGCAAGCCTTCTAGGCGGCGGCGCAGCGCAGGCCAGGGGTCGGGGTAGCCGGGGCGCACCGCGGGACGGGCAACGAGTTCCTCCAATTGGACCATTGCCTGCCGATGTTCTTCCGGTGCATCCGCCGGGGTTTGCTGCTTGAGGAGTTCGAGCAGTTCGGGCTGCTGGATCAGCGCCGCGAGCATCGCAGCCATCTGCGGATTCTCGGTTTGAAACCGCCGCAACATCCGGCTCCGGTCCGCTTCCAGGTCGCGCATCTCCTCGTGCTGTTGCGCGACGAGTTCCCGCAGCCACGGCCACGGGATGCTGTCGGGCGGGAGCAGCGCGGCGTAGTCGAGGGCGGTACGCTCGGCCGGGGTGAGGCGGGCGAGGGTCTGGTCGAGAACGAGGCGGAGCTGCTTCTCCCGATGCTGCATCTGCGCGGCCACATCGGCATCGGCGGGCAGGGCGTCCACGCCGGTCAGTCCCTCGGCGCGCAGCCGCGCGAGGTAGGCGGCCGGCCGGATGTCCGGGTGCAGTCCGAGGTAGATGGCCACGCTCTCGACGGCGAGGGTGAAGCCGCCGAGTTCGCGCGCAATCCCGCGCGCGGCGGCGGCGTCCACCGTGGCGCTGGCGGCCGGCCACTGGCCGTTGGGTTGATGGTCCTCGATGAGCCGCGCCGCGTCGTCCACCGAGAGCGCATCGACCGCGATGAAGGCGAGGGATCTTTGCCGCGAGGCGGGGAATTTCTCCGGCCCTTCCCGCGTGGTGACGACCACGCGCAGCCATTCTTCACGCGGGATCTGCGCGAGCTGGGGTTCGGCGAGAAGGGCCGGCTCGGAGACGTTGTCGAGGAGGACGAGACAGGCCGCACCCTTGTCCGGGTCGCGGTCGCGCACATCGGTGGCCCGGCGTTGCAACTCGGCGAGCACGCGGCGGCCACGGGCCTCGGTCGTTTCGTCCGGGCCTGCGGCGAGGGGGATGCCGAGCTCGGCGCAGAGTTCGCCGAGGAGCGGGAGGATCTCCCTCTTCCCCTCCGCGCCGAGCACCCAGAGGCCGGCAGGGTAGGAATCGGCCCAGCCATGCGCGTAGGCGGTGGCCATCTCGGTCTTGCCCTGACCGCCCAGCCCATGCACGGCGGTGACCACGCCGACCGCGCCGAGGGCGAGGTTCTCGTGCAACTGGCGCAGTTCGCTCTGGCGCCCGATGAAGTGGGGATTGAGCCGGCGGAGATTGCCTGGCACGCCGGTGGCCCGACGGGCGCGCTGGATGCGTTCCCACAGGCTGGTACCGAGCGCGGCGAGCTTTTCCCGGACGGCCCCTTCGCGCACGGCCTCGGTGCCATGGGGAAACCACGGCTTCAGATCCACCCAGTTCGGGCGTCCGAGGGTGGCCTCGCGCCAGGCTTTCCAGCGCGCCTCCCACTGCGCACGGTCGCCGGGCGTGACAACCTTGCGCGTGACGGCCTCGGCCCACGCGGCGTTGAGTTGCTCGTCGCTGTCCGGCGCCTCGACGAAATAGATGGGCGCGACGCTCTCGTGCCCCATGAGGGAGTGAACCTGGCGTTTGAGGTATTCCTCCCATTCCCACAGGCACGGCGGGCTCTGGAAGTAGTCCGGCGACAGGCAGACGAGGAGGATCCTGCTCTCCCGCAACCCGGTCAGGATGCGGTGCCGCCAGTCGTCCATGTCCTTGATTTCGGACGTGTCGAAGAAGATGCGGAGCGGTTCGGTGGAGAAGTGGCGGTGATCGGCGAGGATTTCGTCGCGCAGGGCGGTGACCCAGCCCTTCGACGGCGGCCCGGCGACCGGGGTTTGCGGGTCGGTCGGAAGCGGGCGCGGGACGTTGTCCTTGCGCGAGTAGGAGATGAAGAGCTCGAAGGGCATGGGGGATGTCGGGCGTTATCCAGAATGGCGCGCCTGGCGTCGGCGAATTCCACGTCGCGGCGTCGTCGGGTTCATTGGCAGTCACGGGAAGTTGCTGGGAAGGGCCGTATCGACGCAAGAGGGAGGAAAGGGGGCTGTCGAAGAGGAGCGCAGCCGTAGGGAGGGGCCGGTATCTGCCGTCCAAGGGAGAAGCCAATTCAGAAGCGGTTCCGGCCTCTCCTGCGTTGGCCTGGATCCGAATCGCGGGAAGAAGGAGAGCTGGAGCCAGTGGTCGGGATTGAACCGACGACCTACGGTTTACGAAACCGTTGCTCTGCCACTGAGCTACACTGGCTTGGCTGATACGAACACCGCAGCCCATTGCGAGCCGGGGGTGAGGTTTTAAGGGGGAGGGGCCTTCGACGGCAAGTTGGATTTTCAGGAGACCGGAAAAAAGGGGTGCCGATGGATGGGAGACAGGATGGGGGCGGACAGGATGACGGGGCGGACAGGATGACGGGATGGACAGGATGACGGGATGGCGTCTTGGGACCTGGGGTGTGAAGCGTGGCACCTTGGAGACTGCCTTCGGCGGAAGGTTGGGCGAGTGGCCTCACGAGCCCTCAGAAAGTCCCTGGTTTCAGGATTCAACCTAGAAACGACAGCTTATTTAACCGCAGATGTCGCCGATGGCGCAGATAGGAGCACAGAAATGACAGGAGCGGGCACCTCTGGGAACCTCACCTTGCAGGCGCACGGAGCGTCCTATCCAAGCTCCTGATTATCTGCGTCATCTGCGCTATCTGCGGTTTCAACAGCCTTTTCCAGGTTCAAGTTTCAAGCGAGAGTGCGCCAAAAAGACAGGGAACCGCATCCTCGCTGCTTCGTCCCTTGGCTTGCGATCCGGTCGGTTTTGTGTTGGTAATCCGTACATGCACTCCCCACTTCGTCGAGATGCGCGATGGTTTGCCATGATCGGGTTGGTCCTGGCGGGTTCGCCGGCCGTCGCGCAGTGGGAGACGACGATTGGGCTGACTGAGTTGAGGGCGCGCTATGGAGCAAGCCTGCCGGAGGGAGCAGGGATCGTGGGGTGGCAGACCGAGGCGAATGAGACGGCCAACGTGAACGTGACCATCGGTGGGGGAGCGTCGATACAGCAGTGGACGACCTACTGGCCCGATCTCAACAACGCCTCGATCACTTCGGGACGGGCGATCACGCTCTATGGTGCCCCCCAGCACGTGGGTCCCCTACCGCTGGTGCCACCGGATGTGAACCCTCCCTCGCCGTTCACATTTTCCAGCGGTCACGCGACAGTCGTCGGCTTGAACTGGTACGGCGCACCGAGTTCCGGCGTGTCGCCCGAGCTGTCCACTCTGGTGTCGATGAGCGCCGGGGCTTTCGTGGGATCGGGCGCATTGCAGTTCCTGTCGGGCACGGCCCCGGTGGTCGATCCCGCGATCGGGGTGTTGGGAATGCCAAAGGTCATCAACGGGAGTTGGGCTGGGGAGTTCTCGCTTGCTGAAGTCGATATCGATGTGACGCGAAGAGCGGATTACCTGGTCGATCGCGATGGGGTAACGATCGTGACGCCGATGGCCTGGAAGCCCGACGGAACGTTGCGGCCGACACTGGGCCAGGGTTACAACACGATTCAGGTTGGGCTTTCGAGTGGGGCTCCGTTGGACGGCAAGTCCACGGTGGATGGCACAGGGCGGGTGCTGGTGGACGTGGTGGTGCCCATCGATCCGATCAGCTTCGGGATGCCGCTGGTGGCTGGGGCGGCGACGTTGATCGCGGATCGTGCGCAGGAGACGCCTTCACTGGGGAATGCCGATGATCCACGGGTGGTGCGCTCCTTGATCATGACCGGTGCCGAGAAGCTGGCGGGGTGGTCGAACAGTTCGACCCAGCCCGTGGACCTCGAGCAGGGCGCCGGCGAACTTCGCGTCAACCGGATGTACGACGTGTTGATGGCGGGCGAGAAGAACGTGGGATCGGTGAGCGATTTGAGGGGTTGGGATCTTGGGGCCGGCGCGTCCGGGGTGCAGTACTACTATGTCGACAACACCATGAGCGTGGCGGGGGACCTGACCGTGACCTTGACCTGGAATCGCGTGACCGGGGACCCGAATGACCCGACCGGGGCGGACCGGACGGACGCAGCGAATTTCACGACGCTGAACTCTTTGAACGTACTGGCGGCGAGTGCCCTCGCGAACCTCAGCCTGGAGGTCTTGACGACGGATGGGGTCTCGACGCCCCTGACCTCGTTGGCGGTGAGTGACAGCAGCATCGACAACGTGGAGCACGTCTACCTGCAGAATCTCGCGCCGGGACGGTATGCGATCGGGGTGAACGGGAGTCTGGGAACGCAGTACGCGCTCAGCTTCAATTTCGTGCCGGAAGTCCCGGCGGGGCTGCCGGTCGGAATCCTCGGATTGGCCGGGTTGGGATACGTGGGTTGGCGGCGACGGGGGGCTTGAAGCGGATTGGGAAGTGGTTTTGGAGGGCAACGGGGACGTTGCCACTCCGTTCGACGCGGCGCTTGGGGTGAGGCGCGGGTTGCCCGGCGTCGGTCGGTCGGCGAGGATGCCGCGGATGTCGGTTCGATTCACGATCCTGGGGAGCGGTAGCGGGGGCAACTGTGCCTACCTGGAAGCCGGGGAGACGCGGCTCCTGATCGATGCCGGCTTCAGCGCGAAGCAGATCCGGGAGCGTCTGGCGGCGATCGGGCGCGGGCCGGAATCGCTTACCGGGGTGATCATCACGCACGAGCACGGCGACCACATCCAGGGCCTGGGCGTGCTGTGCGAGAAGGCGGGAATCCCGGTGTATGCGAATCGGCTGACCCGGGATGCCATCGGGCGGGTGTGCGACAAGGCGCTCTGTTACCGGGTTTTCGAGACGGGGTCGGCATTCACGGTGGGCGACATTGAGATCCAGTCCTTCAGCGTGCCGCATGACGCGATGGATCCGGTCGGATTCGCGTTGCGGACAAATGCTGGCGAGATCGGATTCCTCACGGACCTGGGGCACGTCACGAAGCTGGTCCTGGAACGGGTCCGGAAGTCGCGGGTGCTGGTGTTGGAGGCCAACCACGACCTGAAGCTGATGCAGGAGGATACCCGGCGGCCGTGGAGCACCAAGCAACGGATCCTGAGCCGGCATGGGCATCTTTCGAACGATGCCGCGGCGGAGGTCGCGGCGGAGTTGGTGCCCGATGGGGTCGGAACGATCTACCTCGGGCACCTGAGCCGGGACTGCAATCGGCCTGAGTTGGCGAAGGCGACGGTCGAGAAGCGTCTCCGGGAGATCGGTGCAATGCACGTGCGCCTGGAGAACACCTCGCAGGAGAAGGCCTGTGCGACGCTGGAGCTGGGCTGAGAGTTGCCCGGCCTCTTGACGGCTGCGTAGCCAACGAGGTGACGAGGCGGGACTTGAGGTAGTTCCCAGTCGCCAGTTCCCAGTTCCCCCGGCAACTGGCAACTGGCAACTTCCTACGCCGAGGCCTTGCGGCGGGCGGCGCCGAAGAAGTCGAGGTAGTACATCAGCCGGGCCTTCATGTCCTTGCGATGGACGATGGCATCGATGAGGCCGTGTTGCTGGAGGAACTCGGCGGTCTGGAAACCCTCGGGGAGATCGGCCTGGGTGGTGTCGCGGATGACGCGGGGACCGGCGAAACCGATCATGGCATCGGGCTCGGCGAGGATGAGGTCGCCGACGGAGGCGTAGGAGGCCATGACGCCGGCGTAGCAGGGATTGATGAGGACGGAGATGTAGGGGAGGCGCTGCTTGGCGTGGTAGCCGAGGGCACCGCAGGTCTTGGCCATCTGCATGAGGGAGAACATGCCCTCGTACATGCGGGCGCCGCCGCTCGTGGAGAAGATGATGACGGGAAGGCCGCGCTCGGTGCCGGCCTCGATGAGGCGGGTGAGTTTTTCGCCGACGACGGAGCCCATGGAGCCCCCGAGGAACGCGAAGTCCATGACGCCGAGGGCGACCCGGTGGGTGCCGATCGTCCCGATACCGGTGACCACGGCGTCCTTGAGGAGGGAGGACTTCTTCTTGTAGGCGGCGAGCTTGGATTCGTACGAGGCGACGCCGGTGAACTTGAGGATGTCGACCGACTCCATGGTGGCGTCGATCTCCTCGAAGGTGCAGGTCTCAACGAGGGAGTGGATGCGTTCGCGGGCGCCGATGACGAAGTGGTTCTGGCACTTCGGGCAGACCTTCAGGTTGTCGTCGAGTTCGCGGTCGTAGATGAGTGACTCACAGCGGGGGCACTTGGACCAGAGGCCTTCGGGGATGTCGCGCTTCTTGGATTTGCCAACGATCTTGGGTTTGAGGAGGAACGTGGTCTCGGTGGCCGGAGGCGGGGTGAGACTGGGTTCGACGGAGTCGACCCCGATGCTTTTCTTCCTGATGACCTTGGTCTGCATGTGCGAACCATCCCCCGGTTGATGGAGGTTGTGGAGGAGGGGATAGCATCCGCGGGTGGACTTGGCCAGTGCTGGAATTGGCGCAGAACCCTTCGTTGACATTGCCTTCGGGCTGGATAGGCTCCGCCCTCAATTTTCGAGGAAGACAGTCCATATGCCGAATACGAAGTCTGCAGAGAAGCGCGTCCGCGGGAATGCCCGCAAGGCGGCGCGCAATCAGTCCGTCAAGTCCCGCCTGAAGACGCTGGAGAAGAAGTATCAGACCGCCTTGGCGTCCGGTAAGGCGGAAGACACCAAGTCGGCGCTCCAGGTGGTTGCCTCGGCGCTGGCCAAGGCGGCAAAGGGTGGCGTGATCCACAAGGCCACCGCGTCGCGCAAGCGCTCCCGGTTGCAGCTCCGGCTGAACGCCGCGGCCGCGGCAAAGAAGGTTGCCTGAGGCCGGGCGGCTTGACCGCCGATCGTTCAGGATTACTTGGGACGACCCCGCGCTCCGGAACCAAACGAGAGCGTTGGGCGACTGTAGGGATGACGCCCGGGTTCCTCTGGAACCGGGCGTTTCCTGTTTTTCAGGAGGCGCGGGAGTCCTTCATCTGCCCGTCGGGGGCGGTGGAAGGATCTCCAGGATCTCGGCTATTTCGAGGCCTTCGGGAGTGCGAAGGGTGTTCTGGCGGCCGAACAGGTCGTGTGGAGCCGGGCTCGTCAGGCGAAGGGCTTCGCGAAGGAACACGTCTGGCTCGACCGAGATGAAAGCCGAAGGTCGGCTGAGGTAGGCTTGCCCGGACGCGTTGAGGATTCCGCCGAGTGGGCGGCGGGCGGCGACGATTTCCGAGCGCCAGGGCTCGGGGAATCGATCCAGATGGACGCGTGTGGCCCCGAATTCGACAGGCTCATCCGTGTCGTCCAGAAGCAGGACCACCTGCCGGTGGAGGCAGTTGCCGTGGATCTCCTGGCTCAGGACCTCGAGGTGGATACGGCGGCCGTGGAACTGCTCCAGGGTGCTGGTCATGTCCCGATGATGGACCAGCAGTGTTCGTTGGGGTTCCGGGATTTGATCCGGGGAGACGGCGCGATGGGCGGGCAGGCTCCGACCAGCTGAGCGATAGAAGTCAGCCAGGGGATGGAGCAGGGGAATCGGGGTGGGTGCGCCTGCGCTCACGCGTAGCGGCCCTTCCGGTACTTGGGATCAAAGAACTCCTGGAGGAGTCGGTCGACTTGCAGGAGGCCATCGCGGGTCAGTCCGATCCGGTCGCCATCCTCGACGAGGTACCCCCATTCCCGGAGGGTGGCGAGCGGGGTGGCGAAAGTGGTGCGAGGGTCGGTGCCAAACTTGCGGGTGAAGGCGCTGGCGCTGACGGAACCCAGCTTGAGCTGGAGCATGAACTCCCGCGTGTAAAGCTCGGCCTGGGTGGGTTGGAGGGCTCGGTAGATGGGAAGGCGACCCGACTGGACGGCGCTCAGGTAGGGCTGGAAGTCGTGCTGGTTCTGGTAGTGGACCCCGGACAGGTGGCCAAAGCTGGCGACACCGATCGAGAGGAGGTCAGCGCCTGAGAAAAGCCCGGCCCGGTATTGGAACTTCACCTTCTCCGGGTCGCGCACGACGGTGGTTGTGCTGGTGACCGTGTAACCGACCTTCTCGAATTCAGCGAAGGCGTAGTCGACCCAACGGCGCTTGGTCTCCCAATCCGCGACCGGGGCGACGAGGCGGCCCTCGGCCTTCATGTTCTGGTAGATGGTCGTGTTGTAGGGCACCTCCATCTGGTAGATCGTGACCGAATCTGGCTTCAGCTCGACGGCCTTGGCGACGGCCTCGCGCCACTTTTCCTCCGTCTCCTCGACCATGCCGGCGATGAGGTCGATGTTGATCTGGGGAAAGTCGATCTCGCGAGCGTACGCGTAAGCCCGGAGGATCTCCTTGGACCGGTGGGCGCGGCCGTTGATCTCCAGGATGTGGTCGTCGAAGTGTTCGATGCCCAGGCTCAGGCGGGTGACGCCCATCTCGCGGATCGCGCGGAGCTTGTGGTCGGTGAGCGTGCCGGGTTCGCCTTCGAAGGTGATTTCTTCGGCCTCATCCCACGGGAGCAGAGCCTTCATTCCCTTGGTCAGGAAGCCGAGCTGATCGGGCGACAGGTACGAGGGCGTGCCGCCGCCGAAGTAGATGAACTTCGGCTTCCGGCCGCCGATGACGGGTTTCGAGGCGTACCGGGTGAGTTCCTGGAGGAGGGTGTCGAGGTAGCCGCGGATGTCCTCCGCATTCTTGTCGGTGTAGACCCGGAAGTAGCAGAAATGGCAGCGTTTCCGGCAGAAGGGAATGTGGGTGTAGAGGCCGAGGGGAACTTCCGGGCGCGGTGCTTGCTCGAGGATTCCGAGGTAGGCTTCGACGTCCTCGGATTTCCACGCGCCGAAGGGAGGATAGTTCGAGACGAAGTAGTTCCCGGCGGTGGTGCTGGTGCGGGCAGGCGTGGTGGAGGCCGGAGCCACCGGATTCGGTGAGGGATCGGCAGGGAGGGTGCTCATGATGCGGAAATGGTGTGGCGGCTGGGTGCTGTGCGTGGGCGTCGGCGTTGGCTTGGGCGTGGGCCGGAAGCTGCTGCCTGGCGGTTGGTCGTGCGCGGGGGCGTCAGTTCGACGCCTTCGTCGCGGAGTCGGCGGATTTGTTCGTCCGGGGCGCCGGGAAACTTGGGGTTGGGTTTGCCGTCCTTGGAAAGGAGCCGCCACCACGGGGTCCGTTCGTTGGAATCGCCGGCGGCACCGGCCTCCTCGGCGGCGTGAGCGGCGATGTTGCAGAAGATGCCGGTCACGAGTGGGCAGGTGGAGTCCGCCTGATTCTGGCGGGCGAGCAGGGCCCGGAGTTCCGGGGTGGTGCAGGTGGTGCCGCGCGGAAGGGTCCGGATGGCCGCATCGACCATCTTCGGGCTCGGGATGAGCAGGCGGCCCCGACCTAGTTGGGGCTGCATGTTGGCCGGGATGTCCACGACCTTGGGGAGGCCCTTGGAATCCTCGAGCTTCTGTCGCCACGTTTTGCGGGGTGCGGCCATGGACGGAGGAGAACCGACTTGGGGAGGGTGACCGATGGTACGTACACGGGCAAATGCGGATTTGTAGGCTGCGAGGATTCGGGGCGGCACCGTCCTCGTTGCCCTCGCCAGCCTCCTCCCAAGGCGACGGGGACGTCGCCACTCCGTTCCTGTTCACGAACGGGGGCGGTGTCGGGTTTCGCCGCGTGGGGGCACGCGGCCTACAGAATGGGGCTGGACCTGGCCGGGAGCTTGTAGGCCGGGTGCCCTCACCCGGCGGATGTGGGATCGCGGCGCGTGGGGGCACGCGGCCTACAAGAACGGGTTGAGCCTGTAGGCCGGGTGCCCTCACCCGGCGATGATGGAGAAATGCCGCGTGGGGTCACGCGGCCTTCCGGCGACGAGCACCGAGGGGCGGGGCGTCAGGCCGGTTGGTAGATGCTGTCGGTGGTGGGAACGTAGCGGGAGCCGGCGCCGGGCTTGAAGCTCTCCAGTTCCCGGATGCCGCTGGAGGAGACGTGCTGGAGTTCAGCGGCGATCCAGACGACCTGAGTGTCGGGACGGAGGTCGTTGAGGAAGCGGGCAAAGCGCAGTTCGGCCTCAAGGTCGGTGCCGTCGCGGACGCCCCGGACGACCGTGACGGGGTGGTCGAGTTCAGCGATGTAGTCCGACAGGAGCCCGCCGAAGCCCGTGACCTGGTGGAATCGAAGTTGGGACTGGAGCCGGGCGAGCCGTTCGGCCATCGCTTCGCCCGCGCCCGGCTTCTGCCGATTGATGCCGACTGCGAGGATGATCTTGTCGAAGGCCTTCTCGGCCTGGCGGAGGATGGAGAGGTGGCCGAGGTGGAATGGATTGAAGGAACCGGGATACAGGGCGATCCGGGGCGTCAGGGAACCGAGGAGGTCGAGGCATTGGGCGGCCCCAGCCGAGTGCGACGGGTAGGTGGTGCTCCAGCGGCGGAGGAACTCGGCACGCTTCTCCCGGTAGTCCGCTAACGGCACCCATTGGAATTCGCGGAATATTGCCTGTTCGTATCGGACCCGTTCGGCCAGAGGGCAACCGTCGTCGAGGGGGTGGGTATCCAGTTGGAAGAAACGTCGCGCGACCTCGGATGCAGGCGGCGATTTCCAGACGGTGGCGCGGATGGTTTCGGCCACCAGGCGTCCGAGGGTAGACTCGGGCTGGGCGGCGTGGTTCAGCCAGAGTTGGGCGCTGTCCTCCTCGTTGGTGTGGGATCTCGGATCGTAGATGGCGTCGTGGTAGAGGGCGGTGAGGAGCAGGGCAGAGCGGTTGCCGGAGGGCGGTTCGGCGCGGATGGCCTCCACCAGCCAGCGAAGGTGGCCGGAGCCATGCCAGTACCGGTGTCGCTCGGACCATCGGCGCGCGAGGTCAGCCACGGCGGGGACGGGTTCGCGCAGCGTGTCGCGGGGCAGCCAGGAATGGATCCAGGCTTCGAGGGCTTCAAGGGCGGTGGACATTCTGCTGGGGGCGGAGTTTCAGGGACGTCGGCCTTTCCTTCGCTGGGCGCGGCTTGGCCTCCTTGAAGGATTGGGGGCAATGGGGGCATGGACGGAAGCGGAATGTCGTGGGGGGCTCGTCCACGGGCGCATATTGACGGTGTCGCGTTTGAGAGCCGGCACGGAGTGGCGACGTCCCCGTCGCCCAGGGTAGAGGGCATGGGAGGGCAACGAGGACGTTGCCGCTCCGTTTGACGCGGGGAGCGGTAGCCGTCGGAAGTAGCGGGAGAGGCCGGGCGAGACGGCAGTACCCCGAAAGTCGACCGTTTTCCGCGTCGACCGGCCTTGTCGGAGGCGAGGCCTCGACTGCAAGAATGGCGCATGGCCAAGCGAACTGACTTCTCCCGCGAAGTAGTCCTGCCCCTGCTGATCTGGATGCTGATGACATCGGTGGCACCCAGGCTGGGAGCGATTTCAATCCACGCAGCCGTGTCCCGCGGGGATCGGGCCACGAGCTTCGTGCTCGCGGATGACGGACGGTTGTGGTGCTGGGGATCGAATGAAGTCGGCCAGTACGGGGACGGGACGACCGCCGGCCGCCTGACGGGGCGTCCGGTGCCGTTTCCTGAAGGTGTCACCGCTTGGCAGGGGTTTGCGGCGGGGCTTCGATACTTCGCGCTCGACCAGGATGGACGGCTGCACGCCTGGGGAGAGCCCGAGATGCCGTGGGGATCGAATCCATCGGCTGCTCCGAACAGTCGTGCGTCACTCCCGGTGCGGCTGGGGATCCGGACCTGGAAGAAGGCGGTGCCACCCGTGGTCACGCGGGAAGCAGGCGAGGTTCCGTTCGGCCTGGGCATCGACAGCGCCGGCCTGCTGTGGTGGCTGAGGGCACCGAGACCTGCCCTGGAGTCGGCGGCGGCGTTTTCCGGTTATCGCGAGGAACCCGCGGGGCTGCCGGTCGATGCCGGTGCCGTCGTGGATGTGGTGGGTGGAGGGCGCTGTTTCCTGGCGTTGACGGCATCGGGGCGGGTCTTTGCGGCCGGGCAATCGTCGCTCGGGCTCCGGGGGCCGCGGGGTACATTGGCCGGCGATGGCTTCAACACGGATTTCCTCGAGGTCGATCCACCCGCGGGCGTGGCGTATTGGACCCGCATTGCGGTGGTGTCGAACCAGGCCTTTGCGTGGTCGGAGCTCGGCGAACTTTACGTCTGGGGAAACCTCCACGATTCGAACTGGCTGGGACTTAAACCGACGCCGAACCCGCGTTGGGTGCCCGGTGTTCCGTCAGGGTGGCCAATCCGTGAAGTGGTGGGACAGGGCTATGCCGGTGTGTCGTACCTGTTCGTGGATGAGGCTGGAGACGTGTTCGGGTGCGGTCCGGGTGAGCCGGTGTGGCCGTACTTCGGAACGTATGGCTCGGACCTCTTCGACCAGAAGACGCGCATGCGGATGGAACCCGATCTCTTGCCGGTCCAGGCCCTCTCGTCGACAGCGTTGTTCCGGTTGGTTCTTGGGGCGGACGGAGTGGTGAGGGCCCATGGCAGGAATGAGGACGGGCAGCTGGGAGGAATCGCAACGATCACCCTCAGCAACCCGACGGCTTGGGTGATTCCGGCGGGAGAGGCGCCATTCCTGTCCGGGGTTCCAGCGGATCTGCCCAAGCTGGATCTGGTCGCCGATCCCAGGTTGATGATCGAACCCAGCAACGCGGCACTGACGAACGGTCGGTACGGCAGCCTCACGGTCGTTCGGTCGGGAAGGACCGACCTGGAAGTCAACCCGGTCATCCGGATCTCGACCCGCCTCACGACGGGCGAGCCGAATCCGGACACGAACGCATTTCAGGTCGTGGGCAACCATCGACTCTTCCCGTTGGTGAAGCTGACGCCGGGACAGACGACCTATGAGATCCCGTTGCCACCGGCCTACTACGAGGCCGGAAACGATTCCCTCAGGATCGATTTCACCCTGATGCCTTCGCCTTGGTACGACCTCGGGACGAATCCGGTGGCGACGGTCACGTATCAGGCGACACCGGCGGAGAACCGGACGCCGCAGGTGCGTGTGCTGTGGCCGCCGGCGGGATCCACGGTCTATGCGGGGGACCATTTCGAGTACGTGCTCGAGTTGACGGATCCAGACGGCTACGTGGAGGAATTGCGGTTGTACCATGGTGGCTGGTTCATCCCGTTGCCGGAGGTTCATCAGCGATTCACGCTGTTGCCGCCGGGGACGCCTCGCCTCTTCCTGGTCCAACTCCGCTCTCCCTTCGGCAACGGCCAGTTCAACTTCGGCGGGGACATCACGGCCATCGATGACCGGGGCAAACGCATCTTCGTGCCGAACGGGGTGAGTCCAGAAACACGCTACAACGTGCGCCCTGGACGCTCCCTGAAGCTGCTGGTTGGAGGCCGTCCGCAGAGCCTGCTTCTGCCGTCGACGACCGGACCGCTGGTGCTCGAGGAAAGCACGGACCTCAAGACGTGGCTGCCCCTGGAGTCCTACTCGATGCCGTCCGGGATGCCATCGTCGCCGAAGGAGTTGTCGGTTGATGGCGCACTGCCGCGGTTCTTCCGTGTGCGCAATCCCGACATGCCGGTGGTTCCGGCCTACTGACGGGCGAATCTGGACACTGCCGCCGCATTCAACGGAGCCGCAACGTCCTCGTTGCCCTCCAAGCCCATTCTCAAGGCGACGGGGACGTCGCCACTCCGTTCCGGTTTTCAAGCGGGGCAGCGTCGATACTCGCCCCGGACAGACCCGGATCCGGATTTCGGGTCGCCTGCCGGCATGGCCCGGGAGTAGATGTGTGGAATGAACCAATCGGATTGGCCCCGGCCGCTTCGGTCGTCCGGATCTCTGCTCGCCATTGTCTGGATCGGGTTGTTGCTGGGCTGGCGGGTGGCCTCGGCAGACATCCGTGTGCTGGTCTGGGACGAACGGCAGCCGCGGCAGAAAGAGGCATACTCGAACTGGCTGGGCAATGAGATTGCCGCACACCTGAGGAAGGTGCCCGGACTGAGGGTGACCTCGTCGGCGCTGGATGATCCCGCGCAAGGCCTGGGTGAACTGGACCGCACGGACGTGCTGGTTTGGTGGGGGCATGTACGACAGATGGAGATCGAGCCCCCGGTGGCGAAGGACATCGTGCGACGGATCCGCGAGGGACGGCTCCAGTTGATCGCGTTGCATTCGGCGCACTGGTCGAGGCCGTTCGTCGAGGCCATGAACGAGAGGGCACGGCAGGACGCCCTTGCCGGCTTGCCGGAATCGGAACGCGCCACGGCGGTGCTGAAGGAATCGGAGTTGTTTCCCCGTGCATTGATCGCGCCCAAGTACACCGACCGGATCTCACCGGCCGTGTTGTATCGAAAGCCCCCTGCGGGGCCGGTGGAAGTGCAGCTCACGTTGCCGAACTGCTGTTTCCCCGCGTATCGCGGCGACGGAAAGCCGAGTCAATTGCGGGTGTTGAAGCCGGAGCATCCGATCGCTCGTGGATTGCCACCGACCTTTGAACTCGCCGCCACGGAGATGTACGACGAGCCGTTCCACGTCCCGCCACCGGACGAGGTCGTGTTGGAGGAACGTTGGGCGACGGGCGAGTGGTTCCGCAGTGGAGCGGTTTGGAAGGTGGGCAACGGCCGCGTGTTCTACTTCCGGCCGGGACATGAGACCTATCCGGTGTTCAAGGATGCGAATGCGTTGAAGGTCGTGGAGAATGCGGTGGTGTGGCTTGGGGCAGGGAAGTGAGTGGGGGTTTGAAGTTCTTGAGAACGGGAACGGAGTGGCGACGTCCCGTCGCCTTGGAAAGAAGCTTGGAGGGCAACGAGGACGTTGCCGCTCCGGCTGAGATACTCCGAAAGTCTCCCGGGTGCGGGCGGATGGTTGCTTGTTCCGATCGGGCGATGGAGTTAGGAAGATTCCTAATGCACCACCGACCAAACCTGCACCGCTGGTACTCGGCATGGATCGCGATCTGGATGCTCGCCGTGCCACTTGCAGAATCGGCGAGGGCGTTGACGATTCATGCAGCCATCTCCCGGCGGTCCGGTGCGACGTCCTTCGTGCTGGGAGACGACGGGCTTTTGTGGTGTTGGGGGTCCAACGATTTCGGGCAGTACGGCGATGGAACCACGGACAGCCGGTTGACCGGGCGACCGGCGCCCCTGCCGGAAGGCGTGAAGGAGTGGCGCTGGTTTGCACCGGGGTTGCGCTATTTCGCGATCGACCAGGACGGACGCCTGTTCGCCTGGGGCGAACCCGAGGTCCCGTATGAGGTCAGTCCGTCGGCAACTCCGAACGGTCGTGCACCGCTCCCGGTGCGGCTCGGAAGTCGGAAGTGGAAGAAGGCGGTGCCGCCCGTCGTGACAGCTTATCCGGGTCTCGCGCCATTTGGTCTGGGCATCGATGAATCCGGTAAGCTGTGGTGGTTGCGGGCACCACGCCCGGTGCTGGATTCGGCCTCGGCATTCTCGGAGTACCGGGAGGATCCGGGCGGCTTGCCAGCGGATGCGGGGCCGGTGGTCGATGTGGTGGGAGGCGGCCGATGCTTCGTGGCGTTGACGCAATCCGGCCGGGTCTTCGTGGCCGGTCAGGAGTCACTCGGGCTGCTGGGGCCGCGGAGTGGATTGACTGGGACTTCGTTCAGCACCGGATTCCTCGAGGTCGATCCGCCGGTGGGTGCAAGCGTCTGGACGCGGATCGCGGTGGTGTCGAACCAGGTCTTTGCCTGGACGGATCAGGACGAGATCTATGTCTGGGGCCACGTGTTTGACGCGGACACGGGCTTCGCGGAAGCACCGATGCGCGAACCGCGTTTCGTGCCGGGAGCACCGTCGGGCCTGCCGGTTCGGCAGTTGGTGGGGCTCGGGTATCACACGGTTGGCTACCTGTTCGTGGATGAGAACGGCGACGTTTCGGGGTGTGGACCCGGCGATTCGGTCTGGCCGTTCTTCGGGACCATGGCGGCCGACCTGTTTCGGGCCAAGACCCGGATGCGATTGGAGCCGGAACTGAAGCCGATCCAGGCATTGACGGTGACGCCCCTCTTCCAGTTGATCCTCGGTCCGGACGGATTGGTCCGGGCGAAAGGCCGCAATGACGATGGTCAATTGGGCCAGATCATGGCCATCGCTGCGAGCGATCCCGGGCCGATGGTCATCCCTGGAGGAGAGGCGCCATTCCTGGCTGGCGTCCCGGCCGAGCTCCCGCGGCTCCGGCTCACGGTGGAAGACGAGCTGATGCTGGAGCCAACCAATCCCAGGCTGACGAACGGACACGCCGCCCGGTTGCTGCTGGAACGGGAGGGAACCGACGTTGTCCCCTTTCGTCAGGTGTTGCGGGTTGCCGCGTTCCTGACCAATGGCCTGCCGAGTCCGGATACGAATCTCTGGCGGTTGTTTGTGAACCGAGGGGCCGTCGAGTTTGCGGGGTTGGACGAAATGGAGACCAGCCGAGCGCTGGCCTTGGATGCGAGGTACGTCGAGGCGGACAACACGCCGCTGTGGCTGGAGTTTTCGTTGGCTCCCTCCCGTTGGTACGAGGTGGATGGGGAGCAACCAGTCCGCGTCTTGTACCAGCCGACGGTCCCCGACAACCTCTCTCCGGTCGTCCGGGTGGTCTGGCCGCCGGCGGGTGTTGAGGTCTATTGCAGTCGGGGCATGGAGTACTTCGTGGAGGTCGAGGATCCCGACGGCTACGTGGCCCAGTTGTCGATCCAGCATGAGTTCGTCATAGGCAATCCGGTCCGCGTGAACCGCACGTTTCCCGCGGCTGCTCCGGGTACACCCCGTCGTCATCACGTCGAGTTCACCGGCTTCATCGGGCCCACCTATGCCACGATCCAGGCCGTGGACGACCGAGGACGTCGGACGATCCGGCAGGGGGAGGATGGCAATGCGATGGTGTTCCGCCCCTACCAACGGTCAGCACTGTCCTTGAAGGTTGGCGCGACGACCGTGCCCTTCAAGGTTCCACCGACCACCGGTCCCCTCGTTCTGGAGAGTTCCTCCAATCTCCGGGACTGGGAGATCGTGCAGACGTACCAGGTCCCGACACCGGGATTGCCGTCGGAGCCGTTCACTCCGGCGGGCGACGGAGCCGGGGTGCGGTTCTATCGGTTGAGGAATCCGGATGCGCCGCTGAACTTTGCCAATTGAATCGCCCGGCACCTTCCGGACCCGGACCCGATGCAGCCCTGACGCAGATGGCTGTGGTGGCGTCCCCGATTTGCAATGGCATGTCGCACCTGCGACGTGCGGATGTAAATCGGGAGGGGATGAACCTAGAAACGGCGGTTGGATCCACAGATTACAGCGATTCCACGGATTGGAAGCCGGTTGAGAGAGGCTGTCGTTTCACCCCACGGGTGACATGGAAACAGCGATGCGGCGAGGCCCCTCGTCCTGGCCCATCTGTGAAATCTGTGGATAACCCAACTGCCGCTTTCAGGATGAAGCGTGATCGGGAAGGTCACGGACGACGGCGTACAAACAGGGCAGGGTCGACGCGTGCGGATTCGCGCAGGACGTATTCGCCTGGCTGGGTTTCCTCCATCGGTCCTACCGGCTTCCAGTCTCGGAGGTCCGTGGAAAATTCCAGGTTGGGCTCGGTGCCGGATTCGGCCGTGATGGTGATCTGGTTTCCCCGGGCTTGAATGCGGAGGGGCGCATCGAGGATGACGCCCTCGACGAGTACGTCGTCGAGATGGCTTTGACCATCGGTCACGATCCCGCCGGTGACGGCAGTGTTGGACGCCATCAACAGCCGGAGTCGGACCGAGGGTTGGTTGTCGAGCACGGGCGGCAGGATGATCCGTGAGAACGAGTTGAAGTTCCCGTTGCCGCGTCCGGCCCGCATGGCGCCGCCGGCGACGTTGGTCCAGCCGATGCCATCGAGGCTGTATTGCAGCTGGAAATCCCGCGGGCCGGCGAAGCTGACGAAGTTGTCCGTGCCCATCAGCCGGCAGCTGAACTTCAGCCGGGAGCGGTGGAGGGTGGAGAATTCGAATCGCCAGCTCTTGGTTCCGGCCCCGCCCTGCCATCCGGAGGCGAAGGCGCGCTGCCCGAAGCCGTCGCCGGAGTCGGAGATGATGGTCTGATCTGCCGGCCCTGGGCCGAAGAGAACGGTGCGGTTCCGGTTGTCCAAGGAGCCCAGATCTGCCGTCCGTTCGATGAAGTTGAACCAGCCACGCCACCCCACGACGGGATAGAGGGGCACGTCGACCGCAAAGTCAGCGGAACCCGTGAGGTCGAAGAAGAGGTCGCGGACGGCTGGGGTGAACTGGATGCCGGGTTTGGTGGGAGTGACGCGGATGTTGCCGAAGAGCAGCGGATCCGAGACGGAGAATCGGCCATCGGGTCCGGTGACCGCAGTCCACGGGCCGGACTCGCCGCCGACCTGTTCGAGGTGCACCTGGGCTCCGGCGACCGGGTCGCGGAGATCGTCGACGATGACGCCAGTGACCGATCCTGCGTGGGCGGCCAGGGCGGTGGCGAGTAGGAGCGCAGAGGTTGTCAGGGCGGACGGGAGCATGGCGTAGGAGGCGCGAGGATGGGTGCGCATGACGACGGTCGGTAGGGCTGCGTTGGATCAATTGTTGCCGGAGGGGGACTGGGCCTTGCGGAAGAACTGGAATGGACTGGACCGGGAATCCCTCTGGAGGACGAAGTGACCGGCTCGCACCTCAATCGCGGTCTCCGTTGGGGTCCAGTGGACGAGGTCGAGGGAGGATTCAAGCGCGGGCGTGGAGTGCGCTTCCGCGGTCACCGTGACGACGTCCCTTTCGAGTCTGGTCGTCAGGGGGGCGTCGCCGATCACGCCTTCAACGAGGACCTCGTCGAGATGGCTCTGTCCGTCAGTCACGGGGCCCCCGTTGACCGATGTGTTGGACGTCATGAGTAGCCGGAGATGGACGGAAGGTTGATCGTCGAGGATTGCCGGCAGGATGACGCGTTTGAGGGAATTGAAATTGCGTGCCCCACGCCCAGCCTGGAGCGCACCGCCCGCCACGTTCGTCCAACCCAGGCCGTCGAGGCTGTATTGCAGCTGGAAGTCCCGAGGTCCAGCTGCGGCGGGACCGTCGTCTGTTCCCATGAGCGAGCAACTGAACTTCAGCCGGGAGCGCTGGCTGGTCCGGAAGGCGGTCTGCCAGGCGAGTTTTCCCGCACCCTCGCGCCAGTCGAATGCGATGGCCCGCATGCCGGGGCCATGGAAGGCATCCGAGGCAACCGTCAACTGATTGGTGCCCGACGCGCGGATCGTCGCGTGGTCGAGGTTGGCAACCGAGCCGGTGTCGGCGACGAGCCCGCTCGGCCCGCTCCAGAACAACCACCCGACGACTGGCTTGAGATCCACGAACACGCTGAACTCAATGCTGCCATCCAACTGGAAGAAGAGTTCCTGGTTGGATGGCAGGAACTGGACGCCGGGCTTGGTGGGGGTGACGCGGATGTTTCCGAACAGAAGGGGATCCGAGACGGAAAACCGGCCGTCGGGTCCGGTGAGGGCTGTCCACGGGGTGGATTCGCCCCCGATTTGTTCAAGGAGGACCTCGACACCCGGGACAGGTTCACGGACATCGTCGAGGATGAGGCCGGTGAGCGTGCCTGCCTGGATGGAAAACCCTGCGGCGATCGCCCACGGAGCGAGTGCGGAGGCTGCGAGGCGGAAGAGCTTGTCGGATGCTGTCATGGATGCGCAGCGACCCGGGGACGGATACTCCGGTGACCCTTGGGTCACCCGGTTCCGGGACGCGTGGGCATAGCATCGGGTGGATCGTCGAGCTTCTCCATGGGGGGCAACCAATCCCGAGGGGTAGGAATCCACCATGGGCGGCATGGTGGTGTGTGGGCCCGTCGCCAATGCGAGTCAATGAGGCGGAGAACTATTGCTGTCCCGTGTCGGGGGGCTGGCGATTCCTCTGCCCCAGCAGCAACAGGCCGGTCGGGAAGAGCAAGGCCGACAAGAGCAGCCAGGTCGTGGGGACTTCACGGGCCGTCTTGTCCACGAAGGCTGGACCGTTCGGAACCAGCGACGGGTGGATGAGCAGCACCCAGGAGATGAGGTTGTTGAGCGCGTGCAGCAGGATCCCGGGCACGATGGATCCCGACTGGACTCGCAGCCACCCCAACGTCACGCCCAGCAGGGCCGCGTAGAAGAACTGCCACGGGTTCATGTGCAGGGCCCCGAACGCCAGCGCGGATCCAATGACTGCGACGGCGGATCCCCAGCGCCGTTGGAGCGCCGGCAGGACGATCCCGCGGCACAGGTATTCTTCGGAGAGTGGAGCCGCCATCACGATCGCCAGGAGGAGTCCGATCGGTTGGCTGCGGTCGAGGAGCTGCCGGAACATGTCCTCGATCACCTTGGGCATCGGTACCCACCGTTCCGTGGTCATCCCCACCTGCATCGAGACAATCCAACCCGCGACGGTCAGCAGAATGACGGCGGGGACGGTGCGGAACGGTCGGGGAAACCCGAACGAAGCCGTCGATTGGAGGTCCACCCGGAAGATGGCGAGGAATCCGACCACGCCTCCGATCGAGAGGAGGATGCTGGTGGCCAGCGCCCACGGGTTGGTCGCAAGCGCTGGGTTCCCGGCTGCGGCCGCCGCGACGCCCCAGACGGTCTGGATCGCCATCTGCGTCCCGAGGCAGACGCCCATAGAACCGAAGGCAAGCCCCACCGAAATCTCCCGCTTCCCTGGAATCGGGGGCGGTCCGGCCGGCAAGGGCGGAGGCGTTGCGCCCGGCAACACCGGCGGTAGGACGGGCGGAGCGGGGGGAGCAGGAAGGCCGGGATCCATGACTTGCCGTTCAACATGCCGTCGCAGCAAGCTTCGGCAAACCCTGATTTCACAGGTGCCACCGGGGTGGGACGAGTGTCCTCCCGAGCCGTGGAGGAGGCCCTTGTTTCAAGGTTCAAGTTTCAAGCTCTGCGCGCCTTCCCAGCGCTGGGGGCGCATCTCGACACTGCCCCCGTCCTGAAGCACGAATGGGGTGGCGACGTCCCCGTCGCCATGGATAGAAGCTTGGAGGGCAACGAGGACGTCGCCGCCCCGTTTGACTCGGGGGCAGTATCGAGATGCGCCCCAATCTGCCTCTCGCCACTTGCCGCGGTTGAAGGACGTTCAAGCCGGTGGCAAGAATGGGGGGCCATGATGTCCCCCGGAAACGTTCCAGTCCTCAGGTGCCTCCTGCTCGTTGCCGCCCTTGCCGCGACGTTCCGGGCCGGTGCTGCCGACGCCGGGCGCGGACAGGCTTCGCGGATCGACTTCAACCGCGACATCCGCCCGATCCTCTCCGACCACTGCTACTCCTGCCACGGTCCCGACGAGGGACGTCGGAAAGGCGGCCTTCGTCTCGACGTGCAGGAGGACGCGTTCCGGGTCCTGAAGTCCGGGAAACGGGCGTTGGTGCCGGGTGACCTGAAGGCCAGCACGCTGGTCGAACGGATCACGACCTCGGATCCGGATGACGTGATGCCGCCGCCCAAGGGCGGGAAGCCTCTGAGCGCGGCCCAGGTGGATCTGCTGAAACGCTGGGTTGGGGACGGTGCGGCCTGGGCGAAGCATTGGTCTTTCGTGGCCCCGGAACGCCCGACGTTGCCCGCGGTGAAGGACAGCCGGTGGCCCCGGAATGAGCTGGATCGCTTCGTCCTCGCCCGGATGGAGGCCGAGGGATTGAAGCCCTCTCCGGAGGCGGACAAGTCGGTGCTCATCCGGCGGGCCACGATGGACCTGACCGGGCTGCCGCCTACGATCGAAGAAGTGGACGGGTTCCTGTCGGACAAGTCGCCCGACGCCTACGAGAAACTCGTCGACCGCTTGTTGGCGGCGCCCCAGTACGGCGAGCGCATGGCGGCGAACTGGCTCGATCTGTCCCGATTCGCGGATACCAGTGGTTACCACTTCGATGGCGTGCGGTTCATGTGGCTCTGGCGGGATTGGGTGATCGACTCCTTCAACCGGAACCAGCCCTACGACCAGTTCACCGTCGAGCAGCTCGCCGGGGACCTGCTGCCCAATCCGACCCAGTCCCAGCGGGTGGCGACTGGCTTCGTCCGGAACAACATGACCAACGACGAGGGCGGCGCGGATCCGGACGAGTACCTCAACAAGTATGTCGTCGACCGCGTCAACACGCTCGGCGCGGTCTGGCTGGGCATGACGGTCGGTTGTTCGGAATGCCACGACCACAAGTACGACCCGCTCAGCAGTCGCGAATTCTACCGGTTCTACGCCTTCTTCCACAACGTGCCGGAGAAGGGGCTCGACCGGATCCGGACGGACAACCCGCCGCCGCGGCTTCCGGTGCCGACGCCGGAGCAGGCGGTGAAGTTCGTCGAGGCGGACTTCCGCGTGAAGGATGCGGAGAAGACGCTGCAGGACCGCCAGAACGAGTTGGGCGAAACGCAGGAGAAGTTCGAGCGTGAGACCAACAGCCGTCCACCCAAGGCTCCTGCGGCGGCGGATCTGGTCGCGAGGTTGGCTTTCGAGGGGGATCTCGGTGCGCAGGTGTCCGGGAAGGCCGAGTCCGGTCGCTGGACCGGGCCGGCTGCTGCCACCTGGGAGGCGGGACGCATGGGCCAGGCGGTCACGCTCGATGGCAAGGGCGCGGTGGAGGTCGATGGTTTCCCTCCCTTCGGCCGGATCAATGCCTTCAGCATCGGGGTTTGGGCGCGTTGGAAGGGAGCCAACGGGGCGCTCTGGAGCCGCATGGAACCTGCGCCGGGCTTCCGCGGCGTGGACACGCTCATTGCTGACAACCGGGTTCAGGTCCACTTCATCTCCGCCTGGCCTGACGACGCCGTGAAGGTGAAGACCAAGGATACGATCTCCGCCGACCAATGGCACCACGTGCTCGTCACGCACGACGGTTCGGGCAAGGCCTCGGGATTCCGGGTCTATGTGGACGGACGCCGCCGGGAACTCGAGACCGAGAAGGACAGCCTCAAGGGCGAGCCGGTGGCCAGCTCTCCCTTCCGTGTAGGTTCGCGCTCCGGGGATACCTTCCTGACGGGGGCCGTCGACGACCTCGCATTCTACCGGCGCGCGCTCACCGCCGAAGAGGCACCAATGGAGGCGTTGCAGGGCTTCCTGCCGGTCATTGCCAAGACCGGCGGCAAGCGGACCCCGGAAGAGCAGGAAGCGCTGCGGAGGTTCTACCGCGAGGGATTCGCCATCGACCTCATCCGTTCTGAGGAGGCGTTGGCCAAGGCGAGGAAGGCCAAGGAGGAATTGTACGGCAACATCCCGACGACGCTGGTGATGGAAGAAATGGAAAAGCCTCGGGACACGTTCGTCCTCGTGCGCGGTGATTTCCGGACCAAGGGCGAGAAGGTGACCGCCGGCGTGCCCGCCTTCCTTCCGCCGATCCCGGACGGACAACCCTCCAACCGCCTTGGGCTCGCGCGCTGGCTGGTCGATCGCTCGCATCCGCTCACCGCGCGGGTGACCGTCAACCGCGTCTGGTCGCTGTTCTTCGGGAACGGCCTGGTGAAGACGTTGAATGACTTCGGTTCCCAGGGCGAATGGCCGAGCCATCCCGAGATGCTTGAATGGATGGCGGTGCAGTTCCGCGACGGCGGCGAGGTTTCCAACGGGTCGCGCCGGGGTACGAAGCGGACGGTGACGCCCTGGAACTACAAGGAACTCGTGCGCCTGATCATGACGTCGGCGACCTATCGGCAGTCCGCGGCGGTGAGCACGGCGTTGCTGGAGAAGGACCGCTACAACCGCCTGCTCGCCCGCGGCCCGAGGATCCGGCTCGACGCCGAGTTCGTCCGGGACAACGCCCTGGCCGTTGCCGGATTGCTCGACCGGAAGATCGGTGGTCCATCGGTGAAGCCCTATCAACCGCCGGGAATCTGGGATGGCACGGACTCGCGCTACGACCAGGACCACGGCGAGAAACTCTACCGACGCGGCATGTACGTGTTCTGGCGTCGGTCGGCCCATTATCCCTCGTTCGCGACCTTTGACGCGCCGAACCGCGAGGTCTGCACGTTCCTACGGCAGCGCACGCAGACGCCGTTGCAGTCGCTGGTTCTGATGAACGATCCCGTCTACGTCGAGGCCGCCCGTTCGCTCGCCGCCCGCGTGTGGCGCGAGAATCCGAGGGACTCCGAGAGGCGACTGCTCCGGGCCTTCCGCCATGTCCTCGGACGCATGCCGGCCAAGGAGGAACTCGGGGTCCTGCGCGAGACCTACACGGCCCAGCTCGCCCGGTTCTCCAAGGATCAGGCGGCGGCGAAGTCGTTCACCTCGGTGGGCGAGAGTCCGGTGGAAGCCGACGTCCCCAGGGCCGAACTCGCGGCGCTGACGGCCGTTGCCAACGTCCTCCTGAACCTTCACGAAACCATCACCCGCTGACCATGAACCTCGAACCTGAATTCCAGCGCATCCATTCGCGGCGGGCCTTCCTCACGCGCAGCACCACCGGGCTCGGCGTGGCCGCCCTGGCCACGCTGCTCAACCCGCTCAGCCCCCAGGCCGCCGGACCCGCGGGTGCGCTGCAGCGACTCCACCACGCCCCGAAGGCGAAGCGCGTCATCTACCTATTCCAATCGGGCGCGCCGTCGCACCTCGACCTGTACGATCCCAAGCCGAAGCTGGGCGAACTCACCGGCACGGAACTTCCCCCGAGCGTCCGCATGGGACAGCGCATCACCGGCATGACCGCCGGCCAGAAGCAGCTGCTCTGCGTGGGCTCGGCGTACCCCTTCAAGCGCTACGGCAAGAATGGCGTCGAGATGAGCGAACTGCTGCCGAACATCGGGGGCATCGTCGACCAGATCGCACTCGTCCGTTCGATCTTCACCGAGCCGATCAACCACGATCCCGCCGTCACGTTCTTCGGCACCGGCCACCAGCAACCCGGCCGTCCGACGATGGGCGCATGGGTGGCTTATGGCCTCGGTTCCGAGAACGAGAACCTGCCCGCCTACGTCGTCCTGACCAGTGGCGGCGGCGGCCAGCCGTTGCAGGCGCGGTATTGGGGCAATGGATTCCTGCCCGGCAATTACCAGGGCGTCCAGTTCCGCAACCAGGGCGATCCCGTGCTCTACGTGTCCGATCCGCCGGGACTCAGCCGCGACGCGCGCCGTCAGTTGATCGACTCGATGCAGGCGCTCAACAAGCGTCAACTCGGGCAACTCGCGGATCCCGACATTGCCACCCACATCGACAACTACGAGCTCGCGTTCCGGATGCAGACCAGCGTCCCGGACCTGATGGACATCGCGAAGGAACCCAAGGATGTCCTCGAGATGTACGGGGCCGAGCCCGGCAAGCCCTCGTTCGCCAACAACTGTCTCCTCGCCCGCCGCCTCGCCGAACGTGGCGTCCGATTCATCCAGCTTTGCCACCGCGACTGGGATCACCACGGCGGCCTGCCCGAGGGCATCAAGCGCCAGACATCCCTGACCGACAAGCCGAGCGCCGCCCTGATCCGTGACCTAGCCCAGCGCGGGCTTCTCGACGACACACTCGTGATCTGGGGCGGCGAATTCGGCCGGACCGCCTACAGCCAGGGCGATATCTCGAAGACGAACTTCGGACGTGACCATCACCCGCGTTGTTATTCGATGTGGTTCGCCGGCGGCGGCATCAAGCCGGGCATCGTCATCGGGGAAACCGATGACTTCGGATACAACATCGTGCGCGATCCCGTGAACGTGCACGACTTCCACGCCACGATGATGCACCTGCTGGGCATCGAGCACACCCGGCTGACCTATCGGTTCGAGGGGCGCGACTATCGGTTGACCGATATCCACGGTGAACTGATCCCCGCGCTCATGGCGTAGCCGTCCGCGAGAACGAACCGGTCCGGAGGAAGTGCACGGTCTGACGCAGGACCTCGCGGTTGCGCATCAGGAACGGATGGGTCGCGTGCACGACCAGGTGGTCCTTCATGCCCTCGAGGCGCGTCCGTTCCACCGAGACCTTGCCGTCGTCGGGACCCGGGATGATGCAGCTGTTGATCCAGTTGATTGAACGGTCGCCGGCGATGATGCCGACCTCGAACCGCGCCGGGCCCAGTTGGAGCGGACGCGCCCTGGAGTCGGTCCCGAGTTGCCGTCCGGCGGGCCCGTTGAGCAGTCCGAAGACCTTCCACGAGCCAAGGGCATCGACGATCTCGCTCCCCTGGTTCGGCGGACCCAGCATCACGACCCGGCCCAGGCGATCCGGTGTGTGCCGCCCGAGGTATTCGCGAACCAGGATCCCGCCCATCGAATGGGTGACGAAGTGGATCCGTTCTGCACGGCCTGCCTCGGGCGTGGCCAGCGCGCGCCCGATCGCTTCCTCCGCCAGCGTCTCGATGGATGCCGACCGCGACGGATAGCCGACGTTGAGAACGGCGAATCCTTCCGAACGCAGGTTGGCCTCCATCTTCGACATGGATCGGGGGCTGCGGCAAAGCCCGTGCAGCAATACGACCAGTTCGCCGGCGTGGAGTGGAGGGCTCATCAGCGTCGTCAGGGTGACCAGGAGGAATGCGAGGCGAAGCATCGGCGGTGGAAAGGTTGCAGTCCCGGGCTGGGAAAGCGACCTCAGGAGCCAGCCTCGGATCGCACGCAATAGACGCGCAGGGGGTGCGTGATGCCCTTGGCCTTCACCGGCGCGCGTTCTTCGAGGCTGAAATGGATGCCGACGCGATCGGCAACGTCCCCCGTGATGACCACCTCGCCGCCTCCAGCTACCGTCTGTAGTCGCGCCGCAACCACCACGGTGTGGCCGAGGGCCGTGTAGTTGATCTGGCGCGTCGGATTGCCCACCAACCCGAGCACGGCCTCCCCCACATGGAGCGAGATGCCGACCCGGAGGGACTTGTCGCCGCCCGCGGTGCGATTCTCGGAAAGCAGCAGCACCGCATCGCGCATGGCCACCGCCGCCCGCACCGCATCCACCAGCCCACCAGGCCCGGTCCCGCCCAGTCGGAACAGGGCCATCAGGCCGTCGCCGGTGTACTTGTCGAGCAGGCCGCCGTACTGGTTGAGGGCATCGGTCATGGCCGAGAGGTACGCGTTGACCACGCGCATGACCTCCTCGGGTTCGTGTGCCTCGGCGAATTGGGTAAACCCGCGGACATCCGCGAAGAGCACCGCGACTTCCTCGCGTTGCCCGCCCAGTTCGGCCTGGCCGTCCCGATGATCGAGCATCTCCGCCACGATCTCGGGCGCGACGAAGCGCTGGAGCATGCCTCGGTTCCGGTCGCGGGCGAGTCGGTCGAGCATCGCTGTCCATTGGGTCACGACGAGGAACGCCAACAGGGCAGAAACACCTGGAAGGACCGGATCAATCCAGACGTTGTCGAGCGCACGCCAGAGTGTCAGGGCGGCCAGTCCCGTCATGGCGACCAACAGGCGCCAGGATCCGGCCAACAGGGTCGACCGTGCCGATGCCAGTCCGATGGCGACCGCAACCAGGAGGGACAGGCTCAGGTGCCAGGACCTCGGCGCCCGTTCAAAGGGCTGGCCGTCTAGAAGCGTCTGGGTGGCGTAGCAGAGCAGTTCCGTCCGGGCCATCTCTCCGAGGGGTGTCGCCCTCAGCCCGGGCACGACCGGTTCGAGGAACACCAGCTTGCCGGGAAAGAAGATCTCCGGGGCCTGCCAGGCATTGGTGCCGGTACCCGTCCCTGTGAACACCGGCTCTCCCCTCAGGATCGACGAATAGGTCACCCGCGCGAAATCGTGCCCGGGCGTCGCCTTCTGGAGGTCCACCAGGATCCGGTCCTGGTCCACCACGGTCAGGCGGTGCCCGCCCAGTCGGAACGACCGTCCCCCACGCTCCCAGGCGGGTTCATTCGTCCCGCCGTTCACCGCCTGGTACAGGATCCAGGGCACCGAACCCGCGGCGTTGGTCCGACCCGACACCGGGACGCAGGGCAGGGAAGAGATCCGCATCGAAGCCAGCCATCCCGCGCCCTCTTCCCTTGCGGTCTTTCGCAGCGGGGCGAGTTCGGCTTCCTCGACGTTCGGCGCCTCGGGATCCAGATTGAATCCCTGCTTCTCCTTCGCCCAGTTGGTCACCCGGAAAAACTCCTGGACCGCCAGTCGGATCAGGCCTTCCGGGGACTGCACCACGACGCGGCCGGAATCCTTCACGGCTTCCACCAAGGCAGGCAGGTCCGCCTTCGCCCGCTTGGCATCGTCCTCGCCGACATCCGGCATCACCCGCGACTCCGGAAGGTCCACGGCCTTCAACGTGGGTGGTTGGAGCACGACCCGTAGCGCATCCCAGCCCGCGAGCTTGCGGATCGTCGCCGCCTGCACCCGCGGCTCCGAGGAATCCGTGTGCACCTGCCGCATGCTTTCCGGATCCCAATCCACGATCACGATCCGACGCGATGCGTTCACCACCGTCGGCCGAACGCCGGAAAGGAAGGCTGGGGGCAGGTGATGGAAGGCGTTCTGCACCTGCACGAGGCCGGTCAGTACTGTGGCCTGCAGCGGCCCCAGTCCGCCCAGGGCATCCATGCTCGTTGCCATGCCGAACGCGACGAGGGAAAGACCCAGCGGCCGCAGGTCAACGCGCCGGCCACCTGCCCACCCCGGGCATCGCCAGACCAGAACCCGCTTGAGGAACCGATCGAAAACCTCGGCGGTTGCGTGATCCGCCTGGCGCGCCACCAGATGCCCCGTCCGATCCATCACCCATGGGAATGACAGGACGATCGAGAGGAATCCCGGGACATCCATGCCGAAGAGGGCGTCCATGGCCGCGACGACCAGCAGCAGCCCGCCCAGGGTCATCCAGATGCCCCGGATCCCGACCCGGGTGAGTTCGGCCCGACGCGAAGGTTCCGTGGCCAGCCTGCCGCCCAAGGCCCCGCCGCAGACACTGACCATTCCCGTGGCCAACCCCACGATCGGGAACACCAGCATGAGCACGCCGAGGAAGAACAGGTTGGGAGGAAGCGCCCGTTCGACCCATTGCGCGAGGAAGGGTTCGACCCAGGCCCGGACCAGCAATGACGCCACCAACGCGATCGCGACCGACCAACGCATCAGGATGGGCCAGGCCATCAGCATCGCCCGCGGCCGCACCAGCGCCCGTCCGAGTGCGAGCCCCACCTGGACCATGTTCCATCCAGTCCAGATCGCGGCTGCCGTCCACGAACTCCAAACCCCCAGCAGCAGCAATCCACCGATGAACGCGCCCCAAAGGATCGCGTGCCGACGGGTCTCCGCCGGCAATCGCGCCCACCACGAGTTCATCCCATGCCGCCACTCAGAAAGCACCCGCCTGTTCTGCCCGGATGCCTCGCGCACGGAAAGCGTTGAGAAGCCGGGAACGGCGAGTCGCGAGATTTCAGCTCCATCTTCAGGGGGTGGTCGTCGACCGTCGCGGTTCGCAGACTTGAACCTTGAACCTCCAAACTTTGGGCTCTCCCCGGAATTCCGCCTTGCCCAATCCGGCTGCGTGTCGTTTATTGCGCGGGCCTTCAAGGGCGGGGTAGCCAAGTGGTAAGGCAGAGCTCTGCAAAAGCTCCATCCGTCGGTTCGATTCCGACCCTCGCCTCCAGTACTCTTCCAAGACTCTGCCGATACACGGCAACCACTTTCCCACTGCTGGGTTGACACGGCACGTGGGCCGGTTCGATCTCCGCGTTTTTCGGCCAGATTGTGCGAAGATCGCTCGGAAAACCTACTCTCGCCCGTTGTTTTGGGGGGGAGTTCCACCCGCCAGACAGGCCGTCAGAGCCCTGGTGTATCCAGCCTTTGCATGGGTGGGATGTGGTTCGCCGGCCGACTGCGGAAATCCAAGAGGCGGCGTATGTAGGTTGATTGAATCGAGCTCTCGAAGGATACGTGAGTTTGAATGTCGGTACTTGCTTATAACTACCGACATATTGTAAATTTTCCTGAGTGGTCTCTAAACTGAGGAAATCGAAGGATGGAACGGCGGGCGCCGCGCTCTTTCGTGTGCGGTCCTCCCCGCTGCATCGCGTGGGCGTGCGCAAGCTGGCTCGGGAAGGGCAGCTGCTCCAAATGGGGCGAGGCGTCTACCGGGTCGCTGATGCGCCCCTCGAATCCCATGAGGACCTCGCTCTTCTTGCGCTGCGGAAGCCCGACGCCGTGGTTTGTCTCCTGTCGGCACTCCGGTTCCACGAGCTCACCACCGAAAGCCCCGGGGCAGTCTGGATCGCCATCGAAAGCCATTCCCGTGCCCCGCAGATCGAGTCCCTCCAGCTAAAGGTCCATTACCTCTCCGGGCCTTCGTTTCGCGAGGGCATCGAGACGCACACCATCGCGGGGGTGCCCGTCCAAATCTACTCCGCCGCCAAGACGGTGGCCGACTGCTTCAAGTTCCGAAACCAGATCGGCACCAGGACCGCCATCGAGGCGCTGAAGGACGCTTGGAAAAAGAAGCAAGTGACGACTGAGGACCTCTACCGCTTCGCCCGTGTCTGCCGGGTGCTCAACGTCATGCGCCCCTACCTGGAAGGAGTTCTGGAATGAAGGAGAAGGGGCGAAACGTCGCCGCGTCGGTCCAAGCCCGGCTGTTGCAGCTCTCTCGCAACTCCAAGTTGTCCCTCCAGGATTTGTTGGAGCGCTACTGCACGGAGCGTCTGCTCTATCGCCTTTCGCGTTCGCCGCACCATTCCCGGTTCATCCTCAAAGGAGCCATGCTCCTCATTGTCTGGGGCGAAGGATCGAGCGAAAGGGTCACACGCGACGCCGACCTGCTGGGCTTTGGCGACAATTCTCCCATGGCAGCGGCAGCCACCTTCCGGGACATCTGCGCCGTCGCCGTGGACGACGACGGTGTCCAGTTCGAGGTCGAGACCCTCCAGGCGGAGTCGATCCGAGCGGAACAGGAGTACGTCGGCGTCCGGGTCACGCTCCGGGCGCGGGTCGGCAATGCCCGCATCCCGGTGCAGGCAGACATCGGTTTCGGCGACGCATTCACCTTGGAACCGGAGGAAATCGAGTTCCCGACTCTGCTCGACATGCCGAAGCCCGTCCTGCGGGCCTACACCAAGGAGACGGCGCTGGCTGAAAAGTTCGAAGCGATGGTTTCCTTGGGGGAACGAAATTCCCGGATGAAGGACTATTTCGACGTCTGGCTGCTCGCGCGGAGGTTTGATTTTCAGGGCGAGCGGTTGGCCCAGGCGATCGCCGCGACTTTCGCCCGGCGCAACACCGAGGTTCCGCCGACAGTTCCTGTCGGGCTGAGCAAAGGCTTCGCGACCGACCCCATCAAGCAGACACAATGGAAGGCGTTCTGGCGAAAAGTTGTCCGGACCGAACCGACTCCAGATTTTGCGGAAGTGGTTAAGATGGCCGGGCGATTCCTGCTCCCGGCCGCCCAAGCGACCCGGGGCGGCAGTGGTTCGCCGGGTCACTGGACCAAGGGCGGGCCATGGCGTGAGCCCTAGTTCAAAGATTCAGACGGGAACCGCCTACCTAAACGACTCCTCGAGCGTCTATGCCCTCAAAAAACCTTCAGTGAAATCTTCAGTAGCGGGGGGTGAAAGGGTACTTCCGGAGGGTGGGGGGAAGTGTTGCAAAGGACTGGGAAATGGGCACTTTCTGCATCAGTAACGAGTTTATTGACAGACGATTCCGACCCTCGCCTCCAAGTTCTGACCGAGTAGTGATGGATTACTTTCGAGCAGTCAGAAAGCACTCAGCTCTCGGCACCTCGATCGCTCCCGGTCGGTTCATTCCCTGAGAGTTCTTCAAAATGCACTGCCGCAGGGTATTCTGAGATTTTTCGCGTGTGCAGGCTAGGGAGGCAAGCCGACTGTCGCCTTCGAAATGGTGGGTTGCGGGTGTTCCGAGATTGTTGCCCATACCCAGTCCGCCGGAACGCGGAACCCCTCGTGAGCTCTTCCACTTGGCAGTCGAAGCTTGAGCCGACGCATCGCACCGCAGTCTACTGGCAGCCAATTCCATGTCAGAATTCCACAGGATCTGGATCGATCAGTGCGCTGCCGCCGAAGGCATCCGGGAACGCTTTGGAGTCAACGATGCCCTCCGATATTTGGTGGGCGAAAAACTGCTGCGCTTCATGGAGGTCAGCCATGAGCGGCCTGAGTTCGCCGTGGAACTTCAGCCATTCGCGAACCGGATCCGCGAACTCTTCGATACTCACGAGATCGTTTCGTTCTTCGCAGCCTCGGAAGCCGGCGAGGTACCTGACCCAGCCAAGCTGCTCAACGGAGTCGACTCCGATGAGACCGAGATCGACGAGGACGCAATCGTACGCGACGCCGAGAAGATTCTACTCATCCAGAATGCGAAGAGGCTTCTGCTTCCGGAGGCAGTTGACTGACGCAATCGCCAAGGTTCGGCGGTTTCGCGAGCAACAATTGGAAAAGGGGTATCACGACCGGGCTGCCCAAGTTCCACCCCAGAGCACGCGAAGCGGTCGCTCGACAAGCAGCACGGCGAATGCGCCGTGGTACCGATTGGCCTTTATGAATGGGTTCATGATTGAGGACCTGGAGGACGTCGACCGCTTCCGGGCGTGGTTGGGCCAGCAACCGGTGCCCCGGTTGGTGGATTGGTTGGTCGAGGCCGGTTTTGCGCATCGACCGCTCCTGATTGCCTTGAATGCGGAGTGGGGTAGTGGAGCCGACGGCGGATGGAACCCGGGGCCGGTCTGCGAGGCCATCCGCCGCCTGACCGAAGTGCCAGACATGGCCACGTGGCGGGAGTCGGATGCCATCGGGAGCCAGGCTGCCCCCATCGGTTGCCTGCTACGGCATGTGCTGGAAGACAGGAACGCTGTCGATGCCGTCGAGTTGGCGGAGTATGCGCTGCAACGGATCGCCGAGCTGAGCATGGAGGTCCAGGATTCCGAGGTGTGGTCCATACCCCTGCTGGATGAAGTGGGTGAGCTGCATCGAAAGGCCTGCCTGAAAGCCAGGCCCGATCCAGTTCGACTGGCGCGGCGTTGGAAGGCCCTCCAGAAACGGTGGAGCTTTGGGGTGTTTGACCGCTTCCCGACGGCCTATGAAGAAGTCTTGGGCGCGGAAGGCTTGAACGAGTGGCAGCGCGGTGAGAATGGCCCCAGCTGAGAAGTCACTTGCGCTGGTTGGTCTCCGCTGGGTCGGCCTTCAGTGATCCAGCGGTGGACGTCGAGCTGGGCTGAAGCGCGCCCAACGGAGCCGCGCGAACGCTCGTGCCCAGAAAACTCGGGCTTCGCCCGTTGGGGACGGTTGCAAGTGGCGGATCACGAACCTCGAGCAGGCTGCGTTGGTCACGGCTACCTGGCGCTAGCGTTGAATGGCCGCGGGGTGAGTCGGGATCTGTCCCTCCACCGAGAGGGGCGCGTCTTTACGCCATTGGGCCCGAGGGCTAGGGTTCACTGGTGAATGCGAACGACCTGATCACGGTGGACCCGGATGTTCTGGGTGGTACGCCGGTCTTCAAGGGTACCCGCGTGCCGGTGAAGACGCTTTTTGAGTATCTCGAGGGGAACTACACGTTGGACGAGTTCCTCGAGTGCTTCCCGTCCGTGACGCGCCAGATGGCCTGCCAGCTCCTGGATCGGTCTGAATCCGCCCTCCTGACCGCATGAGGATCCTTTTGGATGAGTGTGTTCCTTGGCCGATGCGCCGTCTGCTCACTTGCCACGAATGCACCACCGCCCAGAAGCGAGGGTGGGGTGGGGTGAAGAACGGAGATCTGATTCGGATGGCGGAGGGTGAGTTCGATCTGTTCATCACTTCTGATCAAAACCTCAGGTATCAGCAAAATCTGGTGGGACGCCGCCTTCCGATGCTTGTCCTTTCGACCAACGACTTGCGCCGGATCCTTGCTTCCGAGCACGAAATTGTCGCTGCCGTCGTCAGTATGCGTCCAGGCCAGTTCGTCGAGTTGGAGATCCCCTGACCGGTCTTGCGGGTCAGCACGATCGAACAGAGGCCGTGACGGAGTATTTCGGCTTCCCGTTCGACGCCCCGCCGCCGGAG
This sequence comes from Limisphaerales bacterium, assembly GCA_965284395.1. Lineage (GTDB taxonomy): Bacteria > Verrucomicrobiota > Verrucomicrobiia > Limisphaerales > UBA9464 > UBA6176. The sequence goes on along the minus strand of OZ260084.1, from coordinate 7,580,169 downwards.
CAGGGCGGTGCGCATCATCATCGCAACTTCCCTTGCCGGACGGTGCGGCATTCCCGGGGGAGCAGGCTTCGATCTCGTGGAGTGTCGAAGCGGACGCGGCGGGCACCGAGGTTGAGGTGGGGCATGCTGCGTTGGAGCCAGTTGTCGATGGTGCGCGCGATAGGCCGAGATTACGCGCCAGTGCGTCCCTGTCGATCTGGGGGGAGACCCGGAAAAGCGGACACCAAAACGGACACCAAACGGGTACTGGAGAGGGGGGGAGGGGTAGGGGGTGGCAGGCTTGATTTCCCCAAAATCACTGGCATAAATGGCTTGTCATTAGGGGTTTGACGACCGATTCCGACCCTCGCCTCCAATCGTCATCCTGGTGGGACACGGGTCCTTCCGGTTTTGAGACATTGGGATACTTGCCCGTCGCCTCACTCTTGGCCGTCGTGCCCCAGCCGGGCTACTTCACCGCCTCGAAATCAAAGTAGCCCAGATTGTATCCGCGTTCGTAGTGCAGGGTCAGCAGGTGGACGCCTGCTTCGGGAAACGTGATCCGCCCAATTTCCTGTCGGGTCCACGTGTGCATGCTGCCGGTGACTACCGGACAGGCACACTCCGCCGCCGGCTTTCCGTCCACCGAGAATCGCAGGGGCTTCATGCCTGCGATGTTTCCGTACGCGGCGATGATTCGGTAGGCGCCGGGGCTCCTGACCTCGACGGTATAATTGCACCACTCGCCATCCTCCGTGCCACCGATGTAGAGCTGGTTGACGGGTGGGTCCGGGTTGTTGGGGTGATTCAGATCGGCGAAATCTTTCGCAAAGGAGATATCGACGCCTTCTTCCCTACGAAAACTCCAGTGGTACGGCGTTGCGTGCGGACGCTGATGCATCGGCTGCTGATTGAGCACCGCACTGAGGATGTTGATCGCGGTCGTGTCGTGATAGGCCACTCCCTCACCACCGAGATCATAGAAGGCGCATTCCACCCGACCCGGGATCAACTGTCCGCGAATGGGGGCCTCGCCGCCCGCGGTGGGGGAGGGCGCGGCGTCCAAGTTGGGTGCGGCTTCCCGATCCAGGCGGACGTCTCCAACGAAGACGTCGAAGTCGGCGGCGCTCCAGACAAACGTCTCCAGGGTGAATCCGCGTGCCACCCGGTTGGCAACCGTTGGACTCCAGTGGATCGCTCGCAGCGGAATCGTCACCCGATGCCAGCCGCCGTCGAGAAAGCTTGGCTGGTACGGTCGGACGGATACCGGAGCGGTCGAGTCCTTGTTCATCCGGAAGAACAACTCCTGCGCCTTTCTGGCTCCTGTGACCCTCAGTGAAAAGGAGATGGCGCCGTATGGCCGGAGATCCACTCCCTCTTCCTGAGGCCCGGCCCAGTCCCATCCAAATGCTGCCGCGCGATAGCCCGGGACAGCGGCGCGAAAGTGGATTGTCCGCTTACCCTCCGCGTCCGGTTGTTCCACCGAGACTGAAGCACCCGATTCGCCGCCTGTGACCGAGCCGGCACCGTTGGTGGAAGTGATCCCGTTCCAGACCATCCTTCCTTCGGTGAACGCTCGAAAGGGAAGGGCAGGGCGCTCGGCCTCCGCCCGCTGCGAAGCTCGATACGCCGCGTCGTCAAAGGGCTTGCCGCGGTAATCCGCGGGCGGCGCAGCGCGCATCGAAAGGACAACCGCCAGCAGCATGGCGATGCCGACGGGCTGGAAAAGGTCAGAGGGTCTCCTCACCTCGGGGGCGAATTTCATCACGTTTCGGGAACACGGCATGGCTACCATGGATTTGAGACCCGTTCAATTCGGCTGTGTTCTCGCGGTAGCCTACGGACGCATCTCGACACGGCCCTGCTTGAGAAGACGCACGGAGTGGCGACGTCCTCGTCGCCTTCGGAATGGCTGAGGGAGGGCAGACGTGTCCGCTCCGATCGCGGCTGGGGCAGCGTCAAGATGGGTCCCGAACGATGAAGGACTTTCAATTCGACGGGTCGATTAAGATGGAGGATTCTGGCACGGATGCGGGTACGTTCCCAACCGTTGCCCGGAATCTCGCCCATGCCTTCCCGCCGTCGAATCTGTGTCATCCGCTCTGTGGCGGTCATCGCGCTCGCTGGGTTGTTTCCGTCCACGGGCGCGGCGGATCTCAAGTCGGAGGCCAATCTGGATGACTATCGGAAGTTCGTCGCTCCGGTCTTCGCGAAGGCCTGCGCCGATTGTCATGGTCCGAAGAAGTCCAAGGCGGGATTCCGGGTCGACCAACTGAATCCCGACCTTCTCACTGGTGGGGACGTTGATCGATGGCTCGAGGTCTACGACGCCCTTAGCCAGGGCAAGATGCCGCCGGACGACGAACCATCCTACCATCTGGGCGACGAGGATCGGGCTCGGATTGTGAACTGGCTGGGGAAGGAGATGCAGAAGGCCTCCCAGTTGAGGACGATTGGCGGAGTTCGCAGCTCCTTTCGGCGCATGGCGAACTACGAATACAACCACGCCCTGCAGGATCTGCTGCATCTCACCCTTCAGTTCACCGACGATCTTCCCCCCGAGAACCCCTCCGAAGACGGCTTCAAGAACAGCTCGAAGCACCTTCATATGTCGTCGACGCAGCTCGAGACGTATCGGGCGATCGCCATCGATGCTCTGAAGAAGGCGACGGTCGAAGGCGACCGACCCAAGGTGGTCACCTGGCAGATCCCGATGCAGGAGGCGATGGACAAGGCCGCGGCGCTGAAGCAGAAGCCCGTCCATCGGAAGACTCCTGAAGAGGCGAGGAAGATCCGGAACACCCATGTCGTGAACAAGGAGACTGGTGAGGGCTTCTCCTATCAGTGGACTTACTACGTCGTCCTGGATGGAGCCCAGTACGGGGCCTGGAATCTCAAGCCCGACCAGACCCTGTCCAGCATCCCGCCGATCTCCAGTGTCGTTGCTGTCATCCCATCTTCCCGACAGTTCCACCTCGACCTCGGGAACTCGCTCCCGGATGAAGGCATCCTGCGCGTCCGGATCCGTGTCGGTGCCGGCAAGCGTCAACCCGGTCCGTCAGCGAACCTGCGTTTGGTGTTTGGCTTTCAAACCAACAATGAGGGGAAGAGGTCCGTCCGGGTTGGAGGCCGCGACATCGCGGTGACCGCTTCCACCGAGAATCCGGAATTCGTCACCTTTGAAGTTCCGCTCGAAGAGCTGCCGCGAAACCCCTTCCGAAGGGCTCATGAGGTTGGAGACGAACCCAATTGCACTGAGTACCTGGAGATCAGCAACATCTCCGCGACCGGAAAGCACGGGGAAGGGGAGTCGGTCAATCTCGAGATCGATTATGTCGAGGTCGAAGCTGGGATTTACGAGACCTGGCCGCCCAGATCCCATGCCGCCATCTTCTTCGAAGGTGGCAACCCGAAGGACGAGGACGCCTACTGCCGGGAGATCCTGAAGCGCTTCATGACGCGCGCATGGCGACGCCCCATTGCCGATGAGGACGTGTTGCCCTACCACGAACTCTTCGCACGATACCGGCCGGGCTTCTCCGGATTTCAGGAGACCATGCTTGAGGTTCTCGCCACGGTCCTGGCCTCCCCCGAGTTTCTTTACCTGGTCCAGACCAAGTCCGAATCGCCATCCACTTCACAGACCGTCAACGACCTGGAGTTGGCGAACCGGCTGTCCTTCTTCCTATGGTCGAGCATCCCGGACGAGGCGCTGCTGGACCTCGCCTTTGCCGGCAAACTCCGATCGCCGGGGGTTCTGGATTCCCAGATCCAGCGGATGTTGGCGGATCCGAGATCCAAACGATTCACCCGTCATTTTGTCCGGCAGTGGCTGGGCCTTGAGGCCATGGATCACCTCGTCGTCGATCGGAAGAAGTTCGAGGTGTTTGACGAGGCCTTCGGAGAGAACCTGCTCGGCGAACCGCTGGCGTTGTTCGACCACGTCCTGCGAAACAATCGGAGCATCATCGATTTCCTTCACTCGGATTACCTCGTCATCAACGAACCCCTGGCGCGGCACTATGGAATCCCGGGAGTCTCCGGGCAGGAGTTTCGCAAGGTCTCCATCGGTCCTGAGGCCAACCGGGGCGGCCTCCTGACCACCGCGGCCGTCCTCACCATCAACTCTACCGGCGTGGACTCGAATCCGCTCAAGCGGGGCGTCTGGCTTCTCGAACGACTCCTCAACGACCCTCCGCCGCCACCGCCGCCGAATGTTCCGGTAGTCGACCTGACCGACCCCCGGATCCTCAAGATGACCCCGAAGGAACGGATGGCGGATCATCGCGATCAGGCCGCCTGCCGATCCTGTCACGCCAAGATCGATCCCTGGGGGATTGCGCTGGAAAATTTCGACGCCATCGGCCGGTTCCGCACGATGATCCATGACCGACCGGTCGATGCCTCGGCGGTGCTCCATAACAATCAGCCGCTGGTCGGAGTGGCTGGATTGAAGGGCTACCTCATGGCCGACCGGCAGGATCAGTTCGCCCGGGCGATGGTTCACAAATTGAGCACGTATGCCCTGGGCCGTCCGATGTCCTTCGCCGACCGGGCTGAGTTGGACAGGATCGCAGCCGATCTCAAGGAACGCGGGAACGGCCTGCGGGACCTCGTTTCCCTTCTCATTCACAGCCGTTTGTTCACCCAGAAAGACACGAAGGAATAAACCCATGAGCCCTGATCGAGCCCCGATGAAACGACGGACTTTCCTTCAATGCGCAGGCATTGGCCTCGCACTTCCCTGGATGGAGACCTTCGCGGCCAAGGACGAACCCGAGAAGCCGTTGGCGCGCTTCGTGAGCATCTACCATCCGGACGGAGTGGGCATGCCGCGGAAGGAGGACCCGGCCTGGAAGGACTGGAGCTGGTTCCCCCAGGGAGGCGAACGCGACTTCCGCCTGACCAAGGTCCTCGATGTCCTCGAACCCCTTCGGGACGAGATCACGATCTACTCCGGCCTCTCCAATCCCGCCGTCCGCAAGGTCATCGGGCACGCCAATGCCGACCAGTACCTCACCTGCGCCGATACCGGCAGCGACGGACCCTATAAGAATACGGTCTCACTGGACCAGATCCTGGCGGGTCACGTCGGCCGCCATACCCGCCACTCTTCCCTCGTCCTGTCGACCAATGCTGGAACCGGTGCTCCCCGGGCCACGCACACCTCCTCCTTCGACCAGCAGGGCCGTCCCATCCCGTCGATCAACCGACCCAAGGAGATCTTCGATCTCCTCTTCGTCACCCAGGGACGCGAGACCCGCGACAAGCTCGCCCGGAGCAAGAGCGCGCTGGACCTCCTCATCGCCAATGTCCGGTCCCTCAACCGGAGGCTCTCGAGCCACGACCGGGCCACACTCGAGCAGTATCTTGACTCAGTCCGGGAGACTGAGATCAAGCTGCTCAAGGCTGAGAAGTGGATCGACACGGCGCTTCCCAAGGTCGATGCCAGCCACCTGAATCTCGAAGTCACCGTCCGCGACAGCCGGGCCTATATCCAGACCATCTACGAGCTGATCTTCCTCGCCTTCCTCAGCGATTCGACTCGGGTCGCCACCTATATGATGGGCCGGGAAAACACCGGAGGCCCGCAGGACTTGCTGGCCTGGGCCGTCGGACTCAACAACGCCCACAGCCTGACCCACGACGTCAAGCAACCCAACGGATGGCGCAACCTCGGGACGTACAACCGCTTCCAGGCGGAGGAATTCGGCCGATTCATCCAGAAGCTCAAGGACACCCGCGAACCCAACGGGAACGGCAGCCTCCTCGACAATACCTTCGCGATGCACGGCTCGGCCTCCAGCAGTTTCCACCTCTCGCGGAACTACCCGATCCTCTCCGCCGGCGGCAGGAACCTGGGGTTCCGGAACGGCCGCTATCTCAAGTTCGGAAAGGGCAACGAAGACAACCAGGCCAACGCCGGAATCGATGAGGACAGCGGGTGGCAAAGCGACCCCAACCATCAGGAACTCCCGCTGGCCCATCTCTTCGTCACCATCCTGAAACGGATGGGAATCGAGACGAACGAGTTCGCCGGCTTCAAGGGTGCGCTCGAGCGGGTCTGAGTCGGGGCGCGGGGCAGGCTTTTCCCGAGCAACTCCGCGACCGCGCCTGCGTCTTCCTTCCTCCGGGGTCTCACGAATCCAACCAGCAAACCGTCGACGTCCGGATCGACCGGTGTGCCCGGAGAAGACTCGATCGATTAGCCTGACCGTCGCCAATTGCAGCTGGGAAAGGCCCTCCTTCAGGACGACCTCCGGATGGCGCACGCTGTCAGCGATGGAGTGGCTCGCGAACATGCAGGCATGGCAGGCGCTCCCTCCGGAAGTGCGCCGGGCACAGGCATGGGCGCAGATTCCAGCCAGCGTGGCGACAAGCATGGCCTTCAAAGGCGAGCCCGTTCCTTTGGATTGGATCAAGGCTCTCCACGATCGCTGTCCCAAGCCGAATGGGCGTCATCCGGTCCGCCCCCGATTGCGGGCTTCGCAATCACCCGGCTTCCAGCGAGGGGCGCATCTTGACACTGCCCCCGCGTCAAACGGGGCGGCAACATCCTCGTTGCCATCCCAAGCCCTTTCCCAAGGCGACGGGGACGTCGCCGCTCCGTTCCGATTCTCAAACGGGGCAGTATCGAGATGCGCCCTCCAGCAAGGAACACAGACCTCCCGGCTTGAAAGCAGCCTCACAGAGCTGCACTTTCGGGGGTAGGCAGCGACTTGCCGCTGTTCGAAGTGATCGTCTGAATGAAAACCATCCAGCTCGTCGTACCGGAGGTTCTGCTCCTGGATCCCAGGCAGTCCATGGCGGGGTTGGAGCGCCGCAGCCAGTTCCTCCTCGCCTTGAAGTACTTCGAGCTGGGTGAACTGAGTTCAGGTCAGGCCGCCCACATGTGCGGTTTGAGCCGCCCCGCCTTCCTCCTGGAGGCTGGACGCTACGGCGTCGCGGTGGCCGAGTTGGATCACGATGAGTTGGAAGCCGAGTTCGCTCATGCCTGACCGGTTCACCCGTACCGTCGTCTGCAATACTGGACCTTTGCTTGCCCTGTCCCGGGTCGGTCAGGTGGGCCTACTGAAGCGCCTGTTTCCGGAAGTGATCGTCCCGATGGAGGTCATCGAGGAACTGCTCCAGACACCCCATGGCGACGTGGCCATCTTGCGGCGCGAGCTGACTCAATTCCGGCAGTTGACGATTCCCGCCGAACCGGACCCGCTCCTCTCAGCCCAGCTCGATGCGGGAGAGGCAGCGGTCCTCGCCACCGCCATGAAACTAGGGCACCTACCCGTCCTGATGGATGAGCGGAAAGGTCGACGTATCGCCACCCATGTTTACCACCTTCCGCTGGTGGGCACCGGGGGGCTCTTGGTCGCCGCCAAGCAACGGGGTTTGATTCCCCAAGTACGTCCGCTGCTCGATGGAATGGTCGCAGCCGGCTATCACCTTGGACCAATCCTCATCGCCGAATGTCTGCGCCGAGCGAAGGAGTAGTTGGGCTCATCCCAACGCCCCCACCATACACCCCCGCCAGTGCTCCTAAAACTGTCCCAAGGCAAGGCGGCCGTGGGTCGGGGGGAGCTGGGGACGGATCCGTGCGGCCGCTCCGGCGATGCGGTCTTCGTTCTTCATCAGGATCTCCGTTTGACATTTCAACGGGAGGCACTCCGACGAAGCTGCGGATCCCGTGCGCCGCCCTCGTGTCACGCACTCCAGGGCCCCCTCCTCGGTCACCGCTCGAACCGAAGATTGGATTTCGGGTCCAGTTCACGAGGCGATACCACGGTCCAGGCCCTTCGATTCGCTGTGCTTTTGGGCCCGACGACGATTTGTCAAATGGACAGATATGACCCCAGAGCCCCTGCCTCTGAACCTTTCGCTTTGGATCAACCGGCGCCGGATCGGGATGAAATGTTGAATCTTTAGACGCGACTCCGTTGATTCCATCCTCGTCGCCATTGGGAATGGCTGCGGGAGGGCAACGAGGACGTTGCCGCTCCGTTCCTGTTCTTCAACGGGGGTGGATGTGAGATGCGCCCTTGATCAGCCCATCCGCCTGCCTTCGTTGGATGGCTTGGAGGACCTCCTGAAGCTTGGAGATCCGCGTGTGGGCCTCTTCCTTGTGTGTTGCCTACCGAGGCTTGCGAGTCCCTTCACGCCTTGATCTCGGTGATCTGCTTGGTGGCGATGCCGATGGGGCGGTCGAGGGGGACGCCGGCGCAGGTCAGGAGGGTGGTGAGGAGGTCGCCCTGGTTGCCCTGGATGTTGGGGAGGAAGCGTCCGGTCCTGAGGGAGCCGCCGCCCTTGCCGGCGAGGATGAAGGGCAGGTTCTCGCGGCGGTGCTGGTCGCCGTCTTCCAGGCCGGAGCCCCACATCATGATGCTGTGGTCGAGCAGGGTGCCGTCGCCCTCCTTCAGGGCGTGCATCTTGGTCACCATGTAGGCGAATTGATCGACGTTCAGCTTGTTGATGGCGGCCACCTTCCGGATCATTTCCTGGTCCTTGCCGTAGTGCGTCTGCGAGTGGTGTTGGTCGGAGAATCCCAGCTCGGGGTAGGACGCCCCGTTGGGCCGGGACCCGATGTAGGTGCTGACGCGGGTGGTGTCCGTCTGGAAGGCCAGGATGATCAGGTCGCACATCACCTGCATGTACTCACTGCGCTTGTCGCCCTCGGGAATCTTCACCTCGATGGGGGCCGAGTCGGTGGCGTGGCGTCGGGAGGGGGCGATACCATTCTTCTCCAGGGCCGCCTGTTGCTGGCGGGTCTCGATGGCGGCGATGCGACGTTCCACCGAGCGCACGCTGTCGAGGTACTCGTCGAGCTTCTGCTGGTCGCCCCGGCCGAGGGTGCGGCGCAGGTCGCGGGCACCGCCGAGCACCTTGTCGAGCATCTGGCGGTCGAGCGGGTTGGCCGGGGTTACCTTGCCTTCCTTGCCGCGCTTGCCGAAGAGCCGGTTCAAGACATTGCGGGGATCGGTCTCGGCGGGGACGGGTTGGGTGGGGGAGCGGAAGCTGCAGTGATTATAGTAACCTTCGTGCAGGCCTTCCTGATTCTCCTTCCAGGTCTGGGGCATGGTGGCCAGCTCGAGCGAAGGGAGCAGGGTCTGAGCGCCCACATAGTTGGCCATGATCTGGTCGGCGGAGATCGAGATGTTGATGCGGTCGCGTGAATCGGGATCGGGCAATCGCGCGGTAAGCCAGGACGACAACTCCAGTGCATGCGGGGCGCCGCTGAAGGGATGGGTGGGAACGCCCGCGATGCCCTTCATCAGGAGGCACTGGTCCAGGATCGGCTTCAGCGACTGGAGGATGGGCGGTGGCGAACTCAGGAACTCCTCCGGACTCCTGGGCCAGAACTGGTCCATGATGACCCCGTGCGGCATGTACATGAACGCGAGCCGCACTGGGGGCTTGGTGGAGTTCGGGCCGGCGGCCCAGCCGATGGAGTCAAAGAATGGCAGCGCGAGGGAGACCCCCACTCCTTTCAGGAAGGAGCGGCGATCCACGAGGGAGGGCGGATTCATGGGATTCATATCGGTGCTTCGGTGCCAAGGGGGTGCGGTCACTTCTCGACCCTGCGGTGAGTGAACAGATAGCTGGCGATGACTTCGGTAAGGATCGTGCGTACGCGGTAATCGTCGGCGGCGATCCGGGCCATCAATTGGTCGATGACGACCTCGTCGTAGCCTTCCAACTGTCGTCCGAGCGCGTAGGCCATGAACCGTTCGGTCAGGTTCCGGGCGAGGTCCGATTCCCGTGCGGCCAGCAGGCGCTTCAATTCCGCGGGTTGGGTGAAGGCGGCGCCGGTGGGGAGCTTTCCTGCCGAATCGATGGCGATCCCGGCTTCGTTGCGGTCGCGCCAACGGCCGATGGCGTCGAAGTTCTCCAGGCCGAAGCCGATGGGGTCGAGCGTGCGGTGGCAGTTGGCACAGACCGGGTTCTTCGTATGGAGCTCGGTCCGTTGCCGCAGCGTCAGGCTTTGCACCGCGTTCGGCTCCTGCTTGTCGAGTGCGGGAACGTCGGGTGGTGGCGGTGGCACGTGTTCGCCGAGGATCTGCTCCAGCACCCATACGCCTCGACGGACAGGGCTGGTCCGCGTGGGAAACGAGGTCGCGGCCAACGTGGCGGGCATGCCGAGGATGCCGCCGCGATTGGGGTTCTCGAGTTTGACCCGGCGCATCTTCGGCCCCTTCACGGAGGATCCGAGGCCGTACAACTCGGCGAGCGGTTGATTCAGGAAGGTATAATTGCTGTCGATGAAGCGGATGGCCGGCTGGTTCTTCTGGACGATGCTTTCGAAGAACAGGCGGGTTTCCTGCAGCATCGCGTCCCGCAAGGCGGGCGTCATCTGGGGGAACAGCTGGGGATCGAAGACCTGTCGCTCCAGATCGTTCACCCTCAGCCATTGCGCGCCGAATCCGTCGAACAGGGCCCGCGCGCGTGGGTGGAGCAGAAGGCGCTTCGTCTGGGCCCGGAGTGTCCTGGGCTGGTGCAGCTCACCTTTGTCGGCCAGGTCGGACAACTCGGCATCGGGCGGGGCTGACCACAGGAGGTAGGACAGGCGCGACGCCAGGTGGTGATCGTCCAAGGGGACGACCCGTTCGTCGGGCTGGGCTTCCTTGGCGGGTGCGATGAAGAGGAACTGCGGCGAGACGAGGACCGCCTTCAGGACGAGGCCCAGGGAAGCCGGGTAGTCGAGGGCATTGCCCTGGGCGAGATCGAAGACGTCCACGAGGACGTCCAACTCCGCCTCGGTGGGCGGACGGCGGTAGGCGTCGCGGGCGAGGGAACGCGCGACCCGGCGCGCGGCCTGGCGAAGATCGGAGCCCTTGGAGGGTTTCCGGCCAAAGAGCCGCTTCTGGGTGGCGGTCGGGGGTTTGCCGTCCGGAGCGACGACCTGCGCGACGACCTCATTGGCGATCTCGAGGAACAGCTCCGATTGCAGCGGGGAGATCGAGTTCAGGTAGCCCTCCCCGACGACTTCCTCGGGGAGACGGTCGGCGATCGATGGGCTGACGCCGTAGAGATCGTGCAGCGTGTTTGCGTACTCGACCCGGGACAACCGGCGCATCACGAACGGGCCGGGAGTTTTCGGGCTCAGGTGCTTCAGCTTCCCGATCCAACTGATGAACTGGATACGGTCCTCGTCGGAGGGTTGCTTGGCCGCATCCTCTGGCGGCATGTCGTGCACCTTGACGTTCGCCACGGCCTTCTTCCAATGCATGAACGCGGTGCCCCGGCCGGGATCCTTCAGGTCGACCTCGAAGTTGACGTTCGCCTTCGCGCGGCCGCCGCCGTGGCACTTCGTGCAATAGTTCTTCACGAAGGGTTCCACGTGCTCCTTGAACGTCTTCTTCGCGTCGGCGCGAAGGGCGGCTTCGTCCGGAGTCTCACGGACCGTTTCAGCTTGGCACGGCGAGAACAGCGACAGGACCCAAGCGCAGCCCCAGGCCGCGGTACGCGCGGCGATTAGCTGGACTAGGCGTGGTGGCTGCATTCGTGGGATCCAACCACGGCCGCCGGGAGAATGGAATGACGAGAATGCGCCGATGCGAGCACAGGGTGGCGACGTCATCGTCGCCTCAGGAAAGGGTCTGGGAGGGCAACGAGGACGTTGCCGCCACGACTTGGGAGCGCGCGTCCGGGTTTGGCTGCATCGGTGTCGGTGTCGGGATCGGAATCGGGATCGAATTCCGGACGCTTTCGACCCCGATCCCGGTAGCGACCCCGAGACCGAGGGGCTGCTACGCACCCTTTCAGGGTGCGGCTGCCTTTGGGACGACGCCCCCGGGTGGGCCTCGTCCCTCGGCCGACCCGGGGCTACCGGCTGCCACGCCTCCGGCGTTGGGAACCGGGAGCGGAGGTCCCCGTCGTCCTGCGAGTGACGGCGGGGAGCCAACGAGGACGTTGCCGCCACGACTTAGGAGCGCGCGTCCGGGTTTGGCTGCATCGGTGTCGGTGTCGGGATCGGAATAGGGATCGAATTCCAGCCGCTTTCGACCCCGATCCCGGTAGCGACCCCGACACCGAGGGGATGCTCTGCACCCTTTCAGGGTGCGGCTGCCTTTGGGACGACGCCCCCGGGTGGGCCTCGTCCCTCGGCCGACCCGGGGCTACCGGCTGCCACGCCTCCGGCGTTGGGAACTAGGTCCGGCCCAAGGCCCGCTCCAGTTCAGCGATGCGCGCCTGGAGGGGAGCCACGGCCATGCGGACCTCGTCCTCGGTGTAGCGCGGGGTGATGTACTTCGGGCAGTTCCAATCGAAGGACACGACTTCGATGAGGAAGATCCGCTCCGCGATGGGTCGGACATCCGGTTCGGCGATCCGGGCGACGAGTTCGGGATTCTGGCGGGCGTCCTCCACTCGGACATGGCCCAGGATCTTCAGTCGCTCCTGGCGGGGATAATCCATCAGGAACAACGCCACCCGATCGTTTGCGGCGAGGTTGCCGGTGGAGAGCATTTGACGGTTGCCCTTGTAGTCGGCGAACGCCAGTTGCGTGGGGCTGACAACGCGCAGGAAGCCTGGCTTGCCGCCGCGATGCTGCAGGTACGGCCATCCGTTCTCGCTGACGGTTGCCATGTAGAAGGAATCCCGGGCCTCGATGAACGCCCGCTCCTCGGCGCCGAGCGGATCCCGCTCCGGCTGTGGTGGGAGGGATTGCGAACGGCCAAAGTAGTGCCGCTGTGCCGTGAGGACCGACGGGGTGAATAGGGTTTCGAGATAGCGTCCGGCCATGGTGGGTGAGGGTTGAGGATTTAGGCGTTCGGCGCGGGGCGTTCCCAGCGGAACTTCCGATCGCCTTCGGCGATGAGCACATCGTTGATGCTGGCGAATCGGCGCTGCATCAGTCCGTTGGCGTCGAACTCCCAGTTCTCGTTCCCATAGGCGCGATGCCACTGGCCGGTCGTGTCGTGGAACTCGTACTCGAATCGCACGGCGATGCGGTTGCCGGTGAAGGCCCAGAGTTCCTTGCGGAGGCGGTAGTCGAGTTCGCGTGGCCATTTGCGCTGGAGGAAGTTGATGATGGCCGGCCGGCCGTTGATGAACTCGGAGCGGTTGCGCCACTCGGAATCCTCCGTGTAGGCGAGTGCGACGCGTTCGGGGTCGCGCGAGTTCCAGGCATCTTCGGCGAGCTGGACCTTCTGGCGGGCGGTTTCATTGGTGAACGGCGGCAATGGTGGGCGTGTATTCATGATCTGCCGCCTGTGAACATTTGCCGTGCCAGCGGTCGGACGAGGTGAAACGTGCGGGAACACGGGCCTTTCGGCGAAAGGCCGTTCGATACGACGCTACGAGAATCCGTGATTTACGAACTCTCGTTGCGGCTGGATACGAGACTTCGTAATCTTCCGATGTGAACTGCGCGAACCTTCCCCAAGTCATGGTCTCGATGGCGCAGAACCGTTCATTGCCCGACGTGTTGCGGGCGGTCGTCAGCGGCATCGCGCAGTGTCGGAACGTCGTGCTCGCGCGCATCTGGCTCGTCCGGGCCGGCGACCTGTGCGGGACGTGCCGTTTCCGCGCCGAATGTCCCGACCAGACGCGGTGCCTGCATCTGGTGGCGAGCGCGGGCAATCCCCGCGAGCGCAAGCAGGACTACGCGCGGCTCGAGGGCTCGTTCCGGCGCTTTCCCCTGGGAGTGCGCAAGATTGGACGCGTCGGGCAGTCCGGCGAACCGCTGCTGCTGGCCGATGTGCGCGGGAACGAGGAATGGATTGCCGAACCCAAGTGGATGAAGCGCGAGGGCGTGAAGACGTTCGCCGCCCAGCCGCTTGTCTTTCGCGGAGAAGTGCTCGGTGTCCTGGCGCTCTTCGACCGGGAGATCCTCGAGCAGGAGGACTTCGATTGGCTGCGGGTCTTCGCCGACCACGCGGCCGTGAGCATCGCCAATGCCCGGGCCTTTGAGGAGATCGAGCACCTCAAGGCGCGACTGGAGGAAGAGAACCGCTATCTCCGCCAGGAGGTGACCGAAGCTGTCGGAGCGCATGGCATCGTCGGAAGCAGCCCGGCCCTCAGGAAGGTGTTGCAGCAGATCCAGCTCGTTGCGCCGACCGACGCCGCAGTCCTCATCACCGGCGAAAGCGGCACGGGCAAGGAGCTTGTCGCCCGCGCCATTCACGATCAGAGCCCGAGGAAGGGCCGTGCGCTCATCAAGGTGAACTGTGGGGCGGTGCCGGAGACGCTCTTTGAGAGCGAGTTCTTCGGTCATGTCCAGGGCGCGTTCACCGGTGCGATGCGCGACAAGCCCGGGCGCTTCGAGCTGGCGGATGGCGGCGCCCTCTTCCTCGACGAGATCGGCGAGGTCCCTCTGGCGATGCAGGCGAAGCTGTTGAGGGTCTTGCAGGAGCAGGAGGTGGAACGCGTCGGGGATACCCGTGTCCGGAAGGTCAACGTGCGCATCGTTGCTGCCACCAATCGCGAACTGAAGAAGGAGGTGGCCGCGGGCCGATTCCGGCAGGACCTCTTCTATCGACTTGGCGTGTTCCCGATCGAAGTCCCGCCGCTGCGTGAGCGCAGCGAGGACATCGGGCCGCTCGCCGCGCATTTTGTCGGCCTCGCGGCGAAACGGATGAACCGCCCCGTGCCGCGGTTCACCAAGGCTCACGCGGGACAGCTCGCCGGCCATGATTGGCCGGGCAACATCCGCGAACTCCAGAACACGGTGGAGCGTGCCGTGATCCTGGCCCAGAACGGGCCGTTGCAGTTCGAGCTGCCGCAGGCTGCGTCGCCGCGTCCTGCCTCCATCAGGCCGACTCCGAACGAATCGGTGTCCATCCTCACGCGGGAGGATTGGAAGCGTACGGAGCGCGAGAGCATCGCCGCAGCATTGAGGCAGTGCGGAGGGAAGGTCTTCGGTCCCGGAGGCGCCGCGAAATTGCTCAACATGAGGCCGACGACCCTGGCGTCGCGGATCAAGGCGTTGGCCGTGAGGTGATTCCGGGGGAGCGTGGGTGGTGGGGCATTCTGGTGCGGGCTTCGGCCGGCATACGGCTATGCCGTGTCCATGCGATTGAAGGCGGGGACAGGTACCCGCAGTTCACACGGAGACGGGGCGGAAAAGGGACATCCGGCCAGCAACCTCAAGAGTGGGTACCCCTGTCCATGATTCGAATGTCCAAAAGGACAGGTTCGACGGAAGTAGGATCAATCCACCGCGATGTCCGCCGTTCCGCCTTGCCGTGCCCCTGATCGGGCCGCTGCCCAGCAGCGGTTCGGTCCGCCATTGCGGATAGAATCCTGAAACCAGATCCGATTCCACCCGGTCACACCCGAAATTCGCCCCCATGAAAATCAGCCTTGTTCCGTTCCTGATGTTGTCGGCCCTCGTCGGATACCTGGGTCTTGCCCAGACGAACGCCCCGGTTGACGACTGGAAGCCGGCGTCGTCGAACCAGCCGGGGAAGGACTATCCCCAGGTCAACTCGGAGGGGCGGGTGAAATTCCGGATCGCTGCGACCAATGCCCGGACGGTCGGCGTGAGTTTCCGCGACAGCAGTGCGTTCACGAAGGGACCGGATGGGGCTTGGTACGGCTACACGCGCCCGTTGGACGAGGGTTTCCACTACTACACGATCTCCCTGGACGGCGCGGAGGTGCCGGATCCGAACAGCCGGATGTTCTTCGGTGCCCAGCGTTGGGGCAGCGCGGTCGAGATCCCCGCCAAGGATCAGGATACCTACACGCTGAAGAACGTCCCGCAGGGCCAGTTGCGCGAGGTGTTCTTCCATTCGCCGAGCACCGCCACCATGCGCCGCGCCTTCGTCTACACGCCCCCCGGTTACGACCAGAACCCGGAGAAGAAGTATCCGGTGCTCTACCTCCAGCATGGCTGGGGCGAGAACGAGTACGGCTGGGGCGTGCAGGGCAGGGCCCGGGAGATCATGGACAACCTGATCGCCGAGAACAAAACCCGGCCGATCATCATCGTCATGATCTACGGCATGACCAACGAGACCCGGATGGGCGGCATGCGGAACTTCGACATCGCGCCCTTCGAGACGGTGATGGTGAAGGAGTTGATTCCCTTCATTGACGCCAATTTCCGTACCCTTTCCGACCAGCCGAATCGCGCGATGGCCGGTCTCTCGATGGGCGGCATGGAGACGCGGATGATCACGCTCCGGAACCTCGATGCCTTCTCGCACATCGGGATCTTCAGTGGCGGCAGCATTGCGGTGACGAACATCACGGACCTGGCGGCGTTCAAGGCGAAGAACAAGCTGGTCTTCGTCAGCTACGGCAGCAAGGAACTGGGCAACAATCGCGGTGGCGACCCGAAGGCCACGGCGGAGGCGCTCAAGGCTGCCGGCATCAACAGCCACTTCTACGTCTCGCAGGATACGGCGCACGAATGGCAGACGTGGCGGCGCAGCCTGCGCGAGTTTGCTCCGTTGCTGTTCAAGGACTGAGTTCCCTCCTTCGTTTCACGACGACTTCATCCCATCCATCCGTACATTTCCACGCACATGAAACCCATCCTCCTCACGACGCTGTCGCTGGTCGGGCTTGCCGCGGCACTCCACGGCGCCGACCTCACCGGCACCTGGAAGGCGACGTTCGACACCCAGATCGGCAAGCAGGGCTACACCTACGAACTGAAGACCGAGGGCGACAAGCTCACGGGCAAGGCCACCGGCGACATCAACGGTGAGAACAAGCGCACGGTGGAGATCCGGGACGGCAAGGTCGTGGGCGACACGGTGAGCTTCGTCGAGGTCTTCAACTTCCAGGGGAACGACATCTCGATCCGCTACGAGGGCAAGCTGGTGGGCGACGAGATCAAATTCAAACGGCAGGTCGGCGAGATTGCCACCGAGGAGTTGGTCGCGAAGCGGGAGAAGGCGGTGGCCGGCGCGAAGAGCCCGGCTGGGAAGTGGAAGGGCGAGTTCGAGTCACCGATTGGTCAGCAGAAGTACGTCTTCGACTTCGCGGTGCAGGACGGGAAGCTGAGTGCCAAGGCGGTGGCCGAGGCGCGTGAACAGCAGCGCGACGTGGAGTTCATCGAGGCGAAACTGACTGGCGACACGCTGTCGTTCGTCGAGATCCGGAAGTTCCAGGACAACGAGATGCGGGTCGAATACGCCGGCAAGCTCGGCGACGACGGGATCCGCTTCACCCGCAAGGTAGGGGATCTCGGGACCCAGGAATTCGTCGCCACCCGGGTCGGTGCTCCTGCGGCTGCCCCGGCTGCGGCCGCGGGCGCTCCCCGTCCTCGGCGCGGTGGTTTCGGTGGGCCAATTGAACTGGGCCCCGACGACAAGGCTGCTTTCCCGGATGCTCCTGCTGGATTCGACCAGGCTCGCGAGGGCATCGCCCACGGCAAGCTGGAGATGGTCGAATACGACTCGAAGTCGGTCGGCACCAAGCGCAAGGCGCTGGTGTATACGCCGCCCGGTTACTCGGCGGACCGGAAGTATCCCGTACTGTACCTGCTGCACGGCATTGGCGGGGACGAAGAGGAGTGGCGCCGCGGTGGCCAGCCCAACGTCATCCTCGACAACCTGATCGCGGACAGCAAAGCCGTGCCGATGATCATCGTGATGCCCAATGGGCGGGCGCAGGCGGATGATCGGGCTGGTTCGAATGCGATGGCCACGGCACCGGCGTTCGGTGCATTCGACAAGGATCTCCTCGGCAGCCTGATCCCGTTCATCCAGTCGAAGTACTCCGTGAAGGCGGATCGCGAGGGGCGTGCCTTGGCCGGCCTCTCGATGGGCGGCGGGCAGTCGCTGAACTTTGGACTGGGCAACCTGGATACCTTCGCATGGGTTGGAGGATTCTCTTCCGCCCCGAATACCAAGCCGGCGGCGGAACTAGTGCCGGACCCCGACAAGGCGAAGGCGCAGTTGAAGCTCCTCTACGTCTCGTGTGGCAACAAGGACGGCCTCATCCGCATCAGCCAGGGCGTACACTCCTATCTCAAGGAGAAGGGGGTCCCGCACGTCTGGCATGTCGATGAACACGCCCACGACTTCCAGCATTGGAAGAAGGGGCTGTTCCAGTTCTCGCAGCTGATCTTCAAGTCCTCCGGCAACTGATCCATGAAACCATCCCGCTCATTCCCCCTCGGCCGCCTTGCCCGGCTGCCCCTGATGATCGCCGCCGTCGGCCTGACCCTCCGCGCAGCGGATGCGCCCTCGCTCGGAGAGGCTTTCCGATCGCATTTCCTGATCGGTACGGCCCTCAACCGGTCCCACACCACCGGAAGCGGTGGGCGTCGGGGAGCGGAGCAGGTAGCGACGGAGGTCGCCCTGGTGAAGCGCCACTTCAACCAGATCACGGCCGAGAACGACATGAAGTGGCAGCTCATCCATCCACGGGAAGGCAAGGATGGTTACGACTTCACCGGGGCCGATGCCCTGGTCGCGTTCGGGCTGGGCAACCGAATGGAGATAGTGGGCCATACGCTGGTGTGGCACAGCCAGACGCCGAACTGGGTCTTTGCCGGAACCAATCCGCCTCCGGCGGGTGCAACCAATCCTGCTCCTGCGGTCGCGGCTCCGGGGACCAACGCGCCGGGCACCAATCGGGTGGGCCGGGGTGGCTTCGGACCTGGTTTCGGTCCGGGCTTCGGCCGCTACAACGGCCCCCGCGCCTCGCGAGAGGAATTGCTCCAGCGGATGCGCGAGCACATCCACACCGTCGTCGGCCGGTACAAGGGCAAGGTGAAGGTCTGGGATGTCGTGAACGAGGCCCTCGCGGACGGCGGGCCGGAGAACGTGATGCGGACTTCGCTCTGGAGCGAGATCATCGGGCCGGACTTCATCGCCAAGGCCTTCGAGTACGCGCACGAGGCGGATCCCGATGCGATCCTTCGATACAACGACTACGGGTTGGAGAACCCGGTGAAGATCCAGAAGCTGGTGACGCTGGTTCGGTCGCTTCAGGAAAAGAAGGTGCCCATCCACGCGATTGGCACGCAGGCCCACCTCAACGTCTCGACGGCCGGATTCGAGCAGATGGACCGTTCCCTGACCGAGATCGGGAAGCTCGGCCTTCCCATCCATGTCACCGAGCTCGACATCAACAGCGCCCAGGGTGGGCAGCGCACGACGGGTGCCGACATCGGTGCCAACGCCGCCACGACGCAGGGCGGCCTGGTCAGTGATGCCGACCAGAAGCTTGCCGACGCCTATGCGGGCATCTTCCGGGCGTTCGTGAAGCACCGTGACAAGGTCAAGATGGTGACCTTCTGGGGAGTCAACGACGCCGTTTCCTGGCGGGCCAATGGCAAGCCACTCGTGTTCGACGGGGAGAACCGGCCCAAGCCCGCTTTCGAGGCGGTGCTCAAGGAGGCGCAGAAGGCTGGATCACCGCAGTGAAGGTCGGCATTGCGTTACCGGGATTCCTGAACATGCGCTTCATCCTGCTCCGTCGCCTGGCTCTGTTCGCGGCGATTTTCGGGTTCAGCCTGGGGGCCGTTGCTCAGAACACCAACCGCTACGTGTTCCTGTGCTTCGGCCAGTCCAACATGGAGGGTTTTCCCGGCATCGGTGAGCAGGACAAGGGACCCGTGGACGAGCGTTTCCAGATGCTCGCCCCGGTGGATTTTCCCAAGCAGGAGCGGGTGAAGGGGAAGTGGTACCCCGCGGTGCCACCGCTTTGCCGCCCCTCCGCCGGCCTCGGCCCCGCGGACTATTTTGGGCGGACACTGGTTTCGAATCTCCCGCCACGGATCCAGGTGGGTGTGGTCAACGTTTCCATCGGCGGTTGCAGGATCGAGCTCTTCGAGAAGGAGACCTTTGGTGCCTATGTCGCGACCGCGCCAAAGTGGATGACCAACACGATTGCCACCTATGGCGGCAATCCGTACCAGCACCTCGTGGAGATGGCGAAGCTCGCGCAGCGGGACGGAATCATCCGGGGCATCCTGCTGCACCAGGGTGAGGCCAACCCCAATGACAAGGAGTGGCCCAACAAGGTGAAGGGCATCTACGAGAACCTGCTCCAGGACCTGGACCTCAAGGCTGCGGATGTCCCCTTGCTCGTGGGTGAACTGGTAAACGCCGACCAGAACGGGGCCTGCGCCGGCATGAACCGGATCATCGGCGAACTGCCCACCACGATTCCCACCGCGCACGTCGTATCCTCGGCCGGATGCGAGGCTCGAAGGGATCGGCTGCATTTCTCGCAGGCTGGCTACCGGGAGATGGGGCGGCGCTATGGCGAAAAGATGCTTTCGCTACTGGGGCAGCCGGCCAGCGGATCGAAGTGACGGAGTTCAAGCTTTCATGAAATTCAACCTCCTAGGCGTCCTGCTGGTGGCGCTGGCGCCTTCCGCCTTGGCGCTGGATGGCCAAGTCCAGATCCACGATCCCTCAACCCTCGTCCGCGATGGCGGTCGCTATTACACCTACGGTACAGGCGGCACGACGCTCGTCTCTGACGATGGATGGACCTGGCGACGGGGAACGACGCCCGTCCGGAGTGGAATGGCGCCGGACGCGATCCGCGTGGGTGACCGGTACTTCGTCTACGTAGCCCGCAATGTCGGGGCCCAGCCCCGGGCTGACATCAACCTGATCTCGAGCCGCTCGCTGGATCCGGACTCTCCGGACTACAAGTGGGAGGAAGGTGGCGTGGTTGCGTCGTCCGATGGCGTGGAGGATTGCAACGCCATCGATCCCGGCGCGTTCCTGGACCCGAACGATGGAAAGCTGTGGCTCGTCTACGGTTCCTACTTTGGGTTCATCCGGCTGCTCGAAATGGATCCGGCGACAGGAAAGCGACGGAACGCGGAAGTGCCGCCCGTCAACCTGGCCGTGAATTGCGAGGCGCCCATCGTGATCTTCCGCGACGGATGGTATTACCTGATCGCGACCCACGGCAGCTGCTGTCGGGGCGCTGATTCGGGGTACAACCTTCGGATGGGCCGTTCGAAGAAGATCACCGGTCCGTATCTGGATCACGAGGGGATCGACATGATCCAGGGTGGCGGAAAGCTCTTTCTGGGATCGGCAGGCCGCTTCATCGGGCCCGGTCACTTTGGGCTCATCGAGGACGGGCCGGGTGTCCAGAAGTTCTCGCTGCACTATGAGGCGGACCTCGTTCGGGGCGGCGCCAGCATCCTGGATGTCCGGCCTCTGCTCTGGAGGGACGGCTGGCCGGTGGCTGGCGAGAACTTCCGTGAGGGCTCCTACCGGATCGAGTCTGTCCGCACCGGTACGGCATTGGAGTTGGCGGTGGAAGGAGTCCCCGTCGGAGGGCGTCGAGCCCGTCCGGGTGGAGGCCCGGGGTTCGGAGGTCCTGGCGCGGGTTCAGGCGGTGGTCCAGGCGGTGGTGGCAGTTCGGGTTCGACCAATGGGCCAAGGCCGCGGCCGCCCGGGGGCGGTGGCATGTTCGGGGGCACCGGTGTCCCGATTCCCCCGCAGGAAGCGGCGCAGGTCTCGACCAACTGGTCCGCGGGAGAGATCCCGACGCGGATGGCCAACTACCTGAGTCAGGCCCAGCAAAAGTGGGCGGTCACGGCCGTCACGAACGCGGGTGGGCATCTTGGCTCGCCGTACTTCAAGATCACCATCGCAGGGACCGATCGGGCCCTCACCGCGACGGCGGAGCGGGAGTTGACGACGTCGCCGAACTTCACCGGTGATCCCTCGCAGTTGTGGCGCCTGGACCAACTGGCCGACGGAAGCTGGCGGCTGATGCCGAAGGCGGTTCCCGGTGGCGGAAAGCCCATGGCGGTGTCGGCGATCGGAAGCAGCTTCGCGACGCTTTCGCAGGCCGGTGTCCCCGACGACAAGCAACGCTGGTTGTTCCAGTCCCCGTGAAGCCTTTCCCCGCCATCGAAACCATGAGATCCCGCGGCATCCGGATTTCCTTGCTCACGTTGTACGCGGTCCTGTCGGCGGCGCTCGCCGGCAGCGTGGCGCAGGCCAGTGGCCTGGACGCCACGCCGTCGCTCCAACGCGCGACCTCGACGGACAAGCCCCCAAGTCCGCAAGGCTTCATCCAGCGCTGGATGTTGCTCGAGCCCATCGGAGCCGTGGGGCTGACTGACAAGGCGGTGCGCGAGACGGTTGCCAAGGCCCATTTCACCAACCAGCTGGCGGTCCTGCCCCGTGATGGAGAAAAGGTGAAGGTCGGGGATGGGGAACGCACCTGGCATGCCGTGGACACCAAGGAATACAACGTCAATCTCTTCCACTTCGCCTGGGCGTTGGAGAAGCCGACCTCGAACATCCTGACGTGGGGTGTGACGGTGTTGAACTGTCCGGAGGAGATCCAGGACGTCCGGCTGGCGATCGGTTCCAATGCGGCTTCGATCTGGTGGCTCAACGGCCAGGAGTTGGTCGGAATCTACGGCGACCGGCAGACGGTCATCGATGACGGGGTGTCCAAGCGGGTGACGCTGAAGAAGGGGACCAACGTGCTGCGATGCGCCGTGATCAATGGCGGGGGAGCAACCGACTTCTGCGCCCGTTTTCTAACGGAGGACGGCAAGCCTGTCCTCGGCTACACCGTCTCGGTGCCCGGCGTTTCCAAGTGATCTCAGTTCCACCACTGCCGCTTCGTAGAATCGGGCAATGAACCCAACCGTGAAGACGTTCCTCCTCATTCCCGTCGCGGCGCTCTTCCTGCTGCTCGCGAGTCCGGGGTCACTGCTGCGGGCCCAGGCTCCAGCCACGCCGGGCGCTGGTCCGGCAGGTGCCAGGCCGCCAGGCGGCCCGGGCAGTCGTCCCGGGAATGCAGCGCGATGGGCACCCGCGGCTCCGCGCCATCCGGTCCCGATCCTGCCGGCATTGCCGCCGCCCGAGGACAAATCCTTCTACGCCAGCAACAGCGTCCCGCATGGCCGTGTCGAGATCGTGAATTACCCGATTGCCGGCGGGGCAGAGAAGCGGATGCATGTCTACCTGCCCCCCGGATATGACTCCGATACCGGACGGCGGCATCCCGTGCTGTACCTGAACCACGGAGGCGGGGAGAACGACAGTCACTGGACCGAGAAGGGGGCGACCCACCACATCCTCGACAACCTGATCGCCGCGGGGAAGGCGCGCGCGATGATCGTCGTGATGCCCAACACGGGCCGACTGGTGTCCGGCAAGCCACCCAAGCTGGGCGAGGACGACGCTTGCACGCAGGAATACCTGCAGCACCTGCTGCCGTTCGTGGACGGGCACTATCGGACCCGGACG
Source organism: Limisphaerales bacterium (assembly GCA_965284395.1). GTDB lineage: Bacteria > Verrucomicrobiota > Verrucomicrobiia > Limisphaerales > UBA9464 > UBA6176. The sequence continues at coordinate 7,557,052 of OZ260084.1, read as the reverse complement.
AACCGGGAAAGCCGGGCCGTGGCGGGGCTTTCGATGGGTGGCTTTGTCACGCTGAATACCGGGCTGACCCATCTGGAGAAGTTTGGCGAGCTCTACGTCTTCAGTTCCGGCTACTGGCAGGACCAGTGGCCGGCTTTCAAGGAGAACATCCAGCCGCTCCTCAGCCAGACCAACATCAACGAGCGGTTCCGCATGCCGATCTACTTCGGCGTTGGCGAGACGGACATTGCCTACTTCAACAGCATGCGCACGATGGCGGTGTTCAATGACCACGGCGTGCGCACGTTCTCGGTCCTGAGTTCGCACGGCCACGAGTGGCTGAACTGGCGGCGGTACCTGTGGCAGACCGCGCAGATCATGTTCCCGGAAGATCCGTGAAGACATCCTCCTCCAACCCCACCGTCCGGGATGAACCGCTCCGCGCGTCCGAGTATGTCGGCTATGCGCTGGGCGACACGGCGTCGAACTTCTTCTTCCAGTCGTTCAACATCTTCCTGACGTACTACTACGTCGATGTCTGGGGTATTCCGGCTACCGTGTTGCTCTGGATGATCCCATTGGTACGGGCGTTCGGAGCGTTCGACGACGTGATCATGGGATTGATCGCGGACCGGACGAACACGCGCTGGGGCAAGTTCCGTCCGTACCTCCTGTTTGGTGCCGTGCCCTACGGGCTCTGCGGCTACCTGATGTTCCTGGGGCCTGACTTCGGCCCAACGGGGAAGACCGCCTACGCGGCGATCACCTACGGCCTGATGATGGTGGCCTATACCGTCATCAACGTCCCGTACTCGGCGATGCTGGGCGTCATCAGCCCTTCCCCGCGGACCCGGACGGTGGCGTCGACCTGCCGGTTCGTCGGAGCGTTTGGAGCGGCCTTCCTGATCTCGCTTTTTGTTCGTCCCCTCGTTGAGCTTCTGGGTGCCGGCAGCGAGACCCGGGGCTTCCAGCTCACCATGGCGGTGTTCGCCGTGGTTTCCGTGGCGCTCATCCTGATCACCTTCGCCACGACGAAGGAGCGGGTGAAGCCTCCCGCCCAGCAGCGGACCAACGTCCGGGAGGAGCTGGGTGAACTGTTCAAGAACTGGCCCTGGGTGGTGCTCCTTCTGACCTCTATCTGCTCCAACGCGTTTTCTGCGCTGCGCTCAGGCAGCACCATCTTCTTCTTCAAGTACGTCCAGGGCTACGATTCGACGCCGGTCTTCTGGCGCCTCGACCACACCACGCTCTTCCTCACCAGCGGCGCGATGGGGCTGGTGCTGGGCACACTCTGTCTCGGACCCATCGCGCGGAAGGTGGACAAGAAATACTACGCGGCCGGGCTGAGCCTCGTCACCGGGCTGTGCTTCCTCGCGTTCTACTTCGTTCCGAAGGGGAACTTCTGGTGGCTGGTGGCCGCCAACATGGCGGCGCAGTTCTGCGCAGGGCCGACTTCGGCGCTGACGTGGGCGCTCTATGGCGACGTGGCCGACTATGGCGAGGTGAAGTATGGGCGTCGCTCGACGGGTCTCATCTACTCGGCTTCGCTCTTCTCCATCAAGGCTGGCATCCTGATCGGCGGTTTCCTGGTTCCGCTCTTCCTCGCCAACTTCGGCTATGTGAAGAGTGCGGCGACCCAGACCCCCACCGCCTTGCTCGGCATCACGCTGGCGTTCTCCATCGGTCCGGCCGTGTTTGCGATCCTGAAGTCCGTGGCGTTGATGATTTACCCGCTCGACCAGAAACGCGTGGACGAGATCGAGCGGGAGCTCGCCGCCCGTCGCGCTGCGAGTCCCGCGTCCCCAGTTGCATGACCATCCAAAACCCCATCCTTCCCGGGTTCAACCCGGACCCTTCGATCCTGCGGGTCGGCGAGGACTACTACATCGCGACCTCCACCTTTGAGTGGTTTCCCGGAGTGCAGATCCATCACTCGCGTGACCTGGTGGATTGGCGGTTGTTGACGCGTCCGTTGCGGCGGCCGAGCCAGCTCAACATGCTGGGCGAGGCGGATTCGTGCGGGGTGTGGGCACCCTGCCTGACCCACGCGGACGGCTTGTTCTGGTTGGTCTACACCGACGTGAAGCGCTTCGGGCGTTCCTCGATGGCTGGAGCGAGCGGGGCGTCGTTGCGGGATTTCCACAACTACCTGGTCACCAGCCCGACCATCGACGGCGACTGGTCGGACCCGGTGTATCTCAACAGCAGCGGATTTGATCCGTCGCTCTTCCATGATGACGACGGCAGGAAGTACCTCCTGAACATGCTGTGGGACTATCGGTCGGGGAGGAACCGGTTCGCGGGTATCGTGCTGCAGGAGTACTCGGTCGAGGAGCGTCGACTCCTTGGCCAGCGGCAGATTGTCTTCAAGGGGACCCCGCTTGGCCTGACCGAGGCGCCGCACCTCTACAAGCGCGATGGCTGGTACTACCTGCTCACGGCGGAAGGTGGCACGAACTGGAACCATGCCGTCACCATGGCGCGCTCGCGGAACCTGACGGGGCCGTACGAGCTGCATCCGGACACCTACATCATGAGTGCACGCCATCGGCCCGATGCGCGGCTGCAGCGTGCCGGGCATGCTGATCTGGTCGAGACGCCGGAGGGTGAGACCTACATGGCGTATCTGGTGGGACGCCCGTTGCCGAACCGGGGTCGCTGCACGCTCGGACGTGAGACCGCGTTGCAGAAGATGGTCTGGGGAGCCGACGGTTGGCTGCGCACGCTGGACGGGCAGGGGATACCGACGATGGAAACGCCGGCACCCGGCAGCCGCCGACGTGAGGAGGCGGGGCCACGCGGAGCCGTGGAGGGGGACAGCCTCCTCACGACGGCTGCTACGACTCGGCGGGATTTTGATTCGACCGAGCTTCCCATCGAGTTCCAGTGGTTGCGGTCGCCGTATCCGGAAGAGTTGTTCAGCCTGACGGAGCGTCCCGGTTTCCTTCGGCTCCACGGCCGTGAATCGATGGGCAGCCTGTTCCGCCATTCGCTCGTCGCTCGACGCCAGCAATCGCACTGTTTCCGGGCGTCGACGGTGGTTGAGTTCGAGCCGGAGCACTTCCAGCAGATGGCCGGGCTGGTCTGCTATTACAACAGCACCAAGCTTCACTACCTGCACGTCACGCACGACGAGATGCTCGGCAAGCATCTGCGGGTGATGTCCTGCATTCCGGATGCGTTGATGGCCGATTCCTTCACGTCTCCGATTCCGATCGTTGCTGGCAAGCGGGTCCATTTGCGCGCGGAGGTGGACTTCGAGCGATTGCGCTTCGCCTACAAGGTGGAGGGCGTGGACAGCGACTGGCGTTGGTTGCCGGAGATCTTCGACGCCAGCATCCTGTCGGACGAATGTTCCGCGCCTGGGCAGCCCAATTTCACCGGGGCGTTTGTCGGGGTTGCCTGTGAGGACATGGCCGGCACGCGGCGGCCGGCAGATTTTGATTGGTTTGAGTACGAAGAGCGGGAGTACTGCCCGAGCCACTCCTGATGATTTTCCTGAGAACACGCACGTTCAACCACCCCACCCAGCCATGAAACTGCCTGTACCGATCCTGAGCCGCGGGTTCAGCCGCGTGATCGTCGTCCTGTGTGGACTGGCCGCCTCGCCGCTTGCCGTGCGTGCGCAGTCCGCGGCAGCGCGTCCGGACGACAACCGTTTCACTCCCGTGCAACTCACGCCACCGGGCACGCTGGACGAGCCCATGGTGTTCGAGGTCCTGCGCGATGGGCGCGCGTTCATCGCGGAGCGGCGGGGCACGATCAAGATGTTCGACCCTGGGATCGGGGGCGTGAAGGTGGTGGGCTCGCTGGCGGTGAACAACCGCACGCGGCAGGGGAATGGCGAGCAGGGTCTGGTGGGCCTGACGTTGCATCCGAAGTACGCGCAGAATGGCTGGATCTACCTCTACTACCAGCATCCCACCGAGGAGAAGTCGGTGCTCTCGCGATGGGTGGTGCGGAACGATGTCCTGGTCGCCAACTCGGAGAAGGTCCTGATGGATTGGCCCGCGCAGCGCGAGACGTGTTGCCACTCGGGCGGCGGCATGACGTGGGATCCCGATGGCAACCTGTACCTCACCGTCGGGAACAATCGTGGCAACAACCTGTCCGCCCACACTGACGAGCGCCCGGGTCGCGCCCCGTGGGACGACCAGGGTGGCGCCGCCAACACGGCCTCGCTCGAAGGCAAGATCCTGCGGATCCACCCGGAGGACGACGGTACCTACACGATCCCCAAGGGCAACCTGTTCCCCGAAGGAACGCTGAAGACCCGGCCGGAGATCTACACGATGGGGCATCGCAATGCCTGGCGCGTCTCGCGCGACAGCCAGACCGGCTTCATCTACTGGGGTGAGGTTGGCCCGGATGGGCGCCAGAACACGGATCGCGGACCCATGGGCTACGACGAGTTCAACCAGGCCCGCAAGCCGGGCTTCTTCGGGTGGCCTTATTTCGTCGGCACCTCGGCCTTTCCCCACTGGAACTACGCGGACAACAAGCCGGGTGCCACCAACGATCCGGCCCGGCCGATCAATCGGTCCCCGAACAACACGGGCCTGACCGAACTGCCGCCCTTGGCGCCGTCGTTCATCTGGTATCCGTACGGCGTGTCGGAGAAGTTTCCGGAGTTGGGCAGTGGCGGTCGTTCGGCGACGGGCGGACCGATCTTCCATCAGTCGGACTTCAGCGGTGCCAAGCGCCTTTGGCCGGCCTATTTCGAGGGCAAGTGGATCATCACCGATCTTTCCCGGCGCTGGATCATGCTCGTGAGCATGCATCCGAATGGGGACTTCAAGGCCCTCGAGCGATTCCTGCCGGACTACCGGCCGGTGGAGCCGATCGACATGAAGTTCGGCCCCGACGGAGATCTCTACGTGCTCGAGTATGGCGGGCGCTGGTTCCAGGCGAGCCCTGAAGCCAAGCTCACGCGCATCGAGTTTGAGGGCGGCAATCGAAAGCCCATCGCGGTGGCATCGGCCAGTCGCGAGGGCGGTGTCCCGCCCTTCGAGGTCACCTTGTCGTCGGCGGGCACGAAGGACTACGACGGTGATGCGTTGAAGTATCGTTGGGAGGTCTTCGGGCCTTCTGGAAAGCCGCGAGTGTTCGAGGAGGCTGCTCCGGTGGTGAAGTTCGAGGACCCGGGCGCACACGTCGCGCGACTGACCGTGACCGACGCTACGGGTGCGACGGACAGTCGGTCCGTTCCCGTCATCTCTGGCAATGAGCCCCCGGTCGTGAGGCTGAAACTGAAGGGCAACGAGACATTCTACTTCGCCGACGAGCCGTTCGGGTACGCCATCGAGGTGGAGGATCGCGAGGACGGCAAGCTTTCGGAAGGCAAGGTGCCGGTCGAGAAGGTGGCGTTGAGCATCGACTACGTGCCCGCGGGATTTGACGTCGCGTCGCTCAAGGCGTTGCCGCGGGGCGAGGAGGCGGCGGCCCGGTTCCCCGTGGCACAGACCCTCCTGACGAAGGGCAACTGCAAGGCGTGCCATCTGGTCGAGGGCAAGCTGGTTGGTCCGAGCTTCGTCGAGATCGCCCGGAAGTACGCCGGTCAGGCGACGGCACTGGGTGAGTTGTCGAAGAAGGTCGTCACCGGCGGCTCCGGCGTCTGGGGACAGCTCTCCATGCCGCCCAACCCGTTTGTGAACGAGTCGGAGGCCGGCACGATCCTGAAGTACGTCCTGAGCCTGGCTGATCCGGCGGGGCCGCGATTGCCGCTCGCCGGTGATTACACACCGAAGTTGCCGGCAGGCGATCCGGGCACCGGCTCGATCCTCGTGCGGGCCGTTTACACGGACCAAGGGAGCGAGGGCGTCCCACCGCTCACCGGCGAAAGTCTCCGGATGCTCCGAAGTCCTGTGTTGCCGGTGACTGCGGCGGCGGTGAAGGAAGGGGTTGAGCCCGCCGAACGTGGCGCTGGTCAGGTCCACTCGGGCAGCGTGGTGGCGTTCCGGCAGGTGGATCTCACCGGCGTGCGCCAGGTGGAGGTCGTGGCCGATGCCTTCACGAACCAGAAGCAGCCAGGCGGCAATGTCGAGGTTCGGTTGGGTTCCGCCACCGGGACCCTGGTGGGGACGGCAAAGATCGAGCCGCGGCAATTCGCGTTTGGCGGAGGTGGCGGCCCTGGTGGTCGCCGGGGGCGCGGACCTGCAGGCGTGTCGGTCACCCTGCCGGAAACCAAGGGTCGACAGGACCTGTTCCTCGTATTCCGAAACGAGGCCGCCGCGGATGCGCCGGTGCTGATGAGTTTCAGCAGCGTGAAGCTCAGCGCGACCCTGCCTTCCGCGCAGTCGACCCCGGATCGATGACGGATTTTGGGAAGTTCAGACATGACCCCGGAGACGCAACAGCCGGTCCACCCGTTTCACCGGGCGCCCTTGGATCCTGACCTCAGCCTGGAACGGGGTGGCGACGTCCCAGTCGCCGTTGTTCTGACCACGGATTTCACGGATGGACGGAGCTGGAACGGATGTTTCCCGCTCGGTCGGGTCCTCACCTCCCAGGTGTTCGGCGATCCAAGACCAAGTCCCTGCTTATCCGTGTTATCGGTGCAAGCCGTGGTTCCAACTGCCTTTTCCAGGTTGAACCGCTCTATCCCATGCAAGAACCCACGTTAAGTTCCATTCGCGACATCATCCGTTGCTCACTCACGTCGGCCGTTTTGGCGATCGCAGTTTGCGCCGCATCCGCGGCCGGGCTCCAGAAGACCGTCCTCGTGACCGACGCCGAGAACCCGATGCAAGTCGAGGTCTTGGCCGACGGCCGCCTCATCTACGCGGAGCGTGCCGGCAAGGTGAAGGTGTGGAGCCCGGAGACGAAGACCTCCGCGGTGGTCTGGCAGCGGGACGTTGAAGCCCGGTCCAACAGTTCGACGCCGCCGACGGGTGGGGCATGGGAGGCTGGACTGCTGGGGTTGACGGTGGACCCCGCCTTCGAGCGCAACCATTGGGTGTACCTCTATTACTCGCCCAAGGGCGGTCGGGATTTCCGGGTGTCCCGGCTGACGCTTGGCGGTTCGCCGGTCGCGCTGTCGGAGGAGAAGACCCTGCTGACCGTACCGGTCGACCTGGAAGTGTGCTGCCACTATGCCGGCGGCTTGGGCTTCGACGGGCAGGGCAATCTGCTGGTGGCGACGGGAGACAACACGGTTGGCTTCGAGAGTGACGCCTTCGCGCCAACGGATTTCCGCGAGGGACGCCGGCTCTTCGATTCCGCCCGTTCGGCCGGCAACGCGAATGACCTTCGCGGGAAGATCCTGCGGATCCATCCGCAGCCGGACGGCAGCGTCACCATCCCGTCGGGGAACCTGTTTCCGCCCGGGACGCCGATGACGCGGCCCGAGATCTACGTGATGGGCTGTCGGAATCCGTGGCGCTTCTCGATGGATGCCAAGAGCGGCACGCTCTACTTCGCGGACGTCGGTCCCGATGCACCGGTGGCGAAGGAGCAACGGGGTCCGGCAGGCTTCGATGAGTTCAACCGGACGAAGACCGCCGGCAATTTCGGCTGGCCTTTCCTGCTGGCGGACAACCGGCCGTATCGGCAGTTCGATTTCGCGACCAAGGAGTCCGGCGCGGTACAGGACCCGGCCAAACCGGTGAACCTCTCGCCGAACAACACCGGCCCCAAGGAACTGCCCCCGGCACAGCCAGCTTGGATGTTCTACCCGGCTGGGCCTTCGTCGAAGTTCCCGGCGTTCGGCAGCGGTGGGCGTTCCGCCGCCGCGGGGCCGGTGTATCACTTTGACGCCAGCCTCAAGTCCACGACCAAACTGCCCGCCGAGTACGACAACTGCCTGTTCGTGTACGAATGGATGCGGAACTGGATCGTGGCGGTGAAGCTCGACGCCCAGGGCGAGCGTGTGGAGATGACGCGGTTCGCGCCCGAGCAGACATTCAAACGTCCCACCGACCTGAAGATCGGTCCGGACGGCGCGCTCTACGTGATCGAGTTCGGTTCCGGTTGGGAGAACAACAAGGATGCCCGGATCGTCCGCGTCGAGGCGGCGCCTTGAGGGCCTTCAGGAGCCAGAAGGGCGCATGGACTTGAGCGCTGGGGAGCTTCTTCGCGATGTCGTCGTCGTTGAGGGAGGTGAGATTCCTCAACCTCGAAGCAGGCCTCGGGTCGCATGGTGGGGCGACCTCGGCGCGCCAGGGTGACTGGCTGGGAGTCTGTCCGAGGATGCGCCATGCAGCGGTCTTCCCGGAGCGGCGCGGTCAGGTGCCTTTGGCTCGTTTGGCGAGCGGGTGGACGCCCCGTCGGCAGGCGTCAGAGCAGTACCGGACCCGGTCCCAATCGCGCTCCCACTTCTTCCGCCAGGCAAAAGGGCGTGAGCAGGCCGCGCAGATCTTGGTGGGGAGATTCGACTTCTTCATCGGGAAAGCTCTGGTTCCACGGAGAACCGGGACGGTGTGCCTCGGCTCATCCGGCAGGATGGACCCGGACTGGAATTTGCGCGAATCGGCACGGGTGGGTTCGCGGGGTGCGTCCCGTCGGGTTGCGATTCAGGGGATGTGAGGGAGTATGCCTGCATGGGGAAACCTGAAGGATCTTCTGGTAGCGAGGTCGAGGGCCGATCGTCGCCGAGTGAGAGGACTTCCCGGTCCGGGCAGTCGGGGTGCGGGGAGAAGTATCGATGACGACCGAGCAGGCTGCCCTTGCCCGCCGGAGATTGGGGCTTGGGATCACGAATGTGGGGTTCTGGGTGGTGGCATCTGCGGTTGGCCTCGGCTGGATGGCGTGGGGTCGAAGCTCAGATTCCGACTTGGGTCTTCCGCTTTTCGCGCTGGGATGCATCGCGGTGCAGGGCGCGTTTGATTTCGTGGGCGGTTGGGGGTTGATGCCGGTGCGCCGCCCGAGTGCGCTGGGCTTCCTCCGCGTCTGGCTGAGGGGCGTGACTGTGCACTCGGCAGTCCTCGCGGTGGCGGGTGCCGTGGCCCTGTTGAGCCTTCGATGGACGGGCGGATTCTGTGCGGGTGTTGCGGTCTCCAGCGTGTTGCTGGCGGTGGGGCGGCAGTGGGTTCACCGTGGTGTTTGTGGCGGGCGAATCCGGAGCGGGAATCTGGAAGCCCGGGATGAAGTCTTGGTCACCGAGGCGGACGATCCAGCGTTCACCGGCGGCCTTGTCGGCTATGGCCGCGGTGCGGGGATCCTGATTCCGGAGGCGTGGCTGGGACGGATGCCCCGGGCGGAGCTGTCGGTGGAGATTCTTCGTCGGCGTTGGCAGATCAGTCGCGGGCTGCCGGCCCGGGTCTTTCTCCTGCTGCTGATGTGGAACCTGCTCGGGGTGTGGATCGGGGAGGTCGTGGTGGTTTGGGGCGATCTCCCGGCGGGGGATGCGCTGATCAGCCTGGCCTGCTGGATGACGCTGTGGACCTTCGTCAGCCTGCTCATCCTGCCGTACCTGAGCCGCGGCACCGTGCTTGGGGCGGACCGGGCGGCGGCGGAGGCCGGAATGGATCCTCGCGGATGGATCGGGCTCTTCCCCGGGATCACCGGTGAGGACGGCAACCCGCGTGCCGCGCTGCAGAACATCTTCTATCCGATTCCGTCGGCGGCGATGCGCCTGCGATCCTTGGGGGAATCCCGAAGCGGTGTCGTCTTGGGCAACCTGGCGCGAAGCAACCTGTACCAATCCGTGGCCGGATTGACCCTGCTGGGCCGTGCCGTGCACTGCAACGTGGGCCGGCCCGCGTTGTGGGTGTTTCCGCCGTCGGGCTGAGTTGGAACGTCGATTTCTCAGAGAGCGCGAGCTGGGCCAGAATCGGATTCGAGGATCGCTTTCGCTGCGGCCATCCCGGAGAAGGCGGCTGTTTCGACTCCGGATCCCCCGAAGCCATCGCCGGCCAGGGCGAGAGGCGGGTGTTCGCAGGCGAGGACGCAAGGCTCGGGATCCGTGACCACCGGGCGGCTGTACCGCCATCCATGAATCTGAAAGCTCCTCACGCCGGCCCCGAGCCTGTCCGCGGCTTCGGCGAGCAGGAGTCGCGCGGTCTCCGTGCGGTCGCAATCCCAATGCTCGAGGCTGAACTCCGGAGTGGCGTGCAGAGTGACGGCGGGCTTGCGCGAGATCCCCTTCAGATGGTTGTCCGTGATCGAGGCGAGCGGGCCTGATTCCAGTGTAAGTCCCCCTGGAGGCGGGATGCGTGAGGGACCGTCAAGGACTGCCATCACCGCGAGGCATCGTTCGTATTGGATGGCGTCGAGGCGCTGGCGGAGCCCGGATGGCAGGGACACGCCGCCGGCATCCAGCAGGGCGAGCGATTGCGGCACCGGGGGTGTCAGGATCACGGCCCGGGCGGTGATCGTTCCTCCTCCGAGCGTGGTCGCGACCCAGAATTGAGCCTCTGCGCGCAACGCCACGAGCGTCGTTTCGAGTTGGACGTGAATCCCGAGGGCGAGGTGTTTCGCGACTCCGGACATGGTGGGCACGCCGCGCCAGTGACATGGACCGTCGGGAGCGGTGGCCAGGTCCGGCTTCCATGTGGAGACCGACCCACCCAGCCGATCCCGCAAGCCGGCTGCGATGAATCGGGAGTCGCCGGTCGTGAAGCACTGGGCGCCATGGTCGAATGTCGCACCCTCGATCCGGCGGCTGGCGAGCCGTCCACCCACGCCACGACCCTTGTCGAGAATCATCACGGAACGACCGGCTCGAAGGAGTTCGCTGGCAGCGATGAGTCCGGCGACGCCAGCGCCCAAGACCAGCACGTCCGCCGCGTTCTCCATGGAATCCATTTCTGGGCGGACGCTTCCTCCCACTCGTCTGGCCGTCAACTGACAGGATTGCATGCCAGCCTCCCGCTCAACCGGGGCGGCAACGTCCACGTTGCCCACGCAAGCCCTGTCCCAGGGCGATGAGGACGTCACCGCCCCGATCCTGCCTTGGAGGATCAGCGCCGCCGTCCGGCGGTTGATCCTGTCCCAATTGTGGAGGCCCAAAGCCTGCGGACTTTGGCTGCCGTGGTTGCGGAGCGCTTCGAGGACAGCAGCGATCCTTTCACGGCTCCCTCCAGTCGGCCTTGCGCAGGTCGGGGAGATGTGGGGCATCGGGATCGTTGGCCTTTCGGCAGGTCTCGATGCGGTCGCGGAGGCCGATGAAGTCGGCCCGGTGGATGTCGCGAACCGGACCGGGAATGGAGGCGAGGCCGGTGGCGATGACGGCCGCTTCCGTCAGGAGCCAGCCGTGAGGTTCGCGGGGTGCGCTCTCGACGGATTGATCGTACCAGGAAATCTGGGCGTGAAGGACCGACCAGCACCGTTCCTGGACATCGTCTGGCAAAGCGTCGGGCTTGAGGCTGAGCAGGAGGGCGACCTGGTTGCGTCGCTGGGTGTCGGGTCCGCCGAAGAAGGCGACGACGCGGCGCAGCCAGTTTGGCTGTTGAGCGAGGCGCACGAGAGCGGTGCGTGTCGCCTCGATGTTCTCATAGCTCGTGTCGCGGAGCAGATCGGGGATCCGGACGTCGTCGGCAGTCTGCGGACGTGGGTACGCGAGAACGGCGGGCAGGCCGCGCATTCTTGCGGGCGCCTTGCGAAGCCTCTCCGGGACTGGAGCCGGGTACTCGTCGCGCCGCAGGATCTCGTCCTCGAACAAGTCGGGCACCGAACGGTCTGGGGGTGAATCCCGCTGCCAGTCGGCACCTCGTTCGATGAGGAGTGCGGCGGCCAGCCAACAGTCGTTGGCGAGGCAATGGCCGATGGGACCGCGTCCGTCCGGCGCCCGGAGCTTCAGGTCCGCTCCGTGATCGAGCATCAGGGTCAGCAGTTCGGTGGTCTCGTCGTCCTCGCGTGGCTGCAAGGTGCGCCACCAGAACGGGCGTTGCTCGTGGTCGAGGACGTTTGGATTGGCTCCGGCTTCGAGCAGGAACCGGGTCAGGAGGGGACCCTTGGCCACGGCGTGTTGCAGCGTATCTGCGGAGGCGTCGCGCTTGGGATCCGCCCCTGCGGCCAGCAGGGCGCGCAGGAGTTCGATGGACTGTTCCGTGCTCTCGGTCTGGAGCACGGCGAACTGCCAGGGAGAGGTTCCGCCGCTCCGGGGTTGGTTCAGGTCGCCGGCGGCGGGGATCAACTGCTTCACCAAGGCGGCATCCTGTTTGACCAGAGCCTGCGCCAGGTCGAGGGCGGGGCCGCTGAAGTAGGCCTTGCCACTGAACTGTCGCTCTTCCCGGATGGTCTTGATCGCCGAGCCCGCCGACGAGATGAGCAGGGGCACCGACAAGAGCAGCAGCACGACAAACGCCGCCGCGCGCAATCCATCGGACCGTAGCAACGGAAATACACCGAGGGTCAGGACCGTGCCCGAAACGATGACGAGGTAGGCGACCACCAGCAGGCCGTCGAACTGCCCGTGCGGACCTTTCGCGAACAGTCGGCAGAGGACCACGGCGGCGATCGCGTCTAGAACAGCGAGCGTCCAGAAGACTTTGGTCATGGTTGGAATCGGCCTGGGGTTGGGACGAGGCCTTCCGAAGGGGGGGGCCATGCCGGAGCGTGTGTCCGCGTGCCTGTGTTGGTTGCCTTGCTTGTCATCAAATGGAGAAGGGCCTGTCGGGCTTCCTTCCTGCGCCAAGCCTTGGCCATTGCCAGGCGATCCAACAATCCAACCCAGGTTGGATACACGGTCTTGCGAACACCCGAGGCCTCAGGCGGACAGGGCGATCAGGCTGGAGCGGTGCATCCACTCCAGCAGCAGGACGGTGGTGGGGGCGTACGCGCTCCACACGATCACGGCATCGAGGTCGCGCGCCATGTTCCGGCCGCGGGCAGCCCAGGCTGCGAGCAGACCCAAGGCGATGCTGGCGAGCCAAAGGGGCCAGTGGGCTGCTGTCGCCGAGCCCAGCACAGAGGTCTGGGCGGGCAGGTGACCGCGGGAAATGGCCAGAAGGGTTGGAGCTGCGGACACAGCGAAGGCCAACGCGCTCAGGGCTGACGCCAATCCGGCCGCCAGTGCCAGAGTGCGCGCCAGCAGATTGCGCCACCTTCCAAACGCCGGGCGGACCAGGGTGGGAGAGATGAAGACGGTGATGGCGATGCCGGCGACCGCCACCGGAATCCCGATGAGGCCGAGCATCACCGCCATCGATCCGGCGGAGCCGATCACGGTGAGGCTGAATCCCGAGAAGGCGGTGATGGGCAACCGCAGCACGGGCCAGCCATCGGGTCTGGGTGCTGGCGAGGTGGTGTTTTCCAACGCGGCAATGGAAGCTGACTTCATGCGCACAGCGTTCCCGAGTTGGCCCCGGGTCCGTGAATCGAATCACGGTTGCCTGCATTGGCCAAAGCGATGCCGTGGCATGCGCATTTTGACACTGCCCGAGAAACGGGCGGGGCGAGTGTTCCCCACGCGGCGCTTTGCGATCGCCGCCGGGTGAGGGCACCCGGCCTACGAGAGAGAGGTCGGGTTCGACCGGCTTTCCGGGGGCTGTTTCCAGATGCGCCCGTCTTGGCGGAGAAGGCGGCAATGATCTCGCGGAAGGATGTGTCCGGGTGCACGGTTCCCGCATGAGCATCAAGTCTCGGGGGCGGCAGGCTGCACGGCGGCTGGCCACGTGGATGGTCGCGGTGCTGGCGGCCGTTCCGGCTTTGGCGGCGGAGCGGATCGAGCGCGGCGAGATGGCGGGGTACCTCCTGGTTCCGAACGAAAAGGTGCCGGCGACCTTCAACGCGGGCTTCTCGATGTATGTGGCGGCTTGGCCACTGGTGAAGACGTATCCGGGCTCGCGCTTCCAGACGGGGTTGTTCGGTACCTGGATGTTTGCTCAGTTGGATGCGAAGCCGGATTTCAAACTGTATTCGGACATCGAGGGCGGACTGGGATGGTGGCGGGACACGCGGTTCGCGACCGAGACGCCCAAGTTCATCATGGGCGGCGTGGCGCCGAACTTCAGTGAATGGGCCAACGGGCCCGGGGCGGGAAAGGGGCGCGACTGGAACAAGCCGAACGGCAAGTACGGGGTGGCACAGTTGAGTCCCTGGGTGCTCTGGCCGCCGGACGGGCTGAACCTCAAGCAGGGCACGTGTGGCGAGTGGTTCGGCTACGGCTATCTCCCGCTGCCGCTCGCGCAGCCCAAGGCGACCACGGCCGGAACCAACGTACCCACCGGGGATCAGTGTTGGACCTTGTTCCTCAACACGGGGAACTTCAAAGGCCCCGTGGCCTTCTTCACGCCGTACTTCTGGTCACGGGGAGGAGTGGTGGACCCACGGTTCAGCGGGTTGTTGCTGGATTCGCGTCCGTCGGATCCCAATCGCGCGTTGCAGATGGAGACCCAGCACGTCCCGAGTGCGCAGGCGACGGATGCAAAGGGCGAAACGTACGCGCGGGTCGCGCCGACCCGGTTCCCGAGCGGACCGGACGGGAATTCGCCCGTGGTCCATCGAATTGGTACCGGTTTGCCGATCAGCCGGCGTTGCTCCATGCCGACCTGACGAAAGCCGAGCGCGAAGCGATGCAGGCGCGGGTGGAGAAGCTCCATCGGAACTGGACCAAGGACCGCGAATATCTGGCACCGCCGGCGTTCGGGGAGTTGGCTCAGTTGGATCCAGCCGTTATCGTCACGCCCCCGAAGGGCCTGGAGGTTGGCTATGTGCCCATTGTGACCCGGCAGGAACCAGCAAAATAGAAGTCCGATGAATCACGCCTCACTCGTTCTTGCGATGCTCCTCCTCCCGGCTATGGGCAGCGCGCTCTTCGGCCAGGTTCCCGACGTGGGACCGGGTGGAGTGCCCGCTTCGAAGCCTGCGTCCACGGCTTTGCTTCCGATCCAGGCCCCGCCGGCCGGAATGAAGATTCCCGCATTCTACACCAAGTACGTGGAGGCCGAGGGGTATCCCATCGTGGCGTCGGAGCGCGTGAACGACTACGCGCTCCGTGAGGCCGCATATCTGGTCAACCTGATGCTGGCGAAGCGGCCGGACGTGCGGGCAGCGATGATCCGGAGTGGATCCCGCCTGTGCATCATCGCGCACAACGAGTTCACGACCGACCTGCCGGAGTGGACGCACATGACGCCCAAGGCGTGGTGGGATGCGCGGGCGCGTGGCACGGGAGGCTCGTCGGAGGATCCGTTCTGTTCCTGTGGTGAGGAGAACCTGCTGGCCTACGTCGGAGATCCCTATGCGGCGGAGAACATCCTGATCCATGAGTTCGCCCATAACATTCACCTGCGCGGGATGGTGAACGTCGATCCGACCTTCGATGGACGGGTGAAGGCGGCGTATGACGCGGCGATGAAGGCGGATCTGTGGAAGGGCAAGTATGCCTCCGTGAACCACCATGAGTACTTCGCCGAAGGTGTGCAGTCGTGGTTCGACGACAACCGGGTCAATGACCATGACCACAACCACGTTCACTTGCGGTCGCAGTTGATCGAGTATGACCCCGGATTGGCGGCGTTGTGTCGGGAGGTCTTCGGTGACACCGAGCTGAAGTACACGAAGCCGACCACCCGTCTGCGAGGCCATCTCGACGGATACGAACCGGCGAAGGCGCCGAAGTTCGTCTGGCCGGACCGGCTTTCGCAGGCGCGGGCGGAGATCCGGCGCGGGGCGAAGGCCCGCAGCGATGCCGCGGAGGGGAAGCCGAAGCCGGCGGGCGGGAAGCCAGCGGAGTGATTGGGCCGTGGGTTGCGATCGACGGCTTCCGGCCTACGGTGGCCCATGTCCAAATTGCTTTGGTGGACCACATCCGCCGTGGTCGTGCTCGCGGCGACTACACTCACCGGATGCTTCGCGACGCGTGCAGGCTACGAGACCGCGCCGTATCAGGTCCTCCGGCGTGACGGGAAGGTGGAGGTTCGGACGTATCCGGCGATGACCTTCGTCGAAACGCCGACCGGTGGTGACGACTTCATGCGATTGTTCCGGTACATCTCGAAGGAGAACGCCGGGGAGCAGAAGATTGCCATGACCACGCCCGTGTTCATGACGGGAGTGGGTTCCGATGCGAAGAAGATGGCGTTTGTGCTGCCGGAGAAGATGGAGGAGGCACCCGCGCCCAAGGATGGGAAGGTCCAGGTGCGCCGGATCGAGCCGGGCACCTTCGCGGTCCTGCGCTTCCGAGGCGATCAGCAGGGGCCTGAGGGAAAGGCGTTCCAGACGCTTCGGGAATGGATGAAGGCCCACGAACTGCCGGCCACCGGGCCTGCCATCTTCGGCTACTTCGATCCGCCCTGGACCCCCGGGTTCCTGCGACGCAACGAAGTGATGGTTCCAACTGTGGTTGGACCCTGAGTTGGATGCGGTCTGCGCCGCAAGGGAGTGGGCGGATCCTGATACGGATCCCATTCGGGAGAGGATCGGGGCGGCGATGTCCTCATCGCCTTGGGAAAAGGCTCGAGAAGGCAACGAGGACGTTGCCACCCCGTTCGTGGCGGGTGCGGCATGGGAATGCGGTTATGTCACCAAGAGCCCGTGAATTGGCGGTTGCCCATTTTCGGATGCCGGGTCTTGCTCGCTTCGCATGAAGGTCCCGGCGCCCGAACCGAACTCACCCCCTCGCCGACGAGCTCTCGCTGCGTTGGAGGCGACCCGCTCGGTCTGGCGCTGGATTTTCGCCCTGTTCCTGATCCTCGGCCCGGTGCCCCGGTCCGTCGCCCAGGAATCCCCGAAAAGCCTGCCTCCGGTCATTCCGCTGCGCTACACGGAGGTCCTGACGCCAGCCGAGAATTCAGAGCTGACCACCGACGAGGATTGGGCGGAGTTGCCGAGAGGTGACCAGGTCCTGGGCGGGGTGGCATTTCACATCGATGGGATGATCCGGCTCGCGAGCCGGACGTCGGTCGCGAGGAGGAACGCCTTCCGGGAGCGTGTCGTGCTGGCTGTTCCTCCGGGCACCTACGGATCCATCCATCTGCTCGGCGCCACCGCTTGGAGGGCCGACGTGAACCGGGAGATTGCCGAGATCGTGTGGCAGTACGCGGATGGCGGTGCCCGCCGGACGCCGATCCTGTACGCGGGAAGCCTGCGCCGCGTCTGGCGGATGCCGTTTGAGCAACCGAGGCATGTGCTTTCACCGCTTTCCAAGTGCGTGGCCACCTGGTCCTCGGATCGATCCCGTTCGCAGGGTGCGATGCTCCGGTTGTACCGCGCGACCTTCGCGAACCCGGAGCCGGGGCGTGCGGTCGCCTCGATCCAGCTCCAGAGTTCGATGGACGACGCGTCGCTGATCGTGTTTGGGGTTTCGATGGATCCACTTCCGGCGGGCGAACGCCCCGATCCGACCGCCGACCTCGAGCCGGAGGATCCCGAATGGAGGGGGCAATGGAAGGTCACGGTCCTCGCGCCCGGGGGCACGGGGCCCGTTGCGGGTGCGAGCGTCGTCGCGCAGGTCCGAGCCGAGGATGTCGTCGCCGAGCGGGTGGCAACGTCCAGCGGGGCTGGCGTTGTGTCCGTTCCCATTCCGACGTCCGGGGTCGAGCAGGTGGAGCTGACCGTCCGGGCGAAGGGTTACTCGGACACCCATGTGAAGATCGAGGCGAGCCCGACGAGTCCGCTTCCGGGATCTTTCAGGCTGCGGATGTTGGAGGCTGCGGATCTGGGAGGCGTGGTGAAGGACGCGGGCGGCAAGCCCTTGGCGGGTGTCAACGTCGAGGTATACCGGTTCTGGATCGGGGACGACCCGGTGTTTGAGGGATTGGAGGAACCGGGCTTTGCGCGGCGGTCCTTGAAGACGGGAACGGATGGCCGCTGGTCAATGGAAGGGGTTCCCGCCCGAAACCTGCGACGGGTTGGGATCTGGTTCCGGCATCCGGACCACTCGGAGGTCCAGATCTACAGCGTGGCGGAGAATCCCACGGTCGAAGCGGAGCTTCGTGAGAAGCGGCATTCGTTGCGGATGGAGGCGGCGGCAAGGGTCCTCGGCATCGTGACGGATCCGGAGGGCAAGCCTGTACCGAAGACCAGGATCCGGCTCGCGGTCCGGAACGTCGCCTGGTCGCATCAGGCGACCACGGATGTTTCCGGCACGTTCACCGTGAACGGAGTCGTGGCTCGACGCACGGTGTTCCTGGCGAACCCCGAAGGGTTCAGTCCCTATGCAAACGAGTTCATCCTCGAGCCCGGGTTGCAGGAGGTCCGGATCCAGTTGGAGAAGGGTTCCGTGTTCCGCGGGCGGGTCGTGGGACCGGACAACCAGCCGGTCCCCGATGTCCGCGTCTCTGGACTCAGGCCCCAGAACCAGATGGATGTCCCGTGGCCGCAGAACCTGATCGAGTCGAGGTTCAGCACTTTGACCGACTCGGAGGGACGCTGGGCCTGGACCTCAGGACCATCCCTCGCGATGGAGTTTAGATTCCAGCATGAGGACTTCGACCTGAAGATGGGCGTCCCGGTGAAGCCGAACGGTGAGGAGGTGCAGGTTCAGCTCCAGAAGCCGCGCGAGGTTGTGGGAACCGTGATCGATGATGAGACCGGGCAACCGGTTCCGAAGTACCAGATCGAGCCGCAAGGCCAGCAGGTACATTGGGGAGATCCCGAGGAAGTAGAGGCGGTCGACGGACGCTTCACACTGCTGCTCAACAAGGGGGAAATCAGCACGCTCCGGTTCCTTTCGCCCACGCACGTTCCCCAGGAAGAGCCGATCCCGGCAGCGAACAACGGGATCATCCAGATGGTGGTCCGACTCAAGCGGGCCGATGATTACTCGGGGACGGTCGTGGATGGGGCCGGTAGGCCGGTCGCGAAGGCTTCAGTCGTGCCGACCGGCGACGAGGGTGGGTACGTGGACTTGCTCCGAGGCGGGCCGGATGTGGACCCCCGGGTGGTGAAGACCTCCGAGGATGGGAAGTTCCAGCTTCGCCCGGAACATCCGCCCCTCGGCGTCGCGGCGGTCAGTCCTGAGGGCTTCGGGATGGTGTCCGCGGCCGAGTTCCGCTCGTCCCGCCGGATCACGCTCCAGCCCTACGGATCGATCCAGGGGAGCTATCGGGGGTGGACGGACGAGGATCGCACCGCGCGTCTCACGCTGACGCCCTTCTCGGTCGAGGGCAGCGAACCGCTCGCGTTCGCGGGTGGATGGGCTGGGCCCGAGACGATCGTTTCGTTCGGGGCCAACTTCAGTTTTTCCCGGGTGCCGGCCGGGCGCCATGGACTGATACGGATCGTCAAGACGGACGGAGGTGGAGCCCACGTGGAGATTGCATCGGTGACGGTCCTTCCGGGCCAGATCGCCCCCGTCACTGTCACCGGACAGGGGGCCCGCATTCGCATCCGTCTCGTGGTGCCGTCGGATGTGGATGAACGCGAGATCCTGAGGTCCGCGCGGTTGACCGTCGTCCATCCGTTTCCGATCCGCCCCGAGATGACGGAGGCTGAGTACCGGGCGGGTGCCAGTGATCCAGCAAACTCCAATGCCATGAGGGGCATGAAGGCGGTAGTCTTCCTCGGCAGGCCCGACGGGTCGTACGAGGCCGAAGGTGTTTCTGCGGGCGAATACGACCTGGTCGCATTGGGTGTCGAGCAAGTGTTCAAGGGCGGGGGATCCCGCTATTTTGCGTGCCGCCGGGTCACGATCCCTGCCGGGATCGCCGATTTTGGAACCGTGGATCTGGGCTCGCTCGAACTGAAGCTGCAGCCACCGCGTCCGGTTCCGCCGCGCAGGCAGCCGTAGGAAAGGCCGGGGGTGGCGACGTCTTCGGCGCCTTGGAGAACGGCATGGGAGGGCAACGAGGACGTTGCCGCTCCGTCTGACGCTGTCCCCATCGAGAGGTGAGGCGGGGGTCCTCACGAGCCGCTGGGAAGTTCCAAGCTTCAAGCCGCAAGTTTCATGCTCCTTCAAACTTGAAACTGAAAACTTCGGACTCTGGGCGGTCTCGACGGAGTCTCGCCCCCCCTCGAGTTGCGCCCGGGTTCTTGGGCCTTGAAACTTCAAACTTGAATCTCGAATCTGCTCCTCCACGGGGCGCCCGTAGCTCAGTTGGATAGAGCATCCGCCTTCTAAGCGGACGGTCAAAGGTTCGAATCCTTTCGGGCGCGCCATTCCTCGATTTCCCCGCTTCGCCCCGACGCCGTGCTTGCGCCGGGGGTTGAAACCGAGACCCTCCGTGCCCGGTGAGCTGGTACTATCGCAATTGGGTCCGTCCGCTGTTGTTCCTCCAGGATTCGGAGCGCATCCACAACCGCACGTTGCAGGGGTTGGCGTTGGTGAGCGCGAGTCCGACGCTGTGCCGAGCCATGGCTGGGTGGCTGGATGTTCCAGAGCTGCCGGTGGGGGCGTTTGGCTTGCGGTTTCCCAATCCGGTGGGGTTGGCGGCCGGGATGGACAAGGGCGCGGTGGCGGTGCCGGCGTGGGAGGCGATGGGGTTTGGGTTCAGCGAACTGGGTGGGGTCACGCGTCATGGGCAGGCGGGGAATCCGGAGCCGAGGATGTTCCGGGCACCGGGCGAAGAAGCGCTGTTGAACCGGATGGGCTTCAACAATCCGGGAGCGGATGTGTTGGCCGGGCGGTTGGAGAAGTGGCACGCGGCGGGCCGATGGCCCTCGCATCCGGTGGGCATCAACCTGGGGAAGTCGAAGGTCACGGCGTTGGGCGATGCGGCATCGGATTACTCGTACTCCTTCGGGCGGTTGTGGGGTTTGGCGGACTTCTTCGTGGTGAACGTGAGTTCGCCGAACACACCAAACCTTCGGCAATTGCAGGACAAGTCCGCCCTCGACGAGATCCTGGCGGCCTTGCAGGAGGTGAATGCGGCGCGCCGACGGGAAGCGGGCCCGGAGGCGCGGTTGAAGCCGATCCTCGTCAAGGTGGCGCCGGACCTCTCCTTGGAAGCGTTGGACGACGTGGTCTCGCTTGTGGGACCGCGCGCGTTGGATGGATTGGTGGCCACGAACACCACGATTGCGCGGCCGCCGACGGGCGATCCGGTTGCCCGGATAGTCTACAACGAAACGGGAGGGCTCAGCGGGCGTCCGGTGCGGGAGCGGAGTACCGAGGTCATCCGTCACCTGTATCGGCAGACGGCCGGGCGGGTGCCGATCATCGGGGTGGGCGGGATCAGCAGCGTGGACGATGCGTGGGAGAAGGTGTTGGCCGGGGCAACCCTGCTGCAGGTGTACTCGGGGTTGGTGTACGAAGGGCCGTCGCTTCCATCGGTGCTGGTGACCGGCCTGAGGGAGCGTCTGGGCGGGGCGCGATGGGAGCAGGTGGTGGGGCAGGAGCGGTGATCGCGGGCGGGTATTGGAAGCCAAAAAGGGGCGGACTTTCCCAAGGCGGGCGAAGCGGTCCTTGGCATCGCGGGGGCACGGTCGGGCTCAATGGAAGCCGTCGTACTTGCACCGGGGAATCCTGCCGGGATCCCGGTTTCTGCCCCAACCCGAGTCCAGAAGGGAGTGCGACCTCGGGACGGTGCGGGATTGATCGAGGCCTTCTTTGCTCCGAAGGCCGTGGCAGTGGTGGGCGGGACTGAGCGCGATGGCACCGTTGGGCGCGCACTGCTTGAGAACCTCGCCAGCTTTCCGGGGCCGGTCCATGTCGTCCACCCCACCCACCGGACCGTGATGGGGCGGCCGGCGGTGCCGCACTTCCGTGACCTGCCGGATGGGGTGGACGTGGCAGTGATCGCGACGCCCGCGGCGGGAGTCCCGGCGCTTGTCCGCGAGGCTGGGGAGCGCGGAATCCGTTCGGTCATCGTCATCTCCGCCGGATTCAAGGAGGCGGGAGAGCAAGGGATTGCCCTGGAGCAGGCGACACTGGCGGCGGCGCGCGAACACGGGGTCCGGTTGATCGGGCCGAACTGCCTTGGAGTGATGAGCCCGCATCTGGGCTTCAATGCGACCTTTGCAGCTGGAATGGCGCGTCCCGGCCACGTCGCCTTCCTGAGCCAGTCCGGCGCGCTTTGCACGGCGCTTCTGGACTGGAGCCTGCGCGAGAACGTTGGCTTCAGCGCGTTCGTCTCGCTTGGGTCGATGTCCGACGTTGCCTGGGGCGAATTGCTCCGACACTTCGCGGACGACCCGGCGACGCACAGCATCGTGTGCTACCTCGAGTCGGTGGGTGATGCCTCGGCCTTCCTGAGCGCCGCGCAGGCGGTGTCGTGTCGGAAGCCGATGATCGCGCTGAAGGTCGGTCGGACGGAAGCGGCCTCGCGCGCGGCCGCGTCGCACACGGGTGCGATGACGGGAAGCGATGCCGTCCTGGATGCGGCCTTCCGGCGGGCGGGTGTCCTTCGGGTGGAGACGATCGGTGAGCTTTTCAACGTGGCGGAGGCGCTGGCCAAGCAACCTGCGCCCAAGGGCTCGCGGCTCGCCATCCTGACCAATGCGGGAGGGCCCGGTGCGCTGAGCACGGACCTCTTGGTTCGGACCGGAGGACGACTGGCGGAGTTGCCTCCGTCGACGCTCGATTCGCTGAGCCGATTCCTGCCGGGACCGTGGAGCCATGCCAATCCGGTCGACATCCTGGGCGATGCGGATGCCGAACGTTATTCGCAGGCCGCGAGCCTGCTGCTGGCGGATCCCGCCGTGGACGGATTGCTCGTGATCCTGACGCCTCAGCACATGACCGACCCGGCGGCGGTTGCGCGGCGGATCGCTGGTTTGGTCCAGCTTTCGCCGAAGCCGATCCTCGCGAGTTGGATGGGTGGACGGGTCGTCTCGCCGGGACGTGAGGTCTTGAACGAGGCGGGAATCCCGACGTTCGACTACCCGGATGCGGCGGCCCGCGCGTTCGTGCGGATGAGCCAGACGGCCTGTTCGCCGGAGCCTGCAGCGGTCGAGGATTTGCCTGCGATGCCAGATCCCGATGGCGAGGCGGCGGTGGTGGTGCAATCGATCCTGGAGGGGGTACGAACTGCGGGGCGCACCTTGCTGACGGAGGTCGAATCCAAGCAGGTCCTGTCGGCATATGGCATCCCGATGAATCCGACGCGGGCAGCGCTGACGGAGGACGAGGCGGTGGCGGCGGCCTGCGAACTGGGCTTCCCGGTGGCGATCAAGCTTCTTTCCGAGACGGTGACCCACAAGTCGGACGTTGGCGGTGTCCGCCTCGGGATCGGGGACGCCGACGGAGCACGGAAGGCCTTCCAGGCGATCCGGGAATCGGTCGGTGAACTGGTTGGGCCCGGGCACTTCGGCGGGGTGACGGTCCAGCCGATGATTCCGGCGAATGGACACGAGTTGATCCTGGGGAGCCTGAGCGATCCGCAATTCGGGCCGGTGCTGATGTTCGGGACCGGGGGACGGTGGGTGGAAGTTTACCGGGATACGGCGCTGGAACTGCCGCCGCTGGATGCCGCGGTGGCGGCCCGCTGGCGCGAGCGGACGCTGGTCAACCGGGCGCTGCGCGGGCTCCGCGGAGAGGCACCGGTGAATCTGGACCGTCTGGACGAGATCCTGGTCCGGTTTGCCGCGCTGGCGGCGGCGCATCCGCGGATCGCCGAGATGGACATCAATCCCCTCCATGCCTCGGCGAGCCGGATCGTGGCCCTGGATGCCCGCGTCGTCCTGCATCGTGCCGGGATCCCGGATGAGGCGCTTCCGCGGCCGGCACTTGTCGAGTCCCCAAACGCCATCGCCTGACCCTCAACCTGACCCCTTTCCATGAAAAATCCCTGCACACTGGATGCGAACGAGGCCGTGGCCCGTGTCGCGTATGCGGCGAGTGAGTTCATCGCGATCTATCCCATCACCCCGGCGTCCTCGATGGGCGAGTGGGCGGACGCCTGGGCGTCGGAGCACCAGCCGAATGCGTGGGGCGACGTGCCTGCGGTCGTCGAGATGCAGTCCGAGGCCGGCGCGGCGGGCGCGGTGCATGGCGCGCTGCAGACCGGTTCCCTTGCGACGACGTTCACGGCGTCACAGGGGTTGCTCCTGATGATCCCGAATCTGTTCAAGATCGCCGGGGAACTGCTTCCCGCGGTGATCCACGTGGCGGCCCGTTCGGTCGCGACGCAGGCGCTGTCGATCTTCGGGGATCACTCCGACGTGATGTCGGTGCGCGGGTGCGGGTGGGCGATGCTGTGCGCGACGTCGGTGCAGGAAGCGCAGGACCTGGCGTTGGTTTCGCACGCTGCGACGCTCGAGAGCCGGGTGCCGGTACTTCACTTCTTCGATGGATTCCGGACGTCGCATGAGGTTGCCAAGATCGACCTGCTCGGTGAGGACGACATCCGGGAGATGCTGGATCCCGAGCGGATCGTGGAGATCCGCGCGAGGGCCCTGTCGCCGGACCATCCGGTGGTGCGAGGTAGCGCGCAGAATCCGGACGTGTTCTTCCAGGCACGGGAGGCAGCGAATCCGTTCCACGACGGCTGCGCGGGCATCCTGGAGTCCACGATGGAACGGTTGGCGGCGCGGACCGGGCGCCGATGGCCGCTTTACGAATATGCGGGTGCGGCGGATGCGGAGCGCGTGGTGGTCGTGATGGGATCGGCGTTTGAGACGGTGGCGGCGATGGCGGCGCAGTTGAATGCGCAGGGGGAGAAGGTTGGCGTCGTTTGCGTGCGGCTTTATCGGCCGTTTGACCTGAAGCGTTTTGTTGGGGTCCTGCCCGCGACCACGCGTTCGATCGCGGTGCTGGACCGGACCAAGGAACCGGGCAGCGGCGCGGAGCCGTTGCACCTGGATGTCTCGCAGGCCGTGGCTTCGGCCCTGCAGGCCGGCGTCGCTCCGTTCGCGGCGATGCCCCGGATCATCGGGGGACGGTACGGGCTTTCGTCGAAGGAATTCACACCAGCCATGGCACGGGCCGTGTTCCAGGAACTGGCTGCCGGGTCGCCCCGGCACCGCTTCACCGTGGGCATCCACGACGACGTGGGTGGGCTCAGTTTGCCGGTGGACCCGACGTTCCGCCTGGACGGTTCCGAGGTCTTCGAGGCGCTTTTCTTCGGGTTGGGCGCGGATGGGACCGTTGGGGCGAACAAGGAAACCATCAAGATCATCGGGGAAAATACGGAAAACTTCGCCCAAGGTTACTTCGTCTACGACTCGAAGAAGTCGGGTGCGATCACCGTGTCGCACCTGAGGTTTGGCCCGCATCCGATCCGGGCGCCGTATTTGGTTGAGGCGGCGAACTTCGTGGGCGTGCACCAACCGCTGTTCCTCGAACGGTTCGATGTCGCGGAACACCTGCGTCCAGGCGGCGTGCTCCTGCTCAATACGCCGGCAGCGCCGGAATCGGTCTGGTCCACCTTCCCGGAGGCGACCCGTCGAAGCCTGCGCGAGGCGCGGGCGCGGATCCTGGTGATCGACGCCGCCCGGGTTGCCCGGGAGAACGGGATGGGCGGGCGCATCAACACCGTCATGCAGGCGGCGTTCTTCAAGGTCTCCGGCGTGCTCCCGGTGGAGGAGGCCATGGAGGCGATCCGCGGATCGATCCGGAAGGCGTATGCGAAGAAGGGTGAAGAGGTCGTGCGCAAGAACCTGGCTGCCGTGGATGCCGCGTTGGCGCACCTGCACGAGGTCGCCATCCCGGAATCGGACGGCGACGCCCAGGTTCACCTGAGGCCCCCGGTAGCGGCGGGTGCGCCGGGCTTCGTCCGGGACGTGCTCGGCGAGATCATCGCCGGGCGCGGGGACCGGCTTCCCGTGAGTGCGATGCCCGTGGACGGGACCTTCCCCGTCGGTACCGCTCGGTTTGAGAAGCGCAATCTGGCTGCGGAGATTCCGGTCTGGGATTCCGAAGCGTGCGTGCAGTGCGGGAAGTGCGTGTTCGTGTGTCCTCACGCCGCCATCCGCAGCAAGGTGTACGAACCGGATCTGCTGGCCGGCGCTCCGGTCGGTTTCCGGTCGCGGGAAGCGCGGTTGCCGGCCTGGCGCGGGCGGAACTACACGCTGCAGGTCGCGCCGGAAGACTGCACCGGTTGCACGCTCTGCGTGGACGTATGCCCGGCGAGGTCGAAGGTGGATCCCACGCGCAAGGCGCTGCACATGCATCCCCAACCCGAGCTTCGGGAGGCGGAGGTGGCTTCGTGGAACTTCTTCCTCGGCTTGCCCGACCTGGAGCGGCGGAGTGCGACGACGGGCAGTGTCCGAGAGATCCAGGCCCTAGAACCGATGTTCGAGTTCTCGGGTGCCTGTGCCGGTTGCGGGGAGACACCCTACCTGAAGGTCCTCTCGCAACTGTTCGGGGATCATCTTGTGATTGCCAATGCCACGGGCTGTTCGTCGATCTATGGGGCCAACCTCCCGACGACTCCCTGGGCAGCCGGTCGGGATGGACGTGGGCCGGCCTGGGCCAACTCGCTCTTCGAGGACAACGCGGAGTTCGGACTCGGGTTCCGCCTTTCCCTCGACCGTCAGCATGCAGCTGCGCAGGACCTCCTCGGCCGACTCGCCCCCCGCGTGGGCGAGGAACTGGTGACCCGGATCCTGGGAGCCCGGCAGAAGGACGCGGCCGACATTGCCGACCAACGCGAGCGTGTCGACGAGCTGAGGACGCGCCTGGCGCGGTTCACGGACACCGATGCCCGGCGTCTGCTGTCGATCTCCGAACATCTGGTCCGGCGATCCGTGTGGATCGTCGGCGGCGATGGCTGGGCCTACGACATCGGGTACGGCGGCCTGGACCATGTCCTCGCGTCGGGCGCGAACGTCAAGGTGCTGGTACTCGATACCGAGGTGTACTCCAACACGGGCGGCCAGTGCTCCAAGGCGACACCCCGCGGCGCCGTGGCGAAGTTTGCGTCCGGCGGGAAGCGGATGGGGAAGAAGGACCTGGGCCTCATGGCCATGACCTATGGCCACGTCTATGTCGCCTCGGTGGCCCTTGGAGCCCGCGACGAGCACACCCTCAAGGCGCTGGTCGAGGCCGAGAACTACGACGGGCCAGCCCTCGTCATCGCCTACAGCCATTGCATCGCGCATGGCATCGCCATGCAGACCGCCCTCCACCACCAGAAGACGATGGTGCAGTCCGGGCAATGGCTGCTGTACCGGTACAACCCGGATCGTGCGGTCCGGGGCGAGAACCCGCTGCAGCTCGATTCCGCGGAGCCCAAGACTCCGGTGGGAGAGTTCCTCGCTTCCGAGAACCGGTTCCAGGCGCTGGCTCGACTCCACCCGGAGGACGCCCGACGGTTCGCCGGCGAGGCCCAGCACGATGCGGATGTGCGTTGGGCGCTGTATCGCTATCTCGCGTCCCGGCCCGGGGCGACTGCTGCTGCCGATATCGCCACCCTGGTCAAATAGGTGGCAGATCCGGGCTTTTTCAGCGGTCCTTGAAAGCCTAGCCTCGGCCTCGTGAAGTTCGCCATCTGCAACGAGATCTTCCAGGGCTGGACCCTGACCGACACCTTCGCCTTTGCCCGCAAGGCGGGGTATGACGCCGTCGAGATTGCGCCGTTTACGCTGGCTCGCTCGGTGACGGACATTCCCGCGAGCCGACGGGCCGAGATCCGAGCCACAGCCGAGCGCGCCGGGATGGGGATCTCGGCCATCCACTGGGTTTTGGTCCAGACCGAGGGGCTCCATGTCACGAGTCCCGATCCGCTCGTCCGGGCGCGGACCGCCCGGTACTTCGTCGAGCTCGTGGACTTCGGTTGCGACATCGGAGCGCCGTCGATGGTCGTAGGCTCCCCGAAGCAGCGGAACCTCCTGCCTGGAGTCTCTTCCCCCCAAGGCTGGGAATGGGCATTTGAGGCCTTTGGGCCCGCTGTCCGGCGCGCCGCAGACCGCGGATTCACGATCTGTTTCGAGCCGCTGGCACCGTCCGAGACCAACTTCATCAACACCGCCGTCGAGGCCCGCCGCTTCGCAGACCTGTTTGCGTCCCCATCGATGAGCATCATCCTCGACGTGAAGGCGATGTCTTCCGAAGCCGCGCCGGTCCCCGACGTGATCCGCGCCTCGAAGGGCGGCTTTGGGTATTTCCACGCCAACGACAGCAATCTCAAGGGGCCCGGCTTCGGGGACGTGGACTTCCGCCCCATTGTGTCAGCCCTCCGTGACGTCGGGTACGACGGGACGGTATCGGTCGAGGTTTTCCGCTTCGAGGAAGGGCCCGAAGCCATCGCAACACGGAGCCGAGACTACCTCCGGAGCGTCTTCGGGAAGTAGCGGCGACAGGCCCTCAAGAGGCCGGTTGGCCCACTTTTTCCCAAGCCTTGGCGGTTGAACGGCAGCATTGTCGGAGCCGGCTTCCGAGGACCTTCCTGGATTTCTTGACGAGGCGGGACCTGAGCTCGCGCTGGCGCTGGTGGAGAAGCTTGAGCAGGCGGCGACGGATGCCCGGGGTGATGCCCCGCCATAGGGCTTCGCCGGCCAATCGCTCTTCCAATTCGTCCGCATCATGGAGGGCTCCGAGATCTTCCTGGAGCTCATGCAGATCCTCCAGGAGGCGGTCCGGGTTGCGGGCCGCCGCCGTGCCTACCAGTCGCAGTTGGGCCTCCAGCCGCTTCTGCCAGCGGCGCCAGGCATGGAAATCCGTGGGAACCGAGGCTTCCACGGCCCGCTCCCGCCAGCCCTGGGTCTTCCGGTGAACCCGCCGAATGGCCTTGCTGATGCTGACGGGATCAATACGTCCGGGAAGAAGCAACTGGAGTGCAGCTGCCTCCGCTGCAACACCTCGAACTGCCCGGACCGCCACGTCCGAAGCGGTCTTCCGCGGCTTCCTCCGCCGGATCAGCAGCCCGATCGCGGTGCGGAGTGCCTCGGGTTGTTTGCGGCCGAGCTTGAGCAACAACTCCGAATGTACCTGAGCGTCCCGGGCGCCACTCACGAGGACCGCGAACTTCCGGATGGCCCGGTCATGGCGCAACAGGTCCGGCGCTGGCTGCCCGCCGTCAGCCAGCCGGATCGCAGCCCGGAGAGCTTTCGACACCAAGCGGAGCTGATGGATGCCCTCGACGGGATCGCGGACTGGGTCGAGCGACGCGCAATAGGCAGCCAGCTGTCCCAGCCAATAGTGAAGCCTTGCCTCCACAGGGCCGCCGGGGCGCAGCCGGAAAAAGCGGATCGAGCGGGGCAGGGGCATTCCCGGCTTTCTCACCTGCTGCCGTGCGCATGCAAGGTGTAAGTTGGGAGGCTGTGTAACGAATCGATGGCGTTCGGGTGGCGTGCGGTGATGGGGTGAGGGCGGGAAGAGGATCGACGATCCCTGACGGCTCCCGCGCGGGATCCGCCGTGGAGTGCGCTCGGCAGAAAATTTCGGAAAAACCTATTGCAGCGGGGGAGGACGTTGGTACTTTCTGCGCTCCGTTTCGCCGTCCTTGGACGGACAACATTGGGACGGTACAATTCGATTTCAGGCTGCGATGCCCACGATTAATCAGCTGGTCCGGAAGGGCCGAAATAAGTTGGTCTACAAGAGCAAGGCTCCTGCCTTGGACGGCAACCCGTTTCGCCGCGGTGTCTGTCTCCAGGTGATGACCCGCACACCCAAAAAGCCGAACTCCGCCATGCGGAAGGTGGCCAAGGTGCGTTTGACCAATGGCAACGAGATCATCGCCTACATCCCGGACGAAGGTCATAACCTTCAGGAACACTCGATCGTTCTGGTCCGTGGCGGTCGTGTGAAGGATCTTCCTGGTGTCCGCTACCACATCGTTCGTGGTACCCTTGATGCCGCCGGTGTCGAGAAGCGGCGTGTCAGCCGTTCCAAGTACGGTGTCAAGCGCCCCAAGGCGGGTGCTGCTGCCGGCGCCAAGAAGAAGTAAGAACCGTTCGAGCTTCATTCCTTTCAAACTGACGAACTGTCCCGGACCGATCTGGTCCGGTCATCGGTTCCAAACCCTGGAAAGTCCCACCCGTTCTTTGTATGTCCCGTCGTCGTCGTGCCGATCGGCGTCCCGTTGTATCGGACGCCAAGTATAACAGCGCTCTTGTTGCCCGCCTCGTGAACACCGTCATGGACGGCGGCAAGAAGAACCTCGCTCAGCGCATCGTCTACGGTGCCCTCGAGGTCATCGCCGAGAAGAATCCGGGTGCGAGCCCGCTCGAGGTGCTCCAGCGCGCCATCGACAATGCGAAGCCCCGGATCGAGACCAAGGCCCGCCGCGTTGGCGGTGCCACCTACCAGGTCCCGATGGAAGTTCCCGTGGATCGCCAGAACTCGCTGGCCATGCGTTGGATCGTTACCTTCGCTGACGCCCGCAAGGGTATCCCCATGACCGAGGCTCTCGCGGCTGAGGTGATGGAAGCCTACCTCGGACAGGGCAACGCCATCCGCAAGCGGGATGACGTGCACAAGATGGCGCAGGCCAACAAAGCGTTCGCCCACTTCCGCTGGTAATCGAGGACACCTGACGCGCCCCGATCTGGGATCGGGGCGTTTTTCATCTTCAAAACCTTCTTCTTTCCACGCCATGAGTGACGCCCATGCCATCAATACGGCGCTGAATTCGCCGAACCGCCAGTACCCGCTCGAACGGACCCGCAATATCGGCATTGCGGCCCACATCGACGCTGGCAAGACCACGACCACCGAGCGGATCCTTTTCTACACGGGGCTCATTCACAAGATCGGCGACGTCGATGACGGCAATACCGTGACCGACTGGATGGAGCAGGAGAAGGAGCGCGGCATCACGATCACGTCGGCGGCCGTGACCTGCTTCTGGACCCAGAAGAAGGAAGAGGGCCTCTACAAGGCCCGCGAAGCGATTCCTCACCGGATCAACATCATCGACACCCCGGGTCACGTGGACTTCACGGCCGAGGTGGAACGTTCGATGCGCGTGCTGGACGGGGCGGTTGCCGTGTTCTGCGGCGTGGCCGGTGTCCAGCCCCAGTCCGAGACGGTCTGGCGTCAGGCGACCAAGTACCACGTTCCCCGCATCGCGTTCGTCAACAAGATGGACCGTACGGGCGCAAACTTCGAGAACGCCTTGAGCGACATGCGCAAGAAGCTCAATGCGTATGCGTTCCCGATCATGATTCCCGTGGGCGCCGAAGACCGGTTTGAAGGCGTCATCGACGTCGTGAACCAGAAGGCAATCCTTTGGGGCCCGGGCGACATCCAGAACGAAGGTCTTCGTTACGAGATCAAGGACATCCCGGCCGAGCACGCCGACCGCGCGAAGGCTGCCTTGGCGGAGCTCATCGACGCCGTCTCCAACAAGGATGACTCGATCGCTGAGGCGGTACTCGAAGAACGCGCCATCAGCCCGGCCGAACTCAAGGCCGCCATCCGGCGCCTCACCTGCAAGATCGAACTCATCCCCGTCCTCTGCGGGTCTGCGTTCAAGAAGAAGGGTGTCCAGGTTCTGGTTGATGCGGTCATCGACTACCTCCCGTCCCCGATCGACATCCCGCCTGCGGTCGGAATGAACCCCCTTACCGACGAGAAGGTTGAGGTTCAGCCGAACGATTCCGGCAAGTTCTGCTCCTTGGCGTTCAAGCTCTGGACGGATCCCTACGCCGGCAAGCTGGTCTTCTTCCGGGTCTACTCGGGTCAGCTCAAGAAGGGTGACACCATCTACAATCCCCGCACTCGCAAGCGCGAGCGCGTGAGCCGCCTGATGGTCATCCAAGGCAGCGAGCGCAAGGATGTGGACTCCGTCTACTCCGGCGACATCGCCGCTCTGGTCGGCCTCCGCAACATCACCACGGGTGATACGCTTTGCGACGAGTCCTTCGATATCACGCTCGAGCCACCCACGTTCCCGGAGCCGGTCATCTCGATGGCCATCGAGCCCAAGACGAAGGCAGACCGCGACAAGATGTCGGAAGGCCTGCAGCGTCTGGCGGAAGAGGATCCGACGTTCCGTGTTTTCACGAACGAGGAAACGGGCCAGCTGATCATCGCGGGCATGGGTGAGCTCCATCTGGAAATCATCCGCGACCGTCTCAAGCGCGAGTTCAAGGTCGAGGCGGATGCTGGCGCTCCGCAAATCGCCTACCGTGAGACGATCACCAAGGCAGCGGACGGTGAGGGCAAGTTCATCCGTCAGTCCGGCGGTCGTGGTCAGTACGGCCATGCCTGCGTCAAGGTGGAGCCCAATGAAAAGGGCAAGGGCGTCGAGGTCCTCAACGAGATCGTTGGCGGCGCGATTCCCCGTGAGTACGTGCCGGCCGTGGAAGACGGCATCCGTGAAGCGATCAAGTCCGGCGTGTACGCCGGCTATCAGGTGATCGACATCAAGGTGAGCATCACCGACGGGTCGTTCCACGAAGTCGACTCGAACGAGCTCGCGTTCAAGATGGCGGGCATCTTCGCCCTCAAGGACGCCTTCAATGATGCAGGCCCGATCCTTCTGGAGCCGATCATGAAGGTCGAGGTCACCACGCCTGACGAGTATCAGGGTGATCTTCTCGGTGACATCAACCGTCGCCGCGGTATCATCCAGGGCGTTGACGCCAAGGCCGGTCAGACGGTCGTGACCGCCCAGGTGCCGCTCGCTGAAATGTTCGGATACGCCACCGCGATCCGCTCCCTGTCGAAGGGACGCGCATCGTACTCGATGGAGCCGAACAATTTCGAGCAGGTGCCCAACAGCGTCCTGACCACCGTGCTCGACGCCGCCAAGAAGAAGCCGGCGGCCCGTAGCTGATCTTTCGTAACATCACTTAACCTGTTCTTTGTATGGCTGGACAACGCATTCGCATCCGTCTCAAGGCCTACGACCATCGGGTGATTGACGCCTCGGCGAGTGAAATCGTCGAGACTGTCAAGCGCTCCGGGGCTCGTGTCGCCGGTCCCATCCCGCTTCCCACCACGGTGGAGCGGATCACCGTCCTTCGCTCACCTCATGCGGACAAGAAGTCGCAGGAGACGTTTGAGCAGAGGACCCACAAGCGGTTGATCGACATCCTCGATCCGACGGCCAAGACGGTTGACGAGCTCAAGAAGCTCAATCTCCCCGCGGGCGTCGACATCACCATCAAGATCTAACGGAGGAGACATGCCACTCGGACTTTTGGGCAAGAAATTGGGCCATACCCGCGTTTACGACGCGAATGGCGTGTTGACGCCGGTGACGGTGGTCCTGGTTGGACCGAACCGTGTTCTTCAGGTGAAGAAGAAGACCGACCGTGACGGCTACGATGCCGTGCAGTTGGGCTTTGACGACCAGAAGGAGCATCGCCTGAGCAAGGCGGTCAACGGTCATATCAAGAAGCACAAGGGCGCAGCAGTGAAGCGCATCAAGGAATTCCGGGACTTCTCGAAGGAAGTGAACCCGGGTGATGTCCTGGGTGCCGACCTCTTCGCGATTGGGCAGTTCGTCGACTGCATTGGCGTGACCAAGGGCCGTGGCTTCGAAGGTGTCGTTGGACGCTGGGCGTTCCGCGGTGGTGACATGACCCACGGTGCCAAGGGTTGGCATCGCCGGTCGGGCGCCATTGGCCAACGCCTGTTCCCCGGCACGGTCCGGCGTGGGCTCAAGATGCCTGGTCACATGGGTGCGGTTCAGCGGACTTCCCAGAACCTCGAGATCATCCAGGTGCGTCCGGAGGACAATGTCCTCCTGATCCGCGGTAATTTCCCCGGCAGCGAGGGCGACTACTGCATTGTGCGCGAGGCGAAGAAGATTTCGATCGATTCGCGCCGGCACAAGGCCATCCACGAGGCCCGCAAGAAGGCCAAGGATCTTGCCTCCGGCAAGAAGGACGAGAAGAAGGCCGCGGCCGCAGCAAAGAAGAAATAAAGGAGCACTGAGCGATGAAACTCGCGATCAAGGATCTCAAGGGTAATCCCGCCGGTGAACTCGAAGTGAAGTTCGAGGTCATCGAAACCGGCCGCGGTACGCAGGCCGTCCATGACACTGTCGTCGCCTTCATGGCGGGTCGCCGCAGCGGCACCGCTTCGGCGAAGACGATGGGTGAAGTCAACGGCAGCGGCAAGAAGCCGTGGCGCCAGAAGGGTACTGGTCGCGCACGCGCCGGTTCCTTCGCCAGCCCGCTCTGGCGGGGTGGTGGTGTGACCCATGGACCGAAGCCCCGTGACTTCTCCAAGAAGGTCAACAAGAAGGTTTCGAAGCTGTCGCTTCGCAAGGCCCTGAGCGAGCGGCTCAAGGCTGGTGACGTGCTGGTGGTCGACGAACTCAAGTTGGCTGCGCCCAAGACCAAGGAGTTCGTGGGCGTTCTCCGGACCCTCGGCGTGGATGGGGGCACCGCCCTCATCGTCGTCGGTGGCGCGGATGACAGCGTTGAACGCGCCTCCCGCAACGTCCTCGGCGTGGGATTGGCGACGGGCACCTCGGTCAACACGTACGAGTTGCTTCGCTACGACAAGTTGGTGTTCACCAAGGAGGCGTTTGCCCAGGTGGATGCCCGTCTCGCTGACTGAAATCATCAGCCATCCGAACCATGACATCTTTCGACATCGTCAAGACCATCCGGATCACGGAGAAGGGCACCCTTCAATCCGAGAAGTACAACCAGTACACCATCGTGGCTGATCGCCGTGCGTCCGCACCGGCCATCAAGCGGGCGGTGGAGGAACTGTTCAAGGTCAAGGTCCTCCGCGTGAACACGCAGAATGTTCCGGGGAAGGCCCGCCGCCAGTCCACCAAGGCCGCTGGTCGCACGAGCGACTGGAAGAAGGCCATCATCACCCTCAAGGAGGGTGAGAAGATCGACCTGCACTGAGGCAGGCAGGTTCAGCGAAACAGGCGGCGTCAGGCTTCGGCCCGGCGCCGCCTTTTTGCTTTCGATCCCTTCCAAACATCCCGCCTCAGGCATATCCCTTGGACTCGTATCCGGACACGCCTTCGGAGCGGACGCGTTGGATCGCCGAATCCCGACAAGGTATCTCGCGGATGCCGGTGACCTCGGAGCGGCCGTATGCATGGCTCAAGGAGGTTGAGCGGCAGGCCGATGGGCGGATGGCGCCGGGGATCACGGTATTTCTGGTGAACCGCGAGTGCCCGTGGCGATGCGCGATGTGCGATCTCTGGCGGTACACGTTGCCAGGGCGCGGGGCTGCGGGCTCGATTGCGCGCCAGATCGACATCGCCTTTCGGGAAGCGGGGACCGAAGGGATGGAGTGGGTGAAGCTGTACAACGCGGGTTCATTCTTCGATCTGGGAGCGATTCCGGCCGAGGACTACCCGGGGATTGCTGGGCGTTGCCGGGCCTTTTCCCGGGTGATTGTCGAGTGTCACCCGTCGCTGGTGGGTAGGCCTCTTTTGCGCTTCCGGGACCTTTTGGGGCCGAGGGTCCGCTTGGAGGTAGCGATGGGACTCGAGACCGTGCATCCAGAGGCCCTGGAACAGATGAACAAACGGTTCGATCTCGCAGGGTTCCGGCGCGCCGCCTGGTTCATTCGCGGGAACCAGTGTGACCTCCGCGTTTTCCTCCTGGCCCGACCGCCGTTTGTTCCAATGCAGGAGGTCGAGCGCTGGCTCGAGCGATCCATCGACTTCGCCTTCGGGTCCGGGGCGGACCCAGTGGTGATCATTCCCACCCGGGTGGGCAATGGTGCGATGGAGCGTTTGGTCCGGATGGGCCTTCACTCGGCTCCGGCATTTTCGCTGCTGGAGCGGGGCATGGAGTATGGGTTGTCGCGAGGATCTGGACGGGTCTTCGTCGATCTTTGGGATGTGGAAAGTCTCGTGGGAGCGGACACGGACCTTGCTCGTCGTCGGGCGGTGCTGGAACAGATGAACGCGTCCCAGCGAGCAACGCCGTAGCTGGCCTGTCGCTGAAACCCACGCCCAACGCCCTACCGTCGGGGCGACGGGCGCGGGCTGCTGGATCAGGGGGCGACGATCCGGAAGTAGCGCTCTTCTGTTGCGACTGGGGTGGACCACCTTGCCGTAGAGTTGGCGGGACTGACTTCCTCCTCGAGGATCCACGCCCCGGAGCTGAGGGAGTTGCGGCGCTCGATGCGGTAGTTGGTGCCGGGGACGGAGTCCCAGGAGAGTTCCGCCCGGGTGGCCGTTAGCAAAGTCATGCGCACCGTGGGGGCCGGCGCGGTAGTCCCGGCGATCGTGCGGATGGTGACGACATTGGTATGGCTGAGGGCGGCGATGCCGGGCGGCGGTTCATCGGTCACCACCACGGCCAGCCGGTAGGTGGTGGGGGGATGGGCCTGTGGCACGGTCCAGGCGAGGGCCCCGGTGTTCGTGTTCAGGAGCAGTCCAGGCGGGATCTCGCCCTGAAGTCGGAAGCGGAGGGGCTGGACGGGCAGGTCCGGATCCGAGAGCGCTGTGGGAGTCCGGGCAAGAGATTCGCCAGGGCGAAGGTCGGGAACCGTGGTGTAGGCAACCGTGGGCGGTCGGTTGACCTCGCGGACGACGAGATCGAACGAGGCAGTATGCGACTGCTGTGGGGAACCGTTGTCGAGGACGCGCACTTGGACGGTGTTGGTCGAAGGTCCGGTTTCCTCGCCTTCGATGAAGAGCAATTGGCCATTCGAGCCGAGGAGGAGCCACGATGGCGCGGGGGCTGCGAACTCCCAACGCAACAGGCCGGCGGGGGTCTCCGGGTCTGAGGCCTGGAGCTGGAGGCCGAATCCGCCGCTTTCAACCAGGTTCAGGGGCTGGATAGGCGTGATCGTGGGCGGGCGATTGAGCGAGCGGTACTGGACTGTCACGGTCCGTTCGATCGTGGCGGGTGGGGTGGCCGAGTCGCGGAGGCGAAGCGTGACCTGGTTGGTTGAACTGGGGAGATCGTTGGAGGGCTGCCACCGCAAACGCCCCGTGGAGGGGTTCAGAGTCATCCCCGCGGGTGCGCCCGAGACCAGTTCGTAGGTCAGGGCCTGGGCGGGGATGTCGGCGTCGGAACCCTCGAGCAGGATGGACAGCGTTTCGCCTTGGTTGACCAAGATGAGACCTGGATCCGGGAGGATGGGTGGTTGATTGCTCTCTGCCACGGTGATGCGGAACGAGCGGAGTACAGTTTGGGAAGGGATGCCGTCGTCGGTCGCACGGACCTCGATCTCGAAGACCCGACCGCCCTGCCGCTCACCAGGAGTCCAGGCGAAGGCGCCGGTGACGGGGTCCAGGGATGCGCCCGGCGGGAGCGGTGCCGATGTCGAGAACTGGAGCCGCTGTCCTGCGTCGGGATCCGTGGCGCTCACGTTGAAGGAGAGCAGTTCGCCCTCAGTGGCATTCCGGTTGGGGATCGTGGCCATGTCGGGCGGCCGGTTGGTTGTTCCGCCACCCGTTCCGACGTATTCGAGGGCAAGGTCGTTGCCGGTGCCTCCGACATAAGAAACGCGGAAGACCAGAGTCTGGTTGGTATATGTTCCACCCTCTGAAGCGTTGGCGAACTGCCCGATGATCGGGTCGGTGCCGTCGTTCTGGATC
This sequence comes from Limisphaerales bacterium, assembly GCA_965284395.1. Lineage (GTDB taxonomy): Bacteria > Verrucomicrobiota > Verrucomicrobiia > Limisphaerales > UBA9464 > UBA6176. Next base: position 7,519,946 of record OZ260084.1, on the reverse strand, counting down.
AGGACGAAGCGTTCGTTCAGCGCGGGTTGGTGACGGAAGCCCCAGCGAAGACGGCAGTCGGCTCCGATCGTCACCGTGCCCGTGATCCGCAGGCGGTCTGAGCCGGAGGACTGGGTGACGCCGGCCAGGACGTTTGAGCGGCCTAGGCTGATCCCGTTGACGACCAGCGTGGCGGGCGAACCATCGGGTGCGCCCAGCTCGAGCCGGACATTGTTCGAAAGGCTGGCCGTTCCAACGACGCCCGTTCCGGAAAGGATGGTGTCGGGTGCGAGGACGACAGGGGTGGAACCGTGGTCGCCGTCGACCCGGAGCGTGCCCTTCAGGACGGTAGTCGAAGCGTGGCTGCCCGCTCCGGCCAGTCTGAGCGTGCCGCGCCCGTCCTTGATCAGGGCACTGCCGAGCACAGGACCGAGGATTTCCAGAGCTGGCCCGCCGGGGCCGTCCGCCGCGCATTCAACGGGGATCCCAGGATCTCCAATGCGCAGTTCTTCGGCCTCGATCCGGCTCGGCCGGGACTGTGCGAGGACGCGGATCGACTCGTTCACCCGGAACAGGCCGTTCGAGACCGTGCCGCCGGACAGGGTCAGGTTGGCTATGGACTGGGTGTCTTTGAGGATCAGGAGTCCGGAAGCCAGCACCTCCACATCGGCTTCGAGAGGATGGAATTGGTTCGGCGACTGGCATCGTGCCGTGGCGAGCGGAGCGTCCGGATCGGGCGTGCCGACGGTCAGGAGACGGCCAGCGGACAGGTGATGGGGTTGGGCGCCGCCGTCCTTGTCGAGGCGAAGGATGCCGGAGCGGAGGAGTGTTCCGTCGTGGGCATTCTGTCCGGCGCCCCTGAACTCGACGGTGGAGCCGTCCAAGGCCAGCGATCCACCGCTCAGGAGTCCCACGAAGTCGACGAGTGGCTGGGGCGAATCCGCCCGGGCGGATAGGGTGGTGCCCGAGGCTGGAAAGCGGGTGTTGACCGAGATGATGGACAGCTCGTCGCCAGCGGCGGTGACGACCGGTCCGGTTTCGAGCTGCGCGCTCGCCTCGCCCTCGATGGAACCGCCCTCCAGCACGAGACCGCCCAGCGACTCGGAGACACGACCGAGGTTGAACGTTCCATGGACACCGAGGCTCAGGACGGCGGAGTTGGCGATCAGGTCGGTGGCGCCGGGAGCGACGAGGGCGAAGCTGAGGGTGGCTGGGTTGGTTTCGCCGCCGACGCGGATCGGCTCGAGGAAGCGTGGAATTCCGATGGCTCCGTTGGCCGGGATCCGGGCGACGCCCTCGGCGACGTGGAGGCGGGTGAGCACGTTGGTTCCGGGGAATTGGAGTTCGAGGACGCCAGCCCCCCGCTTGGTGAGGAGAAGGCCACGGACTTCACCGGAGATGACGTTGCTGATGCCCAGGATCCCGTCCGCGTCGACGTGGAGGCTGGCGTCGGCGGTCAATCGGAGGGGGCCACGGAGTTGGTGCTGGGCGCGGAAGGCGCGGAGGGCGCCCCGCACCGTGAAGGGGACGCCGTTCCGCGCGGGACCATCGCCGGCGATCAGGATCGTTTCGCTGCTGCGGACGCCGGGTTCGCCCAGTTCAAGCTGGCCTGTGGATCCGATCATGGTTTCCCGGGTGAGGTCACCGAGTGTTCCTTGGTCAAGGAGTTGGGCGTAGCCCTGAAGGACCTCGATGCGCCCGGTGAATCCATTCGTGGTGGAGAGTCGGACCCGGCCGGGACTGTAGGCCGTGGCGTTCATGGAGATTCCCGGGAGACCCTGGATGACGAGTCCTCCGGGGCCCTGGATTCCGCCGGAGAACGTCGCGGTGCCGAGGCTGTGGATGTAGAGGGGGCCGGCGACGTCGTGGCCTATCCGGACGGGACCCTCGAAGTCGACACTGCCATCGCGGAGGACCTCGAGCAGGGCATCGCGCTGGAACTGGACCGACAACTGGAATCGGTGTCCGGATGAACTCTGGGTGATCTGGAGGCCGTCGAGGGTCAGGGGGTTGCCATCGATACGATAGCCGGTGCCGAAGACCTGGAGGTTCCGGAGCTGATCAATGGTGAGGTCATTCCGGGTGGTGCTGTTGACAGGGTTGTTGCCGAGGATGGCGGTGAAGATCGACTGGATCGGGATGCAGGGCGAGTAGTCACAGGCCCAGTTGTTGTCGTCGCTCCAGAGCGTGGAGGCTGCGCCGGTCCAGACGGTCTTGGGTCCCTCGAAACTGGGGCCTGCAAGCGCCGCGGCTCCCGAGGTGAGCCCCAGGGCCAAATGAATCCATCCGCGCCAGGCTTGGTTGACGGTTCGGCTTCTTGTCATGCTAAAGGGCGGATACGCAGCGTGAGCAGGCGCGTTACAGGAATTCGGACTCCGGGACATCAAAGCCCCAAAACGAAGTTGCCTGAGTCGGGTTCGGGCAGTAGGGATTTGCGGGTGACCCGGGTAATCCTCGTCCTCCTGGCTTCGTTCGGCCTCGTGCTGGTCGGGGCTATTGCGATGATCATGATGCACCGGCGTCAACTGAGGCAGTGGCGCCGGCAAAACCGTCTGGTGGATCAGTTGAGCCAGATCACCTCGGCCCGCCGCCGCCTGATTCCCTTTCCCCTGCCGACGCGTTGGCTGGCGATCAAGTCGTCGAACACGACCCACCTGAGGGCGGCGCTTGCGTTGAGGGGGCCGGTGATCTCGTGGTCGGAGGCGATGTCACGTGCGAGGGAACGGACGCTGTTCCTGTCCCAACCGGTGGATGGTTGGACGTTGGTGGTTGGCGGGGCACTGCCAGATCCGACTGCGGACGTCGATGCCCTTTATCGGTTCCTGGTGGAACTGAGCCGGGAAACGGGCGAGGTGCAGTTCTTCTCGCTGGACCGTGTGCTGGGGTTCCATGGCTGGGCTCGGTTGCGGGATGGGCGGGTGCTTCGGGGCTATGCGTGGGCTGGGGACGTCCTCTGGAATGAAGGGCGCATCACGCTGGATGAACGGTTGCTCGGGCTGCGCACGCTGGAGTATGGGGAGGAAGCCGAACCGGTTGCCTACGGCGAGGTTCGCTTTGAGTCGACGAATGCGGAACGGGTGCCGCTCTTGGCGCGCCGCTGGGGTGTGGACCTGGCGACAGCAACCGAGGTCCTGCTGCAGCAGGAGGGCGTCGAATCGGATGAGTAAGGCGGGCGGGCGGATCAGGACTTGATGTCGCGCACGCTGAAGACGGCGACGCCGCCGGCGAAGAAGGTGGCGTTGATTCCGATCAGGATGAAGAGGGATTCCCCGATCCTCCCCCACTGGATGGGTTCGCCGTAGAGCTGCTGCCAGAGATTGAGGTGGTAGGTGAGGAACCACGGCTTCAGGTCGTTGAACCAGGGAATGTTCATCATGATGAAGCTGAGGAACACGAGCGACAGTGCCAGGATCGTGGCGGCCGCCGGTTTCACGTTGAAGCAACCGAACAGGAATGACAGGCCCATGACCGACGTGGCGGCGATGGACATGAAGACGTGCGCGCCGGCGAATCGGATCAGGCCTTCGCGCGGTTCAAAGACGGCGAAGGCTTCGCCGGGGAAGAAGTAGAAGAGGCCGCCCCACGGAAAGCAGGTCTGGCCGAACAGGAGGCCAGTGACTCCCAGAGCGAGGCAGAGGAGCATCGAAAAGATCGCACCGGCGACCCATTTCAAGGCCAGCAGGCGCAGCCGGGAGATTGGCCGGGCGAGGATCAGTCGGAGGGTGCCGTCCTCGGCCTCTTTCGCGACGAGGTCGCCCCCGACCAAGGCACCGAAGAGGGGGAGCAGGATGACGGCGAGCCAGAAGTTGGTGAAGGTTGCGGCGGTCAGCGGTGAGAGGAACTGGGCCATGTCGTAGCCGTTGTTCTCGAGGAGTCGGCCCATCTGGGCGGACGCCGGGGAGAAACGGAAGACGAGCAGGATCACGGCCTGGGCAAGCAGGAACATGACGAAGCCGAGGTAGGTCCGTTTCTTCCCGAACAGCTTCCAGAGCTCGTTGCGCAGTTGGAGGAGGATCATGAGGGCGGAGAGGGCTTCAGGCGTTCTGCGCGACGGGGAGGATCGGCGGTGGGGCTGAGGTGCCCGGTTGCTGGCGGCGCGCCGATTTCACCAGTTCAAGGTAGAAGGACTCCAATGTGGCTTCCTCGCGCGAGATTCCTTCGACCTCTATCCCCAGTTCGACGAGGCGGCGGACGACCCCGCCCACCGTGCGGCCGGGCGTGAGGAACACGGAATCCGGGGCTTCCACGGCCGTGATCCAGCCCTCGGCGAGCAACGCTGAAGTGGCGTGATCGAACCGGTCGACCCGGAGGTGGACGCGGGATTGGTTGGCGCGGGTTTCCGACAGGGCACCGTCAAAGACCTTTCGCCCGCCGTGGATGACGGCGATGCGGGAGCAGAGTTGCTCGACCTCGGAGAGCAGGTGGGAGGAGAGCAGGATTGTCAGTCCGAGTTCCCGGTGGAGGCGGCGGATGGTCTCGCGCATCTCGTGGATGCCCTCGGGATCGAGGCCGTTGGTGGGTTCGTCGAGGATCAGGAGTTCCGGCTTGGGAAGGAGCGCCTGGGCGAGGGCGAGGCGGGCGCGCATGCCGTGGGAGTAGGTCCGGACCTTGGAATCCTCCCGGCCGGCGAGTCCCACCCACTCGGCGACCTCGGCGATGCGGGCGGCGGAAGTGGGAGCGGTGTAGGTGGACAGGATCTCGAGGTTCCGGCGTCCGCTGAGGTACTCGTAGAAAATGGGGGTCTCGAAGATGGCCCCGACCCGTTCGAGGGCCGAATGTCGGTCCCGGGTGACGTCGTGGCCGCATACGAGGACGGAGCCGGACGTTGGCCAGACCTGTCCCAGCAGCATGCCGATGGTAGTGCTCTTGCCGGCACCGTTGTGGCCGAGGAGTCCGAAGATCGCGCCCTTGGGAACGGTGAGATCGAGGGCCTCCACGGCGGTCCGCCGGCCAAAGATCTTGGTGAGTTTCTGGAGGGTGATCATGGCTGTCCGGCGGTGGATTCGGTTTCGAGCGTGAAGAACGTCTTCACCGCTCCATCGGCATAGAGGTGGTTCTTGCCCCGGCCTGCGCCGCGGGCGGCATGGAACTCGGCCTTGTCGCTGAACAGGGCGACGCCGTCGGGCCGCAGAGCCAGGCCCAGGAGCCGCGGTTGGTCGGCACTCTGGCCGTTGAGGAGGAAGTTCCAGAAGTAGCTGGAACCGGTCTGCTCGAAGATCCGTTGTCGGTCGGACGGGCAACGCAGGACGTTGGTACTGCCAAGCGTCGGGCCGAGAACGGCCTCGACGGCGTTGGTGACGACGAGATTGGTGTCGGAGGATCGGTTCGCCATCGTCGGAAAGCGGTTTCCGTGATCGTCGAGGTAGAGGCGGAGGGAGACTCCAACCTGCCGGAGGTTCGAAAGGCAGGCGGTGGCACGGGCTTTCTCGGTCGCCTTGGCGATGGAGGGGAGGGCAAGGCCGGCCAGGATCCCGATGATGGCGATCACGACGAGCAGTTCGATCAGGGTGAACGCCAGAGCTGCTGCCCGCCCCTGGCAGGGAGAGGTGCAGGCGCTGGCCCTGGATGCAGCATGGGCTTTCAAGGTCGGGGTGGCCGCGGACCGCGCCTGCGACCCAGGCGGCCCCCGTTCTCCATGGAGCGTTGGAGTTCCTCGATCAGCGGCTGGAGTTGGGCCTTGGTATCGGCCGAACCCTGGTCCATGAACGATTTCAAACCGCCCGCCACGATCTTTTCCCGGGTTTCCTGCGGCAGGTCTGCGAACGGGTCGCTACCCTCGCCGGCACCCGGACTGGCACCGCCCTCAGCCCCTTCAGCCTCAGCCTCGGCACGGGCTTGTCGCATCTGCTGGATGGACTCGCCGATCACCTTGCGCCGCTGCGCGTCTGGCATCTGCTCGAAGGCGGACAGCATCTGGTTGATGCCACTGGGAAGGGTCTTCTCGATGAGCTCGGTCTTCTCCTCTGCCGTCATCGACTTCATCCAGCGTCCCCATTCCCCGGAGAGGCGCGCCTTGCGTCGATCCTCGGGTGTGAGCCGGTTGAGGAGTTCAGCCAATCGGGCGAGGGCTCGTTTCCGGTCCTCCGGGTCGAGCTTGGAGAGGTCGGTGGATTGGAGCAGCGCCCAGATCTTCTCCGGAGTCGCCTTGTTGTGCCGGACGATGGCGAACCCGGCCATGGCCAGGATCCAGGCGAGGATCAGGCCGGCCAGGGAATACCAGAGTGGGCGGAGGCGGGATGACACTGCGTCGAGGCTCAGAACTCCTGACCTCGCATGGTGAGTTCAGAGGTCTGACGGAATGGAAATGAGACCGTTTCTGGCAGGATTTGGCTTTCGCGGGAACACCGTTGCCCCTACGAAATCGTCCCATGCCGCAAGTGCAACTCCCCCTGTTTCCTGCAGGCAGTGTTGACATCAATCGCGACCTGGCCTGCCGCACCGAAGGCGACCGGGTCGTTTACTTCAACGGCCACCTTCCGGTCTTCACCCATCACAAGGATGACCTGGCCAGCTTCCGGCTTTTCACCAGTCAACTGATCGTCCAGGGCAGTGCCACCCAAGGCCACATCGCCAAGGCCTTTGGGGTTCCCCTCATCACCATCAAACGTTCCACCCACTTGTACCGCACCGCGGGTCCGGCTGGATTCTTCGTTCCGAAACCCCGGCGTGAGGGCAGCCGTCTGAACGCCGCCAAGCTGGAGGAGGCCCGGGTTCTCCTCGCCAAGGGCCAATCCCTGGCTGCGGTGAGCCAGCACACCGGTGTGTTGGTCGACACCTTGCGCAAGGCCGTCGGCGCCGGACGGCTGCCACCGCCAAAAAAAAGTGCTCTGCCGACCCGGTTGGTGTCCCCGGTGACGGTGTCGGCGACGGCATCATAACGAGTACCACAATCGCCGATCCAACCAGCGCCAGTGATCGCTCCCTGAAGGATACCGAGTCCCCGCTGGGTTACGCGACCACCCGCACGCTGGATCGGCTGCTCAGTTCGTGCGGATGGTTGGATGGAGTGGACCTGCGCTTCGAAGCGGCCGATGACGTGGCCAAGGGCGGAGTCCTCTTTGCATTGCCCGCCCTGCTGGGCGAAGGACTGCTGCGTCACACGCGCGAACACTACGCGCTGCCCAAGGGGTACTATCCGCTGGAGTCGATCTTCCTGCTGCTGGGCCTGCTGGCGCTGGTGCGGTGTCCGTCGATGGAACAGACCCGCTATGAGGCACCCGGGGAATGGGGCCGACTGCTGGGGTTGGACCGCTTGCCCGAGGTCAAGACGTTGCGCTCGAAGATCGGGACGCTCTGTGAGCCGGAGGGGCGTGCCGCGAAATGGCAAAGCCAGTTGTCCCGGGAGTGGATGGCGAGCAAGGAAGCGGACGATCCGGACCTGGCGGGGCTCTACTACGCCGACGGACATGTCCGGGTCTATCACGGCGGATTGACCGCGTTGCCACGGCGCTACCTCTCGCGGTTGCGCCTGTGCCTGCGTGGCACGACCGACTACTGGGTCAACGGGCTCGGAGGTGAACCGTTCTTCGTGGTGACCCAGACGGTGAACCCGGGGTTGGTGGGCGTCCTGCGCGAAAAGATCGTGCCGCGACTTCTGGCCGAGGCACCGCAACCAGGCCCGGACGTGCTGGCAGCCAACCCCAAGGCGATGCGCTTCACCATCGTGGTGGATCGGGAGGGCTATTCGCCCGGATTGTTTGAGGAACTGGTCCGGGAACGCATCGCCGTGCTCAGCTACCAGAAGAAGCCGGGCGAAGCGTGGCCGGAATCGGAATTCGCGCGGCGCAAGGTGAAGCCCCCCGGGGGGCGGGAGGTGGAACTGGACCTGGCTGAACGGTTGGTGAAGTTGGGCAGCGGACTGGAGGTGCGGGAGGTGCGGATGCGCGATGAGGTGGGACAGCAGATCTCGATAGTGACGACGCATCCCGGGCTGGATGTAGGGCAGGTGGTGGTCGGGATGAAGGCGCGGTGGTCGCAGGAAAACTACCTGAAATACATGAAGGAACACTTCGGCCTGGACCGGTTGGTGGAGTACGGAGTGACACCTCTTCCTGACACCACCGTGGTGATCAACCCAGCACATCGGCGGGCGGATCGTGAGGTGAAGGTGGAACGTTCGAAGCTGGCCCGACTGAGGGCGCAGTTCGGAGCACACGGGATGCCGGCTCAGCCCACACCCGAAGAAGCGCAGGCCTTCGAGACGGCCGGCGGAGAGTTGCGCCGCAAGATCGAGGCACAGGAGGCGGTGCTGGCTGCGTGCATTGCTCGACGCAAGGAGGTGCCGCGCCGTCTGGAGCTCAAGGAACTGAGCGAGGAGGAGCGCTTCGGACAGCTTTGTCCGGAGAGCAAGCACTTCGTGGACACGATCAAGATGATCGCCTACCGGGCGGAGAGCGCGATGGCTGGCGAGGTGCGGGAAGTGTTGAAACGGAGTGACGACGCTCGGGCGCTGCTGCGGCGGTTGTACACGACACCTGTGAACCTGAGGCCGGATACTCAGGCGAAGACATTGACGGTGGAAGTGCACCGGATGGGCAGCGCGGTGCAGGATGCCGCCATCGCCCACCTGTGCGAAATCCTGACCGAAACAGAAACGCTCTTTCCGACCACCGACCTCCGCCTCATCTACCGCCAAGTAGGCTCAGGGTAGTTCCATGGGAGGTCAGGAGTTCTGAGGCTAGTGCCACCACCGGGGCGCCTCCAGCCCAAACCCGGCGGTACCCATTGCGCGCATCAATGGCGGCATCGGGACTAACAATTGGGGGCCTGGCGTGAAGGTTGGCTAGGGTTTGGACATGAAGATGAATCCTGATTCGAGAGAGTGGACCCAGCGCCAGTTCGTGCGCGTGGCCATGGGCGTGGTGGCGGTCGGCGTGGCCCTGACGATGGTGGGTTGCAAGCCGAGATGGGTGGCGACCGACGAGGCGGTTCCGGCCGGCGTGTATACCCTGGCGAGCGTCGACGGGAGTCCGGTTCCGGCCAAGGTCACCCACGGGGGACATTCGATGGAAGTGCGGTCTGGCACCCTGACGTTCGAAGCCGGCAACGCCTGTGGGACGAGGACGGTGTTCGCGCTGACGGGAGGGAAGGAGATCGTTCGGGAAGTCCAGGCGACTTACACAAAGAGCGGGGCGGACCTGAAGATGAAGTGGAAGGGAGCCGGCACGACGACGGGAACGTTGGAAGGAGGGACGTTCACCCTGAACAACGAGGGGATGCTGTTCGTGTACCGCCGGTGAGTACGAAGGCGCGAAGGGGGGACGGTCCCCTTCGCCGTCAGCGTCCGAGAGACTGGATGAGGCGGCGGATCTCGGCGATGCGGGCGGAGGCGGTGCGCTTGGTGAGGCGGGGGAACTGCCCACCGATGGTGACCAGGTCGTTGTTGCGGGTGAGCTTGAGCTTGCCCTCGGTGACCTCGATACCGGTGACATGGTGGGAGGCGGCGAAGATGCGCAGCTCGGCGAGTTCTAGCAGTAGATCCACCGGCGGTGGCAGCGGTCCGAAGCGGTCTCGGAGTTCGCGTCGGAGGGCGTCGAGCCCGGCCTTGTCGTCGAGTTGGGCGAGCTTGCGGTGGACCTCGATCCGCTGGGCGGGTTCGCGGATGTAATCGAGCGGGAGGAAGGCGGGTTCGCGGGTGGCGGGGCCTTCGGGTTCCTCGGTGCGCTTCCTCCGGCCGCGTCCAGAGCGGATGGTTGAATCGTCGTCGTCTTCGTCGGTGCTCCAGACGTCGGAGTCGCGGGGGACGCGGATGGTGAGGCGCGGGCGATTGGGATCGAGGACGGTGTCGGAGGCGGCGGTGGGAATGGGCGCGGCCTCGGCGGGATTGAGCGCGAGGAAGTCGATGCGGGTACGGACGTCGATTCGGGGTTTCGGGGATTCGCCCTTGAGGGCGGAGATGCTCTGGCCGAGGAGTTGGCAGTAGAGGTCGAATCCGACGGCGGTGATGTGACCGGACTGCTGGGCGCCGAGAAGGTTGCCGGCGCCGCGGATCTCAAGGTCGCGCATGGCGATCTTGAAGCCGGAACCGAGCGCGGAATACTGCTTGATGGCGGACATGCGCTTGCGGGCCTCGGTGAGGAGTTGGGCGTGGCGAGGGAGGAGCAGGTAGGCGTACGCCTGGTGCTTGTAGCGGCCGACGCGGCCGCGGAGTTGGTAGAGTTCGGAGAGGCCGAAGCGGTCGGCGCGGTCGATGATGATCGTGTTCGCGTTCGGGATATCGAGGCCACTCTCGATGATGGTGGTGGAGACGAGGACGTCGGCCTCGCCGTTGACGAACCGGGTCATGACCCGCTCGAGGTCGTCTGGGTCCATCTGGCCGTGGCCGACGAGGACGCGGGCTTCGGGGAGGAGGGCGCGGACGCGGAGGGCGAGGGCTTCGATGGACGAGACGCGGTTGTGCAGGAAGTAGACCTGACCGCCGCGGTTGATCTCGAGCTGGATGGCGTCGCGGATGAGACGTTCGTCGTAGTTGGTGACGACCGTCTCGACGGGGAGCCGGTCCTGGGGAGGGGTTTCAAGGGTGGAGAGATCGCGGGCACCGGTAAGGGCCAGGTAGAGCGTGCGCGGGATCGGGGTGGCGGAAAGGGTGAGGACGTCGATGGTCTGGCGGAGGAGCTTGAACTGTTCCTTGTGGCGGACGCCGAACTTCTGCTCCTCGTCGACGATGACGAGGCCGAGGTCCTTGAACTGGACGTCGGAGGAGACGATGCGGTGGGTGCCGATGACGATGTCGACGGTGCCGTTGGCGGCGGCTTCGAGGACGGCGCGTTGTTGTCTGGCGGAGCGGAAGCGGGAGAGCAGTTCGATGCGCACGGGGTACTCGGCCATGCGATCGCGGAAATTGTTGTAATGCTGCTGGGCGAGGACGGTGGTGGGGACGAGGATGGCAACCTGCTTGCCACCGAGCACGGCCTTGAAGGCGGCGCGGATGGCGACCTCGGTCTTGCCGAAGCCGACGTCGCCGCACAGGAGGCGGTCCATGGGCTTGGCGGCCTCCATGTCGGCCTTGGCGGCCGCGATGGCGCGGAGTTGGTCGGGGGTTTCCTCGTACTCGAAGGAAGCCTCGAACTCGCGTTGCCATGGGGCATCGGTAGGGAACGCGTGACCGGGCTTGGTGGCGCGGGTGGCCTGGACGGTGAGTAGTTCGGCGGCGAGGTCGCGGACGGCGCGCTGGGCCTGTTCCTTGGCCTTGGTCCAGCGGCTGCCGCCGAGGGTCGAGAGTTGGGGGCGGGCCTTGCCGGCGCCGACGTACTTCGAGACGAGGTGGGCTTCGCTGACGGGGACGTAGAGACGCGGCGGTTCGGTGGCGGTGCCGGAAGGCGCGTACTCGATGACGAGGCACTCGTCGCCGGTGGATTCGTTGGAGGTGGCTTCGCCGCGGCGGCGGTTCTGCGGCGGCAGCGTCTTCAACCCGCGGAAGATTCCGATGCCGTTTTCGAGGTGGACGACGTAGTCGCCTTCCTCGAACTCGGTGAAATCGACCTCGAAGACCGAGCGGACGGCGGAAGCGTGGCGGGACTTGAGTCGGCGCGGGCGTTGGACCTTGTACCGCCCGTAGATCTCGGCGTCGGTGACGACGACAAGCCGGGCGTCCGGGATGAGGAATCCGCGGCTGAGGACGCCGAGGTGGCACGCAGGAGCGGGCGCGGGGAGGTCGAACTCCGTCCAGAGTTCGTGGAAACGCTGGCGTTCGCCTTCGTGTCCGCAGAACACGTGGACGTCGTGGTCCTGTCGGGACCAACGGTGGAGTTGCTGGAAGAATTCGCGGCGCTGGGCCTCGGCGACCTGCGGATCGGGCAGCGTGGCACCGATGGGCCGGTAGGCGTCGAGGCCGGGGAATGCCGGAGGGGCGGAGTCGGGGGCGTCGGTGTCGAGCCCCTCGGTGACTGCGAGCCGGCGCAGGCCCCGTCGCGTGGTCTCGGCGAGCACTTCGTCCCAGTCGATGGAGAATCGGTCGCCGGGCGGTACCTGCTGGCGGTAACGGAGCGACTGGTCCAGGAGCGCGTCCGGCTCGCAGAGCAGCATCACCGTGTCGTCGGGTAGGAAGTCGAGGAGCGAACCGAGTCTGGGTTCCGGAGTGGGTGTGGTGGACGGGGCGTCGTCGTGGGCGGGGCCGCGTCGGGCGGGCTTGAGGAGTCCGAGTTCACCGGCGGGTGGGATGACGATCTGGGCGATCGTCTCGCGGGAGACCTGGGCTTGCGGGTCGAATTCGCGGAGCGATTCCAGGTCGTCGCCGAAGAACTCGAGGCGGACGGGCCAGGGGGAGGAGAGCGGCCAGACGTCGACGATGCCACCGCGCCAGGAGAGCTCGCCCTTGCCGGTGACCTGGGCCTCGGGTTCGTAGCCCTGTTCCTCCAGCCATTCGATGAGGTCGAGGGGGTTGAGGGTGTCGCCGCGTTTCAGGGTGCGGGTGCGCGTGCCGAGGTCATCGCGGGTGAAGGTACGCTGGAGGAGTGCGACGACGGAAGTGACGATGATGCGTGGGCGGTCGGGTGCCGGGTTGGACAGGCTGATGAGGGTTTCGAGACGTTCGGAGATGACGTCCGAGTGGGGCAGCTTGTTTTCGTGGGGGAGGGTTTCCCAGGCGGCGTGAAAAAGCGGGGCGGGAGCGGGTTCGAGCCAGGTGGCGAGGTCCGCGTGGAACCGTTCCTGGGACTTGAGGCCGTCGGTGACGACGAGGAGCGTGCGGGCTGGATTCGCGCGGTGAAGTTGGGCGGCGAGATAGGGTTGGGCGCCGACGGAAACGCCATGAATCAGGGAATCGGCGGCCGGGGAGGCGAGGGAATCGAGTTGGCCGGCGATGCGGGCAGGGAACAACGATTCCGGGCGGGGAACCCGGATGGTCGCTGCGGGGAACGGTGCCGACTCGTGGGCCAAGTGGTGGGAAGCTGGAAAGCGTTGGCTGGAAGTCAACCGGGGTTTGAGACCTTGCGTCGCCTCAGCACCACGGCCGGATGCGGGAATCGAGGTTGAAGACTTGTCCGGAAATGTTCCGGGTCGAGACGAGGAAGGTGACAAACCGGGCGACCTCGGCGGGATCGTTGGGTGTCGCGAGGAGGTTGGAGTTGACGAGGTGTTCGAGTGCCTTCGGTGCGAGGCGGTCGGTCATCGGCCCCGGAAGCACGCCGGGAAAGATCGTGTTCACTCGGATTCCGTGGGGAGCGAGTTCCCGGGCGAGCGATTGTGCCAGGCCGACGAGGGCGGCCTTCGCAGCGGAGTAGGCCGATTGACCGGATCCGCCCATCGAGCTGGCAAGGCTGCCGATGATCACGACGTGGGCGGGCGAAGCGCGGGCCAACAGCGGAAGCAGATTCCGGGTGCCCACGGCAGCCGGGCGAAGGTTGACGGCGGCCGTGCGGTCCCAGGCATCGAGCGTGGTCTGGCTAAGGAGGCTGTCCTCCGCGAGGCCGGCGTTGTGGACGAGGACGTCGAGTGCTGAGACCGAGCCAGCGATGTGGCTCGCGGCGGATTCCCAGTCGGAATCCCGGGTGACATCCAGGGCGAGCGGGACGATCCCGGGATCAAGGGAAAGGGGGTGTGATCGATGGAAGCCAGCGAACGTGGTCCAGCCCTGGCCGGCGAACTGGCGGGTGAGCGCGGATCCCAGTGTGCCAGCGGCACCGGTGATGAGGGCGGATTGGGCGGTCCGGTCCGGGCTCATGCCAGGGAAAGCTCGGGATGGGCCGGATGGGTCCAGCAAGGCACGCCACCAATCCAGGTTGCCGAAGCCGATCCCTCGTGATGGACGATCGCGTCGTGGACATCGTCATCGGTGGTGCGGGCAGCGATGACGCAGAGGTCCGCCAGCAGGCCGGGCCGTAGCGAACCAACCTCGTGTTCGAGGCCGAGTGCCCGGGCACCGTTGATGGTAGCTCGGCGGAGAATCTCCGCGGAGTCGATGGTGGTGTCGTGGGCCGCGAGGCCGGCCATCTCTGCGAACATCGAGAGCTGGGCGCGGACACCGGGTTGGGTCCGGGTGCTGGCGAGAGAGTCCGTGCCGAGGCAGAGGTTGACCCCGGCGGCCGCGAGGGCTTCAGCGGGGAACCGTTGGTGGCGGAAATAGGCGTGGGAACCGGGGCAGTGGGCGACGGAGACCCCGTGCTCCCCGAGGATCCGGGCGTCGTCATCCCAGAGGTAGTTCACGTGAACCGCGAGGAGATCAGGCCCCAGCAGGCCATGGCGGGCGGCGTGCTGGATCGGCGACCCCAGGCCACAGTCGGAGTCCGGGCGCTGGTTGTGGAGCCAGTCATGCATCGGGCCGCGGCGGAACATGAACATCTCGAACTCCTCGCGGGATTCGGCGAGGTGGGTGGTGAGGCGCATGCCGCGGAGGCGGGCTTCGCGGGCGGCGATGTTCAGGAGTGCAGGGACGGTGGAGTAGGGAGCATGGGGAGACAGGCCTACGCCGCCGGCGTGGGGTGGGAGTGAAGCGAGGGCGTGGAGCGCCTCTTCGACCAGTTGGGAAGGTTCCTTGCGGAGCCGGACGCCGGTCAGTTCGAGGAAGGAGTGGATACGGAGCGGCGTCGACGCGCGAAGGCGGGCGAGTTCGTGCGGGAGAGTCTCGATGTTGGCGACGGTGGTCGTGCCGTGCTCGAGCAGTTGGCGGGCACCGTGCTGCCAGGAACGGACGAAGTCGTCATCGGACCACGAAGCCTTGGCGGCGAGGATGGCCTTGATCCAGTCGGGGAAGGCGCGCGGCGGGGCCAGTTGGCCAGCGAGATCGGTGTAGTCGAGATGGCAATGCGCGTTGATGAGCCCGGGGAAGAGGATGGAGTCAACCAGATCGATGAACTGGTCAGCGGCGTTCCGGATCGAGGGGGACCAGGGTTCGACGGAAAGGATCCTTCCGGTGAGGATCCGGACGGCGCCGTTGGGGATGGGAGGGGCGGAGACCGGGACGACGTGCCGGGCGCGGAGCAGGATGGGGCGGAGCGGATTGATAGAAAGAAGGCGGGCCGGTGGGCCCGCCTGGCAGAACGTTGGTCTTGGGAGTGGAGATCAGGTTGTGCGCGTCTTCTCCTTGGTGCGCGCAGCGACCTTGTGGGTCCGGGACTTGGTCTTGTTGTGTTTGCGGCGGATCTGGCCCTCGAGCTTCTTCGTCGTGGAGTCGATCGCGGCGTAGAGATCCGAGTGGCGGTCCTCTGCGTAGAGATCATTGCCCCGGACGCCGATCCGGATGCCGCACTTGAACTGCTTTTCCGGGGAGTGGGCGGTGTGGTCCTTTTCGAGGGTGACCCGGGCATCGAGGAGCCAGCGGTCGATGTGCTCGAGCTTCTCGAGGCGCTCGAGGACGTGCTGCTCGATGGCGTCGGTCAGTGTGACGTTGTGCGTCGACAGAATAAACTTCATGGCTGAGACAAAATTGCTTTCGGAACGGACTCATTTCAACCCGCCAATTGGCCTTGGCGGTACCCGGCGTTGCCGTGCGGGCTGAAAATGCCACTTGCGACCGGTTGGATGCGACAGCATAAATCCGCGGTCAAAATTGACACGCGCCTATGGCAGATCTGGCAAACCGCTATTCTCAAAACGTCGGGGGCAAGTATTTCGTCGACAATCAGTGCATCGATTGTGACCTGTGCCGCGAAACCGCCCCAAAGAACTTCACCCGCTGGGACGACGGCGGCTACTCGTACGTCTTCAAGCAGCCGGAGTCCCCGGAAGAGGAGACGGCCTGCAAGGAAGCCATGGAAGGCTGCCCGGTTGAGGCGATCGGCAACAATGGCTGATCCACGACAGGCAGACTGAGTCGTGGGCTGTCCGGCCAGGTCCGGGGGCTCAGGTCACAGAAACGGGGAGGCCGCCGGGCGACCGGTTGCCTCCCCTGTGCTTTTGGGCGGGCCTCACTTGCCCAGGCAGAACGAGCTGAAGATCCGATCGAGCAGGTCTTCCGTGGTGGTCTTGCCCACGACCTCGCCGACGGCTGCGACAGCGATGCGGAGGTCGAGCGCGACGAGATCCAGGCTGACGTCGTGTTCAAGCGCGGATCGGGAACGTTCGACGGCATCGAGGGTCCGGCGGAGCGCATCCTGATGGCGGGCGTTGATCGCGATGGAGGCCGACTCGCTGGTCGGGTGGCCGTCGAGTAGCCGGGCATGAATCGCGGTCGTCAGGGAGTCGAAGCCCTCGCCGGTCTGGCAGCTGATGCGGATCGAGGCTTGGTCCGTGGTTGAGGACCATCCCGGGTGCTGCGGCAGGTCGCTCTTGTTGCCGATATGGAGAATCCTGCGTGAACCGGGATCGGTATCGCGGTTGGTGGGAGGCTCGGTCGGTGGCGCGGAGAGATCGGACACGATGAGGACGAGGTCCGCCCGGCGCGCGGCCTGATGACTTCGCCGGATGCCCTCCGCCTCGATCTGGTCTGAGGAATCGCGAAGGCCGGCGGTGTCGACGAAGACCACGGGGAGGCCGTGGATGTTGGCGGTTTCCTCGATGGTGTCGCGGGTGGTTCCGGCTATCGGGGAAACAATGGCCCGCTCGTGGCCGAGAAGTCGGTTGAGGAGGCTGGACTTGCCGGCATTGGGCAGGCCGACGAGGGCGACGCGGGCACCGGAGCGGAGCAATTGTCCTTCGTGGGCGGTATTCAGGAGTCGGTTGCTGTGCTGACCCGCGCGTCCGAGTCGATCGAGGAGCGCGGCCGATGTGTCCGGGTGGATGTCTTCGTCGGGGAAGTCCAGGTGGGCCTCGACATGGGCAAGCACATGCATGAGGTCGTCGCGAAGCTGGTCAATCTCCCGCGAAAGCCGCCCCGAGAGCTGGGCGGAGGCTGCTCCGGCAGCGAGTTCCGTGCGTGCGTGGATCAGGTCGGCAACCGCCTCTGCCTGGGTGAGGTCGATCCGGCCGTTCAGAAAGGCGCGCCTTGTGAATTCACCGGGTTCGGCATGCCTGGCCCCGCAGGCGAGGATCCGGGCGAGTACCTGACGGGTGACGATCGGACCACCATGGCAACCGATCTCGACGGTGTCTTCGCGGGTGAACGAGCGTGGAGCGCGGAACACGGAGAGCAACACCTCGTCGATCCGCCTTTCTCCCTCGACCACGTGGCCGTGAAGCACGGTGTGGGACGGTGTGCACGACGGGACCGGTTGGTTGCGGCCGGACGGTTGGAAGCAGGCGTCAGCAACGGCGAGGGCGGACTGGCCTGAGATGCGGAGGACCGCGAGTCCGCCCGGGCCGGCTGGGGTGGCGAGGGCGGCGATGGTGTCCGTCGGGTGCATGGTGCCCGTTCAGTGGCGGCAGACGCCGGTCTCGGGATCGATTCCTTCGAGGAAGAGGCGGGCTTTCTCGTAGGAACGACGGTTCAGGTAGTGGAGCAGGTCTGGATTCGCGTCGGGGCCCAGCGACCGGGTGAGGCGGGCGAGTTCGGCAAGCATCGGGAGGACATCGCCCCGTCGGGCGGCGGTGGCGTCGAGCTGTCTGAGCTGTTCCAGGATGGCGCTTTCCGTTTCGGTCACGGCGAGTGGTTAGCTGCTTCGCAGCGGATGGTCATCCGAAACCTTTGGCAAAGCGGCCGGGTTGCACGCCCGGAAACGGGTGGGCTACCGTTGAGGGGTGATGTTTCGATGGCAGTCCGGTTCGGTGCGGCGGGGAGTCCTGGTGCTCTTGCTGGGTGTTCAGGCGTTGGTTCGCGCGGAGGCGGACGATGTGATCGTCCGGGGTCGTGGGATCGAGGTGCGTCGAGGAGAGCTGGAGGCGGGGATCGGGCGATTGAAGTCGCAGGCGTTGCATCGGGGTCAGGTGCTGGAGGAAGCCCAGTTGGATGGGCTTCGGCAGTCGCTCCTGGACCAGATGATCCTGCTCCGGTTGTGCGCGAGCCGGGCCGAGGAAGCGGACCGGGCTGTGGCGCGGATCGAGTCGAGGAAGTTCATCGCAGGACTGAAGCAGTCACAGGGCATCGAGGGCTTCGGCCGTTTGTTGAAGCAGGCGGGATACACCGAGGCCGAGTTCGAAGCGGAGAAGCTCGCCGAGGCTCTCGCAAACGCCGTCATCGATCGGGAGGTCAAAGTGGGGATCCGGATTCCCTCGCAGGACGTGAAGGAATACTACGACGCCCATTCGGACCGGTGGATCGAGCCCGGCGCGGTCCGGGTCCTGTACCTCTCGCTGCCGACGGATCCACCCAAGGGCGGGGCAGTCGGAGACGGGCAATCCTCCAAGAACCGGATGGAAGGATGGAAGGCCCAGCTGGATGCCGGGAAGGACTTCTCGGCGCTGCTGCAATCACTCGGAGCAGGGGTGGGGAATGGTCCGCGGGGCGGGGAACGTCGGATCGCGCGGGGCGAGATCGGCGGAATCTTGGAGGACCGCATCTTTGCACAGGAGCCGGGCAAGTTTGGGTCGGTCGTGGAGCAGGACGGCGTCCTGTGGCTGTTCCGGGTTCAGGAACGGATTCCACCCCGTCGATTGCCCTTGGAGCAGGTCGAGGAGGACATCCGGGCCGTGCTCTTGCAGAGGGAGTCCAAGTCCCGGATCCCGGAGTATCTGGCCCGGATCCGGAAGGAGGCTTCCGTCGAGATGCTCTGGAAGCCAGCGGTGCGCCCGTGAGTCAGCGCTGGGCAGACGGGGCTGGGTGGCCCGCCTCGGCGTCCGGCGTGGACCCGTGGTTCACCCACTGGAACGCGGCGCGCATGAGGGCGGGAGCTGAGTCGAGGCCGAGCTTCTCCTTGATGCGAGCGCGGTAGGTCTCAATGGTCTTCGCGTCGACACCGAGGGTGAAGGCAATCTGCTTGGTGCTTTGCCCGTTGCCGATGAGCTCGAAAACCTGGAGTTCACGGTCGCTCAGGGCCTGAATGGGTGAGCGATGGTCCCCACGAGGCGGGGTGACCCTACGGAGGAGGACCTTGGAGGTCATGGATGCGGACAGGTAAACCTGACCGTTCAGGACGCGGCGGATGGCATCCAGCAACTCCGCTTCGCTCGCCGTCTTGCGCACATAGCCGAGTGCACCGGCCTCCAGGACGCGCTCCGCGTAGACTTCCTCGTCGTGGGCAGAGAAGACGAGCATGCGGGGGGCCGGGGTCATCAAGCCGATGTCCTTGATGAGTTCGAAGCCATGCCCGTCGGCAAGGCTCAGGTCGATGATCACCAGATCCGGCTTCAGATGCTGGACGTCCGCGAAGGCCTGCTTGGTGTTTGCCGCTCCACCGCAGACTTCCAGTCCGAGGTCTGTACGGACATGGGCTGCGATATACTCCCGGACGACGGGATGGTCTTCGACCAGATATACCCGGGCTTTGGAAGTGGACTTGTTTGTATCCTGCACGATTGGTGTCTCCTGGTGCGGTCAACCTGAGGGGGTGTCGCCGCGAGGCTGAGAATCGATAGCACGTCCGGCTTTCCTGTACAGCAGATTCCCGGTCGTCCTGATGGCTTTCGTGTCTAAAGGCTGTCTGAGTGAAGGCGTACCCACTATTGGGTCCCGTGCCTGCCTTGTCAGAGATTTGTGGAGGACTTGGCAACGGGCGGTACCCGCAAGTTTGGGTATGAATGTTGGATACGACGGGGGACGAAGCCAGCCGGGCTGCAAGCGAACCAGGGGATTGGGGTGTTCGCATGTTCGGCTGGCTTCTTCCGTTTCGGGGCGATCGGGTCCTTGATTGTCAGGGTGACATCTACAGGAATTTCGGTGCTCGCCTGACTCGTTCTTCGCCGTGGAGGCGGCGTAAGGTGCCATAGTCGGCAGGGAAACCTGACGGCGCCCGGGGAAACCCGGGGGTTCGGCCCGCAAGGTGCCCGAGCCAATTTGGGGATAATTGGGGAGAAATTGGCCGGTCATGCGGGCGGGGAATCAGGGTGCTCGCTGGTCCGGCCAATTTCATTTTTCAGGGTCGCACCCGGCGCTCTTTCCTGGCCGGCGCGAGAATCTGATTCCGGCTGGTCCAGAGCTCAGGTAGACCGGGGGCACACGGAATCATGCAATCATCTTCCGCCATCTTTCAGGGAGTGGTTCCGCTTGGGCTGGGGGCAGCAATGCTTGCGGCCGGGGCGGTGGCGGCGTGGGTATATCGCCAACGGTGGAAACAATTGCAGCGGGAGCTTGAGGGATCGAGATCGGCGGTTGCGGCGGTGCGTGCCGAGTTGGCCGGCAAGGTGGAGGAGGGTGTCCAATTGGGACGATTGTTCGAGGATTCACCCTCGCCATTGATGGTGCTGGGTTTGGACGGGCGGGTCCTCAAGGCGAATGCGGCAGCCTGTGCTCTGCATGGGAGAACACAGGCTCAGTTGGTTCAGGAGGGGGGAGGAGTTCCCGCGGACATGCTCGAGGCGGTGCCCGGTGAACTGGAGCGATTGGCGGCACCTGACGGCGGGGCCGTGGAAACGCTGCGGATGGGCAGTGGGAACCGGATGATCCCGGTCGAGCTTTGTGGCAGGCCCATCGTGTACGGGGGCGGGAAGGCTCTGCTCGTCCACGAACTGGACCTGACGATGTCCAAACGGCAGGAGGCTTCCCTGCGGGAGGGGCAGGAGCGGTACCGGGCCTTGGTGGGTGCCTTGAGCGAAGGGGTGCTGCTGGTGGATGCCGAGGGGCGGATCGCGACGGCTAACCTCTCGGCGGAACGGATTCTCGGGTTGGTGGAGGGCGACATCGTGGGGACGGACCTGTTGACGGCTCCGTTGCGTCGGGTGCGGATGGATGGGACGACGATTTCGGCTTCGGACTCGCCGGTCGCGGTGACCCTGAGGACTGGACAGGCACAACGGGACGTGGTCCTGGGCGTACAGAATCCGACGGGTGCGAAGCGGTGGCTGTCGGTGACGACGACTCCCTTGAAGCGGAACCTGACGGGGAAGGTGCTCTCAGTGGTGGTCTCGTTCGCGGACATCACGCAGCAGGTGGAGGCGCAGCAGGAGCTGGTTCGGGCGAAGGAGGCGGCGGAGGCGGCGAACCAGGCGAAGACCGAATTCCTGGCGCACATCAGCCACGAGATCCGGACGCCGCTGAATGGGCTGACGTCGTCGCACGACCTGTTGCTGAACTCCACCTTGACGGACGAGCAGCGTGGGTGCGTGCAGACCGGGGTCCAGTTGGTGGAGGACATGCTGACCCTCCTGAATGACCTGCTGGATCTTGCCAAGATCGAGGCGGGGCGACTGGAGATCGTGCGCGAGGCATTCGAGTTGCGTCCGATGCTGGAGGCCTCCCTGAGGTCCTTCCGTCCAAGGATCCGGCGGGCCGGGATGGACCTGCTGCTGGACATCGACGAGCGATTGCCGGTGTGGGTCCAGGGTGATCCACACCGGTTGCGGCAGGTGCTGGCGAACCTGGTTTCGAACGCGGTGAAGTTCACGCCGGCTGGCTCCATTCGCGTGCAGGTGCAGCCGATGGATTCGGAGCGGGTCCGGTTCGTGGTGGCGGACACGGGAATTGGCATAGCGCCGGACAAGCTGAATCTGATCTTCGAAGCCTTTCGGCAGGCGGATTCCTCGATCAGCCGCCGGTTCGGGGGAACGGGCCTGGGTCTCGCGATCTGCCGGCAATTGGTCGGATTGCTTCAGGGCCGGATCTGGGCCGAGAGCGAGTTGGGGCGGGGGAGCCGCTTTTTCTTCGAGGTTCCGCTCCCGTTCACGACGGCTCCGGATCCGTCCGTGGCGCCTCCCAGCAGCACGGCGACTTCGCCGCCTCTCGAGATCCCGTTCCGTCCTGCGACGCGGGTGCTCATCGTGGAGGACCATCCGGTGAACCGGCAATTGACCGAGACCATGGTCCAGAAGTTCGGTGTGGCCACCGCGGTCGCGGCAAACGGGCGGGAAGCGGTGGAGCGTCTGGAGAAGGAGACGTTCTCGATGGTGCTGATGGACGTGCAGATGCCGGAGATGGACGGGTTGACGGCCACGCGGACGTGGCGGGCGCGGGAGGCGGAGTTGGGGCGGGCGCGGACCACAATCGTGGCTCTGACCGCGCACGCCTTGCCGCAGGACAAGGCGGCGTGTCTGGACGCGGGCATGGACGATTACATGTGCAAGCCGCTTCGCCGGGACACCCTTTCGGAGATGCTGGTCCGGCACCTCTCGAGTCGGGCGCAGGCACCTGCGCCGAAGGTGGCGGTGGAGACCGCAGCCACGTCGCGAAAGCCGATGGCGGGATTGACGTCGTCGCTGCTGGTGATGCTTCGGGATGCGAATCGGGACGGCTTGGGACGGGCTCGGGCGGCAATCCTGGCTGGCAACGGTGCGGATGTGGCGCTCGCGTTGCATTTCGTGAAGGGAGGGTGCGCCTTGTTGGGAGACCTCGAACTGACCGGACACCTGAAGGCGTTGGAAGGGGATGCGAAGGACGGTCGGCTTTCCCAGGTGACCGAGCAGTTGCCGGTGGTGGAAGCGAAGATCGAGGCAGCCATGAGGCGGGCCGAGGCGGCGGGGGCGTGACGTGGGAGCCGTGAAATCCCGCTTCGCCCACGTTGTCCTGGCCCGGATGTTCGGGACGGGGGCCTCGGTGGTTTCCGGGCTGGTCTTGCTTCGTCTCTTGCCTCGGATGCTTCCCGGCTCGGAGTGGGGAGTGGTCAACGTAGCGCTGACTCTGCTCACCTACCTGCCGCTACTGGACGGCGGATTCCGGTTGGTGGTGAACCGGGAGATGCTGCAGGCGTCCGACGACGTTGAGCGCACACGGCTGGCTGGATTTGGACAGGCACTGGCGACGCGGCTGCTGTTGGTCTCGATGGTGATGGGGCCGATCCTCACCCTTCTGTATTCGCTGGCACCGGCGGCGCGCGAGGCGGGGCTGCCGACCCCCTTCTATCTGGCGATGGGCGTCGTCGGGGCATTGACGTTCGCTGCCGGGATCCAGACCCAGGCGTTGGTGGGGCTCGATCGGCAGGTCTGGATGTCGGTCATCCAGGGCGGTGGATCCGTCGCAAACCTGGGGATGATGGTGGTCGGAGCGCGATGGGGCTGGGGCGTCTGGGTGTTTCCGGCGGCGCAGTGCGTCGTGGCGCTGATCCAATGGACGGCGGCGGCCGTGTTGATGCGGCTCCAGCTTCCGGGGGTACGGATGTTCGACCTCGGCTGGGATTCCTGGCGTTCTGAATTCTGGGGACGGAACCGTGCCGGTGCGTGGTCGGTGTTCCGGATGCAGGTGTTCATCGTGCTTCTGCTGAGCCTTGATGTGCTGCTGGCGGGATGGATCGTGCGGGACGCCACCGAACTCAAGCTGTACGGCCTCGTCTCGAGGGTGATTGGAATCGGCCGGAGTTGCCTGACCTCGCTCGGGGAAGCCCTCTGGCCGCGGATCGCGAGAAGGGATGGTCGGCAGGAGGACCTGACCCGCCGGGTCCTCGCGCTGAATGCCTGGCTGTTCGGAATCGCAGGTGGGGTGATGACGGGAGCGATGCCAGCGGTGCTGGGCTGGTACGTCGCGGAGGACTGGGTGGCGGGGCCGTGGCTGAACGGGTTGCTGGTGGCCCGGTTTCTTGTGATCGGGATGTCGTCGCCAGCGACCTACCATCTTCTGGGAGCAGGCGCGTATGGGGTCCTGATGCGGGCGGTGGGTGCGGAAGTGGTGGTGGGGGTTGTCCTGGGAGGGATCGGCGGCTGGATCTGGGGGACTGCCGGGGTCGCGGGAGGTTTCCTGGCGTCGACGGCCGTGGGAACGTTCTATCCGCTATTCGGCACCTATGCCCGAAGCCAGGGGGTGGAAGCGGGAGCCGTGTGGTGGTTCTGTCGGGTCTGGTTGCGGGCCTTGGCTGCCGCTGCCGCGGGTTATGTGGCGGCGCGATGGGTGCAGGGAATGGGGGTGCAAGGGCCCATGACCCTTCTGGGTGCGGTTGCCGCGGGGGTCGCTGCGTTTGGGGTCGTGGCGGCGTGGACGGCCATCGGGGTTGTTCGTGGCACCGGAACCTGGAAGCGGCGGATGTGGGACTCCCTCTAGGGTGGGTCCCTGGAATGGGTGGTGGAATCGGGCAGGCGGAGGCGTGACTCTGGAACGGTTGGTTGGCTTGCCGGGGGTGAATCAGGGGGGATGGCTGGCACTGTTCGGGCAGATGCCCGTGCAAGATTGGATGTGGGATTGCGGATGGAAGCGGTGGACGGAGCCCGGGGTGTGAAGCGCACGCTACGGAACAAACGGGGGGAATAATGAGTCAACGCGATTGGGAAGCACATTATCGGATGGGGGACACCCCATGGAACCACGGTTCGCCAGCGCCGGGCTTGGTGGATTTTCTGGGGTCGAACCCGGGCCTGGACCGCAGGCGGGTGCTGGTGCCGGGGTGTGGGTTTGGGCATGACGCAGTGGCGTGGGCCCAGGCTGGGTTTCCCACGGTGGGAATGGACCTGGCGCCGAGCGCGGCTGAGTCGGCGTCCCGTCTGGCACCGGCCGGGCTGTCCGTGCAATTCCGGGAAGGCAATTTCCTCGATCCGCACGCGGGAGACGGAAGCTATGGCTGGGTGTTTGAGCACACGCTGTACTGCGCGATCCAGCCCGGTCAGCGGGACGCGTATGCGGAAGCGGTGTCGCGGTGGCTGGGGCCCGGGGGACAGTTTGTGGCGATCCACTACCTCAACCCCGCGGCGCCCGAGGGGCCGCCGTTTGGATGCACACGGGAGGAGTTGCTGCGGCGGTTTGGACGGGAATTCGAGTTGGTGGCGGACTGGAGTCCGCGAAGCTGGGAGAGCCGGGCGGGGAGGGAGTGGATGTTCTGGTGGCGCCGGCGTTGAGGCGCTGCGCGGATTCAGGAAATTCCGTGGCCCGCGGCCCGACACCTGCTAGCGTTTCGGGCAATTCATCTTTGCTGATTCCGTGAGCTACGACATCGAACTTTTGCGGGGAATCCTGAAGGCGGCCGTCGAGGGCGGCGCTTCGGACGTCCACATCAAGGTAGGCAACCCGGTGGTGTTGCGAATCCATCGTCAACTCATCGCGATCGAAGCCCCGGTGCCGACGCAGGAGTGGATGGACAAGATCCTCGACAAGATGGTGCCGCCGCACGCGAAGAAGCGGATGGAGTCCGATCGGGAAGTCGACTTCAGCTACCTCGAGCCCGGGGTGGGTCGGTTCCGTACGAATGTCTTCCAGCAGCGCGGGACGATGGCGCTGGCCATGCGCTACGTGAAGACGCAGGTGCCGAGCTTCTCCGAGCTCGGACTGTCGCCGGTGATCAAGGACATCGCCCGCAGTCCCCGCGGGATCGTGCTGGTGGCCGGAACGACCGGTTCCGGCAAGTCGACCACGCTGGCGGCGATGATCGAGTACGTGAACGCGAACTTCAAAAAGCACATCGTCACACTGGAGGACCCGATCGAGTTCGTGTTCGAGGACAACCAGTCGGTGGTGGAGCAGCGCGAGATCGGCCTCGACACCCAGAGCTTCACGACCGGCCTGAAGCACGTCCTGCGTCAGGACCCGGACATCATCATGGTCGGCGAAATGCGCGATGCGACGTCGTTCCAGGCGGCCATGAGCGCGGCAGATACGGGTCACCTGGTCTTGTCGACGTTGCACACCCAGAACGCGTCGCAGTCGATAGGCCGCATCCTGGATTTCTTCAAGCCGGACGAGCGCGAGCAGGTTCGGCGTCAGTTGGCGGGCACGCTGCAGGCGGTGATCTGCCAACGCATGGTGGGCAAGATCGCGGGTGGGATGACCCCGGCGCTCGAGATCCTGATCAACACGCCGACCGTGAAGAAGATGCTCGAGGAAAACCGGGTCGAGAAGATCGGCGCGGCGATCGAGACCGGCCGGGATGACGGCATGCAGACGTTCAACCAGGCCCTGTACGACCTGGTGAAGGACAAGAAGGTCTCCGAGAAGGAAGCGCTCGCGAAGGCAGGCAACCCGCAGGGCTTGGAGATGATGTTCAAGGGCATCTTCCTCAACGACGGATCGCGGATCCTGTCCTGACGGGGCGAGAGCACGGGACGGGGCGGCGACGGCCACGTTGCCCCCGAGGCCTTCCACCAGGCGACGAGGACGTCGCCACCCCGTTCCTGTTTTCAAACGGGGAAGTGTCGAGATGCGTCCGGCGGGCAGTTGGGCGGAGTTTGCCCTTTCCAATCCATGGTCCGCCCGGCTAGACGGAGGGAATGAACCGCCGTCAGTTTCTCCAGCAAGGGTCGACCGCGCTCGCATTCGCCGCAGCGGCGACCTACGTCCCCACCACGTTTGCCTCGGAACCCAAGCCCAAGCGGGTCGGGCTCATCGGCACGGGTTGGTACGGCAAGGCCGACCTGCTTCGGTTGATCCAGGTGGCCCCGGTGGACGTGGTGTCGCTATGTGACGTCGACAAGCGGATGCTGGAGGAGGCGGGGAAACTCGTTGCCGGAAGGCAGAAGTCGGGGAAGACGCCGCGGTTGTTCTCGGACTACCGGAAGATGCTGGCCGAGCGCGATCTGGATGTCGTCCTGATCGGCACGCCGGACCACTGGCACGCGTTGCCCGTGATCGAGGCCTGCAAGGCGGGCGCAGACATCTACGTGCAGAAGCCGACTGGCGTCGACGTGGTGGAAAGCCAGGCGATGCTCGCCGCCGCGCGGAAGTACAAGCGCGTCGTGCAGGTGGGTACGCAGCGCCGTTCCACCCCGCACCTGATCGAGGCCCGTGACCGCTTCATCAAGGAAGGGCGCCTCGGCAAGATCGCGTACGTCGAGATCTGCTGCTACTGGCACATGCGGAACCGCGACACGCTGGCAACCGCGCCGGACACTGCGCCGCCGGATTACCTCGATTACGAGATGTGGACCGGACCCGCGCCGATGCGGCCGTACAACAAGATCGTGCACCCGCGCGGTTGGCGCGCCTTCATGGAGTATGGCAATGGCATCGTGGGCGACATGTGCATCCACATGCTCGACATGGTGCGCTGGATGATGGATCTCGGATGGCCGATCTCGGTCTCGTCCACGGGTGGCATCCTCGTCGACAGGGAAAGCCGGGCGAACATCACCGACACCCAGAATGCGACCTTCGACTTCGGCGACGTGAAGATCGTCTGGACGCATCGCACGTGGGGCGACATGCCGGACCAGAAGTATCCGTGGTCCGCGACCTTCTACGGCGAGAAGGGAACACTGAAGGCGAGCGTGTTCAGCTACGACTTCATCCCGCGCGACGGTGGCAAGCCCGTGCATGCGGATCAGGTCATGGAACTCGACAAGTATCCCGAGGACCGCGACGAGAAGGATCTGGAACGTCACGTGGCGCCGGCGATCCGCGGCCACATGAAGAACCTGATGGAATGCATCGAAAGCCGGGCCAAGCCGGTGGCTGACATCGAGCAGGGCCACATCTCCACCGCATCCTGCATCCTCGCGAACCTGTCGATGAAGCTGGGCC
Source organism: Limisphaerales bacterium (assembly GCA_965284395.1). Taxonomy (GTDB): domain Bacteria; phylum Verrucomicrobiota; class Verrucomicrobiia; order Limisphaerales; family UBA9464; genus UBA6176. The sequence goes on along the minus strand of OZ260084.1, from coordinate 7,492,699 downwards.
GGTCGCTGAAGTGGGATCCGGTGAAGCATCAGGTCGTGGATGACCGCGAGGCGAACAAGCTCCTGGCCCGGCCGTACCGCGCTCCTTGGGTGCACCCGGTGCCGGGGAAGGTTTGAGCCGCGGGCGTGCGGTTGGGCGCGGGTGGGTTTGCGCAGGCTTGCTGACGAGGTGGAGGGGCGGGACGGCTCGACGGAGTCTAGCCCCACCGTTGCGCGGGCGCTCCGCCCCTCAGCTGTACCCATGAGGTTGAGAGCGGGGACAGGTTCACGCGGAGGCGCAGGGACGCTGAGAAAGGTCACTTGGATGGCAAGCAGATCAGTCACCGTTGGGTGACTGGTATCCGACGCTGGAGCATTCGTGACTGGGCTCTCTCCGCGTTCTCCGCGGCTCCGCGTGAGACTACTACTGCATGGATCCGGCTCAGATCGGCGTAACCCGGAGCTTGCCGTCCGGGGTGGCGCTGAGGCCCTCGTAGATCGAGGAGAGGGGGACCTGAAATTCGAGGTGGGGCAGGAGGAGGACGTCCGTGGGTTCGCGGAGGATCTCCGGTTGCCACTGGTTCGACCTGCGGAAAACGGTGACCTCCATCCGGTCCTGAGCCACGAGGATGTAGGCTTCGAGGGTTTCGATCCGCTGGTAGCTGAGCAGCTTTTCCCGTCGATCGGTGCGCTCGGTGTCGGGGGACAGGACTTCAACCAGGACCGAGGGGTAGCGCTTAAAGTAGCGCTCCGTGTCGCGCGGGTCGCAGGTCACCATCAGGTCGGGGTAGTACAGGACTTCGTCTCCGACGATCTGGAGGCGAACCTTCATGTCCGACATGAAGGTGCGGCAACGGCGCCCGCGAAGGTGGAAGTGAAGAAGCGTCCCCAAGTTCATGGAGACCACGTTGTGCTCCTCGCTGGCCCCAGCCATGGAGTAGACCTCGCCTCCGATGTACTCGTGGCGGACCTCGCTCTGGCATTCGCCTATCAGGTACTCCTCGACGGACAGGCGGAGTTCAGTTTTCCGGAGTTCCATTCGGCAACTGTGTTGGACCCGGGGAACTCCGGCAAGCGGGGCTTCCGGCGCGGGGGCACAACTCAACACGGCCCACATGCAAAACGGGGCGGCAACGTCCTCGTTGCCCCTCCCAATCCATTTCCCAAGGCGACGAGGACGTCGCGACCCCGTCCCTGTTTTCAAACGGGGCCGCTTTTGCGGTGTGCCCCGGCTCAGCCGGCCAGCACCTTGCGGGCGGCGGCGGCGAGCTTCTTGAGGCCGGCTGGCGACTTGGCTTCGAGGTAGCAGCGGATCAGCGGTTCGGTGCCCGAGGCGCGGAAGGCGACCCACTCGTCATCGGGCAGGACGAACTTGAAGCCGTCGGTGGTGATGAACTGGAGGACCTTCTTGCCACCGAATGATTCCATGCCCTGGGCGAGGCGCTTGAGGAGCGCTTCCTTCTTGTCGGCGGGAACGGCGACGTTGATGCGGTCGGTGTGGAACTCGCCGGCTTGCCTGGCGAGATCGGCGAGGATCTTGCCCAGGGGACGCTTTTCGACGGCGACCAGTTCCGCCATCAGGAGACACGCGAGGACGCCGTCCTTCTCGGGGACGTGGCCCTTGACGCTGAGCCCACCGGATTCCTCGCCGCCGACGATGACAGGCTCCGATTCCATGAGCGCGCCGATGTACTTGAATCCGACCGGAGTCTCGTGGAGTTGGACGCCCAGCAGGCGGGCAACGGCATCGACCTGATGGCTGGTGGGAACCGTGCGGACGACGGAGCCGGTCCAGCCGCGGTTCTTCTTCAGGTGATAGAGGGCGAGGGCGAGGATCTGGTTCGGGGTCAGCCAAGTGCCGTCCTTGTCGACGATGCCGAAGCGGTCGGCGTCACCGTCGAGGCCGAGGCCGAGCTGGGCCTTGCCGGCGAGGATGGCTTCACGGGCTTCGGACATGCCCTCGGCGTTGGGCTCGGGGTGATGCCCGCCGAAGGACGGGTTCAGGACATCGTGGAAGCGGATGACCTTCGCGCCGCCGTCCTCGGTGAGGAACGTGTCGAGGTAACCACGGCCGGTGCCGTACATCAGTTCCACGGCGACCTTGAGCTTTGCCTTCTTGATGGCGGCGAAGTCGATCAGCTTGCGGATCTGCTTGAAGTAGTCCGGGGCCGGGTCGAACGAGCGGCACTCGTAGGTGCCGACGATGGCGGACTTGAAGGTCCAGCCTTCCTCCTGTCGCTTGCGGATGTTGGCCTCGACCTGCTTGGTGACCTCGGGCGGGGCCGCCGCACCGTTCTCCACCGAGAACTTCAACCCTTGGTACTCCGCCGGGTTGTGGCTGGCGGTCATGTTGATGCCGCCGATGGCCTTCTTCGACCGGATGGCGTGGGCGATGACCGGGGTCGGCGCGTCGCGCTGGCAGAGGAGCGGTTGGAGTCCGTTCGCGGCCAGCACTTCGGCAACGGCCAGGGCGAACTCGCGACCGAGGAAACGGGTGTCATGGCCGAGGATCACGACGGGCTTGCGGCCGTGGATCGGGGAACCGGCACGCTGCAGCTCGGCGCTCCAGTGGTCCGCGATGCCTTGCGTGGCAACGCGGACGTTCTCGAAAGTGAAATCACGCGCGATGAGACCGCGCCATCCGCTGGTGCCGAACTTGATCGTGGTGGCCATGGTTGGAGGGGGTGGGGTTGGGGAAGGGAAGAAGAAGGACGAGAAAAGGGGGGGCGAGAAGACGAGGCGGGAAGCGATCCCGGGGATCCCTTTCCCGCCGACAGACCGGATCGATCAGCTGCGCCAGTCGAAGGCCTTCTTCTTCAGCGCGTAGACGTAGCCGACGAAGAGGATGCCGAGGAAGGAGAGCATGCCGCCGAGGACGAGCGGGGCATTGGTCTTGAGCATGTCCTTGTACGTGACCGCCCACGGGTACATGAAGACGACTTCGATATCGAACAGGACGAAGAGCAGCGCCACGAGGTAGAACTTCACCGACAACCGCGCGGAGCCTTCGCCTTCGGGAAGCATTCCGCACTCATAGGGGGAATCCTTGACCTTGGTGCGACGGCCCAGTTTGCCGGCGACGACCGAGAAGATGAGGGTTCCGAACGCGAATCCCACCGCGACCCCAAGGAACATCAGGATCGGAAGGTACTGTTGCAGCTGCGAGCTCATTGGCGGCCTCAAGGTACGGACCCGCGCGAGGCTGGCAAGCGGGTTCCCGGAGGCTGGGAGCTTGCGGCTGAGGCCGAATGACCGAAAGGAACGCAGAAGGACCCAAGAATTGGGCGGGGCCGTGGGGCGGGGCAGGTTACGCCGGAGACGTTGAAGCCGGTAGCCCGGGGTGCGCAGCGACCCCGGGAAAACCGATGAAAAAGGGGCCCAACCCTGGAGGGGTTGCAGGAGTTGGGGCTTCGCACCGCCTTCGGGGTGCGATTCCTTCGACAAACCAAACCCCGGGTAGGCGCGGTCGCGCCAACCCGGGGCTACCGGCTGCAACGACTCCGGCGTTGGGGGACGGGCAGACTGGGAGGTTGTGGCGTCGAGTACGAGTACCGCCCTGCGGGCTGAGTACGAGTACGATGGGGGCGAGGACGGCGTGCGGTGTTGGCGGGGCGAGATTGGGTGGGCGCACGGTCGAGGCGAGGAGACGACTACGCCGGAGGCGTTGAAGCGGGTAGCCCGGGGTGCGCAGCTACCCCGGGTAACCCGCAGAATGAGCCACCAACCCTGGAGGGGTTGCAGGAGCCGGGTCTTCGCACCGCCTTCGGGGTGCGTTTCCTTCGACAAACCAAACCCCGGGTAGGCGCTGACGCGCCAACCCGGGGCTAACGGCAGCAACGCCTCCGGCGTTGGGGGACGGGCAGACTGGGAGGTTGTGGTGTCGAGTACGAGTACCGCCCTGCGGGCTGAGTACGAGTACGAGTACGCTGGGGGCGAGGACGGCGTGCGGTGTCGGCGGGGCGAGATTGGGTGGGCGCACGGTCGAGGCGAGGACACGGCTACGCCGGAGGCGTTGAAGCGGGTAGCCCGGGGTGCGCAGCTACCCCGGGGAAACCGCAGAACGAGCCACCAACCCTGGAGGGGTTGCAGGAGCCGGGTCTTCGCACCGCCTTCGGGGTGCGTTTCCTTCGACAAACCAAACCCCGGGTAGGCGCTGACGCGCCAACCCGGGGCTAACGGCAGCAACGCCTCCGGCGTTGGGGGACGGGCAGACTGGGAGGTTGTGGTGTCGAGTACGAGTACCGCCCTGCGGGCTGAGTACGAGTACGAGTACGAGGGGGCGCAGGCTTGAGCCTTGAAACTGAAAACTTGGGGCTTTGACCGGCTCGACGGAGGTCTCGCCCCACCCCCGGGTCGGGTCGTAGCAAGGGAACTCATTGGCGGTGGTGGTGGCTTCGGGGCATGTTCGGCGGCGATGAAGATCGTGCGTTCACCGGGGGCGATGCAGCGGTTGGCGATGGAGTGGCGGCGTTCGGGAAAACGGGTTGGGTTCGTGCCGACCATGGGGTTCCTGCATGACGGCCACGTTTCCCTCATGCACGTCGCGCGGCGTCGGGTGGGCCCCAAGGGGATCGTGGTGGTCAGCATCTATGTGAACCCAACCCAGTTCGCGCCGACGGAAGATCTTTCGAAGTACCCGCGGGATTTCGTCCGGGACCGGAAGCTGTGCACGGAGGCGGGCGTCGACGTGATCTTCGCGCCGTTGGATGGCGATATGTATGCGGGTCGGGAGGGGGGTGTACTCGACCTACGTGCTGGAAGAGCAGCTGGGCTTGGGCATGGAAGGCGCATCGCGACCGACCCATTTCCGCGGGGTCACGACGGTGGTGGCGAAGCTGTTCAACGTCGTGTTGCCGGACGTGGCGGTGTTCGGGGCGAAGGACTGGCAACAGGCGGCGGTGATCCGTCGGATGGTCAAGGACCTGAACTTCCCGTTGAAGATGATCGTGGCGCCGACGCGACGGGAGAAGGACGGGCTCGCGATGAGTTCGCGGAACACGTACCTCGGGCCGGACGAACGGAAGCAGGCGACGGTGCTGATCCGGTCGATCCGCCATGTGCGGGCCCGGGTGGCCGCGGCGGGGAAGGGTGCGCTGCCGGCCGTCGATTTGAAGCGGGAGGTGGCGGAGTTGGTGGCGACGGCGCCCGCGGCGCGGCTGGATTACGTCGAGTTCTTCGATCCCGAGGCGCTGCGTCCGGTGGAGCAGGTCCGCAAGGGCGGGCACATGGCGTTGGCCGTGTTCGTGGGCAAGACGCGGCTCATCGACAATGGTCGGATCTGAGGCGGCGATTCGTACTGAAAGCGGTAGTTGGGTTATCCACAGATTTCACGGATTTCACAGATGGGCCGGGAGAAGAGGCCTCACCACGTCGCTGTTTCCAGATCACCCTTGGGGTGAAACGACAGCCTCTCCCTACCTGCTTCCAATCCGTGGAATCGGTGGAATCGGTGGATCACGGCCCTTTGCTGATTCCTTCCCATCCGCTCCATCGCCATCTCCGAATGCCTCCGGGCTCGGTGGAATCAATCGAGGCCGCAGGCGCGTTTGGCGCGGGCGAGGGTCTTCTGGGCGACGGCGCGGGCGCGCTCGGCTCCCTCGCGCAGGACCTGGTCCACGTATTCGGGGTTGGCGGCGAGTTCGGCGCGGCGGGTGCGGGCGGCGGCGAAGTAGTTCCAGTAGCTCTCGAACAATTGCTTCTTCAGGTCGCCGTAGCCGAAGCCGCCGGCGCGGAGGCGATCCTCGGTGGCCTTGGCGAGTTCGGGCGGGGCGACGAGGCGGAGGAGTTGGATGGCGACGTTCTTGTCGGCATCGGGCTTGGGTTCGTCCATGCCGCGGCTGTCCATGGCGATGCCCATGATGCGCTTCTTGAGGACCTTCTCGTCGCCGAAGATGGGGATCGTGTTGCCGTAGCTCTTGGACATCTTCTCGCCGTCGAGGCCAGGGACCACGGCGACCTCGTCGCGGATGCGGGGTTCCGGGACGACGAAGGTCTCGCCGTAGAGGATGTTGAACTTGATGGCGATGTCGCGGGTGACCTCGAGGTGCTGCTTCTGGTCGCGTCCGACGGGGACCACGTTGGAGTCGTAGAGCAGGATGTCGGCAGCCATCAGGACGGGATAGGCGAAGAGACCGTGGTTCACGGAACCGGCGGCGTCGTCGCCCATGCGGGCGAGCTTGTCCTTGTAGCTGTGGCAGCGCTCGAGGAGGCCCATCGGGGTGACCGTCGAAAGGATCCAGGCGAGTTCGGTGTGCTCGGGGGTATCGGACTGCTTCCAGAAGATGCAGCGCTTGGGGTCGAGTCCGCAGGCCATGAAGTCGAGGGCCACGTCGCGGGAGTACTGGCGGCGGAGCTCGGCGTCGGTCAGCGACGTCATCGAGTGATAGTTGGCGATGAAATAGTAGGCCTCGCCCTCGTCCTGCAACTGGATGGCGGGAAGCATCGCGCCGAAGTAGTTGCCCAGGTGCAGGGCACCGCTCGGCTGGATCCCGGTCAGAATTCGCATGGGTGGGAAGGTAGCCGAGGGGAGTTGCCGGATGCCAGTTTCCAGAGGACCGATGCGGGTGTAGCGGGAGCGCGAAGGCCTCAGCCGTATCCATGCGATTGAAGGCAGGGACAGGTTCACGCGGAGACGCGGAGAAGGGACACTTGGATGGAAGGCTGAGCAGGCACCGTTTGGTGAATGACGTCCGACTTTGAAAGGTTGAGGACCTGACCCTCTCTCCGCGCTCTCCGCGGCTCCGCGTGAGAATTCTGCCGCATGGATACGGCTCAGGTTCGTCGCGACTCAGCGAGGGAAGGGACGGCTGCAACCCCAGCCAGGGTTGGTTTGGAAAGGGGCGTTGGACACGGGGTTGCTTCGCACCCCGGGCTACCGGCTGGAACGCCTCCGGCGTTCGGGTACCGGAGTGTGGGAACTGGCGACTGGGAAATCCCCCTGCGGCTACCTTCAGAATCGTTCCGGGGTCTGGTTGGGGAAGTCCTCGGCGTAGCGATGAAGGAGTTGTTGGGTGTCGTTCGGCAGGAGGTAGATCTTCTGGCGGATCCGGCGGGATTCGTTGGGTTGGAGACCGCCGATCCAGGGGTCGCTGTGGAGACACACGTAGACGCCTTCGAAGAGTTCGAAGGTACGGTCACTGGCGATGGCGAGGAGGGAGGACCCATCGGCGGAGACGGCTCCGATGATCCCGTTGGTGATGCGGTCGATGGCGACGGGGCGAGGGTTGGCGTCCTGTTCCTGGATCCAGCGTGGGAGGAAGACCTGGCCGCCGAGGTAGAGGGCGTTCGTGGTGCGTCGGAGGCTGGCGAGGGACGTGCGGCCGGCGTCGGTGAAGACGAAGCTGCGGGCGGTGTAGTTCGACTGGCTGGCGCCGGTGAAGCGATCGACGCGGATGCAGGCGGGTTGGAACCACTGGATCGGCCAGGGTTGGGTGCCGCGGTGAGTGATCAGGAAGTCCATCTCGACGAGCGTGCCGGGTGGACCGGTGCGGACTTCGTGCAGGACTTCGGTGTCGGGTCCGATGGTGGAGCGGAAGCGGAGTTCGGATCCGTCGGGGGTGGCGGTGAGGAGGGTGGTCTGGTGCGGGACGCGGGTCTGACCCCAGTTGCGTTGATGACCGCCGGGGAGGCAGAACGCTTCGAGGTAGAAGACTTCCAGGGAACCGCCGGGCAAGCGCGGGTCGCGGATCAACAGCAGGTTGTTGGTCCAGGAGAGGCGGGTGGATGGGGCATCCGCGCCGACGGTTCGGCCGGGCACGAAGAGTGCCAGCAGGAGGAGCAGCAGTGGATGCAGGCGCGGGGGGATCACGGCCCGAAGCTACTCGCGTGGCGCCGGAAAAGAAAAGGGGGCGCATCTCGAACCTGCCCCCGCATCCCACGGGGTGGCAACGTCCTCGTTGCCGTGGAAAAGGGGCATGGGAGGGCAACGAGGACGTTGCCGCTCCGTTCCTGTTCTCAAACGGGGCAGTGTCGAGACACGCCCAGGAAAAGGCCCCCGGGTTCGAAGGGAACCCGGGGGCCGTGCGGATCGTCCGGCCTGTCTCTCGGGCCGGCGAGGGTTCAGCGGACGGCGCGGAAGAACAGTTGTCCGGCGGAGGCCGCGGTGCGGTAGGGTGAGGTCGTGGCGCCGGCCACGGCGGTCCAGCCGCTGGTGGGCGAGGACGAGGACTGCAGCGTGCCGCCGCCCCAGGTGACCTCGACATCCGAGCCGACGGACCGGACGGAGACCGTGGGCGGTTCAGCTCCGACCGGTTGGGTGAATCCGAAGGCGCGGGGAACGGTGGCGTTGTAGCCGGACTTGCTGAGGTAGAAGTCATCGAACAGGGCCGAGTCCGTGGCGTTGTTGCCGGCGAAGTACAGCTTGTCGAGGACCGGGGCGACGCCGCCGATGATCGGGTCGATCGCCGCAGGGTCACGGTCGCTGACGTAGTCGGCGAACACGGTGGTGCGGGCAGGACCGCCGTCCTTCTGGAGGTGGATCGAGAAGGCATCACTGGGATTGACGGGGTCGGTGAGCGCGGCGTTGTTGATGTCGATCCAGACGTTGTAGACCTGATCGACGGCGAGGGCTTCGGGGGCGAATTCCACGACGCCGCCGATGTTGTTGATGGTGCCGAGGAGCCACTGGTCGACCTCGTAGGTCGGGCGGGCGACAGGGCCGGCGTTGGCGCTGACGTCGGCGTACCAGCGGAGGTTCTTGTCGGTGATGCCGACGAGGTGGGCGAGTGCGGCGGCGGGGGCACCGCGGACGATCATCCGGAAGAACAGCGTGCGTTGCTGGCCTTCCTGGATGGCGAGGGGACCGAGGTTGAGGACGGCGGCGCTTTCGGCGCCGGGGATGGTGACCATGTGGTTGCCGTCGCGGGCTTCGATCTGGCCGAATACGCCACGGAGGTCGGCCCAGTAGCCGGAGTTGGCGAGCGGTCCTGCGGCGTAGCGGTCGAAGTTGTCGACCAGGGTCCAGCCGTTGGCGACCCCGTCGATGACGGTGACGGTCGTCTTGGCGGTGAGGGTGTCGAGACCGCGCTTGATGGTGACGGTGTAGGTCGTGGTGACCGCAGGGCTCACGGACTTCGAGCCGACGCCGGCGACGGTCTGCGAGGTGACATCACCGATGCCGTTGTCGATGGAGACGACGGTCGAGTCCTTGCTCAGGTCCCAGCGGAGGACGACCGAATCGCCTTTGGCGATGGCGGGGAGGTCGGACTTGAACTTGGAGATGGCGAGCGGTTGCAGCCGGGACGGCGGGATGGGCGTCTTGGCGGCGGCGAGTTGCTGGGCTTCGTCGGGGCTGAGGGCGCGTGTCCAGACGGCGACGTCGTCGATCTCGCCTGTGAACCAGGCGGAGGGCGTGCCGCGGAGGATGCCGCCGATGGAGGTCGTGTTGAGGGTCAGCGGGCGACGGGGGTCGAGGACCACGTCATCCTTGACGCCATCGACGTAGAGCGTGGCGACCGCGGCGCCACCGATCTCGCGCTGGGTGTAGAGGACGTGGTGCCAGGTGTCATCGAAGGCCGTGGCCACCGAGTACTTGTGATTGCCGGTGCCGCCGGTGTCGGTGCGGATGAAGCTGTCCACGTTCGGGGCGGTGCCGCCGTTGTGGGTGCCGAGGTTGAAGAGGGGCTGGGTGTTGGCCGTGGAACCCTCGGAGAAGAAGCGTCGATCGGGTTGGGGCAGACCGCGGACCCAAGCCGAGACGCTGAAGCTCGGGTTCTTGTAGATCGGGAGGGATTCGCCGGGGTTGTTGACGCGCTTGAGCATCGTCTGCCGCGCAGCGTCGAAGCGGATCGCGGAGCCCCACTTGCCGGGGACGATGTCCGCGGCGGTGAGGTTGACGAGGTCCATGTCATACCCGGACGCGAGATCCGGGGACTTGGTGCCCTGGACCTCGTCGAGCGGCCAGTAGGCGGCCATGCCGTTGGTGAGGTTGGGGGCCGGGTAGGTCCCGACGGTCAGCGTGGCGGCGTCGGAGGTGACTGTGCCATGCGGGCTGGAGGCGACGTAGGTGTACGTGCCGTTGTCGGCGATCTGGACATTGCTGAGCACGTAAGTCTGGGCGGTGGCCTCGGGAATGGGATTCCCGTTCTTGTGCCACTGGCCGGTGATCGATGGTGAGCCACCGATGCCGGCCTTCAGGCGCACGCTGTCGCCGACCAGGATTCCCGACGGAATCGAGGGTTGGACGGTGAAGAAGGGTGCGGATTTGGGCACCGGGGTCGGAATCACGGCGGTGACGAGCGACTGGACCTCGGCCTGGGTGAGGGCGCGGTTCCAGAGGCCGAGTTCGTCGACGGTTCCCTTGAACCAGTGACTGACGGCGGCGCGCTGGATGGCGCCGATGGAAACGGTCTCGTCGGGCGCGGTTCCCTTGACGTACGAGCGGGTCGAATCGAGGACGCCATCGACGTAGACCGCGAAGGAGCCGTTGTTGTCGACCATGGCGACGTGGCGCCAGTTGCCGTTGAAGACGGCGTTGGTCGAGCGGTAGTCGATCGCGGCGGTTCCGGCGAGGTCGCGGAAGAAGATGTGCGGGAGAGGCTGGACGTTGACGTCGGTGGAGTTGCCAGTGCCGAAGTTGAGCAGCGGGTTGTTCGAGGTCAGGGAGCCCTCGGAGAAAACGCGCAGGTCATTCTGGCCGGCGCCGACGCCCTGGACCCAGAATGCGACCGTGTAGGCGGCAGACTGGGAGATGGGCAGGCCGTTTTCGACGACCTTCGTGTAGACGGCGTGCTGGTCGACGCCGTTGAAAGTGAGGGCATTTCCGAATTTGCCTGGAACGAAGGCCTCGGCGCCCAGGTTGACGAGGGTCATGTCATTTCCAGACACGATGTCTGCGGTGCTGACGCCGTCTCCGGCGATGGCGTCGAGTGGATAGTAGGAAACCAGACCGCGGTGGATCTCGGCTCCGTACACGGCCGAGGCCAGGAACGCTGGCAGGGCGATGAGGGTATTGAGTGAACGCATGGGATGAGACTTGAGTTGATATCCAGGCACACCACGTCCCCAGATGGGGGCCATGAGGCGAAAGCAGACAGGTGAACGCGCAAATTCGCGCAGAAGCGGGGGGGTGACTCAAGGACGGAGTCTGGAGAACAGGAACGGAGCAGCGACGTCCGCGTCGCCATGGAAAAGAGGCATGGGAAGGCAACGGGGAGGTTGCCGCTCCGTTTGACAGGGGGCAGGCGATCAAGGATTCGAGATGCAATCGGGGGAATCCGCGGCGACGATCGGCCGATGAACTGGACTCACCTGCATCTGGCGCTCAATCACGTGCCGGTCCTGGGCGTGCCTTTCGCGACGTTGCTGCTCGCGTGGGGGTGGGCGTTCCGGAAACACGAGGTCATGCGGGTCGCGGTGTTCTGGTCGATGGGACTCGCGGCGGCCTCGATCGCGATCAAGTTCACCGGCGATTGGGCCGCGGGAGTGGATCCGGCCCGGTTTGCTGACGTGCGTGAACTTCTGGAGCGTCATGAGAAGTCGGCGGATCAGGCGACGACGGCGATCTTCCTATGGGGAATTGCGGCCGGGGTCGCGTGCTACCTGGGGCGTGGTCAGCGGCCGGTTGCCGTTCCCGCGTTGGGCTCGTTGCTCGCGCTCGGGGTGGCTTCCTTCCTGTTGCTTGCGAGGACTGCCAACGTCGGCGGACAGATCTCGCATCCGCAGATCCGTGATGGCGCGCCGGCCACGGCGTCGGGAGGCCGTCCGTGAGCGTTGGATGGACGCGGCGCGATTGGGTTCGTGCAGGACTTCTGGCCGGGGGCGCCCTCGTCGGCGGTTGTGTCCGGCGGTCGCCTTCGGGGCCCAGGATTGCCCCGTTCTCGGCGGACGTCACGGTGCCGATGGGACACGGGATGATGGGCGGGGCGTGGCTGTCCCGTCGGGTGTTGGATCCGTTGGAGGCGCATGGTTTCGTGCTGCTCGGTTGCGGCGAGCCGGTGGTGTTCGTTTCCGTGGATTGGTGCGAGATCCGGAACGAAGCCTACGAGAGTTGGCAGTCGCGTCTGGCGGCAGCGGCGGGGACGACGCCCGAACGCGTCATGGTGACGACCATCCACCAGCACGACGCGCCGGTCGCGGACCTGGGAGCGGAGGCGTTACTTCGATCGAAGCGGCTTGAGGGAACGGTCTGTGATCCGTCGTTCCATGTGGAGGCCGTGGAACGTGTCGCCGCGGCACTGGCGACGGCGTTGCCATCCGCGAGGCGGGTGACGCATTTCGGGACGGGCAAGGCCCGGGTTGAACGCGTGGCTTCGAACCGGCGCTATGAATTGCCGGACGGCACGGTCCGGTGGGATCGGACCAGTGCGACCCGCAACGTCCTCGCGATCGAGGCGGACGAGGGGTTGGTCGATCCGTGGTTGCGGATGCTCAGCTTCTGGGACGGCATGGACCCGCTGCTGGGCATCAGTTTCTACGCGGTCCATCCGATGAGCTACTACGGGCAGGGAGACGTCTCGGCGGACTTCCCCGGGCAGGCGCGGAGGTCGTTCCGTTCCTTGGTTGGCGGAGTACCGCAGATCTATGCGAGTGGATGCAGCGGCAACGTGACGGCGGGGAAGTACAACGATGGATCGCCGGGGATGCGGCCAGTGCTGGCCGGGCGGTTGCGGGATGCGATGAAGACTGCGTGGAGCAACACGAAGCGGCGTCCGATCCGGCGCGTGGATTTCCGGAGCGAGGCGTTGGTGCTCGAGCCGCGGGGAGGCGTTGGTTTCACGGAGGCGGATCTGGAGGCGCAACTGGTCCCGGGGCGGAAGCCGTTCCAGCAATGTCTGGCTGCGATGGGGTTGAGTTGGAGGAAGCGGGTGGCGACGGGGCGGCCGATCCGGATTCCCTGCCTGGACCTGGGTGAGGCTGCGTTGCTGGTGCTGCCGGGTGAGAGCTACGTGGAGTACCAATTGGTGGCCCAGGCGCTCCGTCCGGCGGACTTCATCTGCGTGGCGGGCTATGGTGACGGGGCTACCGGGTACGTTCCGACGGAAGCGCATTGGCGGGATCGGGACACGAATCTCGGAGACTGGTGCTGGGTTGCACCGGGTGCCGAGATGCGGATGAAGGCGGCCCTGGGACGGGTGCTGGGAAGAAGAGGTGAGAATTGAAGACGCGATCGTTGGGGAAGATGTCAGGTTTGCGCCTGGCCATGCTGACGTGGGCGCTGGGCCTGTCGGCGGCGACGTTCGAGCCGGATCTGGATGCCGAGCCGCATCGGTACTTCGAGCGCGAAGCGACGGACCGCTTCACGCGACGGATGGGGGATCTGGGCAGCGAGCGGATGCCGCTGGATCGTTCGAGTGAGCTGGCCTTCGTGAAGAGTCTGCTGAAGGCGCTGGAGATTCCCGAGTCGTCCCAGCTGCTGGTGTTCTCCAACACCAGCCTGCAACTCAGCCTGATCAACCCCTCGAACCCGCGGGCCCTTTACTTCAACGACGACCTTTATCTGGGGTGGGTTCCGGGAGGGAAGATCGAGGTGGCGACGATCGATGCCGAACTCGGGGCGGTGTTTTACATCTTCGACATCCCGAGGGATGGCGGGCCGGTGCGGGTCGAGCGGGCGAAACGCTGCATGAATTGCCACGCCAACGAAGACACGTTCGAGGTGCCGGGGTTGGTGGTGAAGTCCGTGGCACCGGCGGCGGGTGGCGGGAGCCTGGATACGTTCCGGAAGGAGTTGTCGGGGCACGGCGTGCCGATCGCGGAGCGGTTCGGGGGATGGCACGTGACGGGTGATTCCGGGTTGAAGGAACACCTGGGGAACAAGGTGGGCCGCCTGTTCCAGGGCGACATCTCGTGGACGCCCCTGGAGCCGGGCCAGCGGTTTTCTTGGAACCGGTATCCCGTCCCAACCAGCGACCTGGTGGCGCATCTCGTGCATGAGCATCAGGTCGGCGGCGTGAACCGGATGGTGCGGGCGCAGTACCGCATCCGCGCCCTGAGGCATGCCGGGGGTGGTACCTTGGGGAAGGAGGCGCTGGCAGAGGTGGAGCAGGATGCGAGGGAGATTGTCCGGTACCTCCTGTTCACGGATGAAGTCCCGCTGAAGGCTGGCAACCTGGCCACGGATGGCGGTTTCGCCACGGCCTTCGCAGCGGGGCGGAAGCCCGTGGGCGGGCGGGCGCTGAAGGATCTGGATCTCCGGACGCGGCTGTTCCGGCATCGATGCAGCTTCCTCGTGCACACGGCTCTCTTTGACGGGCTGGATCCCGAGTTGCGGAAGCGGGTGTTTGACGGAATGCGGGCGGCGCTGGCTCCGGGGGAGGTGGCTCAGGAGTTCCGGTACCTCGCGGAGGATGAGAAGCAGGTGATCCGGGGGATCCTGCAGGAGACGGTGCCCGGGTGGGGCGGGAAGTAGTGGCGGGAACTGAAAACGGGGAGGTGCCCCTTCTGGGACGCCTCCCCGTCTTGAGGGAAGAAGCGGGTACGAGGCCCGAGTCTTACTTGGCGGCTTCGGTCTTCTCGCCGGCGCCGGTCCAGCCGGAGATGCCGGCAGACATGTGCTTCACGTTCTTGTAGCCGAGCTTCTCGGCGGCTTCGGCAGCGGCCTTGTAGGCCTTGCAACGCGGGCCGCCGCAGTACGCGACGATGAGGGCGTTCTTGTCCTCGGGGAGGGACTTGGCGAACTCCTTCTCGATGGCGTCGAAGTTCAAGGCACCCGGGATGTGACCCTTCTGCCAGGACTGGGTGCCATTGACGTCGATCAGGACAGCCTTCTTGGAGGCGACGAGGGCCTTGACCTCCTTGATGCTGATGTCGGGGAATTCGCCGGCGTAGGCAGCAACGGCGACGAAGAGAGAGGCAACAACAGCGAAGAATTTCTTCATGGTGATGGGGAAATTCGACCGATCCCGATCCTTGGCAAGGGTTATTTTGCTGGGGAGAGGCCAGTTGCCCGAGGAAGACGACGTCAGGAGGCGTCTGTAGGCCGCGTGCCCCCACGCGGCGATTCACGAGCCACGCCGGGTGAGGGCACCCGGCCTACACATGCGGACCGGCCAACGGGCCGCCGGGCTCAACACCCCCTTGTAGGCCGCGTGCCCCCACGCGGCGATTCACGAGCCACGCCGGGTGAGGGCACCCGGCCTACACATGCGGACCGGCCTGCGGGCCGCCGGGCTCAACACCCCCTTGTAGGCCGCGTGCCCCCACGCGGCGATTCACGAGCCACGCCGGGTGAGGGCACCCGGCCTACACATGCGGACCGGCCTGCGGGCCGCCGGGCTCAACACCCCTTGTAGGCCGCGTGCCCCCACGCGGCGATTCACGAGCCACACCGGGTGAGGGCACCCGGCCTACACATGCGGACCGGCCAACGGGCCGCCGGGTTCAACACCCCCTTGTAGGCCGCGTGCCCCCACGCGGCGATTCACGAGCCACGCCGGGTGAGGGCACCCGGCCTACACATGCGGACCGGCCTGCGGGCAGCCGGGCTCAACACCGTTCTGTAGGCCGCGTGCCCCCACGCGGCGATTCACGAGCCACACCGGGTGAGGGCACCCGGCTTACACAAGCGGGCCGGTTGGCCACGCGGCTGAAACCATGGCTTCCGAATGAAGCTGGGGACTGGCGACTGGGAGCTCACCCCGGGGGCCCCGCCTCGTTACCTCGGCGGCCACGGCGGGAGGGTCCCGGGGGAGATGGCGGTTGAAACCGGTTGGAGCGGAACGTAACGTGGACGCGCGGTCCGGCCTGCGTCGGGTTGGAGCGCATCTCGACCTTCCGGAGTTTTGGTTTTGACCAGTCGCCATGAGCCTTCCAACTGCAGTACGTCGTCGGGTTTTCCTCGGAGTTGCGGTGGCCGCGTTGATTGCGGCGGGATGCAAACCTTCCGGTGGTGGGGCCGGGACCGGGACGGACATCCCGGTGGGTGAGTTTGCGTCCTTGACCGGGAGCGAGGCGGCGTTCGGCCGGTCGTCGCACAACGGCACGGTGCTGGCGATCGAGCAGCTGAACGCGGCGGGAGGGGTGCTGGGCAAGCAGTTCAAGCTGATCACGGAGGACAACCAGTCCAAGGATGGTGAATCGGCGACTGCGGTGAAGAAGCTGATCTCGCGGGACAAGGTA
Organism: Limisphaerales bacterium; assembly: GCA_965284395.1. Taxonomy (GTDB): domain Bacteria; phylum Verrucomicrobiota; class Verrucomicrobiia; order Limisphaerales; family UBA9464; genus UBA6176. The sequence continues at coordinate 7,476,665 of OZ260084.1, read as the reverse complement.
GTGGCCATCCTGGGCGAGGTGGCGTCGGGCCGGTCGTTGGAGGCGGCGCCGATCTGCCAGCAGTACAAGATCCCGCAGATCTCGCCGTCGTCGACGAATCCGAAGGTGACGGAGATGGGCGACTACATCTTCCGCGTGTGTTTCGTGGACCCGTTCCAGGGAACGGTGATGGCGAAGTTCGCGGCGAAGACGCTGAAGGCAAGGAAGGTGGCGGTACTGACGGACGTGGGCGCGCCCTACTCGGTGGGGTTGGGGACGTTCTTCAAGGAGCGGTTCTTGGCGGACGGCGGGACGGTCGTCGCCGAACAGAAGTTCACGAAGGACGACAAGGATTTCAAAGCGCAGCTGACGGCGATCAAGTCGGCGGCCCCGGACGCGATCTTCGTACCGGCATACTACGGGCAGGTGACCTTGATCGTGATGCAGGCCCGGGAGTTGGGGATCACGGTGCCGTTGTTCGGGGGTGATGGTTGGGAGGCGCCGGAACTGTTGCAGGGGCCGGGAGCGGCGGCGGCGCTGGAAGGGTGCTATTTCTCCACGCATTTCTCGCCGGACCAGGATTCGCCGAGGGCGAAGGAGTTCGTGAAGGCATACGAGGCGAAGTTCGGCGCAAAGCCTGATGCCATGGCGGCGCTGGGGTACGACTCGGCGCTGCTGCTGTCGGATGCGATCAAGCGCGCGGGTTCGGCAGAGCCGGAGAAGCTCCAGCCGGTGCTGGCGGCGACGAAGGACTTTGACGGGGTGACGGGCAAGATGACGCTCAATGCGCAGCGGAACGCCGAGAAGTCCGCGGTCATCATCGGGATCAAGGGCGGCAAGTTCGTCTACACCGAAACGGTGAACCCGTGATGTCCGAGTTCGTCCAGCAGATCATCAATGGGCTTTCGGTCGGTGCGATGTACGCGCTGATCGCGATCGGCTACACGCTCGTGTACGGGGTGCTGCGGTTCATCAACTTCGCGCACTCGGACGTCTTCATGGTGGGATCGTTCGTGGGATTTTACTCGGGCAAGGCGCTGGGTGGGACCTCGTGGGCGGGTGGGTTGGGGGTGATGGCGGCGTCGATGGTGGGTTGTGCGCTGCTGGGCATCCTGATCGAACGGTTGGCGTACAAGCCGCTGCGGTCGCGTTCGAAGCTGACGGTGCTGATCACGGCGATCGGCGTGTCGATGCTGTTGCAGAACGTGGGGCAACTGGTTTTCGGGACGAATCCGCAGCCGTTCCCGGATACGTTGCCGGCGACCACGTTCCAGGTGGGGGGCGTGGTGGTTTCGAGCAAGGACCTGGTGGTACTGGGGTTCACGCTCTGCCTGCTGGGAGCGCTCGAGTACATCGTGCTGAAGACGAAGGTGGGTACGGCGATGCGGGCGGTGGCGTTCAATCCGCAGGCGGCCTCGCTGATGGGGATCAACATTGACTGGATCATCAGCTTCACGTTCGGGCTCGGGTCTGCACTGGCGGCGGCTGGCGGTTTCCTCTGGGCGTACAAGTTTCCGAGGATCGAACCGTTCATGGGGGTGGCGCCGGGACTGACGGCATTCGTGGCAGCCGTGCTGGGTGGCATCGGCAACATCACGGGTGCTGCCCTCGGGGGCCTGCTTCTGGGGGTGATCGAGACTTTGGTGAAGGGATCACGCTGGTCCACCTGGACGGAGGCGATCGCCTTCGTGCTGCTGATCCTCATCCTGCTGTTCAAGCCGGCGGGTCTTCTGGGACGTGTGCAGGCGGAGAAAGTGTGATGAAGCACCCGGGCGCACGACGATGGTTCCTGGTGGCCGTGGTGCTCAGCCTTGGGCTGGGCTGGGCACAGGACCGACTGGATCCGTACTTCGTGGACATCCTCACGCGCATCGGGATCAACGTGATCCTGGCGGTGAGCCTGAACCTGATCAACGGCCACACGGGGCAGTTCAGCCTCGGGCATGCGGGTTTCATGGGAGTGGGGGCTTACACGGCGGCGGCGCTGACCCTGTTTGCCGGGCCGAAGCTCCTTCCAGCCGGCGCGGGTTTCTGGGTGCAGCAGGCCTGGTTTCTGGTGGCGCTGGCCGGGGCTGGGTTGGTGGCGGCGCTGGCCGGGTTGACGGTAGGCGCGCCCTCGCTGCGCCTGAAGGGAGACTATCTGGCAATCGTGACCCTGGGATTCGGGCAGATCATCGCGGTCATCTTCCGGAACATTGAATCCCTGGGCGGGGCGCTGGGACTGAATGGGATTCCGGCGCGGACGAACCTTTTCTGGGCGTTCGGTGCGGCGGCGTTGACCGTCTACATGGTGACAGCCCTGGTGAATTCCACCTACGGCCGCGGGTTCCTCGCCACGCATGACGACGAGGTCGCGGCGGAGGCGATGGGGATGAACACGACGCGCTACAAGATCGTGGCGTTCGTGACCGGCGCGTTCTTTGCGGGCATTGCGGGTGGCCTCTCGGGGCACTTCACCTTGACGATCAATCCCAAGGGATTCGACTTCAACAAGAGCATCGAGATCGTGGTGATGGTGATCGTGGGTGGCATGGGGCGGACGGTGGGAGTGATCATTGCGGCGGTGCTGCTGACGCTGCTGCCGGAGGGATTGCGGATGCTCTCGGGGGTGTCACCGAGCCTCAAATGGATCGGGGAGACCCGGCCGTTGCTGTACGCGATCCTGCTGATCGTCCTGATGATGCTCCGTCCGCAGGGGTTGTTCACCTGGAAGCGGAAGAAGGGGGCGGTCGCTGCATGAGCGCCATCCTCGAGTTCGACCAGGTGACGATCCGGTTCGGCGGATTGACGGCGGTGGCGGCGGTGTCGCTGGCGGTGGGGCCGACGGAGTTGGCGGGGTTGATCGGGCCGAACGGGGCCGGAAAGACGACGGTGTTCAACCTGACGACTGGGGTGTACCAGCCGACGGAGGGAAAGATCACCTTTGCGGGTCGGGCCTCGGCGGGGCTGCGGCCGTACGAACTCACCCGGGGTGGCATCGCGCGCACGTTCCAGAACATCCGGTTGTTCAAGTCGCTGAGCGTCCTCGACAACGTCCGGGCGGCGATGCAGGTGCACCGCACGCAGGGCATCTGGAACTCGCTGTGGCGTGGGGGTGGGTTCCTGCGGGACGAGCAGGTGGTGGAGAAGGAGGCGCTGGAGTTGCTCTCGATCTTCAAGTTGGACCTCGCCCGGGACGAGCAGGCGACGTCGCTCTCCTACGGCGACCAGCGCCGGTTGGAGATAGTGAGGGCGTTGGCGACGAAGCCGAAATTGCTGCTGCTGGACGAGCCCGCGGCGGGGATGAATCCGACGGAGAAGCTGGAATTGGCGCGCTTGATCCGCGAGATCCGGGACCGGTTCCAGATCGCGGTCCTGCTCGTGGAGCACGACATGCAGTTGGTGATGGACCTGTGCGAGCGCATCCACGTGCTCGACCACGGCAACAAGATCGCCGAGGGAACGCCGGCCGAGGTCCGGCGCAACCCGAAGGTGATCGAGGCTTATCTGGGCGAGGAACACGCCCTTCCGGAGTGAACGCCATGCTCGAAGTCGTCGACCTCAAGGTGGGTTACGGGGCGATCGAGGCGCTCCATGGGATTTCGTTCTCGGTGAAGCAGGGCGAGATCGTGACCTTGATCGGCGCGAACGGTGCCGGGAAGAGCACGACGTTGCGGGCGGTGTCCGGGTTGGTCCGGGCGAGGTCGGGTCAGGTCACGTTTGATGGGCGTCCGATCACGTCGATGCCGGCGCACGAGATCGTGAAGCTGGGCTTGGCGCACGTGCCGGAGGGGCGGATGGTGTTCGCGAACCTGACGGTGATGGAGAACCTCCGAATGGGGGCGTACCTGCAGAAGGACAAGTCGGTGATCGCGCGGGAACTGGAGTATGTCTTCACGGTGTTCCCCCGGCTGAAGGAGCGGGAGAAGCAGATCTCGGGGACGCTGTCCGGGGGCGAGCAGCAGATGCTGGCGATCGGGCGTGCGCTGATGAGCAAGCCGCGGTTCCTGATGCTGGATGAACCGTCGCTGGGGATCGCTCCGTTGCTGGTGAAGTCGATCTTCGAACAGATCGTGAAGATCAACCGGGACCATGGCCTGACGATCCTGCTGGTGGAGCAGAACGCGAACCTGGCGCTGAGGGTGAGCACCCGGGGCTACGTGCTGGAGACGGGGAAGATCACGCTGGCGGATGCCTCGGAGGCCCTGCTGGCAGACCCCAAGGTGCGGAGTGCGTATCTGGGGGGGTAGGGGTGGGTGGTGAGCGGGCGGTGGGCGGAGGTCAGTTGGTAGGGATGGGACCCATGGGACGAATGGGACCTATGCGCCAGAGCCCGAACCCATGGGTCCCATGGACCGAACCTCTAGCTCGGAGTTCCCGCCTTCGGCTTGTTCGCGAAGAGTTCCTCGCCCTTGAGGCCGGTGATCCGTTCGAGGCCTTTCACGAGCCGGAGGAGGGCGTAGACCATGACGCCCATGGAAGGCACGAAGATCACGGGCCAGCTCATCCAGTTCATGCGGCCGAGCTGCTTGTTGAATTCATCGGTGCCCGGGGTGGCGGTGAGCATCCATCGGGCGAGGGCATAGTTCAGCACGGCGGAGCCAAGGAAAGAGGCGGCGAGGATCCAGCTGGAGCTGACGAGGAGGCGGTCGAACTCGGGGCGGGTATTGCGTTCGTCGAGGGAGCGGTTGATCAGGGCGGTGTCGAGGATCTGCTCGTTGAAGAGCAGGGTCCGGATGAGGGGTTGCCGCGTCCGGAGTGAAACCGGGATGGCGATGGCGAGGAGCGAGGGGATGGCGGCTTCCTTGACGGCGAACCAGAACGGATCGGTCTTCAGGAGGCCTAGGACGCCGGTCATGGCGACGGAGACCAGGCCCAGGATGGAGAAGACGTTCCAGACCCGTCGGCGGGCGAAGTCCCAGATGCCGTAGCCGAGCGGGATCGAGAGGGCGACGACCAACCCCCAGACCGGGCCCAGCATCGATGCCTTGCTGAGCTTGTCGAGGAGCAGCCCGGGAAGGAAGACGTTGCAGACCAGGTTGACGAGGATGTTTTCCTTCGGGGGCTGGGACTGACGGGATTCTTGGCTCATCGCACGAAAGCCCGAGCGTCGGGTGTTTCGCGACGCCGGGCAATCGTGATCCTGAGAGGAGTGGGGCCGGGGGCGCATCCTGACTCGGCCCCCGCGTCCATCGGGGCGGCAACGTCCTCGTTGCCCTCCGAGTTCCTTTTTCAAGGCGACGAGGACGTCGCCACCCCGTTCCTGTTCTCAAACGGGGGCTGTGTCGAGATGCGCCCTGGGGCGGGTTTGTCACTGCCTCCTGACGTCGGCAGCTACCTGGGGATCAGGGCGCGTCGTTCACCAGTTGGGCGGGGAACAGGTCGTAGAACGGGCTGACGTTCGGGGTGGCTCGAACGATGGTGACGAGGTCCCGCGCCAGTTGTCCGACGGCGGCGTTCCCGATGTTGGCGACCACGGCGACGGTCAGCCGGTCGGGCGTGGTGGAACGTATGAGTTGGGCGGAACCGTATCCGATGTCGCCGTTCTTCTGGACCCACGAACTGGTTCCGGAAATGGAGTCCCAACCGATGGCCTGCGAGGCTGACACGCTCGGGAACGCGACCTGTTCGAGCTCGTTGAAGCGCTCGGGCGGAAGGATGTCGGGGTGATTGGGGAGACCATCCATGGCGGCCATGAGCCGGACGAGGTCGGATGCGGTGGCGGTCCAGGATCCGGCAGCTCCATCAGCGGCGTTGGCATAGATGGCATCTCCGTAGGGAGGCGGTCCGACGATGCCGTCGATGCGGGATCGCGCCCACGGATTGCCGGAGTCGTAGCGGTGGTAGCGGCGGGCGTCGCGCCAGGTTTCGTCGGCTTCCTCGACGCGCATGAGGCGGGCGTTGAGGACGCCGGCGGGGTTGAGGATGTTGGCCTGCATCCAGTTCTCGAACTTCTGGCCGGCGACCTCCTCGATGAGCACGCCGATCTGCTTGAAGGACGGATTGGAGTACTGGCGGAGGCGGGCGACGCCGTTGGTGAGGAGGGACTGGGTGGCGAAGAACCAACGGACCTGTTGCTGCGGGGTGAGCTGGGTGTAGTTGCCGCCGGCGTAGGCGTTGGCGGCGCCGACGTCGTCGTTGGTATTGCTGAGGGCGGCCGTGTGGCTGAGCAGGTGTCGGACGGTGATGTTGGAGAGCGTGGTGAGGAAGTTGTTGCTGCCAAAGTTCTGGTGGATGTTGTTGGAGAGTCCCTGGTTGACGCCGGCCCAGAACCAGGACTTGCCGAGGCGGTTGGCTGCGTAGGCCCAGTCATCCAGGCTGACGATGCGGTCCTGATCGATGAGTTTCTCGACGCCGACGGCGGCGAGGACCTTGGAGACGCTCCCGATGCAGGCGCGGTGATGGGGCTGCATGGGCTGGTTGAGTTCAAGGTTCGCATGGCCGAAGCCCTTGTTGAAGATGAGGCGGCCGTTGCGGCTGATGGCGACGGTCAAGCCGGGGACGTTGAACTGACGGAGGTGCTCGGCGATGAACAGGTCGAGGTTGGTGGAGGACATGAGGGCCGGAGCGGCCTGTCCATGGATGGGGCCGGTGAGCGCGTACGGTTGGAAGAGGTAGCAACCGTTGTCGCCGAGGGATCCGTTGGACGAGGCAAGGCGCATGTTGGGCGAGGCGGGCACCTGGCGGGCTTCGCGGGTGCTGTTGGACGTCCCCTGGATGCCGGCGATCATCCAGCAGTTGGTGTTGCCGCCCGAGGTCGTGTCCATGTCCATGAGGAGGATCCGGTTCGAGGTCTCCTCGAGGACGACGGCGGTGGTGGTCTTGCCGTGAACATCCTTGGCGTGGCGGAAGATGATCCAGACCTGTCGCTTGGGAATGGATCCGTGGACGGTCGCCCACACGCCATCCGTGGCGTCCTGTGGAACGTAACGGCCGGCGAAGCCGAAGATCGTGTTGTCGACGGTGAAGCCGCGGTTCCAGAGTGGGACGGTGTGGCTCGTGAAGTTGGTTCTCTGGGCTTGGGAAAACTCGAAGTAGGCGAGTCCTTCTCGGCCGTTGACGATGTTGGTGGAGAAGCTCACGAGCCCGTTCTTGCTCACGCGGAACTGCTGGTAGGGCCGCCCGAAGAAGCGGAACTGGAAGGGCAGGTTGAGCGGGCCGGACCAGCGGTTGGAAGGGGTGTTGCCGGAATCACCCGCGAGGAGGCGGGTGGCGAAGTCGTCCTGGGAATCCGTCAGGATCCGCGCCGGGTTGATGCCAGGGTTGGCGTAGGCGGCGAGGAGTCCGACCTGCTTGTAGGCGATCTCGCCCTGAGGGGTGGTCTTGACGCCGCCGAGCGTGGGCGGCCGGTAGAACCGGGATCCGCCATCCCCGGTCGCCGCGACGAAGGCTCCGCCGCCGATCGGTTCCCAATCCCCGTCCAGGCGTGAAGCGGTCTCAAGCCCGGTGAGGCCCAGCGAAGTGACGGCGATGCCAGGGCGGGCGGGGCCGCCGGTGGGATCGAGGATTGTGGTGGGGCGTATGTCGAGCCGGGTCGGCGACACCGTCACCGTGAAGGAGCATGAAGTTCGGTTGCCGCAGCGGTCGGTGGCCCTGCAGGTGACGCGCGTGTCCCCGATGGGAAACAGGCTGCCGGAGGGTGGATCATACTCGACCTGGACGTCGTCATCGGCGTCGTCGCGTACGTCCGGGAGCGGGAATTCGACGCGGGTACCGGCGGGGTCGGAGGCGAAGGCCTGGAGGTTGCCGGGGCAGGCCAGAGTGGGCGGCTTGGTGTCCTCGACGACCTCGATGACGAAGGAGCGGGTTGCCCGTTCGCCGCACTCGGTGGCGACGCTGCAGGTCACGACGGTCCTGCCGATGGGCAGCACGGAGCCCGAGGGCGGGTCGCAGAGGATACGCGAGGGCGTCGCGCAGGCCGTGCGAAGGAGCGGGGGCGGGTAATGGACGGCAACCTCCTTCACCCCGCACACGGCGACGCGAAGGTCGGCGGGTACGATCAGCTCAAAGGTGGGCTTGGGTTCCGGGGCCTCGTCGGGCGGGGGAAAGAACTCCTGCGCATGGATGGGAGTTGAGAGCACGGCCAGCGAGCACAGGACGGCAACGGTTAGGGAACGGAAGAACGGATTCATTGATGGGACATCGGCTACTCCAGCCAACCGTTACTACGGAGCGGCGATGCGAAGGTTACGAGCGGGCTGACCGGTGGGATCAGCGGGGTTGGGAGACGATGCGGACGCGGAGTTCGGGCTGGTTGGGGGTCAGCGCGAGCGGGGAAGATTCGTCCCAGTCGAGGCCGAGATCCCGAAGGCCGAGGCGGAGGCGATCGAGTCGCCAGGCACGCATGCTGCCCTCGACCCCGCCGGCAAGGAGGCTGGCATTCCCGGGGGTGATGGCGAGGGACGTGATGCGGCTTGGAAAACGGGCGTGAAGGGTCAGGAGGTGACGTGCGGTCGGGAGGCTGAACAGGCGGATATCGTGGCCGTCCGTGGCGAGGGCGAGCAGGCGTCCGTCCGGGGAGAAGGTGGCGGCACCGGTCTCGACGTCCGGTGAGATGCCCGGCAGTGGGATGGAGCGCCAGCCATCGACCGACAGCAGGGTGCATTGGAGGCCGGTCGCGACAAACCATTGGCCGTCGGGGCTGAACAGGCCTCCGGGGCGATCGCCTCCGGGGACGTCCCGTATGGGGTGCCCATCGCGAACCCGCCAGATACGGACCCGACGGTCGACACGGCTGGCGGTCGCGAGCCAGGCGGTGTCAGGGCTGAGGCTGATCTGATCACAGCCCGGGTGGTGGGCGATGGTTGCGACTCGGTTGGTCAGGTCGGTTTCGAAGAGTGCGACCTGGCCATCGGAGTGGTTGGCGATGGCGAGGCGGCTGCCATCGCGGTTGAATGCCAGATGGCTCCAGTGCGGTCCCCCCAACCAGGTCCACCGCTCTCCCACTTCGTACTGGGCCGGGGCTGTCTCGGACAGGCTCCAGCGGCTCACGCCGCGGCTGTCGAGGGCGAACACGGCGGTTCCGGAGGGGTGGATCCTGAGGTCGCGGGTTCCGGCGGTATTGAGGTGGGTCAATTCGTGTCCGAAGCGGGGATGGATGATCCCGCCGCGCCCGTAGGCGAAGGCTGCGGCAAGTGGCAGTTCCGAGGTGGCATCGATGCCCAGGATGTCGGTGCGGAGACCGCTGAGGTCGCGGTCGGAGACCAGCTCGGAGTTGGTGAAGACGAGGGTTCGGAAACGACGGCGGTCGACGATCGGGCCGAGCCGCGTTCCGGCGGCGTCGAACTGGAAGCCTCGGGCGTGCCCCGGGGCATCGAAGACCCGCCGGCGTGTCTGGAGGTCCGAGACCAGGATGCGGCGATTGGAGGAGGCGGCAGCCAGGAGACGACCGGTGGGATGGAAGGAAAGCGCCTCAATGGACCCTTCGCGGCCCGGGAGGATGAAATTGAGGGTCCAGTCAGAGGGGGCTGCGGACGGGTAACGCCAGAGGAGGATGCGACCGCTGCGGGTTCCGGTGGCGACCATCGGACTGGTGGGGTGCCAGGCGCTTGCGGTGACCGGTTCGTCGATCCGAAGTCGGGTGAGGTGCCTTCCGTCGGCGACCCGCAGGACGTCGGCGACGTTGGTTCGGGCGCGGCCGCCAATGATCAGTGCGCCATCCGGGGAGATCGCAAGATGGAACCAGCCCCGGTCGCCGTTGGGTATCGGGTCAGGGACCACGGGGCGGCTCCGGATCGTGCCGGCAGGGAGGTCGACGACGAGAAGGGCGTCGTTGGCGTCCTCGACGACGGCGAAGTCCCCGGCCCATGAGAAGGCGACGGTCCCGGAATGCCGGGTTCCCTGAAAGACGCGCTTGCCGGAGGCGAGGCTCCAGATGCCGATGCCCGACGGATGACGGAGGGCGACATGACGGCCGTCCCGGGACGCCTCCTCGAGGGCGGTGATGCGCTGGGTTCCGGTGTCGATCCAGTTGGTCCCGGAAATGGGAGACGAGGTCCGGAGCCGATTGGTGCCGACGACCTCGAAACGGGTGCGGGATGCCTCGTCGAGCCACAGGCGGTCGGGGGCCGCGTCCGGGGCCAGGATCCACGAATTCTCCAGTTGGACCCTCGGGAGGGCGAGGGCTGCCGCAGCTTCGGAGCGTGCGCGGATGATCGATTCCGGCGTTGGTTCGAGTGACGGAACCTGACGGATCCGGTCGAGGATGGCGTCGCGCTGGAGGACGTCGTCGCCGAGGCGGAGGGCGGTCGCTTCGTTGAGGAGTGAATCGCGAAGGCCCAGGACGGTGGCGTGCTCGGCGCGGGCGATCCGGCCGGCGACGAGGGTGGATCCGACGGCGGCCGTGACGAGGGTCAGGATCAGGATGGCGATGAGCGAGGCCACGAGGCGGTGTCGCCGGCTCCAGCGCCAGATGCGTGCGAGGGGCCCGACGGGACGAGCGAGGACGGGCTCCTGGGCGAGGAATCGTTCGAGATCATCGGCCAGTTCGGAGGCGGTTGCGTAGCGTTGGGACGGGTCCTTTTCCAGGCACTTGAGGCAGACGTTTTCAAGATCCCGGGAAAGGGAAGGATTGAGGCGGCGTGGGGCGACGGGTTCCTCGGTGGCGACCTGGCGGAGGATGGCCTCAAGGGAATCCGCCTGGAACGGGGCGCGCCCGGTGAGCAGGTGGTACAGGAGGGCGCCGAGCGAGTAGATGTCGCTGCGTTGGGTGGCGGAGTTGGTATCCCGGGCCTGTTCCGGGGCGGAATAGGCCGGAGTGCCGAGGATCTGACCGGTAAGGGTGAGATCGGGGGTGGAACCGGCGAGGCGCTTGGCGAGGCCGAAGTCGGTCACCTTGGGCTGATCGAACGTGTCGACGAGGACGTTGGACGGCTTGAGGTCGCGGTGGAGGATGCCCTGCTGGTGACCATAGGCGATGGCCCGCGCGGTCAGGGCCACGTACCGGGCGGCGCGGGGAGCGGCGAGGGGACCCTCCCGGACGAGCGCGGCGAGGGTCTGCCCGTCGACGAGGTCCATCGAGAAGTAGGGAAGGTCCTCGTGTTCGCCGATTTCGTGGATGGCGACGATGTTGGGGTGCTGGAGGGTGGCGGCGGCGGCGGCCTCCTCCCGGAATCGGGCCCGGGCGGTTTCCCCAGCCAGGTGGCCACCCAGGAGGAGTTTGACAGCGACGATGCGTCCGAGGCTGCGTTGACGGGCGCGGAACACGACTCCCATGCCGCCCCGTGCGACCTCGCCGAGGAGTTCATAGTCGCCGACGACCTGGAGCGGGATGGAGGGGGAATCCTGGTTGGCGGAGGAATCGGCGGCGTCGCGGAACAAGCAGGAAGGGCAGAACTCCGGGCGCACCCCGGAGGCGAGGAGTGACTGGCAGACTGGACAACGGGATGGATCAGGGGCGGACACCGGAGATGGCTGGCTCGTGCGGAGCGGGCACGCTGGATGGCAGCGGGACCTCCCCAAGGAACCTAAGGATTTCCGACCTCAAGGGTTACCGGAAATCTTCGGCCACCCGGGTTCGGACGCATCTGGCCACTGCGCCGGGAATGGGTGGGGCGAGACGTCGAACCATTGCAGGAGCGGCCCGTGAGGACGCTCGCCGCACCCCGTGGGGCGGGTCAGGCCATGATCTCGCGGACGATCTTGCCGTGGAGGTCGGTGAGCCGGTAGTCGCGTCCGGCGTGGTGGAAGGTGAACTTCTCGTGGTCGAAGCCGAGGAGCCACATGAGGGTGGCATGGAGGTCGTGCACATGGACGACGTTCTCGGTGGCGGCAAAGCCGAACTCGTCGGTGGCACCGTAGACGGTGCCGCCCCGGACACCGCCGCCGGCGAGCCACATGGTAAAGCCGTGGTTGTTGTGGTCGCGTCCGTTGATCTTGCCGGAGTTGGCGCCGGGGGTGGGGAGTTCGACGGTGGGGGTACGGCCGAACTCGCCGCACCAGATGACCAAGGTATCCTCCAGCATGCCGCGTTGCTTGAGGTCGGCGAGCAGGGCACCGATCGCCTGGTCGGATTCCTTGGCGAGGCGGCGGTGGTTGACCTCGATGTCGTCGTGGTTGTCCCACGGTTGGCCGGCGCCGTGCCAGACCTGGACGAAGCGGACGCCCCGTTCGACGAGGCGGCGGGCGATGAGCATCTGGCGGGCCTGGGTGCCTTCGCCGTACAAACGCCGGATGTGCTCGGGCTCGCGGCCGATGTCGAAGGCGTCGGCGGCGTCGAGTTGCATGCGGTAGGCGAGCTCGAAGGACTGGATGCGGGCCTCGAGCTGGGAGTCAGCCGCGCGGGCACGCTGGTGGCGTTCGTTGAGCTGGGCGAGGAGATCGAGTTGGGCGCGTTGTTCGGGGAGCGAGTGGTACTGGTTGGTGATGTTCTCGATCAGGCGCTCGATCCGGGTGTGCTCGGTGTTGATGTAGGTTCCTTGATACACGCCGGGGAGGAAGGCGGACTGCCAGTTCTGGGATTCCTGGATGGGATAGCCGCCGGGGCACATCACGACGAATCCGGGCATGTTCTGGTTCTCGGATCCGAGTCCGTAGGTGACCCAGGAGCCGAAGGACGGGCGGACCTGACGGGCCTCGCCGCAGTTCATGAGGAGCAGCGAAGGTTCGTGGTTGGGGACGTCCGCCTTCATCGAGCGGATGATGCACATGTCGTCCACGTGCTGGGCGACGTGGGGGAACAGGTCGGAGACGGGAATGCCGGACTGACCGTAGCGCTTGAAGTTGAAAGGGGAGCGGAAGGCCGATCCGGTGCGGCGTTCGGTCTGGTGTCGGATGGGGATCTCCTTGCCGTGCCACTGGTCGAGGGAAGGCTTGGGATCGAAGGTGTCGACGTGGGATGGACCGCCGTTGGCGAAGATGTGGATGACGCGCTTGGCCCGGCCGGGGAATTGGGGGTTCCTGGGGGTAAGCGGCTTCGTGAATCCACCGGCAGCGGGAACATCGGCCCGGGCCCGGGGCGTGAGCTGGCCGAGCGAGCCCATGAGGGACGCCAGGCCGAGGGTGCCCATGCCCATGCCGCATTGTTCGAGGAACCCGCGGCGGGTCAGGGCCAGGTGATCTTGGTTCGGCGCGTGATGGCTCATGCGGTGCAATGATGACTACCTTCACTGATGACTGCCCGCACGGGGTTCTTCACGCCATTTTTTGCAAAGCTCCGGCTGGAGGCCGGAGCTTTCCACCGCCGCCGAAACGGGTGGGGTCCTTCGTCGAGCCGCTGAGGAGATCCAAGTTTTCAGATTCAAGTTTGAAGCGGGATCCAGGCTTGAAACCTGAATCTTCAAACTCGGAACTCTGCCGCGGCTCGTGAGGACACTCGCCCCACCTGGTTCAGCGGTCGAACCCCATGCGCTTCCACCAGACTTCGAGTTCATCGGCACCGAAGTCGGCCAGGATGTGGCCGTCGACGTCGATGGAGGGAGCCTTCGTCTGGCCGGTGAGGTCGTGCATCTCACGTCGGGCCGCGGCGTCGCGGAGGACGTCGAGGGTTTCGTAGGCGATGCTGCGTTCGTCGAGCCAGTCGATGGCTTCGTCGCACCAGGGGCAGCCGGGCTTGATGAACAGGCGGATGGACTTGGGCATGGGTGCTGGAGGCTAGAATGGAGTGGAGTCGTCGGCGCGTTCTTCGGCGAGGTCTCCATCGAGGAACAGGACGAGATAGCGGAAGCGATCGGCGATGTCCGCCGCCTGGAGGATCATCTGTCGATGGTTCGGAGACCGGACGAGGAGGAGGGTGAGGAGGTCGGCCAGGTGGCCAGGGCTCGCGATGAGGCGAAGGGCATCGACCGCAGCGCGCGGGGGGTCGTCCGGATGGCCACCGGAGCGGACGAGCTGGCGGAGGAGGTCGGCGGCGACGACGGAATTGTTGCGGATCCGGACTTCGGCAAGTTCCAGCACGCGGGCGCGCAAGGCATCGACGAGGACGGTGTCCGAGTCTCCCACGTCCAGCATGTTGATCTTCTGGAGGCGGTAGGGCTTGTACCGGACGACGGAGCCGAGTTTGACGCGGGCGACGCCTTGGAGGATGAGGTTGGAGGTACCGTCGGCGTTCTTGACGGCGGCGCGGATGACGCCGAGGCCGGCCACGGGGCATGGGGTTTCGCGGCTGGAGCCCGGTTTCAGCATGGCGACGCAGAACATCCGGTGGGACGCGAGGGCCTCGGCGAGCATGGTCCGGTACCTCGGTTCGAAGATGTACAGGGGTAGCATCGCCTGGGGGAACAGGACGGCACTGCTGAGGATCATGACTCCAACGGAGTCCGGCACGAGCATGGCGGAGTGTATTGTGAGAGTGGGAGGCCGCAAGCGGAGGAACGCTCCGGAACGGGGGGACGATCGGGGGCGGGGGCGGAATCGCCATCGGAATTGAACCTCATGGCCTTCGATCCCGATTCCGATACCGACCCCGACTCCGACGGAGCGGCTCGACGGAGTCTCGCCCCACCGGAGGGGGAGGCTGCGCCCGCGACGCTTTGGGTGCGTACTCGTACTCGGGCCGATGCGGGGGCTGTTTGGGAACGGTTGGGTCGAGTACGAGTACCGCCCTGCGGGCTGAGTACGAGTACGAGCGTGAAGCTGCGAGCGGCACCCGGGCGGGGTATTGCATCGGCGTGGGGAGCAGCGACTATGGGGAGGTCATGAGTGCGAGAGTGGTGGCGATCTTTCTGGCGTTGGTCTGCCTCGGGTTGGGGGGCGGATTGTACTATGTGCAGGACCGGGCGGCGAAGGAGCGGAAGGCGGCCGAGGCGGCGACGGACCAGTACAAGGCGGAGTTGGTGCGCTCGGAGACCAAGTTGGCGGAGCAGTTGAAGGTGAACGCCTCCTTGGAGACGAACCTGGTGCGGCGGGTGGAGGAGGTGGGCTTGATCTCGAACAAGCTGGGGTTCATCACCGCCGAATTGGCCAAGACGGAGCAGGAGGCGAAAAGCGCGGCGGAGAAGGCGCGGTTGGAGATCGAGGAACGCCAGAAGCGCATCGAGGGGCTGAAGGGGGACAAGGACGAGTTGACAGCGAAGCTGGATGAATTGAACGGGAAGATCGGAGGCTTGCAGGCGCAGATCCGGGAGACCGAACGACGACTGGCTTCGAGCGAGGGGGATCGGGAGATCCTGAAGAAGGAATTGCGTCGGATGCTGGCGGAGAAGGCGGACCTGGAGAAGCGCTTCGCGGACCTTTCCGAGCTGAAGGCGCAAGTGAGTCGGTTGCGGGAGGAGGCCTACGTGGCAAGGCGCATGGAACTGATCCGGAAGGGCGTCATCAACTTCGACCAGAAGGGAGCCATGCTCCTCCAGCAGGGAATCCGGCGTGCAGCCGCAACGAATGGGCCCGTAGAGGACGGTCGGCTGGATGTCGAGCTGCGTCGGGACGGGACCAGCCGGGTTCTCCCGGTGGAGCCGAACTGAGGTCCGGCGCGACCTGTGCAGTCGGCGGGTGCCGGCCGAAGCCGGCACCCGATGGGTTCATCAGAGGACTTCGCGGTAGAGCGCGCGGAAGTCGTCGGCGCTGACCGGGACGGCGTTGGTCTTGTGGCAGGGATCGTCGACGGCCTGTGCGACGAGGGCTTCGAGGGCATCGGGATTCGCGCCGTGGTCGCGGAGGCGGGTGTTGAGACCGAGGTCAGCGAGGAACCGGGCGATGAAGTCGATGGTGGCGGCATCGGCCTCGGCATCGGGAAGTCCAAGCACGGGCAGGTCGCAGGCGACGCCCACGCGACGGTAGAGGCCGGGCTTGCGGGCGGCGCAGAACTTCATTCCGGCGACGAGGCAGAGCGCGTTGGCGAGTCCGTGGTGCATCCCGAACAGCGTCGAAAGCGGATGGGCGAGCGAGTGGACGACGCCCAGGTCCTTCTGGAAGGCGACGGCACCCATGGCGGCGGCGACGAGCATGCGACCGCGGGCGTCGAGGTCGGCCCCGTTGCGGACGGCGCGGGGGAGGGCGTCGACGATGAGTCGCACGCCTTCGAGCGCGATGCCGTCGCACATGGGGTGGAAGGCGGGGCAGGTGTAGCTCTCGATGCAGTGGGTGAGGGCATCGGCGCCGGTGGCGGCGGTGAGCTTGGGAGGGAGGCCGACGGTGAGTTCGGGGTCGAGGATGACGAGCTTGGCGAGCAGTTCCGGGTTGAAGAGGACGGCCTTGCGCTTGGTGGAGTCGAGGGTGATGACGGAGCTGCGGCCGACTTCGCTGCCGGTGCCGGCCGTGGTGGGGATGGCAATGAGGGGGACGAGGCCGGTCCAGTCGTAGGGCTCGTCGTAGAACCGGGCCATGTCGAGATCCGGCTTCTTCGCGAGGAGACGGGCGGCCTTGCCGGCATCGAGGGGGCTGCCGCCACCAATCGCGATGACGCCGTCGCAACCGTTGTCGCGGATCATGGCACCCGGGATCCGCACATCGGCCTCGATGGGGTTGGGGTGGACACCGTCGAAGACGAACCAGGTCGAACCGCGGCCGGCGGCACCGAGGACGGCTTCAAGGGCCTTGAAGGCGTTGGTCCGCGCCAGGCCGGGATCCGTGACCACGAGTGGTCGGTGGATGCCGAGGCGGGCGAGGTGGGCGGGCAACTCGCGAAGGGAGCCCGCGCCGAAGAGCGTGCGGGTCGGAAACGAGAAGGAAGTCAGCGACATGCGGGCGGGAGTTTTGGGGAAGGGCGGGCTGGGTTCAATCGCCGAAGCGGGGGGCTGGGGCAGGGAGGTTCAACCTGGAAACGGCGGTTGGATCCACAGATTACAGCGATTCCACGGATTGGAAGCCGGTTGAGAGAGGCTGTCGTTTCACCCCACGGGTGACATGGAAACAGCGATGCGGCGAGGCCCCTCGTCCCGGCCCATCTGTGAAATCCGTGAAATCTGTGGATAACCCAACTGCCGCTTTCAGATTCAAGGTTCAAGTTTGAAGCATGAAACTTGGACCTTCAAACTCGGAACCCTGCCGCGGCTCGTGAGGGGCGCATCTCGACACTGCCCCCGTTCGAAAACAGGAACGGGGTGGCGACGTCCTCGTCGCCTTGTAGAAGGGCATGGGAGGACAACGAGGACGTTGCCGCTCCGTTTGACGCGGGGGCAGTGTCGGGAAGCGCCCCGCGAATCAGCCGAGTTCCTTGCGGAGGCTGGCGAGTTCCTCGTGGAGGCGGGCAGTGACGCGGTGTTTGGCCACGTAGACGTGGGCTGGGTTCATCTGGAGGGTTAGGCAGACCTCCTGAACTGGGCGGCCGTCCAGCACGAGCATCTCGAAGGCCTGGATCTGGATCAGTTTCATGCGGCCTTGGAGCCGGCGGAGGGCGGTCCGGATGAGTTCCTCCCGGGCGGCGGCTTCGAGTTCGGCGATGGGATCCGAGTCTGAAGCGGGTTCCGGGGTTGGTGATTCGTTCGGATCGTTGGGATCGGGGAGCGGGTCGTACCGGTCCCGGCGATGGCGTCGTTGAAAGTCGCCCACACGCCAGCGGGCAAGTTGCTTGAGCCAACCGCGAAAGCCACCCTGATGAAGCCGACGTTCGAAGGTGTGGATGGACTCGGCCACGCGGCGGAAGACCTCCTGGGCGACGTCATCCGCGTCCGTGGGCGAAAGACCGCGGCGGAGGGCGGCCGACTTGACGAGGCGTTCGTACTTCACGAGGAACTCGCGCCAGGCTTCCGCATCGTCGAGTTGGCGGAGCCGATCGAGGAGGGTGGGGCTGGTCAGGAGCAGGTCTGTGTCCGGGCGGGGGGGCTCGCTCATCGTTGGGGGACGCCTGAATTTGATTCAACTCCGATGGAGGCAGGAGTCTGGCGGGCGCGCGGGAGCGTGCAACCGTGAAACTCGGGACAATCTGGGTGCTTGCGTCGGGTGGACGGGTTCCGCAGCGTTCGGGGATCCAGTCTGTCATCGGTAAGCACTGAACGCACATCGAGCCATGGGCCGCATCTACAACAACATCGTGGAGACCGTGGGGCACACCCCGCTGGTCCGACTCAACCGCATTCCAGCCTCGGCGGGGGTTGATCCCTCGACGTCGATCCTCCTGAAGTGCGAGTTCTTCAATCCGCTGGGTTCGGTGAAGGACCGGATCGGCATGAACATGATCGAGGAGGCGGAGAAGAGCGGCGTGCTGAAGCCGGAGACGGTGATCATCGAACCGACGTCGGGCAACACGGGTATCGCGTTGGCGTTCGTCGCGGCCGCGAAGGGATACAAGCTGATCCTGACGATGCCGGAGACGATGTCGCTGGAGCGGCGCACGCTGTTGGCGTTGCTGGGGGCGAAGCTGGTCCTGACGCCGGGAACGGAGGGCATGCGCGGGGCGATCGCGCGCGCCGAGCAGTTGGCGCGGGAGACGCCGAATTCGTGGATTCCCCAGCAGTTCGAGAACCCGGCCAATCCGGATGTGCATCGGCGCACGACGGCCGAGGAGATCTGGGCGGACACCGACGGACAGGTGGACATCCTGGTGGCCGCGGTCGGCACGGGCGGGACGATCACGGGCTGCTACGAGGTGCTGCACGCGCGGAAGCCGTCGTTCCAGGCGATTGCGGTGGAACCGGCGGACTCACCGGTGATCACGCAGACGCTGGGTGGTCAACCGGTGAAGCCGGGGGCGCACAAGATCCAGGGCACGGGGGCCGGCTTCGTGCCGCGCAACCTGCATCTGAAGTCCGCGTCGGGCGAAACCCAGATCGCGGAGGCGGTGACGGTGTCCAACGACGATGCGTTCGCGATCGCACGCCGGTTGGCGAAGGAGGAGGGTATCCTGGCGGGTATTTCGACGGGTGCGAACGTCTGGGCGGCGATCCAGGTGGCGAAGCGGCCCGAGAACAAGGGCAAGACGATCGTGACGATCGGTTGCTCGACCGGTGAGCGGTACCTGTCGACGGCCCTGGCCGCCGAGGCCCGCGCTGAAGTGGGCGGCTGACCGGAGTTCCTTCCGGGTGACGGTCTTCACGGCCAGGGCGATCCCGCGAGGGTCCCCTGGCCTTGCTGTTTTCAGGGCGCCTGCCGGGCCAGCGATTCGATGACCTCGCGGGCCTGTTGGGATTCCCGAAGGAGGGCGTGACGATCGGCGTGGCCGCATCGGACGGCGACGCGGTCGACCGCACCCGGGTCCGCTGGGAGGACGACTTCGGGAGAGCAACTCCAGCGGCGCAGGACGAGCTCCATGCGGCGAAGGGAGTCGAAGGCGTCGAGGAGCAATTGACCTTGGGCTGGATCGAGTCGGCCGGCGGCGATCCCCTTTTCCAGGGCCTGGCGGGTGTTGGGTTCCTGGAATCCTTCCGCGAGCGCCCACTTCTGGGCGAGGAATTCGGCCGTGATGAGACCGCCGGTTCCGGTCTTGAAGGCGAGGTCTTCCGTACCCGGGGCGGTTCGTTCCGACTGGATGCGCAGGAGCATCTGGTCGATGGCCTGTTCCCAGTTTTCCTGCCACGCGGCGAGGCCGGGATTGCCGTCCTTGAACCGGATCAGGGGTGCGATGGCATCCTTGAACCGGGTGGCGGTCGGTGCATCGCCGCCCACGGGCCGGGCGCGGGTCAAAGCCTGGATTTCCCAGAGGCGGGCTCGCCGGCGGTAGTAATCGGCGTAGGCGGACGCGGTGTTGACCAGGAGTCCCTTCTCGCCGTCGGGCCGGAGCCGGGCGTCGATGCTGTACGCGTGACCGAGTTCCGAGGACCCGGACAGCAGGGCAATGAACTCCGTGGCGAGGCGGATGGAACGGTCGAGGTCCTTTTGGCGGTCGCGGGCGACGAAGAGAATGTCGAGGTCGGAGCCGAAGGTCAGTTCAGCCCCTCCGAGCTTGCCGAGCCCGATGAGGGCGAGGGGTGGACTCCGAAGACGGTGGCGATGCTGGAGGACCTCGAGGGCATAGGCGAGACAGGCCTCGGCGAGGGTGGAGAGTTCGGACTGGGTCTGAGCCGGGGTTGCGAGATCGAGGAGGCTGCGGAGTCCGATGCGGAGTTCCTCGGCCTGATGGTATCGGCGGAGCCACCGGGATTGGTCGGCATCGGCGCGGCCATGGCGGAGATCGCCGAGCGTCTCCTCCAAGGTCCGGGTGCGGCGGAGGTGGCCGCCGGCGAGGATCTCCTCGACCAGATCGGGGGTTCGGATGGCGATTTCTCCGAGGGCTTCCGAGCGGTCGAAGAGCCAGAGCAGCAGTTCGAAAAACAGTGGGTTGGCCGACCAGGTTTCGTACAGGGTGGAACGGCTGCCATAGGCCTGGATGAAGCGATCGAGGCGGGCGAGGACCCGGTCGGGATCGGAAAGCACGCCGGAGACCCGGCCGGGGGTCGAACGGTAGCGGGCACCGCCTGGGCAGACGGAAAGCAGGTTCGGGAGCAGGGCGCGGCCGAGCTGGCCGGTGCGGCGGGAAACGTGGGACCAGCCGGGGCCTTCGACGAGTTCGCGGATGCGACGGGCACTGAGTGCTGGATCGCGGAACCCGTGCGAAGCCAGGAGCGCGCACCAGTCCCCTTCGCTGGCACGGTTGGTTGAGGGAAGGTTGGGGGCCGGGTCGGAGCTGACGCGGCTGCCGAGGAACCGGTCATAGATGGCGCGGACGCGGTCGGCGTGGAGTTGGCGCTTCTGTTCGAATTCGGGGGTAGATTTGCACCCCATGAGGAGGGCGATGCGATGCAGTCCGGCTTCGTCCTGTGGCAGGGTGTGGGTCTGGCGGTTCTCGTCCATCTGGAGCCGGTGCTCGACGTCGCGCCAGAAGCGGTAGGCGTCGGCCAGGCGCGAGGCATCGGCAGAGGTGAGCAGGTCGTACTCGGAGAGCTTGGCGAGGGTCGGAAGGGTGGAGGCGGACTGGAGAAAGGGTTGTCGTCCGGCGTTCAAGAGTTGGAGGGACTGGGCGATGAACTCGATGTCGCGGATGCCGCCTCGGCCGCGTTTCACGTCACGGGTCGCGTCGCCCTGGACGGCCTCGGACTCGAGCCGGGACTTGGTGGCGGCGATTTCCTCCAGAAGGCCTTCGCTGAGCGAACGCGGGTGCCGGAAGGACTGGATGGTCTCGAGGAACTCGGCGCCGAGCTGGCGATCGCCAGCGATCGGGCGGGCCTTGAGGAGCATGAGGCGTTCCCAGGTCTGGCCCCACTCGGCATAGTAGGTCTCGTAGCTGTCGAGGGACCGGGCGAGCGGTCCGGTGTCTCCTTCGGGGCGAAGGCGGAGGTCCACCCGGTAGAGCTGGCCGTCGGGGCTGTTCCTGGCGACCTCGGAGCCGAAGTGTTCGGCGAGACGCCGGAAGAACTGGTGGTTGGGCATCGCTCCCGGCCGCGGTTCGGCACGCGGGGAAGGCGGATCGCGGAAGACGGTGCCTTCGTCGCCGTAGACGAACAGGAGGTCGACGTCCGAGCTGAAATTCAGTTCCTGGCCGCCGAGCTTACCCAGCGCGAGGATGCAGAAGGGCGTGGGGGTCCAGACGCCCTCGGGAGCCCGGTGCCAGGGTTCGCCGTGGCGGGAGGCGAGTTGGGCCCGGACGACGCGGAAGACGCCGGCGAGGCAGACATCCGCGAGGTCGGACAGCTCGCGGGTGATGACCTCGACCCCATCTGCGCCGGCGAGGTCCCTCGCCGCGATGCGAAGGGATTCGCGCTCCCGGAAACGCCGGAGCGCAGTCAGGGCCGCGGCGTGGTCGGCGCGGCCGATGGCTTCATCCAAGAAGGCGGCCGCCTCGATCCGGAGTCCCTCTGCCCGGCGGGCGTGGGCGAGGGCGTCGGGCTTGAAGCAGGCCGCGGCCCAGGCAGGTTCGCGGAGCAGGAGCGACGCGAGGTGGCTGGAGCCACCTGCGACGCGCACCAGGGCGCTGGCAGAATCGGGGCGGATCGACGCGATGAACCGGGCGGACTCCGGATGGTGCCGCAGATCCTCCACGACGCGGCGGGCGCGGTCGGGATCCACGGCGAGGTTCCAGAATCGATTCCAGTTCGAGGCGGGCACGGCAGGTTTCACGCGGATCGGGTGATCCGCGCGGGGAGGAAACCATGGAAAGGGGAGCGGATGGAATGCCCTGTTGGGATTCCGGCTTTGCCCTTTCCGGAAGCTGGATCGTGCCTATATTCCGCCCGCCATGCATGCCGTGACCACTGTTTCGCTGAGCCGCGATTGCGACGCCGTCCAGATTCCCGCCGGGAATGTTGTTACCCTGCCCGCCGGGACCGAGGTGGACATCACGCAGCGACTGGGCGGTTCCTTTACGGTCCACGCGCTGGGCGGGCTGTTCCGGATCGCGCCGAAGGATGCGGATGCGCTTGGGTTGACGGTGGAGGAGGCGGGCCCCACGCCGGTGGTGGAAGGAGCCGTGGATGAGAAGATGGTCTGGGAGACGCTGCGGTCCTGCTACGACCCGGAGATCCCGGTGAACATCGTCGACCTGGGATTGGTGTATGACATGGGGGTCGAAGATCTCCCGAATGGGAACAAGAAGGTGTTCGTGAAGATGACCCTGACGGCTCCCGGGTGCGGCATGGGCGCGACGATCGCCGGCGATGCCCAGCAGAAGCTGCTCTGCCTGCCGTCCGTGGAGGATGCCAGCGTGGAGATCGTGTGGGATCCCCCCTGGCACCAAAGCATGATCACGCCCGAGGGGCGGCGTTTGCTCGGGATTGAGTAGGGTAGAGGTGGGGCGAGTGTCCCCAAGAGCCGTGTGGCGGAGTTCCAAGTTTCAAGATTCAAGTTTCAAGCCCCTTGAATCTTGAAACTGAAAACTTCGAACTCTCAAGTGGCTCGACGGAGTCTCGCCCCACCGGTGAAGGCTGCTTCGAACTTGAAACTTCAAACTTGAAACTTCCCGCTCCTTGCCACGGACGGGGGCTGCCTCGTAACGTCCCGCCCCCATGAGTCCTGGTGCAGAGTACCTCAGCCGAAGCCGGCGTCTGGTTGACCGAGTGGAGGCACAGTTGCCGGAGGTGCGGATGGCGGCCCGCTGGTTTTCGGAGACGATCCTTGCCGGCCGGATGGTCCACCTGTTCGGGTCGGGACACAGCCGGATCCTGGTCGAGGAGATGTGGCCACGGTACGGGTCCTTTCCCGGGTTCAATCCGATCGTCGAGTTGTCGCTGAGCTTCCACAACCTGGTGGTCGGCGCGAACGGTCAGCGACAGGCGATGTTCCTCGAGAACGTGCCCGGCCTGGCGGCCCGGATCCTGCGCAACTACGACCTCTCGCCGCAGGACACGGCCTTGGTGGCCTCGTCCTCCGGGTGCAACGTCGTGCCGATCGAGATGGCGGAAGAATTCCGGAGGCGGCGGGTGCGGGTGGTGGCGGTGATCTCGAAGCAGCATTCTGACAAGAGCAAGAGCCAGCGCGCGGATGGGAAGAAGCTGCAGGATTTTGCCGATCTGGTCCTCGACACGGGGGCGCCGGTGGGGGACGCGATGGTAAGGATCCCGGGATTGGAAACACCGGTGGCACCCGGGTCGACGGTCGGTGGATGCCTGCTGATCAATGCGATCAAGGCCGAGTTGGCGGACCGATTGACGCGGGCCGGCCATCCGCCGCTGGTCCTGACGGCCGGTGCGGTGGTGGGGAAGGAGAAGGCGACCGAGTTGTTCGAGGCGGCGTACGACGAGCATGCACGGCGTCTGGCTCGGTTGTACGCAAGGATCGGGGCCAAGCCCGCAGCCGAGCCAGTGCGGGAACCGGAGCCTGCGCCCACGACGCGGACTGCCCCGGCCCGGCCAGTGGATCGGGGTGAGCGCCGCGACGTCCAGCGGGTGCCTCAATCCGACGCTGCACCGGTTGGGGAACGGTCCCGGGGTGATGAACGCACTTCCAGTGATCGTTTTCCGGAGCACGCCGGGCGTCCCCGCCGGGCACCCATGGAGGATCGCGAGCGGCGTCCGTCCGGTTGGAGTCCGGGCGGGGGCGGGTCGTTGTCCGAGGCAACGAAGCCGGCCCGGACTTCGGATCGCGATCGGGACGTGATCCCGGCGTCGCATGGCCGGCGGGGTCGTCACGGATGAAGGCTCGGGTGCTGCTGGTGGAGTGTGCGGATCGGCCGGGCCTGGTGCACGGGGTCATGGGCGTGCTCTTGGCCCGCGGCGCGAACGTCGTCGGCAACCAGGAGTTTGTTGACCGCTCGGCGGGACGCTTCTTCATGCGGACCGAGTTCGAGGTGAGTCGACCGGAGGATGTGGTGGGCTTGGAGGCGGAGATTGCGCGGGTGTTGCCCGAGGGCGCGCGGGTGCGCTTGGCGTCGTCGGAGCCGAAGCGGGTGGTGATCCTGGTATCGAAGGAGCATCACTGCCTGTCCGACCTGATCGTCCGGCATCACTTCGCGGATATCCATGCAGAGTTGGTCGGGGTGGTCAGCAACCACGCCTTGATGGAGTCTTTCGTGGCGCGGTTTGGGATCCCGTTCCGGGCGGTGCCTGCGGAGGGTTTGGAGCGGTTGGACCACGAGGCGCGATTGCTGGAGGTGATCCGGCCGTTGAAGCCGGACGTCGTGGTGCTGGCGAAGTACATGCGGGTGCTGAGCCCGGGATTCGTGGCAAGCTTTCCGTCCCAGATCATCAACATCCATCACTCCTTCCTCCCGGCATTCGTCGGGGCGCGGCCGTATCATCAGGCGTTTGCGCGGGGCGTGAAGGTGATCGGGGCGACCGCCCACTTCGTGACCGATGAACTGGACGCGGGGCCCATCATCGTCCAGCAGGTGTTGCCGGTGGATCACACCCGGAGCGCGGAGGATCTGGCGCGGGCGGGGCGCGACGTCGAGAGCTTCGCCCTGTCGCAGGCCCTGCGGTTGGTGCTGGAAGATCGGGTGTTCCTGTGCGGCAACCGGACGGTGATCTTCGACTGACGCGTGCGCGTGGGCGGGATCCGCCAAGTGAAGCCCGTTGAATTGCCATGGCCTTCGCGGTTACGGAAGGAGGCATGGAATCGAATCCCCTGCGGACGTCGGTGATTGGCAGTTATCCGTTTCCGGGTTGGCTGGAGATGGCCTCGCAGAACCTCGCCGCATTTGGACCCGAAGATCTGGCGGAGTTGCAGCGCGACGCGGTGGTGGTGGCGGTGCACGATCAGGTGGAGGCAGGTCTTGATGTCATCACGGACGGTGAGCAGACGAGGTTGGACTTCAACCTGTCGTTCTACGGGTACATCGATGGGATCGAACTGGAGTCGGCCTCGCCGCGGCGGTTTGGTCCGCCTGCCCACGACCAGCGGGGGCGGCATGCGATCACCAGTGAGTTGAAGGCATCGAGGGGCCTGGGCGCCGTGGAAGAGTTCGAGCGGTTGAAGCAGGTGGTCCGCGCCGGGCATCCGGGCTTGCCGGCCACGTTGAAGGCATCGGTGCCGGGACCGTACACGCTCAGCGGGCGTTTGGTGCCGAACCCGGCCTTGGGCTATGCGGATCGGTGGGCGGTCGCGGAGGCGCTGTTACCACTGGTGCGGGCAGAACTGGATCGGTTGGTGGCTGCGGGTTGCCGGGAGATCTCGGTCGATGAGCCCTCGATGAGCTGTTACGCGTACCGGGAGGATACGCGGCGGTTCGTGGACCTTTTCAACCGCACGGTGGAGACGGTTCGAGGTCGCACCCGGGTTTGCACGCACCTGTGCTTCGGGAACTACAAGGCACGTGCGGTGGGGCCCCGCCAGATCGCGCCCATGTTCCCTGCCTTCCTCGATTTCCACTGCGACGAGATGCACGTCGAAATGGCGAGCCGGGAGTTCGCGGAACTGGAGTTGATCCGGCTGATCGCCCAGCGGTGTGATGCGGCCGTGGGCGTGGTGGACGTGAAGAGCTACTACATCGAGACCCCGGACGACATTGCGCGCCGGATCCGGCGCTGCCTCGAGCATGCTCCGGCCGACCGGTTGGTGTTTGCGCCGGACTGCGGGTTGAGCCAGACGGCGCGATGGGCATCGCGGCGCAAGCTGGCGGCAATGGTCGCGGGTGCCCGCAAGGTGAGGGAGGAACTCGGGTTGCGTGCGGCGGGTTGACGGTGGAGGGTGCCGCGCGGATGGCGTGGCGAATCATGAGCAAGAGGCCTGCCCAGGGGGCTGGGATCCAGCGGACGGGTTGGTGGGTGGCGCTCGTCTTGGCGGGCCGGTTGGTGTCGGAGCCCAGCCTGCTGGCTGAGACTTTTGAGGTGCCCGGTGTCCTCGGAGCGGAGGAGTACCAGGTCGAGCGGCGGTCGGGTTGGCTGCCCTTTTCGTCAAGACGTGCCGTGTTGCCTGGAGACATCCGCTGCCGGCGGAGTGGAGGAGAAGGGCAGCCTGGCGAAGCGCACCTCCTGACCCGCCGGGTGGTCGCCCGGGTGCGCCCCGGGATGGACGTCGGACGTCTGGCGGCGGAGGTTGGCGCGGTGGCGGTGCGGTCGTTCCAGACTGAGTTGGGTGTCGTTGCCCTGGACGCCGTGGATTCCGGGGATGGGGTTCTCGAATTGCAGAGGCGCCTGCGTCGGCGAGCCGATGTTGAAGCCGCCTGGGTGCAATTGGCATCGAACCGCTCGGCGCGGGCCTTGCCCAACGACCCCTACCTCGCACGCCAGTGGACGCTCAACAACACCGGCCAATCGCGGGGAACCGCCGGGGCGGATGCCCGGATCTTCCCGGCGTGGGAGGCTGGGTTCACGGGAAAGGGCGTCCTCGTGGCCGTGGTGGACGACGGCTTTGAACTCACGCACCCGGATCTGGGCGCCAACCTCCGGTCGGATCTCGGCTGGGACTATCGGAGCGATGACGCTAATCCGTCCGCTGAGGGATTGGATGGCTTCGGGGAAGATGGCCGGCCCCGGGCCGACGCGCACGGGACGGCGGTATCCGGCATCATCTCAGCCGTTGCCGACAACCGGTTTGGCGTAGCCGGGATCGCGCACGGTTCTCGGGTGGTGCCCATCCGGGCGCTGCAACGGTCGATGACCGACCTGCAGGAGGCGTCCGCTCTGGGTCACCGGGCGGAGATCGTATCGGTCTCGAACAATTCCTGGGGACCGGACGACGACGGCAAGGTGATTGTATCGCCGGGTGTGTTGGCCGAGGCGGCCCGAGAAACGGGAGTGCGGGACGGTCGGGCGGGGCGAGGGATCGTCTATGTCTGGGCGGCGGGCAACGGCGCGGAACAGGAGGACGACGCCAACTACGATGGATACGCCAACTCGATCTACGCGGTGGCCGTCGGGGCGTTGACGGATCGGGGAACCCGCTGTGCCTACAGCGAGATGGGAGCGTGTCTCGCGGTGTCGGCTCCCTCGGGCTATGACGCGGTTCGGCGGCCGGGCACATGGACGACGGACCTGATTGGCAACCGGGGCTACAACAACAATTCGGTCACGGACGACATTTCGGACAACCGTTTCACGTCGAGCTTCAATGGGACGTCGGCAGCAGCACCGGTGGTTTCTGCGGTGGTGGCGTTGATGCTGGAGGCAAACCCGCGGCTGGGTTGGCGCGATGTGAAGGAGATCCTGATGCGCTCCGCTGCGAAAACGGATCCAACGAGCCCTGGGTGGTTCACGAATGGCGCGGGGCTGCACTTCAACCACGAGTTCGGCGCGGGCCGGGTGGATGCCGGGGCCGCGGTCGAGTTGTCGCGTTCGTGGACGAATCTCCCGCCTCAGGTGCGCATTGTCCGGACGCGGGTGACGCGGGACTTGTTGTATCTCCCGGACGGCAATCCCGCCGGGATCCAGCACGGGTTCGTGTTCGACGAGGATTTTCGGGTGGAACAGGCCCGGTTGAAGGTCGACATCACCCACCCAGCCCGGGGTGAGTTGCAGATCGAACTGGTATCGCCGTCCGGCACGGTGAGCCGCCTCTGGTCGCCCCATGCGGATTCGAGTGACAACCTGCGACACCGTTTCATGTCCGTGTTCAACTGGGGTGAAGCCGCCGCGGGCGAGTGGGTGGTTCGGTTGGTGGATTTTGTTCCGGATCAGGCGGGTTTCCTCAGCGGGCTGGAATTGGAGTTGTTCGGATCCCGGCCGGATCCCGGGGTGAGGCTTTCCGGGAGTTTTGGTGCGAAGGGAACGTTCGAACTGAGCCTGACAGGGCGTCTTGGGGCGAAGGGCAAGGTGCAGAGGTCCGGAAGGTGGGGAGAATGGACGGACATCGGGGTGGCGGTGATGGGGGCCGAACCGCTGTTCTTCGAAGACCCGGCGGCACCCGTCGACGGCGCGTGGTACCGGTGGGTGCAGGAACCGTGAGGGGGCAAGGTCTGTCCTTGAAAGTTCCGGCCTGAATCCGCGAAGTACGCCCGGTGATCCGGCATTTTCCGGACCGCCCCATAACCATTCATGAGTCTGCAACGTGTAACTTCGGTGGCGGCCGCGGCGATGATCGCGGGTGCCGTGTGTGCCCAGGACAAGCCCGACCTCAAGGATCCCAAGCTGCGTGCCAGCTACGCCCTGGGCGCGGACATCGGGTCCAACCTCAAGCGGCAGGAACTGGACCTCGACGCCAAGGCCCTCGCGGCCGGCATCTCGGATGCCATTGGCGGCAAGACGGCGCTGACGCCTGCCGAGGTGCAGGAGACGCTCGCAGAGTTGCGCAAGCAGTACATGGCGCAGATGGAATCGAAGGCGAAGGTCGCCGGGTCCAAGAACCTGAAGGATGGCGAGGACTTCCTGGCGGCGAACGGCAAGAAGGATGGCGTCAAGACGACGGCGTCTGGCCTACAGTACAAGGTCATCAAGTCCGGTTCCGGCGCGACGCCGAAGCCCTCGGACGAGGTCAAGGTCCACTACCACGGCACGCTGATTGACGGCACGGTGTTCGACAGCTCGGTGGAGCGTGGCGAACCGATCTCATTCCCCGTCACGGGCGTGATCCCGGGTTGGGTGGAGGCCCTTCAGTTGATGAAGGTCGGCGACAAGTGGCAGATCTACATCCCCTCCAAGCTCGCCTATGGCGAACGGGGATCCGGTCCCAAGATCGGGCCGAATACCGCGTTGATCTTCGACGTGGAGTTGCTCGGGATCGAAGGCGCAGCGAAGTAAGCTTCTGGATGCCAGGCTGGGGCTTGAACCCCGGCCGGAATCCTGTGACGCGTCACCCTGGTTTGTCCCGGGGTGGCGCGTTGCCGTTTCCGGTGGCTGCTGCTGGGCGACAGGCCAAGGCGCGGCTGGGAGGGTGAAACGAAAAAGGCGGCTCCGCCGGAGCGGAACCGCCTTGGATGGGATCGAGGATCGGGGTCAGCCCTTGGCGTTGGCTTCCTGGATCGTGACCGGCTTGTACCCGCCGATTGCCTTGAAGTAGAGCAGGATCAGCAGGTAGATCACGGCCATCGTGGCCGGGATGAAGGAGTCAGCCTTGAGGGTGGTGCGGTTGCCTTGGACGTCGGACTCGACGACGACGGCCTGGACCGGGGTGCGATCCTTGACGGCGACCTTCTTGGCGGCATCAAGCTTCTGGCCGTCGATGCTGAAGGACTCCTTGAAGAACAGCCACTTGGAAGGCTTGGCCGACTTGTATTCGGCGTAGGCGGCGGGATTGGCCTTCTCGAGGGCCTCGCCGGAGAAGCGGTCCTTGGCGTAGCCGAGGCCAGGGGAGCCGACCAGACCGGCAGACATCATGCCGAGGCCACCCATGATCGAGATGGCGACGGCGCCGCAGCGCGGGAACCGATCGGACGCGACGGCCAGCATGGTCGGCCAGAAGAACGTCTTGCCGATGGCGTAGACAGTGAGGGCGAGCAGTGCGCCGTTGAAGGTGGTGACCCCGGAGACGAGGTTCAGGCCGACGCAGGCGAAGAGCGCGCAGACGAGGAGGATGCCGACGGGCTTGAGGCCCAGCTTGTGTTCGATGAAGTGACCGCAGAAGCGGAGGATGAACATCAGCGCCGAGGTGAAGATGAACAGCCAGGTGGCTTCCTTCTCGGTGAGGATCGCGCCCTCGATGTTCTGGATCCAACCGTCCGTGCCGAGTTCGACGGCGCCGACCAGGGTGTGGACGATGAACAGGACGAAGAGGAGCGGAGCGCCGAACGACCAGCGCGAGGTGCCGGCGAAGCCGAGGAACGCGAGGCCACCGATGGCCATGGAGACATAGTTCCAGTTGTCGCTGCCGAAGAAGGCGTTCCCGGTCAGGCCGTTGAGGAGAGGTCCGAGGCCGTCCTTGAAGAACAGGAAGATGAACAGGCCGATGACGGCGGAGCCAAGGATGCCGACGTCGCGGAGCATCTCGCCGAGGCTGAGGCCCTTGGCCGAGGCCTCGGACTTCGGGAACTGCTGGCCGAAGAACATCACGCCGTAGACCACGGCGGGGAGGAGGAAGCAGCCGAGTTGGAGCTTCCAGGATTGGTCACCGAGTCCGGTGTGGATGAAGCCGCCGATCACCATGCCGGCAGGCCAGGAGGCATGCAGGATGTTGAGGTAATGGGTGCGGTTGTTCGGGAAGAGGGTGGCGACGAGCGGATTGGCCACTGCTTCCAGGGTGCCGTTGGCGACGGCGAAGAGGAACGTGCCCGACCAGAGCCATACGAACGCTGTCTTGGTATCCATGCCCTCCTTCGCCCCGAAGGTCACGAGGGCGGAAACGACGTGGAAGAGGAAGGCAGCCGCGACCAGCTTTCCGTAGCCGATCTTGTCGACCACGATGCCGCCAATGATGATGCCGAAGCAGAACCCGGTGAAGCCGGCACCATTGATGAGGCCGATCTCAAGACCGGTAAAGTTGAAGGCCTTCACCCAGTCACCAAAGATGCCGCCGCGGATGCCGAAGCCGATACCGGCGGCCAGGATGGCCATGAAACCTGCCCATAGCAGGCGTTTTGCATTCGGGGCAATGCCCTCGCTGGTTCCGTTGCTCATGATGCGATACGAGTTGGTTTGATCTGTGGGTGTACTTGGCGTGCTCACCGGGCAACTGCGCGGCCCTGAAATCCTGGCTGAAGACAGCCATTGAGCGGGTCGCCGGTCATCCCGGAATGCTCCGGGGGGACCGAGGGCTCAGTCTTGCCGATGAACTTTTGTTGGCACATGCCTGCGCAAAACCGCTCCACGGGTCCGGTTGGCGACCCAATGCAACCATAGCGTGAAGGCGGAAGATGGGGCGTAGTGAACGCGGGGGGGACGGCGAGCGCAACGGAAAACACGGCCGACCCATGGCTGCGGGCGCATCTCGATACTGCCCCCGCGTCAAACGGAGCGGCAACGTCCTCGTTGCCCTCCCATGCCCTTTCTCAATGCGACGAGGACGTCGCCACCCCGTTCCCACTCTCATACGGGGGCAGTGCCGAGATGCGCCCCCTGGCTGCCGAGGGCGTTCCCGATCCTCCCATCCCGGGTCCTTGGTTGAAGGCCGGGTGCCCTCACCCGGCGTGGATCGTGGACCGCCGCGTGGGGGCACGCGGCCTGCACAACTCACGGCGTCGCTCGTTTCCCAACTCTCCGCTTCAAACTCCTTTTGGGATTTGGCAACAAGGGCGGACCGAAATGAGAACGGCGATTGTGGTCATGGCAGCGGCCCTCCTGGGAGCCGGCTGCGGGGGGCGTTCAGAGACGGGAAATACCGCGTCAACGGATCCGGTACTGGCCCGCTGGCGCTTTGTGGGCGGCCAGACGCTCCGGGGTCAGAGCAATGCCCCCGTGGTGCGCGACCTGATGTCGTTGCCGGAGGCGACAGGCATCGGGTCGCGGTTGGGGACCAACCTGACGCGGTTGATCCTCGACCGGATCCCGGGATCGCCGGGGCGGGCGGTGGAAGGGCAGCTTTATCCCTTGGTGCAGGCGGTGCTGGACCACGAGAGCGCGGGCGAGATCACGTCGTCGGGCTGGGTGGTGGCGATCCGGTCAGGGGACCTGCCGGCGGCGGCGATGGGGCAGGCATTGGCGCTCCTTCCTCGACCGGGCGGGGCAACGGCACCGGCCACGTTGGTAACGAATGGCTGGTGGATGGCGGCTTCGTCGCCGGCAGCACTGGCAAAGTCCGCGGCCCTGCCGGCGGCGACCCCGGGGGGCGTGCTGAATGGCGAGTTCGACCTCCCGATCCTTATGGGGGCAGGCCATGAGGCGTTGCCCTCGGTGAACCTGACGGTGGGCACCAGCAACGCCACGGTTCGGACTTCGGCGACGTTGAAATTCGCGAAGGCGCCGCTGGGCGAGCTCGAGGCCTGGAAGGTGCCGGATGAGTTCATGCGGGATCCGCTCATCCGCTTCAGCGCCCTGCGGGGCACCGGGCCCCTGATCGACAGCGTCGAGTGGTTGCGGTCGCTGGCCGGCGGAGCGGGGCCCGGACAAGTGCTCTCCTGGGCTCAATCCGGTGTGACCTTCCGGAATTGGTTCGCGATGCCGGTCGAGGACACGACCTCGCGCATCGAGAAGATCCATTCGAACCTCCAGCCTTACTTCGGCACCACGAATGACCCGGGCCGCTACACGGGCCGGTTGGTGGTGAACTCGAATCGCTCGGCGATCACGGTGTTCGACCTGAAAGCCTGTTTCCCGATGGTTGGGGCCGTGAAGCAGAACGGACAGTCCTTCCTCCTGACGAGCTTCATCCCGGGCGAAAAGAGTGATCGGCGGGTCCCGGCCGAGCTTCTGGGCCAGATCAACCATCCGAACCTCGCCTTCTATGAATGGGAGATCACGGGCGAGTCGGCCCGAAACTGGAACGTCCTCGCCCAGTTCAACCAACTGTCGCAGCGGCGGGCGCCGAATCCGATCGGGGCAAAGGCATTCCGCTGGATGCTGGCTTCAACCCCGAAGCTCGGGAACGCCGTGACCCAGCTCGAACGTCGCACGCCTACGGAGTATCTGTTCACCCGCAAGTCGGACATCGGTCTCAACGGACTGGAGCTCGTTCTCCTGACGCGTTGGATCGACGACGGTTTTCCGATCCTGGCCGGCAAGGTTCCCGCGCTGTCACCTCCGCTCCCCGTCAAGCCGTGAATACTGGACTGAAGCTTGGGGTCAACATCGACCACGTCGCCACGCTCCGGGAAGCCCGCTACCGGGGGCTCCCGGCGGGGGAACCGGACCCGGTTGAGGCGGCGTTGATCGCAGAACAGGCAGGCGCAGCCGGCATCACGGCCCATCTTCGTGAGGACCGTCGGCACATCATCGACCGGGATGTACGCCGGTTGCGGGATTCCATCCGCACCCGGCTGAACCTGGAGATGGCGGTGGTGCCTGAGATCATCGAGATCGCGCTGGGCATCCGGCCGGATATCGTGTGCCTCGTTCCAGAGAAGCGGACCGAGGTCACGACGGAGGGCGGATTGGACGTGGCGGGCAACGAATCGTTGATCCGTGACACCTGCTCGCGCATGCGGGACGCAGGGATCGAGGTCAGCCTGTTTCTGGATCCGGATCCGGCGCAGGTCGAGTCCGCGGCCCGCACGGGAGCGGAGTTCATCGAGTTGCACACGGGCGCGTATGCCGAGGCCTTCGACCAGAAGCGGGAACGCAACGTGGAGCTGGAGCGGTTGGTGGCGGCTTCGAAGCTGGCGCATGGGCTGGGACTGAAGGTCAATGCGGGCCACGGGTTGAACGTCCGGAACCTGCCGCTCCTGCACATCGTCCCCCACATGATCGAGCTGAACATTGGCCACAGCATCATGAGCCGGGCGATCTTCGTGGGATTGCCGGAGGCCATCCGGGAAATCCTGGCCGTGATGTCGGGATACCGCGGTTGATCCGTATCCATGCAGCAGATTTCTCACACGGAGCCGCGGAGAGCGCGGAGAGAGCGTCAGGTCACCAACCTTCCGACGTCGGACACTACTCACTCAACGGTGACTGCTCAGCCTGCCGTCCAAGTGTCCTTTCTCCGCGTCTCCGCGTCTCCGCGTGAACCTGTCCCCGCCTTCAATCGCATGGATACGGCTTAGGGCATCGAACGTTTCGCTTCGCATGGATTCGAACCTGTCCGGAAAGGTGGTGTTGGTGACCGGCGCTTCCGGCGGGATCGGCTCGGCCATCGCCCGAAAGTTTGCCACCGAGGGGGCTTCCGTGGTCCTGCACTATCGGTCCGGCAAGGATCGGGCGCTCCGTCTGGCGCGTGAGCTTGGGCCGCTGGCGCATCCCGTCCGGGCAGATCTGACGCGCGAGGCTGAGGTGAAGCGTTTGTTTGGTTCTGCGGTCCGGCGGTTCGGCCGGGTGGACACGCTGGTGGTCAATGCCGGGTCGTGGGCCAGTGAATCGGAGAGCGTGGCCGACATCTCATTGCAACGATGGCGGCGGACGGTGGATGCCGTGCTGACTTCAGCGTTCCTAAGCCTCCGGGAGTTCAGCCGTTTGGTCCGGAAGCAGCGCCGGGGCAACGCGGTGCTCATCGCCTCGACCGCTGGAGTCTTCGGTGAGGCGGGGCAGGTGGACTATGCGTCGGCGAAGGCGGCGATGGCGTATGGATTGGTCCGCACGTTGAAGAATGAGTTCGCCCGGTTGGCGCCGCACACCGCCGACTACTGCGGCGGCCGGGTCAACTGCATCTGTCCAGGTTGGACGGTGGTGCCGCGCAATGCAGCGCGGTTGGGGGACGCGGGGATGGTCCGCAAGGTGACCTCGACGATGGCGCTGCCTCAGATTGGCCGTCCGGACGACATGGCCAACGCGGCCGTGTTCCTGGCATCTGATGTCCTGGCCCGTCACATCACGGGGCAGACATTGGTGGTGGCCGGCGGGATGGAGGGTCGGGTCCTCTGGGGACCGGATGAGATTGATCCGGCGTTGGCGTGAACGGATCGGTCACTTGGGCCAGAGTCGGAATGAGGCGACCACCTTTCCGACGACCCCACTCCTTGGCACGACAGCGTGGACCAGGACGGCAGCCGGCAGGGACCGGTTGTCTCCAAGGACGGCGTAGCTGTCGTCGATGACCCGGCCCGGGCGGATTTCGAGCCAACCTGGGAGCGTGTTGTAGCTCTTCTCCGGAAGAGGGCGGTCGTCGATGAAGACCCGGCCATTGCGGGTGTCGACGACCTCGCCTGGGAGGCCGACCACCCGTTTGACCATCAGTTCGTGGCGATGCCTGACGATCACGAGGTCTCCCCGGTTGGGAGCGGCCTCGTTATAGGCCCGGGTGCTGACGAGGAGGATGTCCCCGGAATGCAAGGTCGGGACCATGCTGTCGCCCTTGACGATGATCACCCGAAACTGCGTTCGGAAGCCCGCGAGCACGATCGCGATGACCGCCAGGGCCCAGGGTATCCAGGATCGTCGAGGCCGGGCGGTCGGTACAGTCGGCGTGGACTCGCTCGGGTTCACGGAACGGGCGACCAGGACGGATTGGCGAGCAGGCGCGTCAGCGCTTCGCGGCCAGCGAGTGGTCCGGGCGAAGCAGCGACGTGTTCCAGCGCGGCAGTCACCTCGCGGGTGCGACCGGTCAATCGGGCGATCTCCAGGGCTTGGGAGGCGAGTTCAACGACCATGGGTTCCATCGGTTGGCGATGGGCGAGGTCGAGATAGACCTCCACCCAGCGTGGGTGGAGTCGTTCCCGCTTCAGGGCCATGAGGAGGTTCCTCGTGATCTGGACCTCGCTGCCGGTGCCGCGAAAGCCGTTGGCCGCATCTTCGAGGACCGCGACGGCTTCCGGCACCGGGCCGGGCACGTCTTTGGCGGACCTTGGGCCGTCCGGGGCAGTCGGGCGCTTGGTGGACAGCATGAGGCGTTGGGCGTGGGTGATGTAGCGCATGCTCAGTGCTCCGAGGGCATCGCGTGCCTGTTCGACCTCCGAAAACGAGTCCGAGGCGGACAGGATGCCGGCGTCGAATGGAGCATTGGCAGGCGTGGAGGTCGGTGCCGCATCAGCGAGGCGTCCGGCGGTGAAGCCCGTGAGGCCGATGACGATCGAACCGGCGAATGCGAGGGCGAGGTGATGCGAGTGCATGAGTTGATCTCTTGTACGGCGGTGAGACGAGCCCCGTGCAGATGGGTACCCACCGGGGCGGGAAAAGTTTCCGTGGAGGAGGTGGAATCTTCTTGCACGTGGCTTTTGGGGGGCGGGGCGGGATTCAAAGCCAGAACTCCCGGTTGCAGGCGAGGCCGGTTGAGGGCTTCATCCGCGGGGCATGAGACCGGTACGGCATTTTGCATCGGACAATTACGCGGGGATCACCCCGGAGGCTTGGGCGGCGTTGGCAGAGGCCAACAGCGGTCATGAGCCGGCATACGGCAATGATCGCTGGACGCAGAAGGCGGCAGACATGATCCGCGAGGTCTTCGAGACTCCGTGCGAGGTGTTCTTTGTCTTCAACGGCACGGCGGCCAATTCGCTCGCGCTGGCCCATTCCACGCAGAGTTACCACTCGGTGCTTTGCCATGAGGTGGCACACGTCGAGAAGGACGAGTGCGGGGCGCCGGAGTTCTTCGGCAATGGTTCGAAACTCCTGCTGCTGCCCGGCGAGAACGGCAAGCTCAACCCTGCCGGGATCGAGGAGGCGGTGATGCGCCGTTCCGACATCCATTATCCGAAGCCTCAAGTGGTGACGGTGACGCAGTCGACCGAGGTCGGGACGCTCTACACGCCGGCCGAGTTGCGGGCGATCGGGGCGATGGCCAAGAAGCACAAGCTCCGGGTGCACATGGACGGGGCGCGATTCGCGAACGCGGTGGCGGCCTTGGGCTGTGCGCCGAGGGAGATCACCTGGCAGGCTGGTGTGGACGTCCTGTGCTTCGGTGGCACGAAGAATGGCATCCAGGTGGGCGAGGCCGTCGTCTTCTTCAACCGGGAACTGGCCCGTGAGTTTGACTATCGGGCCAAGCAGGGCGGCCAGCTCTGTTCCAAGATGCGGTTCGTCTCCGCGCCGTGGGTCGGCATGCTCGCGGACAACGTCTGGCTGAAGTACGCGTCGCAGGCGAACAGGATGGCCAAGTTGATGCACGAACTCGTGTCGGCGATCCCGGGGGTGAAGATCCTGTTCCCGGTCGAAGCCAACGCCGTGTTCGTCGACCTGCCGAAGCCGGCCATCGAGGCCATGTGGGCGAAGGGTTGGATGTTCTACAATTTCATCGGCGAGGGCGGATGCCGATTGATGTGCTCGTGGGACACGACCGAGGAGGACGTGCGGGCCTTCGCGGCGGACCTCGCGGCTACGGTTCGATGACCTCGATTTCCCGGTCGGATTCCGGCACGGGAACGATCTGGTCACGGCCATCGGGCCAGCGGATCTGGAGGCCCTCCACGCGGAGGGCCTTCCCGAGTCCGAGGGTGATCGGGAGTTCGCTCTGGGAGAGGTAGCTCCGGGTGGGCATGACCTGCCGCGCGAGCAGTCGGCCATCGACCCGTGCCCGGACCCAGGCGCCGATGGCACCGGTGTTGCGGTTGCGTCCGACGAGGCGGAGCCGGAGCCAATGGTGGCCGAGGGACTGGTCGTTCCGGAAGAGCTTGGGCGGGCCGTTGACCTGGGCGATCACGACGTCCAGGTCGCCGTCCCGGTCGAAGTCGGCGAAGGCGCTGCCGCGGCCAACGAGCGGTTGGAAGAGGTCGGGGCCGGATTCCGCAGCGGACACCGGTTGGAAGGCGGGACCGCCGCCCGCGTTCCAGAACAGTTGCGCGGGTTGCCGGTAGCGGACGTCCGACTGGAGCTTCTCGATCTCCTCTTCGATGTGGCCGTTGGCGGTGAGGACGTCGAGGCGGCCGTCGAGGTCGTAGTCGAAGAAGAAGAGGCCGAACTTGAGGAGGAGACGGCTCGCGGGTCCGATGCCCTCGGTGATGGCTTCGTCGGCGAAGAGGAGGTGGTCCTGGCCGGGTTGCGAGACGTAGAGGGCGTTCATCTCGTTGGCGAAGTTGCCGATCGCGATCCCGAGGGCGTCGTCCTCGCGGAACCGGGCGGCGTCGATGCCCATGGCGCCGCGCGGGTGGCCGTAGGCGTCGAAGGCGATGCCGGACTGGACTCCGACCTCGGCAAAGGTGGAGTCGTGACGGTTGGTGAAGACGAAGTTCTGGACGGTGTCGTTGGCGAGGACGAGGTCCATCCATCCGTCGTTGTTGATGTCGATGGGGGCGACCGC
Organism: Limisphaerales bacterium; assembly: GCA_965284395.1. Classification (GTDB taxonomy): domain Bacteria; phylum Verrucomicrobiota; class Verrucomicrobiia; order Limisphaerales; family UBA9464; genus UBA6176. The sequence goes on along the minus strand of OZ260084.1, from coordinate 7,438,862 downwards.
GAGGGTCTTGGCCATCGGGGCTCCGGAGGCGGCGTTGCGGATCTGGAGGCCGGAGGCGGCGGAGATGTCGGTGAAGCGGGGAACTCCTCCGGGCGCGGTGTCGTTTCGGTAGAGGAATGGGAGTGAACCCGGGAAATTCCAGGGCTGGCCATAGGCTCGGGAACCACCAGCGAGCGTGGAATTCATCCGCTGGTCCAGGTCGGGGGACCATCCGATGTAGTTCCCGACGAACAGGTCGAGGTCGCCGTCGCGATCCAGATCGAACCAAGCCGCGGCGGTGCTCCACTGGCTGCTGCCACCCACGCCGGCCGTGCCGGTGACCTCCTCGAATCGCCCGTTGCCCAGGTTGCGGAAGAGGTGATTGGTGCCGACACAGGTCAGGAAGAGGTCGATCCGTCCGTCGGCATCGAAATCAGCGGCTGCACCGCCCATGCCGTAGACTGGGACGTCCAGCCCGGAGCCGGCGGTGACATCGGTGAACCGGAGTGGACCTCCGCGCGGCGAATCGTTGCGGTAGAGGATGTGCGTGGATCGGGCGGTGGCTGGATCCCACGACGTGCCGCTCGTGAAGAACAGATCGGTGTCCAGATCGCCGTCGAAGTCGAAGGCCAGGACCCCGCCGCCCATGGTCTCAGGGAGGTATTTCTGTCCGGTGGCACCGTTGAAATGCCGGAACCGGACGCCGGCCTGCTCGGTGACGTCGGTGAAGGCCACCCGAGGGGGAGGCATCCGCGAGGCGGCTGTATCCGGAGCCGAGAGAGGCGTAAGCCGGCTGGCGGATTGGGGAGAAGGTCGGGCAAACCACCAGATCACGGCCGAGGCCACCAACCCGAGGAGGGCCAGTGCGATGATGGATCGTCGGAGGGCCTGGGCGATGATCTCGTCGTCCGGGCCGGGCCCGTCACCCGGGGAGGGCTGGGGGAGGCCGTTCACGGATCAGATCTTCTCGGCAGTCGGCACTTCCTTGAGGTCGTTGAAGTTTCCGGATTCGCAGCAGTGGACGAACGTCTCGGTGACCGTCTTGAGCTGCTCCCACCGGGCACGGATCTTCTTGGCCTCGGGTGGTGTGATCGTGTTGTCCGCGGCAGCGGACGCGACGACCGCGAGCAGGTCCGCGAACTCCTGCACGATCTGGTTGGTCGCTGGGATGAGGTAGTCGGGATGGCTGTGGGTGGTCTTCGGGTTGCGGATGAAGAAGCCGCCCGAGCGTTCGCAGATCCAGTGGATCAGCCGGAGGTCCCGCGTGCTCTGGAACAGTTGATCCACTCGGTCGAGGGGATTGTAGGACTGCGACAGCGCCTCCGGATCGGGCGTTTCCGCCCACTTGTAGATCAGGGAGAGCGACAGGTTGAGGTCGGAGGAGATCTGCTTGGCCGAGGTCGACTTGAGCAGCTCCCTCAGGACTTCATGGGATCGCATGGCGAGGATTTAACACCGGGGGAGTCCGAATGGAAGGGCCGTGGGGGATGGGTGATCCAAGTTTTCAGTTTCAAGTTTCAAGCGGGGCTCCAGTGGTTGAAGTTTTCAGTTCCAAGTTTGAAGGGCTTGAAACTGGAATCTTGAATCTTGGGACTTTGGAGCGGCTCGTGAGCACATTCGCCCCACCTCTCGCTGGGGACAGTGCCAAGATGTGACCTCACCGGTGGCCTTGAATCTTGACTCTTGAAACTTGGGGCTCCCTCACGGCTTACCGGACAACGAAGGACTCCATCAACGGCGCGAAGGCCTCCATCGGGGGAGTGACCATGGCCGGGTCCTTGCCGCGGTCGTCGTAGCGGCGGACGGTGACGGCGATCTCAAACTGAGGGAGTCGTTCGAAGGCAGCAGCTTCGTCCGCGGACATGGGCCCGCCTTGCAGGGCGAGGCTCTTGCGCGAGGCGTCGGACAGACCTTCGAAATAGCCGGTCTCCTTGAAGCACAGATACCGCTTGGAAGCGGCGTGCAGGCGGATGGGTTCGACGATGGAAGGCGGGAACCACGCGGAGAGGCGGTTCGCCCCGACGTGCTCGTGTCGGGCATCGATGCCCTTGTCGGCGACGTCTTCCCCAAGATCATGGAGGAGGTGACCGTAGTCATGAAGGAGGCTGGCGACGATGACCTCGGGAGACTGCCCCTCGCGTTGGGCAAAGGTGGCGCATTGGAGGGCGTGCTGGGTCTCCGTGATGGCCTCGCCGTACATGCGATGGCCGTTGCGGCGGTAGACGCTGAGGATCTCGTGGACGACTTCGGAGGGAGTCATGGAGGCGGATGTTGATGCGGGGGAGTCGGAGACGGAAAGCAACGATGCGGTGACAGGTCTTGTTCTCGGGATCACCAGATCCACGGGATGAACCTCCGCACCCGGGCAGCGTAGGCGGGGTAATCCGGGAATCGTTGGCGCATCCATTCCTCTTCGACGCGGGCCTTGCCGAGGAGGGCGAAGGCATGGGCAAAGGCCAGGGCAACGGCCGCCGGGCTGGACCACGCCAGCGCCCAGCCGAATCCGAAGCTCATCAGGCAGCCGTAGAGCGGGTGTCGGACGAGGCCGTAGACGCCGGTTTGAACGATCCGGGAGGCTCGATCGGAGCAGGGGTAGGGCGATAGCTGGCGCCCCATTGCAATGGCACCGCCAATGCCGAGCCACGCGGAAAGGAGAAGGAATGGAACACCGATGGCTCGCACGGAAGGCAACCACGGATAGGCGTGTCCGAGCGGGCCCGCGGCGAGGAGGGAAAGCGTGAGGGCGTTCTGGAGAACGACCCACGGGCCACCCCTCGCGATGAATCCGGTGGATGCAGGGGTGGCCATGGGTGGGGCTGGATGATTGAGGTTCCCGGCCCGATGTGGGCCGCTGCTCAGGCCGAGTAGTCGAGATAGATCGTCTTCGACCGGGTGTAGAAGTCCAGCGCGGCGGTGCCCTGTTCCCGGAAGGTATCGGTGGAACTCTGCTTCACGCCGCCGAACGGGACGTGGAGCGCCAGACCCGTGGAGATCTGGTTGACCTTCACGACGCCGGCCTCGATCCGCTCGGAGTAAAGCATGGCTTTCCTGAAGTCGCGCGTGATGAGGCTGGCCGAAAGGCCGTACTCGACGCCGTTCGCGACTTGAATGGCTTCATCGAAGGAATCCACGGCCAGGATGCCCACGACTGGTCCGAACACTTCCTCGCGGGCGATCCGCATGGAGGGTGTGACCGAGCCGAGGACGGCGGGTTGCATGAACCAGCCATGGGCCAGGTCACCGTCGGTGAGGCAGGCACCACCCCAAAGGAGTTCTGCACCCTCGGATTTCGCCTGGGTGATGGCGTCGAGGTTGCCCTGCAGTTCCGCCTCGTTGACTGCGGGTCCCATCTGGACGCCCGCCGCGAGGCCAGGTCCGACCTTCCACGACTTCGCCAACGCGATGAGCTTCTCGGTGAAGGCGGCGAGCACCGGACGTTCGACGATCACCCGCGAGGTGGCCGTGCAGGCCTGGCCGGTCAGGCCGAATCCAGCAATGGCCACCAGCTTGGCGGCGAGGTCGAGGTCGGCATCGGCCAGGACGAGCGTGGGGTTCTTGGATCCCATCTCGAGCTGGCAACGGATGCGGCGCGGGGCCACGGCCTGATAAAGGGCGGTCCCAACCGCGTGCGACCCGGTGAAGGACAAGGCTTGGACGGCCGGGTTGGACGCGACTTCAGCCCCGAACGGCCTGCCTTCACCCACGACGACATTCAGGACTCCCGGAGGCAATCCGGCATCGTGAAGGGCCTTGGCAATCTCAACCGTCATGGCCGGCGCCTGAGAGGCAGGCTTGATGACCACCGTATTTCCCGACAGCAGGGCAGGCGCGGCCTTCCAGGCCGGGATGGCGATCGGGAAGTTCCAGGGCGTGATCAGCGCCACGACCCCGAGCGGCTCGCGTCGGGTGTACATCAGGTTCCCCGCGAGATCGTGCGGGAAGGTCTGGCCGTTGGAGCTGTAGCTGATGCCGCCGTAGAAGCGGAAGATGTCGACGGCACGTTGAACCTCGCCCGTCGCCTCCGCGAGCGTCTTGCCTTCCTCGCGCACGAGGAGTTGGGCGAGTTCGGGCTTCCGTGACTCGAGGATCTGGGAGGCCTTGCTCAGGATCCGACCACGGCTCACCGCGGTCTGGGCCGCCCACTTCGGGAAGGCTTCCCGCGCGGCCTCTACCGCTGCGGCAGCTTCGGGAGCGCCACTCAGGGGGTAGGTGGCGACAATCTCACGGGCATCCGCTGGATTGCGGGTTTCAAACGTCCGGCCCGAAGCCGCAGCTGTCCACTGGCCACCGATGTAATTCTGGTAGGAACTCACACGCCCGTTGTCGGGTGGCCACGGCCGGACTTCAATCCGGAAAACGGATTTTGCCCAGCGGCGGCGCGGGGCTTGGGTATTCCAGCGGCGGAGCCGCCACGGCGTTCTTCCAACGGCGACGCAGCGGCGCGGCGTATGGAAGGGGATGCTGGGGCGGTCTCGCTCCGTAGGCGGGAATCTGGACCGGCGGGTGCCCTCGCGCTTCGATTTGCGACCGGAAAGAAGACAGGAGGTAAGCGCTGCGTCGCCGCGTCGCTGCTGGGAAAGGGCACCGCTGGGTTTACCAACGGCGGAGCGGCCACGGCGCTTTTCCAACGGCGACACAGCGGCGCGGCGTATGGAAGGGGATGCTGGGGCGGTCTCGCTCCGTAGGCGGGAATCTGGACCGGCGGGTGCCCTCGCGCTTCGATTTGCGACCGGAAAGAAGACAGGAGCTAAGCGCTGCGTCGCCGCGTCGCTGCTGGGAAAGGGCACCGCTGGGTTTACCAACGGCGGAGCGGCCACGGCGCTTTTCCAACGGCGACGCAGCGGCGCGGCGTATGGAAGGGGATGCTGGGGCGGTCTCGCTCCGTAGGCGGGAATCTGGACCGGCGGGTACCCTCGCGCTTCGATTTGCGACCGAGGAGGAACCAGGAGGTAAGCGCCGCGTCGCCGCGTCGCCGATGGGAAAAAGCGCCGCTGGGTTTACCAACGGCGGAGCGGCCACGGCGTGCTTCCAACGGCGACGCAGCGGCGCGGCGTATGGAAGGGGATGGTGGGTGGGGGCGGTCTCGCTCCGTAGGCGGGAATCTGGACCGGCGGGTGCCCTCGCGCTTCGATTTGCGACCGAGAAGGAACCAGGAGGTAAGCGCTGCGTCGCCGCGTCGCTGCTGGGAAAGGGCACCGCTGGGTTTACCAACGGCGAAGCGGCCACGGCGTTCTTCCAACGGCGACGCAGCGACGCGGCGTATGGAAGGGGATGCTGGGGCGGTCTCGCTCCGTAGGCGGGAATTTGGACCGACGGGTGCCCTCGCGCTTCGATTTGCGACCGAGAAGGAACCAGGAGGTAAGCGCCGCGTCGCCGCGTCGCCGCTGGGAAAAAGCGCTGCTGGGAAAAAGCTCCGCTGGGTCAATCAAGGCGCTGCTGGGGTCAAAACCCGGAAGAGGCGTTGGGTGGTTTCCGGGGTGATGGGGATGGAGACCTGACCCGCCGCTGTGGCGGCTGGGACAACCACGAGGCGGGTCCAGGCGCCGAGGCTGAGTTCGTCCTGGAACTCGACGGCGTAGGTGCGGCCTGGGATCACCGGGAACATCAGACGGAACTCAGGCCCATCGACGAGTGCGAGCGCGAGTACGTCCGACGAATTGCGGGGATCGGTGCCGGCTCGAAACTCGTGGAGGTTGGAAGCTCCGTCGTTGTCGGGATCAAGGGTCGCATCTCCAGGGTTGGCGGGGTCGAGGCCGTAGGTCCGTTCCCAGTTGTCGAGGATCCCGTCGCCGTCGGCGTCGGTGATGGATTGGACGCTGTTGGCTGCGCCGGGCGTGGCGGTGCCGGGGAAGGCCTGGATGGTGGGGGCGGCGTCGGGGAACCGGCCCTGTGAAACACCGGTCGCCTGCGAGCCGAATGCGATACCGTCGAGCATCTGGCCGGTGGCGGCGAAGACGCCGATGGCCTCGCCGGCGCGCCGGAGATTGAAGCTCGTGTGATTGGCGCCGTTGTCGGGTTGACCATCGGCGAAGAACTGGCGGTAAGCACCCGTTCCGCTCCCGATGAACGACAGGGGCGGGATGGGTGAGTTGAACGGGGATTCGAGGCTGTCGGTGAGGAAGAGTCCACCGACAGCGACGGGGAGCGGGTCGGTGTTGACGAGTTCGAACCAGTCATCGCCTGAGGTGGGATCAGCCATCCACTCGTTGACGCGGAGCGAGGTGGGATTGCCGACGGCGGCCGGCGAGTTGGGGGCGGATTCGGTGGGTAGGACCAGTTGCCAGGTCGCCGCACCGTCGGGGACGCGGCCGATTGCGAAATCCGCGGCCTGGATACCGTAGCGGAGCGAATCGATCAGGGTGCCCCCGCGGTTGGGCGAATCGAACAGGAAGATCGAACCACCGGAACCATTGAGCGCGATGGGTGCATTGAGGGAAGCGGGCGGGAGGAGTGGGTCGCAGGCGACGACCAGGAAACCGCCGGGCGGGATGGTGGCCGACTCGGGGAAGACCCAGCGGCGGGGCGTAGCCGGATCGTCGGTGAGGCTGAGCCCGGCGAGCGGGGCGGCGTTCGTGGACGGGTTGTGCAATTCGATCCAGTCGTGGACGAGTCCCGCGGCGTTGGATCGGGAGAGATTGCGCGCGAGGACCTCGTTCAGGCGGACAGGTGAGGTGATGACCGGCGTGCAGTTGGTGTACGTGCGCGAGGCTTCGAGGGAGGCACCCCAGACGATGTCGGTGCTGCTGCTGCTGGTCTGATGGACTTCGACCGCGAGGACGTTTGTGCCTGGTACCAGGAGCGAGGCCGGAATGCTGAAGAACTCGGCGGAGGCGTTGTCCTGATTGCGGGTCGCTCGGGTGGCGTAGGTGACGCCGTTGGTGGCCATACCTGGCGCTGCCACGAGGACTCCGTTGAGATAGATGAGCGCGCCGTCGTCAACGATGGTCGCGAGGTTGAGCTTGAACCCGGACAGGTTGGTCTCGACGGTGAAATGCTTCCGGAAGTAGTAGGTGATCCGCCCGATCTTGAGGGTCGTCCGGATGCCCGGGCTGGGAAGGCAGTTGCAATCCTCGACCCCGAGCAGTCCCGGGCCGACCGGCCACGTGGAATCGTCGAACGCCGCGGCCTGCCAGGCCACGCCGTCCAGGTTGCTGACCTGTTGGTAGGACCACGGTGCTGTCATCGAAAGCAGCGTGCGGGTCTCGACGGCCTCGGTGCATTCGACAAGGCCCGAACCCGGGTTCGGGCCGCCCGGGGTGGGTGTTCCGAACTCCAGCAGGCGTGCGCCCCCATCCGGTGAGCGCCCCTGTGAGGCGTCGGTGCGTTGGGACCCGTACGCGATGACGTCGATCGTGTCCCCGTCCGCAAGGCCGAGACGGATGAGCCCATGCTCGGTGGATAGGTGGAACGGCAGGTGATCCGGGCCCTGTCCCGGGTCGGAATCGGCGATGAAGCGCGCGTGCCCATCGGCTTCGATGTAACTCAGCGGCGGGATGGTGAATCGGCCCGGTTGGGTCGTTGCGTCGGATAGCTGGAGGCCCCCGAGGGCCACGGGAGCCGAGTCGGGGTTGAAGAGTTCGACGAAGTCGTTCCGTGACGTGAACCGGGCGTTCGCGAGCCATTCATTGATCCGGAGGGCGCGCGGATCGCCGGTGGCGAGCGGCGTGTTCCCAGTGCCGAAGGAAGGCGTGCAGAGTGTCCATGCATCGTCGTATCCGCGACCGATGGAACGGTCGGGCAGTTGAAGTCCGAAGGAGACCGAGTCGAGCACCGTGCCTCCGCGGGCGGCGGAGTCCGTGAGGAAGAGGTTGTCGCCGGAGGCCTTGAGGCTGAACCCGAGGTGGATGCCCGGTTGGTTGGTCTGGGAATCGGCGAAGAGAAGGAGGAACGCTCCGGCCTGCAACGTGGTTCCGACGGGAAAGGTGAACTTGCGCGAGGTCGCGGCGGAGTCGCTCAACGAGATGCCGGCCAGGTCGAGCGGGGCGTCACCGGTGTTGATGAGTTCAACCAGATCGGGGGATCCGCCTGCGTTCGTGAGCGTGTGTTGGTTCGACGCGAGGATCTCGTTGAGGCGAAGCGCGGGCCGGGCGGGCGGAGCCACGAAGCTGGGATCAACGACCCAGGTTCGCGAACGCGAGGGCACCGCCGCCGTGCCGAAGACTGGGTCGTCCTGATAGAGCCCGGAGTCCCGCTTGCCCGAGACCTCGACGTAGTGCGGCCCCGCAGCCAGACCCTGAAGCACGATCGGCGTCGCAATGGCGGTTTCGGCGCTCCATTCACCACCATCCAACCGCCAGCGATAGGCGATGTATCCCGAGCCCGCGGGGAAGCCATCGGTGGGGATGCCGTTCCCGGTCCGATGCGGTCCAACGAAGAGTGTCGCGGAGGTGGAAGCGTTGGTGCTGGTCGGCTCGCCGGAGATGAAGGCTCCAATGGGTTGGACGCCGCCGAGGTCGCGTCCCTGAATCCCCGCCTTGATTGCGGGTGAGCCAGGCGCGGGCGCGAACCAGCTGCGGAGGATCTGCGCTTCTTCCCATGATCCGAAGCGGGCTTCCGCGACGGAGGGGATGTGGGTGAGCCGGGCGTCGAGGACACGATTGCCGGCCCCGGATCCGGTCCAGGCGAAAGGCAGCAGGTTGTTGACGAAGGTGGTGGGAAGCGACTCGAGCGGATTGCGGATCAGGCTCTCGGCGTCGGTGATGATGTTTCCCTCGAGGTACGTGCCGCGGCCGTAAGTCGTGATGTCCGGCGTGGTGTCGCGGAGGTTGACGATGCCGGATGCGAAATCGACGCCGCCGTCACGGGTCGTCCGCACGATCGTGTTGTGGAGGAGCGTGTAGAAATTGCCCTGCTTGGAGGTCGCAGCGTTGTCGTTGTCGAAGAAAAGGTTGTTGATGATCGTGATCTCGGAAGTGGCACCGCCACCATTGCCTCCGGAGATCGCCGCCGAGGAGTCCGGGGCACCGTTGCGGTGGATTCCGATGAAGAGGTTCCCTTCGATCCAGGCATCGGTGCCGTCGAGGTCGAGGCCGTCATCGCCCGAACCCGCGAAGACATTGCCGATGATGTGAAGGATCGGCTGCCCGGGCCGGTTGCCGCCGGAGAAGTCGATCGAATCCGAGTATCCGCGCGGAGAACCGATGAAGTTGTCGAGGAACACGCCGTGGCCGCCGGTCTTGATGCCGCCGGTTCCATGCAGCGGTTCGAGTGTGGCGGAGGGCGGCGGGAAGTGGCAGTGGCTGACGACGAAGGAACTATTGTCCAGGGACACGTACTGCTGGTCGGTGGTGCCGAAGGTGAGGTGGTCGAGGAAGACGGTGCCCGCGTCCGAATGGATTGCCGTGGCCCCGTTGCCCTCGATGTGCGCGTGGGTGAGGCGCGACTCAGGAGAGTTCGCGGACCCAAGGATGGTGATTCCGCCCCAGGTCGTGGATGTGCCGGGGGCGCGCCCGATCCAGATCGGTGCAGCCGGAGTGCCTTCGGCGATCAGTCGGCCGCCGTCCTGGATCGTGATGTTCACACCGGCGGCGAGGTACAGCGTGGTTCCCGGTTCGATGCGCAAGGTCACGCCCAACGGAACGATCAGCGACGAGCTGAGGAGGAACGGCCCTGCCGCCGGGGACCAGGTCGCCGACGCGGTGACCGTGCCGCCGCGGGACGAGGTGTTACCGTCATCGAACCAGACATCGACGGCCTGGCGGTCGATCTCCGCACCGTCGTCGGCGAGAGCCTGGACGAGGATGCGGTTGATGCCGGGATGGAGCCCGACTGCGCTGGCGGACCAGGTACCTTCCCACGCGCTGTAGTTGGCGGGTTGTCCATTCACCAGGATGGAGCCCGTACGCGAGGCGTCGGCGGAGCCGCCGAGGGGGATGGTGGCCGAGGTCGACCGGGCGAACCCGCTGCTCACGGCGGGGAGGTTAGTCACGACCAGCGCGGCTGGAAGTTGGGAACGGATGAACGCCACGCGACTGGAGTTGTAAGCCTTCAGGTTGCGGAGGAGCTCGTCGAGGCCCGGCATTCCCTGCATTTGCAGGGCCCATCCGTCGAGGAAGGCGTCGAAGCGGGACGGATCAAAGAACCCTTCCGAGAGCAGGCGGAGTTGCCTGTGGTATTCCGGGGCGAACTCCGGGTGCTTGAGGAACCGTGAGATCACCGGGAGGTTGGCGGCTCGGAAAAGCCCGGAGGTCGACGCCACGGGAGTGGTGCCCGACCCGAGCAGGCTGTCCATGTCATAGGACCAGACCTGAGCGCGGCGATCCCTCAGCGGGAAGTAAAGGATGTAGTCGTCGCCAATCCCGGTGCCGAGGGAGGTCTCCTGGTTGTCGAGGAACGTGTGGATCGCGAAGTAGCGCATCCACTCCGGCACATCGATCGCAGCGCGGACGGCGTCGGCGTACTCGCCGGCGGAAGTGTTGTTCAGGACGTCGATGAGGTGGATCAGGTCAGACCAGTCGTTGGCCAGGGAGTGGTTCTGCTTGAAGTAGGCGTTGGTGTAGCCATCCGGACTGGCTCCGTGCCAGATGAGGTTCGGGGTGATGGCCGTGTTGAAGTCGCGTACGCCCTGATAGAGGTTGCCGTCGGGGTCCTGCGGGACCTGCCGCGCGGCGAGTGCGCTGTCGATGGATTCGTTGGCGGCATAGGCACCCCATTGCGGTGCATTGGTGGAGGCAAGGTTGACGCCGCTCCAGCGCAGTTGGGCGCGGACGGATTCGGCAATCGGAACGCCGAGGGAACGGAAGACCGCGCTGCCGAGCGTCTGGATCGGGGTGAACTGGCTGTTGAGGTTGAGGGCCGTGCGCTTGCGCCAGGTCCGGTCGTTGGCGAACTCGACGCGGAAGTTGTGGGGCCAGGAATAGCGGGTGCCATGTCCACGGTTGCGGAAACTCGCGAAGTACCGCACCTGCGGCGAGCCTTCGTCGGAGATCAGGCCGTCGGTGGCGATGAACGTGCCGTTCACGCGGGCATCGCTGAGTTGGGATCCCAGCCAGACCTCCTTTTCGAGATACGTGCGCTCTTCGCTGGTAGCGACGAGGCGATACAGCGCCTGGGTGCCCTCGTAGGTGGAATCGTCGACCTGGAACACGAACCAAGGGCTGCGCTTCTCGGCGGTGGGTTCGACCCGGGGAATCGTCCGGGAATGTCCCGTGGCGTCGGAGGCGGTGATGTAGAACTCGACGAGCGTGCCATTCGGATGGGCCGGGAGGACGGCGCCGAACAGGCCGTCCCGGGCGAGTCCGTCGCCGTGGATTCCATCGTCGAGGAGCGGTTGGGTTTGAAACGCGGAAGACGCCTGGGTGCGCCAGTGGAGCGTGGCGGAGAGGCCCGTGCTCGATTCGTCGAGGAGTCGGGTGACGATGCCCACCGGTTGGTCGGAGCGGGGCACCGCCGGAAAATGCCGGGTGTTGAGGATGAGCGGAGCCGCGTCCTCGGACCGCGCCGAATTGGGCTGGCCAGGCGTGCCGCCGGGTGCGGCGCTTGGAAGCCAGTTCTGGCCATGGACGGCGGGGAGTGCGGGGTTCACCAGCTCCAGGGAGTGACCTCCGCCGTCATGCAGGGCGAACCATTCCCAGCCGACCTTGCCGTAGCGGTCGGGAGCGGCGAGTCGGCGGGTGGCCCAGTCACCTTCCGTCGCGTAGTCCAACGAGACTTGGTTGGTGCCGGTCGGGTCCGTGAGCCGGAGGGTCTCTCCGCCGTCGGAGAGCGTGCCGGTCCAACCGCCGAGGACGTTCGAGACCAGAGGGTGGCGGGCGGTGAAGGTGGGGGGATGGGCGGCGATGACCACGAATCCGTTGGGTGGGATCGCCGCGCCCGCGGGGAAGGTGAACGTGACCCCGCGGTCGAAATGCCAGCCACCGAGCGGCAGTGCGGAAGCAGACGGATTGTGAAGCTCGATCCATTCCTCGAGGACGTTCGTGCCCGCCGGGTGATAGTGGATCTCGTTGATCAGCGGCACGGCACCCAGGACCGAGGGTGCGAGCGAAGCCATCGCGAGGGCGGCGAGGCCGGAGGCAGCGGGCAGGAATCGATGCATGGCGACAGGTGCTGGGCTGGAAACAGGCCGGCCTGGGGGTAGGCGGATCAGCACGAGAGGCGGTCAGGCTAGCAGGTCGCAGGCCATGGGGCAAAGTCCGGGGTTGGCCAGGGAGGGACGGGGATTGGTGGACCCCAGGGTATCGATCGGGGTGGCGACGTCCCCGTCGCCTTTGGAAAGGGTTTGGGAAGGCAACGGGGAGGTTGCCGCTCCGTTCGAGCGCGGGCAGTACAAAGATGCGCCCCTCCCCTCGGGAAGGTGCAATTCGGCGTTGCCACGGGCGCTGGCTCGGCAAAGATCACGTCGTTCAATCATGAAACACGTTCTCCCGATCCTAGCGGTCGCCGGCCTGATGGCTGGATGCGCCTCCTCCACGAAGACGACCCACACCCACTCGCCGGATCCGGTGCCTGCCAAGGCCGGTTCCGCGGCAGTGGCGGCGCCCGGGGCTCCGGGGTCGCGGCTCGGGAAGACCGATGCCGAAGGCTTCACGGTGATCTTCGACGGCACCTGGGACGGATGGGTCGTGAACGAGAATCCCTCCGCGTGGAAGATCGTCGATGGAGCCCTGCGCGCGTGCGGAGACCGCAGCCACTGCTTCTACATCGGGGCCCTCGCGCCGTTCAAAGATTTCGAGTTCAAGGCCGACGTCCTGACGGAGCCCGGTTCCAACGGCGGCATCTACATCCACACGAAGTATCAGGACACGGGTTGGCCGTGGGGCGGATACGAGACGCAGGTGAACCAGACGCAGGGCGACTGGCGGAAGTCCGGCAGCATCTACTCCGTGAAGGACGTCCGCGAGGTCCCGGTGAAGGACAACCAGTGGTACACCCATCACGTGATCGTGAAGGGCAACACGGTGAAGATCTATCTCGACGGCAAGCTGGTGAACGAGTTCACCGAGGAAGCGGGCCGCGTGGCAGGCAAGGATTTCGAGCGCAAGCTGAACCAAGGAACGTTCGCGTTCCAGGCGCACGACCCGAAGTCAGTCGTCTACTACCGCAATGTGCGCGTGAAGAAGCTCTGATCAGGTACGGCCTTCCAAGGGGCGTCCGGCCGCGAGGCTGGGCGCCCCTTTTCATTTCACGAGTTGGCGGGATCCGACGACTCGGCCGGCTCCTTGAGGCCGTGGATGCGGAGCTTTTCGCGAAGGGTCACGCGACTGATCCCGAGCCACCGGGCCGCACGGGCCTGGTTGCCGGAAGCCCGTTCCATGACCTGGGTGAGGAGTTCGAGTTCGAGGTGTCGGACGAGGTGATCGTAGGCGTTCGGGATCTCTCCCTTCTCGGCAAGGGTCAGGGTCTCCTGAACCCGGGCCCGGAGTGAGTCACGATCGGTTCCCGGCTTGGTCCCGCGGCGGAGCACCTCCCGGACATCGACGTCAGCGATCGGAAATCCGTTGGTGAGGAGAAGCGCCTGTCGGATGACGTTTTCCAGTTCGCGGACGTTGCCCGGCCAGGGATGGGCGACGAGGGCTTCGATGGCCGAGGCCTGGAGGGCATGAGGGCGGAACCCCAGCGCACTGGCATGTTTCTGGACGAAATGGGAAGCGAGGAGGGGAATGTCCTCGGGCCGGTCCCGTAACGGGGGAATCGAGAGGGTGATCTGGTTGAGGCGATAGTAGAGGTCCTCGCGGAACGTCCGGTTGGCGATGGCTTCCTCCAGATGCACGTGGGTGGCCGCGATGATGCGGACGTTGACGTCGATGGAGTCGCGTCCGCCAATGCGTTGGAGGGATTTCTCCTGCAGCACACGCAGGAGCTTGGCCTGCGTCGAGGCGCCCATCTCGCCGATTTCATCGAGGAATAACGTCCCGTTGTGGGCTTGTTCGAACCGGCCGAGACGTCGGTCGACGGCACCCGTGAAGGCCCCGCGCTCGTGGCCAAACAGCTCGCTTTCGAGAAGCGTCTCCGGGATGGCCGCACAGTTGACCGCGATGAATGGTCCGTCAGCGCGGTCGCTGTGGGAGTAGATCGCGCGAGCGATGAGCTCCTTGCCGGTGCCGGTTTCTCCGCGGATCAGGACGGTGACAGGCTTGGCCGCGACGCGGCCGATCTCCTTGTACAGGGACTGCATGGCCCGGCTGCGTCCCACCAGGGTGGCGGGCGGGGAGACCTCGGAACCGGTGGCGGCCGTGTCCGCCTGCAACCGGCGGCTGGCAAGCGCACGGGCGGTCGTGGTGAGGAGTTCCTCCATCTCGAACGGTTTCAGGAGGTAATCGAACGCGCCTTCCTTCATGGCTTCGATCGCAGTCTCCGTGGTGCCATGGGCGGTCATCAGGAGGATGGGGGTGTCGGGCTGTGCCTTGTGGATGCGGCGGATGACCTCGATGCCGCCAAGCCCTGGGAGCCGGAGATCGGTGAGGATGATGTCAAAGTTGCCGTTGGCGGCACGTTCGCAGCCTTCGTCCCCGCGTCTTGCACGATCCACCTGGTAGCCCTCGGCGGTGAGCACCGAGGCCAGCGCAGAGGCGAGGGAGGCGTCGTCCTCGATGAGGAGGATCCAGCTCTGGGTGTTCATGCGGAAGCGGGGAGAGAGATGGAGAAGCAGGTGCCGTCCGAAGGCGAGGTCTGGTATTCGAGGGTTCCGCCGTGCCGTTCGACGATGCGGGCGGCGATGGCAAGACCAAGGCCTGTGCCGTCAGCCTTGGTGGTGAAGAAGGGATCAAAAAGGCGGTCGCGGGCCTCGTCGTCGATGCCCGGGCCGTTGTCGATCACCTCGAGGACGTGGGCGGGACGGAGCGTTCCCGCGATCTGGCGTTGGTCAACGAGGGCGCGGAGTCGGACTTGCCCTCCGACGCCAGCGGCCTCGATGCCATTCCGGACCAGGTTGATGAGGACCTGCTTGATCTGGTTGGGGTCGACGTCGAGCGGAAGATCCGGCCCGGGCTCCAGCAAGATGGCGAATTCCCCGCCGGCCGAACTGGGTGCCAGGAGCAGCTGCACCTCGGTAAGCAGTTCGCGGGACGAAGTGCGTCTGCGGGTGGGGTCGGCCGGGCGCGCAAACTCGAGGAACTCGCGCACGATCCTTTCGAGTCGGTGAATCTCGGAATGGATGATCGCCGCATCTTCAGCGGCCGGGCTTCCCGGGTTCAGCCGTTTCTGCTGGGTGAAGAGGCGCGCCTTGATCGCGGTAAGGGGATTCCGGATCTCGTGCGCCACCCCCGCCGCAAGTACTCCCAGCGCAGCCAGCTTCTCCTGTCTTTCCATGAGGTTGCGGGTTTCGACGAGTTGGCGGCGCAGGGGTTGGATCAGGTCGCGATAGACCAGGACGAAAAGGATCGCAGCCAGCAGGACGATGATGAAGAGGAGCAGCGCAAGGAGGCCGGTAAGGCGCCCGAGACGGTCGCGCGCATCCCGGGCGGTGGCCTGTAGCGCCTGCTCGCGGAGGCTGAGGAGGCGTCGGGTGTCGTGGGCCATGTCGGCGGCGAGATCGCCGAGGGTGACGATGCGAGGCGCCACGACTGCGTGCGAGGCTCCTTGCTGGATGATTTCGCGGAGACGGAGGGACTCCTGCCAGTAGCTGTCCAGCGTGACCTGGATTTCGCCGAGGATGCGGACTTCGGCGGGACGTTCGATGGCTCCGCGCTGTTCCCTGAGCCATTCATCCAGACGCCGATGGGCTATGGCGAACTGCTCCCACTTCGAATCGTCCCGGGTGGCCTCGTAACGTCGGAAGAGGGAACGGAGTTCGTGGAGGTCGGCGCTGAAGGTGTCTCCAAGCCGGAAGCTCGAGACTTCCTGGACCGAGAGCCGGTTGCCCAGCTGGTCGGCGGCAAGCCACGCGGTCCACCCCGTCCAGATCAGCAAGGCGAGTGCCGAGAAGATGGCTGTGGTGAAGAGGGCGACCCGACGTTGCATACGTTCGGAGGAGGTTGGACTGGAACGGCGCAGGGGCCAAGGGGTGAACAGGGCGGTGGGGTGGACAGGGAATGGACCGGGGTGGAAATCAACTGGCCATCCCAAGGGCGCGTGAATGGGGGGTGGGGCTGGATTTGGGCCTGTTTTGCTCATTTTCGGGGTCCGGAGCGGTTGGCATGCAGGTCGCATACCGGTGAAGGCCGGGTCGTACTCCGATCCGGTGCGCAGCAGCGAGCGCTGGGCGGTCCACCTCGGACGCCTGTCGCGTCCGGGGAGGGGATAACGACGAATGGTTGGTTCGTCATGAGGGTTAGCCCCCCGGGTAGCTTGGCTCCGCTGCTGCGCTGCCAATTTTCGGGTAGGGGCAATTGCATGTCCATGGGAACGAACGGAACTGAAGGGTGCGTGGAGCCGAAGCCAGATCCAGCCAATGGGTCGGGCCGGGGTTGCCGGCTCCTTCTGGTCGATCCGGACCGGCCCGTTCGGGAAGCTTTGAGTGACGCGTTCCAATTGCATGGGTGTGAAGTCCTGGCTGTCTCGGACGTGTCGGAGGTGGCTTCCAACGGCCGTTTGGCCGGCTTTGATGCAGGGTTGGTCGACGTGGGACGCGGGCGTCCTTCGGAGTGGCAGGTCCTGGAAGCTTTGCGGCGAGGCGGCGTCCGGCATCTGGCTGCCATGAGCGTTCGGGCAGGGATGGGCCGGGAAAAGGAGGCGGCGGGATTGGAAGCCGTCTGGGAGAAGCCACTGGTCCTCGACGAGGTGCTTTCCTGGTTGCACCGGGCGGGGAAAGGTTCGTTGGCCTCCTAGGGAAACTGGGTTTGAAAGCTTTTGGCGCCGGCCATCCGGTTGCAGGTTACGCCGTCAGTCCCACCCCGGCGGGCCTGCGGGTGGTCGGCGCCTTGTTTTTTGCTGCGCAGCGCAATTGACGGGTTCCGGCAGCTTGACGCTCCCGGTGGGGAATCGCAGATTCGGCGCCCGCAACCGTCTGGCCGTGGCCAGGCACGATTTTGGCATTCCATCAGCACACGCAGACGCGCAACAGCATGAGCACGCCGCACAACCTTCTGGGTACCCTCCAGTCTTTCGACCTCGGCAACGGCAAGACCGGCCGATACTACTCCTTGCCCGCGCTGGGTCAGGCGCTGGGCACACCGGTCGGGCGCCTGCCGGTTTCCATCCGCCTCGTCCTGGAGTCGGTCCTGCGCAACTGCGACGGCTTGAAGGTCCAGGAAGCCAACGTCCGCGAGCTGGCGGCGTGGAAGGCCGTGGAAGCCCGGACGGCGGAGATTCCCTTCGTCGTCGCGCGCATCGTCCTGCAGGACTTCACCGGCGTGCCGTTGCTGGTCGACCTCGCGGCCATGCGTTCCGCCGTCCAACGCCTGGGCAAGAACCCCAAGATCATCGAGCCCCTCGTGCCGGTGGACCTCGTGGTCGACCACTCGGTGCAGGTGGACTTCGCGGGCAGCTCGGATTCCCTCACCCGCAACCTCGACCTGGAGTTCACCCGGAATCGCGAACGCTACCAGTTCCTGAAATGGGGCATGCAGGCCTTTGACACGTTCAAGGTCGTCCCGCCCGGCATCGGCATCGTCCATCAGGTGAACCTCGAGTACCTCGCCAAGGGCGTGCTCGAGCAAGGCGGGGTCTACTACCCGGATACCCTCGTCGGCACGGACTCCCACACCACCATGATCAACGGCCTCGGCATCGTCGGCTGGGGCGTCGGTGGCATCGAGGCCGAGGCCGGCATGCTCGGCCAGCCGGTCTATTTCCTCACGCCGGACGTCGTCGGCGTGCACCTCACCGGCGCTTTGCGCGAGGGCGTCACCGCGACCGACCTGGCACTGACCCTGACCCAGCTGCTCCGCAAGGCGAAGGTCGTCGGCAAGTTCGTGGAGTACTTCGGCCCCGGCGCGGCAGCGTTGCCCGCGGTGGATCGCGCGACGATCGCGAACATGGCCCCCGAATACGGCGCCACGATGGGCTTCTTCCCGATCGATTCCGAGACGGTGAACTACCTCCGGGCCACGGGCCGCAGCGAGGAACACTGCAAGGCCTACGAGAACTACTACAAGGCCCAGGGCCTGTGGGGCATTCCGGCCGAAGGCGAGATCGAGTACTCGCAGGTGCTGAAGCTGGACCTCGCGACGGTCCAGCCTTCCGTTGCCGGTCCCAAGCGTCCGCAGGACCGGATCGAGCTCGGCAACATGAAGCGCGAGTTCTTCCAGGCCTTCGGCCGCGGCGTGACCGACAACGGCTTCGGAAAGAACCGCGCTGAATACCTGACCAAGCGCGCGGAAGTGCCTGCTGGCGGTGCGACGGCAACCCTGGGCCACGGCTCGGTCCTCATCGCGGCCATCACCAGCTGCACCAACACCTCCAACCCCAGCGTCATGCTGGCGGCCGGCCTGCTCGCCAGGAAGGCGGTCGAGAAGGGCCTCAAGCCGAATGCGGCGGTGAAGTCGTCCCTTGCCCCCGGATCGCGCGTCGTCAGCGACTATCTCTCCAAGACGGGCCTGCAACCCTACCTCGACCAGCTCGGATTCCAGGTGGTCGGATACGGTTGCACGACCTGCATCGGCAACTCCGGTCCGCTCGCCGCGCCCGTGGAGGATGCCGTGGTCAAGAACGACCTCGTCGCGGCCTCCGTGCTGTCCGGCAACCGCAACTTCGAAGCGCGGGTGCACCAGTCGATCAAGGCCAACTTCCTCATGTCGCCGCCGCTCGTGGTGGCGTTCGCCCTCGCGGGCCGGGTCGACCTCGACCTCACCTGCGAACCGATCGGAACCGGCACGGGCGGTCAGCCCGTGTACCTGGCGGACATCTGGCCGACGCTGGCCGAGGTCCGCGACGCGATGCAGTCCGCCTTGAAGCCCGAGGTGTTCCAACGCCTCTACACCGACTTCGCGGCGCAGAACCCGAAGTGGAACGAGATCCCGGCCTCGACCGGTCTCGTCTACGCCTGGGACACCGCCTCGACCTACATCCAGGAGCCGCCCTTCTTCACGAACTTCGGCCTCCAACCCGGTTCGATCGCCGAGATCCGCGGCGCCCGCGCCCTGGGCATCTTTGGCGATTCCGTCACCACCGACCACATCTCGCCCGCCGGCTCGATCAAGAAGTCGGCCCCCGCCGGCCGCTACCTCCTCGAGAACGGGGTCACGTACGAGGACTTCAACAGCTACGGCAGCCGTCGCGGCAACGACCGGATCATGACCCGCGGCACCTTCGCCAACGTCCGCATCAAGAACCTGATGCTCGGCGGCGAGGAAGGCGGCAACACGCTCCTGCAGCCCGAAGGTACCAAGCTCTCGATCTACGACGCCTCGGTCGAATACCAGAAGCGCGGTACGCCGTTGATCGTGGTCGCCGGCCAGGAATACGGCACCGGCTCCAGCCGGGACTGGGCTGCCAAGGGCACGAACCTCCTCGGCGTGAAGGTGGTCGTCGCCCAGAGCTTCGAGCGCATCCATCGGTCGAACCTCGTGGGCATGGGCGTGCTCCCGCTCCAGTTCAAGGAAGGCACCACCGCCCAGACGCTGAAGCTGGACGGAACCGAGTGTTACGACGTGGTCGGCCTCGGCTCGGACCTGAAGCCCCAGCAGGACCTGACCCTTCGCATCACCCGCAAGGACGGTTCCGTCGAGAACGTGCCCGTCCGCTGCCGCATCGATACCCCGATCGAGATCGAGTACTACCAGCACGGCGGCATCCTGCCCTTCGTGCTGCGCCAGTTGGTGGCCAAGGCCTGATCGTCGATCGACCAGGCGGACCGGAAGGGGCCGGTCCGCCCGGCTTCCTGCGTGAAGACGATCGTCGTCACCGGAGTGACCCGGGGCCTCGGCCGGGCAATGCTGGAGGAATTCGGCCGCCTCGGTCACCGGGTCATCGGGTGCTCGCGATCAAGGAGTGCGATCGAGGTGCTGCGCCGGAGCTTTCCCGCGCCGCATTACCTCGACGCGGTGGACGTATCGGACGACCACCAGGTCCAGGTCTGGGCGCGCCACGTCCTGGCTGAGTTCGACACGCCCGACATGATCGTGAACAACGCCGGCCTCATGAACACGATCGGCCCCCTCTGGTCGGTGTCGGCCGAGGAGTTCCGGAAGGTGATGGCGACCAACGTCGACGGGATCGCGAACATGGCCCGACACTTCCTGCCACCCATGATCCGGCGCGGGCACGGGGTGATGGTGAACTTCAGCTCGGGTTGGGGCCGCACCGCGGACGCCGGGGTCGCCCCTTACTGTGCCAGCAAGTGGGGGGTGGAGGGCCTCACCCAGGCGATGGCCCAGGAGGTGCCCCCGGGCTTCTGCATCGTCGCCATGAACCCCGGCATCATCAACACGGAGATGCTCCGCGGCTGCTGGCCCGGGTCCGGTCCCGGCGTGGATACCACGGCCGTGTGGGCCAGGCGCGTGGTGCCGTGGTTGCTCGCCTTGAGCCCTCTCGAAAACGGCCAGTCCCTCACGGCACCGGGGGCCTCGACGTGACCCCCTTTCGCCTCGCGCATCCAGGTCCGATGGTGGTCACTGGTTCCGCCGGTCGCCTGGGTCGCGCCGTGACGGCCCATCTGCTCAGTCTGGGTGTCCAGATCCGCGCCTTCGACCGGAATCCGACCCCGGGCATCGACCCGCGGGGCGGCGCCAGCCTGCTCGACAGCGCCGCCCTGGACCAGGTGATGGCCGGCGCGGGTACCCTGATCCACCTCGCGGCAACCCCGCAGGACGAGGATTTTGATTCTGAACTGGTCCCGAACAACGTCCTGGGACTCGAACGCGTCATGCGGTCCGCCGCCCGCGCCGGCGTGCGGCGCTGGATCCTCGCAAGTAGCATCCAGGTCAACCTTCGCCAGTCCCGCGAAGGTCCTTGGCCCGTTCGGGTGACCGATCCGATCTCTCCCTTGCGCTGGTACGCCGCTACCAAGGTCCTCCTCGAATCCGCCGGCTATTCCCATGCCCGGGACCACGGGATCGAGGTCCTGGCGGTCCGGTTGGGCTGGTGCCCCCGGGATGCCGGTCAGGTCCGGGAGATCGAGGAGGAGGCGATCGCGCAGGACACTTTCCTGAGCCCGGGAGATGCCGGGCGCTTCTTCGCGGCGGCAGCGTCGCGGGCCATGGAGCCCGGATTCCGGGTTGTTTTCGCTACAAGCCGGCCTGTTCGGAATTGGGTTTTTGACCCGGAACCCGCCCGGTCACTGCTCGGATGGGAACCCTTGGACGTGTGGCCCATGGACGCGCTAGAGTGTCGTTCATGAAACGATGGCTGATCGCGGCGATGGCCGCGGTGCTGTCGGCCGTCGGCGTGTTCGCCGCGCCGACGAACACCCTGGAGTCCTTGGTAAAACTGTGGCGCACCGGCAAGGTCGATGAGGCCCTGGAGGCGACCTCGGCAACCCTCAAGGAGGACCCGAAGAACACCCGCCTGCTCAGCCTGAGGGCCCAGATGCGGCTGATGACCGGCCAGCGCGCCGGCGCGGAGCAGGACCTGACCGCCGCGATCGACCTGGAGCCGGAGTCCGCGTGGCTCCGGCAGGAACGAGCCCAGGTGCGGTTCCGCCTGGGCAAGGTGGAGGAGTCGGTGAAGGACTTCGACAAGGCGGTCGAACTCGCGCCCCGCCTGCTGCCCCAGAACTGGCAGCGCGGTATCGCCCTCTACTACGTCGGGCGATTCACCGACGGACGGAAGCAGTTCGAGGTCCATCAGGCCGTGAACCCCCAGGACGTGGAGAACGCCGCCTGGCACTTCCTGTGCACCGCCCGCGAGAAGGGCGTGACGAACGCCCGAAATGTCCTCATCCAGGTCGAACGCGACGGACGGGTCCCCATGAAGGAGATCCAGCAGCTGTTCGCCGGGAAGGCCTCCACGATCGACGTGTTGCAGGCAGCGGCCAAGGCCGATGACGACGCCGACCGCAAGGAGCAGCAGTTTTACGCACATCTCTACCTCGGGCTCTATTTCGAGGCGACGGGCAGCCTGAAGGAACGGGATGACCATATCCGGGAGGCCGCCAAGCTGGCCGATCCCGACAACTACATGGGCGCCGTCGCGCGCGTCCACGCCGAGCGCCTCAAACTGACTTTCACACCGACCAAACCATGAGTTCTTCCAAACCCGGCGGCAAACAGCCCTTCTGGGCAGCCGCCATCCAGGATCGTCGTCGTCCGTCCCGTCCCGCTCCCGCCGAGGAGCGGTCTCCGCGCCGGCCCCGTCGTTCCGCTTCCGCTCCGCCGCCTTCGGGTGCCGGCGCCGGCGACGCTCCCGAAGGCGCACCTTCCGAGATGCCCGCTTCGACCCTGTATACTCCGGCGCGTCCCGCTCCCGGCCGTCCGGTGCGACGGACCTTTCGCGCGGGAGTCGAAACCACCCGGTCGCCGGGAACGGGCGAAGGCGCCCCCGCTGGCGTCCGTCCTCCCTCACGCCCGGGCGCGGCAGGCCGGCCCGGCACTCCGGCCAAGCCGGTGGATCCCGCCGTCGTGGCCCAGGCACGCGAACGCCGCGACTCGAAGCGGACCCCCGCCTCGTGGGCCGCACGGATCGTCGCCCGATCCAGCGCCGAGGTTCCCGCGGACCGGGAATTGCGCGCGACACTGAAGTCGATCGACCTCCTGAAGCCCGATGACGCCCGTTGGATCAGCCGGGCGGTGTTCTCGTACTTCCGCTGGCATGAGTGGCTCGACCAGGCCCGGTCGCTGGAGAAGCGACTCGATCAGGCCATGGGCTTCGCCGACACCTATTCGCGTCATCCGCACGCGGTCAAGGACGAGGCCTTGCGGATGGGCGCCGTGCCCGAGTGGATTGGCACGGTGATGGACGTTCCGATCGGCTGGCTGCGCGCCCTCCAGCGCGAGCCTCGCCTCTGGCTGCGCGGTCGCCCGGGCACCGCGCCCCGGTTGAGCCTGACCCTCGGCGGGACGCCGGACGCCATCCCCGGCGTGCTGCCGGATTCACTCGAGTACAAGGGTGGGCGGGATCTCTTCCGCACCGGAGCCTTTCATCGGGGCGAGTTCGAGATCCAGGACGTGGCGTCCCAGGCCGTCGGTCACTGCTGCGCGCCCGGATCCAGTGGCGCTCCCGAGAAGTGGTGGGACGTCTGCGCGGGCGAGGGCGGCAAGACCCTCCATCTCTCCGATCTCCTCGCCGGGAAGGGCGAGGTGCTCGCCACCGACCGCGCCAAGTGGCGCCTCGACCGCTTGCAGCAACGCAGCTCCCGCGCGAAGTCCAAGGGCATCCGTTGGTCGCTGTGGGACGAGGGCCGTCCCGTGCCCGCCGCCGGCGGCTTCGACGGTGTTCTCCTCGATGCCCCTTGCAGCGGCGTCGGCACCTGGGGACGCAATCCGCACGCCCGGTGGACCACCACCCCCAAGGACGTCGAGGAACTGGCCGAGTGCCAGAAGCGTCTCCTGGAAAGTGCCTGCAAGGGCGTGAAGCCCGGCGGCAAGCTGGTCTACGCGGTCTGCACGCTCACCCGCCCGGAAACCACCGAGGTCGTGGCCGCGTTCAGCGCCAAGCACCCCGAGTTCGAACCCTGCGTGATCCCCCATCCGTTCGATCCCGCCGCTGCCCCCTCCGCCGAGCGGATGTTCTGGCCGCAGGACACCGGCGGCAACGGCATGTTCGTCGCCGGCTGGAGGCGGAAGGAAATCTCCGCTTCGAAGTCTCAGGCTCCCACGCCAGCGGCCGCGTCCTGATCCCAGGCGGGGCAAAGGGAGGGAGGAGTTGTTCCCGCGGAGGCGCGGAGCCGCGGAGAGCGCGGAGAGCGAGGCGGGTCACGAATGTGCCAGCTTCGGCAACCGTTCACCAAATGGTGCCTGCCCGGCTTGTCAGCCAGGTGTTGATTCTCCGCGTCTCGGTGTCTCCGCGTGAACCTGCACCGCGTACCCAACCGCATGGACACGGCTCAGAGGTCCTCAAGGCACCGACCGAACCACGCCGCCGACCTCAACAAGCCACCGCCGTGCCCCCTTTTTCGGCCTTTGCATTTCTTTCGGCCAAAAACCTCGATGCCTCAAAACCTCGTTGCGGCCCTTCCTTGCCGAAAGAAACGAAAGCGGACGAAAGGACGGACAGCCGCTGACAGTCATCACGTCACCGACCGAACCTGGACGCCGACCGCAGCAAGCCACCGCCGAGCCCCCTCTTTCGGCCTTTGCGTTTCTTTCGGCCAAAAAGCTCGATGCCTCAAAACCTCGTTGCGGCCCTTCCTTGCCGAAAGAAACGAAAGAGGACGAAAGGACGGACAGCCGCTGACAGTCATCACGTCGCCGACCGAACCACGCCGCCGACCTCAACAAGCCACCGCCGTGCCCCCTCTTTCGGCCTTTGCATTTCTTTCGGCCAAAAACCTCGATGCCTCAAAACCTCGTTGCGGCCTTTCTTTGCCGAAAGAAACGAAAGAGGACGAAAGGGCGGACAGCCTTAGCCGTAACCAGGCGGCAGAATTCTCACGCGGAGCGGCGGAGAGCACGGAGAGGGGGGGGCAGGTCCCCAACCTTCCAACGTCGGACACTGTTCATCAAACGGTGACGGCTCAGCCTCCCATCCAAGTGCCCTTTCTCCGCGGCTCTGCGTGAACCACTCCCCGCCTTCAATCACATGGATACGGCTCAGGATTGACCGCAAACCGTCAAACCCAAGACCTCGGCGATCTCCGCGTCTCCGCGTGAGGAAATTCAATTGGCCGGTTCTGTGGAATGGTTCACCCCCCAGCGGGCTCAATCCGTCAGCACCCGATAGGTCCCCTCTTCCACGATCTCCCCACGTCGTCCTGACCCGGACTCTGGCTCGACCACGGACTCCCCCTCCGACGCATCGTCGGCCACCGATTCGGCCGGGATCCCCGGAGCCACCTCATACTTCACCACGTCGTCCCGCAGTTCTCCGGTGTCATCCAGCGGGCTCATCACCCCGATGCCCGGCCTCCGCATCACGTGAGTATAGATCTGGGTCGTCTCCACGCTGTTGTGCCCCAGTAGTTCCTGCACGGACCTCAGGTCCGTTCCCCGTTCCAGCAGGTGGGTCGCGAAACTGTGTCGCAAGGTGTGGCAGGCCACCTTCTTCTCGATCCGGGCCAGTCCCGCCGCTGCCTTCACCGCCCGCTGCACCGCCGTCTCGTGCGCATGGTGCCGACGCTGGACTCCCGTCCGCGGATCCGCCGCCAACCGCTTCGCAGGGAATACCCACATCCACGCCCATTCCTTGCCCGCCTCCGGATACTTCCGGTCCAAGGCGTCCGGCATCCAGACCCCAGGCAAGCCCACCGCCCGATCCGACTCCCACAACACCCGCACCCGCGCCAGATGCGTACGCAACGGTTCCCGCAGCGCTGAAGGGAGCATGACGACCCGATCCTTGTCCCCCTTGCCTTCGCGCACCACGATCTGGCCACGATCGAAATCGAGGTCCTTCACCCGGAGCCGGAGCCCCTCCATCAGCCGCAACCCGGTCCCGTACAGCATGCGTGCAATCAGGCCCAACGTACCCTCCATGACATCCAGCAGGCGTTGGACTTCGTCGCGGCTCAGGACCACCGGCAGCCGTTGCGGCCTTCGCGCACGGACCACCTCCTTCAGGTCTCCCAACGGCCGCTCCAGCACCGTGCCATAGAGGAACAATAGCGCGCTCAACGCCTGGTTCTGGGTGCTCGCCGACACGTTCCGCGCCACTGCCAGATACTCCAGGAACTCCTGGACCTCCTCCTCCGACAGCGCCGCCGGATCCGCCCCCTCATGAAAAGTCAGGAAGCGCTTGATCCAGTCCCTATAACTCTCCTCTGTCCTCAATGAGTACCGACGCAGCCGCATGCACGCCTGGAACCGCTGCAGCCAGGGCTCCAGCACGCCCCCAGCCTCCTCCTCAGACAACCCGGAGGCCATGGATCGGTCCGATCGGTCGGATCCAACCGATCCGACCGATCCATCCCCAACTTCCTCCGCGCCCCGCGCCTCCACCCCGGGCCCCGTCGTCTTCAGCCGGAACGCCGGACGCAATGACCCGCCCTCGTCCACCTCCAGATGCCAGTTCTGGATCCCCCTCACGAACACCGCCAACGCCTGCCGGATCTGATCCCGTTGCCACGCCCCGACCGGCGGATCCTGTACGTCCAGGTCCGACAGGAAATGCTCCACCAATACCTCCACCGGCCCCTCCTGCGGATGCCGCCGGACGAACTTGAGGAAGCGCTGCACATGGATGCTCCACCAGTGCAGTCTTTCGGTCGAAAGCGGCACCCGCTGCGTCTCCCACAGCCGCCGCAGCCACGCCGGATCCGAGCCCGATGCTCCACCCGCCGTCTTGCCCGTACCCGGCGTCACGCCGCTACTTCTTCGTTCCCTTGGGATTCGTTCCACGGCCCCATATTCCGCAGCCTATACAGCCAAGGCAAATTCGTTTTGACAGACCCACTCAACTACGCTGCTATTGGGCAGTCTAAACAACGTTGGGCGAAACCGTGAATCCTCTAGGCACATCTACGAAGACCCTCGACAGTGTTGTGCCGCGCATCTATGTGGCTCTGCCGGATGCTGGAGCCGCCGAGATCACCTTGTCCAAGGCGGATTCGCCGGTGGAGCGGCGCTTGGTCGCAGACCTTCTGATTTTTTACGCGTTCGATACCGGTTCCCATTACGAGATTGTCGCATACAGGGATCTAGAGGACTTAGGCGTCACATGCGACGAACTGCATGACCGGGCGCTCCTGAACCTCCGGGGGCTTAAGCTTGACGTGCGTGCGCACAAGGGTGACCGGATTATTATGCTGACGGCTGGCGGCAACTACGAGGCCACCCTTATTTTGCTGCCTGAGATTTGGGAATCTGTCTCGCAGATGGTTTCCGGGCAGATTGTCGCAGCGGTGCCAGCACGAGACGTTCTGTACTTCACCGGCGACGCAGACAGCGAGAACCTAGCAGACATGCGCAGGTGGACCTCAAAAGCGATCGAGCAAGTTGACAAGCCACTATCTCGGGCCTTTATCCGTTGGACCGGGGCGCATTGGGAAGAGTACACGGGTTACGCACAATGAAAGAGCCCAACCAGATCACTGGACCGAACGCGGGCGGGCCACCTCAGTATCCAATTCGGACGCCACTGGCCGCCTGCGTCGGTCAGTTCTGGCGTTAGCTGTCAGCGCATGGCCTACTCATTCTCAGGAGTTTTTTCAGATGGAGACCAGCAGGTCATGGCTGATCTACTTACTCAAGTTTCTGGGGTTGGTCGGCGTGTCGAGCATCCGTTTCGTGGTTTTGGTGTTCAGTTCAGTCCAGACCTTTCAGAACAGCAGTCTGCACAGGATTTTCCACTTGTTGAGTGGAGTCGTAGGTTTCCTAAAGCCACTTTTGTATATCTATTTGTCGAGTGCTTTGGTGGCGCATGTGACCATGCTGGCTTTGCCTTTCGTGACGGAGAGCTTTTGGAGGACATCGAGTTTACCGAGAGCGATGTTCCACTTCGGCAGTTGTTGAGGTTTCTTGGTGTCGAGTTTGGCGAGCGCACTTCCTTTGCGCCGCTTCAGAGAGGATATTTTGAGCACACAATTGACAGCTAACACAGCAGCGGAATAGATCGGGCGGAGATGGGCGTGGATCACGATTGAGTGGCCACGCCCGATTTATTTCGCGGTTGGACGAAGCCGCGGGGGAGTCCTCTGGCTATAGGAAAACTACCTCCGCCTGACTGGCCGGAGGGTGGGGCGTACGGAGGCCCGGGCATTCTGGCTTGTTGTCTGGTGCGGTAAGGAGGTTCGCAACTGGACGGACGAGGTGGATGGTGTGTGGTCGTGGCCTTGGAGTTGGGGCTTCGTCGGGGTTTTCCTCCGATGAGGGCGTGGACCTTGCCCGGGCGTCGTTCGCATGCGATGCGGACGGCACCGTCCTCCGTGGCAGGCAGCGGGCTGGATGTCGCATCGGCTCACGAGGTGTCGCCGATGGTCGGCGGCTCTCCGAGTTGGATCCGGGCTCGGCGAGCGCCCTCGGCCAGTGGAGTGAATCTGCCTTGCGCATCGAGGCGCCCGATGCATTGGAGTTCTGCGGCTCCGCACCGAGGACAGGCTAGGTCCTCTTCGACGGGACGGACTGGGGCGGCCTCCACCGGTGCGATGGCGACGTGCCATCGCGAGCCCTTCAACGCCTCGCGCGCCAGCGGCAGCATCCGCTTGCGGCGATTGTTCCCGAGCAGGCCGTAGTGCCGGATCTTGGTGAAGCCTTCGGGCAGGACATGCAGGGAGAGGCGATGAAGGAACTCCACGCCCGACAGGGTCATCGTCTTCAGCGTGGATCCGTCGCGGTAGTCCTTGTAACGGAAGGTGACCGTCCGGTCGGTCATGGACGTGATCCGGCTGTTGGCGATGGCGACGCGATGGGTGTAGCGGCCGAGATACTCCAACACGGATTCCGGGCCGGTGACGGATCCCTTTCCGAAGACGATCCACTTGCGGGATCGAAGGGTGTCGATCATGGCCCGCCAGGCGGGATCTTCCTTCCAGCCTGCGAGGGCACCTTCGAAGTGCAGTTTGCCTTGGTGGCGGAGTTGTTGGAGTCCGTCGATGAACTTGCCGGCGAACATCGCGGCGACCGCCTTCACCGGGAAGAGGTAGCGCGACTGGGGCGGACCAACCCAGCGGAGGGATCCGTCCGGGGCGGTGTGCAGTCCACCGCCGGTGACCAGGCAGTGAACATGAGGATGGTCCATGAGGTTCTGTCCCCAGGTGTGCAGCAGGGCGGTGACGCCGAGTTCAGCACCGAAGCGTTCGCGTCCGAACTGGAGCAGCGTGGCGGAGGCGGCGTCGAAGAGGAGGCGGTAGAGGGCGGCCTGGTTCTGGAGGACGAGTGGACGCAGGCCGGAGGGAAGCGTGAAGACCCAGTGGAAGTAGCGGACGGGGAGGAGCGACTCGCGCTGGGCTTCGAGCCATTGCTCACGGCGTTGGCCCTGGCAATCCGGGCAATGGCGATCCCCGCATCCGAGTGGCCGCCAATGCGAGGAACGGCAGAGGGTACACTGCCACATCGACCAGCCGACGCGGCCGGTGTGGCAGTGACTGAGGCGATTCAGGACGTGGAGGGTGTGCGGGGCCTGGGGATAACGACCGGTGAACTCCGGGAGGAAGCGTCGGAGGACGGATCCCACGGAGGGACGGTCGGCGGCCGGAGCCCCGCAACGGGGCGCCTCCATCAGCGTCTGGGATGGAGATCGGTGCGGATCAGCCCGAGAGGGCTCTTGACCTGCCCCATGCGCTCCTGACGGACGTGGAGATAGTTGGCGGTGGTGGAGAGGTAGGCGTGGCCGAGGAACTTCTGGACGAGGGTGATCTCGACGCCGTTCTCAATGAGGTGGGTGGCGAAGCTGTGGCGCAACCCATGGATGCCGCACTTGGCCGGGAGTTGGGCGCGCTTGCGGGCCCGGTAGTAGATGTTCTGTGCGGTGGCCTTGCAGATGGGATCCTGATCGGGACCCTGGGAGAAGAGCCATTGGGTGGGGCGATGGACGCGGTACCAGGCGCGCAACTCCCGGAGGAGATTGTCGCTGAGGGGAACGAGGCGCTCGCGACCGCCCTTGGGATTGGATACGCGGAGTTGGAAGCGGCTGGAGTCGATGTCGGCAATGCGAACATGAGTGGCCTCGGAGAGGCGGAGGCCGCAGCCATAGACGGTCATGAGGAAGGCGCGGGCGAGAGGATCGCCGTCGGTGCCGACGGTGAGAAGGCGCTCGACCTCATCGGGACTGAAGACGCGGGGAGGCTGGGTGTGGCGAGCGGGGCGTTTGATGCCGGCAAGGAGGGGTTCGATCTCACGGCCGAGATGGCCGCCGTAAAAGGAGCGGAGCGCATTGATGGCAAGATTGATGGAGGAGGCCGAGAGCTTGCGTTGGTCGATGAGCTGGAGTAGCCACGAGGAGATCTCGGGGTTGCCGAGGTCGGCAGGTGGGCGTTTGTGGAACCGGGACAACTGGACGATCCAATCCGTGTAGGATTGGACGGTCCGAGGAGCCAGTTGACGAAGGACGAGGTAGTCGATGAACTTTTGCCGTGGTGATGAAGGATTTTGCATGCACCCGGAGCGTGTGCTCCTGGACGACGCCTGTCGTCACCGCTGCGAAGCCCCCCGCGCAGCGGCTTCGTTCAACCATGCGCTGCAGCGAACCCGGCATGGCGTCGTGGTTTGCAATCGTTGCGCCTCGTGTGCCGGGTCGCTGAGCTTGGGTCGTTCGCCTACCGAAACCTAGTCAGACAGCCTCAATGAGCCATCCAAGCCATCCATGTGCTGGAGCCAGACCGCAAAGGGAGGTGCCTCAAGCTTGGTTTTGCCGAAAAGAACGAAAGAAGGCGAAAGAGGTGATTCCGTCGGGCATGCGGTGCGTTGGGTCCGTCCGAGTATGTTGCCGGTTTTTTCGTCCTCTTTCGTTTCTTTCGGCCACTCGCTCTCATTGGGGGAGCGAACCAGTCGGTCCAGCGAACGGGCGCCAGCCGGCACGCCGAGTGGCAATGCGGACGCGCCCGGTGGCTGGCTCCCGTCGCTGACCTTGGCGTTCGGCAACATTAAGTCTCACGTGAGTTCGGCCGTGCGAATCGAGTTGGAGATTTGGGAAGGCACGCTGAGTAGGCGTGAGCGGCTCCACGGAGCGACGCCGCAGGACTTGCGCGAGGCGCTGCTCCGCCTTGACGGAATTCGCACAGATTGTCTTTGGATGGAGATTGAGGGAGTGGGCGCATTGAGCATCGGTGGCGGGCCATCTCGTTTCGTCGTGGTGTCGTTTCCATCCGATGGATCCTCCTCGCATGTGGCTATTGGTGATGATGACGGCGGTACGGTAGAGTTGCAGATTGGTGGTCAGACTGGCGCATACTCGGCTGCGATGGTTCTGCCTACTGCGGCCGCCTTTCATATAGCGGAGCACTTTCTGACGTCGGGGGGATTTGATCCTGCCCTGAAGTGGATCGGGGATTGTCCCCCTGAATAGCATGTGCCTCAAATCGCCGAACCATCAGGTCCAGCGAACAGGCGCCAGCCGGCACGCCGAGTGGCGTTGCGGAGGTTGCCGGTGGCTGGCCCCCGTCGCTGACCTTCCACGTTGGCCATCCCAGACAGACCAAGAATTACGACACATGAAGGCGACCGGTCATGGGAACGTCGGGTGCGAGGTTTACGGCGTCGGCCTTCCCCCACGACCCGACGACAACAATCACCGATGCGGCGCCGGCGCGGTTCTTGCGCCTTCTGTGCTTCTTGCGGCTAGATCCACCTCATTGGGAGGCCAACCAGTCGGTCCAGCGAACGGGCGCCAGCCAGCACGCCGAGTGGCGATGCGGGCGGGCTTGGTGGCTGGCTCCCGTCGCTGACCTTGGCGTTCGATTTCCTGACCACGACCAAGAAGATCGTCACCGGCCTCCGATCACCCCTGAGCATTCCAGCCCGCTCGGCCAACCAGAGATGACCACGATCCATATACAGACGGAGATGACGCCGTGCGATGGCCACGCCCTGCTTGCGTGTGGAGGGCTTCCAGGAGTACCTCAGATTCAATCGAACCATGGCGGTCCAGCGAACGGGCGCCAGCCGGCACGCCGAGTGGCGATGCGGGCGCGCCCGGTGGCTGGCTCCCGTCGCTGACCTTGGCGTTGGCCATCCCAGACAGACCAAGAATCACGACACATGAAAGCGACCGGTCATGGGGACGTCGGGTGCGAGGTTTACGGCGTCGGCCTTCCACCACGACCCGACGACAACGGTCACCGATGCTGCGGCGGCTCGGTTCTTGCGTCTTCTGCGCTTCTTGCGGCTAGATCTACCTCATTGGGAGGCCAACCAGTCGGTCCAGCGAACGGTAGCCAGCCGGCACGCCGAGTGGCGATGCGGGCGCGCCCGGTGGCTGGCTCCCGTCGCTGACCTTCGACGTTCGGCTACATCCCATGACGACGGCAGCTTCGCGTAAACAGGAAATATACCGAGAGTTCTTGTCTTGGTCGTTGCCTTGGATTCGCAACGTACAGACTTGGCGGTGGTGGCATCGTCTCCGACGAAGCAAGGCGTGCTATTACGAGGCGGAGTTCATCCATAACCTGCCGCTGTCGATTCTGGAGCCTCAGTTTGTGGATCACGACGCTTACTTTCTTAATACGCAGGCTAGGATGTTCTGCGACCATTGCATGTCGTCGCCACACTACGAGAGGCATCTTGCCTTGATCCGCGAGTTGTTCACTCTGTTGCCACAGAAGCAGCGAGCACTTCTGACTTGGAATGGACCATGACACAGGCAATGCCGAACCATATCACTGGACCGAACGCGGGCGGGCCGCGTCAGCTTCCATTTTCAACACGACTGGCCGCCCGCGTCGGTCAGTTCTGGCGTTCGCCTACCGAAACCTAGTCAGACAGCCTCAATGAGCCATCCAAGCCATCCATATGCTGGAGCCGGACCGCGAAGGGAGGAGCCTCAAGCTTGGTTTTGCCGAAAAGAACGAAAGAAGGCGAAAGAGGTGATTCCGTCGGGTATGCGGTGCGTCGGGCGCGGCCGAGTCTGTTGCCGGCCTTTTCGTCCTCTTTCGCTTCTTTCGGCCACCCGCTCTCATTGGGGGAGCGAACCAGTCGGTCCAGCGAACGGGCGCCAGCCGGCACGCCGAGTGGCGATGCGGACGCGCCCGGAGGCTGGCTCCCGTCGCTGACCTTGGCGTTGGCCATCGCAGGCGGACCAAAAATCACGACACATGAAAGCGACCGGTCACGGGTATGTCGGGTGCGCGGTCTACGTCGTCGGCCTTCGACCACGACCCGACGAGAAAGATCAGCGATGCGGCGCCGGCTCGGTTCTTGCGTCTTCTGCGTTCTTTGCGGCTAGATCTTGTCTATTCGGAGGCCAACCAGTCGGTTCAGCGAACGGGCGCCAGCCGGCACGCCGAGTGGCGATGCGGGCGTGCTCGGCGGCTGGCTCCCGTCGCTGACCTTGGCGTTGGGCAACAGAAACCATGAACGCCGACCAACTTGCTGAGATTCGTCCAGCTCTTCGTGAGGTTATCGAAGGCGCTCCTGATATGTGCGCCACACTCGTGGTTGAGGGTGATGCTGACAAATGGGTGCAGGTTGTCGATCGGACGATCAACGCGGCCTATCCCCATTCAGACAACCCCCAGGAGAGGATCCTCACATTAGGGCTGCCGCAGGTATCGGCGGAGCTTGTGACCTGGGAAGCAGCAAAATTCGCGACCTTCGAGTTCGCGCAATTTCAACTCAACGAGGTTGCCGTTTGGATCGATGCCTACTTCGTCCTCGTGACTGGCTGCGCTCGTGGGGAATATCACCTCGACGTGACGATTGAGAGAATATGAGTCTTGCCCAACCAGACGGTCCAGCGAACGGGTTCCAGCCGGCGCGCCGAGTGGCGATGCGGGCGCGCCCGGTGGCTGGCTCCCGTCGCTGACCTTGGCGTTGGCCATCCCAGACAGACCAAGAATCACGACACATGAAAGCGACCGGTCATGGATACGCCGGGTGCGAGGTCTACGTCGTGGGCTTTCCACCGCGACCCGATGACAACGATCACCGATGCGGCGGCGGCTCAGTTCTTGCGTCCTCTGCGTTTCTTGCGGCTAGATCAACCTCATTGAGAGGCCAACCAGTCGGTCCAGCGAACGGGCACCAGCCAGCACGCCGAGTGGCGATGCGGGCGCGCCTGGCGGCTGGCTCCCGTCGCTGACCTTGCCGTTGGCCATCGCAGGCGGACCAAAAATCACGACACATGAAAGCGACCGGTCATGGGTATGTCGGGTGCGCGGTCTACGTCGTCGGCCTTCGACCACGACCCGACGAGAAAGATCAGCGATGCGGCGCCGGCTCGGTTCTTGCGTGTTCTGCGTTCTTTGCGGCTAGATCTTGTCTATTCGGAGGCCAACCAGTCGGTCCAGCGAACGGGCGCCAGCCGGCACGCCGAGTGGCGATGCGGGCGCGCTTGGAGGCTGGCTCCCGTCGCTGACCTTGTCGTTGGGCACCCTCACACACCCATGAAGAACGCGAACGTCTTTGTTGATGTCGACCTCACGCTGGTAGACGCCAACGGCAGACTACTTGGCGGCGCGAGAGAGGCGTTGCAGAGACTGCGCGATGAGGGCTGCCACCTGTTTCTTTGGTCGTCTGTCGGCGCTGATTACTGCCGGACGGTTGCGCAGCGATACGACCTCACCGAGTTCTTTGAGGGGTTCACCGCCAAACCGGACATCATCATCGATGACATGCCCTCGACCTGCGTTACCAGTTTCGTTTACGACGTTCAGCAGGAGCAGTCGTGGGGGACGCTCGTCGAGCGCATCATTGACAGACACGTTGACTGAAATGACACCTGTAGCCCAACTAGGCGGTCCAGCGAACGGTAGCCAGCCGGCACGCCGAGAGGCGATGCGGGCGCGCCCGGTGGCTGGCTCCCGTCGCTGACCTTGGCGTTGGGCTACTGGACCAAAAATGAACCCAATCTCGCGCAGTCTGTTCGCGCCAATGGTGCTCGGTGTTTGGGCTGTCGCCTTGATTGTCGGAGTGTACACCGTCGCTGTGATCTCTGGGTTCATCGAGCGTTACGACTTCTATTCAAATTCTGGAGTTGGCCACGCGATGATTGCCACCGCGCTACGGCGCGGCTATCCGCTCGGAGCCGCACTTGGAGCTGGTGTGCTTGTCGTTGGGGTATGGATTCTAAGGAATCCAGATTGCGGTCCGCGGCGTTTGACTTGGTTCGTAGCAGGTACAATTGTCGCGGCTATTGCTTGGTTTGTTTGGATCCTGCTTGCGGAGCGCAGTATTTATGTTCTGTCGCAGCCTGTCTGACATGGATAAGCCCAACCAGGCTGCTTCATTGAACGCGCCGATCGCGCCTTCGTTGCATCCCAAGCACTTTTGTCGGCGCGTCACTGAGCAGCAACGTTAGGCCACTCGCGCCATGAGCTGGAAAACGAAGCACCACAAGGTTTACGAAGCACGAGTTGTCACCGACGCTCTTGCCCGGCTCGCGAAGCGCTTCGACCTTGCGACGCTTCCATTCTCGGGTGAGGAGTTGCAGACGTTGGCGACACGCGCACGCGAGTCATTTCGAGCTTTCAGTTCTGAGGAGAAGCAGCAGCGGTTGGCCAGATACAGGACGCATCTAGCCGGTCTTTACGGTGAGGACAGCGTCGGGCCAGTTTGGGCGGCCCTCGTCGAGATCAACAACGAGATTGGTTATGAAGAGAAGTGACACGTGGCCTAACACAGCAGCGGAATAGATCGGGCGGAGATGGGCGTGGATCACGATTGAGTGGCCACGCCCGATTTATTTCGCGGTTGGACGAAGCCGCGGGGGAGTCCTCTGGCTATAGGAAAACTACCTCCGCCTGACTGGCCGGAGGGTGGGGCGTACGGAGGCCCGGGCATTCTGGCTTGTTGTCTGGTGCGGTAAGGAGGTTCGCAACTGGACGGACGAGGTGGATGGTGTGTGGTCGTGGCCTTGGAGTTGGGGCTTCGTCGGGGTTTTCCTCCGATGAGGGCGTGGACCTTGCCCGGGCGTCGTTCGCATGCGATGCGGACGGCACCGTCCTCCGTGGCAGGCAGCGGGCTGGATGTCGCATCGGCTCACGAGGTGTCGCCGATGGTCGGCGGCTCTCCGAGTTGGATCCGGGCTCGGCGAGCGCCCTCGGCCAGTGGAGTGAATCTGCCTTGCGCATCGAGGCGCCCGATGCATTGGAGTTCTGCGGCTCCGCACCGAGGACAGGCTAGGTCCTCTTCGACGGGACGGACTGGGGCGGCCTCCACCGGTGCGATGGCGACGTGCCATCGCGAGCCCTTCAACGCCTCGCGCGCCAGCGGCAGCATCCGCTTGCGGCGATTGTTCCCGAGCAGGCCGTAGTGCCGGATCTTGGTGAAGCCTTCGGGCAGGACATGCAGGGAGAGGCGATGAAGGAACTCCACGCCCGACAGGGTCATCGTCTTCAGCGTGGATCCGTCGCGGTAGTCCTTGTAACGGAAGGTGACCGTCCGGTCGGTCATGGACGTGATCCGGCTGTTGGCGATGGCGACGCGATGGGTGTAGCGGCCGAGATACTCCAACACGGATTCCGGGCCGGTGACGGATCCCTTTCCGAAGACGATCCACTTGCGGGATCGAAGGGTGTCGATCATGGCCCGCCAGGCGGGATCTTCCTTCCAGCCTGCGAGGGCACCTTCGAAGTGCAGTTTGCCTTGGTGGCGGAGTTGTTGGAGTCCGTCGATGAACTTGCCGGCGAACATCGCGGCGACCGCCTTCACCGGGAAGAGGTAGCGCGACTGGGGCGGACCAACCCAGCGGAGGGATCCGTCCGGGGCGGTGTGCAGTCCACCGCCGGTGACCAGGCAGTGAACATGAGGATGGTCCATGAGGTTCTGTCCCCAGGTGTGCAGCAGGGCGGTGACGCCGAGTTCAGCACCGAAGCGTTCGCGTCCGAACTGGAGCAGCGTGGCGGAGGCGGCGTCGAAGAGGAGGCGGTAGAGGGCGGCCTGGTTCTGGAGGACGAGTGGACGCAGGCCGGAGGGAAGCGTGAAGACCCAGTGGAAGTAGCGGACGGGGAGGAGCGACTCGCGCTGGGCTTCGAGCCATTGCTCACGGCGTTGGCCCTGGCAATCCGGGCAATGGCGATCCCCGCATCCGAGTGGCCGCCAATGCGAGGAACGGCAGAGGGTACACTGCCACATCGACCAGCCGACGCGGCCGGTGTGGCAGTGACTGAGGCGATTCAGGACGTGGAGGGTGTGCGGGGCCTGGGGATAACGACCGGTGAACTCCGGGAGGAAGCGTCGGAGGACGGATCCCACGGAGGGACGGTCGGCGGCCGGAGCCCCGCAACGGGGCGCCTCCATCAGCGTCTGGGATGGAGATCGGTGCGGATCAGCCCGAGAGGGCTCTTGACCTGCCCCATGCGCTCCTGACGGACGTGGAGATAGTTGGCGGTGGTGGAGAGGTAGGCGTGGCCGAGGAACTTCTGGACGAGGGTGATCTCGACGCCGTTCTCAATGAGGTGGGTGGCGAAGCTGTGGCGCAACCCATGGATGCCGCACTTGGCCGGGAGTTGGGCGCGCTTGCGGGCCCGGTAGTAGATGTTCTGTGCGGTGGCCTTGCAGATGGGATCCTGATCGGGACCCTGGGAGAAGAGCCATTGGGTGGGGCGATGGACGCGGTACCAGGCGCGCAACTCCCGGAGGAGATTGTCGCTGAGGGGAACGAGGCGCTCGCGACCGCCCTTGGGATTGGATACGCGGAGTTGGAAGCGGCTGGAGTCGATGTCGGCAATGCGAACATGAGTGGCCTCGGAGAGGCGGAGGCCGCAGCCATAGACGGTCATGAGGAAGGCGCGGGCGAGAGGATCGCCGTCGGTGCCGACGGTGAGAAGGCGCTCGACCTCATCGGGACTGAAGACGCGGGGAGGCTGGGTGTGGCGAGCGGGGCGTTTGATGCCGGCAAGGAGGGGTTCGATCTCACGGCCGAGATGGCCGCCGTAAAAGGAGCGGAGCGCATTGATGGCAAGATTGATGGAGGAGGCCGAGAGCTTGCGTTGGTCGATGAGCTGGAGTAGCCACGAGGAGATCTCGGGGTTGCCGAGGTCGGCAGGTGGGCGTTTGTGGAACCGGGACAACTGGACGATCCAATCCGTGTAGGATTGGACGGTCCGAGGAGCCAGTTGACGAAGGACGAGGTAGTCGATGAACTTTTGCCGTGGTGATGAAGGATTTTGCATGCACCCGGAGCGTGTGCTCCTGGACGACGCCTGTCGTCACCGCTGCGAAGCCCCCCGCGCAGCGGCTTCGTTCAACCAAGGCGCTGCAGCGAACGGCCTCTCCGCCGTCCGTTCGCGCGTCGCGGGAAATCGTGAGCGCACCGTGCGCTCCACCGCCGCCCCCGAGGCCGTCGCTGAGCTTGGTCGTTCGATTTCCTGACCACGACCAGGCAGATCGTCACCGGCCTCCGATCACCCCTGAGCATTCCAGCCTGCTCGCCCAACCAGAGATGACCACGATCCATATACAGACGGAGATGGAGACGGGCGATGGCCACGGCCAGCTTGCGTGGGGAGGGCTTCCAGGAGTACCTCTGATTCAATCGAACCATGGCGGTCCAGCGAACGGGCGCCAGCCGGCACGTCGAGTGGCGATGCGGACGTCGCCGGTGGCTGGCTCCCGTCGCTGACCTTGGCGTTGGCCATCCCAGACAAACCAAGAATCACGACAGATGAAAGCGAGCGGTCATGAGTGCGTCGGGTGCGAGGTCTACGTCGTCGGCCATCGACCACGACCCGATGACAACCATCAGCAATGCGGCGCCGGCTCGGTTCTTGCGTCTCCTGCGTTTCTTGCGGCTAGATCTTGTATATTCGGAGGCCAACCAGGCGGTCCAGCGAACGGGCGCCAGCCGGCACGCCGAGTGGCGATGCGGGCGCGCTTGGTGGCTGGCTCCCGTCGCTGACCTTGGCGTTAGGCGTCATCTGCGTATGGCCGATTCGACACCCAGCAAACTCGCACAGAAGCAGGATGAGCCGCTGTTCATGGCTATCCCGCCGACCAACCTTGAATTTCAGTCAGCTTACGACCGCGCGGCGGCAACTATTGCTACATTCATCGAACACATTCAGCGTGTTGACGACTCGATTTGCTCCACCAAGCTGCGCTTTCGCGACCCGGACGAGTCCGAGCGTCTAGGCGAGGAGAGGTTTGCATTCATTTGGCTCACCGGAGTTCAGTATCATGCCGACGAGCGTTTATTTACCGGCACCTTTTTTGAGGTTCCACCAGAGTTCCAGAAGTGGCATGAGGTTGGCCAGCGACTCGGATTCTACGGCGAGGACATCTTCGACTGGATGGTTCTTACGTCGGAGGGGCGGCTCTTTGGTGGTTACTCGCTCCGAGTGACGCGCAGCAAGTTGCCGGTGAGTGAGCGAGCAGATTATGACCGATACATCGGAGTCACAGCATATGAGCCGGACGCCTAACCACGACGGTCCAGCGAACGGGCGCCAGCCGGCACGCCGAGTGGCGATGCGGGCGTCGCCGGTGGCTGGCCGCCGTCGCTGACCTTGGCGTTGGCCATCCCAGACAGACCAAGATTCACGACACATGAAAACGACCGATCATGGGTACGTCGGGTGCGAGGTTGACGTCGTCGGCTGTCGACCACGACCCGACGACAACGATCACCGATGCGGCGCCAGCTCGGTTCTTGCGTCTCATGCGTTTCTCGCGGCTAGATCTTGTTTATTCGGAGGCCAACCAGTCGGTCCAGCGAACGGGCGCCAGCCGGCTCGCCGAGTGGCGATGCGGACGTCGCCAGTGGCTGGCACCCGTCGCTGACCTTTGCGTTAGCCCGTTTTTCTGATGCGCGCGCACGAAGACACAGGGAGCCACCGTCGCCCTTGCGTGAAAACAAGGACGGCAAAACTGATCGTCGACAATGTGCTGGGCCTTCTGAAGCGCGAAGAGTTGCGTATAAGGGTCTCAGAGTCCGTTGAAAAGGCGTTCCCTTATCTGGAGGAACCCACACCCCGCGTGGGTTCACAGTTCGCTGAGCCCGCAGAAGTTCTGCGAGCAACAGTCCGCTGGGTGTGGCTGGCGATCCATGCTGATGTTCCTTCAGATCAGATACGTGCCTCAGTCAAATGCGTCGTGGCGCGCTCAATTAACGCGGTCAGTCGCGTGCCGGGTTCCTATATGCGGGCAGATCACGATGTGTTTTTGATGCTCGCGGCGATACTGAGTGGAGATTCGGCTACGATATCCGCAGCCGCCAGCGCGTCGTTGGCCGCCGATGGAAAGCCTGATACTTATCAGTTCTTGCAGGCATGGACAGGGCTTCTGAAGTTCCACATCATCGATGCCCACGATCAGGAGAGGGAACAGTTGGCGGTGCTGCGGCGGTGCAAAGTGCTTTCATCCTACCTGTGCCCATCCCACGCCCTCGCGGAGGCATTTTCATCGAGGAACTGGTCTTCCCTGAACAAGTGCCTACGCAGGCGCTTTTCAAGAGAGTGGCACTCGGTCGCAAGACCTAATGTCCCAGCGAGCTCCGATGGGACATCAGAAGCGGTTGATGTCAGCGATCGCAGTCTGAATCATTTCTGGCCTTGGGCCGAAGCCGCATTCGCGAAACTGGCACATGCTGAGGGTGAGGCAGTCGCGTGTGACGACCTGTGGCTGCCTCCGCGGCTGCTCGAGCTATAATCTCAACCATGAGTGGAAGACGGGCTAACACATCATGCCAGCCAACGCCGGGAGCACGTCTCGGGTCGATACGCACGCCATTGGCCCGGCGTGGCTGCATTCAGCGTTCGGCGTCAGAGCGCGTATGAAGAACATCGTTTTCACCTCAGCGTTCGCAGTTGTTGCATTCTTGCCAATCTTTCTGATTGCCCGCTGGCGGCATTGGGGACTTCTTGCTTCCGTTCCTTTTGGCTGGGCACTCATCCATGTCTGCAACCTGTCATTCACGTTCGAGGAGCCGGTTGATGCTGTCTTTACCGGATTGTGGGCTGCTCTCGGCTGGCTTTACATGGTGGCGTGGTGCTTGCCGATCTACGGCGCGCTTTTGTTGTGGACTTGGATTCGGAGGCGGAAACATGCCTGATTCGCCGAACCAGGTCACTGGACCGAACGCGGGCGGGCCGCGTCAGTTTCCAATTCAGCAGCCACTGGCCGCCCGCGTCGGTCAGTTCGGCCGTTAGCCGTCGTTCGCCATGCGCACACTCTACTGCAAATCCGAAGCATCCTTCCTCGACCTCTTGGCACCGATGTTCGCGGAGTTGGATTCGCTTTACTGGGTGGTGGCTTGCCAGATTGGGCCGGTTAAGTCGGAGTGGATCGTGGCTCACGAGCAGGCATACGAAGAATTTCATATTCCTGTTCCGGCGTTAGAGCGCATTGGAGTCAGCCTATGGCGGCCCGGCAGTCTCTCTCAGGTTCGAGACGCTTTGTATTTTGATGAGTGGTCATATCTTGTCGGCTTTCAGGCGACCGGGGCCGAGGCCGTGGATAGAGCCGCACGTTTCGGCTTGTCGCGATTTTTCTCACCCAAGTTTTATGACCTTCTCACCCGGGAGGGTCAGTTGTTCGCTGTTCAGGTTGATGGGTGGTGGGAGTTCTGTCCGGCCACCGAGGCGCTATTCAGCCGCATCAAAACGTTTACCCCTTGCCGCGAGATTGCGCCCAGAAACCCGGGCGCAGTAGATTGGACGCCACAGTTTGTATGACCACGACGGCTAACCACGACGGTCCAGCGAACGGGCGCCAGCCATCACGCCGAGTGGCGATGCGGGCGCGCTTGGCGGCTGGCTCCCGTCGCTGACCTTGGCGTTCGCTGACTTGATATGACCACGCTGCTGCTAATCCTCGTCGTTGGCTTGCCACTCGCGTGGCTTGTCGCGGAATTCAGAGCGCCGACAGCCGTCCGGATCATGTTGGGGATTCTGTCGATTGGGATTCTCTCGTTTGCCCTGTTTTCGGTTACCCAAGTGGTCCGGCGATACGAGAAGGACTTTCTGAGGTTTTCGTTTCAGGACATGAAGCGTCTCCTTGAAGCCGGAAGGAGTGACGTTGTCCTGAAGGCTATCGACAGTTATCAGGCAGCGGTTACGAATGATACGGCATTTTCCTTCCAGAGCAGTCTCGTCCTGCGCGATGCCTTGAAGAGATATGCGGCCATCAGCGAACCAGACGGTCCAGCGAACGGGAGCCAGCCGATTCGCTCAGAGACAAATCGACCGTCATCGGCGGCTGGCCCCCGTCGCTGACCTTGGCGTTAGGCCGATTTCGCGCGTCCAGACAATGAAGTGGCTTTTCATAATCCTTGGCGTAGTGGCTGTCGCCGTCCTCGCTGTTGTGTGGCGGCTAATGACGTATCTGCCGCGTGCGCGGCGCGACCTATCCACGATTCGTCAGGAGGACGTGCCCAGCCTTTCCTCTGAGTGTGAGAGCGTCTTCGCCGCGAAGTTGCAGGTTGCGCTGTCCAGCATGACGCCCGACGAGGCGGTTAGTGCGCTCGACCAGCAGCTACGCAAGCGAGACATTTGGGTTCATTTCAGAGACAGGAAGCAGCCGGGTTGGCGTTACGCGACAGTCATCGGCACATACCTTGGTGAGTTGGTTCGCAGGGAGACTGGTGCGGCTTGGACATTCCGACCGGGTGAGCCGCCTGTCCTTGAGTTGCAGCGGGGAGAGGCGAGTTTCATGGCCGACCCATTTGAGCGCGTCCTCAAGCATCAGATGCAGGGCACGGACGGCGACCTGGCTGGTTGGTTTAGCACTCTGTGTGTTGTCGCACGCAGGATACAGAAGGAAGGAGTAGCCAGTGACACATCGGCCTAACACAGCAGCGGAATAGATCGGGCGGAGATGGGCGTGGATCACGATTGAGTGGCCACGCCCGATTTATTTCGCGGTTGGACGAAGCCGCGGGGGAGTCCTCTGGCTATAGGAAAACTACCTCCGCCTGACTGGCCGGAGGGTGGGGCGTACGGAGGCCCGGGCATTCTGGCTTGTTGTCTGGTGCGGTAAGGAGGTTCGCAACTGGACGGACGAGGTGGATGGTGTGTGGTCGTGGCCTTGGAGTTGGGGCTTCGTCGGGGTTTTCCTCCGATGAGGGCGTGGACCTTGCCCGGGCGTCGTTCGCATGCGATGCGGACGGCACCGTCCTCCGTGGCAGGCAGCGGGCTGGATGTCGCATCGGCTCACGAGGTGTCGCCGATGGTCGGCGGCTCTCCGAGTTGGATCCGGGCTCGGCGAGCGCCCTCGGCCAGTGGAGTGAATCTGCCTTGCGCATCGAGGCGCCCGATGCATTGGAGTTCTGCGGCTCCGCACCGAGGACAGGCTAGGTCCTCTTCGACGGGACGGACTGGGGCGGCCTCCACCGGTGCGATGGCGACGTGCCATCGCGAGCCCTTCAACGCCTCGCGCGCCAGCGGCAGCATCCGCTTGCGGCGATTGTTCCCGAGCAGGCCGTAGTGCCGGATCTTGGTGAAGCCTTCGGGCAGGACATGCAGGGAGAGGCGATGAAGGAACTCCACGCCCGACAGGGTCATCGTCTTCAGCGTGGATCCGTCGCGGTAGTCCTTGTAACGGAAGGTGACCGTCCGGTCGGTCATGGACGTGATCCGGCTGTTGGCGATGGCGACGCGATGGGTGTAGCGGCCGAGATACTCCAACACGGATTCCGGGCCGGTGACGGATCCCTTTCCGAAGACGATCCACTTGCGGGATCGAAGGGTGTCGATCATGGCCCGCCAGGCGGGATCTTCCTTCCAGCCTGCGAGGGCACCTTCGAAGTGCAGTTTGCCTTGGTGGCGGAGTTGTTGGAGTCCGTCGATGAACTTGCCGGCGAACATCGCGGCGACCGCCTTCACCGGGAAGAGGTAGCGCGACTGGGGCGGACCAACCCAGCGGAGGGATCCGTCCGGGGCGGTGTGCAGTCCACCGCCGGTGACCAGGCAGTGAACATGAGGATGGTCCATGAGGTTCTGTCCCCAGGTGTGCAGCAGGGCGGTGACGCCGAGTTCAGCACCGAAGCGTTCGCGTCCGAACTGGAGCAGCGTGGCGGAGGCGGCGTCGAAGAGGAGGCGGTAGAGGGCGGCCTGGTTCTGGAGGACGAGTGGACGCAGGCCGGAGGGAAGCGTGAAGACCCAGTGGAAGTAGCGG
Organism: Limisphaerales bacterium; assembly: GCA_965284395.1. Classification (GTDB taxonomy): domain Bacteria; phylum Verrucomicrobiota; class Verrucomicrobiia; order Limisphaerales; family UBA9464; genus UBA6176. The sequence goes on along the minus strand of OZ260084.1, from coordinate 7,395,333 downwards.
ACGGGGAGGAGCGACTCGCGCTGGGCTTCGAGCCATTGCTCACGGCGTTGGCCCTGGCAATCCGGGCAATGGCGATCCCCGCATCCGAGTGGCCGCCAATGCGAGGAACGGCAGAGGGTACACTGCCACATCGACCAGCCGACGCGGCCGGTGTGGCAGTGACTGAGGCGATTCAGGACGTGGAGGGTGTGCGGGGCCTGGGGATAACGACCGGTGAACTCCGGGAGGAAGCGTCGGAGGACGGATCCCACGGAGGGACGGTCGGCGGCCGGAGCCCCGCAACGGGGCGCCTCCATCAGCGTCTGGGATGGAGATCGGTGCGGATCAGCCCGAGAGGGCTCTTGACCTGCCCCATGCGCTCCTGACGGACGTGGAGATAGTTGGCGGTGGTGGAGAGGTAGGCGTGGCCGAGGAACTTCTGGACGAGGGTGATCTCGACGCCGTTCTCAATGAGGTGGGTGGCGAAGCTGTGGCGCAACCCATGGATGCCGCACTTGGCCGGGAGTTGGGCGCGCTTGCGGGCCCGGTAGTAGATGTTCTGTGCGGTGGCCTTGCAGATGGGATCCTGATCGGGACCCTGGGAGAAGAGCCATTGGGTGGGGCGATGGACGCGGTACCAGGCGCGCAACTCCCGGAGGAGATTGTCGCTGAGGGGAACGAGGCGCTCGCGACCGCCCTTGGGATTGGATACGCGGAGTTGGAAGCGGCTGGAGTCGATGTCGGCAATGCGAACATGAGTGGCCTCGGAGAGGCGGAGGCCGCAGCCATAGACGGTCATGAGGAAGGCGCGGGCGAGAGGATCGCCGTCGGTGCCGACGGTGAGAAGGCGCTCGACCTCATCGGGACTGAAGACGCGGGGAGGCTGGGTGTGGCGAGCGGGGCGTTTGATGCCGGCAAGGAGGGGTTCGATCTCACGGCCGAGATGGCCGCCGTAAAAGGAGCGGAGCGCATTGATGGCAAGATTGATGGAGGAGGCCGAGAGCTTGCGTTGGTCGATGAGCTGGAGTAGCCACGAGGAGATCTCGGGGTTGCCGAGGTCGGCAGGTGGGCGTTTGTGGAACCGGGACAACTGGACGATCCAATCCGTGTAGGATTGGACGGTCCGAGGAGCCAGTTGACGAAGGACGAGGTAGTCGATGAACTTTTGCCGTGGTGATGAAGGATTTTGCATGCACCCGGAGCGTGTGCTCCTGGACGACGCCTGTCGTCACCGCTGCGAAGCCCCCCGCGCAGCGGCTTCGTTCAACACAGCAGCGGAATAGATCGGGCGGAGATGGGCGTGGATCACGATTGAGTGGCCACGCCCGATTTATTTCGCGGTTGGACGAAGCCGCGGGGGAGTCCTCTGGCTATAGGAAAACTACCTCCGCCTGACTGGCCGGAGGGTGGGGCGTACGGAGGCCCGGGCATTCTGGCTTGTTGTCTGGTGCGGTAAGGAGGTTCGCAACTGGACGGACGAGGTGGATGGTGTGTGGTCGTGGCCTTGGAGTTGGGGCTTCGTCGGGGTTTTCCTCCGATGAGGGCGTGGACCTTGCCCGGGCGTCGTTCGCATGCGATGCGGACGGCACCGTCCTCCGTGGCAGGCAGCGGGCTGGATGTCGCATCGGCTCACGAGGTGTCGCCGATGGTCGGCGGCTCTCCGAGTTGGATCCGGGCTCGGCGAGCGCCCTCGGCCAGTGGAGTGAATCTGCCTTGCGCATCGAGGCGCCCGATGCATTGGAGTTCTGCGGCTCCGCACCGAGGACAGGCTAGGTCCTCTTCGACGGGACGGACTGGGGCGGCCTCCACCGGTGCGATGGCGACGTGCCATCGCGAGCCCTTCAACGCCTCGCGCGCCAGCGGCAGCATCCGCTTGCGGCGATTGTTCCCGAGCAGGCCGTAGTGCCGGATCTTGGTGAAGCCTTCGGGCAGGACATGCAGGGAGAGGCGATGAAGGAACTCCACGCCCGACAGGGTCATCGTCTTCAGCGTGGATCCGTCGCGGTAGTCCTTGTAACGGAAGGTGACCGTCCGGTCGGTCATGGACGTGATCCGGCTGTTGGCGATGGCGACGCGATGGGTGTAGCGGCCGAGATACTCCAACACGGATTCCGGGCCGGTGACGGATCCCTTTCCGAAGACGATCCACTTGCGGGATCGAAGGGTGTCGATCATGGCCCGCCAGGCGGGATCTTCCTTCCAGCCTGCGAGGGCACCTTCGAAGTGCAGTTTGCCTTGGTGGCGGAGTTGTTGGAGTCCGTCGATGAACTTGCCGGCGAACATCGCGGCGACCGCCTTCACCGGGAAGAGGTAGCGCGACTGGGGCGGACCAACCCAGCGGAGGGATCCGTCCGGGGCGGTGTGCAGTCCACCGCCGGTGACCAGGCAGTGAACATGAGGATGGTCCATGAGGTTCTGTCCCCAGGTGTGCAGCAGGGCGGTGACGCCGAGTTCAGCACCGAAGCGTTCGCGTCCGAACTGGAGCAGCGTGGCGGAGGCGGCGTCGAAGAGGAGGCGGTAGAGGGCGGCCTGGTTCTGGAGGACGAGTGGACGCAGGCCGGAGGGAAGCGTGAAGACCCAGTGGAAGTAGCGGACGGGGAGGAGCGACTCGCGCTGGGCTTCGAGCCATTGCTCACGGCGTTGGCCCTGGCAATCCGGGCAATGGCGATCCCCGCATCCGAGTGGCCGCCAATGCGAGGAACGGCAGAGGGTACACTGCCACATCGACCAGCCGACGCGGCCGGTGTGGCAGTGACTGAGGCGATTCAGGACGTGGAGGGTGTGCGGGGCCTGGGGATAACGACCGGTGAACTCCGGGAGGAAGCGTCGGAGGACGGATCCCACGGAGGGACGGTCGGCGGCCGGAGCCCCGCAACGGGGCGCCTCCATCAGCGTCTGGGATGGAGATCGGTGCGGATCAGCCCGAGAGGGCTCTTGACCTGCCCCATGCGCTCCTGACGGACGTGGAGATAGTTGGCGGTGGTGGAGAGGTAGGCGTGGCCGAGGAACTTCTGGACGAGGGTGATCTCGACGCCGTTCTCAATGAGGTGGGTGGCGAAGCTGTGGCGCAACCCATGGATGCCGCACTTGGCCGGGAGTTGGGCGCGCTTGCGGGCCCGGTAGTAGATGTTCTGTGCGGTGGCCTTGCAGATGGGATCCTGATCGGGACCCTGGGAGAAGAGCCATTGGGTGGGGCGATGGACGCGGTACCAGGCGCGCAACTCCCGGAGGAGATTGTCGCTGAGGGGAACGAGGCGCTCGCGACCGCCCTTGGGATTGGATACGCGGAGTTGGAAGCGGCTGGAGTCGATGTCGGCAATGCGAACATGAGTGGCCTCGGAGAGGCGGAGGCCGCAGCCATAGACGGTCATGAGGAAGGCGCGGGCGAGAGGATCGCCGTCGGTGCCGACGGTGAGAAGGCGCTCGACCTCATCGGGACTGAAGACGCGGGGAGGCTGGGTGTGGCGAGCGGGGCGTTTGATGCCGGCAAGGAGGGGTTCGATCTCACGGCCGAGATGGCCGCCGTAAAAGGAGCGGAGCGCATTGATGGCAAGATTGATGGAGGAGGCCGAGAGCTTGCGTTGGTCGATGAGCTGGAGTAGCCACGAGGAGATCTCGGGGTTGCCGAGGTCGGCAGGTGGGCGTTTGTGGAACCGGGACAACTGGACGATCCAATCCGTGTAGGATTGGACGGTCCGAGGAGCCAGTTGACGAAGGACGAGGTAGTCGATGAACTTTTGCCGTGGTGATGAAGGATTTTGCATGCACCCGGAGCGTGTGCTCCTGGACGACGCCTGTCGTCACCGCTGCGAAGCCCCCCGCGCAGCGGCTTCGTTCAACCATGCGCTGCAGCGAACCCGGCATGACGCCGTGGTTTGCAATCGTTGCGTCCCGTGTGCCGGGTCGCTGAGCTTGGGTCGTTAGGCCGACTAAGTCACCGCCATGAAACGAGACTACAACAAATTCCCGGACGATGCTAACGGCAATGTCCTTTGGCAGTTCAGGACCGAGGGCGACGCACTGACGAAGCCACGCGAGATTGATTTCACGGTCATCTTTCCGTCGGAGGAGGCAGCAGTAGAGTTCGCTGTCACTTGCCTTCGGAGCGGTTTCAAGGTCGAGATGGAGGAGTCTCCGGAGGAGGAGCGCCAGGCGGATGGCCTCAACTGGAACGTCACTGTTTACACTCATGCAGTCCCCACGCACTCGGACATCACGGCGCTTGAGCAATCGCTCGGAGAGCACGCTGCGCCATTGGGAGGTCGCACAGGCGGATGGTCTGCGATATTTGTTCCGAACACAGCAGCGGAATAGATCGGGCGGAGATGGGCGTGGATCACGATTGAGTGGCCACGCCCGATTTATTTCGCGGTTGGACGAAGCCGCGGGGGAGTCCTCTGGCTATAGGAAAACTACCTCCGCCTGACTGGCCGGAGGGTGGGGCGTACGGAGGCCCGGGCATTCTGGCTTGTTGTCTGGTGCGGTAAGGAGGTTCGCAACTGGACGGACGAGGTGGATGGTGTGTGGTCGTGGCCTTGGAGTTGGGGCTTCGTCGGGGTTTTCCTCCGATGAGGGCGTGGACCTTGCCCGGGCGTCGTTCGCATGCGATGCGGACGGCACCGTCCTCCGTGGCAGGCAGCGGGCTGGATGTCGCATCGGCTCACGAGGTGTCGCCGATGGTCGGCGGCTCTCCGAGTTGGATCCGGGCTCGGCGAGCGCCCTCGGCCAGTGGAGTGAATCTGCCTTGCGCATCGAGGCGCCCGATGCATTGGAGTTCTGCGGCTCCGCACCGAGGACAGGCTAGGTCCTCTTCGACGGGACGGACTGGGGCGGCCTCCACCGGTGCGATGGCGACGTGCCATCGCGAGCCCTTCAACGCCTCGCGCGCCAGCGGCAGCATCCGCTTGCGGCGATTGTTCCCGAGCAGGCCGTAGTGCCGGATCTTGGTGAAGCCTTCGGGCAGGACATGCAGGGAGAGGCGATGAAGGAACTCCACGCCCGACAGGGTCATCGTCTTCAGCGTGGATCCGTCGCGGTAGTCCTTGTAACGGAAGGTGACCGTCCGGTCGGTCATGGACGTGATCCGGCTGTTGGCGATGGCGACGCGATGGGTGTAGCGGCCGAGATACTCCAACACGGATTCCGGGCCGGTGACGGATCCCTTTCCGAAGACGATCCACTTGCGGGATCGAAGGGTGTCGATCATGGCCCGCCAGGCGGGATCTTCCTTCCAGCCTGCGAGGGCACCTTCGAAGTGCAGTTTGCCTTGGTGGCGGAGTTGTTGGAGTCCGTCGATGAACTTGCCGGCGAACATCGCGGCGACCGCCTTCACCGGGAAGAGGTAGCGCGACTGGGGCGGACCAACCCAGCGGAGGGATCCGTCCGGGGCGGTGTGCAGTCCACCGCCGGTGACCAGGCAGTGAACATGAGGATGGTCCATGAGGTTCTGTCCCCAGGTGTGCAGCAGGGCGGTGACGCCGAGTTCAGCACCGAAGCGTTCGCGTCCGAACTGGAGCAGCGTGGCGGAGGCGGCGTCGAAGAGGAGGCGGTAGAGGGCGGCCTGGTTCTGGAGGACGAGTGGACGCAGGCCGGAGGGAAGCGTGAAGACCCAGTGGAAGTAGCGGACGGGGAGGAGCGACTCGCGCTGGGCTTCGAGCCATTGCTCACGGCGTTGGCCCTGGCAATCCGGGCAATGGCGATCCCCGCATCCGAGTGGCCGCCAATGCGAGGAACGGCAGAGGGTACACTGCCACATCGACCAGCCGACGCGGCCGGTGTGGCAGTGACTGAGGCGATTCAGGACGTGGAGGGTGTGCGGGGCCTGGGGATAACGACCGGTGAACTCCGGGAGGAAGCGTCGGAGGACGGATCCCACGGAGGGACGGTCGGCGGCCGGAGCCCCGCAACGGGGCGCCTCCATCAGCGTCTGGGATGGAGATCGGTGCGGATCAGCCCGAGAGGGCTCTTGACCTGCCCCATGCGCTCCTGACGGACGTGGAGATAGTTGGCGGTGGTGGAGAGGTAGGCGTGGCCGAGGAACTTCTGGACGAGGGTGATCTCGACGCCGTTCTCAATGAGGTGGGTGGCGAAGCTGTGGCGCAACCCATGGATGCCGCACTTGGCCGGGAGTTGGGCGCGCTTGCGGGCCCGGTAGTAGATGTTCTGTGCGGTGGCCTTGCAGATGGGATCCTGATCGGGACCCTGGGAGAAGAGCCATTGGGTGGGGCGATGGACGCGGTACCAGGCGCGCAACTCCCGGAGGAGATTGTCGCTGAGGGGAACGAGGCGCTCGCGACCGCCCTTGGGATTGGATACGCGGAGTTGGAAGCGGCTGGAGTCGATGTCGGCAATGCGAACATGAGTGGCCTCGGAGAGGCGGAGGCCGCAGCCATAGACGGTCATGAGGAAGGCGCGGGCGAGAGGATCGCCGTCGGTGCCGACGGTGAGAAGGCGCTCGACCTCATCGGGACTGAAGACGCGGGGAGGCTGGGTGTGGCGAGCGGGGCGTTTGATGCCGGCAAGGAGGGGTTCGATCTCACGGCCGAGATGGCCGCCGTAAAAGGAGCGGAGCGCATTGATGGCAAGATTGATGGAGGAGGCCGAGAGCTTGCGTTGGTCGATGAGCTGGAGTAGCCACGAGGAGATCTCGGGGTTGCCGAGGTCGGCAGGTGGGCGTTTGTGGAACCGGGACAACTGGACGATCCAATCCGTGTAGGATTGGACGGTCCGAGGAGCCAGTTGACGAAGGACGAGGTAGTCGATGAACTTTTGCCGTGGTGATGAAGGATTTTGCATGCACCCGGAGCGTGTGCTCCTGGACGACGCCTGTCGTCACCGCTGCGAAGCCCCCCGCGCAGCGGCTTCGTTCAACCAGGGCGCCGCAGCGAACCGCCGCCCCCCTGGGCAGTCGGACGGTTCAGGTAATTTGCTCGCGACAGTTGCAGCCGACCGGGCGCATTCGGCGGCGGTCGCTGAGCTTACTGCTCAGTGAGCGGCTTACGCTACATTCTTCTGGACTCTGTCGTCAACCCTCGGGAGGCTAGGGTCATGGCGAAAGTTGATGGCCGGGGACTGGATCACCGCACTTTGGAGCATCTACGGAAACTGGCTGTGCGAAGGGTAATTGAGGACGGGGAAGCTCCCAGCACGGTCATCACCTCAATGGGGCTGTGCCGGACGAGCATTTATCGGTGGCTGCGAGAGTTCAGATCGGGCGGATTGGAGGCCTTGGCCGAGAAGATTTCGAAGGGGCCTGCACCCAAACTTGACGATGAGCAGCGAGCCCAAGTGAGATCATGGATTCTGGGTCGTGACCCCAGGCAGTACGGATTCGATTTTGGGCTGTGGACACGATCCATCGTGCAGACACTGATTCAGGATAAATTTGGGATCAGCCTCTGCCTGGCTTCCGTTGGACGCCTTCTGGCAATGCTCGACATCACGCCCCAGAAGCCACTTCGTCGTGCCTATGAGCGTGATCCACAAGCGGCCTCGGCATGGCAGAATGAGGTCTATCCACAGATCAAAGCCCGCGCCCGCCGGCAGAAGGCGGAGATCTTCTTCTTGGATGAAGCGGGTTTCCAGTCTGACCCTCCGCTCGGCCGCACGTATGGGCTAAAGGGCCAGACACCGGTTCTTTCGACCTCCGGACAGCGTCAGAGCATCAATGCCATCAGCGCGGTGAATGCCTTGGGTCAGTTCTGGGCGGCAACCTATCCGGGAAAACTGGATGCTGAGTCGTTTGTCTGCTTCCTCCGGGATTTCATGAAGTCACAAACAGGCATTGTGTTCCTGGTGGTAGATGGGCATCCCGCGCACAAGGCCAACCTGGTCAAGTCCTTCATTCAAGAGATGAACGGGCGGTTGGAAATCCACTTCCTGCCTCCCTACGCACCCGATCTTAACCCGGACGAGTTCGTTTGGAGCTACATGAAGAACAATGGGGTGTCAAAGCGCCCACTAAAGAAGAATGAATCAATGAAGGAGCGAATCGAAGAAGACCTCCGGAGGCTCCACTCAGATCCAGAATTGGTCCGGTCCTTCTTCAAGGCAGCTAGTGTAGCCTATGCAGCTCACTGATCAGTAATCGTTGGGCGTCATGAGCATCGTCGAGGAACTTGAGACCCGATTCCTTCCTCATCTGAAGAGGGCAGCGGCAGAACTTCAGCTCGAGTTCCCGAGTTTTCGGATCACCACTTGGTCATCGCCGACAGGTTCATTGACAGCATATCAAGGACATGATGTGGGCATTGATTGTCTCTTGCCAGATGCAGCCCAGGACCAGCCTGATAACATTTGCCTCATTATCGGAGTCATGCATGTCACGACTGTAACGAAGATATGCGATGCAGCCGTCTGCTGGGGAGCAGGTAAGGGCCGTGGCACGGAATTGGATCTGCTGGATGAGCATGTGCTCTGGGCTCCTGAGATACTGAGCCACGTCGAAGTTGAGCTACCGCGACTTGTCGGGGCACTTCGGGTAGCACTTCGCCGCGGACACCCATTGGGAATGGAGCAGAAGATATGATGCCCAACACAGCAGCGGAATAGATCGGGCGGAGATGGGCGTGGATCACGATTGAGTGGCCACGCCCGATTTATTTCGCGGTTGGACGAAGCCGCGGGGGAGTCCTCTGGCTATAGGAAAACTACCTCCGCCTGACTGGCCGGAGGGTGGGGCGTACGGAGGCCCGGGCATTCTGGCTTGTTGTCTGGTGCGGTAAGGAGGTTCGCAACTGGACGGACGAGGTGGATGGTGTGTGGTCGTGGCCTTGGAGTTGGGGCTTCGTCGGGGTTTTCCTCCGATGAGGGCGTGGACCTTGCCCGGGCGTCGTTCGCATGCGATGCGGACGGCACCGTCCTCCGTGGCAGGCAGCGGGCTGGATGTCGCATCGGCTCACGAGGTGTCGCCGATGGTCGGCGGCTCTCCGAGTTGGATCCGGGCTCGGCGAGCGCCCTCGGCCAGTGGAGTGAATCTGCCTTGCGCATCGAGGCGCCCGATGCATTGGAGTTCTGCGGCTCCGCACCGAGGACAGGCTAGGTCCTCTTCGACGGGACGGACTGGGGCGGCCTCCACCGGTGCGATGGCGACGTGCCATCGCGAGCCCTTCAACGCCTCGCGCGCCAGCGGCAGCATCCGCTTGCGGCGATTGTTCCCGAGCAGGCCGTAGTGCCGGATCTTGGTGAAGCCTTCGGGCAGGACATGCAGGGAGAGGCGATGAAGGAACTCCACGCCCGACAGGGTCATCGTCTTCAGCGTGGATCCGTCGCGGTAGTCCTTGTAACGGAAGGTGACCGTCCGGTCGGTCATGGACGTGATCCGGCTGTTGGCGATGGCGACGCGATGGGTGTAGCGGCCGAGATACTCCAACACGGATTCCGGGCCGGTGACGGATCCCTTTCCGAAGACGATCCACTTGCGGGATCGAAGGGTGTCGATCATGGCCCGCCAGGCGGGATCTTCCTTCCAGCCTGCGAGGGCACCTTCGAAGTGCAGTTTGCCTTGGTGGCGGAGTTGTTGGAGTCCGTCGATGAACTTGCCGGCGAACATCGCGGCGACCGCCTTCACCGGGAAGAGGTAGCGCGACTGGGGCGGACCAACCCAGCGGAGGGATCCGTCCGGGGCGGTGTGCAGTCCACCGCCGGTGACCAGGCAGTGAACATGAGGATGGTCCATGAGGTTCTGTCCCCAGGTGTGCAGCAGGGCGGTGACGCCGAGTTCAGCACCGAAGCGTTCGCGTCCGAACTGGAGCAGCGTGGCGGAGGCGGCGTCGAAGAGGAGGCGGTAGAGGGCGGCCTGGTTCTGGAGGACGAGTGGACGCAGGCCGGAGGGAAGCGTGAAGACCCAGTGGAAGTAGCGGACGGGGAGGAGCGACTCGCGCTGGGCTTCGAGCCATTGCTCACGGCGTTGGCCCTGGCAATCCGGGCAATGGCGATCCCCGCATCCGAGTGGCCGCCAATGCGAGGAACGGCAGAGGGTACACTGCCACATCGACCAGCCGACGCGGCCGGTGTGGCAGTGACTGAGGCGATTCAGGACGTGGAGGGTGTGCGGGGCCTGGGGATAACGACCGGTGAACTCCGGGAGGAAGCGTCGGAGGACGGATCCCACGGAGGGACGGTCGGCGGCCGGAGCCCCGCAACGGGGCGCCTCCATCAGCGTCTGGGATGGAGATCGGTGCGGATCAGCCCGAGAGGGCTCTTGACCTGCCCCATGCGCTCCTGACGGACGTGGAGATAGTTGGCGGTGGTGGAGAGGTAGGCGTGGCCGAGGAACTTCTGGACGAGGGTGATCTCGACGCCGTTCTCAATGAGGTGGGTGGCGAAGCTGTGGCGCAACCCATGGATGCCGCACTTGGCCGGGAGTTGGGCGCGCTTGCGGGCCCGGTAGTAGATGTTCTGTGCGGTGGCCTTGCAGATGGGATCCTGATCGGGACCCTGGGAGAAGAGCCATTGGGTGGGGCGATGGACGCGGTACCAGGCGCGCAACTCCCGGAGGAGATTGTCGCTGAGGGGAACGAGGCGCTCGCGACCGCCCTTGGGATTGGATACGCGGAGTTGGAAGCGGCTGGAGTCGATGTCGGCAATGCGAACATGAGTGGCCTCGGAGAGGCGGAGGCCGCAGCCATAGACGGTCATGAGGAAGGCGCGGGCGAGAGGATCGCCGTCGGTGCCGACGGTGAGAAGGCGCTCGACCTCATCGGGACTGAAGACGCGGGGAGGCTGGGTGTGGCGAGCGGGGCGTTTGATGCCGGCAAGGAGGGGTTCGATCTCACGGCCGAGATGGCCGCCGTAAAAGGAGCGGAGCGCATTGATGGCAAGATTGATGGAGGAGGCCGAGAGCTTGCGTTGGTCGATGAGCTGGAGTAGCCACGAGGAGATCTCGGGGTTGCCGAGGTCGGCAGGTGGGCGTTTGTGGAACCGGGACAACTGGACGATCCAATCCGTGTAGGATTGGACGGTCCGAGGAGCCAGTTGACGAAGGACGAGGTAGTCGATGAACTTTTGCCGTGGTGATGAAGGATTTTGCATGCACCCGGAGCGTGTGCTCCTGGACGACGCCTGTCGTCACCGCTGCGAAGCCCCCCGCGCAGCGGCTTCGTTCAACCAGACGGTCCAGCGAACGGGCGCCAGCCGGCACGCCGAGTGGCGATGCGGACGCTCCGGGTGGCTGGCTCCCGTCGCTGACCTTCGGCGTTAGGCAATGAGCACTTCCTTCCAGCGCCACCGCGTCGATCTGACTGCAAGCTTCGGCTACGCCTTCGTGCGCGCGTTCTTCGAACTCGATGTGCAAGGCGATCAGCTGGATCCTGCCGCTGTCACAAAGCTCTTGCGCATTGAGCCCACGCGCTCCTACCGGAAGGGCGACGAACATCCGAAGCACAAGACGATCTATTCCACAGGGGCTTGGACACTGAGCTCGGGCGAGATTCGGCTAGATCCTAGTTACGGGGAAGAGGAGTTTGTGCGTTGGCTGAGGAGCATTCCAGCTCGTGGCAGTGATCGGTGTTACCCGATCAATAGGATGAAATTCGACTATAGCATTGGCTAGGTCAGCACCTCTTCGCGCTTAGGGCACGCCAAGAAGCCCGTGGACAGGGGATTGTCCCCGCCCGTTGAAAGGTGATGGTGAGGCCATTCTGTTGTTATGCCGGCCTATTTCATTCGCCACGGAGCCGATTCAGTCGCGCCCTTGAGGTTGGAGGTCGGCCTCAACCTTAGCGAGAAGGCCTTTTGCTGAGCCGGAAACAGCCTGCCACGACGTTCTAATGCCCAACCCCTTGAGTGATCACCCTCAGGCATCAAGACCCGCTATAGGGCAACAGGGCGCGTTCCAGCCACATGCAACGTTTCGCCCGCTCCTCTCGGATTCTGAGTGAACCCGCCGCATCATTTCCTATACTTGTCCGGTCTATGATCCACCCGGTTACGGATGTCTTGCTCCACCCCGCCCTCAGTCTCGTCGAGTCCCTCGACAACCACATGCCCAAGCTCGACTTCTCTGATTCCGAGTTCATCTCCCTCGGCATCCGGCGCATCCTGACCCGTTGCCCTTCAGGCCGGGCCTTCCTGCAATCGGTCCGGCAGTGCGACATCTCCGATGTCTCGCTTCGCGCTTATTTCGGCGCCGTGAGCAGTTCAAGGCGCCTCTCCCTCCTTCATGAGCTCAACGCCCGGCTCTCCCTCACCATTGTGGCCAGCAAGGACCGCTTCGCCTGTTTCCCAGAACTGGCCGGTCGCGACATCCTTGCCATCGACGGTCACGATGTGCGCCGCGCGTCCCACGAGCCCAAGGAGGTCGTTTCGTCCGGCCGCCTCGAGGTCCCTGACACGGTGACCGGCATCTTCTTGCGTCATCTGCGCACCGGTGCAGCCCGGGTTCTGGCTCAGACCTCTGGCCACGAGCACGAATGGGCCGCTGTGAAAGCAAGACCGTGGAGCGAGTTCCTCTGGAGCCCCGGTGCAAAGGGGACCATCCTGGTAATCGATCCCGTTGCCGTGGACTTCGGGTTCCTTCGCGCCGCCAAGATCAAGGCCGGTGCCACGGTCATTACCCGCATGAAGGACAACCTGGTGATCACAGAGGCGCGAGAACTGCAATGGGACAGGAACGATCGACGCAATGACGGCGTCATCAAGGACGAACGGGTGCGCTTTGGGACAAACGGCGAATTTCGGCGGGTGACCTACCGGGATCCCGAGACCATGGAAGTCCACGAGTTCCTCACCTCCGAGTTCCATCTGGCTCCAGGCGTGATCGCTCAGCTCTATCGACTCCGCTGGGATATCGAGAAGTTCTTTGACGTCTGCGAGAATCTGCTGGGCGAAGCCAAGGCGTGGGGGACGGGGCCAATCCCGGCGCAGGTACAGAACGAGTTCCTCTGCCTGACACACAATCTCCTGCTGCTGGTCAGCCACAGACTGGATGAGCAGGAGGGGATTCGTGACGAGAAGGTCGAAGACAAGTACCGAGCGGCGCTGGCGGCACGCAAGCGACTGGCCGCTGAGCGGGGCACAACCGTTTCGCCATGGGTAGAGACGCTGCGCCAGTTGACCCGATGGAGTAGTCAGTTTGTTCGCTGGTTGAGCGATGCGGTGACGCACGGCTGGGAATGGACGGCCGGGATCGTCAAGCTGCGCCCCCTGATGCGTGCCTACATGCGCTGAGGCACCAAGGTGTCATCGCACTACCCATGCCAACCCCCTATCCGCGCGGACACTCCTGAGCGCCTAGATCAGCCCGGCGCTATGAGAAATCACCCCAGCATTGATGAGCCCCTAATTGGGGCGGTAACACCGATCGTGGCAGTGCATTCCGAAAGCTGGGTCAGCACTTCCGGGTTACGCTTCGCGTTATCCTCTACGCTCAGGCATACAATTCAGAGTTCTACTTTTCCCCGGAGGCGATCTCACTGCTGAAAGATCGCGGACTCCGAGTGATGCTTGATACCTATCTCTGCCACGATGCGATCCCGAAAAGAGCCTAACCATGACGGTCCAGCGAACGGGCGCCAGCCATCACGCCGAGTGGCGATGCGGACGCGCTTGGCGGCTGGCTCCCGTCGCTGACCTTGGCGTTCGATTTCCTGACCACGACCAAGAAGATCGTCACCGGCCTCCGATCACCCCTGAGCATTCCAGCCCGCTCGGCCAACCAGAGATGACCACGATCCATATACAGACGGAGATGACGCCGTGCGATGGCCACGCCCTGCTTGCGTGTGGAGGGCTTCCAGGAGTACCTCAGATTCAATCGAACCATGGCGGTCCAGCGAACGGGCGCCAGCCGGCACGCCGAGTGGCGATGCGGGCGCGCCCGGTGGCTGGCTCCCGTCGCTGACCTTGGCGTTCGGCATGAAAGCGCTCATCCTTCTGTCTGTACTGATCGTGACAGGTTGTTCGACAGCCTTGCACAGCAGGAGCGAGTTGTATCATCGCGCATACCTGCCTGAAGAGCTGGGCATGTTCTACTACACGGGGTCCTCCGATTCACTTCACCACTTTCTCAAGACCAGGTTTCTCCGGCTGGACAAGAGATTCACACTTCCGAAGTCAGAGATTGAGTTTCGTTCAGAGTTTCGGAGTCCGGCAGACCGTTCGCAGTGGCTTTACCTCACCTTCTCCTATGGGCAGCTGAGCTTGCACGGTGACCGAGCGGGGATGGGATTCGGAGTGGTTGAGACGATTGACTTTGACACGAACCGACAGCCGAACCAGGGCGGTGCAGCGAACGGGAGCCAGCCGTTTCGCTCAGAGACAAATCGACCGTCATCGGCGGTTGGCCCCCGTCGCTGACCTTTGCGTTCGATTCCCTGACCAAGACCACCAAGATGGCCCTCGGCCTCCGATCGCCCCTGAGGACTCCCGCACGCTCGACCTACCAGAAATGACCATGATCCAGAGAGAGACGGAGAAGGCGACGGGCAATGGCCACGGCCTGCTTGCGTGGGGAGGGCTTCCATGAGTACCTCTGATTCAATCGAACCATGGCGGTCCAGCGAACGGGCGCCAGCCAGCACGCCGAGTGGCGATGCGGACCTCGCCGGTGGCTGGCTCCCGTCGCTGACCTTTGCGTTGGGCTACTGGACCAAAAATGAACCCAATCTCGCGCAGTCTGTTCGCGCCAATGGTGCTCGGTGTTTGGGCTGTCGCCTTGATTGTCGGAGTGTACACCGTCGCTGTGATCTCTGGGTTCATCGAGCGTTACGACTTCTATTCAAATTCTGGAGTTGGCCACGCGATGATTGCCACCGCGCTACGGCGCGGCTATCCGCTCGGAGCCGCACTTGGAGCTGGTGTGCTTGTCGTTGGGGTATGGATTCTAAGGAATCCAGATTGCGGTCCGCGGCGTTTGACTTGGTTCGTAGCAGGTACAATTGTCGCGGCTATTGCTTGGTTTGTTTGGATCCTGCTTGCGGAGCGCAGTATTTATGTTCTGTCGCAGCCTGTCTGACATGGATAAGCCCAACCAGGCTGCTTCATTGAACGCGCCGATCGCGCCTTCGTTGCATCCCAAGCACTTTTGTCGGCGCGTCACTGAGCAGCAACGTTCGATTCCCTGACCAAGACCACCAAGATTGCCACCGGCCTCGGATCACCCCTGAGCATTCCAGCACGCTCGCCCAACCAAAAGTGACCACGATCCATATTGAGACAGACATGGCTCCGGGCATTGGCCACGGCCTGCTTGCGTGCGGGTGGCTTCCAGGAGCACCTCTGATTCAATCGAACCATGGCGGTCCAGCGAACGGGCGCCAGCCATCACGCCGAGTGGCGATGCGGGCGCGCCTGGTGGCTGGCTCCCGTCGCTGACCTTCAACGTTCGGCGACTTATGACGCGTGTCCTGTTACTCACGGTTGAAGACACCATCTGGATCACGCGACCGGGAACCCAAATGCTTGTTCTCCATCCCGCGTTTCCAATCCCGAAACACTGGAACAGACAATGTTGGACTGAGCGGACTGACCCTGTGATTGTTGTCCGCCCCGACAAACGTGAACTAGAGGCCACCGCGCATATCAGCATGTCGCACCTGAACATCCCCGATCCAAACGTCTCCATAGAGGAGCGCTGGCGGATCACTGTTTGGCTCACGGACAGAACAGCCGAAGAGGTTCCGATTGGCAGCAAGGTCTTCGTGTCACCAGAGGTTCGCGATGCCATACTCTAACCCAACGTCGCCGAACCCGGCTGCTGCAGTGAACGCGACGATTGCGCCTCGGTTCCATTCTGGGCACGGTTGGCGGCGCGTCACTGAGCAGCGACGTTCGATCACATGCGTTGCGCGTCGTTGAACATGGGTCTGCTTGCGGTGATCTTCTGTATCGGCTGCGATCCGTGGAAGGAGGGGGCCCGTGTATCATTGTCGAGCACTTCTCCGAACCGAAGAGCGCGGGCCGAGATCGTTGAGATTGCGGGTCGGCTGGATCGCAATTTCTTTCTGAGGCTTACGGACGTTCAGAGTGGGGTTGCGACGAACGTCTTTTATTCACCTGACGAGGGACGGCCATCCACGGAGCGAATTATCTGGTCACGGGACAGCTCGCGACTCCTCCTGCTGGGTCGCGAGTTCCTCGTGGAGGAGCAGGGACGCTTGCCCGATGGAGAGCAGCTTTATCTGCTTTACGACGTCACATCGGGTGACTTGAAGTGTAACGCCAGCCAGCAGAATCGATACGGCGGCTTCAGCCGAGTTGATCTCGTTGGGATTGACTGGACGGACCAGATCGAACCAGACGGTCCAGCGAACGGGAGCCAGCCGATTCGCTCAGCGACAAATCGAACGTCATCGGCGGCTGGCTCCCGTCGCTGACCTTTGCGTTGGCAGAACTCTGAAAAGCTATGAAAAGGAGTCAGCTAGGCTTAATTGTGCTGGTCGTAGCCTTGGCGGGTTGCGCCACATCCGACCTTCCAAGAGGTGCACGGCTCGTCGGCGGTGGGTTAATGGTCGATTATGAGGCACCCACCGACGGCACGGCGATCCTGATCGAACGGACATCCCGCCGGATCGTCGCCACCGAATCCTTGAGCGAGGGGAGTAACTTCAGGTTCAGCCCCGGGTCGGGCAGCTACGATGAAGTTCTTTTCAGAATGTTCGCGCGCCCGGATGCCGTGGAGGGGGGCGGTGTGGTCGTCGTTCCGACCAACGCCTTCTTCCAGCTCTACTTCGTTCCCGAGAGAGCGAGGAAGGAATGAGATGCCAACCAGTCGGTCCAGCGAACGGTAGCCAGCCGGCACGCCGAGTGGCGTTGCGGACGTTGCCGGCGGCTGGCCCCCGTCGCTGACCTTTGCGTTCGGGAACGAGACTGAACACCCTGCGCATCCAAGGATCAAAGGCCAAAGGTGCGCTATTCAGGCCCTCCAACCACGGATGGCACGGATATCACGGATGGGACGAGGGAAGATGCAGTACCCGGTGCGTCCATCTTGGAGGTTGCCGATGAGCCTCCCACCATTAGGGTTCTCGCTATGACCAGTTCAGGGCCCTCGCCATCCCCAGATGCGAAGCGACGGGGCGGTAGCGTTCCGCTGCACCGCCAGTGGCCCAGGATTCAGAAACCCGAACCAGTCGGTCCAGCGAACGGGCGCCAGCCGGCACGCCGAGTGGCGATGGAGGCGCGCTCGGCGGCTGGCCCCCGTCGCTGACCTTGGCGTTGGGCCTGTCTATGAAAACCACACTATGTCGGCGGTGATCAAAGCAAGTGGGGAGCAATTTGACGTCGATACCTTTCTGGCCGGCTGTACTCTACCGGTGTGGAGGGTCTACCGGAGGGGAGAGCGCAGATTACCAGGCAGCCAGACCAACAAGGACCTACAGACAGCCTCTGGTGTGCATGTGGTCGCCAGCGGCGCCGATTTCGATGAATTCCCGAAGCAAGTAGCGCAAGCTACTGAATTTCTCCGGGCTCAAGCCAAGCAGTTGCTTCGCCTGCGAAGCTTTCCCGGAGTCCAGGTGGTGAATATCGACTTCGGGGTTGAGCGACGCGACGTTGCCATTCAATGCGATTACCTGACTCCGGAACTAGTCGGCCTGGCCGGCTCACTCGGAATGGGCATTGGATTCTCCATCTACCCGGGTCAGTGGGAGACATTAGAAGCCCAACCATGACGGTCCAGCGAACGGGCGCCAGCCGGCACGCCGAGTGGCGGTGCGGGCACGCTTGGCGGCTGGCTCCCGTCGCTGACCTTGGCGTTCGATTCCCTGACCAAGACCACCAAGATCGCCACCGGCCTCCGATCATCCCTGAGCATTCCAGCCCGCTCGCCCAACCAGAGATGACCACGATCCATATACAGACGGAGATGGCGACGGGCGATGGCCACGGCCAGCTTGCGTGGGGAGGGCTTCCATGAGTACCTCTGATTCAATCGAACCATGGCGGTCCAGCGAACGGGCGCCAGCCGGCACGCCGAGTGGCGATGCGGGCGCGCTCGGTGGCTGGCTCCCGTCGCTGACCTTTGCGTTCGACTCCCTGACCAAGACCACGAAGACTGTCTTCGGACTCCAGTCACCCCCCTGAGCTTTCAGGCACGCTCGCCCTACCAGAAATGACCATGATCCTTACACACGCGGAGACGGCGACGGGCAATGGCAACGGCCTGCTTGCGTGGGGAGGGCATCCAGCAGAACCTCTGATTCAACCTAAAAACGGCAGTTGAGAGCAGCGCTCCGCCGTTCAGCGGTCACTTCTGACTGCCTTCCGCAAGGATTTCTTCCGTCGGCTGACTCCTGCAGGGGGATTTCACCCACTCCATCTTCCCAATTGCGCCTTCGGCGGCTGCCACGGCGCTAGAATCCTTGCCCAGATCCGCTCCCAGCAATCCTGGGGACTCAACTGCTCCGCACCATTCTTCAGCCCGCTCAGATACAGGCTCAACCCGGTCAACAGCGATTGCGCCTCCGCCGCGCTCCCATGCGTGCTCGTCAGCCGGATCATCAACTGCCGCCCCGATTCCATCAGCCTGCCGACCGCCGACAGCAGCAACGGCCGGCTCGTTATCGCCTCCCTTCCTCGATCCGGTTCCGCACACGCCACAAACAGACTCCACCAGTTGTACACCAACGCCACATTCCGCGCCGACACCTGGCACCTCAACAGATCCCGCGTCGTGAATCCTCCCCATCCCCACTGGTTCTTGAGTTCGTCATACGCATTCTCAATGTCCGCCCTCTGCCGATACAGATCCTGAACCGCCACGATGTCCTCTGCTGAATTGGTCACCATTGCGTGGTATTCCCACTCTTCGGCCGCCGGCACGACCTGGGGTCCAAAGTCCTGCTGTTCCAGTTCGGCGCGGCCACGCCGTACCGTGCGCTCCAGCTTTCGGCGGTAGATCACCACTCGTCGGGACTGGGTCCATCCCTGCAACTTCAGGCTCCCTTCCATCCCCTCCCACCCATTGATCGTCGTCACCCACCCGGCCTGGGCACTGAGCAATCGCACCAACTCCTTTACCCGGTGACTCTGACGCAGCCTGAAGAGGTACTTCTGGGCGCGCGTCTCGCATCCCTCCATCAGCGTCTGGTTCCCGTAGTTGGCATCCCCACACACCAGCGCGGGTCTTTGCGTCGGGGTCAATTCATCCAGCAGCCTCCATAGGTTCTCTGCACCGTGTCGGGCGGCGTGTTCCTTGCCAGAGCGGACCTCGACATCCAGCACCAGCCTCAGGTTGCGGATCATCAGTGTGTGGTAGGCGTGCGATGGACGTCCGGGCTTGTGCGGATTGTAGCCAAGTTCTGCCCCCTCTTGGTTCCCGTAGATGGGCTTGATCGTGGTGTCGATATCCAGAACCCACGGCAGTTTCAGCGCCGGCATCCAACTCTGCCGCAGCGCGTCACGCAGCCATTTGGCCATGGCATCCTTGCTGGCGCGCTTGAAGGCCCGGCGAACGCTGTCCTCGCTGCAGACCTTGGACATGCCAAAGGCCTGGGGATTGACGCTGTCAGCGCGCAGCGCGGTCACGTGTGCATAGCGGGACTGGCCCGAGAGGATGGCCAGAACCACCGTACCCAACAGGTCGGTAATCCGGGGGGCGTTGGGGCTGGTGAATTGGAGTGGACAGCTGCGGACCCAAGAGGAGAAGAGGCCCGCGGTGGCGAGGAACTGAGCGAAGAACACCAACTGGCCAAATGGGGTTACGGGTGCCTCGCGATCCCACTCGACGTGGATCCGTCGCCCATGGGTATCGACGATGATGGGCGGCGTCAGTGCTCCAGGGGGTAACCCGCCTGCCGCCGTCACCTCACCCTGTAGGTGAGCCGAGGATTCGCACGATGAGATGCCCATCCCCAATCGGAATGCTCATTTTCCCGATGCCGCAAGCGCTTCAACTGCCGTTTCTAGGTTCAATCGAACCATGGCGGTCCAGCGAACGGGCGCCAGCCGGCACGCCGAGTGGCGATGCGGACGCGCTTGGTGGCAGGCTCCCGTCGCTGACCTTCGGCGTTGGGCACGATAAGCATGGACGCGCACACCCCAGGAGATGGTTGGGATACGCTTCGCTTCACAAGGCGCGCTTCGATCGTGGGCTGTGTCAGCCTCCTGGTTGCGCTATCAGACACGGGCAATAAGGGTATCGGGCCCGTCGGCACGGCCGCATGGGTCGTGGTTGCCGTTGCGGGGGCGCTTGGCATCGTGGGATACCGTATCTGCAAGCAGGACGGAATACGCGTGAGCATTGCTTACCTGATCATCCCAATCCTGCTTCTGGCTGCCTTTGCAGAGCTTGTGTTCTTCCGTGATATCGTTGCGGCACTCGCAAGCCATCCTGGCAGCGCCCAACAGGCCGCTTCAGTGAACGCCGGAGTCACCCACTCGCTGCATTTCCACGCTCGGGGCCCGGCGTCCCTGAGCTGATCGTTCGACAACCCAACCAAAAGCAATCACGTCACCGCCGGAGTCCAGTGGTTGCAGACGATCTCAACCCGGCACCCAAACAAGAATGACCACGATTCAGACAGAGCTGGAGATGGGCAGAGCCGATGGCCACGGGCCGCTTGCTCCGACGAGTCATTCTGGAGTAGCCATGATTCCAGTCGAACTAGTCGGTCCAGCGAACGGGCGCCAGCCATCACGCCGAGTGGCGATGCGGCCGCGCTCGGCGGCTGGCGCCCGTCGCTGACCTAGGCGTTCGACAACCCAGAAGCCGAGATCCAGGACAGGGAGCTCACTACTCAGTGGAGACAGGATTACAGGATTACAGGATGACTACGGACCAGGACGATTCCCAAAACCATCCTGTCCATCCTGCCATCCTGTCGAAACCAGACTAATGACAGGTTCCATCGGCAGCCTTGAGCATCGGACTCTTCTTCGCTTTCCCCAGAGGGGAGTCGAACCATCAGGTCCAGCGAACGGGTTCCAGCCGGCGCGCCGAGTGGCGATGCGGGCGCGCCCGGTGGCTGGCTCCCGTCGCTGACCTTGGCGTTGGCCATCCCAGACAGACCAAGAATCACGACACATGAAAGCGAGCGGTCACGGGTACGTCGGGTGCGAGGTTCACGTCGTGGGCTATCGACGTCGACCCGACGACAACGATCACCGATGCTGCGGCGGCTCGGTTCTTGCGTCTTATGCGCTTTTTGCGGCTAGATCTGCCTCATTTGGAGGCCAACCAGTCGGTCCAGCGAACGGTAGCCAGCCGGCACGCCGAGTGGCGATGCGGGCGTGCTCGGCGGCTGGCTCCCGTCGCTGACCTTGGCGTTCGCCTACCGAAACCTAGTCAGACAGCCTCAATGAGCCATCCAAGCCATCCATATGCTGGAGCCAGACCGCAAAGGGAGGTGCCTCAAGCTTGGTTTTGCCGAAAAGAACGAAAGAAGGCGAAAGAGGTGATTCCGTCGGGTATGCGGTGCGTCGGGCGCGGCCGAGTCTGTTGCCGGCCTTTTCGTCCTCTTTCGTTTCTTTCGGCCACCCGCTCTCATTGGGGGAGCGAACCAGTCGGTCCAGCGAACGGTAGCCAGCCGACACGCCGAGTGACGATGCGGCGGCCGCGGGTGGCTGGCTCCCGTCGCTGACCTTGGCGTTAGCCCGAATCGAACTCATGGGAGCCTTTAACGATCTCGTTCTTGAAGGTCAGTGCCCTGCTTGTGGGCAGGCTGCGACCATTCGTTGTCAGATTCATGTTGCGGCGAGCTTCGACGGTGACAGTCGAGGGCGCTTTGCGTTGCATGAGTATAGGATCGGCCAGCAGCTGCCCTGGTGGCCAGTCGGCCATAGGAAGCATGAATCCTGGCGGGAAGAGGCCGATCGCACGAATGGGGATGGTACAGTTGATGAGTGTGCCTATGGCGGCTGTGAGTCATGCCGTTCAGAGCTGTTCGTGGGCGTTCGCTTTCGAGAAGCTTCTCCGACTGAGGTTCTTCAAATTTCGGTTGAGAGGCCAGTCTGGTGTACACAATGATCAACAAGACATGGGCTAACCATCAGGTCCAGCGAATGGTAGCCAGCCGGCACGCCGAGTGGCGATGCGGGCGCGCCTGGTGGCTGGCCCGCGTCGCTGACCTTGACGTTTGGCGCTTCCTCGCGTCTCGTGTGAATGGAAGCCAATGAACCTCCCGCAAGACATCATCGCCCGAGTTGAACGGGACTTTCCGCAGGAGTCCGGCGTTGTGTTGGCGCGCCTGCTCAAACTCCGCCGTGAGAGCGACACGTTTTCCAGCGACCGCTTGCTGCGTTGCGTGGTCTATTCCTCCCACGGAGACATTGCCCGCATCGAGCCTCTTATCGAGCTGGGGCACCAAGACTACCGGGACCTCATCGTCTCTGCCGAATGCAACAAGGAGTGGGAGCACATTCGTGACATGAACCAGCCATTCACCGAATGAGCAATCTACCGGAAACGCCTAACACAGCAGCGGAATAGATCGGGCGGAGATGGGCGTGGATCACGATTGAGTGGCCACGCCCGATTTATTTCGCGGTTGGACGAAGCCGCGGGGGAGTCCTCTGGCTATAGGAATGTTGGATCCGGGCTCGGCGAGCGCCCTCGGCCAATGGAGTGAATCTTCCCTGCGCATCGAGGCGCCCGATGCATTGGAGTTCTGCGGCTCCGCACCGAGGACAGGCTATGTTCTCTTCGACGGGACGGGCCGGGTGGGCCTCCGCCGGCGCGATGGCCGCGTGCCAACGCGAGCCCTTCAGCGCCTCGCGCGCCAGGGGCAGCATCCGCTTGCGACGGTTGTTCCCGAGCAGGCCGTAGTGCCGGATCTTGGTGAAGCCCTCGGGCAGGACATGGAGGGAGAGGCCGGACGGCGAGGGTGACGGAGCGGTCGGAGTGCTTGCGCTCCTGAATGAGGTGGAGTACGAACGAACTGATCTCGGGGCGGCCGAGGGCATCGGGAGACGCCTTGTGGAAGCGGGCCAGATCCGCGGCCCAATGGATATAGGTCTGGACGGTGCGCTCGGAGAGCTGACGAAGGGTGAGGTGGTCGATGAATTTTTGCCGTGGTGGCGCAATGGTTTTCATGCACCCGGAGCGTGTGCTCCGGGAGGCCCATGTCGTCCACCGCGGCGAAGCCCCCCGCGCAGCGGCCTCGTTCAACTTGACGTTCCAGCGAATGGCGACTCCGCTCGGCTGCTTGGGATTGATGAAGCGCTGGAGTGGCGGCCATCGGTGAGCTGAAGCGTTGGGGTTATGTACACGCTGGAAAGAATGATCAGATTTATGAAGATTCTGGCCAGATTGACCATGTTCGGGCTGACCTGTGCCTTGCTTGCAGGCTGCCAGACTCCTGAGGAACGGGTCGTAAATCAGATGCAGAAGATGCAGAAGGCAATGGATGAGATGGAGAAGCGGCTGGATGCGATGGATGCCGACATGAAAGCCAAGCTGAAGTGAACGATTCGTCTGGCTAATCGGTTCAGCGAAAGGGCCCCAGCCGACACGTCGAGTGGTGATGCGGACGCCGCGCGTGGCTGGCTCCCGTCGACGACCTTTACGTACCGAACACGCCATGAAGGCATTGACGCGCAGTTGGATTGTTGGTGTTCCACTTGTTTGCGCGCTGATTCCGTTGGTTGGCGTTCCGGTGACGACAGCCACCCTGCTGGTCAGTCGACCGGCCTATGAAGAATGAATACTACGAGTTCAGTCGGGACATCGCTGGCGGGGGCCGCACCTGAACTGACACGATCTACACCCATACTCTGCATATGATCCTAGCTAGAGCCTGTCCCCGGAGAGGCTGTTTTCAGAGATTTTTGATTAGAATCAGGCATGCTTATCTAATACATGCCTAGAACTGGTTGAAAATGGCGCGGTCTGGTGCCGCCATCATCGCTTTGACGCTGGCTGCGCCGGCGACGGAGACACCACTCCTATACCTGGTCTCCAACTCCGCGGATTCCTGCTCCTTCAGGCTGCCTTGCGCATCGGAATTCCTCCATCACCCCTCTTCGGCTTCTTTGGCTTCTTCTCCTCCTTCGCCACCTTCATCCGGGCCAGCACCCAGAGGTTGTGCGTCAGCACGCCCCACATCACCGCTCGCTCTCGGTGCTCGAATCCCTCCGCCCTCATCGGCGCTCCCAGGAATCCGTTTTTCAATATCCCGATCCGCCCCTCGGTCTGTGCCCGGCGCTTCTGCATCGCCGCAAACTTGCCGTCCTTCATCCGCTCCTTCAGTTCGGCCGGCTTCTTCGGGCACGTGCCATCGAAGGTCTCTCCCTCCGTCAGCTTCTCGCTGTTGGCTTCGCTGCTGAATCCACGGTCGGTCACCGCTGCGCCGGGCTTCCTGCCCATCACGCTCCACATCCGGGTCAGACTTCGGAAGAGCAGCTGGCTGTCCGCCGGCGCACTGGTACGGAACAGTTCGGCGTCGATGATCAATCCCTGCGAGTTCTCTGCCACCAGCAGGGTGTTGCCGAACTCGACCTCCGCCCCAGCCTTTCCCCGCACAACCACCCGGACATCCTGATCGTACAGGCTGAGCATCTTCCCCGCGTTGGGTACGGGACGCTCGCCAATGATCCGCTCATGCGCCTGCTTCGTTGCCTTGGGAAGCAGTTCCAGCATCTGATCGATGCGCCGCAGCACCTGCTCGGCCTGTGGCCTTGTCCACTTGGTCTTCTGCCAGTTCGCATCAAGCAGATCCCGGTGGCGTCGCGCGTGATTCTGCACCACGGCGGTGAGCTTCTTCATCAGGCGCAGGATCCGCTTGCGCTCCTTCTTGGAAGCGGTCCCGCGGCCCCTGCGGCTCATCTCCATGCACAGCGAGTTCATGCGGCGCAGGAAGACTTCCGGCGATTCCATCCGCTTGCACAGGCCCTGCTCCCGGATCAGGCGTGTCGCCTTCATCAGGGTGCGCACGCCGTCACGCAGGAGAACCCAGTCGATCGGGAAATGGATGTTGGCCTGGACGCAGGTGGTGTCGAGGAAGACGGCGTCCAGATCCAGGGGCTTGGGCAGTTGCAGGACCTTGGCTTCCGAGG
The DNA here is from genome assembly GCA_965284395.1 of Limisphaerales bacterium. Taxonomy (GTDB): domain Bacteria; phylum Verrucomicrobiota; class Verrucomicrobiia; order Limisphaerales; family UBA9464; genus UBA6176. The sequence goes on along the minus strand of OZ260084.1, from coordinate 7,370,424 downwards.
AGGCGAGGAGGCGGATGAGCTCTTCGTGCACCTTGCGCATGGACTCGGCCGGCAGCCATTGGGCGAAGCGCTGGAGCTCACTCTTGGAAGGGACGCGGATGCGGTCGACGGCGTCGAGGTGACAGAACCATTGGTAGAGGGGGCTGCTGGCGAGTTGGCAGGAGAAGCCGCGGAAGTCGTCCTGAACGAGGGTGCGCAGGATGTTGCATCGGAGGGCGCGGCAGGAGCGTTGTTGGAAGCGGGCTTGTTCGACAGCGCTTGGGGTGGTCTTGGAACGGGCAATCCATGCGTCCAGGGCGAGCTGGACGAAGAAGCGCTCCAGACCGGAGTCGCTGAGAAGGGTGTCGATATGCTCGAGCTGGCGACGCAGGGCGAGGTAGTCGACATTGCCCAGAACGTTGGGAAGCCGGGGTCTGAGGTCCTGAGGAAAGGGAAGGATCCGGCTTGGCATGCGGCTAGCGTACGGGCTAGCCGTACAAAGGCAAGAAACCAATCAGGAAAAGGCGAAGAAAATGGCATCCGAATATCCGATCAAGGTGCAGGGAATCCGATCCAAGGGACAGAAGGAGAGGCTCTATGTGAGCGTACCGATGGCGCTGGCGGCGGCGATCGGGTTGGAGTCTGGAGAAGAGGTGCAATGGGAACTGTTGGACCGGGGCGAGCTGCACTTGGTACGGCCCAATGCCGGCACTCCAACCACCACCCAGAAATCGCCGGCACGGGGCAAGGGACGCTCATAAAGGGTCAATTTCCCGGCTTGGCAGGAAATCAGGCCGTTATCGAGGACTTGCCGATGAGCATTCCGTCAATGCCCGCTTGAGCGATCCCTACTTGGGGACAGGCTCTAGCTACCAGTTACGAAGGGGTGCCCACCATCTTCGGAGTACTTTGCGGCATCGCAGTCCTACCAGCCTTCGTTGGCCTCATGATTTCCGGTATTGGGCGGCGGCAAGCCGATGTGGCATTGGGCCTGAGCAAGGCAACGGTGGTCGCAGGGGCCGTTCTTTGGTTCCCATCCTTTCCGCCTACCAGATGGACTGTGCCCATCTTTTATATCGGGCCAATTGCCGTCATGTTGATTGGGGGCGTTGCGTGGGTGATTTCACGGCTTCGATGTAGATGACGCCAACCCTTGGGACCCAGAACTCCTGGAGTTGATCTTCGAGTGACCATGCGCAGCGCCCCTCGCCGACTCGGGGCTTGCCCTGGGCTGTCGTCGTTCGCCCCGTTGGGGCTGAGGTTCGGATGAGGAGCGCGTTGGTGAGGGTAGTGGGGCCCAGCCCCGATTTGGTGGAGGAACACGACGGATGTGGGCGTGTTCGGCAGGTAGATGGGAATGCGGAGGCTTAAGGGGAGAAGGATGGCAACGTCGCGCCGGGGACATCCCGCGTCCCCAGCGATCGCCAGGGGACGCGGATGTTCCGGGTTTACTGGGAGAACTTGGTGTCAGCGCCCACGTGAAAACCGTCTAAAGCTGCCGGTTTGAAATCCGTTGGGGGATCCGGGCATGAAAATGGCCGCTGGGAGCCTTGCTCCAGCGGCCTTGCGATGGGGGTGTACTAGTGGACTATGGCGTTTCGGTGTGTTCCCGACTCCGGTAACTGCGGCCTTCGATCAGGATCGTTTCCACGTGGTGCAGCAAGCGGTCGAGCAACGCGGCCGTCATCGTCGCGTCGTTGTTGAAGATGTGCGCCCACTCCTTGTACGCGCGGTTCGTCGTCAGCACGGTCGAGGCCTTCTCGTACCGCTCCGCCAGCACCTGGTACAGCAGGTCCGCCCCCGCCTTGTCGATCGGCAAGTAGCCGATCTCGTCCAGGATCAACAGGTCGATCCCGGCATACTTGCGGATCGTCTTGCGCAAGCGGTGGGTCTTCTGCGCCACCAGCAGCTCGTTGATCACATGGATGGCCGAGGCATACAGCACCGTCCGTCCCGCCTGGCATGCCTCCAGTCCCAGCGCCACCGCCAGATGCGTCTTGCCCAGTCCAACCGATCCCATGAACACCACGTTGGTGTGGGTCTCCATGAACTTCAGGTTGAAGAGTTCGCGCACCGCCATCTGGTTGATCTTCCGCGGCCACGTCCACTGGTACTGCTCAAGCGTCTTGCGAAACGGGAATCGTGCCCGGCGCAACCGCTGTTCCAGCGCCTTCTGCCGCCTCTGGCCCACCTCGCCCTCGATGAGGCGGTTGAGGTATTCCCCGTGGGACCACTGTTCTCGTGCCGCCTGCTGGGCGAGGGAGCGATGCTCCTTCTGGATGTATTCCAGACGGAGGTAGTCGAGGTGCTCGTTGAGGATGTCCTTTTTCATGGTTGGTCGTAGAGGGAGAGGTCGGGTGCGGGGACTTCGAGATCCAGCAGGTCGCTGGAACGGGTGAGATGCAGGGCTCCACATTCCTGGGAGATGCGCTGTCGCTGGGTGGCGAGGTTGGCGATGTAGTCGGCACCGAAGGCCTCCAGTTCGAGGAGGTCCTCGAGCAATCGGGAGACGAGGTCCACCCCGTGGGACTCGCTCAGCGCGACGATGCGCTGGACCTGGGTGAGGGCGTCGGGCCGGCGTTGCTGCAATTGCTCCCAGTAGCGTTGGGCTGCCGGACCGAAGGTCAGGAAACGCACCAATTGTCGTTGGCGATGGGCCCGCATCCGTTGGTGCAGCAACGGCTCGATGTGTCCCCGGATTTCGAAGTCCCGACGCCGTTCGTAGGAACGCGGGTGATCCGCGACGACCTGGTCGCCGTTGAGGATCACGATCCGGTCCGTGGACGCCTTCAGCGTTAGCAGTTGCCGCGCGTTGGTGGCCGGAACGGAATAGGTGTTGGAATCAAAGCGCACTCGACAGGTCCGGTCGGATCGCAGTGGGTGGATGGTGGCCGTGTCGTAGGCGTTGAGGTGGAGGGGGCGGAGGTTTTCCTCTGCAAAGAGGGCATCGGGTGTCTTGCCTGTATCCCCATGCACGCGGACGTTGGCCACGGTGTTCATCCACAGCCGCGCCTCGGCGTTGATGGCGTCGAGGGAGCCGAGTTCGCGTCCGGCCAGGAAGTTGCGTTTGACGTAGCCGACGGCGCGCTCGACGCGGCCCTTTTCGTGGGGTGAGAGAGGGTTGCAGGCCCGCAGACGGCAGCCGTGGTGACGGGCGAAGTCGAGGTAACGCGGATTGAAGGCAGGCTCCTCTCCACGACGGTGGTGGATGACGGCGACCTTGCAATTGTCGACGATCAGTTCGTTGGGCACGCCCTGGAAGAAGAGGAAGGCGTTGTAATGCGCGGCCAGGAAGTGTTCCTGGGACTCGCGCAGGGTGAATTCCACATACATCCGGCGGCTGTGGCACAGGACCATGACGAAGAAGGAGAGGCGGCAGCGGGTGTCGCCGACCTGCAGGTAGCCCGCCGATCCCCAGTCGACCTGTGCCGCCTGGCCTGGAACGAACTGAAGCCGCAGGAAGGCCTGTCGGGTGCGCGGCCGGACGCGTGCAACATAGGAACGAAGGATACTGGAGCCGCCCCTGTAGCCTTCCTCGCGGATGAGCCCGAGGACCTGACTGGCGCTATAGTTGTGACGCTCCAGGAGCCGGCTGATGGAGCCCTTGAAGGGATCGAGCTTGCTGGCGCGAGGATGCTCGGAGCCCCGCTGCTCGTACTTGGGACGCGAGATCCACTTGGAGACGGTCTCGCGATGGAGACCGAGTTCGGTGGCGATCTGGGTGATCGACAGTCGATCGACGTCGTGGAGTTGGCGCAGCTTGCAGAAGGTCTGGAAGTCGATCACTGGGCACCTCCCGCGCTGAAGACGCGACGAAGGATGTCCCCGACAGAGGCGACCTCGCCCAGACGCTGCGAGGGAGGCGGAGTGGAAGAATCGGGGAGGCTCAGGACCTGATAATGGGGACGACGATACGCGATGAGATCTGCTCCAAGGAGCTCAGCGCGTGCCGCCGAGAGGGCGACGGAATCCAGGCGCAGGGAGCGACCGATGCTGGCGTCGGAGTAGTAGCTGAGGCCGCGTGAGTCGGCGACGGTGAGGAGGAAGAGGTACAGGGCCATGGCGTCGGATCCACAGCGGGAAGTGATCCCGGAGCGGAAGAGACGTTGATCGCACCAACTGAAGCGGGGAGGGACCTCACGGAGCCGTTCGGGCCGGAGGAGGAGTTTGTGTTCATTCATGATGGAGGCGGAAACCGCCCGGCGTACTGCCGGAGGAATTCCGCTCCCTTGGATGCCACACGATGCAGGTGCTGGTGGATGTCATCTTGTAACGCTGAGCCGGCTTGGAGAGCGATAAGGCCCACGACGACAGCTGGATACGAAATCACGAGATCTTGTAACGGGGGCACGAGATCTTGTAACGGCGCCGGGAGTGGATCTTGTAGCGGAGCAGTTGTAGGATACTGATGGAGAGGTGGTTGCAGCTCAGGAGAGGGAGCCTTCCGGGCTGAGGATCGCTTGGAGTAGCCGGGATTGGCTTCGCGCCACCGGCGGACACGATCGACGTGGTGGGCGCCCTTGAAGTAGTCGCGGTTGGCGGGCTTTGCGACCCACTTGGCCTGGGCCGCCGCCTTGCTGGCCACGCGACAGGCGGGCTTGGGGCAGTAGAGCTGACGGGTGCGGTTGCGGGGCCCCGGGGAGAACGGGTGATTGCAGCAGAGGCACTTGATCAGGGACCGGGAGCGAGCCACAGGCCGCAAGAAGACGGGACGCGGCCAGGGGAAGCGAACCGACGCGGAGACGGGAAGAAGACGGAGAAGAAGCAAGAAGGGCTGACGCCTCAGGAGGAAGAAGAGGCCGCCAAGAAGACGCGACCGATGCCGGATTTCAAACCGGCAGAATCAGCGGAATTCCAGCTCGGCGCTGACACTTGGTAGCAGAGCCCGATCAGCCCCCCGTTGGAGGCCGTGGGATCGGGGTTCGTGCGCCTTTGGCCTTCACAGAGAGGGGATCCCTACCGGGAGTCCAATCGGAAGAAGGCGGCGTCGTCCGGTGAGGAGAACAGGAACTCCAGTGCACCGGATTCGTTGATGCGGGTCTGGGGCGCGAGGAATGGGAATGGAGTGAAGTTGGTGAGTTGGGTGGCCTTCTCCAGGGCGAGGGTGAGTTTGAATTCTCCGGATGGGGCCCGTTCGAGCATCGGCCGGCCGACGTTGAGGGCCTGGATCTGGGCGGGGCTATAGAAGCCGGCGGTGTTGAGGGTGCGGAGCCCGGCTTGGAGTCTGCCCAGGACCAGGTTGAGTTCACGGTCATCGACCGCGCCATCGCCATTGGAGTCACCGGGGATGAGTTCGCCGGTGGAGGTGGCGAGGGCATGTCCGACGCGGAATGATTGGCCTGTGGCGAACTCGGACCCTGCGAAGGCGGTGTCCTGCGCCTGGACGGACCAGTAGAGGGTTCGTCCGGTGGGAAGACCGATGATCGTCCGCGTAAGCCCCGGACTGAGTGCGCCGTGACGGGGGAGCAGGGCCCGTCCGTCGGGGCCAGCCATGGCGGAGACGAGGTCGGAACCTCCGGGAATGGTCCCGACGCGCAGGTGGTAGGAGAGGCCGCCGGAGGGCGTCTGGGCATCGGTGGCTGGCTGCCATGCGAAGGTCACTCCGGTGGGACCGGCGGAGACGATCAGGTCCTTCGGGGGCGTGGGCGGCGTGTTGGTCGTCCAGATCCTGCTGCGCGCGATCTCGATGACGTTCTGTCCCTCGGGAGTTGCGGCCCCGAGGATGAGATCGAGGCGGCCGTCGTTGTCCATGTCGCCCCACGTGCCGGAGTTGTAGCGGAGGTTCGAGTTGGGAAAGGCGGCGTCGCTGATGTTCTCAAATCCGGATCCCGTGTTTCGCCAGAGCTGGGGTCTGTCGGCATGCCCGAGGTTTTGCCTGACCAGCAGGATGTCCAGACGGCCATCGTTGTCGTGGTCAGCCCAGGCGGCGGTGCCGCGGAAGATGCCGGGAATGGCGGCAGCGAGAGTGCCGGTCACGTTGCTGAAACCGTTGCCGGTGTTGTGCCAGATCTGGGTCAGGCGCTGCCCCTCGGTGGTTTCGCCTCCGATCAGGAAGTCGAGCCGCCCGTCGTTGTCGTAGTCGCCCCAGGCCACGGAGGAACCGCGGAGTTGGGCGAGGCCCGGTGTGGCGGATTCAGGCAGTCGGGCGAAGCCGCTGCCGGTGTTCCGCCAGATCTGGGTTGTGCCTGCTCCGGATCCGAGGGAGCCCGAAATCAGGATGTCCAGCCAACCGTCCCGGTCGTAGTCGCCCCAGGCGACGGATCCGTCGGCGATGGCCGGGAAGCCGGGAAGGGTGGATGCCGTGACGTTGACGAAGGCCGAGCCCGAATTGCGCCACAGCTGTCCGATCCCGGGGTTGTCCCGGGATCCGGTGAGGAGGAAGTCGAGACGCCCGTCGTTGTCATAGTCTCCCCAGGTGACGGCTCCGAGACCGGCGCCCGGGATGCCGCGCAGGTCGACACGTTCGAAGGCCGGGTTGTCGACTCCGGTGTTGAACCAGAGTTGCGAGATCCTGCCGGACTCGGTGAAACCGTTGATCAGGAAGTCGAGCCGGCCGTCGTTGTCGGCGTCGCCCGGAGAGGCCTGGCCTCGGTCGACGCCGGGGATGCCGGGTTGGGTCAGGGGGACAAATCCGCTTCCCGTGTTCTTCCAGATCCCCGGCTCGAATACTTGGGTCTGACTGGGGCGGGAAAGGTCGCGGGCGAAGAGAAGGTCGAGCTTGCCGTCGTTGTTGAAATCGAGACATCCGGGCGAAGCCCCGGCGGCGGGCTTGGGACCCGTGACGAACGTTTCGAAGAACAACGGAAGGCTCACGGACCGACGCTCGGAATAGACGACACCGAGCTGGTTGGAGGCGGCGATGCGAAGGTGGAACGTGCCCCCCAGCTCGGGAGGAATGGCCTCGATGAACTCGATGGGTTGGTCGCCTGCTCCGAGATTGCGGAGGGGTGTGGTGAAGCCCAGTTCCGGGGTGGGGCCCCATTCCAACCACGCTGCCGTTGTCAGGCCGCCGGGGGTGACCCGAGCCGACATTCCGCTGCGGTAGATCCAGGAATATGGGGCTGCGGCGGTGGTGCGCAGCCAGGTGGCAAAGTTCGTCACGATGGGCTCGCGAATGGGGACCATCGTCAGGTCCCAGGAATCCAGTCGGACCGAGGTGCCGGCGACATAGAGGGACCAGACACCGGCCACCGGCCCGGACTGGCCTGCGGACATCGTGCTGGAGTAGGGGCCCGGAGGGGCAGGCGCGGGCAGGCTGGGTGGGGATTGATCGGTGTCCGGCTTATAGGTGCCGCGAGCAATCGCGCCCTCCGACAGGATTGGAATTGGGGTGGCGGCGTAGTCGTCGAAGGCGAGGGTCGTCGGGCCACCTGCCGTGTCGAAGGTTCCGAAGGCATGGGACATCGGGCGGATCTTCTGACCGCCGGGACCGACGAGCAGGAGACTCATTCCCTGGGCGGGGCTGGTGAGGTTGCTCAAGGTCAGGGTCATCCGGTACAGCCCCTGCGGCGGTTCGCCGAGGACGATGCGGGAAGGATACGGACTGGCGACGCCTTGCGACGAGGTCCTCACGGGGCCGCTGACGGAGGTGATGCTGTCGAAGGCGACGCCGCCCACGGTGGCGGTCCCGTTCGGGCCTCCGGTCGCACGGACCACGAAGCGATCTCCCGCCTTCGCGCCGAGAATGTCGAAGAACACCCAGTCGGGAATCCGGTTGTTCAGCGCCCCGGTCACGGTTGGGACCGGACCACTCGTAGACTGTGTGCTGTCGGTCTGCACCAGGGTGAGGCTCGTGGCATTCCACCCGGCACCATCGAGGTTGTCGACCAGCAGGCCCACGCGGATCATCCGTCCTTCGGCGGTCTCTCCCAACGTGAAGGCAAAGGTGTCGACGCTCACGCCGGGCCCGGGGCGTGGATTCATGGTTCCGGTGAGGAACAGTTCCCCGGGTTGACCTGGGACATCGATCATCGAGTACTCACCATTCCCGGGGTACGTGGTGGAGATCGTGGTCCAAGACGAGACGTACGACGGGAGGGAGGCAGGCAGGTTGACGAGATGGTATCCGTCGCTTCCCAAAACCTGGTTGTTGTCGAGGTCCAGGGGCTTGGCGACGTCCGGGTTCCGCCAGGAGGGGCCGAGGTCGGTGTGGTTGCCGGCGGGAGTCACCGTCGCGCCGGATAGGATGGGTGCGGCCAGCAGCAGGAGCAGGGCTGTCGACAGGAGGCAATCGGATGAGGTCACATGGGGGTCTTACGGACGGGAGTCGGAAAGTTCCGGGGAATTCTGTGCGGTGGATGGACGGGATGGTTGGGGGAGAAGACAGGATGACGGGATGGACAGGATGGCGGTGGGTTGAGGACAGGATGGACAGGATGGCGGTGGGTTGAGGACAGGATGGACAGGATGACGGGGGGGATGCCAAGGATTCCGACCTGGCGGCGACTTTGGTGCTGAAAGGAGGTGCCGCGGTTCCCTTGAGGAAAAGGGTGCATGGGACGGTGGCAGTGCCTTCGGGTGAGGGGCTTTGCATGTGGCTCGTGCCGGCGGAGGTCACGAATCTGCTTTCTGAAGTGCGTCTCAGTATCCAGGGGAGGGAGGTTGCCGTCATCCGGGTGAGGTAGTGGGCGCTGGGTGGCGGGGTGGGATCGCGGAGGGGCCCGGCGGCTGCAACCCCGATGGGGTTGGTATCGAAAATGGGCGGGGAACCCAGGGTTGCTTCGCACCCCGGGCTATCGGCTGCAACGCCTCCGGCGTAGATGCGTGGCGATGGCGGGCGCGGGGTGGGGTGTGCTTTCAGCCTCAAAACGGCAGTTGGGTTATCCACCGATTTCAGCGATTTCACAGATGGACCGGGACAAGAGGCCTCACCGTATCGCTGCTTCCATGTCACCCGTGGGGTGAAAGGACAGCCTCTCTCGACGGGCTTCCAATCCGTGTAATCGGTGAGTGCATGTAGTCGCCTGGCCCGTCTCCGTCCACCTGCTCACTAACACATCCTGTCCAGTGCAGCAATCATCCATACCACCCACCGTATCCCGGGTCGTCGGTCTCGACGTCCACCCGGATTCCTTCACCGCCTCCATCCTCCAAGGGCCTACTCCCCTGGCGGCTGTTGTGCTGCAAACCTTCAACAAGGTTCCCATCGCCCAGCTCGCTTCCTGGGCCAAGAAGAACACCCTCCCCACCGACACCCTTGTCCTGGAGGCCTCCGGCAACACCTTTGACGCCGTCCGCAAGCTGCGCGCCATCGAGCGCAACGCTCTCGTTCTGGAGAGTGTCTTCATCGGCAAGCTCAAGGAATCACACGCCAACAACGACCGCATCAGCGCCACCCGCATCGCTCGCGCCTACCTCTGCGGCAACGCCAAGCTCGTCTGGGTCCCCGATCCACTCACCCAGGAGCGACGCGACCTCTTCCACGCACACCGCAGGGCCGTCAAGGGCGTCACTGCCGCCAACAATTCCCTCTCCTCCTACCTCAGTGACAACGGCGTCCGACTGGGAGAGTCCCTCCTGGACCTCGGCCGTGACGAACGCCGCACCGCCATCCTCAAGGCCAGGACCTGGAATCCAATGCAGACCCAGATCCTGGAGATCCGCTTGCTCGAACTCGAATACCACATCGAACTCGAGCGACGCTTGGCCAGCCTCGTCGCCCAACAGGTCCTCCAGGATCCAAAGCTCCTCGAACTTACCCGACTCACCGGCATCCGCGATGTCATCGCCTTCGCCATCGGGGCAGTCGTTGGTGACATCAACCGATTCAAGTCCCCGAAATCCCTCGTCAAGTTCGTCGGCCTCAACCCCGCCTTCGACGACAGTGGCAAGGGTACCAAGTCAGGCGGCATCAAGGGGCATGGGCACAAGGATCTCCGCGCCCTTCTCATCGAGGCAGGCCACTCGCTGCTGCGTTCATCCAAGCATCCCAACAGCGACTGGGGCCGCAAGCTGCTGGGCCGAAAGGGCGAGGTCTCGCTTGTGGTGGCAGCCTTGGCCCGCAAGCTCATCACCCAGGTCTGGTACTCGCTCATGGGACTCACCGACCCCATGGAGCAAGCCGGCAAACCCATGGTCCAGAAGCTCGGAAAAATCATCTCCCGCGTCGGCCAACAGGGCCTCGACGCACTGGGCATCACCCGCAAGGACGCTCGGGAACAGGCGATGGAAATCCTCCGCACCCGCAAGTCGGGCCGGGAGTACACCCTCCGAAACAGTCCTCCCGCCCAAGACTTGGGTGCGCAAGCGCAGCCCCCTGCCAATGAAGCCGTCATGACGGTTCCAGCGTCGGCCGTGGCGACCTAGACGCAGGGGAAGTCAGGCAAAAGCGCGGAAGCGCAAAAGGGAATTGAAAAGAGCCGCCTTCGGCGGAAAGTTTTGGCCGCCTAGAAACGGAGAGGGGAGGACGGCAAAGGCGTAGGCCCACCGTTCTCTCCTTTCCCAGGCTGGGTGCTGGCGCCGGCACCACGCGCCCTGGTGCAGTCAGCATGCTTGGCCCACGAAAGATTTTCCCTTCGGTTTTCTCAGGCTCTCGTTGACAAACCACATACCCGCAATCTGCGGATACAACTGCCGTTTCGAGGTTCACGCATTGGCGGGGCGGTGTTTCCGGCCTTCACCCGGTGGTTCCAAACCTCCACGTTCGCCTCCATTCGAGGCGCTGGCCCCTTCAGCCGCCCATTGGCATCCGAATGAATCCGGCCCTCACCTACCACCTCATCGAATGTCCCACCCGGCGGATCCCAGTTCCCGAGGTTCCAATGCGAATTCTCGTTCCAGTGGTTGCCGGTCTGGCCGTCTGCTGCGCGATTCCGCGCTTCCTGCGTCATCCCGGCGAGCGCGTGCCCGTGCCGCTGAGTTGGTGTGACACGGACTTCATGCCGAACACCAACCCCCATGGCCCCGGGTGCGTTCCCTCGGGTCTCGTTCGGTCGCCGCTCGGACCGTTCGTTCCCGCGACGCCGATTGCGCCCGGCCCGATCCACGCCGTGCTCCTGGGCGACTCCCACGGCAGGTCGCTGCTTCCGGCGCTCGACTCCGTCTTCCGGGATCTGCGCTGGAACTACGCCGCCTTTACGGCATCGGGTGCCAGACCCTTCGTCATCGCTCCCGGGCATCCCTGGAGCGAGTATGCCGGTCGATTGTGGTCCGGTCCCAGCCGCCAGGAGTTGGACGCCTCCATCCGGACCTTCCTGGCCACCACTTCCCCTCCCGTCGTGGTGGTGGTCGGGCGGTGGAGTGCCCATGCCAAGGTGGGCCGGAAGGAATTCATGGAGGACATCCGCAACCTCCGTGCGCTCGCGCCCCGATCGGTGTTCCTGTTCGTGGGGCAGGTCCCGGAACTCGCGATGGGAGTCGCGGGCTTCCATTCCGGCGAACTCGAGTTCGCCCCCCTGACACCCATGCGCGAACCCTACCAGGCAACCCGGCGACGCTCGAAGGTCCACGGCTGGCTGCGGGAACTGGCCGATGCCGATCCGGGCGTCCGATTCCTCGACATCGCGCACCCCTACCAGGATGGTCCCCGCGTCCGGTTTCGGGAGGGTCCAACCCTCTTCTACTTTGATGACGACCACCTGACAGTCGCAGGCGCCGCACGCGCCGAACCTCTCCTGCGCGAAGCCCTCGGGAGCATCGCCTCGGTTGCCAACCACCCTGTCCCTCTCCCGCGTCGTCTCCAATCTCCGCGGTAAGCGGGCCGAAGGCTTCGGCAAGGACATCAGGGAATCCGGAGAGTGTTTTTGCACGCGGGAGTTCTGCCGTGTTCCCCTTCGTGCGGCACAAGTTGCACCTGGAATGAACGAGAAATCAGCCCTTGCGTACCGCCCGGACATCGATGGTCTCCGGGCGGTGGCCATCCTGATGGTGGTGCTCTTCCACCTGGGGATCCCAGGGGCGGGCGGTGGCTTCATTGGAGTCGACGTCTTCTTCGTGATCTCGGGATTCCTCATCACGCGGATCCTCCAGGAGGAACTGGCTGAAGGTGCCTTCTCGTTTCGGAACTTCTGGCTTCGTCGGGTGAGGCGGCTCTTTCCGACGCTGTCCGTGGTGCTCGCGGGAACGGTGCTGGCGGGGTGGCTCACGCTGGATGGGGAGAGTTTTCGTCGGCTGGGACGGCAGGCGACGTCGGTGATGCTGTTCCTGGGCAACGTGTGGACCTTCCGGAACGTCGAGGATTACTGGGGGCCCAATGCGGAAGGGCTTCACCTCCTGCATTGCTGGTCGCTCGCCGTGGAAGAGCAGTTCTACCTGATCTTTCCGGCTGTGCTCGTGCTGTTGCACCGGTGGGTCCGGCGGCCGAATCGCTGGCTCTGGGGGATGGCGTCCGTGAGCTTCGTGGCGTGCCTGCCCGGGCCGTGGCGGGATCCCGCGGCAACGCTCTATCTTCCGCATGCGAGGGCGTGGGAATTGCTCGCGGGGGCGCTGCTTGCGCGGCATTCGATGGGGTTGCTCGGGAAGCCGCTGGGTTCGGCCGCCCGCGCAAGTCTGGGGTTGCTGGGCGTGCTGTTGCTGTTGTTGGGCCTTGGGTTTGTCCGGAACGGCGTGCTGTTTCCGGGACCCGCAACGCTGCTTCCCGTGTTGGGTTCCGTATTTGTCATCGCAGGTGGACCCGGGAGTTGGGTGAGCCGATGGCTGGGAACGTCGGTGCCAGTGTACTTCGGGCGCATTTCGTACGAGTGGTACCTGTGGCACTGGCCCGTGCTCGCTTACGTCCGGGTGTCGGGCCTGGAGGATTGCTGGGTCCCGCTGGCGATCTCCCTGATCCTCGCGAGCCTCACCTACCATGGGATCGAACGTCCGGTGCGTCAGCTTGCCATCGGGCGCGTCGTGGTCTGCATCGGGCTCCCGGCGATGGGGGTGTTTGTCCTGTGCTGTGCGGCTCCGCGGGTCCTCCGTCACCCCGTGGAACGGTTGGGCCAACCCCAGCGTTGGTGCGACGCGGATCTGTACCCCCGTGGAAATCCGCGTGCACTGGGTTGCTCGGTGTCTGGGCTTGTCCCGACCCCGTTCGGCGGGTTTGCCCCGGCGACCCCCATTGCCCCGGGCCCCTTCCATGCGGTGGTGCTCGGGGACTCCCATGGCCGGGCGATCCTTCCCGGACTGGATCGCGCCTTCCGCGATCTTCACTGGAATTACGCGGCGTTTACCGCAGCGGGAGCGAAGCCGTTCCTGATCCCGCCCGGGGGGTCTTGGACCAACTACGCGGCCCTAAGCTGGCCTGCGGACCGCCGCCACGCGCTCGACCATTCCATCCGCTCGTTCTTCGCGACCAGTTCGGTTCCGGTGGTGGTCGTGGTGTCCCGCTGGAGCGTCTATGTCCGCTGGGAGCGGGAGGAACTGCTGGATGACATCCGCAGGCTGCGCGCGATCGCCCCCGGCTCGAACTTCGTGTTCGTCGGGCAGCCTCCCGAACTCGGGTTTGCGGTCGATGGTTTCTACACCGGCGAGGTCGAGGTGGCTCCGTTGACGCCGATGGGTGAGCCGTACCGGGCGAGGCGTGATCGCGGACGTGTCCACGGGTGGCTTCAGCAGATGGTGGATGAGGATCCGGCCGTGCATTTCATCGGGATTGCCGGGCTATATGAGGATGGGCCGAGGGTGCGTTACCGGGAGGGGCTGGTGCTCAGTTACTGCGACGACGACCACCTGTCCGTGGAGGGAGCCCTGCGCGCCGCGGTGGTGCTGCGGGAAGCACTGCGCGAGGTGGCCCGCAGTTCGCAGCATCCGGTTCCATTGCCGGGGCGGTAGGGCACCCGGCCTACAATGGGGTGTAGGCCGCGTGCCCCCACGCGGCGGATTGCGATGATCGCCGGGTGAGGGCACCCGGCCTGCGGTGGGGTGTAGGCCGCGTGCCCCCACGTGGCGGATTGGGGATGGTCGCCGGGTGGGGGCACCCGGCCTACACGGGGGCCGTTTCACGGCACTTCGATCCGGACGCGGAAGAAACGGCCGGAGTTCTGGATCTCGACGGGAACACTCCAGTCCTGTCCGGGCCGACTGAGCTGGAACTCGGTGGCCAGCGTCCACGGGGCACCGAGGGCTTCGGCGGTCTCGATGAGCACGCGAGCGTTGAGGGGGCCGGAGAGATCGAGCGCCAGACGGTCGCCTTCGAGGTCCGTGCGGACGGGCGGCGGAAGCGGGGTGGATCCAAACCGGACGACGGCCTGGCCGGTGGCCGGAAAGGATTCGCCGTCGGCGCTCAGGAGCCCGAGGAGAGCGATCTCGCCGTCGAAGTTCGCGGGCGGGACGAGTCGGTAGGTGAACGTCCGGGGCTGGTTGTCGAAGAAGGGACCCCAGCGGAGGACGCCATCGGACGACTGGAAGGTGCCGCCGACGGAGATGTCGGTGGCGTTGAATCCGACGAAGAGCCTTTCCTCGATGGCGTAGGCGGAGACGCCCGTGCCCGGGACGACCGAGAGCGTGACCAGGTTCCCGTTCACGGTGCGCTGCAGGGTAGGAATCGGGTCGATGGCCGGGCCGGCGATACGGCCGGAACCGGAGGACGTGCCCGGGATCCACCACGTGGGCGCGCCGCCGACGGAGGCGTCCAGCCGATACGCTTCACCGGCGCGCCAGAGGAAGCCGGCGCGGGTGACGTAGTTCACCGGGATGGGATTGGGCGCGACCGACCAGGGTTCACCGCGTTTCCAGGCGGCGCCGTAGCCGGTGACCTCGTCGAGGACGAGTCGCAGGTTGGCGTCCGTATCCGCGGGATGGGCGGCGGTGTTCTCGACGAAGGTCGAGCCACCGATGGGTGACGGAACGCCGTCGGCGGAGGCGGTGCCGCTGAACTCGGCGCGGCCGGTGGCCTGGGCAGGCGGGGTGAGCGTGTAGCGGAGGGTGCGCGTGGCGTTGTCGGGGAAGGGACCGAACTTCACCTCGCGGGTGGCGGCATCGAAGACACCACCTTCGGAGATGGCGGACGCGACCCAGTTCGCGGGCGGACGATCCGCAATCGCATGGAAGGCGACGTTGGCGGAAGGCGTGACTTCGATGCGGACTTCGAAGGACCGGCCGGGAACGTAGGCACCGGGAAGGATGCGCGTGGCCCACGCGGTGGCCGTGGCCGAGACGGACAGGCGGGCGGGATCGCTGAAGGCCGAGCCCGCGGCATTGACGGCGCTGAGGCGGAAGCGTCGGCCGTCCTCGGAGGCGGGAACGTTGGCGAAGGTCAGCGTCCGGGTGCCCGCGCCGGTCACGTTCGGGCCATTGAAGAGATCGGACCAGTTGGTGCCGTCGGGGGAGGATTGCCAGCGCAGCGTGGGTGCGGGGTTGCCGAGGGTATCGGCGGTGAACCGGGCGGATTCACCGGCGCGGATGGACTGGTTGGCCGGGAGGGTGACGAAGGTGGGTTCGACGGGCGCGGCGTCGGACGCGGGTTGCAAGCCGAACACCTGGAACTGGAGGCTCCATCCGCGGGCGAGGAGACCGTCGGCCTTGGGCGAGTCGTCGACGAGGAACAGACGCCACGTCCCGGCGACCTCGCCCCCCAGGAGTCCCGAGAGCCGGAGGCCGGGTGGAGTGGACGGGGCGGGCGCAGGGAATGCGTCGGTGACGGGTTCGAGGCCTGCGTAGTCGGAGGGTTGGAAGACCACGTTGGTAGGAGTGGCGAACTCGGGAAGGGGTGCGGGTGCGAGGTCGTCGAGGGTGATGGTCCGGTCGTTGACGGGACCGCGGCCGGCATCGGAGAGGATCCGCGCGGCGGCGCCGGAGGGCGCGACGAGGAGGGCGTCGAGATCCTCGAGCCAGGCGTGGCTGAGGCCGTGGAGCGTGAGGGAAACGCCCCCGAGTCGGGCCGCGCCGGCGGGCACCTGGATGAGGGACGGATAGGTGGCGGCGGGCGCGGCGTCCGGCAGGTGGATGGAGGCCGGGTTGGTGTAGGAGATGGATTGGCTGAAGCGCACGTGGACGGGGGCCGGCGCGGAGGTGATGGCGCCGGCGGCGTTGGTGACGCGGACGGAATAGAAGCCGGCGTCGTTGGTGCGGAGGGCGGCGAGGGTGAGCCTCGGCTCGGTCGTCAGGCCGACGCGGGCACCATTCCGGAGCCACTCGAAGGAGAGGGGCGCGGTGCCCGTGGCGGCGGCTTCGAGGACGAGCGGAAGGCCTGCGCCGAACGTGCCGCCGGCGGGTTGGCGGGTGAACTCGGGCGGATCGGCGAACCGGTTGAAATGCGCGGTGAGCGCGGTGTCACCGAGGATGGGGACATCGACTGGATTCTCGAATGAGGCGACGGCCCCGGACCAGCGGACGAATTCGTACCCCGGCGACGGGACGGCCGTGAGGCGGACGTTGGAACCGTACGGGTAGGTGGCGGTGGCCGGGACGCGGATGATGGTGCCGCCGGTGGCGGAGAGGGAGAGGCGGTACGGGATGGGTTCGAACAGGGCAACGACGCGCTTGTGGGCGTTGAACGTGACGAGGCCGGGTTGGTTGGTGCCGGAAAGGTCAACGGTCCAGCCGGCGAAACGGTGGCCGGTGGCGGCGGTCGGCGTGAGGGAGACGGTTTCGCCGTCGTCGTAGTAGGTCTTGAGCGGGTTGGCCTGGATGGTGCCGTTGGTGGCCGCGAGGTCGAGGCGCCAGGCACGGGTGTCGACGCGCAGGGCGAAGGGTTGGGTCGAAGCGGATTCGTTGGTGACGGCGATATAGAACGTCTCGCCGCGGATCCAGGGCCAGTTGCCGGTGCTTCGTTCGAACAGGCCCGTGTCGAAGCGGGCATTGGCGGTGCCGCCGCTCGACCAGTGGTCGCCGGGATTGTTGCGGCTCGCCCACGGGACGGAACCGTTCTGGAGGTAGAACTGCACGGCGGTTGCATTGGTGCCGGTGAGCTTCAGGCGGAGCGCGTCGGCGGGTGCCTGGACGAGCCAGGTGCGTCGTTCCGCGGGAGCCAGGGTGCCGGAGACCAGGCCGCCGGCGGGGGAGATCGTTTCGAAGGGCGGGAAGGCTGCATTCAGCAACGGCCCATCCGTCGAGGTGTTGATCGAGAAGACGGAGTCGACGTTGCCGCGGACACCGACGAAGTAGACCTGGCCGGGGCGGAGTTGCGGCACGGAGAACCGCCACGTGCCAGGCGTGGGATAGCTGCGGTAGTCGACTCCGGCGTTCTTCTGTTCGTGTTCCCAGCCCATGGGACCACCGGTGCTGGCGAAACCCGGCGGGGCGGAGTCGCGGAAGTGGACGTCGATGTCGCCCTGCTGCTGGGAGACGTTGACGTCCCAGAACTGCGGCGGGTTCTGGGGAACGACGAAGCGGAAGTAGCGCCAGTCACCGGCCGCGACGTTCTCGTTGGCGCGGGTGAGGGTGAGGCTGTTGGCGACGACGACTTCCCCGCGGGTGAGGCGGAGTCGGTACCGCACGTTGGATCCGTTCGCGTGGACGAGGAAGTACCAGCGTCCCGGAGTGAGGGCGGCTTCGCGGCGGGTGTCGGCAGGAACCCAGTTGGCGAACTCGGAGATGCGGCCGGAGGTCAGGCTGAGGTCGTGGGCACCGACGGGGCCGGAGTCGGGAGTCACTCGGGCGGCCTCGCGGCTGGGGATGGCGCCGGCGCGGACGTAGAGGTCGGAGTTGCCGCTGAGGGCGATGAGCTCGGCGCGGAGCAGGCCGCCGTTGTTCGGGGGAACGTCGAGGGCGTAGAAGTGGTACTGTTCCTGGCCGAGGTCGACGTCGTTGGTGAGCTCGGTGCCGTCGGCGAGGAAGTGCGTGTCGGCGGTGTGGACGGCGGTGATGGGTTCGAGGGCGGAGGGGAAGGTCCATGACGGACGTTCAAGGACGACGCGCTCGCTGCGGAGCGTGAACTGCGAGTCGCCGAAGCCGCGGACCTCGATCGTCCAGGTCCCGGGCGTCAGGAAGGGCGGGGCGACGACGAGGCCTCGCGGGAAGTACGGGGACGCGGAACGGTTCGAGTCCTCCGGAAGTTGGGTGCCGGGGCGGACACGGACCTGCGGCGTGCCGAGACCGGATTCGAGCCGCAGGTTCCATCCGATGACCGGGGTGCCGTTGATGGCCTCGGGAACCTCGACCGAGAAGTACGTGCGCTGCCCATCCGAGAGGGAACCCGACACCACGTTGGTGCGGGAGGCGGAGTTCAGAAGCGTGCTGAAGGCGATCGGTTGCGGGAGAACGCTCCGGACGCGGAGCCGGAACGAGCCGGCCGTGGGCTGGGATTCGCTGCGTCCGACGGCGATCCAGTATCGGCCGGGCGCTGGCTCCGGGATCGTGAACTGCCGGACGCGGCTGGCGGGGAGGTTGGTGGCGAAGCCGTCAAACCAGCCCGGGCTGCCGGAGAGGAATCCGGCACCGCGGCCGAGTTCGAAGACCGGGTTGCCGACCCGGTCCTCGAGTCGGATCTCCACGGCGCGGGTTCCGGCGGGGATCTCGAATTCGTAGCCGAGGACCTCGCCGGCGTCGTAGTTGTCGGGTTGGACGAGGTCGCGGCCCGGGAGGACTTCGCCGAGGAAGACGCGGTTGAAGGGAGTCGAACCGATGCGGACGCGGGTCTCGCCGATGCCGAGGAAGCCGTTGTCGGGATTGGTGGGCGCGCCCTCGGCGGCGACGAGGATGAAGTGGTCGTCGGACGGAATGGAGGTGTCGGCGGAACGGGTTCCCCAGGTGATGTACTCGTTGCCGGGGTTGGCGGTGCGGATCTGGCCGCCGGGCTCGGAGAAGGAGCCGCTGTCGGCCTGGGTGGCGGGCACGAAGCCTCGACGCACGGCCCAGCGGGCGTCGCCCTGGAGCGTCTGGAGCGTCAATTGCGCGGCGGAGAGACCTGGGGCGGGACGGAGCCGGAAGTAACGGGTGTCACCGGGAGTGGGAATGGTCACCTCGGTTTCGGCACCAAAGGTGAGCGGTTGGATCTCGATGGGGAGGCCGCGTCCGGGTTCGCCAATGGCACGGGATCGGAGCCGGATGGAGCGGGGCTTGTCTGCGCCGTTGAACACGCCGATGAAGTAGGTGCCGCCCTGGAGCGGTCGGCCCCAGGCCATGGAGACGAGGTGGGGCGCGTTGGCCAGGCCGGGAATCCGCCGGCCCGTCCAGTCAAGGCTGTTGCCAGAGTACCAGGCCCCGGAGGGCCAGGTGGTGTGGTTGTCCGCGATGCCGGGGCCGCCGGGCGGGAGTTCATCGCGTCGGATGCGCAGGTCCCAGCCTTCGTCGGTGGGCGAGTCGAGGAGTCGGACCTCCCAGCCGCGGACACCGAGATCCGAGGCGGCATTGGTGGGGACGTCGACGCGGAAGTACCGCCAGGCGAGCGCGGGATGGGCGTAGGAGGTCTCGGCGTTGAGGAAGGCGAGTGGGATCTCGCCGGTGAGCCCGAGCGTGACGATCGAGGCGGCGGTCGGTTGATCGTTGTCGACGAGGAGCATGTATTCGCCGGGGTCGGGGTTGTTGAGCGTGACGGAGGAGCCAGTCTGCGGGAACCCGACGTTGATGGTCGAAGCGATGCCGCCGCTCCAGGTCTCCAGGCCGAGGGTGAGGCGATCGGTGGCCGTGGGGCCGGATCCGGCGAGCAGGTTGGTGCCGGGGCGCATCAGGAGGAACGACTGGTTGGTGCGGTTCTGGATGCGGAGGTTGAGCGACCGCGCCCCGGTCGGGATGGTCAGCCGGTAGTAGGTGCGATCCGGCCAGCGGATGATGTTGGTGAACTCGAGGATCTCGTTGACGGCAAGCGTGCCCAGGTTGACCGGGGATATCGGGGGAAGGACGTCGATGCGGAGGTCCGAGGAACCGGAGCCGAGCCGGAGGTTGGCCGGGATGTTCTCGCCCTCGGAGATCACGGTGAGGAAGTACTCGCCGGGCGGGAACGCGGTCTCGTTCCCGGCCGGAAGGACCGAGAGAACCTCGTCGCCGACACGGGCGAGGGTGGTGGTGACGTACTCGGGCGTCGGGGCGGGGTGGCCCTGGATGAGGTGCGTGCCCGGCAGGCTTCCGCGACGCAGGCTGACTCGGGAATCACCGCGGAGGTTGGTGACCTTCAGTCGGAAGTTGTAGATGCCGTCGGGAATGTTGAACCGGAAGTAGCGGGCCTCCCCGGCTGGGAGGCCGGAGACGGCGACCAGTTGGCCGGAGGAGACCCACGGGATCGATTCAACGCGGCGCGCGAGGGTTGAGTCGTGCCGGCCGACGAGCCGGGAGCGGAGGGTGTAGGAGGTGGGCGATTCGGCGTTGTTGAAGACGCCGACGAAGTACGTGTCGTTGGTGAGCGGCCAACCCCAGCCGAGGTGCAGCTGCTTGTTGTAGTAGGAGTCGCCGTGGAATCGCATCGAGAGATGGTGATCGGCGAGGACCTGGGCACCGGTGGGCCAGAGGGTGCGGACCGAGGCGTACCCGAGGTCATGGGTGGCACCGAGGAAGGCGGGGAGCGTCCCGCGGGCGATGACCATCGCAGGTGCGTCGCTCGTGCCCTCGACGCGGAGGTCCCACGCGGCCGGCGGAACACCGCCGGCCAGACCAGGAACCGCAACCTCATAGAATCGCCACGCCTGGGGAGGATGGGAGGCGACGGGGATGGATCCATCGAGGGCGGAGAGGGGCACGCTTTCGAGAGCGCGCAGCGTGACGCGGATGGAGTGCGGGTTGAATTCGCCGGAGCGGGATTCGAGCGTGAACCCGTAGCGCCCAGGTGCGGGCGGAATGAGGTGGAGGAAACGAGGGACAAGTTGGTAGCCGTTGGCGCCGCTGATCCATCCGTACTGGCCGGAGTTCTGTTCGGGGAATGCGGCTGATGACGCCCACTGGATCTGGGTGGAGCCGAGGACCTGTTCGATCCGGACCTCAAGCGCGCGGACGCCTGGTTGGATGTCGACGTGATAGAAGGGACGTTCCGGCGGCGTGAAGGTCTTCTCGACGACCCGTTCATCGCCGGGGCCGAACGCACCGAGGGACGTGGGTTGGAGCGGAGGCAGGACGGAAAGCGTGAACGTGGTGGGGCCGGTGCCGACCGTTCCTGCATTGTAGTTGGAGAGCTGGCCTTCGGCCACGGTGAGGATGTGGTAATCGCCCGCCGGGATGGTGGATTCACCGTTGCGCGGAAGGAACGTCATCTCCTCGCTGCCGGCACGCGCGATCATGGAGCCGAGCACTTCGTCGTGCAGGTTTCCTCCCGGCCCGTTGGGTCCGGGAAGTCCGGGCAGCTGGCGACGGCGGAGGATCATCCGGGCCTCGCCCGCGGTGACCTGGAGTCGGAGTCGGAGCATGGGCGTGCCTTCGGGAACGACCAGGCGTCGGATCTGGAATTGCCGCGGTTCGGGGAGCGTTGCCGTCACCGAGCTGTTCGGGCCCGAGAAGTCGAGCGGCAGGATTGGATGGGCCTTGCCGGCACCGACGGTGCGGATCCGCAGGGCGTATGAGCGCGGGGTGGCGGAGTCGTTGCGGACGCCGATGTGGTATCGGCCAGGCTGGAGTGGCCAACCCATCGGGAGGAAGAGGTAGTCGCTGGCCCCGTCCGGTCGTGAACGGGAGGTCCAGTCGAGGCCGCCACTGACGAACGCACCCTCGGGCCAGGTAGGCGTGGCGCTGGCGTTGACCATTCCTGCGCCGACGTCGTAAGGCAGCGCGCCGCGGCGGACCTGGGTGCGGAGTCCGGCGAGATTGGGACCTTCAAGCTGGATCTCGAGTCCGCGCAGGTCCGGGTCCTCGACGGGCGTGGGTACGTCGAGGGTGAAGTACTCCCAGGAACCGGCGAACTGGTTGGCGACGGCAACGGGCGTGTTGTCGCTGGGCGCCGGGCGCGGGAGGAACGGGCGGGTCTCGAGGGAGAACGCGCCGAGCTTCCGGGCGGGCGAATAGATGCCGATGTACCAGACGCCGGCTTGATGGGCCTGACGTTCGAGGAATCCGGCGGTGGAGGAGAAGTCGACGTGGCCGCCGTTGTGCCAGCGGCCCGGCAGCGCGCTCAGGCGGAGGGCGATCTCGGTACCGGGTTGCTGGGCGGAGAGCTTGAGCAGCCACCCGGCGACGCCGAGCTGGGAGTCGATGTCGGAAACACGGTAGTAGCGCCAGCCGTTCCGTTCGGTGTCGTCATTGAGGACGGGCGGACTGGTGGGATGGCTGTAACCGGGAATGGAGGCGGAACTGTTGACGAAGCGGAGGTCGGTGACGACGGGATTGCCCTGTTCGAGGGTGAAGGCCGACGTATCGCGACCGAACACGGTCAGGTGGTAGGTGGCGTCAGAGAGGGTCGGGGGAACGAGCGTGATGGAGTCGGAGACCGCCCCCTCGGCATCGGAGAGGGTCAGGTTGTTGGCGGCGTTGCCGACTTCGCCGCGGCGGAGGTAGACGTCGACGTCGCCGGTGAGGGTGCGGGCATTGATCTGCCATCCGATGACGTTGGGCGGGACCTGGACGCGGTAGGTCCGGAAGCGGAATCCGGAGAGGGAGGTGGCAGGAACGTTGGAGCCGTAGGGAAGGTCGGCGACGTAGTGGATGCGCGAGTCGAGGTTGAGGCGGCTGCCTTCGTTGGCCTTGATGGCGATGAAGAAGGCGTTGGCCTGGTTCAGGTAGGGCGGGACGACCAGCATCTGGCCGGGTTGGCTGAGGTCGAACGCCTGGGTGGGAACCGGTACCCGGGATTGGCGGACTTCGACCGGGATGGAGAGGCTGGCGGGTGTGGCCCCGCCCGAGTTGAGCCAGAGTCTCCAGGCGGGAACTCCGGCGGGCATCGTGGCCCGGAAGAAGCGGACGCCTTCGGGGCCAACCGTGGCGGTCGCAGCGTCGTTGATCGCCTTGGCCTCGGCCGAAGTGTCGGCGGGCAGCGGGTCGCCCAGGGGCTGGGCAAAGGCGCGGCCGGAGATGAGGGACCAGGGCGTGCCGGGGGCGGAATTGACGGCGATGTACCAGTCCTGTCCGGGCGAGTATTGGCCGTCGTAGAGCAGGTGTGCGGAATTGCGGCTCGCGCCGGTGCCGGTGCCGGGCGTTCCGGAAAGGTGGTTGGCCGGGGGCGTCGTGCTCTGCATCCGGAACGTGGCCGAGCCGTTCTCGACGCGCAGGACCGTCCGCCAGGCACCGAGGTCGGTGGCCTCGGCATTCACACGCAGGAAGCGGAGTCCGCCCGGGTCCTCGGCGGAAACGGAAAAGGCCGCGGTGCCGGAATCGGCGGTCCCGGGATCCCAGGCGAGGTGTTGCGCGAACCCGCGTTCCCATCGGAAGGAAACGGTGTTGTCGCCGAGGGCCGCGCCCTGGATCCGGAACAGATAACTGCCCGCGGTGGACTCGGCGTCCGTGGCCCAGACGGTCTCGGGCCGACTGGTCGGGGCGTTGTCCGGCGACGGATTGACGGCATTGCGGAGGATCTGGGCTCCGGCAATGGCGGCACCACGAAAGACGGCCAGTTCAGTCGAGGTGCCGTTCGTGCGGGCGAGCAGGCCGCGGAATCCGGGGTGGCCGGCGGGAACGTCCATCCGCAGCCAGATTTCGCGTCCGTTGGAAACACGGTTGTTGAACGCGCCGCCAGCCGGATCGAGGAACGGGATCAGTCGAAGCCGGTTCTGCGCGGCACTGGCGGCCGTGGGTCCCTGGTAGAGGAGGCCGACCCGGTATTCGCCGGGCGGGAGCGGATCGGAGGCGAGGTCGAGGAGGCGGGAACCGGGCACGCTGCGCCGGAGGTGGACGGTGTCCGTGGGGTTTTGGGTGCCGGCCTGGATGAAGATCTCCAGCGGCCCGGATCCGGAGACGTTCTCGGCGGTAAGATGGATCCCTCGATGGCCACTCGGGACGACCAGCGAGTAGTAGGTCCAGTGCACGGTGCCGCTCTGGTTGGCGAGGGCGTGCGCACCCCACGGGCTCAACGGCGTCTGGGCAAGGCCGAATGAGGGAAGCAGACAGGCAAGCGCCACTCCAAGAAGTCGGACCCAGGCGAGGAACGTCCGAGGGAGGGCATGCTTGGGATCGACGTCGCGATGCATGGGGAAGGATGATCGGAACGCCGTGCCAAAGGCTAGGGGCCTTTGCCCCCAAAAGAGTGGTGTGTGGGTATCGTGCGAAGCCGCGAGGACTCGAAGGGGGGCGGGAGGGCTTTTCCGCTGGAACCAATCGTGTCGGTCGGGCCGCAGCCTCCGGAGAACTCTTTTGCATGCTGTGGTTCGCCCGTGCTCCCCTTCACCCGCCATGGATGCCGCCGAGATTCACCACCTCCGACACGCCCTCCATTGAGCCGCTCCTATGAATGAGAATGCACCAACGAACCCACCGGACAGTTCACAGACCACGTTCTGGGTCAGGAAGTGGGAAGCCGGCAGGTTGCCGTGGGATCTGGGAGGGATCCCTCCCAACCTGGTGGACTACCTGACCCGGAATCGCGCTACTCCGACCCGTGTCCTCATCCCGGGCTGTGGCACAGGCTACGAGGTCCGGGCCTTCCACGAGGCAGGTCACGATGTCACTGCGATCGATTTCTCCGAACCCGCGGTGATCCATGCGCGGGAAGTGCTCGGTCCGCTCGGCGCCAAGGTCATCCGGGGGAACTTCTTCAAGCATGACTTCGCCGACCAACGTTTTGGCCTGATCTATGAACGCGGCTTCCTCTGCTCGATCCCACCTTCCCGTTGGCCGGAATACGCGGCACGGATGGCTGACCTTTTGTTGCCGGGTGGGAAACTCGTCGGCCTCTTCCTCTACGGGGAGGAACCGGAGCCGCCGCCCTTTCCCCTGACGGAGGAGACGGCCGCCGGCTTGCTGGGCCGTTCCTTCCGGTTGGCGAACAGCGAGACGGTGCTGGCGAAGTCGGTTGCCGTCTATCAGGGCATGGAACGTTGGCAGGAATGGGAGAAGACAGACGGCAGACCGTGAACGGCTGCGCAAGCCGTCGGGTTGCGGGGATCCCGAGAATCCCTTCGCACGCTGGGGCCCCGCCATGCTCCCCTTCCTGCACCATGGATGCCATCGACATTCACCACCTCCGACACGCCCTCCGGATCGCCGGTGAGGCGAGGGGTCGTGGAAACCACCCGTTCGGCGCGCTGCTCGTCGGGCCGGACGGCGAAGTGCTCGCTGTCGCCGGCAACACGGTGGTCACCGACGACGATGTAACCGGCCACGCCGAGACCAACCTGGTTCGCATCGTCTCGGCCCGGGTGCCCGTCGCCGTCCGCGCCCGGTCCACGCTCTACACCAGCACCGAGCCCTGCGCGATGTGCGCCGGTGCCATCCACTGGGCCGGCATCGGACGGGTGGTGTTCGCGCTCTCGGAGGCCGACCTCTACGAACGCGTCGGCCCGTCACCGCTGCACCTTCGTCTTCCCTGCCGCGAATTCTTCGCCCACTCCGAGAGGCCGGTGATTGTCGAGGGACCGGCCGCCGAACTCGCCGACGAGGCCGGCGCCGTCCACGACGGTTTCTGGAGCCGAACCTTCGGGGCGCGCGGGTGACGGGCGAGTGGTTCACGCGGAGCCGCGGAGGGGGACGGGGAAATGCTCCCGCAGAGGCGCAGAGGCGCTGCGGTCCGGGAGTAAACCATGTCGACGCTGACGGTGACGCGACCCCCTGCAATTCCCTCAAGGCGTGTGGGTGGAAGCCGGGGCTCCAACCATCGGCTCCCGAACTTGGGGAGGGCTTCAGAATCCACCTGGACGAGAGGGTCCGCCGGCATTTCCGCATCTGCTGTCGTTGCCCTTTGCCGGCAGGACGGTCACTCTGGCTCGCGTGGTAACCACGGCCTTGTGCGTCCATCTTGAGCCTTGAACCTCACGTGAGCGCCTTGCATATTACCTGCCGCTGCAAGTGAAATTCGGCCCCGTGCCGTGAGAGCCCCAAAGGCTCCTATACTTGTGGCTTTTTCTTTTTCGGCAGCTTGGCACCAAACCGGGTGTCCAACGTGAGCGGATTGGCCCGGGTGAAAAACGTCCCCTGCGTGGGACCGAAATGAAGGTCATGGACCTGGCTGATCTGCGGCCACATGGCGTTCAAATAGCGGTCTTCGTGCGTTGTCTCACCGGTTTCGGGATGGACGCGAGGTTCGTAGAACCGCTGGAGCGCCCAGAGAAAATAGTCGGTGGCCTGGAGGCACACGGTGTCCTTCGGATTCGTGACCTGGGTCTCCCACGCATCGGGACCACCACGGGAGAAACCA
Source organism: Limisphaerales bacterium (assembly GCA_965284395.1). GTDB lineage: Bacteria > Verrucomicrobiota > Verrucomicrobiia > Limisphaerales > UBA9464 > UBA6176. The sequence continues at coordinate 7,344,389 of OZ260084.1, read as the reverse complement.
AAGTTGCTGGTGAAGACAGCCTCGGCCTGTTCCAGCGCGGTTCGCAGCGCCGCATTCCGGTCCCGGTTGCCCCGCTTGGCGATTCGCAGCCTGTAGCGGTCCGCCATGCGGCTGAAGTGGCCAAACACGCCCCGGGTCAACTCGTCGTAAAGTTCATCCGGCGCGTAGCGGTAGCCGGGCTTAGCAACCCGCTTGGCCTCCTCACGCTTGCGGATCGCCTCCTTATCGCTGACCACGGCGCGAAACCGCAGGGTACTGCCAAACGAGCGCAACAGGTCGAACACCTTCACCCGCACCTCGGGCAGGTCGTCCTTCGCATGGAACAACAGGGCCGTCTTCTTCCGTTCCGGCCGGAAGGACTCAGCCGAGGCAAAGTAGGGATCGCGGAGCAAGTCCTCCCGCAGACCGGTCAACGCATCGGCCAAAGTCCACGGTTCGTCCACCTCCAACATGCCGAGCAGGAAGAAACGGGAGCAACCCGACTGGCCAATGTTGTTCCGGCCCTTTGCGTCGAAGATGTCTGGCGTGCCCGCTTCATCCACGAACAGGTGGCAGAGGTCCGAGCGGGACTCGGGTTCGTTTCCGGATGATTGCGGCAAATCCATTAGGCGATGGGACCTGGCCGAACATGCCCTCCCAGACCAAGCCGCCGCAATGCTTCCGGGCGCGATCGGCGGTGCATTTCGCAGGCAAACTCGAAGTCCTCGTCGGTGATCTTGTGTAGTCGGGTCGGGTGCCTCACGCGATTTCGGATGCCGTTTAGCCGGGCAAGATCCTTCAGCATGGCCGTTCGGGGCCGCGTTCGAGGGAGCGCGGAGAAGAAGTGGTTTCCAGCAGAGGCGCAGAGGCGCTGGGGCGCTGAGGTCCGGGAGTGAACCATGTCGACGCTGACGGTGACGCGACCCCCCCTGCAATTCCCCCAAGGCGTGTGGGAGGAAGCCGGGGCTCCAACTATCGGCTCCCGAACTTGGAGGAGGGTTCAGAATCCACCTGGACGAGAGGGTCCGCCGGCATTTCCGCATCTGCTGTCGTTGCCTTTGGGTGGGTTCGCTGGATTCCAGGCCGGCACAATCCGTGGAGATCCGGCGAGGCAGGGAAGAAGCCGCGTGAATGAACCCGCTGGGGCAATGCGCTTCAAATGTATAAAGTACGGGACTGACCCCATTGCCTTCCATACGGAATGGAATCCGGACCATCCCCACGCGGGTGGGGAGAACTGGCCGCGGACATCGCCAAGCGCACCAAGGAACGGACCATCCCCACGCGGGTGGGGAGAACCACGTGGTGGTGGGACCCGATAAGGGGTTATCCGGACCATCCCCACGCGGGTGGGGAGAACCAGTTCCCCAAAGCCACCAAGTCATGCGTTGGCGGACCATCCCCACGCGGGTGGGGAGAACATCTTCACGGGCACCTCGATGGAAGACTCAGAACTCCTGACCTCCCATGGAACTACCCTGAGCCTACTTGGCGGTAGATGAGGCGGAGGTCGGTGGTCGGAAAGAGCGTTTCTGTTTCGGTCAGGATTTCGCACAGGTGGGCGATGGCGGCATCCTGCACCGCGCTGCCCATCCGGTGCACTTCCACCGTCAATGTCTTCGCCTGAGTATCCGGCCTCAGGTTCACAGGTGTCGTGTACAACCGCCGCAGCAGCGCCCGAGCGTCGTCACTCCGTTTCAACACTTCCCGCACCTCGCCAGCCATCGCGCTCTCCGCCCGGTAGGCGATCATCTTGATCGTGTCCACGAAGTGCTTGCTCTCCGGACAAAGCTGTCCGAAGCGCTCCTCCTCGCTCAGTTCCTTGAGCTCCAGACGGCGCGGCACCTCCTTGCGTCGAGCAATGCACGCAGCCAGCACCGCCTCCTGTGCCTCGATCTTGCGGCGCAACTCTCCGCCGGCCGTCTCGAAGGCCTGCGCTTCTTCGGGTGTGGGCTGAGCCGGCATCCCGTGTGCTCCGAACTGCGCCCTCAGTCGGGCCAGCTTCGAACGTTCCACCTTCACCTCACGATCCGCCCGCCGATGTGCTGGGTTGATCACCACGGTGGTGTCAGGAAGAGGTGTCACTCCGTACTCCACCAACCGGTCCAGGCCGAAGTGTTCCTTCATGTATTTCAGGTAGTTTTCCTGCGACCACCGCGCCTTCATCCCGACCACCACCTGCCCTACATCCAGCCCGGGATGCGTCGTCACTATCGAGATCTGCTGTCCCACCTCATCGCGCATCCGCACCTCCCGCACCTCCAGTCCGCTGCCCAACTTCACCAACCGTTCAGCCAGGTCCAGTTCCACCTCCCGCCCCCCGGGGGGCTTCACCTTGCGCCGCGCGAATTCCGATTCCGGCCACGCTTCGCCCGGCTTCTTCTGGTAGCTGAGCACGGCGATGCGTTCCCGGACCAGTTCCTCAAACAATCCGGGCGAATAGCCCTCCCGATCCACCACGATGGTGAAGCGCATCGCCTTGGGGTTGGCTGCCAGCACGTCCGGGCCTGGTTGCGGTGCCTCGGCCAGAAGTCGCGGCACGATCTTTTCGCGCAGGACGCCCACCAACCCCGGGTTCACCGTCTGGGTCACCACGAAGAACGGTTCACCTCCGAGCCCGTTGACCCAGTAGTCGGTCGTGCCACGCAGGCACAGGCGCAACCGCGAGAGGTAGCGCCGTGGCAACGCGGTCAATCCGCCGTGATAGACCCGGACATGTCCGTCGGCGTAGTAGAGCCCCGCCAGGTCCGGATCGTCCGCTTCCTTGCTCGCCATCCACTCCCGGGACAACTGGCTTTGCCATTTCGCGGCACGCCCCTCCGGCTCACAGAGCGTCCCGATCTTCGAGCGCAACGTCTTGACCTCGGGCAAGCGGTCCAACCCCAGCAGTCGGCCCCATTCCCCGGGTGCCTCATAGCGGGTCTGTTCCATCGACGGACACCGCACCAGCGCCAGCAGGCCCAGCAGCAGGAAGATCGACTCCAGCGGATAGTACCCCTTGGGCAGCGCGTAGTGTTCGCGCGTGTGACGCAGCAGTCCTTCGCCCAGCAGGGCGGGCAATGCAAAGAGGACTCCGCCCTTGGCCACGTCATCGGCCGCTTCGAAGCGCAGGTCCACTCCATCCAACCATCCGCACGAACTGAGCAGCCGATCCAGCGTGCGGGTGGTCGCGTAACCCAGCGGGGACTCGGTATCCTTCAGGGAGCGATCACTGGCGCTGGTTGGATCGGCGATTGTGGTACTCGTTATGATGCCGTCGCCGACACCGTCACCGGGGACACCAACCGGGTCGGCAGAGCACTTTTTTTTGGCGGTGGCAGCCGTCCGGCGCCGACGGCCTTGCGCAAGGTGTCGACCAACACACCGGTGTGCTGGCTCACCGCAGCCAGGGATTGGCCCTTGGCGAGGAGAACCCGGGCCTCCTCCAGCTTGGCGGCGTTCAGACGGCTGCCCTCACGCCGGGGTTTCGGAACGAAGAATCCAGCCGGACCCGCGGTGCGGTACAAGTGGGTGGAACGTTTGATGGTGATGAGGGGAACCCCAAAGGCCTTGGCGATGTGGCCTTGGGTGGCACTGCCCTGGACGATCAGTTGACTGGTGAAAAGCCGGAAGCTGGCCAGGTCATCCTTGTGATGGGTGAAGACCGGAAGGTGGCCGTTGAAGTAAACGACCCGGTCGCCTTCGGTGCGGCAGGCCAGGTCGCGATTGATGTCAACACTGCCTGCAGGAAACAGGGGGAGTTGCACTTGCGGCATGGGACGATTTCGTAGGGGCAACGGTGTTCCCGCGAAAGCCAAATCCTGCCAGAAACGGTCTCATTTCCATTCCGTCAGACCTCTGAACTCACCATGCGAGGTCAGGAGTTCTGAGACTACGTCGGACCATCCCCACGCGGGTGGGGAGAACGCCCAGGAATTCCGTCTGAGTCATCCGACGCGCGGACCATCCCCACGCGGGTGGGGAGAACAGCAGGGTGCCACGATCTGGAGCACCGAGACTCGGACCATCCCCACGCGGGTGGGGAGAACCGGCCAGCAGATTGCCGAGAGCCGAAACAGCGCGGACCATCCCCACGCGGGTGGGGAGGACGACGGCGTCGGCCTCGGCAGACAGCGCCGGGACGGACCATCCCCACGCGGGTGGGGAGAACGCGGTGAGAACGTCGCCAATGAACCCCTCCCACGGACCATCCCCACGCGGGTGGGGAGAACTCCGCCTGTTTGGTCAAATTGTCGGCGGCAATCGGACCATCCCCACGCGGGTGGGGAGAACGCGCAAGTCGTAGAACCATTCAGAGGTCACTCCGGACCATCCCCACGCGGGTGGGGAGAACAACCCATCTTGCTGTTGATAAACGTCTTCCAACGGACCATCCCCACGCGGGTGGGGAGAACCTCGCCGTCCGTCACGCGGGCCCATGGTTGCGCGGACCATCCCCACGCGGGTGGGGAGAACGGGTTTCGCAAGCGCCAGGTCGATCAGCTTGGCGGACCATCCCCACGCGGGTGGGGAGAACTCTGTCCGCACGCACGCGTAACCCTCCAATGGCGGACCATCCCCACGCGGGTGGGGAGAACATCCAATGCCGGAAACGGCTACGGCATTGCGGCGGACCATCCCCACGCGGGTGGGGAGAACTTTCTTTTTTTCACAGCCTCACCCCAAAACCCCGGACCATCCCCACGCGGGTGGGGAGAACTGGGGAACGTCTTTGTTTTCATAGCACTGTGACGGACCATCCCCACGCGGGTGGGGAGAACCGGGTTGGCCTCCATCCACGCCCAAGCCTCGGCGGACCATCCCCACGCGGGTGGGGAGAACTTGCAACGGGTTACGCATCATGCCATTGGCGACGGACCATCCCCACGCGGGTGGGGAGAACATCGAGAAGCTCTGGAGCCGGCTGAAGGAAGTCGGACCATCCCCACGCGGGTGGGGAGAACTCAGCCTCGGTGACCTCCGCCAGCACGGCGTCCGGACCATCCCCACGCGGGTGGGGAGAACACCGCCATTCCCTTGATTCCGGGAGCGTGACACGGACCATCCCCACGCGGGTGGGGAGAACTGGGCGATTCCCGCAAGGGGAGGGCGTGAATACGGACCATCCCCACGCGGGTGGGGAGAACCCCGTCCAGATGTCCGCACCCGTGCGGGCTGGCGGACCATCCCCACGCGGGTGGGGAGAACAAGCAACGGGTTACGCATCAGCGCGTTGGCGACGGACCATCCCCACGCGGGTGGGGAGAACGACTCGCCGCGAAGGGCGCCGGGTTTGGATTACGGACCATCCCCACGCGGGTGGGGAGAACTCCCTTCCTAACCCCCACCCCCCTCTTGGGGGCGGACCATCCCCACGCGGGTGGGGAGAACGCTGTGCGCTTCCCAAGGAAGGTGTAGGAAGCCGGACCATCCCCACGCGGGTGGGGAGAACATGCGTTGGCGTCGGCCACGCACGAAGCCAGGCGGACCATCCCCACGCGGGTGGGGAGAACGAGCCGACACGAAAGAAGTTTTCACACTCCCCCGGACCATCCCCACGCGGGTGGGGAGAACATCCAAAACCCTTTCGTTGTGACGCCCCACACCGGACCATCCCCACGCGGGTGGGGAGAACGATAGAGTCGGGAGTATTCATGGCAGGGGGCGCGGACCATCCCCACGCGGGTGGGGAGAACGGCCAACAACGAGGAGCCGCTGGCCCCGTCTGCGGACCATCCCCACGCGGGTGGGGAGAACGCCCTCGGCCACGGCACCAGCAATGGCGCTGGCGGACCATCCCCACGCGGGTGGGGAGAACTGTTTTCCCGGCTTTCCGCTGTCTTGGTATCCCGGACCATCCCCACGCGGGTGGGGAGAACCGCGTTGGCTCCGATCAGATGGAACGAAACGGCGGACCATCCCCACGCGGGTGGGGAGAACCTCGACGGATACCTCAATGCGGGTGCGTGGTGCGGACCATCCCCACGCGGGTGGGGAGAACGGCAGGAAGAAGCCACACGCATGCACGTCCTGCGGACCATCCCCACGCGGGTGGGGAGAACATTGGTCATCCCTCACCCCCGCCCCCTCCCCGCGGACCATCCCCACGCGGGTGGGGAGAACCGCTGGGTGGCAAAGACCGTCTCCAGCTCCCACGGACCATCCCCACGCGGGTGGGGAGAACGTCGCGACAACGCTGAGCACCTTCAGCAGCGGACCATCCCCACGCGGGTGGGGAGAACTGCCGCCCAGCCGGTGCTGCCTGAGCCGGTCTCGGACCATCCCCACGCGGGTGGGGAGAACCTCGACGGATACATCAATGCGGGCGCGTGGTGCGGACCATCCCCACGCGGGTGGGGAGAACCGGGAAGCGAGTTGCGGGTAGACGTGCCGTGCCGGACCATCCCCACGCGGGTGGGGAGAACTGCCGCCCAGCCGGTGCTGCCTGAGCCGGTCTCGGACCATCCCCACGCGGGTGGGGAGAACGTTTACCAGTCCTTTCCGACTTGTGACTTGTCCGGACCATCCCCACGCGGGTGGGGAGAACGTCGTGACAACGCTCGCCACGTCTACCCACAGCGGACCATCCCCACGCGGGTGGGGAGAACCGCCCGTGAAGCTCGACTGTCAGCGCCCACGTGAAAACCGTCTAAAGCTGCCGGTTTGAGATCCGTTGGGGATCCGGGCATGAAAATGGCCGCTGGGAGCCTTGCTCCAGCGGCCTTGCGATGGGGGTGTACTAGTGGACTATGGCGTTTCGGTGTGTTCCCGACTCCGGTAACTGCGGCCTTCGATCAGGATCGTTTCCACGTGGTGCAGCAAGCGGTCGAGCAACGCGGCCGTCATCGTCGCGTCGTTGTTGAAGATGTGCGCCCACTCCTTGTACGCGCGGTTCGTCGTCAGCACGGTCGAGGCCTTCTCGTACCGCTCCGCCAGCACCTGATACAGCAGGTCCGCCCCCGCCTTGTCGATCGGCAAGTAGCCGATCTCGTCCAGGATCAACAGGTCGATCCCGGCATACTTGCGGATCGTCTTGCGCAAGCGGTGGGTCTTCTGCGCCACCAGCAGCTCGTTGATCACATGGATGGCCGAGGCATACAGCACCGTCCGTCCCGCCTGGCATGCCTCCAGTCCCAGCGCCACCGCCAGATGCGTCTTGCCCAGTCCAACCGATCCCATGAACACCACGTTGGTGTGGGTCTCCATGAACTTCAGGTTGAAGAGTTCGCGCACCGCCATCTGGTTGATCTTCCGCGGCCACGTCCACTGGTACTGCTCCAGCGTCTTGCGAAACGGGAATCGTGCCCGGCGCAACCGCTGTTCCAGCGCCTTCTGCCGCCTCTGGCCCACCTCGCCCTCGATGAGGCGGTTGAGGTATTCCCCGTGGGACCACTGTTCTCGTGCCGCCTGCTGGGCGAGGGAGCGATGCTCCTTCTGGATGTATTCCAGACGGAGGTAGTCGAGGTGCTCGTTGAGGATGTCCTTTTTCATGGTTGGTCGTAGAGGGAGAGGTCGGGTGCGGGGACTTCGAGATCCAGCAGGTCGCTGGAACGGGTGAGATGCAGGGCTCCACATTCCTGGGAGATGCGCTGTCGCTGGGTGGCGAGGTTGGCGATGTAGTCGGCACCGAAGGCCTCCAGTTCGAGGAGGTCCTCGAGCAATCGGGAGATGAGGTCCACCCCGTGGGACTCGCTCAGCGCGACGATGCGCTGGACCTGGGTGAGGGCGTCGGGCCGGCGTTGCTGCAATTGCTCCCAGTAGCGTTGGGCTGCCGGACCGAAGGTCAGGAAACGCACCAGTTGTCGTTGGCGATGGGCCCGCATCCGTTGGTGCAGCAACGGCTCGATGTGTCCCCGGATTTCGAAGTCCCGACGCCGTTCGTAGGAACGCGGGTGATCCGCGACGACCTGGTCGCCGTTGAGGATCACGATCCGGTCCGTGGACGCCTTCAGCGTTAGCAGTTGCCGCGCGTTGGTGGCCGGAACGGAATAGGTGTTGGAATCAAAGCGCACTCGACAGGTCCGGTCGGATCGCAGTGGGTGGATGGTGGCCGTGTCGTAGGCGTTGAGGTGGAGGGGGCGGAGGTTTTCCTCTGCAAAGAGGGCATCGGGTGTCTTGCCTGTATCCCCATGCACGCGGACGTTGGCCACGGTGTTCATCCACAGCCGCGCCTCGGCATTGATGGCGTCGAGGGAGCCGAGTTCGCGTCCGGCCAGGAAGTTGCGTTTGACGTAGCCGACGGCGCGCTCGACGCGGCCCTTTTCGTGGGGTGAGAGAGGGTTGCAGGCCCGCAGACGGCAGCCGTGGTGACGGACGAAGTCGAGGTAACGCGGATTGAAGGCAGGCTCCTCCCCACGACGGTGGTGGAGGACGGCGACCTTGCAATTGTCGACGATCAGTTCGTTGGGTACGCCCTGGAAGAAGACGAAGGCGTTGTGATGCGCGGCCAGGAAGTGTTCCTGGGACTCGCGCAGGGTGAATTCGACATACATCCGACGGCTGTGGCACAGCACCATGACGAAGAAGGAGAGGCGGCAGCGGGTGTTGCCGACCTGCAGGTAGCCTGCCGATCCCCAGTCCACCTGTGCCGCCTGACCCGGGATGAACTGAAGGCGAAGGAAGGCCTGCCGGGTCCTGGGGCGGACCCGCGCGACATAGGAACGAAGGATACTGGAGCCGCCCCTGTAGCCTTCCTCGCGGATGAGCCCGAGGACCTGGCTGGCGCTATAGTTGTGACGCTCCAGGAGCCGGCTGATGGAGCCCTTGAAGGGATCGAGCTTGCTGGCGCGAGGATGCTCGGAGCCCCGCTGCTCGTACTTGGGACGCGAGATCCACTTGGAGACGGTCTCGCGATGGAGACCGAGTTCGGTGGCGATCTGGGTGATCGACAGTCGATCGACGTCGTGGAGTTGGCGCAGCTTGCAGAAGGTCTGGAAGTCGATCACTGGGCACCTCCCGCGCTGAAGACGCGACGAAGGATGTCCCCGACGGAGGCGACCTCGCCCAGACGCTGCGAGGGAGGCGGAGTGGAAGAATCGGGGAGGCTCAGGACCTGATAATGGGGACGACGATACGCGATGAGATCTGCTCCAAGGAGCTCAGCGCGTGCCGCCGAGAGGGCGACGGAATCCAGGCGCAGGGAGCGACCGATGCTGGCGTCGGAGTAGTAGCTGAGGCCGCGTGAGTCGGCGACGGTGAGGAGGAAGAGGTACAGGGCCATGGCGTCGGATCCACAGCGGGAAGTGATCCCGGAGCGGAAGAGACGTTGATCGCACCAACTGAAGCGGGGAGGGACCTCACGGAGCCGTTCGGGCCGGAGGAGGAGTTTGTGTTCATTCATGATGGAGGCGGAAACCGCCCGGCGTACTGCCGGAGGAATTCCGCTCCCTTGGATGCCACACGATGCAGGTGCTGGTGGATGTCATCTTGTAACGCTGAGCCGGCTTGGAGAGCGATAAGGCCCACGACGACAGCTGGATACGAAATCACGAGATCTTGTAACGGGGGCACGAGATCTTGTAACGGCGCCGGGAGTGGATCTTGTAGCGGAGCAGTTGTAGGATACTGATGGAGAGGTGGTTGCAGCTCAGGAGAGGGAGCCTTCCGGGCTGAGGATCGCTTGGAGTAGCCGGGATTGGCTTCGCGCCACCGGCGGACACGATCGACGTGGTGGGCGCCCTTGAAGTAGTCGCGGTTGGCGGGCTTTGCGACCCACTTGGCCTGGGCCGCCGCCTTGCTGGCCACGCGACAGGCGGGCTTGGGGCAGTAGAGCTGACGGGTGCGGTTGCGGGGCCCCGGGGAGAACGGGTGATTGCAGCAGAGGCACTTGATCAGGGACCGGGAGCGAGCCACAGGCCGCAAGAAGACGGGACGCGGCCAGGGGAAGCGAACCGACGCGGAGACGGGAAGAAGACGGAGAAGAAGCAAGAAGGGCTGACGCCTCAGGAGGAAGAAGAGGCCGCCAAGAAGACGCGACCGATGCCGGATTTCAAACCGGCAGAATCAGCGGAATTCCAGCTCGGCGCTGACAGCTCGACCACGCGGCCGTACTCCGGACCATCCCCACGCGGGTGGGGAGAACGGCGCGTGCGCTGAGTGCCGCGGCTGCTGCTGCGGACCATCCCCACGCGGGTGGGGAGAACTTGCCTGCAAAAAAATGAAAGTGTTTGGGGTTCGGACCATCCCCACGCGGGTGGGGAGAACCCATCCAGATGTTCGGAGAAGCCGGGTTGCATCGGACCATCCCCACGCGGGTGGGGAGAACGAAGCCGGGGGCATGCTCCCCCACCATTGCCTCGGACCATCCCCACGCGGGTGGGGAGAACGAAGAGGTTGCCCTCCCCACCACCCTCCCCGCCGGACCATCCCCACGCGGGTGGGGAGAACAAAGCCGGCGAAGAGCGCGGCCACCTTGAAACCGGACCATCCCCACGCGGGTGGGGAGAACGGGGTGTCGATGTAGGCGGCATTGGCGGTGATCGGACCATCCCCACGCGGGTGGGGAGAACAGCGGTGGAGTGCATTGGGGCGAACAATCGCACGGACCATCCCCACGCGGGTGGGGAGAACGCCCCCGATGGCTCCCGAGTCCTCTGGGAATCCGGACCATCCCCACGCGGGTGGGGAGAACCAATGCAAACTAATCGCGCAAGCGCTCAGACACGGACCATCCCCACGCGGGTGGGGAGAACATCCATATTGCGGAATTCCCTCCCGAATAGATCGGACCATCCCCACGCGGGTGGGGAGAACCTCTTCGCGGGTCATGAGGAGCACGCGCTTGGCGGACCATCCCCACGCGGGTGGGGAGAACGCCAAGGGGAGGGGGAAGGGGTCAGTATCCGACGGACCATCCCCACGCGGGTGGGGAGAACTTCCAAGGCGTCAAATGCCGCGTCTAGCCTGTCGGACCATCCCCACGCGGGTGGGGAGAACAAGCCGCTACCCATCATCCCGATCGGGTTCCGCGGACCATCCCCACGCGGGTGGGGAGAACTATCCGCTCCCCTCATGATCACCCCGCGATTGCGGACCATCCCCACGCGGGTGGGGAGAACATCCACCCGCCAAAGAGCGCGGGAAGCCTCGGCGGACCATCCCCACGCGGGTGGGGAGAACTTGGGGAGTGGGCGGAAATGCACTCTGATGAGCGGACCATCCCCACGCGGGTGGGGAGAACTTTCAACGAGTTGGAGAACCCGGAAGCCTGATTCCCTGGACCATCCCCACGCGGGTGGGGAGAACGAGGAGGATGGGGAATGACCCTCCCATCCCGTCGGACCATCCCCACGCGGGTGGGGAGAACTTTCAACGGGTTACGCACGAGCACCTTGGCGACGGACCATCCCCACGCGGGTGGGGAGAACGACGGGCAAATCCGTAGCGGGCACCTTTGGAGCGGACCATCCCCACGCGGGTGGGGAGAACGAGTTGCGCGAACACGAAAACAACCGAACGCCCGGACCATCCCCACGCGGGTGGGGAGAACCGCTGAAGACCTCACCCACGTAACGTGCGATTCGGACCATCCCCACGCGGGTGGGGAGAACGCCGCAACAGCGGCAAGCACCCCCTTCAGCAGCGGACCATCCCCACGCGGGTGGGGAGAACCAACCGTCGCGCTACTCACGGGTCACCTCCGGGGGACCATCCCCACGCGGGTGGGGAGAACAAGCCCACCCCTTTCTCCCCATGAGCCTCACTCGGACCATCCCCACGCGGGTGGGGAGAACCCGGATCCGGGACCACGATCGAGCCCCCGGAGCGGACCATCCCCACGCGGGTGGGGAGAACGCGGAAGGGGATCCCTACAAGCTCATGGAGGCCGGACCATCCCCACGCGGGTGGGGAGAACGCGCTCCCTGTCTCCCCCTGTCCTCCCCTCGCCGGACCATCCCCACGCGGGTGGGGAGAACGAGTCCAGGCATCGCGCCCCCAACAGCCGACCCGGACCATCCCCACGCGGGTGGGGAGAACGACCACTTTTCAATCTGGATCGTCAGCACCCACGGACCATCCCCACGCGGGTGGGGAGAACGAAAACGGCGCGCTCCAAAAGCTGGGCTCGGTCGGACCATCCCCACGCGGGTGGGGAGAACTATCAGCCAAAACGGCAAACCTTTAGGCGTATCGGACCATCCCCACGCGGGTGGGGAGAACTACCCAAACAAAACGCGAGCACATACATATTCCGGACCATCCCCACGCGGGTGGGGAGAACGTATTCCAGATGACACGCCAACCTCCCAGCATCGGACCATCCCCACGCGGGTGGGGAGAACGGGCAAGGACCACCTGGGCGCGCTCAAGATTGCGGACCATCCCCACGCGGGTGGGGAGAACAAGGCCGCCACCGTTGGGCGCCGAAAGTTTGCCGGACCATCCCCACGCGGGTGGGGAGAACTGGGTCACTCTCCAACCCGCGGCCGCCATTCGCGGACCATCCCCACGCGGGTGGGGAGAACCGCCGGGAAATAGTCGAAACGTATTCCGTCCCCGGACCATCCCCACGCGGGTGGGGAGAACAGGGAAGCCCCCGAAGGGCGAGGGGAATCAGGCGGACCATCCCCACGCGGGTGGGGAGAACCACGCCAAAACGTACGACATCCGGATGCACGTCGGACCATCCCCACGCGGGTGGGGAGAACTCAGGGGAGCCAGCCCTTCCGGACAGCCCCGGCGGACCATCCCCACGCGGGTGGGGAGAACATCACGACGCCGTCGGGTGCCACCTACAAGAACGGACCATCCCCACGCGGGTGGGGAGAACTGAACATCACGTCCGCCAGTGGCTCAGGCGGCCGGACCATCCCCACGCGGGTGGGGAGAACAAGGCCGCCACCGTTGGGCGCCGAAAGTTTGACGGACCATCCCCACGCGGGTGGGGAGAACTGTCCGCTCCGCCACCGATCCCGGGGAACCCACGGACCATCCCCACGCGGGTGGGGAGAACTTCGACCGAGAAAGGCGTCATCCCTATTGCCGCGGACCATCCCCACGCGGGTGGGGAGAACTTGCAACGGGTTACGCATGAGGACATTGGCGACGGACCATCCCCACGCGGGTGGGGAGAACAAACCTGGTTCATCGTCAGGCAATCCCCACCCCGGACCATCCCCACGCGGGTGGGGAGAACGGAGTTCCGCAACATGGATTTGCGGGTTGCCGCGGACCATCCCCACGCGGGTGGGGAGAACAAGCTGGGTTCCGTGTTCCGTAAGCCAAAACGCGGACCATCCCCACGCGGGTGGGGAGAACAGCGCCGGGATACGTGACGCCTTCGAGAGATACGGACCATCCCCACGCGGGTGGGGAGAACATGCGTTGGCGTCGGCCACGCACGAAGCCAGGCGGACCATCCCCACGCGGGTGGGGAGAACTCCAGAGCTTCGGAAAGCAGCGAATCCGCCACCGGACCATCCCCACGCGGGTGGGGAGAACTCTGAAATGCCAACAGGTTATGTTGGTAGAATTCGGGATTTCGGCGGAATCAGAAAGGACGATCTTCGTCGGCGATCCACTCCTCAGCTACCAGCCAGAGGCCACTCAGGGTCGCGTCGCGGCGATCCGGTTCACCCCACCGCTCGATGCGGAAGCCTTGGCAGTTTGGCTCGCTCGTGATGACGAGCAGACTGATCCCATCAGCGTTGCGCTTGATGTATTCGAGGACCTTGTCGCGGGTACGGCGATTGACGGTACCCACGAAGACGTTTGGCTTCGGTTCAATGAACCAGCGCTTCAGCAAGCCTCGGATTGCCGGTGGGGTGTCGCGTGCAACAATGACCGTCATGCAATGGCGGAAGGTGGGCGTGTTCCGGCGGACGCCGGTGCGGACTCGTCCGTTTGGAAGAGGGCCGCCAGGTCCTTGGGAAGGCGTTGGAGTATCCGCTCCTCCTCGATTCGCTGCTTCAAAAGTCTTCGAACCAGTTCGCCGTCGTCCGTGGGATTCTGGCGGGTGGCGATGAATGCAGCGGGAATGCTGGTCAGGTGCTTGTAGAGATCGGCGATGTCGTAGACGAAGGGGAGCGTGCCTGCGTCGTGCACGAAGCCGAGGCTGGGGAGGTAGCCTAGTGAGACGATCACGGCGGCGCACAGCGCGTACAGGCTGGCGTTCGCCGAGGAGAGGGCACGGTTGATGCCGTCGGCCATCTCCCAGTTCTGTCGGTCGTAGTTCCGTCCCTTCCATGTCACCCCGTGCTCCCGTCCGAGCTCTGCGTACAGAGCCCGGACGCGCAGGCCCTCCATGCCGCGGAGTTCCTTGATGGACTTGTCGTCGACGTTCAGGTCGGGGAACCGGAGCCTGAACATTGCCCGGGCGATGTGGGTGCGACGACGTTTGTCGGCCCAGGCTTCCGCGTGGATTCGGGGCATGTCGTTGGTGTGATTGGGGGTCAGGCCGAAGGCGTAGAAGCGCATCGACTCCTCCCCGGTCCAGCACACGGGCGTATTGCTTTCGGCGCAGGCCTTGATGGCCGCGTGGGTGACGGTTGTCCCGGGTCCCAGAATCAGAGCGGAGATGGTGGCGACTGGCAGCCGGCAGAGGAGGCCGTCTGCGCCAATCCATTTCACACTGGAGTCGTCCACCTCAAGTCGGCCGTGCTCGAGGTAGAGCGGGGTCCAGCGATCCTTGGCTGACGCGAGGGTTTCGAGTGGGGGACGTTCGAAGATGGGCACGCTGTCCTCGGGTTGTGATCAGGGCTGGGCGCGGGTGTCCTTGCGAATCCACCGTGGGGAGTGGCGGCTCCCGATGGGAGTCCCGAAGGCCACGGGTGAGTCGTCGAGCCGATCGGCAGCGGGGTCATCCGGAGTAGTTTCGATGACGCGATCGAACTGTTCTTCAGCTTCCGAGCCCTTGAGGCCCACCTTCTGGAGCAGGGCCTGCCAGACTTGGGCTCTGGGGCCGGGGCCGGCCGCGAGGACCGGGGTTGATGGAAGGCAGGACTTCCGGCCAAACCACACGCCCCACTTGGGATTCCGGAGGGCTGCCGCCACCTCCTCCAGGAGTTCGGGCGGACCATCCACGAGTACGGCGAACCGGGCATCCAGTAGGTAGTGTCGATAGGTCTGGACGGTCGCATCCTCGTCGAGCTTGCCGCTCGCCCTGCGGATCCCGGTCACCGTGTGGTAGTCCTCCAGCCGTCGCATCGGCAGTTCCTGTCCTGCGGTGTTGCGTCGCCCGATTGCCAACGTGGTCATGCGGAGCGGTTGGAGTCGGGCCAGTGCCTGGGCTTCATCTGGCCTGTGCTTGTCGATTCCCATCGCCGCAGCGACGAGACCGATGATGCCGCTGCGTGTCGGGTGGAGCGCCGTCGTGCGCCGGTCGAACCGGGAGCCGTGTCCCCAGGACTGCAGGGGACTGTCGAGCAGCAGGGCCAGCGAGGATTCAGAGGACATGTTTCGTGAGCGCCTCGGAGAAGGCATTGAGGTTCGCGTCAGGGATAGAGATCTCAGTCTCGCAGTTCAGGCCCCAGGTCGACTTCAGGCTGGCGTGATGTTCCTTCAGTTTCTCCCATGACGCATCGAGGAGACCCGTCTTGGGGCGGATCGGGTTCTCGAACGCATTGATGAGCTGCACCGGTTGGCCGGCGGACTTGAAGGTTCCCAGGACGTAGCCGGGGAGGGTATTCGCATTCATCGAGTTCTTGCGGGCCCCCGGAACGGCCATGAGCGTGGCGCGGATGAATGCGTCCACGACCTGGCGGCGCTCGGCGACGGACAACCGTGCCAGATGATCCTCATCAGCGAGGAGATCCAGATTGAGAGCTGCGTACCGGTAATAGACGGCGGACGAAAACTCGAGTGTGCCGATCATACCGGCGCCGGCGTCGTCTCCCTTTGGCTTGCGATCGTCGACAGCGGAGTAGAAGTCTAGGTCATTGTCGGAGCGGTGGGTCGAGAGCGCGTGGCTGAACATGGCCGCGCCCTCCAGCGTGAGCGAAGGAAGGCTGGCGACCATCCGGCCGAAAATGGCGATGTCAGCCCCGTCGAGCAGGCCTGCCTTCTTGCAGAACTTATCGAGACTCTTCTCGTATTCCTTGGACTTAGGCTCGGTCTTCAGGAGTTCGGTGACCTGTTGGCCGATGGAGTCGATCTCGGAGGGGGCGAGGAACGTCAGCGTGCCAACCTTGGCATCCTCGTCTTTCGCCTTGGCATCAAGCTTGGCGAGCTTGTCGGCGATGTTGGTGGCGTGCTCAAGCGCAGCCTGGTCATCGGATACGCCATGGCGCTTCAAGGCCTCCACCAGCGGTTGGATGATCAGTTTGGTGCGCTCGCCGCCAAAGCGGGCGTTTGGGAGATTGTCCTGGGCATACTCGCGAATCGCGCGCTTCAGTGATTGGCTAGAAAGCCTGGCGCGTTGTACTCCGCCGAAGACGGCGGTCTTTGGTGCGCCAACGTCATCGCGGTTCAGGCAGGAGACGGGGAACGACTGGAGGATATGGAGTTCGATCAGTTTCATATGGAGCAGATGAGTTTTGGAAAGTGAGTGATCAGCAGTCAGGAGATGGGAGCGAGCAGCAGGAGGCCGAAGCCGAAGGCCTTTGCGGAGCCGATACCGGCGGCAACCGATTCCCTGAAGCGGGATAGGTCGAGGACGCTGAGTTCCCCCTGGAACTCAACCCCGGTGTGGGCGCCGTGCGCCCTGCTGTTCTTGTGGAAGTACTCGGGGCCGCGCGGGATGGTGCGGACGGCTTCCGGGTCAAAGGTGAATCCGCCAGCCTCCGCCTTCCGTTTCAGCCATTCCAGGAGTTGGTCACGTTCGATGATGGCCATCCGCCTGCCGTTCTTGGTTCGTTCCCCGTCCCGATTCGATCTGACCTTCCGGGTTGGATTGGCCAGCAGGCTGAATCGGTATCGCAGGTGGCTGAAGTAGTCGTCGGGTACCGTCTTCGTGCCGAAGCATTCGGTGGGGCACCATGCGGGTTTGATCGGGGCGGATCGTGAGAGGATCAGTACGCGATAGGCTTCTTCCTTGCGGTCCACCCGGATCAGGAAGTCTCTGGCTTCTCCGTCGCGACCCGCGAAGGCCTGCCAGATCCGCTGGTGCCAGTCGTAGGTGTCACGGATCCGAAGCAGTCGCACGGCGTGCTCATAGGGAACCAGGATCTGGGTGAGTTGGAGTGGGTTCGCCGCCACGGGGCATGTGGGAATCGAAGCATTCATGGCGTGGAAGTCTCTGTGGGTTTGCTGGGAGAAACGTTGCCACCGGTATACCAGAACGAGCGGGCCCACCGGACCTTGATCTGATCCGCCGACTGATTCCACCAGTGGAGATCGCTGAACAGGCTCTGGTAGTTGATCCCGATTCCCTTGCTCGCGGCGAGGCGGATCCAGGTCCGGAGTTGGGCGGACAGTTCGGCGGCATCGCTGCACGCCAGGAGTCTGCGAAACCGGCGTTCGTGGCTTTCCGGGATCTCTCGCTCGGAGGAGCCAGCAAGAGCGACCGCTCGGCAAGCTTCGCCGAAGTCACCCGAGGCTCGTTCCACAGGGTGGCTTGCGAACAGGGCGGCGACGTCGAGGTGGGCGGACTCACCGGGCAGCCCGATCTCGCCGCCGATTGAGGCAACGATCGGCCACGCCTCCATGACGGTTGCTGGAGTCAACCCTCGCCGGAGCGAGGCCATCTTGCCTCGGTCGTTCTGTAGCTTGCGCAACTTCTCGATGAAGACGGGCGCGCGTTCGTTGAAGGTAGGATTACTCATGGGAGGACGGTTTGTTGGGCTTGGCAGTTTTGGAGGAAGTGGCGTTAAAGAATCGCTTCAGACCGAGGGCAAAGGCTTGGATCTGGCGTGGGGTCAGGCACGGACAGGTCTGTTCGTAGGCATCGCGACTGGCTGCCCTGACGGCGAGGCCCCATGTCGACTTCGGAAGTTCAGCTTTGGGGACGAGATCGCGAGCGATCGCGAAGAGATCCGGCAGATTCTGCTCCACCCTCGTCCAGTAATGCTGACGAGCCTTGTCGTAGGCCGGAGCGCCGATCTTGAGTTCGGCGGCATAGGTTTTCACGGACTGCACCAAGGCTGATTCTGTCTCTTCCGCCAAAGCAACGCCGCCTTCGAACGCCAGTCGCCCATGCTCATCCAGCATGGCGCGAGGGATCTGGTGCTGTCCCTCAACGACATCCTCGATCTTCGCCTTGTCTGTCACAAGCGCTCCGACCCACAGACCGATCTCGGAAGCTCCGAAATCGTGGGCGAGCGCCAGGGGCCCCGCAGCTTGGTCGGAGGAAGCGCGCCTGCGAACCGTTATTGGCCCAAGTTGCCGCCAGAGGCTGCGTCCGGTGGAGGCCGGCAGCAGCCCCAGCTCGTCCTTTCGTTGCACGATGGTTGCGGTGGGTTCCCGGAGCGGAGGAAAGAGTGGGTAGTCCAGGCCGTTTGCCAGGACTATGGATCGACCATCGGGTAGGAGTTTGATGGCCCTGCTCAACGGTACGAGTCGGCCGAGATAGGTGGTGGTGGCATTCGATACAGCCGCTTTGTCGGAGGAGTCATTCGGTGGCGCTTCCCACACGGGCCTACCCCAACCAGCGGGGAACCTGTCATTCACGCAGGCCTTCGTGAGGAGGTTTAGGCGGATGGTTTCCAGCAGCGAGTCCCCGAGGATCAAAGTGTGAATCATGCTCGATGGTGTACAAGGCGCGTGATTGCTGGAGCCCTTGCCTGCGGTTTCCCGACCGTTCCATTTCGCTACTCCGATGCGTCCCCCCGGGGAGAAGCACTGGAAGGTCAGCAGTGTGAGTGCGGCCCGGGCAGGAGTCACCGGGCGGAATTCCCCTGCGCCGTTGTCGAAGAGGGTCGGGTTATTGCCTGTCGCCAGAGCGAGGTCGAGTTTGGTCGCCGGGGTCCCTTCGTCGTCCGACTTGGCGGCTTCCAGGCCGATAAGCTGAAGGAATCGGCTGCCTGAGCCGAAGAGTTCGAAGGAGGAGCTCCAACGGCTCAGGTAGGATCCAGCTGCGGATTGGATCAACGGGCCGCACGATTCCCAAGACTCCTCCTCGTCGGGTCCATCGAGAGCCGCCTGCGTGATGCAGAGCAGCAGTCGCATGAGCGCGACCCGCTCGTGTGGCTTCACGGCGAGGTCGCGCAGCTGGGGGGCATCGGCGAACACCTCGTTCAGGCTGAGAACGTCGTGGGTGCCGTTGGCTCGGATCACCGGGATCCAAGGGTCATTGGTCAAATTCATCGTCGTCGTTCCAAGTTCGGGATTGAAAGTGAGTGTTGGCTTTGGGCCGCGAATAGATGCCGCAGTCTGGGTGATACGAAAGTGAACTGTTGTCCTCACCGAACGCGAGGCCCCCGTCCTCGCGGAGAAGGGCAAAGGCAGCGTCTTCCGAGGCGTGTTCCATGAGCCAGCGGGGACGTGAGACATCCCTCGGCACCATCCATCGGGGCACACGGACCATCCATCGATGGATGAAGCGAGCGGCGTTCAGGCTCCATTCGAATTCCGAGACCAAGCTGGCTGACCCATCCGGGGCTTTCAGTTGGAAGGCGCTCTGGCCGGGCACCGGTGCAACCGAGGAAAGGATCAGAAGAGGGGTTGTTGGTGCGCTCTTGCGACGCGTGAGCGTGCGTTCGTCTTCGTCCGGGAGCATAAGCCCACCCAAGACCTGCATGGTGGCCTGTGCATTCGTGCGGAGCCTATCAATCTCGCTGTCCAGGTCGCGCGCCAGTTCCTGCCATGTGGGAGGCTCGGACTCCGATGGTAAGGCATAGGTCGCTTCGAGGAGCGGGCGAATGTCGCCGGGGAGCTTCAGGTCTGTGAGGTCTCTCCAGACAGATGCGCTGCGCAGGAGCGCATACGGGGCATAGACATGGGCTGAGCGTCCAAGCGCGGCCCTCAGGTGCTTGGCGCTCTCACTTGCTGAAACGTCGGGAATCTTGATCCAGAACTCCGGTTGGTTGGCTGCCCTGTGTTCAGCGGGACGGGGATGTCGCCACAGTCGACCTGCGCGCTGGATGAGCATGTCGGTCGGGGCGAGGTCGGAAACTATGAAGTCCAGGTCGATGTCAACGCTCTGTTCGACCACCTGTGTTGCGATCAGGATCGATCCGGGACCGTTCGGTGCACGGTTCCTTCCGAGGTGTTCCAGCCAGTCTGATTCGAGTTCCTGACGGCGGATGAACGGGAATCGGCTGTGGAGAAGACCGGTCTTGATGGCGCCTTCCCGAAGCTGGCTTCGAACCGTTGCGAAGGCGGCTTGGGCTTCGATAACGGTGTTGCGGATCCAGAGAACATGCTGGCCCGCCTCGGCCCGTTGGATGAGTTCCTCAGTGACCTCCGTCTCTCCGAGATTGCCGGCACGTACGCGTATTTCCTTCTCCTGATTCCATTCGGGTACCAGATGCTGGACTTGGGCGGTGGAGGCCGCGTGACTGATCAAGGGGTAGGCCGCTGGTGACTCGGTTTCCTTACAACCTGCTGCCTCGAGGAGTTCCCTGCGTCGGGCGGCTGTCAGGGTGGCGCTGAGGATGATGACCGAGCAACCGAGATTGAGGAGTTCGCCGACCAAGGCACCGACGAGTGTGCCTGTGTAAATGTCGTAGGAATGGATCTCGTCGAGAATCACGACCTTCCCTGCCAAGGCGAAGCGTCTGACGAAGAAGTGCTTTACCGCGACCATCGCCTGTAGCGCCTGATCGATGGTTCCCACGCCATAGGGTGCGAGCAGTGCGTGCTTGGCGGAGGCAAACCACGATCGAGCCTCGCGGACCTGAGAGAAGGGATTGCTGTCGTCGTTCTGGTTGGCCTGACGACAGGTAGGATGCAATTCCAGGTGGTAGTCCTCTTCGAGCCAGGCATGGCCATGCGCCAGCCGAAGCCGGGCTGACTCCTCAAGGGTGTTGCGAAGAAACTCTCCGATTCGCAGGTGGATTCGATTGCTGGTTACCTGCGTCGGCAATGCGAAGTACAGGCCATGGTGGTGGCCCTTCGAGATCCACTGTTGGGCGAGATACAGGGCAGCTTCGGTCTTCCCGGAGCCCATAGGGGCCTCGATGATGACGAGGCCTGGGCGGAGGTTGGCAGTGGCAGACTGCACGGTGTTGGGTCTGAAGCTCTCCGTCTCGGCGCCGGTAAAGGCCTTTGCGAATGAGGTGGGTCTTAGCACGCCCCCCGGCCAGCCGATTGCAGCAATGGCCTGTCTTGCCCGGAGCTTCGAAGCCTCTGGAGGGAGACCATGGCTCGCGGGGAAGAATGCTTCGTTCGAACCTACCCAGTCCGCGACGGTGATCAGGCCAGCAAGCAACCAGAGGTCGGAGTGGGCCAGCCCGAAGCGTGGATCCGGGGGGCGGTCTGGCAGCGGGCCGAAGGTCTGGATGAGGTATTCAGTTACGACCTCACGGAGGGCCGCCGCCCATTCTGAAGCAGCCTCAGGGGATCTGGGTTTGGCCATTCGCCCTTTTGGGCGGCCGTGGTGAGCGCCCACAGCTGCCGCCCAGAGACTGGACTTGGTGCCCTTGAGTCGGTTCTGGAGGAAGAGCTGGCTAACCAGTGCATGATCCGATTCCGAAAAGGCCGCTTCCCGCACGGTTCGTTCGTCAAACGAGGCCGGGATGCGCCATGCGCTGCTCTTGATGAGGAAGCCAATGGTAATCTTCCCGATGTCATGCAGGGCGGTGAGCACCGGGGTGGCACTTCCGTTGTCCCCGGGAAGGAGAGAACGGACCTGTGGTGGCAGTAACGGAACAATCGCGGCCGCAACGAAGCCCACGTTGGTGCAATGATCCGGAGTCGAGATGCCGAGCGCTTCCTGCCCGGCAGAGTCGATGTAGGTCTTCGCCCAGAGGATTGTCCAATCAGTGCTCATTGGCTTCCGCGACCCAGACTTCGGCATTGCCTGATCTTCCGATGGCCTTGGCGTCGCCGAAGACGCTGGGGATCCAAGGTACTAAACGCATCCAGCCGTCCGGATCTTGCACGCGATCGTTTGAAACCTTCGTGGTTGGGCCGGTGATCGACGTCATCTTGGGGCCGAGACTAGCATGGGGGGTAGGACAGAAACGTGTCCCAGGGTGGAGATTTCTCAGAGATTTTTGGGTGGGTGGCATCCACAGATTGCACGGATTACACGGATGGTTGGGGAAGGGGGGAGGGGTTCTGCAACCCGTCCCGGGTTGGGGAGCTTGGGGGGGATGGGAACCCGGGGTGCGCTTCGCGACCCCGGGCTAATGGCTGGAACGTCTCCGGCGTTGAGGTGGGGCGAGAGGAATCGGGAGGCGATGCCGATTCCGATACCGACCCCGACACCGATGCGGAGGGGGAGGGGAGGGGAAGGGGGATGAGGGCGGGGACGGGGAATCGAGTACGAGTACCGCCCTTCGGGCTGAGTACGAGTGCGAGTACGCGGGGGCAGAAACCAGCGTCAGGACACTTGCGTCGGCGGGAGAGGCAATGCGGGTAACCGCATCCGGGATCCGATCGAGGCGTACTCGTACTGGTACTCGTACTCGGGCCGATTGGGTGGCTCAGGTGATCGGTGGTGGATGGAGAGTTGGGAAGCGATGCCGATGCCGATTCCGACCCCGATACCAATGGGGAGGTTGGGGGCGAGAGAGGAAATCACGGGTCGGTGTTGTTGAGGATGTGCTCGGCGGCGAGGCGGATTTCTTGTCGGAGCGCGGTGGGTTCGAGGACGGTGGCGTGTTCGCCCCAGCTGAGGATCCAGCGTTTGACTTCGGGGGTGCTGGTGAGGCGAAGGGCGAGGGTGCAGCCGGCCGGGGATTTGTGTCGGGTGATCTCCTGGGAAGGGTGCCACTGGCGTTCGGTTATGAGTCGGGTGGCCCAGGCGTCGAATCGGATGACGACGCGGAACTCGGTGGAGGGATCGCCGGAGTGGATGCCGAAGGATCCCTTGAGGTGGTCGGTCGGGTTGAAGTGGATGGGCGGTTTGAAGGTGGCCGTGGCGACGCGGAGTTGGGTGATGCGGGAGAGGGCGAAGCAACGGATGCCGTCGTCCTTCCCTGTCTGGGACTTGGGATCGAGGGCGAAGAGGTACCACTTCTGGTTGAAGTTCCCGAGGTGGTAGGGGTGGACGCGGCGAGGGCGGGGGGCTTCGTCCTTGAGGCCCTGGTAGGAGAAGGTGAGCTCGCGTCGCGTGCGCAGTGCCTGGGTGATCTCATGGAAGAGGTTGGTGGGGACATCCTCGTGTCCGAACTCGTGGAAGGAGATGAGGCTGGAGAGGGTGTCGAGGGTATAGGTCTGTTGGTTGTCGAGACGGGCTTCGAGACGCTTGAAGCCGTCGGAGAGGATCTGTTCGAGCGGGGATCCGCGGTGGGCGGCGAGGGCCTGGCGTGCGACGACGACGGCGAGGAGTTCGGATTCGGTGAAGGCGGCGCCGGGGAAGGGTTGGGCGGGGTCTGCGAGGTGGAAGCCGTATCGGGTGGGGTGGTACTCGATCTCGATGCAGTGGTAGGTCCGGAGGAGTTCGATGTCGCGCCGGATGGTGCGCGGGCAGACTTCGAGTTCGGTGCTGAGGGTGGTGGCGTTGGGGTAGCCGCCCTTGCGGATGGCTTCAAAGAGTTGGCGGAGGCGGACGTCGAGGCGACGGGCGGTGGCGTGGCGGTCTTTGGGTGAGGGCGTGGCGGCGTGTGCCGCGGTCTTGGCGGGGGGGCGGGACGGGCGCTGCTTTCGGCGGGCGGATGCCATGTGGGGGCAAGACTACCTCGTGGGGTAGGTCATGAGAGTGTCCTGTGGGGCGAAATCTTCGGCATGGGCTTCCGGCAGAGGCGCAGAGGCGCTGAGGGAGCGGGAGTGAGGTCGCCGAATCAGTCCAGGTGAACCTCTCCAGTGAAATACCAGACGCCATCAACGCAGGTCATGTCGACCGTGTCGCCAATGGGTATGACTTTGAAGGCGTACCAGTTTGGCTTGGGCCAGACCGTGGCGAAATTACCGAAGATCAGGATCCTGGTTGAGGGGCCGAGCGGGCTCGCAAAGTCACGCAGTCGCCTCTGGTGTCCGTAGTCGAACCCGTCTCGGTTGGCAGGGGCGACCAGAGCTCGCGCGGCGTCGACGTCCCCCGCGGCATGTGCGGCAGTGAGTTCCGCGTAGCGCACGCAAATTGCCGCCCGAGTCGCACTCCTGGCTCGCTGTAGGAGAACAAGCCCGACGAGCGCAAGGCACATGGCGACCGCGAGGATCGCCCGATGCCTTTTTGCCAATCTCCCCAGAGTCGTCATTGGGTTCCTTTGCCGTCACGGGCTCCGACGCGGAGCGGATCCGGTTGTGGGTAGAGTGTGAAAGGAATCGGGATGCCGTTTGCAAGCCGGAGATCTGTTTGTGGTTCATGGTGGGGGGGAAGGGGTCGGTCCCGTATTGTCTACATTTGTCGACTGGTCGCGTGGGGAAGGTCTCCGATCGGCACTGGCATCCGTAGGGATGCCGGCCCTGCGTCCTGGAGTGGAAGAAGTCGGTGAAGACTGTAGGGCTTGGGCTCATCGGGATGTCTTTGGGGTTAAACCACGTGGAGCGGGTTGTGGCGAGGCCAAATCTGGGTTGGAGAGGTGTCTTGTGAGTGAGGGGTGGGTGGGCATCCACAGATTTCACGGATTACACGGATGGAGGGCGGACTCGGGGGGAGGAGCTCTGCAACCCGTCCCGGGTTGGGGAGGTTGGGGCATGGACCCAGGGGTGCGCTTCGCGACCCCGCTAATGGCTGGAACGCCTCCGGCGTTGAGGGGGAGCGAGAGGAATCGGGAGTCGATGCCGATTCCGATAGCGACCCCGACCCCGAGGGGGAGGGTTTCGCGCAGGGGCACAGAGGCGCAGGGGATGGGGGAATGTGGAAGCGTGACAGGCGTTGCTGTCGTCGTTGTGTTTGAGGCCCGGGGGACTTCGAGGCTTCGCGCGAGGTGATGTTGGTGGTGTGAGGGTATCGCGCGAAGCCGCGAGGACGCGAAGGGGGCGCATCCTGACGGTGCCTCCGCTTCAAACGGAGCTGCAGCGTCCTCGCTGCATTCCCAGTCGTGTAGGACGCGTGCCCACACGCGGCGGTTCAGGACTCCCCGAGGAGACTTCGCTCGCCAAAGTCGCCGGAGTCTCCAAGGATCGCCGGATGAACGGTGCGTGGAGGTCGATGGTGTTGTTGGCAATGGGAATCCTATGGGGCGGGTGTCACGCGACCAAGGTGACCGAGCCGCAACGATCGGTGACGGAGCAGTTCCTGTTGAGCGCCGCGGCGGAGCGGGCCGTGGAGAAGGTGGACCTTTCGGCTCTGAAGGGGCGGAAGGTCTTCGTCCAGGAGAAGTACTTCAAGGGCTACGACGAGGCGTTCGCCATCGGTGCCATCCGCGAGCGGATCTCAAAGGCCGGGGCGTTGATCATGACGCAGGAGTCGGCAGCCGACGTAATCGTCGAGATCCGGAGTGGCGGGCTGGGTCTCGACACGCGGGAATCGCTGCTGGGCATTCCGGCGTTGAACATGCCGATCCCGCTGACGGGTCCGGTGTCCACGCCGGAGATCGCGCTGTACAAGAGCGCGTTGGCAGATTCGGCCGGGAAGTTCGCGTTGTTCGCGTACGAGCGGGTTTCCGGCGAGCACGTCCACTCGACGGGGACGATGGCAGGGACGGCGTACTTCCATCACTACCGTTTCCTTGGACTGCTCAACTGGCGTTCGACGGACGTGCCGGAATTGGATCCCAAGACCCGCAGTCGCCTGCGGAAGTAGGTGGGTTTGCGCGTTCCGGCGCTGATCGTCGAGGGACCCGCTTCCGAACTCGCCGACGAGGCCGGCGCCGTCCACGACGGCTTCTGGCGCTGAACCTTCGGGGCGCGCGGGTGATGGAGGAGGTGGGGTGAGAGGGGAAGGGGACACGCGGAGCCGCGGAGGGCGCGGAGCGGGGGGGGCGGGGGCAGGGGATTCTCCCGCAGAGACGCTGGGGCGCTGAGGCTCCGGAGTAGACCAGGACGCGATCCAGGTGACGGGACTCCCTGCAAGTCCCTCAAAGCGTGTGGGAGAAGGCCGGGGCTCCAACCATGGGTTCCCGAACTCGGGGAGCGCTCAGAATCCACCCGGACGAGGTTGTCCTGCGGCATCCCGGCGCCTGCCGTCGTTGCCTTTGGGTGGGTTCGCTGGATTCCAAATCGGCACATTCCGTGGAGATCCGGCTAGGCAGGGGAAAAGCCGCGTGAACGGACCGCTGGGGGCAATGCACTTCAAATGTATAAAGTAGGTTCTGCTTCTAAAACCCCCTATTTTTCAGCAGGGGTTTCACGACCCGATTTTCCGGCATTTTCCCAACGCCTTATGATCTCTCCGAGCCGGCCCCCTAACCTCCCCAGTCGCCTTGGCAGTCGGCGGTCCTCATCACCACGAGGCTGCCACCCGTGCCCCCTCAGTCACCGACCGGTTTCCTCCGTTTCTGACTTCCACCCAGGCTGAGATCATCCAATCCCCTCGGCCTTTACCCAACTGCCGGCCTTGCCGGGCCTGCTGGCCTCCCACACGGCGCGGCGGATCCATCGCTTGATGTTGCAGGCCGCCACAGTGAAGTAGTTCCCCAGGCTCACCCGCTCCAATCCCCGAAAGCGTGTGCGCCTCATCCCGTGAGCCCTCACCAGTTCGCTGTGGGTTCCTTCGATCGCATTGCGCGTCTTCATCCGCTCCTTGAAGCCTGCCTCCTTCTGCTCCTTCCGGCGCTTCTGCAGTTCCGTGTGGTGCTCGCCCACCACCAGGCTTCGATACTTCTGTCCGGGCCCCAGACACCGATCCTTCATCGGACATTCCCGACAAAGACCCTGGTTCCACTCAAAGCGGTACTGAACACCCGGTGCCTTCTCTCCATCCAGTCGGCTGCACTGGGTGTTTTCCACGCCGGCAGGACAGGTCGCCTTGCGCTCTTCGACCTGCACGTCGAAGTCCTCCGCCGAGTAGGACTCCGGGCGCCGCTTCAACGCCGCTTGCGCCGGCCCCATGAGCTCCACTCCCTCTGCCTTGGCTTGGGCCAGCTTCTCCGCCGACACATACGCTCCGTCGACATAGAGCACCGGCGGAGTGGCAAGCCCCATGGACGCCTGCTCGCTGGCCATCTCCCGTGCCCCCGCTTCGTCGCTCCCGTGCGCCTGCTGGGTGACCACTCCCACCACGAAGCCTGCCGTGGGTTCGCCGGGTTGCAGCGGGCGCTCCTCCGCCGACTCGGCGATCTGAACCTTGTAGCCGACATGCTCGATCTGCTGCTTCCCCGCTCCCTTCACGCTGTAGGTGGCGTCCGGATCGTGTGGATTCTGGATCCGCCCGCTGCCCAGTTCCCCCTTGCCCCGGGGCCGAACCGACTGGTCGGCTTCCAGCACGAACTGCTGCCCGAAGACCTCGATGAGCTGTTGGACATGCTCGCCCTTCAAGAGCGCATCCCGTTCGCGCGCCCAGGCCACCAACTTCTGGGCGTCCTTGCCGGCTTCCAGCAGCTTGTTGACGAGCACATCGTGACTGGATCGGTAGTCGAGCTTGTTCTCCACGTACCGCTCCCACCATGTCGTCCAGTCGGCCGGGCACTGCGCCAGTGGCACTGCCGGCGCGATCTCCTGCAAGGCCAGTCGTAGCGACTCGCGTACACATTCAACGCGGCTCATCCGGCTGACCAGGCCCAGGACGTGGGTGGAATCCATGCGCTGGTTGGTGCGACGCTTGACCAAGCCTGCATCGATCAGTCCGTCGAGGATCGCCTTGAATCCGACCGCGGCAAGGTCGTGCTCCTCGAGTCGGTCCCGAAATCGGGTGAGGGTGGTGGGATGGAAGAGTGGGTCTCCCAGCTGGCGGTTGAGGGCGAAGTTCCAGCCTGCGTGATAGCGAAGCATGTCGATGGCCTGGCGGTCCGGAACACCCTCGAGGTACTGCAGGAGGCAAACACCCAGGAGGACGACTGGTTCGATGGCCGTGCGTCCCGAGCTCTTGGAATAGGCTCAGAACTCCTGACCTCCCATGGAACTACCCTGAGCCTACTTGGCGGTAGATGAGGCGGAGGTCGGTGGTCGGAAAGAGCGTTTCTGTTTCGGTCAGGATTTCGCACAGGTGGGCGATGGCGGCATCCTGCACCGCGCTGCCCATCCGGTGCACTTCCACCGTCAATGTCTTCGCCTGAGTATCCGGCCTCAGGTTCACAGGTGTCGTGTACAACCGCCGCAGCAGCGCCCGAGCGTCGTCACTCCGTTTCAACACTTCCCGCACCTCGCCAGCCATCGCGCTCTCCGCCCGGTAGGCGATCATCTTGATCGTGTCCACGAAGTGCTTGCTCTCCGGACAAAGCTGTCCGAAGCGCTCCTCCTCGCTCAGTTCCTTGAGCTCCAGACGGCGCGGCACCTCCTTGCGTCGAGCAATGCACGCAGCCAGCACCGCCTCCTGTGCCTCGATCTTGCGGCGCAACTCTCCGCCGGCCGTCTCGAAGGCCTGCGCTTCTTCGGGTGTGGGCTGAGCCGGCATCCCGTGTGCTCCGAACTGCGCCCTCAGTCGGGCCAGCTTCGAACGTTCCACCTTCACCTCACGATCCGCCCGCCGATGTGCTGGGTTGATCACCACGGTGGTGTCAGGAAGAGGTGTCACTCCGTACTCCACCAACCGGTCCAGGCCGAAGTGTTCCTTCATGTATTTCAGGTAGTTTTCCTGCGACCACCGCGCCTTCATCCCGACCACCACCTGCCCTACATCCAGCCCGGGATGCGTCGTCACTATCGAGATCTGCTGTCCCACCTCATCGCGCATCCGCACCTCCCGCACCTCCAGTCCGCTGCCCAACTTCACCAACCGTTCAGCCAGGTCCAGTTCCACCTCCCGCCCCCCGGGGGGCTTCACCTTGCGCCGCGCGAATTCCGATTCCGGCCACGCTTCGCCCGGCTTCTTCTGGTAGCTGAGCACGGCGATGCGTTCCCGGACCAGTTCCTCAAACAATCCGGGCGAATAGCCCTCCCGATCCACCACGATGGTGAAGCGCATCGCCTTGGGGTTGGCTGCCAGCACGTCCGGGCCTGGTTGCGGTGCCTCGGCCAGAAGTCGCGGCACGATCTTTTCGCGCAGGACGCCCACCAACCCCGGGTTCACCGTCTGGGTCACCACGAAGAACGGTTCACCTCCGAGCCCGTTGACCCAGTAGTCGGTCGTGCCACGCAGGCACAGGCGCAACCGCGAGAGGTAGCGCCGTGGCAACGCGGTCAATCCGCCGTGATAGACCCGGACATGTCCGTCGGCGTAGTAGAGCCCCGCCAGGTCCGGATCGTCCGCTTCCTTGCTCGCCATCCACTCCCGGGACAACTGGCTTTGCCATTTCGCGGCACGCCCCTCCGGCTCACAGAGCGTCCCGATCTTCGAGCGCAACGTCTTGACCTCGGGCAAGCGGTCCAACCCCAGCAGTCGGCCCCATTCCCCGGGTGCCTCATAGCGGGTCTGTTCCATCGACGGACACCGCACCAGCGCCAGCAGGCCCAGCAGCAGGAAGATCGACTCCAGCGGATAGTACCCCTTGGGCAGCGCGTAGTGTTCGCGCGTGTGACGCAGCAGTCCTTCGCCCAGCAGGGCGGGCAATGCAAAGAGGACTCCGCCCTTGGCCACGTCATCGGCCGCTTCGAAGCGCAGGTCCACTCCATCCAACCATCCGCACGAACTGAGCAGCCGATCCAGCGTGCGGGTGGTCGCGTAACCCAGCGGGGACTCGGTATCCTTCAGGGAGCGATCACTGGCGCTGGTTGGATCGGCGATTGTGGTACTCGTTATGATGCCGTCGCCGACACCGTCACCGGGGACACCAACCGGGTCGGCAGAGCACTTTTTTTTGGCGGTGGCAGCCGTCCGGCGCCGACGGCCTTGCGCAAGGTGTCGACCAACACACCGGTGTGCTGGCTCACCGCAGCCAGGGATTGGCCCTTGGCGAGGAGAACCCGGGCCTCCTCCAGCTTGGCGGCGTTCAGACGGCTGCCCTCACGCCGGGGTTTCGGAACGAAGAATCCAGCCGGACCCGCGGTGCGGTACAAGTGGGTGGAACGTTTGATGGTGATGAGGGGAACCCCAAAGGCCTTGGCGATGTGGCCTTGGGTGGCACTGCCCTGGACGATCAGTTGACTGGTGAAAAGCCGGAAGCTGGCCAGGTCATCCTTGTGATGGGTGAAGACCGGAAGGTGGCCGTTGAAGTAAACGACCCGGTCGCCTTCGGTGCGGCAGGCCAGGTCGCGATTGATGTCAACACTGCCTGCAGGAAACAGGGGGAGTTGCACTTGCGGCATGGGACGATTTCGTAGGGGCAACGGTGTTCCCGCGAAAGCCAAATCCTGCCAGAAACGGTCTCATTTCCATTCCGTCAGACCTCTGAACTCACCATGCGAGGTCAGGAGTTCTGAGGCTACCTCGACCTGAGCCCGGGCGGCGACGATTCGCGGGAAGACCAGCTTGGCGAAAAGGCGGTAGCGATCGGTTTCCGGGAAGAGGGAGGAAGAGACGGAGGAAAGGGAAAAGAGGGAGCCTTGGGTGGAGAAGGAGGGCAGACTCATTGGAAAACTTGGAGAGGAGAGTATCGCTACCCCATGGGGTAGCGCAATGATTATGCAAGCCAACTACCCGATGAAGGTGCAGGTGATCCGGTCGAAGAAGCAGCCGCCGCGCTTCTATGTGAACATCCCACTGCCGCTGGCGGCAGCGTTGGGGATCGAGGGTGGCGAGGAAGTGCACTGGCAGCTGCTGAACCGGACGGACCTCCGGCTCAAGCGCCCGACCGCCCGGCCAGTCGACTCGGACAAAAGTGCGGATTAGCGGGCGATTCTGGTTTTTCAGCAGAACCTAAAGTACGGGACTGACCCCATTGCCTTACCACGGGACTGACCCCATTGCCTTACCACCGGCTTCAACGCCTCCGGCGTAAGCTGCACCCATCACATTCCACGCCGGGTGAGGGCACCCGGCCTACAAGATGGGAACTCCCCTGGGAGACCCGCCTCCTGACGTCGTTGGCTACGGAGGGAGCCCGCGATCGTCGTCTTGGTCTACGCCGGAGGCGTTGCAGCGGATAGCCCCGGGTCGTGCGAAGCACGCACCCGGGGAAGGGGATGTTGATTTGGAATCCGCACCCCCGGCAGGGGTGCGAAGCTTCGGATTCTGCAACCCCTGCCGGGGTTGGTCCCGGGTCACGCAACGTTGACCCGGGGTTGCTTCGTACCCCGGGCTACCGGCTTCAACGCCTCCGGCGTAAGCTGCACCCATCACAATCCACGCCGGGTGAGGGCACCCGGCCTACAAGCGGGGAACGCCCCTGGGAGACCCGCCTCCTGACGTCGTTGCTATGGGGAGGGGGCGGGGGAGAATTCCTGATTCTGGGCGAATCCTTTTTCGCGGGAGGCGGTGTGCAAGCAGGTGAGATGAACAGATCCCCCGCGAAGTTGGCCCGGTTGATCCTGCAACGGATATCCGGATGGAATTCCTGTGACGTTGGTGCCGGATTGCCGAAGCACTCGGGTATGATCGGCAGATGTACTTCCTTGGCTGGCGGTTGGATGGCGACGTGGCTCGGCCTGATGGCGTGCCTGACGGTGTCGGCGACGCCACCGCCGCCGCTGGCAATGTGGACCTTCGAGGACGGTCCGCGGGATCAGGTGGGTGCGTTGCACGGGCAGTTGCTGGGTGGAGCCAGGATTGCGGAGGGACGGTTGGTGCTGGACGGGACGGGGTATCTGCGGACGCCGACGCTGCCGGTGTCGCTGACGGCGAAGACTTTGGTGGCCCGGGTGCGGGTGGATCCGCTGACGCAGGGCGGCGGCGGCGTGTTGACCGTGCAGGTGCCGGGCGGGTGGGTGTTCGATTCGATCGTGTATGGCGAGCGGGAGCCGGGGAAGTGGATCGCGGGCTCGGATTGGTTCAACCGGACGCGGGACCTGAACGGTGCGCCAATGGAGGATCGGACGAACGGGTTTGTGCACATGGCGATCGTGTATGCTGCGGATGGCGGCATCGCGGTGTACCGGGACGGGGTGCCGTATGGGGCTCCGTATCGGCCTACGCCGTCGGCCAATCTGTTTCCTGCGGGCAACAGTGAGGTGTTGATGGGGTTGCGGCATGTGGGCGGGGCGAAGCCGTTCCTGCGGGGAGAGATCGAGGAGGCAGCGTTGTATGACGAGGCGCTGACGGCGGCGGACGTGGCGGAACTGGCGGCGGGGCCGGTCTGGGTGGACGACAATCTGGTTTCGAACGGTGGGTTCGAGACCGGGGCGCTGACCGGGTGGGAAGTGACCGGGCATCTGGGGAGCGGGACGAATGTTCCGGCGGTGCTGGTGGGAGGTCCGGTGGCTGCGCAGGGGAGGTTCTCGGCAATTCCGATGGGTGGGGTGGAGGGCTTGAGGCTCTCGCAGGTCGTGTCGGTGGAGCCGGGACGCGAGCATGTCCTGAGCTTTGCGTATCTGGTCCTGGATCCAGCACTGGGAAGCTTTGGGGTGGAGGTGAACGGGGTGTCGCTGGGAGATGAGGTTGTTGGGGAGGGATTGCCGGCGTCGGCCGGAGGGATCGTGCGGACGAATTGGGCCTATGGCCGTCGGGTGTTCACGCCCACGAACGGGGTGGACACCGCGCCGGGTGGGGGCACCCGGCCTACAGAGGTCCCGGCCACGAACGGGACGGTGGAGGTTGCCTTCCGGTTTCCGCCCGAGATGCGCGGCAAGATCCGTTTCGATGACGTCCGCCTGGAATCAGCCACAAACGGGGAACCGTCGATGGTGGTGTCGCTGGCGCCGGGGACGATCACAATCCACGAGATTGAGACGGCTTGGTTGGTCGTGCGCCGGACCGGGCGATTGCATCAGGGGGCGTATGCGACGCTTGAATTGCAGGCTGGAACGGCTGCGGTCGCAGGCGGGGAGGCGGACCTGGTGTTCCGGGATGCGCCGGGCCGTACGCGGGTCGGTCTGGTCTTCATGCCGGGGGAGGGCGAGGTGCGGATCGGGATCGTGGGAAGGCCGGACGCGGCGGCGGAAGGGCAGGAAGAAGCGACAGCGCGGTTGGTGGCGACGGGCAATGCTCGGGTGGAAGGCGAGCCGGTGTTGTTGCGGGTCTCGGATCCGCCGTCGCTGCGGGGAGGAATGGAGTTCAATGGCATCGACCAATCCGTGGTGATCAGCCATGACCCGGCGTTGAACTCCTTTCCGATGACGGTGAGCTTCTGGCTGAAGACGACGCAGACGGAGTACTTCGTGGGGTTGGTGGAAAAATACACGACGGGCACCGGGAACGGCTGGGGAGTGCACCTCCAGGAGGGACGCCTCCGGGAGTACTACTTCCGGAATTGGGGGAACCACCTGTGGGGCGGTGACGCGCCGATGGACGCTCCCAATGGCGGATTCATTGCCGATGGCGAGTGGCATCATGTGGCATTCGTGGCAGACGAAGGAGGGGGGCGGTTATACGTCGATGGAGTGTTCAAGGATTCGATCCAGTGGAACGGGACGGCCGGGGCACCGACGTCGCCGGTGAAGCTGACTCTGGGATGTGCACCGTTGCTGGAGGACGGGACGGGTGTGGCGCACTACCGCGGTCGGATGGACGAGGTGCGGATCTGGTCGAGGGCGATGTCGGAGGAGGAGGTGCGGAACTCGATGTTCGGGACGCTGACGGGGAATGAGGCGGGCCTGGTGGCCCACTATGATTTCAACCAGAACGGGGGGACGATGCTGACGAACCGCGCGGCGACCGGGTCGAAGTTCGACGGGACGCTCAAGGGTTCCCCGTTGCCGCGGTTCGTGGACGTGGAGGATCGGTCGGAAGTGCCGGGGCCGATCGTGGTGAACGGCGGGTTTGAGAATCCGACGCTGGCGCCCTGGCGGTTCACGGGTGATCCGGTCAACGAGGTCAACCCGCCGCCTCCGTGGCTTTCCGCGACCTACTCCGCGGAAATCGTCCGATCGTTCGCCTCGTCCCGAAGCACGC
Organism: Limisphaerales bacterium; assembly: GCA_965284395.1. GTDB lineage: Bacteria > Verrucomicrobiota > Verrucomicrobiia > Limisphaerales > UBA9464 > UBA6176. The sequence continues at coordinate 7,310,548 of OZ260084.1, read as the reverse complement.
AGACCCAACGGCTGAGCCAGACGTTGGCGACGGAACCCGGGAAGGAGTACCGCCTGACGTTTGCGTACGGGGTTCGAAGCCAATTCCCCGGGACGCTGGGAGTGGAGGTGGGAGGCGTCGCGCTGGAGGGAGTCGAGTTGGACGCCGGGACCCTGGTGCCGTTCGGCGCCGAAACGGGGATCGGCACGTGGCTGTATGCGACGCGGGTGTTCACGGCGTCCTCCGATTCGACTGAGTTGAGCTTCGTGGTGCCACCGTCCCTGTCGACGGTGCTCCATCTGGACGACGTCCGTGTCGTGCCGGTGACGGACGTGGAAGAGAAGTCGGTGATCGAACTGGTGCCGGGTTCGTTGCGGATCGAGGAAGGGCTTGGGGGATCCGTGACGTTGCGCCGGACGGGACGATTGGATCAAAGGAGCTTTGCCACGCTGGTGCTGGAGCCGGGGACTGCGGTGGTGTCCGGGGCCGGTCTGGACCTGGAGTTTGTCGGGGTCTCGGCGCGGAACCGGATTGGTGTGATGTTCGACTGGGGGCAGACCAATCGCACGGTGCAGTTGTTCGCCCGCCCGGACATCGAGCCGGAGGTGCCTGAGACGGCGACGGTGCGGTTGGTGGCGAGCGGGAACGCCGAGGTGAAGGGGGAGGCTGTGGAGGTGACGGTGGTGACGCCACCGACGCGGATCGTGGTGGGTGCGCCGCAGGGTGTCCGGGAGACGGACGGTCGATTCACGCTCTGGTTGGAGGCGCGACGGAACCTCGGGTCGGCGTCGCGCGTGCGGGTCCAGACGACAGCGGGGGGGACGGCGACGCCGGGGGAAGACTTCACACCGGTGGACGTGGAGTTGGACGTGGTTCCGGGGCGGGTTACCTCCCAGACGATCACGATATTGAGGGACAACCGGATCGAAGGAAACGAGACGATCGGGATCCGGGTAACCGCCGTTTCGGCGAACACGGAGATCGAGAACCCGGAGTACTTGGTCATGGTGGCGGATGCCGAGGAGGTAGTCCTCTCCGCCGTTCCAGTGTCGGAGGGTCTGACCGAGGCGGCGGGCGTGGCGCGTTTTGTGATCCGGCGTAGCGGCGCGGAGTCCATCGCGCAGGAATTCGGGGTGCGCTACCGGTTCGAAGGATTGGAGGATGCTTCCTCGGGTCTGGCCGTCGGGAGGGAAGGGGTGGACTTCGTGGCCACCGCTGGCGAGGTCCGGTTCGGCCCGGGCATCCTGGAACGGACGGTAGAGGTGCCATTGCTGGACGATACGGAGGTCGACGGGACGAGGGGACTGGTGTTGAGGTTGACAGGTTCACCGGATTTTCCGGATTCGGCGGGCATAGGTTTTGGGCAGGCGGGAGTGACGATCGCCGACGACGAGCATGGGTCACTCTGGCAGGAAGTCGCGATGGAGCCCTTCCAGCCCGGATGGTGGATGGATTGGCACCGGGGACTGTCGTTGCCGGGAGGCAAGTCGGTCCTCCTTTCCGGACGGCGGGTGCTTCAGTTCACCGCGTCGGGTTTGCCCGATCCGGACTATGGGGGCGGCACAGGGCAGGTGCGCTTGCCTGAATTGTTGGATTCGGACGGGAGTGCCGGGCTGATTGGAGCGCTTCCGGATGGTCGAGCCGTGTTCGTCCAGTGGGGCTGGGACGGTCAGGCGCAGTTGGTCCGGTTGACGGAACGCGGAGAGCTGGACACTTCGTTTGGAAACGGGACCGGGACCGCGAGGCTTCCGGAAGGGATCATTCGATTCACAGAGGTGCGCGATGACGGCAGTACCTTGCTTGGATGGGAGGATCCCCAGTCGGGACGCCTCTTCATGAGGCGGTTGTTTCCGGATGGGAACGAGGATCCCGGGTTCGTCTGGCCGGATGTCTCAGGATTGGGTGTGGAGATGATGGGAACCACCGGTGCGATCCATACGGCGCCGGATGGGCGGCTGTGGCTGGCGCGTCGCGACTTGGATACGGGAGGCCGGTCGGTCTTCCGTCTGGAAGCGAACGGGCAGGTGGCGGCAGGGGTTGCCGAGTTGCCGGGCATTTCGAGGGTGTTTGGTTTTGACGGGGCTGGGCGGGCGTATTGCCAGGTCGAACCCGGTGTGGAATGGGCGATCGGGGGCAAACCGCTGGGAGGGATTGTCCGGTTTCTCGCCGACGGGAGCCTGGATGCGGACTACCGGCCGTTTGCCGAGGGGGACTTTGTCCCGTTTGCGAGGGTGGAGGCCGATGGTTCGGTGCTGGGAGTCCGCCTCGCCGAGGCATGGTGGTGGTGGGGGAGCGTGTGGAGCCTGATCGAGCTCGATCCTGCCGGGGGCATCCGATCCGAGCGCGCGTTGCCAGGGTCGACTCCGGGCTCTGTGAGCGGGCTCCGTCGCCTGGAAGGCGGCCGCATGCTGATGGATGTGACGGTGTCCCGGATGGGGGGCGCGGAGCACACCCGTTGGATCGTCGAAGCGGATGGGAGGCTGAGTCGCGTGGGTGATCCGGGTTTGGGCGGTGGGATGCAGCGGCTTTCCTGGGGAGGGCCCTTTGACTGGTCGCAGGCATTTCCGTTCGTTCCCACGCCCCTCTCGGCCGAAGGAGGAACGGCCTACACGATGTGGCGTCCGGTGGTTCCGAATGCGGAGCCGGAGGTGGGGTTGGTGAAGTCCGGCGTGTTCGTGCGCGGTGCGACCGTGCAGATCCCGGTGTGGCGCACGGGGAGTACGGCCAAGGTGGCGCGCATTCGTGGGAAGTTGATTCCCCGCGGGCGCCGCGGATGGGACGAGACGGCGGCGGTAACGTTCGAGTCGGGGTTCGAAGTGGGCCGGGGCGAGGCGATGCTGGAACTGGAGCTTCCGGCGTCGGTGCGGCGTGCCGGAGTGCGGGAGTTCCTTGTGCGCCTGGAAGGGGGTGAGGGCGTCGGGCTGAGCGCGTTGACGGAATGCCGGGTGTGGTCGATCGAGGCGGACGGCGGGCCCGCGGTGGGTGAACTGCGGATGGCCAAGATGTCGGCGCCGGACACACAGGGGACGTCGCTGTTGATCGGGAGTTGGGAGGGATTCTCACCGGATAAGCTGCAAGGCAGCGCCAGGCTGGAAGGACCGTATGCCCCGCAGTGGCCGGAGTCGGTGCTGACGGTGAATGGGCTGTGGGTGGTGGCACTGCCGGTTGAGGAGGCTGAGGGGAAGTTCTTCCGGTTGCGGAAGTGAGGGAGGGAACCGCGACGCCCCCCGCCGCAACGCGGCGCACGGCGATAGCCCAGGGTGGAGCGGAGCGGAATCCTGGGTTGCCCCATCCCGCGACAACTCGCCCCAACGGGGCGAACGGGGAGCGCTCGCACCTGGGGCCGTGTGCCCTTTCAGGGCACAGGGGACGTTGAGTGGCGCGGTTCCCGGGGTTCCACCCCGGGCTTTCACCGGTTGCCCCGTTGGGGCTGGGAGACCCGCCTCCTGACGTCGTTGGCTACGGAGGGAGTCCGCGATCGTCGTTTTGATCTACGCCGGAGGCGTTGCAGCGGATAGCCCCGGGTCGTGCGAAGCACGCACCCGGGGAAGGGGATGTTGATTTGGAATCCCCACCCCGGCAGGGGTGCGAAGCCTCGGATGCTGCAACCCCTGCCGGGGTTGGTCCCTGGTCACGCAACGTTGACCCGGGGTTGCTTCGCACCCCGGGCTACCGGCTTCAACGCCTCCGGCGTAAGCTGCACCCATCACGATCCACGCCGGGTGAGGGCACCCGGCCTACAAGCGGGGAACTCCCCTGGGAGACCCGCCTCCTGACGTGGTTGGCTACGGAGGGAGCCCGTGATCGTCGTCTTGGGTTACGCCGGAGGCGTTGCAGCGGATAGCCCCGGGTCGTGCGAAGCACGCACCCGGGGAAGGGGATGTTGATTTGGAATCCCCACCCCGGCAGGGGTGCGAAGCCTCGGATGCTGCAACCCCTGCCGGGGTTGGTCCCCGATCACGCTTCGGTGACCCGGGGTTGCTTCGCACCCCGGGCTACCGGCTTCAACGCCTCCGGCGTAAGCTGCACCCATCACAATCCACGCCGGGTGAGGGCACCCGGCCTACAAGCGGGGAACTCCCCTGGGAGACCCGCCTCCTGACGTCGTTGGCTACGGAGGGAGCCCGTGATCGTCGTCTTGGGTTACGCCGGAGGCGTTGCAGCGGATAGCCCCGGGTCGTGCGAAGCACGCACCCGGGGAAGGGGATGTTGATTTGGAATCCCCACCCCGGCAGGGGTGCGAAGCCTCGGATGCTGCAACCCCTGCCGGGGTTGGTCCCCGATCACGCAACGTTGACCCGGGGTTGCTTCGCACCCCGGGCTACCGGCTTCAACGCCTCCGGCGTAAGCTGCACCCATCACAATCCACGCCGGGTGAGGGCACCCGGCCTACAAGCGGGGAACTCCCCTGGGAGACCCGCCTCCTGACGTCGTTGGCTACGGAGGGAGCCCGCGATCGTCGTCTTGGTCTACGCCGGAGGCGTTGCAGCGGATAGCCCCGGGTCGTGCGAAGCACGCACCCGGGGAAGGGGATGTTGATTTGGAATCCGCACCCCGGCAGGGGTGCGAAGCTTCGGATTCTGCAACCCCTGCCGGGGTTGGTCCCCGATCACGCAACGTTGACCCGGGGTTGCTTCGCACCCCGGGCTACCGGCTTCAACGCCTCCGGCGTAAGCTGCACCCATCACAATCCACGCCGGGTGAGGGCACCCGGCCTACAAGCGGGGAACTCCCTTATGTGACCCGCGTCCTGACGTCGTTGGCTACGGGGTTAGGGGGAGGGGAGCTTGGGGACTTCGAAGGAGACGTGGAGGCGGATGCGTTCGAGGTCGTCGTTGCTGCGGCCGGAGTAGCGGACGGTGATGGCGGAGCCGCGGTCTTCGACGTCGACCAGGCCGAAGCAGCCTTCGTTCTTGTGGGGCTTGTAGAGGCCCTGGGAGTAGGGGCCGCCCTTGATGCTGGCGTCGCGGTCGAGGGGTGCGGCGGCGAAGACGGGGATGGGGGCGCCGCCTCCGGTGGCGAAGTCGGAGTTGGATCCGTCATCGGCGGCGAGGGCGTGCATGTCGCCATGGAGGAGGACGAGGTTGCGGATGCGATTGTCGCGGATGAAGTCGGCGAGTTCGGTGCGTTCGTGGCTGTACCAGGCCCAGGAGTCGCCGCCGGCGGGCTTGGAAGGCTTGGCACCGCGGTTGGTCGTGTACTGGAGCGAGGAGTGGTGGAGGTAACCAAAGTCGTTTGTCGTGACGGGCCAGTAGTGATTGGTCTGGGTGGTGCCGCCCCAGGGCACGGAGCTGACCCAGAAGGTGAGCGCGTGGGTGTCGCGGGCAGCGAGGAGTTCCTTCTTCAGCCATTCCTTCTGGGGGACTCCGAGCATGGACTTGGTCGGAGTGTCCTTGGCAGAGGCGGGGTCGCGTTGGGAACGCAGGTCGGTGACGATGAAGCGGACGCGGCCAGCGGAGAAGGCCTGACAGATGGGTTGGTCGAGGCCTTGGAACTCGAGGGGATAGTGCGGCGCGTAGAGCTCGTAGGCGGCGCGGGCGGCGGGCCGGCCGATGGCGCGGTCGTCGCTGCCGTTGCCGCAGTAGTCATGGTCGTCCCACATGTAGACGAGGGGGACCTGACGGTAGAGCCGGGCCTGTACAGGCGAGACAAAGACGCGGTCGTAGGCGCGCCAGAACTTGTCGACGCGGTTGGTGGCGATGTCGTCGTAGTGGAAGTCGCCGGGGCAGATGAAGAAGAGGGGGCGGTGTTCGCGGATGCGCTCGTAGCTGGCGTTGGTGGAGCCGGTCTTGCCGCACGAAGCGAAGGCGAAGCGGAAGGAGGAGGGGCCGACGGGCAGCGTCTCGAACGAGCCGGAGAAGGCGGGCTCCTGCTGGCCCTTGACCTCGACGACATATCCGTACCGGGTGTTGGGAGTGAGGGCCCGCATGTCGAAGGTCACCACCCGGTGGTCATTGGTGGTCGAGGTATAGGGACCGAAACGGCGGAGGCGTTCGGGTCGGGTGAGGTTGGCGACGACGAGGGTCGTCACGTACTCGGGCTTGCGCATCTTGACCTTCACCACGGCGGAGGTGGCGGTCAGGGCGCCGGTCCACGGGCCGAGTTCGACGCGGGATTGGGCGCGGGCCGCGGGCATGGCCGTTAGCCCACAGAGAAGCGCCAGCCAAAGGAATCCGGTCCAGCAGGTTCGTCGCATCCGGAGGCAAGTTGCTGGGGGAACAGGGGAGTTCCAAGTTTTCAGTTTCAGAGGAGTTCCAAGATTTCAGATTCAAGTTTGAAGTGCCTTGCCCCGGAAGCGGCCACGCGAGCCGCGAAGGAACTCCGAACTTCGACCCCGAGGCATCGGCGTCGGGGTCGGAATCGCCATCGGTATCGAGTCCCGATCTCCTGCGATCCCGATTCCGATTCCGATACCGACCCCGAGGAACGACTCGTGGGGACACTCGCCCCACCGCACCGGGCTTGAAACTTGAACCTTGAAACTTGGGACTTTCCCGGGCCCCACCGGGGCAGCCGCGATTTCGGCGGTTTGGGGGATGGTCGAGGCTTTGGGAATCTGTTTCCTTCATGGAAAATGAAGATCGATGAGGCGCGTGGCTTCCTGGTCGAGTTGGCGGAGGCAAGTGCCCGAGAGATCCTGCCGCATTTCGGGCGGAAGGATGTCGGGGTGGTGACGAAGTCCGATTCGTCGCCGGTGACGGTGGCGGACCGGGAGGCGGAACGCGTCATGCGGGAGATGATCGGTCGGCGGTTCCCGGATCATGGGATCGTGGGTGAGGAGTTCGGCACGGTGAACGGGGACGCGGAGTTTGTATGGGTGCTGGATCCGATCGACGGGACGAAATCCTTCATCTCGGCGGTGCCGTTGTTCGGGACGTTGATCGGGTTGTTGCATCGGGGCCGGCCCGTGTTGGGCTGCATCAACCAACCGGTCCTGCGTCAGATGATGATCGGGGACGGGGAGGTCACGACGCTGAACGGCGAGCCGGTTCGCGGGCGTGCCTGCAGTAGCATCGGGGACGCGACCTTGCTGATGAGCGATCCGATGCACCCGGCGGTTTACCAGGATGGCGCAAGGTTCGAGGCGCTGTGCCGTCGAGCCCGGGTGGTGCGTTCGTGGGGTGATTGCTATGGCTACCTGTTGGTGGCGGCGGGCTGGGCGGACGTGATGGTGGATCCGATCATGAATCCGTGGGACCTGCAGCCGATCGTTCCGATCATTCGGGGCGCAGGCGGGGTGATCACGGATTGGAACGGCAAGTCGGCGGATGGGTTGGCGGCGGCGTCCGGGATCGCGGCGATGCCGGGCATCCATGCGGAAGTGGTGCGGGCGTTGAATGGGGAGTGAGGGTTCCCAATCGCCCGTTGCCAGTGGGGCGGTGGGATCCGCATCGTGATTCGCATCGTGATTCGCCGCGTGGGGGCACGCGGCCTACAGAACTGGCCATCCGCGCGGGGGCACGCGGACTGCAGAACTGGTCATCTGCGTGGGGGTACGCGGCCTATAGAATCCCGCGTCAGGGGGCGGAGTCGAGGCGGGTGACGATGCCGTGTTCGCCGTCGACGCGGACGCGGTCGCCTTCGCGGAGGATCTGGAGACAGCCTTTGACGGCCATGACCGCGGGGATTCTGACCTCACGGGCGGTGACGGCGCCGTGGGAAAGTGGTCCGCCGCTTTCGGTGATGAGGGCCGCGGCCGAGTAGAACAGTGGAGTCCAGCCGGGGTTGGTGGTGCGGGCGACGAGGATGGCGTTGCGTGGGAAGCGGGCGAAGTCGTCGGTGGCGCGGATGATGAAGACGGGGCCTTCCGCGATGCCGGGGCTTCCGGCGAGGCCGCGGAATTCGCCGGAGACTGGGTTCTGCGCGGGGGATTGGGGCGATGACGGGTTGAGTTCCCAGTCGGGTGAACGTTGGCGGTCCGCGAGGTAGGCGGCCTTCTGGATGGCGATGGAGCGGGCGAGGTCGAGCCACGCGGCGGTCGAGTTGGCGGCGAGGGCTGCTTCGACCTGGGCGTGGCGGGCGAAGAAGACATCCATTGGGTCGGCGATCACATCGAGGGCGACGAGGCGCAGTCCGAATTCCCGGAGGGCGCGGCGGAGCGGGGGCGTGAGGCGGGTGGTCTGGTAATGCTCCTCGTCGTCGAGGGCAGTGTACGTGCGGGCGAGTCGGATGAGTTCGGCGAAGAAGAAGCCGAGGTCGGCCGGGATTCGGGACAGGAGTTGTTGCTCGGCCTGATGGGAGCGGACGCGGAGTTCGCGTTCGTGGGATTCCCGGGTGGGGATGGGTGAATCGAGCAGGGCGCGGACGTGGTCGACGATGACCCACGGGGTTTCGATCCAGGTGGGGATATAGGCGTCGAACTCGACCTCGCGGTGGCCGTGGCGTTGGAGGAATTCGCGGAAGGTGGAGGCGAAGCGTGGGAATTGGTCGAGGGTGCCGGAGTCGAGGAATTCGCGGGCACTCAGGGAGTGCATCCGCTCGACGAGGGAGGGGTCCTGGCGGGCGAGGGAGGCGAGTTGGTGGAGCTCGCTGTTGACGGCGGCGGTGCGGGTTTCGCACCAGGCGAGGAGATCGTCGAAGGTGGACTGGGCCTCGGGCTGGGGCAGTGCCAGGGAGAGGGCCGCGCGCAGGGTGCGATGCAGGGCTCCGTGGGCGATGGAGATGGCGATGTTCGGGAGGAAGTAGCGGGTGCCGTGGGCATTGATGGCGAGGACACGCTCCCAGAGCTCGCGAAGGGACAGGCCTGGAAGGGGCTCCGCGGAGAAGCGTCCGATGGCGAGCAGGTGCTCATCGAGGTCGCGGTGCCAGCGGAGCGGCAGTTCGCGGACCCAGGCGAAGCGTTCGCGGATGACGGGGAGAGCGGCGCGGAGTTCGTCGAGGTTGCGTGGGGCGATGGGGGAGCGGCGGGCGTAGAGGTCGACGGCGTTCTGGTTGCCGTAGACGTAGTGGCCATGAAGGCCGAACCAGCGGCCATCGAACTTCGGGAATCCGAGCAGGGCAAAGGAATGGCGGAGCGACTCGTGGAATCCGGCCTCGACGAAATCCCAGGTCAACGGAGCGATCGCCTCGGGGAAACGTTCGGCGGATTCATCGCGGGTCCAGCGGGGCGGGACGGTGGTGACGGGGCGGGACTGGAGGAGGTGGAGTTGGCCTTGGGCGAAGGCCCACTCGACGTCCTGGGGGAACCCGAAGTGGCGCTCGACGGATACGAGGAGCGAGGCGAGTCCGGTGAGTTGGGCGGCGGTGAGGCTGGGTTGGTCGGCATCGGGTCCGGTGACGTGCTGCTCGACGGTGCCGGACGAGTTGCGCACGACGCGCAGGGACTTGGTTCCGATCGACTCCGATTTCGGCGCGAGGGACGCCTTGTCGAGGATCCACTGGTCCACGTCGGCTTCGCCGCTGACCACGGATTCGCCGAGGCCGGCGTTGGCGTTGATGACGAGTTCGTCGAGGCGGCCATTGATGGGATTGAGGGTGAAGCCGACGCCGGAGGCTTCGGCGTCCACGAGGCGCTGGATCACGACGGCCATGTCGCAGGCGGCGGGGGCGAATCCGCGGCTGACACGATAGGCCACGGCGCGGTCGCTCCAGAGCGAGACGAAGCAGTCGCGCACCCGCTGGAGGATGGCGTCGGGATGCGAGAGGTTGAGGAAGGTGTCGTGCTGTCCGGCGAAGGCGGCGCCGGCGAGGTCTTCCAGGGTAGAGGAAGAGCGGACGCACCAGGCGGCGTCGGCGGGGTGCTGGGCGAGTTCGGAGAGGATGGCCTGGGTCAGTTCTGCGGGCAGGGGAGCCTCGCGGAGGCGGGACTGGAGATCGGCGCAGGCGAGGGCGAGTTCCGAGGGGGAATGGATGGGGAGTGATTCGAGGGTCGCATCCAGCCACGGGATCGAAGCGGCGAACTGGCGGTAGGCCTGTGCAGAGACGACGAATCCGGCGGGTACGTGGAAGCCGGCCTGGAGAAGGCGCGCGAGATTGCAGCCCTTGCCGCCGGTGAGGTGGGCTTGGAGGGCGAGCGGGGATTCGAGCGGGATGCAGGTCTTCATGACGGAGATGAGGTGGTGGAACGTGAGGGACGGATGATGAAGAGGGCCGCGACGGCGAGGACGATTCCGGCGAGGGCATCGACGGCGTAGTGATACCGGAGATAAACCGTCGCGATGCAGAGGCCGAGGGCTGGGGCCAGCCCGGCGACGAAGCGTCGGTAGCGCCCGGCCAGCGCGTCGTATCCGACGAAGTAGACGGTGACCGCGGTGTGGAGGCTGGGGAAGACATCGACGCCGTTGCAGCCGGCGCGGACGATGCGATCGGTGAGCCAGGTGATGGGTCCGCCGTGCAGCGGTTGGAAGGACGAGGCGAGATGAACCCAGGGTCCGGTGGCGGGGGCGAGGGTATAGCCGAGGAAGCCGACGGAGTAGACGAGGTAGAGTCCGGCGAAGAAGCGGCGGGCCTCGTGAGTCGGCGAGAAAAGCCACGCGAGTTGGTAGCCGAGCATGGCGGGGTAGAAGAGGAAGTAGCAGAGCGAGATCAGCTCCGTGACGGCGGGGTTCGCGAGCGATGCGAACTGGATGGCGGGCGTCTCGCCGAACCACTGCCGGTCGAGGTCGAGCAGCCAGGCGTCCGCGGACGGGCTTCCCATGCGGGGCACGTCGATGCCGAGGCGTAGGTAGACCACATTCATGGCCACGATGTGGAAGAGGAGGCGGAGGCGGCCGGAAGCGATCGTTTGGGCGCGGCGATCCCAGGCGATGAGCGCGGCGTCGATGCCGAGGAGGAACAGCGGGATGAGCGTGGCGGCGTCGAGGGGGCCGAGTTGGATGGAGGCGCGGACGGCGAGGTAGGCCAGAAGCGCGCCGAAGGTCCACTCATGCAGGAGGAGTCCTGTGGGCTGGGAGGGGGAACTGGGTGGTGGGAAGGAAACGGGGCCAGTCATGCGAACCTCCGGAGGTGGTTCGGGTTCAGCGTGTCGTTCGTTCTGGCGAGGATTCGAAGGGTTTCCTGCTGCTCGGGTGGGAGGCGATGACTGGCAAGTGCGGAAATCTGGAGCAGGAACGGCCGATGGATCCGGCATCCGATCCAACCCAGTGCGAGGGCAAGCGGGGCGATCCACGGGACGCCGCAGGCGATGCCCATGGCGAGGAGCAGGCTGTTCCAAAGGAGGCAGGCTGGCATGCCGGCGAGGATGCGCCAAAGCGAGACGACGTTCGAGCCATCCGCCATGCGGCGCGCGGCGAGGCCGGCGGCGGCGATGACTGGGAATTGGGCGAGAACAGCAGCCAGCCAGAGCGCGGCGAGCACCATGAGCGCGAGCAGGTCGGTGGGTGCGGAGTTTCGCGGAGGTTGCGGGATTCCATCGAGGCAGGAGCGGCGTAGGCCAATGCCCCGGCGCAATGATGCGAGGGATTCCGCCATTCTGGGCGGGATGCCCGCTTCAAGGCTCTTCAGGGCCTGGAAGTACGAGGTCTTGCCGGTGCGGTAGCGGAGTCGGGCAATGCGTTCCCGGCGTTCGAGGCCAGTTCGGGATTCCACATTGATGCCGACCTTTTCGAGAGCACTGGTGGCGCGGCGGCGGATCTCCCGGATGCCGGCGGGATTGATCGAGTCCCCGAAGTCGATCGAGGGGCCGGTGACGACTTCAACCCGTCTTCCGAAACGGGGAGCGCATTCATAGTGGAGGCCGACCGGGATGACGCGGAGGGGAATCCCGGCGGAGAGAGCCCGGTGGATGATGTGGAAGGCGCCGGAGCGGAATGGCAGGTGGCGCGGGCCGAGCGAGCTGGTGCCTTCCGGGAAGACGACGAGGCTTCCGGCGTTGCGAAGCCAGTCGAGGCAGGCGTCGAAGGCGGCGGCATTGTCGGCTCGATCGCCCTCGGCATCCGAGCGGGCGACGGCGATGCCGCCGAAGTAGAGCCTGCCGAAGAAGGTTCGGGTCAGTTGGGTGGAGACGAGGAACTCGAGCGGTTGCCGGAGGGCGGCCTGGAGGACCCATCCGTCGACGGCCCCATTGCGATGCAGGCAGAGGTAGAGGGTCGGGACCGGATGTGAGGCGGCGGCCGTCGTGACAGTTCCGTCGAGGGAGGTGAGGACAATCCGGTCGAAGTAGGTCGAGCCGATGATCCGGGACAGCCCGCGGAGCCCGCGGTGGCGCGGGCTCTGTCGCTGGACTCTCCTGGAGGCAGGCTCGATCACGCGGCAGAGCCTGCCCGAGGTGGGCAGGGCCGCGTGAATCGATTTATTGGGTCAGGCGGGCTTGGGAAATCAATGGGCCGCCTTGGCCTTCTTGGGCGGGCTGATTTCTCCGGCGAGTTGGGCGATCTGCTGGCGGGCGACCTCGATGAACAGGCTCTCGGGAAGGCTGAGGCGGCGTCCGCGCCAGAACGTGATAACCCACGGGATGCGGAGGCGACGGCGGCCCAGAGGAAGAGCGGCGAGGCCGCTGGCGAGGGGGGAGCAGTTGAACGACCAGGCGGGCACGAGGGCGGCACCGAGGCCGGCCTTGGCGAGGGCGAGGGCCTGGTTCGGGGTGCCGGTTTCGCACTGCACGTTGAGGCTGATCTGGTCGGTGCGGAAGAACTCGTCGATGAACCGCCAGGTGATGGTGTGGAGCCCGGGCACGATGACCGGTTGTGGTCCGACGGATTCGAGGGGAGCGGTCTGGAGCTTGGCCCACGGGTGATCCAGAGGGACGGCGAAGACGTGTTCCTCGGCGAACAGGGCTTCGGTGGCGAAACGTTCGTCGGGCTTGCCGGCGGGGCTCAGGACGAGGTCGACGCGGCGGGCTTCGAGGAGGTCGAGGGGATGAGATTCGTCGGCGACCTCGGTCTTGAGGAGCGTGCGGGGTTCGCGTCGGCGGACCTCGGCCATGACGAGCGGAAGGAGGCTGTCGCCGATGGGGGCGGGTGCGCCGACGCGGAGTCGGCCAAATCCCCACTGTCGGAGGCCGGTCATGCCGCCGCGGGCGACATCCATTTCGCGGAGGATGCGATCTGCGTGAGGGAGGAGTTGTTCGCCGGCCTGGGTGAGCATCACGGTCTTGCCCACCCTGTCAAAAAGGCGACAACCCATGTCTGTTTCCAGCGACTTGATGGAGTGGCTGACGGCGGACTGGGTGAGGAACAGTTCGCGGGCGGTCTGCGTAAAGCTGCCGGTTCGGGCGAGGATTACGAAGGCGTAGAGCTGGCGGGAGTCGATCGGAGGCTTCATCGATGAAGGAGGTTCATCCTTTTGGGAAACCCCGGAGCAACTAGCGGGCCGCCCGCCCGATCCGCGTGGAGCGAATTGGAATCCTGGCCTCCGAGCCCGGTCCGATGCGGGCCTCCTCAGATCCGGATGAAGAGCTTCTTGCGCCAGAGCCAGAGGCAGCAGAGCCAGATGCAGAGGAGGGCAACGGCACCTTCCAGCATGGGGGCATAGGGACCGCTGACGATCTTCCAGAAGGTGTTCCCGTTGGCGAACGTGTCCGGCCCGTTGAGCCAGAGGAGGAAGGTGTTGAGGTGGTTGGTGGTGTTGTTGCGGAAGAAGCCGTCCCAGAGGTGGGCGATGACGTAGGTGAAGATCGAGTTCATGCCGACCACAACGAGCGGGAATACCGGCAGGGTCCAGCGGCGGACGTCGGCGATGGCGTGGAACGTGGCGAGGAAGAGGCAGGCCCAACCGCCGCTGAAGAGTACCCAGGACGGGGTCCAGATGCGTTTCACGGACGGGCAGAGGCCGGTGAGGTCGAGGGTGGTGCCGAGCGCGAGGCCGGTGAGGCCGGCGAAGACGAGGCCGCCGATGCGGTTCATGGCGGTGAGGTCGGTGCGCCGTAGCCATTGGCCGGCGAGGAGTCCGAGGACCATGGTGGCGAGCGTGGGAATGAAGCTGAGCGTGAGATACCCGCCGCCGTTGTAGAGCCAGGGCTTGATCCGGGGGAAGAGGTTGAGGAACCAGAGATCGAAGAAGTGGGCGGGGTTGGCGTTCTTGTTCCAGTGGGCGGCAAAGCCGGTGAGGGTCTCAGGCCAGTCCTTGGGGACGCCGACGGAGGTTGGATCGAAGCCGGGACCGGGGAGCGGAGTGATGGCGAACCACGCCCAGTAGCCGGCGAGGAGCGTGACGAGGCCGACGATCTGGACGCGGACGGAGCGCCAGGCGAGGAAGGTGAGGCCGACGTAGCCGAGCCCGATCTGGGAGAGGGTGTCCTCGAAGGTGAAGTTGGTGAACTTCGAGCCGGTGGAGCGGAGGAAGACGCCGAGGGCGATGAGCACGAAGGCACGCCAGAAGGTGTGGAGCCAGATGCCGGCGGAGCCCTGGCCACGGGCCTTGCGGTTCGCGATGGACCACGGCAGCGCGCAGCCGACGAGGAACGAAAACGACGGCTGGATCAGGTCGTGGAGGGTGCAGCCCCGCCAGTCGACGTGGTCTTGGTGGTGGGCGAGGAACCGGAAGAGGCCGCTGTCGGGAAGGTTCTCTGATACCGCATGGAAGCGCAGGACCTCGCCGGCCATGAGCAGCATGACGAAGCCGCGGTAGGCATCGAGGGACATGGCCCGTTGCGGGGCAGGAGTGGGGGAGGCTTCCATGTTGGAAAGGGTGTGTACCGGCGGGGCAGGGGAGTTCCAAGTTTCAAGATGGGTGTTTCGGGGTGCACCCTGACACTGCCCCCGTTGGAGAGGAGGAACGGGGTGGCGACGTCCTCGTCGCCTTGGGAAAGGGCATGGGAGGGCAACGAGGACGTTGCCGCCCCGTTTGAGCCGGGGGCAGGGCCAGGATCGGCCCGACCCTTGCAGGGCGGTTGGCCTGAGGCTTTACACCGGGAAGGTCTTATTCATGATTGGGGGACCCCGGGTCCACGACGGGCCCGATTCCTTCCCGACATGTCAAAAGTCATCGCTGAGATGCTGGTGGAGTCCGTGAAGATGGAGCTTCCGGACGTGAAGACCGTGCGTTTTCAATGGCCGGCGGGTTACGAGCCGGATTTCAAGACCGGCCAGTTCATCACCGTCTACTGGCCCCACAAGCCGAAGTACAAGCGGGCGTACTCGCTGAGTTCGAGTGCCTTGGACCGCGGCCACTACGAGGTGACCGTGAAGCGGGACGGGAAGATGGGGACGAGCGTGGTGGATTGGGTGGAGGCAGGGGACAAGATGTTCGTGATTCCTCCGACGGGCCGGTTCCTGCCGGTCTTTGATCCGCCCGGGAAGCACCTCATCTGCGTGGCGGGTGGTTCGGGAGTGACGCCCTTCCGCGGGTTCGCGCGGGAGGCGACCGCGCGGAACCTCGATACGAAGATCACGATCCTCTACACGGTGCGGACGACGTCCGACATCATCTTCGGGGAGGAGTTCCGGGAGTTGGAGGCGAAGAACCCGCGGATCCGTTTTCACGTTACGTGCACGCGGCTCCAGCCGGAGGACCCCTGGACGGGGCGGCGGGGACGGATCACGCCCGAGTGGGTGAAGAGTTTCGTGGATGACCCGGCAAACACGGTGTTCTACGCGTGCGGCACGAATGAGATGGTCAACGCGGTCGAACATCTGGTGACGCACGACCTGGCCCTGCCGAAGGAGCAGATGAAGACGGAGAAGTGGGGCTGAAGGCGGTTCCTAGAACGTGATGTTCACGTTCGTGGTGATCTGGAGGTCGTTGTTGTCGACGCCCCGCGGCGGCAACGACTCGTACTCGTTGATGGCATTCAGGCTCATCGTGATGCGCTTGAACAGAGGGTAGGACGCGATCAGGTCGAGTCGGATCCGGTAGTCCGAGGGATCCGAGACGTTGGGCATGTATTGCAGCTTCTGGGTGACGTTGAACTTGTCCGAAGGTTTCCAGACGAGGTTCTCGGAGATACGGGCGGACCAGATCGAGCGATCGTCCTGCTGGGCGTAGTCGAAGCGTTGGTACTGGCCGCCGAGTTCGACGTTCACGATGAGCCGGGGGCGTTCGTAGACGCGGTAGCCCATGCCGATGCCTTCCTCGAGGCGGCGGTTGATGAGGCGGATGGCATCGTAGCCGCCGAGCATGAGGTTGTAGGCATAGAGGTGGCGCTTGGTGTCGACGAAGACGTCGGTCTTGAGCATGCCCTCCATGCGGTTGGCGGCCTCGACTTCGTTCACGAGGCCGTACGCAGCGTTGTAGTTGACGGAGTTCGCGACGCGTTGCCAGGCGTGGGTGGCGTTGGCGGAGACGAAGAACGTCTGCCGTTCGGTGGTGCCGAAGCCCAGGTTCATGCCCAGACCGACGTTGCCGTGCCAGTTGGTGAGGAACGGGGAGATCCAGGCAGGCAGCCAGGGGTCCTTCGACAACGACACCGCCTGCGTTGGCGCGTTGGTCGGGGAAGATGCGGGAGCGGAAGCGGAAGCGGTTGCAGGCGGAGCGGGAGTGGCTGCCACCGAAGGCTTGGAAACAGCGGAAGGCGTCGTCGCCACGGTGACGTTGGTGGCTACGGGACTGGTGGGAGCCACGGGCGGGGTTGTTCCACCCGGGACTTCACGGCGGAGGATGGCATCCCGCGCGACGGTGAGCTTCCCGGCGATTGGCGAGCGGATGACGATGCCCTTGGCGTCGTCGCGGAGGATCTCTCCGCTGATCCGATCTCCATTGCGCAGGTGAAGGATGACCGGAGGTGCTGAAGGGCCCGCCGCAGAGGCGGCAGCGACGGAAACAGCCAGGAGGATGACCGCGGTCGCGGACTTGGCAGCGGCGGGCGGGCGGTTACTTGGCCGCCTCGGGGGCAGGCTTTGCGATTGGTTCTTCATCCGGCTTGGCGGACGTCGGGACCGTGGCGGCTTCCTGAGGGATGTCGTCCGGAGAACGGCGACGTTCGCCACCGATGACGGCCACTTCACCGGCCTCATTCACACGCAGTTGAGGGCGGCGATCGGAGAAGCCGTACATCCGCCGGGTTTCGACGCGCCCATCCGGGTTCACGACATGGAAGCGGTAGGTGTCGGCAGAGATCTGATGCAGGACGTAGAGCCGTGATTTGCGGTCGAGGGCGCAGGAGGGACGGTTGAAGGAGACCGTGGGGCCGATGGGGATGACCTTGAACGTGGTGGTCTCGGAGTCGTCAGTGACGCGGATGTAGAGGCGGACGTTTCGGAGGTGAGTGGCCTGCTGGAGGATGTACTTGCGTTGGCCGGACTCGGAGGCGGAGGTGGCTTCGAAGCCGAATTCGCGCTCCCAGAGGCGGGTGCCGCGGAATACCTCGAAGAGGACGGGAGGGCTGGTGTATTCCTGACTGTCGGAGAGCAGGATGGTCGTCGTGACCCGATAACGTCCCGGGGTGGACAGGTCGAAGTGGGGCTGGATGTCGTAGCGGATGGTGCCCCGGGTGGAGGATTCGAGCTGGAATTCGCCGCTTTCCTTGACCTCGGAGATGCGGTTGACGATGCGGCCGTCGGTGGACTCCACGCTGAAGCGGATCCAGTCGGGGCGGTTGCCGAAGGTGAGTTTCTGGCCCGTGAAGTTGGCGATCCGGACGGCGGCCTCGATGGATTCGCCGGGCAGGAACTGATCCTGGGCGAGGGTGATGCGCACATCGACCTGGGCGAGGAGGCGTGCGGCGAAGAAGACGCCGAGGAGGGCCGAGAGGATGTGCTTCATGGCTTGGAGACTACGATGAGGGAACGATGCGGCAAGACCGACTCCCTGGATTCGGCGGGGAGTCGGGGGCGGGAGTTGGACCGGGGCGAGCGGATAGGCTCACGCTCGGACAGGCGTGGCAGCGGGTTTACCGGCCGGTGGCGAGCCGTTCGGCCAGACGTTCCGGGAGCCCGGCGGCGCGGATCTTCCGTTGGGCGGTGGGAATGTCGTATTCGAGGCGGCGGAGCTCGATGGTCTGCTGGGGCAGATCGTAGATCACGTAGGCGGCGCGGGGGTCGCCATCCCGGGGTTGGCCGACGGAGCCGACGTTGACGAAGTACTTCTTGCCGGACTCGACCCGGAACTTCGAGTAGGTGCCCCCCCGGACGCCGGTGTCGCGGATGAAGGCGACCGGGACGTGAGTGTGGCCGAAGAAGCAGACCTGGGTGTTCTGGTAGGTGAAGCTGGCGGCGGCCTCGAGTTTCTCGAAGACGTAACCCCAGCGCTGAGGGGCATCCAGGGTGGCGTGGACGATGGAGAAGTTGGCGACCAAGCGGAAGTACTTCAGCTCGCGCAACCACTTGCGGTCATCCTCGGTAAGTTGGTTGCGGCTCCAGGAGACCGCCTCGGCGGCGGCATCGTTGAACCCCTCGGGGTCCTCGCTGCTGCCGATGTATTCGTCGTGGTTGCCCTTCACGACGGGGATGTTCATGCCCCGGATGATGTCCAGGCACTCCTTTGGATTGGCGCCGTAGCCGACGACGTCGCCCAGGCACACCACGTGGGTGCACCGCTGGGCTTTGATATCAGCCAGCACCACCTGGAGCCCCTCCAGGTTGGCGTGGATGTCGGCAATGATCCCGTATCTCATCAACGCACGATCTCGAACCCGCGGAATTCGCCGCTGGGCTCCGTCCAAAACTCCTGTTCGTCCCGGATCATCGGCCCGAGGCCACTCTCGCGGATGGCTGTCCGGAACTCCTTGAGCTCCGCTTCCGGCCCCTCGGCTGTCAGTTCGACCCGCCCATCGGGCAGGTTTCGAACCGTACCAGTCACCTCAAAACCGGAGGCGACCTGTCGGGCCTGATAGCGGAATCCCACTCCTTGCACGCGGCCGGAGTAAAGCACCTGCATGCGGCGGCGGTTCATCCGTCTTCCGTCGTCTTCACCGGCGACCCGCACCTGTGCTGGCTACCGGTTTCAACAGAGCGGCAACTAAGCCATATCCATGCCGTTACCCGCAAATCTTTTGTCTGGCGGCCAGTTTGAAAGGGCATTTGCCGAAATGTCCCCGGGGATTCGGGGGGAGACAGGGCGTTGGGAGTGAGGTGGACGAGGCCGAGGCTTGTCTCTGGGCCGGGATTTCCGTTTCTTCAGCCGGTGCGTTCCGCCGTTTTCCAATCTGTCCGACGTCTGGTGGTGAAGCTGGGGACGGGAGTCCTGACGGATGCCCGCAAGCGTCCGGATCTGGTTCAGTTTGCCCAGTTGGTGTCGCAGGTGGCGGCCCTGAGGGCCTCCGGGCTGGAGGTGGTCCTGGTGACCTCCGGGGCGGTGGGCGCGGGAATGGGGGTGCTGGGATACGAGAACCGGCCGGGGAGCCTGGCGGAACGTCAGGCCTGCGCGGCGGTGGGCCAATCCCGGCTGATGGCCACCTACGACAGCCTGTTCCGGCACTTTGACCAGCCGATCGCACAGGTGCTGTTGACCCATGAGGACCTGGCCGACCACGAGCGTCACCTGAATGCCCGGAACACGCTGCTGACGCTCCTGAAGCGAGGGGTGCTCCCGATCATCAACGAGAACGACGCGGTTTCGGTGACCGAATTGAAGTTCGGCGACAACGACCGGCTTTCGGCGCTGGTGGCCAGCCTGCTCCCGGCGGACCTGCTGGTGATCCTGACTACGGCGGATGGATTGATCGAAGGCTTCGGGACGCCGCAGGCGCGGCTTCTCGATGTCGTGGAGCGGATCGACGAGCGCATCGAGGCGATGGCCGGGGGGACGACGAGCGTGACGGCGACGGGGGGCATGTCGACGAAGATCACCGCGGCCAAGATCGTGGTGCGTTCCGGGATCCCGTTGGTGATCGCCCCGGGGCGGCGGCATGACGGGTTGGCGCGGATCCTCGCGGGGGAGCAGGAAGGGACGCTGTTCCTTCCGGTGCATGGCAAGCTGCCGAGCCGGAAGCGTTGGATCGCCTTCTATCATCATGCGCGGGGGATCATCCACGTCGATGAAGGGGCGGTGCGGGCATTGGCAGCCCAGGGGCGAAGCCTGCTGGCGCCCGGGATCACCCGGTGTGAAGGCGAATTCGATGCCGGGGACGTGGTGCGGATCTGCGGTCCGGATGGCCGCGAATTCGCGCGCGGGCTGGTTCGGTTCGACTCGGCGGCCCTCTCCGGTCGGTCCACGGGCCGGGCCGAAGTCGTGCACCGGGATGACTTGGTCGTCCTCTGAACCCGCTGCCCTCGACGATAGCCTGAACCTGCAAGACCATGCGCAAGCCACCTTCCGCCCGATTGTCCCCGATCAAACAGGTCCTCGAAGTCATGGAGGCGCTGCGGGCGCCGGATGGATGCCCCTGGGATCGGGAGCAGGATCACCAGACGCTTCGATGGCATGCCGTCGAGGAGGTCTACGAGTTGCTGGATGCGATCGAGGCCGGCGACGAGCACGAGATGGTGGAGGAGTTGGGCGACCTGCTGTTGCAGGTGGTGTTCCATGCGCGACTGGGAGAGGAGCGCGGGGCATTCGACTTCGACGCCGTCTGCCGGTTGCTGGTGGAGAAGTTGGTGCGTCGTCACCCGCACGTCTTCGGGGACGTCGAGGTCCGGGACGTGGATCAGGTCTGGGCGAACTGGGAGAAGATCAAGCGGGCGGAGAAGGAGGGATCGATCCGGGAACGAAAGTCCGCGCTGGACGGCATTCCCCGGCGGATGCCTTCGTTGATGCGCGCGCAGAAGCTGGTGAAGAAGGCGACGAAGGCGGGGCTGGCCGGCAAGTCGAAGGCCGCCAAGGGGGCTACCGCGTCGAGGTCGGCGTTGGGCCGTCAGCTGTTCGAGATTGCGCAGGCTTGTCAGGATCGGGGTTGGTCAGCGGAGGAGTTGTTGCGAAGCGAGATCCGGCGTCGGGAGAAGGATTGGCGGAAGGCGGAGGCGGGATGACGTTTTCAGATTCAAGATTGAAGTGGGCTCAGGCTTGAAACTTGAGACTTGAAGCTTGGGGCTCCTGATCGGCTCTTGGGGACACTCGCCCCACCCCTGCCAGCCCCACCTCTTGTCATGGGGGCGCATCTCGACACGGCCCCCGCGGGATAACAGGAACGGGGTGGCGACGTCATCGTCGGCTTGGGAAAAGGGTCTGGGATGGCAACGAGGACGTTGCTGCTCCGTTTGTCACGGGCGGAAGTATCCCGGCTTCCCGGCGCGGGGTGTCGTAGGTAGGCTCTCGGCATGCATCCCTTCCGCTTGCTTCGAGTGAGCCTGGTCGGCCTGAACGTCGTTGGTTTTTGCGCTCTGGCTTCCTCCGACTGGCCGCAATTTCGTGGGCCGTTGGGAGATGGAACGGCACCGGGATCGAAGCCGCCGGTGGAGTGGGGCGAGGGGAAATCGGTGAAGTGGTTCACGCCGGTGCATGGGAAGGCGTGGTCGTCTCCGGTGGTCGCGGGCGGGAAGGTGTGGTTGACGACGGCGACCGAGAAGGGGACGGAGCTGTTCGTGGTCTGTCTGGATGAGGCGACGGGGAAGGTGCTGATCGACCAGAAGCTCTACGACGTGGATCGGCCCCAGTTCATCCACGCATTCAATTCCGGGGCGTCGCCGTCGGCGGTGGTCCAGGGGGATCGGGTGTGGGTGACGTTTGGATCCCCGGGAACGGCCTGCCTGGACTCGAAGACGGGCAAGCGGGTGTGGGAACGGCGTGACCTGGAGTGCAACCATTACCGTGGCGCGGGATCCTCGCCCGTGCTGCATGAAGGGAAGTTGTTCCTCAACTTCGATGGCAGTGACCGGCAGTACGTGGTAGCGCTGGACGCAGCGACGGGGAAGACGGTCTGGAAGGTGGATCGATCGATCGACTACAAGGATCTCGGGGCGGATGGGAAGCCGGAGAGCGAGGGGGATTGGCGGAAAGCGTTTGCGACCTGTCACGTCGCGGAGATCGACGGCCGGGTGCAGCTGCTGAGCCAGGGAGCGAAGGCCTTCTACGGATACGAGCCCGCGACCGGACGGGAGTTGTGGCGGATCGAGGAACGCACCAGTCATTCCGCCGGGACGCGACCGGTGGTGGGTGGCGGGCTGGTGTATTTCCCGTCGGGATGGTCTCAGGGACAGGTCCTAGCGGTCCGGCCGGGCCGCGGCGGGGAAGTGCTGGACGTGAACGGAACGGAGACGAACTCCGGGCCGCTGAGCGTGGCCTGGCGGACGAAGCGCAACGTGCCGAAGAAGCCGGCGCTCCTGCTCGTGGATGGGCTGCTCTTCGGCATCGATGACAACGGCGTGGCGACCTGCTGGGACGCTGCGAATGGAACCTCGATCTGGAATGAGCGGATCGGCGGGAACTACTCCGCGTCGCCGGTGAGTGCGGACGGGCGCATCTATTTCTGCAGCGAACAGGGGAAGACGACGGTGGTGGCGGCTGCGCGTGAGTTCCGGAAGCTGGCCGAGAACCAGTTGGGCGATGGTTTCATGGCTTCGCCCGCGATTGTCGGCAACGCGTTGGTCCTGCGGAGCAAGTCCGGGGTGTACCGGGTCGAGTGACGCGGACGGGGGCGCATCGGGACAGTGCCCCCGTCGAAAGGTGGGGCGAGTAACCTCACGAGCCGGTTCTCCGCTCTTTTGGCCCTGTGCTCGGGAAACGCAGCATCGGGAGCGGCTCGACGGAGTCTCGCCCCACCAGATTCGGGGGCAGTGCGACGATGCGCCCCGGGTGGGTGGCGTGGGTTTGACCGGTTGCCTTCCGGGGCGGCTGGGGTTCCCATGGGGTGGATGACCGAGTTGCAGAAAGCGCTCCTGGCGCTCCGCCAGGAGGTGGACGGAGTGTTCGGGCCAAAGGAACAGGGGCCAGCGTGGCGGTTGGAACGGGTTCGGCTTCGGCTGGGCGTGGAATGGGTGACGGACGCCGCTGGATCGGGATGGAGGCCGAGCGCCCAGCCTTCAACGCACGTCGTGGAGTTCGAATGGCTGCGTGGGGAGGGAAGGGCGATCGGGCAGGGAATGACGCCGCCGGCCGCTCCGGAGGACTCGGGGGCCGCGCTTGGAGAACAGTTGGATCAGGTGTTCGGGAAGCCCGGATTCGACAGCGCAGCGAGGGCAACGGTGTTTCGCGAGGCGGCAGCGGAGGTGGGTGCCGAGGGGATTGAGGAGGTGCTGGGTGCGGTGGTCGCAGGGACCCGTCTGAGTGATGGAGTCCGCGAACGCGCACGGCATGCGGTGACGCGGTTGCTGGAACGGGGACCTCTGGGCGTCGGGGGTGGTTGCGGGGCGTTGGGCCGGGCGCTGGCGACCCATGGCTTGGCAGCGGTCCTGGCCCAGGTGGAATCGCGATGGCAGTACGGGACAGGTCACGACCTCAGTGGGGAGGAGTGACGCCGTCGGGAGTCTGTTGGGATCGAGTACGGGGGGCACGGAGCGGCTCGACGGAGTCTCGCCCTAACCCATTTTGGATCAGAGGCCAGATGCGGCCTGACTCACTCACCAGTCGACGATCTCCTGGCGGAGCGGTTCGAGATCGGGATCGTCGAGGGCCAGTTCGCGGAGCTTCTCGACGCCCTTGAGGTCGCTCACCCGTTGCAGCCAGCGGCGGGCCTCGGGGAGGTTGCCTAACTGGCAGGCATAACAGGCAAGGTTGTAGGGGATGATCGAGTTGGTCGGAAACAGGGATTCCGCGCCCAGGAGGCCTTCGTACGCCTCCTGCGTCCGACGGAGTTCGTGGAGGGCGAAGCTGCGGTGGATCCAGCCGCCGACGTATTCAGGCGACGTCGAGATGATGCGGTTCGCGATGGCGACGACTTCGCTCCAGTCAGGAATCTGGATGGCGACGCGGCAATACAGGTCGAGGACCTCCGGGAGTCTGCGGGCCTCGGCGGACAACGAATCGAGCTCCCGCCTGGCTTCGTCGGGGGCATTCAGGTCGAGCCAGCCGTCGGCGGCGAGGGCATGATGAAGGTCGGGGTAGGTCAGCCCTTCCATGGTTGTTTCGGTAGCTCCCGGAGTACGCGGTGTCGACCCTGATTCTGATGGAATCCGGCAAGAACCTTACGGAGCCCGGGTGTCGGGACGGGGGCATCGGAGCAGGAGCGGGCGAAAGTCCGTCGGTGCGGAGCGGCGGGGCATGCCGTTGTTGTCGACGGCGAGCCAGATCGCGGTGTCATCAACGGCGAGGCCTTCGACAAACCCGTAGGGCAGCGCGGTGACGTAGGCATTCTGTGGTGCGAGCTCGACCTCGGTGAAGTCAAACTCGGCAAGCACCGCGTGGGTGTCGGCGTGGACCCTTAGGACCTTCCGGATGTCGCGGCAGAGCACCCAGAGTTCTCCCTTGTACCAGCACAGGTCCGTGTAGTGGACGTCGGCGGAAGTGCTGCCATTGGGTGAGACCTGGAAGTCGTCGACGACGCGGAGCGAGGCCAGGTCAACCACAACGATCCGTCCGGTGGATCGTTCGTTGGCGAGGTATAGTCGTCCGCCGCCGACGGCGATCCCTTCCCACGAGGCGTTGCCATCCTTGGGAGAGAACCATCGCTGGACCGGGGACCAGTCGATCACGAGCCTTTCCACCTGTCCCGTGCCCGGGCCAGTACGGAAGATCCAACGCTGTCCCTCGGTGCAGATGTAAAGCCGGCCTTCTTCGTCGCGGGCGATCCCTTCGGTATCGGGGGCGAAGCGCGGGTTGGGGGAGGCCTTGCGGACGGCGTCGAGGGGGAACCACTCGGGCTGGGGCCGGAGGCGGGCGACCCCGTTGGTTCCGAGGTCAATGCGGCAGAGGGGCAGTTCCTTGTCGTTCACCGTGAGCAAGGTCCCGTCGGGCAAGCGCAGGAGCGCAGAGGCGTCGAATCGGCCGGCTGGCGGTTGGAGGAGCCAGCGATTGTCGGCGGCGAGGGTGTAGGCCGGGTGGCCGGGGGTGCCGTTGGTGGCCTGCGAGGCGAGGGGGAGGCAGGTGCTGGTGAGCAGGAGGAGGATCAGCAGCAGGCTTCGCATGGCCGGGAGGTTTATCAGGCGTCCGGAGGGATCCAAGCCCGGACCCCGTGTCAGGAGGCAGATGACGGCAAGATACTCAAAGTTGCCGATTGAGTCCGGGCTGGGCCGGGTTACGATCCGGAGGAGTTGGCAGCACGTATGAGTAACGAAACTGATCTGCGACGTGAGGCGCACGCGTTGCTGCAAAGTACGACGCTGTACCGGGAGTTTCTCGCCGAACGCGAGGAAATCCTCAGGCACAAGTGGATCGAGTCAGAGAAGGCGGGGCGTGACATCGGGTTTGACGCCGCGCTGATTGACTGGGTTTCCAAGTATCGGTCTTCCTGGCGCAGCGCACGCCAGACCAGTCCGGTACGCTGAGACCCACCATGGACTGGATGGATGGATCGGTGTTCAAAGCCGTTCCGCTGTCCGGGTTGAACCAGTGACCTACAGGGGAACCAGTCCTTCGGGACCGGTTCCCTTTTTCCGTTTCTGCCCGTGGGTGACATGAGGGCCGGGCTGGGGGTAGGCTCCAGCCAGACCGCACGCTGAACATGATCTGGAATCGGAGACATCTGCTGGACCTCCAATCGCTGAGCACGGAGGAGATCAACCTCATCCTGGACGTTGCCCGGGAATTCCGGGCGGTGGGGGAGCGCGACGTCAAGAAGGTGAGCGCGCTGCAGGGCAAGACCGTGGTGAACCTGTTCGTCGAGCCGAGTACCCGCACCCGGATCAGCTTTGAGTTGGCAGCGCTCCGACTGAGTGCGGACGTGATCAACTTCACAGCCGAGGCCTCCTCGTTGAAGAAGGGGGAGACCCTGAAGGATACGGTCCGGAACCTCGAGGCCATGAACGCGGACTTCATCATCCTCCGCCATGGCGCGAGTGGAGCGCCGCACTTCCTCTCGCGGTTTGCCCGATCCCACGTGATCAACGCTGGGGACGGCGCGCATGAGCATCCCACTCAGGGATTGCTGGATGCTTTCACGATCCGGGAGCACAAGGGCCGGATCGAAGGGCTCAAGGTGACGATCCTGGGGGACATCCTGTACAGCCGGGTGGCCCGCTCGAACATCTGGGCGCTGAAGAAACTCGGGGCCGAGGTGACGCTCTGTGGTCCGCCGACGCTGGTGCCGCGGGTTCTGGAGCAGATGGGCTGCCGGGTGACGTGGAATGTCGAGGAGGCAGTCCGGGGCGCGGACGTCGTGAACCTCCTGCGCATCCAGCACGAGCGGCAGCGCAAGACGATGTTTCCGTCGATCGGCGAATATGCCTCCCTGTTCGGGTTGAACCAGGCGCGTCTGGCGCTGCTGCATCCGGAGGCTCTGATCATGCATCCCGGGCCGATCAACCGCGGGGTGGAGATAGAGAGCGAACTGGCGGACGGAAGCCGGTCCGTAATCCTGGAACAGGTTACCAATGGCTTGGCGGTGCGGATGGCCGTGCTGTACCTGATCAACGGTGGTCGGCCGGGTGAGATCCGGTGACCCCGTTGGCCGCTGTCATTCGCCGAGGAGTTGTTGGAGCGTACTCACGTAACCGCCCGCCAAGGCGAGGATCTGGAAGACGATCCAGATGCTCACGAGTCCATAGAAGATCCGCGGGCTCCACTGGCTGAACGTGCGAAGCTTCCGGAATCCATCCTCCTCGTGGATGCGGGCCAGTCGGCGCAGTTGTTCTTCAAGGCTGCCTGAGATCTCGCCGGTGGCGTAGGCGCTCGCGAAGAGTTCTGGGAAGACGCCACACGACTGGACGAGTTCCGCTGGAGTGATGCCGGCCGACAGCGGCTCGTCCCATGAGGCCACGGTCCGCTCGATCACGTGTGAACCGCTGGCCCGGGCGGCCATGGGCCAGGCTTCGGTAACCAGTATTCCCGCCCCCAGCAGGGCCTCCAGCGAACCTGCGAGGCGGGCAAGCGCCAGGTCGGATCGCGCGGAACCAAGGATGGGAACATGGACCAGGATCCGTTCGACGCCGGAACGCCAGGCGCGCGGGCGGTCGGGGCGAAGAGCCCAGAGGGTGGCTGCCACGAGGGCGTATCCGATGGCAAGGGTCCCCACCGAATGAAGGAGGTATTGCGGGATGCTTCCCGTTCGGACGAACAGTGGCAGCGGGACGATGAAGACGGCGACGTGCAGGACGAGGACCGGGTAGGCGGCTTCCTGGAGGACGAGTTGCCAGTTCGTTGCCTGGGCATCGTGATGCCGGGCGAGGATGGCGAACGCCTGATCGAGCCGCCCGGACTGTTCACCGGACTGGATGAGCGCGATGTCGAAATCCGGCGCCCATCCTGACAGGGCTTCGAAGCTCTCCGTGAAGGTCATGCCCTCCTTGAGTCCTGAGAGGAGGGAAAGGGCGGGAGCGCGGAGGCTGGCAGCGGGTGGGTTGCGGGCGAGTTGCTCGAGGGTCGTGAACAGCGGGAGCCCAGCCTGGAGCAGGCTGGCCAGCTGATGATAGAAAAGCGCCCGCTGGCGGGAGCCGGCGGGCGCTTTCACGACGTTCATGACCGAATTGCGGTCACGAACAGGGTTATTTGATGGCAGCGTCGAGCACCTGCTTCAGGGCTCCCTTGGGCTTGGCACCCACGCTCTGGTTGACGACCTGGCCGCCCTTGAACACCAGCAGGGTCGGAATCGACTGGATGCCGAACTGGACAGCGAGGTCCTGATGGTCGTCGATGTTGACCTTCGCGATGCGCGCCTTGCCGTCGTATTCGGTGGCCAACTCGTCCAGCACGGGGCCAAGCATCTTGCAGGGACCGCACCATTCGGCCCAGAAATCCACGAGGACGGGCTGGGTGGACTTGATGACCTCCGCCTCGAAATTCTCGGAGGTGAGTGTGACGATGTTCTTCGCAGCCATGATGGATGAGTAGCTCAGGAATTGGTCTGCGCAACGAACCAATACTGGACGGCGACGGCGGCAATCGCGAGGAGCGCGACGGCGAAGGCCAGCCCGACGTCGAGACCGCTCACGCCCGCGGAACGGGCCGGTGCCGGACGCGGTGCCGCGGCGGGCTTGGCCGCAGGGGCAGCAGGGGCGGCGGGAGCAGCGGCCGGTGTCGCCGGCTTCGACATGGAAGCGGGCGCAGCCGAAGCGGGTGAAGGCGGGGCAGGCCGGGCGGTGGAAGGCGCAGCGGGCGCAGCAGGAGCCGCCGGTGCTGCGGCAGGAGCCGGGGTCGATGCAGCTGCCGGAGCCGCAGCCGAAGGAATCCGGATCGACGGTCCGCCAGCCGGCTTGGGCGGGAGGCTGATGCGGACGGTCTGCTTCTTTTGTGCGGCATCCGCGGGCTTGGGCGGTTCCGGCGTGGGCGAGGGCGGCGGTACGGGATTGTTTTCCGACATATGGCGTGCTTTTGGGCCACGCTAGGAACGTGGCTGGTTCGCTGTCAAATGGTTTGACCAAAAGGCCGTGGAATCCGCATGCGAAACGGCTCCACGGCCGTGAAAAGGGGAACTGAGTCTGTATCTCGCCCGCTTCGGGCCCGGCCTGGGGCCACGACGAGGGTGATCTGGGCGGACCCGGCTGGTTCAGTAACG
This sequence comes from Limisphaerales bacterium, assembly GCA_965284395.1. Classification (GTDB taxonomy): domain Bacteria; phylum Verrucomicrobiota; class Verrucomicrobiia; order Limisphaerales; family UBA9464; genus UBA6176. Next base: position 7,282,296 of record OZ260084.1, on the reverse strand, counting down.
ATCGCGGCCGGAGCCACCTTCTTCGCGACCGCCGCGCCATCCACCACCACCACCGCGTTCACGACGTTCTCCGCCGCCGCCTCCACGCCAACCACCACCACCACCACCGCCGCCTCCGCCTCCGCGATATCCACCGCCCCCTCCGCCACCACCACCACCGCGGTATCCACCGCCTCCGCCACCTCCCCCTCCTCCACGGTATCCGCCACCACCACCACCACCACCGAAGCCGCCTTCACGGGGCGGACGCTCTTCCCGGGGGCGGGCGATGTTGACGGTGAGAGGCCGGCCGCCGAGTTCCTTGCCATGGAGCAAGTCCACAGCAGCCTGGGCTTCTTCGGCCGTGGCGAACTCGACAAAGGCAAAACCGCGGGAGCGGCCCGTGAACTTGTCGAGCATGAGGTTGACGTTCAGAACGACTCCGGCAGCGGCGAAGTGGTCCTGCAGGTCATTCTCCATCGTCTGGTAGGACAGATTGCCCACGAAGAGACGATTCTGGTTGTCCATAACACGAAGGCCGCTTCAAACACCGCGTGGGAATCTGCCCCGGGCAGAACTCAGATTGAGGGGCGCAAGAAAACCTGAAGCGACCGCCGCAAACCGTCACCGTGACGCCGACACCGCATGCTGAAATCGGACGGGGCAAATTAGCCACAGGACCCTTGATCGGGTCAAACGGGTTTTGGTCGGGATGACTGGGGGCGCAGCCTGACGCTGCCCCCGTTTGAGAATGAGAACAGGGTGGCGACGTCCTCGTCGGATTGAGAAAGGGTTCGGGAGGGCAACCGGATTCCGTCGAGCCGGGCAGGGGGCAGGCTTGAAGATTCAAGGATTTGAAACTGAACGCTTGAACCCTGGGACTCCCCCTCTCGGCTTGTGAGGACACTCGCCCCACCCCTCCCCGGGGTGAAGTCCCAGGATGCTCCCGAACGCGCCTTGCCTGCCGTCGGGCGTCAAACGATCGGTGAAGCCTCTTGACGCTGGGGGGCGTGGGGCCGTCAGACTGGAGTGTCCCATGAAACGTCTGATCCTCCTCTGTCTGATGCTGGCCCCCGTGGTAAGGGCCGCCGATGCGACCAATGCAGCTCCCGAGGTCTCGGTGTTCGCCGACCGGAACCTGGAGGCGGCGGTCCGTCAGCAGGTTTTCTCGAAGCGTGACACGGACAAGCCGCTGACGGCGGCCGACGTCGCGACCGTCGCGGTGGTGCAGGGGAATTTTCGTGGGATCACGAATCTGTCCGGCCTCGAGCACTGCAAGGCGCTGGCATCCATCGAGCTCGCGGGCAACCGGATCTCTGACCTGAAGCCGCTCGCTGGACTGCGCCAGTTGCAGTACGTGCATCTGGCTTCGAACCGCATCGCGGACGTCACGTCCCTCGGAACCCTGCCGTCACTTCAGTACATCCAGCTTGAGTCCAACCAGGTGGTGGATGCCGCGCCGCTGGCGTCGTGCACGAACCTCGCTTCGATCTACCTCTCGCGAAACAAGCTCAAGACGGTCGCGCCCCTGACCCAACTTCCCCGAGTGGTGACATTTTATGCGGATGGGAACGGGCTGAAGAGCGTGGCGGGTCTGGAGCAGTTGAAGTGGCTCACGACGGTGTCGCTGGCGAACAACCAGATCTCCGACGTCAAGCCGCTGGCAGGACTGCGGGCGCCGAGCCTGATCCTGCTCGATGGCAACAAGGTCAAGGACCTGGGGCCGTTGTACACGGCGGCCAAGGCGGACCTGGCAGGACCCAAGAACTGGGCCCCATTCCTCCGCCTGTATCTGAAGGGGAACAAGCTCTCCTCCGCCTCGAAGAAGCAGGTGGCCGAACTCGAGAAGGAAGGCATGCGGGTCGTGCTGAAGTAGTGGGGGAACGCGGGCGCCTCTGGACGCAGGCGCTGCCGAGGGGTGGGACGAGCCTCGGTCGAGCCGGCGCGGCAAACGGTTGAACGCCGCGCGGGTTGACAGCGTCGGAAGCCGGCGCAACGTGAACAGGTCAGCCATGAAAAAACTCATTTCCCTCCTCGCGGCCTTGGCCGCCTCCCTCAGCATGATTGCCGCCCCCATCCAGGACATTCCCATCAAGGACATCGACGGCAAGGACACCTCCCTGAAAGCCTTCAATGGCAAGGTGGTCCTGGTCGTCAACGTGGCCTCGAAGTGCGGCTACACCCCGCAGTACAAGGGGCTCGAGGCCACCCATCGCAAGTACAAGGAACAGGGCTTCAGCGTCGTTGGTTTTCCCTGCAATGACTTTGGAAGGCAGGAGCCCGGGTCGGCTTCCGAGATCAAGGAATTCTGCTCGCTGACCTACAACGTGACCTTTCCCCTGATGGAGAAGGTGCACGTCAAGGGTGCTGAACAGCATCCGATCTACGCGGCGTTGACGGGCAAGGACTCGCCGTTCCCGGGTGACGTGAAGTGGAACTTTGGAAAGTTCCTTCTGGGCAAGGACGGCCAGGTTCTCAAGCGCTGGGACTCGGGAACCGAACCAACCTCCGAGGAAGTCTCCAAGGCCATCGAGGCGGCGCTGAAGGCGAAGTAGTCGGAAGGAGACTGGTCTGGCCGGGCAGGGCGGGTGACTGAGTGTTCAGTCCTCCCGGCTAGAGCAGCCCCCGTTCGTCGAGTTCGTCCTCGTCGAGCCCGAGGAAATGCCCGAGTTCGTGCAGGTAGGTGATGCGGACCTCCTCGCGGTACGCATCTTCATCCCCTTCCGCGAAGTCCCACAGGTTCTCGTAAAACAGGAGGATCTGGGGCGGCAGGGGAGGCTGGGCGTCGCTGGCTTCGTGAAGTGCGTTCCCGGAGAACATGCCGAGCAGATCGTCCTCCCAGCCTTCATCGAGCAGGTGCTGCCCGGGAACGGGTTCGTAGATCACCGTGACGGCACGGGCGTGGTCCGCCAATTCGGGAGGCAGTTCACCGAGCGCCTTCTGGACTTCCTCCTGGGCGGTTTTCAGCAGCCATTTTGCGGTCGCGTCCACGGGATGAGGATGCGCCGTGCTCCGTGGGAGGAACAGGCTGGAGGCGGCGGCGTGAGCAAATCGATGGACGATGGTCCAACTCGACGCTTGCGCCCTGAGGCTTCGCCGATAGGCTGCGCGGCAGACTTCACAAGAATATGCGCCTCGGAATGAAGCATCTCTCCCTCGTCGTTTGCATCGCGGCCCTGTCAGCTGGATGCGCCAGCGCTGAGCGCAAGCTCGGTCGCGGTCTGACCAACCTCAGCGAACCCCTTCGTCTCGGTGAGATGAACCGTGCCTACGAGCAGGCCTACCTCTGGGACGGCCCGGATGCGGCGTACGGTGCCGGTATCATCAAGGGATTCAACCGGACTGTCGGTCGTACCGTCGTGGGTGCCGTCGAGGTCCTGACGTTCCCGATTCCCTCCAAGCCTTACATCAAGCCTGAGGGGCCGGTTTATCCGGACACCTACAAGCCCGGCATCCTGGATTCGAGCTCGGTCCGCACGGACACGTCGCTCGGTTTCGATTCGACGGACGTGGCACCGATGTTCCCTGGCAGCCGCTTCAAGATCTTCGAGTGATCGAACCGATTTCCGAGTGACGCGCCAACCCACGTTGGCGCGTTTTTCATTTCTACCATGCCCATCACCCGTCTTTCCGGCTGCAAGGTCAACCTGCTGCTCAACATCCTGGGGCGTCGACCAGACGGTTACCACGACCTCGAAACGCTGTTCCTGCCGGTGCCGCTGCACGACCGGTTGACGTTCGAACGGGCGACTTCGGGGGTGGAGTTGAGTTGCAATCGCGCGGACCTGCCGGTCGACGGCACCAATCTGGTGCATCGGGCCGCTACGGCCTTCCTGGCGGAAGCGGGGATCCGGGACGGAGTCCGCATCCACCTCGAGAAGAACATCCCGATGGCGGCCGGATTGGGTGGAGGCAGCGGGAATGCGGCGCAAACGCTGGTGGGTTTGAATGAACTCTTCGAAAGGCCTCTGGAGTTCGGGACCTTGGACCGGCTCGCGGCGGGGCTGGGTTCCGACGTGAATTTCTTCCTGCAGGAGCGTCCGGCCCTCGCGGTGGGGCGCGGAGAGTTGGTGACGCCGCTCGAACCGTTCCAGGTGCTGTCGGGGTGCTCGCTATTCCTGCATCATCCGGGCTTCGGGATCTCGACGGCCTGGGCGTACCAGCAGTTGGGGCGCTTTCCCGAGGCACTGAATGGCCGGCCGGGGCGGGCGGCCGGGCTGGGTCGGGTACTGGCCGGTGGCGATCTCCCCGGGGGCATGGCGGGCCTGTACAACTCGCTGGAGGCGCCCGCGCTCGAGAAATACCCGATCCTCCGGCTGTTCCAGGAGTTCCTGAAGGAGCGCGGAGCGTTGGGGACGTTGATGTCGGGGAGCGGTTCCACGACTTTCGCCATCTTCCCGGATCGAACCACCGGTGAGGCTGCAATTGGGGCTTTTGAAGGGGAATTTGGCCGGGCGGGTTGGACCCGGGTGGTGGTGTTGTGATGGGCGTGCGCAAAAAGTTCGTGGAGAACCGAAAAATCCCCCTTGCTCCCGAGTCCTTTCTCCATAGACTGCGCGCTCCTTTTCGTAAGCAAGGAAGCTGATATGCGTCGTCCGAAGGGTATTAAGACCAAAAAGTCCGTGGCCAAGCGGTTCAAGATCACCGCTGGCGGCAAGGTGCTGACGCGCCATGCTGGCAAGCGCCACCTGTTGTCCAGCAAGAGTGCGAAGCGTCGTCGCGCCCTCGGCGAGGTGAAGGAGGTTCACCCCACCGACGTTTACAAGATCAAGGCCAGCCTGCCTTGGTCGCACTGATCCGAATGAATCGGTGCGCGGAAGCCCCCAAGGTATCCGCCCCGACCGACAAAACAGCCAACCATCACTGATTTACTGCCATGCGTGTTACCAACGCCGTTGCCTCCCGCAAGCGCCGCAAAAACATGATCGAGCGCGCGTCCGGATTCCGGATGCGCCGTTCGAAGCTCTATCGGTACGCGAAGGACGCCGTCTATCACGGCCTCGTTTACTCGTTCCGCGACCGCAAGACCAAGAAGCGCAACTACCGCGCCCTCTGGCAGGCCCGGATCAACGCCGCGGCCCGTTCTGCCGGCACGACCTACAGCCGTTTCATCGAAGGGCTGAAGGCTGCCCAGGTGACGCTCGACCGGAAGGTCCTGGCCTACATTGCCGCGACGGACTCCGCGACCTTCGCTGAGTTGGTCAAGGTGGCGGTGGGCGCCCTGCAGGCCAAGGCAGCCAAGGCCTGAGTCGGACGGGAGGTTGGGGCGGTGGACGTCACGTCTACCGTCTGTTCCCAGCCGAGCGTTCCCAGCCAGAGCGGGCGACCTCCGAGTGAGGCGCCCGCTTTTGCTTTCCGAAGGGCGAGTTCCGCCGGATGTGGCGGCATTGCTCGACTCGGAAGGCGCAGACGGAGTCGAGGTCGGAGTCGGATTTTTTGGAGATCGAAGGTTGTCCGCAGCAATTCCAAGCCATGAGCCTGCTCAATGAACTGGAGGCCGTTAAGGCCGGGGCCCTCGCCGCGTTCGGTGCGGCATCGGATCTACCGGGACTCGACCAGGCCAAGGGATCGATCCTCGGTGGCGAAGGGCGATTCACCGTCCTGCTGAAGCAACTGGGGAGCCTTCCCAAGGAGGAGCGCCCGGCTGCCGGCAAGGCGCTCAATGCGGTCAAGGTCGAGATCGAGGCGGCATTGGGTGCCCGCCGGGCCGAATTGGAGCTCAAGGCGGCCCTGCCCAAGGAACCCACCGATTTCACCCTGCCGGGGCGCCGACGCGCCGTGGGACGGTTGCATCCGCTGACTCAGGTAACCGACGACATCGTCCGGGCGTTCCGCAAGCTCGGCTTCGCCGTGGCGGATGGTCCGGAGATCGAGGACGAGTATCATTGCTTCGATGCGTTGAACACGCCGGCCGACCACCCGGCCCGCGACTCGCAGGACACCTTCTTCCTCGATGCCGCTTCTCGGCCCCTGCTGCGGACGCATACCAGTTCGGTGCAGATCCGCGTGATGGAGAAGATGCCGCCGCCAATCCGCATCGTCGTTCCGGGGCGGGTGTTCCGTCGGGACAACGCCGATGCGACCCACAATCCCACCTTTCACCAGATCGAGGGTCTCTACGTGGACCGGGGAGTGACGGTAGGTGACCTGAAGGGGACCGTGGAAGCGGTGTTCCGTGAGGTCCTTGGTAACGACGTGAAGCTCCGGTTCCGCCCGCACTACTTCAGCTATACCGAGCCGAGCCTCGAGATCGACTTCACCAACGCGCTGGTGCGCAAGCTGGGGAAGGAATGGCTGGAGATCGCCGGATGCGGGATGGTCCACCCGCAGGTCTTCGAGAACGTCGGCTACGACCCCGAGGTCTGGAGCGGTTGGGCGTTCGGTTTCGGGATCGAGCGGATCGCCATGCTCCGCTACGGCATCACCGACATCCGGCTCTTCTACGAGAACGACGTCCGGTTCCTGCGGCAGTTCTGAATCCATCGCGGTCCCGGGTCGTGAGACCTTGGGGCTGTCACCCGCTGCATGGCCATCGAACGTAACTGTGCGACCCTGATGCTGAAGGCACGCCGGGAAGGCGTCTCTTTCGGGCGTTCCCTGATGCTGGGGCATCAGGGGCTGGGGTTGAGCCGGAGCGAGTACGATCGGTTCCAGCAGCTGTCCGGTGCGGTGGCCGAGACACCGATGCCCGCCTATGCCGATGGCCTGTTCCGGTCGCTGGGGGCGACGCAGGTCGACGTCATGGACTTCTCGGACTACGAGGGTGCCAACCTGCTGCACGACCTGAATCAGCCGGTGCCGGAGGTTCATCGCGCCGCGTTTGACGTGGTGGTGGACGGAGGGACCCTGGAGCACGTGTTCAACTTTCCGGTCGCGATCCGGAACTGCATGGAAATGGTCCGGCCGGGCGGGCGGTTCTTCTCGGCTACGATCCCCAACAACTGGTGCGGCCACGGCTTCTATCAATTCTCCCCGGAACTGTTCTTCCGCGTCCTGGCACCCGAGAACGGGTTCCGCGTTGAAGGCATGTACCTGGCCGAGTTGGATGCCTCGCGGTGGTGGAGCATCCGGGATCCGGCCGAAGCACGTTCCCGGGTTGAACTGGTCAACAACCGGCCGGTCTTCCTGCTGGTGCAGGCGGTGCGGGAATCGATCGTCCCCATCTTTTCGAAGACGCCGCAGCAAAGCGACTACGTGGCGGCATGGACGGGGGGGCAGGGCGGTGGAGCCGGGGCGGCCTGGAAGGCCCGGATCCGGAACCTGCCCCTGTTCCGTGCCCTCGACCGCCTGAACCGTCGCCGTCAGGAGCGCCTGTGGGCCTCCGTGGCCAACACCGATCTTTACACACCTTTCGATCCCGGTTTCCGGCTTTGACCCTGAGTCGCCGGAGCAAAGCCCCTGTTTCCCATGAAAGTGACCCTGAACTGGCTCAAGCAGTACGTTGACTTCAACTGGACGCCCGAGGAGTTGTCCGAGCGCCTCACCATGCTGGGACTGGAAGTCGAAGGCGTCGAGAAGCGGGCCGGCGAGTTCGAGGGCATCGTGGTGGCGCAGGTCCTCACGCGCGACAAGCACCCCAACGCGGACAAATTGTCCGTCTGCCGCGTGAACGACGGGCGCGGCGAGCGGCAGATCGTCTGCGGCGCGCAGAATTTCCAGGCAGGCGACAAGGTGCCGCTGATCCTGCCGGGTGCCGCACTGCCGCCGAAGCCGGGCGAGACGCAGCCCTTCGTGATCAAGGTGGGCAAGATCCGGAGCGTCGAGTCGCACGGGATGATGTGCTCCCACGAGGAGCTGGGGATCGACCCGGAGGCCATCGGGCACCGCAAGGAAGACGGTCTCCTCATCCTCAAGGCCGATGCCGTCGTCGGGCAGCCGTTTGCCGAGTACCTTGGGCGTGCTGGGGCGGACGTCGTTTACGACCTCGAAATCACCCCGAACCGGCCTGACCTCAATTCCGTCATTGGAATCGCCCGCGAGATCGCGGCGTTGACGGGCAACGCACTCCGGCTTCCCGATCCAGTGCTTCCCTCCGGTGCCGGCGGGCCGAAGGTGGATGGGCTGGTCGCGGTCCAGATGGGGGCCACGGATGGGTGTCCCCGCTACACCGCCCGCGTCCTCCAGGGCGTGCGCGTGGGACCGAGCCCGGACTGGCTGAAGTCCCGCCTGGAACAGGTGGGACTGCGGTCGATCAACAACGTGGTCGACGTCACGAACTTCGTGATGCTCGAGACCGGCCAGCCCTTGCACGCCTTCGACTACCATCTGGTCGGCAAGTCCGAGTCGGGAGTACCAACGGTCGTGGTGCGTCGGGCGACCGCCGGGGAGGCGTTCACGACCCTCGACGGCACGGTGCGCAAGCTCGACGAGACGATGCTCCTCATCGCGGATCCCCAGAAGGGCATCGCGCTGGCGGGCGTCATGGGTGGCCAGAACACGGAAATCCAGGCCGATACGAAGGATGTCCTGCTGGAGAGCGCCTGGTTCCATCCGACCCAGATCCGGCGCACGAGCAAGGCCCTGGGGTTGCGGACGGATGCCAGCTACCGGTTTGAGCGCGGGGCGGACATCGGGGTGGCTGAATTCGCCAGCCGCCGGGCGGCGGCACTGATCCTGGAACTGGCCGGTGGAGCGGTGGCCGAGGGCGTGGTGGACGCCTATCCCTCTCCTTCCGCGCCGAAGGAGGTCACATTGCGGCATCGTCGGGTCAAGGAAGTCCTCGGAATCGACCTGCGGCCGGAGGAGATCGAGTGCCACCTGCAGCAGTTGGGCCTGAAGTTGACGTCCCGGAAGCCGCGTCCGGTCGACGCGGAGGGCGAACCCGAGCCGGTGACCTTCCAGGTGCCGTCGTATCGCGTGGACCTCAAGCGCGAGGTGGACCTGATCGAGGAAGTGGCCCGGTTGCACGGCGTGGACCGCATTCCCTCGACGACGCCGCGGCGCGCGATGGGCGAGCACCCGTATGACGCGGTTTACGACGTGTTGATGGAGATCCGGCGCCTGATGGCGGGGCTGGGGCTCTCGGAGGCACAGGGACAGACGCTGGTGAACGACGCAGTGGCAAAGTTGGTGACGCCGAACGTCGTCGCGCTCGCGAATCCATTGAGCAGCGACATGAACGTGCTCCGGCCGTCGCTGCTGCCCGGTCTGCTCGACACCCTTCGACACAATCTCTCACGCCGGAGCAACGACGTGCAGTTGTTCGAACTCGGCCGTGTCTTCACGGCGACGGACGCGGGCCCCAAGGAGGGGTGGCGTCTGGCCATCGCCCTGACCGGAGCCCGGTCGCCGGCGTTTTGGTCCGGGGCCGATCGGGACGCACGGTGTGATGCGTCGGACCTGAAGGGCTTGGTGGAGGAGTTCATGGAATCGCTGGGCCTGCGGGGAGTTTCGTACGTCCGTCGCGGCGAGCCCGGCAGCCTCTTCATCGAGTCGGCGACGGTCGCGTTGGGCGGGAAGCTGGAGTTGGGGCAGTTGGGGCAGGTTCAGCCGTCGCTCGCTCGACGGTACGACTTGCGGGATCCGGTGTTCCTCGCTGAGTTGAATCTGGACCTTCTGCTGGCGAAGCGGAACCCGGCCCGGTCGTTCAAGCCGTTGCCGGCCTTCCCTGCCTCGGCGCGGGACGTGGCGATGGTCGTGCCCGAGGCCACGACCCACGACGCCGTGCTCGCGGTGGTCCGGCAGGCCAAGCCGGCCAACCTCGAGTCCGTCGACCTGTTCGACGTGTTCCGGGGGCGCCACGTGACCGAAGGCCACAAGAGCATGGCTTATTCGTTCACCTACCGGGCGGCCGATCGGACGTTGAAGGACGAGGAAGTCAACGCAGCCCACCAACGCGTCGTGGATGCGTTCAAGACGACCTTGAAGGCCACCATGCGCGAATAGCGCACAAGGGTGAGGGGTGGGGGGGCCCCACCCGGCGATGTTCCCGAGTCCGCCGCGTGAGGGCACGCAGCCTACCATCCGTCAGTAGGCCGGGTGACCCCACCCGGCGAAGTTCCCGAGTCCGCCGCGTGAGGGCACGCAGCCTACCATCCGTCAGGTTGTAGGCCGGGTGACCCCACCCGGCGATGTTCCCGAGTCTTGAATCTTGAAACTGGGGACTTCCCCCGGCTCGACGGAGGGCTCGCCCCACCGCTCGCCGTCGCCATCGGTTCTCCCGCATTGACCCGGCTTGAGGGCGGGCAGCAGGCTGGTGCCTTACCAACGATGAATCCACTGCGATGGGGAATCCTGGGCGGCGCCGGAATCGCCCGGAAGAACTGGGAGGCCATCCGGCTCTCCGGAAACGGAATCGTGACGGCCGTGGCCAGCCGCGACGTGGCCCGGGCTGTGACATTCGTGGACCAGTGCCAGGCCGAGGCTCCCTTCGAGATCAAGCCCGCTGCGGTGGGTGGCTATGATGCACTGCTGGCCCGGCCAGACGTGGATGCCGTGTACATCCCGTTGCCGACCGGGATCCGGGGGGAGTGGGTCCGGAAGGCGGCGGCGGCCGGAAAGCATGTCCTCTGCGAGAAGCCCTGTGCGGGAACTGCCGGCGAATTGCGCGGGATGATCGAGGCCTGCTCGGCTGCCGGGGTGCAGTTCATGGATGGCGTGATGTTCCAGCACAGTCAGCGACTCGACTCGATCCGGGTCGTGTTGGATGACCGCGCGGGTTTTGGTGAGATCCGGCGAATTGACTCCGCCTTCAGCTTCCTGGCCGACGAGGGGTTCGCCGACGCCAACATCCGTGGGCAGGCCGGACTGGAGCCATTGGGATGCCTGGGCGATCTCGGTTGGTACAACATCCGGTTCACGCTCTGGGCACTGGGATGGCAGAAACCGAGCCGGGTGACGGCGAAGTGTCACCGTTGGATCCGCGGCGCCGGGTCGGAGCGCGTCCCGGCCGAGGTCAGCGCGAGCCTGGATTTTGCCGACGGCGTCAGCGCCTCGTTCTATTGCTCGTTTACGGCGGCCGACCAGCAGTGGGCCCACATCAGTGGCACGCGCGCCGGTATTCGAGTCGCTGACTTCGTGCTGCCCTTCGATGGGCGCAAGGTCCAGTACGACGTCGTCCGATCGGAATTCGTCGTCCGGGGATGCGACTTCCGGATGAGGTCCGGGATGGAGTCTGTGGTCATCGACGAACTCCCCACCCGCGATGCCGGAGCTCAGGAGTCCCGGCTGTTCGCCACCTTTGCCCGTCAGGTGCAGTCGGGAACGGTGGACCTGCACTGGTCCCGCATCGCGATGGCGACCCAGGAAGTGACGGATGCCTGCATGGAGGCGATCCAGGTCAATCCGTAGGGGACTGCCCATCGGTGGTGACCCACCGGATCGCGAGGAGGTTGAGGGCGGTGCCCGAGTCGAGGGCGAGCTTCTGCTTCAGGTGCTCGCGGTGGGCATCGACCGTCTTCAGGCTGATGTGCAGGTGATCGGCGATGGCCCGGCTGTTGCAGCCTTGGCCGATCAGTCGGAAGACCTCGAATTCCCGGTCCGTCAACGTGCCCATGGCGGTGGCGCCGTGCAGGGACTTCTGGGGCGCTGCTGTCTGGGGAGGAACGACCCGCCCACCGGCAATGGCGGTTCGGATGGCCGCCAGCAGGGTGCGGGTAGAGGCACGCTTCGGGACAAATCCAAGCGCACCGACCTGGATGGCACGCTCGGTGTAGAGGTGTTCGTCGGCCGACGAATGAAAGAGGACGGGGACCTCGCGGAACCGGGTGTGGATCTCCTTGGCAAGGTCGAGCCCGCTGCGTCCAGGAAGGTGGATCTCGGACAGGACGAGGCTGGGTTGGCGGCGCTCCAGGCTCGCGATCGCCTCGGTCGCGGAAGTGACGCCCGGGGCGAGTTCGAGATCGGTGGTCTCGGAGACCAGTTGGAGCAGTCCCAGACGGATGAGCGGATGCTCATCGACGAGGAGGATGCGTGACGGTTTGACCGGTTTCTTTGCGGTGCTGGCTTTCATTCAAGTGGACGGCGCAGCCCGGGCGGAAACCTTGGCCCGAGACTCCGCTCGAACCGCCCCCTAGCAAGACTTCCCCCTGCTGCACCCAATGGTCGCGGCAGACGTGAACAGGACCGCGAATCTTCAGTATATATCCACGGGACCGCCTCATGGACAGGGGGATGTGTGGACAATGTGGCGGACTGCGACATGGTGGGGTGGAATGGATCCGAGGCATCTCGACACTGCCCTCGTTTGGGAATGGCAACGGGGTAGCAACGTCCCCGTCGCATTGAGAAAGGGCTTGGCAGGGCAACGAGGACGTTGCCGCCCCGTTGAATGCGGGGGCAGTGTCAGGATGCGCCGCCTGGAGCTGGAGCCGGGCTTGAAACTCAGTATTCCGTCGCTGCTCAGCCGTATCCATGCAGCAGAATCCTCACGCGGAGCCGCGGAGAGCGCGGAGAGAGGGGCAGGTCCCCAACCTTCCAACGTCGGACACGATTCACCAAACGGTGACTGCCCAGCCTCCCATCCAGGTGTCCCTTCTCCGCGTCTCCGCGTCTCCGCGTGAACCTGTCCCCGCCTTCAATCGCATGGTTACGGCTCAGCGGAGCCGCTTGAGCAGCACCTTGGAATTCCGGCCGGAGGCATCGTATCGCTCCCGACGCTGGGGCGGCAGGTCGTCGGGGGATGCCTCGACGAAGCCGGCCTTGTTCTGGAACCAGGTGAACGCCTGAGTCGACAGCGTGAAGATCTCGGCCAAGCCCAGTTCCCGGGCACGATTCTCGACGTACTGGACCAGTTTGCTCCCGATTCCCTGATTTTCGTGGGACGGGCTGACGAACAGGAAGGCGAGCTCTCCCTTGTTCTGATCCGGATAGAGATGGAGTGCGACGCAACCCACCGGATTCTTGTCGATCTCGAACAGGTAATAGTCCGCCAGCTGCCGTTCGATTGCCGTCCGGGTGCGCTTCACCAGCTCGGAGGCGGCCATGGGAGCCTTCGTCAGGTTGAGCAGGGTCCGGATGTCCTTCTTCAGGGCGCGGCGGATCTGGGTGTATTCGTTGGCGTAGACGAGCGTGCCGATGCCTTCATTGGAGAAGACCTCGGCGAGGAGGCCTTCGTCGACGCGCCCGTTGATGATGTGGACGCGGGGGACGCCACCCTCGCACGCGGCGACGGCATGGCGGGCCTTGGACAGCGTCTCGGGACGGAGTTCGGCGGCGTGCAGTTGGAGGAGGGCCTGGAGCTCGCTGACGGGCAATTGCCGCAAGAGCCGATCCTGATGATACAGGCCGTCGGCGGTCGTGATGTACACCAGCTTCACCGCGCGAAGTTGCGAGGCGAGGGCGAAGGCGATGGCGTCGGAATTGACCCGGAACGTCTTGCCGTCCCCATCGAATCCGAGTGGCGGAACCACGGGGACGATTCCCTGCTGAAGCAGGCCCTGGAGCATCTCGGTGTCGACCCGTTCCACCTTGCCGGTGAACTGGTGGTCGACGCCGCCCACGATGCCCAGCGGATGGGCGATGACCGCGTTGGTGGAGGCCGCGCGGAGGTCGTTGGCCGAAAGTCCTTCGAGGATCTCGTGAGTGAGCCGGTTGGCTGCCGTCAGGGAGAGTTGGAGGGTGGCGGAGTCCGTGATGCCGGCACCGTCCAGGTTGGACGCCGTCACGCCGCGCTCGGCTGCCAGGCTGCTGATCTGGAGGGCGGCACCGTGAACGAGGACCGTGCGGATGTTCAGCGAGCGGAGGACCGCAATGTCGAGCAGGAGGTTGGGGAAGTTGTCGTCCGTGACGATGGCCCCATCGACCGCAATGACGAAGGTCTTCTCCCGGAAACGCGGGATGTATCGGAGGATTCCCCGAAGGTCGGTCGGCTTCACGAGGGCTGTGCTGTCGTCATGTTTCCCCTAGAACTACGAAAGCAGGGGCGGGCGGCAAGGCCGAAGTTCAGCTTGAATTTGACGCCGGCCGATTGCCGTCGGAAGATGCCACACGTTCTCCCGATGACTTGTACCACCACGCCCGAGCGTGTCGCAGCTATTTGGACCCTTCTGCGCACGCCTGAATTGCCGGACCTTGAGCAAGGACCGAGGTCTGGCGTGCTCCCATACCGGCAACTCGAAGTGCGTCTGCGGGGCCTGTGCGGGGAGTTGGCGCTCGGCCCGGAGACCACCGACCGGGTGGTTGCCGCTGGCCTCCTCTATCACGACCACCACAACGAGGCCCACGACCTCGTCCAGGACATGACCGATGCGGAGGGGGCCGTGATCCACGCCATTGTTCATCGGCGTGAGCCGGATTTCTGGAACGCACGCTATTGGTACCGCCGGGTCGGGGACCACTCGATCTACCGACGCATGAGCGGCCGCGTGGTTGAACTCGCGGGAACTGACGCGACCACTTCGGTGGCTCGAAGGCTCGTGCTCTCCGGTACGCTGGATCCCCTGGCCATGGTCGATGCCTGCGAGTCCGTCGTGCGGAAGGGCGCGGCAGATCCGGTCGCCCAGTTCCTGCGGCGGTTGCAGCACGCGGAGTTCGAGGCGTTGCTCGATCATCTCGTGGCGGGGTAGTGGGGGGAGATGGAAGGGTCAGGTTTCAGGTTTGAAGCGGGCTGAAACCTTAATCTTGAAACTGGGAACTCCGCCCCGGGACATGCAGGCTGCCCGGGCATCCGAGCGGATGCGGCAACGATGATCGATTTCTGGACGGTGTTCTCGGCGGTGATGCCGGCATACTGCCTCGTGGCGGTGGGCGTCCTGCTGCGGAAGGCGGAGTGGCTGACGCATGAGGCGGACGAAAGCCTGATCCGGGTGGTGGTGAACGTGCTCACCCCTTGCCTGATCCTCGACAACGTCCTGAACAACGAGGCCCTGCGGCGCGCGGACAACCTTCTCCTTCCGCCCTTGTTCGGGTTTGGCGGTGTCCTGCTCGGGGTGGCGGTGGCGTGGTCCGTCCGGCGCTGGATTGGCGCCACGAACGAACGGGAGCAGCGGACGTTCGCCTGTGCGGCTGGCTTCCAGAACTTCGGGTATGCGGCCCTGCCGCTGATCATCAAGCTCTTTCCCCGCGAGACCACTGGCGTGCTCTTCCTGCACAACCTCGGCGTCGACACCGCGATGTGGACGCTGGGCCTCGTGACGCTCGGTCACGCGGGCGTGACGGAGTGGCGGAAGTTGGTGAACGCACCGTTGGTGGCGATCGTGGTCGGCGTGGTCCTGAACCTGGGCGGCATTCACTTCCCGGAGTTCCTCAAGACGACCAACCACATGCTCGGACAATGCTGCTTCCCGCTGGGGCTTGTGCTGATCGGCGCGACGCTCGCCGAGACCACCAGCCAGCTGAGTTCAGGCGGTGGTTGGCGGTTGATGCTGAGCGCCTGTGCGGTCCGCTGCGGTGGGGCGCCGATCCTGATGTTCCTCGCCGCACGCTACCTGCCGGCTTCCGAGGAATTGAAGCAGGTGCTGGTCGTACAGGCTTCCATGCCCGCAGCCGTGTTTCCCATCGTCCTCGCACGGCATTACGGCGGCGACACGCTCACCGCCGTGCGCGTCGTCGTGTCCACGTCGGTCATCGGTTTCGTGACTATTCCGCTCTGGGTCCGGTTCGGGCTCGGGTTCGTGCTCGGCCGACGGTGAGCCGCGAGGCACGTGCATCCTGCGGAGGTCTGATGGTTGAAGCCGGAGCCATCGGGGAAGGTGAGCTCCAGTCAGGCGGCACGTCGCTGGTCGTGACCGCCGGCGGTGAACACCATGGGATGCACGATCGATCATTTGCGGCGGGACCTCCAGGTGCAGGTCATCCAGGCGTTTGAGGACGCCAAAGGGACCCGGCACGCGGCCGGTGTCGTGGGGACGATCCGGACCCTCGACTACGACCAACTCACCTACGAACTCACCATCGCCTGGGAAATCGCGGGCAAGCCGGAGCGGCTGGTCTTTGACCTGCGTTCGCGGTCGGGGCCGGGGAATGGCCGGATGAAGCAGTTCTTTGCGGATCTGGGCGACGCCCCTCCGCCTCCGGGCGTTCGCATGCGGATCAGTCGGGCTCCGCGCGATGCGCGACCGCCGGCTTTGGTGCCCGGCTTCATCAAGCGCGGGCCGGGCCGGGATGCGCAGGTGCTGCGGCAGGTCTGGGCGCTCGCGGCCTTGAGCCGATTCGAGGAGGCCGAGGCCCAGTTCCAGCAGTTGGACCAAAGCTGGGATTCCGCCTGCGCCGAGACGCTGACCTTCGCCGTCGAAGTACACGCGGACGACGAAGACGACGCGGTCTTCGGGTGGTTGCGGGACAAGGCGACCACCCTCTGGTACTGCTGGGGTTCCACTGCGACCAGCGGCGGCGAAGGCGCGGCGATGGTCCCGGACATCAACCGGGCCGTGAACCGATTCCAGCAGATCGAGAAGCTGCGGGCCACCCGCTGAGGTGGGGTGGGGGCACGCGGAGGGGCAGAGGGGGCGCTTTCCCGCCGCGGCGCAGAAGGGCAGGTAAGCGGGGGATCGATCGTCGCAGACGTCGCTATCGTTGTTGTAAACCCACGCTTCATCCTGGAAAAGGCAGTTGGAACCACGGATGGCGCGGATGACACGGATAAGCAGGAACTTGGCTTGGGATCGCCGCGCTCCTGCGAGGTGAGCGCTCGACCGGGATGGAAACCTTCATTCCAGCCCCGTCCATCCGTGGAATCGGTGAAATCCGTGGTCAATAAACCGCCGCTTTTAGGTTCATTCCTTCGCGCCCTCGCGACGTCGCGCGAACCGGCTTCAAACATGTGAACCTCAAAACGGCAGTTGTATCCGCAGATTGCAGATGACGCAGATAAGCAGGGCCTTGAACCGGGATCGCCTTGCACCCGCAAGGTGAACCCCGTGCCGGGCTCGAATCCGGGCATTTCCGCCTGTCCATCTGCGCAATCGGCGCCATCTGCGGATAGATGAACTGCCGGTTTCAGGGTGAATGCTTCGCGCGAAGCCGCGAGGACGCGACGGAGTTGGACGGAGTGGCAACGTCCTCGTTGCCCTGGCTCGCGTCCACCTCTTGCGCCTCAACGGGGCAATGGGGGCAGATCCGTCGGACAGATCTCATCCCATGGCGTCCGTTCCAGGTCGTTACCACCGTTGGCCCCGGCGGGCAGCGTCTGCATGCGGATGGCAAGTGCGTCGCCACCGGGAAGCTCTCCCGGCGGACCAAGGCCAGCAACCGGCTCGGACTGGACTTCGGCCCTGGCCCGGGCCAGGGAATCGTCACCCTCGATGATATCCGGGTCCGGGGCCGTGCGCTGACGGTCGATGAGGTTGCCCGGCTGCCGGAGTGACCGACGGGGCATGGGCTCCATCCCTCGCGAGCCTCTAGACCTCATGGCGGATGAGAGCTTCGATCAAGAAGCGGTTCCCGCGGAGTGCCGAAGTGGTGACGGTGACGACAAGGCGTCTGGGGTGGCGTTTGGTGGAAGTGGCCGGGAAGTTGCCAGGGGGCAAGTACGGCTCACTGGCGCAGGGGGCGGCGGTTCTGGCGGCTGGCCGAGGTTCGGGGGGAACTGAAGGACTTCGTGAAACGGATGCCAAAATGTAAATAATACGGGACTGACCCTATTGCCTTTACTATCTCGGCGGAGGCAGGGCCACGTCGATCAGTCGCAGCGTACCCAGTTTGTTGGATCGGGCGAAATCGATGAGCACATCGGCACCGAGGTTGGCAGCTTGGGCGGAGGCCGTGGGCGAGTCTGAGAACACGGATACTGCGAGCATGTCAGCGTTCCTGTCCTTTCGGACGGAGACCTTGAGGTTGCCTGGCGGGGTGCCGGGGATCCGTGCCGCGATGTCCCGGGCGAACCCTGGAGATTCGGCATACGCGAGCAGTTGGGTCTGCGTCATCGGTGCCGGGGGAAGGGTCAGTCGTGCTGTGGACGGAAGACGTCGGTCGCATGCGGGCGTGACGAGCAGAAGGATACAGGTGATCAGGGAGAGGGGATATCGGGGCTTCATGGATGGGACCGTTGGCGTCGATTGGACTGTGGAGGAGCGTAGGAGTTCAAACTTGCGCCGGCGGCTTGGTCAGATAGGGGGATGTACGAACGATCATTGGCGGCAAGAAGGGGAGATGGGGTCAGGTCTATCCATTTGGTTCTGCTGCAAAACCCCCTGCTTTTGGAATCGGATCGTCCACCTTGTCCAACCGCCACCCGAGATGCCGTGTCGCGACGGCTGGCAGTGCGGCCCGTCCCCGGGTTCCGTGCGCCCATTCAGGGCGCGGATCATTGGGGATGGACGATCCCGGGGTTCCACCCCGGGCTCTCACCGTTTGCCCCGCTTGGGGCAAGGGTGTCGTGTCGGGAACCTGGGCGGATTCGGCGGGGCATGACGTCCCATGACGAATCACGATCGCGAAAGGACCTCGATGAGGTAGCGGAGTTCGTCTTCGGTGTCGTCGGTGTCGGGAAGGGTCTGGCGGAGTTCGTGGAGGATGGTCTCGCGGAATCGTTTCCGGAGGCGGTGGATGGCCACTTTGAGCGCTCCTTCAGAGAGACCGAGTTGGGCGGCGACAGCGGTCTGGCGTCCGGGAGGTTCACTGCCGGCGAGCCATGGTTTGAGTTGTTCGAACCACGTGGTGCGGTCGGCTCGGCGGTATTCGTCCGCGAGGGTCCCGATGGCTCGGGTCATCAGGGTGGTGGCCCAGTCGCGATCGAACTGGGCGGACGCAGGTTCAGCGGTGGGTTCGTTGGATTCGTCGAGGGGTTCGGTGGGCATCCCGGCGCCGCGTTTGAGGCGATGGGATTTCGCACGGAGGTCCGAGAGGAAATGGCGGAGGGCTCCGAGGAGGTAGGAGCGGAAGCGGCCGCGGTTGGGATCGGCTCCGTCGAGATAGCCGCCCTGCAGGATGTGCGCGAAGAACTCCTGGCTGAGTTCGCGGGCGGAGTCTTCGTCATGCCCTTGGGAACGGAGCGATCGGAACACGGGTTCGCAGTAGGCGGCGCAGAGTTCGGAGAGCGCGACTCGGGCCTCGGGTGATTGGCCGCGGGCCCGTAGGACGAGGGTCCATCGGGTGGCCGCGGGGAACAGAGACGGGGTGGCGTTCACGGCTGTCGGGGCCACGGGAAGGCGACCTGGTTGGTGCGCGCGAGGGGACCATAGGCCTTGCTCTGCCAGACCACGGTGAAGGTCGGGGATTCGCCGGGCTTGAGGGCGAGGATGGACTTGGTCTCGACGGAAACCTCGTCCCACTCCAAATCCCCTTCGCCGTCGAGACGGCGTTGGCAAAGTCGGAGTCGCGGACGGAGTTGGCCGCCCTTGGTCCAGAGGTCACGCCCGAGTTGCTGCGCCCAGGTGAGGGTCTCGGGTTGGTTGGCGCGGGCTGCCAGCACGACCAGGACGGCCAGCAGGCCGCCTTCGTCGATGCGCGTCTTTTCGTGGAGATCCCGTTTCCCGGGGGCGGACGGTGAGGGGACAGTAAACCAATGCTCCCGCTCCGGCCGGAGCGGGAGGATGCGGAGCAGCGTTTCGATGGATTCCGTCGCGAGTCCGAAGTTGCCGCGGGCGCATTCCTCGAAGGCGGTGGAAAGGTCGATGCCCGGCTCGTGCCAACCCTCGTGCGGTTCACGGGTGA
Source organism: Limisphaerales bacterium (assembly GCA_965284395.1). GTDB lineage: Bacteria > Verrucomicrobiota > Verrucomicrobiia > Limisphaerales > UBA9464 > UBA6176. The sequence continues at coordinate 7,262,787 of OZ260084.1, read as the reverse complement.
TGGTGGCCCCTTGTGTGAGCCGGACTTCCGCCCAGTTCGGGGCCAGGTTCGGTCCCAGCAGCCACGCGGCGATGGCCGGGTAGGTGTTGGTTGGGCAATGATTCAGGCGGCGGAGGAAGTCCACCTCGGACACCTCGTGGCGGCTTCCATCCGGCAGGTCCACGGTGCGGGTCCGGGCAGCGCCTGTACCTCGGGGAGCGCTGGCTCCCACAAGTGCTTCCGGAGGGATGCGGAAGGTGTCGGATGGATCCGACACCAGCTGGAATGGGAGGGGATCGGAGCGGTGCTTCGGACGATTGGGGAAATTCCACAGGGCACTGGCTGCGAACAGGGCGAGCGGGATTCCGGGAAGCGCCATGAGAAGGAGATAGAGCCATCTCGGCATCGCGTCCTTCAGGGGGCGGCCCGTGGGGCGATTCAGGATCTGGTGGAACCCAGTGCCGGACAGGACTGCAAGCCATGCGCTGATCCACATCGCGCGACTGGGTGGATTGGGAAGGGCGAGACCTTGCGCCGCAATCAGGCAGGACAAGGCCGTGAAATGCCACGTGACGTGCCACGGGATCGTGGCAGACCGTTGTCGGCGAGCCAGCGAGAGCCCTTTCGAATGCAGGTGGAAGGTGATCCCGGCGATGCGGGCAAGAAACCAGCCGGCGTTGTACGGGAGTCCGGTCGGGACGGTGCCGGTGCCTGCGTCGGCCGGTACCTGTGGAGGTGTGCTCTCTGAGCGGGAGACCTCCGCCAGTTCCTCGCTCAGTTGCCGGGCGGATTGCTGGCGCAGGACCGGTTCCTTCGCGAGGGCCCGGAACAGGATTTCGTCGAAGCGCGGGTCCAGATCGGACTTGGTCGAGGGGGCGGGAAAGCGACCGAGCGGGAGCTCGCCGGTGAGGAGTTCATAAAAGACGACGCCGAGGGAGTAGATGTCGGCCCGGTGATCCACGCGTTCGGGGCGTTCAATCTGTTCCGGCGCCATGTAGTGGGGCGTGCCGAGGGCTTGACCCGTGAGGGTGAGGTTTGGTTTGGGGGCATCGTCCGAAAACGCATGGAGGAGCTTGGCGATTCCGAAGTCGGCGATCTTCACGTGGCCCTGGGCGTCGAGGAGGATGTTCTCCGGCTTGATGTCACGGTGGGAGACCCCGCGTTGATGGGCGTAGTGCAGGGCATCGCAGATGACGGAGGCGATCTGCAACGCCTGGGCGGGAGTGAATCGATCGGCCCGCATGGCCTCGGCGAGGTTGGCGCCGTCGACGTACTCCATCGTGAGGTGGCAGAAGTCGCCGGACTGACCGTGGCCAAGGATCCGGACAATGTTGGGGTGGTCGAGTCGGGCGAGGGTTTGGGCCTCGCGTTGGAATCGTTCCGCGAAGGCGGGATCACCGGCGAGTTGGGCGCGGAGGATCTTGAGGGCAACGGGACGGGAGGAGGCGCGTTCGCGGGCGTGATAGACGAAACCCATGCCACCGGAACCGACGAGAGAGAGGATCTCCAGATGGGGGAATGCGGCGGCGATGGTCTCGATCCTGGGCGGCGCCCCGCGGTCCTGGAGGAGGGTTGGGGCGGGGGCGGATCCCGCCGGCGTGGCGGCCGAAGAAAGCACACACCTCGGGCAGAGTCCCTCGGGAGCCGTGTCCGGGATGGCGTTGCGGCAGCGGGGGCAGGTCGCGATGGAGGTGCTCATTCACCCGACAACTGGGGCGTTGCCGGGGGGAGGTTACCGGGAACGAGTCGGGGGGCGATCTTTGTCCCGCGGGGGTGGGAGGGGGAGGTGAGGGGGCGAGGCCACAACCGCGTTGCGGTTGGATTCATCCAGGGGCGGTGGACCCAGGGTAGGCCTCGTTCCTCGGCCAACCCTGGGCTAGGAGGCCCAACGCCGTTGGCGTTGGCGGAGGCGCTTCGCACTCGATCTCGAACTCGCAGGAGTGGGCTGTTGAAGGGTTGTTCAAGTCTGCTACCGTACTTTACATCTGGTAATACCAAACGCATAGTACGCCTGCATGATAGAGAGGCCGTTCTGGCTAAAGCGGATCGAGGATGCCTGGGGCGAGGCACCCATCGTCTGGCTTTGCGGCGTGCGGCGTGCGGGCAAGACAACCTTGGCGCGACAGCTGGGCGAGGACCGAACGCTGTACATGAACTGCGACCTTCCCGAGGTGGAGGATCGGGTTCGTGATCCGCTGCTGTTCTTCCGCACCTGCGACAAGAAGGTCGTCATCTTCGACGAGATCCATCAACTGCGCGATCCCGCACGGTTGCTGAAAGTGGGTGCCGACGAATTTCCCAACCTCCGGATTCTGGCCACCGGTTCATCGACCTTGGCAGCGAGCCACAAATTCCGGGACACGCTCGCGGGGCGAAAGCGCCCCGTCCATGTGGTTCCCGTGCTGCTTGAGGAACTGGCTGCGTTTGGCGACGTCACGTTGACGCAACGACTGCTGCACGGCGGATTGCCCCCAGCCTTGCTCGCCGAGGTGAAGAGGCCGTCGTTTTACCGCGAGTGGATGGATTCGTTCTTTGCCCGGGACATCCAACGCCTGTTTGGTTTCCGGGACGTGAACCGCTTCAACACGTTCTTCGAGTACTGTCTGCGGCAGAGCGGCGGACAATTCGAACAAACCAAGGCTGCCAGTGCGATTGGGATCAGCCGGCCGACGGTCGAAAGCCATCTCAGGGCTCTTGAGATCACCAATGCCGTGACCTTGCTGCGACCGTTTCATGGTGGGGGACAGAACGAAATTGTCCGCCAACCGAAGGTGTATGGGTTCGACACGGGCTTTGTGAGTTGGGCCCGGGGTTGGGATCCGTTGCGGACGGACGACTGTGGTTTGCTGTGGGAACATGTCGTGCTCGAACACCTTCAGGCGCACTTCCCGGATGTGGCTTTGCACTACTGGCGGGACAAGTCGGGGCGCGAAGTGGACTTCGTGTTGGCGAGGGGGCGGGACCAAGTCGATGTGATCGAATGCAAGTGGAGCAGCGACGCCTTCGACAGCGATGCTCTCGAGGCTTTTCGTTCCTACTATCCACATGGCCGGAACTACCTGGTTTGCCCGCTTGGGTCGAGGGGGTACACGAAGCGCTTTGGACCGCACGAAGTCCGGGTTTGTGCGCCTACGGAGGTGAGGCAGTCGACCCCGTCGTGAAGTCGGGGTGACATCGTGCGGGGGCGGGGCCAATGTTCAGAAAGGCCACAACCGCTTTGCGATTGGGTCGGCACGTGGCATGGGTTGGTCCCGCCACCGGACTCCGGAGCTGGGGCATCTCCCGCAAATCTCGGAGAGGGGCAATGGGGTCAAGAGGGGCAATGGGGTCAGATCCGGCCATTTGACAATTGATCGAGGAAGGCCGCAACGAAGGCCTGCATTTCGGGGTTTGTTCGGTGCGCGCTTCCAGAACCTACGGATGCCTTGCACTGCTGCGGCGTTGTTGAGTTCGATCCCGATGCCGATAGCGACGCCGAGGGGATGGCGCGCAGTGCTTCCAGGGTGCGGGGATCCTTTGGGATGCGAAGCCCGGGTGGGACTCGTTCCTCGGCACACCCCTATTGGCTGCAACGTCTTTGACGTTGGGAGGGGTAGTGGGCGGGCGACACTCCGGAGATCGGCAACGCCGGTGGGAGAGGGCCGGTGCGCCCATTCAGGGCGCGGATCATTGGGAACGGACGGTCCCGGGGTTGCACCCCGGGCTCTCACCGTTTGTCCCTTTGGGGCAAGCGCGTCGCGACGCGGAGGAGTCCGTCCCGGCCCGAGTGTCCGTGTCCCACGTCTGCTGGCCCGGTGGGCTGGAATGACCCGAACAAGGGACTCGACCGGATGGCCGTGAGGCGATAGGCAGGGTGGGAGCCCCTTTATCCTGTGCGTACGCCTGCCTTGAGCCCTTGTTTCCGGAGTTTCCGTCATTCCATTGCGGTGGTTGCCGGCGTGAGTGTGTCCATGGCGGTGGGGACTGCGGCGGATCCTGCGGCCTGGGCGTCCGTGCAGCCGGACTTCAAGGAGTTCTGCCTGACTTGCCACTCGGCGGAGAAGCACAAGGGGGACCTGGACCTTGAGCAGTTCCGGACGCTGGAAGACATCCGCAAGCAGCCGAAGGTCTGGCAGGCGGTGGTGGAGCAGATGGAACTGGGCGAGATGCCGCCGAAGGAGAAGCCGCAACCGACAGCGGCCCGGCGAGAGGCGATGCTCGACTGGACGCGTGCGACGCTCGATCAACTCGCCCTGGAAAAGGCCGGCGACCCGGGGCCGGTCCTGCTGCGGCGACTCTCGAATGCCGAGTACACGCACACCATCCGGGACCTGACCGGGGTAGCCTCGCTGGACCCGGCGCAGGAGTTCCCGGTGGATGGCGCGGCCGGCGAGGGATTCGTCAATACCGGCCAAGGGTTGGTGATCTCGCCGTCGCTTCTCACGAAGTACCTCGATGCCGCCAAGGGCGTCGCGTCCCATGCTGTCTTGCTGCCGGACCGCATCGCGTTCTCGCCGCACACCACGCGGCGTGACCAGACCGAGGATCTGATGGGGCGCATCCGGACCTTGTATCGACGGTACAGCGATGCGAGCGGGGCGGACCGGGTGAACCTGCAGGGAATCATCTTCGACACGAACGAAGGCGGACGGGTCCCCGTTGCGAAGTACCTGACGGCAACGATCGAGGATCGCGCGGCATTGGCGAAGGGAGCGGCGGAGATCCAGCGCGTGGCGAACGCCCGCGGACTCAGCCCGAAGTATCTGGATAAGCTGTACGCGGCGCTTCGCGACGAACGCCCGTCCTTCCTCTTGGATCCGATCCGGGAGCGCTGGCGCAAGGCGACGACGGCGGATGTTCCGGCGTTGGCGGCGGACATCGCGGCGTGGCAGGCCGCGGTCTGGAAGTTCAGTCCGGTGGGTCACATCGGGAAACTCGGTGGACCGAAGGCGTGGATGGAGCCGGTGGTCCCGGTGCTGGCGCGTCAGGAACTGCGGATCAAGGTGCCGGCGGAACCCACGACCGGGGACTGGACCGTGTATCTCGTCGCGGGCAACGCCGGGGATGGCACGACGGGCGACGTGGTCCGCTGGGTGCAGCCGCGCCTTTCCGTCGCGGGCAAACCCGAGATTCCACTCGCGGGACTTCGCGGTCGGGTGGGGGCGTTGGAAGCCCGACGGGACCGCTTCGCTGCCGGCATCGGCAAGTACCTGGCGGCGGCCTCGGAGTCGGCGTCGGCTTCGGCGGTCGACCTGGAGGCCATTGCGTCCCGGCATGGCATCGTGCGCGACGAACTCGCCCTCTGGCTCGATTACCTCGGGTTGGGACCGGCAGGGCCGCTGAAGGTGACGGGTCACATGGCCACGGCGCAGCGATCGCTGGCTGGGCATGCGTTCGTGAACGGCTGGGGCAACCCGGACCTTCCGAGCATCGTCGCCAACTCCTCCGATCAGGCGGTACGTATTCCCGGGGATCTGCGGGCGCATTCGGTGGCCATGCATCCGTCGCCGACCTTGCAGGTGGCGGCCGGGTGGCTCAGCCCGATCGATGGGCCGGTCACGATCCAAGGCGTCGTCCAACATGCCCACCCGGAATGCGGGAACGGCGTGACGTGGTCGGTGGAGTTGCGTCGGGGTGCGAGCCGACGCCGGTTGGCACAGGGAATCTCCCATGGGGCGAAGGAAGTTCCGTTCGGGCCGTTGCCGGCGATGCGGGTGCAGGCGGGCGACCTGGTTTCGGTGCTGATCGGGCCGCGCGACGGCAACCATTCCTGCGACCTGACACGGGTCGATATCACGATCACGCCGGCGGATGCCGCCCAGCGGTGGAACCTGGCTGCGGATGTCTCGCCGGACATCACGGCGGCGAACCCGCATGCCGATCGTCAGGGACATGCCGGCGTCTGGCACTTCTATACCGAGGCGGTGACGGGGGCGGGGGACTACGCGGCGGTGGTGCCGGTCGGATCCTTGCTGGCCCGCTGGATGGAGTCCGGCGATGCAACGGCACGCGCGTCGCTGGTGACGGAGTTGGCGCGATTGGTTTCGCCCGAAGGCGCGTCCACTGCCAAGGGACCGGATGCGGATCTTCGGCGCCAATTGCTCTCCCTCGCTGGCCCGTTGCTGGGCGGTGCCCGGCTTGCGGTTTCGGGTGAAGTGCCGGTGAACGGGGCGGGGCAGGGATGGGGCTTGGATCCCGGAGTCTTCGGCAAGGCGCCGGCGTCCGTGGCTGCCGCGGAGGTGGGGCCGATGGACCTGTGCGTGCAGGCTCCCGCGGTGCTCGAGATCCGGTTGCCGCGGGAGTTGGTGGCCGGACGTGAATTCGTGGTGAGTGGGGAACTCGAGCCCCGGTCCGGAGCTGCTGGCTCGGTCCAGTTCACGATCTCGACCAACCGTCCCTCCATGAACGGCGGAGTCGCGGGACTGCCGGTGGTCGTTGCCGATGGCGGCCCGGCCAAGGCCCGGGTCGAGGCCGGTCTCGACGAGTTCCGGGCGCTGTTCCCGGCGGCGCTCTGCTACACGAAGATCGTGCCGGTCGACGAAGTCGTGACCCTGACGCTGCATCATCGCGAGGACGATGCCCTCCGCCGCCTGATGCTCAGTGATCGCGAGGCGGAAGAACTGGAACAGTTGTGGGCCGAGTTGCGGTTCGTCAGCCAGGACGCGCTCACGTTGGTCGATGCCTTCGAGCAGTTGTGGCAGTACGCGACGCAGGATGCGGACCCGAAGGTGTTCGAACCGCTCCGCGAACCCATCAAGGAGCGCGCCGTGCGTTTCCGCGAGGAACAGGCCAAGGCCGAGCCCCGTCACCTGCAGGCGGCGATCGAGTTCGCGCGCCGGGCGTATCGTCGTCCGCTGACCGAGGAGGAACGGCGCGGGTTGCGCGGGCTGTACCAGCAGCTGCGGACGGAAGGGCTGGCGCATGAAGAGAGCATCCGGTTCCTGATCGCGCGGGCGCTGGTCGCGCCGGCGTTCCTCTATCGGGCGGAGTCACCGGGACCCGGCAAGGACGCATCGCCGGTGAACGAATGGGAGATGGCGTCGCGGTTGAGCTATTTCCTGTGGTCCTCGTTGCCGGATGGCGCGCTCCGGCAGAACGCGGCCGCCGGCCGCCTGAAGGGCGCAGATTTCGTTGCGAAAGAGGCGCGCAGGATGCTCAAGGACGAGAAGGTCCGGCGACTTGCGGTCGAGTTCGGGTGCGCGTGGTTGCACATCCATGGATTCGACACGCTGGACGAGAAGAGCGAGCGACACTTCCCGACCTTCCTCGGGCTGCGCGGAGCCATGTACGAGGAGTCGATCCGGTTCTTCACGGACTTCTTCCAGAACGACCGTCCGGTGACCGACCTGCTCGACTCGGACCGGACCTTCCTCAACGAGGATCTCGCGAAGCACTACGGGATCCCGGGTGTGGCCGGGCCCGAGTGGCGGATGGTGTCGGGGATCAAGCAACATGGTCGCGGCGGGATCCTGGGCCAGGCGGCGGTGCTGGCGAAGCAGGCGGGCGCATCCCGGACCAGTCCGATCCTCCGGGGCAACTGGCTCTGTGAAGTCCTGCTGGGCGAGAAGCTGCCGAAGCCTCCGAAGGACGTGCCGCGCCTGCCGGAGGACGAAGCTGGGACCGACGGGTTGACCGTCCGCCAGTTGGTCGAGAAACACAGCAGCGACACCCGTTGCTCCGGGTGCCATCGGCGCATCGATCCCTACGGCTTCGCCCTCGAAGCCTATGACGCGATCGGGCGTCGGCGGGAACGCGACCTGGGCGATCGCCCGGTGGTGACACGCGTCACGGCTCCGGACAACACGGAGTTCGAGGACATGGCCGGCCTTCGCGAGTATCTCGTCGGGAAGCGGCGCGACGCGTTCGTGCGGCAATTCTGCCGGAAGCTCCTGGGCTATTCGCTGGGCCGCGCGGTCCAGCTTTCGGACGGTCCGTTGCTCAAGGAAATGCACGCCTCGCTCAAGGCGAACGAATATCGCGTCAGCGCCGCAATCGAGACCATTGTCCGCAGCCCCCAATTCCTCAACATCCGCGGCCGGGACGCTGCGGAGGATTGATCCGTTCCACCTTCCTGCCATTGAATCAGCCACTGCCCACATGAAAAAGCACCTGTTCCATCGTCGGACCTTCCTTCGTGGTCTGGGAGTCTCGATGGCCTTGCCCTGGATGGAGTCGGTCCGGGTGTGGGGCGACGAGCCAGCGAAGACGCCCAACTCGAGCGAGGCACCCGTCCGTCTGGGCGTCCTGTTCTCCGGGAACGGATTCCACTCGAAGGAGTGGTGGGCCAAGGGCGAGGGCAAGGGCATGGAGCTCGGTCAGGTCCTGACGCCGCTCAGTGACTTCAAGCAGAAGACCCTCTTCATCCGCGGCCTGTACAACGAGGAAGCGCTGAAGGGGAACATCCACAGCTCCCAGACCGGCAACCTGCTCTCGGGCGCTCCGCTCGCCTCCGGCGGCGAGATCCGCTCGGGGACGTCGATCGACCAGTTGTTGGCACAGAAGCGCGGCGCGTCCACCAAGGTTCCCAGCCTCGTGCTCGGGTGCGAGAAGTCGAACCCCTCGGTGCACAAGAACTACTCGATGCTCTACAGCTCCCACATCTCGTGGAGCTCGCCGACCACCCCGACGCCGTTGGAGATCTATCCAGCGCTGGCGTTCGACCGGCTCTTCAAGGATGAGGTCCAGCGCGGCGACAAGAGCGTCCTGGATGCGGTCCTCACCGATGCCACCGACCTCCGCCGACGCATCAGCCGGAACGACCAGCGGAAGCTCGACGAGTATCTGGAGTCCGTGCGCGAGGTCGAGGTCCGCATCGAGAACGCCGGCAAACGGGGCGAACTGCAGGGCTGGCGTCCCACGCTTTCGGCACCGAACATCCCGCGTCCGGCCGATGGCATTCCCCAGGACATCGGCGAGCACATGCGGTTGATGTGCGACATCCTGGTGCTGGGTTTCCAGACGGACACGACGCGCATCTGCACCCTCAAGCTCAACAACGACCATTCGTCCCTCCGGTTCCCGAACCTCGGCGTGGACTACATGATCCACCACCTGCTGTCGCACTCCGACACGGCCGACTGGCTCAAGGTGAACCAGTTCTTCATCCAGCAGTTGGCCTACATCGCGAGGAAGCTGGACGGGATCCAGGAGGGCTCACGGACGGCGTTGGACAACACGATGCTGATGTACGCATCGTCGATGCTCACCGGAAACCACGAGGCGCGTCAGTTGCCGGTGTTGCTCGTTGGCGGCGGTGGCGGTCGGATCCAGGGCGGCCGCGTCCTCGACTACCTCGAGAAGCCCGAGCGCCAGATGTGCCGGCTGTTCCTGTCGATGATGGACAAGATGGACGTGCACCTGCCGAAGTTCGGCGACGCCAGCAAGCCGTTGGAAGAGGTCTGAGGCGGGGGGCGTCAGAATCGGGACCGCCCGATCTTCAACCCGACTGAATCGTTGGTCCGGATGACGACCTGAACAGACTGGCGTTGCTTGGCCATCAGGTAGCCCTGGCTTCCCGTGTCGATCTTCCGGCCGCCCGTCTCGTAGGTCACCTTCACACCCGAATCGCCCTGGAGTTCGAACTCATAGCTCCGGGTCTCGCCCACGGGGAGGGCTGCGATCGACTCCTTGAACCCGGTCGCGGTCACCGTGACGTTGCTGATCGTGACATTGGATTCGTTGGCGACGGTGACGGTGGTTTTCGTGGAGCAACCGGCAGTGACAGCGAGGAGAAGCAGGGCCATCCAGGCCTTGGGCACGTTCATGACGCCCCGATTCTGATGGGTCACCTCCGGATGGCACGCCGAAATCCCACCTCCGCCGGGGCGGCAACGTCCTCGTTGCCCTCCCATGCCCTTTCCTCAGGCGACGGGGACGTCGCCACCCCGGTCGTGTTTCAAGACAGGGGCCGTGTCGAGATGCGGCCCCTCCCGGTTCTGGCCTGTTGTCGGGATGTACCGATCTCTGGCAGCTTCCCAGCATGAAGTTCCACCTTTTTTGCCGGGCTTTGCTGCCGCTCGTTCTCGTGGCGGCTTCGGCCCGTGCGGATCAGGCCGGTCGCCGGTCGGCAGAGAATGACCTTCACGCCCTGCCGGCAGTTCGGATCCGCGTCGGCGTTCAGGACGCCGACATCGTGGGATCGGACAACCGGGCCTTGCAGGCCGCCGTGGATTACGTCGCCAATCTGGGTGGAGGAATCGTCGAGATCGGGCCCGGCGTTTATCGTATGCGCGACTCCCTGCACCTCCGCAGCCGTGTGACGGTGCGAGGCTCCGGGGAGAAGACAGTACTGCGGAAGGATCGGGAAGTCCGGTCAGCCCTGGCGGCGGATTCAGATTTTGGCGAGGCGGCGATCACCTTGAAGGATCCGGCTGGCTTCGAGTTGGGCGGCGGGGTGTACGTGGCGTCGCGCAATCAGCGGAATTTCCACGGCGCCTGCGCGACGCTCCTGAACGGACGTTCCAATTACTTCACGCTGAGCCGAGCGATGAATGCCGACATCCTCCAGTCCGACGGTGGCTTTGCGTCCACCAGTTTCCCGGTGGTCAGTGGCTATCACTGCGAGGACGTGCGGATCGAGGGTCTCACCATCGATGGCAATCGCGGCGAGAATCCGACTGTGGTCGACGGATGCCGGGCTGCCGGGATCTTCCTGTACCGGGGTGACCGCGCGGTGATCACGGGTTGCACGGTCCGCGGCTACAGTGGCGACGGCATCAGCTTCCAGCAGTCGAACGACGTGCTCGTCGAGTCGTGCGTCGTGGAGAAGTGTGCGGGGCACGGGCTCCATCCGGGCAGTGGTTCCCAGCGGCCGACGGTGCGACGTTGCCGGGCGATCGGGAACGACGAGGATGGCTTCTTCTTCTGCTGGCGGGTTCGGGGCGGATTGGCGGAGGGAAATCACCTCGAGGGCAACGGCGGGCAGGGAATGTCCATCGGGCACAAGGACAGCGACAACGCCGTCCGCGGGAACACCGTGATCGGCAACCGGCGCGGCGGCGTGCGTTGGCGGGCTGAGGCCGAACCCATGGCGGCGCACCGGAATCTCTTTGAGGACAACACCGTCCGCGACAACGAGGGTTGGGGACTCTTCGTGGACGGATTCACGGATGGCACGATCCTTCGACGCAACCGCATCGAGGACTCGGGGAGCGGGCGCCAGAAGACCGGCATCCGACTCGGGAAGAATGCCCGCGCGGTCGAACTCGACGGGAATCAGATCCAGGCCGCGACGCCGGTCGCCGATGAACGCTCCACGGGCGGGACGCGGTAACGGAGTTACGGTCCTTGAGGCTCGGCAGCGCCCCTAGGGGGAAGGGTTTCACGCGGAGCCGCGGAGCGCGCGGAGGTTCTCGACGCAGCCTGCGCCAATCCCCTGCCACACACACTCCCAACCACCGTCCCCCTCCGCGCCTCCGCGTCTCCGCGTGAGACTGTCCCCGCTTTCAACCCCTCGCTTGTCATCTGCGCCATCGGCGACATCCGCGGTTAAGTGAATTGCCGTTTCTAGGTTCAGAGAGCGGCTCGTGAGGACACTCGCCCCACCGCTCAGGGTTGGCGGCCGCGGAGGAGGTTCGACAGGAAGCGGGCGGTATCGGTTCCCTGGGCACCCGGTTCGATCGGCCAGCCCCACCAGATCGTCAGGCCGACGGCGACCGCGTCGCCCTTGCCGATGGGGGCGAATGCGGCGAGGCACGCGTTGGTGAGGCCTGGCAGGCATGCGAGCGGCTGGGCGTTCGTCGACTGGAGCAGGATCGGCGAAGCTCGGTAGGCGTGCAGGTTTGTCACGCCTTCCGTCAGCGGGTGCCTCGTGATGTTCGTGGACGCAATCCGGAACGTGTAGGCCTCTTCGGGCGGCGCGTTGGTTGGAACCGGGTGCTTCGCCTCCCGGTCCACGAAGCGGATCCCCGCCGGCCCGAGAACGCGATTCGCCGCCTGCACTGACCCGACATAGAAACGGTTGGCGAAGACGAGAAGTCGGCCGCCTTCGGAGGCGAACTTCCGGAGATCGTCGCCCTCGGCCACCGAGAGCGAGTACAGGCTGTCGCCCGAGAGGAGCACCGCGTGGTACCCGGAAAGGTCCGGCATCGGTTCGTAATGGTCGGCCTCGCGCAGCCATCGGTAGTCGGCGACCACACCCGAGGCCTGGACGAGGTCCACCCACGGCTGGAGCATGCTCGCGTCCTCGACGCCGTAGTGGGTCCATGGCGTGTCGAGGATCAGGACGCGGGGTTGGCCGGGCTTAGGCGTCACCACTGTGAAATCAACGCCTATGTCGGACGCGAAGAGGCCACCGCGGAACCGGATGTTCCCCTGGAAATGGCCGTTGCGGGAGGTGTCGAAGGCGATGCGGAGGGTGACGCGGGTGCGCTCCTCTCCGACCTCCACCTTCTGGCGGACGAGGCGTACGAAGGGAGGCATCTCGATCGAAGGCGGTTCGATCGCAACGTTGGGATCCGGGATGTTGAATCCAACGTTGGCCTCGAACACGCCGCCCTGGCGCAGGTTCCCCGGGGCCACCCTGTCCGGGGTCCGGACGATCTCGCCGAGGTTCGTCGATTCGGCGGCGAACGTGATGTGAAGCGCTCCTGCCGCGAGGCAGAGCATCGCAAGGGTGGAGCGGAGGAAGATGAGGCGGCGGTGCATCGTTGCTGTTCGATGGAACGTTGGCACGGATGTCACGGAAGCGGTCATCCGACGAAGGTCGGAGGAGAACGCAGAAGGTCGGATTTCCGGCGTGATCAGTACGACTTCCGAAGGTGACTGGGCAGCACGTTGAGCTCAGCCCGGTACTTGGCAACGGTGCGGCGGGCGATCTTGATCCCGCGGTTCATGAGTTGCTCGACGAGTTCCTCGTCGGAGAGGGGCTTGGAAGTGTCCTCGGCCGCGATGAGTTCGCTGAGGATCGTCTTCACCGACGTGTTCGACATCGTGTCACCGGTCGATGTCTGCACGCCCGAGGTGAAGAAGTACTTCATCTCGAAGACGCCCTGGGGCGTGAGGATGTATTTGCCGGAGACGGCTCGGCTGACGGTCGTCTCGTGCACGCCGACCACCTCGGCGACCTGTACCATGGTCATGGGCTTCAGGTAGGCCACGCCGTTCTCCATGAACTCGCGTTGGCGTTTCACGATCTCCTGCGCGATGCGGGTGATGGTGTCCTGGCGCTGGTGGATGCTCTTGATGAGGAATTTTCCGGCGCGGATCTTCTCCCGGATGTACTCGCGGACCTCGCCCGAGGTCTCGGCCTGCCCGAGGAGATCCTTGTAGGTATTGCTGATCCGGAGGTGGGGGATGTAGTCCGAGTTGGTCGAGACCACGAACTCCTCGCCGTTCTTCGTCACGGTGACCTCGGGAACGACAAATGAGTTGTCGTCCGGTGCCATGCTCCGGCCGGGGCGGGGCGTCAGGAGGGCGATGTGCTCGGCGGCCTTCTGGGCTTCGCCGGCGGAGATTCCAAGGTGACGGGCGATGTCGGGGAAGCGGCGCTTGCCGAGGGCCTCGAAATGATCGCGGAGGATGCGGTACTCGAGCGATTCCTGGCGGTCCAGACGCTCCAGTTGGAGGAGCAGGCACTCGCGGAGGTCCCGGGCACCGACGCCGGGCGGGTTGAACGTCTGGACGACCTTGAGGACGGCTTCGATCTGATCGGCCGCAACACCCGTCGCGAAGGAAAGCTCGTTGGTGCCGGACTGGAGGTAGCCGTGGTCGTCAATGTTGCCGACGATCATCTCGGCGATCTGCCGGTCTGCGGGCGAGAACTCGGCCTGGCGGACCTGCTCCAGCAATTCCTCCTGCAGCGACGTCTGCGCGACGAGCGAGTCGAACATGAACTGACGACGTTCCTCGTCCTCGGGAGTCTGGCGGCTGGAGTTGGAGCCGGCGGAGTACTGGTCACGCCAGTCCTGGTCGAGTTGGAGAAGTCGTTGGAGTTCCTGATCGAAAGAGTCGGCCGGGCTGTCGCTGGGTTTCTCGGTGGCGGGATCGTACTGGGTGTCGGCCGGCGGTTCGGCGGGGTCGGCCTGCGCGGATGTTTCCTCGCCGCGGATCTCGCGTTCCTCGGCGGTTTCCTCGGCGATGGCGGATTCCTCCAGGACGGGGTTCTGCTGGAGTTCCTGCTCCACCAGCGCCTTGAGTTCGAGCACGGGTGCCTGCAACAGCGCCAGCGACTGCTGGAGCTGTGGCGACAGCACCATCTGCTGCGACATGCGCTGGGAGAGATGGAGTCCTTGAGACATCGGCTGGGCGTCACTGTAATGCTGAGCCTGACGGCGACAAGGCGCGAGTTGGCATTGTGTTTGCTTCGGGCGCATCTGGACGCAGATCCCGAATCTGACGGGGCGAGCTGTAGGCCGCGTGCCCCCACGCGGCGCGTCCTCAACCCCGCCGGGTGAGGGCACCCGGCCTTCTTCTGAGGGGAGACGTGGAGGGGAATTGCTGGGATCGAGTACGAGTACGAGTACGAGGGGGCAGTGCGAGGCGGCTCGACGGAGTCTCGCCCCACCGGCGGGTGAGGACCGAATCTTCAGGTCCGATGAAACCACGCTTTCCTTCCGGGCCGGATCCAGCCTGAAATCAGCGCGTCATGACCCTGCTCCCTGTGGTGGATCGAGAACTTCGCGTCGCGTCGCGTCGTCGATGGAGCTATCTGGGGCGCAGCGTGGCGGCGGCGCTGGCGCTGCTCGTGGTGGCGTGGTTCCTCATCCTGGAGCGGAGCCTTTCCCTCAATCAGCTGGGCAAGCAGCTGTTCGGGGTGACGACCTTCTTTGCGGCGCTGTTTGCCTATATTTGCGGGGCGGTCTACAGCGCGGATTCGTTGGCCGTGGAGCGGCGGGAGGGGACGCTGGGCTTGTTGTTCCTGACGGACCTGAAGGGATACGACGTATTGCTGGGCAAGCTCGCAGCCAGTTCCCTGGGGTGCACCTTCCACCTCGTGGCCAGCCTGCCGGTGATGGCGGTCGCGATCCTGCTGGGCGGGGTGACGTTTGGGGAGTACGGGCGCATGGTGGGGTTCCTCGTCAACCTGCTGGGCTGTTCGCTCTCGCTGGGAATCCTCGCGTCGACGATGACGGCAGACTCGAAACGGGCGGCGGCCATCACGCTGGCATTCCTGCTCGGGTTGGCGGGCCTGATGCCGGCGTTGGGGGGGATCACCTATTGGCTCGGGTGGAAGTTCGAGATCGGTTCGTCGACGGAGCGGGAGACCTTCGTCACCGAGTGCTTCCTGTGGGAGACGCCAGTCGCGAGTTTCATCGGGGCTTTTGACTCGGAGTATTCCAGGGAACCCAAGCTCTACCTCGCGAGCATGGCCTACATGGCGGTGGTGAGCCTGCTGGCATTGGGGTTCGGGGCATTCCGGCTTCCCCGCATCTGGCAGGAAAAGACCGGGTCCGCCACTCGCCGTGGCTTGAAGGGGTGGATCGAGAACCGGCGCTGGCCGACGGACGCCTCGCGGGCGGCGTGGCGGGCGCGCCTGCTTCTGGAGAGCCCGTTGGTCTGGCTCAGCGGCCGCTACTGGATGCGGGGTGCCAGCGTGTGGATCTTCCTCGGCGTTGCCACGGTGATCTTCGGGATCTTCGCCCTCGAGGTCGGGAAGGACTGGTTCGAGGCACCAACGTTCATCACCACGTCGATCCTGCTCCATCTGTGCCTGAAGATGTGGATTGCGGCGGAATCGCCCCGGCAATTCCACGAGGACCGTCGGAGCGGCGGCATGGAGTTGCTGCTATCCACTCCGATGTCGGTTTCGGACCTGGTCGAAGGACGGCTGCGTGCGATCCGGAGGCAGTTCGAGTATCCGGTCCTGACCCTGCTGGCGGTCGACGCGATCTTCCTGTTCAGCGGGATCCGTTGGGGCTCGGACAGCAGTCGGGGCGAATGGACGGCGTTCTGGGTGAGCCGGATGCTGCTGCTGGTGGCGGATGCGTACGCGATGGCGTGGTCGGGGATGTGGATCGGGATGAAGGTGAGCGGCAACCGGACGACCGGGCATGTGTTGCTGAGGATCATCGTGCTGCCGTGGTTGATCGTGGCGGCGGTGATGACCTTCGTGGGGTTGGTGAGCCTGGGCGGGAGCAGTCTCTTCAATTCGTTCGGATTCGTAGGCGCGGTCGTCTGCTGGGTGCTCCTCTGCCTGGGGAACAACGTCTACTGGTTGAGTTCGGCCAACCGACAGTTGACCCACTCGTTCCGTGACCTGGGCATCGCGCGCCCCGGCGAGAAGAAGCTCAGTGCCGGAGCGTGAGGTTGGACGCTGGCTTCCCTCCAACCGTCATGAGAACCCTGTGGCCGGTCCTGGAGCGCGAATTGCGCGTGGCATCGCGACGGCCGCAGACGTGGAGGTTGAGGCTGGCGGTGGCGGGAGCGTCCATGTTTTTCCTGCTGGCGATGGTGTGGTTCTTCGGGCGGTCCGGCATCCAGGCCAGCAGCGGGCAGGTGGGATCGGCGGCCTTCCACGCGGTGACGCTTCTGGCGGGACTGTGGGCGCTCTTCCTGGGGTGCCAACGCACCGCGGACAGCCTCGGAAGGGAACGTCGCGAGGGAACGCTCGGGTTGCTCTTCCTCACCGACCTCAACGGGTGGTCGGTCACGGCCGGCAAGCTGTTCGCGGCCGGGGTGGACACGGTGTTCCAGATCGTCGCCGTCATTCCGGTGCTGGTGGTGCCGGTGCTGCTGGGCGGCGTGAGCCTGGCCCAATTGGGAATGCTGCTGTTGGCGCTGGGCAACGCGCTCTTCCTGTCGCTGGTTTCCGGACTTCTGGCATCGCTGATCTCGCGGGATCCGCGTCAGGCCACCGGCCTGGCGGCGGCCTGGATACTGGCGCTGGTCTGCATTCCCTGGGGCGTCTTCGCCTACCTCACCAGCAAGGACAATCCGTTCACGTCCCTCGAGGCGGGCTGGGTCTTGTTGGTCAGCCCATCGGTTCCCTTCCTCGGCGCCCTTTCGACCGCCTCCTTGCCTTTTCCCGAGGTCCGACTCGCCTGCCTGGTCGCGGTGGCGTTGCAGGGAGTGGTCTCGTTGGTGCTGATGTGGATCACGGCGGACTGGGTAAGGGTGGTCTGGCAGGAAGGCGGAGGACCGGGCTGGCGGCAGCGCTGGGAGCGCCTCGCAGCCTGGTTTCGGTATGGCGGAGCGGAGAGGCGGAAGCTCTGGCGCCAGCGTTGGCTCGGGGAAGGTGCCTGGCATTGGCTTTCCCTCCGCGATGTGTGGAAGCCCTGGATGCCCTGGATCCTCGTGGGAGCGTTCGTCCTGCTCCAGGTGTTCTCGTTCATCTCGGTGGGCGTTCGCGGAACGTTCGGCGTCGGAAGCGGTGTCATGTCCACGATCTTCCACCTGCTGTTCACGCTATGGGTCGCCGGGGAGGCTTCCATCACCCTCTCGGAGCAGCGGATCGCCGGTGCCTTCGAACTGCTCCTGACGACCGGCCTCGGAGCGGACGAGATCCTGGCGGCACAGGGAAGGGTCCTGCGGAAGATCCTCCTGTTTCCGGTCCTCGTCCTGATGGGATATGATCTGATCGTGGTCTTCTACCTGCCCACGGCCCAGGAATCCTGGGACAGCGTCGTGATGGGTTGGTGGCTGCACCTGACCTGTCTGGTCCTGACGCCGTTTTACTGGGGTGCCGTGCGCTGGGCGTCCACCCGCGCCATCCTCGCCGCCCGTCCGATCAACCTGGCCGTGGGGCTTGCGATGAACTCGGTGTACATGATGCCCGGGATCATCGCGTACGGGGTATTCGGTGGTGTCGCAACGGTGCTGGTGCTCGACAATCGACTGACCTGGGCCGATGGCCTTTTCTGGGCGTTCCTCCCTCCGATGGTGCTGGTGGCGGGATGGTGCTCGTGGTGGGGGCGACGTCAGGCGGGTTGGGTGCGACGTGAGTTTCGGAGTGCGCTGACCGGCCGGTCGAATGCAGCGGCACACCCCGGTTCCGGCGCGGCCTGACACTGCTCCTGCTTCAACCGGGGCGGCAACGTCCTCGTTGCCCTCCCAGGCCATTTCCAGGGGCGACGAGGACGTCGCCACCCCGTTCCTGTCCTGAAACGGGGCAGGGTCGAGTCTCGCCCCACCAGTTTCGGGTAAAGGAATTCGTTCGAGCGGGGACTTCGGCCCGGGTAGCGTCCCGGCCCATATGGGCGGTCTCCTGAAACGCATCAGCCTCACCCACTGGATCCTCATCGCGATGGTGCTCGGCGTCCTGATCGGCTGGGCCTGGCCGGAGGGGTCCCAGCACCTGAAGGTCGTATCGAATCTGTTCCTGAAGATGATCAAGTGCATCCTGGTGCCCTTGGTCTTCGGGACGCTGGTCGTGGGCATCGCCGGTCATAGTGATGACCTGAAGGCGGTGGGTCGGTTGGCGCTCCGTTCGCTGATCTACTTCGAGGTGGTCACCACCATCGCCCTGTTCATCGGGCTCGGGGTCGTCAACTTCACCCGGCCCGGTGACGGGATGACGCTCCCGCCGCCCGACGCGAAGTCGAGTCTCGCTGCGCCCACACAGGTCACCCTCGCGGGCATCATCGAACATGTGGTCCCGAAGAGTTTCTTCGAGGCGGCGTCCCAGAATGACGTGCTCCAGATCGTGTTCTTCGCCGTCATGTTCGCCATCGCGTTGGCGCAGGTGCCGTCGGATCACCGCACGCCGATGCTGCGGTTCTGCGAGTCGCTGACGGAGGTGATGTTCAAGTTCACCGGATTGGTCATGAAGTTTGCACCGCTCGGCATCGGCGCGGCCATGGCCTACACGGTGGGGCACAGCGGGCTCGGGGTGCTCTGGAACCTGTCGAAACTCATCCTCACGCTGTACGCCGGCCTGCTGATCTTCTGCCTCGTGGTCCTTCTCCCGATTGCCCTCTGGG
Organism: Limisphaerales bacterium; assembly: GCA_965284395.1. Lineage (GTDB taxonomy): Bacteria > Verrucomicrobiota > Verrucomicrobiia > Limisphaerales > UBA9464 > UBA6176. Next base: position 7,243,972 of record OZ260084.1, on the reverse strand, counting down.
CCCGCATCCCGGTCCTCCAGTTCCTCAAGGCCATCAAGGATCCCGCCATCCTCGCGTTCACCACGACGTCGTCGGACGCCGCCCTCCCGGACGCCATGAAGCGCATGATCCAGTTCGGCGTGCCGAAGAAGATCGTCTCGTTCGTGATGCCCTTGGGTTACTCGTTCAACCTCGATGGCTCGACGCTCTATCTCGCCGTGGCCGCCGTGTTCGTGGCGCAAGCGGCCAAGGTGGAACTGAGCTTTGGCAAGCAGTTGCTCATCCTCCTGACGCTGATGCTCACCTCGAAGGGCATGGCCGGCATTCCCCGGGCGTCACAGGTCATCCTAGCCGGCACCCTGGTCACCTTCGGCCTGCCGCTCGAAGGCGTCGCGCTCATCATCGGTGTCGACGAACTGATGGACATGGCCCGCACCACGGTGAACCTCACCGGCAACTGCCTCGCCACCGCCGTCATGGCCCGATGGGAGGGAACGTTCCGGTCCGAACCTGTCCCACCCGCCGATCCCACCCCCGCGGCGACCTGAGCCCGGACACGCCCGTTCCTGACCTCACCACCCGTTCCGGACACCCTTTCCCATGTTCACCGGCATCGTCGAAGAAACCGGCCGCATCTGCGGCATCGAACCCCGCACTGATTCCATCCGCCTCTCGGTCGAGGCTTCCGTCACTGCCAAGGGCGTGGCCCTCGGCGAGAGCATCGCCGTCAATGGGTGCTGCCTCACGGTGGTGGGCGTCCGCGGACGCGGGAAGCTCCGGACTCTGGAGTTCGACCTGCTTCAGGAGACCTGGAACCGCACGAACCTCTCGGACTCCGGCGTCGGCTCCTGCGTCAATCTCGAGCGAGCCCTGGCGGTTGGTGCCCGGTTGGGCGGGCATTTCGTCACCGGGCACATCGATGGCACCGGAAAGATCACCCGATGGGAGCGCAAGGGGCAGGATCACGTCCTCGACATCGCCGCGCCGAGGGAGGTCCGACGATATGTCGTCTTCAAGGGGTCCATCGCTGTCGACGGGATTTCGCTCACCGTTGCCGGCGTTACACCGAAGGGATTCCGGATCTGGATCATCCCGCACACCTTTGCGGTCACCTCGCTGCATGAGCGGAAGGTGGGTGACCGGGTCAACCTCGAGGCGGATATGCTCGGCAAATACGTGGAGCAGTTCCTGGGTAAGTCGAAGCGCTGAGCCGTAACCATGCGACTGAAAGCGGGGACAGGTTCACGCGGAGACGCGGAGAAAGGCCAGTTGGAGGGCAAGCTGGTCAGTCACCGTTGGGTGACGGGTTGCCGACGTTGGATGATAGTCGTGACCGGCCTCGCTCTCCGCGCTCTCCGCGGCTCCGCGTGAGATTACTTCTGCATGGACACGGCTGAGGGGGAGCAGGGGCCAGGGCCCGCCTCGTGACGTCGTCATATTGGCTACGGGGTCGGGGTCGGGGTCGGCATCGGAATCGGGATCGTTCCCTAGTTAGTTCCTTTTCCCTCATCCCGGCCAACTGGAAACCGGCGCCTGCCCCCAACGCCGGAGGCGTTGAAGCCGGTAGCCCCGGGTTGGCGCGAACGCGCCTACCCGGGGGTAATCGCGTGAAGATGAATCCGCACCCCGAAGGCGGTGCGAAGCATCCCTGCCTGTGCAACCCCTCCAGGATTGGGCTTCAAGCCCTGAGTTTTCCCGGGGTATCGCTTCGCGACCCCGTATTGGCTACCGGCTTCAACGCCTCCGGCGTACCTGATTGGGAGTTTCCACGGGGATGGAGTCTGGGAACTCGCAACTGCGTTCTCCCCTCTGCCAGGGCCCGCGTAGTGCCGTTGCTCCGCGCCTTCCGCCCCATCGGACTCGTACTCGCACCCAGCGAGGCGCCCGAAGCTCTCCCCAGGGAAGCTTCATCGGCTCGAGTAAGAGTATCCTCCACCACCTTCCGGCTCCCTCGTGATTCCGGCTTGGGTGACGCTCGGTCGGGTTGCATGTTCGGGGGGTGCATCTCGCCCAGCTCAGACTGAGGGATTTCCGGAACTATTCCCGGCTCGACGCCGGGTTTGTCCCGGGGTTCCACGTCTTGCTGGGACAGAACGCGCAGGGGAAGACCAACATCCTGGAGGCGATCTACCTGCTGGCGACCCTGCGGTCTTTCCGCGGCGTCGGCGGGGCCCAGATGATCCGGCACGGTGCGACCGGCTATTTTGCGGGAGCGACGGTCGTCGGGGCAGGGGAACACGAGATCAAGGCCTACTGGTCGACGCGGGAGCGGAAGCTCAGCCTCGACGGCCGACCGGTGCGGAAGCTGTCGGAGTATCTGGGGACGTTGCGGGCCGTGGTCTTCTGCACCGAGGACCTTCAGTTGGTGAAGGGGGCAGCCCGGGGACGACGACGGTTCCTCGACCTGCTGCTGGCACAGACGGAACCGGGATACCTGGCTTTGCTGCTGCGTTTCACCAAGGCGCTCCGTTCGAGAAACGCGCTCCTGAAACAGCCCGCTCCGGACGACACGCTCCTGGAGAGCTTCACGGTGGAGGTCGTGGACCTGGGAAACCGCCTGATCGAACATCGTCGGACCGTACTTCCCCGTATCGCCCCCGTGATCGGGCAAGCCTATGCGCAAGTATCCCGCGGGCGCGATGAGTTCGAGATCGCCTACCAGCCAGCGGTCCGGGGGGATTTCGCGGTGGAATTGGCCAAGTCCCGGGCACGGGAACGAGTGATGCGCACGACGTTGGTCGGCCCACATCGGGACGAGCTCGTGCTGCGGTTGAACGGGCAGTTGGCGTCAGCCTACGCGAGCGAGGGACAGAAGCGGTCGGTCGCGATCGCCCTGAAGATGGCGCAGGCGGAGCATCTGGGAGCCGTCCACGGCGTGATGCCGGTCCTGCTGATCGACGACGTCATGGGGGAACTGGACGCGGCCCGACGGGCGGGCTTGATCCCGCTCCTGCAGCGGGCGCATCGCACCGGCGGGCAGGTCTTCATGACGTGCACCGAGGAAAACTGGCCCGAGGAACTGGGCAGCGGGTTGCACCGGTGGCGCGTGGATCAGGGCTCCCTGACGGAATTGGCCGGCTGACGATCGACGCGGGCCGCGGCTCCGCGTGAACCTCTCTCCTTCTCAAGCGGATGGAGTCGGCCTAGTCTGTCCGTCCCATGGACTTTACCAAGATTTCCCGCGCGGACATGGTCCGCATCATGAAGCTCATCGAACGGAAGGAGGAGCTTCAGGCCCAGATCGATGCCATCGACCGGGAACTCCGGGGTGGCGGGGGCGGTGCGGCTGCCCCGGCCCCGGTGGCCCGCAAACCCCGCGCGGCGAAGCGGGCTTCCGTGGCAGCCCCAGCAGCGGATGGTTCGGCAGCGCCGTCACCGCGACGTGGTGCCGTGCGGGATGCCATCGTTGGCCTGCTTCAGGCGGCCGGACCCGATGGCATCTCGGTGAAGGAGATTGCCGATAAGTTGGGCAAGCCCCCCGGACACATCCACACGTGGTTTTCCATCACCGGGAAGGGCATCGCCAACGTCCGGAAGCTCGGCGGCGGCCGCTGGGCCTGGGTGGTGTCGGACTCGCCCGCGGCGTAAGGCGCGCCGGCGTGGGGTTGCCTGCTTCTTGAACCACGGATGGCACGGATGAACACGGATGGGACCGTCGCGGCAGGAGGCCGGGCCCCTTCGGATCCGTGCCAATCCGTGAGATCCGTGGTCAACGAACTGCGACGTGCCGAGTCTTCCAACACCGACTTGGATCCCCCCCGGGTTGACCGATGGAGCAATGCACGGGGTTGGCCTGCCGGCTTCTTGAACCACGGATGGCAGGTATGTGGTTTGTCAACGAGAGCCTGAGAAAACCGAAGGGAAAATCTTTCGTGGGCCAAGCATGCTGACTGCACCAGGGCGCGTGGTGCCGGCGCCAGCACCCAGCCTGGGAAAGGAGAGAACGGTGGGCCTACGCCTTTGCCGTCCTCCCCTCTCCGTTTCTAGGCGGCCAAAACTTTCCGCCGAAGGCGGCTCTTTTCAATTCCCTTTTGCGCTTCCGCGCTTTTGCCTGACTTCCCCTGCGTCTAGGTCGCCACGGCCGACGCTGGAACCGTCATGACGGCTTCATTGGCAGGGGGCTGCGCTTGCGCACCCAAGTCTTGGGCGGGAGGACTGTTTCGGAGGGTGTACTCCCGGCCCGACTTGCGGGTGCGGAGGATTTCCATCGCCTGTTCCCGAGCGTCCTTGCGGGTGATGCCCAGTGCGTCGAGGCCCTGTTGGCCGACGCGGGAGATGATTTTTCCGAGCTTCTGGACCATGGGTTTGGCGGCTTGCTCCATGGGGTCGGTGAGTCCCATGAGCGAGTACCAGACCTGGGTGATGAGCTTGCGGGCCAAGGCTGCCACCACAAGCGAGACCTCGCCCTTTCGGCCCAGCAGCTTGCGGCCCCAGTCGCTGTTGGGATGCTTGGATGAACGCAGCAGCGAGTGGCCTGCCTCGATGAGAAGGGCGCGGAGATCCTTGTGCCCATGCCCCTTGATGCCGCCTGACTTGGTACCCTTGCCACTGTCGTCGAAGGCGGGGTTGAGGCCGACGAACTTGACGAGGGATTTCGGGGACTTGAATCGGTTGATGTCACCAACGACTGCCCCGATGGCGAAGGCGATGACATCGCGGATGCCGGTGAGTCGGGTAAGTTCGAGGAGCTTTGGATCCTGGAGGACCTGTTGGGCGACGAGGCTGGCCAAGCGTCGCTCGAGTTCGATGTGGTATTCGAGTTCGAGCAAGCGGATCTCCAGGATCTGGGTCTGCATTGGATTCCAGGTCCTGGCCTTGAGGATGGCGGTGCGGCGTTCGTCACGGCCGAGGTCCAGGAGGGACTCTCCCAGTCGGACGCCGTTGTCACTGAGGTAGGAGGAGAGGGAATTGTTGGCGGCAGTGACGCCCTTGACGGCCCTGCGGTGTGCGTGGAAGAGGTCGCGTCGCTCCTGGGTGAGTGGATCGGGGACCCAGACGAGCTTGGCGTTGCCGCAGAGGTAGGCGCGAGCGATGCGGGTGGCGCTGATGCGGTCGTTGTTGGCGTGTGATTCCTTGAGCTTGCCGATGAAGACACTCTCCAGAACGAGAGCGTTGCGCTCGATGGCGCGCAGCTTGCGGACGGCGTCAAAGGTGTTGCCGGAGGCCTCCAGGACAAGGGTGTCGGTGGGGAGGGTGTTCTTCTTGGCCCAGGAAGCGAGCTGGGCGATGGGAACCTTGTTGAAGGTTTGCAGCACAACAGCCGCCAGGGGAGTAGGCCCTTGGAGGATGGAGGCGGTGAAGGAATCCGGGTGGACGTCGAGACCGACGACCCGGGATACGGTGGGTGGTATGGATGATTGCTGCACTGGACAGGATGTGTTAGTGAGCAGGTGGACGGAGACGGGCCAGGCGACTACATGCACTCAGGTATGCGGGGCGGTCCCCAATGTAGGTGCTTTTCGCCGAAGCTCGATTCACAGAAACGGAGTGTTGAGCTCCAAGTGCAATCAACGAGCAACTCCCGAAGTGCCACCTGTCTGTTTAGCAAAGACCGACAGGCCCAAAGGTGTACCCGTCTCCGTCCATCCTGCAATTGCTACCCGAGTGCTCCCGGGACCGCACACAAACCTCATACCCTCACGGATGAACACGGATGGGGCCGCCGCGGCAGGAGGCCGGGCCCCTTCGGATCCGTGCCAATCCGTGAAATCCGTGGTCAGCCAACCCAGACGAGCCGCATCCCCTGGCTAGGCCCATGTCGAATCTACCTCCTTCGCGCCATCCATCCTACGCGCACCACCTACCCGACCCATGCGGTGTGTCGGGACGTTTCCTGGGCTCGTACTCGTACTCGAGCCAATGGGTTCATGGCGATGCTGTCGAGGGTTAGGTGCGGATCGAGTGGATGCTGAGGCGTGGGAACGATGCCGATGCCGATTCCGACCCCGACACCGCGGGGACGAGGGGCGATGGCTGGGATCGAGTACGAGTACCGCCCTCCGGGCTGAGTAGGAGTACGAGTACGACATGCGGGCGCCTGGGATTTGGTGACTGGGAACTGCGAACTCATCGCCCGGCTCGACGGAGTCTCGCCCCACCGGAGACGGAGGCAGAGAGCACCCGGCCCGGCTGGAACCTACGGGAAAAGGGCTTGCCACCGGGTTGGGGGCGGGGGCGAAGTAGGCGACGCCGATGGCGTGACGGTCGGGCCCATAGCTTAACGGTTAGAGCAGGGGACTCATAATCCCTTGGTTGCAGGTTCGAATCCTGCTGGGCCCACCAATCCTTCATCCAGCCGCGGTCAACGCTCTGTCGACCTTCGGGGTCGGGACGGCTTTGGTGGCAGTTCTACGAGCTTCAGCACTTCGGCATCCACGCCGTAGGGACAGCGGGAGATCGTCAATCCGTCCGGTCCCGTGACGAGGGAGTTGCCGATGCAGCGGCGGCCGGCCCAGGGGCCATCGACGATCGGTCCAACGCAACTGGAGGCGGCGATCACGAGTCCGAACTCGCGGGCCACCCGGCCGTGGCAATCCTCCCAGAGCGCTCCGTAGGGTTCGTGTGCCGGGTCGTGGTCCGGAGGGACTGCCCAGGCGCAGGGCGAGAGGATCAGGTCGGCACCCATCGCGCCCAGCGTCCGGCTGATGGATTCACCCTCGATGAAGGCGTCGGCGCAGATCATGAGGCCGACCTTGGCGAAGGGCAGTTGGACGACGCCGAGGCGGTCGCCGGGATCGTAGCCGGCGTGTCCGATGGCGAGTTCGTTGATCTTCCGGTGATGGAGGAGAAGCCGGCCGTCGGGTCCGAGGAGGACGGCGGCGTTGTAGACGTGGTCGCCATCGCGTTCGGTGAGGCCGGCGGCCACGTGGATGCCGCTGGCGCGCGCGGCCTGGGCCAGGATCTGGCAGGGCCATCCGGATGGAACGGGCTGGGCGAGGGAGCGGGCGGAGGAATGGGTCCAGCCGAGATCGAGCGTTTCGGGCAGCAGGACGAGGTCGGCCCCGGCGGCGGCGGCCTCGGCGATGCGACGGCAGGCGCGGGCGAGGTTGGTTTCGGGTTGCCCGGGATCGACCCGGATCTGGGCAAGTGCGAGGCGCATGAACCGGGGATCGGGATTTGGTGGAACCGCGGATTTCACGGATTTCGCAGATGGACGGGGTTGAAACGCATTCTCCGCGGTCCCGGCGGCCCGGCGTCAACCTCGCTCCCTCTCTACCGCATGGACCTGGTCCGTGGATCAGGCGTCGATCCAGTTGCGGGAACGGGTGAGGGCCTTGTTCCACCCGGCGAGGAGACGGGTTCGGTCGGACTTCTTGAGGACGGGCTTGAAGCGGCGATCGACCTGCCATTGGCGGGCGATCTCGGCGCGGTCCTTCCAGAACCCGACGGCGAGGCCGGCGAGGTAGGCGGCGCCGAGCGCGGTGGTCTCGGTGACCTTGGGGCGGACGACGGGGACGCCGAGGATGTCGGACTGGAATTGCATGAGCAGATTGTTGGCGGAGGCCCCGCCGTCGACGCGGAGTTCGCGGAGTCGGATGCCGGCATCGCGCTGCATGGCGTCGAGGATGTCCGAGACCTGATAGGCGATGCCTTCGAGGGCGGCGCGGGCGATGTGTCCGGAGTTGGTGCCGCGGGTGATTCCGGTGAGGGTGCCGCGGGCGTAGGGATCCCAGTGTGGAGCGCCGAGTCCGGCGAAAGCGGGGACGAGGTAGACACCGCCGTTGTCGGGGACGGAAGCGGCGAGGGATTCGACCTCGCTGGAGGCGCGGATGATGCCGAGGCCATCGCGCAGCCACTGGACGGCGGCACCGGCGATGAAGACGGAGCCTTCGAGGGCGAACTCGCGTTCCTTGCCGACGTGCCACGCGACGGTGGTAAGGAGGTTGTTGCGGGAGGTGATGGGCTTCCTGCCGGTGTTCATCAGCATGAAGCAGCCGGTGCCGTAGGTGTTCTTGACGAGACCGGGGCCGTGGCAGACCTGGCCGAAGAGCGCGGCCTGCTGGTCGCCGGCGATGCCGGCGATGGGGATCGGGACCGAGCCGAGGACGGCCTCGCCGTAGACCTCGGAGCTGGAGCGGATCTCGGGGAGGAGGGAGCGGGGGATGTCGAACAGGGCCAGGAGTTCGTCGTCCCAGTCGCCGGTGCGGAGGTTGTAGAGGAGGGTTCGGGAGGCGTTGGTGGCGTCGGTGACGTGGGCGCGTCCGCCGGTGAGGTTCCAGACGAGCCAGGTGTCGACGGTGCCGAAGGCGAGCTCGCCCCGGCGGGCCCGGGTGCGGGCTCCGGGGACATTCTTCAGAAGCCAGGCGATCTTGGTGGCCGAGAAATAGGCGTCGAGGACAAGGCCGGTGCGGCGTCGGATCCGGTTCGCGAGGCCCTTCCTGCGGAGAGCGTCGCAGTGTTCGGCGGTGCGGCGGTCCTGCCACACGATGGCGTTGTGGATGGGGCGGCCGGTCTTGCGATCCCAGATCAGGGTGGTTTCACGCTGGTTGGTGATGCCGATGCCGGCGACGTCGGCGGGGGCGACCCCGGCCTTCTGCAGCACGGCCTGGGCAACTTCCCACTGCGAGGACCAGATCGAGGCTGGGTCGTGTTCGACCCACCCGGGCTTCGGGAATATCTGGGGGAATTCCTTCTGCGCGACTCCCAGCACGGAGCCGGAATGGTCGAACAGGATGGCGCGGGAGCTGGTGGTGCCCTGATCGAGGGCGAGGATGCATTTCATACAAGCCAGGCTGGGAGGATCGGTTGCAGGGAATACCGGATGGGAATAGTCGGCGTTTACCAGAGGAGGCGGTACATCCACGCGCCGGCGATGCCGCCGAGGATCGGTCCGACGACGGGGATCCAGGCGTAGGACCAATCGGAGCTGCCCTTTCCGGGGATGGGCAGGAAGGCGTGGGCGATCCGCGGGCCCAGGTCGCGCGCTGGGTTGATGGCGTATCCGGTGGGCCCGCCGAGGGAGAGTCCGATGGCCCAGACCATCACGCCAACGAGGGCGGGAGCCAGTCCCTTGTCGAGCCCGGACGAGGGCACCAGATTCTGCGGGGAAAGGATGGCGAGGACGCCGAGGACGAGGACGGCGGTTCCAACGAGTTCGCAGATCAGGTTGGCGAAGGGCGATCGGATGGCGGGTGCGGTGCAGAAGACGCCGAGCTTGGCGGCCGGATCTTCGGTGGCGCGCCAGTGGGGCAGGTGGGTCAGCCAGACGAAGACCGCGCCGAGGATGGCACCGATCATCTGGGCCGCGAGGTAGGTGGGAATGAGCGCCGGTTCGAATTTGCCGATGGCCGCGAGTCCGATGGTGACGGCCGGATTGAGGTGGGCACCGCTGTGGGCGTTGACGCAATAGACGGCGAAGGTCACCGCAAACGCCCAACCGGCCGTGATGACGATCCATCCGCTGTTGTGTCCCTTCGTCTGCCGGAGGACGACGTTGGCGACGACTCCGTCGCCGAGCAATACGAGCAACATCGTGCCCACCAATTCCGCGATGAATGGCGTCATGAGAGGTGATTCCAAGGGGATTGGGGGGAAGATTATCCGACACGGTGAAGGCCTGTCGAATGACGAATTGCCGGGAGTGTGAGACGAAGGGGGAGGGATGGCTCGTGCGAAGCCGAGAAGCCGAGGAGGAGCAAGCCGGGTTGTGTCTCACGCGGAGCCGCGGAGAGCGCGGAGAGCGAGGCCGGTCACGACAATTATCCAACGTCGGCAACCAGTCACCCAACGGTGAATGACCAGCTTGCCGTCCAACTGGCCTTTCTCCGCGTCTCCGCGTGAACCTGTCCCCGCTTTCAGTCGCATGGTTACGCCTGAGACAAAGCAAGTGGCTTCAGCGAAGCGTCGCTCTTGTACTGAAGCCCCGATCCCTTCGCGTCATCGCGGCTTCGGGCGAACCCGATCCAATTCCGGGAAAAGCCTCGCGCGAAGCAGTGAAGCCGCGAAAGCGGAGACCGTCAGGCGCGGGCCTGGATGAGGCCTTCGACCAGGGTCAGGAGGTGGTCGGGTTCGAAGGGCTTCGCGATGGCAGCGTTCGCGCCGAGGGTCTTGGCCATCTCGAGGTATTCCGTGCCGGGGACCCTGCCGCCACCGGAGATAGCGAGGATGGGAACCGTCGAATGCGCCTTGCGGAGATGGAGGACGACCTCGATGCCGTCCGTCTCGGGCATGAGCAGGTCAGTGATGATGGCGTCGAAGGATTCGGCGGCTGCCAGGCGGAGGGCTTCCTTGCCGTTGGACGCTTCGAGGACGCGATGGCCAGCCCTTTCAAGGGTTCGGCGCAGGAGGGACCGCATCGCTTCGTCGTCATCGATGACCAGAATCCTGCTCATGGGGTGGTGTGAAGGTAGGACGACTCGTTCAGGGGATGGAAGCACTTATCCTTGGGTAGCTGAAAACGGGGGGGGACGCGGGAGGGCAATTTTGTCCGGATTGGGGCGGATGGCTCCCAAAAATTCGGCGTGCTTTGATCCGAGGCGCGACCGTACAGTCCGGGCATGCTCGTTTGGGTATTCGCCTTCCTGTTTGCTGCTGCCTTCGCTGCGTTGGGGTACGGGTCCGGTGCCATCCGGATGCTGGTGGCCCTGATTGGAACGATCATCGCGACAGCGGTGATGGGCCCGCTGGGTGGAGTGTTGCAGCCGATCGCAGACAAGGTTGCCGCGGACAACCTGGTCATGCGCGAGGCGCTGCCGGGGTTCCTGGCTTTCGTGATTGTCTGGTTCGCGATTTATGGCCTTGGGTTTGTCGCCCATCACCCGGTCATGCTGCACTTCAAGTACAAGGAGGACGACGCCACCCGGGAGAGCTTCGGCAAGATGAACCAGGCGGGCGGCTGCGTGGTCGGCGTCCTGATCGCGATGATCGTGTTCCTGACGGTGGGCAAGCGGGTATACGTGGGCGGTTATCTCTCTGCCCAGACGATCGGGGAAGGGGCGAACGAGTCGACGATCGTCAAACTGGGTACGTCGCTCCGGCGGGCCATGGCTGGGACCGGGTGGGAACGGACGTTCGGCGCCCTGGACAACACTCCGGCTCGGTACTTCGAGGTCTCCGACGCGCTGGGCATGCTGTATGAGAATCCGGGGATCCTGGAGTACCTGCGGGACTACCCGCCGTTCTACGTGATGGAAGAGAAGCAGGAGTTCATCGATATCGCCGCTGATGCGGAGTTTCTGGACCTGTTGAAGAACAAGGCGGGCTTCTCTGCGGTGGTGAATCATCCGAAGGCGCGGGCCGTGATGGGGAATCCGGAGTTGGTCGATGCCCTGCTGAAGACGGATCTCAATGATCTCGCGGCGTGGGTGAAGACGGGTGTCTCGCCAAAGTACGCGGATGAGAAGATTCTGGGCCGCTGGCGTGTGGACGTGGCGAACGTCCTCCTGAGCATTCGGCGTCAGCGAGGCAACATTCCTCCGACGGAGTTCGCGGCCTTGCGTGCGGTCCTGGGTGCGTCGTTGACCCCCCTGCGGTTCCGGTTTTATCCGGACGGTCATTTCACAGTGACCTCGACGGGTGCGGTTCCTGCCCCAGGCGGTGAAGCACCTGCGGAGGCGACGCCGACGGCTGGATCCGGGGCGGGCATGGACCCGACCTTGGCGGCCCGGTATGGGCTCGCCGGGCGCGGGCGTGGCGGTGCGCCTGCGGCTGGCGGAGCTGGTGCGGCTGCGGCACCCAAAGCCCCCACGATCAAGATGGACCTGGCGGGCGACGGACAGTGGGTCCGCAATCCTGACGGGAAGTACTCGCTGACCCATCCTGGCCTGAGCAAGGGCGGCGCGGTGGAAGGCGCGTTGAACGACCTTGGCCGCTTGGTAGTGCCCTTGGTTGAGGCGAAGGGCTCGCTGGTGCTTTTGCCCTCGAACTGAGTTTGGTAGCGGGGCCTTGGCCCAGATCATCGGCGTGTTCATCGGAGCAAGCTCCGGGGACACGCCGATCGCGTTTCTGGAAGAGCCCCCGAGACTGGTGGGGTCTATCGGGGCCAATGGACGGCTTCGGTGGTATGGACCGGCTGGAGCAGGAGGCTGTGCGGAACGGAATTGGAGTCGAAGGCGATGATCTCGATCCGATAGCCGACGCCCGCCGGGAGCTGGAAGCGTTCGTCGACGGCAGGGGGCTGTGGCGCAGTCGACGGTCCGTTGAAACCGATGCCGGCAGCCTTGGGGGCGGACGAGGCCTCGCCGGGTTTGGCAGGATTCTTGCCAAGGAATACGGCGGTGATCGCGAGGAGCGCGAGGCCGGACGCGATCCAGGCGTTTGGATTGAGCCAAACGTTGGCCGTTGGGAAGCGGTTGAACCAAGAGCGCCATCCGGAGCTGGCGGAGGCTTGCTCTTCGGCCTCGATCCGCCGGATCACCTGTTGGGAAAAGGTGCGGAAATAGCCGGGAGGCGGGGTCTCGTGGCGCTTCAGTGCCAACAGCCGACGCAGTCGTTCGAGATCCTCTGGCAACGGGTCCGTGTTCATCTCAGGAAATCCGAAAGCCACGCCTGCAACTGCTGGCGGGCATAGAACAGTCGTGAACGCACCGTCCCGGGGTTGCACTGGAGTATCTGCGCAATCTCATCGTGCGGCATCCCCTGGACGTCGTGGAGGGTCACGACGGTCCGATGCTCATCCGACAGCTTCTGCATGGCCTCGTTCAAACGTTCGCCGAGCTCCTTCAGGTTGACGTCGCGGCGGGGATTCTTGTGGGAGATGAGTTGGATCAGGTCGGGGTCGTGCTCTGCATTGAAGTCGAGGTCATTGAGGGAGACGTGGTGGGTGCGGCTCCGGCGGGTCTTGAGGTGATTGAGGGTGTGATTGACGGCGATGCGGTAGACCCAGGTGTAGAAGCTGCTGTCGCCCTTGAAATTGCGGAGGGCCTTCCAGGCCTTGACGAAGGCTTCCTGGGCGAGGTCGTTGGCATCCTCGTGGCTGGAGGTCATGTGGTAGACGAGCGCGTAGATCCGCTCCTGATAGCGGACGACGAGTTCGTCGAAGGCACCGAGATCACCGGACTGGGCGAGGCGCACGAGGTCTCGGTCGGCGGATTCGTCGGCCGGGGCCGGGGCTGGTACGGGCCTTTCGACCGGGGTTTCCATGAGGGCTGTCAAGCCGGGCATGGCCGATCAGACACCAAGGGCCGCCGTTTGTTGCGCAAGAAATCCAGGAAGTGCGTGAAGGGCCCGGGTCTCGGGGGAATCCGGGAGTTCGGCAATGGCCGTCCGGGCGGTGTCGAGCAGTTGGTCGATGGCCTTCCGCGACTCCCCGAGAGCGTTGGAGGCGTCCAGGAGGGAGCGTACGCCGGTGAAGTAGCTGGGATCCCAGGCATCGAGCCACTGGATCATTTGCTGGCGGTCGGGCTCGGAGGCGTTCTCGAGGAAGACGAGGACGGGCAGGGTGACCTTGCCCTTGGCGAGGTCGGTGCCGAGGGACTTGCCGGCGTCGTCCTCTGCGCCGTAGAGGTCGAGGACGTCGTCGTAGACCTGGTAGGCCGTCCCGAGCGCGAGGCCATAACGCTTGAGGGCGTCGCGTTGGGGTTGGGTTGCGCCGGCCAGCCGTCCGCCGAGGTCGCAAGCCAGGGCGAACAATTCCGCGGTCTTCATCTCGAGCACCTTGTAGTACTCGGCACGGGGCATGTTCCAGCGGCGACGGCGGTGCGACTGGAGGATCTCGCCGGCGCAGACCACGTGGGTGGAAAGGGCTACGGACCGGCAGACATCGGCCGTGTTGAAGGACGCCGCCAGCTTGAGGGCGTGCGCGAAAAGGCAATCGCCGACGAGCACGGCGATGTCGTTGCCCCACCGCATGGCGAGCGTGGAACGGCCCCGGCGCAAGGAGGCGCCATCCATGATGTCGTCATGGACGAGCGTCGCGAGATGGATCATCTCGATGATCGCTGCGAGGGAGACGTGTTCGTCATTGAGCTGGCCGCAGGACCCCCCGGCGAGGGCGACCAGGGCCGGGCGGAGTTGCTTGCCTTGGTTGTCGAGGGCGTAGCGGGCGTACTCGGCGATTTCCGGTTCGAATTCACGGACCTGTTCGACCAACCGGCCCGAAACCTGGGTCAGGAAGGACTTCACGGGCGAGACAACCTCCTCCCAGGCCGCGCGGACGCGACCATTGGGATCGGTGGTGACCTCGGATGGAATTACTTGGGGCGCTGGAACCGCCATCGGTGTCGCACACTATGGTCGGGTTGCTGGAGGGTCAACCCGCAGGGTGGACTGGTTTTGGGGTGGGCAGAAAATGAGCGCGTGCGGGTTGGGGTTCCGGGCTAGGGTTGGCGCACGATGTCGGAGCGATTTGAGCTGGTGTCCGAGTATATGCCCGCCGGGGACCAACCGGCGGCGATCGAGAAGCTGGCCGCGGGCCTGGAAGCCGGGATCCGGCATCAGGTGCTCCTTGGGGTCACCGGATCCGGCAAGACGTTCACGACGGCGAATGTGATCGCTCGAATCAACCGGCCGACGTTGGTGATCTCGCACAACAAGACCCTGGCCGCGCAACTCTACTCCGAGTTCAAGCACTTCTTCCCCAACAACGCGGTCGAGTACTTCGTCAGCTACTTCGACTTCTACCAGCCGGAAGCCTACATCCCGAGGACGGACACGTTCATCGAGAAGGACAGCTCCATCAACGAGGAGATCGAACGGCTTCGGTTGAGCACCATGAACAGCCTGCTCACGCGTCGGGACGTGCTGGTGGTGGCGAGCGTCTCCTGCATCTACGGCATCGGGAGCCGGGAGGACTACGAGTCGATGGTCATCCCGCTGCGGGTGGGGCAGGCGGTGTCGCGGGATCAGTTGCTCTCGCGGTTGGTCGAGCTGCAATACACGCGGAACGACTATGAGTTGGGACGGGGAAAGTTCCGGGCGCGGGGGGATGTGGTGGAGCTGCATCCGGCGTACACGGAGGACGCGGTCCGGATCGAGTTCTTCGGCGACGAGATCGAGCGGTTCACGCGGTTCGAGCCCTTGACGGGGGAGACGCTGGAAGTGATGACGGCGTTGAACGTCTTTCCGAGCAAGCAGTTCGCGACTCCGCAGGAGAAGATCAATCGCGCGATCCTCGCGATCCGCGAGGAACTGACGGATCGGATCGCCTGGTTCGAGAAGCAGGGAAAGCTGTTGGAGGCGCAGCGGATCAAGATGCGTACGGAATTCGACCTCGAGCAGTTGCAGGAGCTGGGATTCTGTTCGGGGGTGGAGAACTACTCGCGGCACATCGCGGGGCGGCCGCCGGGGGCGCGGCCGGGTGTCTTGCTGGATTTCTTCCCGGCGGATTTCCTGCTGGTGGTGGATGAGTCGCACGCGACGTTGCCCCAGATTGGCGGGATGTACGCGGGTGATGCGGCGCGGAAGAAGGTCCTTGTGGATCATGGGTTCCGGCTGCCTTCGGCCTTGGACAACCGGCCCTTGAACTTCGATGAGTTCCGGGCGGCGACGGGGCAGGCGCTGTACGTCAGCGCGACGCCGGGGCCGATCGAACTGGGATGGGCGGGCACGGCGAACATCGCGGAGCAGATCGTGCGGCCGACAGGGCTGGTGGATCCAGCGGTGGAGATCCGTCCGCTGGCCGGGCAGGTTGACGACCTGATGGAAGAGATCCGGAAGGCGGCGGACGGCAAGGAGCGGGTGTTGGTGACGACGTTGACGAAGCGGACGGCGGAGGAGTTGACGGACTACCTCCGGGAGCTGGGGGTTCTGGTGCGATACCTGCACAGCGAGATCGATGCGATCGAGCGGGTGGAGATCCTGCGTGCGCTGAGGCGTGGGGAGTTCGATGTCCTGGTGGGGATCAACCTGCTTCGCGAGGGTTTGGACCTGCCGGAGGTAGCGTTGGTGGCGATCCTGGACGCCGACAAGGAGGGGTATCTGCGGAGCGCGACGAGCCTGATCCAGACAGCGGGGCGTGCGGCGCGGCATTTGAAGGGGCGGGTGATCCTGTATGCGGATGTGCGGACGCAGAGCATCCAGAAATTCCTCGCCGTGTCCGAGTACCGCCGGGGTCGCCAGTTGGCCTACAACCGGGAGCATGGAATCGTGCCGCGTGGGGTGAGCCGCGCCGTGGAAGCGGGACTGAGCTCGCAGCCGCAGGGGCGCGAGGCGGTGGCGGCCGCCTTGAACGAGTCGGTGGAGCGGTTCGACTACGCCGAGACATTGCGGGATCTGGAGCAGGAGATGGTGGCGGCGGCAGAGAACCTGGAGTTCGAGAAGGCGGCCCTGCTGAGGGATCAGATCCGGGAGCTCAAGGCGCGGGCGGGAGGGGGCGCGTTGAAGTCGCCAGCGGGGCAGGTGGCGATGGAGTCGAGGCGCGGTCGGGGTGGGTACGGGCGCGGAGGCGGGGGTGGGCGGGGGCGGAAGCGGTAGGCTCAATGCCCGGCGCCGACGGCGCACCAGTGGTCCAGGGCCCGCTCGATGTCGGGGGTGCGGACCGGCTTGACGATGACGTCGTTCATGCCGGCTTCAAGGCAACGGACGCGATCTTCCGGGAGGGCGGAAGCGGTGAGGGCAAGGATGGGGAGTGAGCCGGGAGCGTGGCCGCGTTGGGCTTCGAGGGTGCGGATCCTTCGGGTCGCCTCATAGCCATCCATCTCCGGAAGCTGGCAGTCCATGAGGATGACATCGAAGTCCTGGTCCGAAGCGCTGGCAACGGCTTCGACGCCATCGCGGGCGAGGGTGACGTGGCAATGGAGACGCTCGAGGATGCGGATGGCGAGCTTCTGGTTCACGACGGTGTCTTCCACGAGGAGTACCCGCCGGGTCGGGAGTGTGGGGGCGGCTGGGGTGGCGTGGCCGGGGGAGTCCTGCTCGAGGTAGGAGGACGGGGCGGCGGGAGACGACGCGGCCGGGACGGGAGCCTGATGCTCGAGCGCTGCGTGGATGTGGGTGAGCCGGGCGATGGGGCGGATGAGGATGTGTGAGAACCCGATCGCGAGGCGGCGGTTTGACTCGGAGCGGAGGGAACCGGGGAGGATGAGGACGACGCGAGGAGATTCGGAAAGGAGGACGGGGACGAGTTCGAGGCAAGCCTGGATGGCTTCGTGGGCGACGAAAACGGCCTGGAAGGGCTTGGAGTCCTCGCGGGCCAGCCGGAGGATCTGCAGGGCTGCGGCCAGATCGTCGCAGCGCGCGTGGCCGACGGACCAATGATCGAGGGCAAGCTCGAGGGCCTCGGCTTCGGGGGGATGACTGTCGACGATGAGCACCCGTCCGCCGGCAGGCAGGGACAACGGAGGCGGAGGAAGTTCAGCCGGGTTGGGGCCGGTGGCGTGGACCGGAAGCGTGAAATGGAAGGTCGACCCCCTGCCGGGGACGCTGTCGACGCCGACCTGCCCCCCCATCAATTCCACCAACTGACGACTGATGGCGAGCCCGAGGCCGCTGCCTCCGAACTTGCGGGATGTCGACGTGTCGGTCTGGCTGAACTTGTGGAAGAGGAGCCCGAGTTTTTCGTCGGGGATGCCGATCCCGGTATCCGACACCTCGACCCGGACCTCGGCGGGTGAGGTTTCGCCCGGGCGGGTGACGGCGCTGATCCGGACGGTGACGTGGCCGTGGTGGGTGAACTTGATGGCGTTGCCGAGGAGGTTGAGGAGGACCTGACGGACGCGGCTGGGGTCTCCGGTGAGGTGGGGGCGTGCGGAGGGGTGGACCGTGAGGTTGAGCAGGAGGCCCTTGAGTTCGGCCTGCGAGTGGAGGAGTTCGACGCAGTCGGCCGCGGTCTCGGTGAGGTCGTAGGGGATGGATTCGAGGGTGATGCGGCCGGCTTCGATCTTGGAGTAGTCGAGGATGTCGTTGATGAGGTTGAGGAGGTTCTGGCCTGACGAGTGGATGGTCTGGACGAAGTCGCGTTGTTCGTCGTTGAGCGGGGTATCGAGGAGGAGGTTGGTGAATCCGATCACGCCGTTCATGGGGGTGCGGATCTCGTGGCTCATGGTGGCGAGGAAGTCGCTCTTCGCGCGGTTGGCGGCCTCGGCGTCGTTCCGCAGTCGGAGGAGTTCCTGTTCGCGGAGGTGTTCGGTGGTGATGTCCTGGGTGAACATCATGAGGCCGCCGACGGCACTGGAGGCGTCGAACCACGGGCGGATTTCCCAGCGGAGGACCTGGTCGTGTTCCCAGCCGGGCGGGCGCCAGCGATCGCCTTCGGAGGTCTCGACGGCCCCGGCAAGGCAGCGTTGGTGGATGGCGCGCCATTCCGGCGAGATGTTGGGGAAGACCTCGTAGTGGGAGCGGCCGGTGATGTCGTGTTGCTCGATCCGGTACTCGGAGAGCCATCGGCGGCTGGTGGCGATGTAGCGCAGGTCGGCGTCGAGCATCGCGACGGCGGCGGGGGCGTGTTCGACGAAGGTCTGCAGGCGTTTCTCAGCCGCGCGGCGGGCGGTGACATCGACCGCGAGGGCGAGGAATCCCGTGACGGCGCCGCGGTCGTCGGTGAGGGTACTGACGGCGAGGGTTGCGCGGAGCCGGGAACGATCGGGCCGGACGAGCGTCCACTCGTGTTCGTTGGGGAGGCCGGCGGTGGCCTTCACGGAAAGGGTGTCGAAGCCGGGGCTCACGGGTGTGCCGACGGCCTTGGAGAATTCGGCGGCGCGCTGCTGTAGCTCGGAGGGCTCGAGGTAGAAGTCGAGGGCGGTGTTGCCGGGGAGCTCGGAGAAGCGGGTTCCGAGCAGGCGTTCTGCCGCGGGGTTGAGCTGGACGAGGACACCCCGTGAGTCGGTCACGATGATGCCGTGGGCGGCGGACTCGAAGATGGCGGCCTGCAATCGGGTGAGGCGGCGGAGCGCGCGCTCGGCGTCCTGACGTTCGATGACCTCGTGGCGGAGGTCGCTGGTCATGAGTCCCGCGAGGTTGATGGCGCGGGTGCGCGACATGCCGAGGGACCAGGTGAGCATCGACGCCAGGAGGCTGACGACGACACCGCCACCCAGGACGGCCAAGGGGATGTACTGATCACCGGTGGCGTCGAACTGCGGGCGGGTGGAGCAGGTGAGCGTCCAGTCGCGTCCTCCGGCGGGAAAGGTGAGGGCCCGATGGAAGCGGCGTCCTTCGAAAGGAGGACGGAACGGGGACTTGAGGAGGTGCTGGTCGGCGTCGAAGACGAGGGAGTGCCGGGAGGCCTGGGTCCCGTCGAAGACTTCGAAGTCGATCTGGTGCTCGGTGATCTCGGAGAGGCCGGAGAAGAGTTCCTGGATTCGGAGTGGCGCGTAGGTCCAGCCGATCAGGGCATTCCAGCGATCGGTGGCCGTGGCGGTGGGTTGGCCTCGGCGGTAGACAGGCTGGAGAAGGAGGAGACCCGCGGAGTTGCTGCCGGGTTGGGCCAGTCGGAGCGGTGCGCTGAGGGTGGGGCCGTTGACTTCGATGGATCGGAGCGCAGCGCGGAGTCGGGCCGGCTCGGATGCGAGGTCGAGGCCGAGGACGGTGGCGTTGCGATGGAACGGTTCGATGATCTCGACGACGAACAGGTTCGGTTGGTTGCCCGTGGTCTGGAGGTTGAAGCCCGCTGGGTAGTCGGCGCGGGCCTGCCGGAGGTAGGTGGGGAGTTGAGCCCGAGGGACCTTGCGGACGAAGCCGTACCCGAGGGCACCGGGGTGGCTGTCGAGGGCGGTGGCGGACAGGTACTCCCTCCATTGGTCGCGCCGGATCTGGTCGCTGGTGGCGATGAGACCTGCGAGGCCTTCGAGGACGCGCTGGTGGTCGCGGAAACGCTCGCGGATCCGGCCGCCGATCATCTCGGTCAGGCGGTCGAATCGTTGTTGCCCGGCCTGCTCCACCTGACGGCGGACGACAGTCCAGCCGGCGAGCGTCACGAGGAGACAGGCTGCAAACACACCTGCGGCGAGCAGGCGGTGGCTCCGGCGGATGACGGGCACCCGTTGGGGAACTGAGGTCGGTCGAACCGGCATGAGGACCCTGGCGTCTTGCCCAATGATCGCAGGAGAAGAGGACCTGCGGAGAGGGCGGGCGGGAGACTACCGAGGCAGACAGGGTTGGCCAGACTTGTTTGCCGGGTGAAGAGTGGAGGGATTGAGGGTGGAAGATTGGGAACCATTCCGATTCCGATGCTGATTCCGACACCGGCAGTGAGGGGGATGGGGGATCGAGTACGAGTACCGCCCTGCGGGCTGAGTGCGAGTGCGAGTACGAAGGCAGGGGGGAGGGAGGATGGATTCTGTCGCCCCGTCCGGGGCTCGTTGCGTTCAACGCACGGTCCCACGGCTGACGCCGTGGGCTATCGTCTGCCGGCCCTCCGGGCCTGAGGCGTCTGGGAACTGGGAACTCCTCGCCCGGCTCGGCGCTCGCCCTGTTGGTTGGGGTTTGACTAGGATCCGGGCGTGAAGCGAATCGAAGGGTGGTTTCCGACGTTCATCTACAGTTCCCCGATCCAGCCGCGGTGGCAGGGGCTCAACCGGGAGTTGCTGGCGGAATGCCGGCAGATCCAGGAGTACGATGAGCAGGGACGGAAGTGGTCGGCGAAGAACTATCCGGGCGGGTACACCTCCTACGGCTCGCTGGACAAGGTGCACCGGCTTTCGAGCACGTTCATGGAATTGCAGGCACGGGTGGACCGCCATGTGAAGGCGTACGCCAAGGCCTTGGAGTGGGACTTGTCCGACCGGGCGCTGGAGATGACCGATTGCTGGATCAACATCATGCCGCACCGGACGACTCATAGCCTGCACTTGCATCCGAACTCGGTGGTCAGCGGGACGTACTATGTGGCGACGCCGCGGGGATGTGCTGGGCTGAAGTTCGAGGATCCGAGGATGTCTTGCTTCATGGCGGCGCCGCCGCGGGTGTCGAGTCCGCGGAAGGAGAACCAGTGGTATGTCACCTATCCGGCGAAGGCGGGGAACGTGACGCTTTTCGAGAGCTGGCTCCGGCACGAGGTCCCGGCTAACCCGCTTCAATCGGAGCGGATCAGCATCAGCTTCAACTACGCCTGGACCTGAGTGGTCTGGGCGGTGACGGGCGCCTTGGGCCGGTAGAGGAGGTCGACGACGTTCCGGACGTATTGTTCGTCGGTGAGGGACTCGACGATGTCCGGGGGGAAGGCGACCTGGGCGCGGAAGTCATCGGCGAGGCTCCGGAATAGGTTGATGCGTGCGGCGGGTTCGAGGTCGTCGCGTCGGAGGAGGGCCTGGAGGGCGATGGCGGCTTCGGCGGCATGGATCTTCTGCCGGATGCGCGCGGCTAGGTGGGGTTGGGTGCGGAGGGAGTTGAACCGGCCACCGAGGACGGCTTCGAGGTCCGGGTTGGCGAAGCGTGGGATGCGGATGACGACGGTGCCGGCGGCGAGGTCACCGAGGCGTTGGCCCTTGCGGTTGAGGAGCGTGGTGATGCCACCGACGAGGTAGAAGAAGGGGAGGAAGTCGACGGCGCGGAGGAGGTTTCTCAGGATGAGTTGGGACGGCCGGAGCTTGAGGCCTTCGGCATCGACGACGCGGAGTTGGAAGATGCGTTTGCCGACGGTCTGGCCGCGCCAGAGCCATTCGGCGAGGACACCGTAGATGATGGGCAGGGCGAAGAGGCCCACCTGGAGGAGCGCCTCGCTCAGGTCGCGGGAGATGAGGGAAAGGAGCGAGAAGAGGAAGATGAGGAGGGCGTCGACCGCGACGACGAGGAGGAAGTCGACGAGGTAGGCGAGGGCGCGCGAGACCGGGCCCGCGATGGGAAGGGCGAACTCGACGCCCTCCGGGGTGCGGATGCGGAGGTGGGTCATCGGGTGGGGCCGGTCGGGTTGGCTGGATCCGGAGAGGCGTTCCGGCCGGAAAGGGCGAGGAACGAGATGAGTCCGGCGAGTTCGGCGACGCCGAAGAGGATCTTGAGGGAGTAGGGGATGACGGGCTCGTGGTACTGGGAGAGGAAGGCTTCAATGATGCCGGCATAGACGAGCATGATCGCGACCCCGCAGATCAGCGTGACGAGATCGGGCGCGATGGCGCGGAGGCGTCGGGCGAGCGGGAGGTTCGAGCCCCGGCCGAACAGGGCATTGGCGAGGACGAGACCGGCCTGGCCAGCGATGAAGATGGCGGGGAGTTCGATGGATCCGTGTGGAAGGATCCAGGCGGCAAGGAAACCTCCCTGGCCGTCGAGGATGTAGTCGGTGCCGATGGCACCGAGGATGACGCCGTTGTAGAAGAGGAGGATGAGGGTGCCGATGCCCCAGCTCATGCCGAGGGCCAGGGTCCCGATGGCGACCTGGGTGTTGTGGGTCATCAGTTGTCCCGAGAACGAGGCGTGCTTGCCGTGGACGGCTGCGCCGGCCTGTTCGGACTCTTCCCGCTGCACCCGTTGGGTGGGCGTCATTTCGTCATGGCCGAAAGCCATGGTGACGTGGCGCGAGTCCGGGTCGACGACGGTGGCGAAGGAGCCAAAGACGGTTCCAAGCAGGCTGATGCCGAGGGAGACGGCGAAGGCGCGGGCGTGTCGGCGGAAGGTTTGGGGGAAAGTGACGAGGAACCAGCGCCAGAAGCGGAACCGGTTGCGGGTGGTGCGGGCTTCGTGGATCTCGGCGTAGGCCCGGGCGACGAGGGATTCGAGGTAGCGCCGGGATTCGGGTTCGGCGGCGAAGGTGGCGAGGCGCGCGAGGTCAGCCGAGGCGCGTTCGTAGAGGGCGTGCATGCGGCGGGCTTCCTCGAGGGGGAGCGAGCCGCCGGCTTCGAGGCGGTTGAGGAGTTGTTCGAGGCCCTGCCAGTGGGGGCGTTCCTGGGCGAGGAATCGTTCGAGGTCGAGGATCATGGCGGGGGCAGTTAGAGGGCCTGGCGGCGTTTGACGTCGAGGTAACGGGTGACGAGGGCGCCGGCAAGGCCCTCTGCGGAGGCAAGGGCAACGGTGACTCCGCGGCGTTGGAGGACGGACTGCAATTCGCGGAGGCCGCGCCAGTGGAGGTGGCCGGCGAGCGCTTGATGGATCTGATCCACGTTCTGCACCTGATCATGGCTGAAGACCGCCTCGACGCCCGGGGCCTTGGGCTGGACGACGACGCAGAGGTGCTGGTGGCGGAGGATGTCCACGGCGCGGACGAAGCCCTCGGCGGCCACGGGATCGTCCAGCGAGGTCAGGAAGAGAAGGAGGGCGCGGCGTCGGAGGCGGACGCGCAGGAAGGAGGCGAGTTCCTCGAAGTCCGGGGTGACGGCCTGGGTCTGGAGGGTGACGAGTTTTTCGCGGCAGGTGCCGAAGTGGCCACTGCCGGAGTCGGCCCGGACAAAGGACTCGACCTGGGAGGCGAAGGTCAGGAGGCCGAAGAGATCTCCCTGACGTTCGGCGACGGCGCCGAGGATCAGGGCAGCCTGGATGAACTGTTCGAGGAGTGGCTCCGCCCGGCGTGAGGATTGGTCGTCAGGTTCCGCGGCGAGGATGCGGCCGGAGAGGCGGGAGGCATCGACGAGGACATAGACCTCCTGGGTCCGTTCGACCTGGAAGATCTTGGTGACGGGATGGCCGCGTTTGGCGGTGGCGCGCCAATGGATGTCGTCAACCGAATCGCCGGGGATGTAGTCACGGAGCTTCTCGAAATCGCGGCCACGGCCGATCTGGCGGAGGCTGCGGACGCCGGAGAGGGCACGGGCGAGGAAGGCGGCGTTGGACTGGATGGCTGTGGCGAGGTCGGGTTGGACGCGGACCTGACATTGGACTGGGAGGACGCGGCGATGGAGCCAGAGGCCGAGTGGGGACGGCGTTTCGGCGTGGCACGCGAGTATGTCGTAGTGACCCCGCTCGGGGGCGGCGAGCGGCCAGTCGTAGCGGCTCGAGGGGGAATCTGGGATGTGGGCCTGGAGGCTGGCCTGATCGGAGTGCAGTCCCTGTGGCAGGGCGAGTCCGAGGCGGACGGTGCGGATCCGGCAATTCTCGTGGCGGAGTCGAAGTGGGAGGGAGCCGGAGCGGCCCTTCACGAGGCGGGCGATTGCGGGGAGTTCGGCCGCGAGGGGGCGGAGCAGTTCCATTCCGCGCAGGGCATCAATCGCCGCGATCGTGGCGACCAGTCCGATCGCGCCGATGGCGATGCCGACCGCATCGACCTGGACGCCCGCGAGGGTGAGGGCGGGGCAGATGATGAGGCCGACGACCCAGAGCAGCCTGGAGGTGGGAACGATCATGCCGGGTCAGCGCGGGACTGGGACGGACTGCAGGATGCGGTCGATGGCTTCCGAGACGGTGGCGCCTTCCAGTTCGAACTCAGGGCGGAGGATGAGGCGGTGTTCGAGGACGGGTTGGCTGAGGCGCTTGATGTCGTCCGGTGTGACAAAGTCCCGGCCGGCGAGGGCGGCCCAGGCGCGGCTGGCGAGGAGGAGGGACTGGGAGGCGCGGGGGCCGGCACCGACAAGGACGGCCTCGTGGGTGCGGGTGGCGCGGACGAGATCAACGGCGTAGGCGACGAGTTCGTCGCGGAGGGTGATCTGGCGGAGTTGGAAGCGGAGGGAAGCGAGATCCTCGGCGGTGACGACGTGCTGGACTTCGCCGCGGTTGAGGATGGCTTCCGGGGAATCCGGTCCGAGCGACCGGCGGGCGAGGAGGAGTTCGTCGGTCCGCTCGGGAGGAGCCATGTTGATCTTGAGCATGAACCGGTCCTTCTGGGCCTCGGCGAGCGGATAGGTGCCCTCGCTCTCGACCGGGTTCTGGGTGGCGAAGACGGTAAAGTTCGGGGGGAGCGCGTGGGATTCGCGGTCGATGGTGACGGTCCGTTCCTGCATGGCCTGGAGGAGGGCGGACTGCGTCTTGGCGGGCGCGCGGTTGATTTCGTCGGCGAGCAGGAAGGTGGTGAAGATCGGGCCGCGGACGAGGGTGAAGTCGTTCTTCTGGAGGTTGAAGATGTTGGTGCCGGTGATGTCGGCGGGCATCAGGTCCGGGGTGAACTGGATGCGGCCGAACTCGCATCCGAGGACCTGGCCGAGGGAGCGGACCAGGAGCGTCTTGGCGACGCCTGGGACGCCCTCGATGAGGGCGTGCTGGTTGCTGAAGATGGCGACGAGGGCGAGGTCGACGACCTCCTGCTGGCCGATGATCACCTTGCTGATCTCGGTGCGGGCCCGGGCGAGGGTGTCCTTGAGTTGGGTGACTGGGTTTTCCATGGGAATCGGGTGTCGGCAGGTCAGCGGATGCGGAGAATCTGGGCGATGCGCCGGTAGGTGTCGACCGGGTTGCGTTGTTGGGGAGGACGGTCCATCTCGAGGTTGAGGTGGTCCTGGGCGTCGGCGAGGCGGCGATCGGATCCGGGGATGCCGCGGGGGTGGGTGGCGCGCCATTCCTCGAGGCAGACGGCGACAATGTCAGCGGGCGCGACGGAGCGTCGGAGGATGTTGAGGAGGCCGGCGGCGCTGCCGCGGCCCTCGACGACGCTCTCGGTGGCTTCGGGGTCGACGGGTGGGTTGAATCGGGCCATGGAGCGCCACACGTGGAGGCCGGCGAGGAGCAGGAATCCGAAGGCGGCGCCGCCGAGGCGGTACTTGATGAGGAGGCTGACGATGCCGGGTTCGAGCGAGATGCCGAGGTGGGTTTCGTCGAAGATGACGTTCCGGGCGGGACCGACGAGCCAGCTGAGGAAGGCGGGTTGCGGGGAGAGTCGAAGGGACTCGTTGCTGAGGAGGTAGTCCGAGGTGAGGACGACGAGGGTTCCGGAGCCACGGGAGCGTTGGGCAGCGACGGGGCGGCTCTCGCGTTCGTAGAGCACCTGCCAGCCTGGGCTCAGGTTGGTGAGGCACCAGATGGAGGTCCAGGGGACGGTGGCGGGGAGTTCCGGGGCTTCGGTGACGCGGGTTGCGGAGGCGTTCGTGGTGGCGGGGCCGGTGGTGAGGGCGAAGCCGAGCTCGGGTCCGAGGAGCGCGGGGGTGTTCGTCAGTGCCGCTGGGAGGGCGGCCATGCGGCGCATCTTGCCCCGGAAGCTGTTCGTGGCGACGTCGAGGGATTCATGTTCGACGGCCAGGACGAGCCGGCCGCCGCGTTCGACGAAGTCGAGGAGGCGGCGGTTGTCCTCGAGGGACGCGCCGGGGTGGTCGAGTTCGCTGGTGGGGACACCGAGGAGCAGGAGGGTGGTGCCGGCGGGATCGGGGATGCGACGGAGCGGTTCGAGGTTCTGCCGGACCCGGATTCCGGGTTGGAGGGCGAGCGATTGGAGGAGCGCCTTGGAGCCGAGGGGATCGGAGCGTCGGGTGGAGGAGGGTGGGTAGATGTCGCCCCCTGAGAAGCGCAGCTCGAAAAGGCGATGGAGTCCCCAGCCAAACGCAAGGACGGCCAGTGCCGCGATGGTGATCTGCAGTCCGCGACGTCTCATGCGGGTGGGGGAGTCGTGGTGCGGAGCGCGTCGAGGCGAGTCCGGGCCGTGTCGAAGAGCGAGGCATCGGCGGCGTGGGTGCCGTACCAGACGCGGTCGAAGGCGTCGGCGGTCTCGCTGAAGGCTTGCTGGACGGCGGGAAGGGCGCGCGCGCGCCGCCGGAGTTCCTGGCGGTACTCGTGGTTGGACTTCGAGGGGGCGAGCCGGACGAGCTCGCGTTGGGCGAGGTGGGCGAGCGATGCAAGGTAGACAGCACGGAGGGCCAACCGCCATTCGCCCTTGGCCGCCATCTCGAGGGCGAGGGCGATCCAGCCATCCTCGGGTAGTTGGTCGGCCGAGACGTGTTCGGCCCGGAGGTCCGGGGTGCCGGTCAGGGCGACGGAACCTTCGAGCGCAGGCGTCGGCTTGCGCTTCTGCCAGAGCCGGAGGGCGAACCAGGCCAGGATGGCGACGCCCGCCACGAGGAGGACGTAGACGAGGATCTTGAAACCACTGAGCCAATCGATCTGGCTGTTGCCGGTGGGAAGGTTGGGAGGGGTGAAGCCCGTGAAGAGCCGTTGGAGGAGCCGGCCGAGGGCCCGGAAGAAACTCCCGAGATTGCGGCTGGTGAAGTCGCCCAGGGAGCTGAGCTGCTTGCGGATCCAGCGCCGGATTGGATTCTCGCTCGGATCATCGGGTTCGTCGGGCGACAACTCGCGTGGAGAGCGCCAGGTGTACTCGGCTCCGGCGAGGACGTCCCGGATGGCGGATTCCAGCTTTCCGGGTTCAACGGTTGGGGGCGCCGAGACAGGGGAGGGAGCCTGGACCGGGGCGGCCGACTGGGCCTGGGCTTCGCCGCCGGCGGTGGCGACGGAAAGGAGAAGGAGGAGTCCGACGACGAGTGGGGTCGTGTTGCGGAGAGGTCGATCCTGTCGCAGTTCCTCGAAGCGGGCGCGGAGGTCGTCGCCGGTGCGGATGGCCTCGGCCTGGAACGTGCGCAGAACGTAGATCGCCTTCACGAGCGGATCCATGACCAGGTAGGTCAGGCTGACGATGGCGAGCAGGACGGTGGTGTTGAGGTAGGCCTGGAGGGACAGGTTGAAATCCGTGGTGATGCCGAAAAGGGTCCGGGCGAGGAACGGGATGGCACCGACGCCGACGAAGACGTCGATGAAGACTGCCACGAGGCAGACGAGGAGGAGTCCCAGGATCCCGTGGTTCTGGCCGGGCCAAATGAGGGCCTGGCGGAAGGCATCCCGGCCGCAGCGGAGGGACGAGCCGGCGCTGGCATCCGCGGACACGCTGACGCCCTGGAGGAAGGCGAGCACCCAGGGGAAGGGGACCATGAGCAGCGGGAAGATCGAGAGCGGCACAAGGATGAATCCCAGAGGCTGGAGGACGGATTGGGTGACGAGGATGTTCCATATCCGGCGCAGGGACCAGGGGGCGGGGCGCTGGCGCGCGAGGCGGGTGCGCAATTGGGAGCAAAAGGCGGCCTGCCCAGTCTTCATCACGAGGTAGAGCGCCGACATGATCAGTGCGCCCGGGGTCAGCCGTGCGTCGGCGTGGGCTCCGCGGGTCATGTCCGACCAGAACCAGAGCAGGGCGAGGACGAAGGGGGCGGACGAAAGGTGGTAAAGCAGGTGAACCGACACCGGGGATTCGCGCAGGAGATGGACCGCGGACTCGACGAGGTCGAGGGCTGAGTCGCCCTGGCGTTGGCGCTGTTGCTGGGGCTTCAGCGGGTTCATGGCATTCCGATGAGGGCCGCTTCGGCGGCCTTGCCCTCGTGCCATTCGGACGGGGTTTGGAGGAGGACGTGGCCGACGAGGTAGAAGACAACCCAGGCGAGGGTGATGCCGGCGACGACCTGGACGGGGGCGATGATGAACGAGAGGTCCCGGCTCTTGCGGACTTCAGGCTGGGTCAGCTTCCGGAGGCAGGAGGCGCAAAGGACCCGGCCGTCGTGTTCGGTGACGCATTCCCGACAGAAGTGTTGCCGGCACGAAGGACAGCGGGCGGCAGCCTCCCGCGTGGCGTGGACGAAACACCGGTGATGGACGAGTTGGCTCATGGCGCAGCAGTCGGCGGCGCGTCGGGAGCCGGGGGTTGGGGTGGCGGAACCGGTTGGGGAGCGAGGGTCTGGTTCTGGGCGGCGAGGGCATCAGCGAGGGCCTGGGCGTCGCGCACCCGGAACATTCCGGGGAGGCGGATCTCCTGGACACCGGTGACGAGGCGGGTCTGACAGATCTGCCCGCGGGCGAGGATGAGTGCGAGGGCGGTGGCAGCCACGGCAGCAAAGGCCGATGCAATGCTTGCGCCGACGGCCCAGTCGGCGTCGGAGGTGCTCAGGTACTGGGACCAGAGCCACGCGGCGAGGATCACGAGCGGCGCGGTGATGCAGGCGCCGATGGTTCCGAGGAGCATCCGGGTGCGGGTGGGCCGGATGACGATGAGTTCGATGTCGGCGAGGCGGAACTGGCGGTAACGTTCGACGAAGCCGATCACGTCCACGAGCAGGAGGTGATCGGCGGCGAGCCAGTAGGAGACATGGCCCAGGACGAAGTTGGGCGAGGACTTCAGGCGCCGGTACGCGGGATCGTTCTTGAGGCGGTCTTGCATGGCGGGGTCAGTCGATGACACCGAACATCGAGAGTCCGGTGACGATTCCGGCGGCGGCCGCGAAGCCTGTCGCGAGGATGAGCCTCAGGCGGGTGTTGGCCACCCGGGAACCGGGAGCCTTCCACCGGATGAGGGTGATGATCAGGTTGGCGAGGGCGGCGAACGGGGCGCCGATGCAGGTCAGGATGCCGAGGTTGACGTACCACGCGATGATGTCCCAGCGGGTACGGGATCTTTCGAGGCTGGTGATGCTGCGCTTCTTCTGGGCTGATTCCAGGCACGGAGGGCAGAGGTGGCGATTGTCGATCTCGAAGTCGCACAGCGCGCAGAGGAATCGACCGCATTCGTCGCACGGAACGGAGGCCTTCTTGGCGGCGTGGAAGAAGCATGCGGCTTCCGCCTCGCCCGTGATGCGCTCGGCGGCCCGGCCGGTGACGGGTTTCCGGTTGAACGCCGGGAAGACCGCGATGCGGATCGGGGCGGCGCAATCCGGGCACTGGGTCAGCCCCGCGAGGACGGTTGCCTCGGTGGGCAGCGCTCGGCGGCAGGCTGGGCATGGGACCTCGCGGGAAGGCATCGGATGGGAGGATCAGCTTTGGCGTTTGGCGGCCATTCCCTGGAAGACTCGCTCGTAGAGCATGGTGCCCGCGAGGGCAATGATCGGCATCGCGACGAAGATGCCGACGCAGCAGACCAGGAAGCCGAGGAAACTGATGATACCGCAGAAGAAGAAGAACCACAGGTGCTGCCAGAAGTGCTTTGAGACCAGCCGACGGCTGATGGTCATCGCCTCCCAGTAGCCATAGTTGCGATCCGCCACGAGTGGCAGCGTGTAGATCCACGAAACCGTCAGGTAGAAGTAAACCAGAGTGGCGATGAAGTACGTGGAGACCATCGCGATGAGCATCGGGGCGGCCACATTCGGCATCGTTCCTCCCGGGCCTGGTCCCGCGACGAGCCTCCCGCTGAAGCCCATCAGGACCAGCAGGACGACCGCGGGGATGAAAAGCAGGACGGAGAGCAGGGTCGGGACAAAGTAGGCGACCGCCAGGGTCTTGAAGCGGGGACCGAAGCCGCAGAAGACATCGCCGGCGGAAATCTTTTCGCCGCGGATGTGGCGGAGATAGGTCAGGAACAGTCCGGCGAGCAGCGGGCCCATGACCAGGGCGGGCAGGATCATCCCGAGGATCTGGCCGACGAGGGGGATCAGTTGGAATGGAACCGTGAGCATCTGGACGCCCCAGCTGACCACCATGATGAGGACTCCGGCGATGATCAGGGGGGCGGGCTCTGCCTTGATTGCATTGCCCGCGGCCATGACGAGCTCCACGGCTGGGACATCATACTCCCGATTGATGATGTCCTCCGGCGTCAGATCGCCGTGTGGGTGGCCCGCAGACTGTCCGGTGACGCCGTCGCCAGGCGTCCAGCCGGCGGCACCTTCCTGGAGTTTCTGGAGGTGGACTGGCTTGCAGGCGGCGCAGACCTTGCGGCCATCGAGGAGGACGAGGTCGTCGTCCGGAAAGGTCTGGCGGCAGGCAACGCAGACCGAGTGACCGGCGGGTAGCGGAGCCGTGGTGGCACCTGGTTGTGCGCCTGCGGCGGTGAGGACCTCGGAGCGGATGGTGGCCCAGGCGGTCCATTGGGGCATGCCTTCGCGCCAGACGAGCGTGGTGGGTTGGATGACTCCCTGACGCACGAGGTCGAGGAACTCGGGCTCGGAGATCGGTCCCTTGGATTCGTCGGCCTGGGCGTAGTACCAGCTCATGTTGGAATGAGGATGGCTGCAACCGGGGACAAGTTTCAACCCGCCTTCGACATCTTCGCTGGGTCCTTAAATGCTAAGGCCCACCGGAATTGCACATTCCGATGGGCCCGCATCGCGGGATCGCGATCCCCAGACTATCACCACCTCCTTGGTCGGTGACGGGACCCCGTCAGCATGCTTGAAAGGGGGTAGGGTCAGGCAATTCCGAAAATGGACCAGCAGGTCAGGGTTTTCCCTACATTTTGGCGGATGCCGGGACCGGGACGGCGCCTGAGCTTGCGCGGATGACGAGTTCAGCGCCGAGGCGGCGGGACTTCACCGGCTCGTGGCGGAGCAGGGTCATCATGAGATCCATGGCGATCGAACCCAGACGGAGCTTGGGCTGCCGGACGGTGGTGAGCGGAACGCGGAAGAATTCGGAGGTGAGGATGTTTCCGAACCCGACGACCGAAAGGTCCTGTGGAATGCGGACGCCCTGATTGAGGAGGGCGTTGGCGGCGCCGATGGCGACGAGGTCGGAGGTCGCCTGGATGGCGGTGGCGCCGGGGCTTTCCTGGATGAACTGGAGTGCGGCGGCGGCGCCCTCCTCGACGGTGGAGCCGGCGTTGAAGATCAGTCGGTCGTCGAGCGGGAGGTTGGCGTCGCGGAGTGCCCGCCGGTAGCCCTCGAGGCGTTCCGTGCAGGCGGGGGACACCATCGGGCCGGCAAAGTAGGCGATGCGCGTGTGGCCGCACTCGATCAGGTGTCGCGTGGCGGCGGCGGAGGCGCTGGTGTCGTCGGTCTCGACGTAGGGGAAGCCGGCGCAGAACGGAGCGGGGTGGCCGAGGACGAGGGTGGGGACGGCGCGTCGGCGGAGTTCCTCGAAGAGGGGTGATTGCTGGGCGAGGCGGTAGACCGGGGAGATGAAGATGCCGTCGACGCGACGGGCGAGCATGCGGCGGAGGGCGGCTTCCTCGCGTTCGGGCTTGCCGAGGGACTGGGCGAAGAGGAGGTCGTAGCCGAGTTCCTGGGCGTTCTGTTCGATCGCCATCTGGACGCGGGCGAAGACCGGGTCCGTGGTGGCGGGTATGATGAGGCCGAACAGGCGGGACGTGCGGTTTCGAAGGCCGGAGGCCGAGAGGTCGGGCACGTAGCCCATCTGGTCGGCGAGGGCGCGGATGCGGGCCTTGGTGGCGGGGGCAAGGTCCGGCTTGTCGCGGAGGGCCTTGGAAACGGTCATGACCGACACGCCGGCCGCTTCCGCAATTTCTTTGAGACGCACCATGGAAACTGAGCCCTGGGGAAGGGTGCGTGGCACCCGTCCCGGTGGGCGTTCAAGCTCTTCCCACAAATCCGGGCGGTGACAAGCTCACACCTTGCCTCCGCTCCAACCAAATTTCTGACGGAGGGTTGAGAAAAAGCTGGCGTCATTCGGCCGGAGGAGTCGGACCGAGCGCGGGGACCGGCGGATGGTGACGGTGTCCCCGGCACTGAGCTCGGTCTGTTGCTGGCCGTCAGCGGCGAGGGTGGCGACGAGGCGGGAGCTGAGGAGTTGGACGCAGACGGTGGAGGCGAGGCTGACGACGATGGGTCGGATGGAGAGCGTGTGTGGGCAGATCGGGGTGAGCGTGAGGACCTCGGCATCGGGGCTGACAATGGATCCGCCGGCGGCGAGGGAGTAGGCGGTCGAGCCGGTGGGGGACGACGCGATGAAGCCGTCACATCGGTAGCGGGTGAGGGGTTCGCCGTTGACGGAGACCTCGATCTCGATGAGGCGGGAGGAGGCACCGCGGCTGAGGACGAAGTCGTTGAGGGCGATCTGGACGGCAGTCTCGGACCCGCGGCGGACGGTGGCCTCGAGGAGGGCGCGTTCGTCGAAGGAGAACTTTCCGGCGAGGATGCGGCGGAGGGATTCGGTGAGCTTCTCGGGCGGGATGGAGGTGAGGAAGCCGAGGTTGCCGACGTTGACTCCGAGGATGGGGACGGGGAGCCCGGCAACCTGACGGGCGATGCGGAGCATGGTGCCGTCACCGCCGAAGACGAGGAGGAGGTCGACGTTGCGCACGACGGCGTCGAGGGAATCCGCCGAGGGCAGGGCGTCGCCGCAGAGGCGGGCGGTATCGGGATCGGTGATGACCGAGCACTTGAGGGTGCGGAGGGTCCGGGCGGCCTTCCGGACGAGTGCGGCGGTGCGCATCTTTTCCGGGTTGGCGATGAGGCCGACGCGGCGGATGGATTCGGCGTGGGCTTTCAAGCGTGGGCGGTGAGGTGGGCGAGGAACTCGCGGTTACCGGCTGGGCCAAGCAAGGGGGATTCCACGTGGCCGTGCCAGCGCAAAGTCGGCAGTTCGTCGCGGACGAAGGCCTCGAGTTCGGCGAGGACGCGGGCGTGCACGGCGGGGTCGGAAATCACGCCGGCCCCGCGGTCGGCCTCGGCCTTGCCGGCTTCGAACTGGGGTTTGACGAGCGCCACGACATGGCCGCCGGGGCGCAGGAGCGCGGGAACGGGGGGCAGGATGCGGCGAAGGCTGATGAAGGAGCAGTCGACGACGACAAGGTCGAAAGGCGTGGCGCCCGGAGCGAAATGGGCGGGGGTGAGTTCGCGGGCGTTGGTCCGCTCGAGGACGACGACGCGGGGATCCTGACGGAGCTTCCAGGCGAGTTGGCCGTGGCCGACATCGACGGCGTGGACCGAGGTGGCACCGTGCTGCAGGAGGCAGTCGGTGAATCCGCCGGTGGAAGCGCCAAGGTCGATGGCGCGGGTGCCCTGGACGGGGACCTGGAAGTGGACGAGGGCGTGTTCGAGCTTGTGGCCGCCCCGCGAGACGAAGCGTTCGGGGGCGGCGAGTTCGATCCGGGTGTCCGGCTTGACGTTGTCGCCGGGCTTGCCGGCCGGGTGTCCGTTGACGAGCACCTGACCGGCGAGGATGGCCGCCTGGGCCTTGCTCCGGGTGGGGCAGAGGCCCCGCTCGACCAGCACTTGGTCCAGGCGCGGCACAGGCGACGTGGATCAGGCCTTGAGGGAACGAACGAACCGGTCCATGCGCTCGAGGCCCTTCACGATGTTCGCGAGGCTCGTGGCGTAGGAGATCCGGATGTAGTCGTCCGCTCCGAAGGCGATGCCCGGGACGGCGGCGACCTTCTCGGTCTCGAGCAGGCGGCGGCAGAATTCGTCGGACTTCAGGCCGGTGCCGCTGATGTTGGGGAACAGGTAGAACGCCCCCTTGGAATTGACGCAGGTGACCCCGGGCATGGCGTTGAGGCGCTGCCAGGCTTCGGTGCGGCGCTTGGCATATTCGGCAAGCCAGGTGGGCAGGTGGGCCTGCGAACCGTTGAGGGCTTCGACGGCACCCTTCTGCGCGAAGCTCGTGGGATTCGACGTGCTGTGCGACTGGAGGGCGTCGATGGCCTTGGCGATGGGCTCGGGAGCCGCCAGGAAGCCGAGGCGCCAACCGGTCATCGACCAGGCCTTCGCGAAGCCGTGGACGATGATGGTGTGGTCGTAGTGGGCCTTGGACCACGAGGCGACGGAGCGGTGGGTGGCGCCATCATAGAGCAGGTGCTCGTAGATCTCGTCGCTCATGATGAGCACGCCCTTCTCGACGCAGATGTCGCCGAGCGCCTTGATCTCCTCGGGCGTGTAGACGGTGCCGGTCGGGTTCGAGGGCGAATTGAGGATGAAAAGGCGGGTGCGCGGGGTGATCGCGGCGCGCAACTGTTCCGGAGTGACCTTGAACTCGGTCTTGTCCGAGGTCGGCAGGATCACCGGCGTCGCCGCGGCGAGTTTCACCATCTCCGGATAGGAGAGCCAGTACGGGGCTGGGATGATGACCTCGTCGCCTTCCTCGCAGGTGGCGAGGATCACGTTGAAGCAGGAGTGCTTCCCGCCGCAGGAGACGATGACCTGCGAGGGC
This sequence comes from Limisphaerales bacterium, assembly GCA_965284395.1. Taxonomy (GTDB): domain Bacteria; phylum Verrucomicrobiota; class Verrucomicrobiia; order Limisphaerales; family UBA9464; genus UBA6176. The sequence continues at coordinate 7,209,481 of OZ260084.1, read as the reverse complement.
TTGTAGGTGAGGCCGTTCTCGCGCTGGAACTTGTCGGCGATGGCTTGGCGCAGTTCAGGGATGCCGCTCGAAGGAGTGTACTTGGTGAAGCCCCCGGCCAGAGCCTTGGCGGCGGCGTCCTTGATGTGTTGCGGCGTGTCGAAGTCCGGCTCGCCGGCTCCGAATCCCACCACGTCATGCCCCTCGGCCTTCATCTGCTTCGCCTTCGAATCGATGGCGAGGGTGAGGGATGGGGACAGGGACGCGGCCCTTCGTGCGATCTTGTACTGCATATGCGAAACGGGGCGCAGGGTGCCGGGGTGCGCGCCGGGTGCAAGGGGGAATTTGCCAGCGGCGACGCGGACGGACGGTTTTCCAACGGCGACGCTGCGACGCGGCGTGAGGAGGGAAATGCCGCGGGTGGGCTCCGTGGAGGGGAAGGGGAACCGGCGGGTGCCCTCGCCGTTGGTTTGCCCCTGAGGAAGGAATCAAAACCTGGCGCCGCGTCGGTGCGTCGCCGTTGGGTAAATGGCCGTCGATGGAGCTCCGCTGGGAATGCCTACCAAGTTTCGCGGCGGAGGGGTTTGCCGGGGCGGGCGGAAGTGCGGTGGTCGTCCTCGGCGACGATCACGCCATTGACCAGGACGGCCCGGAACCCGACGGCGTACTGGTGTGGTTCGGCGAAGGTCGAGCGGTCCGAGACGGTGGCGGTATCGAAGAGGACCAGGTCCGCCCAGGCGCCTTCGCGGACCTGTCCGCGATCGCGCAGGCCGAAGGTCGTCGCGGGCAGGGACGTCATGCGTCGGATGGCATCCTCCAGGCGCACGACGCCGAGCTCGCGGACGTATCGGCCGAGGACACGGGCGTTGTTGCCGTAGCCCCGCGGATGGGGAATGCCCTTTCCGAATTCCCGCACGCCGGAGTCGGAAGCGAAGGCGGTGCCGGGAAGGAGTGCGAAGGCCCGGAGATCGTCCTCGTGGATCCCGTGGAAGACGCCGGAACCTCCGCCGCGACGGACGATTTCCAGGACGGTCTCCAGCTGGTCGTCCAGCGTGTCCGAACCTCGCAGTCGACGGGCGGCCTCTGCGATGTTGAGTCCATTGAGAGTGCGGTCGGATGGGAAGTCCGCAATCACGGCGTAGCGGTAGTCGGTACGCTTCGAATCGGCGAGGCGCTGGCGCATGGCGGCGATCATGGCGGCACGGGCAGTTGGGTCGGTGAGCTTGGTGGTGAACTGGTCGTTCTCGCGGAACTCCTCGGGCACCAGTTGAGAGAGGCCAGTGCTGGACGCGGTGTAGACGTACTGGTCCTGGGTGACGTCGAGCCCGGAGCGACGGGCGGCCTCGATGGCCGCGATGACTTCGTTGGTTCGACCCCACGAAGCGTTGCCGCTGAGCTTGAGATGGGAGATCTGGACCCGGCAGCCGGAGGCACGCCCGATCCGGAATGCCTCTTCCAGGGCGGCGAGGATCTCGCGGCCTTCGTCCCGCATGTGGCTGGCGTACACGCCGCCGTGGCGTCCCGCGACTTTCGCCAGTTCGATCAGTTCTTCGGTGGGTGTGAATGTGCCCGGGAGATAGATCAGGCCGGTGGAGAGGCCGAGCGCGCCATCGCGCATTCCCTGGTCCACGAGCGCCCGCATCCGGTCGAGCTCGGGTGGGTTGGCCGGGCGCCGGAAGGATCCGCCCATCACCTGCGAACGGATCGAACCTTGGCCGATCAGGACACCGACATTGACGGCCACGTTGGTGGTTTCGATCTGGCGGAAGAACGCGGCGATGTCGGTGGAGGAACTGCCGCAGTTACCGGCGATGACGGTGGTCACGCCCATGCGGATGAAGTTTTCCGCACCGGGAAGTTCAGCGATGTCGTCGGCGTGGGTGTGGACGTCGATGAAGCCCGGCGCGACGACACGGCCCTCGGCGTTGAGGACCCGGTCCGCCGGATCCGTGATGCGTCCGACGGCGACGATCCGGCCTGCGCGGATTCCGACGTCGGCCGTGCGGAGGGGATTGCCGGTTCCGTCGGCCACGCGACCGCCCCGGATGATGAGGTCGAGTTGCGCGGCGCGGAGGCGTGCTTCCAGGCCGAAGCTGAGCATCAGGCCCGCGATCAGGAAGGGGACGGGCGCGGACGAGCGGAGCGGAGAGCGGAAGGCGGGCCACCTCCCGCCTGAGGCGGCGTGGAGATCCGGTCCGGACGGTGGCGTGCACGGGGGAGCGTCTGGCGCTGGGACGTCTGCCCGCCCAGCCCGCTGATCCTGTCGCTTGCCTGCCATGAGGGAAGAGGAGGCCGGGTAGGGCCAGATCCTGTCGAGCCATTCCGGGGACGGTTTGTGCGGACACGCGCCCGACCCCTCGCGGTTGGCAGTGGTGTGGGAATGCCCTCGTGTCAAACGGGGCGGCAACGTCCTCGTTGCCCTCCCAGGCTCTTTCCCGAGGCGACGAGGACGTCGTCACCCCGTTCCTCTTCTCAAACGGGGGCTGTGTTAAGATGCGCCCGGCGCCTGGGGTGGCGCGGGAAGGACCTTGGCTTGGGATGGAGCAGGCGGTATCCCAAGCTCTCCAACGTCCGGATGCCGCGTCAGGCGGCGGCCGGCTTTTCAGGATTTCGATGAGTCAGCAAGAGAGCGGACCAACACACCTCGTTTCCAGGGCCTGTCCGGTCTGCGGCAGCGCGGAATCCCGGGAGCATTTCCGGAAGGAGACGCTGCGGATCGTTCGGTGCGCCCATTGCCAGATGGTCTTTGCGGATCCCATCGAGGTGGGCTGGGCTGATGGCACCTACTACGACCAGCTTTCCGGGCCTTTCTACCTTTCGAAGGCGAAGCTCGAAGGCGACTACGCGCGTCCGCGCTTCGTGCGGGAGTTGAAGTTGTTCCGGCGGTTTTGTCCGGGGGGGACGGTGCTGGATGTCGGGTGTTCGACTGGAGGATTCCTGTACCAGTTGAGAACCCAGTTTCCGGGCGCGTACGAGACACTGGGCATGGACGTGGCGGGGCCGGCGCTCGACCACGCGGCCAGCATGGGGACAAGGGTCCTTCGCGAGTCCTATCTGGAGACCTCGCTGCCCGATGCCACCGTGGCGGCGATCACGTTCTGGGCGGTGATGGAGCACCTGGAGCATCCGGGGCAGTTCCTCGCCCGGACGGCGCGGCTGCTGAAGCCGGGGGGGCATTGCTTCATCCTGGTGCCGAACTTCGAGTCGTTGGCGGTGCGGTTCCTGGGCCGCAAGTACCGCTACATCTTCCCGCAGCATGTGAACTATTTCTGTCGGTCCACCCTGCGCCGGATGGTGTCGGCCGAGCCCACCTTGATGCCGGTCTACGAGACCTCGATGCACTTCAATCCGCTGGTCATCGTCCAGGACTGGCGTGGGAAAGGTGGGTTCGTGCCGGATGAGCAACGGGCGGAGTTGCTGAAGCGGACGACCGCCTACAAGCAGAACCCGGCGATGGCTCCCCTCAAGTTGCTGCTCGCGGGAGTCGAAGGCGTCCTGGCCACGATGAACCTGGCAGACAACAGCGTGATCGTGCTGAGGAAGAGCGCGGCCTGAGGACGCCGCGCGTGGCGGTTCCCGCGGGCGGGGTTGCTGGACTCAATCGCGGGGACGCACCGGAAGCAGCACCCGAGCGCGGCGTTGTCCGTTCAGCAACCAGCCCAGCCAGGTCGGGCGCACGAACAGGTCGTAGGTCACAAGCGCGAGGGCCATCGTCGTCGTGGTGACGAGGAGGAGCTTGAAGGACCAGTGCAATGGCCACTCGGCCACCGCCACCTGAAGCCACACGACGATGGGGAGGTGGACGAGGTAGATCCAATAGGAGGCATCCGCGAGGTAGCGGACGAGGGCATTGGGACGTTGGCAGAGTTTTCCGAAGAGGCCGGGCGTCAGGAAAACCAGCGACCACATCATCACCGCATACCCGAGGCAGTGGGCGACATGGGCAGCGACGAAGTGCGGATGGCCGGGGTTGCGCGCGATGTCATCGAACGTCAGCACGGTGGTGATGCCGGCAGCCGCCAGCACGGTCCGCTGCCAATTCAGGCGGAAGATCGGTCCGATGCGATCGCGGTGGCGGCCGATGAGCCAGCCAAGCGCGAAGAAGCTCTCGTAGACGCCCAGCGCGGGGAGGTGGGGCACGAGCGATTGGTCCGGGGTGTCCATGCCCCAGCCCCGCATGAACCAGAGAAGTGCAGCGGTCGGGAGCGCGAGGAGACCGGGCGCCCAGGGGGAGCGCCCGAGCCAGGACACGAGTCGATCGGACCCGCGCTGCGCGGCATCGCCGCACGATCCGGCCTTCGCGAGCAAAGCCCGGCCAAGCAGGGTCACGGCCGTTGCCAGGAGGAGGTAGTAGAGAAACCAGAGGTGCGAGCCCTGGAACATTCCGGCGGGAAGCGATTCGAGTGATCGGATGCCGCCCAATAGTCCAGCAAGGATGTCGACGTCGCCGCGCAGGCTGGCCGTTCCCATGATCCAGCCCGAGACCAGCAGCGGGCGTAGGAGGAACCAGCCGGCGACGAAGGGCACCCCGATGCGGAGCAGGCGGGACCGGAGGAACCCGGCCAGTCCCTGCCGATCCAACATTCCACGGCTGAAGAGGCCCGCGAGGAGGAAGAACAGTTCCAGCCGGAACGAGTGGGAGACGGTGGTGAGCAGGGACACCACCGGGCCCGTCGACATGTCCTGGACGGCCCAGCCCATGAAGACCGGGACGAAGGACAGGGACGCATGGAACACGACGCCCAATACGAGGGCGAAGGCGCGGGTGGCGTCGAGGTGGTCGAGTCGGGTGGCTGGAGCGGCCGCCGGCGATGACATGGCAGGGAGCATGGAAGGGTGGTGGGAGCTCGGGCCGGGTTCAGTAGAAGCCGAGTTCGTCCACCTCGTAGGCGAAGGCGTCCTTGGCCATTCCGAAGGAGATCAGGTTGACGCTGGTCAGGGTCTTCAGGTCCAGCGGGGTCTGCTCCGACCACGAGCGCTTCATGTCCTTGAAGGGGACCTTCACCTCCTGGAATTCGCCGCGCTTGCCGGCGATCGGAGGACCGGCGTGGTAGTCGAAGTTGGTGACGGAGGCACTCGCCACCTGCACGCAGAGCAGGCCCTGGATTACCTTCACGCGCAGCCGTACGCCCTGGTGTCCCGTCAGGTCCCGTGGCTTGCCGTCCGGTGCGAGCAGCGACGCCTGGCTGATGAACGCCGGGACGCCGCGGCCCGGGACGAGGTTGCCCTGCACGGAGAGAACGCCGTTCGTGCAGCGCTGCGTCGCCTTCGAACTGCTCCCGACCATCCTGTCGTCGATCAGGAGTCGTTCGAGTCCGATGCGGTTCCGGGTCGGATCCGAATAGTCGTCGATGAGTAGCGGCGCGACCGCGGGCGCTGCTGCGGCGAGGGACAGGGCCGTCAGGGTGAGGAGCAAGCCCAGAGGGGAGGTTCGCGGGGTGACGCGGGACGGACGGTGTTCAGTCTTCATGAGTGGATTCATGTGGTGCTGCGGGGATGCCCCTGCATCCGAGTCTGCCATCCCGTTTGTGGGGAGCCGGACTGCGGGTGCTTCGGGCCATCCTGCTCACAGGTGTCTGGATCCGGTGTGTGGGTGACAAAGTCTTTTGGCGGGATCAGGAAAATTCCTTGTCACCAGGGCGGCGCTTCCCGGCACTAGGAATCGAAGGATCATGGCTGCCGCAGCACACAGCACTCCGGTTGGGTTCGTCACCGACGCCGAGTTGGTGGCGGCCTGTCTTGCCGGCGACCGGGAGGCGTTTGGTCGGATCGTGGAGCGGTACCAGGGCCTGCTGTGTTCGCTGGCGTACTCGGCGACGGGGAGCCTCAGCGAGAGCGAGGACGTCGCGCAGGAGGCATTCCTGGATGCCTGGCGTCAGCTCGGCTCGTTGCGTGAGCCGGAAAAGCTCCGGCCGTGGTTGTGCGGGATCCTGCGGCACAAGGTTGGACGCCTGCGACGTTCGGAGCGGCAGGAACCAGTGAGCCACGCCGAGGGCCTGGAGAATGCCGAGGAACTGCCTTCGGCGGATGAACCGACCGCTGAATTCGCCATGGGCCGGGAGGAACAGGCGATCCTGTGGAGCGTGCTGGAGCGCGTCCCGCAGATCTATCGCGAGCCCCTGATCCTCTATTACCGCGAACACCGTTCGATCGAGTCGGTCGCGGCGGCACTCGACCTGACCGAGGATGCGGTGAAGCAGCGGCTCGCGCGGGGGCGGAAGATCCTTCAGGAGCGGGTGCTGTCGTTCGTGGAGGGAGCGCTTTCACGCAGCACGCCGGGTTGCGGGTTCACGTTGTCGGTGGTGTCGCTGCTGCCCGCCTTAATGCCTCCAGCCAAGGCGGTGGGAATTGGTACAGCGACGGCGGTCCAGGGCGGCCTGCTGGCCAAGTCTACCGGGCTGGCCGGGGTCCTCTCCTCGTTGTCCGGGGTGGTGTCTGCAGCCCTGGCGCTGCGCGCGAACCTGGACCAGTCGCGAACTCCGGCCGAGAAGCGGGCGATCGTGCGCGTGACGTGCCAGATGTTCTTCGGCGCGCTGGCGGTGTTGGGCGTTGCCTACCTCATCCGGGCCGCGGCGTTCCGTTGGCCCGATGCCAGGGTGGGATTGGCGTGGTCGATGCAGGCCCTGACCCTGTCGTTTGTCGTCGGCTGGCCGATGGTGCTGCTGCGGGTGATGCGCGATATGCGCGCGCTGCGCTCTGCGGAACGGAGAAGGTACCCCGAACTCTTCCGGGATCCTCGCGACCAGGTGGGTTCATCGGCCGGTGAGTATCGAAGCCGGTGGAAGTTGCTGGGTGTTCCTCTGGTTCATTTCCGGTTCGCCTCGCCGGACCAAGGGCAGCCGCCAGTTCTGGGGTGGATTGCCGGCGGGGATCGGGCTTACGGACTGTTGTTTGCGTGGGGTGGCCTGGCGGTTGCCCCTTTCAGCATCGGTTCGGTGGCGGTCGGCGTGGTTGCGATCGGTTCGTTGAGCGTGGGCCTGCTCTCGCTCGGCACGGTGGCGGTGGGGGGCGTGGCCTTCGGATGCCTGGCGGCGGGGCACAACGCCTTTGGATGGTTGTCGGCGCTTGGTTGGGCGGAAGCCCGGGGTGGCGGCTTTTCTATCGCCCGGTTCGAAGCAACTGGGCCTTTCGCGTGGGCCGAGCACGCGAATGGTCCGATGGCGGTGGCGTCGGATGGGTGGTCGCCATTGGTGGTGGCCTTGGTCAGCGTGATCGCGCTGGTGCCTGTCGTGTATTACGCCCGGTCCGTTCGACAAAGGCTCGGGCCGCGGCGGTGAGGCGCGGAGGCTGCGGAGAGGGGGGAGGGGAGTTCTCCCGCAATGGCGCTGGGGTCCGTGGGATTCCAAGCCGGCAAATTCCGTGGAGATCCGTCGGGGCATGGACAAGTCCGGTCGATGAACCCGCCGGGCAAAACGGGCTCAAAATGTTGAAAATAGGGGACTGACCCCATTGCCCCATTACCGCAATGGCGCTGGGGTCCGTGGGATTCCAAGCCGGCAAATTCCGTGGAGATCCGTCGGGGCATGGACAAGTCCGGTCGATGAACCCGCCGGGCAAAACGGGCTCAAAATGTTGAAAATAGGGGACTGACCCGAATGGCGCTTACTTAGTCGGTGATTTTCAGCCTTGGTCGCCGGAATTACCGGATTTTCGGCGATTTCGGTGTGGCATGTCGCGGTAGGCGCGCCGTGGTTTGGTCAGGTACGCCAACGGCTTTGGTCGCCGTTTGACGGCTCTCGGTTCCCTTCTCCCTGGCCTCCGTGGCACCAGATCCTTGGCCACCGCCCGGAGCAATCCCCGTTCGAGTCGCCGCAGTGCCGTCAGCGACCTGGCCCGGGCCATACGGGGGCAGTACTGGCGAAGCCCATCGACCGTTCCCTTGAAGCTCAACCGATCCAGATCTGTTCGGTGCCGGCGACTGGCTTCGATCATTGTGATCCGAACCATGTTGTAGGCGATCAGGGCCGCCAGCAGTTCCTTGGTCGCAATCTGTGGACTCTGCGCACGCAGGTGCTCCATTTCCATCGTCGTCTTGATGTCCCGGAACGAGAGCTCGATCCGCCAGCGACGCAGGTAGACTTCGGCAATCTCGGATGCCGGATACTTCTCCGGGTCCAGCAGGGTGGTGACAATCGAGACGGACTCGGTCCGGAATCCACGTCGTTCGATGCGGCTGCGGATCACCCGGACGGTGATCTGGTCCGGCACCCGAAGCCACTTCACGAGGCTCAGCCACCGTGGACGTTGGATCGGTTTGCTCCAAACGAAGAGCGCATCGTCGGGACCGTAGCGCTTGTGAGGATTGCGGAAGTCTGGGGTACGCGCCTGATGCAAGCGGGCGACGACATCCACGGCCCTCAATGGAAGCAGGGCCAGTGTGACGAAATCCCCGAACGCGCGGTCCCCCAGCAAGACGTCGCCGCTGCAAAGATGGCGCCAGATCTTCTGGGCCAGCGGGGTATCGTGCTTGGTTTGTTTGGCGGTGACGAAGTTCAGGGCGGCGCCACTACGCAGACAGAACAAGGCAAGCACCTTCATGACTGGGAAGCCACAGCCCTTGGCCTGGCCGGAAGGTTGCGGAAAGCGCCTCTGGTTCATGGGTGTATCGGCAAGACGCAGAGACGTGCCGTCAATGAGGCGGATATCCCGGCCCTGGAGCAGACCCAGACGAGGTGCGCGGGCGCAGGCCATCTTCATCGAATGATGGAGTGCCTGGTACAGGAGAGTGATGGGGAACCGTCCGCGAGCCCTCGAATAGGCCCCTGTTGTGACGGAGCAGGACTCCGAGCTGGAGAGTTCCAGGAGGGAGCGGAGGTGGTGGCAGGCTTCCCGCAGGGAGGTCTTGGGTGTGAGGGCCTGGAAGAGGAAGAGCCAGAAGGTGCGTTGCAGGGTGAAGATCCGCTCGCGGCTGTTGGGGCCGGAAGCTTCGCGATGGAAGAGATTGTCCGGAAAGAGGGAGGAGAAGAAGTGCTGCAGTTCCGGGATGGGTTTGGAGCGGACAGAACGAAGACTGCGGCCGAGGGCGGCCAGTGAATGGCGAAGACCAGGGAGGAAAGGAGTATCCATAGGGCGGTACCGTTACCGCCCTATTGACGCCAAAGATCTAGGAAGGTTACAATGGAAAAGATGAAAGCAGACCTAGAGGCGATAGACCGCGAGTACGAGGAGCTCCGAGTCCGGCTTGGTGGGATCGGATGGATGACCGCCGGTTATGTCCAGGACCGCGGACCGGGAGCCGGGGGCCCGTGCTACCAGTGGACGAGGAAGGAGAAGGGAAAGACGGTGTCGCTGGCGCTGTCGAAGGAACAGTACGAAGCGATGAAGGAGGCGATCGAAGGCTGGCGGGAGGTCCAAGCGATCCTGGATCGGATGCAGCAACTGACCCGGCTACGGATCTTCGGAAGCCTGCCGGACGTGCGTCGACGTAAGCCGCTGACAAAGAAAGTTTTGGGTCTTAAGTAAGCGCCATTCGGGACTGACCCCATTGCCCCATTACCCCATTGCCCCCACTTAACGGTTGGTTGCGTTGCGGACGATTTCCTCGAACAAGCGTACTCCGGTCTCGATGAGCGAATCGGGAAAGTCGTAGTCGGGGCTATGGAGCGAAGGGGCTGCTTCGCCAATCCCGAGCAGGAACATGCAGCCGGGAAAACTGGAGGTGAACAGGCCAAAGTCCTCGCCACCCTTGATTGGCAGGGAAAGATCCGTGATGGGTTGTCCGCAGCGGTGAGCCGCCGCCCGCACCTGCACTACGGCAGCCGGGTGATTCACGTTGGCCCGGAAGCGCTGCAGGATTTCGTGGGTTAGGCACAGGCGGTGCCGGGTCGCAATCTCGTGCGCGTGGGTTAGGATCGTTTCGAGGAGCCGCCCGAGTCGTTCATCGTCCCAAGCACGCAGGGTAAGGTGCAATTCTCCATCGCCAGCGGAAACGCCGTATGCGGGGGAGCCCACCCGGACGTGGATGGGGGTCACCAACCTGAAGTCCACATCGGCCGGATGGTTGTGATTGAGGGCGTCGCAGGCCTGGATGAGTTCGGCGATCGCGAGGGATGGATTCAAGCCCGCTTCCGGTTCCATGGCATGGGAGGTCCGGCCTTGGAAGCGAAGGATCAGGCTGCACACGGCGGCAGTGATAGTTCCCGTCCTCACGATGACCGCGCCGGCGGGAAAGCCGGGCATGTTGTGTAGGGCAAATCCAAGATCGGGGGTGATGGGGGCGAATCGTGGATCCGCCAGCACCGCTTGGGCGCCCTGACCGGTTTCCTCGGCCGGTTGGAAAAGCAAGTGGACCTTGCCCCGGACCAAAGATCGCGCGGCGAGCGCATCGGCTAGTCCGCAAAGAATCGCCATATGGCCATCGTGTCCGCACTTGTGGGAGACCCCCTCGACCTGTGACCGATGCTCGAAGCGATTGGCCTCGACGATTGGCAGGGCGTCGAGTTCAGCACGGAAGAGCAAGGTCGGGCCAGGTTTCCCGCTGTCGAAGGTGGCCAGGACCCCGTGTCCACCCAACCCGTTGAGGAGCGAGGTCGGATTCAAAGCCCGTAGCCGGGCTGCGATGCGTGCCGCCGTGGCTTCTTCCGCTCCGGACACCTCGGGGTGGGCATGGAGGGACCGGCGGAGTTCGATCAGCGACAAGGCCGTAATCGGGGGGGAGATCATGGTGGGATCGAGAATGGAAGCGACAGTCATCAAAGATGTTGGGCGTGGCGAAACTTGCGGGAAGCAATGGAAGGCAGCGGGGGCCACGCGGCGTCAAGGGGAGGCAGCCTTGGCCACGCTCAGGTTTCTCAGAACGTCCTTCCAAGGCATTTGAGCCAGAATCCCATTTCGAACGAACTTCACGAACTGCGCCTCTCTCCCGAAACCGGTGGGGTGAGACTCTCCATCGAGCCGCGAGGAGATCGGCTCGTGAGGACCCTCGCCCCACCAGGTGGAATGCGAAACGTGGACGTTGCCACCCCGGATGGGGCGGGGGATGGGCCGACGGCCGCATCCCCCGGATTTCGGGCTTACTGTTTCTGGACGGCGAAGAAGCCGGCGTTGGCGGACGGCAGGGCGGAGGCTGGGACGTAGGTCAGCTTGCGTCCGCCGATGCTGAGGACCGGGAGCGCGGGATCCGTCCACGGGCCAGTGAGAGTGGCCTTGGTGCGGAGGGAATAGCCGGTGGCGGGCGCTTCCCACGAGACCTTGTAAGCGACGTTGGAGGGCGCGAAGACGACGCCGGAGGTGTCCTGCGCGACGTTCTTCCAGACCTCGGTGTTGAGTTCGGTGGCGGTGCGGAGATTGGCGTTCAGGTTCTCGGTGAAGTCGGCGTTCGCGCCTTGGATCTGGAACCGGCCGAAGGTGAACGACTGGCCCTTGGCGACGGTGTTGTCCATCTGCACGCCGAAATGCGGGAACACGTTGGCGAAGCCCGCGAGCTTGTCGGCCGGCAGCTGGCCCGTGGTGCGGGAGCCGTCGGGAGCGATGAGCGTGGCTTCGGCGCCCTTCATGGAGACGGTCCAGCGGCCGACGGCCGAAGCGACGCCGTCGAGTTGGGCGAGGAGGCCGGCGGCTTCGAAGCGGGTGCCGTGGGCTCCGCCTGCCTCGGTCTTCTGGCTGAGGCGGACGCTGTAGGTGCCATTGGCGACCTGACGGATCTCGAGGAAGACGCCGTTGGGCTCGTTCCAGTCGGGCGAGGTGCCGGGATCCGTGGTCTCGGTGCCGATGAGCCAGAGGTAGGCAAAGAGGTCGGTGGAACCGGCGGGCGGTGCCTGGACGATCTCGAGCGAGTAGTCCACGGCACCGGCGGAGTTCACCCAGGAGTACTTCGGCTCCAGGGTTCGGACCGACTGCCGTTGGTACTGGGAACCGGTGGCGAAGATCTCGAGTCCCGCGGTGGCGCTGCCGAGTGCAACGGTCGGGGGCGGGGCGACGGTGTCGGAGACGAAGCGGACGTTGTCGAGCCAGTAGGTCACCGGGCCGGCGAAGTCACCGCCGGCGAACGAAATGTTCATGGCGATGATGGTGTTGTAGGCGGAGGGGACGAGTTCCTCGACGTGGACCCAGCCATCGGGCGTGATGGTCTTGGAGGTGTGCCATCCACCCCAGGCCCAACCCGGGACGCGGAGGGAGAGGAGCGTGTCGTTGAAGTCACCGTTGGCGGACGGGGTGGAAGTGGCGTCGACCTTCACGTCGTAGGCGACCTTGACGTAGTTCGAGAAGTCGAAGTCGGCGATGCGTTGGAGGACCAGTTCCTGCCAGGTGTTGGCGGCAGCGAAGTTGGCCGTGACCTTGAGGGATCCGGAGGTGGCGTTGTTCTTGGAGTCGACGGCACCATCCCATTCCAGGACGTAGTTTTCGATGCCCCAACCGCGGCCCCAGCCTTCGGTATCGGCGTCGAAGCCGCTGTAGACGTAATCTTCGGCGTAGGCCGCTGGGGCGGAGGCGAGGAGGGCGAGCGCAATGGCGCGGGCAACAGAACGGTTCATGGTCTTCATGATGTTTGTGTTGATTAGCCTCGAACCGTCCGGATGTCCACGCGGCAGGGGCGGGTGAGGGGTGGAAGGGCTCATCCTGACACTGCCTCCGTTTGGGAACAGGAACGGGGTGGCGACGTCCTCGTCGCCTTTGGAATGGGCATGGGAGGGCAACGAGGACGTTGCCGCCCCGCTTGAGGCAGGGGACAGTGTCAGGATGCGCCCTAGGTGGAAGTTTTCAGATTCAAGTTTTGGAGCAGTGGGAAGATTGCCCGCCTCGTTACCTCGGCGGCTACCGGGAAGTGCACTGCGGAATGGGAGATGGGATCGCCGATGGGGTTCGCCGCGTGGGGGCACGCGGCCTACAACGGGCTCGGACCTCAGTTGGGGTTCGCCGAGTGGGGGCACGAGGCCTACAACGGCCTGGGGACTGCCCTTGGCCCCCCCTTTTTGAGGCATGGGAAAGGGCTGTTCCCGTCGGGGTGGAGGTTCCTAGAGTGCGTCGGAACTGAGCCATGAATTTTCCCAACGATTTGTTTCTGGATGGTGGATATCGGGCGGCGGCGGACGGGCGGCGGATCGCGCTGGTGGATCCGGCGACGGAGGAGCCGTTCGTGGAGGTCGCAGCGGCGACGGTGTCGGATGTGGACGGTGCGATCCGATCGGCGCACGCGGCGTGGGAGGGTGGATGGCGCGATCTGGCGCCCGGGAAGCGGGCGGAGATCCTGTTCCGGGTGGCCCGGGTTCTGCGGGAGCACAACGAGGAGTTGGCGCAACTGGAGCGGCGGCAGGTCGGCAAGCCGATCGCGGATGCGCGGGATGAGGCGGGGCTGGCGGGTCGGGTGTTCGAGTATTACGCGGGAGCGGTCTCGCAGTTTGGCGGGCAGACGTTGCCGGTGGGGCGTGGCGGGTTCGATTTCACGCTGAAGCAGTCGATGGGTGTGATCGCGGCCATCGTGCCGTGGAATTTCCCATTGCCGATCGCGGCATGGAAGGCGGCACCGGCGCTGGCGGCTGGCAATGCCGTGGTACTGAAGCCGGCTTCGATCTCGCCTTTGACGGCGATCAAGATGGGGGAATTGGCGGTGAAGGCGGGGCTCCCGCCGGGCGTGTTGCAGATCGTGCCGGGGAGTGGGTCGGCGGTCGGCGACGCGTTGGTGACGCATCCGCTGATCCGGAAGGTTTCGTTCACGGGTTCGACGGAAATCGGGCGTCGGATCATGGAACTGGCGTCGAGGAACCTGACGCGCGTATCGCTGGAGTTGGGTGGCAAGTCCCCGAACGTCGTGTTCGCGGATGCGGACTGGGAGAAGGCGGCGGATTCGTCGCCGATGAGCGTGTTTGCGAACACGGGGCAGGACTGCTGTGCGCGGAGCCGGATGTTCGTGGAGCGGTCGGTGTACGCGGGATTCGTGGAGCGTTTCGTGGCCGCGACGAAGAAGCTGATCGTCGGGGATCCGGCGCTGGACAGCACTCAGCTCGGGCCGATGGCGAGCGGTGCGCAACGGGCGACGGTGGAGGCGTTCCTGGCGGATGCGCGGGCACGGGGATCGAAGTTCGCGACTGGAGGCGGGCGTCCGCAGCCACGCGGCTTCTACCTGGAGCCGACGGTGCTGCTCGATGTGGGCCGCGGCGACCGGTGCTGGCGCGAGGAGATCTTCGGGCCGGTGGTGGCGATCACTCCGTTCGATGACGAGGCGACGATGATCCGTGAGGTGAACGATTCGCCGTATGGATTGAGTGGCTCGCTGTGGACGCGGGATCTCTCGCGGGCGTTGCGGGTGAGTCGGCTGATCGAGAGCGGGGTGTTGAGCGTGAACTGCCACAACAGCGTGCACGTCGAGGCTCCGTTCGGCGGCTTCAAGACATCGGGTCTGGGCCGGGATCTGGGCATGGCGGCGATGGATGGATACACGGAGACGAAGAACGTTTACGTGGCGTCCTGAGCCGGAATTGGAGCGGGAGGGTGAGACGGAAACCAGTCAGCAAGGCATTACAACATGACGATTGAACAGTTGAAGGAAGCGGTCGCATCCGGGCGGATTGACACCGTGCTGGTGGGGTTTCCGGATCCGTTCGGGCGCCTGGTGGGAAAGCGGTTCCGGGCGGATTACTTCGTGGACTCGGTGGTGGGGCATGGGACGCACGGGTGCAATTACCTGCTGACGGTGAACATGGAGATGGACCCTCTGGAGGGGTTCCAGGTGGCGAACTGGGACGCGGGGTTCGGGGACTTCATCATGAAGCCGGACCTCTCGACGCTGCGGGAATTGCCGTGGCAGACGGCATCGGCTCTGGTGTTGTGCGACTACGTGCGCGAGGACGGCCAGTACGTGGCGGAGGCCCCGCGCTCCGTCCTGCGCCGGCAGTTGGATGCCCTGAAGGAGCTGGGATACGACTGCCGATGCGCGAGCGAGTTGGAGTTCTACCTGTTCAACCAGACCTACCACCAGGCGTTCGAGGACGGTTACCACAAGCTCAAGCCGTCGAGTGATTATCGGATCGACTATCACCTGATGCAGCCGACCCGGGACGAGCCGTTGATGCGGGCGATCCGGAACGGCATGACGGCGGCCCGGGTGCCGGTGGAGAGCAGCAAGGGCGAGTGGAGCCGGGGTCAACACGAGATCAACTTCACGCATGACGAGCCGCTGCCGATGTGTGACATGCACGTCGTTTTCAAGCAGGGCGTGAAGGAAATCACGGAGCAGCACGGCAAGGCGGTCACCTTCATGGCGAAGTACGCGCCCTCGGAGGCGGGCAATTCCTGCCATCTGCACCTGAGCCTGTGGCGGGACGGCAAGCCGTTGTTCTGGGACGCGGAGAAGCGGCAGGGATCGAAGCTGTTCCGGCAGTTCCTCGGAGGCTTGTTGAAGTATTGTCCGGAGCTCTGCTTGTTCTTTGGACCCACGATCAACAGCTACAAGCGCTACCAGGCCGGAAGCTGGGCGCCGACGCGGATGGCGTGGTCCACGGACAACCGGACGTGCGGGTTCCGGATCGTCGGGCACGGGAAGTCATTCCGGATCGAGAACCGGATGCCGGGGGCGGACGCGAACCCGTACCTGGCGTTCGCGGCGATGTTCGCGGCGGGATTTGCAGGCATCCGTGAAGACTTGGATTGCGGCGTGGAATACAAGGGCAACGCCTACATCGACCCCAAGCTGGCACGGTTGCCGTCTAGCCTGGCGGAAGCGGCGACGCTGATGGACAAGTCAGCCCTCGCGCGATCGGCGTTCGGGGACGCGGTCGTGGACTTCTACGTGCACCACGCGAAGCTGGAGTGCGCTTCGTTCGACTCGGCGGTCACGGATTGGGAGAAGGGACGGTACTTCGAGCGAATCTGATCCGCCGATGGGCGGGGATCAGACGAGTTTCTTGGCGCGGCGGATCCAGGCCTTGTCGCGCACGCGCTGGAAGCGGGGGGAGTGCTGGTCGTCGGCGATGAGCTCGCGCATCAGGTTGCGGGCTTCGTCCTGGCGGCCCTTGGCAACGAGGAGTTCAGCGTACTGGACCTTGGCGCGGGCGTAGCCGTGGTTGGCGAGGACCTGCTGCCAGGTGGCGATGGCCTCGTCGGGGTTGCCGAGGGCTGCCTGGGTCTCGGCGAGGGCCATCTGGGTGTGGCCGTAGTCGTGCTTGGGGTTGGCGCCCAGAGCCTGTTCGAGGAGGGGCTTGGCCTCGGCGGGTCGCTTGAGGCGGAGGAGGCATTGGCCCAGGTGGGCGATTGCGTCGGGGTCGTTCGCGTCGCGCTTGAGGGATTCGCGGTAGCTGGCTTCGGCTTTCTCGAACTTGCCCTTGGAGAAGAAGTGGTCGGCCAGGTCGAGGTGATCCCGGGCGTGGTCGAGGTGGTGGATGCGGTTCTCGATCTCCTTGAGGCGGGCCCGGTCACGGGCACCGGGTAACTCGAAGCCGGTGGAGCCTCCGCCAGCGGCGCCCTGGGGGCGGTAGACCATGAAGAAGTAGAGGACGGCGGAGAACACGGTGAATAGGACGATGCTGGCGGCCCAGAGCCATTCACCGCGCCGGATGGCGTCGATGCACATCCAGAGCGAGAAGATCGCCCCGATCAGAACGAGCGGATTCTGCAGCAATACCTCGGGGTGGGAGATATCCCACCATAGCGACGCGCTCAGCATGGGCGGACGCTAGACAGGTGGGGGCTGGGAGCCAACCGAAGAAGCGGGCGCATCTCGACGCTGTCCCCGCGTCAATCGGGGCTGCAACGTCCTCGTGGCCCTCCGAGGCCCATTCCCAAGGCGACGAGGACGTCGCCACCCCGTTCCAGTTCTGAGACGGGGGCAGTGTCGGAAAGCGCCCCGAATGTGCTCCGATCAAACTTCGCCCTTGGAAGTTTCGGTTCGCCCTGCGCCTTATACTGGGCAGATGAATCGGGCACGTTGGATGTGGGTGGCGCTCTGGCTGTGTCTGGCCGGGGCTGCGGGATGCGCGGTGCGGGAAGTCGGGACCTCCCAGGCGCGCAAGCAGTCGGTGTTCAAGCCGGCAAAACTCGTCGAGATCGACAAGGCCGTGATCGATTCGATCGCGGCGGGGCACCTGCCGGGGGCGGTGGTGTGGCTGGAGAATGGCGGTGAAAGGGTCGTCCGGGCCTATGGCCAGCGGGCGATCGAGCCCGCGCCGGAGTCGATGACGGAGGATACGGTTTTTGACGCGGCATCGTTGACCAAGGTGCTGGCCACGACGCCGGCGGTCATGCGGTTGGTGGAGCAGGGCAAGCTGGACGTCGAGGCACCGGTGGCGAAGTACCTTCCGGCCTTTGCCGCGAACGGGAAGGAGGCGATCACCGTTCGTCAATTGTTGACGCACACCAGCGGGCTGAGGCCCGGGCTGGGGCGGCCGTCGGGCTGGGACGGTTGGGAGGCCGCCATCCAGATGGCGGTGGAGGAGACGCCGACGCAGGCCCCGGGGAGCAAGTTTGTCTACAGCGACATCAATTTCATCGTGCTGGGCGAGTTGGTGCGGCGGGTGTCCGGGCGCGAGTTGGACGAGTTCGTGCAGGCGGAGATCCATGGCCCATTGGGAATGTTGGACACCGGTTACCGCCGTCGTAGCGCACCAACTGTCGACCTGACGCGCATCGCTCCAACGGAGCGATACGTCGACGGAACCTGTTTCCGTGGGGTGGTCCACGATCCGACCGCGCGCCGGATGGGCGGGGTGGCGGGGCATGCGGGGTTGTTCACCACGGCGTCTGACGTTGCCCGGTTCTGCCGGATGATGCTCAACGGGGGCGAACTGGATGGGCAGCGGGTCCTGCAGGCCGAGACGGTCCGGTTGATGACGTCGGTGCAATCGCCTGCCGGGTTGCCGGCACGTGGGTTTGGATGGGACATTGATTCTCCCTACGCGGGGCCGCGGGGATCGCACTTTGCGGTGGGTTCGTACGGGCACACAGGATGGACGGGGACTTCCATGTGGATTGACCCGGCGACGGGGACATTCGTGCTGCTGATGTCGAATCGGAATCATCCGACCGAGGCGGGTGACGTCAGGGCGTTGCGGAGGCGGTTGGGGACGTTGGCCGCGGAGGCGCTGCGTGCCGTGAAGTGGCCAAAGGCGGTGGAGCAGGCGGCGTCAGTGGAAGATTCGGGCGAGTGGGGATTTGGTGCGGCGGACCGGCCCGGGGAAGGAGTGCTCAACGGGGTGGACGTGCTGGCGCAGGGGGGCTTTGCGGAATTGAAGGGGAAGCGGGTGGGCTTGATCACGAACCATACGGGGCGGGACAGGCATCGGCGCCAGACGATCGACCTGCTGCATCAGGCGGCAGGGGTGCAGTTGGTGGCCTTGTTTTCGCCGGAGCACGGCATCCGGGGGTTGCTGGATGAGAAGGTCTCGGACGGTCGTGACGAGAAGACGGGGTTGCCGGTGTACAGCCTGTACGGGGAACGACGGGCTCCGGCGGCCGAGCAGTTGGCGGGGTTGGAGGTGCTGGTGTTCGACATCCAGGACATCGGGTGCCGGTTCTACACGTATATCTCGACCCTGGGGAACTGCATGGAAGCGGCGGCGAAGGCCGGAAAGGAGTTCGTGGTGTTGGACCGGGTCAATCCAGTGAACGGCGTCACGGTGGAGGGACCGGTGCTGACCGGAGCGAGGAGCTTCGTGGCCTGGCATGAGATCCCGTTGCGTCATGGGATGACGACGGGCGAGTTGGCGCGGATGTTTGATTCGGAGCGGAAGCTGGGCGTGAAGCTGACGGTGGTTCCGTGCCGGGGTTGGGCGCGGAAGGACTGGTTTGATTCGACCGGGCTACCTTGGACCAATCCATCCCCGAACATGCGGTCGCTGACGGAGGCGACGTTGTACCCTGGGGTTGGGGTGCTGGAGTTCTGCGCGGTGAGTGTCGGCCGGGGGACCGGGACGCCGTTCGAGGTCATTGGGGCTCCCTACGTGGACGACCTGAGGTTGGCGGCGGAGTTGAACCAGGCGGGGTTGGCCGGCGTACGGTTCGTGCCGGTACGCTTCACGCCGACGGCGAGTGTTTTCCAGGGGAAGGAGTGCGGAGGCGTGCAGATCCTGGTGACGGACCGGGAGCGGTTTCGGGCGACCGATCTGGGGATGCTGCTGGCTTTGACACTGCAACGGTTGCATCCGGGCGAGCTGAAGCTGGAGAAGATGGCGACGCTACTGGGAGATGAGGCCACCTTGGAAGCCATCCGGAATGGGCGCCCGCTGGCGGAGATCCTGAAGGTGCGGGACGCCGGCATGGCCGGGTTTCTGGAGCGTCGGGGGCGGTTTCTCGCGTATCGTTGAGCACTGGGCGGGTGGGGCAGGGGCGGTGGGTGGAAAGTTGTCGGTGGAGGTGCGGGGTGCGGCCGGGGTGGTCTGGACGATGTGACGGCTATCTTCTTGGAGTGCTTTTGGATGTCGGTTTCGTTCGGGAGGGGGTTCGCGGCTGGCAAGTCAGTGGAAGCCTCCTGAATAAAGGTCGAGGGGCACAGTCTAGCCCTCCAGCTTCGGGTAACGAAGTCGACAACATGAAAACGACATTGATTGCTGCCACCGTAACCGCCGCCCTCGCACTGGGCGCACTGACTCCGGAAGTCCGGGCAGGGGATCGGGAGTGGGCGGTGGCGGGCAAGGTTCTGACGGGTGTTGTGGCGGCGGGCGTGGTTGCCCGAGCGCTGGATCCGGCGCCCTGCGCGCCCACCACGGCGGTGGTCTACGCCCCGCCGGTCTACGTGGCTGCGACTCCGGTCGTGGCCCCCGCTCCGGTGGCGCCTCCCGCCCCGGTTTACTACGCGCCGGCTCCGGCGCCGGTCTATTACGCCCCGGCCCCGGCTCCCACGGTGGTTTACTACGCTCCGCCCCCGGCGGTGGTGGTCAGCCCGGCGCCGTACTACATGCCTGCGCCGCGGCCCGTGGTGATCCACGGACATCCGCGCCGCATCCGCGGGCACGCCCATTTCTGCTGGTGAGTTGCCAGCAGGGTTAACGCATAGGAGAAGGCGGGCCCGCCGGCGTGAGACACCGGCGGGCCATTTCCTGTCCGGCTTGCCAATTCTTGCTTCCTGTCCACCGCTCCCCAATCTCATGCCCCGTGCAGTGCTACTCGAACCGGAGGTCCTACCGTCGCCGATTGCGACGGGGCCGCGCCGTGTCGAATTGCGCCCGCCGGAGTTGATGTCGCCGACCGCAGTCACCTCACGAGCCCGGGTCACGGTGGACGGAAAGTTCTTCCGCGTCGACGGCCGCAAGTTCCATCCCAAGGGGGTGACGTACGGGCCGTTTGGCTCGGGGCCAGAGGGGGACGGGTACGCGACGCGGGAGCAGACGTTGCACGATCTGGAGCGGATCCTGGAATTGGGAGCGAACACGGTCCGCGTCTATCACCTGCCGCCCCGGTGGTTCCTGGACCTCCTGCATGAGCAAGGGATGAAGGTCCTGGTGGACGTGCCCTGGAACAAGCACCTGTGCTTCCTGGATTCAGAGGAATCGCGTCAGGATGCAAGGGACCGTGTCCGGCGGGCGGCCAGGTTGCTGCGGGCGCACCCGGCGGTATTTGCGCTGAGCGTGGTGAACGAGATTCCGGCGGACATCGTCCGGTGGAGCGGTGCGGATGCGGTGGCGGATTTCCTGGACGGGTTGGTGGCGGAAGCGAAGGCGGAGGATCCGGAGTTGCTGTGCACGTTCGGGAACTATCCCCCGACTGAGTTCCTGCGGCCGCGGTCGATGGATTTCCTGTGCTGCAACGTGTACCTGCACGAGCGGCGGCCGTTTGAGAACTACCTTGCCCGATTGCAGATGCTGGCGGACACGAAGCCGCTGGTACTCGGAGAATTCGGGATAGATTCGTTGCGGGAGGGCGAGTTTCGGCAGGCGGAGATCCTGTCGTGGAAGATCGAGGCATCGTTCCGGGCGGGGAGCGCCGGGGTGTTCGTATTCAGTTTCACGGACGACTGGTTCAAGGACGGGCGCTCGATCAACGACTGGGCGTTCGGTCTGACGAACCGCGAGCGCGAGCCGAAGCCGGCTTTTGACGCGGTCCGGAGCCGGTACCGGCAGGCGCCGTATTTCGAGTTGCCGGCGTCGCCGAGGGTGACGGTGGTGGTGGCGAGCTACAACGGGGCGCCGACCTTGAAGGCCTGCCTGCAGTCGTTGGAAGGGCTCAACTATCCGGACTTCGAGGTGATCCTGGTCGATGACGGTTCAACGGATTCGACGCAGGAGATCGCCGCGCTGTTTCCGCGGGTGAGGAACATCCGGCACGAGAAGAACCAGGGGCTGAGCGCCGCGCGGAACACGGGGATCTACGCCGCCACGGGCGAGATCATCGCGTTCACGGATTCGGACTGCCGGGCGGACGAGGACTGGTTGAGGTACCTCGTGGGGGACCTGTTGTACTCGGGCTTTGCCGGCGTGGGCGGGCACAACTTCCTGCCGCCGGATGACTCGGCGGTGGCAGCGGCGGTGATGGTCTCGCCGGGCGGGCCGGCGCACGTGATGTTGACGGACCGGGTGGCGGAACACATTCCCGGCTGCAACATGGCCTTCCACCGGTGGGCCCTGATCGAGTTGGGCGGGTTTGATCCGGTGTACCGAAAGGCCGGCGATGACGTGGATGTCTGCTGGCGGCTGCAGCAACGCGGCTACCGGATCGGGTTCAGCCCGGGCGGGTTCGTCTGGCACTACCGTCGGAACACCATCCAGGCGTACCTCAAGCAACAGTCCGGGTACGGCGATGCGGAGGCGCTTTTGGAGAGGCGGCATCCGGAGAACTTCAACCGGTTTGGCGGTTCGATCTGGCACGGGCGGATCTACTCGCCGGCAAAGATCGGGGTCGAGACGAGCCGCCCGATCATCTATCACGGCCTGTTCGGGACGGGTTTCTTCCAGAGCATCTACAACGTGAGCCCGGGGCTCACGCTGCTGGTTCTGACCAGCCTGGAGTACCACTTCCTGGTGACCTTGCCCCTGCTGGTGCTGGGCTCGGTGGTGCCGTATGTCGCGACGATCGGCGTGGCGTCACTGGTCCTTTCGCTGCTGATGTGCGTGGCTGCGGCGTCACAGGCCGACCTGCCGAAGAGCCGGCGTCGATGGTGGTCGCGACCGCTGGTGGCATTGCTGTTCCTGTTGCAGCCGGTGGTGCGCGGATGGGCCCGGCACCGGAACCATCTCCGCGGCCAGCAGACGCCGTTGAGTGCGCGGGAGACTCTGGAATCGCTGAGTCTGCAGGGGCAGGACGAGTCACTCCACCTGCTGAGGTACTGGTCCGAGGGTGCGATTGACCGGACGGCCTTCCTGAGGCGGGTGCTGGAGCGCCTGGACGAGCGCTCCTGGCAGAACAAGCCGGACGGTGGCTGGAGCCGGTATGACGTGGAGATTTATGGCAACCGTTGGGCACGGCTCCGGTTGGTCACGGCCGGGGAATACCTCGCGAACGGGACGCAGGTGTTGAGGTGCCGACTGGACGGTTCGTGGAGTTTCGTGGCGAGGGCGGCGTTCAGTTCCATCGCGGGCGCGTTGCTGATCGTGATCGGGTTCCTGGGAGGATGGTGGTGGGGGCTGCTGCTGGTGCTGCCTGTGGTGGCGTGGAGGATCCATCTGGCGGAACTGGACCTGACCCGGCTGATCGTGAGCTTCCTGGATGAGCGGGCGAAGGAGTTCGGGTTGGTAAAGCTTCCACCGCCCGGTCGGGAAGGGTGAGCCTGAAAGCGGCAGTTGGGCTATCCACAGATTTCACGGATTTCACAGATGGACCGGGACTGGAGGCTTCACCGCATCGCGGTTTGCATCTCACCCTTGGGATGAAATGACAGCCTCTCTCAACCGGCTTCCAATCCGTGGAATCGCTGTATCCTGTGGATCCAACCGCCGGTTCTAGGGTGAATCGCTGCTAACCGGCCTCGGGGGCTTCCGAGGCTTGGGGAGATTCGTTGGCAGGAGCGACAAGTACTACGAATTCGCCCTTCCTGGGGCGGCGTTCGAGGTCTGCAGCAACCTCGGTGGCGGTACCACGGAGCCATTCCTCAAATTTCTTGGTGAGTTCGCGGCAGGCGACCACCTGACGTTGGGGGCTGGCAGCAGCAATCTCCTGCAGCAGGCGGGTCACGCGATACGGGGACTCGTAGACGCAGAGGGTTCCGGGAAGTAGGAGGAGTTGGGAGAGGCGGCGGGCGCGTTGGCCGGATTTGACGGGGAGGAATCCGGCGAAATGGAACTCATCGGTGGGAAGTCCCGAGGCTGTGAGGCCCGCCACGAGGGCGCACGCGCCCGGGATCGGTTCGACGCGGAGCCCGGCGGCGATGACCTCGGCGACGACGCGGGAGCCCGGGTCGGAGATGCCGGGGGTGCCGGCGTCAGTGACGAGCGCGACGATGGCGCCGGCGCGAAGGCGGTCGGTGATCTCGGCGGACCGTCGGGCCTCATTGAAACGGAAGTAGGAGACCATGGGCTTCCGGATGTTGAAGTGTTGGAGGAGTTGGCCGGTGTGACGGGTGTCCTCGGCGGCGATGAGGTCGCATTCGCGGAGGACGCGGAGGGCGCGCAGGGTGATGTCCTCGAGGTTCCCGATGGGAGTGGCGACGAGGTAGAGAGTACCGGGGACGAACGGTGGTGGGGTGGAGGCTTCCACGGGGAGACGGTAGACCGGGTGAATGAAGAATCCGAGTTCTGGATTTTACGCGGGTTGGCGGGGGCGAAGGCTTCGCGTAGGGTCGGCCAATGCCGTCTGAGCTTCGGGATACGCATGGTCGGGTGATGCGGGACCTTCGGGTCAGCGTCACGGACCGTTGCAATTTCCGATGCCTGTACTGCCTGCCGGAGACCGAGGAGGCGGCGAACTTCTATCGGACGCGATGGGAAGGTTTGGGAAAGCTGCCGGGGCCGACAGGTCCGATCGCCTACGAGTGGAAGCCGAAGGCGGATCTGCTGACCTACGAGGAGATCGTGCGGGTGGCGCGGGTCGCGGTCGGCTTGGGGGTGACGAAGCTGCGGGTCACGGGAGGGGAACCGTTGTTGAGGCAAGGGGTGGAGACCTTGGTGGGGAGCCTCGCGGGGTTGGCCGGGGTCGAGGACCTGGCGATGACGACGAATGGTTTCCTGTTTGGCCGGAAGGCAGCGGCGTTGAAGGCGGCTGGACTGCAGCGGGTGAGTTTCAGCATGGATTCGTTGGACCGGGAGAATTTCCGTCGGATGACGGGCCGGGATGGGTTGGCGGAGGTGCTGGAGGGGATCCGTCTAGCGCAGGAGATGGGTTTCGCGCCGGTGAAGGTGAATGCGGTGGTGATCCGGGGGATGAACGACCACGAACTGGAGGGGTTGGCGGAGTTTGCCCGGGACCGCGGGCTGTCGCTCCGGTTCATTGAGTTCATGCCCTTGGACAGCAGTCGGGCCTGGCAGCGGGACCTGGTGGTGGCTGGGAAGGAGATCGTCGCACGATTGAAGGCGCGGTTCGGGCTGGAGGCGGTGGACCAGTCCGGGGCCCTGAGCGAGACGGCGCGGCGGTGGCGGTTTGCGGACGGGCGCGGGGAAATCGGGGTGATTGCGCCGGTGAGCGAGCCGTTCTGTGGCCACTGCAACCGGCTTCGGTTGACGGCGGACGGGAAGATCCGGACGTGTTTGTTCAGCATCGGGGAGCACGACCTGAGGCCGCTCCTGCGGGGAGGGGCGACGGATGGAGAGTTGGGAGAGAGGTTGGTGGAGATCGTGCGCGGCAAGGAAGCCGGGCACCGGATCGGGAAGCCGGATTTCGTGCAACCGGCGCGGACGATGAGCTGCATTGGAGGATGAAGTGGTGAAATACTTCATCTTTCGGGAATGACTTGTTGACGTTGGGGGTTCCTTTGATAGAAATCCCGCTCCTTTGCTTTCGGATTTTAGATGAAGACGTTTCTGCCGAAGATCGACGTACAGCGTCGCGAGTGGCGAGTGATCGACGCCAAGGGTGCCGTTCTCGGTCGCCTCGCTGTTCAAGTTGCCGACGCGCTGCGCGGCAAGGACAAGCCCACCTACACCCCGCACCTCGATGCGGGCGATTTCGTGGTTGTCATCAACGCCGCCGATGTGGTGCTGACGGGCAACAAGGAATCTGCCAAGGAGTACATGAGCTACTCCGGATGGAAGGGTGGCGAACGCTACCGTTCAGTTCGTGAGGTTCGCGAGAATCACCCGGAGCGGTTGGTGATGCATGCGGTCAAGGGAATGCTCCCGAAGAACCGTCTGGGCGACCGGTTGCTGACGAAGCTGAAGGTTTATCCTGGCACCGAGCATCCGCACACGGCGCAGCAGCCGAAGACGATGGCCTACGCTGGCTGATCCCGGCTGGTACATCCCCACCGAAAAGAATCCTGCTCAATTCCGATATGGCTCAGATTACCGAATTCCTTGGCACCGGCCGGCGCAAGACGTCGACGGCCCGGGTCCGCGTTTCGACTGGCACCGGCAAGGTGACGATCAATGGCCGGGCCTTCGAGGTGTATTTCCCGTTGGAGCAGCACCGTGGTGCCGTGCTCCAGCCCTTCACGGCGACGGCAACCATCGGCAAGTTCGATGTCCGCGTGAACGTTGAGGGCGGCGGACCTGCTGGTCAGGCTGGCGCGGTCCGGCACGGTATTGCCCGTGCGCTGCTGGAAGTGGATGCCGCCCTGCGGCCCCTGCTGAAGGCGGACGGTCTGCTGACCCGCGATCCGCGTATGCGCGAGCGCAAGAAGTACGGCCAGCCGGGCGCCCGCAAGCGCTTCCAGTTCTCGAAGCGCTGATCGACTGCGAGTTTCACGTCCCCGCTGGCAATCCGGCGGGGACTTTTTGTTTTCACGGTCCCATTCCTTCCACGTCCTTCAGGTTGTCGAACATGTCCAAGCGCGTTGCCATTGTCGGGGCTTCCGGTTACTCGGGAGAGGAACTGGTCCGCCTGCTCCTGCAGCATCCCCACGCCGAGTTGGTGGCGGTGACGTCCCGTCAGTCGGCGGGCCAGACCGTTGCGCAGGTGTTTCCGAGGTTTGCGAGCCATCCCAAGGCGCGGGCCCTGCGGTTCACGGAGCCGAACGTGGCGGTGCTGGCGGAAGTGGCGGATGTGATCCTGCTGGCACTCCCGCATGGCGTGGCGGCGGAGTATGCGGTGCCGCTGGTGGAGGCGGGCAGGGTGGTGATCGACCTGAGCGCGGATTTCCGGTTGCGGAGTGCGGCGGTCTATCAGGAATTCTACGGGCATCCGCATCCGGCGCCCGGGCTGCTCTCCACGGCGGTGTATGGAATGCCGGAGGTACATCGGGAGGCGATCCGGAAGACTCGGTTGGTGGCTTCACCGGGGTGTTATCCGACGAGCATCCTGCTTCCGCTGTTGCCACTGCTGAGGGCTGGCCTGGTTCGACCGACCGGGATCATCGCGGACTCGCTGAGTGGGGTGACGGGTGCGGGGCGGAAGGCGGAGGTGGATTACCTGTTCTGCGAGTGCAACGAGAGCCTGAGGGCCTATGGGGTCCCAAAGCACCGGCACCTGTCTGAGATCGAGGAGCAGTTGAGCCTGGCGGCCGGGATGCCGGTGACGATCCAGTTCACGCCGCATCTGGTTCCGGTGAACCGGGGGATCCACACGACCCTATATCTGGCACCCACGACGGCGTTCACGACGTCGGCGGAGGCTGCGGTGATCGGGGAAAGAATTGCGGCGTGCTATGCGGCGGCCTATGCCAATGAGCCGTTTGTGCGGGTGTTGGAGGGCAAGGCGCTTCCGGATACGAAGAACGTGGTAGGAACGAACCATCTGGAGTTGGCCTGGCGGTTGGATCCGCGGACCGGGCGGTTGATCGTGCTGAGCGCGCAGGACAACCTGCTGAAGGGAGCCAGTGGACAGGCGGTGCAGAGCCTGAACCTCATCTGCGGATATCCGGAGACGGCTGGTTTGGTTCCGTGACCGCGGGCCGCGGCTATTGCCGGAGCAGCATTGGTTGACTACTTTGGCGCGCCTTTGAACTGGAATTTCTGGAAAAAGATGAGCAGCGAATCCGTCCCCGGTACGAACCCGTCTGAGAACCCGAACCCTGAATCCGCCCCGGCAGCCGAGACGTTGACGCCGGAGCAGGTGGCGGAACTCAAGGCTGCCGCCGAGCGCGGTGCCGAGGCCCAGGAGCGGTTCGTCAGGCTCTATGCGGACTTCGAGAACTTCAAGAAGCGAGCCCAGCGCGAGCGGGATGAGGCCAGGCGGGCGGCAACGGAGTCGGTGGTCATGCGGATCCTGCCGGTGGTTGACACGTTCGAGATGGCCTTGCAGGCAGCGCAGATGCCGGGCACGACCGTTGAGACCCTGAAGGCGGGAGTATCCATGATCCACGGCCAGTTGCGTGGGGTCCTGGGTGAATTGGGTGTGGAGGAGGTTTCAGCGATGGGGCAGGCCTTCGATCCGTCGCTTCACGAGGCCGTGTCCCAGCAGGAGACGGCGGATGTTCCGGAAGGACAGGTCGTGCAGCAGTTGCGGAAGGGGTACCGGTGCCGGGAGCGGTTGTTGAGGCCGGCCAGCGTGGTGGTGGCCCGGGCTCCGGGTGCAGCGGCCGAAACGACCTCCGAAGGCTCCCAACCCTGACCTGTCATGGCTGCGACGAAGCGTGATTTCTACGAGGTCCTTGGCGTGGCCAAGGGTGTTTCGGACGAGGAGCTGAAGAAGGCCTACCGGAAGCTCGCAGTGAAGTATCACCCGGACAAGAACCCGGGGGACAAGGCTGCTGAGGAGAAGTTCAAGGAATTGGGCGAGGCCTACGCGGTGCTGAGCGACCCGCAGAAGCGGGCCGCGTATGACCAGCATGGGCATGCTGCGTTTGATCCGCGGTCACGGGCAGGCGCCGGTGGGTTCCGGCCCGGTGCCGGCGTGGATCCCGCGGACATCTTCCGGCAGGCGTTCGGCGGGTCGGACTTCTTTGATGCGTTTTTCGGAGGCGGTGGCGGTGGCGGGGAGGAGCGGGATCCGTCCGGCCCGCAGCGTGGCGACGACCTGCGATATGATCTTCGGATCACGCTGGAGGAGGCGGTGAACGGGTGTGAGAAGGAGATCAAGTTCACCAAGCCCGCCAAGTGCGAGTCGTGTAGCGGTTCCGGGGCGGAGAAGGGATCCAAGGTCATCAAGTGTCCGCAGTGCAATGGCCGTGGGCGGGTGGTGATGTCGCGGGGCATCTTCTCGATCCAGCAGGTGTGTCCGCGATGCGAAGGGGCCGGACAGGCGATCGAGAAGCCGTGCCGGGCGTGTGGTGGTGACGGGCGGGTGGATGCGCCGACGACGGTGCGGATCCGGGTGCCCGGCGGAGTGGATTCCGGCTCCCGGCTACGTTCGAGCGGCAATGGTGCGGCGGGTTCGCGGGGTGGTCCGGCGGGGGACCTGTATGTCGTCCTGTCGGTGGCCCAGCACGACATCTTCCAACGGGATGGAGACGACCTGCTGTGCGAGGTTCCGATCAGCTTCGTGGTGGCGGCCCTCGGCGGGGAGGTTGATGTACCCACGTTGACCGGCAAGGCGCGCATCTCGATTCCTGCCGGGACGCAGACGGGTACCTTGTTCCGATTGAAAGGGCGGGGCGTGAAGAGCCTGCAGGATGGGAGCCTTGGAGATCTTCATGTTCGCGTCAGCGTGGAGATTCCGACCCGGCTGAATGCGGCACAGCGGGCCAAGCTGGAAGAGTTCGGGCGCCTGTGCGACGAGAGCGTGAACCCGCAGGCCAAGAGTTTCTTTGATCGGGCCAAGGAGTTCTTCAGCTGAGCCTGTATCGTTGGCCGGTTCGGGGTGGGGGCGATCTGCATGCACCGATTCATCGTATCGCCTGAGTTGCTCAAGCGAGCGGTGGTGACTCTGGGTGAGTCGGACAGCCACCATGCTGCGGTCGTCCTGCGCATCGGGGTGGGCGAGCTCGTGACCCTGCTGGACGGGGAGGGAACTGTTGCCGAGGGGCGGGTCCTGCAGGTCAGCAAGCGAGCGGTTGCCATCGAGGTCGACGAGCGCCGGCTTCTTCCGGGTCGTGGCTGGGAAGTGGTGCTGCTGGCAGCGGTCACGAAGGGGAAAGCCTGGGATGCGTTGCTCCAGAAGGCGACCGAGCTGGATGTGGCGGGCATCGTGCCCCTGCTGACGCGGCATTGCGTGGTCAAGGTGGCGAGGGACGAGCGGGTGCGTCGTCGTGACGATTGGCAGGCGGCTGTGGCGGAGGCGGCGAAGCAATGCGGTGCGCCTTGGTTACCGCGGGTTTCTGAGCCGGTTTCGATTGATGAATGGCTTCGGGCTGGCGACCGACTCGATCTGGGCCTTGTGGCAGCGCTATTGCCGGAGGCCAGGGAGATCGGCGAGGTCATGGATCACCACCCGACAGCGCGTCGGGTCGGAATCGTGATCGGTCCGGAAGGAGACCTCGACGGAGGCGAGCTGAAGGGTTTGGCCGAGGCTGGATTCCAGCCGGTGACTCTGGGGTCCACCGTGCTCCGTGCCGATACGGCAGCCTTGGCGGCCGCCGCGGTGGTGGGGCACGAATTGCGGCAGCGCTGGAGGGCGTGAGACGGATCGGGCGGCGCGAGATCGTGGTCCTGCGCGCTCGAGCGAGGCCTACTGCTGCTGCTGCTGGTACTCCTGCTGGACAAGGATTTCGTCCTCGAGGTTCACGAACGGCTGGAAGATGTAGGTCTTGAAGAGGGCGTCGCCGATCTGGTTGAGGCGGACCTGGACCTGATCCACGTAGTCGTGGAGGCCGATGTCGAAGATCTCCTCGATCTTGGAGTACTGGAGTTCGGCAAGAAGGCGGCCGCTGAGGCGTTCGGCGTCATTGCTGAACCGGCGGGGGGCAACTCCTGAGATGTGTCGGAGCGAGGCGTCGAGCCGATCGACGCAGAATTTGAGGGAGCGTGGAAACTCATCGCTCAGGAGCAGGTACTCGGCGACCAGACGGGGGTGGACCTCGGAGCCGTGGAGGGCCTTGTAGGCGTCCCAGGCCGAGCAGGAGCGAAGAACGGCTGACCAACCCAGCGCATCGGCCTGACTGACGCTGGCGGGGATCCCGCGCTTGGGGAGGGTGGCGTGCCGGATGTCGAGCATCCGCGTGGTCTTGTCAGCCCGCTCGATGAACTTGCCAACCTGGATGAAGTTCCAGCCCTCGTTGTGCGGCGTGGAGGCGTAGGAGATGCCGACAAAGGTGAGGGCGGAGGAACGGACCTGCTGGAGGAAGTCGAAGGGGCTCGATTCCCAGAGTTCGCGGGCCTTGTCCGACCGGAAGAAGAGGAAGAGACGGTTGATCTCCTCCCACATCTCGGCGGGAACCTGATCGCGGACCATGCGGGCGTTTTCGCGGGCCTGGGCGACGGAGGAGGCGAGGGAATTCCCGTTGCGTTGGTCGAACAGGAGGAACTCGGTGACGGATTCGCCGATGGGCTTCGGGTAAAGGGTGGCGAAGTGCTCATGATCACCGGTGCTTTCGACGATGGGCATCCAGTAGGCGGCAAGCTGGGTGGCGTCGAGGCGACGGCTTTCGAGCAGGAGCTGCAGGTTCACGTCGACGATGCGGGCGGTGTTGTCGGCGCGTTCGATGTATCGGGCGAGCCAGTAGAGGCAATTGGCGACCCGGGAGAGCATGGTGGACATGGGAGGAAAGGGATTCGAGTTCGGGGATCTGGGCCGTGCTATTCGTCGCCGAAGAGGACCCAGGTGTCCTTGGAACCGCCGCCTTGGGAGGAATTGACGACGAGCGAGCCCTTGCGGAGGGCGACCCGGGTCAGGCCACCGGGGACGATGACCGGTTTCTCGCCGTAAAGGATGAACGGGCGTAGGTCGACGTGTCGTCCCTCGAACTTCGCGTCGCCGACATGGGTGGGGTGGGTCGAGAGCGAGATCATGGGCTGGGCGATGTAGTTGCGGGGGTCTTCCTCGATCTTCCCGCGGAAGATCTCGATTTCCTCCTTCGAGGATTTGGGGCCCATGAGCATGCCGTACCCACCGGATTCGTTGGCGGCCTTTACGACGAGCTTGTCGAGGTTCTCGAGGATGTACTTCCGGTCGGAGTCCTCGCTGGCGAGGTAGGTCGGGACGTTCGGGATGATCGGGTCCTGGTCGAGGTAGTATTTGATCATCTTCGGGACGAAATAGTACATGACCTTGTCGTCGGCGACGCCGGTGCCGACCGAGTTGGCGAGGGAGACGTTGCCCGCACGGTAGGCCGAGATGAGGCCGGGAACGCCGAGGACCGAGTCGCGGCGGAAGACGGTCGGATCGAGGAAATCATCGTCAATCCGACGGTAGATGACGTGGACAGGTTGGAGGCCCTTGGTGGTGCGCATGAACACCCGGGCATCGCGGACGAGGAGATCCCGACCCTCGACGATCTGGATCCCCATCTGACGGGCGAGGTAGGTGTGCTCGAAATAGGCGCTGTTGTAGACGCCGGGGGTGAGCAGGACGACGGTGGGATCCACGACGCCACCGGGTGCGATGTGCTGGAGGGTCTTGAGGAGTTCCTGCGGGTAATGGTCGACAGGACGGACGCCGGTTTCCTCGAAGAGTTGGGGGAAGGTCCGCTTCATCGCCTGCCGGTTCTCGAGCACGTAACTGACGCCCGAGGGGGTGCGGCCGTTGTCTTCGAGAACCATCCAGGATCCGTCGCCGCCCCGGATCAGGTCGGTGCCGCAGATGTGGATATAGATGTCCTTGGGAATCTTGACCTGGACGAACTCGCGGCGGAAATGGCGGGCGGAAAGGATGTAGTAGGCGGGGATGACGCCGTCCTTGACGATGCGCTGGTCGTGGTAGAGGTCGTGGAGGAAGAGGTTGAGGGCGGTGATGCGCTGGATCAGGCCGCGTTCGAGGTATTCCCACTCCTTGGCGCCGATGATCCGGGGGACGAGGTCGAACGGGAAGATCCGTTCGGCGCCCTGGGAGTCGCCGTAGACGTTGAAGGTGACGCCTTGGCGCATGAAGGCGAGGTCCACTTCGGTCCGGCGTTCGTCGAACTCGTCCGGGCTGATCTGCTCGAAGAGGTTGCGGAAGCGCTCGTAGTGGCGTCGCACCTCCGTGGGAGTTGCGAACATCTCGTCGAAAAACCCGTTCGGATCGTACCCTTGCAGCACGGGATCGGATTACGCCTGCGGCGCTGGGCAAACAAGCCCGGTTTTGAGGGAAGGTTTTAAAATTGGTTCATGGGAACAATGAAGTGGGTGGGTGGTGGGGCAGTGGCAACGGGTTGCTAGGCATTCCGGAGAGAGTGGGGCAGGGTACGCGGATGCAACCGGTGGACATGCAAGTGGTGGGTGCGGAGTTGGCGGTGAAGTGGTCGGATGGTGGCGAGGACTTCGTGGCCTTGGAGACGTTGCGGCGGTTCTGTCCGTGCGCTGGCTGCCTGGGGGAAAAGGACATCTTCGGCAAGACCTACCGGGCGCCGGAACGGCCTTATGGGCCTGGGGCATTTGAGGTGGCCCGCTTTCTTCCGGTGGGTGGGTACGCGGTGCAATTCGTCTGGAGGGACGGGCACAACACCGGGTTGTACACGTGGGAGTGGATCCGGCGCGTGGCGGCGTCGTCGAAGGGGCCGGCCTAGGAATTCCAATCCCCGAGGCGATGGCGAACCTGACTGGGCAGCAAGCGGCGGCGGTAGCGGCGGAGGGCAACGTTCTCGTGATGGCCGGGGCCGGGACGGGGAAGACGTCGACGCTGGTGGCGCGGGTGGTGGACCGGTTGACGCGGCCGGTGGATCCGGTGCGGGCGGACCGGTTGCTGATGGTGACTTTCACGGAGGCGGCGGCGGCGGAGATGCGATCGCGGCTGCGGGAGCGGGTGGAAGCGGCGGCTTCCGGGGCGGTTGGCGGGTTGGTGGAGCAGGTGGCCCGCCTGGAGTTGGCCGTGATCGGGACGTTGCACAGTTTCTGCCTTCAACTGTTGCGCGAGCACGGGACCCAGTTGGGACTCGAGCCGCAGTTGTCCGTGCTGGACGCGGTGGAGGCGGGAAGGCTGGCCTCTCTCGTTTGGGGACGTCGGTTGGAATCGTGGCTGGGAGCATCCGGGCCGGAAGGAGAGGCGTTCCGGGCGATGGTGGAGGGGTGGTTTGACGGGGATCCGGGGGCGCTGTGGGAAACGGTGCGCGAAGTGCATTCCTATGTACGGACGCTGGCCGAGCCGGAGGCATGGTTGGCAGAACAGGAGTCGATCTGGGCGGAGCCGACGCCGGAGCGGTGGAGACGTTGGCTCGAGGAGTATCTTCCGGAGTGGAGCGCGGGCTGGGTCGATCGATTTGAGGCGGTAGCTGGAACGAACGCCTTGGCCGGGCGTCGCGCGGCGGCTTTGGCGGCCGGTGTGCCGGCTCCGGGGCCGGCGCGGTTGGTCTGGTATGGCACGCTGGCGGAGGATCCAGGGGAGTACACGCGAGGAAAGAAGACGGTGGAGCGGGAGCCGTTGGAATCGTTCTTTGAGCAGGTGGAGTTCCTGCGTCAATTGGAGCCTGGGGACTCGGGAGTCCATCCGATGGCGGAGGATTGGGAGTGGAGCCGGCCATGGATGCGGACTCTGTTGGCGGTCGTGCGTGGCTTCAGTGAGTCCTTCCAGTTGGAGAAGAAGACGCGCGGAGGCGTGGATTTCGCAGACCTGGAGCAGCACGCCCTGGACCTGTTGGTGAGACGGCCGGCCGGGGTGGTCGAGTGGTGTCGCGAGCGGTTTGATCTGGTGGTGGTTGACGAATGCCAGGATCTCAACGCGGCACAGGAGGCGATCCTGCGGGCGGTGAGCCGGGATGGGGATCGGGCGAACCGGTTCCTGGTCGGTGACGTGAAGCAGAGCATCTACCGATTCCGGTTGGCGGATCCCCGGATTTTCCAGGCCACGGCGGAAGCGTGGTCGCGGGGCGGGGGCGGAGGAAGCGTGATTCCGTTGACGGGGAATTTCCGTTCGGCGGAGGCGTTGCTGGGCTTCGTCAATCGGGTCTGCCGCCGCCTGCTGCGGCGGGAGGTTGGTGGCGTCGAGTACGGACCAGACGCGGCCCTGGCATTCGGAGATCCGGAGGGACGGTCTGCCTTGGCTGCAGCCCGGGATGCTGCGCCCAGGGTTGAGTTTCATGTCCGGGTGAAGGCGAAGGCACCTGCGGATGAGGCCGACGAAGAAACCTTGTCGCCGGGGGCGGCCGAGGCGCGGTTGGTGGCGCTGCGCTTGCGGGAGTTGAAGGAGTCCGGCCTGTCGATCTGGGATCGACGGGCCGGGATGCTCCGAGCGGTGGAGTGGTCGGACATGGCGGTGCTGCTGCGGGCGGAGCGGGGCCGGGCCGAGGACTACGTGCAGGAATTCCGGTTGGCAGGCGTACCGCTTCTGGCAAGGCAGTCCGGGTTCTTCCAGGTGACGGCGGTTTCCGACCTGCGAAGCCTGCTCCGGATCCTGGACAATCCACTTCAGGACATCCCGCTGGGGGTGGTGCTCCGATCGCCACTGGTGGGGATGTGGGATCCGGATGAACTCGTGGTCGTCCGTTTGACGCGAGAAGCCCGGGAGCGTTGGTGGACGCTGATCCAGCGTTTTCGGGAACTGGGAAGGTTGGCCGGGCTTGGGGGGGGAGCAGGTCCCGGGTCTGTGACAGCCGAGGCTGGGAGCGGTGGAGACGAATCGTCCCCGGCGCTGGAGGTTTTTCGGAATCCCGCGACGGAGGCGGCGGCACAACGTGCGTGGGCCCGTCTGGAGAAGTTCGGAAGACGGTACGAGGAATGGCGGCGGCTCGCGGTGCGATCCGGGGCGGCCGCGGCATTGGAAGCGGCCCTGGATGACACGGGATACGAAGCGTGGGCTGGCTCGCGGGTCGACGGTGGTGAAGTGGTGGCGAACGTCCGACGGTTGCTGGAGATGGCGCGTCAGTTCGACCGGGGTTCGCGTGGGGGGCTGTACCGTTTCCTCGTGTGGCTGGATGCGGAGGAAGCGGCGGACCGCACCGAGCCTGCGACAGTAGGGGTGCGGTCGGCGGTCCAGTTGATGACCGTCCATCGGAGCAAGGGGCTGGAGTTTCCCGTGGTGGCTGTGGCGGGAATCGGAAACCGGTTCCACCTGTCCGACCTGACGACCGCTCGGGTGATCCGGGACGAGCGGATGGGACTGTGCCCGCTGGTCGTGTCGCCGGTGGATGGCCGGCGGTATCCGAGCGTGGCGCTCTGGCTGGCCCAGAGGCGGCAGCGGCGTGAGGCCCTGGGGGAGGAACTACGACTTCTGTATGTGGCGCTGACGCGCGCTGCGGACCGGTTGCTCTTGTTTGGGACGGCGAGCGAGAAGGCGGTCTCCGACATCTGGGCAGCCGGGGCGGCTCAGTTGTCAGCGGACGGCGGACCTGCGTCCGTGGTGGCTGTGGAGACGGTGACTTCTCCGATCGATTGGCTCGGCCCGGTGCTGGTCCAGGGAGCGGGGCCGGATTGGGGGCGCGTGGACTCGGGGCGGGGTGAAGACTTCGAATGGCGGCTGTGGCGGGAGGTTCCGGAGGTGTTGCCCCCCGGAATGGCGGACGCCCTGGCGGTCCCCAGCGAGGACCCGATGCCTCCGAGGGCTGGTTACGGGAATCGGGGCGCGACCGAGGAACCGGCGAAGGTGACGGCGACGGGACTGCGTCGGCGGATGGCCGAGGATCAGGATGGGCTCGACGTGGGCAAGCGGGCATTCGGGATGAAGCATGGGGCAGCGGACCCGAAGGACGGAACCGCGGTGGATCGAGGGTTGGCGTTGCACCGGTTCATGGAACTGGTGGATCCGGCGGCGACGTTGGACGAATCGTCGATCCGATCGGAGATGGCGCGCCTGGTTGGCCGGGGCTGGATGAAGGAGGCGGAAGTGGGATTGCTGGATGTGCCGGCGATCGCCCGTTTCTGGAATTCGCGCTTGGGTGAGGAGGTGCGGCGGAGGTCGGAAGACCTCCAGCGGGAGATTCCGTTCACGGTCCGACTGACGGCAGCGGACCTGCGGGTGCTGGGGTTCCGGGTGTCGGGGGATCTTTCCCCGGAGGAATACGTCGTCGGGCAGGGCGTGGTGGATCTCGCATTGGTGGGGCCGGAGGGAATCGTGATCCTCGACTTCAAGACCGACCGGGTCGAACCGGGCCGTTTCACGCTGGCGAAGGCGGAGGCCTATCGGCCGCAGTTGGCCGTGTACGCGTTGGCGCTGTCCCGCATCCATGGGATCCAGGTCACCGGGCGATGGCTCCATTTCCTCGCGACCGGCGAAAGCGTTGCTGTCTGACAGGACCGGAAGACCCCGGTAGGGAAATGGTGGTGTTCCGGGGGCAGAATCGGGTTGTCGTGGGCGGTCTCGTGGCCAGAGTGCGGCATGGTTTTCTGGAACAGGCTGGGGATGGGCTGCCTTTCGTGGTTGTGGTTCTTAGGGGTGATCCCCGCGGTGACAGCCGGTGGCAATCCGGCGGCCGAGACCGTCCCGCCGCTGGCGGAGGCGGCACGCCTCTCGATCGAGGTTGCGATGCCGCCGGCACTGCGCGGCCTGCCGCAGGATGCGCGTCTGCTGGTGGTGCTGGCGCCTCCGGGGCGGGGCGAGCCACGCGATCGGATCGGCAAGCTGGGGGCTCAGGCACCGACGATGTTGGGGGTGGATGTTCCGGCCGGTAGCAAGGCGGCGAAGATCCGGCTGGGAGACGGGGCGGCCGTGTTTCCCTGGAGGACGCTCGGGGAATTGCCGGCGGGACGGTATGCGGTGCAGGCGGTCCTGATGACCAACCGGGACCTTTGGTTCCCGGGAGCGCCGGGCAACTGGTACTCGGCGGCGGCGACGGTGTCGTTGGAGCCCCGGCAGAAGCAGGCCATCAGCGTCGAGTTGACGGCATCCGAGCCTGGGGATGACTTGCCCCAGGAGCGGGAGTTCGTGCGATACCGGAAGATCCGGTCCGAGGCCCTGAGCCGGTTCTGGGGGCGGGAGATGTTCTTTCGGGTGGGAGTCGTGCTGCCGCGTTCGTGGGAGACAGAGCCGGCGAGGCGGTACCCGCTGGTGGTGGACATCGGGGGGTACGCAAGCCGGTACGATCGGGCGGAGGGATGGTTGCGGCAGGGCGGGCCCCTGCGTGGGGCGTGGATGGCGCCGGAGGCTCCGCAGGTCATCTGGGTGACGATGGATGGAGCGGGGCCTTTGGGGGATCCGTATCAGGTCGATTCGGAGAACCACGGGCCTTACGGCACGGCGTTGGTGGAGGAAGTGCTGCCGGCCTTGGAGCACGAATTCCGGGCGATCGGCCAGCCGTGGGCGCGGTTCACGACGGGTGGCTCGACGGGTGGGTGGGTTTCGTTCGCGTTGCAGGTCCTGTATCCGGATTTGTTCGGAGGCTGCTGGAGCGGGTTTCCCGACCCCCTGGACTTCCGGGATTTCCAGTTGGTGAACCTCTACCGGGACACGAACGCGTTCGTGAACGTGGACGGGTTTGAGCGGCCGAGTGCGAGGACGGTGCGGGGCGACGTGCAGTTCACGATGCGGCACGAGGTCCAGTACGAGAACGTGCTGGGGTTGGGGAACAGCTACACGCGCAGCGGGGGGCAATGGGGGGCCTGGAATGCGACCTTCGGCGGCCGGGATGGAGGTCGCCTGCCTCTGGCGGCCTGGGATGCGAGGACGGGCGCGTTGAACCGGGAGGCGATCGAGGGCTGGAAGCGATGGGACCTGAGGAGTGTGATGGAAGCGAACTGGGCGACGCTCGGTCCCAAGCTGCGTGGCAAGCTCCGGGTCTGGGTGGGGGAGGCGGACGAGTACTTCCTGAACAACGCGGTCCACCGGATGGATGCGTTCCTGAAGCAGGCGTCACCGGCCGCGGAGGCTCGGATCGAGTATGGGCCCGGCGAGAAGCACGGTTGGGCGCCGCGCAGCTTTCCCCAATTGCTGAAGGAGGTGCAGGAAGCGGCGGACCGGGGTGCGCCGAAGGAGAGTGGGCGGGAGGCCTACTTCAAGAGCCGGTTCATGCACGGAGCGGCCTGTGCCCATTGCAAGGGCGGCCGCTGAGCCGTGTCCATGCAGCAGAATTCTCACGCGGAGCCGCGGAGAGCGCGGAGAGAGGGTCAGGTTCCCAACCTTCCAACGTCGGACACTTTTCACCAAACGGTGACTGCTCAGCCTCCCGTCCAGGTGTCCTTTCTCCGCGTCTCCGCGTCTCCGCGTTAACCGGTCCCCGCCTTCAATCGCATGGATACGGCTGAGGTGGGGGCGGAACCGCCCGTCCGTCCTCAGTCAGGGATCAACGCGCCCGTTCGATCATCTCCCAGAACCTGGGATTGTCCTGGAGCTGTTCGTCCTCGCCGGTGGGCAGGTTGGAGCGGAAGAGGAAATCGCGGACGGTGTTCCGGCTGAGGATGCGGTGGACGACGATGCCGAGCACGTGCCGTTCGAAGTAGAGGCGGTAATCGCCGAGGCGGTAGCGCGTGAGGGTGCGGCCATTGCGGGTGAGGGAGCCGAAGTGGGAGTCCTCGCGCTGGAGTTCCTGTGGGAGGCCGCGGAACTGGCCAAGGATGTGCAGTTGGAGGTCCCTGGGGAGCTTGCCAAGTTCGGCGGCACTGGTCGGATTGAAGATGATCTGGAACGGCTGCATCCGTGGTCAGGATTCCGTTTCGGGGGCAGGGAGGCAAGCGGCAGGTGGGTTGGGAGAGAAGGGTTCGTCACTGCCTTGTAACGGTTCCGCCATTGATTCACGGTCGGCCCATGCCTAGGACAGGATCCAGCATGGCAAAAATTCTGGTGGTGGATGACGAGCCGGACGCCCTGGAGCTGGTTGGCTTCAACCTGAAGCAGGCCGGATTCGAGGTGACGACGGCGGATGATGGCTCGGAGGCGTTGAAGAAGGCGCGGGAAACGCTTCCGGACCTGATCCTGCTGGACCTCATGTTGCCGGAGGTGGATGGGCTGGAGGTGTGCAAGGCGTTGAAGCGGGACGTGGCGACGGCCTCGATCCCGGTGATCATGCTGACGGCGAAGGCGGCGGAGATCGATCGGGTACTGGGCCTGGAGCTGGGGGCAGATGACTACGTGACGAAGCCTTTCAGCCCGCGGGAACTGGTCTTGCGGGTGAAGAACCTGCTGAAGCGCAAGACGGAGCCTGCGGATCAGGCCGAGGAACTGACGTTCGACGAGCTGACGATCGACATCCCGCGGCACATGGTGCTGGTGGACCGCAAGCGGATCGACCTGACGGCGACGGAGTTCAAGTTGCTGACGACGTTGGCGCAGCGGCGTGGGCGTGTTCAGAGCCGGGATCAGTTGCTGCAGGACGTGTGGGAGTACGACAACGTGATCGACACGCGGACGGTGGACACGCACATGCGCCGGCTTCGGGAGAAGCTCGGGGCGGCAGCCCGGTTCCTGGATACGGTCCGGGGCGTTGGGTACCGATTCGTGGAGGGCTGAACCTGCGCGCGCATGTGGCTTGGCATTGCAGCAGGGGCATCCGCGGTGGCCGTGATTGGCTGGTTGCTGCGGCGTGAGCAGGTGGCACGGGAGCGCTTGAGGGAGGCTTCGCTGAGGCTGGCGGAGCTGAAGACCCAGCGGCATCTGGAGTTGGTGGAGGAACAGTCCAAGCAGCAGGCCCTGCTGGACAGCATGGTGGAGGGAGTGCTGCTGCTGGATCCGCAAGGGCGGGTCGAGCACATGAATCCGGCCCTCGTGCGGCTCTTCGGATTGCCAGGCGAAAACCGGGGGAAGCCGGTGGCGGAGGCCTTGCCGGTACCCGGACTGGACGAGTTGGCGCGGCGAACGGTGCAACAGGGGCGGTTGACGGAGCAGGAGTTGACGTTGGCCGGGGACCCGGTCCGTACGCTGCAGGTCAACGCGGTGGCCCTGCGGGATCCGGACCGTCTGTTGGCGGGAACTTTGTTCGTCTTTCACGACCTGACCCAGCACAAGCGGTTGGCGGAGCAACGGCGCGAGTTCGTGGCGAACGTCAGCCATGAACTCCGGACGCCGCTGTCGCTGATCAAGGGCTACACCGAGACCCTGCTGGGTGGAGCCAAGGATGATCCGGCGACGGCCATGAGGTTCCTTCAGATCATCGACAAGCATGCGGACCGCCTGACGTTCCTGATCGAGGACCTGTTGACGATCTCGCGGCTCGAGTCGGGTCAGGTGATCATGAACCTGCAGCCGACGGGGCTGTACGATGTGGTCTTGCAGGTGGTCGAAGACCTCCGGGCCAAGGCCGCGGAGCGGGGCACCGAGTTGCGAAACGAGGTTCCCCAGCGGATGCGCATCCACGGCGACGGGGATCGGTTGCAGCAGGTGATCTCCAACCTCGTGGACAACGCCATCAAGTACGGCCGTCCGGGTGGACGGGTGGTGGTAGGTGCGAGGGCGCTGCACGAGGATATCGTGGAGGCCTGGGTGGCGGATGATGGGGTCGGGATTCCTGCAGAAGCGCGCGACCGGATCTTCGAAAGGTTCTATCGGGTGGACAAGGGACGTTCGCGGGAGCAAGGCGGGACGGGCCTGGGGCTGAGCATCGTGAAGCACATCGTGCAGGCGCACGGGGGCGAGGTCCGGGTGGAGAGCGAGTTGGGACGAGGTTCCTGCTTTTACTTTACCCTGCCGCGGGTCAACGAGGCTTCGGGCTGAAGCGGGACCGGCTGGTTACAACGGGATCTTCGGGATGGCGTTGTGGAACCGCCGGAGGTCGACGTCGTCGGATCGGACGGACTGGTTCTGGATCCACGGGGGCATCTGGGCGATGCGACGGGACGCGTTTGAGACGAGCTTCCAGGATTCGGCGTGGCCGTCTGCGAAGGACAGGTTGAGTCCGTTGTTGTGGCGGGAGGCCGGGAAATCGACCCAGCGATAGTCGCCGGGTTGGGTGACGACGAAGCGGGCGTTCTCGATGGAGTTCTCGTGTTCGTCGAGGAAGACGAAGGCGGCGGACGGGGCCGGGTTGACGATCTGGCTCAGCTTGTGCCAGCAGGATCGGTCGGCC
This sequence comes from Limisphaerales bacterium, assembly GCA_965284395.1. Classification (GTDB taxonomy): domain Bacteria; phylum Verrucomicrobiota; class Verrucomicrobiia; order Limisphaerales; family UBA9464; genus UBA6176. The sequence goes on along the minus strand of OZ260084.1, from coordinate 7,168,680 downwards.
GGATTGGGTTCGTCGTTCATGTAGGCGTTCATGGAGACGCTGCGGAGGCGCTTGACCTTGCCTTCGTCGCGAACGGTCGAGCGGTCGGCGGGGCATTTGTAGATCGCGACCGAGCGGTTGTACGAGAAGAGGAGCCCGCGCTGGAGGTTGGTCGTGGTGGTGTCGGTGTAGGCATTGCCGGTGACCCAGGTGCGGGCGGTGGCGTTGGCACCGGTCCGTCCTCCGGACAGGATTGTCTCGTTTGGGGGGAGTTCGTCGCGGTGGTCGTCGATGTACATCAACCACGCTAGGTTCAATTGACGATAGTTGCTGAGGCACTGGGTCTGCAGCGCCTTCGCCTTGGCCTTTCCAAGTGCAGGCAGGAGCATCCCGGCAAGGATCGCGATGATCGCGATGACCACGAGGAGTTCGATCAACGTGAAGCCCTGTCGGGACCCTGCTGGTGAAACGGGCGACGGGTGTTTCCCGCGATGGTGGCTGCCATTCACAAGGCAGACTCGACCACAGCCGGCGTCGGAAGCAACCCGGGTTTGTCATCGTTTGCCTCGAATGGCCTCCGCAGAAAGCCGGATACAAAATCGGCGCGCTGCGGTGTCTTGTGTTCAGGATGCAAGTGATCGAGGGCAACGACCGCAAGGCGGGAAGCGCGCGCGTAGTGATCTTGGGCCTGCTGGCCGTGCTCGTCATCGGAGTTGTGCTCCATCGGATGCTCGGGCCGGGCGCTGGTGGAACGGGGGCGCCGGAGCGGGTTCCTGTCTTGGCGCGGGACGATGGAACGGGACGGGATGGGCAGGCTTTCCAACCGCTGGGCTGGCGGCACCGGTTTGGGTTGTCGCAGACCAATGCCGATGTGACAGCCGAGGCGGTGGTGGCGAACCAGGTGGTGCGGTACGCGCGATCCCGCAGGGCACTGGCGGAGCGGTTGGCAGAGAAGAAGGGCGTGGTCCTCTCGCCGGAGACGGCAGCGTTCTTCGACGCCCTCGAAGGCGGCCGTTGGGAGGAAGTGCAGCGGATCTATGTCGGGATGGCTGAACGCAGGGGGAAGGTACCCCGGGACTCCCAACTGGACGCGGTGTGGCCGGCGGTGCTGGACGCATATGGTGCTGCCGAGCAGGCGGCAAAATGGCCCGCGACGAAGCTGCTGGAGTATGGCGAGTCCGTTCTCGGATCCCTGCGCCCTGGCATGGCCTACGCCGGTGGCACCGACGCAGGGCGGTGGATTCCGGCGCTGTTGAACGACGCCGGCTCCGGGGACCAGCACGTGATGCTCACCCAGAACGCCCTCGCAGATCTGACCTACGTGGACTACCTGCGGTTGCAGTATGGGGACCGGCTCCAGCTGCCGTCCGAGGAGGGTGTGGCCGGGGCATTTCGCCAGTACTCGGAGGATGCGCTTCGCCGGTGGAAGCATGATCGGGAGTTTCCGGATGAACCGACGCAGGTGCACCCGGGCGAGGAGGTCGTCGAGTCGGGAGATGGCCGGGTATCCGTTTCCGGAGCCCGGTCCGTCATGGGGATCAACGAACAGATCTTCCGGAGAATCCTCGAGGCCAACCCCGAGGTTCCCTTCGCGCTGGAGGAGTCCTTCCCGTTTGATGGCTTGCACCCGAGCGCGGTGCCGTCGGGAGGCATCCTGGAGGTGCGGTCGGATGGGGGAGAGCGCGTGATTGCGCAGGAGGCGGCCCAGGCCGCAGCGGATCGCTGGGCGGCGATCGCGGACCAGTTGCTGGGTGACGCCGGCGCGGCCTCGAACGATGCCGTGGTGGGCGCTTTCTCACACGACGCCGCGGTGCAGGCCAATTTCCTTGCCGCACGTGGCCACCTGCCGGAGGCGGAGCGGACGTTGAACCAGGCGATGCGGATCCACCCTGGCAGTTCGGAGGTCGTGACGATTCTGGCGGATGTGCTGGTGCGGCAGGGCCGGCGGGATGCGGCCATCGAGATGCTGGAGGGATTTGTGCGGAATTCGCCGGGGACTGCGACGGTGCCGCAGGAGATACTCAAGGGGTTGCGAGGGCGGTGAGGCTGGGCGCATCTCGACACCGCCCCCATCGTCAGCGGAACTGGTGGGGCGAGCCCTCCGTCGAGCCGCTCATGAAAATGGGAACTCTGAGCTTCAGGCCCGAAGGAAGCCCGAAACGGGCTCTTGAGGACGCTCGCCACACCCCTCGCTGTCGGCGGTGTCAAGATGCGCCTGCGTGTGCCCCGGTGCGGGGGTGCGTCTGGTCAATTGACGGCGCGACGCTCGGGTCTGTAGTGTTTTCCGTTATGAACACGGATCCCAGTCAGCCGGCGGCTTCCAGCGCCAACATTCCCGGGTGGGAACGGGGTCCGAGGATTGCTGGTTTGGCTGCCGTTGGGGCTGTGTTTTCGATGCCCTTCACGGTGGATGCCGGGATTGTCTACAGCGGGCTCAGAAACCTGACGATGAGCCTTCCCGTCGGGGCCAGGCCGGCTTCCGATTTGACCTTTGGTGTAGAGATCGCAACCCAGATCTTGGATCTCGATGGAGACCTGCAAGACGATCTTGGGTTCCTGGTGGGACAAGCCATGAACAGCGTCGTTCGTTATGGGCTGGTGCAGCCATCGGGCAGCATGGCGAAGTTGGTCTTGAAGTCCACCGGGGTCGGGGCGGGTTCGTTTGTCGCGAACCTACCAGTGGGAAAGACGATCGCCTCTGGGTCTGGGCTCTGGGGCTACGGTGGGCTCATCCGGGGCGTGGCGGAGGGTACGAAGGGTATTTACGAGCTTGGGATCAAACCCGGCTCTCCGGCCCTTCTTGGAGTCAGTTTTACGCGGTCTGGAGATGTGCACTTCGGATGGCTTCGGCTGTTGCTGGAGGATGGGCCTGTCGGATTTCCGGTGTCGCTGACCGTGGTGGATTGGGCTTGGGAAGACCAAGCGTTTGCCGGAATCCGGGCTGGTGAAGTCCCCGAGGCGAATCCGGCGCTGGCGATGCTGGCGGCCGGTGGGACGGGATTGGCTGCCTGGCGTCTGGGGCGTAGGAAGCGGTCGGCTGGGGGAGAAGGTTGAAGCAGCAAGTGCGGAAGGGTGGGCCGGGTGGTCAGGCTGGAGCGGCGGGCCGTCGCCCAGACGATCTGGAGCCGTGGTCGGCGCACGCACAGGCGTGGAGCAGGCTGGGACCGCCCCTGAGGCCGTCGCGCGATGATCTCTTACGGCTTTCTACAACCTGGCGAGAGTCCCTGCCGGACGGTTGGGCGAACGATCCTGTCCGAATCCTGACACTCGGTGTGACCCCGGAGTTGGCTTCGTACCGCTGGGCACCGCGGGTCGATTTGACGGCGTTGGACGCCAGTGAAGACATGATCCGCGAGGTCTGGCCGGGAGACATCGTCGGGAGGCGTGCCTTTTGTGGGGATTGGCTCTCCATGCCATTCGAGGACGGATCGTTTGATCTGGTACTGAGTGACTGCGGCCTGACGCCCCTCGTTGGGCCGGGACTTTTGGAAGCGCTGGGGGATGAGATGCGCCGCGTATTGAGGCCGGAGGGGCGGGTGGTGATGCGGCACTTCGCTTCCGGGGAATGGGTTGTGGCGTTGCCGGTCTTGCGTGGTCTGGTGCAGAAGGGAATGGCGGCTGGCTTTCATGAATTCAAGCTGCGCCTTCTGATGGCATTGGACGCGGAGTTGGACGAAGACGGAGTTCCCCTGGGACTAGTGTGGGAACGGTTCCAGCAGGAGTTCCCGGATCGGCGCGAACTGGCAAGGCAGTTGGGGGTGGAGGTGGACGAGGTCGATACGATCGATGCGTATCGGGGGAGGACGGTCCGTTACGCGTTTCCGCCGGTGGATCAACTGGCGAGCCGATTCACTGGGTTTGAGGTGAGGCTGGGGCAAGCGGGACGATATGGATTTGCCGAAGCGTGCCCGGTGTTTTCGATGATCCCCGTTTCATGAAGCGCGATTGGCTCCAGAACCTGGCGGCTTTGCCAGGACGATTGCCGGACGAGGAACTGCGTCGTCGTGGCTTCGGGAGGCTCCTGCCGATGCTCCGCGAGTCGCGGGACAGCGAATGGATTCCAGGGCCTGAACTGGAGTCACGCCAACGGATGCAGCTGCGGGCCTTGGCTCGGCATGCGGCGGTACATTCCCCCCATTTCGGTTCGCGGCTTCGGCAGGCCGGCTTGGTGCCGGAGGACCTTGGACAGCCGGGTGGATTGCAGCGGTTGGAGGTGGTCGATCGGCGTGGCCTGACCCTTGCGGGTGAGGATTTCTTCTGCCGTGCGGTGCCAGCAGGACACGGCGATGTGGGGGTGGCTACGACCTCGGGGTCGACCGGGGAACCGGTGAAGGTCCGGCGTTCCGGCAGGTCCCGGGAGCACTGGTTGGCGGCTGGCTTGCGGGAGCGCCTTTGGTACGGCGGCGATTGTCGCGGAAGGTTGGGCGTCGTTCGGGCGAACACCGTGCGCGCGGAGGAACATGCCGAGTGGGGCGTGCCCTATTCGTTGCTTTTCCGGACTGGGCCGGTGTCGGCCAGGCCGGCTGCGACATCCGCGGATGCGCTGGTCCAGTGGCTAGAAGGGTGGCAGCCCGATGAGTTGCTGAGTCTGCCGAGCTGTCTGGAAGGTGTGGTCGGGGGCCTTGAGGGGCGAAGCGCGAGGCCTCCGTCGCCGAAGGTGGTCCGGACATTGAGCGAGTCGGTTGCGCCGTCATTGAGGGAGCGGGTTCGCAAGCTTTGGGGAAGTGAGATCCGAGATTCGTACAGCTCCGAGGAATTCGGGTTGATGGCGATCCAGTGTCCGGCCGGTGGAATCTACCACGTACTCGAGCATGTGATCCTGGAAGTCGTCGCCGAGGATGGGAGGCCGTGCGGGCCGGGCGAGACCGGGCGGGTCCTGGTGACGGACCTGGTGAACTACGCGTCGCCGATGATCCGGTACGCGATCGGGGACTGGGCGGAGGTGGCTGCGCCTTGTGCCTGCGGGATCCCACACCGGTCCATCCAGCGCTTTGTTGGGCGGGAGCGGAACCTGATCTGCCTGCCGGATGGGAGGCGGTACTGGCCGCTGTTTGGATTTCATCGATGGGGAGAAGTGTATCCCGTGCTGCAGTTCCAGTTCGTCCAGGTTGGTGAGAACGTCCTGATCGCGCGCCTCCGGGTGGACCGGATTCCGTCGGTACCAAGCGCGGAGCGGTTGGCTGGGATCATCCGGGAGAGCCTGGGGCACCCGTTTGAGATCCGGTTCGAGTGGCACACGGAAGCGCTGCCCCGGGGTCGCGGTGGCAAGTTCGAAGAGTTCATGTGCTTGCTCGCGGACTGAGGGGGGGCGTGCCATGACGGTGAGTCGAGACGCCGGGCGCTGTGCGTCGATCGGCCATGCGGGCTGTCGGTTCTTTCGAGATGAGGCGCGTGAGGGCGCTTGCTCCATGGCTCGGTGGCGGCGGCGTTACGCCTCCCCCAGAAATGGTTGAGATCGAAAGCGGTGATTGACCAGCGCCGGGCGCGGAGATGAGGATTTGTCATTCATGAAGGAGTTCTCACAGGCCTCGTCAGGCCGGGATGCTGAAATTGCACCCGGGTTTGCACGCCTCGGTTCGGCAGCGTTGCTCGGCAGCGTTTTCACACTTCCGGTAGGTGTGGATGCGGGCGTGGTCTACAGCGGGGTGCAGAACCTCACCGTGACACTGGCACCGGGCGATCGCGTGGCGTCGATTGGGACCGCGGTGGCCACCCGAAGCGAAACGATGCCGTTGGATCTTGACGGGAACCTGGTCAATGACTTCCGGGTGACGCTTCGGCAGGATCAGTTCGGGTTGGGCGGGTTTGGACAGGGGCGGGTTTGGTTTGATGGGTTGGTGCCGGGCAACGGCATCGCGGCGGCTGAGGGCGGTTTTCCTGTCCGGGTCACATCGAGCAACATCGGGGCGAGCATCGGTGACTGGAAGGGGGGGAAGATCCTCCAATCCTTCGACAAGGGTGGGAACTACGGGTTTGCAGCGGACAGCCCGTTCATCCTCGGTGTCCGGTTCAAGGACGGGGCGGATACGCACTACGGCTGGATCCGTTTGCTGATCGAGTCTGGAACCGAAGGATTTCCTGTGAGCGTGAAGGCGGTGGACTGGGCATGGAACGACGTCGCGGGCGCACTCATCCATATATCCCCGGTTCCTGAAGCCAATTCAGGGCTGGTGTTGTTGGCAGCGGGAGGAACCGGTCTGGCTGCCTGGCGATTGCGCCGGCGTCAGTTAGTGGCGGCGGGCTCGGGTTCGGAGCGGAACTGAGTCAAGGGCTGCCTTGATGGGGGCGCGTGGAGCGGTCGGTTTGCGTCCTCAAGTCTGCATGAAGCCTGCGCCCAGAAAGCTGCTGCTGATCGGTTGGGACTCCGCGGACTGGAAGCTGCTCCGGCCGATGATGGAGTCCGGGCAGTTGCCCAATCTCGCCCGCCTGGTGGCGCGGGGATCCATGGGCAGCATCTCGACGATCCACCCGGTGTACTCACCGATGCTGTGGACCTCGATTGCCACGGGAAAACGGCCCTACAAGCATGGAATCCTCGGATTCGGCGAGCCACTGCCGGATGGGTCGGGGGTGCGACCCGTCAGCAGCCTTTCCCGGAAATGCCGTGCGTTCTGGAACATCTTCCATCAGCAGGGGTGGTCGGGTCACGTGGTCGGGTGGTGGCCGAGTCATCCGGTGGAGCCGATCCGGGGCAGCATGATCTCGAACCTGTGTCATCGGGCTGTAGGACCGCCGGACAAGCCTTGGCCGGTCCCACCGGGCGGCATGCATCCACCGGAGTTGGTGGAGGAGTTCGCCGCGCTCAGGTTCAATCCGAACGAGTTGGTGGTGGAGATGGTGGAGCCTTTCATTCCAAAGGTTCGCGAGATCGATCAGGACAAGGACGACCGGGTGGCGAGTCTGATGCGGGTCCTCGCTGAGTGCGTGACGGTGCACAACTGGGGCATGTGGCTCGTCGAGAATACGCAGTGGGACTACTGCTGCGTGTACTATGATGCGATGGACCATTTTGGGCATGGCTTCATGCGGTATCATCCGCCCAGGCAACCCGGGGTGGCGGATCGGGATTTTGAGCTTTATTCCGGCGTGATGGCCCAGGCGGCTCGGTTCCACGACCTGATGCTGGGGGCGATGCTCTCGAAGGTGCCGGCCGATACAACGGTCCTCCTGCTGTCAGATCACGGATTTCACCCGGATCAGCTGAGACGGAAGAGCCTCGCACCGGTTGCCGCGGGGCCGGCGGCCGAGCACAGCGACTTCGGGATCCTTGTGGTGAGCGGTCCGGGGTTGAAGCAGGACGAATTGATCCATGGTGCGAGCATCCTGGACGTGGCTCCGACGCTCCTGACGTTGAATGGGCTTCCTGTCGGCGAGGACATGGACGGGCGACCGCTGCTGGGGCTGTGGAAGGAGCCACCCGTGGTCGGGTACATTCCCACCTGGGAAGAGGTGCCCGGAGACGATGGAAGACATCCGCAGGAGTACCGTCAGGATCCTGCCAGCGAAAAGGCGGCCCTCGACCAGTTGGTGGCGCTCGGCTACATCGCGGCGCCGGGAAATGACGTCGCCAAGGAGGTCGCCGCGGCGCGGTTGGAGAACGATCTGGCCTTGGCCGAGTCGCTGATGGATGGCGGTTGCGATGCCGAGGCGTTTCCCATCCTCGATCGACTCCATCGGGAGGCGCCGGAGGACTACCGTCTGGCCCTTCGCCTGGCGATGTGTTGCCGGGCACTGGGGCGGATTGACGACTTGCGTCGCGTCGTGACGGACCTCGATACGGTTCGGCGTCCGGCGGCGGAGGCTGCCCGGCGGGAGTTGGCGGTTTGGCGGGCGGAGTTTGTGCGTCGCCGGGATGCACGACTGGCGGCGGCCCAGTCTCGGGTCGCGGAATCCGGTGCGGATGGCGCTGCCAGGGCCCCGGGGCCGATCGTTCCGCTCGTGACTCTTGAGGAACGCATCGAGATCAGGGACCTGCGTCGCCGGGCGCAACTGGGGATGAAGGGAGTCGATTTCCTGAAGGGGTTGGTTGCGATTGCCGATCGGCGGTTCGGGGAGGCGTTGAAGTTGTTAGAATCCGTTTCGGAGACCCAGGGGGATCGACCTGAGATCCACCTCCAGTCCGGCCAGGTCCTGGCCCGGATGGGAAGTTGGCCCGCGGCCCGACAGGCCTTCGAGCGGGCATTGGCGATCGACCATGACAATCCGCACGCGCTGGTGGGGCTGGCTCGGGTAAGCCTGGCTGAGCGGCGGTTCGAAGAGGCGGCCGGGTTCGCGCTCGGGGCGGTCCAGAGAATGTACCACTACCCGTTGGCGCATTTCGTCCTGGGGCTAGCGCTTTTCCGGTTGCAGCACTTCGAGCGGGCCGTTGCTGCCTGGGAGACTGCCGTTCGGCTCAAACCCGATTTCTGGGCCGCGCACGTCCGCCTTGCCCGATGGTTCCGCCGCCGCGAACCCGCCCGGAACCAGTGGCACCGGGAGCAGGTGATGCGGATCCGTCAGGCCCAAACGTCGAGTCCTGCGGCGCGATCGATACTGCACAGCCCGGCTCACACATCGCCCGTTCCCGATGCCGAGCCGGCGGAATTCGCACCATCGATGCTCGGACTCGCGCGTCCGACGTTTTCGCCGCCGGTCGTGACTTTGGTGACGGGCCTGCCCCGATCCGGCACATCGATGCTGATGCAGATGCTGGCGGCCGGTGGGGTGCCACCCCTCACTGACGGCATCCGGAGCGCAGACGACGACAATCCGCGGGGCTATCTGGAGTTGGAGGCCGTCAAGGAGTTGGCGCGGGATGCCTCTTGCCTGGACGATGCCGGCGGTAAGTTGGTGAAGATCGTCTTGCCGTTGCTGCCCCATCTTCCGGACAAGCACCGGTATCATGTGATCCTGATTGAACGGGACATGGATGAAATCCTGGCTTCCCAGGCGGTCATGTTGGAACGGCTGGGTCGAAAACTCCCTGCGGCGGATCCGGGTATGCTGCGCCTGGCTTATGGACGATTGTTGAGGATGTCGCGGGATCAGTTGGCCGGTCACCCGGGGATTCGCGCGCTACGGGTCTCCCATCGCTGGCTTCTGGCGAATCCGCGGGCGGCTGCTGAGGCCATGGCGGATTTCCTGGGCGGAAATCTGGACGTTGCGCGGATGGCTGCGGCGGTTGAGAGCAGCTTGTATCGACAGCGCCGAGGATCGGCCTGAGCCAGTGCCGGGGAGTCTGCGTGTTCAGCGTCGGCCGTCGTACCACATGGCGCAGGCTTCGCGGTTCGACATGGTCGCCTTGGGCCGGAAGACAGCCCTCAGGATGAAGGACAGGATCTCCGTCGGCGTGTAGAGGTGGACCTTGCGTGCCGAGGTGATGAGAGGCGTTCCGGACAGGATCATCAGGCGGCGCCCCTTCGCCCGGGAAGAACGTTTGAGGCGCTTGGCAAGATCCAACTCTTCCCCGGCATATTGCTTCAGGCTGAATCCGCCGATCTCCCGGAAGGCTGCGGTCTCGACGAATATGAACGAGCCCGCCGGCCAGCGGCCAAGGCGGCTGATGAGATTCCAGATGCCCGAGGCGAAATGGGCGGACGGTGGGCCACCGTCCAGACGAAGGACGCTTCCCCCCGCGAAGCATCGGCCGGACTCGATCGCCCGCGCTGTAGCATCGAGGAGTGCAGGCGACGGGATGGAGTCCGCGTCGAGAAAGAGGATCCACTCCCCGGTCGCAGCCGCGGCGCCGGCGTTGCGGGCGCGGCCGATCATATTGATGGGTTCGAAGACGACGCGGGCGCCGTGGGTGCGGGCAATCTCCGGGGTGCGGTCCGACGAGTTGTTGTCGCAGACAACGACCTCGGAAGACCAGCCCCGCTGATGGATGGATTCGAGCGCCTGATGCAGGGAGGCGAGGGTGGTGGGGAGGAGTCGTTCCTCGTTGAAGGCTGGGATGACCACCGAGAGTGTCATGTCGCCAACATCGTGGGAGAGGGGAGGTTTGCAAAGCAACGGTCCATGTGCATGGTGGTGGGGCGGTTGTTGTGGGCGGAAGGCAGGGCGAGAAACCCTGACCTGGATTGACCCGGGGGTGGGGAATCACCTGATTTCTTAGGCCTGGGGTGGATGGGTCCACGCAATCGGCTCATTTGACCGGCAAATCCGGGAAATCCGTTGACGCCCCGGCAGGGCGGTCAACAGAGTTTGCCGGTTTGCGGAATTAGGTTTGAAGCATCCCACCACGACATGAGTACTGCTGATAATGCCGCTGTCTTTGCGAAGGGTCTCGACGGAATCATCGCGGCGCACACACGCCTGAGTGACGTCCGGGGCGATGTCGGGCAATTGATCTACTGCGGGTACGACATCGACGAACTCGCGGGCAAGGTCACGTTCGAGGAGGTGGTGCATCTCCTGTTCCACAACCGCCTTCCGAACAAGGCGGAATTGGCGGAGTTGAAGTCCATGCTGGCGGGGTTCCGCGACTTGCCGCAGGGGGTCACCGACATGATCACCCGGTTGCCCAAGGATACGGCACCGATGCACGCCATCCGGACGGGGGTCTCCGCGCTGGGTTGCTACGACACGACGGCTGACAACGAGACCATGGATGCGCAGCGCCGGAAGGCTTTCCGGTTGATCGCGCAGATCCCCGTGATCACGGCGTACTTTCACCGGTCTCGGCAGGGGTTGCCGCTGGTGGCACCGGATCCGACGCTCGGCGAGGCTGCGAACTTCCTGTACATGATCGATGGGGAGAAGCCGTCGGCGGAGAAGGTGAGCACGATGGACATGTGCTACGTGCTGCACGCGGATCACGGCATGAATGCCTCGACGTTCAGTGCCCGGGTGACCATCGCGACCCAGAGCGACATGTACTCGGCGATCACGTCGGCGATCGGGACCCTGAAGGGCCCGTTGCATGGCGGGGCGAACGAGGGCGTAATCAAGATGCTCAAGCAGATCGGTTCGCTGGAGGGAGTCGACGCCTACGTGGCGGAGTGCCTTCGCCAGAAGCAGAAGATCATGGGAATCGGGCACCGGGTCTACAAGGTGTTGGATCCCCGGGCTCCGCACCTCAAGCGGATGGCTCAGGTGCTGTCAGCGAAGCTCGGCGAGCCCAAGTGGATCCTGATGTCGGAGCGCATCGCGGAGATCATGCTGAACGAGAAGAAGCTGCATGCGAACGTCGATTTCTACAGCGCGACGGTCTACTACTCACTGGGCATTCCGACGGACCTTTTCACTCCGCTGTTTGCGATTGCGCGGACGAGCGGTTGGACGGCGCACGTGCTGGAGCAGTTGGCCGACAACAAGCTGATCCGGCCGCAGTCGGTCTATACCGGGCCGGTTGGCCTGAAGGTTGTACCCTTGGCCGATCGCTGATGCCATGATCCACGTCCTGACGGGCGAGTTCGCCTGGAACAGGTGCCTCCTGTCCTGAAGTTTTCAAAGCCTGGCGGGGGTCCCAGATTCCCGGCCGTACCCGGCGGTGAGTTACCGGGGCAAACGAGTAAGTTAGCCGATGAACATCCACGAATACCAAGCCAAGCAATTGCTCGCGCGTCACGGGGTTGCCGTGCCGGCGGGAGATCCCTGCAAGACGGTCGACGAAGCCCGCGCAGTGGCGGAGAAGTTGTTCGCCGCGGGGCATACGTTGATCGTGATCAAGTCCCAGATCCATGCCGGTGGCCGGGGCAAGGGTACGTTCACCCACGGGTTCCAGGGCGGCGTCAAGCTGGCCAAGTCGGTGGATGAGGCGGTGAACTTTGCCGGCAACATGCTGGGCAAGACCCTGGTGACGAAGCAGACGGGCCCGGAAGGGCGCGTCGTGCAGACGATCCTGATCGCAGCTGCGGAGACGATCAAAAAGGAGTTTTACCTCGCGGTCCTGCTGGACCGGGCAGCGTCGCGCCCGCTGATCATGGCCAGCACCGAGGGTGGAGTGGAGATCGAGGAGGTGGCTGCGCATACCCCGGAGAAGATCATCCGCGAGAACGTGGATCCGGCAGTGGGTCTGATGCCCTATCAGACGCGGAAGATCGCTGCGGCACTGGGGTTGAAGGGCGACCTTTTCAACCAGGCGTGCAGGTTGATCGCCGGCGTTTACAAGACGGCGTGGGAGTCCGATGCGGCGTTGGTCGAGATCAATCCGCTGTGCATCGTGGAAGGTCCCGGTGGCAAGGAGGCGATTGTAGCCGTCGATGCGAAGATCGGCCTGGACGACAACGCCCTGTACCGCCACACGGACATCCAGGCGATGCGTGACTTGGCTGAGGAGTCGCCGCTGGAGGTGGAAGCGAGCAAGTACTCGCTGAACTACATCAAGCTGGACGGCAACATTGCCTGTCTGGTGAACGGTGCTGGGCTGGCCATGTCGACGATGGACATCATCAAGCACTTCGGCGGCGAGCCGGCCAACTTCCTCGATGTTGGAGGTGGCGCCTCGAAGGATCAGGTTGCTGCCGCGTTCCGGATCATCCTGAGCGATGTCGCGGTGAAGGGGATCCTCGTCAACATCTTCGGCGGAATCATGGACTGCAATGTGATCGCGACGGGCATCGTGGAGGCGGTTCGTGAGACTGGCCTCAAGCTGCCGTTGGTCGTGCGGCTCGAGGGCAATAACGTGGCCGCTGGAAAGAAGACGCTGGCAGAATCGGGCCTGACGATCATCTCGGGTGATTCGATGGCGGACGCGGCACAAAAGGTGGTGAAGGCAACCCGGGCAGCCTGAACCGGCAACTCAACTTCCAACTCGATTTACCATGGCCATTCTCGTTACTCCGCAAACCAAGGTGCTCGTTCAGGGCATCACGGGTTCCTTCGGTGCCAAGCACGCCCAGCTGTCGCTGGCGTACGGATCCCAGATTGTCGCTGGCGTCACGCCGGGGAAGGGTGGGCAACTCTTCGAAGGCAAGGTTCCCGTCTTTGACACAGTCTCCCAGGCGGCGCGCCAGACCGGCGCGACTGCCTCCGCCATCTTCGTTCCGCCTCCGTTTGCAGCGGATGCAATCCTGGAGGCAGTGGACGCCGGGCTTGAACTCGTGGTCTGCATCACGGAAGGGATTCCGGTCAATGACATGGTTCGTGTGAAGCGCGCGATGCAGGGATCGAAGACCCGCCTGATTGGGCCGAACTGCCCGGGGTTGGTCACGCCGGGTGAGGGTGCCCAGTCCCACGGCGGATGCCGGATCGGCATTGCACCCGGTTACATCCACAAGAAGGGGCATGTCGGGGTTGTCAGTCGCTCGGGAACCCTGACCTACGAGGCGGTCTGGCAATTGACCTGCCGCGGCGTGGGGCAATCGACCTGTGTCGGCATCGGGGGCGACCCTGTCAACGGCACCTCGCATCTGGACGTCATCAAGATGTTCATGGCAGACCCGGAAACTCATGGGATCATCATGATCGGCGAGATTGGCGGGGCCGCCGAGGAGGAGGCAGCCGAGTGGATCGGTCGCTACGGGACGAAGCCTGTGGCGGGTTTCATTGCCGGTGCCACGGCCCCTCCGGGTCGCCGCATGGGACACGCGGGCGCGATTGTCAGCGGAGGGAAGGGTACGGCGCAGGCGAAGATCGACGCGTTCCGCAAGGCTGGAATCGGCGTTGCGGCGACCCCCAGCGAGATGGCTGACACGCTTCTCCGGATGATGTAATCGCCGGGTGGAGGCAGGAACAGTCCGGCTGGGATTGGAGGGGACCTTCGCCCAGCCGGACTTCCGACCGCTCGACGTCCATGTCACTCGTTGATCTCTTTCTGAATCTGGCAGGCCTGCTGATGTGGGTCTCCTGGCGGGGCATCAGCGGGTTGGAGGCGGCGGGTTCGGCTGGGACGATCTTGGGAAACCTGCGTCCCGCAGAACGGATGCGGCAGCCTCGATGGGGATATCTGGCTGCGCTTCTGGGTCTGCTTTTCTTCCGCGCCGTCATCTACCGGCAGGTAGGGCCGGCGGTCCCATGGCATCCGACTTGGTCGGTTGCGGCGGTGACACTTCCCTTCCGGTCGGACAGTTTCCTGAGGATGCTATCCTACTCGTTGCTGAGCTTTGGATGGCTTCTGCTGAATTGGTACACGTGGGGTGTGGCCGTGCTGGTGATCAATCGGCCCGGGAAGGACCGGGACGGGGTCACCCGAGTGATCCGGCGGCAAATGGGCTGGGTGGGGAATCTTCCGGTCTGGCTCCTGATCTTCCTGCCCATGATCGCCGCGGGAGTGGCGTGGATGGGGGTGGGGTGGTTGGCGGCGGAGTATCGGATGATGCCGGTGCTGCGCGACGGCGTTCATCTGGTGCAGCAGGGCGTGGTGATCGGCCTGTCGCACCTCTGCGTACTTCGATGGTTGTTGGTGGGTGTGCTGTTGCTCCACCTGCTCAACCTGTATGTCTACCTCGGGGGCCACGCGTTCTGGGACTTTGTGCAGCAGACAGGCGATAGGCTTTCCCGACCCTTTGCTTTTGTCCGGTTGGGCCAGTTGGATCTCTCCCCGATCCCGGCAGCACTCGTCCTATTGAGTGTGATGAACCTCCTTGGGTACGGGTTTCCCTGGTTGAAGTCCGTGCTTCCAGGGATGCCCGACTGGATGGAGTTCGGGATCCTTCCAACGGTGTTCCGAAGCCTTCCGGTTGGCTGAATGGGTACGGAATGATGAAGGTGCCAGTTTACATCGTGGCTGAGCCTGCAGGATGCGTGATCTCCATCAAGGCACAGCCCCGGGCTCGTGAAACGGCAATCGCTGGAATTCATGGTACCCAGCTGAAGATTCGAATTGCAGCGCCTCCCGTCGACAGTGCGGCCAACGATGCACTGGTCGAGTTCCTGGCGGAAACGCTGGGATGCGGCAAGCGGCAGGTCATCCTGACTCGGGGTGCTGGTTCGCAGCACAAGGTCGTCCGTGTGGTGGGAGTGGAAGTCGCCGAAGTGGTCCGCGCGCTCCAAGCCGCCGGAGCCGTCGCCTGAATCGGTTCGGCGGGACCGGCCAGGGGGTTATTGGGGGCTTCCTTGATGCGTTGCAATGATGACCATGGTCAGGAAAGCGACCCCGGTGAGGGCGGTCCCAATGATGCCACAAACCTTCCCGGCCTCAGTCAAACCACGTCCCTCCGCATCCATCCGGCCTGCGGACATCAATCCCAGATCGCGATTGGCCATGACCCATGCAGGAAGCCCCGTGAGGACGCAGCCACCACAGCAAGCCAGAATCCCCAATAAGAGAATCATGGTGCCGCGGTGAGGTTGCATTCCCGTCCAATTACACAAGCCCCGCGGTTCCGGCAAGCCGCGGGAATGAACGTCAAACTCGGGATCCCGCTGCCGCCATCGGTGCAGGCGGCCTTTGCCAGACTGGGATCTAAGCGGCCCTGGCTGTCTGGGCCTTGAAATGCATGTCGGCCTGACGAAGGTTGGCGGCATGCGAGTTGGGATTGGAATGCAGGCCGGATTGGCGCTCCTGAGCGCGGCATGGTTGCTGATGGGTTGCCGGGACCGGACGGTCTATGACGTCCGGGGAGTGGTGGTCGAAGTCCGTGCGACCAATTCCGAGGCCGTCATCCGGCATGAAGCGATACCGGGGTACATGGAGGCCATGACGATGCCTTTCGATGTGAAGGACGTGCGGCTGCTGGATGGCCTGAAGTCCGGGGATGTCGTGCGGTTCCAGTTGTTCGTGGAGCCCAAGGACTCGTGGGCAGCAGGCTTCCAGGTGCTGAGCAACGTCGGGCCTCAACAGGCTACGGTTCCCCAACCGCCCGTGCTGAACGATCCGAACGGGGTCTCCTTCTACAAGGATGTGCCGGAATTGAAGGTGGGTGACGTGGTGCCGGAGTATCTGCTGACCAACCAGTTCGGGAAGCCCATCACCTTGACCTCGTTCCGGGGCAAGGTCCTTGTCTTCAATTTCTTCTTCAGCCGTTGTCCCTTGCCCGACTTCTGCCCCAGGGAAGCGGACAATCTCTCACGCGTCATGCGGACGCTCCGATCCGATGCGACGCTCTCGAACAACTGGCATCTGCTTTCGATCTCCTTCGAGCCGGAGAATGATCCTCCGCGAGTCTTGGAGTCCTACGCGAAACGGCACCAGTACGACCCTGATCGATGGACGTTTGCGACGGGAGCCTACGAGCAAATCCAGCCCCTTGGATCCCATTTCGGACTCTATTTCGGGCGGAACGTCTCGCCGGACAACCAGAACCACAATCTTCGGACGGTCGTGCTCGATCCGCAGGGCCGGGTGGCCGACATCATCATCGGCAATCGCTGGACACCCGATCAGGTTGTCGAGGCCATACGGCGGGCTGCGAAGCCCTGACTTCGGGGGCAGTGTCAACGCCGGCCACCTACGCCCCCGGCCAGCGCAAGGATGCCGATAGCGGCGAGGATGCCGATGACGAGGAAGAAGATCTTCCAGAAGCTGTACGGGCGCTTCCCGGCGATCGCCCCGGTATAGCCGTTGATCAGCACTTGGTAGGACTTGCCATGGTAGTCGTAGGTGAGCAGCCAGACCGGGACGAGGATATGCTTGAAGGTCTGGGCGGACCACCGGGCGTGGACCTGAAGGTTCCGGTGGGTATCGCCCGGCACCTGGGCGCTGCAAAGGGACCGAAGTTCGCCCTCCATGCTCTCCCGCGCGGTGGTCGCCGCCGTGACCAGGTCGATCTGGTACCGTTCCACCGTCCAACCTGCCAGGAACCCGGGGTCGTATGGGGTCAGTTGGGCGGTAGGAAATGGTTCCACCTTGGAGAGCAGGGAGGAGTCAACGCCCTTGGTGGCGGCGATCAGTTCGTCATCGAAGAAGTGCTCTAGGCTTCCGGAGCTGGGCTCCCATCGGGTCTTCTGGACCTGTCGCGTCTGACGGTTTCCCTGGGCGTCGTTGTAATGTTCCGTGACGTAATAGTGGTATCCGCTGTCGGCGGTCCAGTGAGCGTGTGCGTGGGCATCGAAGGTCCAGTAGGGCAGGTAGACGCCGTGCACAGTGTCGGTCAGGGCGCGTGTGCCGAGCGCGCTGGGAGCGAACCACCGGGAGCGGTACCACTCCCGGATCATGTCCCGGACCTGGGATTCCGAGACCTGCTTGGGGAGCAGGCTTTCGGGTTGGAAGGCTTCCTTGACCTCCTCGTAGGGAACCAGAGCCGAGGCTCCGCAGAAGTCGCAACGCTTGCCGATCTTGTCCGAATCAAAGACCGAGATCGCATTGCAGTGCTGGCAACGGACCTGGGTCTTCTCGGACTTCCAGCCTCGCTTGCTGTCCGGGACGTTCCGGAGGGCGGCGACCAGATCATGCTCGTGGATGATCGTGTCGCCGCCCGGAGTGGTTTCCAGGGACGCAGGCGCCACGGTGTTGCAGTACCCGCACACCAGTGCCTGCTTTGCAGGGTTCCAGGTAGCCTCAGCGCCGCAGGCTGGGCAGGCAAACTTGGAGCGTGCCTGCGCTTCCGGCTTCGGGATAGGCGGTGGAGCGGCGGGGGGCTGGGATGGCTTCATCGGTCCTGCGGGCCCGTGCTGATTTCAGCTCTTGAGGAATTCCTCGAGGGCCTGACGGGTGATGCGCCAGGCGGCGCCGATCTTCTTGCCCTTGAGCGAGCCATCGCCAAGGGCCTGTAGGACGTCCGCCTCGGTTACTCCAAGGACTCGGGCGGCGTCGGCGGGCGCCAGCAACTCCGGCAGTCCGGATGCGGCCGGGGCTGCCGGAGCCTGACCCGGCAGGGGAGGAGGGACCGCGCCCGCGGGCGGCGTGCCCTGAGCGAGAATGCCTCCGGCCTGGCTGAACATCTGGTTGGCGAGGGCCATTCCCATGGCGAACTGGGTTACCTGCCCGCCAGGTCCGCCCCCACCCTCACCTTTGCCCAGACTCTCGGCCATCTGGAGTTTGACGTAGTCGTTCAGGTTGCCGATTGCCGCCATGCTGGAGCGTTTGTCGATGGCCTGTTCGACTTCGGGCGGGACCGAGACGTTCTCGATGATGAAGCTGCTGAGCTCGAGGCCGTACTTGCCACGTAGGATCGGGTTGAGGACCGGCAGCAGTGCATCGCCCACTTCCGAGTAACGGGATGCTACGTCCAGTACCGGGATCTTGCTGGACGCGAGGGCGTCGGTAAACGCGGAGACCAGACGGGAGCGCATGGTGTCCTGGAATTCCTCGAGTCGGAAATGATGGTCGGTTCCCGCGACTTCCTTCAGGAACACCTTCGGATCCACAACCTTGAAGTCATAGGTGCCGAAGGCCCGGGCACGCACGATGCCAAAATCGGGATCCCTGAGCATCACCGGGTTCGAAGTGCCCCACTTGTTCCCCGTGAAGAGGCGGGTGCTGACGTAGTAGATGTCGCACTTGAACGGTGATTCGAACCCGAACTTCCATCCGAGGATCGTCGAAAGGATGGGGATGTTCTGCGTGCTGAGGCTGTGCTTGCCGGGGGCGAACGTGTCGGCGAACTGGCCGAGGTGGACGAACTGGGCGACCTGCGACTCCCGGACGATGAGTTGAGCACCGTTCTTGATCTCCTTGTCCTGATCCGGGAAGCGCCACGAGAGGGTGTCCCGGGAGTCGTCCTCCCACTGGATGATTTCGAGGAACTGCGTCTTGAGATAATCCATCAGGCCCATACGTCTTCCTTTTTCCTTAACTGCAATGTTGAGGCTTCAGTGTTGCGGGATTCGACCGTTGAAAAACTGGAATGTCCGGCTGGCATTTCCAGAAATCCGGGGCGGGCAGGACCATTGTCACTTCGGGGTCGTGGGGGCAGGGGCGGGTCTGGGGACCGCAGGTCCTGCCGGAGTTGAGCCTCCCGATGCGGCGGGTCGGGGCTTTGCGGCGGCCTTCGGCTTCGGTGTGGGCTTTGGGCCAAAGGTCACATGGACCATGACGTCTTCGCCTTGGTCGTTCCGCTTCACGAGCCCGCGGGCATGGTCTGCGGGGGCGACGTCAGCCAGCGTGGCGGGCTTGCCCGCCTTGATCAGTCGGGTCTCTCCATCCATTCGCAGGATCCGATCCTGATCCTTGGGGCCGGCGAGGGTCACCGTCATCGCGGTCGCATCAACGGATTTCACCGATCCCTGGAACGGAAGCCGATTCCTTGCTGGGCGGTTGGTCACATTGGTGCCAACGGCGGCGAGGGGGGCGTTGGTGCCGGCGACGCGCAGTCCCGCCGGGGGGGCTGGCCGGGGCTTGGGTGCATTCGTAGACGGGGTCTGGGCAGAGCTCGAAGCCACCGACAGTGCCAGGAATGCGGTTTGAAGTGCGAGGGAAACGGTCTTCATGAGTGGAGGCAGTGGCCGGCTTCATCTCCTTTGTGGAACCGGAACACCCGGAAACGATGAACTCCGCGGGGCACCGGCGGCAATGTCGAAGAAGCCGGGGTTGGTCATTCGGTTGGGAGCGCAGCG
The DNA here is from genome assembly GCA_965284395.1 of Limisphaerales bacterium. Lineage (GTDB taxonomy): Bacteria > Verrucomicrobiota > Verrucomicrobiia > Limisphaerales > UBA9464 > UBA6176. The sequence goes on along the minus strand of OZ260084.1, from coordinate 7,149,345 downwards.
GGGGCGATGGCCTTGAACTCGCGAACGCCACGAGCCCTGCCGGCGCGGAGTTCGATCCGGTAGGTGCCGCCCGGTACTAGCGCGGCGGGTGGGATCACGACTTTGTAGCCCTTGAGCGCTTCTCCGAAGGCAAAGCCGCGTTGTGGTTTGGGTTTGGCCTCCGTGGTGAGATGCCACACGGCCTTGCCCACGGTGGCAGGTGGGACATTGCTGATGGCAGTGACCAGCAGGGACTGGAGCGCATACTCCCGATCGAGCATGAACAGTGTCGGAAGCACCACCGCGTCGGCCGCACCGCGGCCACTGGGGCGTGTCGTGACTTCGATTTGAATTTGCGGCGGGACGAGCCAGTCGGTGAAACGATAGACATAACCGCCACCCAGCAGGACGAGGGCTGCGATCAGGAACCAGTTTTTGTGATTCATCTTCTGCTGTCGGCTGACGGTGGGGTGCTTTCGGTGATTCGAGCGGATCTTGAACGCATCCTCTTGTCCGGGAACTGCGCCATGGGCGTGGATGAAACTGAAAACAGAATTGGCCAAAGAAAGCGACCGGCATGAACAGGAAATCAGGGAATCAAGATGGAAGGCTTCAGCCCGCGGCATTCACGCTGATCGAGTTGCTGGTGGTGATCGCGATCATTGCGATCCTTGCTGGCATGCTCCTTCCCAGTCTGGGAAAGGCGAAGGAGGCGGCGAAGCGGATTGCCTGTGTCAATCAACTCCGCCAACTCGGGTTGGCAACGACCGTGTACCTCTCGGACAACAGCGGCAACTACCCGGAGCGGAACAGCGGGCCTCGTTGGGCAGAGCGGCTTCGGGTGAACTACAAGGATGTCCGGATCCTGGTGTGCCCATCCGATGTGGGACCCGACGGGAAGAACCGGCCAGGCACGCTCAAGGGCCAGACGAACCTGATCGGGGACTCATCGCCGCGTTCCTATATCATCAATGGCTGGAATGACTACTTCGAGCAATCGATGGGCTCCGAGTTCAACATGGGATCGATCGTGGGGAAGACGATCAACGAGTCTGCGATCCGGGAGCCTTCGGAGACGATCGTGTACGGGGAAAAGCTCTATGCCATCGACCACTACTTCATGGACTTTCTGGAAGGGCGTTTGGGCAACGACATCGAGGTGTTGAACCACAGCATGCACAACACGTCCCAGCGTTCGGCGTCGGGAGGGGTGGGTGGTGGATCGAATTACGCGTTTGCTGATGGAAGCACGCGGTACCTGAAGCATGGGAAATCGCTGGCTCCGCTCAATCTATGGGCGGTGACGGAGCGGTGGAGGACCAACGCGGTATCGAACTGAGGGATTTGCCGGTTTCGCAGTATTGCGAAGCGGACGTTGGCACTCGTCCTGCCCCACCTCTCAAAATTAAGCGGGTCGCCTGTTTGCGGCCTGGCAGACGTTGGGTTTGGTTCTGGGTTGTGCCGCCTGCCTCGGTTTTCCGGGGCAGGCGGTTTCATGTCCAACGGGAAAGAGGTCTCAGATCAGGCGCGAGCACCGAGTCCAATCTGTTCCCGGAGGAACCGGATGGACCGTTCGAGTTCTCCGCGCTGCTTTTCGCGGTCGTTGGCATCAAAGCCGGCGGCAGGCTTGCCCCGTTTCGCAATCGAAAGAAAACGTGCGAATTCGGCAGCGGGCTTCTTTGGGAATGCCTCCCAGAATCCGGGGGTCAGGTAGGGGAATTCGACCTGGAAACCTCCGATGGTCTCGATGTTTACCGCGACGCCCGGGCAGAGCTTGGCAAACTGGGTGAAATAGGCGGACCAGTCGATGCACCCTCCCTCGCCGAAGGCGGTCCACTGGACCTTGCAGCCCTTCTCGGTTTCCCACACGGCAGAGTCCCGAAGGCTGGTAGTCAGCGTGTAGGGAGCGAGGGTGGAGAGCGATTCCAGCGGATCCTCGAGCGTCCACAGCGCGTTGCCCGAGTCCATGTTGGCGCCGACCCAGTCGCGCCCAGCTCCCTCGATCAGTGAAACGAGTTCGGTCGCTGTCATGTCGCCCGCATGGTTCTCGATGGCGACCTTCACGCCCAGGTCCGACGCGAGGGATTTCTGGGACTTGAGCACGCGGATGGTGTCCTCGATCCGGGCTTCGATTCCGCCCGGGGTCCGGCGATCCTCCCGGGCACCGAGCACGACACGGAACGCGACGGAACCGACCGCCTTGCTGAGGCGGAGCCCGCGTGCGAGGTGTTCTTCGGCCGTCCCCCAATCCTTTTTGAATGACTTGGACGTCGGGCAGATGCTCCACGAGCCCAGCAGGATCTCGACTCCCCTGTCGGAAGCGTATTTCCGGAGCTCGCGGCACCCGTCCTCATTGTCTGTACCGAGAGCGGCCAGATCCGTGATGAAGAGGACGTCGAGCTTCTGGCTTTCGGCGTAGTTCACCAGCTCACGCCCCTTCCAGCCAAACGCGCGGATGGCGAAGTTGTCCATGCCGAGCCGGATCCTCGCCCCTTTGGAATCGAGCAATGGAGAGCCGGCGCGGGCGGTGGCGACACCGAGGGCAGAAGCGGCACCGGCGGCAGCAACGGAAGCGACAAAATCGCGGCGTGTCATACGAGTGGACTTGTTTGTCTCACGGGTGTGGATTGTGGGCAAGGCCGTGGACTGTCGGATGGGCGCGGGGAGTCAGGGCGAGCGTGGGAGCTCGACCGTCTGGCCGTTCCGAAGCGCGAGATCCCGGAGTACGCGGCAGAGTGACTGGAGTGCGGGGACTTCGACACCAGCATCGCGTGCGGCACGCCAGGGTTCAACGAAGAGGGCGATGACCTCGAGGGGCCGCCGTTCAATGAAATCGATGATGGTGGAGGCGAAGTAGGCTCCCATCTCGCGAGTCCGATCGATCTGGAACTGGGCGTAGTCATCAGGAATTGGATGGCCGAGGGCGCGGGCAGTGGCGATCACCTCGAGCATCAGGCGGCGTACCCAGGTTTCCCAGGCTGGATCGGCAAGGAGTTGGTCCGAGGACCGGCATGGGAGCAGCGTTAGGTCAGGCGGGACATGGCCCTTGTCCAGCGGTGCCAGTCCGGCTGCGCTGGCTACGCCCAAGCCGTTGAAGGGGATGTTCCAGACCAGCTTCTGCCAGTGGGCATGGCCGAGGTCGGATGCCACTTCGCATGGTACACCGGCTTCGCGAAAGACGCAGGCAATGTCATGTGTCCTGGCGTCGGGGCCGCGCAGGTGTTGGCCGAGGACGATCCTTCCGTGAGCCAGATGCCGGATGATGCCGGGGGCGATCCGGTTGATGCAGACGAAGCAGAGCCCCCCGAGGACGTTCTCTGTGGGTACGAGCTGAGCGAGGGCTTCCTCGCTCCCCAAGCCATTCTGAAGCGTGAGGACGGCGGTGTTGGTGTTGACCAAGGGCGGAACGAGATCCGGGAAGGTGTGGTTAGCGGTTGTCTTGAGGCCGATGACGACGAGTTCGCAGGCACCAATTTCGAGCGGGGAAGCCGCGGCCTTCGGGTAAACCCGGAAATCACCATTGGGGCTCAGGATCTGGACTCCGTGGGCGCGGACGGTGTCGAGGTCCGAGCGGAGAAGGAAGTGGACTTCATGGCCGGCCCTCGCGAGGCAGGCGCCGTAGTACGAGCCGAGGGCTCCGCAGCCGACGATACCGATCTTCATGGGGCGGGCGTTTCGGCGAGGGAGGGGATGAAAATGAAAACGGCACCCGGACGGGCCGGGTGCCGGTGATGGGGCTCGAATTGATTACTTCGTGCCGAGGATGGCTTCCTTGGCGGCCTTGGCCACGCGGAATTTCACGACCTTCTTGGCCGGGATCTTGATTTCGGCGCCAGTGGCGGGGTTGCGGCCGACGCGGGCCTTGCGGTTCACGAGGACCAGCTTGCCGAGGCCGGGAAGGGTGAAGGTGTTCTTGGCATGCTTGTAGGCAAGGGTCGCGATGAGATCGAGGATCTCAACGGCCTGCTTCTTGGGGATTTCCGCCTGCTCGGCGATGGCGGCGGCGAGCTGGGACTTGGTGAGTGCTTTGGCCATGATATGACGTGGAGTTGATTTTGCGATTGAGGTCGGCGTGCGACGCCAACTGGTTCCGGATTCAAACAACGCACCCCTCGCCCGCAAGGAAAAACTCGGGCGAATGGGCCTGAAATCGTATAGAATACCAGATTTCAGGGTTGAATCGTCCAGATTGGGCTTTGCGTGTGCGGTTGTTGCAGGTGCCTGCCTTGACTTGGAGATCTGGCCCAGCACCATCGGCGCGTGGCTGAGCTGACCTCAATTCCGGGCGAACTGCGTTACGAAATGGTACGCAAGATCTATGAAGGAGGGATGGGTGTGGTCTACGAGGCGCAGCAGCACGGGGCTCGCGGATTCGTGAAGAGGGTGGCGATCAAGGTCATTCGCGAGAAGTACGCGCGGCAGCCCGAATTTATCGAGAACTTCATTGGCGAAGCCAAGTTGGTGGCTGACCTCATCCATACGAACATCGTCCAGACCTACCATCTGGGAGATTTTGAGGGAGGCTGCTACATCTGCATGGAATTGATCCGGGGGGTGAACCTGGAGCAGTTCATGGAATGCCTGCAACGACGGCGCCGGAAGCTCCCCATCGAGCTGGCGGTGTTCATCGTCTCCCGGGTCGCACGAGGGCTTGCCTACGCACATGCGAAGACGGATCGGGACAACCATCTTCTGGGGATCGTCCACCGGGATGTGAGCCCCAAGAACATCATGATCGCGTTCGAAGGCGACGTGAAACTGACGGACTTCGGCATCGCCAAGGCACGAGGCTTCCTCAAGGACAAGGAAGGCGAGGAGGTTGCCGGCAAGCCTGAGTATATGAGTCCCGAGCAGGCGGATTTCCAGATAACGGACAAACGTTCGGACATCTTTTCCGCCGGTGTCGTCCTCTCCGTGCTCCTGACCGGCCAGAATTGCTTCAAGGCCACGACTCCAGAGGAGTCCCGTCAACGTGTGGTGGAGTGTTCCCTGCCGGATTTCACAGCACTGAATCCCGATGTGGACCCCCGTCTGAACCAGATGTTGCACCGGGCCATGGCCCGAAGCGTCGGGGACCGGTTCCAGACCGCAGAGGAGCTGCTCTACGAACTCGAGTACTTCATCTACCACAAGGGCTACGGCCCGACGAACGAGACGTTGGGCAAGTTCATCCGTGAGTTGTTCCGCGAAGATGACGACGCCACCACTTCGAGGTCCAAGGGTGGCACGATGAAGATGCCGGCCGGGACTCGTGGAACCGTTGGCACCAAGGCCTCGGGAGCCACCACCCGGACGCGGGCCCGGACGACGGGTGCCGTGCGGGGTTCATCCCTTTTCGATCAGATCAAACGAAAGCTCCGATGAGTCGAAGTACCGCCAAGAAATCCCGGAAAGTGACGTTGGGATTGCTCCAGCATGCCTGCACGCCAGATCCGCGCGAAAACCTCCGGACCTGTCTGGAGGCAGCCGATCGGGCCGGTCGGGACGGAGCCCAGATCATCTGCACCCAGGAATTGTTCCGATCCCAGTATTTCTGCCAGGCCGAGAAGCACGAGTACTTCAAGCTCGCTGAAAGGATCCCCGGGCCGAGCGTCGAGGCCTTCCAGAAGGTGGCCCGGCGGCACAAGGCCGTGGTAATCGCCTCTCTCTTCGAAAAGCGGGCCGAAGGCCTGTATCACAATACCGCCGTCGTCATTGACGCCGACGGCAGCTTCCTCGGGATCTACCGAAAGATGCACATTCCCGATGATCCCCTTTACTACGAGAAGTTCTATTTCACGCCAGGCGACACGGGATTCCGGGCGTGGGACACGCGCTACGGCCGGTTGGGGGTGCTCGTCTGCTGGGATCAGTGGTATCCTGAAGGTGCCAGGCTGACCGCTCTGCAGGGCGCTGAAATCCTCTTCTATCCCACTGCAATCGGATGGCACCCGGCGGAGAAGGCGGAATACGGGGAGAACCAGCATGGGGCGTGGGAGATCATCCAGCGCTCGCACGCGGTGGCCAATGGATGTTACGTGGCCGCCGTGAATCGGATCGGCACCGAGACCCCGGAGGGTGGGGACGGAATCCAGTTCTGGGGTCAGTCTTTCGTTGCCGGAACCTCCGGGCAGATCCTCGGCAAGGCGCCGGTCGACCGTGCTGAGAATCTTCTGGTCGAAGTTGACCTCGAAAAGGTCGATGTAACCCGGACCCATTGGCCATTCCTTCGGGACCGCCGGATCGATGCGTACGGGGATCTCACCCGGCGCTACGTGGACTGATCTGGGGGCTTTCCGGGCTGGCCGAAAAATAATTTCAGCGATTCTGAAACCTTCCGGTCGGCTGGCCGTGAGGGAATGTCGAGGCCGGTCATCGTTTGTGTGTGTGTGACGGTCTCAGATCAATGGCCGCGCCAAGGCGGTCCCCGGGGGAAGACTCCGGGAGTCGGGTGGGGAACCCGATCTGAACGGGGTGCAAGCCGTTCAGAGCCATGCGGTTCGCTGCGTGGGTGCGGGGCGGTTGACGTGCGCCGGGAGGTCGGTGGCATGTCGGACCGCCCCGCATTTCGCTTTCTGGGACGGAGTTCGTGGGGCCTCCCGGGCGGTTGCGGCAGGAATGCCCCGCTACTCCGGGGGGAGTTCGAGCTTCAGGTCCTTCTTCAGGTTTCGCCTCAACTCAGCCTTCATTTCCGCGTGGATTGCCCGCTGTTGGGGATCCAGCAGGGTATCGAGGCGTTTGCCGGACCGGACGATGAGTTCTCCGGACTCGCGGAAGGTGCGGCCAAAGATGGCTCGGAACTCCTTTTCCATGTCCTGGATGATGACACGGGTCTGAGAGCGCTGGTCTGGATCGAGGGAGAGCTTCCGTGCGAGCTTCGCCTCCGCATCTGAGGCCCAGTTCTCGAACTGGAGGCTCTTCTCGAAGGCCTTCTGGATGCGCAGGGCGGCGATGAAACTCCCAGCGAATCCTCCCGCGACGAATGTCAGGATCAGCGCCGCGACAATCTTCCAGAGGCGGATGGATCTCATGGCATGAAGCGGCTGGCAGCAAATTGGGAGGCGGACACCCACGAATCCGAGGTCGCAGCGCGGCGACTGGACTGGAAGGCGAGCGTGGTCCCCAACACCACGATGACGAGGGTGGAGAGTGCAGCCGCGCTGATCAGGACGAAGTCCAATCCCGCGCCGTTGCTACATGCTTCGTTCCGGGGGCGACGGGCGAGGATGGTCGAAGTGAACCCCGGAGGCGGCGATATCGGCGTGCTTGAATCCGCGCTGGCGCGCCGGAGCAGCTCCTTCAATTGGGGATCCAATGGATTCATAGTCTGCCTTCCTTCCGGAGTTGGCCAAAGCGTGCATTGAGCTTTCGGCGGGCGCGGAACGCACGTACGCGGATCAGGGTGCTCGACCACCCTGTTTCCCGGGAAATCTGGTCGATCGTGCGGTCCTCCATTTCCAGCCAACGGATCAAGGCTCGGTCGCGTGGCTCAAGAATCGAGAGCAAGCGCTCGACGAGTTCCGCGGCGGAGATGTCATCTCCGGGTTCGGACTGCGGGCTGGCGGTATGATCGAGCCGGTCGAACAGGCCCTGAGGATCATCGACCAGATCCGACATCCGCCACTCTGGGCGCGAAGCCTGCGCGCGGATCGCGTTTCTGCAATGGTTCACGGCAATCCGGGAGACCCAGTGCTCGAGGGGGACGCGGCCTTGAAACTGGTCGAGATGCTGGAAGACCTTGAGGAAGATGTCCTGGGCGAGATCCTCTTCCGAGGCTCGGCGAGGCAGGTGGGCGCGAATGATCCGAATGACCAGCGGGTACAGATGGTCAACGAGTTCCCGTGCCGGCTGTTCCTCGCCGGCCTGGATGCGCGGGATCAGGTGCCCAAGGCCGGCAGGCGAGCGGGTCTCGGGTTGTGGGTCGTCAGCCAGCGGCACGGCGTAGAGGGTGGCGATCGTCGTCATGGCCAGAGGAGGAGGGCCGGTTCCGGAATGCCCGGGTCGCGTGCTGGCGTCGGAGCGGTGGTGCCATGTTGGTACATCAGGTGCGAGCCCTCGCCGCGAGGGTAGTGGTGTTGACACACGACTGCGGTTGGCGATTACAGCGACATGTGGTGGACCGCCGGTGTTTCGACTGAGCGAACTTCACGACCGGGTAGTTCCCGATTTCGCGGACGGGGCACTTCGATGGCCCGTTGATGGGTATCATGAATCATTCCGTCGTGTGAGTCAGGACCGTTGCTTGCCGTCCGGCCCTGCGTCCGTAGAGTCCCGCCGCCGGGTGTCTCCTGCCGGCGTGAATCACTTCGCGAACGCATGCACCATTCCGATCGAATCGGGCTGAAGCCTGAAGCCCCTGAAGCGCTGCATCGGCATCTGAACCTGAAGCTTGCCGAACTGGGTTTCTCCCCGGTTCCGCCGCCGGGTGGAGGCGAGGCGCTGGACGCGACGATGGCGTTGTTCATCGCGCATGGCCGCGAGAAAGACCGGTTGCTCTCGAGTTACCTGTGCCCGGCAGACAATCGGATCCAGACCTTCCTGTATGACTACCTGGGCGACGTCGTGGTGCCGCCCAAACTGCCTGCAAAGACCTTGGTGCTCGACCGCCCGGGGTTGGCGCGGGTGCTGTCCCTGCCCCCGGGCCAGGAAGAGGTAAGTTCGCCTTTGTTGAAGAGCTACCGCCTTCGAAATGGCGTGCTGCACAATCCAAAGTCTGACCGTCGGACGACCGCCGGGATATTCCATGTGGCTGAAGGAGGTCTTCCGATCCCGGATGACAAGAAGGGCGTGCCCCGGGAAGCGTTCGCTGCCTTGTTGCGGCGGGCTCTCCAGCCTCCGGCCGAGCTGCAGCGTCTGCCCTTCACCGTGGGCAGCGTCCCTGCCGAGTGTTTTGTCTCGATGCAGTTGAGACCTGTGGTTTCCCCGGAGGTCCCGGGGTTTCTGCCGGCGAAATCGATGGAAATCCGGTTCCTGGTCCCCGGATCCCTGGTGGCCAACCTGGACTTTGTCGAGAGCATCTTCGGCAACGGTGGCGATCCCTATCTGCCGGAGAATGATGCCGCGCTGGATGTTGAGCACTGGTCCGGCCACACGGGATGCGTGATTCTGGCCCCACACCTGACTGGCGTTCCGAAGGATCAACTGGGTCTGCCGCGATGGGAAGATGCCACTGAACGGCAGCGCCGGGACGGGATGTGCTGGAAGACGGAGGGGGAGCCCTACAACGGGGGCAACGCGTTCAAGATCACCGCCCGGGACGCGTCCGGCACGATCGTCACGATCATTTCCGACAACTATTTTGGGTACTGCAAGAAGGAGGTGAAGACCCAGGTGAGCTTCGCCTCGAACCTGCTCGGTCTCTCCGAGGAGGAACACGCCGGAGGGGCACTGGTGTTCGCCAGGTATGACCTCGCGAGCGAGTACGACGCCAACCAGCATCGGCTGGAGTATCCGCACACGTTCGACGAGGCGGTCCGTTTGCTGGGAGACACCGTCGAGGTGAAACCGGAGGGCTATGCCGTGGATCGCGCCTATCCGGACGTCATCTATGTTCCGGAGTCCGTCCAGTTCGAGTTGGAGCCTCAGACGGTGCGATGGCAGCGGTCGGACGGGAACGAAGGTCGGCTCAAGCTGTTGCTGGGGCACACGTACGTGCTTCCGAGTGGCTTCAAGGTTCACCTCGAGAAGCCGCTCGGGAATCGCGCCTGGCGATTGGTCGGGACACGGCAGGAGGGAGTCCTCTGCCACAAACCCTGTACCGTCAGCGGCGGAGGCAAGAGTGAGATTTCCAAGCCCATCGCGGACGCGATCATCCATGGGCCGGTGTTCGTTGCGGACTTCCACAATGATTTCGATGCGATCGACGGGGTCCTGAAGCGTGACTTCTCGCATCGGTTCCGGGATGAGACCCGCAACGGGAGGGACCATCGCCCGGTGCTATCTCCGCAGCGCACGTTGGGATCCGTGATCAAACTCCTGACGCCGTGCAGCGAGTTTTCCGATGAGCACAACCGTTGGTTGGGATCGATTCCTGCGCACATCAAGGAGTTGGTGTTGGTCGTGAAGCGGTTCTGGCAACCCTCCTGGGGAGACCACTGGCGCGAGCAGTTCTCCGTGGATGTCATCAACGGAACCCCAGCCAACGAGCTCCGTCTGGGGCGGCGGAGGTTGGCGACGCAATTCCTCCGGGTGGGTTATGCCGACGAGGGCGCTTGGAGGACGTTTGGCCTGCGGAAGGACTTCCATCCGTCGATCAAGCTCCAGGCGGAAGATGACATCACCGCCAGCGTGATCGTGCCGAGGGCTCAGGCCGGGCATCTGGGCGAGTTGAGCACCCAGCCTTCGGTGAAGTTTGTCCAGAACGTGGAATTCAGGCTGTTCCAACGACCTGACGACGCTGTGGTCCGTGGCTACGACCATTCGGCAGAGGCGGATTTCGAGAGGCCGGATAACTTCTTCAGCAACTACCAGCCGCTGACGCGGGCCGACGCGCGAAACATGGTGGAGGAGTCTGTGGGCTTCCATCAGTTCACCGAGCCGATGCAGAGGTTGGTGTCCGCGGTGGCGAATCATCCGGCCGAGCAGAACTTCGTTTGCTCGGCGGAGCCCCGGATCGTTGATGGCAAGCCCTCGAAGAACCCGCGCTACCTCCAGACCAGACCCGACCTGCTGAACGCGCGTACGTGGCACGTGGCCGAGGTCGGGGCTCGATTGGCGCGCCGCTTGCCCGTAGGCGTGCCTTTGAACGTGCCGGTGCATGCCGTACTGGCGGGGCGCAGGAACAACCCGGCCGAGAAGGGAGTCCGCAGCCTCGCCTGTTACGGCCCGATCCACTACCTCGAGTTGCCTGAGTTGTTCATGGAGTTCATCTCCAGCATGACGGGCAAATCACCGAGCACAACCGGCGCGGGGAGTGAGGGTGCGCTGACGAAGGGCCCTTTCAACGCGCTTCCGCCGATCTACGACCTGAATGCGGCGCTCGTGGGCTTCATCGTCACCGGTTATGACGGTTTCCTGACGAGTGCCGGTTGCGTGGGGCCGAAGCTTCGGGTGGATCACGACATCTCACTGTTGGTTCCTGAACTGTGGTGTCGGATGGGCGTGGAGGAGCGGGAGCCCCGCTCCTTGATCGCCAACGGCTACCTGGAGCGGTGCCGCGACGTGGAGATCGACGGGAAGACCGTCCGGGCAAGTCGGTTGGGTTACCGGATCACTCCTCGGTTCGTAAACAACTTCTTCGGCCGGGTCTTCAACCACCCGCATTCGGTGCTGACCGAAGCGATGCTCAGGCCGGAGCAGCAGGACCCGGCGGAGTTCGCAGACGGCGTGGCGAACGTGCTCGAGACCCACCGAAGGGTCGCCGAGCACTACTTCAACGATGGATCGATCGAGTGGGCCTGTCCGCCGCTACGGGCGTTGCTGCACATCATGCGGAACGACCACTTCGAGGGCGAAGGACTGGATTCGTCGAGGGTCCGCGAATTGTTCTCCCGAGACAACATGCTGGCTTCCGCGTGGTACTTGGACCGGTTGAAGGCCAAGCAGACGCTGGACCTGCGGCAGTGGCGCCGACACAGCGATTATCTGGAGAAGTTCCTCGGCCGCCCTGGCTACGCGGAGGAAGCCCAGCGTCTCGGGATCCGGGACCGCCTCCGGCTTTCGCGGGTCATGATCGAGAAAGTCAAGGCCCCGGGATACCTGGACGAACTGGTCGGTACCATCGGAGCCGAGCCTGCGATTGCCGAGGCAGCCCGCAGGCTGGGTTGAACCCAGCCGAACTCGGCTGGCGGCTACTTCCCAGAGAAGGATAGCCGCTTCCAGCAAAAGAAAACGATGCCGGTCCCAACGACCGCAACCAGCAGCATGCCGAGCGCAGCCATGGGGCGGCCGTAGAGGAAATGTCCGCTGGCGAAGATGAGGGCCCAGATGCCGGCCGTGGCGCCCGCTGAGGCTAGCAGGCCGATCGGCAGGTCGGACTTGAGCTCCGTGTTCCGAATCTGGAGGCGCTCATGTTCGGCGCGGCTGAGGACATGGGCCCAACCGGGGCCGCCGGGTTGGATCCGGCGATAGAATTCCCGGAGCGTCGCCTCGTCCGTAGGCGGGGTGACCAGCGCGACTATGATCCAGGAGACGGTGGTGATGGCGACCCCAATCAGCATCTGGCCGGACCCGGACGGGACGCTCACGCCGTTCCTCTTGAGGACGAAGAATGCGACTGCGACTGCGAAGGAGACGATCATCGCCGTGATTTCGGCCGCCGCGTTGATGCGCCACCAGAACCAGCGCAGCAGGAGCAGAAGTCCGGTGCCGGCTCCGATCTGGAGCAGCAGCTCGAACGAACTCAGCGCATCCTGGAGCACGAGTGCCACTCCGCAAGAGACAGCCATCAATCCAAGAGTCCCAAAGCGTCCCACCCACACCATCTGGTTTTCGCTGGCCTTGGGATTCAGGAATCGGCGGTACACGTCGTTGACCAGGATGCTGGAACCCCAGTTCACCTGGGTGGACATGGTGCTCATGTAAGCGGCGATCAAGGACGTCACGACGATGCCGAGCAGGCCTGCCGGGAGGCGGGTGAGCAGGGCGGGGTAGGCAAGGTCGTGGGCGATCTGCGCCTCTGGCATCCTGGGGAATGAAGCGCGCAGGGAGGTGACTCCCCGTGCCGCGAGTCGGGTGGCTTCATCAACCTTGGAAGGGTTTCCCGCCCGCTCAATGGCGGTCTGTGCGGCGGCGATCTTGTCCGGCGGATCCATCGGGTAGATCACCAGCGAGGCGAGGGCGATGAGGATCCACGGCCAAGGGCGAAGGGCATAGTGCATGACGTTGAAGAACAGCGTCGCGCCGACCGCATGACCCTCCGACTTCGCGGCCAGCACGCGCTGGACGACGTACCCGCCCCCGCCCGGTTCCGCGCCCGGGTAGTAGGCAGACCACCACTGGACCATGAGTGGAATCAGGAACAAGGCGAGGAATGGCTCTCCGTGCATCTGGGAGAAGTCGGGGAGCATGGCCATCTTGGACTGTACCTCGGGCCGGGCAACCAGGTTGGCGAGTCCGCCGACCTCTGGCAGGCTGAGGATGTAATGCGCGGCCCAGACTGACCCGACCATGGCGACGCCGAACTGGACGAGATCGGTAAGGAGGACGCCCGTGAGTCCGCCCACCATGCTGTAGGAGACGGTGATCACCGAGGCGATCAGGATGCTCTGCAAGGGCGTAAGCCCGAGCAGGACGCCGCCAATCTTGATGGCCGCAAGGGTGACGTTCGCCATGATGATCACGTTGAAGAAGACGCCTAGGTAAACGCCTCGGAAGCCCCGTAGGAATGCAGCTGCCTTGCCCGAATACCGGAGTTCATAGAATTCGATGTCGGTGAGCACGTTGCTCCTTCGCCAGAGCTTGGCGAAAAGGAAGACGGTGGTCGTGCCCGTCAGGAGGAACGCCCACCAGACCCAGTTTCCCATGACGCCATCACGCCGCACGATCCCTGCCACGAGGTTTGGGGTGTCGGTGGCGAAGGTGGTGGCCACCATGGATGTACCCAGCAACCACCAGGGCATCGAACGTCCGCTCAGGAAGTAGCTGTCGTAGTCCTTGCCGGCGTCCTTTCCGACGAAGAGGCCGATGCCCAAATACACGGCGAAAGCCGCGGCCATGATGATCCAGTCGATGGTCTCCAGGTGCATGAGGTTGGATTTGGTTGGAGGGGGTGCGGTGTCGCTCGGTGGGTCCAGCGTCAGAATCGCCAGTTGAGGGAGCCGTTGAGACGGTAGTCAGGAACGTTTTGGAAGCCGCGGGCAGCAATCCGGACGGGTATGTCCACGCTGGCCACGGTCGAAAAGCGTCCGCCCAGGGTGAACACGATCTGAGGTCCCACATACCAGGCCGTCAGGCCGGTGTGAATCGAAGGACGACCTCGGAATTCATCGGCACCACGGGAGTCGTAAACGGTATTGAACTGGAGGCTCAGCGAGCCGGACTTGCTGAGCCAGAGGAATCCACCGGGCCCGCCCGAGGCGATGAACTCGTTCGCGAAGCGGTAGTGACCCGTTCCCTCGGTTCGCAGGTAGTACTGCCACTGATGGTTCAGGAAGACCCGCTTCCAGCGGAATTGTCCGGCGAGGCCGAAGATTCCGTCCACCGAACCGGAGCCGAGCGCAAGGTCGTGGAGGTGGATGCCGGACAGGACCTGCCCCAATGAATCATGGTCATGCCCCGGTCCCACGATGGACTCGTAGCGATCGATCGAAGCTTCCTGCCGATCCAAGGCACCGGACTCGCCGGTTGGAAGCTTGACCCCACCCAGGACGTTCAACACGAACCCGGCCCCGGCTGTGGATCGGCTGATGGCCTGCCAGCGGCCAACGAGAGCGAGGTCACCCACGCCGGTGTCCGTTCCCCGGGTCGGGACCGGGGTAAACCCGTCCTCGACCTGGGTGAACTGGTATCGGAGGTGAACGATTGGAAGGTTGGCACTGAAGCCCAGCGTTTCCGTCGCGTTCCAGCCCAGGACGACGTGGGTCATCGAACGATCCAAGCGCTCTGGGTTTGGTCGATCGAAGGAGACTCCGTTGAACTGCTCAGTCCGGTAGGGGATGAACTGCTCGGCAATGCTGACGCTGAATCCGGAGGAGTACTCGCCCTTGGCGTCGGCGGCACGGTAGATGGCGCAGAGGTCACAGGCCTGACCTGGGCGGACGAATGCTGCAAGCAAGGCGAGTTTGGTAATCCAACGTGTCGCCGATCCATGCAGTGGGTGGTCCGTCATGGCGAGACGATGATTCGGTAGCATTTGGCTGGGGCGTTGGTTCGTGAATCGAGGATGATGTAGTGGTTCTCGAACGGTACGGCGGGGACGGTATAGAGCGTGACCCAAGGGATCTTTCCGGGTGGAGTTACGGAGAAATTGGTCGTTGCCTGAAGCTCGTATCGCCGGAAGGGAGCGGTGTCGAAATGCAGCAGCACCCCGCTGTCCAGGAAGGTCTCTATCAGGTAAAAGGGAGCGAGTTCCTCCGCCTTCAAGGGGGCGGCGAGGAGGGAGAGGATCGCTGGGGCCAGACGCAGGGGGTTCATCGGGCGTTTGGATGAGCGGAACACAGGCCGCGCTGGAGATTGCCGGGACGGGGTGCCCCGATGTCGGCCTGGCCACCGTGCAGCGGCGGTTCGCAGCGCTTCAGGACGGTATGGAGCAGGGCAGACATGCATGGAGGATTGGATTGGATGGCCAGCGGGCAAGCCCAAAGACGGATTGGTGAAGGAATGGTTCGGATGGGAGTTCCCCGATGATGGTCTGGTTGGCTTCCTTGAAATAATCTCTTGCTGACCGTGGTTCCGGCTGGTACCCACTGCGCTCCTTTTCGAAAGAAGGCTCTGAATTATGTCTCGGATTTGCAGCGTGACCGGTAAGCGCCCCACCAAGGGCAATCACATCTGGCGTTCGGGTAAGGCGAAGAAGAAGGGCGGCATCGGCACGCACGTGACGGCCATCACCAAGCGGCGGTTCTTTCCGAACCTGCAGCGGGTGAAGGTCCTGCTCCCGTCGGGCGAGGTTCGCTACATTCGTGTTGCCGCCTCGGCGCTCAAGAAGGGCTTGGTCGTCAAGGCTCCGCCTCGTACGTGGAAGAAGGACGCCGCGGTTGCCAAGTGATTGGCAGCCTCGGTTCCTCCAGCCAAACCGCCTGACAACGGTTCCCGGAGTGGAACCACCGATAGGCCGCCCGTTCAATCGGGCGGCCTTTTCGATTTGGCCGGGTGATCCTCAATCGGTGCCATCTGCCGGTAGATGAACTGCCGGTTTCAGGGTGATTTGCCTTGGTCTCTACGGGAGCCGCGTCTTGGAGCCTGACCCGCAGCAGTTGGCGGAGGAACGAGGGCGGCCGACGGCTCGCTGGCACGCATGGGGACCTAGTGCCCCTTGCTGCGGTGCGCGATGGCCCGCTTCATTTCCCGGTCGGCTTCCCGCTTCTTGAGGTCTTCGCGCTTGTCTTCGAAGTCCTTGCCCTTGCCTACGGCGAGTCGGACCTTCACTCGATTTCCCTTCCAGTAGAATGCCAGGGGAACCAAGGCGTGTCCCTTCACGTTCGACAGTGCCTCCAGGCGACGGATCTCCGATTTGTTCAGGAGCAGCCGGCGCGGAGTCTTTGGAATGTGGTTGTAGACGTTCCCGTGGGAGTATTCGTCGATGTGCGCGTTGTACAGCCAGGCCTGGCCCTTTTCGATGCGTGCGAAGGACTCGGTGATCTGACCACGGCCAGCCCGTAGGGACTTGACCTCGGTTCCGCGCAGCACCAAGCCGGCTTCGAGGGTCTCCACGACCTGATAGTCGCGACGGGCCTTTGCGTTCTGGAGGATGTCGGACACAAAAAAGAAGCCGGAGACGCAGTCCCCGGCTGTCTGGCAGGATGCTCACCCGGATCTGGTCCGGTTCCCGGGGTTACAACACCTCGGGGTCCTTCACTTCCCAACCAATCTTGTCTTCGATGATCTCAAGGAGGGCGATGTCCGCCAGTCCCATCCCCGGAGCAGCTTCAACAAGGGGGCGGCTGAAGCCGCCACCACCATTGAGTTGCCGCACCCGGCGGGAGATCAGGTTCACGAGAATGTGGGGGTTACCCACCTTCTCCAAGGCTTTCTTCGTCAGTTCCGAGTTCATTCCCAAGTCACTCCAAATCGGCCTGCCACGTTAGGCTGCCGCATGCCATGCAGCAATGTCATTTTTCCAGTGATTCGGGATCGGGCTGCTGGATTGCTGGTCCCGAGGCGCCGTCCGGGGGCGAACCCAGAAGCGCGGCAGCGGCATCGAGTTGGGCAGGGTTGCCCAGAATCAGGACAAGGTCACCCTCGATGATTTCCTCATCGGGTCCGGGGTTGATCACGGATTGGTTCCCGCGATCGATGGCCACGATACTCGTTCCGGTGCGCCCCCGTAGGGCGATCTCGCGGATAAGGCGCCTTGCGGCCGGCGAGTTTGCTTGGATCTGGACTCGGCGAAGGTTGGCTTCGGACAGGATTGGAAGGGTGGCTGGGATCGGGGCGCTATGGATGGGCTTGGCGTCGAGCGTCTCCTGAAGGGCGACCTGTGCCTGGGAATAGATGCGGATCGAGGATTTCCAGAGGAGGACCGTCAGCAGGGCGACGACGATCAGGAGGAGGGCGAGGATCTCGAGAGGGGGGAGCAAGGTGGAGCTGAGGGCCAGTCCGAACACGATGAGGCCGACCAGGCCGGCGATCGGGATGGCGTGGGAGATGACGGTTTGGAAGGCATCGACGTTCGGCCCGGCAAGCGACGGACGGACGCTCAGTTCGGCAATCAGCAGTCCCAGGGCCTGGAGCTTTCGGAAGGTTGCGATGAAAAGAGGGAGGGCAAGAACGATGGCGCCCATCCAGATCACGGCGCGGTAGGTGGCCTGGTCCCTCAGGAAGGAAGGGAGCCAGGCGAATTGGCGCTGGCCTACGAAGGCTGCCGCAATGAAGAGGGCCGCGATCAATGCCAGGTTCAGAAGCATCTGGACCGTCCACTTCCGTACCAGTCGGGCTGCCATCCCGGCTTTCCGGCGGGATCCCAGTTGGCCTACCCATTGGGTATAGATGTTGAGGTAGGCGAGGAGGGACGGCGGGGCGTAGCGGTCGAACGTCCCAGCGAGACCATCGGCGCTCCGTATCAGATACGGGGTGCAAAGCGTGGTAATGACGGAGACGGCGACCGCGATCGGGTAAAGGAAGCTGCTGGTGACTTTCAGGGACAGGCCCAGCGACGCGATGATGAAGGAGAACTCACCGATCTGGGCGAGGCCCATGCCGACCCGCAGTGAAGTCCGGGTGTCGTTGCCCGTCACGAAAGTGCCGAAGGAGCAGGTCAGGACCTTTCCGAGGACGACGGCGAGCGAAATGGCTGCGATGGGGACGGAGTACTGGACCAGGAGTCGCGGATCGATGAGCAGCCCGATGGCCACGAAGAACACGGCGCTGAACATGTCCCGGACCGGCTGGATCAGGTGTTCGATCCGTCCGATCTCCCGGGCCTCGGAGATGACTGCGCCGATGACGAATGCGCCGAGAGCGACGCTGTACCCGAGTTTCACGGCCAGCAGTGAGAACCCGAAACAGAGACCGAGGACGGTAACGAGGAGCATTTCGTCGCTCTTGAATCGGCCGACATAGGCGAGAAGTCGGGGAACGGCGATCAGGCCGAGGACTAGGGCCGTGACCAGGAAGATCGAGAGGTTGCCGAGGGTGGCACCGACATCGCGGATGCTCAGGTTTCCGGTCATGGCAATGCCGGAGAGCAGGGCGATCATCAGGATGGCGAGGATGTCCTCGATGATCAGGATTCCGAAGATCAGGCCGGCGAATCGTTCCTTGGTCAGGCCGAGTTCTGCGAGGGCCTTGACGATGATCGTCGTGGACGAGATGGAGAGCATTGCCCCGAGGAACAGGCTGTCCATGTGGGACCAGTTGAACCACCGCCCGAGTTGGTATCCGACGGCGGCCATCAGGATGATCTCGAGTATTGCACCGATCAGCGCCGTCATCCCGACGGCCTTGAGTTTCCGGAGGTTGAACTCCAGTCCCAGCGAGAACATGAGGAGGATGATCCCGAGTTCGGAGAGTGTCTCGATGGTGTGCTGGTCCCGGATCAGGGCGTAGGGGGGCGTGTGTGGGCCAATGATGACTCCGGCGAGAATATATCCCAGGACCACCGGTTGCTTGAGGCGGTGGAACAGGAGTGTGACCACGCCCGCGACGATCATGACGATCGCGAGGTCCTGGAGGAATGAGGAGTTGTGCATGCGGAGGACGGCCGCGCTTTCCACGCAGACTGGTCACGATACCGATGTGGACCCCGGGGTCCAGTGTTGGACCAGTGAATGTTTGTCGCCGGGCGCATCTTGGCACTGCCCCCATTTGAAAGCAGGAACTGGGTGGCGACGTCCTCGTCGCATTGAGAAAGGGCATGGGAGGGCAACGAGGACGGTGCCGCTCCGTTCGCTGGCGCGGGAGTCGGCGATCAGGCCGCCGTGACTGGACTCCAGATCTCGACGACGCCCTCGCGGGTGACGGCGTTGTAGCGGTGGTCGTACCGCTCGAATTCCGGAGCGTGGACGGGCTTGAGTCCGGAATTTGGGAGCCACTTTTCCCAGATCGCCTGCCAGGTCAGGTAGATGCTGGAGACCGGACCCTCGTGTTGGAAAACGGCGAACCGGAGTGAGGGAATGCGCATGCGGCCGGAACCCGGCGCGAGGCCTTCGAAGCTCTGGACCTCGATCGCGGTCATGTACTCGAACTCCCCTGGGCGGGCGGCGCAGAGGACGCCGTAGGAGACGCAACCCGGCTGGCGGTCCCGGAATAGATCCCCGGCGGTGAAGTCAGCCCATTGGAGCGGGATGGTCTGGGGCGCGCCCGCGTGCGAGTGCCATCGGCGCAGACCAGCGAGCAGCATGGGTTGGCCCTCCTCGAAGCGGATGGGATGGATGGAGTCCATGGGAAGCAAGGTTCGGCTGGTCCTGGGAACCTCGAAGCGATTGGAGAGTCCAGGAAAAGAGCTGCGGGAAAAATGGCGGAAGGGGAGGGATTTGAACCCCCGGTACGGTTGCCCGTACGCCTGATTTCGAGTCAGGTGCCTTCAACCACTCAGCCACCCTTCCGCTCGCAGGCCGGGGAAGTATCCAAGCCGAAGGCCGGCTGGCAAGCGCGGCTTCCGAGGAAAACGTCGATGGGGCGCATCTTGAAACTGCCCTCGCGTCCAACGGAGCGGCAACGTCCTCGTTGCCCTCCAATGCCCTTTTCAAGGCGATGAGGACGTCGCCACCCTGTTCCTGTTTTCAAACGGGGGCAGTGTCGAGATACCCCCGGTGGGCTGGCGGGCGCGTTTCGATCTCGGATGGGGGCCATCGCGCGAGGGCGACCGGTGTTGATTCACCGGCACTGGCTCTCAGGAGAGGAGGCGGTTGATGGCGTCCACGATCTGGACCGGGTCGGCCTCATACCAGGCGACGCAGAGCAGGCTGCCGACCTCGACGATCCGGAGTCCGTCGTCCGTCTGGGCGACGTCGACGGAGCAGACCCTGATCTGCCAGTCGGCAGTGCGGAGGCATTCCTGGGCGAAATGCAGGACTTCGGCTGGTGCACCTCGGCCCCAGCGCGGCTTGTATTCGCTGGCCGAGATGGCCCGGCCATCGACGGCAGCAATCCGCCACTCGCGTTGGAGCGAGGCGGGCGGACCGACCACGATCCGGGTGTTCGTTGGTACCTGAAGCATCTGGAGTTGTCGGGTCCACTCCTCGAACGCGGCGGAGGAAACCAGGCGGCCCTCGAATGTCTTGAAGCCGTCGTCGGGTCGGATGAACAGAGTGCCGTCCAGGTCGCCCAGTTCCCGAGCCAACGTGGGCTGGGTCCAACAGAGTTCCCCGAGGGACATGAATCTTGCCGCATGATTGACCAGTCGCGGTCCGAATCGGGGGAAGTAGCTGCTGCAGGCGAAGTCATCCGGACCCCCAAACAGGTCCCGCCGCCATCCGGGCTCGGCGCTCATCGATTGAAGGAAATAGCAGGATCCGCGTGGGATGGTCGCCGTGGTGATCTCCGGATGGTGGCGGAATTCGTGGGCGCGGAACCGGTGCACGGTGATGCCGCTCGCGGACAGTGCCGCGCGGAGTCGATCCTCTTCGGCAACGGGGAAGACCCCGCCCTCAACGGACCAGGCTGGGAACTCGGCGGTCATGACCTGTGGATCCTACGGGGATCCGAGTCCGGGGACTACTCATGTCGCAAGGCTTCCACGGGATCGAGGGCGGCGGCGCGGCGGGCGGGATAGATCCCGAAGAGGATGCCGACGAGTGCGGACAGGGTGAAGGCGGCAATCGGAGACCACGGGGTCACGATGACCTTCATGTGGGCGAGTGCGGAGACGGCGAAGGGAATGGCGATGCCGAGCGCGACCCCGATGAGACCGCCGGCTCCGGAGAGCAGGACGCTCTCGACGAGGAACTGCGTGATGATGTCCTTGCGTCGGGCCCCGAGTGCGCGACGGATGCCGATCTCACGGGTCCGCTCGGTGACGTTGGCGAGCATGATGTTCATGATCCCGATTCCGCCGACGAGGAGGGAGATGGCAGCGATCGATCCCAGGACGAGGTTGAAGATCTGTTTCGTCCGTTCGGCCCGGCGGAGGAGTTCGAGGGGGACGACGACCTCGTAGTCCTTTCGGGTGTGGTGGCGAGCGAGGATGTCCTTCACGACCTCCGAGATGGCGATGACCGTCTCGGGGCGGCGGACGCGCACGGTGATCTCGTGGAGTGCGACCTTCTCGGCTTCGTAGGTTCCGCCCCGGCGGCGGGAGAGGATCTCGCCGAAGCGGCGGCGTGCCGTTTCGAGCGGGATGAAGATTCGGCCGAGGGCGGCATTGGCCGCAGGGCCGTCGAGGGAAGCTTCGGAAGCCGCGCTGCGGGCTTTCGGTTCCATGACGCCGATGACCCGGTAGTAGTTCAGGCCGACCCGGACGTCGCGCCCCAGGGGTTCCTCAGCCGGGAACAGCTTGAGCGCGACGTCATGGCCGAGGACGCAGACGGGGGACGCGGCGTCCATCTCGAGGTCGTTGAAGAACCGCCCTTGGGCGACGTTCTGGTTCCGGGTGGCGGGATGATTCGGCAGTGTGCCGACGATTTCGGCATCCACGCGCCGCGTGATGTTCCAGACGTAGTCGCGGATGACACGAGCCGGGACGACCAGCTCGATGCCGGGAATCGTGTCGCGGATGCGGCGGATGTCGTCCTGCTTGAGTCCGTACTCAAGCGCGAAATTGTTCTGCTGGCGGTTGGAGACCTTCTCCTCCTCGGCGGGTTTGACAGATTTGAGCAGGATGTTCTGGGATCCGAGGTTCTTGATCTGTTGCTGGGCTTCCCAGGAGGCGCCTTCGCCGATGGCGAGCATGGCGATGACGGAGCAGACGCCGAAGACGATGCCGAGGACGGTGAGAAGCGACCGGAGCCGGTGTAGCCACAGGCTGCGGATGCCCAGTTGGACCGTGCGACGGAAACGGGAGCTGAAGGAAGGAAGGGGCATCAGGCGGAGGTGGCCGATGGCGGGGTTTCCGAGGGCATGGTCAGCCTCCTGACGTCGTCGGCTACGGAGGAAGGGAAGGGGTGGGCAGTCATCGGCGGGTGTCGCTTTCGAGTTCGCCGTCGCGGAGGCGGATGAGGCGGGCAGCGCGTTCGCCGACCCCGAGATCATGCGTGACCATGATCAGGGTCTTTCCCTGGGAATGCAGGTCGTCGAAGAGGGAGAGGATTTCGCGGCCGGAGGCGGAATCGAGGTTGCCGGTGGCTTCGTCGGCGAGGAGGACGAGGGGATTGTTGGCGAGGGCTCGGGCGATGGCCACGCGCTGTTGTTGACCGCCGGACAGCTCGAACGGGCGGTGATTGAGACGATGGCCGAGGCCCACGCGGCCGGCGAGTTCGGTGGCGATGGAGCGGGCCTCTTCCTCCGGGGTGTTCTGGTAGAAGAGCGGGACTTCGATGTTCTCGAGGACCGTGAGCTGCGGGATGAGGTTGTAGGACTGGAAGACGAAGCCGAGGCGTTTGCCCCGGATGGATGAGAGGTCGTCGTCCGGGATGGTGGAGACGTCGTCGCCGCCGAGGAGGTAGCGGCCGGAGGTGGGGCGGTCGAGGCAGCCAAGGACGTTGAGCAGTGTCGATTTCCCGCAACCGGACGGCCCCATGATCGAGAGGTACTCGCCCGGGGCGATTTGGAGGTCGAGGCCCCGGAGGGCTTCGACGGTGAACTCGCCCATGCGGTAGGCCTTTCGGACCTTGTCCAGCAGGACGATCGGCTGTGGGCTGGCGGCCATGGTGGCGGGGTCACCGAGCGGCCACGGGCTTGGCACTTCCTGCCGGCGATGGGGCAGGCTTGGCGGGATCGGCCCCGTCTTCGCCAGCCTGACGTTCGTCGTCCGGGAGGCGGAGCAGGACGGTCTCGCCGACCTCGAGTCCCTGCTTGATCTCGATGAAGGACTCATTGAATTCGCCGGTGGTGACCTCGCGTTCTCGGGGCTTGGAACCGGGGAGGAAGACGAGCTGCTTTCCGGTCCGCGAGGTGACGGCCTGGATGGGGACGTAGACGACGTCGGGCAGTTGCTTGACGAGGATCTCGACCTTGGCCGACATGCCGGGTTTGACCCAGTCGCGGGTTCCCTGGATGGCGATGGTGCATTGGTAGAGCTTCATGTCAGGGGACATGAAGCGGCCTTGGGAATCCGGCAGGACGCCGACCTTGCGGACCTCTCCGGTGAGAGGGTCATCAGGGAAGGCGTCGACGGTGATCTTCACCTTGAGTCCCTTGGAGACCTGTTTGATGTGGGACTCGTGGATCCCGAGCTTCACGCCCATCTGGGTGGTGTCGGGGATGGTGATGATGGGTTGTCGTTCGTAGACCTGTGAGCCGACGCGGATGGGTTCGTTGCCGCCCCACCACATGTTGTCGTTGCCGCCGTAGACGACGAGGCCGGGCTTCTGGGCGGTGATCACCGCCTTCTGGATCTGGCCGGCCAGTTCATCGCGGTTCTCCTTCTCGATGCGGTAGCGTCGTTCGGCGGACTTCATCTTGGCGGCGGATTGGGCGAGCTTGGAGACGGCTTCCTTGCGGACCCGCTCCAGGGTGCGGAGGGCCTTCTCGTACTTGGACAGGGTCTCCTCGGCGCTCTTGGTGAACTCGTATCGGAGGTAGAGGTCGAGGGTTGTCTGGGCGGACTCGACCTTGAGGCGGGCCTGATCGGCAGCGATCTGGTCGTTCTCGAGTTCGGTCTTCGTGACGAATCCCTTTTCGAAGAGGCGCCGGGTTCCTGCGAGCTTCGTCTGGGCCTGGCCGAGGGCGGTTTTGGTGACGAGGAGTTCGTCCTCGCGCTTGCGGAGTTCCTGCTTGGCGGTGCCGTCGCCGAGGAGGTCCACGTTGGCGTAGCGGGTGAAGTCCACGACGATGCGGGCAGGGGCGACGGAATTGACGCGGGTGGGGGCGTTGGTGGTGCCGACGGTATTGCCGGGGTCGGTGTCCGGTTCAAGTTGGCCGGATTCGGCGCGGGCGAGGAGGTTGGTATCCGGGCGGTCGATGAGGTCGAGTTTCTGGACCAGTTCAGCGGTGATGACGCGGCCAAGGAGCTTCTCTAGGTCCATGAAGGCGAACTTCGCATCCTGTTCAGCGGCGCGCATGTCGACGCGGCCCTGGTTGAGCTGGATCTCATAGCCCTGCTGGGCCTCGGTGAGGCCGGCGAGGGTGGTCTGGAAGGAGATGTCCTGGTTGAGGAGAGCTTGCTGGATCTTCGAGGCGTCGAGTTCGACCAGGACCTTGTTGGTCCGGACGTCGTCCTCGGTGACGAGGGTTCCCTCGTCGACCAGCTTCAGGATCTTGACCGGTTCACCACGGACCTCGGAACGGATCTGCCAGGATTCGAGGGCTTCCACGGAGCCGCCACCGAGCACGGTGATGTCGAGGGGGCCACGGCGCGCGGTGAAGGTCGAGACGCGCGCGTCGGCGCTACCGGGACGAAAGAACCAGAGCGCGATCCCGGTCGCCAGGATGGCGCCGATGATCCAGCGGGTACGGGAGGATCTGGGGGAGGAGGCGGAGCTCATGGCTGTGGTGTGATCGCTGGATTCGGAGGAGTCGCCGGAAGGCTGTTGGTGGAACCCGCAGGTGCGTAGCCCTGCAGGGTGACCGCCTCATCCCAGGCTCCGTCGTCCCGGATGTGGAGGAGGCCCATGTCACGCCAGTATCGGAGGCGTGCAATGGAATGGGCGACGATGGCGGCGGTGCGGTTGTTGCGGGCAGCGATGAGGTCGGCCTGGGCGTCGAGGAGATCGCGGGTGACGCCGCGGCCGAGTTCCATTCGGAGAGCCTGTTCCTCGACACGTCGTTCGCCGAGTTGGACGGCGAGCTCGCCGTTGGCGTGGTTCCGGCGTGCCTGGTCCAAGGCGCGCCAGTCGGAGGCGATCTGAAGGCGGACCTGTTCGACCTGAAGGGAGAATTCCCGCTGCGCGCGGGCCTCTGCGATCACGGCGCCCCGGTAAGCGTTGCGTTCCGCCTTCCGGTTGAGGGGGAGGTCCACATCGAGGCCGGCGTTCCACTGATAGTTGCCCGGGTCGGGCAGCTTGAAGCGGTCGTTGCTGTTTCCGGCGATGCTCGCGCCGCCGCGGACATCGAGTTGGGGACGCAGTCCATTCTTCGCGACCTTGATGCGGCGGGTGGCGTCCTCGACGCGATCGCGTCCGTTCTGGAGATCCAGGCGAAGGGTCTGGGCGACTTCGAGCGCGAGGGTTGGTGGGATGGCGGGATCCTGGATGCGGAGGTTTTGGAGCTCGTGGTCGTCGAGGACAATCGGGGTGCCGAGGGGGACACCGAGGGAAATCTTGAAGCGGTCCAGCGAGTCCCGGTAGGAACGGACGGCCTCGATCCAGCGGGTCTCGGAACTGAGGTTGGCCTGACGGAACTGGTCGAGGGACGCGAGCGGACGAAGACCTTCGGCGGCGAAGGCCTGTTCACGTTCGACGTTCTGTCGGGAGCGTTGGAGATCGGTCCAGGCGTTGCGCGCGGCGTCGCGATTCTGGAGGACGCCGTAGTAAGCGGAGGCCGTCTCGACGGCGAAGTCCTTCCGATACTGGGCAAATTCGCGGAGCGTATAGAGAAGGCTGCGTTCGGCGGAGGTGAGGTTCTCGAGGGTCACGGCATAGCCACCGCCGCGGAGCAGTGGAACGACGATGGAGCCGCTCAGTTCGGACCCGACCACGCTGCGGTTGCCAGCCAGGTACCGGAGGAAATCCGTGGTGAACGCGGTGGTGAGTCGGGCGCCGCTGGCAAGGAGCCAACCGGCTCCCAGTCGGCCGGAGTTCCGGACGAGGGTTGAATCGTTGCGGGCGACGACGGTTGGTTGGCCGGTGATGGGATCGGTTCCGAAGACAGGCTGGGGCGTGGAGCCCTGAGCAAAGCTGCTCGCACCGCCGGAGAAGATGGGAGTGTAGCGTTGGCGTGCGTGCGAGAGATCCAGGGCGTTGAGGTAGACGAGTTCCTTGCGGGACTGGTACTCGCGGCTTTGTCGAACGGCGAGGTCGAGCGCCGGGAGGATGCCCAGTTGCCGGGCGCCCTTTTCAACGGCTGCCTCATCGCCGAGGAATTCCGGCGGAGGTGGGGCTTCGGGGAGGGTGGACAGGTCGATCGGTGGACGAACCTCGATCGTGAAGTTCGTGTCCATGTTGCGGACCGCTGGTGACTTTTCACCGATCAAACGGGCGGCTTCCTTGTCTGCGGACTTGCGGTAGTGCGCGGCGGTGCAGCCGGCGAGGCTGACGGCGACGAGGGCCGCAAGAATCGGGCTGAAGGGTTGGGTGGGTGCTGGCGGTTTTTGACGGATCACGCGACGGGATGGCGGCATAGACGCCGGCGGCCTGCCGGCGTTCAAACGGATTTCATGGAGGACCTGAAGCAGACCGGGCAATCGGACCCGCCTCACGCGGAAGCTATCGGGACTGGATCGACACGGGCGGATTTCCGGGCGGAGGCAGTTGGAGGCCCTGGAGGTCGATGGAACCTTCCTTCCGGGTGCGGAGGGTGCTTCGGGTGCCGTAGAGGGTCGAGGTGACGCGGTAGGAGGCGCGTTGGGTCCGATACACGCCGTAGAATGCCCGGGCCAGCTTGAAGGTGCTGAGGTGGACGGTGACGTCCTGGGTGACGGTGCCGAGGCGCGGCACCTCGACCCTGGCGTCGTTGAGGGCCTGGCCGACGTAGACGTCGTTGAGATAGATCTTGTGGGCGGAGCCGGTGAGCGTGACGGGTTCCGGCGTCGCATTCTGGAGCCGGATGGTGAAACGCAGGGCCGCTTCACCAACACCGCCGCCGGTTCCCTCGGAGACGAGGTTCACGAGTGTGACATCGAAGTCCTCGGTCTCGGGTCGTAACGCACAGCCGTTCCCCAGGGTGAAGGTGGCGAGGAGAAGGGAGCACGCGAGGACGGATCCGGAACGCATGTGCGGAGGCTAGCGGAGCGTTGCGAGGGTTCAAGAATCCCTCTCTGGCGCATTTGCCCTGTCTCGAAGCAGGGTCGTGAAACGGAAGCGATCCGGATTGGTCGAAGCAGGCATGAACCCGTGGACAGACCTCGTGGTGTCGCTTCTGGCGATGGCGGTTGGGATGACGATGGGATGGCGTGCTGGACGGGGTTGGGTGGCAGTGTACGGGGTGGGGCTTGCGGCGACGCTCGTGATCG
This sequence comes from Limisphaerales bacterium, assembly GCA_965284395.1. GTDB lineage: Bacteria > Verrucomicrobiota > Verrucomicrobiia > Limisphaerales > UBA9464 > UBA6176. Next base: position 7,122,143 of record OZ260084.1, on the reverse strand, counting down.
GGGTGGTGACGAGGTGGCCGCAGTCATCCGAGTGGTGGTTCTTCGGGTGGGCGGGAGATGTGCGACTGAAGAGTTGGGTGGCGGCGATCGTGGTGCCGGCACTCCTCTTGGCGCCGACGCACCGCCTGGCGAGTTCGCGGCGGATGCGGATCCTTGCGGGGTCCTTTGTCCTGGCAGGTGGAATCGGGGTGTTGCCACTGCTCAGTGCGGCGATGGTGGCCGACCGGCTTCTGGTGATGCCCACCCGATGGGGGACGGATGGCGTCTGCCGTCAGCAGACGGACTTTACCTGCGGACCGGCTGCCGCGGTGACGGCGCTGAGGCGGTTGGGCGTGATTGCTGACGAAGGACAGATGGCGTTGGCGGCCGTGACAACGCCCCTGACCGGGACGAGCCCGGAGGCGATGGGGCGCATGCTGAAAGGCAGCTTCGGCAACCGGGGTGTCCGGGTCGGAGTCCGGAACTTTGGAGGGCTTGAGGATCTGGATCCGCAGGGAGTGACACTCGTGGTGGTGCGGTATGGCTTCATGCTGGATCATTGGGTTTGTGTCCTCGGGGTGACGGACAAGGGTATCGAGGTCGGGGATCCCGGGTGTGGACGTGAGGTGTGGACGCGGGAGGAGTTTGAAAGCCGATGGCGGAAGGTGGGGGTCCAGTTGAGCCTTCGGAGCAGAGGCAAGACCGAGTTGGGCCAATCAGTGGGCTGGAAATCTCAAGAGGCGTGTCGCGCGGAGGGCCTCCGGGGACGAGGGTGCCTGTGTCAAACCACGAGGTGCTTCCATGAATTCCAAGATCGGATTCCGTCGTTGGGTGTCCTGGCTGATCGTCGCGGCCGTGACACCCATGTTGCTGGGGACGTCGCCGACAGCCACGGATCGCGTGCCGTCGAAGGATCCGACGTCCGAGGTGATGCGCCAGAAGCTTGGGCACTCACAACAGGTGTTGCGGGGACTGGCGTTGCAGGATTTCGGGCTGATCAAGACCAATGCGGCGAAGTTGGTGCGTCTGAGCCAGGCGGGTGGCTGGGTCGCGCGGCAGTCGCCCGACTATGAGCTGTTCACGATGGAGTTCCGTCGGTCAGCGGAGGCCTTGGCGGCGGCTGCGGACGCCGGGAACATCGACGCCGCGACGGTCGCCTATACGCAGCTGACTTTCTCCTGCGTGAGTTGCCACAAGTACATGCGGACGGGCCGGGGCGGGAAGGGGGGCTAGCCGGGGCCTGTGAGTGGCTAGGCCAGCAATTGCGGTACGATCCTCGCGCCGGTGACCTCTGGGTCGGTCAGGCTGGCGTCCCGTCCCTCGTGGGGAAAACGGAGGGCGTTGTGGTCAATGCCGAGCGTGTGGAGGAGGGTGGCGTGGAAATCGTGGACGCTGACGACGTCGTGGACGGACTTGTAACCGAAGTCGTCGGTGGCGCCATGGACGTGGCCTGCCTTGAAGCCGCCGCCGGCTACCCAGAGCGAGAATGCGTGGCGGTTGTGGTCGCGGCCATCGGTGCCCTGCGATATGGGAAGGCGGCCGAATTCGCCGGTCCAGAGGACAACGGTTGAATCGAGCAGGCCGCGCGCCTTGAGGTCTTGAACGAGCGCTGCGGAAGGTTGGTCGGTGGCCGCGCAGAGACCCTTGAGACGCTCGGCATTCTTGTCGTGAGTGTCCCAGGGCTGGCCGCTGAGGAAGAGTTGGACGTAGCGGACGCCGCGTTCGACGAGGCGTCGGGCGAGCAGGCAACGACGCCCGTATTCTGCGGTGACCGGGTTGTCGAGCCCGTAGAGCCTGCGGGTGGCGGCCGACTCTCCGGAGATGTCGACGGCCTCCGGCACGGCACCCTGCATGCGGGCGGCGGTTTCGAGATTGGCGATCCGGGCGGAGAGTTCGGTGTTCTCGGGGAAACGGGTGGCGTGGTCGCGATTGAGTCGGGAGAGGAATTGCAGTTGGTTGGACCTGGCGGGTTCCGAAAGGTGCTTGGGCGTCTTGAGATGAAAGACCGGGGAAGGTCCCGGGCGGAACGCGGTGCCTTGGTAAAGGGCTGGAAGGAATCCGGAGGACCAGTTGCGCTCACCGTCGACGGGAAGTCCGCCAGGGTCTGCCAGAACGACGTATGCCGGCAGGTTCTCGTTCTCGGATCCTAGCCCGTAGAGGAGCCAGGAACCCATCGAGGGCAGCCCGGCGAGGAAGCGACCGGTGTGGATGATGCGAAGGGCGGACTCATGGTCGACCGACCCCGTCGTCATGGAGCGGATGAGCGTGATGTCATCGGCGATCCGGCCGGTGTGCGGAAGGAGTTCCGACAGGTGCATGCCGCACTGGCCGCGCGGGCTGAACTCGTACGGGGCGCCGAGGACGTTTCCGGCCTGCTTGTCGAAGTGGACCTCGAGCTCGCCGCCCGGGTAGGGCTTCCCGCTGTATTTGTTGAGGGCGGGTTTGTAGTCGAACAGGTCCATCTGCGACGGCCCGCCGTGCTGGAACAGGCTGATGACGGCGCGGGCGCGGGGGCGATGCTGGGCAGGGAGGGCCGGATTGGATGCTCCGAGCCGGTCAGGCGCGAGCAAATGGGCAAGGGCGAGGCCGCCTAGGCCGCCGGCAGAGCGGGCGAGGAATGTGCGGCGCTGGATGGCGGAGGGGCTGGGGTTCATTCGAGGTAGAGGAATGAGTTCAGCGCGTAGAGCGAATGACAGAGGTCTCTCCAAGCGGCCCGCGCGGCCTCCCCAGTGGCTCCATGATGCGCGATCTGGGTGCGAAGGAATTCAAGGCTGGATGTCTGCTCGTAGGGAGTTGGTGGCCGTCCACAGACCGTCACGAACGCAAGCTTCAGCCGCTTCAGATCCGTTGACTCTGCCCGCATCACCCGCGAAGCGAGGTCCGCGCCCCGTTCCACGGAGAAGTCCGCGTTGAGAAGCGCAAGGGTCTGGAGCGGCATCGTGGTCTGCTCGCGCCGCGTGCAATTGAACACGATCGAAGGGGAGTCGAAGGTGCCGAGGAAGGTCGGGACCTGGGTCCGCCGCTGCTGGAGGAAGATCGTCCGTGCGAAGGTCTCGGGATGGGATGGATCCGGGTTCACCTCGCCGGATCCATCGCGAGGGGTGGGGACGTAGGGACCACCGGATTTGGAGGCGAGGCGGCCTGAGGTGGCGAGCATCGCGTCCCGGATCGATTCCGCATCGAGTCGGCGGATCGGGAACCGCCACAGCAATCGGTTGCCTGGATCAATGGCGAGGGGTTCGTCCCTGGGTTCGCTGGATTGGCGGAAGGCGTGGCTGAGGGCAATGCGCCGGTGAAGTGCCTTGAGGCTCCAGTTGGAGCGGATGAATTCCGACGCCAGCCAATCTAGCAGTTCCGGGTGGGAGGGTTGGGCTCCGCTGCGGCCGAGATTGTCAGTGGTGGAGACGATTCCGACGCCGAAGTACTGCTGCCAGACGCGATTTACCGTCACCCGGGCGAGGAGGGAGGACTGGGCGGAATCGGGTTGGAAGAGCCATTCCACCCACGCGGTTCGACGCCCCGTTGAACGGTCGGTTGGACGTGGGGCCGCGGTGCTGTCCCGATTTTCCGAGAGGAATCGAGGGAAAGCTGCAGGAACAGCCTCGCCCGGAGTCTTGTGGTTGCCACGCTTGAGCAGGGGCACGGTCGGGGCTTCGGCACCCGAGTCGGTCATCCAGGCAATGCGTCCGGGCTGGGGAGTTCGTTGGGCGGCGATTTGCTTTGAGGCGCGCTCCAGGTCTGCGCGTCGGACCGCCAGGTCCCTTTCGTAGGTCTGGGATGCAGCGGCCCAGACTTCGTTGGTGGGGTCGGAGGACTCGATCCGGACGTTGTCGACGACGAAGCTTCGTCCGCAGCAGTACTCGAATCCGAAGCCACCGTGTGGAAGGTCCCGCGCCTTGAGATGGATGGGTTGGCCGTCCACCGATCCGTCCACGAGATGGTCGAGCTGGAAACGATCGGATTCGACCCTCGTGATCCGGACCCCATAATTGTGGCCGGGCTTGTAGCCGGTGCTGCCGATCTTGCCCGGGCGGGAGGAGTCCTTGCCGGGGTAGTCCACCTCGACGACGGAGGCACCGCCGGGATGCCCATCGATCAGTACGTTGCCACCTTCGACCCTCGAGCTGTCGTTGAAGTCGTGCGTGGCGATGAAGTAACCGATGCGTTCAGCCGGGTTTCCAGTGGAGTCGAGTCGGTCAGCCACGAGGTCGAAGGTGACCTGGATCCAGCCTTTGTTGGTAGCGGGTTGCCAGTCGAACGACTGGATGGTGGAAAGCCACCGGTCGCCGCTGCCGCCACCTTCGACCAGTCTCAGTTGACCGTCCGTGACGATCGCGCCGGGTGCCTGGCGCGAGTCGAGCATCACGGGCGGAGTTCCGCCCGGGGCGTCATCGCCTGGGGCGGTCGCAGACCAGTTCCGGGTCAATGACTGGGTAGCGCTGAATTCGTCAGCGAACAGGATCTTGCCTGGAGGTCGATTGGAAGAGGCCCAGGAGCGGAAGGCGTTCTGCGCGGCGGTGAGTTCAGCGTCCAGTCGGGATTGCGCTGACTTCCAGGCTTCGAGTTCGCCCGGAAGCGCGGCCGTGACCACGCGATCGTTGGGCTTGGTCCACTTCTCGATGTTGAAGGCGGGATAGAGGAAAGCCTGGAAGGAGTAATAGTCGCGCTGGGTGATCGGCTCGAATTTGTGGTCGTGGCATTTCGCGCATTGCAGCGTCACACCCAAAAGGCTGGAGCCCATGATCTGCATCGCAGATTCAAGCGCGTAATATCGGTCGGTGCGGACTTCGTCCGGATTTCCGTCGCTCTCGCCCGATCCGTCCTGGCCATTGCGCAGGAAATGGGTCGCCTCGAGGGATTCAATGATCTCGGGGGTGACCGGTTGGCCCGGCTTCCAGCCGCAGAGCTCGTCCCCGGCAATCTGTTCGCGGATGAACTGATCGAAGGGCTTGTCGCGATTCAGGGTGCGGATGACGTAGTCCCGGTAACGGAAGGCGAGTGGGCGGTCGGAGTCGGCGTTGAAATATCCGTTGGAATCCGCGTAACCGGCGGCATCGAGCCAGTGCTTGGCCCAGCGTTCGCCGAAGCGGGGCGAGGCGAGCAGGCGATCGACGAGGGCTTCGTAGGCCGTCGGGGACAGGTCGTCGACGAAGGCGTCGATTTCCTCTGGGGTTGGGGGGAGCCCGGTGAGCGTGAAGGTGGCTCTCCGGATCAAGGTTGCACGGTCGGCCTCCCGCGAAGGCGTGAGCCGGCTCCGGTCCAGCCGCGCCTGGATGAAGGCATCGATGACATTCCCGAAGGCAGGGCCGGATAGGGACGGAGGTGGCACCGAAACGAGCCGTTCGAATGCGGGATGTGGCCGGTTGGGACTGGCGCTGGGGACGGACTCCGCGGTGGCGGAAAAGGCTGATGCCAGGAAGATCCACCCCACAAGGAAGCGGCCATTCCGAAGGCTTCGGAACAGCCCGTTTCGGGAACCGTTGGAATTCATCCGCAGCATGGGGCGACTCCCCCACGATCGTGGGTCGAGCCGATGCGGACAATACCTGATTCAGCCGGTTTGAAGCGTCGGCCCAATCATCCCGCGGACGGCGCGGGGACATAGGCGTTGACGGCTTGGACCACGGCGTCGACCTCGGAATCGGACATGACCGGACTGACCGGCAAGCTGACCACTTCGCGGTGGATGGCCGAGGTGATCGGGAGTTCGAGATGGCGAAGCGCGGGGTAACAGTCCTGCCGGTGCGGGGGGATCGGGTAGTGGACGACCGTCTGCACTCCGGCCGCCGTCAGGTGACGGACGAATGCATCGCGGTCCCGCACGCGGACGACGAACAGGTGCCAGACGTGGCTCGCCTCATCTCGGACCAGTCGGGGGAGTCGGACAGCCGGGTTCCGGATCCCCTGGAGGTAGCGCCGGGCGACAGACCTGCGGTGTTCGTTGTCGGCGTCGAGGTGGGGAAGTTTCACCCGGAGCAGGGCGGCCTGGAGTTCGTCGAGGCGTGAGTTGGGGCCCTGGGTGCGGTTCTGGTACTTGACGTGGGATCCGTAGTTGCGAAGCGCCCGGAGAGCATCGGCAAGCTTCGGATCGCGGGTGATGATCGCACCGCCATCGCCAAGCGCGCCCAGATTCTTGCCCGGGTAGAAACTGAAGCCTGCGGCATCGCCCCACAGCCCGACGCGAGTGCCCTGGATGAGGGCCCCATGGGCCTGGGCGCAGTCTTCGAGGACCTTCAGGCCATGCTGGCGGGCGAAGGTCATGATCGCCGGCATGTCCGCCGCCTGCCCGTAGAGGTGGACTGGAAGGATCGCGCGGGTGCGCGACGTCAGCGCGGCGGCGAGGCGATCCGGATCGAGATTGAAGGAGTCCTCGTTTGGTTCGACCAGCACCGGAGTCAATCGGTTTTCGGTGATGGCAAGGATCGACGCGATGTACGTGTTCGCGGGGACGATGACCTCATCGCCTTCGAGGAGTTCCCCGGACTGGATCCACGCCCGAAGTGTCAAGGTGAGGGCGTCGAGGCCGTTGGCGACCCCAATGGCATGGCAAGGCCCGTGAAACGCAGCGAACTCACGCTCAAACGCCTCGTGCTCGCGGCCATGGATGAACCAGCCCGAGTCAATGACGCGCGCTGCTGCCTCGATCAGTTCGGCGCGGTGTCGCGCCGTGATGTCCTTGAGGTTCAGGAATGGGATCATGGGCTTTGAAAAAGACTCAGTTCTGGCCTGCGGGCCTTGAGCTTGTGGCTGACTTGATGACCCGGGCAGGGACTCCGCCAGCGATGGAGTCAGGCGGGACGTCCCGGGTCACGACCGAGCCTGCTGCGACTATGCTGCGCGCGCCGATTCGGACGCCCTTGAGGATCGTGACCCGGCTGCCGATCCAGACGTCGTCTTCGAGGATCACCGGGGAGGTTGGCCAACCTGGGGCATGCCGCATCGCGGCATCGAGATGGTGGAAATCGGCGTCGACGATGAGGACGTGATCGCCGATGAGACACCGGGCACCAAATCGGATAGACTCAGCGGCGATGACGGTGACGTTGTTGCTGAACGAGGAGTCGGCACCGACGGAGATCTCGGAAGATGGATACCTCGCCTGCAATCGCACTTCGCCGTTGCCCGTGCTCGGTGCCAACGCACATCCAAACACAACGTTTGGGCGGAGCCGGACGACACCTGCGCCGTCGGCTTTCAAGTGTGAGTCCAGTTTGCACGGGCCCTCGGTCGAGATCCGCCCCTCCAATCGCAATCGCATCAGTGTGAACCGTCTGGGCAAGGAAGCGCAGCGAGCCAAGGCGAGTCGGATTTCAAGGGTCAGCCGCCTGAGGATCCGTCGGGTCAGGCTCATGCGATGCACGATTGCTCGGCGAGTTCTCCGGGGAGCAGGCTGTACAGTTCGAGGTCGACCGGGTCGCCCGCCCGGCGGACCTTGCTCCGGAGAATGCCCTCGAAGCGTGCGCCCAATCGCAGAGCAACAGCCCGGGAAGGAGCATTGCCTGTTTCTGCGAGAATCTCGATCCGGCCCAGGCTCAGTTGTTCAAACCCAAATTGGCAGGCAAGCCAGGCGGCGCGGGTGCCCACTCCTTGCCGGCTGGCGTGGGTTGCCACCCAGTATCCGAGGTTGGCCGTTCTGGCGGGCCAGTCGATCCGGTTAAGCGCGATTCCCCCCAGATGGGCTCCTGATGGACCTGGGCGAAAGATTCCGAAGGCAAAGGCCTTGCGGCTGGTTGCGTCAACCTGGCTGGCCCGGATGTAGGCCTCGGCACGGGCGACATCGTACTCGGGCGTGCACCAAGCCAGCCATTTGCCGACTTCGGCGGCAGAAGACCGGGCTGAATCCGAAAAGCCTGGAGCATCGGACAGCTGATAGGGTCGGATGCAGACCCCCCCGGACTCCAGCAGGACCGGTTGGTCGGCATCTCGTTTCCAGGCGAGGAACCCATCGAAATTGCGCAGGTAATCGGCTTCGACGTAGGGCGCACTGGCCAGCGCGGTGATGACCGACTGATCGGTGATGGCGCGCAAGGTGACCCAGATTCCGGGCGGGATGTGGAGCCCGCAGTCCGGGCGGTCAAGATCGACGATCCGTTCCTCCGACCCGTCGTGGAGGGTGATCCGGAACTGGCCCTGTTGGGCAATCAGGAATTGAGCGCACTCACGGTGGGCATGGCCGCCGCGGACCGTGTCCCGCGGGAAGTTGTACATGTAGAACAGCCTCGCCACCTCGAACGGCACGTGTCGCCCGCCCTCGACGAAACTGAGCGATCCCCTCGCATCGGCAATGCAGGGAAGCTTGATCAGTGAGCAGTCATGCACCGAAAAGACCATTGGGGGCGGATGGTTGCCAAGATATGCCGACGCAACAAGCCCTGAGCAGAGCTTCAGGTGGTGGACGTTGGGCGGTGATCGCGCACAGCTTGTCGGAATCAGTTCAGGTGTGTGGTGGCCCCACGGTCAGCAGGTGCTCCAAACTGACCCATGCTCCGAGCCCTGAGGAATCCCCGCGTCTGCGCTTGGTATTGGTCGCGCCATGCCTTCAACCGCTCCTGGTGTAGGCAGGGACGATGACCTCGCCCCGGATGCAGGATGGATGGAAGGGGGCATCGGCGTTTCCGCGCTCCCCACGGGTGGGACTGGGATGGCAAAGGCCGTCCTGGACGCGGGCGAATCGGCATCGGCGAACTCGCCGGTCCGGAACCGGTAACCACCGGGTGAGCCGGGGTCGACGAGGCGCGAAAATGGACGTTGAGTCTGCTGCGCCCCGCACAGCATGGTTGGCGCGATGATTATGCCTAGTGCCCCGGAACCGCTCGTGAGCGTCGTCATCGCCTGCTACAATCGCGCCGCGTTGGTCGAGCAGGCGGTTCGGTCTGCCTTGGGTCAGGACTGGAAGAACATCGAGGTTGTCGTGTCGGACGATGCGAGCCCGGATGACTCGGTCGGCGTGCTGAGTCGGATGGGGGAATCCAGGGTTCGCCTGCAGGTCCATGCGACGAACGTAGGGGTCTGGAAGAACTGGTCGGCGGCATTGGGCATGGCTCGCGGTGACTATGTCGTTTTCCTCGGCGACGACGATTGGCTGACTCCGGACTTCGTCCGAAAACATGTGGAGGCGTTCCATCGACATCCCTCTGCCAGCGCCGTTTTCAGTCCGATGGAGGATCGGCCTGATGACGGTTCTCCCAGCGGATTCCTCCCGTCCCCGTTCCCGGAGGATCGGACTGTTTCGGGTGCCGAGTTGGTGGGCCATCTCATGGACTCGAAGGTCTTCTTCGGTTCGGCGATGTTTCGGCGGGAGTTGGCTCAGAGTCTTTGGGCGGGGACGGAACCGGATGGCATGGTTGCGGACTGGGGTTTGATCCTGGGGCTGGGAATCCTGCCGGGAGTCACGGTCGCCTCTTGTGACGGCTGTCTATACGTGAAGCGTGTGCATTCCAACCGGCTGAGTTCCAGGATTATCGAGGTTACGACGCTCCTGGCTTCCGTGTGCGAGCGAGTCGCCCGCGAGTCTGGTGATCCCGCGATCCGTGAGCGTTTGATGTCACGAGCGACCTGGGAGCGGGTCACTTTGAGCCGGCACCATGCCGCAGCGGGTGATCTGGCTTCCTGCCGACGCGTGCTTTGGTCATGCCTCGGAAGGGCGCACGCCCAGGGAATCGTCATCAGTCAGTTGGCACAGTCGTATCTGGCACCAAGGAGACTGATCCGTACTGCCCGGGAGCAGCGGAACGGGGGGACTCGGTAAGGGAAGGCGGACCAATGCAACCAGCCGCCCGGTGGTGGCTTGATGCAAGCTGTCCTTCGAGATCGGGCGCGGGTACACGATGAGAGGAAATCAGAATGCCTAGAGCAGTGAGCGTTGTCATGGCGGCTTGGAACGTCGAGCAGCACATAGAGGCGGCCGTCGGGAGTGTGCTGAGCCAGACCTACCCGATTCTGGAATTGGTGGTGGTGGACGACGGATCCACGGATTCCACACCCGCGCGACTTCAAGGCATCGCCTCGCGGGATGCGCGGTTGAGGGTGGTGCGGCAGCCCAACAGCGGCTTTGCCTCGGCACGGAATGCCGCACTGCGGTTGGTCAGGGGAGAGTGGATAGCCAATGCCGATGCCGATGACGTGCAACTTCCTCACCGGATCGCCGAGCAAATGAAGGCCTTGGACGTGGCTCCGGAGGTGACGGTCTGCGGTGGCGCTGTTGAAGTCTGGGATGGGAGTGAGCAACCAGGACGAGCCGCACTCCAGCCATCCAGTGATGCAGAAATCAGAACCGTCTTGCCGTTCGGGAGTCCGATCTTCGATCCAACGGTTGTCTACCGGGCGAGCCTGCTGCCAAAGGATCAAGGCTTGTACGACCCCAGCTTCCGCATGGCAGCGGATTATGACCTCTGGACCCGACTGGCACCGTCCGCGCGGTTCATGAACCTGCCGCAGGTCCTCACGCGATATCGACGTCATCCCTCCCAGATCACGGAGATTGCCAGAAAATCGGGGTTCAGCAGTTCGGACCGGAGGCGGGTCTGGCATCGAGCCTTGGGTGAGATGCTTGGGATTGTCCCGACTTCCCCTGAACTGGACCTCCACGAGTTCGTGTCCAGCTGGAGTTCGACGGTTCCGAATGATCGTCTGGGGCTGGCACCGGCTTGGTTTACCCGGCTGAAGCAGGCGAACCGGCTGGATGGACGTTTGGATTCAACCTTGTGGGAGCGGGCGCTCGCCTTCCGATGGTTCTGGATTCATCGGCATGCCGAAAGCGGCGGAGCACGGGTGCTGTGGCGCTATTTTTCCTCGTCGCTGGCGTGGAATGGTGCTGTTCCTCTCCGATCGAAGGCCGCCTTGATTCGCCGAGGCTTCGTCGGCCCACGCGCAGCGCAGCAGTGAGCCAGTGGTTTCATCGACAAGCCCCAGTTCGTCTCTTCCCCTCACTACGGAGGGCCGATGGTCCGATTGCAACAAACGTCGCCTTGGATTCCGGCTGTTCGGCCAATGGCTGGTGCGCTATTCGATGCGGATGCTTGGTCGGACTTTCGTGGCGATAACGATGACGGGGTGGGTTTTGGCGGCGGGCGAGCCGGCCTTGGTGGAGCGACTGGGGTATCCGGCAGGGTCCCGATTGCTGATCATCAACGGCGATGATGCCGGGATGTGCCACACGGCCAACGTGGCGACAATCGAGTCGTTGGAGAAGGGGCTCATGACCAGCGCCACGATCATGGTGCCATGTCCGTGGTTCCAGGAGATGGCGGACTACGCCCGGGCGCACCCCGAGAAGGATTTCGGGCTTCACCTCTGCCAGACCTCGGAGTGGAAGGTGTACCGATGGGGACCGGTGGCACCGCGGACGGAGGTTCCGGGGTTGATCGACCCGGACGGGTACTTCTGGCACGAGGTTCCGCAGGTTTATGCGAGTGCGAGGCCGGAGGAGGCCTACATCGAGGCCCGGGCGCAGGTGAAGAAGGCGTTGGCGGCCGGGATCGACGTGACGCACCTCGATTCCCACATGGGCACGCTCCAGTTGCATCCGGCTTACGTGGAACAGTACCTGAAACTGGCGGTGGAGTTCGACCTGCCGGTGCGGATGGCGTCGCAGTCGACCCTCGAGAAGAACAACGGAGCCGGAATCCGGGCGGCGTTTGCGGCCAAGGGGATCGTGTTTCCCGATGACTTCATCTACGAGGACCTGAAGGACGAGGGGAAGGATGTGAAAGGCTACTGGATGCGGAAGTTGGCGGCCTTGAAGCCCGGGGTGACGGAGCTTTTCATCCACGCCGGGCAACCGACGGATGAACTCAAGGCGGTGACGGGCAGCTGGCGTACGAGGTCGGAGGAATTCGAGGTGTTCACCCGGGATCCGGAGATGCGGGCGCTGTTGGAGCGGGAAAAGGTGGTGCGGATTGGCTGGCGGCCCTTGAAGGAGCTCCAGCACAAGGAGCGGATGGAGCGGAAGGGGAAGTAGGGTTTCCAAGGTTTGGCCTTGGAAGTTGAAGCAGGAGAACTTTCACTCCCGGCGCAACTTTCCCGGTTCGCCAACGATCAAGTCAGCAAGCCGGACACACGATGGCATTCACGTCGCTCAAATCAGTTTTCGCCCGGGCCGCCTTGGCGAGCCCCGACCAGGTCGATTCCTGGTCGAAGGCGTGGCGTTCGGCGGCCGACAATGGGTCGACGGAGCCGCGGCTGACTTTCTTTGCCCGGGAGGCCGGGCTGTCCGATGACGCCTTCCTTCAGAAGCTGGGGGAGTCGCTGGGCTGGCCCTACGTGGAACTCAAGACCGTGACGGTGCCGGCCGAGGTCTGCCGCCGGATCTCGACCAAGGTCGCCTTCCAGCACTTTGCCATGCCCGTCTCGGTCGAGAACGACGTCCTGCGGGTGGCCGTGAGCGATCCGTTTGACGCGGCCATGCTCGGGGCGGTGCAGTTCGAGGCTCGTGGGCCCGTAGAGTTCGTCCTCGCACCACGGACGGAGATCGAGAAATCCCTGAAACGGTACTACGGCGTCGGCGCCGAGACGCTGGACGAAATGGCGGAGGACGAGGCGATCGACATCGAGATCGCCGACAGCCGTGAGATCACCGGGGACGACCAGGAAGCCTCCGTCATCAAGTTCGTCAACCAGGTCATCTGGGAGGCCTTCAAGGACCGGGCGACGGACATCCATTTCGAGCCGTCCGAGGATGAGTTGCGGATCCGGTACCGCATTGACGGCATCCTGCACCAGACGCCGCTTCCCCCGCAGATCAAGCGCTACCAGGCGGCGTTGATCTCGCGCATCAAGGTGATGAGCGGGATGAACATCGCCGAGAAGCGTCTTCCGCAGGACGGCCGCATCAACGTCCGGATCAAGGGCGAGGAGATCGACATCCGCGTCTCGACGGTTCCGACCGTCTGGGGAGAGTCGGTTTCGCTTCGGTTGCTGACCCGCGGCAAGATCTTCTTCGGGCTCGACCGGTTGGGCTTTGGCTCGGTCGAGGAAGCCCAGATCCGCGACATCATCGTCAAGCCGCACGGGATCTTCCTGGTCACGGGACCGACTGGCTCGGGAAAGTCGACTTCCCTGTACGCGTTCCTCTCGACGATCAACTCCGTCACGAAGCGCATCATCACGATCGAGGAACCGGTCGAGTACGAACTGAAGGGGATCAACCAGATCCCGGTGCGCGCAGACATTGGTCTGACCTTTGCCGTGGGACTGCGGCACATCCTCCGCCAGGACCCGAACGTGGTCATGGTTGGTGAAATCCGCGATCTGGAGACGGCCGAGATCGCGATCCGGGCGTCCCTGACGGGGCACCTGGTGTTCAGCACGCTGCACACGAACGATGCACCGAGCGCGTTCACCCGTTTGATCGACATGGGAATCGAGCCCTTCCTCGTGGCGTCGTCGGTGGAGGCGGTGATGGCCCAGCGCCTGGTGCGGACCATCTGTCCTCATTGCAAGACCCCGCAACGGGTAGACCGCGAGTACCTCGGAAAAATCGGGTTCCCCGAGGATCAGATTGATTCGACGACCTTCCTGAAGGGCGTCGGCTGTGAGGAATGCCGGCAGTTGGGGTATCAGGGTCGGACGGGCATCCATGAGTTGCTCGTCATGTCGGAGGCCATCCGGCCTCTGGTCATGAACCGGGCTCCGGCGACGACGATCAGTGCAATGGCGCGGCAGCAGGCGATGCGCACGCTACGCGAGGATGGGTGGCGGAAGGTCCGGCTGGGGATCACGACGATTGAAGAGGTGCTCCGCGTGACCCAGACCGAGGAACATGTGAAGGGCCTGATCGGCGATGAAAAGGTGGGTGCGCGATGAGCAAGAAGTCGTCACGCGAAGACCTGTGTCATGTCCTGCTTGATGGGACGGTAGCCGAGCGGGTTCTGGCCTTTCACAAGGGTAAGGACGGGGTGAAGCCGGGGGCCGTCGTGCCGTTGGCGGCCGGGGGGAAGGTACCTGCGAAGGTTGGGGCGCGGGACTGGCAGCTGTTGATCAAGCCTCGGCTCGATGTCGCCTGGATGCCTGCGGGCGATGTCTGCATCCGGTTGGTGGACCTGCCCACGGCAGACCCCGCGGAGATGGGGGCGATGGTGGAGTTGCAGTTGGAGAAGATTTCGCCTTTACCCCCGAGCCAGGTGGTCGCCGGGCACGAGTTGCTCGGGGAAGCGGGATCCGGCGGCGCCGCTGTTCTGGTCGTGATGGCCCAACGGAGTGCCGTAGAGCAACGGTTGGAGGACTTGCGCGGGCGCGGCTTCGTGGTGGATCGGTTGGACGTGGCGATGGCCCGGGAACTGATTTCGCAGGCGCGCCAGGATGGTCTCTGGATCGTGATGGATCCCATGGGGGAGCCGGGACTGCTGACGGCGGCGTGGCGGACAGGCGGACGGTGGCGGCAGGTAGATGTCTTGAGGATACCGGACGGGCCCGGCGCCGGTGATGTGCTGACGGCGGCGTTGACGCGGGTCGCCTGGGCCGCGGAGTTGGACGGGTGGCTGGGCGACGGGATGCCGGTGGTCCATCTCGTCTCCGATACGGTGATCGGGGATCAGCTGGAGCCGGCGCTCGCCGCATGGAGTGGGCAGGCCGTGGGCCGGCATGCGCTTCGGGACCTTGCGCTGACGGCCGCATTTACGGCCCGGGAAGCACTGGAAGGGCGTGGCCTGACGCTGGTCCCGGCGGAAACCGCGGCGCGCAACCGGCAGGCCTTCGTAGACCGGCTGTGGATCCGCGGTCTGGGTACGATTGGCGTGACCTACCTGATCCTCGTGCTCGGATACCTTGCCTGGCTGAACTACCAGAAGGGCACCCTCGAAGAAGAAAAGGTCAACCTGAAGGCCTTGGCGCAGCACTACACGAACGCGATGCGGTTGCGGGATCAGGTCCTGATCCTGGAGGAACAAGTCAATCTGCGCTTCGCGGCGCTGGATTGCTGGAAGGCGGCGGTCGACAAGCTCCCGGCCTCGATGACCCTCAGTTCGATGAATTTCGTCCGTGGCAAGACGCTGCGGCTGGACGGGACGGTGGAGCCTTCCGCCCGGGAGGACGTAACCCGCTACAACTCGGAATTGTCCGCCATCGAGGTCCGCGACCAGAAGCTGTTTGGCTCCGTGAAGCCAGCGCAGGTCAACACTCGCGGCAGCATCGCCACCTGGAGTTTTGAGGCCGAACTCAACCGGCTCGATGCAAAGGAGGCCCGATGACCGCCTGGTTTGATCGGTTGAACCTTCAGCCCGGCGAGCGCCGCATGGTGCTGGGCGCGATGGTCGTCGTGGCCCTGCTGCTGAACTACTGGTTCGTCTGGCCCTACTTCAACGAGTTCGGCGAAGTCCAGAAGGGGCTCGATGAAACGGGCCGGGTGCGCAGCCGATACCTGAGCGAGACAACCAAGACCAACGAGTACTCCCGCCGGTTGCGTGACCTCCAGTCCCGGGGCGGGCAGGTCGCGAGTGATGATGCCGCCAACCAGCTCCAACAGACGATCAACAAGGCTGCTGCCACGGCTGGGGTGCAGATCAACAGCATGATCCCGTCGACGGTCTCGGCGCGGGGAGCCAACGGGCAGACCAACCAGTTCTTCGATGACATCCAGGTGACGGTGTCCGTGGTGGCGGGGGAACCGGAGTTGGTGGATTTCCTGTACGAACTCGGTTCGGGCTCGTCGATGGTCCGGGTACGGGACGTCTCGAACCTCCGGCTGGATCCTTCGCAGACCAAGTTGCAGACCACGTTGACCCTGGTGGCCAGCGTCCAGAAGAAGGCACCGCCAGCGCCTGCACGTACCACTCCTGCCGGCAGCCCCGCGACCGGGAACCGGCCCGGCGCCACCAACCGTCCTCCAAAGAAATAGAATCTCGTGAAAGCGCTCAAACTCGCAACCTGGGTGGCCGCGATCCTGGCCACCGCCGACGGTGTCATGGCGCAGAACACCGTGATCCCTCCGCCACCGGCCGGCGCGACGAAGAAGGCGGAGGCCGCCCCGGCTGCAGCAGCTTCCGCGGTGCCCGCTCCTGTGACGACCGCGCCGGCTGCCGCCGCGACCACGCCTCCGGCGGTCGGTGCGGCCGCCGCCCCGGCAGCTCCCGCGACCAACCGGGTCGCGGTCCCCAGCCAGTTTCGCAGGCCCAACCCGGGCACGACGAATCCCATCCCCGTCAGCCCTGGATCGGCCCGGCCCGCCTCCGGAGCTCCGACCTTCCGGCCAGGGACCGGTGTCCCACAGCCTCCCACTGCCGGAGGGCCGCGGCCGCCCGGTGCGAACCCGGCCGCCGGCCCGGTCAGCGCGGCCGATCAGGAGGCGAATGACGCTGCGGTCGAGGCCGCGAAGGCCGCTCGGGATTCCGGTGACCTCGATGCCCTCATCGCCACGGTCAAGTTCAAGAACATGGCGCTGGAGCAGGTGCTGGATGCCTGGTACGCGCCCCTCACAGGCCGGACCGTCCTGCGCGGGCAGGGCCTGAACATGGCACTGCAGATCACCTACTTCCCGACCAAGGCCCTGTCGGTGGAGGAGACGATCCAGGCCCTGGACACGGTGATGGCGCTGAACCAGATCACGACCATCCCAATGGGCGAGAATTTCATCCTCGTCGTGCCTTCACAGCAGGCGATGCAGATGGGCGCGAAGTTCAGCAATACGGGCGCAACGAACTACGCGGAAGCGAGCCAGTTCGTGACCCATGTGGTGCAGGTGAAGCACATCCCCGCCGAGGAGGCTGCGCAGTTGGTGAAGGTCTTCGCGTCTGCGCAAGGTGCGAACGGCACCGTAGCGCTGGAAAGCACCAAAACCCTTATCCTCCGGGACTTCGCGATCAACGTGAAGCGGATGCTGGAGGTCCTTGAAAAAGTGGACGTCGAAGTCGAGGACGAGTTCATCCTCGAGGTCATCCCCATCCGGTACGGCAAGGTGGAGGACATCTACCAGAGCCTGCAGAGCGTGATCAGTGGCAGCGGTGGTGGCGGTGGCGGAACGGGAAATTTCGGCACCCAGGGTGGTTTCAATCAGGGCGGGTTCAATCAGGGAGGTTTCAACAACTCGAGGCGGAGTGGTGGTTTCGGCAGGTCCGGTTCGGGGATGAATTCGGGATTCAATTCGGGGTACAATTCCTCCCGGGGTCTCGGCAGCGGCTTTTATCCGAATCAGGTTGCTGCTCCGGTACGCGTGACGCAACCGGCGACGGGCGGACAGACCTTCCAGAACCGATTGAATGGCGCCGGCCGAGGTGGGCAGGGCCAGCAGGGACTGGGCACGCTCGGCGAGTTGATGCAGAACGCGAACATCACCCCGGATCTCCGCTCGAACTCCCTGATCGTCTACGCCCGCAAGAAGGACATCGCCAAGATCAAGGAAGTGGTGTCGAAGGTGGACACCCTGCTGGCCCAGGTTTTGATCGAAGCGATCATCATGGAGGTGTCGCTCAACGACACGCTGAACTACGGTGTCACGGCAGGGCAGCGTCCGAAGGCGCTGAATGGAGATCCACGAGTCGTGGGCGGCGGCACGATGAACAACAATGGAAACGTGCTGGGAACCGGCCAGTCATTCCTCGGCGGGCTCTCCTCCTCGGCATCGAACTTTCCATCCTCTGCGGGGCTCTCGTACTTCATGCAGCTCGGGAAGAACTGGGACCTGGCAGCCAATGCCTTGGCCACGGACTCCCGGGTCAATGTCGTCCAGCGGCCGCGCGTCCTCACCTCCCACGCGACTCCCGGCAGTTTCCAGGTCGGTTCCGAAGTGCCATTCGTCACGGGTTCCTTCAATGGTGGCAGCTTCGGCAACTCGACCCAGATCCAGCGCCAGTTCGTCGGTGTGGCCTTGGATGTCGTGCCGTTCATCACGCCGGACAGCCTCGTGGTGATGGAGATCAACCAGACCATCGACCAGCTCGGGCCCACAGTCAGCATCGATGGCAACGACGTGCCCTCCACACAAACCCGGTCGGCGTCTTCCACGGTAACGGTGCGGAACAAGGAAGCGATCCTGCTCGGTGGCTACATCACCTCCAATACCTCCCGTTCCAAGGCAGGTGTTCCGGTGCTCCAGAACATCCCGCTTCTCGGCAACCTCTTCTCCTCCCGGTCGCGAAACGGCGCCCGGACCGAACTGATGGTGCTGATGCGCCCGACGGTCCTCCCGACTCCGACCGACGCCGCCAACATGGCGGATGAGGAGCGCGCCCGCCTGCCAGGCGTCCGGGTGGCCGAACAGGAGTTCGAGCAGACCGAGCGCGAGGAGAACCGGAAGGCGGACAAGCAGAACGCAGCAGCCCGGAAGAAGGAGAAGAAGTAGGGGGGAGTCCGAAGTTTTCAGATTCAAGTTGGATGCGCCGGGTGAGGGCACCCGGCCTACACAGGTGTAAGGACTCGCCCCGCCTCTGGAGTGGTTTGGGGGGCGAGACTCCATCGAGTCGGTTGCGGAAGCGGCTCGTGAGGACACTCGCCCCACCAGGGCTGATTCATCTGGGCTGAGCAAAGAATTAGCGGGTTGGGAGAAGATTGATTCCAGCTGGACATCCCGCCCCCATCCCGACAGCCTTGGGCATGCCTCGCCCACCAATTCCCAGCGAGCCTGACCTGCTCGCCCGCGTCAACGTCCGCCTCCTGGAGGATCACGAACGCGAGCGCTTCGATCTCCTCCTCAAGGAACGCCACTATCTCCATAGCGCCATCCTCGTTGGTCAGCACCTTCGCTACGTCGCTGAACTCGACGGCCAATGGGTCGCACTCATCGCCTTCAGTGCCGCCTCACTCCACATCAAGGGCCGCGACAAACGCATCGGATGGTCAGCTCGTCAGCGTGCCCGTCGCCTGTCCTTCATCGCCAACAACAGCCGCTTCCTCGTCCTCACCGATCGGCAAAGCCTTCCAAACCTTGCCTCGCGCGTTCTCGGCCTGTGCCTGCGCCGCCTGAGCGATGACTGGCTTGCTCGATGGAAGCATCCCATCCTCGCCGTCGAGAGCTTCGTCGACGAAACGCTTTACCGGGGCACTTGTTATCGTGCCTGCGGTTTTGAGGCCATTGGCCCTACTGGCGGTTTTTCCCGCAACGCTCGCGACTACTACCTCCCGCACGGCCAGCCAAAGCAGCTCTACCTGCGCGCGCTGCACCCGAGGGCCTTTGCCATCCTCAAGCAAGCCCGCCTGGCGGAGTCGCTGGCCGCCTTCGAGGCCGACGTCTCAGGCCCATGCCCGTTTCAGGCTCCGGCCCTCGATGACCTTCTTGAGCGTTTTCGCCGACTCCCCGACTCGCGCAAAGGTCATGGCCTCTACCATCGCCAGCGCTTCGTGCTTGGCTGTGCTGCGGTGGCCACCCTCATGGGCGCCTGCGGATATCGTGCCTACGAGGACACCTGCTCGAAGTTCACCACGCGTCAGTTGCGCGCCCTGGGATGCTTCCCCGATGAAGACGGTGAGCTGAGGGCTCCAAGCGATTCCACCTTTCGGCGCGTGCTCATGAACCTCGATCCCGGGGCCTTTGCGGCCATCGTCGGACAGTGGCTCCTGGAGCAGGAGGTCTCGGCCATCGGTCGCCTCGCAGTGGATGGAAAGGTCCTGCGCGGCAGTGGCAGGCGCGACGGTCGTCCGCTTCAGTTGCTTTCGGCGGTCACTCATCACTTGCGCCTCTCGCTCGGCCAGGTAGCCATCGATGAGAAGAGTAACGAGATCCCTGCCTTGCAGCCGCTGCTGGAGAGTCTGGCCCTGCCTCCCGGAGTCCTCATCACGGCCGATGCGCTGCACTGCCAACAGAACAGCGCACGCTTCATCACACAGGAACTCGGTGGCGACTACCTCTTCGGGCTCAAGGGCAATCAGGAAGGTGCCGAAAAGAAGGCCGAGGCGCTGGTTTCCCAGCGCATTTTCCCCCTCGGAGGCCAGCGCGCAGTGGGAGAAGCATCATGACCGGCTGGAGCGTCGTCGACTGATCCGCATCGCCGTGACGCCGGAAGAGATCGGACTGGTGGGATGCTGGCAGGTGGTTGGAGTCCGGCGGGAATTCATCCCGCTCGGCAAGGGCGAATCAGAGAAGACGGACGAGGTGGGGCTGTACCTGACGAGCTGTGCGCTCGAGCAGCACACCGACGCGGAGATGATGGAAATCATCCGGGGGCATTGGTCGGCGATCGAGAACGGCACGCACTATCGCCGGGACGTGAGCCTGGGCGAGGATGCTTGCCGTGTGAGGGATCGTGTGGCGGCGAGTGTGTTGGCGAGCCTGCGCAATCTGGCCATCGGGGTGTACGAGTTGGAGAGGCACCAGGAGCGGACCAAGGCCGATTCACTGCCGTCGTGGCGGCGGTCACAGAGTTTCGGGAAGGCGATGGCGGCACTCAAGCGCTGAGGCGTCGACAACGAGAAGGAAGCGGGAGAAAACGACAGCAGGTGTCGCCGCGGGCAATTCGCCAGCCGGACCGAGATTTTCCATAGCCAGAGGCGCAGGCAAGAGGCGCCGGAGGGCAACTAGCACTTCGGCACGCCGGCCTGGGCCATGAGTCGGCAGTGAGCCATTTCCAACCGGCTCACGAGCCGCAGGCCTGGATTCAGGTGAATCAGCCCTGCTCGCCCCACCGGCATCCCCAAACTTTTTTTTGAACGGCGCTTCCTTCTGTTGTCTACTGGGCGGAAGCCAAGTCGAGCGCAGTAGACAGCTCGCCGTCATCGGACGGGTCGGGGTCCCGGAACATTTGTCCCGGGCCCCCTTTTGTGCGTCGTCTGGCTGTAATTCGAATCCGACATGATAACCGTTGAGAATCTCGTGAAGGAGTTCGGCACCAAGCGTGCCGTGGATGGAGTCTCATTCGAGGTCAAGCCCGGGGAAGTCCTTGGATTTCTCGGGCCCAACGGCGCGGGTAAGTCCACGACCATGCGGATCATCACCGGCTTCATGCCGGCCACATCGGGCCGGGTGACCGTGGGTGGGCACGACATCGTGGAAGACCCGATTGCCGCGAAGCGACTCATGGGCTACCTGCCCGAAAGTGCGCCGAGCTATTCGGACATGACCGTACATGGCTTCCTGAACTGGGCGGCCGAGATGCGGGGGCTTTCGGGTGGGGCGCGGCAGGATGCCGTGAAGCGGGTGACGAACCTGTGCTTCCTGGAGAACGTCCTGCACCAGTCGGTGGACACCTTGTCCAAGGGGTACCGGCACCGGACCTGCCTGGCACAGTCGCTGATCCATGATCCGCAGGTCCTGATCCTCGATGAGCCCACGGATGGTCTGGATCCCAACCAGAAGTTCGAGGTCCGCCAACTGATCCGGCGGATGGGCGAGAAGAAGGTCATCATCTTCAGCACGCACATCCTGGAGGAGGTCGAGGCCTGCTGCTCGCGGGCCATCATCATCGACCGTGGCCGCATCGTGGCGAACGGAACGCCTGCCCAGTTGAAGGCGAAGTCGGAGTTGGCCGGGAGCGTGAAACTCCGGGTGCACGGCGTGGCCGTGGAACAGGTGCGGACGAAGCTGGCCCAGCTCGGGGTGGCCGGGAAGGTCACGGCCCAGGCCGAGGGCAGCACGGTGTCCGCGAGGGTCCAGCCGCGGGAACGCGGGCAGGGCTCGGATCTGGCCAGCGCCGTGGCCGATGTGGTCGCGAAGGAGGGATGGCGCTTCGATGCGCTCGAAACCGAGGAAGGCCGATTGGACGACGTCTTCCGCAGCATTACCCGACCTGACACTGCCGGGTCGAACGCCTGAAAACAGACTTCAACCGGCCTGCGACCTCCGTCGGGGATGAGCTGCAGGCCCAACCCATGAACTTCTGACCGTTATGAACGAAGGATTCCGTAACGTCTGGACCATCTCGAAACGGGAGCTGGGCGGGTACTTCAACTCGCCGGTGGCCTATGTGTTCATCGTCATCTTCCTGCTGCTGACAGGCTTCTTCACGTTCAGCCTGGGCTACTACCATGAACGGGGGCAGGCCTCGTTGGCCGAGCCGTTCTTCAGTTGGCATCCGTGGCTATACCTGTTCCTGGTGCCTTCTGTAGGCATGCGCCTGTGGGCTGAGGAGCGTCGGAGCGGTACGTTGGAGCTGTTGCTGACCATGCCCATCGCGCCCTGGCAGGCGATCGTCGGCAAGTTCCTCGCGAGCTGGCTGTTCCTCGCCATCGCACTCGCCCTGACGTTCCCCGTGGTGTTGACCACGGCCTATCTCGGCGACCCGGACAACGGGGCTGTGATCTCCGGGTATGTGGGTAGCCTGCTGCTGGCCGGGGCTTACCTCGGCGTGACTGAGCTGATGTCGGCCATCACCCGGAACCAGATCATCGCCTTCATCATCTCCGTGGTCGTTTGCTTCCTCCTGCTGCTCTGCGGGTGGGAGCCCGTGACCCAATTCCTCGTGAACCACGTTCCCGAGACTCTCGTGGGACTCGTGAAGGGGATGTCGACCTGGCACCACTTCGGTGCCTTCCAGAAGGGCGTCATTGACCTCCGCGACGTGATCTACTTCGGGTCCGTGATCGGCTTCTCCCTGTTTTCAACCAGCGTGGTGCTCCGCGGTGTGCGCGGCGCCTGAACCTCAACCTTCACTGACAAGACCATGAAACAATCCAAGTTCCAGGCCTTGATGTTCTCCACCATCGGTGTGGTGGTGGCGTTCGTCGTGGTGGTGCTGTTCAACTTCGTGATCGGGCGCGCGCCGATCCGACTGGACCTCACCGAAAACAAGCTGCATTCGCTCTCCGACGGCACGCTCGAGATCCTGTCGCGCGTGGCCAAGAGCGATACCCCGGTGGTGGTGAACTTCTACGCCTCGCAAAAAGGCAACCGCCTTCCGCCGATGGAGGAAGTTTACGCCCGGCAGGTGGAGGATCTGCTCAGCGAATTCGCGGGCGCGTCCAAGGGCATGCTGCGGGTGAAGAAGTTTGATCCGCAGCCCGACTCCGAGGAGGAAGATGCTGCGAAGCTCGACGGCGTCGAACCCCAGGCCAACCCGCAGACCGGTGAGCCGTATTACCTCGGGCTGGCGATCACGCTGGATCCGCAGAAGGTTGCGGTCCCCGCGCTGTCCGTGCAGCGCGACCGCCTGCTGGAGTACGACCTCGCCCGCGCGGTCTCGCAGGTGCTCCAGACCACGAAGCCCGTCGTCGGTGTCATGACGCCGTTGCCGGTCTTCGGGGCGCCCAGCAACCCGATGATGATGCGCATGGGCCAGCAGGGCAGCGACCCTTGGGTTTTCATCAACGAACTCAAGCGGGACTTCGACGTGCAACAGGTGGCCATGGACGTCGACGCAATCGACCCCAAGATCAACGTCCTGATCGTGCTCCATCCCAAGGATATCTCCGAGAAGGCCCAGTTCGCGCTCGACCAGTTCGTCCTCCGGGGTGGTCGTCTGGTGGCGATGCTTGACGGGCTTTGCCTCGCGGATAACCGGAACCCGAATCCGATGGGGTTCAACATGGGTGGCGGCTCGACGTTGCCCAAGCTGCTCAAGTCCTGGGGACTCGAATTCGACACGGCCAAGGTCGTCGCTGACGCGCAGTTCTCCAAGGAACTGGCGACGGCACCGGGCCGTCCGCCGCAGCCCGCACCGGCCTTCCTTTTCCTCACGAAGGAAGCCGTTGCCGATGGCGATGCGGTGTTCGGCCAATCGGACAACATCCTGCTGCCGTTCTCCGGAGCCTTCACCGGCAAGCCGGCCGATGGCTTGAAGCAGGAAGTCCTGCTGCACAGCAGCAAGGATGCGCAGTTGGTCGATGGCATCACGGCCCAGTTGAATGGGCGCAAGGTGATGGACGACTTCAGCGCCACGGGCGTCGAGTACGCGTTGGCGGTCCGCTTGTCCGGCAAGTTCAAGACGGCATTCCCTGACGGAAAGCCGGGCGATGCCAAGCCCGAGGACGCTGCCAAGGAAGGCGAGAAGAAGGACGCGCCCAAGGCCGACTTCCTCAAGGAGTCGAAGACCGACGGGATCGTGTACCTCTTCGGCGATGCCGACTTCGTCTATGACTCGTTCTGTGTCCAGATCGACCGGATGTTCCGGATCGCGATGCCGTTCAATGGCAACCTCGCGCTGGGACAGAATCTGGTGGAGCAACTTGGTGGTGACTCGAGCCTGATCGGCGCGCGCAGCCGGGCATCGGTGCGCCGACCGTTCACTGTCGTCCAACAGAAGCAGGCCGAGGCCAGCAAGCGCTACCAGAAGGAGATTGCCGGGTTCCAGAAGGAGGTCGACGAGGCGA
The DNA here is from genome assembly GCA_965284395.1 of Limisphaerales bacterium. GTDB lineage: Bacteria > Verrucomicrobiota > Verrucomicrobiia > Limisphaerales > UBA9464 > UBA6176. The sequence continues at coordinate 7,097,999 of OZ260084.1, read as the reverse complement.
GCGCGAAGATCTCCGAGATCCAGAGCAAGAAGGAGGGCAACCAGAAGTTCATCCTCTCGCCCGAGGCGAAGATCGAGTACGACAACCTCAAGAAGAAGCAGGCGGAGGCGAACCGGCACCTGCGCAAGGTCCGCAAGGATCTCCGTCAGGACGTCGAGTCCCTCGAGTTCAAGAGCAAGGTCCTCAACATCGTGGGCATGCCCGCGGTCGTCGCCTGCACTGGCATTGGCCTGGCGTTGGCGCGCCGGCGCCGGACCGCTGCCCGTTAACCCCGAAACCAGCTGCCAACATGAAGGGAAAACAACTCCTCATCCTGATCGCCGCGCTCCTCGTCCTCGGGGGGGCGGGCCTTTACCTGCGCCGCCAGGACGATGCCAAGCTCACCGGTTCCAGGCTGGGAATGGGCCAGAAGGTCCTGGGTCAATTCGACATCAACACCGTTGCCGGATTCCGGATCCGCGCCGGTTCCAACCAACTCAACGTGGCCCGCGAGGGCGACGCCTGGGTCGTTCGCGAACGGGGGAATTACCCGGCCAGCTTCGCCAACCTCGCCGAGTTCCTGCGCAAGCTGGATGACCTCAAGGTCACCCGCCCGCTCGAGGTGGGGCCCTCCCGACTCGCCGCGCTCGATCTGGTCGAACCCGACAAGGGGAACGGCATCCAGCTCGAATTGCTCGGTGCGGACGGCAAGGCCGTTCGTTCATTGCTGCTCGGCAAGAGTCACAGTCGCGCCGGTGCGGAGGACAACTCGCAGTTCGGCGGCGGCGGCATGGCCAACGGCCGCTACCTCATGGTCGGCGGCGACATCAAGACGGCTGCGGTGGTTTCCGATCCCCTCAGCAACGTCGAGACCCGGGCCGAGGAGTGGCTGGACAAGGAGTTCTTCAAGGTCGAGTTGCCCCGACGCATCGAGCTCGTCCGGCCTGAGGCGACGAACAGCTTCGTCCTGTCCCGGACCAACGAGTTCAGCGAATGGCAGCTCGCCGATGCCAAACCCGAGGAAAAGGTCGAGGCTTCCAAGACGAGCCTGTTCGGCAGCGTCCTGAGCGCCCCGACGTTCACGGACGTCCGTATCAATCCGGACGTGGCCGCCCTCGGGCTCGACAAGCCGGCCTTGGCGAAGATCACGACGACCTCTGGCTTCACCTACGAGATCAAGATCGGCAAGGCCCAGGCGAACGACGAGTATCCTATCCAGCTCGCGGTCTCTGCCGAGCTCCAGAAGGAGCGCGTGCCCGGCAAGGATGAGAAGCCCGAGGACAAGGAGAAGCTCGACAAGGAGTTCAAGGACAAGCTGGCCAAGCTCGAGCAGAAGCTGAAGACCGAGCAGGGCTACGCCAAGTGGACCTACATCGTCAGCAAGTGGACGATCGAGCCCATCCTGAAGAACCGTTCCGACCTCTTCGCCGACAAGAAGGCCGAGGGGGCTACCGGTGGTGAAGGTGGCATCCCTGCGGGCCTGAACATTCCCGGGTTGAACATTCCCGGCGCCGGAGGTGGTTTCCCGAACCAGCCTTGAGCCAGAAGGCCGGTTTCAAGGGCGGCGATGCCAGAAGGTGTCGCCGCCCTGTTTCGTTGGGGGACGGGCGCATCTTGCCACAACCCCCGTTTGAGAGTGGGAACGGAGTGGCGACGTCCTCGTCGCCTTGGGAAAGGGCATGGGAGGGCAACGAGGACGTTGCTGCCCCGTTTTGCGTGGGGAAGTGTCAAGAAGCGCCAGGGGCGGTCATCTCCACGCTTCACGGGGGACGTGCCGTCGCTATCTTCCACCCCATGCCCACCCTCTCTGCCGTCAGGCGCTCTCTCCGGCCTGCTTCCCTTGCCGTGGCATGTGTCCTCTTCGCAGCCTCAGAACTCCTGACCTCGCATGGTGAGTTCAGAGGTCTGACGGAATGGAAATGAGACCGTTTCTGGCAGGATTTGGCTTTCGCGGGAACACCGTTGCCCCTACGAAATCGTCCCATGCCGCAAGTGCAACTCCCCCTGTTTCCTGCAGGCAGTGTTGACATCAATCGCGACCTGGCCTGCCGCACCGAAGGCGACCGGGTCGTTTACTTCAACGGCCACCTTCCGGTCTTCACCCATCACAAGGATGACCTGGCCAGCTTCCGGCTTTTCACCAGTCAACTGATCGTCCAGGGCAGTGCCACCCAAGGCCACATCGCCAAGGCCTTTGGGGTTCCCCTCATCACCATCAAACGTTCCACCCACTTGTACCGCACCGCGGGTCCGGCTGGATTCTTCGTTCCGAAACCCCGGCGTGAGGGCAGCCGTCTGAACGCCGCCAAGCTGGAGGAGGCCCGGGTTCTCCTCGCCAAGGGCCAATCCCTGGCTGCGGTGAGCCAGCACACCGGTGTGTTGGTCGACACCTTGCGCAAGGCCGTCGGCGCCGGACGGCTGCCACCGCCAAAAAAAAGTGCTCTGCCGACCCGGTTGGTGTCCCCGGTGACGGTGTCGGCGACGGCATCATAACGAGTACCACAATCGCCGATCCAACCAGCGCCAGTGATCGCTCCCTGAAGGATACCGAGTCCCCGCTGGGTTACGCGACCACCCGCACGCTGGATCGGCTGCTCAGTTCGTGCGGATGGTTGGATGGAGTGGACCTGCGCTTCGAAGCGGCCGATGACGTGGCCAAGGGCGGAGTCCTCTTTGCATTGCCCGCCCTGCTGGGCGAAGGACTGCTGCGTCACACGCGCGAACACTACGCGCTGCCCAAGGGGTACTATCCGCTGGAGTCGATCTTCCTGCTGCTGGGCCTGCTGGCGCTGGTGCGGTGTCCGTCGATGGAACAGACCCGCTATGAGGCACCCGGGGAATGGGGCCGACTGCTGGGGTTGGACCGCTTGCCCGAGGTCAAGACGTTGCGCTCGAAGATCGGGACGCTCTGTGAGCCGGAGGGGCGTGCCGCGAAATGGCAAAGCCAGTTGTCCCGGGAGTGGATGGCGAGCAAGGAAGCGGACGATCCGGACCTGGCGGGGCTCTACTACGCCGACGGACATGTCCGGGTCTATCACGGCGGATTGACCGCGTTGCCACGGCGCTACCTCTCGCGGTTGCGCCTGTGCCTGCGTGGCACGACCGACTACTGGGTCAACGGGCTCGGAGGTGAACCGTTCTTCGTGGTGACCCAGACGGTGAACCCGGGGTTGGTGGGCGTCCTGCGCGAAAAGATCGTGCCGCGACTTCTGGCCGAGGCACCGCAACCAGGCCCGGACGTGCTGGCAGCCAACCCCAAGGCGATGCGCTTCACCATCGTGGTGGATCGGGAGGGCTATTCGCCCGGATTGTTTGAGGAACTGGTCCGGGAACGCATCGCCGTGCTCAGCTACCAGAAGAAGCCGGGCGAAGCGTGGCCGGAATCGGAATTCGCGCGGCGCAAGGTGAAGCCCCCCGGGGGGCGGGAGGTGGAACTGGACCTGGCTGAACGGTTGGTGAAGTTGGGCAGCGGACTGGAGGTGCGGGAGGTGCGGATGCGCGATGAGGTGGGACAGCAGATCTCGATAGTGACGACGCATCCCGGGCTGGATGTAGGGCAGGTGGTGGTCGGGATGAAGGCGCGGTGGTCGCAGGAAAACTACCTGAAATACATGAAGGAACACTTCGGCCTGGACCGGTTGGTGGAGTACGGAGTGACACCTCTTCCTGACACCACCGTGGTGATCAACCCAGCACATCGGCGGGCGGATCGTGAGGTGAAGGTGGAACGTTCGAAGCTGGCCCGACTGAGGGCGCAGTTCGGAGCACACGGGATGCCGGCTCAGCCCACACCCGAAGAAGCGCAGGCCTTCGAGACGGCCGGCGGAGAGTTGCGCCGCAAGATCGAGGCACAGGAGGCGGTGCTGGCTGCGTGCATTGCTCGACGCAAGGAGGTGCCGCGCCGTCTGGAGCTCAAGGAACTGAGCGAGGAGGAGCGCTTCGGACAGCTTTGTCCGGAGAGCAAGCACTTCGTGGACACGATCAAGATGATCGCCTACCGGGCGGAGAGCGCGATGGCTGGCGAGGTGCGGGAAGTGTTGAAACGGAGTGACGACGCTCGGGCGCTGCTGCGGCGGTTGTACACGACACCTGTGAACCTGAGGCCGGATACTCAGGCGAAGACATTGACGGTGGAAGTGCACCGGATGGGCAGCGCGGTGCAGGATGCCGCCATCGCCCACCTGTGCGAAATCCTGACCGAAACAGAAACGCTCTTTCCGACCACCGACCTCCGCCTCATCTACCGCCAAGTAGGCTCAGGGTAGTTCCATGGGAGGTCAGGAGTTCTGAGCCTGCGACAAGTCCAGTTCAACAACCGCTGAAACGGATGCGAGCGGACATCACGAGGCGCCCGCTGCCTCCGTGACGATCTCGAATGGCAAGGACATGGAGGCTCGATTGGCTGCGGCCAAGGGGATTTCGGATCTGGGCCTCCGGGGCAAGGCCATGGCCGAGGTGGCCGTGATCGCGGGATCCGCAGGTGCGGGACCGACCGCGATGGAAGCGGTTCGGGGAATCCCGGACCTCGGGGTCCGGGACAAGGCTGCGTCCGCGGCGGCGGTAGCGCTCGCCCGGTCAGGCCAGAGGGAGACCGCCGTGCAGGTCGCAAAGCTGATCAGCGACCTGAGTGTCCGGGACGCAGCCCTCGCCAAGGTGGCCAAGGAGTAGCCAGGGACGTCAGTTCGGCGCCAGCAGCGCGGCCGCGTCGATGCCGCGAAGTTCGAACAACCTGCGGATCGTGTCCTCGATAAGGTTGTTCGGGCAGGAAGCGCCGGCGGTGATTCCCACGGTGACCGGCCCGTCGAGTGGGAGCCAGTTGTTCGTGTGGACCTCCTCGGCGATGTGCTGGTTCCAGTGCTCGATGTGGGAAGCGGACTCCATCTTGGCGGCGTTCTTGATGAAGTAGGTCGGAAGAACCTTCTCGCCCATCTCCGCCAGGTGGGAGGTGTTGGAAGAGTTGTAGCCGCCGACGACGATCAGCAGGTCCATCGGCGTCTTGAGCAGCTTCTGCAGTGCGTCCTGACGGTCCTGCGTGGCGCCGCAGATGGTGTCGAAAACGCGGAAATGTTCGCCGACCGAGGCGGTCCCGTAGCGACGCTCCATGGCGGCGCGGATCCGGTGCTGTACCTCCTCGGTCTCACCCCGGAGCATGGTGGTCTGGTTGGCGACGCCCACGGACTTGAGGTGGAGATCCGGATCAAAACCGGGCGAGTAGGCACCCTTGAACCGCTCCAGGAAGGCGACGCGATCGCCGCCGTGCTCGATGTACCGGCAGACCTCGTCGGTCTCCACCAGGTCGTAGACGACGAGGTAGTGGCCGGTTCCGTAGGCCGTGGCCTGGGAGGTGGTGGCCTTCGTTTCCTCGTGGCGCGCCTTGCCGTGGATGATGCTGGTGACGCCGTCCTTGCTGTAGCTGCGGACACGCTTCCACACGCTCATGACGTCACCACAAGTGGTGTCGACGGTCTGGCACCCTTGTTCCTCGATCCTTCGGCGGGTGGCGACCTCCGTGCCGAAGGCCGGGATGAGGACCACATCGTCAGGACCGAGACCAAGCCGGGCGAGCTCCTCGTCGTCGGGCTTTGGGGAGATCGAGACGATCCCCAGGTTGCGGATCTGGTCGTTCACCTCGGGGTTGTGGATGATCTCGCCAAGCAGGAAGATGCGCGCTGGAGCCGGGAAGCAACGACGGGCGGCGTAGGCGAGGTCAATGGCGCGTTCGACGCCGTAGCAAAACCCAAACTCCTTCGCGAGCTTGATGGTTAACCCTCCATGGGACAGTTGGCCGCCTTGCGCCCGGATCCGTTCCACGAGTTCGGAGCGGTAGTGTGCGACGACCTGGGCGGCGACGGCTTCCATGACGCCAGGACGGCGCAGGTTGACCCGCTTCGGGGCTGGCGGAGTGGCGGGCGATTCAATGGCCATGACGGGGTGCAGGTTAGCCGAGAAGGCGGGCGAGTCGAGTCGGCGTTGTGCTGGCGTTGTTTCCATTTCCATTGCCACCCTGCCTGGAACGGGGTGGCGACGTCCTCGTCGCATTGAGAATGGGCTTGGGAGGGCAACGGGGACGTTGCCGCCCCGTTGGATGCGGGGCCTGTGTCCAGATGCGTCCCGGCTGAATGGATTCAGGAACCATCGTTTGACAGGTGGGGTTCACGTGGGAAATGTGCAACTTGATCCCCGCGCGGCTCATGGCCACTTCCACTTCCTTCTTTGGCTCCGCCCGTCGCGACATCCCGGCCGGGCTCGTGGTCTTCCTTGTGGCACTCCCGCTCTGCCTGGGCATCGCCTTGGCTTCGGGAGCCCCGCTGATGTCGGGCGTCATTGCCGGGTTGATCGGCGGCCTCGTGGTGGGCTGGTTGTCGGGCTCCGAGTTGTCCGTGAGCGGGCCGGCAGCCGGATTGGCTGTCATCGTCCTGACTTCGATCCAGGAGTTGGGAGCCTACGAGAAGTTTGCGCTGGCAGTCCTGATTTCTGGCGGATTGCAGCTCGTATTGGGCTACCTCCGCGCCGGCGCCATCGGTGACTTCATCCCGAACTCGGTGATCAAGGGGATGCTCGCTGCCATCGGGCTCGTGCTGATCCTGAAACAGTTGCCCCATGCCATGGGCGATGATCGGGATTTCGAGGGAGACGAGGCCTTCCGGCAGCCGGATCAGTTGAACACCTTCAGCGAAATCCTGGCCTCGATCCAGGCGATCCACCCTGGTGCCATGCTGATCTCGGTCACGTCCCTGCTGGTTCTCTTTTCGTGGGAGACGAAGTGGGTTCGCCGTTTCCGTTGGTCAGGCGTTGTTCCGCCGGCGCTGGTGGTGGTGATCCTCGGGACGCTGATGAACGAGGCGTTTGCGGCCTGGATCCCGACCATCGCGCTGGTGGCTGGGAAGGACCACCTGGTGAGCCTTCCGGTCGTGGAGTCCCTGGGGCAGTTCGTCGGCTTGTTCCGCCTCCCGCAGTTCTCCGCCTTTGCAAGTCCGGCCGTGTGGAAGGTCGCGGCGACCATCGCGATCGTTGGAAGTCTCGAGACGCTCCTCTGCATCGAAGCGACTGACAAGCTGGACCCCGAGAAGCGGATCTCGGATTCGAACCGTGAACTGCGGGCGCAAGGCATCGGCAATGCTCTCGCGGGATTGTTGGGCGGACTACCCATCACCTCGGTCATCGTCCGCAGTTCGGCCAACGTCTATGCCGGGGCGCGAACCCGGCTGTCCACGATGGTCCATGGACTGATGCTGCTGGTGGCGGTCCTGTTTCTGGCGCGCTGGATGAATCGGATTCCGCTGGCGGCGTTGGCGGCGGTACTGCTGGCGGTGGGGTACAAATTGGCCTCGGTGAAGATCCTGACCCAGATGTGGAGGCAGGGGATGGGGCAGTTCCTGCCCTTCGCGGTGACGCTGGGTGCGATCGTGGTGACGGATCTGCTGAAGGGCATCTGTTGCGGGTTGGTGGTTGGTGTCTTCTTCGTGATGAGGTCGAATCACCATTCCGCAGTGACGCTGGTGAGCGAGGGACGCGACTGGATGCTCCGGTTCAACAAGGATCTTTCGTTCATCAACAAGCAGGAAGTGAAGCGGCGTTTGCGAGAGGTGCCGGACGGGGCGCGGTTGATCGTGAACGGCACCAAGGCCCTCTATGTGGACCGGGATGTCTACGAGACGCTCGAGGAGTTTCAGACGGCAGCGAAGTACCGGCAGATCGAGATCGAGTACCACGATGTTTTCGGCAAGGAACTGTTTCGTAGATGAACCCCAACCCCCCTCAGAAGATGGAGAGCTACCGAAGACTGTTGCTGAACAACAAGGCGTGGGTTGAGGAGAAGCTGAACCTCCGCCCGGACTTCTTCTCGCGTCACTCCCTGTCCCAGAGTCCGGAATTCCTCTGGATTGGCTGTTCGGACAGCCGCGTTCCGGCAGAGGAGATCACCGGGGTCGAGCCGGGCGACTTGTTCGTGCACCGCAATATCGCGAATCTCGTCATCCACACCGACTTCAACATGCTCAGCGTGGTGCAGTACGCGGTGGAGGTGCTGAAGGTCCGGCACATCATCGTGTGCGGGCACTACGGCTGCGGCGGCGTGAAGACGGCGCTGTCCCGGCAGCACTTGGGCCTGATCAACAAGTGGCTGCGGCACATCAAGGACGTCTACCGACTGCACTCGGAGGAACTCGACGCGATTCCCGACGAACAGAAGCGGAACGAGCGCCTGATCGAGTTGAACGTCAGCGAGCAGGTGCACCACCTTGCCGAGTTGTCGTTCGTCCAACGGGCCTGGAAGGTCCACGGCCGACCGATGCTTCACGGGTGGATCTACGACATCCACTCAGGGCACATCAAACAGGTGAAGAAGGTCGATCCGGGGCAATTGCCCCATGACATCTACGTGTACGAATTCCCCGACCTCGAGGGCGGGGTTTCGTAGGCGGTCACCCGGTCAGCTGGACGAGACCATCCAATCCAGGATGGCCTTCTGGGTGTGGAGGCGGTTCTCGGCCTCGGTAAAGATCGTATTGGCGTGGGACTCCAGCGTCTCTTCGTCGATCTCCTTGCCCCGGTAAGCGGGGAGGCAGTGCATGACGAGTGCGCCGGGCTTGGCGGCCTGGACCAGATCCCGGTTGATCTGGTAGCCGGACAGTTCGGCGATGCGCTTGGATGCCTCGGCCTCCTTGCCCATCGAGACCCACACGTCGGTGTAGAGCAGGTCGGCGCGGCGCGCCGCCAGGCGCACGTCCTGGATGAGCTCCACCGTGCCCGCGCCGACGGGGAGACGCTCGGTGACGGAGTCAGGATTCTGCGTCCAATCTGCAGCTTCCCCGGCGCCGGCACGGCGAAGGATGGCGGGCGAGGGCCAGTAAGCCCGTGGGGCAGCAAGGCGGAGTTCAAAGCCCAACCGCGCCGCTGCGAAGATCCAGCTCGCGGGAACGTTGCAGGCGGCGTCGCCGACGAACGTCACGACCTTTCCTTCGATCGGTTGGCCGGTCAGTTCCTCGAAGGTGAAGATGTCGGTCAGGATCTGGCAGGGGTGCTCGTCATCCGTGAGGGCGTTGACAGTGGGGATGCCGGAGTACTCGGCGAAATCCTCCACGTCCTGCTGGGCGAACGTCCGGATGACCGCGCCATGGATCATGCGGCCTAGGACGCGGGCGGTGTCCTTGATCGGTTCTCCGCGGCCCAGCTGGATGTCCGAGGCACTGAGGAACATGACGTTCCCGCCCAGTTCGCGGATGCCGACTTCGAAGCTCACCCGGGTCCGGGTCGAGGATTTCGAGAAGATCAGCGCCCACGTCTGGCCGGCCAGAGGGCGTTCGTGGGAGGTGCGGTTCGACTTGAAATGCCCGACCCGGTTCAGGATCGCGCGCATTTCCGAGGCCGGGAGCTTCTCCAGGCTGAGCAGATGCTTCATGACTCAAAGGCACCGGGCGGCCGACGCTGCAATGCGGGGGCCGCCCGGAAAGCGAGGACATTACTAAAGCCGTTCCGTCTGCGTCACGTAAAATGACAGGCTGTTTCGGCAACGATTGGGTTTCCGGAGGCACCCGTTGCGGATGTTGGCCGGAGCCCTCTGGATCGGCATGCTAGGACGCATCCGCCATGAAGCCTCCCGAAATCCTTGTCCACCTTCTCCTGGCTTTGGTCGCATTCGGACTCCCGTGCGCCCGGGTGCGCGCGGATGAACCCAAGAACCACGACTTTGATGTGGTCCGCACCGAGGCTGCCGTGCCCCCGTACCAGTTGCCTCCCCTGCTGGTGACGGCCGAGGGGCATCCAGTCCGGACGCCTCGCGAATGGTTCCAGCAACGGCGCCCCCAGTTGATGAGCCTGTTCGCCAACCTGATCTATGGCGTGGTCCCCGAGCCAGAGAGCCCGGTCCGAACCACGTTCGAGGTCGTGCGCACCGAACCGGGTTACATGGGAGGTACCGCCGTCCGGAAGGATGTCCGGATCCGCTTCGAGAACGCGAAGGGCTCTGCCGAGATGCTGATCCTGGTGTTCACACCGAAGGGTGCAACGAGCCCGGTGCCTGCCTTCCTGCTCCACAGTTTCGGCGGAACCCGTGACGACGGGCATGATGCCAGCCCCGAAAAGAAGGGATTCACCCGGAATGGACTCCCGCTGGGGGAGTTCTTCTCGAGGGGGTTCGGGTTCGTGGTGGTCCCGCAGTCGGAGTTGGTGAAGCACAACGAGGTCGAGTTCCAGAAAGGGGTGCATCCATTGTTCTACCGCGCCGGCCAGAGTTTCCCGAAGGCAAACGAGTGGGGCGTGATCGCCACGGTCTCGTGGTCCGCCTCGCGGGCCCTGGACTATCTGGAGACGGACCGGGACATCGATGCGCGTCGGGTGGTCGCGATCGGGCACTCGAAGATGGGCAAGGCGGCGTTGTGGACGGCGGCGCAGGACGAGCGGTTCGCGATGGCGATCCTGGCGCAGAGCGGTTGTGCGGGTGCTGCGCTCTGGAAGCGGAACTTCGGCGAGAACCTGGAGAAGATGGTGACGCGCTTCCCCTACTGGTTGTGCCGCAACGCCGCCAAGTTCGCGCGGAGCGAGGAAGACCTGCCCGTCGACCAGCACATGCTGATCGCCTGCGTCGCCCCGCGCCCGGTGTACGTGGCCAGCGGTTCGGAGGATCTCTGGGCGGATCCGCGGGGCGAGTACCTCTCGGCCTATCATGCCAGTCCGGTCTATCGGTTGCTGGGGCGAACGGGACTCGAGTCCGAGGCCTCGCCGGCAGTCGACCAGGTCGTGGGTGACGACTACGTCCGATACCACAACCGTTCGGGCGGACACTCGGTCGAGATGTTCGACTGGTTGCGGTTCCTCGAGTTTGCCGGGAAGCACCTGCAACGACCGTAGGATTTTCCCGGAGATGGCGTGAGCCGGTTTGCCGGGAAATGGCGCATCATGGGTGGCGGTCGTACCGCCGGACACCCTCCCTATGCGAAACTTCCTCCGCGCCGCGGGCTGGATCGGCCTCGCGATCCTCACCTCCGTGCATGCTGCCGAGTTCGAGAAAGTCCCCATCCCGGGAATCCGGGCGACGGCGGTGGACTCTCCCAAGGCCAACGCCTGGGCTGACTACGACAACGACGGGGACATGGACCTTTTCCAGTCCGGTGGGGGCGGAGTTGCCACGTTGTGGCGCAATGATCGTGGCAACTTTGTCGGAGAGTCCTTGTGGGAAGCAGGGGGACCCGGCCTCGGGGGGGCTGTGTGGTTCGACTTCGACAACGACGGAAGACTGGACCTCCTGCACGCGGGAATACGGTATGACCCGGAGGCAGGCTTTCATGTCGGGATCACGTATCTGTGGCAAAACTCCAGCGCCGGATTCGTCCGGGTGCTTGAGACGGGACTTCCCCACATCATGGAGGCGGACCTGGCTGTGGCAGACTTCGACGGGGATGGGCGTTCGGACCTCCTGCTGGCGGGACGATTGTCCGAGAACGAGGCGCCCGGCAAAGGTCTCGCTGGGATCTGGCGCAACACACCCAGCGGCTTCGCACGTGTCGTGATCCCGGATCTGGTCCAGGGCGACAGTTCGTCCGTGGCGGCCGGGGATCTTGACGGAGATGGGCGGCCGGACTTCGTGATCCTCTCACGGATCTTCCCGACGGAGGAGGAAGCCGTGCTGGTGGCGCAGGCATGGCGGAATACGCCGCAAGGATTCGAGTTGTTTGAGAGCTTCCCCCTCCCGGGCATGGCCAAGGCGGCAATGACCCTCGGGGATGTGAATCGAGACGGGCGTCCGGATCTGCTGGTCGCGGGGTCGGGCGCGGATGAGACCGGCACGTTTGGCGGCGTGGCCCGCGTCTGGTTGAACACCACGAACGGGTTCAATCGCCTGGCGATCTCTGGCTTCACCCGTGACCTGGGCAAGACCGGGATCCTGATGGACCAGGACAACGACGGATGGCTCGACATTCTGGCTTCGGGCTCCAATTCCACGGAGAAGACGGAGCTGTGGCGCCAGACTGTCGACGGCACGGCCTGGCAGCGGATCGGGATCCCGGGAGTGCCCCGGTTGAACGTCGGCACCGTCTCGGCCGCGGACTTCGATGCGGACGGACGGACGGATCTTTTCCTGGCCGGATTCGGCGGCCGAGGTGTGAACCTGGCCTTCTACGCGGAGCTGTGGCGCAACACGACCGCTGTCACGAACGCTCCGCCCGGCGTCCCATCCGGGCTCGTGGTAACGGTGTCGGGTGGCCTGACGACCCTTCGGTGGGACCCGGCGAGCGACGATCGTACGCCGTCCCGGTCACTGACCTACAACCTGCGGGTGGGCACCGTTCCCGGGGGCCTGGACGTCGTGTCGCCTGAGTCCAATCCGGAGACGGGACACCGTCGCGTCCCGAGTCATGGAAATGCGGGATGGCGTGCGGCTGCAGAGCTTCGGTTGCCGCCCGGCAACTACTTCGCGGCGGTGCAGGCCGTCGATGCCGGTTTGGCCGGAGGTCGATTCTCCGCTGAAGTCTCCTTTACCGTCCGGCCGGGTCTTCGGATCCGCCCCGAGGGTCAGGGCTGGCTGCTGGAGTGGGATGCCGTGGGACCGGGTTGGGTGGTGGAGTCCGCCGCCAGTCCCGACGCGACCGTCTGGACCCGGGAAGCCGCGGGGACGGATGGACCGCTCGCCCTGACGGGTACCGTGGGAGAACGGTTCTTCCGACTGCGACGGCCCTAGCGCGGGGCGATTGAGGATGCCTGCTGGACACCACTTTCACGTCGCAGAGTTTCCGTGGCTGGACTTGGATCCTTGCAGGCAACGTTCGATGCACACTCCCTCCAACCCACTCCGCTCGGAACAGGCGGTATTCGCCGGAGCGATGGAGTGCTCAACTCCGGCGGAACGGGCGGCGTTCCTGGATCAGGCTTGTGTCGGGAATCCGCCGCTGAGGGAGCGAATTGAGAGCCTGTTGCGGGCATCGGAGTCGCCGTGCGGTCTGCTGGACGAACCACCCACTGCCTTCGCGGCCCTGGCTTCGGAGCCGAATCCTTCCTCGGCCTCGGTGCGTCCTCCGGTGGAGCGGATTGGCGCCTATCGATTGCTGGAGTGCCTCGGGCAGGGCGGTTGCGGGGCCGTGTACATGGCGGAGCAGGAACACCCGATCCGTCGGCGGGTGGCCCTCAAGCTCATCAAGGCCGGCATGGATACGAGGGCCGTGATCGCGCGGTTCGAAGCCGAGCGTCAGGCACTCGCGCTGATGGACCACCCGAACATCGCCCGGGTCTACAACGGTGGTGAAACTCCGGAAGGGCGGCCCTACTTCGTGATGGAATTGGTGCGGGGCGTCCGGATCACGGAGTTCTGCCGGGAGAACGGCAGCACTCGCGAGCAGCGGCTCCAACTCTTCACCGATGTCTGCCTCGCGATCCATCACGCGCACCAGAAAGGCATCATCCATCGCGATATCAAACCCGCCAACATCCTCGTCACGGTCAACGACGGCGTCCCCGTTCCCAAGGTGATCGACTTCGGAATCGCGAAGGCGATCTCGACCCCGCTGACGGACAAGACCCTCTTCACCCAGTTCCATTCCTTCCTCGGCACGCCCGCCTATACCAGCCCGGAACAGGCGGGAATGAGCAGCGTCGACATCGACACCCGCAGTGACATCTACAGCCTTGGGGTGCTGCTCTTCGAGTTGCTTACCGGACACACGCCCTTCGACGGCGACGAACTCCTGCGCTCCGGGGTCGACGAGATGCGGCGGATTCTTCGCGACGTCGATCCGCCGCGGCCGTCGACCGTGTTGAACCGGGAGCGAGCTGCATCCGCGTCATCGACTGCTCCGGGACATCCGCCGTCCGGAGTGATTCCCGAGGATCTGGATTGGATCGTCCTCAAGTGCCTCGAGAAGGATCGTGCCCGGCGCTACGATTCGGCGGCCAGCCTCGCGGAGGATGTGCGACGCCATCTCGAACACGACATCGTCCGGGCCCGGCCACCAAGCCTTGCCTACCGCGGCAGTCGATGGATCCGGAAGAATCGCGCACTGGCAGTGTCCGTCGGGATTGTGACGCTGGCCGTGCTCACGGGACTGGTGACTTCGACCGCTCTTTATCGCCGAGAATTGCAGGCGCGGAAGGGTGAGACCGAACAACGCGCCCGGGCCGAGCGCGAGGCTGCCCGGAGCGCCGAGACCGCGCGGTTCCTCTCTGCGATGCTGGCTGGGATCGAGCCGGAGCAGGCACGGGGACGCGACGTCACCGTGCTCACCGAGATGCTGGCCGCCGCAGCCCACCGTGTGGACAGCGAACTGGTGAATCAGCCGGAGCTGGAATCGTCGCTCCGGCTCATCATCGGGCGCCTGTATCGGGTCCTGGGCCAGTACTCACGTTCCGAACCGCATCTGGATCGCGCGCTCCGATTGCGTCGGGAGCTATCGGGTCCGGCCCATCCCGAAACGCTTCAATGCCTGCTCGCGCTCGCAGACCTCTACTCGGAGCAGGGGCGCCTTGCGGAGGCGGAGGCGGTGGCACGGCAGGGGTTCCGTTTATCGGACGGCGCGGCGTTGCCGGATACGTCGCTGGCCAACGTCTTCCGGGGTCGGTTGGCCCGGGCCTGCCTTCGTCAGCGCAAGTTTGCCGAGGCGGAGCGCCTGATGGTTGAGGGCGTGGAGATCGAGCAGCGCCGGAAGGGGGATGCCCACCTGGATACGTGGCGTGCGCGCGGCGCGCTGGCGGCAATCCAGATCCAGCAGAGGAAATTTGGTCCGGCGGCGGAGATCCTGCAGGAGATCGTGCCGCTCCTTCGCCACCGTCTTCCAGAGGATCACCCGGGGCTGTTGCATGAAAAGGCGAACCTCGCCGCGGCGCTCCAGGGCCTCGGGCGGTTGGATGAGGCCGAGGCGCTATGGTGTGAGACCCTGGAGGCCGAGCGCCGGGTGTACGGTCCCACGAACCAAAAGACCCTCGTCGCGATGCAGAACCTCGGTGCGCTGCTGTCGATGCGTGGGAACCACGAGGGCGCCGAGACCTTGCTTCGGGATCTTGTCCGACTGAGCACCGGGGCGCTTGGCCCCGAGCATCCGGCAGTGCTGCGGGCGGAGGAGATCTTGGGGTTTGCACTGAGCCGACGCGGTGCCTATGCGGAAGCAGAAGCAATCGGCCGGCGGATCCTGGAGGTTCATCAGCGGACGCTGGGTGCCGAGCATCCCCGGACGTTGCGGTCCCGGGTCAATCTCGCGGACGCGCTGGTGCGACAGCCCGAGCGGGTCGAACTGGCGGCGCAGATGTATCGGGAGACGCTGGCCGTGCAGGGCCGGGTCCAGGGACCGGTGCATGGAGATTCGCTGCTCACTGCGGGAAACCTGCTGCTGGCGTTGGGACAACTGAACCAGTGGCCCGAGGCGGAAGCGCTCTGCCGAGAGGTCTACGAGAAGTGTCTGGCCGTCCACGGAAGTAGCGATCCCGCGACTCTCGAATGGCGCGCTCACCTCGACCGCCTTCACAACCAGTCCGCCAAGGCGAACGGAGATCCGAAGCGATGAGCGACGTGACCCAGATCCTGCTCGCGATCGAGCAGGGGAATCCGATGGCGACGGATGCGCTGCTGCCGGTGGTCTATTCCGAGCTTCGCCGGTTGGCCGCCCACAAGATGTCGTCCGAGCCGGCAGGCCACACCCTGCAACCCACGGCTCTGGTCCATGAGGCGTATCTGGCCTTGGTCGATGCGCGGAATCAGTCCTGGCAGAACCGTTCCCATTTCTTCGGCGCCGCCGCCGAAGCCATGCGGCGGATCCTGATCGAGCGCGCCCGCCGGAAGGGGCGGCAACGTCGGGGCGCGGGCGCTGAACACACGGAGCTCGTCGAGGACGTGATTGCCATGGCGGCACCGGACGACCGCTTGCTGGCGTTGAGCGAGGCGCTGGATCGGTTTGCTTCCATCGAGCCCCGGCAAGCCGAGTTGGTGAAGCTGCGGTACTTCATCGGCCTCAGCATTGAGCAGGCCGCCGAGATCCTCGGCGTATCACCGGCGACCGCCAAGCGTTGGTGGGCCTACGCGCGTGCGTGGCTTCATCACGAGGTCGGGGAGGATCGGTAGGGTAGGGGCTGCACTCATCCAGTTGCGGACCGGGGAGCCAGGCGTCGCCCGCAAGGACCACCCACGATCACGGCGCGAGCGGCTTCCAGTTCCGGTAGCGGTACCCTTCCCAGACCCTGCGGAAGTCCGGGTTCGAGGCGTTGCCGCCGGACCAATTGAAGGACGAGATGCCGTCGTCTCCCGCGCGCGCGGCGGCGAGCGTCGTGGGATCCACCCATCGTCGGTACTCCAAGTGACCGTCGACATGGACGAGATTGGCGCCGGCATCATGCCACGCAGCCAGCGGGTCCACCCATCCCGTCGGCTCGGTGTTGAGGATCCAGGTTCCCAGGTTCTGCCCGCGCGGATCGCTCTCCTCGACGAACACGAGGGTACGGGAAGGCTCCGCGATCTCGGTAGCCCGCTCGAAGGGACGCTGGTTGGGCGACCAGTTCTGGAGGCCGGCAATGCCATTGGCCTTCGAGTAGCTGCCGAAAGTCCAGCCGCGTCCTGGAGTGAGCCGGAACCGGGCGTCGGACGGGCATTGGTGCACCGCTTCATCGGCGGCGTAGCTCCAGAGCGGGCTTTTGGTGAGCGCGGCCCGGACGCGGCTCATGGCTTCCGGGATCGAGGTGTCTGATGCGATCGCAGGTGAAACCGATGCCCAGTACCCCCCTCCGATGAGGTTCACGGTAGAGCCCGTTCCGTTCCTCCACCCATCGGTTGGGGGGAGGGCATCGGCATTTGCCGCGGAGTAGAGCGAGGTGGCGATGGCGAGTTGCCGCTGGTTGGCAGCGCACGCCACCGCGCCGGAACGGGACCGGGCATCGGCGAGCGCTGGGATGAACAGGGCCCCGGCCACGGTGCCGACCGCCATCAGCGCGAGGAGGTCAAGCAACGTGAACGCCGTCGAACGGTTCGGATGATTCCGTGTTTTCATGTGCAGGATGCTCAGGGGTTCTCCGTCATTACCCAGAAGGGGCGAACGGATGCAGCTTCCGACAACCATGTCTTCGTTTCGTCACGGGTCCAGTGACTTTCCAGATGCACGACGTCGAGGCGTGTATAGGTTTCGCGGCGTGACGATCGGCGCACCTCTTTGTCGGAATGCCGTCGCCCGCCTGTCCGTGGGGCGACTCAACAACCAGCAATCCATGAAAGCGAATCTCCTCCTGATCCATTTGGCACTCGCTGCACCCGGGATGCTGACCGCCGATGAGCTGCGTCCGGTCAGTGTACGCGCCGCTGCAACCCCGCCCCCACTGTCGGCGTCCGGAATCTCCGGCGCTGGAGAATGGAGTTCCGACGGCCAGGTTGTGGTCTTTGGGTCGACGGCCTTGGATCTCGTGACAGAGCCCTTGCGTTGGGACGGCCTGAACGTCTTCCTGCGGCGGCCGGGTGAGTCGGGGACCGTACTGGTTTCGGTGGCTGCTGATGGCTCCGGTGGTGGCAATGGCCGTTCTTCCTCCGCGCAGTTTGCCGGGAGCACGAACCGGATCGTCTTCGCGAGCACGGCCTCGAATCTCGTGGCCGGCGACACCAACGGTGTGGAGGACATCTTCCTCCGGGACCTGTCGACCGGGATCACGCGTCTCCTGTCGGCCGCTCCGGATGGGGCTTTCGGGAATGGTGCTTCGTCTTCACCTCTCGTCGTGGCTGGACGCTGGGTGGTGTATGAGTCGATGGCTTCCAATCTCGACGCGGCAGCATCGCAGGGTCTCCTGCAGGCCTATATCCACGATCTCTCCACCGGTCGCACGGAACTCGCTGCACGCGGCGTGTCCGGTGCCGACGCTGCTGGCACCTGGGAGCCACGCATCAGCGAAGACGGGAATCGGGTCGCATTCCGGAGCCGTCCGACGCTTCTCGGGCCTTCGCCGGTGGCGGGTTCCACGGACCTCTTCGTGCGCGATCGCGCGGCGGGGACCGTTGTCCAGTTGGGACTGGGACCGTTGGCCGCGGAGGTGGTCTCGGGAACGGCCCGAGTGCGGAGTTTCGATACAAGTCCGGATGGACGCTTCGTGGCCATGGTGGTCGGCGGGCTTCGGTTCCGAGTCGGCAACTTAACCAACGCCTTCCCGGTGGCCGTGTGGCATGACCTCGATGCGGGAACCGCCCGGGTCGTGGCGGCACCAGGTGTGGCGACCCCGACGGACTCGATCCGACTGGCGGAGGGAGGACGCCGTTTGTTCATCGATGCCCTTCCTGCAGGGGAGACGACCTCGCGGGTGATGGCCTGGGCAGAAGCGGATGGACTTCGTTCGCTGGAATCACTGGCACTCACGCTCCCGCCGATCGCCGTCGTCTGCACGAACTCGGAGTTGGTCGATGTGGCAGGAGATGGCGCGAAGCTTCTGCTGACGAGTCCGCAGGAATTGGGCGGCGTGCCGGTGTCGGGCTTGTCGGGCGAACCGATCCTCTACGAGTGGTCGGTGGTCACGGGGCAGGCGAAGCCGTTGGCCGCGGGCCAGGGCGGCACCCTGCGGCCGATGGTGGGTATTCGTGCGGGGTCGCTCTCGCCGGATGGCTCGAAGGCCCTGTGGGATGAGCCCGAACCCGTCATGGCCGGGGATGACAACCGCAGCCTGGATGTCGTCATGGGTCCCGGCGTCGGCGGGACCTCGGAACTGCTCAGCCTGCGCGCGCCGGGCTTGCCTCTCGTGACGGCCAGCGGAGCCAGCGCACCCGTCGCGCGTTCGGTCAGCCGCGACGGTCGATGGGTCCTGTTCACCAGCCTTGCTCAGGACCTGGTGGAGCCTCCGATTCCAGGCCCGCCTGGCCCCCAATTGTTCCTGCGGGATCAGGAGGCGGGTGTGACCCGCTGGATCACGAAGCCCGCCGCGGGCGGAATTCCGGCGCCCGGCACCTTGGGTGAAGCGGTCCTCACCGGTGACGGAAGCCACGTCTTCTTCACCTCCACCCGCGGCGACCTGGTGACGGGTGATACCAACGGAACCCCTGACGTATTCTTCCATGATCGCGCGGCTGATGCGCTCCGTGCGCTTTCCCTCCGGTCGGACGGAAAGGGCACCGGTTCCGGATCGAGTGCCCTCGTGGCGGTGGATGGTTCCGGGCAGCGTGTCCTTTTCGACAGCGATTCCGTGGATCTCGTCCCGGGCGGAACGACCGGCCGGAATGTGTACCTGCAGGATGTGGGTCTTGGGACGACCGTGCTGGTGTCCACGAATGGCGACGTATCCAGCGGGTTCATCCCTCTCGCCGGAAGTTCGCGCGGGGCTGCTCTCAGTGACGACGGGCGATGGGTGGCTCTCCTGCGATCGTCCTCCGCCACCGGAAATGGCGAGTTGGTCGTGCGCGATCCAGAGGGCCGGCTCCTGCGGGTCCAACCCGGATTGACCACCGTGTCCCGCGCCGCACTCGCTTCGGATGGCAGCCTTGTAGCGTATGTCGAGGGTTCGCCTCGGACACCGTCTGCCATCGCGGTCCGACGCTTGCCCGGACTGGAGTTGGTGTGGAGGCAGGTTCTCGGTGGGGCGACCTTGGGCTCGATGGCGTTCACTCCCGATTCCCGTCGGTTGCTCCTCGCCACGAGTCGTCCCCTCGTCGCGTCGGACACGAACGGGGTGACGGACGTGTACCTGGTGGGCTTTGCCGACGGGACCGTCGATTGGGTTTCGGCCGGTATCGCGGGATCGTCCGGCAGCAGCGTTTCCGACCAGCCGACCATGAGTCGCGATGGACGTTTGATCGTGTTCCGTTCGGCGGCATCGAACGTCGCCATCGGAGCTGCAGCCGAGGGCGCGCAGGTCGTGGTTCGCGATCACGTTGCTGGCATCACGCGGATGATCTCGGCGCCGGTCGTGCCCGGTGTGTCGGGTCCCGCCGGTCGCGCGACTGTGTCGGGTGACGGACGCTCGATCCTCTTCCAATCCTTTGCCTCGCGACTGTTGGCGGGGGATCACAACGGTGCCCCCGACGTGTTCCAGGTCCGTTTGGGTGAAGCTACCGTGGCAGACTCCGATCAGGACGGACTGCCCGACGCGTGGGAGCTCTGGAACCTCGGCCGGCTGGGAACGGATGGGGCCGAAGACGTCGACGGTGACGGGCTCAGCAATCTGGCGGAGTACCGCGCGGGTACGCATCCGGCCAACCCGTCTTCCCGCCTCGAGGTCCGACTGCCGGCGGTGGCTGCCGATCGGGTGATGGTCGGATGGGACTCCGTTCCGGGAGTGGCCTACGTCGTCGAGCGGGCCGGCGATGCTGCGGGGCCGTGGACGACGTTGGTTCGCGTGGATCCTTCCTCGGGTGGTGTGGCGGTGGTCGAGGACACGATCTTGCCTGGTGCCCTGTACCGCGTTCGGGTTCCTGGGCCGCAATGACAGGATGGTGCGTGGACAGGACGGCGAGGAAGAACGGAGGCGGACAGGATGTCAGGATGGGCAGGATGAGACCTGGGGAGATTTGAGGGAGGCTTGCGTTGCCAATGGCATGTCGCAGGTGGGACATGTCGTTGGCACTGGGGATGGGACCGGATGGTGTGGGAGAACGGGGACTGACAGGATGGCAGGATGGACAGGATGAAGGGATGGGCGCGGCCTTTGCGGGTGGTGGCGTGAGGGACGTGGGGCTAGGGGGCCACAACCGCGTTGCGGTTGGGGTTTCAAAGGGGCGGTCGACCCAGGGTAGGCCTCGTTCCTCGGCCAACCCTGGGCTATGGGGACGCAACGCCGTTGGCGTTGGGGAACGGGGCGGGTGTGTTCAACGACAATTGTTCTTCCCGACGGAAGAGTAGTCGTTGTTGTGCGGGCGTCGGCCATCTGCAGCGCCTCCGGCGTTCACGGCACTGGCGGGTCTAGTGCGGTTGGCGTTGGGGCGCCTGGCGGGAGGTGTGGAGGCGTCGTCTATAGCCTGTGCCGGAGGCAGCATCCGTTCCCCCTTTCCCCTTCTTTCGCCCTTTTTCGTTTCTTTCGGCCACCACCTTCCCGGTGCCAGGACCGGATGGATATGGCTCTCTTGGGTGCGGTGTCTTGCGGCCTCTTTTAGGCGGCCTATTGCGGCAAGGGGCCAGTCCAGCGGTGGGGAGACAGGAGCAGGGACGTGACGAGGACGCGGTGTTCGCCGTCGTAGGGGGTGACGAAGAGGCAGAGCCAGGGTTCGGTGAATCCGGGCTTGCGGGTGATGCGGAGGATCGATTGGTCGTCTTTGGGGGACGCCATCTCGATGGTCAGGGGACGTTCGGCCTCAGGGAGGCTTTCCTCCAGTTCCTCCCATTCCTTTGCAGACAGGGAAATGTGTTCGAGGCCCGGGCGCAGGCGGACGCTGTCGGCCAACAGTTCGGCGGCGCGCGGTGGGAGTTTTGAGAGCGGTACTGAGACGACTTCCACGTCGCCGTCGAATCGGGTCTCGGGGAAGTCGAGGACATCGCCTTCGGGCCAGAAGATTTCGAGGTGGATGCCCGGGGGGATACCGGCGGGCGGCATCGGGCGTGTGGGAGGTGTTTCGCGGCCGGCAGGGTAGGGATGATATTCGTTGTGACGCCACACGGTGGGCGCGTTCGTGTGCCGGAGGACGATGGTCTGGCCTCCGGGCCACGATTGGGGGGAGGTTTGCCGCCATCCGTTCCAGTGGTGCTTCCGGGAGGATTCGAACAGCCAGAGGAGTGGAACGTGGACGGCGCGGAAAGTGAGGTCTACTTCCCGAAGGGTGGGCCAGAGTGGAAGTGATCCGCGCAACGGGTGGGCTGCGAGTCCCGACGTGCGGACCACACCGCGAAGGGTGGTCGCGTCGCAATGAAGACCATAGCCGGAGTCGAGCGCGGGAACCTCGGGGAACCAGCGATCGAACTTCAGGGTGCCGGTGATGCGACCGACGATGAGGACGTCGTCGAGTTGGTAGGCCTTGTAGGCCGGATCTGGGGCGCGCAGCGGCACCGTGAAGGTCATGTCCTTGTTGGTCGCCGTGAACTGCTGGCGAAAGGTGTGGAACTCCTCGCGCTGGGTCTTGATCAGTTCGCTGGAGGTGCCGCCGATCCAACCGCTGAGAAAGCCGAGATGACGGGTCTTCTTCACGTCCCATTCTCGGCGCGGGCTGTACACGGCCTCGACGGCATAGTCCTCGCCGACGACTGCGGCGGCGCGGATCGTGAAGTGGATATCGCCCGGGCCGATGGCCTGGCGGAGTGGGTGAAGGCTGGGATTGGAGCCGGACATGGGAAAGGCGAAGAAAAGCGTGAGGAGGATCCGGGCGAGGCCGATTGGGGTGTGGGAGCCGGCTTTCACGGTGGGTCAATCGGCGTCGCCTTCTCCGGCTTCGAGTTGGTCTGGGCCGCGCAATTGTTCCAGCAGTCGTCGGACGGTGGGGATTCCGGCGGCGTCCTTGGGAGCGATCTGCAGCCATTTCTGGAGTTCCCGGATTCCCCACTGGCGTTCGGGGTTCGAAACGCCGTTGGCCTTGGCGTCGGTGTAGGTTTGGAGGGCCTCGGTGGCGTGGGCCAATTGGGCGTGGGCGCAGGCCATCGTCACGCGGATGGCGGAACGGGAATCGTCGATGGCCAGCAGGCGAAGTCCCGTGGCGATGGCGTCTGTGCGGCGTCCAGATCGGTACTCGTATCGGGCGAGGGCTTCGAGCGGGGCGGATTCGATCGGAGCCTTTCGCGATGCTTCGCGGGCGTCCTCGATGGCCTTCCGATAGTCGCCTCCCCGGGCGTGCAATCGCGCGCGGTCGAGGTGGGGTTCCCACGACTCCGGTTCCAGGGAGAGGAGCTGGGTCAGCTCTTGGATGGCGAGGGCCGGTTGCCCTTGCTCGGCGTAGAGCTCGGCGCGGCGTTGATGCGCGGGACTCCGGCGGGGATCGGCGACGAGCGCGCGACCATAGGCGTCGATGGCCTTCGAGGCGGCAGCCGGGTCCCGAGTGATGAGACCTTCCCAGGCGACGCCCAAAGCGAACAGGGCGGCGGCATCGCCGGGCCTCGCTCGGAGGGCGGTCCCGAAGGCGTCCGCGGCCTCGGTCCATTTGCGGGCGGAAAGGAAGGCGTAACCGCGATCGCGATGGCGGTCGAATTCGGAGGGTTCCGCGAGTTCTGGAATTGCCGGTGCGGTTCCCACGAGTTCAAAGCGTCCCTGACCGAGCGTGTCGCCGGTCCAGCGCATCGTGTCGATATGGGTCTCGTCTCCAACATAGGCCGAGTGATGGATCTGGATAGACTTCCCGTCGGTGGTGACTTCGCCGATGAGGAAGCCTGGTCGTTCGTGGAGGCGCTGCGCGCGGGTGCCGTCGTCGAGGGGACTCCAGCAGATGAACCAGGCGCGGCGCTCCGGAATGGATGGGTCGTGGGGATTTAGCAGGAATGTCTGGTGATAGAACAGGCGGCCGGAGTTCCCGTCGTGGTCGAATCGCGGATCGGTGAAGAAGTCGCGGTCGGGTTCCTCGGTGTTGACCGGACCGGAACTGGAGCCGGAGACCTGCATGCCGTTCCGGCGCATGTCGGGTTGCGGCGGGATGTTTTGGTGATCGTCGATGCGAAAAGGGGCGAAGGGGTCGGTGGGCGTGGATGGAGCGGCGGGTGGCTTGGGGGCTGGAGCGATGAGCGGGGATGGGGGCGTGGTGCCGCGTGAGGCGGTGGGCGCGGTCCGTTCGCTGGCCGTGGCAGCGCCACCAAGCAAGCCGACGATCCACATGAGCCAGGTTGATTTCATCAAGCGGAGGCGACGGTGCGCTGGTCGAGGGTTGGTCGGAATTCGACTTTGGTCGGAGGGGACAGAGGCGGCAGCAACGTCAACGGCGTGGAGGCAGCTAGCCCAGGGTTGAGCGGAGGAACGAGGCCAACCCTGGGTCGGCGCCGCCGTACAGGAACCAACCACAAGGCGGTTGTGGCGGTGGCAGAAGGGTGTGATGGGCGGAGGTCAGGGTGTGGATCGGGACGGCCACAACCGCGATGCGGTTGGTATCGCAATGGCGACGAGGACCCAGGGTAGGCCTCGTGCCTCGGCCGACCCTGGGCTAGGAGACAGAATCCCGTTGGGATTCCCAGGGCAGGGTACGCTGGGGGACGGTGGGAGAGGGTCATGAGGCGGCTTTGGCTGATGGCAACGCCAACGGCGTTGAGGCAGCTAGCCCAGGGTTGAGCCGAGGAACGAGGCCAACCCTGGGTCGGCGCGCCCACACGCAATCCAACCGCAAGGCGGTTGTGGCGGTGGCAGAAGGGTGTGATGGGCGGAGGCCGGGGTGTGGATCGGGACGGCCACAACCGCGATGCGGTTGGTATCGCAATGGCGACGAGGACCCAGGGTAGGCCTCGTACCTCGGCCGACCCTGGGCTAGGAGACAGAATCCCGTTGGGATTCCCGGGGCAGGGTATGTGGGGAGGACGATGGGGACGTGCGACAAAGGGATACGTAGGCTGACAACCACGTTGACCTCGTTGAGACGCAGGGCTCGTTTTGCCACGGTTATCCGTCGGAGTCGCCTCGGTCTCAGTCCCAGACGTACCTTTCGTCCCAGGCTAGTTCGTGCTTTTGGAGCAAGGCCCGGAGTTCGTCCTGGAAGGTGCTCTTGTGATGATGGGCCTCCTGCTGCTCGACGTACGTCCTGACCTGTTCGAGGTTCGAGTGGCTTACGGAAAAGGCGGCGTAACCGCGCTGCCATTCGAAGTCGGCCAGATCGGGAACGCGCTCCTTCAGCCAGATGTTGGAGACGCGCTTCAGTTCCTTGACCCAGTCGGCTTGAGTGCGGGTCCGCCCAAGCCGGGCCAGGATGTGCACGTGATCCTCGACTCCGCCAATGCGTACTGGCGGGCAGTCGATCTGTGTGGAAACGGCCCCCAGATAGGCGTGGAGAGCGTCGCGGGTATCCGGGTCACGCAGGAATGGACGACGATCCTTGGTCGAGAACACGAGGTGGATGTGGACGGCTGAGAATGATTGGGGCATTTGGGCGACGATGCCTGGGGTTTCGCACGTTCGCCAATTTCTCTGAGGTATAAGGGTGTGGGTGTGTTCTGCGGCAGCCACAACCGCGATGCGGTTGGTATGGCAATGGCCACGAGGACCCAGGGTAGCCTCGCAAGCTCGGCAGCCCTGGGCTAAGGGCCAGAATCCCGTTGGGATTCCATGGGCAGCGTGTGGGGGATGGTGGCGGTGCGGTACGACCGGGGCCCCTTGGCATGCTGCAACGCCAACGATGGCTAGACGCCTGGCCCAGGGTTGAGCCGAGGAACGAGGCCAACCTTGGGTCGCCCCTCAATACCGGCACACGATCACGTCGTGGATGTCGGCGATGGTGACTTCGACGCGGTTACCGCGCTTTCTCACCTGGGTTGAGCGGTTGAAGGCCTTGGCGGATTTCAGGCCATCGCGCAGTTCGAAGGACGCCCGAAAGATCGGCGCGTCCTCGATCAGGCCGGGCATGATATAGGGGCGTTCCTTGGTCGGGGTTGTCTGTGGCGTGGCGTTGTACGCGATCAGATGGATCCGAAGCGTACTCGTGGCTGGATCATCGGCGACGACCGCCTCGACGTTCGTCGGGGCATCGACGTGGACGCGTGGGCGCGGGTTCAGCATCCGCACGGCGTTGGCGAACAGGCGGCGCGCTTCGACGATGTGGTGTTCGCCCGCCGTCGCGGTGTCCGGAGATGCGGCGAGGGTCAGGACGGTGCCCTTGCCCAGTCGATGGACCAGCGCTGCCGGGCCCACTTCGGCCCGCGCGCTCAGCGGCCAGTCGGCGTTATAGGCAGCCGGATTGGCCAGCGCAGCCCGGTGCGAGTCGAGGAGCGCGCCGACCGGTAGGGCACTTGTGGGTTCGTAGGCGGTGGCCGGCCCGCGGACAAGGAACGGGACAGCCTGGCTGTCGCCGGATCCGGGACGTGGGATTGCCCGGTGATCCAGCCGTCGCCCCAAGAGCTCGCCGGTGCCGCTGGCATCCAGTCGGACCCAGTTGTCGGTGTGGTCGAGTCGACGGCGGACGCGGGCACCGAGGAGTTCCTCGATGGCGGGACGGGTCAACGGACGACCGAGGTCATCGAATTGCCCGGTCTGGCCGGTGACGATCAGTTGGCCCCCGTTCTCGACGTACGTTCGGAACAGGTCCACCTCCGCGTCGGTGAGGATTCCCACGTTGGGAAGGCAGACCACGGGGAAGCGCTGCAGGGCTTCGAGGGAAAGGTTTTCATCGAACAGGAATCCGAATCCGAGGTGTTCGTACACGCAGGCCTTGTGCGCACCCTGGATGGCCTGGAACCACGAGGCGGGCTTGTCGCGTCCGATGCCGTCACGTGAGCGCGTGCTGAAGAAGAGTCCGACCTCCGCCACCGGTCGCTGGCCGAAGTGGGCGCGCTTCTGTCGGGCTTCGCCCAGTACGGCACCCATGCGATCCCAGGCGACGGGATCGAGGGAACCGTCGTAGGCGGTCTTGTCGATCATGGTGACGAAGGCGCCGTGGGCGAGGAGGGTGAACATCTCCCAGCGCATGTCGTGCAGCGGGCGGGTGGTCTGGTCGTGGTACATCCGGACGCCGCGTTGGATGGCGACCTGGAAGGGCTTGCCCGGCGTGGCGGCGCGATACCAGGCGGCGTTGAAGCTGGCGGAGAGGGCCCCGAAGGCCCATGCGCCGGCCTCGCCGGTGACGAAGTCCCCGTTGCCTGCATGGCGGACCGGCGTCTGGCCTACCTCCCACGAGAACGGCGGATTTCCGTGGTAGTTGAAGTCGACGGATGCGCGTGGGTCGACGCTGTGCACGTGCTCGACGAGCATCTTCTCGAGGCGATCGCTGGAGGCATAACGGAACTGGCGCATCCGCGCCCAGTCGGCGTCGTTCCAATTCACACCCTTCGGGAGCGGTCGACCGTGCTCGGCCTGGAAGAGCTTCTGGCAATGGTCGCACCAGCAGCCGTGCGGCGCGCCGAAACCCTGATCCACCATGTCGAGGTGGAAGCCCGCGATCCCGTATCCGAGCATCTCGGTGAGCAGCGCCTTCACCGTGTTCGTGTACGGCGAATTGAAGCAGACCAGGTGATCGATGGGCTTGCCGTCGGGTTGGCGCGCCTTCCATTCTGGATGCAACCGCAGTTCGTGGGAGGGGTACTGCAACTGGCAGTAGGCGATGAGCGGCAGTCGGTGCTTCCGCGCTTCGTCCACGGCTTCCCGGAGGGCATCACGCCCGCGGAATCCTTCGGGCCGCGGGACCAGCTTCGAATCATGGAACGTGTATTCCCCGTCGCGCACCCAGAACACCAGGTACTCGGCATGCGCTGCCACCGACCGACGGACGATCTCGGCTCCGTTGAAGTGGGCGGCGTAATCAGGCGCGTGTCGACCGCCCCCGAATTGCGCGCCCGTTGGGCCGACCTCCATTCCGACCAGTGCGCGGGCGAACCACGGTACTGGCTCCGGCGCGGCATGGAGACCGAGGGCGGACAGCAAGAGCGGGATGAGGAGAGCAAGGCGGTGGAATGGTCGGTGGGGCGAGGTCTTCATCGGCAGTGCGGGGATGTCAGTCGCAAGGTTCGGCAGGCGTCATTCCGCCCTGGGCCGGGTTGGCGGCATCTGGCCGGACCCGGTTGGCGGAGCAGGTCCGAATGCTGAGGTATAGCAGCCAGCCTACGGGGCCAAGGAGGAAGGTCAGGACCAGGCACGGCAGGACCTTCCAATGGGCGATGCCGCGGCGGCCTGCGTCGCGGAGTTCCCATGCCCCGACGAGGAGGTCAAAGGCGAGGTAATGAACCCAACCAGCGAGGAGGATCGAAGGATCCCGAAAGAGGCGGGCTACGCCTTCGAGGGAGTTGAAGTTGCCCTCGACGGCGCTGCCGCGGCCGAAGACGAGAGCTGCATAGAGCGCGGCCAGGATTGCTGGCACGACCTGACTGGCGAACCGTACCGCCAGTCGCTGCCTAGGGAGGCAGACGAGCAGCAACCAGGCAAGCAAGGCGATGAGGTTGACGATCGGGAAGATCCTGGCGGGTGTCATTGGAAGCCGGCGAAGGGTGGTCGTGTTGGCCTGCACTACCTTGGCCGGTTTCCGGCGAGGGCTTGCAGGACGTTCAGCCTGAAAGCGGCAGTTGGACTATCCACAGATTTCACGGATTTAACAGATGGGCCGGGAGAAGAGGCCTCACTGCGACGCTGTTTCCATATCACCCTTGGGGTGAAACGACAGCTCCTCTCAACCGGCTTCCAATCCGTGGAATCGCTGTAATCTGTGGATCCAACCGCCGTTTCCAGGTTCAGGTCATCCGGGTTGCGCACATGTGGATCCTCGGTGGTAACGGAGAAGATCCTGCATCGGTGATTCGGGATTGTTGAGTCTGATCTTGGGATTGGGCCGAGACCCTCTGTCGAGCCGGTCCACGGGAGGGCGCAGCCCGATACTGCCCACGCTTGGAAAGCCGAACGGGGTGGCGACGTCCTCGTCGCCTTGCGAATCGGCCTCGGAGGGCAACGAGGACGTTGCCGCCCCACCCGACGCCGATGCCGAAGTCCTGGGTGTGCAGTTCGGGGTTCCTTCGCGGCTCGTGAGGACACTCGCCCCACCTCACGACCGGGGTTGGAGTGGTCCTCCGAAACGAAACCGCCCCCGGCGTTGGCCGGGGGCGGTGTGGAGGAAGTTGGCCGGAGCGCGGGCGGCGCCCCGTGGTCCTACTTCTTCTGCTGGGCTTCCTTTTCCTTCTGGAGGCGTTCGGCGTCGGTGGCCTTGATGACCTCGATTTTCGCGCCCTTCTCGAGTTCCGCCTTGGAGGGCACCTTGATGATGTCGCTGGTGACGACCGGCTGGCTTGGAGAAGCCGCTGCGGCTGCCGGAGCGTTGGTCGTCTTGCCCTGGATGCCGAGGAGCTCGACCTCGAAGGTCAGGGTGGCGTTGCCGGGGATGCGCGGCGGGCTGCCGTTGGTGCCGTAGGCGAGGTTCGCCGGGATGAAGAACTGCCACTTGGAGCCGACGTTCATCAGTTGCAGGCCCTCGGTCCAGCCCTTGATCACCCGGTTGAGCGCGAACTTGGCGGGTTCATTGCGGGCGTAGGAGGAGTCGAATTCCTTTCCGTCGAGGAGGGTGCCGCGGTAGTGGCAGACGACGGTGTCCTCGGCCGCAGGCTTCTCGGTACCGTCACCCTTCTTGAGGATCTTGTACTGGAGTCCGGAGGGCAGGGTGACCACGCCTTCCTTGGTGCGGTTGGCGACGAGGAAGTCCTGGCCTTCCTTGAGGCTCTTCTCGGACTCCAGCCGACGCTTTTCCTCCGCCTTCTTGTTGACCTCGTACTGCATCGCGGAAAACACCTTCCGGAGCTCATCCTTGGTAAGTGCGGGCTTCTCGTTGACGAATTCGGTGAAGCCGCGGGCGATGGCGTCGTTGGGGGCATCGTAGCCCATCTTGCGGACGCGGGAGACCATGTCGTCCGCGATCATGGCGCCGAGGACGTATCCATTACGTTCCTCGACGCTCTTGAACTTGGCGGCGATCTCGGGAGGGACCGTGGGAACGGCGTTCGTGGGAGCGCCGGGGACCTGGGCAACGGCTTGAAGGCCGGCGGCCAGGCTGATGGCGAGCAGATAGGGCTTCATGGTTCGAATCTTCGACATTTCCCGATCCGGCTTTGATTTCTGGTTTCAGCCGGGCGGGTGAACACGGGGGTGTTTAGCAGCGGGTAGGACGGAAGTCTAGGGGTTGGGTGGTTGCCAAGGGGGCGGGTGGGCGCTATCTCCCCCGCCTCATGAGAAAGCGGAGTTGGATGGGATGGTTGTGGAGCGGATGGATGGGTTTGTGCGTCATCGGTATCACCTGGGCGGTCTGGAGTACGGCGCTGGCCCAGCAGGCCGGGACAAATGCCGTTGCCGGGGCCGGGACGAATGGGCCTGCGACCCCGCTGGCAGAGAAGGTTGCGAACAGGGCCTTCGTGGCGTCGCATCAGAGCGAACTTTCGTTCGGGCTGAACCACGTCGAGGCGTTGCAGGTGACCTTCCTCGGCAACCCCCTTTGGCAATACCTCTCGACCCTGATCTACGTCGTCCTGGCGTTTGTGGTTTCAAAGGCGCTGGACGGTTTCGTGAAAAACCGCCTGCAACAATGGGCGGCCAGGACGGCCAACCAGTGGGATGACCTCCTGGTGCGCCTCGTGGACGGACCGGTGAAGATCGTGAGCTTCGTGATCCTCCTGAACGTGGGGTTGCAGCTGTTTGACTGGCCGGCGGCGGTCGAGGTCTACATCACGCGGGCGACGTTGATTGCCGTGGCGTTCTCGGTGGTTTACGTGCTGTTGAAGACGGTCGATGCCGCGGCGGGGCTTTGGACCACGAGGATCCGGGAGGGCGGGGACCGCGCGTTCAACGTCCATTTCGTGGCGCTGGTCGGGAAGGCGGCGAAGGTCGTGCTGTGCATCGTCGCCGTGTTGACCCTGCTGCAGAACCTCGGGGTGAACATCACCGCGATCCTGGGCTCGGTTTCCGTGCTGGGGTTGGCGCTCGGCTTGGCCGCCCAGGACACCGTGGCAAACCTGTTCGGCGCGGTGGCCGTGTTCCTCGACCGGCCGTTCAAGGTGGGGGATCGAATCCGGGTCGGGGGTGACGTGGATGGCACGGTGGAGGAGATGGGGCTCCGGGCCACTCGGGTCCGGACCGTCGATGGGTTCCTGGTGACCGTTCCGAACAAGCAGGTCGGCAACAACACGGTTACCAACGTCACGGCGCGGCCTACGATCCGCACCGTGCTCGACTTCGGGGTGACCTATGACACGTCGGCAGACGGCATCCGCAAGGCGGCCGCCCTCCTGAGGGAGATCTTCGGGGCACATCCGCTGACCACGGACGTCACGGTACACTTCAACCGGTTCGGCGATTTCAACTTGAACCTGAACGTGGTCTGGGTGTGCAACACGACCGAGTGGAAGGTTTATACCGTCGCCCTGGAGGAACTGAACCTGCGGGTGAAGGAACGGTTCGACGCGGAGCGCATCGAATTCGCCTTCCCGACGCAGACCGTGCATTTGCGGCAATCGGCGTAGGGGTGGGAGGGAGATCGGCTCGTGAGGACACTCGCCCCACCACGGGGCCGATCTCAGTGCCCGTGGTTGCCGGGCACCGATTTGAGGCTCTGGGTGAGGTAGGGCAGCAGCTGTTTCTTGCGGCTGACGATGCCGTCCATCTGGAAGATGCCGGGCTCGACCTCCGGGTAGTGGATCTGCGCCCGGAATCGGGGATCCCCGGCGACGAGCAGGAGCGAAGTCTGGAGGACGACATCGGTGACGAGCAGGGCCGAGAAGAAGTAGCCCTGCGAGCTGCAGTAGGTGTCGAGGGCCGATACCACCTCGTTCTTGCGTTTCCAGAACTGCTCGAAGCCGAGTTCCTCGATCTGGGCTACGGAGAACCGCAGGCTGCCCTCGCAGTACTCCTTGCAGTCGGCGGTGATCGCCTGGGCGGCCGGCTTGGAGGTCAGCACGGAACCTGAGCTGAACAGCTTGTCGATGAACTCGCGGGCGTTCACCCCGGCCAACTTCTCCAGAATTCCGAGGATCTCGGCGTCGCGCTTGGTGGTGGTGGGCGAGGTCAGGTTGAGCGTATCGGAGACCAACCCGGCGAGGAGGCAGCCGGCGATGCTCGGGGGTAGTTCCACGCCAAGGGTCAGGAACTGGTCGGCGACGATCGTGCTGGTCGAGCCGACGGGTTCATTGCGGAACAGGATCGGTTGCTGGGTGGCCAGGGAGCCGAGGCGGTGGTGGTCGATGATCTCGAGGATCTCGACCTGTTCGGCACCCTGGACGGCCTGCGTGAGTTCGTTGTGGTCGACCAGGATCAACTGGCGCTCGACCTTTCGGAGGAAGTCCGACTTGGAGACGATGCCGATGACGCGTTGCTCGTCATCGATGACCGGAAAGGCCTGGAACTGGGATGCGGCCGCCAGTTTCTGCGCCTCGGCCAGTCGTTCATCGGGGCGGAATGCGAGGTAATCAGACCGGAGCAGGTTTTCCACCGCGACGGCGGAGCGGCACATCATGGCCGTGGTGGTGGTGTCGTGCGGCGAGAGGACGAGGCTGACCTCGTGGGCTTTGGCCAGGTCACGGACCTGGTCGGAGACCGGGTAGCCGCCGGTGATGATGACGCAACGCGCGCGGGCCTCGATGGCGGCCATCTGGATCTCCTCGCGGTCACCGACGACGACGAGGAGCTTTTCGGGCGCGTAATTGGGCAGGCGGGAGGCGAACGACGCGTGCTTCATCGCGCCGATCATGAGGACAAGGTCGTTCTCCTGGTCCGGTTCGAAGGCGCAGAGCATCTTGCCCTGCAGTGTGCGGGTGAGGGATCGGACGGAGGCGACGACGCGGCGGCTGTCGAAGATCCGGTTGTGCGAGGGAAAGAAGAACTTGCTGGCCTTGAAGACCGAGAGGAGGCCGAGGCATCGGCGTTCGTTGTCGAGGACGGGCAGGACGCGGATGTTCTTTTCGTCCATCAGGGCAAGCGCCTCCATCAAGGGGGTGCGCGGCGGGACGGAGAAGACGTTGCTCCGCATCACGTCCTGGATCTTGGGTGAGACGTCGGTCACGAACTTGGGCGCCGGCACGCCGAAGGTTCGGAGGACGAAGTCGATCCGGTCATTGGTGTCGCCGCAGCGCGCCGCCACGGCGTTTCTCATCCCGGTCCGGCGCTTGAACTCGGCGTAACCGATGGCGGAGCAGATGGCATCCGTGTCCGGATTCCGGTGGCCGATCACGAGGATTTCACCCATGCAGGCCTCCTGAAATAGCCGACGGTGGGGGCGGCTTCAATCGTGGATCCGACGGAAGGAAGGATTCAGGGTTGCCAGTAGGCCGGCGGCTTGCGCTTGATCTTCGCGTGCCTGCGCAAGTGATCGCTGTCGCCAATCAGAAGGGCGGAGTCGGGAAGACCACCACCACCGTGAACCTGGCGGCGTGCCTTGCCGCGCTGGGGCATCGGGTCCTGCTGGTGGATCTGGATTCGCAGGCGAATGCCACGTCCGGCGTCGGGCTGGAGAAGATCGAAGGCGGTTCCGTGTACCGGCCGCTTCTGGGCGACGGCGGGTTGTTGGAACGGGTGAAGCCCACGGCCTTTCCCCGGTTGGAGGTCATCCCGAGCGAGGTGGACCTCTGCGGCGCCGAGGTGGAACTGGCCCGGGCGGACGACAACCTCCTGCGCCTGAGGAACGCCTTCGGGCCCTTGAAGGAATCGGGGCGGTTTGACGTGATCCTGCTGGATTGTCCGCCCGCGCTGGGCTTGCTGACCCTGAATGCGTATGCGGCGTCGGACCAGTTGATCATCCCGCTCCAGTGCGAGTACTACGCGCTGGAGGGGATCGCTACGGTCAGCCGCATCCTCGGGCAGGTCCGCGACGGTGGGATCAATCCCAACCTGCGCATCCTCGGGGTGGTGATGACGATGTTCGATGCGCGCACGAAACTCGCCCAGTCCGTGGTGGGCGAGGTTCGCCAGCACTTCGGCGAGCAGGTCTTCGACACGGTGATCCCGCGCACGACCCGGCTGGCCGAGGCGCCGAGCTTCGGCAAGCCGATCATCCACTACGACCGCTACAGCGCGGGCGCCGCGGCGTATGAGGTGCTGGCCGAAGAAGTGGCAAAGCGCCTGGGCCTGGTCACGCCGGCTTGAAGGCCGCCTGACGGCGGCCCCGGGGGAAGGCGGTGACTACTTCGAAACGGTGAGGCGCACTCCCTCACCCATGGCGCGGTCCAGTCGTGCGCGGGCCACGCTGAAATCGCGCAGGGCCACCGAGTAGGTGTTGCGGGCCTCGGTGAGTGCCGTCTGGGCTGAGAGGACGTCCAGTTGCGTGCCGGTCCCGGCATCGGATCGGGCGACGGAGAGGCGAAGGGCCTCCTCGGCCTGTTCGATGACCTTGGACTGGGAATCCAGGACCTCGCGGGCCTCGATCAGGTTGGAGTGGGAGGTGCGGACCTCCAGTTCGATGCGGCGCGCGGTGTCATCGATGTCGATCTGGGCCTTGGTGCGGCGGGCCTTGGCGGCGTCGACCTTGCCCTTGGTGAGACCGGCATCCCAGAAGTTCCACGAGAGTTGGGCGCCGACGTTCCAGCCGTCGAGCGGCGAGGACAGGTCGCGGTTGAAGTTCTTCGACTGCCATCCGTAACCGGCGACGGCGGAGAGTTGGGGGTAGTAGTCTGCCTTCGCCTGGATGACCTCTTCGTCCCGGAGCTTCCCGGCGGTGCGGAGCGCGACGAGCTCGGGGCGCTGGGAGATCGCCTTGGCGAGAGCCTCCTGCAGGGCGACGTCGGAGGGGACGGCGGCTAGCTTGTCGGACGTCTCCAGCGGGATGTCCTGGTCGGCGTTGCGCGGGACGTTGAAGCCGAGGAGGACCGCGAGGTTGTTGCGGGCGATGCGGAGGGCATTGCGGGCGCGGATGAGCCGGGGCTTGGAATTGGCGAGTTCGACCTCGGCACGCAGGACGTTGAAGCGTGGGACGGTGCCGGCATCGAAGCGGCGGCGGGTATCGGCAAGTTCCTGTTCGAGGAGCTTGATGGAAGCTTCCTGAACGACGATCTGCTCGGTGGCGAGGAGGACGTCGTCGTAGGCGACCCGGACGTCGAGGAGGGTGGAGGCGACGAGGGTCTGGTAATTGGCGAGGGCGGCTTCCTTGGTGAGCTTCGAGGAACGGGTGGCGGAGCGGAGCTTGCCTCCGGCGAAGAGGGGTTGGGAGGCGGTGATGGTGGCGTTCCAGTTCTCGTCGTTGGCGAAGGCTACCGGGGCCGTGCCGGGGGCGAAGGCGACCTTCTCGATCTTGCCCTCGTCGATCTTGTTGTAGGCGCCGGTGGCTCCGAGGCGCGGGAGGCGTGCGGAGCTTTGCTGGAGGGCGATGCCGTGTGACTCCTGGATGTCCTGTCGACCCTTGAGGAGGGTGGCGTTCCAGGTGAGGGCGAGGTCGAGGCATTGGTCCCGGGTGAGCGGGGCGGACGGCCAGGACGGTTGGGCGGCCTTCGTGGCAGATGAGGAGGCGGCAGCAGGGCTGGAACTGGCTTCCGCCGGGGCGGGATCGGGCGCGGCCTGGATTTGCGCGGCGGCAAGCGAAGCGCAGGCGGCGAGGAGAAGAACGTGTTTCATGGCGCGAAGCGATGCGATGTTAGGAGAGGAAGGCGGGGGTTCAAGGGTTGTTCGACACTTTGTCAGCGGCAGGGGCGGATGGCTTCGGGGACGGGGCCGGACGCTCGATGTAGACGTCGACCTGCTGTCCCACGTAGGTCGGGAAGGCGGGGCGGTCGAACGCGTACACGATCTGGAGCACGCGCGTGTCCACGCGCTCGAGGCTGTCGCCGGTGAGGCTGCGCTTGGGCACGACGTAGGGCTCGATCCGGACGAAGCGCAGCGGCATGGATCGGCTGGCGTGGCCCTTGAGGCTGGCGACCGCGGCGGCGTTGGGCGTGACGAGGACGGCGTTCTGTTCGTCGACCTCGGCCCGCACCTGGAACGTCCGCGTGTCTCCGAGGAGCAGCAGGGGATCGCTCATGATGGCGGCCGGCGCGAACTCGCCCTCGCGGATGTTGACCTGAAGCAACGTCCCGTCCCGCGGTGCGCGGACGGTGAGCACGGCAAGTTCGGTGCGGGCCTGCTCCAGCTGGGCCTGCAGGGCGGCAATCTGCGCTTCGATGGCGGCGGCCCGTGCACGCGCGCCGGCGAGGCCGAACTGCCGCCGCTTCAAGTCGTCCTCGGTGGCGACCTTGGTCCGTTCGAGCTTCTCGAACCGGGCCAGTTGATCGGACCAGTCGGCGACCTGGTTCTGTTCCACGCCGAGCTGCGCTTGGGTGGAGCGGATCTGGGCCTCCATGGTGGCCACGCGGGCGGCGGCCTCGCGGTCATCGAGTTGGAAGAGCGGTTCGCCCTGGCGGACTTCCTGGCCGACCTGGACGTGGACCTTGGTGATGAGGCCGGGCTTCGGCGACGCGATCTTCACGTTTTCGCGCGCGGATTCGATGAGGCCGGTCGCGGCGACCTTGCCCGTGAAGGGAGCACGGGCCGGCGGCGAGAGTGGCCCCGGGTCCGGGGTACGGGCGCTCTGGCGTCGGACGAGGACCAGGGCGGCGACGATGCCGGCAATGGCCATGTAGAAGGAAGGTTTGCGGAGCATGGCGTGGATCAGTGGTGGATGGAGATGAAATCGCGGAGGGCCTGGCCCTGATAGACGCCGGCGATGCCGCCGTCCTCCATGTCGGTCAGTCGATCGGCATAGCCGTAGGTGCGGGGATCGTGGGTGACAATGATGACCGATCGTCCGGGTGCCCGGGCCGCTTGGGCGAGGATGTCCATGATCTGATGCCCGGTCTCCCGGTCGAGGGCGGAGGTGGGTTCGTCCGCGATGAGGAGCCGGGGCTCGTGGATCAGGGCGCGGGCAATGGCGACGCGCTGCTGCTGGCCGCCGGACAGTTGCGTGGGGCGCTTACGTTCCTTGCCGCCGAGGCCCAGGCGCTGGAGCAGGGCGGCCGACTTGTCCTCGGCCTCACGGCGACGGACGCCGTTGAGCAGGAGTGGCACGGAAACGTTCTCCACCAGATCAAGCGTGGGGATCAGGTTGAACTGTTGGAAGATGAACCCGACATTCTTTCGGCGGAACGCGGTCACCCGCGATTTTGGCATGCCATTCAGGCGGGTGCCGAACACTTCAACGGTGCCGGACTCCCAATCAAGCGTGCCCGCTGCGACGGAGAGCAGCGTGGTCTTGCCGCATCCCGAGGGGCCGACGACGAGGTGCAGTTCGCCTTGGGCAGCGGTGAAGTCGGTGCCCTTGAGGGCGACGGTGCGGGCGTCGCCGGTGCCGAAGGCCTTCACGACGCCGCGCAGGGCGACGGCCGGGACGGTGGAGTCGAGGGAGTTGTCCGCGGGAATGGTCATGGGAAGGAAAGGGGTCAGCCGCGGAAGACGACCGCGGGTTCGAGTTTGGCGACCTTGCGGATGCCGAGGAGTGCGGCGAGGCCGGAGATGAGAAGGATCGCCGCGAAGGTGCGCAGGATGGCCTCGGGTTGGAGCTTGAACGGTGGTTGACCGTTCTCGGCGACCGCGAAGCCGAACAGGGCGGTCAGGCCGAGTCCCATTCCGTACCCGATGATCCCGACGGTCATGGCCTGGAAAAGCAGCATGGCGGAGAGCAGGCTGTTGCTGGCGCCCATGGCCTTGAGGGCGCCGAGGTGACGCAGGTTCTCGAGGACGAAGGAATAGAAGGTCTGCCCGGCGATCGCGATTCCCACGATGAAGCCGAGGATGATGGTGGTCATGAACGAGGCCGGGATGCCGGTGTTGCGCCAGATCCAGGAGATCGTGCTCTTCTCGAATTGAGGGACGGTGTAGGCGGCCAGACCGGTCTCGGCCTGGATGCTGCGCGCGACGCTGTCGGGCGAGAGCCCGGGCTTGGGCTCTGCGAGGATCATCGAGAGCATCTTGCGCTGGCGGGGGGCGAACTGGAGGGCCTGGTCGTAACTGGCGAAGACGTATGGATAGCCGAAGAAATGACGTTCGGTCCGGCAGATGGCGACCACGCGGGCTTCGCGGTCGTTGATCTCGAAGTTGTCGCCGATGCGA
Organism: Limisphaerales bacterium; assembly: GCA_965284395.1. Lineage (GTDB taxonomy): Bacteria > Verrucomicrobiota > Verrucomicrobiia > Limisphaerales > UBA9464 > UBA6176. The sequence continues at coordinate 7,060,520 of OZ260084.1, read as the reverse complement.
AGAGGACGGCCGGCGCCTGAGCCGAGACGTTCGGCTGCGAGTTCGTCGATGACGACGGTGTTGGCCATGCGGAGTTGCTCGAGTTCGCCTTCCAGAACCTGTGTCGGTCGTCCGAAGAGTGTGCCGGCGTGGATGCCGATCATCTGGATCAGCTTCTCGGATCCATCGGCGGCCCGGGCCTTGAGCACGCCCTGGAAGAGGGGCATGGCGAAATCGACTCCAGCGACCGAGCGGACGCGATTGACGTCGGTGTCCCGGAGGGCCTTGGTCTCGTTGACCTGCTCCACCCGGCTGTCCACGACCCAGATCGAGGCGCGCATGTTGCGCATGTGGCTGGTGGTCCAGGCGAGGAGGCCCTGGAAGACGGCGTTCTGCTGCGTCATCAGCAGCGCGGAGAACGTGAGGCCGCCCACGAGCATGATGTACTTGGCGCGGTCCCCGAGGAGCATGCGGAGGGCTAGGTGGAACATGGTCAGCGGGTGGTACGGGTTTTGGATGGGCCGGCGGAGCGCGCGGCCGGTCCGCGACGTGAGGGTCGTGTGGCGGAACGACGTCCGGCGGCCAGCGAATGGATGGCGGCCAGGGAAAAGGAGGTGATGTGGTCCGCCAATACGTTGAGCCGGGCGGGAGTGAGCAGGGCGCTGCCTTGAAGTCGTTCGATCACGGCACCGCAGTGCTTGTAGAACAACACCTGGCTGATGGCGGAGTTGGCGATCAGGCGGATCTCCTCAGCGGTGAACCCGGGACCGGTGATCTCGCGGATGAGTCCCTGGAACCACTGGTGCTGCGGACGGATGAAGTCGTTGACCAGGTGATCGAGAGCGCGGGTAGGTTCGATCATCTCGCGGGCCATGATGCGGCTGTGAAGGCAGTCGGGCCCGTCCTCGGCGATCCGGAAGAGGAAGTCCCGGATGTAGCGGGTGAACCGTTCCTCCGGTGGAAGCGCGTCTTCGGCGGCATCCAGGGGCGCGTTGGGACCACCGGCGGGAGTGGGCGCGGTCTCGCGCAGGACGGCGCTGTAGAGGGCTTCCTTGTCCCCGAAATGGTAGCTGATGGCGGCCACGTTCGCTCCTGCCTTGCGGCAGATCTCCCGCACCGTGGCGTCCCGGAACCCACGCTCGGCAAAGACCCTGGCGGCCGCCGTGAGCAGTTGCTTCCGCGTGGCGGCCTGGGAGCCCGGAGTTGCGATGGGCGAAGGATGCGACATGTTCCGGCCGACATTTAAACCAGTGTTTGAAAGTGTCAAACACGTGTTTTAATCCGAGGGCGGTCGGGGCACATCCCTACACTGCCCCTGTTTTGAAACAGGAACGGGGTGGCGACGTCCTCGTCGCCTTGGAAGAGGACATTGGAGGGCAACGAGGACGTTGCCGCTCCGTTTGACGCCGGGGCAGTCCCAGGATGCGCCCGGGCGCTTGGGATTGTTCCTTGGCTCGGATTCCGCCCGGTGAATAGGCTGCGCCATGGCTTCGGAACTCATCGGGAAGGTGGTCGTGGTGATCGGGGGGACGAGCGGTCTGGGATTGTCGGCGGTGCATGCGTGCGTGCGACACGGGGCCCGCGTGGTGGCGGTTGGGCGGGACGCAGCCAAGGCCGACGCGGTGGCGTCCGGGCTTGGGGATTCGGTGCGGGTGGTGGTGGGGGACGCGTCCGTGGCCGGGACTGCGGAGGCTGCCATCGAGGCCGCAGAATCGGCGTTCGGCGGTTTCCATGGACTCTACCATGTCGCGGGCGGCAGCGGGCGGCGCAAAGGCGATGGGCCCTTGCACGATTTGAGCGAGGAGGGATGGGACTACACGCTGAACCTCAACCTGAGGTCGGTCTTCCTGAGCAATCGGGCAGCGGTCCGGCGGATGCGGGAACGCGGGGTGGCGGGTTCGATCCTGAACTGCGGTTCGGTGCTGGGGTTTTCGCCCTCCAGCCGTTTCTTCGCGACGCAGGCCTATGCGGCGGCCAAGGCGGCGATCATTGGCCTCACCCGATCGGCGGCGGCTCAATACGCGCCGGAGGGGATCCGGTTCAATGTGGTGGCACCCGGGTTGGTGGCGACCCCGATGTCCCAGCGGGCCCAGGGCGATGAACGCATCCTCGCCTTCGTGAAGACCAAGCAACCCCTGGACGGCGGCCGGATCGGGCGGCCGGAAGACCTGGATGCGGCGGTGGTGTGGTTGTTGTCAGATGCCGCCGGGTTCGTGACGGGGCAGGTGATCGCGGTGGACGGCGGATGGTCGGTCAGTGAGGGGCAGGTGGTCTAACCGGCAAAAGGCCGGTACCCGCGATTGGGCGCATCTTGACACTGCCCCCGAGACCGGTGGGGCGAGACTCCCCGTCGAGCCGCTCCAGAGACTGAACCTCGAATCGGCAGTTGGGTCATCCACCGATTTCACGGATTTCACCCTGAAAGCGGCAGTTGGATCCGCAGATGGCGCAGATGACGCAGATAATGAGGAGCTTGGATCGGGCGTGCCGTTCGCCCGCCGGGTGCCGTCTGCGCGAGCCTCGGGTGCTGGCTTTTCCACCTTTCCATCTGCGCCATCGGCGCCATCGGCGGATGAATGAACTGCCGATTCTAGGTTCACAGATGGGCCGGGACGAGGGGCCTTGCCGCATCACTGTTTCGATGTCACCCGTGGGGTGAAAGGACAGCCTCTCTCAACCGGCTTCCAATCCGTGCAATCGGAAATCTGTGGATCCAACCGCTGTTTCTAGGTTCAGGGCAGGAACGCCGACAGAGCCGAGGTGGGGATCACCTCGGACGGCGCCTGTGTGGACTGGCCGGGCTTCGACCACCCGACCGAGACGTGATCGCCCCCGGTGCCCTCCTTTTGCAGGACCTCGACGTAGTACAGTTGGCCAGCGACGAGCGAGATCCCCGCAGATCGCTGGGAGGCGTACTTGGCCCACTGTCTCGGGTTGGTATTGCCGCTGACGGAGGCGATGCGCCGTTTGGATGCCGGGTTTGAACTCGTCGAGAGCAGCAGGTCGGAATCATTGTCGCTGGCAATCCAGAACCGGTAAGTGCCGGTGGAAGGCGCGCGAAGGTAGGAGCGGAGTCGGATGCCATAGTTGTCACCCGAATTTGCCGGAGTTTCGAGGGTGGGGAGGAATCCGGTCGAGCTTGGGGTTCGGGTCAGCGGAATCTGGGAGGTGCGGTTGCCCGAGACGCCCGTCCAGATCTCGCGATAAGTGCCGCGGGGAGCGATTTCGAACCAGTTCACGCAGAAGTCGGGGCCATTCGAGCAAAGCCGGAGGATCTGCGGTCCCATCGGCAGACTGATGTCGGCTTCGACGATCGTGTAGGTGTTCGCAGAGCCCGTGTTCGGGATAGCGAGGGAGTTGACGACGGGGACGAGTGCCGCCCCGGCCGACGCGGCGAGAACCTTGATGGAGCCGCCTGCTGCGGTCGCTGCCACCCGGAGGCGCAGGACCAACGGGCCTGCGGTGGTGACGTTGACCGTGTATTCAAGCCACTCCCGGGAGGACATCTTCGAGGAGAGCCCGCCGGTGGAGTCCGTGTTCGTCACCAGGTCCACGGCGTCATTGCGCAACGCGGGTCCGGTGTTGCCGGCGGTGGTGTCAAAGAACGCCACCAACTGACCGCCGGTGTCGTAGTGCTCGGCCTGGACCCGGCCCGGGAGGGTGGGGGGCACAGTCGTCCACGGCGCCTGCGGAGGCGGGGGCAGGGGAGTGATCTCGGCGATGAATGCTTCCTGCAGGAACGTGGCAGCGACCGTGCCGGAGCCTGCAATGAACCTGCCGTCGGGCGAAATCGCGTAGGCCTCGTCGAGGCTGTCCCAGTACGACAGGTCGACGCCCTGAGCCGCCAGGACGTCTGCCAGACGCTGGAGTCCTCCGGCGGCTGACCAAATTGTCGCAGTGGTCCAGAAGGGGATTTCGGAGCCGAATCCGACACCGGTCAGCCCGTCTGACGTCACGCCCTGAACCGAGGCATTGTCATCGCCGCCAGGCAGGTCGGGGAGCAGACGCGCGCCAACACCTTCGATCCAGCACAGGGCGTCCGTGGAGTTGGCACCGGCTCGCAAAATGCGTCCCCCGATGACGTTGCCCTCGGAACTGATGGTTGAGGCCGCCACGTAGAGATCGGAGGGGAATCCTGCCAGGGCCGATGGAACGGAGCCGTCCCAGCGCACGAGTTGCAGTCCGAGGCTGCCCGCGATGAAACTGCCGGAGGGCGTGATGGCCGAGGCTGCTCCGTTGGCTGATCCAGGAAGGGTGGCGAGGGCGGTCATTCCTGAAGCAGAGGTCCATCGGAAGGGCGTCGAGCCATCATATCCCACAATCGTGTTGCCCGTGGCGGAGGAAGCCAGAGGGGTGGCGAGGAGATTGGAACCGAGATGCCCGAGATTCTGGAAACCGCCTGCCACCGTCCAGCGGTAGCCTTCGGTTCCTGAAAACCCGGCCGTCACGGCTCCGTCGGCCGACAGGGTCATTGCGGCGTTGTCCGGGGAGTCAGCGATGGAGCCGAGGTCTATCAGGCCGTCGGCTCGGGTCCACCGGAAGGCGTGCCGGGTTCCATCGAACCAGTAGGAACTCCCGGCGACGGTGGCTCCGTCCGCGGAGAGGGCGAAGGCGCGACTCCAGTAGCCGTTAGGGAAGTCGCCCAACGACTGGATGGAAGCTGCGTTGCACGAGAGGACGGTACAGGCGACGCCAGCACCGAGTACGGCCAGGGATGGCCGCCGGATGTCATTCATCTTGCGAGTGGGGATAGTTGTGATGCCGGCTGGCGAGGACCGTGATCCGAGAAGAGAAACCCGGACCGAACCCGGGCACCCCGGCAACGCCAGAGGTAGCGTTGTGAACCGCACCCGGAGGTGCGGCATGGGGAACCGCGGGAGTTGAACCTCACCGCCTGCAGGGGATTCTCAGTAGAATCCCGCATGGAAGTTTCAAATTCGACTCATCGGATTTTGGGGCCCGACCGGATGCCTGCGAGACCTGTCCGGACGGCGGTGGTCAGGGCTGAGACCCGAAGTGCGAGCGGGAAGTCCGATGGGGCTTCGAGGGTGAGGCTCCGGCGGCATCGGTTCTGGAGTAGCCAGAATGCCTCGGGCCAGTCCGGCCGGGCCCGAGGATCCACGGGAGGACGAAGGATTCCTGATCCGTCGGAGGCGCGGCCGTCAATCTCGGTGGCGGTCTCGATGGGGCAGGCACGGGAAACGGCCTGGACGATCCGGGTGGCGATATCGGGAGCCTGGTCTGGATTCAATTCGTAGAGATAGAACCCGGCAGACTCCCAGTCCTCGTGCAGGAGAATGGCCAGGTCCAATGGCGGGAGCGTGATGAGCCACTGGACATGGGCTGAGATTTCCGGGGAGGCCAAGTGGTTGTAGTCGCGGTTCAGGTCGATTCCGTCCGGGTTGCAACGTTGGTTTGAGGCCAGTCCGAGGCGATTGAGGCAGGGGCAGACCCAGAACTCGGCATCGGGAGGCAGTTGGTCGGCGCGGATGAGGTCGAGCAGTGCCAGTGGACCAGCCGGTTCATCCCCGTGAATTCCGGCCGAGAGGTAGAACCGGCGAGGGTTGACGATGTCGGCTTTGGCGGTGCGATGGGCGGTGAGGATGGAGCGGTCGCCTTGGACCGGGAGCGAATTCAGGTGCCAGCCCCGCGCGAGGGCTTCTGCCTGGAAGCAGGCTAGAAACGCCTCCACGTCGAGTGGATCCCCATGATAGCCGCCCTGATTGATGCCAAGCCGATGCACGGGGTGATCCTGCCGCGGGGCAGCCAAAGGGCCACCCGGAAAGTGCCCGGCGCCGCTGCGGGTGCCGGACAAAGGGGTCAGGTCTGGAAATAGCCCTTATGCCGAGCTCGGCATAAGGGGTTTTGGGCCGGGATCTGAATAATGCCGAGTTGACGGGGTGATTCTGCGAAATGCGCAGGAGTCACCCCGTCTTCTTCATCCGTCACTCGGCATAGTCAGAGGTTCTGTAGGAAGGCCAGGAGGCTGTCTGTGGGACGGTAGCGACGGGACTGTCCCTTGAATGGCTCGGTCTTGGCGAGTGCCTGCTCCTTGAGTTGGAGGTCTGCGTGCAAGTAGACCTGCGTCGTTTCCATCGACTCATGTCCAAGCCAGAGAGCGATGACCGAGCGGTCAACGCCGTGATGGAGCAAGTCCATGGCAATGGTGTGACGCAACACGTGGGCCGAGACCCGCTTGGTCTTCAAGGAGGGACATTCTTGTCGTGCGACCGCGACATGTTTAGCGAGCAAGTATTCCACGCCATCGCGGCTCAAAGGGTTGCCGCGGGCACTTGGAAACAACACGTCCAAGGGCTGCCCGCTACGCTCACGCAACCACGCGCGCAAGGTCGTCACGCTTTCCTTCCGCAGCGGAATGCACCGAGTTTTTCGTCCCTTGCCCGTGCAACGGACATGGGCACCCGGGCCGAATGTAACATCCTGACAACGCAGTCCGATCAATTCGGAGACGCGCAGTCCTGTCTGTAACGCCACTAGTAGCCAAGCGCGGTCCCGGCGACCCGACCAGGTGTTTTGGTCTGGGGCGGCGAGCAAGGCCTCAGTCTCGACTCGACTCAAGAAGTCCACTGGATTTTTGGTGAACCGCTTGCTTGGGATGGCCAAAACGCGTTGCGCCACGGCCCCGAAACCCGGCTCCTGAAGTGCGACATACTGGAAGAAGGAGTGGATTGCGGCCAAACGCACGTTTCGACTCCTCGGGGTGTTTTTCCGCTCGGTCTCCAAATGCTCCAGAAACCGAAGGATGAACGGAGCATCCATGTCGGGAATGGCCAACGCTGTCGGAAACTTCTTCAGGCGCTGATGGGCGTAGGCGATGAGGAGACGAAATGTGTCGCGGTAGTTCGCGATGGTGTTGGGACTGGCGTTGAGCTCACTCATGAGTCGCTTCGTGAAGAAGGCTTGGAGCAGCTCGGAGAACGTGGTTTGCGTTTTCATGTTCCGTCCTCCTTCCGTTCGCAGCGCTGGGTGGCCAAACGCAACAACTCGGGCACCGCCGAGAGGTACCAGTACGTATGGCGGACGTGAACGTGACCCAGATAGGTGCTCAGGTCCGGAAGATGGGCTTCCACGTCGGTTTTGGAGCGATACCAGCGCAACATGGTCTGGATGGCAAAATGGTGCCGCAGGTCATGGATACGTGGTCCGCGTCGGTCGCCGGGTTTGCGCAACCGGAGTTGGGAGGCGACCAAGAGGAACCAGCGGTTCACGGAGCAGTGGCGCAACCGCGTTCCCCGTTCCGAGACGAAGAAACTGGAACCAGACGGTCGGGGAAAGACTTCGTCACGAAGCGAGGCATACTGCCGGAGGGCTTCTTGGCTTGAGGGGTGGAGGGGTACCAGTCGGGACTTGTCGCCTTTGGCACGCCGAACGGTCACCACTCCACGGCTGAGATCCACGTCATCAGTATCCAGACCGATGGCTTCGCCGACGCGCATGCCGGTGACCGCGAGTAATCCGATCAAGGTCGCGTAGGAAGCCCCTTTGATGGGGTTGGCCGGATCAATGTGGCGCGTAGCCTCGATCAACCGAAGGATGTCCTCCTTACGGTAAATGTGGGGCTCTCTTCGTCGGAACTGATAGGGCAAAAGCTTCTGGGCCGGAACCTCGGTACGGGGATCGAGCGTGCTCAGGTATTCGGCGAAGCGACGCACCACTCCCAGTCGGTTGGCTTTTTGTACCGGTTGGAGCTCGACGGGCTGGGTCGCCCAGCGCAGCGCCAGCTTCGTGGTGACGAAGGAAGTACGCTGCTTTTCTGCAAATCGCACGAAGTTGCGGAGCAGAATGCCACCCACCCGCAGCTTGAACCCGAGTTGCCGTCGCAACTTCAAGTAGTTGTCCAGATGCACTGCGAGCGTTTTCATCGGGCACCTCCAGGCCAAGGCTGCGCCAAGAGACGCAGCGCGTTCATGTCGACCTTCGCATAGATCTCCGTGGTCTGGATCTCTTGGTGTCGAAGTACCTGGCCGATTTGAGCCAGTGAGGCGCCCCCTTGGAGCAAGCGGCTGGCCAATGAGTGGCGGAGCAGATGAGCTCCTCGGCGGACGGGATGTAGTTGAGCTCGCGCCAAAGCACTTCGGACCACGCTTCCGACGACGCCCGAGCTGGCCAAGCCTTCGTACGGGGCCTTGCTTTGGAGAAAGACCCGGCGTGACGCCCCCCCTGAACGCCGCGTCTTGAGGTAGTCAGCAATCGCTTGGCCTACGTCGCAAGGCAGTGGCAGACGATCCAAACGCCCGCCCTTGCCACGGATGATCAATTCTCCGGCCTGCCAATCGATATCTTCCAGGCAGAGGTGCACCACCTCACCGCCCCGCAACCCAAGGCGAGCCAGGAGTAAGAGGATTGCGTAATCCCGGCGCCCCAAGCTTCGGCGTCGATCGCAGCTCTTGAGGAGCTTTTCAACTTGGGATGCCTCTAGGAATTTGGGCAGTTCGGCCATGCGTCGTGCGGCCACTGTGGGAACGGTTTTCGCCAGCGGGATGCTGATTTTGCCGCGCTGCAGCAGGAAGCCGAAGAAACTCCGCAGTGTGCTTGCTGTCGACTGCAGGTAGCGACGACCGCATCGATCACTGACATGAAGGATGAATTCAGCCGCATCGCCTGCACTCAATTGGCGTAGCTGGATTTCGCCGGTGGGAAACCGGTGCTCGAAAAAGCGCCGAACCATCGGGAGGTAGGCGGCAATCGATCCGGGGCAAAGATTCCGTTCTTTTCGGAGAAACTGCTCGTACTCCTCGACGAGCCGATCCAAGGAACTCCGGACCGTTGACGGTCGAGGAGCAGGCAGAACGCAAGATTGACGAAGGTGGCGAAGCAACCGCGCCATCGTGCATGAATCGCCGCTGCCGCGGCGCCGGGTCTTCGTTCGGGCTTCGAGGAAGGCGCTCACCTGACGTTCGTCGAGTTGCCCGATCCTCAGCCCTCTCACTGCAAGCCATTGGCTCAGCTCCGCCACCAAGCGGACCTTCTGCCAGCCAGTACTCCGGCAATAACCTTGCTGAGCCAAAACGGCGGCGAAGCCTTCCAGGTGTGGTGCTAGCGGCCCTGATCGCAGCGGGAACAAGTCCTCTGGACGGGGCCGAAAGAAGTTGATCATGGGTGACCTTTCTCTCCTTGACCGTGTGGGCAAGTCCATGAAGCCCGAATAATGCCGAGTCCGGAAGACAACAAAACGAGGTGGCTCGTGCACTTTTCGCGGAATCACCCCGTCAACTCGGCATTATTCAGATCCCGGCCCAATAGCCCAGTTCGCGAAGCGAGACGAAGTCCCGGGTGCGTTCCTGACTTCGGCGGCCGATGATCAGGTGGTCGAGGACCTCGATCTTGAGCAGGTGACCGGCCCGGATCAGATCGCGCGTGACCCGGATGTCGGCCTCGGATGGCGCGGGATCTCCGGAGGGATGGTTGTGGGCGAGGATGATCGCGTGGGCCCCGGCGGCGATGGCTGGCCGGAACACTTCCCGCGCATGGACGAGGATCTGGTCCAGCAATCCTTCTGCGACGGTCTCCACGCGGACGAGTCGGCGGCGGGTGTTGAGGAGGAGGACTTGAAGACGTTCGACGGGGGCGGCGATGGCGTCGTCCCGGAGGATGGCTGCGACCGCCTCGGGATGATCGAGCACCGGGGATTCATGGCGGGCTTCTTCGGAAAGCCTGCGGGCGAGGGCAAAGGCGGCCTTGAGGGCGATGGCCTTGTCGCGGCCGATGCCTCGCCCGCGCAGTTGCTGCCAGGGGGAACGAGCCAACGCCTCGAGGCTGCCGAACCGTTGGAGGAGGTCATCCGCAACGCTGACCGCGGAGGCGCCCTGGATGCCGGTCCGGAGGACGATGGCGATGAGTTCCGCGGTCCGGAGGGCGTCGGGACCTCGCTCGGCGAGGCGTTCCCTGGGGCGATCCGCCTCATGGAGATCGAGAATGCGGTCGTTGGGTCGCATGGGTGCTGGACGGATCGTTGACGTGTGCGAGGTCGTCAAGCGGTTGGGGTTGGGGCGCGTCTTGACACTGCCCTCGAAACCGGTGGGGCGAGACTCGGTCGAGCCGCTCCAGGCATTGAAGTAGGTTCGAATCGGCTCGTGAGGACACTTGCCCATGTGCGTTAACCTAATTTTCCATCGATCGAAGCCTTCATGCCGACAAGTTGCCGAGTCCGCTTGCGTTGGATGTCTGCAAGTCGACGAGCAATGCGCCGACCATTTGACAACAGATGTCGCAGCGGAATCGCCGGCGCCAAGATCGACAACACGGAGTCGCGCACCTCGACGAACGCCCGCCACCGACTCTCATTCTCCTCGGGTGTCTCCCCAGGGGGAAAAAAGCTCCGCTTCCAGGAGCACCCTCTCGATCAGCAGTGAGGTTAGGATCTTTGCCTGCATCCACGCTCTGGCGGATGCGTCTGTGCTTTTTGGCACATGCCCCAAACCCAAGAGGCTCTTCAATCTCTTGAACACCAACTCGACCTGCCACCGGCTTCGATAGATCCCCAGCACCGCCTTGGTCGTCAGGGCATCGGCCTGCGCCGAGGTCAGTACGAGAATGTACTCAGCCAGTTCCAGGCTCGCTTCGTTTGCCTTCGTTCCATTCTTCTCCGCCTTCCGCAGCGCCTTTCGTTGCGCCTTGTCGGTTGCCAAGCGCCCTTTACGACGAACGCATAGCCTCAGGTTGTATCGCTTGCCTCCGTGTTCGAATGTCACGGGCCACTCGGCCTCTTCAGAAACCTTCAATTTGCGGGCTTTTGGAAGCACTTCGAACGGTTTGCCATCCTGCCCAATCAGTGGAAACAGCGCATGGTTCCATCGCACCACCACATCAGCACCAGAACCCAAAACATGCGCTACGCCAGCGCGATGGCTGTAGCCGCGATCGGCCAAGACCAGTTCTCTGGGCTTGATTGGAAATCGTCCAAGCTTCTCTCCACCTTTGGCGTCGGTGAGCTCGTAGTGATCGCAGACCAACTCGGGTAACCGCACGCTATAGTGGATGCGCCATGAGCTTCCGGTCGCGCCCGGTTCACTGACATCCGTGGCGTCCACAACCCGAATCCCACCACTCCACCGGGCGGCCCAGATTCCGAGGCTCCGGCGCTGGGCACAGAGCAGGTGTGAGGTCAGCGCCTGCAGCCAGGGTTCGGCAACCCTCAGACGCTTGAAGAGAGCGACACTGCTGACATCGGCGAGTCCAAGTTCAGAGGCGCGTGTGACCGTTTGCTTGAGCGACAGTCCACCGCCAACATGCATCAAGAAGAGCCGAAGCCATCGGGCAGGTTCTTGAAGACCGCGTGCCCTGCGCATGAAACCATGCTCGCGCGCCAGGGTGTCGAGATTGGCGGGAAGCCAGGTAGCGAGGATGTCCCACTCTTCTGGAAGCGCGTCCAAATCGGAGGCCATGACGCGACATTGTTGTCTTTACGGGGATTTTGGTAGATTTTTTAGGTTAACGCACATGGGACACTTGCCCCACCCCTCGATGGGAGCAGTGTCAAGATGCGCCCTTGGGGCCGGCCACCCCAATTGGGGGCTGGATCTTCGGCACCTGTTCGGTTGCAATTGCCAAGCGGCACTTCCCACGGGTGCTTCGTCGGGATCATCTCATGAATGGAAAACACCCATCACTACGGAAATCGGCTCGGTCGGGCTTCACTCTGATCGAGTTGCTGGTCGTCATCGCCATCATCGCGATCCTCGCGGGCATGCTCCTGCCTGCATTGGGCAAGGCGAAGACGAAGGCCCACGGCATTGCCTGCATGAACAACCACAAGCAACTGCTGCTGGCGTGGGTCATGTATGCCGGGGACAACTCGGACAAGCTCCCCTACGCCTACTCGGAGGACACCAATCCCAACCATTCGGACGGGGCCTGGGTCCAGGGTATCCTGGACTTCGTGAATCCTTCGGCGCGGGACAACTGGGATCCGAAGCACATCACCCAGAGTCCGCTCTTCAAGTATGCGGGGAATTCGTATGCGATCTGGAAGTGCCCGGCGGACCGGAGCATGGGGGTCAACACCGCCAAGGCAAAGGTCCCTCGTCCCCGCAGCATGGCCATGAGCATCTGGATGGGCGGCAACCGCGGTACGGATGGAGGCTGGGGCCCGAAGTACAAGGTCGCGAACAAGATTGGCGACATCACGGATCCTAGCCCTTCAGGTGCCTACGTCCTGCTCGATGAGCGCGAGGACAGCATCAATGACGGGTTCTTCGTCGTGACCATGGATGGCTATCCCAACGCTGCTTTGACGACGATGGTGGATTGGCCGGCCAGCTACCATAACCGGGCGGGCGGCTTCTCATTCGCGGACGGGCATTCCGAGATCCGGAAATGGGTGGACCCGCGCACGATGCCGCCGATCAAGCCGGGCGTGGTTCCGTCCGGGGCACGTCAGGCCAACAACGTCGACATCGTCTGGATGCAGGACCGGGCGACCCGGGCCAAGTAGACGTTCCGACGGGCGGTAGACATCCAACCAACGGCGGATCGAGGGCGGCTTGCGTGCCTCGGTCTGGACCGACAGCTTGATGGGGTCCGTCGCAAGGCGGGCCCCATTTCCATTTTCATATGACCATCGGAGTACCTCGGGAGATCAAGCAGCAGGAGCATCGCGTGGCACTGCTCCCCTCGGCGGCCTATCAGTTGCTCAAGCGCGGGCATCGGGTGGTGGTTGAGCGTGGTGCAGGGATTGGCGCTGGCTTTCCGGACTCGGACTACCAGGAGGCGGGCGTGACCCTGGTAGACGACCACGCCGAAGTCTTCCGGCAGGCGGACCTCATCGTGAAGGTGAAGGAACCACTTCCAGCCGAGTATCCGCTGCTTCGGCCGGGGCAGTTGCTGTTCACGTACCTCCATCTGGCGGCCAGCGCGCCGCTGACCGACGCCCTGCGAAAGTCCGGGGCAACCTGCATCGCCTACGAAACGATCGAGGTGAACCGCCGTTTGCCGCTGCTGGAGCCCATGAGCGAGATCGCCGGGCGGATGAGCGTCTTGGTTGGTGGCTACTTCCTGGCCAAGCACCATGGAGGTTCCGGGGTGCTGCTCGGGGGTGTTCCGGGTGTCCTTCCGGGCAAGGTCGTCGTGCTCGGAGGCGGTGTTTCTGGAGTGAACGCCGCTCGGATGGCGACCGGGTTGGGCGCGGACGTCACGATCCTCGAGGTGGACATCGAACGGATGCGCTTCCTGGATATCACGCTCCACACGGCTCACACGCTGTATTCGACCGAGGCGCACCTCCAGGAGTTGCTGCCGGAGGTCGATTTGCTGATCTGTGCGGTCCTCGTCCCGGGGGCGAAGGCTCCTCGGTTGATCACCCGGGAAATGCTCCGCCGGATGCGGCCCGGAAGTGTCCTGGTGGACATTGCGATCGATCAGGGTGGGTGCAGCGAGACCTCACGCCCGACCACGCATCACGACCCTGTCTACGTGGAAGAAGGGGTCACGCACTACTGCGTGGCGAACATGCCCGGAGCCTACGCGCGGACGGCGACCCAGGCATTGACCAATGCGACTTTCCGATACCTTCAGGAGTTGGCGGACCACGGACTCGCGGAGGCCTGTCGTCGGAATCCGGCCCTGTATGGGGGCGTGAACGTGATGGGGGGGCAAATCACCTCGAGACCCGTCGCCGAGGCGCACGGGCTGCCCTGGGTCGACCCGAAGACTCTGATTGGTTGAACGGCGGCTACTTTCTGCGCAGCCGGAAGGCAGCCGTATCAAACCAACCTGAGCCCTTCTGGCCGCGGACCTCGGCGATCAGTTCGACTTCGGTTTCGCCATCCAGGTTGAAATCGAAGCCCAGCGTCTGCCATTCGGTCGTTCCCGAGAGGCCGGGACTTCGGGTCGTGCCGCTGATGCGGATTCCGAGCCCGACACCCTTTGGATCGGGAGGGGCCACCAGGTCCTTGGTCCGTCCCCGTCCTTCGAAGTGATACGCGCCGGGGGGAAGTCGCAGACGCAATCGGAGCGACGGTTGACCGGGTTGGAGGAGATCCATGCGGATCACCTCCGGTCCGGCAGCACGGTCCCGTTGGGTGCCGGAACCTCCATCCCCGGTGGGGTTCTTCGATTGCCAGTTGCTGAGGGCGATGCTGCCGTCGGTGGCGATCCGGGTGGGGCGGGGGCGACTTGCGAGTTGTTCCTGGATGTTCTGCGTTCGGTCGATGATCCGGCGGCGAAGGTCCCGTCCGCTGCCGCGGATGCTGTCGGCCTCGCCCTTTGGCAATTTCGTGAGCGCGATGCCGAGGCGTTGGGTTGCCGTATCAAAGGTCCGGAGGATGCTGTTCGTCGTGAAGACGTTGGTCAGCAGCGACTCAATGCGGTTGAAGTAGGCGGTCCGCCACTCGGGATCCTGGAAGATCCGGGACGCCACGATTCCTTCGAACCCGCGGTCGAGGGACATCCCGCCCTGGCCGAACATCTGGTCCATGCCGTGAGGCAGGAAGACGAAGCGGTTGGCTGAGGGTTCGTGATAGACCCGGTAGTTGTTCCGGTTGCAGGGATAGCCGTCCCAGTCCTCGGTCATGACCTGAAGGGCGGTGTAGGTGATGAACCGTTCGACGTCGACCATCCGCGCCAGTTGGGCCTTCCTGAGGCCCGGATCGGGAATCTGGCACGCCGCGTTGAGTGCCTGAAGGTCCTTCCAATCGGGAGGCTCCTTCCCGGAGTCCAGTTCGAGTTGTTGATCGATGTCCCGGAGGAACCCCCCGTCATAGAGGTTGCCGGAGGCGTCGGTGAAGTTCCGGTTCAGGAAGGATTTGTCGAATCCTTCCTTCAGGACGTAGAGCCCGAGGTCTCGTCCATTCAGGCGAACCAGGGCGTGGGTGGCCCGGGCTGCGGGGACACCCGCACGACGGTAAAGGTCTGCGCAGATGATCTCACTCATCCGGCTGGGATCCTGAACGGAATTGTTCAGGTGGAACTTGTCGAGCCCGTGGACCTTCTGGCCGGCCTTGAACTTGTCGACATTGAGAGTCAGGGCGGGGAGGTCATCGATGCTGCGGGTTGAGCCCGCCGCACCCTTGACGCGTACTCCGACCGATTCCCAAACGTTCGACCCGGAGCGGAGGGTGGCAGGGACGGACTTCCGCGGCTCGCGACGGAGTGATTCCATCTGCGCTGGCGCGATTTCGACGCTGAACTGGAGGATGGGACCCGAGAAGAGTGCGTCCGAGGCGTGAGGCGCCGGCGATTGGGAGGAGGCTCCAGCCTTGGGTGAGTCCGCCTGACCGCATCCGGTCAGAAGCAGCAGCCCGCACAGCAGCAACGGGAGCGACCGCAAATCAAGGTGCGGCCGGAAGAAATCGAAACCGGGATTCATGGGGTGTTCCGGTTCCGATCGGGGAGCCCGGGACCGGCTTGGGCGAGCATTCGCCAGGCCGATCCGCGGGCGTCACCGGATCTTTACCGCGGTTCAGCGGGCAATCATGCCGGATTGGCGGGCGTAGTCGAAGATTCCTCCGGCGTCGACCACCGGGCGTACCTCGCCCAAGGGCTTCAGGGGAAAAACACGGCCGGTTGCGACGTGTTTGATGGTATTCGCGTCGATGTCGACCTCCGCCAGATCCCCGGTCTGGAAGACCTCGCACAGTCGGTCGGGGCATTCGATCGGATACAGTTCGCCGGTGGCCACGCAGTTGCGGAAGAAGATGCGGGCGTAGGATTCGGCGACCACGCACTCGCAATTCGCGGAACCGAGGGCGATCGGGGCGTGCTCCCGGGAACTGCCGCACCCGAAATTACGGCCCCCGATGACGATGGGGTACTCGGTGTCGAGGGAGCCCTCCTTGACGAAGCGGGTGGGATAGAGGGAGTCCGGGAGACCCCACAAAGCGTAGGCCCCGAGTTTTTCGTATTCCTCGGGAATCGTGGGAACCAGGTTCAGGAACTGGGCCGGAATGATCTGGTCCGTGTCGATGTTGTCGCGGACCACGTACACCGGGCCGGTGAACTTCGATTGCATCAGGCGTCCAGTGTTAACGGCGTGACGCGGAAGGCAAACGCAAAGGTGTTGGAGAAATCGTTGCTCGACACGTCCGTGCAGCCTCCCTAGGTTTTGGCTTCGATAAACGGAAATGTACCGGGCGGTGGTTTGCTGCCCAACACCGAGATCACCATGCAAGAAAAGACTACAGTCATTACGGAGTTCCGCACGCACGAGAAGGACACAGGTTCACCTGACGTCCAGATTGCCCTGCTGACGGAACGGATCAACAACCTGACGGAGCACCTGCAGAACAATCGCAAGGACGTGGCTTCCCGCCGCGGTCTGATGGCGATGGTCAGCAAGCGCCGTCGACTTCTCGACTACCTGAAGCGCAAGGATGAGCCTCGTTATCAGGCGGTGACGAAGAAACTGAAGCTCCGCCGCTAAAGCGTCGGGGATCGAGTCGGGGGACGGGTGGTTGCCCGGTTTCCGGCTCAACGGTCGGCATGCCTCACCTGCGGGTGAGGCCGGTTGCTGCAACGAGTCGCGCGCGGCAGCCCGCCTTCCGGGTATCCAGCCAGAAAGTCGCGTCCGAAACGCAGTCAACTGTGCCCGCTCATTTGGGAAACTTCACTCATCTCCCCCGACCTGTCGTCGGGGAGGCTGACTGAAGTTTCTCAATTGGAGCGGGCTTAATCATATATGCCCGAGAAAGTCATCATCCCGGTGGGCGATCAGCAGATCACGATCGAGACCGGAAAATACGCCAAGCAAGCGGACGGATCGGTTACCGTCCAGTTCGGTGAGACCATCGTCCTGGTGGCTGCCGTTGCGGCCTCCAAGGCCAAGCCCGGCCAGGACTTCTTCCCCCTGACCGTTGATTATCGTGAGAAGGCCGCTGCGGCCGGCAAGTTCCCCGGCGGTTACTTCAAGCGTGAAGGTCGCCCGACGGAGAAGGAAATCCTGACGTGCCGCCTGACCGACCGTCCGATCCGCCCCCTGTTCCCGAAGGGCTGGTACAATGAGGTCCAGGTCCAGAGCGTCCTGCTCTCGGCTGACGGGCAGAACGATCCCGACATCCTCTCGATCCTTGGCGCCTCGGCGGCGCTGACGGTTTCGGACATTCCCTGGGAAGGTCCCTTGGGAGCGGTCCGGATCGGGCGGGTGAACGGCGAATTCGTGGTGAACCCGACCCACGCCCAGCAGGCGGAGTCGGACCTCGACCTGATCTACGTCGGCAACAAGTCGGACGTGGTCATGTACGAAGGCGCGGCGAACGAGATCCCGGAGGAGGATTTCATCGCGGCGTTGAAGTTCGCGCAGGAGGCCTGCCAGCCGCAGATCGCGGCCCAGGAAGAGCTTCGCGCGCGTGCCGGCAAGGCGAAGCGCGCCATCACGGTCAACGTGGTGCCCGACGAAATCCTTGCCGAGGCCAAGGCGCTCGCGGGCGACCGGATCATCCCGGCCCTGCTGACCACCCAGAAGCTGGCCCGTGAAGCCGCCGTCAACGCGGTGTTCGCGGATGTCGGCGAGAAGCTCAAGGCGAAGTTCGGCGCCGACAAGGTCACCGATTACGTCCTCAAGGACGCCCAGTACTACATCCAGAAGGAGACGGTCCGCCTCCTCATCCTTGATTCCGGCAAGCGTCTGGATGGCCGGGCGTTCGACGAAGTCCGCCCGATCTCGAGCGAGGTCGGCATCCTTCCCCGGGCGCACGGATCGTCGGTGTTCGCCCGCGGCGAAACCCAGGCGGTCTGCCTGGCGACGCTGGGCACCAGCGACGACATCCAGGAGTTCGACTCCTACACGGGTGGCGAGACCAAGAAGCAATTCCTGCTGCACTACAACTTCCCGAACTTCTCCGTGGGTGAGACCGGCCGCATCTCGGGCCCTGGCCGCCGCGAGATCGGTCACGGTGCCCTTGCTGAACGTTCCGTGGCCCCGGTGATTCCCCTCAAGGAATACCCGTACGCGATCCGGATTACGTCCGAGATCATGGAGTCGAACGGTTCGACTTCGATGGCCTCCGTCTGCGGTGCCACGCTGGCGCTGATGGATGCTGGCGTTCCCCTGACCCGCCCGGTGGCAGGTATCTCGATCGGCATCTGCACCGAGTACGGCTCGGATCACCAGATCAGCCGCTACAGCCTGCTGACCGACATCATCGGTTGGGAGGACGCCTTCTGCGACATGGACTGCAAGCTGGCTGGCACCGAGAAGGGCATCACCGGCTTCCAGCTCGACCTCAAGTTGCGCGGCATCCCGCTGCCGATCATGGCCGAGGCAGTCGAGGCAGCCCGCAAGGCCCGCCTGGCGATCCTCGCCGAGATGGCCAAGACCCTGCCGGCTCCCCGCACCGACATCTCGAAGTACGCTCCGCGGATCACGGTCATCCGGATCAACCCGGAGAAGATCGGCCTGCTCATCGGGCCGGGCGGAAAGAACATCAAGCGTATCGTCGACGAGTCGGGTTGCGAGATCAACATCGAGGACGATGGCACGGTCAAGGTGTTCTCGGTCACCCCCGAGGGCATGGAGATCGCCCGCCGCGAGATCGAGGCGCTGGGCGCGGAGATCGAGATCGGCAAGACCTACAAGGGTCGCGTGGTCACGATCAAGGAGTTCGGTGCGTTCGTGGAAGTGTTCCCGGGTCAGGATGGCTTGGTGCACGTTTCCGAACTGTCGAACCGCCGCGTGAACCGGCCGGAAGACGTCGTCAAGATGGGCGACGAAGTCTGGGTCAAGTGCATCGGTGTCGACGACAAGGGCCGGGTCAAGCTGAGCCGCAAGGCCGCCATGGAAGAGCGCGGCGAAGCGGTTGCCGCCCAGTCCGAGACGGCTGGCGCTGTCCGGGCCGAGAGGCCTGAGCGAGCCGAACGCGCAGAGCGCCCGGAGCGCCCCGAACGGGCCGAGCGCCCCGAACGGGCCGAGCGCCCCGAACGGGCCGAGCGCCCCGAACGGGCCGAGCGCCCCGAACGGGCCGAGCGCCCCGAACGGTCGGACCGCTTCGAGCGGTCGGATCGGGGGGAGCGTGCTGAGCGCCCGGAACGTGCCGAGCGTCCCGAGCGTCCGGAACGGGTCGATCGTCCGGAGCGTACGGATCGTCCGGAGCGTGCCGAAAGGCCTGAGCGGAGCGACCGCGGTGAACGGCCTGAGCGGGGTGACCGGGGTGACCGGGGTGACCGGGGGGGCCGGCCAGAGCGCGCAGAGCGCTCTGACGACCGCTACGATCGTCCGGCTCCCGACCGAGGCGAGCGCGTTGAGCGACCCGAGCGGGCTGAACGCCCGGAGCGTACCGAGCGGCCGGCGCGCGGCGAGCGGAGCGGCGAGCGCTTCGACCGCGGATCGGATCGAGCCGAGCGGGCGCCGGAGCGCGGCGAGCGGGCTGAACGTCCCGTGGACCGGTCTGAGCGCGGTTATGACCGTCCGGAACGCGCTCCCGAGCGGGGGTACGATCGTCCGGAGCGTGGTTCCGACCGCGGCGCAGACCGTGGCGAGCGCGTGAGCGATCGTCCGGAGCGGACCTCGGATCGTCCGGAGCGCGGTTACGATCGTCCGGAGCGTGCTCCGGAGCGTCCCGAACGTGGCTATGATCGTCCTGAGCGCGGTTCTGACCGTGCGGAGCGGTCATCTGACCGGCCTGAGCGGGGTTCGGACCGTGGCGAGCGCGTGAGCGATCGTCCGGAGCGTTCCTCGGACCGGCCCGAGCGCAGCTCGGATCGCGGTGAGCGGAGTTCCGACCGTGGCGAGCGTGGTGCGGATCGGCCCGAGCGCGGTTCCGACCGCGGCGAGCGTGGTGCGGATCGCTCCGAACGTGGAGGCCGCGAGCGCGGAGCGGACCGGGGTGGAGACCGTGGTCGCCGTTCCAGTGGTGGCGATGATGGGGCGGAAGGTCTGGAGACCGGGAAGCTCTATCGGGCCAAGGTGACGTCGATCAAGGACTTCGGTGCGTTCGTCGAGTTCATCCCGGGCCGCGAAGGTCTGGTGCACGTGAGCGAGTTGGCGAACTTCCGGGTCAAGCAGGTCGAGGACATCGTCCAGATCGGGGACGAGATCTGGGTCAAGCTGCTCGGCGTGGACGACAAGGGGCGTGTGCGCCTGAGCCGTCGTGCGGCCATGGAAGAGCGTGAGAAGGCCGAGACCGGCGCTCCGCGCGTGGCGGAAGATCTGCCGGTCGCGCCCGAGGAAGACCGGTTCAACGACTGATCCCTGGGATCCTGTTTCACGGGGCGGCCTGCGCGATGCGGGTCGCCCCTTTTTCGTTTCGTTCCCGCGGTTGGGTTCGGCAGGGATTCGCGCTAGGGTGAGGCCGATGAAGGAAGCCTACATAGCGGCGAAGGAGCGGTGGGCCCGGAAGATGGCGGGGCAGGAGAGGTCGGCGGTACGTTCGGTGGATCGATTGCCACCCGGGCAACGGCAAGTGACGAACTTTCCGGTGCTCGACCTGGGGATCAAACCGGAGATTCCGCTCGATCGCTGGGAATTGAAGGTGGGTGGACATGTCGAGAATCCGGTGACCCTGAGCTGGGCGGATTTCCAGGGACTGCCACAATTCGAAGACGTCAGTGACTTCCATTGCGTCACGACCTGGAGCCAGTACGACATGCCATGGCGAGGGGTCGCGTTCTTCACGCTCGCCGATCTCGTGCGGCCCAAGGCTTCCGCGACCCACGTGTTTTTCAAGAGCTACGACGGCTACTCCACGAACAACCCGCTGGATGCGTGCATGGATGACGATGTGTTGATCGCTCATTCCTGGAATCACTTGCCGCTGCCGGTGGAGCATGGGGGGCCGGCCCGCGTCATCGTGCCGAAGCGCTATGCCTGGAAAGGGGCGAAGTGGATCCGGGAGATAACCTTTCTCGATCGCGACATTCTGGGCTTCTGGGAGGTTCGGGGGTATTCGAACACGGCGGATCCGTGGAGGGAGGACCGCTTCTCGTGAGTAGCCCGGGGCAAGCGCGGCGGACCTTGGACGTCCTGTTCACGCCGGCAGACTTCGGTGCCTTGGCGCGCCGGGACCTGAGTCAGGCGACTTGCGCCGTCTTTGATGTGTTGCGCGCCACGACCAGCCTGCTGACGGCGCTGTCGGCTGGGGCAAAAGCGGTCATCCCGGCAGCGGATATTCCCGAAGCCCTCGCCTGGAAGGCCCGGATGCCGGAGGCCCTGCTGGCTGGTGAGCGCGACGGTCGTCGAATCCTCCGCCACCTGACGGGTTCGGTGGACTTTGATTTCGGCAATTCGCCGCGGGAGTTCACCAGAGAACACGTTGCTGGCCGAACGTTGATCGCGACCACGACGAATGGTACCCGCGCGCTCCGTGCCTGTGCCCGTGCTCGGATGGTGCTGGCTGCCTGCCTCAGGAATGCGGCTGCCGTCGCGGACTGGATCTCGGCCAATCCCGGGCCGGAGTGCCTGCTGGTCTGTAGCGGCACCTACGAGGATTCCGCTTACGAAGATGTGCTGGGAGCCGGGGCGGTGGTTGACCGGCTATGGAACCGGCTGGACGGCGTGGAGGTTCTCGATGGCGCCCGCATGGCGCGTTTGATCTATCTCGCGGCGCGTTCGGATCTGGTGGGAGCCATGGCCGAGCACGCTCGCAATGGTCGTCGGCTCCACTCCCTCCCGGACCTTGCTCCGGACCTGGACGTTTGTGCCTCCGAGGACGATCTCGCCTTCGTTGGCGAGCTGGGCGCGGACGGCGCCATCCGGATCCCGGGTGAAGAGGGGCTGCGGGGCTAGGCGGTCTCCGCGAGTCGGAGTCGCGCGATGGGCCAAAGGACCCTGAATGCGGATGCAAAGTCCTCCGGGTGGGTGACGATCCAGGAATCAATGGTGCTGGGCAGGAACCATGCGCCGCCCCGGACTTCGCATTCCTGCAGTGCGAAGGGACCCTCACTGGCCACCCGGTAGACCCAGCAGAACTCCATGCCCGTCGCCGGACTTGCCTCGAGGCGAAACCACCGGACCGGGGGGCTTTGTGGGCGTAGTCCGAGTTCTTCACCCAGCTCACGCAGCGCACAGGCGTCGTAGTCCTCGCCGGAGTCGACATGGCCTGATGCCGATGAGTCCCAGACGCCGGGCCACATGTCCTTGAGGAGCGAGCGTTGCTGGAGGAACAGCTCACCCCGGCTGTTGAAGACCAGCATGTGGGTGGCTCGATGCCTGAGGCCAAGGCGATGGACTTCCGGGCGCGGAAGTTGGGAGATGACCTGGTCCTGCTCGTCGACGACGTCGAAGATCTCGTGGCTTGCGCTCATCGCGAAAGGCTGTCTGGAGGGGGGCACCGGGGTCAATGGGCGCATCTCGACACTGCCCCCGTTTGAGAATCGGAACGGAGCGGCGACGTCCTCGTCGCCCTGGAAAAGGGCCTGGGAGGGCAACGAGGACGTTGCCGCCCCGTTTGATGCGGGGGCTGGGTGAGGATGCGCCCGTCAAAATGGGGGTGGCGGACTCATGGGTTGATTGCTGCCGTGGTTCGGCTAATTGTCTGTCTCCCGAGCCGCTTGTTCAAAACATACCCGGTCCGGGTGGGACCTATGTTCGGACTGCTTTACTACGACCCCTATTTCTGGGTGACCATCCCCGGAATCCTGATCGCGTTTTGGGCGCAGATGCGGCTTTCGAGTGCCTATGGCCGACAATCGCGCGTGGGAACGGCCCGGGGCGTGACCGGAGCCCAGGCGGCCCGCCATATTCTGGATCGGAACGGGATGGCGAACGTCGAGGTGTTCCGGGTACGGGGGCATCTGACGGATCATTATGACCCGAGCAAACGGGCGGTGTTCCTGTCCTCCGAGGTTCATGATACGCCGTCCATCGCGGCTGTGGGCATCGCGGCGCACGAGGTGGGACATGCCATCCAGCACAAGACCGGCTACGCGTGGCTTGGGATGCGGATGGCGATGGTGGGGGTGACCGGATTCGCGAGCAAGGCGTCCTGGTTCATCCTGATGGCCGGGATGATCCTGGCCAATGCGAGTCCGCGCGGCGGTCTGGGCAGGACGCTGATGTTCTGGGGGATCGTGCTGTTCGCGGTGACGGTGGCTTTTCAGGTCATCACCCTGCCGGTGGAGTATGACGCCAGCAACCGGGCCAAGCGTGAGCTCGATCGCCTGGGCATCGTCGTCCCCGAGGAAAAGGCTGCCGTGGCAAGTGTGCTCTCGGCCGCGGCGCTGACGTACGTGGCGGGAATGGTCTCGGCGATCCTCGAGTTGCTCCACCTGCTGCTGATCTTCCGAGGCCAGCGCAGCAGCGACGATCGCTAGCGACTTCAGAAGCCGGGGGCGCTTCCTTGAGGGCGCCCCACCGGATTCGGGAGCATCCTCAAGATGCGTCCCTTCCTGGGGCTGATCCGGGATTGCCGTTGTGAACCGGGTGATGGGGTGGCTAGCGTCGGGACCGTGGTTTGGGAATCCCAGATTGCCCGTCGAATTGGCGAGGTGTTGCTGCTGGCTTGGGCCTTCGGGTTCGCCGGGCAAGGGTTTGGTGCGGGCTCGGTGATCGTGCTGACCCCGCATCCCGAGGAGATCCGGCAGGAGTTCGAGGCCGGATTCGCAGCATGGCATCAGGATCGGTATGGGGAACCTGCCCGGATCGAGTGGAGGGACGTGGGCGGGTCCGGTGAAGCCCAGCGTTTCGTCGAATCCGAATTCGCCTCGAAACCGGGCGGGATCGGGATCGACGTGTTCTTCGGCGGCGGCCCAGAGCCGTTCCTGGCACTGGCAGACAGGAAGTGGGTCGAGGTTCACCGGCCGGTTGCTACCATCTTTGACGGCATCGCAACCCATGCAAATGGGGCCGAGGTCTACGATCCCGGTTTGGGCTGGTACGGAGCGTGCCTCTCCAGCTTTGGAATTCTCCAGAACACCCGCGTGCAGCGGTTGGTGGGCTTGCCGCTCGTGCAGCGGTGGGAGGAGTTGGCAAATCCGGCGCTGCTCGGATGGGTCGGGGCAGGGGACCCGCGTCTGAGCGGGACCATGAACAACATGTATGAGGCCTTCCTGCAGGCCTACGGTTGGGAACGGGGTTGGGAACTGCTCGCACGCATCGGCGGGAACGTCCGGCAGTTTGACCGGTTAAGCTCCTCGACGGCGAAGGAGTCCTTGCTCGGCCAGGTGGCCTACGCCTTCTGCATCGACTACTACGGATTCATCCAGATCGAGGCCAGCGGGCCGACGAACATGACCTTCGTCCTGCCTTCGGACTTCGTCTCGATCAGTCCGGATGGCATCGCGATCCTGAAGGGTGCCCCACACCGGGAGTTGGCAGGGCGGTTGTTGGACTTTGTCCTGAGCGATGCCGGACAGGGCCTGTGGCTGCTGCCAGCCGGACATCCGCAGGGCCCCCGCCGTCATTCGCTGGTGCGATTGCCCGTGCGGCCTTCCCTGTACACTACTTTTGCGGGCCAGTCCCCGATCCCGGTCAACCCGTTCACCGTGAAGTCCGGGTTCCGCTACAACGCACGGACGGCACGGGCGAGACGGGATATCGTCCGGAACCTTTTTGGATCGGTCTTTGTCGATGCCCACCCGGAATTGGTGAAGGCCTGCCGTCACCTGACGGCGACAACGGCTCCCGAGTCGGCCTGGCGTGAATTGGGCGCGGTGCCATTGACCGAAGCCGAGGCATTGGCCTTGGCCAAAGGCGACTGGACGAACGCCGAGGCCCGGAACCGGCTCCGGGCTGGATGGCAGCAATGGGCCGAGTCGAAGTACCGCCGCCTTGCAGCCCTTCGGCCGTCCACCGCTTCCCCTTGATGCCATGCAGATCTCGATCCGAAACCTGACCAAGAGCTTTGGTGCCACGCCGGTGCTCCATTCGATCTCGTTGGAGATCCGGGACGGTGAGCTTTTCTTCCTGCTCGGGCCTTCCGGGTGCGGCAAGACGACGCTGCTTCGGCTGATCGCCGGGTTCTACCCTCCCGACGTTGGTGAGATCCGGTTTGGTGATCGCGACGTCAGTTCGGTTCCGCCGCACCAGCGGAACACGGGCATGGTGTTCCAGAGTTACGCCCTCTGGCCGCACATGACCGTGGCGGAGAACGTGGCCTACGGGCTGGACGTCCGGAACATTGCGCCTGCCGAGCGCAGCAACCGGGTCCGCGAAGCACTCGCGATGGTCCGGATGGAGGAATTGGCCGCCCGTTCTCCGAACCAGCTTTCCGGCGGTCAACAACAGAGGGTAGCCCTCGCCCGGGCGCTGGTGATCCGCCCGGATGTTCTTCTTCTCGATGAACCCCTTTCGAATCTGGATGCGCGGCTCCGTCTCGAGATGCGGGACGAAATCCGCCGCCTGCACTCCGAGCTCAAACTCACCACGGTGTACGTCACCCACGACCAGAAGGAGGCTCTTTCCCTCGCGGACCGCATGGCGGTGCTGAAGGGCGGGGTCGTCGAGCAGTTGGCGGGGCCGAGGACCGTGTACCGGCGTCCGGCGTCGCGATTCGTGGCGGATTTCATCGGCGAAGCCAACTGGCTGGAGGGGGAGGTTGTCCGGGTCGACGAGGTCGCTGTCGCCATCCGCACCGGGCTCGGGGAGTTTGCCGCAACGCCGCGTGCGGGGCTGCGCCCTTCCATGCCCGTGTGGCTGGGGATCCGGCCGGAGGCGTTGCATGCAGGCGGGGACGGGCTGAATCAATTCGAGGCCGAGCTGCGGCAGACGAACTACCTGGGTGAGATCGAGGAGTACGTGCTTCAGGCCGGCAGCACGACCTTCAAGTGCTTTGTCCAGAATCCGGAGCTCGCCCTGGCCGCCGGCACGCGGCTGAAGGTGTCCGTGCGCCCGGACGACCTGCTGGTACTTCCCAGATAGATCGGTGGATTAGCGGGTCGCCTGGATGAACGCGATCAGGTCCCGGAGGTCTTTCGGACTCCGCCCGGCTTCCAGGCCTTCCGGCATCAGGGACGAGCCACTGCTCTCGAAACGGACAACTTCCTTGCGGGGGATCGTGCTCCTTTGGCCCGCCGCCTGTACCAGCGTGATCTGGTCGGGGGCATCCTGGCCCAGCAAACCGACGTGGGTCTCGCCATCGCGGGTCTCGACTTGGTAGGCCACGAACCCCGGATTGATGGCCATGTTCGGGTCGAGGATGTTGCCCAGCAGGTCTTCGACGCTCCGGTGGGCAACGCCCGAGAGGTCCGGCCCGACGCGGACGCCGAGATCGGCGCACCGGTGGCACTGGGAGCAGGCCTGGAGAAAGACGTTCCGGCCGTTGGCAACGTCTCCGTCCTTCGGGAGTCGGGCGAGCCAGTCGTCCACCAGCTTGCGTCGGTTCGAGTACTCCTCATCGGAAAAGAAACGGGAGGCGCGGGTGGCGGTTTCGCGGTTGCTGGTGCGAAGGAGTCGGCGGCGTTGCTCCAGGTCGAGGTTGAGTTCGCCGACCGAGATCTTCCCCGATTCCAGGGCGGTCAGCAGCGCATCGTGAAGGGCGCGACGCTCCAGCAGGAGCGCAAGCGCGCGCGGGCGGACTTCGGGGCCGAGGGATCTCCAGCGTTGCATCAACAGCGGGCCCAGTGCGGAACCACCCTGACTGCGCAACCGGCTGATGGCGGCGAGTTGGATGGCCGATGGCTCGCGACCGTCGAGCAATTCGACCAGGTCTGCCGCGGGTTCTGCTCCCAGCGAGACGAGGTCCAGGGACTGGATCCGTGCGGAGACGGGGAGCGTCCGGTCCAGGACCCGCATGCGGGCACTGGCGAGGCGAGCTGGATCCCGCTGTTTGCTGCCCCCGAGGAGGGCCAGCTTCCAGACGACCGCCAACTCCTCGTCATCTGCCCTCTCCTCCAGAGTTCGCCAGATCCCGATGGCGGCGGTGTCCCAGGCTGGGCGCTCGTCCCGGCGTTCCAGTCCGCGTGCCAGTCCTCGAAGGAGGGCGAGGCGGACGGGACGCGGTGCATCGGGGCGGATGAGGCCGGCCACCGCGAGAATCGCAGAGCCTGAAAGCGCCGGATCCGCTGCCAGCAACTCAGAGAGTTCGCCGAGGGCGTCATCGGCGGCTGGATCCGCCGTGAACGTGGCTGATTCCAGGAGCCCATTCATGACCCTCAGCTTGTTCGCTGGATGCAAGGCCGCGAGCACAGCCCTCCGGATCCAGGGATCGCCGGCGTCCCTTGCCAGCAGTTGTCTGAGGGCGTCGCCGGTGTCCGGGTCCGATGCCCCCTTGAGTGCCAGTGCGGCGCGGAAGCGGACGCGGGGAGATGGGTCGCGGGTAAGCGCGCGCAAGGTTCCCAGGAGGGGCGGCTGTTGGCTGAGGTTCTTCGGTATGCAGCGCAACGCGGCTTCGCGGATGCCGGGCTCCGGATCGGCCAAGGCCACCGTGAGGGCATCGGTCGAGAGCACGCCGAGACCGTCGAGCGTCCAGAGCGCATGAACCCGGCCGAACGGCGCGACCGATGAGCCGGTGTGGTTCGTCATCAGCCGAAGGATCGAGGCCTGAACTTGGGTCGCCCGGCGCTCGACCAGGAGCCTCTGGGCCGTGACCCGCCACCACTGATCCGGATGCGCGAGCAATTCCACGAGGGTGAGGTCGTCGTCCAGTCGTGAAGGCGACGGCGGCCGGGGGCCCCAGGTGCGGGGCGTGATCCGCCAGATCCGGCCACGATCAGCACCGGCCCGGATGTCCTGCTTCGCGCGGATTCGGGCGGGGATGTAGTCCGGGTGTTCGATGACGTCGCGCTGCATGTCCAGCAGGTAAAGCGCTCCATCGGGTCCGTGCTCGAGGCCAACGGGGCGGAAGTTCGGATCCCGGCTGGCGAGGAATTCCCGGTCGACTTCGTTCGTGGCCCGGCTGGCGATGAAGGCGGCTCCCTGGGTTCGGATGACTTCGCGATGGACGAGGTTGCCGACGACATCGCAGACGAAGACCGCCCCTCGGAGATCCTCGGGCCAGCCTGCTGCCGATAGGTGACCCATCCCACCAGCGGCCGAGAAATGCCCGGATTGCTCGGGATGGTTGGGGCGTGTGATGGCGTCGGAGACCGGGAAGATCCGGGCCATCTCGCCATGGTCTGAGATGCTGGCTGTAGTCGGAGTGTCCGGGAACCCGGGTTGATCCCGGTAGTCGGCACCATCCAGATACCGGTGCTGGATGTGGTCGATGTTGTAGGTCGTGAAGGCATGGCCCCAGTCGTCGAAGACCAATCCGAACCCGCCGCCGGTCCGTCCGGTCAGTGCGGGCCGGCCTGTGTCCGGGTTGAACGCGAAATCGCTTTCCCCGAGATCCAGCATGGCGTCGCCTGATTTTGGCGAGCGGAGCCGCCCCCCATTACCCCCGTTGGCGCCGTGGATCCGGCTGTCGGGCCCGAATCGCAGTCCATTCACAAGACTGTCGCTGACTCCCCTGAGGAACCCGGTGACCAGGACTTCGCGGACGTCGGCCATGCCATCGCCGTTGGTGTCCTTGAGGTAGAGGATATCGGGCGCGGCGGCCGCCACGACCCCACCTTTCCAGGGCGTGACGGAGGTGACGTAGGAGAGGTTGCGGGCGAAGAGGGTAGATCGATCCGCGCGGCCATCCCGGTCAACATCCTCGATCAGTCGGATGGTCGAGCCCACCTGACCATCTGGACCCGTGCCGTAGGGATAGTCCCGGCACTCGGCCACCCAGGCGCGCCCGAGTTCGTCGAAGGCCATGGCGACGGGATCGATGACATCCGGTTCCGCTGCCCAGAGCCGGATCTCCAGCCGGGGATCCAGGTGGAAGTCCGATGGAGCGGGAGCGGCAGCCATCCCGGTCAAGGTCCATGCAGCCCAGGGCAACCATACGTGGAAGCGCATTGCAGGCAGGATGACAACGGCAGGGCTGCGCCGGAAGGGGGGAGTTGGGCCACCTTGAGACGGGGGCGCATCTCGACACTGTCCCCGGGACTGGTGGGGCGAGACTCCGTCGAGCCGTTCCAAGGATCCAAGATCTCAGGTTCATGGCTAAAGCAGGCCAAAATCGGCTCGTGGGGACACTCGCCCCACCGTTCGCTGGGCGCAGGAGCTAGATGCGCCCCGGATCGGCCGTCTGGCAACTTGAGGGTTGCGGTGAAGGGGTGCGTACCTATTCTGTCCCCATGAAACTTGGGCGGAAGCTGCTCCTGATGGCCGGTGCGCTCGCGATGGGTGGGATCGCGGGTGGATGCGGCGGCGTGAATGCAACCGGGAGCGTCTCTCCGGCCACCTTCCTCCTGCCCGGGATCATGTATCGGACCCCGGCAGCAAAGCCCCTCGACGAGGTCCGCGACCCCGAGGTTGCCAAGACCACCGCCCCGGAGACGAGCGCGGCCGGTCAACCCTAACCCTGATCCCCTGACCGAGACTTTCTGGCCGTTTTCGCGGCCGTACCCATTTTTCTTCAGTCCGTTCCCAACATGCGTTTTCCCCTAGCTCCGACCGCCAAGATCGCGCGGCACATCGTCAAGAACAAGCTGCAGGGCAACAAGAAGTTCGCCATGGTGCTCCAGTTGGAGCCCCTGCATACCTGCAACCTGACCTGCACCGGTTGCGGGCGCATCCGCGAGTACTCCACGTCGCTGAAGGATCTGGTTCCACTCGACCAGTGCCTTGCCGCCGCGGCGGAGTGCGACGCACCGATGATCTCGATCTGCGGTGGGGAGCCCTTGATCTACCCGAAGATCGAGGAGTTGGTTGCCGGCCTGCACGAGCAGGGCCGGATGGTGTACATCTGCACGAACGGCGTGTTCATGCGGAAGAAGATGCGCGAGTACATGGCCACGGCCTACTCGGCCGCCATGGAGCCGGTGCTCGCCCAGCTGGTTTCCGAGAAGCTGGTCACGGACAAGGAGGCGGAAACGATCCGCACAGCCGACGCCGCGGCTCGGCAGAAGGTCGTGATCCGTCCTTCGCAGTGGCACTACTGGAACGTGCATGTCGATGGCATGGAGTACACCCATGACCTCATCGTCGAGCGCGAGGGAGTCTTCAAGGAGTGCGTCGCTGCCATCCGGATGGCAAAGCTGCTTGGCTATCAGGTCGCGACCAACACCACTGTCTACAAGGAGACGGACTCGCGTGAGCTGGAGGAGATGTTCAAGTTCCTCAGCTCGCTGGGCGTTGATGGTCATACGATCTCGCCCGGCTACGACTACGACGCGGCCAAGAAGGACATGGTCAAGCGGCTCGGTCGCGATCCGAAGGAGTTCTTCCTCACGCGCGACCTCACCCGTCAGAAGTTCCGCGACATCGAGCGGTGGGGTGAGATGTTCACGATCTTTGGCACTCCCGGTTATCTGGAGTTCCTCGCGGGCAAGCGCGAGCTGGCCTGCAGTGCGTGGGCGGTTCCGACGTTCAACGTCCGCGGATGGAAGGCTCCCTGCTACGTGATGACCGACGGGCACTACAAGTCCTACGACGAGATGCTCGAGAAGGTGAACTGGGACAAGTTCGGCGTGGACGAGAAGGGCTGCGGCCGGGATGCCCGGTGCGAGAACTGCATGATGCATTCCGGGTTCGAGCCCACGGCTGCGCTGTCGAGCGGGCTCCGGGACTCCTGGATCAACTTCAAGTACAACTTCGGCTCCAGACCCGCCCCGTATCCGCGGACGCCCGAGCTCGAGAAGAGCGCCTACAACGGCGTCTCGATCGGCAAAGGGCATCTGGCCGAGGCAAAGGCTGCGGTGAACAAGGAACTGGCGGGCGCCAAGAGTGCCTTCGCGCGGGCCGGGAACGACCTGCCTCACGACCACGACCACGCTCCGGCCTCTGGCGGCGGATGCGGGAGCGGCGACACGACCCAACGTGACGAATTGCTCGCCAAGATCGGTTCCGCCCGGGCTGTCGAAGTGAAGTCCGAATAGCGGCCATGCCCGGCACGATTCCGGGTCGGGCAATCCCCTGAATGAGCGCCCTGTTCCTCTCCCCTCCCTCGTTCGATGGCTTCGACGGGGGGGCCGGTGCGCGCTATCAGGCGCGGCGGGAGGTGACCTCGTACTGGTACCCGACCTGGCTGGCCCAGCCGGCGGCTCTGGTTCCCGGTTCGCGCCTCCTCGACTGCGCGCCGATCGGCATGGGAATGGAGGATTGCCTGCGCGTGGCCGACGGGTTTGACGACGTGATCATCAACACGTCGACGCCTTCGCTCCGGAACGACTGCCGGGTCGCCGAGGCGATCAAGGCCCGGCGGCCATCGACGCGGATCGGGTTCGTCGGTGCGCACGCGGCGGTGCTTCCGACGGAGACGCTCAAGGCCAGTCCGGCGATCGACTGGGTAGGGCGCAAGGAGTTCGACTTCACCTGCAAGGAAGTCTGCGAGGGACGCCCCTTCGAGGGGATCTCGGGGCTGAGCTTCAAGAAGGAAGGGCGGATCATCCACAACCCGGAGCGGGAGTTGATCCAGGACATGGACGTCCTTCCTTGGGTGGCGGACGTCTACAAACGGGACCTCCAGATCGAGAAGTACTTCATCGGATATCTGCTTCATCCGTACGTCAGCCTGTACACCGGCCGGGGATGCCCGGCCCAGTGCACCTTCTGCCTGTGGCCGCAAACCATCGGCGGGCATCGGTACCGGGTCCGCTCGCCAGCCAACGTCGCGGCGGAGATGGCCTACATGAAGAGGATCTTCCCTCAGGTCCGGGAGTTCTTCTTTGATGACGACACTTTCACGGCCAACCTGCCCAGAGCGCGGGAGATCGCCCGACAGTTGGCTCCGCTCGGGCTGACTTGGAGTTGTAACAGTCGGGCAAACCTCGACTACGACACCATCCGCTACTTCCGCGACTGCGGACTCCGGCTGTTTCTGGTGGGGTATGAATCCGGAAACGACGACACGTTGCGCCGGATCAAGAAGGGGGTCACGACCGACGAGATGCGTCGGTTCACGGATGCCTGCCACCGGGCCGGCGTGGTCATTCACGGGACCTTCATCCTGGGCCTGCCGGTCGAGACGCCGGAGACCATCGAGCAGACCATCCGGTTCGCCCAGGAATTGGACGTGTTCTCGCTGCAGGTGTCGCTCGCCGCACCCTATCCGGGGACTGAGTTGTATGAGATGGCGCGGCAGAACGGCTGGTTCGCCAAGAAGGACAAGACGGACATCGTCCATGGCGACGGTTTCCAGCAGTCGACGCTCGAGTACCCCAAACTCTCCAAGGAACAGATCTTCGAGGAGGTCGACCGGTTCTACCGGACCTACTACCTGCGGCCCAAGCCGGTGCTGCGGATCATCAAGACCATGCTGGAGGACAAGGACGTCTTCGTGCGCCGTTGCCGCGAAGGGTTCGAGTTCTTCCGCAGCCTTCGCCAGCGGCGCGATACCGTGAACGGCGTGAGGAATGCGGGCTGAACCGCCGGGCCCCGTTCGACCAAGTCTGAGGCGAGGGGGGCAAGACTCCGTCGAGCCGATCCTCAGACTGAACCTCCTGGGCGCGGCATTGAAGTAGCCCTTATGCCGAGCTCGGCATAAGGGGTTTTGGGCCGGGATCTGAATAATGCCGAGTTGACGGGGTGATTCCGCGGAGAGCGCAGGATTCACCCCGTCTTCTTCATCCGTCACTCGGCATAGTCAGAGGTTCTGTAGGAAGGCCAGGAGGCTGTCTGTGGGACGGTAGCGACGGGACTGTCCCTTGAATGGCTCGGTCTTGGCGAGTGCCTGCTCCTTGAGTTGGAGGTCTGCGTGCAAGTAGACCTGCGTCGTTTCCATCGACTCATGTCCAAGCCAGAGAGCGATGACCGAGCGGTCAACGCCGTGATGGAGCAAGTCCATGGCAATGGTGTGACGCAACACGTGGGCCGAGACCCGCTTGGTCTTCAAGGAGGGACATTCTTGTCGTGCGACCGCGACATGTTTAGCCAGCAAGTATTCCACGCCATCGCGGCTCAAAGGGTTGCCGCGGGCACTTGGAAACAACACGTCCAAGGGCTGCCCGCTACGCTCACGCAACCACGCGCGCAAGGTCGTCACGCTTTCCTTCCGCAGCGGAATGCACCGAGTTTTTCGTCCCTTGCCCGTGCAACGGACATGGGCACCCGGGCCGAACGTAACATCCTGACAACGCAGTCCGATCAATTCGGAAACGCGCAGTCCTGTCTGTACCGCCACTAGTAGCCAAGCGCGGTCCCGGCGACCCGACCAAGTGTTTTGGTCTGGGGCGGCGAGCAAGGCCTCAGTCTCGACTCGACTCAAGAAGTCCACTGGATTTTTGGTGAACCGCTTGCTTGGGATGGCCAAAACGCGTTGCGCCACGGCCCCGAAACCCGGCTCCTGAAGTGCGACATACTGGAAGAAGGAGTGGATTGCGGCCAAACGCACGTTTCGACTCCTCGGGGTGTTTTTCCGCTCGGTCTCCAAATGCTCCAGAAACCGAAGGATGAACGGAGCATCCATGTCGGGAATGGCCAACGCTGTCGGAAACTTCTTCAGGCGCTGATGGGCGTAGGCGATGAGGAGACGAAATGTGTCGCGGTAGTTCGCGATGGTGTTGGGACTGGCGTTGAGCTCACTCATGAGTCGCTTCGTGAAGAAGGCTTGGAGCAGCTCGGAGAACGTGGTTTGCGTTTTCATCTTCCGTCCTCCTTCCGTTCGCAGCGCTGGGTGGCCAAACGCAACAACTCGGGCACCGCCGAGAGGTACCAGTACGTATGGCGGACGTGAACGTGACCCAGATAGGTGCTCAGGTCCGGAAGATGGGCTTCCACGTCGGTTTTGGAGCGATACCAGCGCAACATGGTCTGGATGGCAAAATGGTGCCGCAGGTCATGGATACGTGGTCCGCGTCGGTCGCCGGGTTTGCGCAACCGGAGTTGGGAGGCGACCAAGAGGAACCAGCGGTTCACGGAGCAGTGGCGCAACCGCGTTCCCCGTTCCGAGACGAAGAAATTGGAACCAGACGGTCGGGGAAAGACTTCGTCACGAAGCGAGGCATACTGCCGGAGGGCTTCTTGGCTTGAGGGGTGGAGGGGTACCAGTCGGGACTTGTCGCCTTTGGCACGCCGAACGGTCACCACTCCACGGCTGAGATCCACGTCATCAGTATCCAGACCGATGGCTTCGCCGACGCGCATGCCGGTGACCGCGAGTAATCCGATCAAGGTCGCGTAGGAAGCCCCTTTGATGGGGTTGGCCGGATCAATGTGGCGCGTAGCCTCGATCAACCGAAGGATGTCCTCCTTACGGTAAATGTGGGGCTCTCTTCGTCGGAACTGATAGGGCAAGAGCTTCTGGGCCGGAACCTCGGTACGGGGATCGAGCGTGCTCAGGTATTCGGCGAAGCGACGCACCACTCCCAGTCGGTTGGCTTTTTGTACCGGTTGGAGCTCGACGGGCTGGGTCGCCCAGCGCAGCGCCAGCTTCGTGGTGACGAAGGAAGTACGCTGCTTTTCTGCAAATCGCACGAAGTTGCGGAGCAGAATGCCACCCACCCGCAGCTTGAACCCGAGTTGCCGTCGCAACTTCAAGTAGTTGTCCAGATGCACTGCGAGCGTTTTCATCGGGCACCTCCAGGCCAAGGCTGCGCCAAGAGACGCAGCGCGTTAATGTCGACCTTCGCATAGATCTCCGTGGTCTGGATCTCTTGGTGTCGAAGTACCTGGCCGATTTGAGCCAGTGAGGCGCCCCCTTGGAGCAAGCGGCTGGCCAATGAGTGGCGGAGCAGATGAGCTCCTCGGCGGACGGGATGTAGTTGAGCTCGCGCCAAAGCACTTCGGACCACGCTTCCGACGACGCCCGAGCTGGCCAAGCCTTCGTACGGGGCCTTGCTTTGGAGAAAGACCCGGCGTGACGCCCCCCCTGAACGCCGCGTCTTGAGGTAGTCAGCAATCGCTTGGCCTACGTCGCAAGGCAGTGGCAGACGATCCAAACGCCCGCCCTTGCCACGGATGATCAATTCTCCGGCCTGCCAATCGATATCTTCCAGGCAGAGGTGCAC
Organism: Limisphaerales bacterium; assembly: GCA_965284395.1. Taxonomy (GTDB): domain Bacteria; phylum Verrucomicrobiota; class Verrucomicrobiia; order Limisphaerales; family UBA9464; genus UBA6176. The sequence continues at coordinate 7,025,741 of OZ260084.1, read as the reverse complement.
CACCTCACCGCCCCGCAACCCAAGGCGAGCCAGGAGTAAGAGGATTGCGTAATCCCGGCGCCCCAAGCTTCGGCGTCGATCGCAGCTCTTGAGGAGCTTTTCAACTTGGGATGCCTCTAGGAATTTGGGCAGTTCGGCCATGCGTCGTGCGGCCACTGTGGGAACGGTTTTCGCCAACGGGATGCTGATTTTGCCGCGCTGCAGCAGGAAGCCGAAGAAACTCCGCAGTGTGCTTGCTGTCGACTGCAGGTAGCGACGACCGCATCGATCACTGGCATGAAGGATGAATTCAGCCGCATCGCCTGCACTCAATTGGCGTAGCTGGATTTCGCCGGTGGGAAACCGGTGCTCGAAGAAGCGCCGAACCATCGGGAGGTAGGCGGCAATCGATCCGGGGCAGAGATTCCGTTCCTTTCGGAGAAACTCTTCGTACTCCCCGACGAGCCGATCCAGGAAACTCCGGACCGCTGACGGTCGAGGAGCAGGCAGAACGCAAGATTGACGAAGGTGGCGAAGCAACCGCGCCATCGTGCATGAATCGCCGCTGCCGCGGCGCCGGGTCTTCGTTCGGGCTTCGAGGAAGGCGCTCACCTGACGTTCGTCGAGTTGCCCGATCCTCAGCCCTCTCACTGCAAGCCATTGGCTCAGCTCCGCCACCAAGCGGACCTTCTGCCAGCCAGTACTCCGGCAATAACCTTGCTGAGCCAAAACGGCGGCGAAGCCTTCCAGGTGTGGTGCTAGCGGCCCTGATCGCAGCGGGAACAAGTCCTCTGGACGGGGCCGAAAGAAGTTGATCATGGGTGACCTTTCTCTCCTTGACCGTGTGGGCAGGTCCATGAAGCCCGAATAATGCCGAGTCCGGAAGACAACAAAACAGGGTGAATCCTGCGCATTTCGCAGAATCACCCCGTCAACTCGGCATTATTCAGATCCCGGCCCAATAGCCCAAGTTCGGCTCGTGAGGGCACTCGCCCCACCGCTTGGGAGTTCGGAGCCCGCGTTGACTCCGTCCGTGGGGCGGGGGAACCTCATCGTCTTGAAACGGATTGTCCAGGCCGTGACCACGGCCATCGCTGCACTCTTCGCAGCCCAGGTTTCCTGGTCTGCTCCAGCGCCCACGAATGCGGTGCCAGACGTGTTTGCCCTGCGCCCCCTGGATTGGTTGCCGGCACCGATCAAGGCCCAGTTCCAGCCGGTACGGTTCCCCGCTGCGGTCCGACCGGACCGGATCGAGCAACTGGTCTCCATGGGCGGGCGCCTGTGGATCGCGGCTCGGACGCGGGGAGGAACCAACGCGGCTGCGGTTACTCTATGGTCCCTGTCGTTGCCCGACGGACGCCTGGACCCGGTACGTGGCCAGGTGGAGCGCCATTCAATCCGTGACTTGCGCGCCGGCCCTGACGGCTTGTGGATGGCGGTGGATGGCGGTGCCGTCGCGATGGATCCCCGGACGTTGATTCTGGACCCTTTCTCCGCCTCCGAAGGCCTGACAACCGGGAACGGCGTAGCCTTTGCGTACGCGGGGCGACGGTGGTTCCTGATTTCGGATTCCGGGGCACTCTACGCGATGCACACGGATGGACGCTCCTGGTCCCGCCTGCCAGGCGTCCCGGGCGTGAATGCACGCCGTGCGGGTCGCTTCGAGCGGATGGGTGGATCGGGGGAGTGGTTGCTGGCAGTGGCGCCCGATGAGCTGGCGATCCGGCATCATGCCGCGCCGCAGTGGGATGTGGTCGACGAGAAGCAATGGAGCCAGTTGGCCTCGGCGACGCCGCCGCGATGGAACTGTGTGGCGGCGGACGGCGACGGTGGCTTCTGGCTGGGAAGTGACCTGGGGCTGCACTTCGTGACTGCGGAGACGGGTTCCATGCAACACCACCTGGCGGTCCGGACCGTGGTTGTGCCGGGGGGGTTGGGCGTCCACGTCCCAGTCGGATTCCAGCCGTCGTCGGCCGCGTACGCCGCGGCTCGGGTCCGCCAGGCGGATGGGATCCGCGAACGGATGCGCGTCCGGGCCAGGCTTGGGCGGATTTCGGCAGAGACCGGCCGGCGCCTGGATCCCATGACTCCCGGGAGCAGGATTCCAGGTGGGGTGACCGCGCTGCTTCGGGATGGGAGCTACTTCTGGGTGGCCTGTCAGGAACCCACCAACTCCAACCGCAGCCGCATCCTGCTCTGGCACGCGTCCAGCCGGCGGTGGGTTGGTCAGGTCCATTTCGGGCTGCCTGTTTCCGCGCTGGCCGCGGATGAGACCCACCTCTGGATCGGGGCTGAGACTGGCAACCTCCCGAATGCCGCGTCCGTGGTGCGACTCGACAAGCGATTGGTGACTGGCATCCCGTCGACGCGATGGGTGCCGGACGAAATCCGGCCCGACGAACTGGGGGCGAAACTGGCGGACCTGCCCGTTCGCGAGCGGGCCGTGCATGCTTTCTTCGCCGGTGACGCGGCGCGCGCGGTCGAGTTGCTGGAGGCCGCGCCCGTCGACGCGGAGTCACTGTTCCTGAGGGCATTCGCCCATGATGCGATTGGCCTCAATCAACCAGCCCGTCGTGAAGAGTTCCTCGACCGGTTGCTGGCTGAGTTCCCCAATTCACCCCATGCGGAGGTGGTGCGCAGCATCCGTCCGAAGCAGCCAGCAGTGGCGGCAGGAGCCACAGTGGCTCCGGCGCTTGAACTCCTGTTCAAGCGGCGGGACACCGATGCCGACGGACGGATCGACCTGACTGAGTGGAAGGCCTGGAAGGGAGACGCCGCGGACATGAAGCCCTTTGACGCGGACGGAAACGGCTCGCTGAACGTGCAGGAGTTTGACGCGGCCCTTCGTGGTACGCCCTGACCGGCGCGGAAGCGCAGCGGGCAGAGGGGCGCATCTTGTCGCTGCCCCAGCGAGGGGTGGGGCGAGTGTCCTCGCGAGCCGGGTGGGGAGCTTCAAGTCGCCAGTTTCCAGATTCCTGCGGGGGGTAGCGGCAAAGATGCCCCCCGCGGCAGGGCCGGCTCTGTATCGGAGCGGTCGCGCGTCCCGCAGCCGTTACCGGTTGGTGGAAGTCGCGCCGGCTGGCGGCGCGTTGGTCCCCGACGACTGCACGACGTTTTCCTGCTTCAGGATCGACCGGAAGACGGAGAGTCCCCGGACGTCGTTGTAGAAGACGAAGGCCATGAACGAGAGCAGCAGGAAGCCGAACATCAACGTTGCGGTCTCGTAGACCCGTGCCGGGATCCGGCGGAAAGTCAGCATCTCGATCAGTGAGAAAACGATGTGTCCGCCGTCGAGCACCGGGAGGGGCAGGAGATTCAGCAGCGCGAGGTTGATGTTGATGACCACCATCAGGGCGAGGGCCCGGCGGAAATCGATTCGCATCTCGGTCGCCAGCGCCGTGAAGATCCGAACCGGCCCCTGTAGGTTTTCCACGCCTACGCGGGACTCCTTCTTGTGGAAGAGGGCGCGGACGAGTTCGCCCATCTGGGAAACCGTGTTGCCGATCTGTCGGAAGGGTGTGGGGCCGGGTTTTTCCACCGTGTAGGTCATCCGGGCCGACGTTCCCAGCAGCACGCCGATCCGGGCGATCTTGTCCTTGGGGTCCAGCACCGGCGTGACCTTCAGGCGCATTGGCTTGGCGTCCCGGATCAGCTCGAGGTCGATCGCCTGATCGGCCCGGCCCCGGATCAGTTCGATGAGTTGCTGTTGCCCGGCGATCTCGATGCCGTCGATGGAGATGATTTCATCGCCCTGCCGGATTCCTGCGCGTTCAGCCGCGGAGCCGGCGGTGACGGCATGGACGGACGGATGGTCCTTGGGCCCGAGCTTGAGGAACTTCAGATGGGCCGCCTCGGAGTACTCGGTGGGGATGTCGTAGGTGCCTGTGCGTCCGTCCACGTGATGGATGGTCACCGACAGGACCTGTGTCACTGAAAGGGCGGCGGTGCGCTGGACGTCTTCCCAGTTCCGGACCGGCTTGCCGTTCACGGCCGTGATCCGGTCCCCCTCGCGGATGCCGAAACCCGCCTCGACTCCCTTGGGAGGCACGTAGCCGATGATGGTGTTGTTGTACGGAACGGGCAGGCCCACCCACCACACGATCGAACCCAGCACCAGGGCAAAGACGAGGTTCATGGCCGGTCCGGCCAAGGCCACCGCGATCTTCTGGACTGGGGACGCGGGAGGCACGCTGGGGTCGCTTCCGCCCTCGATGGCCTCCGAAGTGATCATCTGGGGTAGCTTCACGAAACCGCCCAGCGGCAACCAACGGAGGGCCCACTCGACGCCGGATTGGTCCTTCCAGCCAAGGATCTTCGGGCCAAACCCAATCGAAAATCCGTCCACCTTGAGCCCGAGCCGGCGTGCGACCCAGAAATGTCCGTACTCGTGGACGAAGACCGCCAACGTGAACAGCACGGCCACTCCGATCGCAATGATGACCCAGGACAACAGCGCGGACATGTGGTCCTGAGCCTAGCGTGAGTTCGTGAACCGTCCCAATGAAGTTTTCGTGGCAGTCTGCGATTGCGGTCCGGGCGTGTCCCGGGTGATTCCTAACGGCACGGCCCCTGTTCACGGTCTGAATCCTAGAAAATGAGAAGAATCCTGTTTCCCTTCCTTGTCGTCGCCGCACTCGCGTTGTCCGGATGCCGGTCCACCTCGGATCTCGATGGAGATGTTCCCGGAGGATACTCACAGGTTTCCGCGAGGTCGCGGGACATCCGTGCTGCTGCGGACTTCGCCGTGGCCGAGCAGTCGAAATCATCGCCCTCCGGCGCCTTGAGGTTGGTGGAGATCGTGTCGGCGGAGCAGCAGGTCGTGTCCGGGATGAACTACCGATTGGTGTTGCGGGTGAAGGAAGGGGCGAAAGTGCGGGATGCGGTCGCCATGGTCTGGTGGCAGTCCTGGAATACGGATCAACCGTATCGCCTGACCTCCTGGAACTGGCGCTGACGCCGGTAGCGCGTGGCGTGGCACCGCATGGGACTACCCGGGAAACAAGGGACACCCGGATAACAAAAAGCCGGTGCCTGAGCACCGGCTGCATTGAAGAACGATGGCGACCCCACGGGGATTCGAACCCCGGTTACTGCCGTGAAAGGGCGGTGTCCTAGGCCTCTAGACGATGGGGTCGCAGACCGTTCTGCATCGCTTACCCGGTGAGAGCGCCGGTTGTCACGCCGGAACTCATCGATGGGTCAACATTGCGATGAAATGCTGCGCTGATGGTGGGTCGGCAGGGATTTGAACCCTGGACCAACGGCTTAAAAGGCCGCTGCTCTACCGCTGAGCTACCGACCCTTTCAGCGCGGGCGGGCACGGTACGCGGCATTGGCTCGACTGCAAGGCAGATTTCGGGAAGTGCCCGGGATTTTGTGCCGGGCGCATCTTGAAACTGCCCCCGTGTGAAAACAGGAACGGGGCGGCGACGTCGTCGTCGTCCTGGAAAGGGGCCTGGGAGGGCAACGAGGACGTTGCCGCGCCGCATGGGAGGAGCGGCGACGTCCTCGTCGCCATGAGCGAGGGCTGGGAAGGGCAACGAGGACGTTGCTGCCCCGTCCGGCGAGGCCAAGCCTCAGCGGGCGGTCGACCTGTACTCCTCGATCCGTTCGCGGAGTGCCTGATGGATGCGGAATGCGGTGTCCGGACCGCAGGAATTGACCTCCCCGTAAGGGCGCTTGCCGCCGAAGTTATGGGGCGGTTCCACATCCCATTCGGACTTGGGAATGATGTAGCCGATCTCGTCGTTCGCGAGGCCGAACACGAACTTGATCCGGCCCGGCATCATCTCGCGCAACGGAGGAATCTCCAGCGGTGCGATCCCGAAGTCCGCCCCGGGAGGTTGCACGATGCCGCCGTTGACCAGTTCGGGGTAGATCTCGCCCGGGATGCACGCAAAGGAGATATCCCCGAGCGTGATGAGTGCGACCTCCGTGCGGAAATGCATCCACTTCGAATGCCCCCGATCGAGAAGGCCCAGGCCGCTCGCGAGCAGGAATCCGTTGTTCTCCAGCTTCACGTCAAAGGTCCGGGCGTGGACGGTCATCGGGGCGGAGTCAATGCCGGCCGACCGAGCCAATCGGATCCGATCCAGGATCTGCTTCACCAGCTGGTGGCCGAGGGCATCGGTCTTCGCGTGGGAGGGCGTCTTGAGGGTTGCACCAGAGACGGGATCCGTGACCTCGGTGGAAGGGTGGGTCGTCATCAACCCGCCGACGGCAGCGTTGACGAAGACGTGCTGGCCTCCGAGTCCGGGGCGGAACAGGCCATTGGTGCCGGGGATTCCATTGGCGAGGGCGCGACGGATGACGCCCGGGAAGTCGGCGGTGATGTCGCGGTTGTCGGCCCATGGGGTTTCGGGATGGTTCCCCCATCCGACAAGCGTGCCGAGCGTGCTTCCGTTGGTCGGGTTGGTGAAATGGAGGACACGGAGGTCGGCGTCGAAGACCTCAGGCTTGCGGGTGTCCGCGACGAGTCCCTTGGGATCGACGGCGATCTCATGGGCCGTCATGCGTGCCGGCGTGAGTCCGGCGACGGCCTGACGCAGCGCGTCGCGGGCGCCGTTGATCACCTGCTGGCGGTAAAGCGGATCGACGCCGCTGTGGAACGGGTCCGGCCCCCACAGGCCCATCATGTCGGGCGTCGAGTGGTTGTGGGTGGCGGCGATGACGACGTAGTCGAGCTTCAGGTCGGCCGGGACCTGTTCTCGGATCCGGATGACGTCGTCGTGGAAAAGCCCGATGGAGTCGACCCCGACGATGCCGACACGGGCGTGGCCGTTGTCGAGGACGATGGCCGCTGCGGCGAGAGGGTCGTGGACGTTGGTGGCGGAACGGCCTTGGCTGAACCCCGCGAGCCAGACGGTGCGGGCCTGGAGGTCCGGGGTTATGTCGACGGTGCCGAACCCGACGCGGAGCGGGCGGGGCTGTTGGCGGGCGGAATTGCCGTCGATGGCGATCTCGACCTTGTAGCCGGGGAACCGGTCCCGGGTGACAGTCCAGTATCGGATCGCGATGGCGGCGATGAGGACGACGAGGACGATGCCCACCCAGCGCAGCAACCGGCGGAGGAAGGAGGGACGAGGGGAAGACGGCGAACCGGTGGGATGGGGCATGTGGCGGAGGGAAGACCACCCGGGCGCGGGTAACGACCGGGCGGCGGAAGGGGACGGCGATCAGCCGCGGTAGATGATGGCGACGCCGAAGTCGGTGATCAGCTTCTGGGTTCCCATCTCGACGTAGCTATAGTTGATCGGCGTGATGCTCACGATGTTCTCCTCGCCGACCTTGTTGAGGAACTCGGTGACGAAGTTGTCGAAGTTGTCATGGCCAACCTCCTTGCAGTCCGAGTGGCGGATGGTCTTCAGCCGGAGGAGCTTTTTCCCATCGGTCTTGGCGGCGGCCTCGAGGGATGGGAGTGCCTTGCGGATGAGCGGTTCGACCGGCTTGTCGCTGACGGGTACGGCGAACTTCTTTTCCTCGCGCTGGGCGGGAGTCTGGGGAGGTGGCGGGGGCGGCGGAGGAGAGGCCGGGCGCGCGGCGGGGGTGCCGGCGGCAGGGATGCTGATTTCGCGGTTGCAGGCCGGGCAGGGGATGGTTTCGCCGGCGGCGGCGGCATCCACTTCGAGCTCGGTCTGGCAGTGTGGGCACTTGAATACGATGTCCATGGCAGCGCGCGGTTTCGGGAAAGGATTAGCCGGGGAGGCGGATGGGGGGAAGCCTGTCGGTGAGCTGAAAGTTGTCCAATCCTATTCGCCGGGGACGCGTTGGATGCGGGCGCCGAGGGCCTCGAGCTTTACCTCCATCCGCTCGTAGCCGCGGTCGAGGTGGTAGACGCGGTGAACCTGGGTCTTCCCGGAGGCGGCGATGCCTGCGATGACGAGGGCGGCAGATGCCCGAAGGTCGGAGGCCATGACCTCGGCGCCGCTGAGGGGCGCGCCGCCCTTGACGATGGCGCTGGGACCTTCGATCCCGATGTCGGCGCCGAGGCGCATGAGTTCGGCAGCGTGCATGAAGCGGGATTCGAAGATCCGCTCGGTGATGATGCTGGTTCCGCGCGCCTGGCACATCAGGGCCATCAACTGCGCCTGCATGTCCGTCGGAAAGCCCGAGTACGGCATCGTCGTGATGTCGACCGGCTTCAGGTCCGAGGCGGCACCGACGGTGAGGGCACCCGCACGGCGGGTGATGCGCACGCCGGCTTCCTGCAGCTTGTCGAGCACGGCACCCAGATGGTCCGGGCGGGCTCCGCGGAGGGTGACTTCACCGCCGCTGGCGGCGGCCGCGACGGCAAAGGTCCCGGCCTCGATGCGGTCCGGGATGACCTCGTGCTCGACTCCCCGCAGTTCACGCACACCGGTGACGGTGATGGTCGGGCTGCCGGCGCCCTGGATGCGGGCCCCCATGGCATTGAGGAAGTCCGCGAGGTCGACCACCTCGGGTTCGCAGGCCGCGCTCTCGATAACCGTGACGCCATCGGCCAGCGTTGCCGCCATCAGGATGTTGGCCGTGCCGAGGACGGTCGGGCCGGCGCGGCCACCCAGGAAGACAAGCGAACCGGAAAGGTCGGGCGCCTCGGCGTGGACGTAGCCCGCGTCGATCCGGATGCGGGTGCCGAGCGTCCGGAGTCCCTTCAGGTGAAGGTCGATGGGGCGGGTGCCGATGACGCAGCCGCCGGGCAGGGAGACGGTGGCCTTGCGGAGGCGGGCCAGCAACGGGCCGAGGATGCAGATGGATCCGCGCATCTTGCGGATCAGGTCGTAGTCGCCGGTGCCGGTGATGTTGGCGGCGCGGACCTTGAGGGTGCTGCCGTCGAACTCCACCTCGGCACCGAGCGAGGTCAGGATCCGGCACATGAACCGGACGTCGCTGAGATCCGGGACGTGGCGGATGACGCAGGTATCGGCGGTGAGGAGCGTGGCGGCCATGATGGGCAGGACGGCGTTCTTGGAGCCGCTGATCTGCACCTCGCCGCGGAGGGTGGTGCCGCCTTCAATCAGGAAACTATCCATGGTGGGAGTGAGCCGGGAGACCTCCGTCACCGATCCCGAGTTGATTCGCGGGATTCCGGGGCCGGGACGAGCGAACGATGAGAATGCGATCCCGGCCGCTCAAGTCTTTCTCGATGGAGATCTCACTCCATCCGTGGACGGCGAAGATCCGGTGAAGGTCTTCCGCCTGCCCGTCGCCGAACTCGGCGAGCAGCCATCCCCCCGTGTGCAGCCAGTCCTGCGCGAGGAGCGCCAGGTTCCGGTAGGGGGCCAGTCCATCGGGTCCGCCATCGAGCGCCAGGCGGGGATCGTGATCCCTCACTTCGGGCATGAGCGCCTCCAGTTCGTCGGTCGGGATGTAGGGCGGGTTGGTGACGATCAGGTCGTAGGCGCGGCCTTCGACGAGCCGGGCGTCCGGTCCGAAGACGCTCCCCTGGCGGAAGGAGATCTGTTCCTGGAACCCGTTCTGGGCCGCGTTTCCGCGCGCGACTTCCAGGGCTGCCTCGGAAAGGTCGAAGGCGTCGACCCGGACTTGCGGCCGTGTCGCCGCCATCGCGAGCGCGATGCAACCGGAGCCGGTGCCGAGGTCTGCGACCTGGACCTCCAGCCGGGAAGGCAGGCGTTCGCGGGCCCGGAGGACGAGTTGTTCCGTTTCGGGTCGCGGGATGAGGACGTCCGGCGTGACGCGGATCCGGAGGTCGAGGAAGTCCGCGAAGCCAACCAGATGTTGGAGCGGAACGCGGTGCGTGCGGCGCTCGATGAACGCCAGGAAGGCCTCGGCCTGGCCGGGTCCGACTGCGGGTGCGAGGCCGATCCGCCGGCGCAGGCGTGGGACGCCGGTGACGTGTTCGAGGAGGAGTTCGGCCTCGATCTCGGCCGATTCAATATCCGCCGCGGCCAGCCGGGCGACGGCTCGGCCCAGCAGGTCGGATGTGGTTTCAGCGGCGCCCTCCATGCGGTTCGGGGCGAGCGTCGGCGCGGGGAGGAGGGAGGACAAGCTTTCGCTGGCCGACGGGGTGCGGCGTGGTCGAGACTCCGACGCATGGATGGACTGATTGCACAGCTCGACCGGCATCTCCGGTGCCGACCCCGGCTTGGGGAAGGTGTTTATCTGGCCAAGACGGCGGTGGTGGTGGGCGATGTCACACTGGGGGACCGGAGCAGCGTCTGGTACGGGGCCGTGCTCCGCGGGGACATCAACCGGATCGTGGTCGGGCATGACTCCAACGTGCAGGACAACGCCGTCCTGCATCTCGCAGATGACTATCCGTGCCTGGTCGGGAACTGGGTGACGATCGGGCACTCGGCCAACGTGCACGCCTGCACCATCGGCGACGAATGTCTCGTTGGGATGGGGGCGACGGTCCTCGACGGTGCCGTTGTGGGGGAACAGTGCCTGATCGGCGCGCACGCGCTGGTCACGCCCGGGACGGTGATCCCGCCGGGATCTATGGTGCTGGGATCCCCGGCGAAGGTGGTACGGCCGCTGCGGCCGGAGGAACGGGCCGGATTGAAGCACTGGGCGCAGAAGTACGTGACGAACGGCGCGTATTGCCTGCGTCATGGCCTGCACGTCGGGGCACCGCTTTGAACGGAACGACAACGGCATCCCGGCGTTCCGGGGAGGAAGACTGAATCATGGCTCGCAAGATCACTTCGCAATGGGACTTCGCCGGCGACCTGTTCGCGGCGCCCAAGCCGGCGCGCGACGTCGTCTCGGTGGCCGACTTCACGCGTCGCGTGCGGGACCTCCTGGAGGGCCAGTTCGGGACCGTCTGGATCCGCGGCGAGGTGTCGAACTACCGGTTGCAGACGTCCGGCCACGCGTACTTCGTGCTCAAGGATGCTTCGTCTTCGGTGAGTTGCGTGCTGTTCCGCGGCCAGACCGGCGTTTCCCGGGCGCTCCTGCGCGACGGTGCCAGAGTGATCCTCGGCGGCGCGGTGACGGTGTATGAACCCCGCGGGCAATATCAGTTGCGGGTGACGCATGTCGAAGCCGAGGGCATCGGGGCCCTTCAGGCCGCTTTCGAGGAACTGAAGCGGCGGTTGTCGGCAGAGGGACTCTTCGATGCTGCGCGGAAACGCCCGATTCCGGCCTACCCGCGGGCCGTGGGGATCGTGACCTCCGCGACGGGGGCTGCCTTGCGTGACGCGCTGCATGTGATTGGGCGACGGTTTGCGGGCTTGCGCGTGATCCTGGCTCCGGCGCGGGTTCAGGGGCAGGGGGCAGCCCGGGAGATCGCCGAGGGCGTGCGGTGGCTGAACGAGTGGTCGGAGGCCGGTAACGAACTGGACGTCATCCTCGTCACGCGCGGCGGTGGCAGCCTGGAGGATCTCTGGGCGTTCAATGAGGAGGTCCTCGCCCGCGCCATCGCCGCTTCCCGCCTTCCCGTGGTTTCAGCCGTGGGCCATGAGATCGACTTCACGATCTCGGACTTCGTCGCCGACCTGCGCGCCGCCACCCCCAGCGCCGCCGCCGAGATCCTGACCGCCGGGTACGTCGCCAGCAGGGAACGGATCGAGTCGCTCCAGTCGAGGTTGCCCCGGCTGGTACAGGGCGCTCTGTCGGATCGATTCGGTCAGGCCGACGAGCTCCAGCGCCGGTTGGCCCGGGTTCACCCGCGTCGACGCCTCGAGGATCACGGGCAACGCCTGGACGAATTGGTGGAGGCTCTCCGCACCGGCGTTTCTCGCGCGCTGCGGGAACGGCGCCGGTCCGGAACCGTCCTTGGGCAACGCCTCCTCGCCGCCCGGCCCTCGGCTCGGTTGGCCCGCGAGGTCCGACGCCAACAGGAGCTGCGTCGTCGCCTGTTGGGAGGAGCGAGGCAGGGGCTGAACAGTTGGCGCGAGCGATTGGCGCGGGTGCAGGATCGGTTGCGCTTGCTCTCGCCCGAGGCCGTCCTCGAGCGCGGCTACTCCATCACCCTCGATGCCGCCTCCGGAGCCGTCGTGCGGGATGCTGCCGAAATCCGGCCCGGCCAGAGGTTGACGTCGCGACTGGCCAAGGGACGCGTGTCGAGCGTGGTGGTGTTGGCGACCGAAAAGGAGTGAGGGGCTTGAGCGGTGGTGGCCGAAAGAAGCGAAAGAGGGCGAAAGAAGGGGCGTTGGGCCGACAGATTGGTTGCCGGTTTTTTCGGCTCCTTTCGTTCTTTTCGGCAAAACCGGCTCGCAGCCGCAACGAGTCGGGATTTGAGCGGTGGTGGTCGAAAGAAACGAAAGAGGGCGAAAGAAGGGGCGTTGGGCCGACAGGTTGGTTGCCGGTTTTTCGGCTCCTTTCGTTCCCTTCGGCAAAGTCGGCTCGCAGCCGCAACGAGCGGGGATTTGAGCGGTGGTGGCCGAAAGAAACGAAAGAGGGCGAAAGAAGGGGCGTTGGGCCGACAGATTGGGTGCCGGTTTTTTCGGCTCCTTTCGTTCCTTTCGGCAAAACCGGCTCGCGGCCGCAAGGAGTCGGGATATGAGCGGTGGTGGCCGAAAGAAACGAAAGAGGGCGAAAGAAAGGGGGCGTTGGACCGACAGGTTAGGTGCCGGTTTTTTCGGCTCCTTTCGTTCCTTTCGGCAAAACCGGCTCGCGGCCGCAAGGAGTCGGGATATGAGCGGTGGTGGCCGAAAGAAACGAAAGAGGGCGAAAGAAAGGGGGCGTTGGACCGACAGGTTAGGTGCCGGTTTTTTCGGCTCCTTTCGTTCCCTTCGGCAAAGTCGGCTCGCAGCCGCAACGAGCGGGGATTTGAGCGGTGGTGGCCGAAAGAAACGAAAGAGGGCGAAAGAAGGGGCGTTGGGCCGACAGATTGGGTGCCGGTTTTTTCGGCTCCTTTCGTTCCTTTCGGTAAAACCGGCTCGCGGCCGCAAGGAGTGGGGATTTGAGCGGTGGTGGCCGAAAGAAACGAAAGAGGGCGAAAGAAGGGGGCGTTGGGCCGACAGATTGGTTGCCGGTTTTTTTCGGCTCCTTTCGTTCTTTTCGGCAAAACCGGCTCGCAGCCGCACGGGAAACTTGCGGAGCCATCGGCATTGGAGATGCTGCGGCCATGAAGAGGATGAGCCGGAGACAGGCAGTGGGTGCCATGGGCTTGATTGCGGTTGCGGCAGGGATCGCCCCGAGGACAGCGATGGCGGCTGACAAGAAGCTCTGGGCCAAGAGCTACCTCGGAAAGAAGGGGCCGGAGTTGGTCGTGGAGAAGTGGCTGGGCTCCGAACCGAAGCGCGAGGGCAAATGGGTGTTGGTGGATTTCTGGGCGACGTGGTGCGGTCCGTGTCGGAAGGCGATCCCCGAACTGAACAGCTTCCACAAGAAGTTCGGCGACCGACTCGTGGTGATCGGCATCAGCGACGAGGCGGAGGACGTCGTCCGCAAGTTCAAGGATCCGGCGATCGAGTACTTCCAGGCGCTCGACCCGCAGCGCCGCACCTACAAGCAATATGAGGTGAAGGGCATCCCGCACGTCGTCGTGCTCGATCCCGAAGGCATCGTGAGATGGGAAGGCTACCCGCTCCTCGATGGACATGAACTGTCGGAGAAGGTGATCGAGCAACTGCTGCCGGCGAGGAAGGGGTAGTGTCGGGCGGTGGTTGCCTGACGGCAACGTGCGTCGGGCGGGGCAGGGTGGAGTTTGTCGTCGTGTTCGCGGAGGGGGACGGCGGCCCTGCAACCCTTGTCAGGGTTGGGGATTCGATCGGACGGGGACCTAGGGTTCGCTTCGCGACTTCAGGCTATCGGCTCTAACGCCTTCGGCCTACGGGGAATCGCCGAAAGGGAGAAAAGGAATGGGCCGGGGAGGTGGCCGAAAGAAACGAAAGGGGGCGAAAGAAGGGAACGTGGGCGTGGCGGTGGGCGTTGGTGGGAGCGTGGGGCTGAAAGGTCGGGCGCAGGTTCTTTCGGCCTCTTTCGTTCCTTTGTAAGCGGTAAGCGGAGCACATCTACCGCGAGCGGGCGACGGTATGGCAGACTCAGGGGATGAAGCTGGAACGGTTTCAAAAGCGGGCCTCCGTCCCTCCCGGGGAGCGACAACAGTGGGTGCGCAAATATCGCGAAGGACATCTTGGTCTGCGTCGCTTCGCTGAGGTTCACGGCCTGCGGTACTCCCAGCTCCACTACTGGATCTACGGCGGGCGCGATTCCATTCCCAGTGACGCACCTGGCCTTCCGCCAGACTCACAGCCCGTGTTTCGCGAGGTTCAATGGATCCGTCCCTCGCCATCGCAGCCCGAGTCCGGCTGGGACGCGGAAATCGCCTGGCCGGACGGGACCCGTCTGTGTGTGCGTCGTGACACCGATCCAGCATGGATCACAGCCCTGGCCCAAGCCATCCGCCGCCCATGCTGATCGAAACCGCCAGCCTCCGGGTGTTCGTCGCGGTGGCACCCGTGGATTTCCGTCGGGGCTTCGACGGACTCGCCAGCCACGTCCGTGGAGTCCTGCAACGCGAGGTTCTGGAGGGTGGACTCTTCGTGTTCACCAATCGACGGCGAAACCGCCTGCGACTGCTGTGGTGGGACGGCAGCGGACTCTGGTTGGCGACCAAGCGTCTGGAGCGAAATACATTCGACTGGCCCTGTGGGGAGGGGGCCATGTTGACCCTCCGTTCCGACCAACTCACCGCCCTGGTGGCTGGATTGCAGGTGCGGGAGAAGCCGGGTTGGTATCGGCGGTGATCTGGAGATTTTGCGCTGGACTCTGCGTCCCCCGTCCAGCATCCTCGGCTCCATGATCAGCGCGTGCATCCTACAGGGACGCCGCATCGAGCCGTCGGACGTCGCCCAGATCCAGGAACTGATCCGCACCCATCCGGAGTGGAGCCGGTACCGGTTGTCGAACGAGTTGTGTTCGCTGTGGAATTGGCGCACCGAGCTCGGTGAGCGCAAGGACATGGCCGCCCGGACACTGCTCTGCAAGCTGCACGAGCGGGGATGGGTCGAGTTGCCACCACCGCGCATCGCATCGCCCAATCGGCATCGACTGACGGCCCCGCCTCCCCGGACCTGGGACACCGCACCGATTGTCGGAAGCCTGCGAAGTCTGGGCGGAGTGCGGATCGAGGAAGTCAGCGCCCGCATCGAAGCCCGCACGGAGGTGAGATCGGCGCTGGCGAGCTTTCACTACCTGGGATACCGGGCACCTGTGGGGGAGAGCCTCCAGTACACGGCGAGTGATTCCAGTGGCCGGTTGCTGGGGGTCATGGTGTTCGGGGCGGCGGCATGGAAATGCGCGGCGCGTGACCAGTGGATTGGCTGGAATCCCGCCCAGCGGGAAGCGGGGTTGGGAAGGATTGCCAACCAGAGCCGGTTCCTGATCCTGCCTTGGGTGCAGGTGGCGCATTTGGCGAGCCACCTGTTGGGTGCTGTGGCCCGGCGGATTGCGTCGGACTGGAAGAGGAAGTACGGCCATTCCGTGGTGCTGCTGGAGAGTTTCGTGGAGGTGGAACGGTTCCGTGGCACCTGCTACCGGGCAGCCAACTGGCAGGCGTTGGGACGGACGACCGGCCGCAGCCGGCAGGATCGGGATCGGACATTGAGGGTGCCTGTGAAGGAGGTTTTCGTACTGCCGTTGAAGGCGGACTTTCGAAAGGAGTTGGCGGCATGAACACATCGGATTCATCGATGGACGCCGAGCGGTTGCGGGAGCAGTTGGCGGCCTTGGAATCCGAACTGGCACGGATCCAGGTTGAACGGGAGCAGGAACAGGCCGAAATCATCCGGCTCAGGAACGAGCAGGAGCAGCGGTTGGCCGAGGTCACCCGTTTGCGCAACGAACACGAGCAGCGTCAGGCCGAGGTCGCCCGTCTGCGCGACGAACACGAGCAGCGTCAGGCCGAGGTCGCCCGTCTGCGCAACGAGCACGAGCAACGCCAGGCCGAGGTCACCCGTCTGCGCAATGACCACGAGCAACGCCAGGCCGAGGTCACCCGTCTGCGCAATGACCACGAGCAACGCCAGGCCGAGGTCACCCGTCTGCGCAACGAGCACGAGCAACGCCAGGCCGAGATCGCCCGTCTGCGCAACGAGCACGAGCAACGCCAGGCCGAGGCGGCTCGCCTCAAGGAGGATGCCCAATCCTTGCGCAGCAGGGTTCATGAACTGGAGGTCCTGAAGAACGGCATGGAGGCCCAGTTGCAGGAGGCGTTGCTGGAGTTGGACGAACTGCGCCGCCAGCTCTACGGATCAAAGTCCGACAAGCTCACCCCGGAGCAGGAGGCTCAGATCGGGGAACTGGAGGAAGATCTCAAGGAACAGGCTCGGCGCGAAGCCCCGGTCGGCGACGACATTCTTGAGGACGAGGATGAGAAGCCTCCCAGGAAGCGTCGCTCGCGCAACCCCATGCCCGAGCATCTCGAGCGTGAGACGGTGGTGGTGGAACCCGCCACCCGGGACGACTGCCCGGCGTGTGGCAAACCCCGCCAGGCGATGGGTGAGGAAGTCAGCGAGGAATTGGAGTATGTGCCGGCCAAGGTGATCTGCCGTCGGACGGTTCGTCCGAAGTACGGCTGCCGATGCGGGTGCGGCGGTGTGCTGATTGCGCCCCTGCCGCCCCGGCTGATTCCGCAAAGCAAGCTCGGGACGGGACTGGCAGTTCACCTGTTGCTCGGGCGCTTCGACGATCATGTCGCCTACTACACGTTGGAACGGATCTTCCGGGAACGACACGGCGTCGTGATTCCCCGCCAGCAGATGGTGCAGTGGGTGGAACAGGTTGCCTTCGTGCTCCAACCGGTGGTGCAGCGGATGTTCGAGCGGATGAAGCTGGGAGGCTATCTCCAGGTGGACGAGACACCGGTGCGGGTGATGGATCCGGAGGTGAAGGGGAAATGTGCCCGGGGTTACTTGTGGTTCTACGCGGTTCCCGGTGGGGACGTGTATCTGGACTTCCAGGACACCCGCGGTCGCAGCGCGCCCACCGCACAACTCGTCGGCTTTGAGGGAACGATCCAGACCGATGGCTATGAGGTATACGACTCGCTCAAGAAGGTGATGCCGATGCTCAGGCGCATCGGATGCACCGCCCACTCGCGACGCAAGTTCCATCGCGCGGTGCGGGACAAGGATGCCCGGGCCATCGAATTCATCAGCCTGTTCCGGAGGCTCTACCGGCTGGAACGGGAGGCCAGGGACATGAGTGTCCAGGATCGATATGAGCTGCGCCGAAAGATGGCAGCACCGCTGTGGGAAGATCTGCGGACGAAGGCCCTCGCGATGCAGCCGCAAGTGCTGCCCAAGAGCAGTCTGGGAAAGGCCATCAGCTACCTGATCAACGAGTACGGGGCGCTGACGGGGTATCTGGAATCGGGACGATACCAGATCGACAACAATCTGGTGGAAAACTCCATTCGAGGGCCGGCGGTCGGGCGGAGGCGATGGTTGTTCATCGGACACCCCGATGCCGGATGGCGGAGTGCAGTGATCTACTCGGTGATCACGAGTTGCCGACGTCGGGGAATCAATCCGCAGGAGTACCTGAGCGATGTGCTCCGGCGGTTGCCTGGGATGAACATCACGCAGATAGACGAAGTGCTGCCGGAAAACTGGCGGCGGCCCGATCCATCGCCCGCCTGAGGACGGGCCACTCTCGAAATTCACGAAGCTGACCCCGCCGCAGACCGCGGCGAGGACATGCACCTGCCTTACCGCTTACGTTCCTTTCGGCAAAACCAGCTCGCAGCCGGAACGAGTGGGGGACTTTGCGGTGGTGGCTTTCGGCCTTTTGCGTTTCTTGCGGCAGCCCCTCCCGCTGCCGGGATGCGGTCAGTAGCGGAACGTCTCGAACTGGGTGTCGAACCAGAGTTGGTTCAGTTCGAACTGGATGGTGCCGCCTTCGAGGTCGGAGCGGAAGAGGTGGAAGGCGTTGCGCTCGCGGACGAGACCGCAGACTTCCTCGAAGAACTCGGGATCGAAGGCGATGATGCCGTAGCGGTCGCGTCGGAATTCCTCCTTCTTCATGACCCGGAGGAGGGCGTGGGCTTCGTCGGCGGAGGGCTTGAGGACCCAGATCTGGGCGTCGGGACACTTCACCGCGATCTTATGGAGCTTGGCGGTGGAGCAGTCGCCGCACTCGACCCAGAGGACCGGGCGCATGTCGTATCCGATCTCGACGAGGTCGGGGACGAAGGGGATGGAATCGTTCTCTAGGTCGGTGTCGATCGAGAGGCGGTCCCGGTGAAACAGGACCCACCCGAGGAACTTCATCGCGACGTGCCGGACGGACTCGTTGATGCCGAGTCCGATGATGATCTTGTGCGGCAGCGGACGGCGCCGGTCGTCGCTGGTCAGGGTGAAGGTGAACTTGTTGGCCAAACCGGGATCGGGTCGCGGGTGGGCAGGGCTGGGAACCGGCGGCGCGGAGGCCTAGGCGGTGCAGGCATCCTGGCAGCCGGAGGTGGCGCAGGCGGCGGCGCGTTCAGTGGGATGCCCCATCTTGAACGGTTCGCGGAAGGTCATGCCGAGGGCGGCGAGGAGGGCCTGGTCGGCATCGTAGCTGGGCGACGGCACAGCCTTGGTGAGCATGAACTCGGTCTCGCTGGAGAAGATCGAGTTGGCACCGGCGAGGAAGCACAGCGCCTGGATCCCGGCGGGCAGGGTTGCGCGGCCGGCGGTCAGGCGGACGTCCGAGAGCGGCATCACGATCCGGGTGGTGGCGATCATGCGGACGACGTCCCAGGACGGGACATCTGCATTCTTGGCGAGCGGTGTTCCCTCGACCTTGCTGAGGACGTTGATCGGGACCGATTCCGGATGCGGCCGGATGGCGGAGAGCGTCTGGAGCATCTTGAGCCGGTCGACGACGGTTTCGCCGAGACCAATGATGCCGCCGGAGCAGAGGGTGACGCTGGTCTTGCGGACGTTGTCGATCGTCTGGAGACGATCCGCGTACGTGCGGGTGGTGATGATCGTCTCGTAGAACTCGGCGGAGGAATCGACGTTGTGATTGTAGGCGTAGAGTCCGGCCTGTTCGAGGCGGCGCGCCTGGTCAGTGGAAAGCATCCCGAGCGTGCAGCAGACCTCGAGTCCCATGTCGGTGACGGAACGGACCATGTCGACGACGCGATCGAACTGCTCGCCGTCGCGGACGGAGCGCCAGGCGGCGCCAAGGCAGACGCGGGAGACACCGGCATCCTTAGCCCGGCTGGCGATCTCGATGACGCGGGCCTTGTCCATGAGCTTCTCCGGGGCAATGCCGGTGGAGTAGCGGGAGGACTGGGCGCAGTAGGAACAGTCTTCCGGGCACGCGCCGGTCTTGATGGAGATCAGCTTGCTGACCTGCATTTCGCGCGGGTCGTGGTGCTTCCGGTGGACGGTCGCGGCGCGGAAGACCAGGTCGAGAAGGGGCAGGTCGTGGAGTGCCTGGAGATCAGCCAGGGACCAGTCGTGTCGGATGTCGTCGCTCATGCAGTGCAATCCCGGGGCGGGAGGCAACCCGGGCGGGAAGGATGAAGGATGGGGGAGGGGGTTGTAAACCGAAGTTCCGGGGGGAGTTGACGGGGTGGGGAGTTTCAAGGGGCAAGGAGGGGAGTTTGAAGCGGGGTTGTCCCGCAGAGGGGGGAGACGCGGAGGGGGGCTGGGACTGAGTACGAGTACCGCCCTGCGGGCTGAGTACGAGTACGAGTACGAACGAGGGCTGCGAGGTGTCTGGGGTTTGGCGGGAGTAGGATTGTTTGGGGTCACTTCGGACGCAGTCATGGAGGAGGGTACTCGTACTCGAACCGATGGGGATGCGTGATGGGAGAACGGAAAGGCTTTTGGGACTCGAGTACGAGTGCCGCCCTGCGGGCTGAGTACGAGTACGAACGAGGGGAGGCATGCGACGATCGGAAAGGTGCGGAGCACCAGCAGAGGATAGCGCACGGCGCGGTCCGTGGGATGGGGTGGACGATCGACAAACAGCCCCGGATGGGGCGGCAGACGACGAGGGGTTGTTGACGGGGGGCGATGAATTCTGTCGCCCCGCTGGGGCTTGCTCCCCGCTGCGCTGGGTCCCACGGCTGACGCCGTGGGCTATAGTCTTCCGGCCCTCCGGGCCTTGGGTTGGGGAAGGGGGGTACTCGTACTCGAGGCGATGGGATCATGGGATGGAGTCGAGAGTTGGGCGTGGCGGTTCGAGTACGAGTACCGCCCTGCGGGCTGAGTACGAGTACGAGTACGAACGAGGCCGAGGAACTTGAGCTTGGGAAGATGTGGGGCATCGGCAGAGGACGAGGGGTTGCTGAGGGGACACGATGAATTCTGCCGCCCCGCTGGGGCTTGCTCCCTGCTGCGAGGGGTCCCACGGCTGACGCCGTGGGCTATAGTCTTCCGGCCCTCCGGGCCTTGGGTTGGGAAGGGGGGTACTCGTACTCCTACTCGTACTCGTACTCGTACTCGTACTCGTACTCGAGGCGATGGGATCATGGGATGGAGTCGAGAGTTGGGCGTGGCGGTTCGAGTACGAGTACCGCCCTGCGGGCTGAGTACGAGTACGAGTACGAACGAGGCCGAGGAAGTTGAGCTTGGGAAGATGTGGGGCATCGGCAGACGACGAGGGGTTGCTGAGGGGACACGATGAATTCTGCCGCCCCGCTGGGGCTTGCTCCCTGCTGCGAGGGGTCCCACGGCTGACGCCGTGGGCTATGGTCTTCCGGCCCTCCGGGCCTTTGGGTTGGGAAGGGGGGTACTCCTACTCGTACTCGAGGCGATGGGATCATGGGTAGGAGGCTGCGGTTCGAGTACGAGTACCGCCCTGCGGGCTGAGTACGAGTACGACGGGGCCGCGAAGGGGCGGATCGGCTCGTGGGACTCGCCCCACCCCTGGGGCCTTGAAACTTGAAACTGAAAACTTCGAACTTCCTTACTTCTTCGTCCCCGAGAAGAGCATCACGACGTCGATGATGAAGAGGAGGACGACGGCGATCTCGAGGGCGAGCATCCAGCGGTTGGATTGGTCGTGCTTCAGCATCTCGTGGAGTTCGCCGACGGTGCGGAGCTTCTCGTTCACGGAACGGTGCCAGTCGCCGAGGTGGAAGCGGGCGGCGGTCATCTCGTAGAGGCGGGCGGCATGCCAGTCGCCGAAGAACTTCGAGATGTTGGAAAGTTCATCGTTGAAGCGGGCCATGTCGATGCGCAGTTCGCGTAGGTCGCGGAGGAGTTGGCGTCGGCCGCGGACGGAGGAGGAAAGGTCGCGGTAGGTCCGTTCGAGGGAGGCGTCGAGCACGCGGTCGTAGGCCTCGAGTTCGGCGAGTTGGAGGTTGGCGAGTTCGAGGATGTAGAGCGTTTCCTCCCATTCGTCGGGATGATCGACGAGGAGGGCGGCATCCCAGTCGACGACGACGAGGTCATCATCGTAGTAGCTGAGGTGGCGGGAGGTGGACTCGATGGATTCCTGGCGGGACAGGGCAACGGGATTGTCCTCCTGCGTGAGGACGGCAGCCACGGCGCGGCGGTGGGTATCGAGCCAGGCTTCGGCCCGCAGGTGGGGCTGGGGCGAGGTGGGATCGGCGGGGAGCGGACCCTGGATGCAGAAGACCGTGTAGGCCTCCTCATCGGGGATCCGTTCGATGGGACGGATGAAGTGCGGGGTGAGCTCGCGTCGAGCCTCCTCGTGGAGGGAACCGTGACAGGGGCAATGGGGTCAGTCCCGTACTGTGTACAATTTGAGACCTGATTTCAGCCTTGCCCGATGGCTCGACCGCTTCGGATCCCCGGTGTCGATGCCTGGGGTCCAGCACGGCTCCACGGCGCAGGGGGTACGGCTGTTCTGGCGGTTGGCCGTGGAAGGAGGGGGACTCGGGGAGTTCGGGGAACGGATGCGGAAGAATGTACATAATACGGGACCGACCCCATTGCCTTCCCTTACCTACGCCTACGACGCTGCCAGCGGACGGCTGTCCGGCATGAAGGCCTATCGAGCGGCCTACACGCTGGATTCCGGCGGCACCGAAACGTGGGGCGCGAACTCCGCCTACGGCCCGGCCAACCCCACGCTCCAGCCTGACGTGGACGTGTCCTACGCCTACGACCACGCCGGCCGGTTGGTCAGCGTTACGGACAACAAGCTGACGCAAGGCGACAAGACTACCACCTACGTCTATGACGAAGGCCAGTTGCTCGGGCAGCGGTATCCAAATGGGGTCACCACGCTCTTTAAGCATGACGCGCTGGGTGATCTGAGCGACCTCGAATTCCACCGAAAGGACTCCGCCGGGTTAACCTCTGCCCAGCTCACCGGCACCTATTGGGCGGCGACGCCCAAGGCCTCGTTCCGTTACACGCGCGACTTCAACGGTCAGCGGCGGCGCAGCTTGGACTCCCTGCCGCGGGCCGGGGTTTCAGACGGTTCACCGCTGAAACTGCAGTTCCAGCACAAGTACGACTCGGCGCGTCGGCTCGACACGGAATGGGTGGCCAGCGACACCACCGCGGGTACGGCGTTCACGCTGGGCACGGACTTCAACGCCGCGCCGCTGCCCGCCAACCGGGCCACGCTGTCTTACGCGATGAATCTCGTAGGCAACCGTGGCAGCCGCACCAAGGCGGTCGCCGGCACCGACCCGCTCGGGACCGGCGTGGCACCCACGGTCAGCACCTACGCCTACGACGGGCAGGACCGCGCCATCACAGTCGGCAACAATTCACCCACCTGGGACAAGAAGGACAACGCCCTCACCACGGGGAATGGCAAGACCTACCAATGGGACCGTCGTAACCGCCTCACGGCTTCCACCACTGGCGGCATTACCACGACGCTGGGTTACGATGCCGAGGGACTGCGAGTGTCCAAGCAAGTGGGCACCGGCACGCCTACCCGCTACTTGGTGGATACGCTGAATCCGACCGGTTACGGGCAGGTGCTGGTGGAATATACCGGCGACGGCACCAGCCGCCAGCCGAAGCAAACATACACCTACGGCTTGGACCTCATCAGTCAGAGGACCATTACCGGCGAGTTGGTGGAGTTCTTCAGCACCGATGTGCTGGGGACCACCCGGTTCCTGACGCGGTTCGATCCGACGCCGGGGGCGACGGGAGGACTCAACGGCGACCTGGGCGAACTGACCACGCAGACGTTCAACGTAAGCGGTAAGCGGAGCACATCTACCACGATCGGACGACGGCATGGCAGACTGTCGGGATGAAGCTGGAACGGTTTCCAAAGCGGGCCTCCGTCCCTCCCGGGGAGCGGCAACAGTGGGTGCGCAGATATCGCGAAGGACATCTTGGTCTGCGTCGCTTCGCTGAGGTTCACGGCCTGCGCTATTCCCAGCTCCACTACTGGATCTACGGCGGGCGCGATTCCATTCCCAGTGACGCACCTGGCCTTCCGCCAGACTCACAGCCCGTGTTTCGCGAGGTTCAATGGATCCGTCCCTCGCCATCGCAGCCGGAGTCCGGCTGGGACGCGGAAATCGCCTGGCCGGACGGGACCCGTCTGTGTGT
Organism: Limisphaerales bacterium; assembly: GCA_965284395.1. GTDB lineage: Bacteria > Verrucomicrobiota > Verrucomicrobiia > Limisphaerales > UBA9464 > UBA6176. The sequence continues at coordinate 7,002,381 of OZ260084.1, read as the reverse complement.
GCGTCGTGACACCGATCCAGCATGGATCGCAACCCTGGCCCAAGCCATCCGCCGCCCATGCTGATTGAAACCGCCAGCCTCCGGGTGTTCGTCGCGGTGGCACCCGTGGATTTTCGCCGGGGCTTCGACGGACTTGCCAGCCACGTCCGTGGAGTCCTGCAACGCGAGGTTCTGGAGGGTGGACTCTTCGTGTTCACCAATCGACGGCGAAACCGCCTGCGCCTGCTGTGGTGGGACGGCAGCGGACTCTGGTTGGCGACCAAGCGTCTGGAGCGAAATACATTCGACTGGCCCTGTGGGGAGGGGGCCATGTTGACCCTCCGTTCCGACCAACTCACCGCCCTGGTGGCTGGATTGCAGGTGCGGGAGAAGCCGGGTTGGTATCGGCGGTGATCTGGAGATTTTGCGCTGGACTCTGCGTCCCCCGTCCAGCATCCTCGGCTCCATGATCAGCGCGTGCATCCTACAGGGACGCCGCATCGAGCCGTCGGACGTCGCCCAGATCCAGGAACTGATCCGCACCCATCCGGAGTGGAGCCGGTACCGGTTGTCGAACGAGTTGTGTTCGCTTTGGAATTGGCGCACCGAGCTCGGTGAGCGCAAGGACATGGCCGCCCGGACACTGCTCTGCAAGCTGCACGAGCGGGGATGGGTCGAGTTGCCACCACCGCGCATCGCATCGCCCAATCGCCATCGACTGACACCCCCGCCTCCCCGCACCTGGGACACCGCACCGATTGTCGGAAGCCTGCGAAGTCTGGGCGGAGTGCGGATCGAGGAAGTCAGCGCCTGCATCGAAGCCCGCACGGAGGTGAGATCGGCGCTGGCGAGCTTTCACTACCTGGGATACCGGGCACCTGTGGGGGAGAGCCTCCAGTACACGGCGAGTGATTCCAGTGGCCGGCTGCTGGGGGTCATGGTGTTCGGGGCGGCGGCATGGAAATGCGCGGCGCGTGACCAGTGGATTGGCTGGAATCCCGCCCAGCGGGAAGCGGGGTTGGGAAGGATTGCCAACCAGAGCCGGTTCCTGATCCTGCCCTGGGTGCAGGTGGCGCATCTGGCGAGCCACCTGTTGGGTGCTGTGGCCCGGCGGATTGCGTCCGACTGGAAGAGGAAGTACGGCCATCCCGTGGTGCTGCTGGAGAGTTTCGTGGAGGTGGAACGATTCCGTGGCACCTGCTACCGGGCGGCCAACTGGCAGGCGTTGGGACGGACGACCGGTCGCAGCCGGCAGGATCGGGATCGGACATTGAGGGTGCCTGTGAAGGAGGTTTTCGTGCTGCCGTTGAAGGCGGACTTTCGAGAGGTGTTGGCGGCATGAACGCATCGGATTCATCAACGGATGCCGAGCGGCTGCGGGAGCAGTTGACGGCCTTGGAATCCGAACTGGCACGGATCCAGGTCGAGCGGGAGCAGGAACAGGCCGAAATCATCCGACTCAGGAACGAGCAGGAGCAGCGTCAGGCCGAGGTCGCCCGCTTGCGCAACGAACACGAGCAGCGTCAGGCCGAAGTAGCCCGCCTGCGCAACGAGCACGAGCAGCGTCAGGCCGAAGTCGCCCGTCTGCGCAACGAGCACGAGCAACGCCAGGCCGAGATCGCCCGTCTGCGCAACGAGCACGAGCAGCGTCAGGCCGAGGCGGATCGCCTCAAGGAGGATGCCCAATCCTTGCGCAGCAAGGTCCATGAACTGGAGATCCTGAAGAACGGCATGGAGGCCCAGTTGCAGGAGGCGTTGCTGGAGTTGGACGAACTGCGCCGCCAACTCTACGGATCAAAGTCCGACAAGCTCACCCCGGAGCAGGAGGCTCAGATCGGGGAACTGGAGGAAGATCTCAAGGAACAGGCTCGGCGCGAAGCCTCGGTCGGCGACGACATTCTTGAGGACGAGGATGAGAAGCCTCCCAGGAAACGTCGCTCGCGCAACCCCATGCCCGAGCATCTCGAGCGTGAGACGGTGGTGGTGGAACCTGCCACCCGGGACGACTGCCCGGCGTGTGGCAAACCCCGCCAGGCGATGGGTGAGGAAGTCAGCGAGGAATTGGAGTATGTGCCGGCCAAGGTGATCTGCCGTCGGACGGTTCGTCCGAAGTACGGCTGCCGATGCGGGTGCGGCGGTGTGCTGATTGCGCCCCTGCCGCCCCGGCTGATTCCGCAAAGCAAGCTCGGGACGGGACTGGCAGTTCACCTGTTGCTCGAGCGCTTCGACGATCATGTCGCCTACTACACGTTGGAACGGATCTTCCGGGAACGACACGGCGTCGTGATTCCCCGCCAGCAGATGGTGCAGTGGGTGGAACAGGTTGCCTTCGTGCTCCAACCGGTGGTGCAGCGGATGTTCGAGCGGATGAAGCAGGGAGGCTATCTCCAGGTGGACGAGACACCGGTCCGCGTGATGGATCCGGAGGTGAAGGGGAAATGTGCCCGGGGATATCTCTGGTTTTACGCGGTTCCCGGTGGGGACGTGTATCTGGACTTCCAGGACACCCGCGGCCGCAGCGCCCCCACCGCACAACTCGTCGGCTTTGAGGGAACGATCCAGACCGATGCCTACGAGGTATACGACTCGCTCAAGAAGTTGATGCCGATGCTCAGGCGCATCGGATGCACCGCCCACTCGCGACGCAAGTTCCATCGCGCGGTGCGGGATGGGGATGCCCGGGCCATCGAGTTCATCAGCCTGTTCCGGAGGCTCTACCGGCTGGAACGGGAGGCCAGGGACATGAGTGTCCAGGATCGATATGAGCTGCGCCGACAGATGGCAGCACCGCTGTGGGAGTCGATTCGGGAGAAGGCGATCGCGATGCAGCCGCAAGTGCTGCCCAAGAGCAGCTTGGGCAAGGCCGTCAGCTACCTGATCAACGAGTACGAGGCGCTGACTGGGTATTTGGGATCGGGACGATACCAGATCGACAACAATCTGGTGGAAAACTCCATTCGAGGGCCGGCGGTCGGACGGAGGCGATGGTTGTTCATCGGACACCCCGATGCCGGATGGCGGAGTGCAGTGATCTACTCGGTGATCACCAGTTGCCGACGCCGAGGGATCAATCCGCAGGAGTACCTGAGCGATGTGCTCCGGCGGTTGCCTGGGATGAACATCACGCAGATCGACGAAGTGCTGCCGGAAAACTGGCGACGGCCCGATCCATCACCCGCCTGAGGTCGGGCCACTCTCGAAATTCACGAAGCTGACCCCGCCGCAGACAGCGGCGAGGACATGCACCTGCCTTACCGCTTACCGTTCAACTACGACGCCTTCGGGACGCTGGTCGGCAGCACAACTGCCACGCCCTACCTCTACACCGGCGAACAATGGGACGCCGACGTGGGGGCCTACTACCTACGCGCCCGCTGGTATCTGCCGGAGTGGGGGAGGTTCCTGGGCCGGGACACTTACGAGGGCGAGGTGGACGATCCGATCTCTCAGAACAGGTTTCTATATGCCAACGCAAACCCAGTCACTAGCAGTGATCCGACGGGACTGATGACAATGTCCGAGTCGATGACCTACGTGCAGACTCAAGTGCGCCAATACGGCTCACAAGTAGCAAGTGTGGCGCGTGGATACAAGAATGCTAAGAAAGTGATGTGCACGGGGGGCGGGTGGCATTTACAACCGCTGCCGTCTTGTATGGTGGGCATCATGTCTATCCAAAGTTTATGGCCGGCAAAAATGCACAACGCCTAGCGAAACTGTTCCCCGAACTGCACCGGATACTTCACCGGTTGCTGAACGAGTACGTGAAGGGCGACCCAATTTTGGGCGAATTGAGCGCGCTCGGAGGTTCAACTGGGAGCACGCAGCAGTGGTTGGATAAGTTCGCAGCCGATCCCAGGGCAGAAAAGCGCGCCGAGGAGTTGTTGCGTAAAGCCACCAAAGTAGTCGACAGTTTCTGCAAGTTCAAAAGGCCGAACCTAACGGACATGCTCAATACCATGTTAAAGTTCAAATGAAGATATCACCTCGTTCACCTTTCACCGGCGGCGTTGCCATCTGCAGGAAGCAGCACGATGGAAAGCAGTTCAGCGTTTGGGCCGACCAGGCGCCGGAACTTAAGGCGCGGGCCAAGAGCCTGAAGGCTGCAGAGGAGTCATTGGTGAAACTGCTCTGGGAGCGCTTCAATCTTGATGAGCCCATCGCGTTTCAATATTTGGATGAGCCGGTGAATGCGGATGCTATCTTCGTGCTCGGGGTAAATGAAACCAGCGAGTCCACGGATCCAGGGATATACTTCGAAGGTGGGCTTTGCCCCCTCTGTCAATCTGGTTTGGGTAGACGAAACGCAGAGATCCTTCAGCTCTCTCAAGTTCCCAAGAAGGCGGTTTCCGGACTATTTACTGTCTTTCAGCCGTACTCTGAGTGTGGTCGCTGTGTTAGCATGAATCTCTGGCATTCTTCATTGTGTAACGTGATTTCAAAAACGGCCAGTTTGGAATTCAATTTTAGAGAAATCTTAGTGAATGGAAAATCATGCCCCACCTATCTGGAAGGATCGGTGTTACCCGATCAATAGGATGAGATTCGACTATAGCATTGGATAGGTCAGCACCTGTTCGCGCTTAGGGCACGCCAAGAAGCCCGTGGACAGGGGATTGTCCCCGCCCGTTGAAAGGTGATGGTGAGGCGATTCTGTTGTTATGCCGGCCTATTTCATTCGCCACGGAGCCGATTCAGTCGCGCCCTTGAGGTTGGAGGTCGGCCTCAACCTTAGCGAGAAGGCCTTTTGCTGAGCCGGAAACAGCCTGCCACGACGTTCTAATGCTCAACCCCTTGAGTGACCACCCTCAGGCATCAAGACCCGCTATAGGGCAACAGGGCGCGTTCCAGCCACATGCAACTTTTCACCCACTCCTCTCGGATTCTGAGTGAACCCGCCGCATCATTTCCTATACTTGTCCGGTCTATGATCCACCCGGTTACAGATGTATTTCTCCACCCTGCCCTCAGTCTCGTCGAGTCCCTCGACAACCACACACCCAAGCTCGACTTCTCTGATTCCGAGTTCATCTCCCTCGGCATCCGGCGTATCCTGACCCGTTGCCCTTCCGGCCGGGCCTTCCTGCAATCGGTCCGGCAGTGCGACATCTCCGATGTTTCCCTTCGCGCCTACTTCGGCGCTGTGAGCAGTCCGCGGCGCCTCGCCCTCCTTCATGAGCTCAACGCTTGTCTCTCCCGCACCATTGTGGCCAACAAGGACCGGTTCGCCTGTTTCCCAGAACTGGCCGGTCGCGACATCCTTGCCATCGACGGTCACGATGTGCGCCGCGCGTCCCACGAGCCCAAGGAGGTCGTTTCATCCGGCCGCCTGGAGGTCCCTGACACGGTGACCGGCATCTTCTTGCGTCATCTGCGCACCGGTGCAGCCCGGGTTCTGGCTCAGACCTCTGGCCACGAGCACGAATGGGCCGCTGTGAAAGCAAGACCGTGGAGCGAGTTCCTCTGGAGCCCCGGTGCAAAGGGGACCATCCTGGTAATCGATCCCGTTGCCGTGGACTTCGGGTTCCTTCGCGCCGCCAAGATCAAGGCCGGTGCCACGGTCATTACCCGCATGAAGGACAACCTGGTGATCACAGAGGCGCGGGAACTGCAATGGGACAGGAACGACCGACGCAATGACGGCGTCATCAAGGACGAACGGGTGCGGTTTGGGACAAACGGCGAATTTCGGCGGGTGACCTACCGGGATCCCGAGACCATGGAAGTCCACGAGTTCCTCACCTCCGAGTTCCATCTGGCTCCAGGCGTGATCGCTCAGCTCTATCGACTCCGCTGGGATATCGAGAAGTTCTTTGACGTCTGCGAGAATCTGCTGGGCGAAGCCAAGGCGTGGGGGACGGGGCCAATCCCGGCGCAGGTACAGAACGAGTTCCTCTGCCTGACACACAATCTCCTGCTGCTGGTCAGCCACAGACTGGATGAGCAGGAGGGGATTCGTGACGAGAAGGTCGAAGACAAGTACCGAGCGGCGCTGGCGGCACGCAAGCGACTGGCCGCTGAGCGGGGCACAACCGTTTCGCCATGGGTAGAGACGCTGCGCCAGTTGACCCGATGGAGTAGTCAGTTTGTTCGCTGGTTGAGCGATGCGGTGACGCACGGCTGGGAATGGACGGCCGGGATCGTCAAGCTGCGCCCCCTGATGCGTGCCTACATGCGCTGAGGCACCAAGGTGTCATCGCACTACCCATGCCAACCCCCTATCCGCGCGGACACTCCTGAGCGCCTAGATCAGCCCGGCGCTATGAGAAATCACCCCAGCATTGATGAGCCCCTAATTGGGGCGGTAACACCGATCTCTGGAAGCCATTCCTCAATGCGTTTTTCCAATGGTGGTTCCCAAATCACAGAAAGGCATAGGGGGCTGGAAGTGCCCCAAGTGCGGAACAGTAAGACTGAATGTCAAGGGAGGAGGCGCATCAATCAGTCAAGGCGACGCGAGTTCTGTTCGAAAGCGTCAGGCATCTGCAATTGGATCGCCAGATCGTTTTCGTTGCATTGTCACTGCGAGTCTTTTCAAGCAGCTTCATGAGGTGTCGTTCGGTAAAGGCCTGCTGGCATCGCCCCTTCAAGAGTTTTCTGCAGAACAGATCAATACGCAGCCTCGCTTGATGACGCTTGATCAGCGGGAACTGTGATCACTTATCGAGAGTGGGTTAGTGCTATAGCTTTAGGTGTTCGGATTATGAATCAACCTCTGAGTCGCCTTTGGCATCTAATTTGGATAGCCTGGCTCTACCCTGCATTCTTGAATTGTCGTGCTGCCAACCAAGTTCAGTGCCTCCCCGCGCCCTTTCAACTGCCATGGAGCGTACACGAGTTAACGACGTTCATCCACTTCGGGGTCAACACCCTCTCCGGCTCTGAATGGGGTTCTGGGCTGGAGCAGCCCAAGAGCTTCAACCCGACGGCGCTGGATGCCGGTCAGTGGGTCCGGGCCACCCAGTCCGCCGGAGTCTCTGGCGTGGTGCTCATCTGCAAGCATCACGACGGTTTCTGCCTCTGGCCCAGCCAGTTCACCGAGCATTCCGTCCGCAATTCCCCGTGGCGCGGCGGCCAGGGCGATCTCGTCCGCGAAGTCTCGGAAGCGTGTCGAAAGGCCGGGCTGCGCTTCGGCGTGTATCTGTCGCCGGGCGACCTCCACGAGCCCACCTACGGTCGGGATTCCGCTGCCTACAACGAGTATTTCCGCAACCAACTCCGCGAACTGCTCACGAACTACGGCGAGATTTCCGAGGTGTGGTTCGACGGTGCCCAGCCCTCGCGCCTCAAACAGGCGTACGACTTTCCCAGCTATTACTGCCTGGTGCGGGAACTTCAGCCGAACGCCGTGATCGTCTCCAAGGGACCGGACGTGCGCTGGGTGGGCAACGAGGCCGGTATCGCCCGTGAGTCGGAGTGGAGCGTCATTCCGCTCCCCACCACCGTGGAGGACTACGACTGGCCGGACCTGCGCGCCCCGGACCTCGGTAGCCGGGAACGCCTGAAAGGTGCCAAGTCGCTGCACTGGTATCCCGCCGTGTGCGACGTGTCGCTGGGGCCGGACTGGTTCTGGGACGCCAAGTGGGAGCGTGAAATCAAGTCGCTCGACCAGCTCAAGCGCATCTACGAGTTCTCCGTGGGCCGCAACGCTGGCCTCCTGTTGAACATCGGCCCTGATAACCGCGGCCTCATTCCTGATTCGCAGGTGCGGCGCCTGAAGGAGTTCGGCGACTGGCAGCGCGCCAGTTTCGCCACGAACCTGTTGGCCGGCATCGAACTGAGACCTCAACCCGTCACGAGCACGAACATAATAGCCATCGTTGAAGCCGAGTTCCCCCAGCGGGTTACCGCCAACACCATCGTGCTGAAGGAGGACATCGCAAAGGGCCAATATGTCGAACGTTTCACGGTGGAGGGCAAGATCGAGGGCCGGTGGTTCGAACTGGTCAAGGCGACGACCATCGGCCGCAAACGCATCCTGCGCTTCAACCCGCGGACCTTGGAAGGGCTGCGTGTGACCGTCCACGAAACCCGTGACCAACTTCACCTGCTCCCGGCCGAACTGTATCGGGTGCGGTGGTAGGCATCGAGAATGGGAGGCGTTGATCCAAAGTCCGGAAACCTAGCGAGCGGTTTTGGGCGGTGGGTGACCAGAGGGCCTTCCACCGATGCCTCGGTAATCCGCCTAGTCGGCAATCTCCGCCTCAGAAGAACCCCTTATGCCGAGCTCGGCATAAGGGCTATTGGGCCGGGATCTGAATAATGCCGAGTTGACGGGGTGATTCTGCGAAATGCGCAGGATTCACCCTGTTTTGTTGTCTTCCGGACTCGGCATTATTCGGGCTTCATGGACCTGCCCACACGGTCAAGGAGAGAAAGGTCACCCATGATCAACTTCTTTCGGCCCCGTCCAGAGGACTTGTTCCCGCTGCGATCAGGGCCGCTAGCACCACACCTGGAAGGCTTCGCCGCCGTTTTGGCTCAGCAAGGTTATTGCCGGAGTACTGGCTGGCAGAAGGTCCGCTTGGTGGCGGAGCTGAGCCAATGGCTTGCAGTGAGAGGGCTGAGGATCGGGCAACTCGACGAACGTCAGGTGAGCGCCTTCCTCGAAGCCCGAACGAAGACCCGGCGCCGCGGCAGCGGCGATTCATGCACGATGGCGCGGTTGCTTCGCCACCTTCGTCAATCTTGCGTTCTGCCTGCTCCTCGACCGTCAGCGGTCCGGAGTTTCCTGGATCGGCTCGTCGGGGAGTACGAAGAGTTTCTCCGAAAGGAACGGAATCTCTGCCCCGGATCGATTGCCGCCTACCTCCCGATGGTTCGGCGCTTCTTCGAGCACCGGTTTCCCACCGGCGAAATCCAGCTACGCCAATTGAGTGCAGGCGATGCGGCTGAATTCATCCTTCATGCCAGTGATCGATGCGGTCGTCGCTACCTGCAGTCGACAGCAAGCACACTGCGGAGTTTCTTCGGCTTCCTGCTGCAGCGCGGCAAAATCAGCATCCCGTTGGCGAAAACCGTTCCCACAGTGGCCGCACGACGCATGGCCGAACTGCCCAAATTCCTAGAGGCATCCCAAGTTGAAAAGCTCCTCAAGAGCTGCGATCGACGCCGAAGCTTGGGGCGCCGGGATTACGCAATCCTCTTACTCCTGGCTCGCCTTGGGTTGCGGGGCGGTGAGGTGGTGCACCTCTGCCTGGAAGATATCGATTGGCAGGCCGGAGAATTGATCATCCGTGGCAAGGGCGGGCGTTTGGATCGTCTGCCACTGCCTTGCGACGTAGGCCAAGCGATTGCTGACTACCTCAAGACGCGGCGTTCAGGGGGGGCGTCACGCCGGGTCTTTCTCCAAAGCAAGGCCCCGTACGAAGGCTTGGCCAGCTCGGGCGTCGTCGGAAGCGTGGTCCGAAGTGCTTTGGCGCGAGCTCAACTACATCCCGTCCGCCGAGGAGCTCATCTGCTCCGCCACTCATTGGCCAGCCGCTTGCTCCAAGGGGGCGCCTCACTGGCTCAAATCGGCCAGGTACTTCGACACCAAGAGATCCAGACCACGGAGATCTATGCGAAGGTCGACATTAACGCGCTGCGTCTCTTGGCGCAGCCTTGGCCTGGAGGTGCCCGATGAAAACGCTCGCAGTGCATCTGGACAACTACTTGAAGTTGCGACGGCAACTCGGGTTCAAGCTGCGGGTGGGTGGCATTCTGCTCCGCAACTTCGTGCGATTTGCAGAAAAGCAGCGTACTTCCTTCGTCACCACGAAGCTGGCGCTGCGCTGGGCGACCCAGCCCGTCGAGCTCCAACCGGTACAAAAAGCCAACCGACTGGGAGTGGTGCGTCGCTTCGCCGAATACCTGAGCACGCTCGATCCCCGTACCGAGGTTCCGGCCCAGAAGCTCTTGCCCTATCAGTTCCGACGAAGAGAGCCCCACATTTACCGTAAGGAGGACATCCTTCGGTTGATCGAGGCTACGCGCCACATTGATCCGGCCAACCCCATCAAAGGGGCTTCCTACGCGACCTTGATCGGATTACTCGCGGTCACCGGCATGCGCGTCGGCGAAGCCATCGGTCTGGATACTGATGACGTGGATCTCAGCCGTGGAGTGGTGACCGTTCGGCGTGCCAAAGGCGACAAGTCCCGACTGGTACCCCTCCACCCCTCAAGCCAAGAAGCCCTCCGGCAGTATGCCTCGCTTCGTGACGAAGTCTTTCCCCGACCGTCTGGTTCCAATTTCTTCGTCTCGGAACGGGGAACGCGGTTGCGCCACTGCTCCGTGAACCGCTGGTTCCTCTTGGTCGCCTCCCAACTCCGGTTGCGCAAACCCGGCGACCGACGCGGACCACGTATCCATGACCTGCGGCACCATTTTGCCATCCAGACCATGTTGCGCTGGTATCGCTCCAAAACCGACGTGGAAGCCCATCTTCCGGACCTGAGCACCTATCTGGGTCACGTTCACGTCCGCCATACGTACTGGTACCTCTCGGCGGTGCCCGAGTTGTTGCGTTTGGCCACCCAGCGCTGCGAACGGAAGGAGGACGGAAGATGAAAACGCAAACCACGTTCTCCGAGCTGCTCCAAGCCTTCTTCACGAAGCGACTCATGAGTGAGCTCAACGCCAGTCCCAACACCATCGCGAACTACCGCGACACATTTCGTCTCCTCATCGCCTACGCCCATCAGCGCCTGAAGAAGTTTCCGACAGCGTTGGCCATTCCCGACATGGATGCTCCGTTCATCCTTCGGTTTCTGGAGCATTTGGAGACCGAGCGGAAAAACACCCCGAGGAGTCGAAACGTGCGTTTGGCCGCAATCCACTCCTTCTTCCAGTATGTCGCACTTCAGGAGCCGGGTTTCGGGGCCGTGGCGCAACGCGTTTTGGCCATCCCAAGCAAGCGGTTCACCAAAAATCCAGTGGACTTCTTGAGTCGAGTCGAGACTGAGGCCTTGCTCGCCGCCCCAGACCAAAACACTTGGTCGGGTCGCCGGGACCGCGCTTGGCTACTAGTGGCGGTACAGACAGGACTGCGCGTTTCCGAATTGATCGGACTGCGTTGTCAGGATGTTACGTTCGGCCCGGGTGCCCATGTCCGTTGCACGGGCAAGGGACGAAAAACTCGGTGCATTCCGCTGCGGAAGGAAAGCGTGACGACCTTGCGCGCGTGGTTGCGTGAGCGTAGCGGGCAGCCCTTGGACGTGTTGTTTCCAAGTGCCCGCGGCAACCCTTTGAGCCGCGATGGCGTGGAATACTTGCTGGCTAAACATGTCGCGGTCGCACGACAAGAATGTCCCTCCTTGAAGACCAAGCGGGTCTCGGCCCACGTGTTGCGTCACACCATTGCCATGGACTTGCTCCATCACGGCGTTGACCGCTCGGTCATCGCTCTCTGGCTTGGACATGAGTCGATGGAAACGACGCAGGTCTACTTGCACGCAGACCTCCAACTCAAGGAGCAGGCACTCGCCAAGACCGAGCCATTCAAGGGACAGTCCCGTCGCTACCGTCCCACAGACAGCCTCCTGGCCTTCCTACAGAACCTCTGACTATGCCGAGTGACGGATGAAGAAGACGGGGTGAATCCTGCGCTCTCCGCGGAATCACCCCGTCAACTCGGCATTATTCAGATCCCGGCCCAAAACCCCAGCTCACGTAATGATACGTAGTCGCGCGGCCGATCGGTGGTCGCCCGGCCGACGATAACGTGGTCGAGGACCTCGATCTTGATCAATCTCCCCACCTGGATGAGGTCGCGGGTGAGGCGGATGTCAGCTTCGGAGGGGGAGGGGTCGCCGCTGGGATGGAAAGGGGGCAATGGGGTCAGATCTGTCCGTTTGGTTCTGCTGAAAAACGCGGGAACGCCCGCTAATCCGCATTTTTGTCCGAGTCGACTGGCCGGGCGGTCGGTCGCTTGAGCCGGAGGTCCGTCCGGTTCAGCAGCTGCCAGTGCACTTCCTCGCCACCCTCGATCCCCAACGCTGCCGCCAGCGGCAGTGGGATGTTCACATAGAAGCGCGGCGGCTGCTTCTTCGACCGGATCACCTGCACCTTCATCGGGTAGTTGGCTTGCATAATCATTGCGCTACCCCATGGGGTAGCGATACTCTCCTCTCCAGCTTTTCCAATGAGTCTGCCCTCCTTCTCCACCCAAGGCTCCCTCTTTTCCCTTTCCTCCGTCTCTTCCTCCCTCTTCCCGGAAACCGATCGCTACCGCCTTTTCGCCAAGCTGGTCTTCCCGCGAATCGTCGCCGCCCGGGCTCAGGTCGAGGTAGCCTATTCCAAGAGCTCGGGACGCACGGCCATTGAACCAGTCGTCCTCCTGGGTGTTTGCCTCCTGCAGTACCTCGAGGGTGTTCCGGACCGCCAGGCCATCGACATGCTTCGCTATCACGCAGGCTGGAACTTCGCCCTCAACCGCCAGCTGGGAGACCCACTCTTCCATCCCACCACCCTCACCCGATTTCGGGACCGACTCGAGGAGCACGACCTCGCCGCGGTCGGATTCAAGGCGATCCTCGACGGACTGATCGACGCAGGCTTGGTCAAGCGTCGCACCAACCAGCGCATGGATTCCACCCACGTCCTGGGCCTGGTCAGCCGGATGAGCCGCGTTGAATGTGTACGCGAGTCGCTACGACTGGCCTTGCAGGAGATCGCGCCGGCAGTGCCACTGGCGCAGTGCCCGGCCGACTGGACGACATGGTGGGAGCGGTACGTGGAGAACAAGCTCGACTACCGATCCAGTCACGATGTGCTCGTCAACAAGCTGCTGGAAGCCGGCAAGGACGCCCAGAAGTTGGTGGCCTGGGCGCGCGAACGGGATGCGCTCTTGAAGGGCGAGCATGTCCAACAGCTCATCGAGGTCTTCGGGCAGCAGTTCGTGCTGGAAGCCGACCAGTCGGTTCGGCCCCGGGGCAAGGGGGAACTGGGCAGCGGGCGGATCCAGAATCCACACGATCCGGACGCCACCTACAGCGTGAAGGGAGCGGGGAAGCAGCAGATCGAGCATGTCGGCTACAAGGTTCAGATCGCCGAGTCGGCGGAGGAGCGCCCGCTGCAACCCGGCGAACCCACGGCAGGCTTCGTGGTGGGAGTGGTCACCCAGCAGGCGCACGGGAGCGACGAAGCGGGGGCACGGGAGATGGCCAGCGAGCAGGCGTCCATGGGGCTTGCCACTCCGCCGGTGCTCTATGTCGACGGAGCGTATGTGTCGGCGGAGAAGCTGGTCCAAGCCAAGGCAGAGGGAGTGGAGCTCATGGGGCCGGCGCAAGCGGCGTTGAAGCGGCGCCCGGAGTCCTACTCGGCGGAGGACTTCGACGTGCAGGTCGAAGAGCGCAAGGCGACCTGTCCTGCCGGCGTGGAAAACACCCAGTGCAGCCGACTGGATGGAGAGAAGGCACCGGGTGTTCAGTACCGCTTTGAGTGGAACCAGGGTCTGTGTCGGGAATGTCCGATGAAGGATCGGTGTCTGGGGCCCGGACAGAAGTATCGAAGCCTGGTGGTGGGCGAGCACCACACGGAACTGCAGAAGCGCCGGAAGGAGCAGAAGGAGGCAGGCTTCAAGGAGCGGATGAAGAAGCGCAATGCGATCGAAGGAACCCACAGTGAACTGGTGAGGGCTCACGGGATGAGGCGCACACGCTTTCGGGGACTGGAGCGGGTGAGCCTGGGGAACTACTTCACTGTGGCGGCCTGCAACATCAAGCGATGGATCCGCCGCGCCGTGTGGGAGGCCAGCAGGCCCGGCAAGGCCGGCAGTTGGGTAAAAGCCGAGGGGATTTGAATGATCTCAGCCTGGGTGGAAGTCAGAAACTGAGGAAACGGGTCGGTGACTGAGGGGGGCACGGGTGGCAGCCCTCGTGGTGATGAGGACCGCCGACTGCCAAGGCGACTGGGGAGGTTAGGGGGCCGGCTCTGACAGATCATGAGGCGTTGGGAAAATGCCGGAAAATCGGGTCGTGATACCCCTGCTGAAAAATAGGGGGTTTTAGAAGCAGAACCTCCATTTGATGAATTTGTGGCGAGATTGGGAACACAGCGAATCGACTGGGTTGGGGTGTGGCGTCTCATCCCCATGACCGGCAGCAGACAGGATGGGCAGGATGAACAGGATGGAGGCGGGCTCCGAGGCGGCGTGGGAAGATGGCCCGAAGCATCGCGTTGGGAGCACAGGCGCATTCCGGGAAGGGGCTGTGAGGGCGTCTGTCAGGCGCTGGAGTTGGTCCGCCCTCCGAGTTGCCCTCGTCCCATGACATCGGTGTCGGGGTCGGAATCGGTATCGGCATCGAGTCGCAGCGTTGTTCGATCCCGATTTCGATAGCGACCCCGACGCCGAGGAGATCCTACGCACCGCCTTCGGGGTGCGGGGATCATTCTGGGACGTGGACCCCGGGTGGGCCTCGTTCCTCGGCCAACCCGGGGCTATCGGGTGCGACGCCGCCGGCGTTGGGGACAAGGCGGGCGGAAATGTGGGTTCCTTCGCCGTGGGTCTCCGAGGGGGGTACTCGTACTCGTACTCGTACTCGAGCCGATGGGGATGAGTGATGTGAGACCGGGCAGGACCTGTTGGATTCGAGTGCGAGTACCGCCCTTCGGGCTGAGTACGAGTACGAGTACGACGGGGCCGCGAAGGGGCGAATCGGTTCGTGGGACCCTCGCCCCACCCCTGGGGCATGAGGCTTGAAACTGAAAACTCCGAGCTTCCCTACTTCTTCGTCCCCGAGAAGAGCATCACGACGTCGATGATGAAGAGGAGGACGACGGCGATCTCGAGGGCGAGCATCCAGCGGTTGGATTGGTCGTGCTTCAGCATCTCGTGGAGTTCGCCGACGGTGCGGAGCTTGTCGTTGACGGAGCGGTGCCAGTCGCCGAGGTGGAAGCGGGCGGCGGTCATCTCGTAGAGGCGGGCGGCATGCCAGTCGCCGAAGAATTTCGAGATGTTGGAAAGTTCATCGCTGAAACGGGCCATGTCGATGCGCAGTTCGCGTAGGTCGCGGAGGAGTTGGCGTCGGCCGCGGACGGAGGAGGAAAGGTCGCGGTAGGTCCGTTCGAGGGAGGCGTCGAGCACGCGGTCGTAGGCCTCGAGTTCGGCAAGTTGGAGGTTGGCGAGTTCGAGGATGTAGAGCGTTTCCTCCCATTCATCGGGGTGATCGACGAGGAGGGCGGCATCCCAGTCGACGACGACGAGGTCATCGTCGTAATAGCTCAGGTGGCGGGAGGTGGACTCGATGGATTCCTGTCGGGAAAGGGCGGTGGGGTTGTCCTCCTGCGTGAGGACGGCAGCCACGGCACGGCGGTGGGTGTCGAGCCAGGCCTCGGCGCGGAGGTGGGGCTGGGTCGAGGTCGGGTCGGCGGGGAGCGGACCCTGGATGCAGAAGACGGTGTAGGCTTCCTCGTCAGGAATCCGTTCGATCGGACGGATGAAGTGCGGGGTGAGCTCGCGTCGGGCCTCCTCGGCGAGCTTGCGGGCCTCCTCGTGGAGGGATCCGTGGCTGAACTGGAGGTCGTGGAAGGCGACGAGTTCCTCGAGGGTTTCGACGGCGAAGGGGACGCGGAACCGAATGGAGAGGGCGCCGATGGGCAGGAGCTTCACCTCGCGTTGGAGGTGGACCTGGCCCTTGGGCCCGAGTCGTTCCTGGGCCGGCAGGCGCACCATGCGGGGTTGGTAGAAGAGGTGATGGCGCGGGTTGCGTCGGGTGGAATCGACGCTGAACTGCGCGAGCGGTTGGCCGAGCAGCGATTCGATCGGGTCGCGGCCCATCTCGTAGGCGATGTCGTAGGCGAAGAGGTAGACGACTTCGCCGGTGTAGCGGGGCTTGGGAGCGGGTTGGGTGGCCATGTCATTCCTCGTCGTCTTCGGGGAGGTCCTTGTGGAGGTAGGCCTTGGTGCCGCCGCGGACCTTGCGGCGGTTCACGGCCCAGACGTGCTGCTGGCGTCGTTCGGCGACGGCGTCGAGTTCGGACTGGAGCTTGTGGAAGGAGTCGAGCCGCGCCTTGGGGACGGTGCCGTCGAGGACGGCCTGCTGGACGGCGCAACCGCCCTCGGAATGGTGGCGGCAGTCGCGGAAACGGCAGCGGGCGGCGATCTCGGCGAGGTCGGGGAAGGTGTCGTCGAGTCCGGCGTCGGCGAGCCAGAGGTGGAATTCGCGGAGGCCGGGTGTGTCGATGATGAGTCCGCCCTGGGGAAGGAGGATCAGCTCGCGGGTGGAAGTGGTGTGGCGGCCCTTGGAATCGGATTCGCGGACGGGAAGGGTGGGTTGGATCCGCTCGCCGTAGATGCGGTTGATGAGGGTGGATTTTCCGACACCGGAGGTTCCGAGGACGACGGAGGTGGTGCCGGGCGCGAGGAATTCGCGGATGCGGGGGAGTGCGCGGCCGGTGCGGGCGCTGACGGCGAGGACCGGGTGCTCGCCGGCGATGGCCTGGACTTCGGCGACGCGGGCTTCGACGTCGTCGCAGAGGTCGGTCTTGTTGAGGAGGACGACCGGGCGTGAGCCGCCCTCGTGGACCATGACGAGGAACCGTTCGATGCGGCGGAGGTTCAGGGTTTCGTCGAGGGCCTGGACGATGAGCGCGACGTCGATGTTGGCGGCGAGGACCTGGCCGGAACCGGCGCGGCCGGCGATCTTGCGGTCCAGGGTTGAACGGCGGGGCAGGACGGCCTCGATGCTGACGCGATCGGTCTGGGCGGGCCGGCGGATGGCGACCCAGTCACCGACCTTGGGAAGTTGGGCGTTGTCGTCGCGGAGGTGCAGGAGGCGTCCGACGATCTGGCCGAGGTGGGGGCCCTGGTCGGAGACGACGGTGTAGTAATGCTTGTCCTCGGTGACGACGCGGGCAGGGGCGAGGCCGGCCTGTTCGTGGGGTTGGAACAGGTCCTGCCAGTGCGGGCTCCATCCGAGGGTGACGAGATCCATGCTGGGGCGAGTCGTGTCGTGCGGGGCGGAGCCTAGCGGGGAGCGGGATGGATGACGAATGGAGACTGGGGGCGGGGGATTTGGGGGACGGACAGGAGGCTTGGAACTGGCAACTGGGCACTACCCATTGAACCTGGAAAAGGCAGTTGGAACCACGGATGGCACGGATGACACGGATAAGCAGGAACTTGGCTTGGGATCGCCGCGCACCTGCGAGGTGAGCGCTCGACCGGGATGGAAACCTTCATTCCAGCCCTGTCCATCCGTGGAATCCGTGAGATCCGTGGTCAAAAAGCCGCCGCTTCTAGGTTGAAGGCCGGGTGCCCTCACCCGGCGTGGCTCATGGTTCCGCCGCGTGGGGGCACGCGGCCTACAGAAAGTCCGCCGCGTGGGGGCACGTGGCCTACAGAAAGCCCGCCGCGTTGGGGCACGTGGCCTACAGAAGGACATGAGTTCCCAGTTTCGAGAGGCCAGTTGACTGCGCGGCTACAAACTCGACCTGCACGGACTTGAATCTTCAAACTTGTGACTTGGAACTACCCACCAGGGCGGGGTGATTGACGGGGGGAAGGGCTGGGCCGTACCTTGGGAGTGCTCCGGGTGGAACGTGGAGCTCGGGAGGAGTACCGCCATGCTCGAAGGATATTGCGTAAAGTGCAAAGACAAGAAGCCGATCGCCGACGCCGTTGAGGTCGTCATGAAGAATGGTCGGAAGGCGGTGAAGGGCCGTTGTCCGACGTGCAGCGGCGGGATGTTCAAGATCCTGGGCGGGAAGGCGGCTCCGGTCGGCGAGGATTCGATGGTGGAGGCGGTTGCTCCGGTTGGCGGCACGGACGGCGGCGGGGACGAGGGTTCTCCAGCGGCCACGGCCACAGCGGCGGGCGAGGGTGAGATCGTGGACCCCGGGCCGGTGGCCGGTTAAGCCGTGTCCATGCAGTAGTAGTCTCACGCGGAGCCGCGGAGAGCGCGGAGAGCGAGGCCGGTCACGACTATTATCCAACGTCGGCAACCAGTCACCCAACGGTGACTGACCAGCTTGCCCTCCAACTGGCCTTTCTCCGCGTCTCCGCGTGAACCTGTCCCTGCTTTCAGTCGCATGGTTACGGTTAAGGCGTGGCGGCGGTTGAAGCGGCCTTGCGGCGGATCCAGCCGCGTCGCTTGAGCAGGTCGAGGAGGACGGCGCCGAGGATGACAAGGCCGAGCACGATCTTCTGCTGGTAGGATTCGACGCCCGTGAGGTTCATGCCGTTCTGGATGACGGCAATGATCAGGGCTCCGATGAGGGTCCCGAGGACGCGACCTTCGCCGCCGGACAAGCTCGTTCCCCCGACGACGACGGCCGCGATGGCGTAGAGTTCGTACATCTGGCCGTAGGTGGGCGCGCCGCTCTTGAGTTGGGAAGCCTGGACCACGCCGCCCATGCCGGCCATGGCACCGCAGAAGGCGTAGGCGAAAAGCAGCACGCCGGGAACGTGGACCCCGGAGAGGCGGGCGGCCTCGGGATTGCCACCCACGGCCTGGATGCGTCGGCCGAGGACGGTCCGGGTCATGAGGAGATGGGCCCCGACGTAGAGCCCGAGCATGAGCCAGACGGCGTGTGGAATCCCGAAGGCGCCGAGGCCACGCCCGAGAGTCGTGAAGGAGTCCGGCAATTCGTAGATCGAGCCGCCGCGGGCGATGATGAAGGCGAGGCCGCTGGCGACCTGCATGATGGCGAGGGTGGTGATGAAGGAGGGGACCTTGAATCCGGCGACGAGTGCACCGGAGAGGAGTCCGACCGTGGCGGAACCGACCACCGCGATGGCGCCCGCGAACCAGAGGGTGCCGGCCGAGGCGTTGGGACCGCCCCAGCGCTGGATGAGCGCGGTGGTGAGCACGGCGC
Source organism: Limisphaerales bacterium (assembly GCA_965284395.1). Taxonomy (GTDB): domain Bacteria; phylum Verrucomicrobiota; class Verrucomicrobiia; order Limisphaerales; family UBA9464; genus UBA6176. The sequence continues at coordinate 6,983,604 of OZ260084.1, read as the reverse complement.
TGAGCGCGAGGATGCTGCCCACGGAGAGGTCGATGCCCCCGGTCAGGATGACGAGCGTCATGCCGACGGCGAGGATGGCGACGACCGCGATCTGGTTGGCGACGTTGAGCAGGTTCTGTCGGGTGAGGAAGGTAGGCCAACGATAGGGCTCCGGAGTGATGAGCCGTGGGGTGCCGATGGCGGGGAATCGGGTGGTGGTGTCCTTGAGGAGGGTCCAGGCGGCGCAGTCGGTCGTGGTGGCGATGGCGTTGAGCGGCTTGCCCTCGGTGTTCAGTGCTTCGAGGGCGACGCGGGCGTCACGGGGTTCCCCCCGGATGGTGGCGGCGACGGTGGCACCGCGGCTCTGCAGGGATCGGGCGAGTTCCTCGCGGTAGGCGGAGTCCTCCGGGGTGTCGCGGGTGATGATCATCACTTGTTCGCCGGCCTGGATTCGGGAGGCGACCTGATGCGCGGCGTCGGCTCCGGCGGGTTGGTGCGTGGTGATCGTGACGGCCGAGTAGTAGAGGCCGAGCGCGAGCAGGACGAGGAGCATCCCGTAGTCGGCGAACAGGCGTCGGACGAGGTGATGGGAAGAAGACATGGCAAGGCGTCAGGAGGTGGCGAGGCGCAGGACGTCCGCCTGCGAAGCTTTGGGGACGTCGGTGATCTCGCCGCGGATCCGCCCGCCGCGCATGACGAGGATCCGGTCGCTCATCCCAAGGATCTCGGGGAGTTCGGAGGATATCATGAGGATGGCTTTCCCGGCGTCGGCGAGTTGGTGGAGGAGTTGGTAGATCTCGAATCGGGCACCGACGTCGACTCCGCGGGTGGGTTCGTCGACGAGGATGACGTCGGCATCGGATTGGAGCCACTTGGCGAGAACGACCTTCTGCTGGTTGCCGCCGGAGAGGAGGCGTGCGGGTTGGGTGGGGTGGGAAATTCGGATCCGGAGTTCGTGGGCGTACCGGTCGAAGGCGGCGGACTCGGCGGCGCTGCGGAGGAACCCGAGGCGGGAGAATTGATCGAGGTTTGGGAGGCCGAAATTGTCGCGGACGGAATGGAGGAGCACGAGACCCTGGTGCTTTCGGTCCTCGGTGAGGAGGCAGATGCGGGCGCGGATGGCGTCTGCAGGGCTGCGGAGTTCGAGGGATTGACCGTCGAGGGTGATGGAGCCGGAGTCGGCGCGGTCAGCGCCGAAGAGGAGGCGGGCGGTCTCGGTGCGGCCAGCGCCAACGAGTCCCGCGAGGCCGAGGATCTCGCCCCGTCGGATCTCGAAGGAAACGTCCTGGACGGCGGTGCCGCGGGAGAGGTTCTGGACGACAAGGCGGGGTTCACCGATGCGCGGAGTACGGGTCGGGTACTCGGCGGTGAGGGCGCGACCGACCATCAGTTCGATGAGCTCCGGGCGGGACAGGCCGGCGATGTCGCGGGTGGCAACGTGGCGTCCGTCGCGGAGGATGGTGGCGCGGTCGCACAAGTCGAAGACTTCGTCGAGGCGATGGCTGACATAGACGATGGCGATGCCCTGGGAACGCAGATCGCGAACGAGGGCGAAGAGACGGTCCACCTCGCGGCCGGAGAGAGCGGCGGTGGGTTCGTCCATGACGAGGACGCGGGTCTGGTGGAGCAGGGCCTTGGCGATCTCGACGAGTTGCTGTTCGGCGACGCTGAGATTGCGGCAGGGAGTGTCCGGATCGAAGCGGGCGCCGAGACGGTCGAGCAGTTCGCGAGCGGCGCGGGTTTCGGTGGATTGGCGGATCCAGCCAGCCCGGGAGTGCTCCTGTCCGAGGAAGAGGTTCTCCCGGACGCTCATTGCGGGAACGAGGTTGAACTCCTGGTAGATGACGGAGATGCCGAGGCGACGGCCCTCGTGGGGAGAGGCGATGCGGATGGGACGACCGTCGAGCAGGATCGTTCCTGCGTCGGGTGGCTGGGCGCCCGCGAGGATGCGGATGAGGGTGCTCTTGCCGGCACCGTTCTCGCCGAGGAGGGCGTGGACTTCGCCGGAGCGCAGTTCGAGGTGGCCGTCCTGGAGTGCTCGGACTCCGGGAAAGGACTTCTCGATCCCGGACAGGACGAGGAACGGAGGCGGGCTGTCCGGGTGCATGGGGCTTTCCGGGCGGGCGATCAGCGACCCTTGAGGGTGGGGTCGCGATCGGCATCGGCCTTCCGGTAGAGGGCGGTGGGGATGAGGATCTCGGGCTTCACGTCGTCGCCATCGAGGTACTTGCGGATCTGCTGGACGGCGGTGGATCCAATGCGATCCGGAAACTGGACGGGGTCGGCGTAGATCTGGCCGGACTGGATGGCGCGTCGGCCCTCGGGCATGCCGTCGAATCCGACCACGCGGACCTGTTTCAGGCGGCCGGCCTTCTCGAGGGCGGCGACGGCGCCGAGGGCGGAGGGGTCGTTGATGGCGAAGATGCCGGCGAGGTCGGGGTGGGACTGGAGTAGGTCTTCGGCGGCCTTGAATGACTTGTCCTTGGCACCGCCGCCGGGGAGCTTGGCGACGACTTCGATAGAGACGCCCTTTTCCTTTCGCTGGGTGGCGAGTTCGGCTTCGAACCCGCGGGTGCGGAGGAGGACGGATTCGATTTCGGGGTGGTCCAGGATGGCGACCTTTCCCTTGCCGCCGAGGGCGTCGATCATGGCCTGGGCGGCGAGGTGGCCGCCGCCGAGGTTGTCGGTGGCCACGTGCGAGACCACCTTGCCTTCGCCGAGCGAGGCGATGTCGACGGTGAAGACGGGGATGCCGGCACGGTTGGCTTCGGCGATGGCGGTACCGACGGCCTTGGAGTCGCACGGTGAGAGGACGATGGCGGCGACCTTGCGGACGATGAAGTCGGAGACCTGGTTGCGCTGGCGGGCGGCGTCGAAGTCGCCGGAGACCACGTTGACCTCGAGTCCGTACTTGGCGGCCTCGGAGCGCATGGCATCGCCGAGGTCACGGAAGAAGGGGTTGGCGAGCGAGAGGAGCGAGACACCGACGACGGATTTTCGGTCGGCGGCGAATGCCGGCAGTGCGGCCGAGGCAGCAGCGAGGGCGGAAAGGGCTACAAAGCGGCGGCGGTTCGTCTTCATGGCGGTGCGGAGGATTAAGCCGATGGGCGGGGGGAGCGGGAAGAGGGAAGATTTGGGAGCGGACGCGAGGGTGAGGGAACAGCTCGTGTGGACACTCGGCCGACATTCGGATGACTTGTAGGCCGCGTGCCCTCACGCGGCGGAATTCACGCCATTGCCGGGTGGGGGCACCCGGCCTACAGACGGATGGCTTGCGGTGGGGACTGGGTGTAGGGTCGCCGCATGGACTTGATCACGATCCGGGAGTTGGAAGTGCACTACCACGTGGGGGTGCCGGATTCAGAACGGGCCAAGGCGCAGCGGTTGCTGATCGACGTCGAGGTGGAGTCGGATTTCAGCGAGGCGGCGGCTTCGGATGACCTGACGAAGACGGTGGATTACTACGCGGTGAGCCGGCGGGTGTTGCGGTTTGGGGAGGGACGGAGCTGGAAGTTGATCGAAACGCTCTCGGTGGATCTGGCGGAGGCGGTAGTGCGGGAGTTTGGGGCGTCCCGGGTGACGGTGGAGGTGAAGAAGTTCATCATTCCGGAGGCGAGGCATGTCTCGGTCCGGGCGACGCGTGGGGCGAAGGCTGGAGGGAAGGAAGAGGCATCGGACCGGTTGGTGCGCGCGATCGGAGGAGTGCCCGGGGCGTTTCGGAAGTAGGGGGGTGAGTCCAGCCGCAAGAAGGCAGTTGGAACCACGGATTGCACGGATGACACGGATGACACGAGCTTGCCTCGGCATCGTTTCACACCTTCGAGGTGAGTGCTCGAGGGCGCTGGAAGCTTTCATTCCAGCCATCCCCATCCGTGGAATCCGTGCAATCCGTGGTCAAAACGACTGCCGTTTTCATGTTCAGTGGCCCGGCGGCTTGACGGGTGGGCGGGCGTCCGCGACAACCCCGTGCTCATGCATTCCGTCTCTGTCGCCGAGATCGAACGTTCGATCCGCAACGTTCCTGACTTCCCGAAGCCGGGGATCCAGTTCAAGGACATCACTCCAGTACTGGCGGATGGGCGATTGTTCCGCGGGGCGATGGACCATCTCCTCGCGGGCCTGGGTGCGGGCGCGATCGACAAGGTGGTGGGGATTGATGCCCGGGGTTTCATCTTCGGAGCGGCGGCAGCGGCGCGTCTGGGCTGTGGTTTCGTGCCGGTCCGCAAGAAAGGAAAGCTGCCGTGGACGACACACGAGCAGAGCTACGATCTGGAGTATGGATCGGCGACGGTGGCGATCCACATCGATGCGGTGAAGCCAGGGGAGCGTGTCCTGTTGCTGGACGACCTGCTGGCGACGGGTGGCACGGCGGCGGCGACGCTGGCGTTGCTGGAGAAGGTTGGAGCGAAGATCGTGGGGATGCGTTTCCTGATCGAGTTGGCGTTCCTGGAAGGGCGGCATCGCTTGGGGAAGCACCCGGTGGAGGCGTTGATCACCTATTGAGCGGCGGTTGTACGACGTCCTGACCCCGCGATTCGAATGATCCAAGAACTCGATCTGGCGGTGTTCCGGTTCTTCAATCGGACCCTGGCGAATCCATGGCTGGACCCGGTGATGGAGTTCCTGAGTGGGAACGCCTTGTTCATTCCGCTGGTGTTGATGCTGGTGGTGGCATTGGTCGGGTGGGGTGGGCGTCGGGGGCGGGTCTTCGTGGTGGTTCTGGGTTTCGTGCTGGCGGTGGGCGATCCGCTGCTGGTGGGCGGGCTGAAGAAGCTCATCCGGCGGGACCGGCCGTTCGTGGATCACCCGGAGACGCGATTGCTGGCAGGGCGCGGGAGCAGTTACTCGATGCCCTCGGGGCATTCGGCGATCTGGGGGGCGGTGTCGGCGGTGACGTTCCTGCTGTACCGAAGGAGGTGGGTGCCGGTGGCGGTGGTGGGCGTCGGTGTCGGAATCTCGCGGATGTACCTGGGCGTGCACTATCCGACGGATGTGCTGGCGGGATGGACGTTGGGAGTGGTTTACGGGGTGGTTCTGGCCCGGATGGCGGCGTGGTTGTGGGGGACGGTAGGTGGCCGATGGTTCCCGGAATGGCATCGCGCCCTGCCCGAGTTGCTGGGGCCGGACCGGGGCGAGCGGATGACCGCACCGGCGCATGCGCATTGGGAATTGCTGGGACGTTGCCTTCTGGTGGCGCTGCTGGTCGGGCATTGGGTGTACGTCGGTCGGGCCGTGATCGAACTCTCGGAGGACGAGGCGTACCAGTGGGTGTGGTCGAAGCGGATGTCGCTTTCGTACTACAGCAAGCCCTTGGGCATCGCGGTGGCGCACTGGATCGGAACCCACATTGGTGGGGATACGGAATTTGGGGTGCGGTTCCTTCCGCCTTTGCTGTCGTTCGTGGCGGGCTGGATCCTGCTGAAGTACATGGCGCGGCGGACGGATGGCCGGACGGCGTTCCTGTTCGTGCTGGCGTTGCAGGCGACGCCGCTGGTGGCGGTGGGTTCGGTCCTGCTCACGATCGATCCGTTGACGGTCTTCTTCTACACGCTGGGGATGCTCGCGGTGTGGCGGGCGATCCGGGAGGACTCGACGGGGTGGTGGCTGGCGGTGGGCGCGACGTTGGTGGGGACGCTGCTGAGCAAGTATTTCGCGCCGTTCCAGGTGGTGGCGATCGTGCTGGCGATGGCGGTGGTGCCGGGGGCCTGGGGCCAGTTGCGGCGGCCGGGTCCGTACCTCGCACTGGGGATGCTGTTGCTGGGCACGTTGCCAATCCTGCTGTGGAACCAGCAGAACGGATGGATCGGGTTCACGCATCTGGGCGAGCGGGGCGGACTGCACGTGGCGTGGAAGTTCAATCCGAACTTCCTCATCGATTTCCTCTCGGCGGTGGTTGGGTTGTTGAACCCGGTGTGGTTTGGTCTCGCGGCGGTGGCGCTGGTGGCGATCGTGTTGCAGCGGCGGGCGCCGGTGGAGGAGCGGTTTCTGGCGGCCTTTTCGGTGCCGATCTTCCTCTTCTATCTGGGCTACACCATCCGGGCGCGGGTGCATCCGAACTGGATCGCAGCCTCGGTGATCCCGGGGATGATGGCCGCGACGCTCTATTGGCATCGGCGCTGGCTTGGGGGGGCACGGGCGGTGGTTTGGTGGGTCCGGGGCGGCCTCGCGCTGGGGTTGGTGGCGGTAACGTTGATGCACGAGACAAACCTGATCGCGAAGATCACGGGCAAGCCGCTGAGCACGAAACTGGAGCCATTGACGCGGGTGCGGGGACAGCGCGAGTTCGGGCAGCAGGTGGCGGTGCTGCGGACGAACCTCATGGCGGAAGGAAAGCCGGTCTTCCTGATCGCGGATCATTACGGTCGGGCGGGGCTGTTGAGCTTCTACTCGCCCGGGGGACCGGAGGCCCTCCCGGACAATCCGTTCGTCTACGAGGTGCGCGGGGATCGGATCCGCAGCCAGTTCCACTTCTTCCCCAATTACGCCGGTCGGAAAGGGGAGAACGCGCTGTTCGTACGGCGGAAGCCGGATGACGAGAATGATCCATTGCCGCCGTCGTTGACCGAGGATTTCGAGCGGGTCGAGAAGGTGGGCCCGCTGGACATCCTGTACCGGGGGCGTCTGTTCAATCAGTACGAGGTCTTTGCCTGCCGGGGGAAGAAGTGACGTGATCGGGGAACAGGGCATCCGTCGGGAGTGGACCCGGGAGGAGTACGACCTCGACGCGACGTTGGATTGCGGGCAGGCGTTTGGGTGGGATCGGGCCGGCCACGCATGGACCGGGGTGGTGCAGGGGCGTTGGGTGCGGCTTTGGCAGGAGGGAAATCGGATCGGGGCGGAGGTGGCCGTGCCGGGGTCTGACTGGTCCTGGCTTGAGCATCATCTTGCGTTGGACGAAGACCTGGGAGCGATCCTCAGGACATTTCCGGACGATGGGCCGATGCGGGATGCGCTGGCTGCGTGCCGTGGGTTGCGGTTGCTGCGCCAGGAAGCGTGGGAATGTCTGGCCTCGTTCATCTGTTCGTCGACGAAGCAGATCGTGCAGATCCGCCAGATCGTCCGGATGCTCCGGGAAAGGCATGGGGAACCCGTGCCGGTGCCCGAAGGCGAGGGGCCGGCGTGGGCGTTTCCAACGGCGGAGCGGATAGCGGGGTTGGAAGAGGCAGATCTGAGGGCGTGCAAGCTGGGATTCCGGGCGCCCTACCTGCTGGCGGCCGCGCGTCGGGTGGCGTCGGGCGAACTGGACCTGGGCCGGGTGGCTGGGATGTCGGTGGAGGAGGCACGGGAACAGTTGATGAGTCTGCGTGGGGTAGGGCGGAAGGTCGCGGACTGTGCCTTGCTGTTCGGGTTGGGGTTCCCGACGGCGTTTCCGGTCGATGTCTGGGTGCGAGTGGCGTTGAAGCAGCTCTACTTTCCGCGGGCGCGGAAGGTTTCCGCGCGTCGGCTGGAGGAGTTCAGCGCGACCCATTTCGGGCCCCATGGCGGCTACGCGCAGCAGTACCTCTTCCACTATGCGCGGGCGAAGTTGGGCCGGGCCTGGGCAGCGGGCGCGCGGAAGAAGCAGCCACGGGTCAAGGCGGCCAGGGCGCGTCGGCCTTGAGCGGGGCCGAGGTGCGGACCTGGATCCAGGGGACATCCCGCGGTCCCTTGGGATTGGCGACGATCTTCTTCGAGAGCGTGTCCGGGTCGAGCCACTTGCGGATCTCGGCATGACCATCGGCGAAGGAGAAGCCGCAGGCACCATTGTGGTAGTTGGCGGGCAGGTTGCCCCAGAGTTGGCGCCGGTTGACGAAGACGAGGAAGTAACCGTCGTCGATGCCGTCGGGGTGTTCGTCGAGGAAGACGAAGGCCTCGGACGGCGACGGACGGACGATCTCGGAGTGCTTGCGAAAGGTGATGTGCGTGCTGCGGATCTCGTCGGTGTACCAGCTGGCACCATTCATGTTGCCGTTCATGGCGACGCTGCGGACGCGGGGAATGGCCTTGTTGCCGATGCGGGCGGTGCTGAGGTCGGCGGGGCACTTGTAGATCCCGAGGGACTTGTTGTAGTTCCAGAGCATTCCCTTTGGCGCCCTGAGGAGGTTGACGTTGGTGGCCTCTTGCGGTGTCTGCAGCCAGCCCTCGACCCAGCCGATCTGGGCTCCGGTCCCATTGGGGACGAGGCGCTCGTTGTTGTCGTCGGCGTACATCACCCACGCGAGGTTGAGTTGCTTGAGGTTGTTGAGGCAGGCGATGCCCTGGGCCTTGGTCTTGGACTTGGCCAGGGCTGGCAGGAGCATCCCGGCCAGGATCGCGATGATGGCGATGACGACGAGGAGTTCGATGAGGGTGAACGCTCGGACCGGGTGGCGACGCAGGGAGGCTGGGGGCGTGTTCATGAGGTCGGCGGTGATGATCCGGACGGAAACAGGGAGAGACGTTGGGAGGGTGTCGGGAAGGGGGTGTTGAGGCAAGGGCGCCGGAGGGCCTTTGGCAGAATGGTTCCCCGCGTTGACTTGGGCATGTCTGGTTGCCAGCTTGTCGCCGAGATGAATCAAGACCTGACCAAGCTGCTCCAGTCCTGGCCCTATCAGGTCGGCCAGGTCATGGCGCGGCGGTTCAAGGGCCGCGACGGGCTGCAGAAGATCCAGCTGAGGGTGGATCTGGGCGTGCTGCAGATGAACGCCGAGGGGCGTCCGGACGGGAAACGTCCGATGGGGCATGAGTCCTGGTTCGATTTCTACCGCACGCGGCTGGCGGAGCACCTGTTGGCGAAGGGATCGCCGGAGGGGTTCTCGCTGGGGCCGGAGGAGTGCGCGAAGCTGCAGCAGGAGTGCATCCAGTTTCATCACCGGTACATCTGCCTGTTCCAGCTGGAGGATTTTGAGTCGGTGGAACGGGATGCGGAACGGAACCTGGAGGTCTTCGAGTTCGTGGCGGAGCATGCTGCGAGCGAGGAGTTGGCGTGGTCGCTCCTGCAATTCGTGCCCCAGTTGCTGCTGATGCGGACCCGTGCGCGGGGGATGGCGACGCTGAAAGGCGGCGTGTTCGAGCATGCCGTCGGGCACATCCAGGAGGGGATTTCGGAGCTGGAACGGTTCTACACCGAGAACGAACGACTGGAGTTGATGGAGGCGAGCCCGGAGTTGGGATCGCTCCGCGAATGGCTGGGGCAGGTCCAGAACCGGCGCCCTCTTTCGGAGAAGGAAAAGCTGGAGAAGGACCTGGCGGAGGCGATCCGGCTGGAGGACTACGAGCGCGCCGCGAAGGTGCGGGACCAGATCCGCAAGCTGCAGGCTTCCGAGTCCTGAGTTTTTCAGGCAGGGTTCCCAGCCCGTTGGTCCACCTGGGTGGGTCTGCGGGCAGGCATTTTTCAATCGAACGCGATCAACATGAGTTTCCAGGCAAGAATCACCGACGCCCTCAAGCAAGCCATGCTGGCCAAGGACGCCGAACGTACGGGCACGCTCCGCCTCATCAAGGCGGCCATGGGCTACGCCCAGATCGAGAAGAAGGTCGACGTCCTGGCGGACGCAGACGTCCTGGCGGTCATCCAGCGCGAGGCGAAGAAGCGCAAGGATGCGATCGACGAGTACGAGAAGGCCGGGCGGGCGGAGTTGGCGGCGAAGGAGCAGTCCGAGTTGAAGGTCATCGCCGAGTTCCTGCCGCAGCCGTTGAGCACGGAAGAGGTCGAGGCGCTGGTGCGCGCGGCGATTGCCGAGGTCGGCGCGACCTCGAAGAAGGACATGGGCCTGGTCATGAAGGCGGCGCAGGCCAAGGCCGCCGGACGCGCTGATGGGAAGGCACTGAGCGCCGTGGTAGGTCGGTTGCTCCCGTAGTCGCCGGCCGCCTCAATTCCCCCCGCTGAGGACTTCGAGGGCGCGGATGGCGGCGGCGTGGCGGTTTTCGACGCCGAGCTTCTGGTAGACGTGGGCGGCGTGTTTCTTGGCGGTGGCGGCGCTGATGCCCAGGACGAGGCCGATGTCGGCGTCGGACTTCCCTTGGGACATCCAGAGGAGGACTTCGGCCTCGCGGGTGCTGAGGCCGAGTTTCTCGAGGGGGACCGGCGTGGAGAAGTCCGGCTTGAAGCCACCTCCGCTCTTGTGTCGGAGGTCCTCGCGGGCGAGTCGGATGCGGACGGCGTCGAGGAGTTCCTGCCGGTCGACGGGTTTGACCAGGTAGTCATCGGCGCCGGCGGACATGCCGGCGCGGACGTCGTGGCGTTCGCCCCAGGCGGTGAGGAAGATGAAGGGGACGAGTTGGGTTCGGGCGTCGGCCCGGAGGTTGCGGAGGACGCCGTGGCCGTCGAGTTCGGGCATCTGGATGTCGCAGAGGATGAGGTCCGGCGGCGAGGCGAGGGCGGCCTGGACACCGAGCCGGCCGTTCTCGGCTCCGGTGACCTGGAAGCCCTCCATTTCGAGGACGGTCTCGAGCGAGCGCCGCATGGGCGCGTGGTCCTCGATGATCAGGATGTGTTTCATGGGTTGGTTGGGGAGGGGACGTCGAAGACGGGAAGGCGGACGACGACGGTGGTGCCGCGTCCGGTCTGACTGTGGAGGGTGACTTCGCCGCCGTGGACCTCGACGCATCGCTTGACGATGACGAGGCCGAGGCCGGTGCCGGGAAGTTCACCAACGTTGCGGCCTCGATAAAACACCTCGAACAGGCGCGGTTGGTCCTCGGCCGGAATGCCGATTCCGTTGTCACGGATGGTGAGGACCGCGTCGCGTCCGATGCAGGCGAGGGAGACGGAGACGGCGGCGTTGGGCGGGGAGTACTTGATGGCGTTGGAGAGGAGGTTGCCGACGACGTGGCGGAGGAGGTTTTCGTCGGAGAGTGCGGGCGGGAGGCGGTCGGGGCAGGCGATGTCGATCCAGCAGCGGTTTCCGGTGGCTTGGGAGACCTCGTCGGCGATGCGCCGGCAGAACGCGGAGAGGTCGACTGGGCGGGGTTGGAAGGCGAGCTTGCCGGCCTCGATGCGGCCGAGGAGGAGGACTTCGTCAATGAGGCCGGCCATGTGGCGGGCGGCATGGGCGATGTCGTTGAGGTGCTCGGTGCGGCGGGCGGGTTCGAGTCGATCGAAGTAGGATTCCAGGACCTGGGCGGAGGAGAGGATGACGCCGATCGGGGTGCGGAACTCGTGGGAGACCAGGTTGGCGAAGTTGGTCTTGAGGCGGACGAGTTCGCGTTGTTGTTCGAGGGCGCGCTGGAGTTCCTGTTCGGAGCGTTTCCGTTCGATGGCGAGGGCGGTCTGGTCAGCGACGAAGGAGAGGATCTGCTGGTCCTCGGCGCCGAAGGCCTTGGGGTTCTGGTGATCCTGGACGGCCATGACGCCGATGCTCTGGTCGCGGACGACGAGGGGGACGCCCAGCCAGATCGAGGCGGGAGAGCCGCTCTGGACGTATTCGCCGGCGGCCTTGAGGCGGGCGATTTCCTCGAGGCTGGCGAGGCAGGCGCGGCCGCTCCGCAACACGTATTCGGTGATGCCCGGATGGCCTCGGCGGGGGGCCGGGGGAGGGTCGACTTCGTCGACGTGGTAGGGGAAATGGAGGAACCCGGACTCGCGATCGAGGAGCGCGATGTAGAAGTTCCGGGCGGGCATCAGGGTGCAGATGATCTCGTGGATGCGCCGGTAGAGGGCGGGGAGGTCGCGGGTCTGGTGCATGGCCTCCGAGATCTGGTAGAGGGCCTGCTGGATGCGCTGGGCGCGGGCGCGTTCGGCGACCTCACGCTGGAGGCGGGCATTGGCGGCCTGGAGCTCGGCGGTGCGCTCGTGGACGCGACGCTCCAGGTCCGTATTGAGGGTGCGGAGGGCTACCTCGGCCCGGACGCGCACCAATTTGTTGGCGAGGAGTGCGGCGAGGGCGGTGAGGATCTCGACGTGGTGTTCGTCGAAGAAGCCGGCGTGGGGATGCTCGACGTCGATCACGCCGATGACGCGGTCGCCGAGGAGGATGGGTACCGCGAGTTCGGAGAGGCGCTGGGCATCGTCGACGATGTAGCGTGGGTCGAGGCGGGTGTCGGGGACGAGTTCGGCCCTTCCGGAGGCGCCGACGGCTCCGACGATCCCCCGGCCGAGCGGGATTTCGATGGGGTTGATGATCTGGCGGCCGACCGGTGCCTTGGGGCCCCAGGCGGCGCGCTGGACGAGGATGTTGCGGCGTTCGTCGAGGGCGTACACGACGCAATCCGGTAGTCCGAGGCGGCCGACGCAGTTGCGGGCGACGTCCCAGAGGACGTCTTCCTCGGACTCAAGCTCGACCAGCGATCCGGCGAGGGAGCTGATGATGCGGGCGGCTTCCTCGGACCGGCGGGTGCGGGCCTCGGACTCGCGCCTGGCGGTGACGTCGTGGAGGTGGAGGACGTGGTGGCTGCCACCGGAGCGGGAGGGAAGGCGGGTGGCGGTGCCCTCGAGGACTCGCGTGCTGGAGCCGGTGGCTGAAAAGTGGAGAAGGGGGATGGAGATCGGCTGGTGTTCGGGAGCGAGCTGTTGGGAGAGGGCAGAGGCAAGGTTCTCCCACTCGCCCGGGGCCAGCCACTCTGCGACGGAGGCTGGACGCCGGGTATTGGGCTCCATGCCGGCCCATCGTCTGAAGACGGCATTCAGGTAACGGATGCTGCCGTCGTCCGAGAGGATGATGATTCCGTGTCCGGCCTGCTCGACGAGGGCACGGAAATGGGGGGCTCCTCCCATGGCGGAGCCCGCCTGCCTCAGTCGTATCGATGTATCGGTTGAACGGCCCATTTCCCCCCTGGCGCTTCCCAGAAGCCGAAGCGTCCGGTGGCGGGCCGGGCCGGGCAATACTCCGCCAGAGGTATCGTTGCAATTGGGGCGGAAGCGGATCAGGCGACCGCGCCGAGGAAGCTGGTGAGCGGACTGGTGGGAGAGGCGGTTTCCTGCGCGGCGGAGAGGCCGGTCTCGTAGGCGATGCGGCCTGCCTCGACGGCGAGCCTGAAGGCGTGGGCCATGCGGCACGGATCCGGGGCGACGGCGATGGCGGTGTTGACGAGGACGGCGTCGGCGCCGAGTTCCATGGCTTCAGCGGCGTGGCTGGGTGCGCCGATCCCAGCGTCTACGATGACCGGGACGGTGGCCTGCTCGATGATGATGCGGATCTGGTCGCGGGTCTGGATGCCGCGGTGGGAGCCGATGGGAGAGCCGAGAGGCATGACGGTCGCGGTGCCGACTTCCTGGAGGCGTTTGGCGAGGACGGGGTCAGCGTTGATGTACGGCAGCACGACGAAGCCCTCCTTCACGAGTTGGGCGGCGGCGGCGAGGGTCTCGATGGGATCGGGGAGGAGGTAGCGTGGGTCGGGATGGATCTCGAGCTTGACCCATTTCGGCAGGCCGGCGGTGACAGCGAGGCGGGCGAGGCGGACGGCCTCGTCGGCGTTCATGGCACCGCTGGTATTGGGGAGGAGGAGGTAGCGTTTGGGGTCGATGAAATCGAGGATGTTGGCGAAGGGATCCTGGCGGCCGGAGAGGTCGGCGCGGCGGAGGGCGACGGTGACGAGCTCGGTGCCGCTGGCGGCGAGGGCATCGCGCATGGATTCGGGGGAGGGGAACTTTCCGGTCCCGGCAAAGAGTCGGGAGGAGAACTGACGACCGGCGATGACGAGGGGCTTCGACGACATTGGGGGCGACGATGGACGTGGGGGGGAGGGTTGTCGAGGGGGTGGGTTGGGTGGAGGATGAGGTGGGCTGTTGATTTTCCTTGAAAAAACATGTTGGCCAAACCGTGGGAAGCTGATCACAATAAGGCTCGTCAGTTAGATTGCCTGTCGCATCCAAGGCCTGGTGAATCCTCAGTTGAACAGCGGTTCAGTGATGATTTGAAACCCGACGAGCGGGAACAGTTTGGAGAAAGCAGACTCGGTCTAGGGACAAATCACACAGAATGAGTACTAAACTGTTTGTCGGGAACCTGTCGTTCAATACGACAGAGAACAGCCTGCAAGACGCGTTCGCCGCCCACGGCACCGTCATGGAAGCGGTCCTGATGTTTGACCGCGCCACGGGTCGTTCCCGCGGGTTCGGCTTCGTCACGATGTCGACTCCCGAAGAGGCCCAGCGCGCGATCGACGCCATGAATGGCGCGGATCTCGACGGCCGTAACCTGACGGTCAACATCGCCCGTCCTCGTGAAGAGGGTGGTGGCGGCGGCGGCGGCGGATTCGGCGGACCTCGCCGTGATCGCGGCGGCTTCGGCGGCGGCGGCGGTGGTGGCCGTGGCGGTGGCGGTGGCGGCCGCGGGGGTGGCGGCGGCGGATACGGCGGCGGCGGCGGCGGCCGTGGTCGCTACTAAGCGATAGATACTTCCCGGGGGCGGGCCTGACGGCCCGCCTCGTTTTTTTTGGATATCTGGCGGCGCCACCCACCAGGCCGGATGGGAGGCGTTGCCCTCGTTTCATTTTTGGATGATTTGCCCGGCCAAACCGATTGCCAGATGAAGGAACAGGAACACGTAGAGATTGAAGGCCGGATTGTGACGGTCCTTGCAGGCACCATGTTTCGGGTGGAGTTGGACAACAAGCACCTGGTGCTGGCGACGATCTCGGGCAAGATGCGCAAGCGATTCGTGCGTCTGACGGCCGGGGATCGGGTGAAGATGGAGATGTCCCCCTATGATCTGGGCAAGGCCCGGATTGTGTGGCGGATTGGTTGAGCAGTGGTTTTTGGGCCCGGATTGCTGGCGGCCTGGCTGGCAGCATTCGGAGGGCGGAAGATTTCTCCGGGCGTGCCTCGCGTCTGGAAGTGTGTCAGGCTTGAGCCAAAGTTATGGGTGATCCGAGATACGCGAAGCTGGCGAAGTTGCTCGTGGAGTATTCGTGCTCCATCCAGAAGGGTGAAGTTCTCCTGTTGGACATGATCGACGTGCCCGACGAGATGTCGGTGGCGCTGATCCGGGCGACACGGGCGGTTGGAGGAGTGCCCTTGATCGAGGTGCGGCACAGCCGGGTGACGCGGGAGATCCAGCGGGGGACCGACGAGGTGCATTCGAAGCTGGTGCGTGACCTGGAGATGCACCGGATGAAGAGTGTGCAGGCCTACGTGGCGATCCGCGGTGCACACAACGCGAGCGAGGCGAGCGACGTGCCACCGACTGCGCAGAAGCTGTACGCCAAGACGTTGCGGCCGGTGCTGGATCACCGGATCAACAAGACCAAGTGGTGCGTGTTGCGCTGGCCGACGCCGAGCATGGCGCAGGCGGCCAACATGAGCACCGAGGCGTTCGAGGACTTCTACTTCGACGTCTGCACGATGGATTACGAGCGCATGGCGAAGGCCGTGTTGCCGCTGAAGAAGCGGATGGAGGCGGCGGACCGGGTGCGCATCAAAGGGCCTGGGACGGACCTGACGTTCAGCATCAAGGGAGTTGGTGCGAAGCCCTGCGAGGGCCTGCGCAACATTCCGGATGGTGAGTGCTTCTCGTGTCCGACCCTCAAGTCCTCGAACGGTGTGATCAGCTTCAACACGCCCACGCTGTATGCGGGGACGAAGTTCGAGGGGATCCGTCTGGAGATGAAGGACGGTCGGATTGCGAAGGCCACGTGTGCGGGTGGGGCGGAGAAGCGTTTGAATGAGATCCTCGACACGGATGCCGGGTCGCGGTTCATCGGTGAGTTCAGCTTGGGCTTCAACCCTTACATCCTGAATCCGATGTGCGACATCCTGTTCGATGAGAAGATCGCGGGATCGCTGCACTACACGCCGGGTCAGGCCTATGACGATCCGGGCAATGGCAACAAGTCGGCGGTGCATTGGGACATGGTCTTGATCCAACGTCCGGAGTGGGGCGGTGGTGAGGTCTGGTTTGACGACACCTTGGTCCGCAAGGACGGGTTGTTCGTGCCGAAGGACCTGTTGGCGTTGAATCCGGACAAGCTCCGGTAGCCGGCTCCGCATCCCGGAAACGAAAGAGGCCCGGCTTCCTGGTTGAGGAAGCCGGGCCTTTTGTCATCCGGACCCAAGCCGGACCGGTTCAGAGCTTGAGGAGTTCCTCGGCGATCTGGACCGCATTGAGGGCGGCACCCTTGAGGAGCTGGTCGCCGGAGACCCAGAAGGAGAGGGCGTTGTCGAAGGCGCAATCCATCCGGAGCCGGCCCACCTGGCAGTTGTCCTTCTCCGAGGTGAAGAGCGGCATCGGGTACCTCTGGTTGGCGGGATCGTCGACGACGTCGAGGCCAGGAGCCTGGGCGAGGATGGCGCGGGCGGCGGCGACGGTGACTGGCTTCTCGAACTCGGCGGTGACGGCGACGGAATGCGAGCGATAGACCGGCACGCGGACGCAGGTGACCGAGGCTCGGAAGCCTGGGTGATGCATGATCTTCCGCCCTTCGTTCTGCATCTTCATCTCCTCCTTCGTGTACCCATCGGGGAGGAAGGAGTCGACCTGAGGCAGGACGTTGAAGGCGATCTGATAGGGGTAGACCTCGCGGGTGATGGGCTGCCCGGCGGCGATCTGCTGCACCTGCCGCTCGAGTTCCTCGATGGCCTTGGCACCCGTGCCCGAGACGGCCTGATAGCTGGAGGCGACGATGCGCTTCACGCCGAAGGCCTGATGCAGGGGATAGAGGGCCATCAGGGTGATGGCCGTGGTGCAGTTGGGATTGGCGAGGATGCCGTGGTGATGGCGGACGTCACCGGCGTTGATCTCGGGAACGACGAGGGGGACCTTGTCGTCCTGGCGGAAGGCCGAGGAATTGTCGACCACGACGCAGCCTGCGGCCGCAGCGATCGGGGCGAACTCGCGTGAGATGGATCCACCAGCGCTGAAGAGGGCGATGTCGATCCCCTTGAAGCTGTCCTTGGTGAGCTCCGTCACGGTGGTCTCCTTGCCTGCGAAGGTGAGTTTCTTGCCGACCGAACGGGCGGAAGCGAGCAGGGTGAGTTGGCCAACGGGGAAGCGGCGTCGTTCGAGAACCTTGAGCATCTCGATCCCTACGGCGCCAGTTGCCCCGACCACGGCTACGTGCGGAGTCTTGTTCATAAGAAGCGCGGGAGGGTAAGGCGGGCCGCGGGACTGTCGATTGAAATGTCTGGGTCGATGGAAAGGGGGAACGGAGTGGCGACGTCCTCGTCGCCTCCGGAAAAGGAGATGGGAGGGCAACGAGGACGTTGCCGCTCCGTTTGACGCGAGGGCAGAGCCAGGATGCGCTCGATGGAACGGGGTTCGAGATTCGGGTTTGAAGTGGGGATGGCAGGAGCGGAGAGTGACGGGGATTTCCCATGAAGCCGCACTGGGCAGGATTGTTGATTGGACTGGGCGCAATGGTTCCGGCGTGGGCCGCGCTTCCAGTGGTGACCGTGACCGAACTTCAGCCGTTCCGGGCGCAGGTGCGCCGGGTGGTCGACGGACTGGCGGTGGTTGGCGCGCCCCTGTCGGTGGCGGAGCGCGAGACGATCGATTCGGCGCTGGCGGAGTCGGATCCGACCCTGGCGTCGGCGAAGGTCCAGGCGGTGCTGGATGCGCGGACGCTGGTGGGCGTGAGCATCAATCCGGAGATGCGGGTGAAGGTGCAGTCGGGTGATGCGAAGGCGGTGCTGGCCGAAGCCGGGTGGACGGCATTCCTGGTGAAGGTCCATAACGAGGCGGGCACGACGGCGGCGTTGCGGGTGAAGAGTCCGCAGGGCGAGCGGTTGCATCAGTCGCCGGCTGACTCGGTGGAGGATCGGTGGCTGGCGACGGAGTTGTTCTCCGCGGCGCCGATGAAGGCGGAGTTGGGCGGGTTGCCATTGGAGTACCGGATCCTGCAATTATACTCGCGTGATTCGGGGAAGCGGGAGGCGAAGCTGGCGTTTGATGTCGGGCAGGGCACGCAAGACCTTGGTTTTCGTGGCGAGGCGGACATCCTCTTTGAGTGTCGCCCGGCGCAGTTGGTGAAGCTGCGGATCGTCGACGAGAATGGGGCACCGACGACGGCGTCGATGGTGATCACGGACCAGCAGGGGCATGTGTTCCCGGCTCCCTCGAAGCGATTGGCCCCGGACTTCTTCTTCCATTCGCAGGTTTACCGGGGCGATGGCGAGACGCTGCGGTTGCCTGAGGGCAAGTACACGGTCGAGTTCCGGCGCGGGCCGGAGTCGGTTCCGTTCCGGCGTCCGTTCGAGATCAAGGCTGCGCCGCAGGAGTGGATGTACCGGGTCCGGCGCTGGGTGGACCCGGCGAAGCTGGGTTGGATCTCCGGCGATCACCACATCCACGCGGCGGGTTGTGCGCACTACACGAAGCCGACGGAAGGCGTGCACGCGCTGGACATGATGCGGCATGTGCTGGGCGAGGATCTGAAGGTGGGAGCCAACCTGACGTGGGGACCGTGCTTTGATTACCAGAAGCAGTTCTTCCGGGGCGTGGATGATCCGGTGTCCCGGTTTCCCTACCTGCTTCGATACGACGTCGAGGTCAGCGGATTTGGATCGCACGAGTCCGGGCACCTGTGCCTGCTGCGGTTGAAGGAGCAGGTGTATCCCGGTGGCGACTCGATGCACCACTGGCCGAAGCTGTGCCTGAACACGCTGGCCTGGGGGAAGAAGCAGGGGGCGTTGTGCGGACCGGCGCATTCGGGTTGGGGGCTGGAGGTGAAGACGAAGGAGCTCCCGAACTTCGAGATCCCGCCGTTCAACGGGATCGGCGCGAACGAGTACATCGTCGACGTGACGCACGAGGTGCCGGGTCCGGACGGCAAGCCGGTGCCGGCGGTGGACTTCATGTCGACCGTGGACACGCCCTACGTGTGGGAGTTGAACATCTGGTACCACACCTTGAACGCCGGCTTCCGGACGCGGATCAGCGGCGAGACGGATTTTCCGTGCATCTACGGAGAGCGGGTCGGCCTCGGTCGCAGTTACGTGAAGCTCGGGCCCAAATGGACCTACGAGGATTGGTGCGAGGGGATCCGCGCCGGGCGGAATTACGTCGGGGATGGATTCAGCCACCTCATGGATTTCCGGGTGGAATCCGCGGGCAAGACCATCGCGATGGGCGAGGACGGCAGCGAGGTGAAGCTGGGTGCGGCGGGCAAGGTGCGGGCAAAGGTGCGGGTGGCGGCGCGTCTGGAAGAGAAGCCGGAGCCGGGAATCGCTTCGCGCAATTACACGGAGAAGCCGTACTGGCACATCGAGCGGGCGCGGCAGGGCGAGAGCCGCGAGGTGCCGGTGGAACTGCTCCGCAATGGCGTGCCTGTGGCCCGTCAGATGATCGTCGCGGACGGCTCGCAACGGGATCTGGAGTTTGACGTGGATGTGGACCGCAGCAGCTGGCTGGCCGTCCGGATCCTGCCGAGCGCCCATACCAATCCGATCTGGGTGACGGTCGGGGAGAAGCCGATCAGGGCTTCAAGACGTTCGATCCAGTGGTGCCTCGACGGCGTCGAGCAGTGCTGGAAGAACAAGGAGCGCTTCATGAAGGGCGACGAGCACGCGCAGGCGGTCGCGGCCTATGACCACGCCCGGAAGGTTTATCGGGCGCGCTTGGCCGAAGCCGACATCGAGTGAAAGTGGCGGGACCGAAAGAGGGCTGAGAGAAGAGAGGGAGTTAGCCGAAAGAAACGAAAGGAGGCGAAAAAGGGGGAAGGCTTCCTTATTTCTCTTTGGAACTTTTTTCGTTCTTTTCGGCGAAGGGATCTCGGTAGGTGGTGCTTAGCCGTATCCATGCGACTGAAAGCGGGGACAGGTTCACGCGGAGACGCGGAGAAGGGACACTTGGATAGGAGGCGGAGCAGTCACCGTTTGGTGAATAGTGTCCGACGTTGGAAGGTTGGGGACCTGCCCCTCTCTCGGCGCTCTCCGCGGCTCCGCGTGAGAATTCTGCTGCATGGATACGGCTTTGGAGCCTTGGCAGGCAGGCGGCCGAAAGACGGGGAAAGAGGGCTGAGAGAAGAAACGGAGGCAGCCGAAAGAAACGAAAGGGGGCGAAAAAGAGGGAAGGGAGATCGCCTTCTTTCTCTTTCGTCCTCTTTCGTTCTTTTCGGCAAAAAAATCCCCGGCTTTCAGGCCCTCTCTGCGAACCGCCTTTTCGGCCTAGCCTCGGATCTTGCGGATGAGGGCTTCGAGGCGTCGTCCGTACTCGACGTAGTTCTCGCGGAGGGCGTCGTCCTGGGCGACGGCGGTGGCGTCGTGGAAGACGGCGACCATGTGGGGCTCGATCGAGATGCCGGCGTCGTATCCGCGGCTGAAGGCGTCGCGGAGGATCCGTTCAACGGCACCGTCGCCGTCCCCCGGGAAGTGGTAGTCGGCGTCATTCTTGGCGAGGTTCCAGCGGGCGTCCTTGATGTGGATGTGGATGCTGGCATCGCGGACGTGGGTCCAGAACTCCCAGGGATCCTGACGCGGGCGGGGCTCGGGCTTGGAGCGGTCGAGGTTGAAGACGGGGTTGGCGGTGTCGAAGACCCACTGGAGGCCGGGGACGTTCTCGAGGAGGCGGAGGGCGTGCTGCCAGCTCATGCCGCCGTAGTTCATGCAGTTCTCGTGGACGGGTTGGAGGCCGGCGTCGCGGAAGCGCTGGACGACCTCGCGAAGGCGGCGGAAGCGTTCGGCCTCCATCTGGTCGTCGGCGTCGCGGACCTTGTAGCTCATGATCCGGACGAACTTCGCGCCGACCCGTTGCATGCGGGGGATGGCGCGGTTGACCTCGGCGAGGGTGATGTCGAAGGGGTCTTCGATCTTCTTGGCCCAGTTGCCGATGGTGGAGGCGAAGCAGTGGACGCCGATGCCGGCGGCGGCGAGTTGCTCGACGGCGAGGTCAAAGGCGGCGTCGGGGATGTCGTGGAAGTTGCCCTTGGGGAAGCCGTCGACGACGACATTGCGCATCTCGAGGTGCTTCCAGCCGAGTTCACGGGTGGCCTGGATCTGGGAGGCGAGGGAATTGCCCGCTTCATCACTGATGCCGCAGAGGATCATGGGAGGGAGTTCGAAGATTTCAGATTCAAGTTTCAAGACCGATTCGGCTCGTGGGGACTCGCCCCACCGATGGGGAAGTTGAGGGGTGGGGCGAGACTCCGTCGAGCCGGTGATGGGGTGGCGATGTCCTCATCGCCTTTGGAAATGGCTTGGGAGGGCGACGAGGACGTCGCCACCCCGTTCCACGGGCGCGCACTCGCCCCACCGGAGGGGTTACAGGGTGACGGCTCCGAGCAGGAGGGCGGCGATCCAGAGGGTGGCGACGGCGCCGGCCTTGCCGAGGCGCGTGCGGCTGAGGCGGTGGGATAGGTGGTTGGTATCACCGATCCAGAAGGGTTTGCCGGTGGCGGTGCGATAGATCGTGACCTGCGCTACATCGAGGAGAGGGATGGCTAGGACGAGGATCGGATTCAAGACGGCGAGGCGGTTGGTGGCGTCGTGACGCTCGGCGTAGAAGTGCGGAAGGATGGAAAGGACGGCCAGGAGGAAGCCGACGAGGTGGCTGCCGGCATCGCCCAGGAAGACGGAGGCGCGGGGGTAGTTGAAGGGGAGGTATCCGAGGAGGGCTCCGAGGATGGCAAAGCCGAAGGCACCGACGAGGTACTGGCCGTGGCGGGCAGCGAAGGCGGCCAGGTAGAAGGCGGCGATGGCCCCGAGGCCGGCGCACAGGCCGTTCATGTTGTCGCTGAGATTCAGGGCGTTGGTTACGGTCAGGATCCAGAGGATGGTGACGGCGTACGAGAACGCGACCGAGGGGATGAAGAGGGTGATGCGGACACCGGCGCTGGCGACGGCGAGGGCGATGAGGAATTGCGCCCCGAACTTGATCGGGGCCTTGAGTTCGAATCGGTCATCGAGCGCGCCAAGGGCGAGCATGGCAGCGGCGCCAAGGAAGATGGCGATGATTTGGGGGGCGCGCTTGCCAAGTCCGTAGGAGAGGCGATCGACGGACTGGGCATCGATCCACCCGGAGGCGACGGCGAGCGCGCCGCCGGCGAGAACGGCGGCCAGGCCAGTGAAGACGGCCCAGCCGCCAGCGAGGGGGATGGGCGAATGGTGGATCTTGCGGTGGCCGGGGTCGTCGACCCAGTTCCAGCGGCGGCAGAGCGCCCGCCAAAACGGAAGGGACAGCGCGGTAGCGACGAGGGCGCCGGCGAGGGCGAGCAGGTAGGCGTTGTTGGGAAACGGGGGCACCGGCTACATGAGCTTCAGCCGGGGGAGATCCTGGCTGTCGATGAGACCGATCGGCTCGCGGCGCTCGTTGACGACGATGATGTCGTCGATGTTCCGTTCGTTGAAGATCCGGACGGCTTCGACGGCGAGGGCTTCGCCTCGGATGGAGATGGGATCGGCGGTCATGACCTCGCGCAGGATCCGGGAGAGGATGTCGTCGTCGGTCGACATGCGTCGGCGGAGGTCGCCGTCGGTGAAGACGCCGACGAGCTTGCCGGAGCGGTTGACGACGGAGACGGAGCCCGCCTTGGCGCGAGTCATGGCGAGGAGGGCGTCCTTGACGGGGAGGGAGTCGGGAGCGACGGGGTTCCGCTGCCCTTGGCGCATGATGTCGGAGACGCGGAGGAGCAGGGCGCGCCCGATGGCGCCGGAGGGATGGCGTTGGGCGAAGTCCCGTTGCTTGAAGCCACGGGCATCGAGGATGGCCATGGCGAGGGCATCGCCGAGGACTAGGGTGGCGGTGGTGCTCGACGTGGGGGCGAGGTTGAAGGGGCAGGCCTCGCGGGGTACCGCGACGTTCAGGACAACGTCACTGTGGCGTCCGAGGGTCGACTTGGGGACGCCGGTGAGGGCGATGATGCGGATGGAGAAACGCCGCAGGGCCGGGATGAGGTTGAGGAGTTCCTCGGATTCGCCGGAGTAGGAGAGGGCGATGACGAGATCACCGTCGTTGACGATCCCGAGGTCGCCGTGGAGGGCGTCAACAGGATTGAGGACGACGGCGGTGGATCCCGTGGAGCTGAGGGTGGCAGCGATCTTTCGGCCGATGATGCCGGACTTGCCGATGCCGACGACGATGATCTTCTGGCGGGCGGCGAGGGTGGCTACGGCGAGCTCGACGGCCTGGTCAAAGGCCTCGTCGAGACGACGTTCGACCGCCTTCAGCGCCGCCAGCTCGATGCGGAAGACCTCGCGGGCGCGCTGGAGGTGGGAAGGCACGGCCTCAGCCGATGAAGGCCTGGTGGACGGCCTTGACGGCGCGGTCCCCATCCTTGCTGTCGATGACGACGGAGATCTTGATCTCGGACGTGGAGATCATGCCGATGTTGATGCCCTCGGAGGCGAGGGTTTCGAACATCCGGGCGGCGACGCCGGAATGGCTGCGCATGCCGACGCCGACGATGGAGAGCTTGCCGATGCTCTCATCGGTCGAGACGTTGGTGAAGGCGAGGTCCGGGCGGAGGCTGTCGATGACCTTGGAGGCCTTGAGGAGGTCGGGCTTGTCGACGGTGAACGAGATGTCAGTGACGCGGACGCCCCCGGCGTGGGAAACGTTCTGGACGATCATGTCGACGTTGATGGCGGCCTCGGACAGAGCCTTGAAGATGCGGGCGGCGCGGCCGGGTTGGTCGGGGACGCCCTCGACGGTGATCTTGGCCTGGTTCTTGTCGATCGAGACGCCGCGGACGACGACGTCTTCCATGCTCTTGGTTTCCTCTTTCACGATGGTGCCGGGATTCTCGTTCAGGCTGGAGCGGACTTCGAAGATGACGTCGAACTTCTTGGCGAACTCGACGGACCGGAGCTGCATGACCTTGGCCCCGGCGCCGGCCAGTTCGAGCATCTCGTCGTAGGAGATCTCGGGAAGCTTGCGGGCGGAGGGGACGAGGCGCGGGTCGGCGGTGTAGACGCCGTCGACGTCCGTGTAAATCTGGCAGAGATCAGCCTTGAGGGCGGCGGCGAGGGCGATGGCGGTGAGATCGGATCCGCCGCGGCCGAGGGTGGTGATCTGCCCTTCCTCGGTCTGTCCCTGGAAGCCGGCGACAATGACCACGTTGCCGGCGTCGAGCAGACGATGGACCTCGGCCGGGGTGATGTTCTGGATCTTGGCCTTGGTGTGGACGCCGTCGGTGACGATGCCGGCCTGTGCTCCGGTGAGGGAGACGGCCGGGATGCCGGCGGCGTGGAGGGCGATGGCGGTCAGGGCGATGGTCTGCTGTTCGCCGGTGGCGAGGAGCATGTCCATCTCACGCTCGGAGGGGAGCGGCGTGATCTCCTTGGCGAGCTTGATCAGTCCATCGGTGACGCCGGACATGGCGGAGACGACGACCACGATCTGGTCGCCCTCCGCGCGTGATTTGGCGACCCGCCGCGCGACGTTCTTGATGCGGTCGGTATTGCCGACGGACGTGCCGCCGTACTTCTGGACAATGAGTGCCATTGCGTTAGCCCGGGGTTTCTGCCGGAAAGGGAGGGGAACGACAAAGGAAAAGTTTTGCGTGAGGGGACGCATATTGACCCTGCCCCCGCGCAAAACGGGTGGGGCGAGACTCTCCGTCGAGCCGTTCCAAGCGTTCCGTCCTTCGTACTCGTACTCAACCCGAAGGGCGGTCCTCGTATTCGACCCCAAACGAGGCATCCCCTCGTCCTCCCAGAATCTCCGTTGGCCCGAGTACGTGTAGGAGTACGAGTACCGTCCGCCGCATCTTGGCTGCGGATCTCCCCGTCTCGCCTTCCTGCGCGCGAAGCCGCTTCGCGTCCTCGGGCTTTCCGGTGTGGCGAGACTCCGTCGAGCCGATCTTCGGGGTCGGAATCGGAATCGGAATCGGGATCGAAGGACGCTGGAACTCGATGCGGATAGCGATTCCGACCCAGACGCCGATGTCGTCGGGGCTAGAACGGAGGCTCCTTCGCGGCTCGTGAGGACACTCGCCCCACCGGATTGGAAGCAGAGGCGGTTCCTACGAACGTTCGCCCCACCCGGTGGGCGGGGTTCACTCGGCGGTGCGGACGCGGAAGAAGCCGGTTTCGTTGGGAGATGGGAGGGAAACCTCGGCGGTGCCGGTGGCGTCGACGGGACCGAGGATGGGTTGGAAGGGCTGATTGAGGGAGCGGGTGTGTTCGATGGTGTAGCGGGCCCGGCCGACGGGTTCCCAGGAGAGTCGGAAGCGGGTGGCGTCGAGGGCCTCGACTTCGGTGAGGTGGAGATTGTAGGTGGCGACGTCGTTGCCGAGGTCGGCGAGGTAGGCCTGGACGACGAATGGGTCGCCTTCGCGGCCCTCGGCAGAGAAGGCGATGAATCGGGCGTCGGGCGAGCCGGGGAAGTCGTTGACCCAGGATTGCTGGAGGGGGCAGGCGGGCATGACCTCGGAGAATGCGTCCTGGGGAGCCCCGGCTCCGCGGGCGCCTTCGGCGACGAGCCGCCGTGCGCGGGTTTCGCGATGGACGAGTTCGACGCGGGATTCGAGGAGCGCGGTTTCGCCGGAGCCGCTGGAACGTTCGAGGCCGAGCAGGAGCCAGTCGCCGCGTGGGTTGATCTGGAAGGCTGCGGCCCGGGTGGAGAGGCGCCAGCCATCCTGAGGAGAGGGCAGCCAGGACGAGCCGGCCGTGAAGATGCCCGTGGTGCGGTCCAGGAGCAGGTACCGGAATCCGGTCCCGGAGTCGCCGGGCAGGTCGGTGGCGTCGGAGACGATCACCACGAAACGTCCGTCGTCTGAGATTCCGCGGAGGTCGGATTGCCCGTTGGCGGCGTTACCCTCGGCGTTGTTGGAGACACGGGCGATGCGGAGCGTGTCGCGGTCCCAGACGAAGGCGTCGACGTTGAGGTTGAGGTCGGATCCGGAGCCGTTGGTGGCATGGCTGCCGAATCCGACGAAGCGACCGGAGCGGGAGGCAACGGGGCCGCCGCCGCCGGCACGCCACACGGGGCCGCCGGGATCGCGGGTGATCAGGGTGGTCGTGCTGGTCTGGCGGTCGAACTGGAAGACGTCAGAGGTCGAGTTGGTGTCTCCGGTGACGAGGATGGAGGCATTGCTCTGGTAGGTGACGTAGCGCCCGTCGGTGCTGATCTGGGCGTCGCCGGCGGAGGCGCTGGCGTAGTTTCCGTAAGTGGTTCCGCGGCGGCTGATGAGCTCCACGTTCCGGTTCGACAGGTTCTTGACGAAGACATCGGCCTCGAAGTTGGCGTCGGTTCCGAGGTTGTTTGCCCAGGAGCTGAAGACGGCGAACCGACCGTCGCCGCTGACCTGGCCACCGATGCTCCAGTCGGTGCCGGCGGTGCCGGAGGCGGTCGTGCTGACCACCGAGGCTTCGGCGGTCGAACGATTCACCGAGAAGACGTCGAAGAGTTTGTTGCGGTCGGTGGGGACGACCGAGTCGGCGACGGTGGAGAAGACGACGCGGTTGCCGTCATCCGAGACACGCGGGCGGTTGGCGTGGCGCTGGAGGGCGGATCCGCCGGTCCAGGTGCGGGAGACGAGTTCGGCGTTGCCGGGGCTGAGTGGAGCGGTGATCTCGGCGGTGACACGATCGGACGGCACGAATCCGGAGACGGGGCTGGTGGAGCCGGCGGTCAACTGGACGCGGACCCGGGGGGAGTCAAAAGCCAACAGGCTGACGGTAAGCGAGGTGGAAGCGCCCGCGTCCAGGGCGGGGAGTTGGACCCTCTGGCTGTCCAGGAAGCGGGTGCCGGCGGGCCACTGGATGGAGGTCCTCGGCGAGGGGGAGGTGTATGCGAAGCCGACCTCGACGATGGGTGCGGGATTGGACGCACCACGGTTGACGACGGTGAGCGTGAAGACCTGGGATCCGCGGGTGTTCGGGAGGCGGATGGAGGACGTCTGGGGAATGCGGTGGCCGACGAGCCCGCGGCCGACCTCATTGGTGGTTCCGACGGGTTCGAGGATGAGGTCGAGGGGGCTTGGGCCGCGATCTGCGACGAAGACGTCTGCGATGGGGCCACCGTCGCCCGGGACGAGGTTCCACGCGGAAGTGGTGAGGCCGACGAACCGACCGTCGGCGCTGAGGGTGGAATCCAGGGCACCCTGGTCGGCGACGCCGAAGAAGGAGGGCAGGGCATTGAGGGGTTCCCCGGCGTCATTCCAGGCGAGGGCGACGAAGTCTCCATTGAGGCGATCCCACGCGTAGGGACGGAGGTAGGTGGCACCGGAGTAGGGCGGGAGGGCGGTGGAGGCGGTGCGGAAGAGGACCCAGCGGCCGTCGGCGGAGATGGCGTCGAGGGTGCCAGCAGCCGCGAGGACGGAGCCATTGCGGAGTCGGTTGACGAGGGTCGTCTCGCGGCGGACGCGGTCATGGATGAAGGTCTTGATGGTGCCTCCGATCGCGCCCGGCACGAGGTTGCTGGCGATGGACTGGAAGGCGATGAAGCGTCCGTCGGCGCTGAGGCGGACCCGGGTTACGGCACCGTTTCCCGGGACGCCCACGGAGGAGACGCTGATGAGTTCGGTCGTGCCGGCATCGAGATCTCGGAGGTAGACTTGGTTGATTCCGGCGGGATGGTCTGCGACGAGGTTTCCTGCATTGGAGATGAACGCGACGAAGCGACCATCGGCGCTGATCGATGGGGCACTGGCAGCGCCGCTGGTGGATTTGCCGGTGACGTCGGCGCTGACGAGGAGGAGACGGCCGGAGTCGCGGTCGCGGACGTAGATGTCGGTGCCGTCGCCCTGGTCGTCGGCAACGAGGCTCCCGAGGGATTGGAAGGCGATGCGTCTTCCGTCGCGGCTGAGGGAAGGAAGATCCGAAACGCCGGCGGTCGAGCCGGCGTCCGGGCGGCTGATCCATTCGAACGAGCCGGAGGCGCGGTCCCAGGCGTAGACGTCGCGGAGGAGGTTGGAGTCGTCAGAGACGAGGTTCCGGGCGGTGGTGGCGAGGGCGACGGTGGTGCCGTCGCCACTGATGGCGGGTGTTGAGCTCGCGCCGTTGGCGGGCTCCGTCGGGGACTGGGTGACGAGGAGGGTGGACTGCGTAAGACGGTCGCGGAGGAAGACGTCGGCGAGCCGATTGGTATCGATGGCGACGATGTTGGTGGAGTTGGAGACGAAGGCGATGAAGCGGCCGTCGTCGCTGATGGACGGACTGGAGCTTGAAGAGCTCGAAGCGAAGCCGTCGGGGGTGCGGCTGATGGGCTCGATGGTGAGTGGGGTTGGGGCCGGCGGCATCTCGGATGGGATGGGCTTTCCGTCAACAAGCCACTGGACGGCGCGCCCGACGTTGAGGCGGCCGCCGCTGCGGATGCGGGACCGTTCGTATCCGGGGAGGGGATCAACGGAATGGACGAGGAGGCGCCGGGCCTGTTCCTGGGTGAGGTCAGGCTTGATGGAGAAGAGGAGGCCCAGGGCGCCGGTCACGTGGGGAGTGGCCATGGAGGTTCCGCCCCAGGCGGCGTAAGCGCCACCGGGGAGGGTGCTCCAGATGTCCTGTCCGGGGGCGGCGAGGTCGACGGTGTGGCCGCCGAAGTCGGAGAAGGACGCGAGATGGTCGAATTGCTCACTGGCTGCGACCCGGATCATCCCGGGGTAGTTGTATTCGTTCGGGAAGAACTGGTTGGACTGGTGGTCGGAGCGTTGGTTCCCGGCGGCACAGACGTTGATGACGCCCGTCGCTGCGAGGCGGGCGAAGGCGTCGGAGATGGCGCGGTTGGGCCAGGCACCGCCCCAGCTGTGGTTGCAGGCCACGATGTTCACGCCACGCTTCTTCAGGGCGGTGATGTAGTCCAGGCCACGGACGAGGTCGCCGGTGAACGCGCCGTCAGACTCCCTGGAAACGCGGACCGAGACGATGCGGACATTCCAGTTGATCCCGGCGATGCCGATGCCGTTGTCGGGGATCGCGCCGATGGTGCCGGCGACGTGGGTGCCGTGCCCGGTGACGTCGATGGGGTCGCCGGAGTTGTTGGCGATGTTGATGCCGTGGATGTCGTCGACGAAGCCGTTGCGGTCATCGTCGATGCGGTTGCCGGGGATTTCGTCGGGGTTGACCCAGACGTTGGCGGCGAGGTCGGGGTGGGTGTAGTCGATGCCCGTGTCGAGGGTGGCGATGACGACGGTGTTGGAGCCCTTGGTATGTTTCCAGGCTTCGAGGGCGCCGATACGTTCGAGGTCGTACATCCGGCCGGAGAGTGGGTCGGAGGTGGGGCCAGTCGTGGGGCCTGGGTCACCTTGGGGGCGGGCATTGCGGACGGACGGGGAGGGGGCGGAAGCGCCCAGGGGACGCGGGATGGAGTAGCGGGTGTTGGGTTCGGCGTATTCGACCTCGGGCTGCTGGCTGGCGGCGAGGACGGCGTCCGGAACGGAAATGCCGGAAGGCAGGCGCAGGAGTTGCCAGCCGTCCGCGGTGAGTTCGGTTTCGAGGGAGGCCCCGGGGATGACGGCGGCGGCGCGCTGGGCCATCGGCGCGGCCGTGCGGCCTGGGGCCGTAGGGCGGAACTTGACCAGGATCTGGCCGTCGGCATAGGGGGCCTGCGAGGCGGAGAGGCCGAGCGAGGACGCGAGGGTGAGGGATGCCAGCAGGCCGAAGCGGAGAGGGAGGCGTTGGAACGGGTGCATTCAGGGAGAGGACACCGGGTCTGGCGGAGGAGGATTCAGGGAATCTTTGTTTGGGAGATGAGGTGGATCGGGCCGATCCGACGGATCCGACTGATCAGTCCGATCGGACGGATGGGTTGCGTTTCGGGTGGCGGGCGGAAGAGGGTGGTCGGTGTGGGAAGCAAACGCGACGAAGAGCAGAGTGGGCGACCGAGGCAGCGTGGGCGCTGGCGTCGTTGGCTGGTGCGCTGCGTCTTGGTTGGGGTGGGGCTGTTCTACGGGCTTTGGGTGTATCCGTTCTGGGGTTGGCCGTTTCGGATAGGTAGTGAGGGACGGGTGCCGCTCACGCCGGCCTGGGCCCTGGAATGCTGGGTCTGGGAGGATGACACGAACACGGCGGAGGCTGTGCGTGAATTGCTGGAGGGGTATGCCCGGCACGACATTCCGGTTCGGACGGTGCTGATCGATAGCCCGTGGAGCACCCGGTACAACGACTTCCAGGTGGACACGAACCGGTACCCGGATCCGGCCGGCTTCTTTGGCGGCTTGCAGACGAACGGGTATCGGGTGGTCCTGTGGATGACGTCGATGTTGAACTCCCGGAGCAAGGACACGGCGGTGCGGGAGGGCGGGGAATACTTCGAGACGGCGCGGACGCGCGGGTACCTGGCTGGGGCCGGGCACGAGGTCGGTTGGTGGAAGGGGCGGGGGGCTTTCCTGGATTACTCGAATCCGGAAGCGTTGAAGTGGTGGCGCGGGTTGCAGCAACCGCTGTTCGACTGGGGCATCGACGGATGGAAGCTGGATGGGACCGACACGCTTTTCTCGGGGCCGGGATTCCTGCCGTATCAGCGGACGCACGCGGGTTGGATGAGCACGCGGACGTACATGGACCTGTACAACCGCGAGGAGTACCGACACGGCCTGACGCAGAATCCGGAGTTCATCGTTCTCACGCGGGCGATCGACGATCGGTATTTCCCATTGAGCCACCCGGAAGGATTCGCGCCGAAAGACGCGGCACCGGTGACGTGGGTGGGCGACCGGACGCACGAATGGTCTTCAAAGGCTTCCGGCGGCAGCGATGACGCGGATGCGGTGCGGAAGTCTGGATCCGTGTTGGACCGCGGATTCGAGGGAGCATTGCGGGATATTCTGGCCAGTGCAGGGAAGGGCTACTGCGTCGTGGGTGACGATGTAGCTGGGTACCATGGTCCGGAGCCGATCCCGCCACGCCTGTACATCCGATGGGCGCAGTTCGCGGCGTTCACGGGGCTGTTCCTGAACGGGGGCCATGGGGAACGGCGGTTGTGGAAGCGGACGCCGGAGGAGTTGGAGATCATCCGGCGCTACGCCTGGATGCATACGGAGTTGGTGCCCTACCTGTACACGCAGGTGGTGCGCTGCCACGAGGGCGGGCCACCCATGATGCGGCCGATGGGGATCGGATATCAGTACCAACTCGGCGATGAGTTGCTGGTGGCACCGATCCATCGGGACACGACGACGAACGTGGTTGTGTTGCCGGCGGGACGGTGGCGGTGGCTGTTCGGGGACGCCGAGGTGATCCAGGGACCGACGACGGTGACGCGGGAGTTTGGCCCGGGAGAGTTCCCAGTTTACGTGCGGGAAGGGTCGGTGCTGCCACTGGATGTTCGAAGGGCCTATACGGGTTTTGGAGATGCAGGTGCCGCGGGGATGCTGACGTGGGCGGTGTGGCCGTCGGGGAAGGGCGGGTTCACCGTCCATCACCCGGCTGGCAGCGGAAGCATGGAACTGGCGGTGGAGGAAGCGGGGGGATCGATGAGTCTGGAGTGGAAGGGAACGGTGAAGCCCCATGTGCTCCGGGTTCATCGGGAGACGAAGCCCATGGAGGTGGTGCGGGATGGGGTGCGGTTGGAGGAGGGGCGGGACTGGGTGTTTGATGCGGGCGCGCGGAAACTGGCGGTGACGAATCGGGTGAAGGGACCGGGCGTGATCTCGGTTCGGGGGGTGAAACGGGATTGAGCCTAGGAACAGCGGTTGGATCCACAGATTTCACCGATTGCGCGGATTGGAAGCCGGTTGAGAGAGGCTGTCGTTCCACCCCACGGGTGAGATGCAAACAGCGATGCGGTGAAGCCTCTAGTCCCGGTCCATCTGTGAAATCCGTGAAATCTGTGGATAGTCCAACTGCCGCTTTCAGGTTGAGGGAGCCAGACTGGGAACCTGCGGAATGGATCACCGACCCTGGAGAGGTTGCAGCGGGTGTGGGCCTTCGCACTGCCTTCGGGGTGCGGCCACTCCAACCAACACAACCCCGGGTAGGCGCTCCCGCGCCAACCCGGGGCTACCGGCTTCAACGCCTCCGGCGTAACAGAATCCGGATCTGGCAACTGGGAACTGGGGACTGGGAACTGACCCTTGGCCTCGCCTTCTTGCGCCGGCGGCTACGGGGTCATTTCCAGGACCATTGTTCGTTGAAGAAGCCGCCGTCGGCGATCTTGCCGGGGTAACGGGAATTGGGCGGGGTACGGAGGTCCACGACGGCCCAGTCGGCGAGCTTTGGCGTCTGACGGGCGTTGTTGAGGTAGTCGTACTCGCGGAAGGTGAAGCTGCTGTTCAGGACGACGTACCGGGCGGGGTTGAGCGGGTTGGGGAACACGAGGATGGGAGCGTGCTCTGCGGCATTGTAGGTCTTGCCGTTGACGACGAGGGACTCGGCGGTCCAACGGATGGGGAGTTGGGGGAGGATGCGGGCGAGGGTGCGGTTGCTGGTGGGGTCGCCCCACAGGATGAGATTGGAGGTGGCGATCTGCTCGTCGGTGAGGGCGGTGTCGTCCACGACCGGTGCATCGCCGCGGTAGTGGCGGCGCCAGTGTTCGCGGGCGCGGGACGATTCGGCCTTCACCCAGTTGCCGACGGCGTCGTTGAGGGGTTGGCCGGTGGGGAGGACGAAGACGAAGCGGTCCATGAAGGCGTCGTCGATGGGGCCCTGGAGGCCGTGCTTCTTGCGGAGGGTGCCGTCCGGGAACCGGCCGGGGGCCCACTCGGATCCTGTCCAGTGGAACGAGGCGTCGATCGAGCCATCGGATCCGCGGACGCCGAGGTCGATGACCTTGGAGCCTTGTCCGGGCAGGGAGCCGGAGACGAGAAAGGCCACGCGCTCGGACTCGGGGAAAGGGTTGTCGCCGGGTTCGACGCGGATGGTGAAGGCGGTGACGTTGGTGGTGCTGATGGTGCGGCCGGAGTCGCCGGCCGGCGGCAGGGAGCGGACGGTGGCAGGTTCCCAGTGTTCGCCCATGCCGTCGATGGTGAACCAGGCCATCGTCGGATAGCGGAGCGAATGGGTGACGAAGGAGAGATCGCGCGGGGAGCGGGTGCGGCCGCGGTTGGCGAGGAGGTCGATGCGGCGGTTGAGTTCGGCCTTGGTGGCGGGTTCGTACTTGTGGCCGGTCTTGGGTCCGATGAGGTGGGTGAGCTTGAGGCCGAGGTCGGCCATGGCCTTCTCGACGGCGCGGGCGGCCTGGATCTGGGAGTCGTCGGCACCGCTGTAGGCGACGAGGGGGACCATGCGGAGGTTGGCGGCATTGGCAGTGGCGTCGTGGAGGCGCCAGAGCTTCTGTTCCCACGGGAACGGTTGGAGTTTCTCCTTCTGGAAGACGTTGAGGAACTCGGCGGTCTCGGAGAAGCCAGCGCCAGGGGCGGAGGCAGCCCAGAGGGAGGCGTGATGGGCGGTGAAGTGCCAGGCGGAGGCACCTCCGAGGCTGAACCCACGGATCACCATGCGGTCCTCGTCGATGGGGTAAAGCTTCCGGACGTCTTCGAGGGCTTCCCAGAAGTCGGTTTCGCCGGCGAAGCGGGAGCCGTTGCAGTAACGGCCGTAGAGGTGGAGCACGAAGGTGTCGGCCGGGGCGAACTCGCCCAGGTTGCGGGAACGGTCCTGAAGGAAGGCGAGTTCGCTGAGGGTCTCGCCGCGGCCGTGGAACCAGAAGTCGAGGCGCCAGCGGCGTCCGCTGTTCGGGGTCCAGGAGGCGGGGACCACGAGGCCGTAGGGTTGGATCGAGCCATCGATGCGGGAGACGTAGCCCCGGACGGTGGGACCGGTGGCGGACGACCAGGGAACCTGACCGGCCTTCAGGGCATCGAGGCGGGTGCGGCCGGACTGCAGTTGTTCGCGGGCGGCGGCGAATTCGTTGGTCTTGAAGAACTCGTTGTAGCGGAGGGCCCAGTCGACGGACTTGTGGAAGATGGCGGCGTCGGCCCAGCGGGTGAGAAGGGCGGGCTTGCCGGCGAGATCCCTTCGGAGCGCCTGGAGGTCCTCGCCGAGGCGGTCGGCCGGTTCCCGGAGCGATTGGCTGACGTCATCGGGAACAGCGACACCCGGGGGCGGGACCGGGCGCACCTTGTCGGCGATGTTGTCGGCGGGGCCGTCGGCGAAGAGGCCGAAGGAAGCCAAGGCCAGGGCAGTGGCGGCGGGCCAGCGGAGGAGCTTCATGGTGTTGGAGGAGAGCAAACGGGATTGGACGGGGCGCGGCAACAAGGAGTTGGGATGGACTCCGGCACCGGCAGGATTACTGTGGACGCGCATGTCCTCGCGCGCCTTGTCCCGGATGCGGCAGCCCTTCGCCACCCTGATGATCTCCTGTGCCGTGGCGGCGACGCTGCAGGCGGCGCAGACGTTCCGGTTCCTGGAACCGAGTGCCGTGAGCTATGAGTTGGACACCGGGGCGAGTCCGCGCTCGGCGGCTCCGGCGGCGGTGGGGACGGTGGCGGAGGAATGGGTTGCGGTGCGCCGGGCGGATGGGAGATCGGAAAAGCTGGAGATGGGGAAGCGGGTGGTGGTGGCGGTGGAGCCCGGGTTGGATCTGGCGAAAGTGGTGGAAGGTCGGCCGCTGAAGTTCGTTCGCGAATTTGCTCCGGGAATCGGGATCTGGGAAGCGGCGGATCCGGTCGCGGCCGCTGAGCAGGCGGCGGAACTGGCGACAGTGGAGGGGATCGTGGCCTCGCATCCGGTGATGCGCCGGGACATGGTACTGCATACGCCTTACGCGGCGCGGCCGCGGGACACGCTGTTCAACAGGCAATGGCATCTGGAGAACCGGAACACGTCGTTCCGGCCGAAGGGCATCGACATCGATGCGCGGGCGGCATGGCCGGTGGCTCGGGGGGCGGGCGTGGTGGTGGGCGTGGTGGACAACGGCGTGGACGTGGGACACCTCGACTTGACGGCACGGGCGAACGGGCAACCGCATTTCAACTTTGCCACCTCCACGCCGGCGGCGCTCGGAACCGCTGCGGGGGACCACGGGACCGCGGTCGCCGGGTTGATCGCCGCCACCGCCGAGAACAACCGAGGGGTTTCAGGCGTGGCACCGCAGGCTTCGATTGCCGCCATGGTGATCTTCGCGGACAACGGCCAGGGTGGCGAACGCATCGTGCCGGACGACGCTCTGGCGGACATGTTCCGGTATCGGACGGATGTGGTCGCGGTGCAGAACCACAGCTGGGGCAATGGCGGTGACTTCCAGTTGGGGGTCGCGACGCTGGCCAATTCCGCAATTGAGACGGCCGTGAAGACGGGACGGCAAGGGAAGGGCGTCGTGATCGTCCGGTCGGCGGGGAATGGACGGGAGGAGTTGCACAACTCCTGTGACGACGGGTACGCATCCGATCCGCGGGTGATCGCGGTGGCGGCGGTGCGTCAGGACGGTCGGGCTGCCAAGTACAGCAGCCCGGGTGCTTCCCTGTTGGTCGGCGGACCGAGCGGGGATCCCCGGGATGATGGGTCGGAGGATCCGGCGGCACCGAATCTGGTGACCACCGACCGGCGCGGGGCGCTCGGATACAACACGACCTCCGGGGACGCCGGTGACTACCTGCAGGGGACGGTGGCATTCAATGGGACCTCGGCGTCCGCGCCGGTCATTTCCGGGGTGGTGGCACTGATGCTCTCGGCCCGGCCGGAGCTCGGTTACCGCGACGTGCAGCAGGTACTGGCATTGTCCGCGCGACATGCGGACCTGGCGGATCCAGACCTGACGACCAATTCTGCCGGGCTGCTGGTGAGCCACAACCAAGGCTTCGGCGTGCCGGATGCAGGCTTGGCCGTGGCGCTGGCCAAGCACTGGGTGCCCCGCGCCTCTAACAAGCGCGTGCGGGTGGTGCGGAGCAGCTCGCTGGTGATCCCCGACGACAGCTTCCGCTTGCTGGTGACCGGGACGGGACTGCCATCAAATCTCCGGAACCTTCGGGTCCTGCCGTCGATGGGAGTGTACCCAAACGGCGGGACATTGGCGGCACAGTTCGACTATGTGGGACGCGGGCAGACGAACCTCCCGGCGAGCGTGGCAGGACACGCGGTGCTGATCGCGGGCGGGGTGAACTCCTATGCGGACAAGATCCAGCGGGCGGCCAAGGCCGGGGCAACCCTTGCCGTGATCCACGGTGCCGCGGGCGGCAGCGATCTGGAGGTGATGCTGGGGACCTCGTTTGCACCGATTCCGGCGGTCTACGTCGGGCAGACGGAGGGGGAGACGTTGGCCCGCTTGATCACGGGACGGACGAACGTCACGGCGCGGATCTCGGTGACGACGGCGTCGATGA
Organism: Limisphaerales bacterium; assembly: GCA_965284395.1. Lineage (GTDB taxonomy): Bacteria > Verrucomicrobiota > Verrucomicrobiia > Limisphaerales > UBA9464 > UBA6176. The sequence goes on along the minus strand of OZ260084.1, from coordinate 6,947,664 downwards.
ATTTCACGGTCACCAACACGACCCTGTGCGAGCACGTGGGGGTGCGGTTGCGGACGACGCACTCGAGCCGGGGCGACCTGCGGATCACGCTGGTTTCGCCCAAGGGGACACGGTCGGTGCTCCAGAACCCGAATTTCGACGTCTTTTCAGGGCCCGAGGACTGGACCTACTGGAGCACGCACCACCTGATGGAACCGGCGCTGGGGACCTGGCGGGTGGAGGTGACGGACCTGCGGGAGTTCGACACGGGGACGATCCTGGGCGCGGAGTTGCTGGTCGACGGCGTGGACATCCCGGACGAGGACACGGATGGCCTGGATGATACCTGGGAGCGGCGCTGGTTCGGCGATCTGACGAAGGGGCCATCGGACGACGTGGATGGGGACGGATTGCAGTTGGTGCGGGAGCAGTTTCTCGACCTGTCGCCGGTGGATGGGAATCCATTGTTCCCGCCGACGGTGGCGCTGGTGGACGGGACGTCGGTGCGGGCGACCTTCCCGACGGAATTCGGGAAGAAGTACCTGCTGGACTACGCGGACGAGTTGGGCGGGACGCCGGCAATCTATACGAATGCGCCCGGACGCGTGGGCTGGATGGAGATCATGGTTCCCTTGCAGGCGCGGGACGAGCGGTGGTTCCGGATCGTGCCGCAGGACTGACATGATCCTGGCGAATCTTGCGGCGCGGGTGGAGCAGATGCTCCAACCGCTGACTTGGGTGTTCCTGGGGTTGCTGGTCCTGGGGATCCGGAGCCTGTGGATGGGGAGGCGTCGGACGGCGGGCACCTGTGCCGTGCTTCTGGGCATCCTGTGGGCGGTGGGGGCGACGCCGCTCACGGAATGGCTGCTGGCCAGGCTGGAGCGGCCCTACGTGGCGGGGAGTCGGCAGGTGCCGATGGCGGATGCGGTCGTGATGCTGGGCGGAACCCACGACTATTCCCCGAGCACGGTTTTGCCCTTCAACCTGGGATCGAGCGGGGACCGGCCGCTGGTGGCACTGGAGTTGATGCGGCAGGGGCGCGCGCCGTATCTCGTTCTGGGCGGGGCCTCGGTGCCCTGGTTCGGAAGGAGGATCAATGACGCGGAGTTCCTCGACGTGTGGATCCGGGGGTGGCGGCTGCCGGCGGGCCGCACGATCGTATTGGGGCCCAGCCTGAACACGCGGGACGAGGCCTTGCAGGTCGCAGCGCTGGTGAGGTCGAACGGTTGGAGGCGGGTGTTGGTGGTGAGCAGTGGATTTCACCTGAGGCGAGGAGAGGCTGCCTTGCGCAAGGCAGGGGTGCCGGACGTCTACGCGGTGGGAGCCGAGTTCAACGGGGCGGATCGGATGCAGTCCGAGCTGCATTGGGGAGTGCTGCCAGAGGTGGAGCGGTTCCGCTTCTTTGCCCAGTGGGTGCACGAGCAGGTCGGGTACTGGTACTACCGTTGGAAAGGGTGGGCCTGACTCCGGATTTGACACCGGGCGGCGTGGTTCCGCCCAATCGCGGTCTTATGAGTCAGCTTGCTCAGCAGATTGCCGTGGTGACGGGTGCGGGTCGTGGGATTGGCAGGGCCATCGCGCTCCGGTTGGCCGAGGCCGGGGCGGACATCGTGTGCGTCTCCCGGACCGTCGAGAACTCCGAGAAGGTCGCAGCGGAGGTGCGGGCGCTCGGGCGTCGGGCCTGGGCGATGGCGGTGGACGTCTCCGATTCGGCGCAGGTGGTTGCGGCGGCCGAGAAGATCCTCACGGAGGCGGGGCGCGTGGACATCCTCGTGAACAATGCCGGCGTGACGCGGGATGGGCTCCTGATGCGGATGAGCGAGGCGGACTGGGATGCGGTATTGGACACGAACCTGCGAGGGGCGTTCGTGCTGACGAAGGCTTTCACGCGGGCGCTGCTGAAGCAGCGATCCGGGCGGATCATCAACATCGCGTCCGTGATCGGCCTGATGGGGAACGCGGGCCAGTGCAACTACGCGGCGAGCAAGGCAGGTTTGATCGGGTTCACGAAGTCGGTGGCGCGTGAACTCGGTTCGCGCGGTGTCACTTGCAATGCGATCGCGCCGGGGTTCATCGAGACCGACATGACGTCGGTGCTCACGGAGGAGCAGCGGGCGGCATTGATGAAACAGATTCCGTTGGCGGGATTCGGGCGCGGAGAGGACATCGCGGAGGCAGTTCTGTACCTCGCCGGACCCGGCGGAAGGTACGTCACAGGGCAGGTTCTGGTGGTCGATGGGGGAATGGTGATGTGATGGAAGCAAAATTTTGGATTGGATGAGGGCTTGACGCTACCCACCCCCACGCCTAGACAGGCCACGTAAATAACAACTGGAAGCACCATGGCTGAGAAAACCATCGAGCAACGCATCAAGGACATCATCGTCGAGCAGCTCGGCGTGAATGCGGACCAGGTCACTCCCGAAGCGAAGTTCATCGAGGACCTCGGTGCCGATTCACTCGACACCGTGGAACTCGTCATGGCTTTGGAAGAGGAGTTTGGCCACGAGATCCCCGACGACGAAGCTGAGAAGCTGACCAGCGTCGGAGACGTGATCCGCTACATCGAAGAAGTGCAGAGCAAGTGAGGGATGTCCGATGCGGAAGGGCAGCCCGGTAACCCCGAGCTGCCCTTTTGTTTTCCTCGGGCTCCCGGATCGGCTTGGTCACGGTGCCGAGTGCCTGGTGGAGGCACCCAGTTCCGGGACTGATGACCGGGTCCATTCCTCGCATTTGCCGGCTGTGATGCCCGCGTCCCGTGGCAATGACCGGGTGGCGTTCGCCTCCGGTGTTCCTGATTTTCCTTTCGCCCCCGCACCCTTTTCAACGTCATCCTCCGACAGTTATGGGCAGCAATTGGTCTGAACGTCGTGTCGTGGTCACCGGGTTGGGTTGTGTGTCATCGCTTGGCACCGATGCCGACGCCGTCTGGCGGAACATCCTGGCCGGAAAGTGTGGCATTGATCGTGTCTCGCACTTCGACATCAGCGGGTACGATTGCCAGATCGCCGCGGAGGTCCGGAACTTTGATCCGACCCCGGCCTTCCCGAATGCCAAGGAGGTCCGCCGCACCGATCATTTCACGCACTTCGGCGTCTACGCCGGTTGGGGTGCGTTGAAGGATTCCGGGCTCGACCTGGAGAAGGAGAACCTCGACGAGATCGGGGTGTTCATCGGATCCGGCATCGGCGGCCTGCAGACGACGGAAGAGCAGCACAAGGTCCTGCTCTCGAAGGGGCCTGGCCGGGTCTCTCCGTTCATGATCCCGATGCTCATCCTGAACATGGCCTCGGGGTTGTTCGCGCTCTACCACCGTTTGCGCGGGCCGAACTTCGCGACCTGTTCGGCGTGTGCGACGAGCAACCACGCGATCGGCGAAGCCTGGGCGACGATCAAGCGGGGCGACGCCTCGGTGATGTTCGCCGGTGGTACGGAGGCGACGATCGTTCCCCTTGGCATGAGCGGGTTCGCGGCGATGCGTGCGATGAGCACCCGGAACGATGATCCGCAGCGGTCCAGCCGGCCGTTTGATCGGGATCGCGACGGATTCGTGATGGGCGAGGGTGCCGCGGTGTTGGTGCTGGAAGAACTCGGGCATGCCCTCAAACGGGGTGCTCGGATCTACTGCGAGGTCCTGGGCTACGGCAATACCTGCGACGCGAACCACATGACCTCACCGGACCCCGAGGGATCGGGCGCGGCCCGTGCGATCCAGATGGCCCTGCGCCACGCAGGGATCGCGGCGGACACGGTGGACTACGTGAACGCCCATGCGACCTCGACCCCGGCGGGCGACATGTGCGAGGTCCGTGCCTTGCAGCGCGTGTTCGGCGCCCATGCGCAGAACTTCGCCGTGAGTTCCACCAAGGGGGCGACCGGCCACATGCTGGGAGCTGCGGGTGGCATCGAGAGCGTGATCTGCTGCAAGGCGGTCGAAGCTCAGGTGGCGCCGCCGACGCTCAACCTCGATAATCCGGATCCGGATTGCCCGTTGAACTGCGTGCCGAAGACGCCGCAGGAACGCCGGATCGACGTGTTCCTGAATGACTCGTTCGGCTTCGGTGGGCACAACGCCGTCCTGATCGGCCGCCGGTTCCGCGGGTAAGGCGGGGTTGTTCTGATACGGCCCCCGTTTGAGGATTGGAGCGGGGCGGCGACGTCCCCGTCGCCACTGCGAAAGGGTTGGGCGGGCAACGAGGACGTTGCGGCCCCGTCCGAGCAGGGGGCATTAACAAGATGCCCTCCTTCGACTGTCGCGGCTGAGTTCTTCCTGTGCTTTGCGTTTGTGGCCGATTACTTCAAGGCCACTCCGATGAAGAACTTCGCGTGGACTTGGATGCCCGATGTGGGAAGGACTCAGGGCAGGGTCTGGCTGGCAACGATGGTTGCCGGTTGGGGGCTGTTTGGTTGGGGGGGTGTGGCGCAGGCCCAGGCCATCGTCACGGGCCTCGTGAAGCTCGATGAATCGGAGCGGAGGGAACTGCGTGAGGAGACCGATCGTCTCGGCCGTGAGGTGGTGCGGTTGTTCATGGCGCCCGGCGTGCAGAAGGAGTTGGTGCCGGACGTCGCCATCTTCTACACGGCGGTGAATCAGGCGCTCACCTTCGATGAATTCCAGCAGACGAACGATGTGCCGGAAGCCCGTCGGTTGCTGGCCATGGGATTCGATCGGGCCAGGGCCTTGGGTGCTGGTCGGCCGGACTGGCTGACGCGGACAGGACTGGTGGTGCGCGGGTTTGAGTCGAAGGTCGATGGTTCGGTGCAGCCGTATGGAGTCGTGGTGGGGAAGGGATACCGGCCGGGCGGCCGTCTGGATGTCTGGCTGCATGGCCGGGACGAGCGCCTGACCGAGCTGCGGTTCGTGCGGGAACGGTTGCGATCCCCGGGTGAATTTGCTCCCGACGATGCGGTGGTGGTCCATCCGTACGGCCGGTTCTGCAATGCCTTCAAGTTTGCCGGCGAAACCGACGTGATGGAGGCGATGGAGCACGCGACGCAGGCCTACGGTGCCGATCGTAGCCGCCGTTCCATCCGCGGGTTCTCGATGGGCGGGGCGGGCACGTGGCATCTGGCCGCGCATCACCCGGGCCTCTGGCGCGCCGCGGCGCCGGGCGCGGGCTTTGCCGAGACGGCGGACTACACCGGCGTGCTGGGCAAGGAGCCAGGATTGCCGTCGTGGGAAAAGCGTCTCTGGCGCTGGTATGATGCGACGGAGTACGCCGCGAACCTGCATCAGGTGCCGTTGGTCGCCTACAGCGGTGAAAAGGATCGGCAGATCCAGGCGGCGCGGGTGATGGAGCGGGCGATGCAGGCGGAAGGACTCACGCTCCAGCACGTCATCGGGCCCGGGGTGGAACACAAGTATGAGCCGGGCGCGAAGCTGGAGGTGGCGCGTCGCGTGGACGCGCTCGCGGCGACAGCTTCCCCGGAATTGCGGGAGCTCGACCTCACGACCTGGACGCTCCGATATCCCGCCGGCGAAGGGAACGTGTGGCTGCGCTTCGAAGGGCTGTCGCATCACTGGGAGCGGGCCCGGTTGCGGGCGGCGGTGTTGGAAGGCGGGAAGGTCCAGGTCCGGACCGAGGGGGTGACAGCTTTCGCGATCGCGCGTCCACCGGGCGTCGGCAAGGGACGGGTCGAAGTCGATCTCGATGGAGAGAGGGAGACCTTCGGAGCCGGGAACCCGGAGGATGGATGGTGGCATTTCCGCAAGTCCGGCAAGGCCTGGAAGTCGGTGAAATCAGCGCCCTCGGGCCCGGTAAAGCGGCCCGGACTTCAGGGGCCCATCGACGACGCCTTCATGGGTTCCTTCGTCGTGGTGGTGCCATCGAAGCCGCCCGAGTCGCCCGAGGAGTTGTGGGTGGATCGTTCGTGGCGGCAGTTCGTGCGCGATTGGCGTGCGCAGTTCCGCGGCGAGTGCCGGATCGCGAAGGATACCGACGTCACGCCCGAGGATCTGAAGTCCCATCACGTGGTGGTGTGGGGCACGCCGGAGAACAACGTGCTGCTGGGTAAGATTGCCGGCCGGTTGCCGTTGCAGTGGAAGGGCGGTCGGTTGCGTTTGTCCGGGCGCGAATGGAAGGGGGAGGCATTGGTGCCGCAGTTGATCGCGCCGAACCCACTGAATCCGGATCGATACGTCGTGGTGAACAGCGGTCACACGTTTGCCTCGTGGAACGGGACGAACGCGCGTCAGACGCCCCGTCTGCCGGACTGGGCGGTGGTGGAGGTCGGCGATGGGATGGGACCGGGTCGCGTGGTGGAGGCGGGTTTCTTCGAGGAGGATTGGAGGTAGCGGGGGAGTTTGGAGTTGGAAGATTCAAGTTTGAAGCATGGCCACCGCCGGCCGGCTTCAATCTTGAAACTTAGATCCTTAAACTCTCCGAACCCCGCCTCGTGACCTCGTCGTACGGGGAATCAACGTCAGGCCAGCAGGGGCTGGAGGAGTTCGCCGTGGATGTCGGTGAGGCGATAGTCGCGCCCTTGGAAGCGGTAGGTCAGCCGCTCGTGCTCGAGTCCGAGCAGGTGGAGCAGCGTGGCGTGGATGTCATGGACGTGGGCCCGGTCGGAGACGGGGTTGAAGCCCAGTTCATCGGTTTCGCCGATGACTTGGCCCCCTCGGATGCCGCCACCGGCGAACCACATAGTGAAGGCATCGATGTGATGGTTGCGGCCGGTCTTCTCACGGGATTCGCCCATGGGCGTGCGACCAAACTCGCCACCCCAGACCACGATGGTGGAGTCGAGGAGCCCATGGGCCTGCAGGTCTCGCACGAGGGCGGCACAACCTTGGTCAGTCTCATGGCAGCGCTTCGGGAAATCGTCTTCGAGCGTCTCGCCGGCCCCGCCATGGGAATCCCAGTTCGTGTGGTAGAGCTGGACGAATCGGACGCCCCGTTCGACCAACCGACGGGCGAGGAGGCAATTTCGGCCGAAGGAGGGCTTCTCGCGGTCGGCGCCGTACAGGCGGAGGGTGGCGTCGGATTCACGCGAGAGATCCATCAATTCCGGCGCGGAGGCCTGCATCCGGTAGGCCATCTCGTAGGAGGCGATGCGGGTAAGGATCTCGGGGTCGCGGGTGGCGACCTGATGCTGGAGGTTGAGTTCGCGCAGCGAATCGAGGGTGCGGCGCTGGCGGGCGTCGTCGATTCCCGGAGGATTGGAAAGGTTGAGGATGGGGGCGCCCTGGCCTCGGAGGGGCACGCCCTGATAGGTCGTGGGAAGGAAGCCGGAACCCCAGTTGACGGCACCGCCACGAGGGCCGCGCGGACCACTCTGCAGCACGACGAAGCCGGGGAGGTCCTGGGACTCGGAGCCGATTCCGTAGTTCACCCAGGCTCCCATGGCCGGCCGGCCGAACTGGCCGCTGCCGGTGTTCATGAAGAGCTTGGCCGGGGCGTGATTGAAGAGATTCGTGGCGCAGGATTTGACGATGGCGATGTCGTCGACGATCTGCGCGGTGTGAGGGAGCAGGTCGCTGACCCAGGCACCAGACTGGCCGTGGCGTTGGAACGTGCGCTTGGGCGCGAGGAGCGTGGAGCGGTTCTTGAAGGACGAATCCATGAAGGCGAACCGCTTCCCCGCAATGAACGAGTCGGGAATCGGTTGGCCATGGAGGCGGGCGAGCTCGGGCTTCCAGTCGAACATCTCGAGCTGGGACGGACCGCCGGCCATGAAGAGGAAGATGACGGACTTGGCGCGGGGTGGGCGGTGGCCCGGGCGCGGGGCCAGCGGGTTGGTTGGGGCGGCTGCGGCGGCACGGGCCGGCTCGGGCCTGCCGAGCATCGAGGCCAGCGCCATGGACCCAAGCCCGATCCCGCATCGGCTGAAGAAGTGCCGGCGCGTGATGTCGAGCCCGGGATCGCCGGAGGATGGGATGGGGTCACTCACGGGTGATGGATTCATCGAGGTTGAGGAGGACGCGGGCCACGGTGGTCCAGGCGTCGGCTGGGCTGGTGCTGCTGGCCTGACGCTCGGTCTCGAGCAGGCGGACCAAGGCCTGCGCTTCGGCCATGGCCGGCTTCCGGCCGGTGGCGATCCGGAATCCCTGTTCGAGCCGGGCAGTGTCGGACCCGGAGAGTTGCGAGATGCGCTGGCCGAAGGCCACGGCGAGTTCGTGGAAAGCGACGTCGTTGAGGAGGGTCAGGGCCTGAAGGGGCGTGTTCGAGCGTTGCCGTCGGGTGCAGGCGGTGAACGTGTCGGGGGCGTCGAAAACCGAAAGCGCGGGATGAAGGGTGGAACGTTGCAGGTGCGTATAGATGGCGCGCCGGTAACGGTCGCCCCCCGTGGATGCGACCCAGTCCCGCTTGTTCTGGGTGAAGGCACCGAGCCCACCCGGCTGCGGGGGGAACACGGGCGGTCCGCCCACGCGCGGATCGAGGAGGCCGGAGGCGACCAGCGCGGCATCGCGGACCTGTTCCGCCTCGAAGCGGAGCCGGTTCTGCCGGGCCAGCCAGCGGTTGCGGGCATCTTTCTCGTCGAGGTCCGGGCGGTGCTGGGAAGCCTGCCGATAGGTGGCGCTCGTGACGATCCGGCGGTGGAGGTGCTTCAGGCTCCACTTGGATCGGACGAGGTCGGTCGCCAGCCAGTCCAGGAGTTCAGGGTGACTGGGCTCGGATCCCATGGTGCCGAAGTCGTTCTCGGTCTCGACGAGACCGCGGCCGAAGTACACCTGCCAAACGCGATTGACGAGGACGCGGGCGGTGAGCGGGTTCTCCGGCGCGACCAACCACTCAGCCAGGTCGCGTCGATCGCGCGCGGCTGGGGTGGACGGCCGGGTGAGGGAGACGGGGGTGGCGGGCGTGACCCGGGCGCCGGGGCGGGTGAAGTCACCCTTGATGAACACCACGGTCTCGCGCGGCTTCGGCAGTTCGCGCATGACAATCGCTCGGGTGGTGGCGGGGCGCTTCTTCTTCCACGCGGCGAGTTCCTTCTGGCGTTCCTTGGCTGCCGGGGAGTCCCCGGCCTCGGTCACCGCGGATTCGAGTCGCCGCAATTCGTCGTCCCATTTCCAGATGGCCTCGGCCTCGGCGGGTGAGGGCAGGTCGAGCGTGGGGCCGGTGGCGCTGTAGTCGGACGCGCCGTGTCCGTCATTCTCGGTCGAATTGAAGAAGGCGAACAACCCGTAGTAGTCGCGTTGGGTGAAAGGATCGAACTTGTGGTCGTGGCATTGCGCGCAACCCATCGACAGCCCGAGCCACACGGTGGCGGTGGTGTTGACGCGGTCGACAATGGCTTCGAGCCGGAACTGCTCGGGATCGATGCCACCTTCGTGGTTGATCTGCGTGTGCCGGTGGAACGCCGACGCGACGACCGCGTCGGTGCCCTCATCCGGCAGCAGGTCGCCCGCGATCTGCCATCGGGTAAAGGTGTCGAAGGGCAGGTCGACGTTGAGCGCACGGATCACCCAGTCGCGCCAGGGCCAGGCCGTGCGGATTCCATCGACACTGTAGCCGTTGGAGTCGGCGTAGCGGGCGGCATCGAGCCACCACCGAGCCCAACGTTCGCCATGATGTGGGGAAGCCAGCAGACGTTCGACGGCGCGTTCGTATCGGTTGGGCTGGGTGTCGGCGAGGAAGTCGTCGAGTTCGGTGGTCGTGGGTGGCAGGCCGGTGAGGTCGAGCGTCAACCGGCGCAGCAGGGTTGCCGGATCCGCGCCGGGACTGGGCGTCAGGTTTTCTGCGCGCTGGCGCTGCCGGATGAAGGCGTCGATCGGGTGCGAGGCGCTCGGGATGGAAGGAACAGCGGGTTCGCGAGGCGGTACGAAGGACCAGTGCCGGTCCGAGGACGGTTGTTCATCGGCGGGCGCTGGGGCACCGGCGGCGATCCAGTCGCGGAGTAGTTGGACCTGTTCGGAGTCGAGCGGGGGACGCTTGAGGGGCATCCGGCCGACCTCGCGGTGCTGCCCCTGGATGACTTGAAGCAGGAGGCTTTCGTCGGGCTTGCCGGGGACGATGGCCGGGCCGTGTTCGCCGCCCTTGAGGGCACCGGCGGCCGTATCGAGGAGAAGCTTGCCCTTCAGCGCCGTCGGGCCATGGCACAGCACGCACTGGCGCGCCAGCATCGGTTTGATGTCGCGCTGGTAATCCGGCGCAGCCAGCGCACCGACCGCACTGGTCAGGAGCACAAGCAGACTGAGGGCAGGACGGGGCACGCAGAGATCCTGCCACCACCACGCGAGCCATGGGTAGTTTCAAGTTGGGACTTTCCCTGTTCGAGGCACATCCCAACACCACCAGCGAATCCGGTGGGGCGAGCCCCCTCCGTAGAGTCAGGCCAGGGATCAAAGTCTTGGGTTGGACTCCAGAGGTGGTCCGGACGGCGTGAGATGGCGGCTGCGAAGGGGGCGTGAGGATCTTGGGCGTGCCTGTTCGAAGTGCTCGATGAGGAGCACTTCGGATTCCCTCGAACGTGATCTGGTCGAAACGGTGGGTTCAGCTTTCGGGACGGTGTGGCTCATCCTGCCGGCGTGGTTGGTCGTGGTCTCGATCGGAGGCTTCATCCCGGCGTGGGTAGCTGACTGGAGTGGTGATCCGGACTCGTGGTGGCTGATGTGGGTTGTCGAATTGGGAATGTCAGCGATGACGATCGTGGGCTTGTTCCCGATCGTGCTGCATTGGTGGTTCCTGAGGTCGATGCTGGATGGACAGGGGGTGGTCTGGAATCTCTGGCGGAGCTTCGTGACGCAGGCGCTGACGGGGGCGGTGGTCCTTGGTTTTCAGGGCTACTCGGCCGACCAACTGCGGTTGGGAGTCCTGGGAATGGTTGTGGTGGCGATCGCGGTCCTGGTTTTCGCGATTCGACGGGCGCAGTTGGTGCGAATGGAGCGGGAAATGGACAACCAGGGGTAGAATCGTACGCACGGCTCGACGGAGTCTGGCCGCACCGGAGCCGGTACCACAGTGGATGAACGGCGGAGATTGGGGCATGAAAAAGCCCCCGGCGGTCATGCCGGGGGCCTGTCGGAACGGGGCGGACTTACTTCCCGGCGTACTCGATCCGGATGATCTTCGTGTCCTTGTTGTTGCCCCAGTCCTTGCCGAATTCGATGAGGTAGAGGCAACCGTCGGCGCCGAGCTCCATGTCCATCGGTCGCTTGAACTTCGTGGACGGCATGAAGCGCTTCATCTGCCACTTGCCGTCGGCGGTCTTGGCGATGTTGTTATCGGCATCGAGCTTCACCGCGATGATCCAGTCCCGGCTCCACTCGTAGATGAAGAGGGTGTGATCAAACTCCTTCGGGAGCTTGTTCGGCGAGGGGTTCTTCTCGTCGTAGTAATAGACGGGCCCGGCCATGGCGGTGCGTCCGCCGGAGCCAACTTCCGGGAAGCGGGTGGAGGCGGCCGCCGGGTAGTAGATGAAGGCGGGTTGGGCCGGGGGCAGTTCCTGCGCGCCGTTGTTGTGCGGCGATCGGTTCACCGGGTGAGCGGCGTCCCAGAAATCACCGGAGGGTTCCCATCCGGCCGGCTTCTCGGGAAGGGCGGGCAGGTTGTTCGTCTCGCCCTTCTTCGTGAGTTCCTCGCGCTTCTTCTTGATGTCGTCGTAGGCCTTGCGGGCGTCTTGGGCCTTCTGGCGGTCGACGAAGTTCACGCGGCGGTAGGGGCGGTTGTCGCCGACGAAGAGCGGCCATCCGAAGAAGCCGGCCTTGCGGGCCTGGTTGACCTCATCGAAGCCAGCCGGGCCGCGCTTGGGATCGGGGCCACCGGCATCGGGACCGACCTCACCCCAGTAGAGGTATCCGGTGCGGGGATCGACCTGGATGCGAAAGGGGTTGCGGTTGCCCATGACGAAGATCTCCGGACGCGTGCCCGGAGTGCCTTCGGCAAAGAGGTTCCCCTTGGGGATCGTGTATCCGCCGGTGGCCTTGGGGGTGACGCGGAGGATCTTTCCGACGAGGGAATTGGGGTTGGCTGCGGAACGTTGGGCGTCCCAAGGATAGCGGCCCGGGCGTTCGTCGGAGGGGCTGAAGCCGTCGGAATCGAACGGGTTCGTGTTGTCGCCGATGGAGACGTAAAGGTTGCCCTGGGAGTCGAACGTGAGAGAGCCGCCGACGTGGCAGCATTCCTGCCGCTGGACCTCCATCTCGATGATCACGGTCTCGGTGGAGAGGTCGAGTTGGTCCTTGCGCAGCGTGAAGCGCGCGACGCGGATCTTGCCGGCCTTGCCTTGGCCGTCGTTGTACGTCTCCGGCATCGACCGGTTCAGGTAGACCCAGCCGTTCTTGTCGAACCCCGGATCCAGGGTGATGCCGAGCATGCCTTCCTCAAGACCGGTGAAGACGGGAAGCTGCGCGATGACGGTGGTCTTCTTGGTGTCGGGCGACCACATCTTCACGATGCCGGCCCGTTCAGCCCAGAACACCCGGCCATCCTTCGAGACGGCGAGCTCCATCGGATCGATGACCGTGTCCTTGAGTTCACCGCCGATGGTCTGGTCCTCGTCGAGGACGACCTTGCGGAAGGCGGATTCGGGGGGGAACCAGGCATCACCGGAGGAGGCGCCTGCGGAACCGGTGGTGGGCGTCTGCGTCTGCTGCGCGACGGCAGCGGACCACGTGAGCATGGCTGCGCCGGCAGCCAACAGGGAGAGCTTCATTCCCCGTAGTGGACGACGGAACGTGGGTCTTAATCAAATGTGTTTCGCGAACGCATCTTGGCGGACGCAGGGGGCGGCATTTGCAGCGGCGTGTCGCATATGCGACATCCGGATGTAAAGGGCGCGTGGGTGGGCGACGGGAGGAAGGTCTGGGCTGGAACGGTGGGCAGGAGCTCGGAATTACAATGGGATGTCGCATATGCGACATCCGGATGCAAAATGTGGGATCGGGTGGGTGAGGGGAGGCCGGAATTACAACGGCGTGTCGCATATGCGACATGCGGATGTAAATGGCGCGTGGGAAGACGACGGCGCGGGCAGCGCGGCGCAGAGTTCCGCCAAGCTCCGCTGCTTCGCCCGGTTGGCCATTTCAGGAGGTAACTCCGAGGAGGGCTGCGACCTCGGCGTAGGTCCGGACGATGTGATGAGCTTCTCGGAGCCGTTCGGCAGGAAGGGAATTGGTGATGGCGATGACGGTCATGCCGGCGGCGCGTCCGGCCGCGACTCCGGCGGCGGAATCCTCGATCACCCAGCACCCGGCAGGGTCGACCCCCAGGAGCTTCGCGGCGTGCAGGAAGACGTCGGGTGCGGGCTTGGGGACTCCAACATCCTCGACCGAGGCAATCGCGCTGAAATGTCGGCGGAGGTCGTGGAGGGCGAGGACCTCGGTGATGATCCGGTGGACGGATCCGGACGCGACGGCGAGGGGAAAATGCGCCGAGAGGGTGCGGACGAGAGCCGGGATGGGAGGATAGATGGGTTGTTCGCGGCGGAGGATCTCGAGGTAGTGATCCTGCTTCCACCTCGTCAGGTGGGCGGGATCGTGCGGCGGTCGGTGCCGCGCGATGAAGTCGGTCCAAACGGCCTGATCGGACCGGCCGATGTAGGAATGGAGGTCGATCCCGTGGGGGCGCCCGTCGAGGATCTCGTGGAAGATCTCGTCGAAGGCGGCGATGTGCTTGGGTTCGGAGTCGACGATGACGCCGTCGAGGTCGAACAGGATGGCTTCAGGCATTGGGAGGGGATTTGACGGCGGGGTAGAGGTGGCCCATGGCGGCGGCGGCAGCAGCGATTTCCTGGACGAGGACATCGGGGGCGAGCACGTGGGCGGAGGCGCCCCAGCCGAGGATCCAGCGCTTGACCTCGATCAGGCTGCCCAGGCGGAGCCGGATCTCGATCGAACCGGCGTCGAGTTCGCGGACCTCCTGGGAAGGATGCCAGCGCTTTTCGCGGATGTAGTCGGCGACGTCGGCGGTGAAGCGGACGACGACCTCGAAGTCGCCCTGGTGGGAATGGATGCCGAAGCTGTCCCGGAGGAGTTGGTCGAGGTCGAAGCGTTGGGGCCTGGGGAAGGTGGCACCGGTCCGCTCAACGGACGTTATGCGGGCCGGGGCGAAGGTGCGGATGGCGTTGCGGAGGCGATCGAAGGCGAAGAGGTACCAGTCACCGTTGACGTTCGCGAGGTGGTAGGGGTGGACGACGCGGTCCTCGGGTTGACGGTTGGGCTTTCGGTAGACGAGTCGGAGCTCGGCGCGCTCGGCGGCGGCCCGGGCGAGGGTGTCGATGAGGGGAAGATCCTGGACGGGCGTGGCGCTGGTGCGGAAGGAGATCGTCTGCTCCCAGTCGCTCAGGTTGAGCGAGACAGTGTCCGGTAGGGTTCGCTCAAGTTTTCGGAGGGCGGCTAGCAGCGGCTTTTCGTACGGGGTCCCCCGGTATTGCTGGAGGGACTTTTCGGCGACCAGCAGGGCGAAGAGCTCGCCCTCGGTGATCTGCAGGTTGGGGAAGGTCTCGACGTGCTCGGTGTAGAAGTAGCCGTGGCGGCGCTGATCGTACTGGATCGGCAGATTCATGCGGTCGCGCATGAACTCGATGTCCCGCCAGATCGTCTTCACGGAGACCTCGAAGACCTCCGCCAGTTGCGTGGCCGTCGGGAGATCTCCGGAGGCGATGCGACTGTGGATCCGCATCATGCGCTCCATCGGGGGGCGCGAGAGCGGGACAGGTGGACCGATCCTCGGCTGCGGCTTCTTCTTCAAGGCGCGGGAAGAATGGGGCCGATGTAATCCTCGGCAACCCTGGGTTTGGCGGCGGCTAGACGGTTCCGGGTGCTGGACACGTGAAACCCCCGAGGATCGCAAAATCCTGCGCATTCAAGGTCAGGAGAGAATCGATTCCTGCGGTTCTATAAGTCGCTGCCAGCAAAGAATCCAGCAGCCGCTTCCGGCCGAGTCGATGCTGCTGCATCCAGCCCAGAAAGAGGCGGACGGCGTCATCGTTGGGGAACGTCTGCTCCACTTCCCGGGCTCTCCACCATTGGTCAGCCAAACGGAGTGCGTCGTCAGCGCTCAGGGGGAGAGTGAATCGCTTGGGATCGGTCACGACGTGGACGAATTCCGCAAGCACCTGTGGTGTGAGCGCAATCCGATCCCCGGCTGTCACCAGTTGTACGAGTTGCGTGCCCACCCTTGCGTGGAGCGGGTGCTCAGCCACTTCCGCCGCGACCAGAAATCCGGTGTCGAGACCGTACGTCATGCGCGACCTTCAAGCAGGTCATCCAAAAGATCGCCTCCGTCCGGTTGGGGCAGCATCTGGCCGAGCCGGACCGGCGGAATGTCGAGGATTCCATGTCGCTCCGTGGGTGGGGTGGTCTCGGCGGTCGATATGCCCCGGCCCAGTTGCCCGGCGAGGAAGATGAACAACTGCTCCATCTCGCGTTTGGGGAGCGACGCGGCCGCCTGCTCGATTTCCGCCAGCGAACTCATGGGGCGACCTTAGTCATTCCCAACGTACGCGGCAAGCTGGGCTCCCCCGGGCGCGAGAGCGGGACAGGTGGACCGATCCTCGGCTGCGGCTTCTTCTTCAAGGCGCGGGAAGAATGGGGCCGATGTAATCCTCGGCAACCACGACGTGATCGAATCGGACCCGGTTGAGCTCGGGTGGGGAGGTGACGCGGTTCTGGCGGGCGGCGCTGTCGGTGACGTAGTCGAGGAGCCAGAAGAAGTTGATCTGAAGGTCGGTGGACTTGCGCCAGCGGAAGCCTTCGAAGGGTTCGCCACCCTCGACAGCCTGGGTGAAGCCGACGCCGGTCCAGGGACCGCGTCGGGTCCCGGGGGCGAAGTGGGCGGCAAGGTGGCCGTCGACCCAGAAGGCGAGTTCGCCGTCGGACGCGTCGGGTCGGGAGTTGAGCTGGATCATGACTTCGAGGCACTGCCACTGGGCCTTGGGGACCGGGAAGGGGCGGGCCGGGCGCAGGCCGTTGCCCCAGTATTTGCCGTCGGCCGAGGCCTTCATTTCCTGCCAATAGGTATAGAGGAACCAGGCACCCGGTGGGGCGAACCGGCCGTTCTCGCCGAAGGGTTCGACCCCGACCGTGAAGCGTTCGTCGCCGGCCGGGCGGACTCCGGCTCCGCCCTGCGCCCACGGCGTGGAAGGGTGGTAGCCGCCGAAGTGGACGAAGTGGTGGGTGTAACCGTTCGCCTCGTCGAAGCGGACCAGGAAGCGGGCGAAGGCGCGGTCGAGCGGTCGGGAAAGGCGGCGGTAGAGGTCGCCGCCTGTGTTGCGGCCGAGTCGGGCCGTGACCTCGAGGACGTTGGTGCCCCGGCTGCCCGGAGGATGGTCCGTCACGAGCGCGAGGACTTCGCTGTCCTTGTCAGACATCTGTTCCCAGCGTTTCGCCAGTGTGGCCTTGCTCGGGACCTCGAAGTCCTCGAAGAGCAGCACCCGGGCGTCCGAGGCGATGCCGAGGTCGCCCGGGTAGCGCGCGGCGAGACCGGGACCCGAGGGAAGTGGGGACTGGAGGACGGGGAGGCTGGCGTCCACGTGCACGATCACCCGGGCATAACGGGTGAGCGGTGGCTCGCCCGAATCGGTCACCGAGGCAATCAGGTGGTAGCTGCCGTCCGAGGCGTCGGCGGGGACGTGGACGGAAGTCGATGGTTGGTTGGGACGTTCGAAGACCAGCATCGCGGTCCCGGTGCCCGGCTCGCGGTAGTGCTGCCATCCGAAGTGGAGTGGGTGGCCGTCCGGATCGGTCGAGCCCGCTACCGAGAGTTCGATCCGTTGACCCGGTCGGACGGTGCGATGTGCCCCGCTGGAAAGCTGCACTACGGGAGGGTGATTGGCTGAGGCGACCGGCTGAACGCACCAGTCCAGGCGGGCGCGGAAGTCGTTCTGGATCGCCGGTGCCCAGCGCTGGAGCGTCTGGTCACGGTTCGTAGTCCCGTTCCACGAATCGACGGCAGAGGCCCAGAAGTATGGGCGTCCGCCAGCGTTTTCGCGCAGGGCATGGCGTCCACCCCAGCCGCCAAGGGTCGGGTCGTCGGGAGAACCCAGTCCGACGGGGATACAGTGGATGAAGCTGAGGGAATCCCCTTCCTTCCACGCAGGCGACGTATTGGTCGGGTACATCGCGCCGAGCGGGCCGTGGTTGCGGAGGAGATCGCGCCACGGATCAAAGCCGCCCGCCGGGCCCACGATGCGGGAGAATTGATGGTACCAGCGGCGGCGATCGATTTCGGGTCGCCACGTGTCGACCCAAAGGGGGAAGGCTGGTGGGATTTCGAAGGTATGTGCACCGAATGCGTCGCTGGAACTGAGCCGAAGGCGGCTCTTGAACCGGGCGTAACCCTCGGGGCCGCGCTCCCGCAGGATCCGATCAAGGGCCCGGCGAAGGTTATTGGTCGAGCTGCCACGATCGCTGCCCCAGTCCGAGTACCAGAGCGGCCGGGGATCCTTGCTGTCGACGGCCTCGATGATCCGCTGGACCCCGGCATCCGAGGCGTCGGTGGCGTCGAGGGTGATGCGCTGGAGTTGGGTGGCCGTCGGGTAGCGTGGGTCGTGAAGCGCGAGGTTCGGCTGGCATTCGCCATAGGCGGAGACCAGGCGGCGGACGATTCCGATGCCGGTGCGCGCGGGATTGAGATTTTCGCGATCCCGGGCTCGGGGACGGTTGGCGAGGATGCCTTCGACGTCCCATTCGTTCGCATACAGGAGGAACCGGACGAGGGATTGCTCGTCGTCCGGGTCGCCTCCGGCGTCGGTCTCGACCAGGATGCGGATGCGATCCGGCGAGGAGTGGGGCGAAGCGGGTGTCTGGCCGGCCGCGGACAGGCCTGCGACGGACAAGGCCAGCAGCATCAGGGCGGATAGACGTTTCACGGGATGAGGGAGCTTGGCCGAGGTGCTCGGGGAGTTGGAAGGATTCTGTGGGGAGGGTGGGAAGCATTTGGAGGGGGCGTCGGCCCCCGATGACCAATGGCATGTCGCATATGGGACATCCGGTTGGCACGTGGATCGGCTGCCGCCCGCGACCGCGGTCCCGGCCCCGATGACCAACGGCATGTCGCATATGGGACATCCGGTTGGCACGTGGGCCGGCTGCCGCTTCCGACCGCGGTCCCGGCCCCGATGACCAACGGCATGTCGCATATGGGACATCCGGTTGGCAGGTGGATCGGCTGCCGCCCACGAGCGCGGTCCCGGCCCCGATGACCAACGGCATGTCGCATATGGGACATCCGGTTGGCACGTGGACCTGCTGCCGCCCACGACCGCGGTCCCGGCCCCGATGACCAATGGCATGTCGCATATGGGACATCCGGTTGGCAGGTGGATCGGCTGCCGCCCACGACCGCGGTCCCGGCCCCGATGACCAATGGCATGTCGCATATGGGACATCCGGTTGGCAGGTGGGCCGGCTGCCGCTTCCGACCGCGGTCCCGGCCCCGATGACCAACGGCATGTCGCATATGGGACATCCGGTTGGCAGGTGGATCGGCTGCCGCCCACGACCGCGGTCCCGGCCCCGATGACCAATGGCATGTCGCATATGGGACATCCGGTTGGCAGGTGGATCGGCTGCCGCCCACGACCGCGGTCCCGGCCCCGATGACCAATGGCATGTCGCATATGGGACATCCGGTTGGCACGTGGACCTGCTGCCGCCCGCGACGGCGGTCCTGGCCCCGATGACCAACGGCATGTCGCATATGGGACATCCTGTTGGCACGTGGGCCGGCTGCCGCCCACGACCGCGGTCCCGGCCCCGATGACCAATGGCATGTCGCATATGGGACATCCGGTTGGCAGGGTGGGAGGCCGACATCGGGTTTGCCAAAGGGGGGAGCGGTATTGCCACAGTTCACCCAAGTCCGGGGATTGCCGAACGGTGGTTTCCTGCGAGGATTGTCGGTGATGCGATCCCCTCGTGGTTCAACGTGGAGACTGGCGCTGGCCTGCTTGCTGGCGGTTGGTGCAGAGCCTTGCCTGGAGGCGGCGGATGGGCCGGTGCAATTCAACCGAGACGTGCGGCCGATCCTGTCGGACCAGTGCTTTTCGTGCCATGGGTTCGACGCCAAGAAGCGGAAGGCGGGCTTGCGCCTGGATGTTGCGGAGGCGGCGTATGCGGCGAACAAGGATGGCCGGGTGGCGGTGAAGCCGGGGGATCTGGCGGGGAGCGAGCTGTGGCGTCGGTTGAACACGACTGATCCGGACGACGTGATGCCGCCGCCGGACTCGCACAAGGAGACGACGCCCGGGCAGAAGGCGATCCTGAAGCGGTGGATCGAAGAGGGGGCGCGTTACCAGCGGCACTGGGCCTTCGAAGCGCCGGTCCGGGGAGCGTTGCCGGCGGTGGCGGCGTCGAACCCGGTGGATCGGTTCATCCGGGCGCGATTGAAGCAGGAGGGGTTGGAGGCAACGCCCGAGGCGGACCGCCGGACGTTGGTGCGAAGGCTTTCCCTGGACCTCACGGGGTTGCCGCCGTCGGTGGGGGACGTCGAGCGTTTCGTGGATGACCGGTCGGCGGACGCCTATGAACGGTTGGTGGACCGGTTGCTGGCATCGCCGCATTATGGTGAACGCATGGCGCGGGGATGGCTGGACGTGGCGCGGTACGCGGACACCCACGGGCTTCACCTCGACAACGAGCGGCAGATGTGGGCCTACCGGGACTGGGTGGTGTCGGCGTTCAACCGGAACCTTCCCTTTGACCGGTTCACCATCGACCAGTTGGCGGGTGACCTGATCCCGGGGGCGACGCAGGACCAATGGGTGGCGACGGGTTTCAACCGTTGCAATGTGACGACCAGCGAGGGTGGTTCGATCGATGCCGAGTTCGTCTTCCGTTACGCGGTGGAACGGGCTGCCACGACGGCCCAGGCGTGGATGGGGCTGACGGCCGGATGTGCGGTCTGCCATGACCACAAGTTCGACCCGATTTCGACGCGCGAGTTCTACTCGATGTACGCCTTCTTCCACAGCGCCGCGGATCCGGCGATGGACGGCAACATCCTGCTGACGCCCCCGGTCATGAAGCTGCCTTCGGAGGAAGATTCGCACCGGCTGGCCGAGATCGAGAAGGAGTTGGCCGGGTTGGAGTCGTCGATGCTGGCCAGGGCCCGCGCGACGCCCTATGCGGATCCGGCTGATGCCAACCCGCGACCCCCGGTGAAGGAGTTGGACATGGTCTGGGTCGACGACGAGGTGCCGAGCGGATGGAGCACGGGCAACAGTTCCGGCGGGACGACGCGATGGGTGACCAAGGAGGATGGCGGCTTGGTGAAGCGTGGTCGGCGTTCGATCCGGCGCGAGGAATCCGGGCTGGGGCAGGACGTCTTCGAGGCTGGGGCGCCGCTGGAGGTGCCGGCTTCGGCGAAGCTGTACGCGAATGTCTGGATGGATCCCAAGAACCTGCCGAAGGCCATCATGCTCCAGTTCCGGACGGACGACTGGAAGCACCGGATGGTCTGGGGCGACGTCGACGTCATCGACTGGGGGGCGAAGGGCACGACCCAAAGGGCCCATGGCGGGCCGCTGCCGACGGCCGGGGAATGGGTGCGGCTCGAGTTCGATGCCGAGAAGGTGGGATTGAAGGCCGGAGACAAGATCCACGGCCTCGCCTACACCCAGCATGGCGGAATCGTGCAATGGGATGAGGCGGGCGTGACTGGGAAGGTGGATCCGACGGCGGATCCGGCCCGCAGTTTTGCGGCGTGGCTGAAGGCGCAGCAGGGGCGCGAAGTGGGGGAATTGCCTGCGGACCTGCGGAAGGTCCTGAAGGAGGTGGCGGCGACGAACCGGACGCCGGCGCAGGTCGCGGCGCTTCGAGAACAGTACGTGGCCCGGTTCTGCGCGGAGACGCGGCCGGCGTTTGATCCGGTTCGAGCGGAGTTGGACAAGGTCCGCAAGCGGCGGAACGAGTTGGAAGGGCAGATCCCATCGACGTTCGTCTGGAAGGATCTGGACAAGCCGCGGGACAGTTTCGTGATGACGCGCGGCGCCTATGACAAGCCCGGGGAAAAGGTCACGCGCGGGGTGCCGGCGGCGCTGCCTCCCTTGAAGGTCGAGGGCACGCCCACCCGGCTTGACCTGGCGCGGTGGCTCGTCAGTGCCGAGCATCCCTTGACCGCGCGGGTGGCCGTGAACCGATTGTGGCAGCAGTTCTTTGGCGTTGGGCTTGTGCGGACGCCGGAGGACTTCGGTTCGCAGGGTGAGCCGCCGACGCATCCGGAGTTGCTCGACTGGCTGTCGGTCGAGTACCGGGAATCCGGTTGGGACACGAAGGCGTTGGTACGGATGCTGGTGACGTCGGCGACGTATCGGCAGGCATCGACGGTGAGTCCGACGTTGCTGGCGAAGGATCCCGAGAATCGCCTGCTGGCCCGGGGCCCGAGGTTCCGGTTGGATGCTGAACAGTTGCGCGACAGCGCGCTGCAGGTGGCGGGTCTCGCTGTCTTGCAGATGGGAGGGAAGGGCGTGAAGCCCTATCAGCCGGGCAACATCTGGGAGCCCGTGGGATTCGTGGGTTCGAACACGCGGGATTACCGGCAGGACAGGGGGGCATCGCTCTACCGGCGCAGTCTCTACACGTTCTTCAAGCGGACGGCGCCGCCGCCCTTCATGACCACCTTTGATGCGCCGAACCGCGAGGGGCTTTGTGCCCGACGGGAGCGCAGCAACACGCCGCTCCAGGCGCTGCAATTGATGAACGATGTGCAGTACTTCGAGGCGGCGCGTGGCCTGGCCCAGCGGATGATCCGCGAGGGGGGGAAGGATCTCGCGGCGCGGGTCCGGTTTGGATTCGAGACCGTGCTGGCACGTCCGCCGGCACCGGATGAGTTCGAGGTGATCCGGGCTGAGTTGGAGCGTCGCCTGGCGCGTTACAAGGCGGATCCCGAGGCGGCGGCGAAGGCGGTTGCCTTCGGGGATTCGAAGCCGGCAGCGGGCGTCGATCCGGCGGAGTTGGCGGCGTACACGCTGACCGCGAACCTGCTGTTGAACCTGGACGAAGCCGTGAACCGCAACTGACAAGGAATTCCATGGACCCATTGATCGAGTATCACGTGCAACAGACGCGCCGGCAGTTCTTCGGCAGCGCTGGATTGCGGTTGGGCGGAGTGGCCCTGGCCGGCCTGATGGCCGGCTCAGGACGTCGACTCCTGGCAGATCCCGCAGCGGCCGCGGTTGCGGGAGGAGTCGCGCGCGTTCACCCGGCCCTCCCCGGAATTCCCCACTTCGCGCCCAAGGCGAAGTCGATCATCTATCTCCACATGAACGGCGCGCCGTCCCAGATCGATCTCTGGGACCACAAGCCCGGCCTGAAGGAGTACTTCGACAAGAACCTGCCTGACTCCGTCCGCCAGAGCCAAAGGCTCAGCACGATGACGAGCGGCCAGGACCGGTTTCCAGTGGCGCCTTCGAAGTTCCAGTTCAAGCAGCATGGCCGGAGTGGAACGTGGGTCAGTGAATTGCTGCCGCACACGGCGAAGGTCGTGGATGAGATCGCGCTGGTGCGGTCGGTGCATACCAACGCCATCAATCACGATCCGGCCTGCACGTTCGTGATGACGGGCAGCGAGATCCCGGGCCGGGCGAGCATCGGTTCGTGGCTGGCTTATGGGCTGGGGAGCGAAAGCAACGACCTTCCAGCGTTTGTCGTGTTCACGCCGTCGTTCCCGTCCTCGGGCAACGGTCAGGCGCTGTTCTCACGGATGTGGGGCAGCGGATTCCTGCCGACCCGGTACACGGGTGTGGCACTGCGCGGCTCGGGCGATCCGGTGCTTTACCTGCAGAATCCGCCGGGCGTCGACGCATCGGACCGGCGTGGGATGCTGGAGGCGTTGAACGACCTCAACCGTCGTCATCACGGCGTCTACGGGGATCCGGAGATCCAGACGCGGATTGCGCAGTACGAGATGGCGTTCCGGATGCAGACGAGCGTGCCGGAACTGACGGACCTGTCGAAGGAGTCAGCGGCCACGCTGGAGATGTACGGGCCGGACGTGAAGCGCACGGGCAGTTTCACCCATTCCGCCATCATGGCGCGGCGGTTGGTCGAGCGCGGGGTCCGCGTGGTGCAATTGCTGCACCGTGGATGGGACCAGCACGACAACCTGCCGACGGCGCTCAAGAACCAGTGCATGGACACGGATCAGGCCGCGGCGGCGCTGATCACGGATCTCAAGCAGCGGGGCTTGCTCGATTCCACGTTGGTGGTCTGGGGCGGCGAGTTCGGCCGGACGGTGTACTCACAGGGGCGTTTGACCGCCGACAACTACGGCCGGGATCACCATCCGCGGAACTTCTGCATGTGGATGGCCGGTGGCGGCGTGAAGGGCGGGACGGTTTACGGCCAGACCGACGACTTCAGCTACAACATCGTCGAGAATCCGGTTCATGTGAACGACCTGAACGCGACGATCCTGCACTGCATGGGCATCGATCACCGCCGGTTCACCTTCAAGAACCTGGGGCTCGACCAACGCCTGACCGGCGTCGAGGAAGTCCGGGTGGTGAAGGAGTTGCTGGCGTAGCGGGTCGGCGGGAGCGGCGACCTCCTCGTTGGCCTCTGAAGCCGTTGACCAAGGCGATGAGGACATCGCCGCTCCGATGCGGGGCTGCTCAGCGGGGAACGGCGTTTATGGTGCCGTAGTACTCGAGTGGAAGAGCGGCGCCGGCGGCGGTGGTGAGCTTCGCGCGAACCATGAGTTGCATGGCTGGCGTCGGCGGTTCGGACGTTCGGATGAAGGCGTTCCTGCCGTCCTTGGAAACCTCCACTGCCTTGATGCCGAGCACATCACCCTTGAGCTCGCCCTTCTTGCCGGTCGTGCGGGTGGGGTCCTTGATGGAGTAGAGGTCCGAGCCGTACTTGCGGCTCCATTTGTAGTTCCAGGCCTGCACGTCCCAGTTGCCGGCGTCCGATGCCAGGTCCCGGTTGATGGGATCGTTGAACTGGAGTTCAAAGCCGTCGGCGTGGACGTGGAGCTCGGTGAGGCGCGTCAGCGAACCTCCCGTGAAACGGACCCTGTGGAAGGCACCGTCGCGAGCGGCGCTGGTCTGCCAGCCCTTGAGGCCGCAAACGTAGAGTTGGCCGTCGCGCGGATTCACACGGCCGCGCATCGCAGAGGAGTCGAAGGTCCACGGGAGAGGCACGACGCCGCCCTGATGGAGGCCGCCAACCTCCTCGTGGACGACCTGCATCGCGCGGCATTTGCCGTAGGAAAGGTGGAGCAGTTGGCCGGAAAGCGGCCCGAAGCGGCGGACATCGGTCCACACCTGGGAACCGGCCGAGTTGTCGATGGCAAACGGGAGCCAGCAGAGGGGCGGGTCGTAGCGCGGGTCGGGGTAACGCGGGGTGAAGTCGGCGTCGTCCCAGCCGCCGGCACGTCGGGCGGGGGAATCGGTGGCGCCGTGGTCCATGCCGACGGCTCCGTAGAAGCCTCCCTGCCGGACCCAGTTGAGTCGGCAGACGGGCGTCCAGATTCCTTCGTTGTCGGCGCAGGTGACCTCGCCGCGGGGGCCGACGCCGAGACCGTTGGGTGCGCGGAGTCCGGTGGCGAAACGTTCCATGCCCGAGCCATCGGGTCGGACGCGGACGACGGAGCCGCTGTGGCGGCCGATGGGATCCCAGTAGTCGGTGCCGAGGAGGGGCGCACCCTTGTTGAAGTAGAAGTTGCCGGAGGGATCGGTGTGCAGGTCGAGGGCGAACTCGTGGAAGTTCGGCGTGACCGTCATGTCATTGGCAAAGCACTCGTAAAGTTCGGCAACGCCGTCGCCGTCCGAGTCGACGAGGCGGGTGATCTGGTCGCGGCCGAGGACGTAGATGCGGTCCTTGACGATGCGGAGGCCGAGGGGTTGGAAAAGGCCGGAGGCGAGGCGGCGCCATTCGAGGCGTTCGAGGTCCTGGTCGAGGCCGGAAACGGTCCAGACGTCTCCGTTCCAAGTGCAGAGGGCGGCCTTGTTGCCGGAGCTGAAGAAGTCGAATCCACCGAAGCGCATCCAGGAGTTCGATGGGTTCTCCTCGGGGGCGGTGATGAGGTCGACTTCGTAGGCGGCACCGGTGTCCCCCTTGCGGCCGGTGGTGACGACCGCCTCGGCGGTGATGGGTTGGCGACGTCGCAGGATGGACGCGGGGTCCGGGGTCTGTTCGATGAGGGACGGGAGCGCGTCCAGGAGCGGTTTGGCGGCGGCTTTGGAGACGGCGACGTGGAGCCGGGTCGAGGAAGCGGACGCCGGGAGGTCGAGGATGAGCCGGGAACCACGTTCGACGTGCCATCGGGCGCCCTTGGGCAGTCCGGTGGCGACGACGTTGAGTTCACCAAAGGACACGAGGTTGCCATCGTCCGACGGGCGAGTGCCGTCGTAGGCCTTGCGGTTGCGGAGTTCGAGGAGGTTTTCAGCAATGACCCAATGGATCGGGGTGGCGTGGGAATCGACCTCGAAGGCACGTACGAACGCGGGTTGGCCCGCTACGGTGGCGAGGCCCGGAACCTCGCGGATACGGGTGAGGCCGATGGTGTACTCGATGACGACCTGATCACCCCGGACGTGGACGCCGGAATAACGGGCACGGGCGGCCGGAAGCGGGATGTAGGGCTCGAGGCGTGGATCGCGCCAATCGTTATCGGGCGACACGCCCGGGGCGGACGAAGTGGCGTAGAAGACGGTGCCGGCGACGGCGGGACGTGAACGCTCCGGTGGACGGTGGGTGCCATCGAATGGTGTGCCCATGAGCTTCAGCCATCCACCGGTCCAGGCCGCAGACCATCGAAGAAGTCCGGTGTCGAAGGTGGCGGCCCCATTGGTCCCGAAACGGACGGTCAGGCCGCGAAGGGTGATGTCCTTGGGATCTTCCCCGTTGGTGGACCACGGCATGGTCACCGACGACTGGAGAAAGGGTCCGTAGTCCATGCGCTCCCATCGCGGGACCGGAGGTGCTGCGGGAGCAGTGGACTGGGCAGCTACCGGAGTGAACGGCGCCACGCCCAGGATCGCAGCGGCGATCCTGGCGAGGGAAACATTCTGAACCTGGAACACACCGAAAGAGTCACGGCGGAAAAGGCGGGGGAGCAATCCGCCAATCCGGGGGGAGGCCGCAAGGGGGGTGGCTTGAGGTGGTTTTGCCGAAAAGAACGAAAGGCGTGCGAAAAAGAGGGAACGGTGGGTTGGGTCGACGAGGGTGTGGTCAGCACTCCTCCTTTTCGGCTTCTGCGTTTCTTTCGGCCAAAAAGTCTTGAGGCCGCAAGGGGGCTGGCTTGAGGTGGTTTTGCCGAAAAAAACGAAAGGGGTGCGAAAAAGAGGGAACTGTGGGTTGGGGCGACGAGGGTGTGGTCAGCACTCCTCCTTTTCGGCTTCTGCGCTTCTTTCGGCCAAAAAGTCTTGAGGCCGCAAGGGGGCTGGCTTGAGGTGGTTTTGCCGAAAAGAACGAAAGGCGTGCGAAAAAGAGGGAACTGTGGGTTGGGGCGACGAGGGTGTTACAGCGGTGAGCACTCCTCTTTTTCGGCGTCTGCGTTTCTTTCGGCCAAAAACCCCTGAGGCCGCAAGGGGGCTGGCTTGAGGTGCTTTTGCCGAAAAAAACGAAAGGGGTGCGAAAAAGAGGGAACGGTGGGTTGGGTCGACGAGGGCGTGGTGAGCACTTCCCTTTTTCGGCTTCTGCGTTTCTTTCGGCCAAAGAACTGTTGAGGCCTCAAAGGCTCAGCCCCAGTCGGTCATTTGCGTGGCTTTGCGGCCGGCTTCTCGTTCACGACGGCGGCGGAGAGTTTCACGCCGGCGCGCTGGTAACGGACAGTGAACTTCTTCTTGTCGGCCGCGGAGCGGATTGCCTCGGCAAACTGGCTCGTGGTCTTCACGGGTTGCTTGTCGATCTCGTAGATGAGGTCGCCCGAGCGGAAGCCGTACTCGGCGAGCGGGCTGTCGTCCTCGACGGCCGTGACGACGACGCCGGGGGTTGTACCTAGGCGGAACTGGGAGATCAGATCGGGATCCGGCATGCGCACGGTAAGGCCGAGGAGGGCTTCGGGCGCGTCGGGCTTCGGGGACTCGGCGGCGACCTCCGGCTCGGGTTCGAGTTCCGGCTCGACTTGTGGGACCCGCCGGCCCGGCGGTGCGGTGCGGGCGAGGCGCTCCTCACGATCTGGCATGGCGTCGGGCTGCACCTTGAGCGGGACCGTGTTGCCGTCGCGATGGACTTCGAGGGCGACGTCGGTGCCTGGCCGCTTGCGGGTGATCTCGCGTCGGAGCTGGTTCACCGTGCCGACGGGGCGGCCGTCGACGGCGAGGACGACGTCCCAGCGGCGGATTTCGGCGCGTTCGGCCGGGCCGCCGCGGGCGATTGAAGTGATGACGACGCCGTTGGTGAGCTTTGGGTAACGACGGCGCATCGCTTCATCCTCGCGGATTCCGACGATGCCGACGCCGAGCCAGGAACGCTGGAACTTGCCGGTCTCGAGAAGTTGGGTGGCAACCTCGCGGGCGAGGTTGGCCGGTATGGCGAAGCAGATGCCGGTGCCGACGCCTCGGATCATCGAGTTCACGCCGATGACCTCGCCTTCGAGGTTCATCAGTGGGCCGCCGCTGTTGCCCGGGTTGATGTTGGCGTCGGTCTGGAGGAAATCCTCGTCCATGAGGTCGGCGCTGAGGCCAGCGCGGCCCTTGGCACTGATGTGGCCGAAGGTGACGGAATACTCGAGTTCGTAGGGGGCGCCGATGGCGATGGCGAATTCGCCGACCCGCACCTTGTCCGAATTTCCAAACCGCACGGCGCGCAAACCGGGCACGGATTCCTTGAGCTTGAGGACGGCGATGTCGGATTCGCGGTCGGTGCCCCGGACCTCGGCCTCGAACTCGCGGCCGTCGTGGAGGCGGACCCGGATCTTCTCGGCATCCTCGACGACGTGCGCGTTGGTGAGGATGTAGCCGTCCTCGCGGAGGATCATGCCGGATCCCTCGCCGTTGAAGCGGGGGCCGTCGGTTTCCCGGCGGCGCTTCTGGCGTTGGAGGTATTCCTCGAACTGCTTGCGGATGTCGTCGGGCATCTGCTGGAGGAACGGGTTGTCTGAACGGTCGGCGATGGATTCGAGCTTCTGGGCGACCTGGACGACGACGACGGTGGGGGTGCAACGATCGGCAACCTCGACGAAGGCCTCGTTCAGTTGGCGGGCGATCTCGATCGCACCCCCGGGAGGGGCGGCGAGGATGGACGGGGTTGGGAGGACCGCGCCGGAGACGGCGGCGGCGAGCGCCATGGCCTGGAGGCGGGAGAGCACACGCATGCCGGAGGCTACGCCGGCATTGGGAGGATGCAACCCAGCGGAAGCCACCGGGGGAAACTCCAAACTTCGAACTTCAACGACTGACAGGGGACGGTTAGCTTCGTCCCACATGCTCCCGATCATCGAAGCGCTGCTGGTACTTCAGGACCGCGATCGCCGTCTGATTCGACTGAAGGCGGAGTTGGAGGCGGTGGCGCCGCAGCGACAGTTGCTACAACTGAAGGCAGCCAGGACGCAGGCGGCGTTCGAGGAGGTCCGGAAGCGCAACGTGCACATCGAGAGCGAACGCAAGCGACTCGAGTTGGAGGTCGTGACCTTGCAGCAGCGGATCAACAAGCTGCGGACGGAACAGCAGGGGACGCGGAGCAACGAGCAGTACAAGGCCTACCAGCACCAGGTCGAGACGACCGAGGCCGAGATTTCCCGTCTGGACGACCAGCAGATCGAGTTGATGGAGCAGGCGGAGGCAGTGGGTCGCGACGTGGCGGAGGCCGCGAAGGTGGCCGCGGCCCAGAAGGCGGAGACGGATCGGCAGTTGGTGGATCTGGCCGCCCGGGAGGCGAACATCCGAAAGGATCACGAGAACGTCACTGCGGAACGTGCGGCGTTGGCCGCGAAGGTGGATCCCGCCGGTTTGGTGCGTTATGAGCGGATCCTGAAGATGAAGGGTGACAACGCGCTGGTGGGCGTTCACCGCGTGGTGTGCGGCGGGTGTCACGTGAAGCTGCCCATGCAGACCTTCCTCCACGCCAAGGCGCAGATCGAACTGACTTCCTGCACGAATTGCGGCCGCCTGCTTTACTTCACGCCCGACATGGATGTTTGAGGGGGCCGAAAGGGTGGGCGAAAGAAAGGGTGGGGAGAGTTAGCCGAAAAGAACGAAAGACGGCGAAAAAGGGGGGCGGAAGCGACGCTGGACTTTCGCTGTCGTACCGCCTCCTCACGTCGTCGGCTACAGGAGGGGTAGCCGACGAAGTCATGAGGCGGGTCTTCGAACGGAGCCTCCGGATGCCGACTTCTACGATGGGAGGGGGCGTGTTCCGAATCGCGATGCTGCGGCGAGCGCGGCGGGTGGTGAGGGTTGGAAGGGGAGGAACTCGGGGGTGTCGAGGCGGTGACGGCCCGGGATGTCGGTGTCCAGCAGGTGGCGGAGTTCGTCGAGGTTGCGGGACCAGCGGAATCCGTTGAAGAACTCCATGGGATCGAACTGGAGTTTGTATCGGGCCTTCTTCGTGACGCAGGTGCCGAGGTAGAGGTGATGGAATCCGGTGGCGGCGAAGTGCTCCACCGCGCGGGTCATCAGGATCATCCCGAGGTTCCGGGACGTGTCGGCGAGGTCGTAGAAGGCGTAGTAGTAGTACGCGACACGCGGCGCATCGAGGTAGAGGAGGGCGGTGCCGAGTTCGCGTCCGTTCGTTTCGTCGGTGAAGTGGAGCAGGTGGCTGATGACGGGTCCGGCCAGGAGTCGTTCGAGTCGCTCGGCGTGCATGATGCCCTGGCCGAACCGTTCGTCGGCATAGTTCATCCAGCGGGCGCGGCGTTCCGGTGTGTCCGGAAAGGCTGCCTTCGGGATGAGTTCCATCCGGATGCCCGCACCCTTGCGCAGGATGCGGCGGTTCTCGGAGTTGGGCTTCCATTCCGCGAGCGGGACCCGGAGGTTGCGGACGAGGTAGTAACGTTCCATCTCCGGGTTGCCGGGAAGGAATCCCGAGTCAAACGCGTCGGGCGGGGATTCGCCCGGTTCGAGATACGCCCAGACCACGTACGGGTAGAGGTAGTGCCCGTAGTCGGGGGTGGTCTCGGAGAACAGGAGCTTCACCTGGGGAGCTGGGGTTGTGGGTCGTAGGCGAGGCGGCGCTGGGGCTCAGTGTTCGACCCGTTTGAAGGTTGCGAGCGCCTGGGCGAGGGCAGCAGACGAGGTTTCGGAGCGGAGCTTCCCGATGGCGTTGGTCGCGAGTTGGTCGCAGCGTTCGTTCCACTTGTGGCCCGCGTGGCCCTTGAGCCACTGCCAGTCGACTTCATGCCGGCCGGCGAGGACGTCGAGTTCGCTCCAGAGATCCTGATTCTTGACCGGGTCGCCTTCCTTGGTGCGCCAGCCGCGCTTGCGCCAGTTGTGCACCCAACTGGTGATGCCCTGGCGGAGATAGTCGGAATCGGTGAAGACCTGGACGGCGCAGGGGCGGTTGAGTGCCTTGAATCCCTGGATGGCGGCCTGAAGTTCCATCCGGTTGTTGGTGGTGGCGGGGACGGCGCCCGCAAGTTCCCAGGCCTTGTCCTTGTAGATCACGACGCAAGCCCAGGCCCCCGGGCCCGGGTTTCCCTGGCATCCGCCGTCCGTGTAGATCGTCACCCGCGGACGGGCGGGCGGTGCGGAGTTGGCGGGTTCCGGTTTCAAGGGTCAGGGGTTGAGGAGTTCCCAGATTCCAGTCCCCAGTTCCCGGTTCTGGCATCCGGAAACGGGTGACTGGGAATTTCCCTGGTCCCGCCTCGTGACCTCGTCGGCTACCTGAATCACTGGACGACCTCGGTGCCGACGCCCTCGTCGGTGAAGAACTCGAGGAGGACGCTGTGGGGAAGTCGGCCGTCGATGAACTGGACCTTCTCGACCCCGGCGCGCAGGGCGGCAACGGCGCTGTCGACCTTCGGGATCATCCCCTTGTCGACGACGCCGGTCTTCTTGAGGCCATCGACCTCGCTGACGGCGAGGTGCGAGATGAGGGAGTTGGGGTCCTTGGGATCGCGGAGGAGTCCCGGGACGTCCGACAGGAAGGCCAGCCTGCGGGCCTTCAGCGCAATCGCGGCCTGCGCGGCGGCGACGTCGGCATTGCAGTTGTAGACGTGGCCGTCCTCGCCCCGGGCCGTGGGGCTGATCACCGGGACGAAGCCTCGTTCGATGCTGTCGAGGAGCGGGGCGGTGTTCACGGCGGTGACTTCGCCGACGTAACCGATGTCGACCGGATTCCCGGCGGCATCCTTCAGGAACAGCTTCCGGCAGGTGAAGATGTCCGTGCCCGCGAAACCCACTGCACGTCCACCCAATTGATGGATCATACGGACGATCTCGGGATTGATCTCGCGGGAGAGGACCTGGTCGACGACGGCGACGGTGGCTGCATCGGTGACGCGCTGGCCCTGGATGAACTCGGTCTTCACGCCGGACTTCTCGAGGGCGCGGGTGATGGCCTTGCCGCCGCCGTGGACGACGACGGGATTGATCGAGACGGCTTCCAGGAAGACGACGTCGCGCGCCACGCCAGAGCGCACGGCCTCATCGGGAGAATCCATGAAACTGCCGCCGTACTTGACGACGAAGGTGGCGCCGTCGAAGCGCTGGATGTACGGGAGCGCCTCGAGAAGCGTCGCGGCCTTGGAGATGAAGTCCTGCATGGGGAGAGTGGCTAGTTTCAAGATTCAAGTTTCAAGCGGGGCAGGGGGCGCCAGGAAGTAGCTGGCTTGAAGATCAAGTATCAAGGGCCGACGGGACGACGGGATGGAGTCGAGGGTTCCAAGCAGTTGCGATTCAGACTGGGTGCTGCCGGCTTGAAACTTGACCCTTGAAACTTCGAACTTCGCCCTCAGCCCCCGAGGGTGGTGGGGTCGGCGACGTTGCCCTTGTTGAAGTCGACGTAGGCCTCGGTGAGGTCTGCGGCGTAAAGGACGGCTTCGCCCTTGCCGAGGTTGAGGCGGATGTGGAGGTCGAACTCGTCGGGCGCAGCGGCCTTGCAGAGTTCGGCGAAGGTGGCCTTGGTGGGTTGGCCGCGGCGGAGGCTCCAGAGGACCTTCTTCGAGCCGGGGGCGGAGTATCCGATGTCGACCTTGTCCTCGACGACGGTGGCGGACGAGTAGCCGAGGGCGTCGATGATGCGGCCCCAGTTTGGGTCGCCGCCGTGCCAGCTGGTCTTCACCAGGGCGGAATTGCCGACGGCGCGGGCGGCGGCATCGGCTTCGGCGATGGATTTCGCTCCGGAGACGCGGACGGTGACGACGCGGTGCACGCCTTCGCCGTCGCGCACGATCATCTTGGCGAGCGCGAGGCAGACGTGGTTGAGGGCGGCCTGGAAGGCGGCGAAATCCTTGTGCTTGGTGGACTTGATCCGGTCATTGCCAGCGACGCCGTTGGCCAGGACGAGGACAGTGTCATTGGTGGACATGTCGCCGTCGACGGTGATGCGGTTGAAGGAATTGGCGACGGCCTCGGTGAGTGCCTTCTGGAGGGTGCGGGCCTCGACGGCGGCGTCGGTGGTGATGAAGCCGAGCATCGTGGCATGAAGTCCGGCGGGGATGGCGGAGGGCAGGGCGGCCGGGCGGGCACCGGTGGGGCTCATCCCGGGCTGGATCATTCCCGCGCCCTTGCAGGTGCCGCCGATGCGGACCGTCTTGCCGCCGAGCTTGAGCTGGACGGCGACCTGCTTGGGCTTGGTGTCGCTCGTCATGATCGCCTCGGTGGCGCGATTGGCGTGTGCGACCGTGGAGCCGAGTTGGGTAGCGCAATCCCCGATGCCGGCGCGGACCTGCGGCATGGGGAGGTTGACGCCGATGCGGCCGGTGGAGGCGACGAGGGCGTAGCCGCGAGGGATGCCGAGGGTCGATTCAGTGAGGTCGGCCATGGCGAGGGCGTCCTTCATGCCGATCCGGCCGGTGCAGGCGTTGGCGTTCCCGGAGTTGATGACGACGGCCTGGGCGATGCCCTTGGCGGTGCGGGGAACGCAGACCTTGACCGGTGCGGCGCAGACCTGATTGGTGGTGAAGAGTCCGGCGACGGAGCAGGGGACTTCGGAGACGATGAGCGCGAGGTCGAGCTTCTGTCCCTTGTCGGAGCCCTTGCCGGTGCCGAGGCGCTTGATGTCGCAGAATACGCCGCCGGTCCGGAATCCCTGTGGGGCTGCCACGGCGCCCTCAACGGGCGCGAGCTTCAGTTTCATGTTGCGGGGACAAGTAGAAGCAGAGGGGGACGGGAGATTGAAGTTTGAAGTTTGGGGTTTGAAGAGGCGGCGCTTCAGTCCGCCTTGAGGGTGACGATGCGGCCCTTGGCCATGCGCTTGATGGAAAGGCGGAGTTCGCCCCCGGCCTTGGTGCGGGTCTCGAACTCCTGGATGTTCGCGACCGGTTGGTCGTTGATGTGGGTGACGATCTCGAACGGCTTGATGCCAGCGATCGACGCTTTGCTGCCGGCCTCGATCTTCGAGACGATCACCCCGGGTTCCTCGGCGCGACGCTGGGTGTAGCGACGGACGTCGTAGGTGAGGTCGCGGACCGTGAGTCCGATGGACTCGGCCTTGTACTTGGGAGCCGAGTCATAGTGGGCGGGGCTGGCCGTGACCTCGAGGTCCAGTTGGCGGACCTTGCCGTCGACGATGTATTCGAGCGTAAACTTGCGTCCGAAGCCAAGGTCGGTGAGGGCTCGGGTGAAGGCGTTCTCCGCCGGAGCCCAGGGAGTCGGGAGCCGCTCGAAGTACTGTTCGGGGACCTCGTCGAGGCGTTCCCACGGGAATGGTTGACTGCGGCGCGGATCATCCTCGACCTGTACCTCGATGGGGACGGGCTCGCCTGGGACGCGGAGCCGGAGGAGGACGGCACCGGGCGTGATGCCGGCCTTGGCGGCCGGGGAACCCGGATGCACATACGTGACCATGGCTCCGGAGTTGCCGTCCTGGGTCTGCTCGGAGACCTGGTTGGCTCGGGCGAGTTCTCGAGTCATGGCCTGCAATTCGGTGCCGAGCCAGGCCAGGCGGTTCTCGTCCGCCTCGCCGACGGGGATATTGGCCGGATCGGCGGTGGCCGGGAGTGCCTCGATGGCGCGGAGGATGAGCCGGGCCGGGGTCAGGTCGGACCCCTGATTCATCCGGCTTCGTCGACCCACGCCGCGGTTGCGGTTCCGTGCGTCCACGGGGAAGGCCACGAGTTCCATCTTCGGACTGAGGAGGAACGCGTTGTCGGTGTCGCTCATGTCCGCGAGTTCGGGGAAGCCTTCGAGACGGGCACCGACGTGGACGGCCCCAATGCGGGCGTGGTGGAGGTACTGGACACGGTTCTCGCCCTGGAGGGCGAGGTCGACGCGGTAGCTGAGTTTCTCCATGGATTCGGAGATCGGGCGGGTGGAGACGGCCAGGGTCTGGGGCAGGGGCTTCTCGGGTTCGACGACGACCACGCCGTAGTCCTTGAGCGAGGCGACGAACTTCGCGGCCACGGGTTCGCCCTTGGCGGGATGGAGCTGGATCCGTTGAAGGCGGGCGGTTGTCGATGGCCGGAGCGAGGCGAGGACGGCAACCCGGTTGGGTGCGAGCACGACCCCGACGACGTCCCGCTCGGTGCTCGAGTCGTCCCCGTCCTCGTCGTCATCCATCATCATGCGGCGGCGGTTCGCGCCGGGCGTGGGCTTGGGGCTGCGAAAGCTCAGTCGGGTGCGGAGCAGGCTCTGGTCGGCGAGTTGCCCGACTTGCTGCAGGACTTGGTCGTAGCGGGCCTTGGGAACCTGTTCCCACGAAGTGGGGGAACCCTGCCATGAGTCGTCGAGGGGGATCCGCCGGGTCAGGAGCAGTCCGAGCGCGGTGCCGTTGGTGCTGACGGCAACGCCCTGGTTCTCGACGACGCGCCAGAGTTTCTGGCCTCCGGTTTCCATGACGCGCCCGGGGAACGGGAGGAGTTCACGGATCATTCCGCCCTCGTAGCGGTAATGGGTGGCGATGAATGCGGCGCTGCCTTTGCCGAACTCGAGCGGGGTCGCGCCCGGAAGGGGGCCGTCCAGCTTCAGGAACAGCGCCCACTGTTCGTTGGCGTAGCCGTCGACGGTCGCCGTGGTTTCGCCCGTGGCGGTCCGGACGTGGATGGCCTTCACGAAACGGGGGTGGATCGTCCAATCCATGGCGACGACCCGGCCCGGGGCAATCAGGAATCCCGTCGTTTCGAGGGGACGCTCTTCCGCCACCAGTTCGGCGAGCGAATGCACGCTGCGCTGGCGCGAACCGGGGTCGACGTCCATGACGCCCGTCGGTGGTTCGCCCTTGTCGAACTGGAGGTCGAGTTCGACCCGGACCATGCCCGGTGCGACCGGCGCGAGGGCGGCCCGGGCGTTGTCCCCGGGGGCGGCCTGCGTCAGCGGAACCGATGCCAAGAGCCATCCGGCGAGGAAAGTGATGTTCAGGCGCTGCATGGCTGGAAGCTAGGCGGTCGGACGGGAGTTGGAAGTTCTCAGTTGGGAGTTTGGGGCGGGCGGGCCTCACTCCGGTTGGTCGTCAGCTGTCCGGACCCACTCGGCGACGAGGCGGGTGGCCCTCGGCGCTACCTCGCGGGCGACGTCCATGACCTCATGGTG
Source organism: Limisphaerales bacterium (assembly GCA_965284395.1). Classification (GTDB taxonomy): domain Bacteria; phylum Verrucomicrobiota; class Verrucomicrobiia; order Limisphaerales; family UBA9464; genus UBA6176. The sequence continues at coordinate 6,912,231 of OZ260084.1, read as the reverse complement.
GGACACGAGCTGCGACGGGCCCGCAAGACCGGCCGCGACATTGGTGATGCAGCTGAGGCCGGCGACGCGGATGCCGCACTGCCGCGCCACGATGGCCTCGGGCACCGTGCTCATGCCGACCGCGTGGGCACCGAGGGTCCGGAACGCTCGGATCTCGGCAGGCGTCTCGAACGAAGGCCCGGAAACCGCCAGATACACGCCTTCCGTCATCCGGAGTCCTTCCTTCCCTCCGGCGCGCAGCAATCGTCCCCGCAGCTCCGGATCGTAGGCGGCGGTCATGTCGACGAAACGCTCGCGCCCTTCCGCGACCGGACCCCGGAGCGGATTGGTTCCGATGAAATTGATGTGGTCGGAAAGAGCCATGAAATCCCCGGGCCGCATCCCTGCCGCGATCCCGCCGGCGGCGTTGGTGAGGAGGAGTTGCTGGATGCCGAGTTCGGCGAGGACGCGTACCGGAAGAGTCACCTGTGCCCAGTCGAAGCCCTCGTAGTAGTGGGCGCGCCCCGCAAGGATCGCGACGGATTGCCCGCACCATTCGCCCAGGATCAGGCGGCCGGCATGGCCCAGGACACTGCCTACCGCAAATCCCGGGATCTGCGCGTAGGGCAACGACACCGGCTCCGACAACGCCTCGGCAACCGGGCCGAACCCGGACCCAAGGACGATCCCGATGCGCGGGGCGACGGGGGCATGATGTTGGATCCAGCGGGCAGACTCGGCCGGGGCACTCATGGCGGCCAAGTCTTGGGAAGCACGTTCCAGCTGGCCAGTGCCGATTTGGCCGCAAGGCCGAAAGGGCTGCGGGGGAGGTAGCCGAAAAGAGCGAAAGATGCCGAAAGAGGGGGACGGCAGGTTCACCCGCCGCAAGCGGTGCCGGTTTTTCGTCTTCTTTCGTTTCTTTCGGCCGAACCGGCTCGCAGCCCCCACATTTCGGCAGCACGGCAGGAGGTAGCCGAAAGAAACGAAAGATGCCGAAAGACGGGGACGGCAGGTTCACCCGCCGCAAGCAGTGCCGGTTTTTCGTCTTCTTTCGTTTCTTTCGGCCGAACCGGCTCGCAGCCCCGCATTTCGGCAGCACGGCAGGAGGTAGCCGAAAAGAACGAAAGATGCCGAAAGAGGAGGGCGGCAGGTTCACCCGCCGCAAGCGGTGCCGGTTTTTCGTCTTCTTTCGTTTCTTTCGGCCGAACCGGCTCGCAGCCCCCGCATTTCGGCAGCACGGCAGGAGGTAGCCGAAAGAAACGAAAGATGCCGAAAGACGGGGACGGCAGGTTCACCCGCCGCAAGCAGTGCCGGTTTTTCGTCTTCTTTCGTTTCTTTCGGCAAAACCAGCTCGCAGCCCCCGCATTTCGGCAGCACGGCAGGAGGTAGCCGAAAAGAACGAAAGATGCCGAAAGAGGAGGGCGGCAGGTTCACCCGCCGCAAGCAGTGCCGGTTTTTCGTCTTCTTTCGTTTCTTTCGGCCGAACCGGCTCGCAGCCCCGCATTTCGGCAGCACGGCAGGAGGTAGCCGAAAAGAACGAAAGATGCCGAAAGAGGAGGGTGGCAGGTTCACCCGCCACAAGCGGTGCCGGTTTTTCGTCTTCTTTCGTTTCTTTCGGCAAAACCGGCTCGCAGCCCCCGCATTTCGGCAGCACGGCAGGAGGAAGCCGAAAAGAACGAAAGATGCCGAAAGAGGAGGGCGGCAGGTTCACCCGCCGCAAGCGGTGCCGGTTTTTCGTCTTCTTTCGTTTCTTTCGGCCGAACCGGCTCGCAGCCCCCGCATTTCGGCAGCACGGCAGGAGGTAGCCGAAAGAAACGAAAGATGCCGAAAGACGGGGACGGCAGGTTCACCCGCCGCAAGCAGTGCCGGTTTTTCGTCTTCTTTCGTTTCTTTCGGCAAAACCAGCTCGCAGCCTCCCCTCTCTTTGCGGCCCCGTTTCGGCCGCACCCCGTGGTTGGAAACAGGCAAACAAGCGCTTGGCCGACCGGGTCCCCGGCCCTACGGTGCGGGCGTTTCGGTATGATCGACCTTACGAACGAGGAAATCCGTCGCTACTCCCGCCACCTCATCCTTCCGGAGGTGGGCATGGCCGGGCAGCGCAAGATTCGCAACACGTCGGTGCTCTGCATCGGCGCGGGTGGCTTGGGCAGCCCGATCGCCATGTACCTGGCGGCGGCGGGAATTGGAAAGATCGGCCTGGTGGACTTCGACACGGTCGACGTGTCGAACCTCCAGCGGCAGATCCTGCACACGGACGCGGACGTGGGACGCTCGAAGGCGGAGTCGGCGCAGGAGACGATCGCGGGCATCAACCCGAACGTGGAGGTGGTGCTGCACAAGACGCGGATCTCGTCCGAGAACGCCCTGGACCTGATCGCGCCCTACGACATCGTGGTCGATGGCACGGACAATTTCCCGACGCGTTACCTGACGAACGACGCGTGCGTGCTGCTGAAGAAGCCGAACGTCTACGGATCGATCTTCCGATTCGAGGGACAGGCGAGCGTGTTCGCGCCGCATCTGGGCGGGCCCTGCTACCGCTGCCTTTATCCGGAGCCGCCGCCGCCGGGCATGGTTCCGAGCTGCGCGGAGGGTGGAGTGCTTGGGGTGCTGCCGGGCATCATCGGCTGCATCCAGGCCACCGAAATCCTGAAGCTGGCGTTGGGCAAGGGCTCGACGCTCATCGGGCGCCTGCTGCTGTTCAACGCGCTGGACATGAAGTTCCGCGAGTTGAAGCTCCGCAAGGATCCCAAGTGCCCGATCTGCAGCGCCAATCCCTCCATCACCGCGCTGATTGACTACGAGCAGTTCTGCGGGATCGTGCCTGAGCCGAAGAACCCGTCTGAAAACCCGGACGAGGTGACGGTGCAGGACATGAAGAAGGCCTTGGACAATCCGTCGCTCGGGATCCGCGTGGTCGACGTGCGCGAACCCGATGAATTCGCGATCGCCCACGTCAAGGGTGTTCCGCAGCTGCCGTTGAGCGCCTTGCCGCAGCGGTTCACGGAACTGGACCCGAACGTGCAGTACTATCTCCACTGCAAGGGTGGGGTGCGCTCGCTGAAGGCGCTTCGGTTCCTGCGCGAGCAGGGCTTCAAGTACGTGAAGTCCGTCAAGGGTGGCATCGGCGCGTGGAGCGATCAGATCGATTCATCGGTTCCGAAGTACTGAATCCCGTCCGCCGCCCCTGAAGCCCCACAGTCCTGATCCATGAGTGCCGCCGAGACCGTCGAGTTCGCTTCGACCTCCATGCCGGATGCCGAGGGGCATTTTGGCCAGTTCGGGGGTCGGTATGTACCGGAGACCCTGGTCTATCCGCTCCAGCAACTGGAGGAGGAGTATTTCCGGGCGCAGCATGATCCCGGTTTCCAGAAGGAACTGGACTATTACCTGAGCGAGTTCGTGGGGCGTCCGACACCGCTGTACCTGGCGGAGCGGCTCACGAAGGAACTCGGCGGCGCGAAGATCTACCTCAAGCGGGAGGACCTCCTGCACACGGGCGCCCACAAGATCAACAACGCGCTGGGGCAGGTCCTGCTGGCACGTCGGATGGGCAAGACCCGGATCATCGCCGAGACCGGTGCCGGCCAGCACGGCGTGGCGACGGCGACGGTGGCGGCGATGTTCGGGTTGAAGTGCGTGATCTACATGGGCGCCGTCGACTGCGAGCGGCAGTCGTTGAACGTCTATCGCATGAAGATGCTCGGGGCCGAGGTGGTGCCCGTGCATGCCGGGCAAAAGACGCTCAAGGAAGCCGTCAACGAGGCGATGCGCGACTGGGTCACCCATGTTCGCTCCACCCACTACATCCTGGGGACGGCGTACGGCGCGCATCCGTATCCGGTGATGGTCCGGAATTTTCATCGGGTCATCGGCGACGAGGCCCGCGCGCAGATCCTGGAGAAGGAGGGGCGCTTGCCCAACCTGCTGCTCGCCTGCGTGGGCGGTGGATCGAACGCGATCGGGTTGTTCTATCCATTCCTCAACGATCCCGGCGTTCAGATGGTCGGGGTCGAGGCTGGCGGCCACGGCATCCTCCCGGAACAGCACGCGGCGCGTTTCCACGGTGGATCGCTCGGCGTGTTGCAGGGTACGCGTTCCTACATCCTTCAGGACGAGTTCGGCCAGATCCAATCCACCCACTCGGTGTCGGCCGGGCTGGACTATGCCGCCGTCGGACCCGAGCACGCCTGGCTCCACGACCAGGGTCGGGTGCAATACAGCTACGCCACGGACGAGAAGGCGCTGGAGGCGTTCATGCGGTTGGCGCGCACGGAGGGCATCATCCCGGCGCTGGAGTCATCGCATGCCGTCGCCGAGGCGATCCATCGGGCTCCCAAGATGAAGCCTGACGACCTGATCATCGTGAACCTGTCCGGCCGCGGCGATAAGGACGTGATGCAGGTGGCGACCAAGATCGGGTTGCAGATGCCGACGTAGCCGGACCCTGGCGATTGAAGGCAGACGATCGTTTTCGTGGGCGGTAACCACTTCTGGGAACGTGAGGAATCTCCGGGAACCCGCCACGGCCGTCTAGGCCCGAATGAGGGCCTGGCATCCGGTCTCCACTGGGCGCTTCGTGGCACTTCCCCTGTTTGAAAGCAGGAACGGAGTGGCGACGTCCTCGTTGCCCGGGAATATGGCCTTGAAGGGCAACGAGGACGTTGCCGCCCCGATTGATGCGGGGGCGGTGTCCAGATTCGCCCGCATCCGCTGACCCGGAGCCGGCGACTCAAGGAGGCGGTGGCGCTGGTAGCCCGAAGCGGGCGTGGGATGCCCAGTGGCAGGGGACATCGGATCAAGTTGAATGCGCTGGCGGGGACAATGTCCCCAAAAGCCCCCCGAATGCTCCGAGTCCAGTCCATGATTCCGTCCAGCTTGTTCCGATCCGGCGCAGTCGCTGCGTTGCTCCTGATGGCCGCGGGCCGCGCTTCTGCCTTCTCCACCTATACCTTCACCTTCTCCAACGTCGACGGCGCTGTCGCCGGCACGGTCACCGGGACGATCAAGTTGCCGGACGGCGATGGGACGTTCCCGGCTGTGGGGGTAGAGATCGAGTCGGCTCCGGGGTTGCTGGGGCTGGCGTTGCCGCTGGACGCGACGTCGTCCGGTTCCTTGATCAATTCGTTCCTTGTTGTCGGAGGGCAAATTGACCTGAGCGCGTCCATGTTCCTGGCGCAATTTGCCACCGGGACATCGCTGGGAATCCAAGGTGGTCCCGGAGGCGAAAGCTTCCTGGATCTGTCGGGAGCAAACGACCTCGGAGCCAGTGGCGTCCTGGACACGGCCTCGGCCACGCTGGTCATCAACGCGGTGCCGGAAGCCTCGGCGGGATGGGGTGTGGCTGCTGTGGGAGCGGCAGCGGGCGGCTTTGTCTGCTGGCAGCGACGGCGGGGCGCGGCGGCATCCTGACGTCCGCGGCTAGACCTCGGGGAGGTTGGCGACGAACTGGTCGGCCTCCCACGAGAACGCGGCTCCTTCTCCGCCGCTCGTGGCGGAGCCTGCGTAAGCGTAGGCCCAGTTCACGGCTTCCTTGCGGGAAGCTCTGGCGGCCTTCAAATCGCCGGCGGCGGCGAAGCGGAGCATCCGGCCGCGATGCATGCTGGCGATCTCCATCGCGTAGGCGGCGTGTGGGATGGAGTCCTTGAGGATCTGTTCCGCGGCCTTCACGTCGTCTTCCCGTTCCAGTTCCATCGCGCGCTGATACCACTTGGGCAGGTTCTCTTCCGAGCGCTTGGCCTCCGGCTCCGGGGTTGGCTCTTCCTCCGGAAGATCGGGCTCCGTGGGGGTGGGTTTGGCGTCGGCGTCGGGCTCGCCCCATCGGGCGCTGTTGAGGATGAGCTCGCCAAGGTTGGTGGAAGCGATGATGCGGTTGGGTTCCGCGGTGATCCGGGCACGGATCAGCATGCCATCGTCGCGGATCTGGCGCAGGAGATGGACCTGAGCGATTTCGGTGCCGCCATCGTGGATGCCGAGGACTGCGATCCCGAACAGGCCGCGCTCGGCGTGGCGATGGAAGCGCGGGGAGGGGTAGGCGTCGCGCGCCTCGGACTCGATGGCATCGAGGATGGTGTCGTTGTCGCGGTCATCGCGGGGAACGAGGTGGAGGTGGATCTGGACCGCGCCGGAAGGTTCGAGGAGAAGGGTCCGGGCGCCGTCGTCGATCACGTGCCATCCGAATGGGACATCGATGATGGAGCCCAGTGCGCCGGCACCGATGGTAGCGCGGCGATCCTCGGGGTGGACCGCCAGGATTCGGGGCGTGAGGCCGTTGCCGCCGTCGCGGAGATTGGCGTTGATCTTATGCTCCGGGTCGAGCGTTGCGGTGTCGTCCGCGAGGGCGTGCATCGAGAACGTCTGGGGTTCCGAAGGAGCCTGCAGCGGGGAGTTGGCGGGGATTCTCTCGGGTGCCGGTTCCGGCTTCGGCTCGGGTTGGCGGACAGGCTCGGGGACCTCCGGGGCAGCCACCTCGACATTGACGGCCCCGACCGCGCGGCCGGCCATGACGGGTACGGTGGCGCCACACGGGGTGGTCAGGGCGAACTTCTCGAGGATCTCGAACCAGAGCGCCTGGACGGTGCCGGCGAGCATCTCGGGTGCGGTCAGCGTGATGTTGAGCAGGCGTCGGCCGTCTTCGCAGAACGCAAACCGGACCACCATGGGCCCCATGTCAGAGGTTTGCGAGGCTTCGCCAATCAGGGCCGGCATGGATCCCACGGCGTGTTCGCCGAGCGAGCGGGGCGTCAAGCCGGCATGCTGGAGGAGGTAACGGGTCCAGTCGTGGAGCGTGCCGTCGTCGTAGGCGGGGCGCGCCGCGATGGCAAGGATGAGCGCTGAATGCGGAGCCGTCACCACCGCCAACGGGACAAGGGCAGTGCCGTCACTGAAGTCGGGCACCTCGGTCGGCAGATCGTGCGAGATCCAGTCCGGAGGAGCGGGGACGGTGAAGCCCAGTTCAGCAATGCGGGATTCGAAGGTCCTCAGGGCCGTGGCGATTGTGCTCATGCATCCTGTATAGGGCGCAGAAGCCGTCGGCCGGTATCGGACGATGGTCGGAGCGGTGGGGTGGTTGCGGAGGGCCCATGCCGGCACAGTCCCCCGAAGAACCGGTGGGGCGAGACTCTGTCGAAAACCTGAATCTTGAGACTTGGAACCATCCGGCGGCTCCTGAGGACACTCGCCCCACCTCTGAAGGCTGGGGGCAGATCGTTACCGGGTGCTGGGGCTGCCGAACGCGTACAGCTTCGAGGCGGTACGCAGGTACAGCGTCGAGCCCACGACTGCCGGCGAGGCCTGGATGGCTTCGCCGAGGTCGTTGCGGGAAACGACCTCGAACTTCGCGCCAGCCTTCACGACGGTGACGATGCCCGGCTGCGACGCGACATAAAGGTGGCCTGCCGCCAACGTCGGGCTCGCGTAGTAATCGCCGGAAGGGCCAAGCCGTTCTTCCTGATAGGACGCCTTGCCAGTTGTCGCGTCGAGGCAGGTGAGGAGACCGCCGTTCTTCACGAGGTACAGATGACTGCCGTCATGCACCGGCGAGGCCACGTAGGGCAACCCACGCTTGAACCGCCATCGAACTCCGTCCGCCTTCACGGATCCGTCCGGACCCGCCTCCAGCGCCCACGCCTGGTTCTCGACGCGCGCGAAGATCGCAGCCATGGACTCCCATTCCTGGCGATCGACGAACCCGTCGCGATTGCCGTCGAGATGCTTCTTCCGCTGCTGGGCAGCGCCTGCCGGGAGTTCTGCGTGCGAGAGCTTCCCGTCCTTGTCCTTGTCGTTGTCGGCAAGGATCGCGTCGAAACCGCCCAACTCGATCCGGTCCGCCGCCCGGTCGCCGCCCGTTGTCCAGCTCGCGGCGAACAGCGTGTTGCCGGAGACCACCGGCGTCGTGCAGGTGATACGGGCCAACCCATCCACACGCCACCGCTCACGTCCGGTCTCCGGATCCAGCCCGCTCATGAAGATCGTGCCCGGCACGACGAGATCCGTCCGCCCGTGGTGCGACCACAGGATCGGTGTGCCGAATCCGCGGCGCATCTCGGGACGATCCACGCGCCACGCCTCCTTGCCATCCTCCGCCCGCAAAGCCACGAGGTACGAACCCGCGTCCTGGTCGAGCAACTGGATGACGAGGTTGCCCGCGACGACGGGCGATGAACTCGCGCCGTACTCGGTCTCGGTAACGGGCAGAGGATGCCGCCACAACTCGCGTCCATCGAACGCATAGGCCGCCATGCCGAAGGATCCGAAGTGGACGAACAGGCGGGAGGCGTCGGTCGCGACGGTGGCGGAAGCCGGGCTTCCGAGCGAACGGTGGACCTCCTCGACCTTCGAAGGCGGCAAGGTTCGCCGCCAGAGTTCGCGCCCCGTGGCCGCGTCGACGGCAAGGGTCGTGAGTTGGCCTTGGTCGAAGGCGGTAAGGAAGAGGCGCCCGTCGCGCAGGACCGGTGACGAGTTCCCGGGCGGAACATTCGCCTGCCAGAGGACGTTGGAGGACGGTCCGAAGGCGAGCGGAGGTCGGGCGTCCGGGGCCGCGACGCCCTGCGACGCCGGCCCGCGGAACTGCGGCCAGTCCGACGCCATCGCCGTCGTCGCGGCGAACACCAGGGAGCCAAAAGATAGGAAGCGGACGCCTCGGGGGATCATGCGCCACCGAGAGAACCACTGCCGTCCACCGGTGACAATGGGCGCGGGTACCGAAAGCGACCGCAAGGGTGGGGAGGGGTGGCTTTGTCGAAAGGAACGAATGGGGACGAAAAGAGGGGACGTCGGGTTGGTTCGACGGGAGGTGGTCAGCGCTCGACCCTTTTTCGGCTTCTGCGTTTCTTTCGGCAAAAACTCCTTTCGTCCCCAGGCTCCTTTCGGCTCCCCCGAATCACCGGCTATGGATCCACCCTTGCGGCGTGTAGCGCTCACTCCGTTTGTCGGTGAGGGCGAAGAGGTGGATCCATCCGTGGTCAAACAGTTGCTTCACGGACGGATTCTTCGCGAGCACGGCGTCGATGCGGTCGGTTTCGGCCTGGATGAAGACCGACAGGCGCCGGGGTTCGTGGACGAACTTCTCGCCGTCGTGCAGGGACTGGAATGGCAGGCCGGTCTTGAGGTCGCCACCGTTGCCTTCCACGACGCCAATGCCGCCCAGGACATTGTGGAGCATCTTGTTTCCGCTACCCAGCTGGTCTGGGTTCACGCGGGATCCGTAGTACTGGAGGTTGATCCAGCTCGCGACGACCACCGGGGCACACAGGATCAGTGCCAGGACGTGGCCCTCGGTGTCGGCCGTCTCGTCGTAGTCGTGGAGGAACACCCGTCCGTCGAGGATCTGGCCTTGGGTGCGGCTCCGGGGCGCGGCGATGAAGGCCGCGTTGTTGGCGAGCGCCCACTCTGGCCGCAGTTCGGAGATGTCGGTGGCCTTCCTGCGGAATGCCCCCATGTCCTCGTCGTCCGATCCGGTCTCGATTCCCACCCGCGCTGCCCGTTCCCGTCGGGTGGCCCGGCCAGCCAGCGCGAGCGCACGCCGGAGGGTTTCGACGTCGGACGCGTGCGACTCGGGAACATCGTCCGCATCGAGCAGCGAGACTTCGTCCGTGGTCGTGTTGTGGATCCCGGGAACGAAGTGGGTGTCGTCCGGGATCTGGATGCCGCGATTGGCGAGGATGGCGCGGACGGCGGGTTCATTGAGTGCCCCAGCCGCCAGGCGCGCGTTGACGTCGCCGGCATGACCACCGCAGGCGCCGCAGTCCAGGCCGGAGGCGAACGGATTGTTCGCGCTTTGGCTCCCGTGTCCGCAGATCAGGACGAGCCGTGCGAAGTTCGACGTCAGGCTCATGTTCCGGAGCGCTCCTTCCGCCATGTTGGCGCGGGCTTCCGGTGAAGCGGTATCCCGTAGCTTCACCCGGGGGCGTGCGGGGCCGCAGGCCGGGGCAGGGGGATGCGTGCACCGATTCAGCGTGGTGATGAACCCGAGCCCAACGGTCTCGACGAAGGAGAAGCACGATGCGGCGGAGTTCTGGATGGCCCGCCAGGCATCCGAGCAAGCCCTGCCGGTGCGCGCCGACTGGATTCCGGCGTCGTCCATCACCTCGCACGAGGTGACGGGTGGGACGAGCAAGACGGGGCAACGCGAGGCGTGCTCGCCCGTGACGGTCTCGTGCGCGATCGGAAACCCGAAGAATCCGGCGAAGCCGATCGACTGCATCCCGGGCAAGGACGCCTCGAGATGTCTCCGGAAGATCTCGGACCGGACGTCGATGCAGAATATGGCCTGTGCTGTGGGGCGCGCGGAAACCGGCGTGGCGATGGGATTCAGGAGCCGCTCTGCCAGGGTGCGCTGGTATCCGATCTCGTAGGCGCGTTGCCACCGCGCAAGGCCCTCGATCCGGTCCTGATCGATCGGCGGCGGCGGCAGGGTGCTCCAGGCCTCGGCCAGATCGGGTTCATCGCCGAAGGCATCGTGGAGCGCGGCATCGAAAGCCAGTCGGATGGCCAGCAGGTCCCGGAGCGCGCCGTTCGGCCGTCCCCGCATCGAGTCCTCCCGGACGCGGTACTGGATGTAGCCCGCCCAGCCCGAGATCGTCACGAGCTGCCGGTGCAGGAAGTCGGCCGGATCCTCGATCGGCGCGAGCCGTTCGATGCAGTACCGGATGCAGGAAGCGGAATTGTCCGGGAGCGTGGCGACGAACTTCCGGAATCCCTTGAGCCCGCAGGCTTCGGGATTGAGGTCGAACCGGGCGGCGGCCTTCCATCCGGTATAGAGCCCGTCCTCGGACCAGGGCGACTTCCACGTGGTCTGGTTCTCGTCGAAGGCTACGGCGCACGATTTGGAGATCTCCTCGATCACCAGCGGGCCCCAGTGCGTGACCGGCGACCGCTCATCGATGAAGTCGGCGAAGGTTGGAATCGGCTTCGGATCGGGTTGCGCGTCCGAGGCCAGGAGATCAAGGAGTCGGGAGGCCGACCACTCGCTGTCTGTGACTTCCTCCAGTGCGTCGATCGTGATCTCGCCCCGGACCCAGAGGTCCCGGTATTCGGAAGCCGTGAGCAGGGGGACGGTGCCGGTCACGGCCTGCAGTCGCGCGGCCGCCTCGGCGAACGGTTGGTCCAGCATCCCGACGAAGGGATTCACCGCGACGAAGTGCTTGAGGGGCCAGAGCGGGGGAATGCGGCTCAGCGCCTCGTCGATCTGTTCGTCGGACAGGACGAACTGCGGGGTGGTCATGGGTGCGTGCATGATTGTGTCAGAGGATTTCGTAGGAGCTGAACGTGGGTGGATTCAGTGTGTTTCAGCCTTCGGCCAGAGGCGGGAGAGCATCCGGTTGGCGTAGGTGCCGACGTAGAATCCATTCAGGGCGTGCACGTAGAAGGCCTGGCCGAACGGGACGGTCCGGAACCGCCAGAGCAGGACCTGGAAGAGGAAGAGACCGGTGAACACCAGCATCACGAACACCTCCAGCGCCCGCGTCGGTTGGGGTACCAGGCCAGCGGGGATGAACCGGAGCGCGACCGCATGCAGCCCGAAGGCCAGCATGGTCAGGCCGATGGCTCCCGGGAGTCCCAGCCGCAGTGCTGCCGAGGCTCCCGCAGCCGACCACAGCCGCGCCAGGCCGTACGCGATGGCGAAGCCCAGCGGCACCGCCAGGACCGCCGGAGGATGTGACGTCCCAGGCAGGAACCGGGGCAGCAGGGCGAAGCCACCACCGACAAGAACCGCGGCGAGCGCGATCCCGAAGAGCAGGCCCGCGGTCCGGAGCGGGATCGCCGTCCGCGGGCTGCTTCCGATGGTCGAGCCGGCGTGCAGGAACGCATGGGCCTTGTATAGGGAGTGGGCGACGATGTGGAGCAGGGCCAGACCGAACGCGCCCAGCCCGCACTCGAGCATCATGAAGCCCATCTGCGCGATCGTGGAGAAGGCGAGCGCCCGTTTCACCGTCGGTTGGGCCAGCATCACGATCGCAGCGAATGCCGACGTGACCGACCCGATCACCGCCAGGGCGTGCAGTGCTTCCGGTGCGTGGACCAGCAGGGGACTGAGTCGGACCACCAGGAAGCCGCCTGCGTTGATGATGCCGGCATGCATGAAGGCCGACACCGGCGTGGGCGTTTCCATCGTGTCCGGGAGCCAGCTGTGGAAGGGGAATTGCGCAGACTTCAGGCAGGCGCAGGCCACGATCAGGGCACCGACCAACGGCAGGCCTGCGCTGTTCGTCGGCGCCGTCGCGAAGAGGCGTTCGAGTTCCCAGGTACCGAACTGCCGGTGCACCAGGATCAACGCCGTCAGCAGGAGGGCATCGGCCAGCCGCGATACCACGAACTTCTTCCGTGCAGAGAAGATCGCCCCGGTCCGCCGCGGGAAGTGGAGGAGCAATCGGTGCAGGAACAGGCTCATCGCCACCCATGAGATCCACACGAGGAGGAGGTTCGACGACAGGACCAGCAGGAGCACCGCCGAGAGGGTGAGGCACATCCACGACTGGAACCGGCTCTGGTTGGGATCACCCGCCAGGTAACGCCTCGAAAACCGGATCACGGTCAGGCCAAGGAATGAGACCAGCAGGCTCATCAGGGCCCCGATGCCATCCATCCGCAGCGTGAACGGTTCCGAACCCCAGGGGATCAACCGGACCGAGACGGGCCCGGACACCAGCGCCGCGGTCAGCAGGATCGCCGACAGTCCGAGGGCGATCCCGGCAGACCCGATGACGAGGGTTCCGGCCTCCGACGCGGGGCGGTTCCGGGCGAGCAGGCCAGCCAGCATTGGCGAGAGCGGAACGGCGACGAGCAGCAGATCGAGCATCCAATCCATGCTTCGGAGGATGGGATCTTTGTTGTTTTAGACGACTACACACATTCAAACTCAGCGTTAGGTTTTGATTAACGAAGCCATGCCCTTCCTGAATTATCACCACCTGCGGTACTTCCGGCTGATCGCCCGGGACCTGAACCTGACCCTGGCGGCAAAGAAGCTGAATCTGTCGGCTCCGGCCCTCAGCCTGCAGCTCAAGCAACTGGAGGAGAGCCTGGGTCATCAGCTGTTCGAACGTCGGCGCACCGGCCTCGTCCTCACCGAGGCGGGCCGGATCGCCCTGGATTATGCCGAGGCGATCGGTCGGACGGGTGAGGAGCTGCTGGATGTCATGCAGCATCGGCCGCGGGGAGGTCGCCAGATCCTGCGGGTGGGGGCCGTCGCGACGTTGTCCCGCAATTTCCAGCTGGAGTTCCTCGTGCCGGTCCTCCATCGCGACAACGTCGAGGTGGTCATCCGCTCCGGCGGCCTGCCGGAGTTGCTGGTCCTGCTGCACTCGCACCAGGTGGACCTGGTGCTATCGAACCAGCCTGCACGCCGTGACGCGGAGACGCATTGGCACAGCCACTTGTTGGCCGAGCAACCGGTGAGCCTTGTCGGCGTGCCGAAGTGGAAGCAGAAGAAGATCCGCTTTCCCGACGGGATGAAGGATGTCCCCGTGATACTGCCCAGCCAGGAGAGCAACACCCGCGCGGGGTTCGACCGGATCCTCGCGTCAGCGGGAGTGCGGCCGCGGATCGTCGCCGAGGTCGATGACATGGCGATGATCCGTCTGCTCGCCCGCGAGGGTGAAGCCCTGGCTCTCGTGCCGCCGGTCGTGGTGCAGTCGGAGATCAAGGACGGGATCCTGGTGGAGACCCATCGGATTCCCCAGGTGCGCGAGACGTTCTATGCCGTCACGCCCAGCCGGCGCTTCCCGAATCCCCTCGTCGCCGAACTCGTCCAGCGCATTGCCGAGAGGCCGGCGCAGAAGCCGAAATAGGCCGGAAGAGGGGAGGAGTTGGCCGAAGGGAACGGAAGAGGGCGAAACAAGAGAGCCATGGGCGGATCTGAGGCGCACTGGCTGGCCCTACGCCGGAGACGTTCCAGCCGGTCGCCCGGGATCGCGAAGCGCACCCCGGGTTCGGACGGTTTTCCGATTCCAACCCTCGAAGGGTTGCAGACGGCGAAGGCCTTCCAGCGACGATTCCTCCAACCCCTCCAGGGTACACGTCGCCCGCGATGGCCCAGGCAAACTCTTCTTCGCGCTTCCCACGAAGCCTTCATGCGCTCGGCTGAGCTTCGGGAGTCTGCACACGTGCCGGTCACCGGTGGCTTCCGCATGCCGGCCTGATCGTTCCGGCCATGCGCGGCTTCGAGGGGTTTGGTGAAAGCAGGACCAAATGTAAAAAGTGTGGGACTGACCCCATTGCCTCCCTCTGCTCCCGATTGCAGCGGGGTGGCGACGTCCTCGTCGCCGTTCCGAAGCCAATCCCAATGGCGATGAGGACTTCGCCGCCCCGAATCCTTTCCAAAAGGGGGCAGCGTCAAGATGCGCCCGGCGAACCGTGGCCTGGTGTTTGATTGTTGAACCTTGGCACTCCCTCGCCGCTCACGGCGCGGTTGCGCGTATGAACTGGGCGGGGCGGTTGGGATCCAGTTCGACGCGCAGCACGGGGCGCGTGATGGGACCGTTCTCGCCTGCGATCGTCTCGGATTCCCAGATCGGATTCCGGATCAGTCGCAGGGTGGTGAGGTCTTCGCCGGCGATGGGCAGGAAGGCGCCGCCGTCGGCGGCGGCCATCCGGAGGACGAGGGTGCGTCCGTCGTTGCCAACTTCGCGGCGCATCACCAGGGCGCGGGGCGAGTCACCGCCTTGGAGGCCGGTGTTGAGGGAGTCGTGTCGGAACATCGGCCAGCCCGAGGCCGCGGGACCGGTCGGCAGTTGGAACACGACGCATCGCCCCGCGGACATGGGGACCGCCAGCAGGCCGTCGGCGTTGAGCCGGGCGTTGGAGGCGCGGAAGTTGTTCCCGGGGGTGGTGCCGATCGTTGCTGTCTCGGCGGCCCACACCGGAGCACCCGAAGCTGCGGAAACGGCCCACACGAGGGAACCAAGGGACACGATCACGCTTCCGTCCGCGCAGGCGATCGGGGAGCGCCAGTCGGTCGGCATGTCGAGGTTCCACCGAACTCGTCCGTCCGCCGGATCCAGCCCGAACAGACGGGTTTGGCCATCGGTTTCCAAGCGTTTGGCGACGATGCCGCCGCCCTGGTCGTACACCGGGTATCGCCAGTCACCGGGGAGGCTCCATCGCGTGGTGCCGTCGGCGTCGATGCACGCGAGGCTTGGGTCGGTGAGGCTGACCAGCACGGAACCGTCGGGCCCCGGGGCCCAACCGGAAGCGACGGCGTGATTGCTCTGCCATCGCACGGTCCCGGTGGCATCCATGCAGACCAGTCCACCGGATCGGGGCTGCAGGTAGATGGCGCCGTCTGCGGAGGCAAATTCGAACGGCCGGTGGGAATTCGTGCCGTTCAGGGGCGCGAGTGGATTGGTGGTGCCGACCGCGCGGACCCCGAGGAATCCGGTGGCCATCGTGACGTAGAGTCCCTGACTTCCGGGCAGCCCGGTGAGCCTGATGGAGGGATGCGGCGTACCCACGGGCGTGCTGTTGGTGGGCACCAACGCGGTGCCGAAGCCGCTGAAGCCCGAGAATTCCCATTCGCCCGTCGGCAGTCCGATCGGGATCCCGTTGTACACCTGCGAGGGGAATGCCGAGTCCCAGGCGACGTTTCCGTCCGGCCTGAATCCGCGGGCGCGGCCTTTGAGACTTGCGCCCACGACGATCGTTCCGTCGGTTCCGACGGCGATCTCGCCCGTATTGTCCGTCATTCCCGTCGCAAAGTGGCCAAGCTGCTCCGGCCGCGGCAGCGTCTTCTGGGGTGCCGATACGGCAATCGCATTCCCGGAGACCGTGCGCACCCAATAGGTGGGGGTCGTGCCCGCGTCCACACCGACGTCTTCGAAGCTGGTCTTCTGGAGGTCAGCCGTTCCGAGCACCGTGGCGTTGGCGAGATTCCCGTCGTCCGAGCGTAGGACTTCGTAGCTGACAGCCTGTCCGGTGGATGCCCAGGCGAGCCGGACGCCATTGGTGCCGCGGGCCGGCACGACCAAGCTTACCGGAAGAGTGGCTACGGACCCCGCCTCCGGCGCGCGCGAATCGCCCGCCCCGGACCGACGCGGTTGGGCCCATGGGGCGGTCGGATCCGCATCGAAGGGTGCCTGGAAGGCGGCGACGACACCAAGGTCGCTGGCGAGGTAGAGGCGACCGGTCGAGGCGAGGAGGGGCATCCACTGCGGAAAGTGGTAGCTGCCGAATCCGGTCCAGGCTTCAAGCGGCGTGCCGTCGGTGGCGAGGAGGTCGGTGCGTGCGAGTTCCGTGCCCAATTCGAAGCGGGAGACCAGCAGGCGCGCGCTGCGATCCACCGCCATTGAGGTGATCGAGCCCTGAAGGGTTGTCGCGGGCCCAAGCACTTCGGGGGCCTTGTCCGGCGCGAGCCGGACGACGTCGGATCCGGCCGCGTACCAGACCGTCCCCGAGCCGTCCTCGACGACGGGCAGGCTGGCGCGGATTCGGGCAGGATCCAACTGGAGGCCGGGGCGGTAGGACGGAGCCGGGTAGGATCGAAGGACTGTGCCGTCGGTCGACAGGACCTCGACGCGCGTCGAGGTTGCCACGAGGACCCGATTGCTCGAAAGCACGCTTCCCCCGGCGTTGATCCGCGACCAGCGAAGCTGGCCAGAGGCGGTCAGGACCTCGACCTCGGCATCGGACGACCAGACGATGGTGCCGTCGCCGGCGACCCGCAGGCTATCGCTCGGCCACAGATGGAAGCTCGACCTGAGCAGGGACACGCGACCGGTGGTGCGGTGGACGGAGTAGAGCAGGTACGTCCGGGCATCGTTGACTCCCACGCCCAGCACCCGGCCGTCTGAGCCCATTGCGAGCGCACCATCCCAGGCGTGGGGTGAGACCACGGAGGAAACCAGCGTGCCATCGGGATCCAGGGTCACCAACCGGAACCCGACGCCGCACACCAGGCGTCCATCCGGGTCGATCATCGGCGCGGTGACGCTGGTGACGGTGCTCGTGCCCTTCCATTGCCAGACGCTGGTTCCGTCCCGGTTCAGAAGCGTGATGACGGGCAACCGTTGACCCGCGGTGATTCCTGAGACCGCGAGGCGCCCGTCGCTGAGTTCCGCGATGCCGCCGATCAATCGGCGTTCGGCGGGAGGGATGGATTCCGATTCGGACACGGGTTCCCCGGCAGGCTTCACGACCCAGGCGAGACGCTGAGAGGTGATCACGGCCGGATCACCGAAGGGCGCTGCACCGAGGGCGTTGGTACCGCGGACCCAGTACCGGTACTCGGTGCCCGGAACGAAGCTGCGATCGCGCGGTCCTGACAGCAGGACGGCGTCGGACACCGAGGCGTTGGTGGACCGCCAGACCTGGATGCCGCGGGCGCCTGGCACAGGATCCCAGGTGATGCGGATCTCCCCGTTGTCGGTCGCGGTCACGCCCGTTGCGGCCGGGGGAATGGTTCCTGCGGCTGGATCATTTCCGGTGTTGGCGGCGTCGCCCTGCCACTTCGGCCAACCGGAACGGGCGAGCGGTGCCGAGCCTTCGACACAGACCAGCAAGCCGGCTGCGGTCCCACACAGGACGCTTCCATCCGGCAGCAGCGAGATCGGGCCGCGGACGGCGCTGCCCAACGAAGCACTCCAGCGCACGGTACCGTCGGGACCGACGCCCCGCAGGACTCCGTCTTCCGCGCCCACCCAAACGGTGCCGTCCTCAGCGATGGCCGGGACTGCGGCCACGGGTGCATTGGAAGCGGTGGTCAGCGTCCAGGCCGTGGTTCCATCGGCATTCAACGCCGTCACTTGGCCCGTGGCCAAGCCGAAGACCACCCGGTTGTCCGGCGTCACGACCGGCGCGGTGGAGGGTTGCAGGTCGATGCGGTTCCAGATTGTTCCCGTGCCGGGGCGCAGTGCGGCCACGCTGGCGTCTTGAGTGACGGCTATGCCGAGGGTTCCCATCGGAGCAAGGCCGATGACCCCGGAGGTCGAGAAGGCCCATTGCTGGACCGGCGTGCCCAGTCCAGTGGGTGGCAGGAAGAGTTCCGATGTTAGGTCAGCGGCGCAGCCCAGGAAGCCGTCGGCAAAGCGGATGAGTGGGCCGGTACGATTGACGGCGAACGTGGTGAGCGTGGTGTTGGCCACCACCTTGCCGTCCCTGGCGAGGACGGTGAGGTTGCGGGCGCCGCCATCGGGGATTTCCACGAGCGCGGCGAGTCGATCGTCCGGGAGCAGCGCGAGGGCGGCGGCGGCCTTCCCGACCTTCTGCGTCCAGAGGGGTTGCAACTGAGTGTCGAACGCGCGGACGATGCCCGAGCGATCCAGCACCAGGGTGACGCCATCCTGTCGGAGCACAGGGGCCTGCGCGGTCCCGAAGATCAACACGGTCTGGATCGCGTTGGAACCGCCGGGGGCGATCCGGAGCAGCGTGCCGTTGCCGGTTGCGGCAGGGCTGTTGGCGGCGAGGACGGTGCCGTCCGGTGCCACCGCGGCGCCGTACCAGATCCGATTCGCGGCGGGGCGGGACCATCGCAGGTCACCTGGGGCGGCGCACAATTCAAGGAAGGGGATTGCGACGAGCGCCAGGCCTGCGGCAAGGGGGAGCTTGGTTCTGGGGAGCATGACTTTTGGTTAACATGAATCGTGCCACTTGTTGAAGCCGCGTCTTCCGGTCCCGCGGGACTCGTCCGGGAATCTTCTGAGGCGTATCCATGCGGCATGGATCTGGTACGGAGCCGCGAAGAATCCGGAGGAGGAAGGAAGAGTGGTGTCCCGACCAGGAATTGAACCTGGATCCGCGGTTTAGGAAACCGATAAAATCACAGGTCCGACGGTGCGTGATCAGCGACCGAAAGCAGCACATCTAGCGCTTAATAGGGTGCTTACGGCTGTCATTGGCATTTCCTGACGTCCGTCGGCATTGTGCATTTTCATCCCTTCCGGCTGTCGGAATTTGTCGGAATTGATTAGGGGTCGGTTATGAACCTTGGGCGAAGGGAGAGATTTCCGGACGCGCGAGGGCCGCTACGACTGGGTCACGGTTTTCAAGCAGCGTTGTACAGCCCTAGCCTGACTTTCGCAACTCAGCCCCGATTTCCCGAGATTTCTGCGTGCCTCCGCATGGAATCTTCAATGAATCTGTCAGCGCCCGCGTGAAAACCGTCTAAAGCTGCCGGTTTGAAATCCGTGGTGGCATCCGGGCATGAAAAGGGCCGCTGGGAGCCTTGCTCCAGCGGCCGTGCGATGGAGGTGTCCAAGTGGACTACGGCGTTTCGGTGTGATCCCGACTCCGGTAGCTGCGGCCTTCGATCAGGATCGTTTCCACGTGGTGCAGCAAGCGGTCCAGCAACGCTGCCGTCATCGTCGCGTCGTTGTTGAAGATGTGCGCCCACTCCTTGTACGCACGGTTCGTCGTCAGCACCGTCGACGCCTTCTCGTACCGCTCGGCCAGCACCTGGTACAGCAGGTCCGCCCCCGCCTTGTCGATCGGCAGGTAGCCGATCTCGTCCAGGATCAACAGGTCGATCCCGGCATACTTGCGGATCGTCTTGCGCAAGCGGTGGGTCTTCTGCGCCACCAGCAGCTCGTTGATCACATGGATGGCCGAGGCATACAGCACCGTCCGTCCCGCCTGGCATGCCTCCAGTCCCAGCGCCACCGCCAGATGCGTCTTGCCCAGTCCAACCGATCCCATGAACACCACGTTGGTGTGGGTCTCCATGAACTTCAGGTTGAAGAGTTCGCGCACCGCCATCTGGTTGATCTTCCGCGGCCACGTCCACTGGTACTGCTCAAGCGTCTTGCGAAACGGGAATCGCGCCCGGCGCAACCGCTGTTCCAGCGCCTTCTGCCGCCTCTGGCCTACCTCGCCCTCCATGAGGCGGCTGAGGTATTCCGCGTGGGACCACTGTTCCCGTGCCGCCTGCTGGGCGAGGGAGCGATGCTCCTTCTGGATGTATTCCAGACGGAGGTAGTCGAGGTGCTCGTTGAGGAGATCCTTTTTCATGGTTGGTCGTAGAGGGAGAGGTCGGGTGCGGGGACTTCGAGATCCAGCAGGTCGCTGGAACGGGTGAGATGCAGGGCTCCACACTCCTGGGAGATGCGCTGCCGCTGCGTGGCGAGGTTGGCGATGTAGTCGGCACCGAAGGCCTCCAGTTCGAGGAGGTCCTCGAGCAATCGGGAGATGAGGTCCACCCCGTGGGACTCGCTCAGCGCCACGATGCGCTGGACCTGGGTGAGGGCGTCGGGCCGGCGTTGCTGCAATTGCTCCCAGTAACGTTGGGCCGCCGGACCGAAGGTCAGGAAGCGCACCAACTGACGTTGGCGATGGGCGCGCATGCGCTGGTGCAGCAAGGGTTCGATGTGTCCCCGGATCTCGAAGTCCTCACGCCGTCCATAGGAACGCGGGTGATCGGCGATGATGCGGTCGCCATCGAGGATCACGACCCGGTCGGTGGAAGCCTTGAGCGTAAGCAACTGCCGTGCGTTGGCCGCCGGGACGGAATAGGTGTTGGAATCAAAGCGCACACGGCAGGTCCGGTCGGATCGCAGCGGGTGGATGGTGGCCGTGTCGTAGGGGTTGAGATGGAGGGGCCGGAGGGTTTCCTCGGCAAAGAGGGCGTCGGGCGTCTTGCCGGTGTCCCCATGCACGCGGACGTTGGCGACGGTGTCCATCCACAGGCGCGCCTCGGCGTTGAGGGCGTCGAGGGAGCTGAGCTGGCGTCCGGCGAGGAAGTTGTGTTTGACGTAACCGACAGCACGTTCGACGCGGCCCTTTTCGTGGGGCGAGAGGGGATTGCAGGCCCGCAGGCGGCATCCGTAATGACGGGCGAAGTCGAGGTAACGCGGATTGAAGGCCGGTTCCTCGCCACGTCGGTGATGGAGGACGGCGACCTTGCAATTGTCGACGATCAGCTCGTTGGGCACGCCCTGGAAGAAGACGAAGGCCCTTTGATGCGCAGCAAGGAAGTGTTCCTGGGATTCACGCAGGGTGAATTCCACATACATCCGGCGGCTGTGGCACAGGACCATGACGAAGAAGGAGAGGCGGCAACGGGTGTTGCCGACCTGCAGGTAGCCTGCCGATCCCCAGTCGACCTGTGCGGCCTGACCCGGGACGAACTGAAGGCGCAGGAAGGCCTGACGGGTCCTGGGCCGGACGCGGGCAACATAGGAGCGCAGGATGCTGGATCCACCCTTGTAGCCTTCCTCACGGAGGAGTGCGAGGACCTGACTGGCCGTATAGTTGTGGCGTTCCAGGAGTCGGCTGATGGAGCCCTTGAAGGGATCGAGCTTGCTGGAACGGGGCTGCTCGGAGCGTCGCTGTTCGTACTTGGGACGGGAAATCCACGTGGACACGGTTTCGCGATGGAGGCCGAGTTCGGCCGCGATCTGGGTGACCGACAATCGGTCCACATCGTGGAATTGGCGCAGTTTGCAGAAGGTCTGGTAGTCGATCACTGGGCACCTCCGGAGCTGAGGACGCGGCGGAGGATGTCGCCGACGGAGGCGACCTCGCCCAGACGCTGGGAGGGAGGTGGCGTGGAGGAGTCGGGCAGGCTCAGGACCTGATAGTGGGGACGTCGGTAGGCGATGAGATCCGACCCGAGGAGTTCGGCGCGCGCGGCCGAGAGGGCGAGGGCGTCCAGACGCAGGGCGCGACCGATGCTGGCGTCGGAGTAGTAACTCAGGCCACGGGAGTCGGCGACGGTGAGGAGGAAAAGGTACAGGGCCAGGGCGTCGGATCCGCAGCGGGAGGTGACCCCGGAGCGGAAGAGGCGCTGGTCGCACCAGCTGAAGCGAGGCGGGACCTCGCGGAGGCGTTCGGGTCGGAGGAGGACTTTTTGATCATTCATGATGGAGGCGGAAATCGACCGGCACCTTGCCGGAGGATTTCCGCTCCCTTGGATGCCACACGATGGAGGTGATGGTGGATGTCATCTTGTAACGCAGAGCCGGATTGGAGTGCGATAAGTCCAACGACGATAGCTGGATATGGAAACACGAGATCTTGTAACGCAGGGCCGAGATCTTGTAACGGCGGGGGAGCGGAAACTTGTAACGAATCCTGCGGATCCGGCTGTGGAGAAACAGGTTGGGTTTGATCCGGAGACGGTTCGGGTGATGGGACCTTCGGCTTGCGGGCACGTGAACGCTTGGAGTAGCCGGGGTTTGCCTTGCGCCATTGGCGGACGCGGTTCACGTGATGCGTGCCCTTGAAGTAGTCACGGTTGGCGGGTTTGGAGGCCCAGGTGGATTGGGAGGCCTTCTTGCTGGCCCGCTTGCAGGCGGGCTTGGTGCAGAAGCGTTGGCGCGACCTGTTGTGGGGAGAGGGAACGAAAGGTTCGTTGCAACCGAGGCACTTGAGCGAGGACCGGGAGCGAGCCACAGGACGCAAGAAGACGCGACGCGGCGTGAAGAGGCGAACCGTGGAGGATCGGGAAGAAGACGGAAGAAGACGGAGAAGAAGCAAGAAGGGCTGGCGCCTCAGGCGGAAGAAGACGCCGCAAAGAAGACGCCGCCGCTGCCGGATTTCAGACCGGCAGAATCAGCGGAATTCCAGCTCGGCGCTGACAATGAATCCGAGGGTTTCGATCCGTACTCGCTCTGTAGTGCAGACCCACCCTCTTCCCACCGCCCATTTTCCCCGTATCCTGCCCGTCCATGGGCCTTTTCCTCCGTCGGCACCTCCGCCACAAGAACGGCAAGGATCACACCTATTGGAGCCTCGTCGAGAACCGGCGTTCACCCTCCGGCAAGGTCATCCAGCGACAGGCCATCTATCTCGGCGAACTCGACCGTGCCCAGCACCAAGCCTGGAGTACTCTTGCTTCCAGGTTTTCCGCTCCGCCCCCTTCGCAAGATCCGGAGCTCGCCTTTGCCTCCTCTCCCAAGGCTCCATCCCCAGAGGTGCCTCCCCCGAAGATTCACTTCTCCGACTTCAGTCTCCACAACCCCCGCCAGTGGGGCGCCTGTTGGATCGCGGATCGCCTCTGGCAGGATCTTCAGCTTTCGCAATTCTGGCTCCAACGGCTTCCGCCGAGCCGCGAAGGAACTCAGTGGACCCAGATCCTCCAGGTCCTCGTCACCTACCGATTGATTGATCCCGGCAGCGAGTTCCGTCTCCACCGGGAATGGTTTTCACACAGCGCCATGGCCGACATCCTCGGCTCGGACTTTTCCCTCGCTGCCAAGGACAACCTCTACCGATGCCTGGATCGTCTGCTGCCCCACCGGGAAGCCCTCTTCGACCATCTCCAGCAGCGTTGGAAGGACCTTTTCGCCGCACAGTTCGAGGTCGTTCTTTACGACCTGACCAGCACCTACTTCGAGAGTGATCCTCCGTTCCCGGACGGAGACAAGCGCCGCTACGGCTACAGTCGTGATCACCGTTCTGATTGTGTTCAGGTGGTCATCGCATTGGTCATCACACCCGAGGGACTGCCCCTCGCGTACGAAGTCATGCCCGGGAATATCCAGGACCGGCAGACGCTGATCCACTTCCTGAAGAAGATCCGCCGTCGTTTCGGAAAGGCCCAGCGCACCTGGATCATGGACCGAGGGATCCCGACAGAGGACACGCTGGCATTGATGCGCAAGAAGCGGCATCGGATCTCGTATCTGGTGGGGACGCCCAAGGGACGACTGAGCAAGCTGGAGAATCGTCTTCAGGATCAGCCATGGAAACAGGCCCGGGAGAAGGTGACGGTGAAACTCGTCGACGAGCAGGAGGAGCTCTTCGTGTGGGTGGAGAGTGCGGATCGAGTCGGCAAGGAACGATCGATGCGGCGCCGACGGCTCAAGGTGCTGATCAAGCGCCTTGGCGAGCTGAAGGGGCAGAAGAACCTGGGACGGGATGAAATGATGATGAAGCTGGGCCAGGCCAAGCAGCAGGCGGGACGAGCCTACGGTCTGGTGAAGATCGCGGTGGGTGAAGGCGGATCCGGGCTGAGCTACCGGATCAATCGCAAGAAGCTGAGGATCGTGAGGAAACGGGAAGGACGCTACCTGCTGAGGACGAACCTGACGGCGGAGGATCCAGCCCAACTATGGGAGATGTATCTGAGGCTGGTGGAGGTGGAGGCGGCGTTCAAGAACCTCAAGGGAGATCTGGGGCTTCGACCGATCTACCACTCGAAGGAAAACCGGATCGAGGCGCACATCTTCGTGGCGTTCATGGCGTATAGCATGCAGGTGTGCCTGAGGGGACAGCTCCGGAGGGTGGCCGGTGGCCTGACGCCGCGGACGATGCTGGAGAAGTTTGGGAGGATCGAACTGATTGATGTGCACCTGCCGGTGGCTGAAGGCCGGACGATGGTGATGACGAGGCGCACGCAACCCGATCTGGACCAGAGGCTGTTGCTGGAGCGACTGGGCTGGGAGCTGCCGGAACAAGGACCGCCACGGCTCACGGAGGGACGCGGCCTCGAAACCTAGGCCGCCGGACGGGGAGGTTTGTAGTGAAGACTTTTTCCGCGGATTTGCGGAATCGCCAAGATTTCCATCCATTTCTGGCCGCACTAGCGAAGGTCAGGCTAGGGCTCACAGGAGTTGGGGGTAAGGTGGTGAGTGGAGGACGAGCCCACCCCCCGGGAGGGAAGTGGATAAAACGTCGGATAGATGCTGCCCGTGGTGCGGGCAGGAATGGTTGGAACGTTACGTTTGGCGGCAGCGGGTGGTGGTGTTGCCGGCCGAGACGGCGGCGCAGAGGATAACGTCGCCGCAGGTGCGGTCGACCGGGGAGAGACCCAGTCTGGTCACCGGCCAGGCAGACGGGCAGACTAAGGGCCAGGATGACACCTGAGCCATGTTGGTCCGCCGAGCGGTTGGCCATGCTGATCAAGTGCCGGCGGTCGAAGTCAGCCCAGGGGCTGCATCTGCTCGATGAGTTGCTGTGCGATGGCCTGGCCGGCGGGCTGTTCTGGGACCTTGCCCGGCAGGGGGTTCCGGCGGCGACCTTCCAGGCTTTGGCCGACGAGTTGGCCAAGGTGTCCGAGAGAAAATGGTTGCCCCGTTGGACTGAGGCGATGGGCCTGGGCCGATTCCAGGAGCAACAAACCTCGGAGGTGCTGACCTACCATGAGCAGTCCGCCCGGCAGCACCTAAAGGCGCTGGTGCGCGGCCTGCGCGGATTGGCGTGGGCGCTGGCCGATGACCCGTTGCCTCCGGCGGAGCCGCAATGGCTGCTGTGGCGGAGCCTGCTTCGGGGCGAAACGGGGCCAGCCTGCCGTGTGCCATTGGCGGTGGTGAACCTCGGCGGCGGCGACGGCCGCCTTCTCTGGCTGCACGGCATGGTGTTGCCCGGCGACCCGGCGGACACCAATCCGGGTATCGTCGGTGAGCATCCCCGCCAGATGGGCCGCGTCTGGGTGGATTGCGGGGAGCAGTCTGCGACGTTCCACCCGGCAGTGGTCACGAGCTTTGCGGAAGCCGCCGACACTGCCTTGGGACCCATACGCCCTGGTCAGCATGGACTGTACTGGGTCGAGGCCGTGACGGCGCAGGAGGTGGAGGCGGCCACGCCGGAGGCCCTCCGGCCCCCGGACTGGACCTTGCGGCGGGAACGTTTGAGGGAGGAGGCACAGGGGCCATTGCTGCTGCAGGGCCCCTCATGCGGGGGTGCCGCCCTCCGTCTCTGGGCGCATGTCCGGCGCAGCCTGTACCCGGACGAAGGGGTACTGGCCCTGGCTCAATGGAAGAATGGCGGGCTGGTGGGATTCGGGCATGTGCAGGACGTCCAAGCCAAGAGTGACGCTGCCGGCCGGTGCGGTGGCCTGATCGACACCTTGGTGTTCGTGGCCGGCCCGGACGATGCCTGGCCCGCCCAGCGCGAGTCCTTACAGCTCCGGCCCCTCGACTCCGGGCCAAATCCCGAGACCCGCGTAGGACTGGTCAAGCAGCGCTCCCTCCGGGCCGAGATTCTAGAAGCCTACCTCCAGTATATTGGCCAACTCTGGGCCCGGGACGGAGTGCATCTCAGGCCGCACCACGTTGGGGACGTGCGTGCTCCGGGTGACTTCCTCTCGGAAGAACAGCGTGTCGCGCTCAACGACTCCCCGTGGCTGGAAGGCGGCTTTGCTGATCCTCGCACTGGCGACCTGCTTATCCCGCCCCACCTCACCCAGCGCTTCAAGCGGGGATCCTCGGAGGAGGAGGGGAAGAGGATCCGGCATCCAGGCTCCATCGAGGAGCTGAAACCCGAGGATCGATTGCGAACCGAACCCGCCGAGTGGGTGGTGGGCCGCCAAGCCCGTGTTCTCATTGTGGGGGAAGCCGGCCTCGGCAAGACCACCGCCCTGCGCTTGCTGGCCGCCCGTTCCGCTCGGGCGAGCCTAAAGCAGCTCCAAGCAAGCACCCGGCCACTCGGCGAACTCGAATTGCCCCTGCTCACCACCGTCAATCGCGTCCTGGCCCACAAGAGCCTGGCCGCCGCCGTGCGCGAGGATCTGAAGGGACTGAAGCTCGCTTGGCCGGCGCCGCTCGACGACTGGTTCGCGATGCTGACGGGTTGCCGCCCTTGGCTCCTGCTTGACTCGGTGGACGAGGCCGGCCACCGCGCCCGGGAATTCGTGCGAGCTATCAAGGACGAGATCCAGCCCCTTGCCCGTGTGGTGCTCACGACCCGCGCTGAGACCGAGCCCCACCTGCTGGAAACCATCGGCTGGGCAGAGGAAGCCCGCTGGGAAATCGCCCCGTCAGACTGGCTTGGCTGGACCGGCTATGTCGCCGCCTGGTTCGGGCCCGGCTCGCCCAAGGCGAAGTCCCTCGTCCACACCCTCGCCACCGGCCTCCTCCAGGCCCACCAGAATCCCCTCCTCCTCACCCTCGCCGTCCAGGCCCACCAGAACACGGACCTCTCCCCTGACGCCACCCCAGCAGAACTGTATGACCGCTGTGTCAAGAGGTTGATCCAGGGCGAATGGCGGACGGATCGGGAGGCGGCGCGCTTGAAATCGCGCGAACGGATCCAGACGATGTGCCGAGAAGTGGAGGGCGTGAACTCTGAATGGTCTGCGACTTTGCGAGAAACGCTAAAGCTTTTCGACTTCGAATTTGCCGAACAGACCAGAAAGGCACTCGACAAGGCACTGTTGGTGCTGCCTTCCATCGCTTGGAAGCTATTCGCATCCGACGCTTCCGGACGTACCTTCAGCTATGGCCAATTCGAGGCCGCTTTCAAAGAGGCGGTCCCAGGCGGGGCCGGATTTACGGCTATCCAACTCTTCGTCGTGCTCCGGCACTGCGGATTGATCGAAGCCTCCAGTGACGACACCAGCGTCTGGCCGCACCGTTCCTTCGTGGCCTACCTCGCGGCCCGGCATCTGGCTGCGCTGCTGGAGGACGCCACCGGCCAGGGCTTCGAGACCTTGGTCACCATTGACCTCACCCGCGAACCTTACATCCGGGAAGTCACCGGCGAAACCCACCCGCACTGGACCGGCCCGGTTTCCGACCTCCTCCGCATCGTCCGTTGGATGCCCGTCTGGGAACCCCTCCTCCAGTTCCTCGCCGGACATCTGTCCCAGCCCATCACCGCCAACCAGTTCCTCGAACTCATCTGGGAACCCTCCCTCAAGCCAACCAATCTTAAATTTACACCCAAATCAGACTTTTTCGATTCAACACGTATCCTCGCTGCCCAGCTTGTAGCCTATCTGCCATCCAGTACCCGCAACTGCCATGGCGAGGCCATAGCCGCAATCAGGGGGTGGATGCAGGAGGCGTCCGTGGACGTATTGATCAAAATCGGGCCTCCTCTGGTAACACACGGGCAATGCGTCTCAAAACAAATTCGAAAGGGGTGCGATCGCAAATCTGGTAGACACTTATTCTCCCGGGTCGGCGCTGCGTTACTAAAGGAGCCAAAAGAGATATATCGGTTAATTGATAGAATTATGACCGAACGTGAAGGTTGGAGCGAGCATTTCGTTGTGCTGGAAAGGATTGGGCCGGCTCTGACAACCCTCCCTAACGCAATCCACCGCCTAGTTGGGAGGGACGGAAGACCGTCGAAACTTGCAATCCGTGTTTTAGCCGCAATTGGTCCTGGTTTGGCGGCAAACGCTGAAATTATGTCGTTGCTGACGAGCCGGCTTCACGACCGGGCCACTATGAGGGCTGCGGCTCGAGTGCTTGGATCCGTCGGGCCGGCGTTGGTTAACTTCCCGGAGGTAATCATGCGACTAGTCGATCTACTGTCAGATGCGGAATTGCTCGGAGAGGCCGATTTGTTTCGGGATCCTGAGTTAGACGACTCTGCGTTACACGATCCCGGAAGCCACTGGCGGCTTTCTTTCCCACGGGTGCCGGTAATTGTGCCCTCCGCTCTTGGTTCTGTTGGTCCGGCGTTGGCCCGTTGTCCTAGGGCTGTCTCAAGCCTGATCAGATTGCTCGAGCATCGGCATCCAAACGTGCGCAGATCTGCGGCTCGAGTGCTTGGGGCCATTGGCCCAGCATTGGAAAATTTGCCAGAGTGTCTGCCACGTCTATGCAGACTGCAGCAGATTCTGGCAGAAAGTGAGAGTGGGGCACGGGTAGAGAGAAGCCATGGGGCCAAATACTTGAATCAAGCTTCTGATCGAAGCTTGATTGATAGTGGCGTTGTCGAGCTCGGTATTCGAGATTATCAAAGGCGCTATTCGAAACACTTCATTAAGGAAAGGTTCAGCGGAATTGGCCCGGCATTGACTGTGGACCCAGAGGCGCTAACCCGCTTGCTGGTTCTTCTCCATTGCCCTTCATACGAATCACTTAGGTCTGTTGGATTCACATTTCCGACTCACCCTGGAGCCTTGAAGCGTTTGCTAAGGCAGTTATGGCAAGGTGAGCACTTATGTATGCAATGGTGGATCACCTGGCTTGCGGCTAGGATGGGGTAAACTTGGAATTCATGGGGCGATATTTGGCGACCGCGGGTAGTGACTTCTCTATGCGGTTTAGGGCGTGTTTTCAAAATAGAGGCGGCATAGATAAGTCTATGCATCCTGTTGCACTCACGTTTGTTACAATGCACACAAGCCAACGATATCAAATCCCAGATCCGCTCTGGCAGCGGTTCAAAATCGCCCTCAATCGGGTTGGGGCAGAAACTGCCGGGGCCGAGGCCCTCGCGGCGCCGGGGCCTTCCTCCAAAGGATGATCGGCAAATGATTGAAGAGATGTTCTACCTCCTTCGAGTCGCTTGCCCTTGGAGGGATCTACCTCCGCATTTCGGACCTTGGTCCTCGGTCTACACGCGTTGGCGACGATGGATCAAAGCGGTCTTTGGGTTGGCCTGTTGGAGATAGTCGCAGCGGAGCTTGTCGCCTTGGTTTGTATTTATGCCACCCACGGAAAGGCCCACCAGGACGGCACGAATCCCAGCGGCGGGCAGACATCTCAAGCCATCGGACGTACCCGGGGCGGGCCCAGTACGAAGGTCACTGCATTGGTGGATTCTAAAGGTCGCGCCCTCCAAATCATGGTGGATTGCGGCAATCTGGCCGACATCCGGTGTGCGGATAGAATCGTTATCCCTCCGGGCCATCACTTCGTGGCCGACAAAGGCGCTAACATACGATTCGACTGCTCTCCGTGATCGGATTTGGGATGCCGTGCAACTGTCCCTGCATCCAGAACCTTAAGAATCGCAAGAAACCCGCCCGCTGGCACTGCGGCTCCTGCAGGCTCCGTCACCACGTGGAGACCTTCTTCCAACGAGTCAAACGGTTGCGCCAGATCGGAACTCGCTAAGCGAAGCTATCCCTCCACTTCCTTGCCTTTGTCGAACTCGCCGCCATCCTCGACTGGCTCAAGTCCTCATTTTGAAGACACGCCCTAGTGTAGTGTCTCACAAATGACTGGCATTATTAAAGCAACCCGTCAAAGCTGTTGAATGCCGCGGGTTGCTCAGCCAGTTCTCTTGGATCCAAACTCCCGTCTCGAACTCGAGCGATGGGTTGCCGCTCACCAAACTCCCCAACAGGTTACTCAGCGTTGCCGTATCCTGATGATGGCAGCCGACGGCAATCGGGACATCGACATTGCCGATGCCCTCCAGATCAACGCCAAGACGGTCAGTCTCTGGCGCAAGCGTTTCCTGAGTGAGGGAGTTCAGTGCCTGTGTGTTAGCGGTCACCCAAAGTGTACCACCTCGGGTCGGGTCAAAGTGTACCACCCCGGCGATAGGCCGGAGGGTGGATGTATGCCGGGAAACCCGGAGTCATTGCCGCCTGCATGGCCAATGTACTCCCGGTGCAAACACAACAGGCAATCCTCGCGCTCCACGCCCAGGGACGGTCGATCCGGCAGATCGCCCGTGATCTGGACATCCATCGCAACACGGTCCGTGGCTACCTTGCCGCCCAGGCTGGTCCTCCAAACTGTACCACCAACCCGACCTCCGGCTCTGATCCAAACTGTACCACCCCGACCTCCGGCTCACCCGGGCCACTTTCGCTCTGCGAGCCCCATGCGCCCTGGATCCGCAGCAGGATGGAATCCGGCCTCTCCGCCCAGCGCATCTTCCAGGATCTGCGCTCCGAGTTCGCCTTCCAGGGTTCCTACCAGTCCGTCAAACGCTTCGTCCGCTCCCTCAAGGCCACCGAACCCGAGCGCGTCTGGCGTATCGAGGTCCAACCCGGCGAGGAGGCCCAGGTCGACTTCGGCCTCGGTGCACCGATCACCGACAGCGATGGACACAAGCGTCGCACCTGGGTCTTCCGCATCGTCCTGAGCTTCTCCCGCAAGGCCTACAGCGAGTCGGTCCTGCATCAGGACACCGAGACCTTCCTCCGGGCCCTGGAGAACGCCTTCCGCGCCTTCCGCGGGGTCCCCCAGACCCTCAACCTCGACAACCTCAAGGCCGCCGTCCTCAAGGCCGATTGGCACGATCCGGAACTCAACCCAAAGCTCGTCGAGTTCGCCCGTCACTACCACGTCGCCATCATCCCCTGCAGGCCCCGTACCCCCGAGCACAAGGGCAAGGTCGAGCGCGGTGTCGGCTACGTGAAGAGCAACGCCCTCGCCGGCCGTTGCTTCGATTCCATCGCCGCCCAGAACCAGTTCCTCCGAGAGTGGGAAGCCACCGTCGCCGACCTGCGCATCCACGGCACCACCAAGCGCCAGGTGGCCCAGCTCTTCGCCGAAGAGCAACCGCATCTCCAAGCCTTGCCCGCATCGCTCTTTCCCTGCTTTTCCGAGGCCCGGCGTGTCCATCGCGACTCCTTCGTCGAAGTCGCCAAGGCCTACTACGACGTTCCACCCGAATACATCGGCTGCGATGTCTGGGTGCGCTGGGATTCCCGGGAGTTGCGTGTGTTCAACCAGCGCCTGGAGCAGGTCGCCTTGCACACCCGCATCCAGCCCGGCCGCTTTACCAAGACCCTTGGTCTGGGAGGTGGGGCCAGCCGGGTCCAGGCCACCCTGGACTACTGGGGCGGCAGGGCCGCTGAACTTGGTCCCTCCTGCCAACTCTGGGCCAAGGGACTCATTCAACGCCGCCAGCACGAAGGCATCCGTTCCCTCATGGGCTTGGTCCAACTGCTGGAGAAGCACTCACCCCGCGCCCTCAACGCAGCCTGTGCACGCGCCTGCGCCTGCGAACTCTGGCGCTTGCGCGACATCCGCACCCTCCTGGCCTCCACCCAGGCACCCATCCAGCCTCAGCTCCCCTTCGCCACCGAACACCCCGTCCTCCGCGACCTCACCGAATACGGCGAGTTCGTTGATGCCCATTGCAAAACATGAACCATTCACTCACCCAGAACCTCCGACGACTCCGTCTGTCGGGACTCCTCGCCAGCCTTGAGCTCCGTCTCCAGGAGGCCTCCACCCATGCACTCCCGCACCTCCAGTTCCTCGAGCTGCTCGTCCAGGACGAACTCAACTCACGGGACCAGCGCCTCATTGAAAAGCGCCGCAAGGATGCTGGATTCCGCGATGTCCGCACGCTGGAAGAATTCGACTGGGCCTTCAATCCATCCCTCAAGCGGGCCCAGTTCTACCAGTTCGCCACCGGTGCCTTCGTGCGCGAGCGTCGCGACCTGCTCTTCCTCGGGCCGCCTGGTCTGGGCAAGAGCCATCTCGTCCAGGCCATCGGCATGAATGTCATCAAGGCCGGCTTTTCCGTCTTCTACCGCTCCATCTTCGAGTTGGTCCGGGAGCTCCAGTCCGAACGATCCCCGGCCGAGCTCGACCGCATCCTGGAACGACACCTCAAGGTGGACCTGCTCATCATTGATGACATGGGGCTCAAGAGCCTGCCGCCCAAGGCGGGGGAGATCCTCCTGGAGCTGATCATGCGCCGGTACGAAAACCGATCCACCCTCATGACCTCCAACCGGCCCATCGAAGAGTGGGGCAAGCTCCTCAACGACGTGGCAGCGGCCGCGGCCATCCTCGACCGCTTCCTCCATCACTCCGAAATCGTTCAATTCCAGGGAAAATCCTACCGCGTCGAGCAGGCCACCCGGAGGAAGAAAACAGCGGCCTGACGGCCGGAGGGTTACGATGAGTTTATCGCTTTGGACCAGGGTTAGCAGGGGGGGCAAAAGAACTCCCAGCGCCTCGGGAGAGGAAACTGGGAGTGGGAAGCTTTCGCTAACCCTGGACCGGCGGGCGCTCGGGTTGCACTCCTGCAGAGCCTTATCCTCCCGACGGCAGTGCAAATCTACCAAGTCGAACCTTGAAACACAGCCCCGAAAACCGATAACCAAACCTAGCCGGGGGTGGTACAGTTTAACCTGACCCGAGGTGGTACACTTTGACCCGACCGCTGACAGCCTGTGGGAAGTGGCGCCCGGTCGTGGACGCAAGGCGACCCATTCCCCTGAGAAGATAGGCGAAATCATCCAAAGCACCCTTCAGAGCCGTCCCGACGGTGCAACCCACTGGAGTTGCCGCTCAATGGCGAAGGCGCAAGGTGTGAGCAGGGCGACGGTGAGCCGGATCTGGACTGCCCATCAACTCAAGCCGCACCGAAGCCGGGGATTCAAACTCTCAAGAGATCCGCGCTTCTTGGAGAAGCTCACCGATGTTGTTGGATTATACCTCAACCCGCCGACGAAGGCGCTGGTCGTTTGTATTGACGAAAAGAGCCAGATTCAGGCCCTGGACCGCACTCAGCCAGGACTTCCGATGAAGAAGGGCCGATGCGGAACGATGACCCATGACTACAAGCGAAACGGAACCACAACTCTCTTTGCCGCGCTCGAAGTTGCCGAAGGCAAAGTCATCGGACAGTGCTACGCCCGCCATCGGCATCAGGAATTCCTCAAGTTCCTCAAGCACCTGGACCAGGAGTTTCCGGCCGAGTTGAACCTCCATCTGGTCATGGACAACTACGGAACACACAAGCACGCGAAGGTGCAGAACTGGCTCAAGCGACATCCCCGGTTCGTACCGCATTTTGTCCCGACAAGTTCGAGTTGGTTGAATTTGGTGGAGCGGTGGTTCGGAGAACTGACGGGCAAGCGAATCCGGCGAGGAGTGTTCGTCAGTGTCGATGATCTGAAGAAGGCGATTGAGGAGTTTCTGGCGGTGTGGAACACGGATCCGAAGCCGTTTGTATGGACGGCGACGGTGGATTCGATCGTGGAGAAGCTGAGTCGCTGCAGACAAACGTTGGAAGGAATCAAGCCGGGTTGCACAGGAGCGAGAATGCGCAAAACAAAGGGAAAATAACTCCAGCGGTTTCTGAGACACTACACTAGTGTGCTGACCGCTAAGTCCCCTGAACCAAGATCCCAGGGTCTGGACATGGCTCTTCGACACTCCGGCATGGCGG
Source organism: Limisphaerales bacterium (assembly GCA_965284395.1). Lineage (GTDB taxonomy): Bacteria > Verrucomicrobiota > Verrucomicrobiia > Limisphaerales > UBA9464 > UBA6176. Next base: position 6,878,556 of record OZ260084.1, on the reverse strand, counting down.
GCCATGGAGCGGATGCTCCATTGATTCCGACTGGCGGGCGGCTTTGTCACCTCGGTGAGCACTTTGTTGATGGAATCGATAGAGAGCCTCATCGGCCTACCGCTGCGTCGAGAGTCCTGCAAGCCGGCCATCCCGAGCTTCACGAACCGACGCCGCCACTTGCTCACCGTCTGTTCCGGAATCTCGAGCGCGTCTGCGATCTCCTGATTCGTCTCGCCAGCCGAGGCGTGGAGGATGATCCGACAGCGAGTCACCGATGAAGCCGACGAGGTGCTCGCCCGGACCGTACGGCGGAGCTCGTTGGCTTGCTCTGGGGCCAGGGAAACAGGCGGCGCAATTCTCGGCATCCGGCACGGATAATGTAAATCACTTAGCCGTATCCATGCGGTTGGAACTGCGGCGAGGACTCCCGCAGAGAACGCTGGGGCGCAGAGAAGGGCACCCAATCCGCTACGGCGAGGAGTCACCCTTTTGTGATCGTTTCCAAGACGCTCCTCGCCCGCGAGCCAAGCCTCTCTCTGCGCGCTCCGCAGCTCTGCGGGAGTTTCTTACTGCCTCGTTACGGCTTAGAGGTTAGCACACTAGCGCCTCCGCAGGCGGTAGAACCGTCCCGGGCTTGAGGCGCCGCGTTCGGTATCGGTCAACCACACCGGATGCTCGCCTCCGACAAAATGCCCGATGGGCGCCCAAATCTGCAGATCCTCCGAGGCTTCGAGCCAGTATTCGACACCGCTAGCCCCCATCACCAAGATGTCAGGCCGATCGGCGGTGAGGCGAATGTCCTGCCAAGGATCGGAAGTGGGCTGCCCGGAGAATTGGTCAGCGAGCGTACGGGCGCCGGGCACCCAGATTGACCCGATATTCTCAACCGAGACCAACACGCTATCGCATCGGGTCAGCCCATTGGCGGTGGCGCAGAAATTCAGCACGTACGTTCCCGCTTGAGAGAATGTCGCCCTCGGCTCTCTTGCGGAATCGCTGCTCAAGGTCACCCCTGGAGGGCTCTCCCATCGGACGGGCATGTCGTTGTTCAACTGCCCGCCAAGAAAAGTCGCGCCCGCCAGCTTTGTGGACACAACTCCACCCGGGGCAATCTCCAATCTCTGATCACGGCCAGCGTCGACGACCGGCGGGGGCGCTGGCCCCACTACAGTTGGGGCCGTGACCCGCACACGCACCGTATCAAAGTCGTTCCGCTGTAGACCGTCCCTTTCCCACCCATGGATTCGGAGAACGTAATCTCCGGCATGCGAGAACATGGCGCTCGTGCTGAGACTTCGTGGACTGGTGAAAACGACCGAACCACCTGTGTTCGGGGTCGATTGAACCGACCAAAGCACCTCGACCAACCAAGGGGGAATATTTGTGCCACGTAGAGCTTTCCCTAAGAGCGAAACTGGCAGCGTTGTGATCGCGTTATCGATGTCAGCGCCCCCCTTTATCACGAAGGGCGAGACTCCTTTGGGTTTTACCGCGACTGCTTGGTCGGTGACAACCGTGACGCCCTTTCGCTTGACCGCAAGGTGGAGCGTGTAGTCGCCGGTTGCCGCGAAGGTCGCATTACAGCGGAGCGCACGTGGCGGCGAGAACACGACCTGCGCCGGACCCGAAGCGGTCCACTCTGCAGTGAACGAGGCGTCGCTCTCAGAAATGGGGTTGCCACACCCATCATTGAGGTAGGCTCCGAGTGAGATGAGCGAGGTTGCTTCGGGGTTACTGACGTCCAAAGGAGTTTCAAAAGTAGGACTCCAGTAAGTACCATTCACATAGATCATGGATGTGAAGTCAAGAGTTGGGCAGTCGCCGAACGATACGCCACCTTGCGGCGCCGTCAGGCTGAGGGGTTTGTCCAAGGTAAGGTTCTTGAGGAGATAGACGCCGGGTTGGGCGCGGATTTGGTCTCTTGCAGTGGCTGATCTCACCGCCTTCTGCAAGGTTCGATATGGCTTGTTCTGGGACCCATCGCCCCGGTCGCTACCATTGGGTGAAAGATGGATCGTGTCTGCGAGTCCAACAACTCGGAGCAGAGAGAGGAAAAATGCGATTTTCGTCCATCCGGACAAAAGCCAGCGGAGGAGGGGAGATCGGCTGCGGACTTCGGAAGTCATGCTCATAAATAGAAAGGGGCAATGGGCCGGGCCCCGAGGGCAGAGCCCGGCCGGGTTCAGTTTGGGTCACTTGCGAAGGGAAGCTTGCTGAACCGTCCGTGAAGCCTCGACGGCGGCAAGCCGGCGGATGATCTCAGCCTGTTCGGCTTGCATGGCAGCTACTTGCGCTCTGAGCGAAGCGATCTGCCTGTCCTTGGCGCGCGATTCTTCAACAATGATCGAGTTGAGGGCTTGGATCGAGGCCAAGCCCACCCCAATGCCGTCTCCGACCGGAATCTCCTTGTCGGAATCGCCAAGGTCAAAAGCGGCCTTGAACGCCTGAGCCATCGGCCCGATGTGCTTCACAGTGGGGGCATTCGTGTAATGCCACTGGGAAATGGGCATCGCGCATACTTTCGCCAGCACGGCTCGATCATCGACGGGAGAAAATCCGGATTTCTGGGCGAAGTCGGAGGTGATCTGGAGGGTGTTGCAGCTGACACTGCCATACACCGTCAGCCTCGCGTACCCCGACGCGCTCACCATTGACAACTCGTTCGGAGCGGAGTGATGGAGGCGAAACCCGAAATCTGACGTTTCGACTGGCTTGCTGCTGAGATGGAAATCGAAGACCTCCCCGGCTTCCAAGCCTCCGCGCACGACGGTGTCGCCGTTGATCTCGCACAGGGCAATCGGACTCGTGGTTCCGATTCCGACTCGGCCCGTGGCCGGGATGATGTTTTGGGCCAGGCTGCACAACGGCAGGAGCATGGCCATGACGTATCCAATCAATCTGCACATAGGGTTTCCTTTCTTGGTCAACTGTGGCGGTCCGGTCCGAGCTCATCATTCGATGGGCACGACCAGAAAGCGCCCGCCATACCTATTGGGGGTGGGATGTACCCATTGATCGCCCCCGCGCGGCGAAAACGCTTCTTGATGGGCCTCCTGTTGAAGCCCGGCGCCACGGTAGTTTTGAATAGTCTGCCAGAGGGTTCGGCGCTGCTTGCCGCCGAAGACTTGAGTGTTTGGGCTGTCCGGTCGTTCAACAATTGCCGAAGGTAACCCCGCGAAGGAGCGCCTCCGCGAGCGCCGACGGGCACCGGGGATGCGCTCGCAATCAGCGTGCACATCATGATAGGCTTGGGCGTCGATCCGGGTGGTCGTTGCTTTGCAGCGGATCTCAATCTAAAACCATGAAGCGCAGGGAGATGGATCTCATATCAATCGATCCCACCCCCCACACGGTTGGTAACAACTCACTTGGCTGCTGTGGCTGAGGGGGGCACCACACAACATCCAACGATATGCCGCGAAACGACAACTCATTCCTCTGCACGGGGGCAGTCGAAGCCGTCAGAATCGCGCTAGGGAAGAGCAGCTTAGGGAGGGAATTGGGCCAGAAGGGAGTCAGGTTGCTCGCCAGGAGGCTCAGCGCGGCAACTCGCTCGCCCACACTTCCAAACGATCACCAAAGCCGCGCGGCTCGATTCACTGCGTTTATCGAAAGTCCGTCCAAGAGATCATCGGACTCGCCGCTGAAAACTTGGTTGAGGGACACCCGCTGGGCCTGGTGTCGTCCTGAGTTTACCGATTGTGAGTTCAAGAAGCGCAAGTTCAGCAAACTGAAATCCCATCTGGAAAGGCAAGTTGCCGACCATCTTGCCGCTTGGGAGAAACTTCTCGGAAAGGATCTGGATACCTACAAGGCCTATCTTGAGACAAGCCCGCTAAAAGCCTTGAATTACTTGGTGGAAGGAACCGCATTGTTTCCTCCGAGCACGAAGCGCCAAGATTCCCTGCCCCTTCTGATGACTCCGATGGGAAACTTGGCAAAGGTCAAGTGGTGGTTTGATAAGTATGATGAGGTTGTCCAAGGCATCAGCATGGAACGTTCTCTGGCGCGCCGCCGATACAATCGAGCATGGCTGGAGCTTCATCTCTCTCCATTTCTGATCCCGCCGATGGCATGTGCGGCTCAAGGACCTCTGTATTGCGAGGCAGATCTGCTCCCCGACGCGGAGACACCCTCGCACCCATTCTTCAAAGCGATCCGCAACAAGACCGATGAATTCAACAGGCTTCCGGAGGATGCCACATCTAAACGCTGGAAATTCATCAATCGGGTCTTGTCCGGGATACCAGGCGCTCCTGATCTGGAACAACTGATCAAAACTTCACACCACAATGCTGATCGTATCTATGAGGACCTGCAGTCTTACGCGCGATTATATCTCGATAATCCGCATCATTTATTGCGATTTGCGGATCCGACCTATCTCAACGTCGTCCTGAGGCAGCAGGATGTGGGTCACAAAGCCATTCAGATGTGGCTTACGACAGTTCATGCGCAGTCAAAACAACAACCGAAAAGCCTTGCTCTCGAACGTCTCGCAGTACACTTGGCAGCAGCCTTGGAGGCAAACTGCATCAGCAGTAACGCGGCACAAAGGCTGCTTTCAGAATCCGGACTGGAAGTGGACGATATTCCCACGGGTCTGACAGATCTCCTGAGGCAGCCGGCACATCTTGTCCTCAGCAAGTGGATCGATGAATTTCGTGAGCTTAACGCAACAAAATCAGCAGATAGAATCTACAACGACTGGCACATCCTTGTCTTGATTTACGGGCGCATTCACAAGCCGATTGGAGCGTCAAGACCCTCGAAGATTGACAAAAGCGGTTTGCGAGGTGGGGGTAATGATGAGTATAGATTTGTGTCAGGGGTGGAGAAGGTCGCTGAACTCATCGCCGCCTTGACATCGAGGTCAATCGTTTTGCGCAGGAAGTCAAAAGGGTTGGGGAGTTTCGGTGATTCCAGTAGAGACGAGTCCGCAAAGAGTCCGGCCCAAGAGGCCATAGACAAAGAAGAGCAGGCTCTCCTCATTCGGCTAACGGATCTGCTCTCATCGCTTCCTTCACACGAGAGAGAGATGATTCAATTGAAGTATGGTTGTTATCATGACCGCGCTTACACAGACCAGCAGTTGGGTGAGCGATTCGGTATATCCCCCGCCCGCGTTAAAAGGATTATTAAAAAGGTGCTCAAGAAGCTGAAATGCAATCTTGATGATTAGAATTTGCGGTAATGCAATAATCCATCTTTCGAACGGTATGGCAAGGCTAACACATATAGCAGATTTCTTGAGGATATCGAATTCCAATTATGAATACCTCCCTTGACACCCTCAGTTCCCAGGCCGCTGGTGAACAACACCTTGATCAAGCGTTTGGGTCTTGGTTCGGCCTGATCTCAGACAGACGAGGAGAAGGCAGCATGGAGGCGGTGAAAGGCCTGGAAGACGAACTGGTCACGCTGCTTGGACCTTGGAGGTACCTGCTGCCACGGGCTTCCAGTTTGCGTGCGAGCGGACTTAGGGAGGACGAGTTTCGGTTAGCACACCGACGAGCTATGGTTCGGCTGCGCATGATGTTGCCTGAGTCCATCCAAGCCTTGGGCGTAGCCGGCCTAAAGCACCTTGAGCCCGATTCTTCTTTGAAACAATTTCCTACCGCTTACGGCAGCCAACTCGCCGGGCATCCCGAGGAGTTGTTAATTTGGTTGGGAAGGTTCTCCCTCGATGCGATTTGGAGTGAAGGTGCGAGGAGGTTGATGGATGACGCGCTGTCCCTCCGGTGGGGTGCAAACTATTATCCGCGTGCCGGATCTGTCTTGAGTCTGGCGGATATCCTGAGCGGGATTGGCGTCAAAGGGATCCGTCGCGAACTGGCGGTCTTGGAGTTTCCCTACCTATCTGGAGATGCCGCTCGAGAACTTGCATCTTTGGAAGAGTCGTCGACGCCGAAGATCGCCGAGGCTGCCATGGAGGTTGGGAGATGGATTCAGGATGGGGTAATCACGGCGAAGAAGGCCCCAGAGGCGCGTGAGACGTGCCTTGAGAACAGGACCAGTGTTGCCCGGTTGCTAGCGGATATTGGCCCAGTGCAAGTCACGAAGCCGGCTCTGATCGGGGCGCTGATTGGGCGCTTGTCCGACCTCCGGTACGACTGGGCTGACAGGGGGGATGCGCAGGCTGCCCTCGCAACTCTTGGGACGGCCCTTACACAGCATCCTGTGATGATCTCACGGCTTGTTGAACTGTTGGCGAATTCGACGGCTCGCGAGCATGCTGCCGCACTGCTGCAAGGGGTCGGACCGGCCATCGGGGATCATGGCGACGCGATAGCACGTTTGGTTGAACATTTGGAGAATGGCCCAACCCTGGATGCGGTTTTCCGGCTTCTGAGTGGGATCGGTCGGAGGTTGGCTGCCCATCCCGATGCCGTATCCCGTCTGGTTCATCTGGCCGCGGAGTCGAACGAGCCTCTGCGTTCGCGAGCTGTCGGCTTAGTGGCGAATTTAGGTAGCGAATTTGTGGACCTGAGTCGCTATCCAGCAGGTCGACGCCTTAGTCGAGGCACGGCCCGGGAATTTGCGCTCTGTGGCTGGAGGGAGAGCTTAGGCCTTCCGACAGCGCCGGTTCGCATTTCGCGAACAATGACTGAACACAGCCTAGCGGCGAAGGCGCACGAAGGGTGGTCATTCAGTTGGTTCGGAGGCGTGATTCGGGGTGAGCTAAGTGAGTTCCACAAGAACAGCTATCATTTTGCAATTACAAAGCCGCAAGGATTTGAACTGCCGAGGCTTGAGGCCGGCCTTTGGGATGGAGACCTTCAAGTGAGCGAGAGGGGCGAACTGCATTTTGAACCCACGGAGGATGGCCAGGAAGTGGCGGAGCTGATGGTCGAAGTAGCCATGTCCAAGTTCGGCTCCGGCGTTCTCGAAGCAGATCTTTCCATTGTCGAGGCACCGGCTGGCTAGCGGAGGCCAGCCCTGCTGGAGAGTCGTGGAACCTGCCGGATGCAGCACTGGGACTGCGCTGATCATTTCCACAGGAATCCCGACCTACGGGGAAACATGCGGACTTGACCTCTGTGAGCGAATTGGGCGGAGGCCCATGTGCTGTGCTCTTCGGTGTTCGGAGGCACCACCATTGTTTCGGGGAAGTCGGGCGACCGGAGATGGGCTTGGGCCAGCGCGTAGTGTCCCTTTGGGCGGATTGGCATCTGTAGCGACGACGGCGGTCCGTGAAGCCATCGGGGCGTTTGGCCATGCCGCAGCGAGAAGCAAAAAAGTCCCGCCCCGCGAGTGTGCGGAGTGGGACTGGAGTGTCAGCGGAATCTGCGGATCAATCCTGGTCTTTGGAGAGGAAGACCATTCTGAAGACCTTGGCGGCTTTCTTGCCGAAAGTTATCGCGAGTACTGCGAAGACGATCAGGCGGAGGATGTTCATGATGTTGGACATGGCGAGATGATGCTTTTGGATTAGGTGTGGCTTTCCGAACCGGGACCGGCGTTTCCAGAGAAGTGACGCTGCGCGCGGCGAAACGCGGCTGCGGACCGACCTCCGGCAGCCTTTACCGCGGCGCCGGCGGCAATGAGGAAGCCGACGCTGACGACGACCCAGAACATGCCGATGGCGGCGGATTTGAGGGCGCTCCCGATTTGACGTGGTGGCGGCGAGGATTGAGTGTTCATGATGGTTTTATGGACTTGATGTATTACTTAACTGACTACAATTGCTCTAGGGGGTGGGATGATGGCGTTGAAAGGATCCAAAGATTGGCGCCGTGATTACGGAGGTTGGCGAGCATAGTCGGTTCGGGCATATCGACGAAGACCGCCGACAGCTGCGCTGAATCGCCGAAGACCAACCATGGCCCGACCTGATCTTCAGCAATTTCGACCGCGATCGAACGGCCTGACGACAGTAGTTTACGAACGTTGCCGCTGATCAGGTCAAACAGGAGCAGCTGCGGTATCTCGGCTGAGAATGTTTCCATGAACGACGCAGGTGCCAACCGGATGGCGTTGTTCGGGAGCGTGACAGATCTTGTCCTGCTACCTCCGACGATCAGGAGGAGCTGCGGCTTGGCCGTTCCCCAGGCTGGGACCGGGTGAGCGGCTGGCGGGTTGGCGGCCGATTCCTGCATGACACTGCGGAGGGGCTCGGGTAGGAGCATGCGCAGTAACTTTGCGAGAAGTTCAAGCGGGTCCATGGATGCTCAGTGTCGGGGTTATTCGATATTGGTTGGTTTCCAATAGTGGCTGGGTGACTTTGGCCACGGCTAAGGCTTTGGGTTTTCCCGGTTGATTGGACGCACGAAGACAATTCGGGTTGGCTTTTGCGTCAGCATTACGATTTGCGTCTCGAGCCAACACAGCTGGTCTTGCAGCAACTCGCCAACCGCGGATCTGCTTCGTACCTCCGGGTGGTTGACGCCCGCAGTTGCTCGAGCAGCGGGCAACTGCTTCAGGTGGGCGAGCTGCTGATTCAGGATCTCCACGCGTTCTCTAGTCCTGGCCACGACTAGGGCGGCTTGGACGGCTGTGTATTCGTCGTTGAACTGCTGGTCGGTTTGCTTCCAGGTAAGTCCTGCCTGGGCTTGAGGCTTGGTGGCGTTGGCTTCAGTTTTGGCTTGCTCTCTGGCTTGCTGGGCGGCGGCGGCCTGTTGCAGCGCCTGCTCTTTTGCCGTTTCGGCGGCCACGAGTGATGCCGCCAATCGGTCACGATCTGCACCGATACTCGAAAGGGATTGGAGCACTGCCTGCAAGGCGGCGTTGGTCCTGAGCATGGCACTGGCATTGGCCGCGAGTTCTGCGGCCAGTCGGTCACGGTCTGCTCTTATGCCCGCGGAGGATTGGATTTCCGCCTGCAAGGCGGCGGTGGTCTTGAGCATGGCGCTGGCGTTGGCCGCGAGTTCTGCGGCCAGTCGGTCATGGTCTGCCTTTACGCCCGCACAGGATTGGAGATCCGCCTGCAAGGCGGTGGTGGTCTTAAGCACAGTGCTGGCATCGGCCTCGAGTTGGTGGATCCGCAATTCGAGTTTTTGGCGCTGCGTGATCGCGTGTGGCAATTGGAGAAGTCCAAGCCCGAGCGCGGCGGCGAGGCAGACGGCCGCGACGCCGACGAGCAGTCGCTTGATTAGGTTTGCAGTCGCGGGTATGGCTCCGCTGAAGGATGTCACCATGCGGTGCAGGAGGCAGATGAGTCTGCTGACGAGCCACCAGGCGCCGAGCGGCAGGAGGATCAGTCCAAGGGTGAGAAGGGCGAGCAGCCCGAGCAGCCAAAAGGCGGACCGTTTCCAGGATGGGCTGGTATTCATGCTGTGATCGGGAACAGGTTTAGACCGGGGCGGCCCGTGGTGGGCTCGACAACGTAGGGGGTGGGATGATGCCTTTCTGGCACGGAAGACGCGGAAAGCCGGGTGAAGTTGGTGGCCTCATTCGGTGACGTTTGTCGTACCGGTGAAGTTCGCTCGGTCGTCTGCGGCGCCGGAGCCCAAGAGGTCGAAGACCGGCGTAGTGCCGGTTAAGGTCAGCGGGGATTCGTCCCCTGTGGCCGAACGGGGTGTGGCGGATGGCGGGGGGCGGTGAGGCGGACAAGCCCACCCCCGGGGGGGAATATGGATGAGGCCTCGAAGAGATGCTGCCCGTGGTGCGGGCAGGAATGGTTGGAACGATACGTTTGGCGGCAGCGGGTGGTGGTGTTGCCAGCCGAGACGGCGGCGCAGAGGGTAACGTCGCCGCAGGTGCGGTCGACCGGGGAGAGACCCAGTCTGGTCACCGGCCAGGCAGACGGGCAGACTAAGGGCCAGGATGACACCTGAGCCATGTTGGTCCGCCGAGCGGTTGGCCATGCTGATCAAGTGCCGGCGGTCGAAGTCAGCCCAGGGGCTGCATCTGCTCGATGAGTTGCTGTGCGATGGCCTGGCCGGCGGGCTGTTCTGGGACCTTGCCCGGCAGGGGGTTCCGGCGGCGACCTTCCAGGCTTTGGCCGACGAGTTGGCCAAGGTGTCCGAGAGAAAATGGTTGCCCCGCTGGACTGAGGCGTTGGGCCTGGGCCGATCCCAGGAGCAACAAACCCCGGAGGCCCTGACCCATCATGAGCAGTCTGCCCGGCAGCACTTGGCGGCGCTGGTGCGCGGCCTGCGCGGATTGGCGTGGGCGGTGGCCGATGACCCGTTGCCTCCGGCGGAGCCGCAATGGCTGCTGTGGCGGAGGCTGCTTCGGGGCGAAACGGGGCCAGCCTGCCGTGTGCCCTTGGCCGTGGTGGACCTCGCAGGCGGCGGCGGCCGCCTGCTCTGGCTGCACGGCATGGCGTTGCCTAGCGACCCGGCGGACACCAATCCCGGAATCGTCGGTGAACATCCCCGCCAGCTGGGCCGCGTCTGGCTGGATTGCGGGGAGCAGTCGGCGACGTTCCACCCGGCAGTGGTCACGAGCTTTGCTGAAGCCGCCGACCCTGCCTTGGGACCCATACCCCCCGGTCAGCATGGACTGTACTGGGTCGAGCCCGTGACGGCGCAGGAGGTGGAGGCGGCCACGCCGGAGGCCCTCCGGCCCCCGGACTGGACCTTTCGGCGGGAACGTTTGAGGGAGGAGGCGCAGGGGCCATTGCTGCTGCAGGGACCCTCGTGCGGCGGTGCCGCCCTCCGTCTCTGGGCGCATGTCCGGCGCGGCCTGTACCCGGACGAAGGAGTGTTGGTCCTGGCCCAGTGGAAGGAAGCAGGGCTGGTGGGCTTCCGGAACGTGCAGGACGTCCAGGCCAAGAGTGACGCAGCCGGCCGGTGCGGTGCCATGGTCGATACACTTGTGTTCGTGGCCGGCCCGGAAGACGCCCGGCCCGCGCGGCTGGAGTCCTTGCAGCTTTGGCCCCTCGACTCCGGGACCAGTTCCGCCACCCGCAGAGGACTGGTCCAGCAGCGTTCCCTCCGCGCGGAGGCTCTCGAAACCTACCTCAAGTATGTGGGCCAACTCTGGGCCTGGGACGGAATGCATCTCAGGCCGCACCACGTTGGCGACGTGCGTGCTCCGGGTGGTTTCCTCTCGGAAGAACAGCGTGTCGCGCTCAACGACTCCCCGTGGCTGGAAGGCGGCCATGCTGATCCCCGCACTGGAGACCTGCTCATCCCGCCCCACCTCACCCAGCGCTTCAAGCGGGGATCCTCGGAGGAGGAGGGGAAGAGGATCCGGCATCCAGGTTCCATCGAGGAGCTGAAACCCGAGGATCGATTGCGAACCGAACCCGCCGAGTGGGTGGTGGGCCGCCAAGCCCGTGTTCTCATTGTGGGGGAAGCCGGCCTCGGCAAGACCACCGCCCTGCGCTTGCTGGCCGCCCGTTCCGCTCGGGCGAGCCTAAAGCAGCTCCAAGCAAGCACCCGGCCACTCGGCGAACTCGAAGTGCCCCTGCTCACCACCGTCAATCGCGTCCTGGACCACAAGAGCCTGGCCGCCGCCCTGCGCGAGGATCTGAAGGGACTGAAGCTCGCTTGGTCCGAGCACTGCGGCGACCGGCTCACGGTGCTCCAAGGTTCACGTCCCTGGCTCCTGCTCGACTCCGTGGACGAGGCCGGCCACCACGCCCGGGAATTCGTGCAAGCTATCAAGGACGAGATCCAGCACCTTGCCCGTGTGGTGCTCACGACCCGCGCTGAGACCGAGCCCCACCTGCTGGAAACCATCGGCTGGGCAGAGGAAGCCCGCTGGGAAATCGCCCCGTCAGACTGGCTTGGCTGGACCGGCTATGTCACCGCCTGGTTCGGGCCCGGCTCGCCCAAGGCGAAGTCCCTTGTCCACACTCTCGCCACCGGCCTGCTTCAAGCTCACCAGAATCCCCTCCTCCTCACCCTCGCCGTTCAGGCCCACCAAGACACGGACCTCTCAGCCGACACCACTCCCGCCGAACTCTATGACCGCTGCGTCGCCAAGCTTATCCAGGGCAAGTGGCGGAAGGACCTGGAGGCGGAACTCACCCCCACACTCGCCGGGTTGCCCCGCTACCGGGAATCCTTGGAAGAGCAAGCTATTCGGACCCTCAACCCCCTGCATAGGCAGCAGCTGAAGCAACAGTTGGATTGGCCCGATGAGGATTTGCTGGAGAAATGGCAGCTCGAATTTTCGACCAATCATATTACGCTGATCGAGACGCTCGGGAAACGTCGGGACGCACTTGAACGCGCCCGCAAACAGGCTCCCGAGATCCTGCCGGCCATCGCCTGGGAACTCTTCGGTGCCGATGCTTCCGGTCGCGCCTTCCTTGAGGAGCGGTTTGTTGCCGCCGCGCGCGCCCAACGCCTTCTCAACTACGAGCCCGATCACCTCCTCGTCGTCCTGAAACAGTGCGGCCTGGTCGAGGCTTCCGGCGACGACCTCATCTGGCCCCATCGCTCCTTCGTGGCCTACTTCGCCGCCCGGCACCTCGCCACGCTACTGGAGGCCCACCAGGGCCAGGGCTTCGCCACCCAGGTTACCCTTGACCTCAGTCGCGAGCCCTACGTTCGAGTGGTTACCGGGGAAACCGCCCGGTGGACCGGTCCCATCTCTGACCTCCTACGGATCGTCCGTTGGATGCCGGTATGGGAGCCCTTCCTTCAGTTCCTCGCCGGGCATCTCACCCAGCCTCTGACCGCCACCCAGCTCCTCGAACTGATCTGGGAGCCCTCGATCAAACCTGCACAGATTGAATGTAAACGTGACCTCTTCGCCTCAGTCCGGATCCTTACCGCCAATCTAACCGTTCACCTCAAAGCCGGCATTCGCAGAGCAGACGTCAAGGTGCTCAAGCTCACACGAGAGTGGATCGACCGGATGGTTCACCGCCTCAGGGATCCCCACGCAGGTGAAAGACCCCACGAACAAACGATCGAAACCCTAAATTCGATTGGCTTAGGGTTGATGGCGCACCCGGAAGCGGTCCAGGCCCTGGCCCGGATCCTTTTAGATCTCAAAGCAATTGAGTTGACCCGAGAGGCAGCCATTTATGGGATTGAAGGGTCTGGGCAGTGGTGGTCGACACAACCCAAAGCATTACGGGCCCTCTTTCTGGACGGCTGGGTACGCCCGCGAGTTTCGCTCGGGCCAGTCTGGTTGAGGCACCCTGAAGCGGTCCAGGCGCTCGTTCAGGTCGCCACTGATTCCCAATCGTCTTGCAAGTCACGAGCGGGCGCAATTCACCTGTTGGCTAAGCTCGGCCCGGCCGTGGGGGCCTACCCGGAGGCGCATCGAGTGCTCGTTCAACTAGTCATGGCTTCGAAGGCGGACGCCACTATCCGCGATGAACTCCTCAATGCGCTTCTCTCGCTCGGCCCGGCGTTGCCGGTGGAATCGGAGGCGAGCCGAGCGATGGCAAATGGTGCCAAGTGTTCCGAAATGGAGTTCATGATGCTCCTAGAGCCAGGGGATGGTATCTTTTTGGAGCCGAGGCTCCAAACTAGAGGATCCTTTACTTGGGATCCTGCATTTCTTCTCCGCGATTGGGAGTTTTGGTTGCGCGCCCCAGAGCTGTCAGTGCCGGCGCGAAAATCGGCCCCGTCTGCCGGTTTGAAAACCAGCCCCTTTTAGGCATACCGGTTGCTTGCGCTAGTCGCCGCTCTCGACCCGCCTCGGCGCGTGGATCGAGCCCGCCAATACGGCGCTGAACCTGCGTTGTGCCGGTGGAAGAAGGAAGAAAGGCTGGCGCCGTTGTTTGAAGAAAACGCCGCCGCTGCTCTGAGTTTTGCCGGTTTTCAAACCGGCAGATTCCGCGGAATTCCAGCTCGGCACTGACACAGTGCCGGCTTGATGGCTCATTTTTGCGAAAATGCATCTATGTTCCGATTCGATGTCGTAGGAATCGGAGATTCCAATCGGCATGTGGCTGTGCGTGACAGAGCGAGCGGACGGAAGTGTGATGCAAAACCTCAACGAACGCTTCGGAGGAGAGGTTCTTCGCTACATTCCGTGGCTGGGGTGATTGCCAGCAGCCCTCGGGGCAACTGTCTCAGTCGGCGAGACCGTTAACCTCGCCGTGAGGCTGACGTCCTTCGTGGTCTTCGCTATCGCTTCGGCGTCAGACAATCCACCACCTGGCGCAAGAGGGCGTTGGCCCGGGTGATGTCGGGGTAGAGGCCGGAGGGAGGGAGGGTGGCGAGCAGTTGGGTGACGGTGTTGGTGGCGGTGGTGAAGAGTTCCTTCTGGACGGGGTTGAGGCGGAACTCGTCCCAGCGATCCATTTCGCCGGAGTCGGTGAGGGCCTGGCGGAGGGTGTCGTCGGGGAGATCGCCTTGCATCCAGGCGGCGAAGAGGAGGGTGACGGCTCCTTGGTGTTGGGCGTCGAGGTTGTCGCGGAGTCGCCAGAGGCTCATGGCGTGGTGTCCATTGTAGATGGACCAGAGGAAGCGTCGGAGGTGAACCCCGGGGTGCGAGTCCGGGGCCTCGATGATCGTGGTCGTGACGAGGTGGAGGGCGGCGGCGGCTTGCTCACGTCGCGCGGTTTGGCGGGCGAGTTGACCTTCGGACTGGAATCCGGGGGAGTCGATCAGGGTCTGGAGCACGAAGCGGAGGCTGGCGGTGTCGGCCTGGGTGATGTCGCCGCGCCAGGCGACGGTTCCGTTCCCGGGAAGCGCTGTGAGTTGATTGGCGAGGATCTGGAACTGGGCTCTGCCGTTGGAATACGTTCCGGGGGCAGTGGGATGGAATCCGCGCTCGGCGAGCCACTGGGGGATCCAGTCGTGTTTGGGTTCCGGGCGATGGGCTTGTTCGGGGTTCATGGGTGCTCCTGCGTTGCTTCAGTGGTGGATCGTGATCGCATCCCGGCGGTCCTCGTGGACCAGGGCCGAGTCGCGGTCTCGATTGTTCATCCCGCTGTGGGAGGGAAATGGTTGAGGATTGATTGCGGCTCAATTCCTCGAAGGCCGTGTAACCTCTGAAACAACCTCATGAACTCGCGTCAGGCCGGAGGCGTGACCGTCTCCGATTGCGCGAGGCTGTGTCCCTGGGCGAGTCGCTCAGCCAGACTCCAGATTCCCTTGTTCAGGGTGACCTTGGAGTCGATGCCGCGAATGGCGCGCACGGAGCGCAGCTTCCCGCGTCGGTCGCGGTGATGATCTGAAACCCCGCCCCGGATCAGGTTTTCCTGAACCCGGTTGAGGGTCGTCCACAGGTCCCTCGCCGTGTCCTCCGGGCGCCTTGCCTTGAGCAGGGTGCCGGGATCGACGGGCGATTGGACCTCGTCGGTGTAGCGCAATCGCAGGGCGTGCCGTGCGAAGGCGTGGGATTCCGAATCCTCGAGCGTTCGTTTCCGAAAGCCCTCCACCAGCCCGCTGATCTGGGGAATCACCTCGATCAGTCGGAAGCTCGCCTGAACCACCTCCTCAGGCTGGAGACCCGAGTGGCGGAACCGGATGGCTTCGAACCGCGTGTCCGACAGCACGAGGCCGTTGGAACAGATCCGCCGGAAGAGTCCGGCGTGGAGTTGATAGGCACAGCCGCCGTCGTGGGAATTCACCAGGACCAACTCGACGTTCCATTCGTCGAGCGTGGCCATCTGGCTGGCGAGCCGGAGTCGGAGAAGATGCCGTTGGAAACCACGGCGACTCTCGATCCGGATCGGCTGGTCCTCGACGGCGACGGGGACCCATCCGTGGCCACGCAATCCGTCCACGATCCTTGCGGTCGGGACGAACGTGTAGCGCTTGCTGACGCCGTCGCGGGGACCCTCGGCAAAGATGCTGGGGGCCCAACGACGAAGCGTGTCGTTGTCCAGGGCCGACGCCTTGAACTGGGACACACTCTGGTTGCTCATGCGGACTGACTCACTTCCTGGTGCTTGGGTCGGACGGATCCGACCGGCGCTCGTGTCGTTCCTCCATCCGTCAGGCGCCTGGCAGCACCGTGGGATGGCCGACGGTGGAGGTTTCCATGGGAGCCCGTGCGACGCGGTCGCGGCGAACCCATGGGAAAGGCGCTTGAAAGAAGTCCATCACCTGCCGAAGCGGGTGAGGGTGGAACTCAGAAGAGTCAGAGGAGCAAAACCTTAGGCTTCAGGTTATCCCGCAGAACGCAGTTTGAGTCAATGGGGGCAGGGGCAGTTTGGCTGCTGTGCTCCAAATCTCGGTACTGGTGCGGATGTAACGACATGTTGGGCTTGGAACCGTTGGTACAAGGAATGGAGGGCTTCCCACGATGGGCCGTAGGATCCAGCAGCGTGGCCGGGTGGGGCCGCCGGATGGCCTCGAGAACTCAGGCCCGGTCCGTTTCGATGAGCTTCAGGCGTAGCCCTCGGCCTCCATACCGGCTGAATCCCCGGTCCAGCGTCACCAACTCGATTCCATAGCTGCAGGCGAACGCGGCGAGGAAGGAATCCATCCAGATCTTCGGAGACGCCGCCTCTGAAGTGGCGAAATCCTTCCAGACCGGATCCAGTTGAGGAAGTTCGGGGAGCCAGACGATTTGGGGCAGCGACAACAGTTCCTGCGTCTTCGACCACGCCTCGCGATTCGAAATGGGAGGACTTCCGTAGGCGGCCTGGATTGGCTGGGTGGTCAGCAACCGCATGAAGCTGGTCTGGGTTGCCCGGCAGAAAGCCAGCGGGCTTCCCGAGTCGGCGGCAGCGAAGAGGCGCTTGGTGGCCTGATGCGCCGGATGGGTGGCGAATGCCAACGCAAGCCAGACGCCGCTATCAAGAAGTTGTGTGGATGGACTCAAGGTCGGCTTGGGTCAAAGCCTGCTGCTCGAGGTTCTGGAGTTCTTCGATGGACATGCGGGTAGCAGGCGCCGCAGGGGATGAGGGGAAAAGCGGCAGAGTGATGGATCCTCGACGGCCAGCACTGAAGTCGGTGCCGACATGCGCCTTGCCGAGTCCGCGGCGAAGAAGCTCAGAGATGATTTCTGTGAGGTTCTTGCCCTCATTGACAGCCCGAAGCTTGATCTCCCTGAGGAGATCGGCCGGCAAATTGAGCGAAGTTTTCACCCCTTTAGAATTCTGGTTTTCCAACTTTCTGTCAAACCGCGAACGGATCGAGACCAACTCCTGGCCCGGTGGTTGGACCCACGCATCACAAGACAGCCGGGACGGATTCCCCTGGCTTCGCCTCCTTCGCCGACACGGAAACCATCGGCGGCCCAGGCGGCCGGAAAATGACGATGGCGGAGGGGAATGGGGCAGGGTACTTGCCGCCCTCGAACGTCACTCGTCCGCGGATGAATCGGATTTCGCCCTTCATTACGTAGTTGTGCCACCAGCGGGCGTCGGTGCGTGAGGGCAGGAGGGCCACGACCGTGGCTCCCTGAAGGTGGGTCTTGTAGGCCTTCTCCACCCACAGGCCGATCGCGCGCCCGTAGGGTGGATTCATGAAGACCGTGTGCTGGCTCCAGTCCTGCGCGAGGCCGTCCAGTTCGCGGGTGAAGAAATTCCGGCACTTCGCGTTGGCTGTGGTCGCACAGGGATCCAGGGTGAACCCGAATTCGCGGTCGAGTGCGGTGTAGAGCCATTGCGGCGTCGGCCATTCATCCGTTGCCGAACTGAAGAGGACCGGATTCAAGGCGCTGCGTGAGGGAGTTGGCATGGGAGGTAAAGGGAGGGGAATGGTGAGGATTGATTGGGGCTCAAGTCCTCGAAAGCCGCATAACCTTTCTGGAAGCGTGGAGTGGATCAGTCGGCACTGCCGGTTTCCCGGTCTGAACGTTGTTCCATGATCCACGTGTGGGCCTGGTCTGCGACCTTGGCAACGAGCAGGAGGTCATCCCGTCCGAAGCTGTCGGTCGACTTCCAGGCGTCCTCCTCGCGATCCTTGTAGATCCGGCTGAAGGTCACGTTGTGACGTGGACCCGTGGCCGTCTCGTTCCGCCAGATGGCGGCCTTGATCGAGCCCAGGCGCACTTCGTGCACGGGCTTATCCTTTGGTTTTGGCATATGTGTGGAGCTTTCCATTGAACCTCATTAAACAACCTATCAGGTCGCTTCTACCATATCCCGCGGCACTAACCAATAGGGTGCGGGGAAAGTGTGTGATCAGTGGTTGGCGGCTTTGACTCCCGCTGGCGGAGCCGGAGCGAGAAGGTTCACGCGAAGGTTGCCGACCTTTCCCTGAGATCGGTCCAGGGTGTGGGTGAGGTAGAGGTACATGGGCTTCCCAGCGGGAACGCGTACGAAGAATCCGTCACGGCGGATGGTTTCCGCGATCTGCTGTGCGTACTGGTTCAGGACCTGGCTTCCGCCTCCAATCGCGGCGTTGCGGGCGGTCCCGAGGACCTGCGTGCCGAACACCGTGTTTTGGGTCTGCTGGAAAGCTCCCGAGGCGCCGGACAGGAACGTGGAGGCGAACAACTTGATCTCCGCCGCGTTGTCGGTGCGGATGATCTGGCCGGTGAGGCCCGCCGAGCCGTCCCCTTCGCCCCACCGTCCCGGAGACGTGTCGTCCCGATCCAGGGCGATGCCATTCACCGTCAGTTCCTCGCCAGTCTGCCAGACGATCGTCCACGGCCCGCTCGCGACGATGCGATCGCGCAGGCGTTCGCTGCTGACGCGACCATGCAGCTCGGTTCCGGCGGGAATGACTTCCTCGCCGTCGAACCAAAGCGGATCGGTCACCAGGGCGATGAGCGGCGTGTCCGTGTTGGCCGACTCGATTGCGTTGAAGGTGACCGCCCGGATCAGCCGACCTGCCGGTGCGAACACCGACAACGTGGGCGAGTTGGTATCGGCGGGCAGTGCGACATGGATGTTGAGAGGGGGAAGTGCTGGGGGCGGCGGCGGGGCGGACGGGAGGGCGGACGCTGCGGCTCTGGGCAGGAACGTTCGAGCAGGCACAAAGTCCCGGACAATCGACGTGGCCGGACGCTCGTTGGTGTTTTGGTAGAGGGGAACGTCCGCAGGCGCGCGCGAGCCCACCAAGACTCGCACCAGTCCGAATCCACACCCTCCCAGAAGGCCGAGTGCGATCAGTCCGTTCCGGGTGCGGAGACGGTCGAGGATCTCGATGGGCTTCATGGCTTGGCAGGGGCTGGAGCAGGTTCCAATGCAGGCACGATGAGCCGGAGAGCCGTTGGGTCGCTGACCGTCCCGGCGGATGGAAACTGGAAAGCGATGAGTGCGGTCTGGTCGCTGAAGGCCGGGATGACCCCCTCGAAGTCCCAGCCGAGCAGGCGGACCGGTTGGCCTTGGTGGAACAAGCGGACGGGCTGGATTCCGAGGTCGACCGGCGCGCCACTGGGGTTCGAGAAGGCCATGCGCGCCACGCCGACGCGTTCCGACCTGAAGTGCAGCACTTCGGTGACGCGGATCCGGAGATTTCCCAACTGCCGATGGATGGTTGCCTCGATGCGATCCACGTCCGTCATCGAGCGGGCGAAGTCGCGTTTCAGGGAGGCGAAGTTTCGGGCGACATCGAGGTACTTGTCCGCCGGGTTGGGCGTTTCGCGGGGGCGCAGGACCGGGGCGACCGGCGGACGATCGGAGCGGACGGCGGATGGAGCCGTGAGGATCACCGACAGCCAGGGATCGGAGGACTCGTCGAAGAGGAAGACGAAGGTCTGGGACTTCCAGACGACGTTGAGAGTGGTGGAAGCCCTGGCGCGCAGCGCACGCACGGAGAAGAATGATTCGCCCGGATGAAAGGTCATCTGGAACAGTGCGCTCGGGTGGGGTTCGGTCGAGATCATCGCTGAGGCGAGGTCCGAGACCGGGCTGGGAAAGCGCAACGTCGTCAGGCGATCGGTCGCAACCGGGACGCGGATGACCTGGAGCGGATCCAGGGTGATCTGTTGGATGGGACGATTCGAGACCCCTGCGGGCGAGCGGGGCGAAGTCAGCGCTGGCAACGGCGGTTGATGGGTGTGTGCGCTCGTTGAGGCGTTCGGGAAGTCCGAGAAGACCGGCGTGGCTGCCAGGAGCGGCACGCCACTGAGGAAGAACAGGGCCGCTTCAACGCTTCGGGTTTTCATATTGGAGTGTGAAGGATTCGATCACCAATGGACGTTGACGGCGTCGGAGCAGGTCCGGGTTGTGGCGCAGGGAGAGGCGCAAGGTGAACGGAATGGAATCCGTGAACGGAGCCTGTTGCAGGAAGCCCCAGCGACTGACTTCACCGATGACCTGGACCTGGACCTGATCCCGGTGATTCGCGATCGCATCGATACGGGCGATCTGCGGCTTTTGGTGGATCTGGCGCTCGTTGAACTCCCGCGCGTCGACTTCGCGCAACTTCTTCGCTTCGGCGAAGGCCTTCGCGGAGAGCATTCCTTGCAGGAACTCCGGTTGATCGAAATCGCGGGGATTGCGCGAGAGCAGGGCAGTCGTGGCCAGCATCGCTTCCATGACGTGGAGTTCGCGTGCTTCCGGGAAGGGTGCTCCGGGGACCGGGATCACATTTCCTTCGGGGTCCAGGACGACGAAGAGCATCGGTCGCTGCAGGAGGTAGATCACCATGGCAATGGCTCCGACGGTGACGACGAGTTGCCCGACGCAGAGGCAGAGGGCGAGTCGGGCTACGCGACCCATGTCCGCGAGGAAGAGTTGGAGACGCGGCAGTCCCAGCGGAGGTGGTGTCAGGTCGGCGGGACCGGGGAGTTGGGGAGGAGGTGTCATGCGGTTGGTTGCTTCTGCGATTGGAGGATGGCGGCCGTGGCGTGGTCTCCAGTGGGGTCCGACGGACTCGGCCCTGCAGGTGCGACCTGGGCGACGTTCGAAAGCGGGAGGGTGTCCACCGCCGATGGAGCGGAGGTTGCCGAGCTGGCTGTCGTTGTGAGGGCAGAGGCCGCGACCCACGTGCGCCTTGATGCCGCCGCCGCCCCGGCGACCAGGGAAGTCCCAAGCAATTCGCCGCCGCGCGAAACAGCGGTTGCCGGGCCGGAGACTCCGGTCACCAACCGCTGCACATAGACCGGTGCGGCGATCGTTGAGACGATGATCCAGATCGCGATGATCCCGATGCCGAGGAGTCCGGTGAGCCCTTTCCCGATGGCTTCACCGAAGGCGGCGTCGGCGAAGGAAGTATCCCCCACGACAGTGTCGATGACACCGCTCGTGAACGTGGCTGCCAGAGCCAAGCCGATGGGCCAGAGCATGATTCCCAGCAGCCGAAGGACATGTTGCATGCCGATCCAGTAGAGGGGGCGGATCGCAAGACAGGGAAAGAGCAGGGGTGAAATCGCCCAACAGCCGATGAGCAGTGCGCGCTGGATGCTGTAGACGAAGGCGAGCACCGCCATGGCCAGCCAGGAGATGAGGGTCAGGAACGCCAGAATGATCGCTTCGTACCAATCGCCGTTGAGCACCTTGCGCAGGAACGATTCATCGGCGCGGTCACCCAGTTGCTGGGCTTCGCGCAGGCGTTGCTTGTAGCGCTCCGCGACGTTCTCGGGTCGGGCCGGGATGTTCCGCTCCACCCAGGTCTTCACCAGGGCCTGCCCATCGTTGAGCAGGCTGGAGGAATTGAAGAGGAGCAGGAGGATCAGGAACGCGCGGATGTACGCCTTGATGAGCTCGGCGGGGGCTCCGTTGGACTGGGCCTGGTCGAAGAGCGTGCCGATCATGAGGAGGATGATGGCGAACGGCATCAGGTCCGAATGCAGGGCGGCGCACGCTTGGACGAACCCGGGAAAGGCGGT
Organism: Limisphaerales bacterium; assembly: GCA_965284395.1. Taxonomy (GTDB): domain Bacteria; phylum Verrucomicrobiota; class Verrucomicrobiia; order Limisphaerales; family UBA9464; genus UBA6176. Next base: position 6,857,040 of record OZ260084.1, on the reverse strand, counting down.
TTCGAAGGGTGTCATCGCAAGGCGGGGCTGGGGATACGGATCGGGGACGTGTCCACCTTGAGGTTTTCAGCCAGCTTGTCGGTGGCCTGTCGCACGCTGGCCTCGGTGTCCTCGCGACGAGCCTGCTGCTGGCGCGCTGCGTCCGTCTGGTTGTAGATCCCCTGCACGATGACCCGGCTCAGGGCGGTGTCGCGCTCCCGATCCACAGCCCCGAGTTCGGCGTTCAAGGCGCTGAGCAACCCCTGGAGCTTCTGCGTTTCGGCAATCGTCGTGGCCTTCTGAAGCTCCCTCAGTGCGTGGTCGAACTGCTTCCGCAGTCCTTGTCGACGTTCCTCGGTGTCGTACATGACGTCCTCCAACGTCTTCACCGCCTGGTCGACGGCGTCGTACTTGCGATACTCCTCAACCGCTCGCGGAACCACTGTTCCACCGGCGGTTTGAAGGACCTCGGTCGGTGTCCGGTAGAGACCGTTCGCATCGAACGTGGTGCCATTGCTCCCGGTGGATTCCTGCTGGATCTCCAAGAGCGTGCGACCGGCTCCGTTCAGCGACAGGCTCTGGAGAAGTTGATCGGCTGCGGGCGTCCGGATGCGGCTCGGATCCCCGAGGCGTTCGAGTTCGGTCTTGGCCTGCTCCAATTGTTGGGTGGCGAGGCGGACGGCCTCGACGGCCTGTACGATGGCGGAGGCGTCGATGACCGGGATGCCCTGGGCGTTCAGGCGAAACCAGGCAAGGAACGCGGCGAGGAGGAAGGTAGAGGTAGTGAGCTTCATGGTTTGAACGGTCCGATGTGTTTGTTTGTATTGTTTGGGCGACTACCGGGGATCGCGCTGTTGTTCGACGAGGTCCCAGTAGATCGATTTGACGCCGTCGGCGCGTCCGCGGTTGTAGCCGTCGCCAAAGGCCTTCTGCTGCTGGCGGGTCCGGAGGGCGTGGATGCCCTCGCCGAGGACGACACCGCCCACGGCACCCGCCGCGGTGATGGCGGGGTCACCGTTGCTGAGCTCACTGGCGAGCAGGCCGCCGCCAGCGCCGAGTGCCATGTCGGTCACGGGCCGTTCGAGGTTCGCGCAACCGGCCAGCAACAGAAGGCACGTTATGAGGAGGATCTTTCGGTTCATGAGGCTTTCTCCGGTGTTTCGGTGGGGAGGAGGTAGTAGCGGGCGACCCCGCAAATCGGTTGGGGATCGTTGCTGTGAAAGTAGAGGAACTCGGAGTACTTCTGACCGGACATCTGGTCCGGTCGTGCGAAGCGCCCGATGGCTTCCTGGGCGACCTGCGAGAGGCCGATGTCTTCGCCGAGTCGCGCGATATCTTTGGCGTCGCCGGTGTTGAAAATGATCCAGGAGCGGGTGTTACCGACGATCGCCGCGCGGATGGGGGAATCGGCAATGCGGCCATATTGCTGACCGATGATGATGACTTGCGTATTGTACTTTCTGAAACCTTCAAACAATTCGCGCAGAATGCTTTCCCCGCCTGGAACGGACAGGAAGCGCGAGACTTCGTCGATGACGACGCGCTTGCGGAGCGAGCGGGGAAGGGAGAGGCATCGGTCGCGGATGAAGTTGATGGCGATGAAGCCCACGATGGCTTCGAGGTCGCGGGCGGCTTCCGGGATCTGGCCGAGTTCGAAGTGCTGGACTGCGGGGTTCTGGGCAACGTTGGTGGGACCGTCGAAGAGGGCACCATACAGACCGGATCGGCAGTAGGGTTCGAGGAGCACCGCGAGGCGGCGGCTGTCCTCATCGTCCGACAATTCGAAGGCTTCCTTGAGGGCACTTAACGTGAGGTGCTCCTCGGGAGCCAGACCGGCAAAGAGCAGATCAAGCACGGCGTCCATGCGGTCGCACTCGTGGGCACGCATCTCGGATTCGGTGACGGCAGCCAGTTCGGCATCGGCCTGATCTGGGTCCTCCCGACGAAGTTCCTCGAATTGTAGGAACGCTTCGGTGAGCGGCATGGGCGACTGGTCACGACGCTTCTGGAGCACGACGCTGTGCCGGACGACGGCATCGCGTCGCGGCAAGGGCCAGGAACGGAGACATTCTTCAGCGTGTTCACCCATCACCCTTGAGATCCCGCGCGCGATGAGGGCGAGTTGCGTTCGTGCCCGATCTTCATCCTTCGGAAGTCCGACCATTCGCGCGACCACGGCGGATGTGGTGGCGAGGAAAAACGGCGAACGCGGCTGGCCATGGGAGGAAGCGAAGTTGATGGTCTGGGGGCCGTCGGCCTTGAACAGGACCGGTTCGGCACCCAGGCCACGGGAGAAGGGAGCCTGGGACAGGCCGCTTTCGACGATGGCGGTGAAGGCGATTGCGCCGCAGGTCTCGCGCAAAACCTTGGTCGTCAGGATGCTCTTGCCGGTGCCGGTCGCTCCTAGAATCACCTGGTTTTGCGGCGTCGCACCCGATCCCTCGCCCAGTTGGGTCACGACATTCACCAGTCCGCCGTCGGCTCCTGGGAACAGGCATTCGGTGCGGGCTGGATGTCCGGAAAACGAACTCACCAGAGGCAGGAGATCCGCCGCGTTCGGATCTTCGATGTAGTGTCGGAAACCCTGGTGGTGGCTCGAGATCCAGCCGGGCAGCGTTTTCGCGAACAGGCTTCGGGTTGAGACGGGGAGCGTTGCCTCGAAGGCCTGGGCTCCGTTCATCCGATGGATCGCGGCTTTCACGGCGGCAGCACGGTCGAGGAGCTCGGCGGAGGAATCCGCACGAACCACCACGATCAGCTCCATTTCGAGGGGAGCAACGCCGAGTGCGGTGAGACGTTGGATCTTGGCTTCGAGTTGGGACTGGGTAACCGCGAGTCTCGGGTTCGGCTTGGAGAGTTGCTGACGATGGATCCGCTCGAGCTTGCCCTGCGCCCTTTGCAGGAGGGGTTCCTTGGGCACGCGTGCGATCTGAAGAGTGACGGTGATCCCGGGAAACGGGAGCTGTGTCAGGGCCTGGGCGATGCCGAGGTAGGTTTCCGACGGCAGACGTTTCAGGCACAGGCAAAGGTGATGGACGCCATCGAGCACGAAGCCGGGCGATCGGCCTCCCTGGATCTCCGAATTCCAAAGGTTGTCGAGGATCGAGCGGGTGGGATCGAATCCTTGGGAGGCGTCATGGTTGCGCTGGCGTCGAGTCGACGGTGCCAGCGATTCCGCCCAGCAACGGATCAGATCCGCGTCCGACATCGGTGTGGTTCGGGCATTCATCCGGCCCAGGGTTTGGCGAACGGTCTGCCCCCAGCTCGACAAGGTGGCTTGGGCTGAAGCGAGTGAGGTGTCCGTCGGAGCCGTTGAAGGCAGGCGGAATCCGACGAAGAGCGCGAGGCGACGGCGACGGAGTTGGCCGGACTCCAGCATTCGCCAGAGGTGAAGGAAGTTGGCGTTGCGCAGGGCACGGGAGGTGGCATTGAGTACCGTCTGGGTCTGTTCTCCGTAGGCGAGGAGTTCGGGAGCGAGGCTCCGCGTGTCCTCCATGGCGGTGATCTGGATCGACCATCCTTCCGGGATCAGCCGGAGGACGGCGGACCAGACCTCCTGGGCCCGGTTTCGTTCAGCGAAGGAGCTGTTTCGAAGATCCGGGAACTCGATCCAGAAGCCCATCGCCGCATGGCCCTGGAGTCCTCCAAAGAGGACGAGTCCATCGCTGATGAAGCCATCCGGGAGCGGGGAGAAGAGGGTGCTTCCCGGATGGCCGCTTGAGGGGAGGGGCGACGCATTGCCGCCCAGGATCAATTGGCGGATGCCATCGAGCAGGAACCCGAGGGGTCCTGCCCGATGGATGAGTCGGATCACAAGGATCAGAAGGGCCGCCGGAAGCAGGGTGCGAACGGCGGCTTGCAGGGTGCCGATATGGGCGGCGAGTTGCAGGAACAACGCGGCGGCCACGAGAATCATCGGAACCACCCAGACGAGGTATCGAAAGGGGACTCCCAACAGTCCGCCTTCCGTCTCCTCGGAGGAATGGGTTCGGGTGACTCGCAGTGGCGTGTTGTCCATGAGCGGGCTGAGTCAGATGGTGACGCCGATCCAACCCGCGAACATCCTGATGATGACGACCGCCAGGCAGAGCAAGAACCCCCCGGCGATCGGTGCGATGGCCTCGGCCATGTCACCACGGGTGAGTCTCCAGACCCCGCCTATGATCAGGGCGAGCCCGAAGAGGATTGAGACGACCTGGATGAAATCCAGGAATCGACCGGTTACTTGCTCGAATGAGGAGGCTCCGAGAATTGGAATGAGTTGCATGATGATGAAGGGAGTGTGAGACGCCGCATGACAGCGGCTCTGTTGGGTTATCCCGCTGAGGTGTCAGAGCGGTTGCAGGCCCTCTTCGTCCATCGCTCGAAACTTCACACGAATCTTGCGGGCCTTCTCGCGGGCTCGAGAGATCGCACTCTTGATGGTGCCGGTGGACTTGCCGGTTAGAGCTGCAATCTCCTTCATGGTGCGCCCCTCACGGCATGCCCAGATCAGGATCTGCTTGTTGAAGTCACCCAGACGCTGGAACAGGTATTCGAGTTCCAGCCTTGCATCGTCATCTGAGGTGGGGGAGTCGTCGGCCTGGATTCGCAACCAGTACTCTTCCGGCACGTACTCAACACGACCCTGCTGCCGAGAATGGTACTTGATGGCGGTGAATATGCGGTCCTTCAGTCGCTTTGGCAGGTAGGCCGCATCCCTAGGATTCCATGAAGGGTGGCGAAGGATACTCAGCACAGCAGATTGGAGGGCTGCCTCCGGATCTTGGATCCCCTTGAATCTCAACTTGGCAAGGTGCCACTTCCATGTGGTGCGATAGACCTCCTCGAGCTGCGCGAGGAAGAACTCCTCGCAGGTGACCGATGGGTCCAGCGAGGATGGGAGGAAGGCCTTCGTGACCTCTTCTGAGGACACGTCGGACGGCTTCGTCGCGGGTTCGCGACGACGTGATTTCTGCGACTGCGACCTTTTGTTCTTCATGGACGGGACTCCTGTTGTTGCGAGTCCGTCCAGGGCCCTGGAACGGTTCGTCTTGATCACCACGTCAGTGGGTCAAGCGATGGCGAGGCTAGCAGTTGGGGATGTCAGTCCGGCGAGCGGGCAAAAAACGAAAAACCCGTGGCGGGGAAATTTTCCGGAGACATTGCAACACGGCGTTAGATACGCTTTTCCTTGCGATGGGCACCGATGAGAAAGAGCCGGTTGAAGATCCCGATGCGAATACTCTTCAGGTCGCTGCTGGTACAAAGCCGACCTATCGAAGGGTCATTGAGGCCGCCTCGTTGAACTGGGACAGATTGGCAGCAGGACGGCAGATCCTTGGGGGCGAGGACAATCGGCCTAAACAATTATTGGAAAGGCAGAATCGAGAATGCCTGCAGCGCATGCGCAATGGATCAAATCCTCAAAAGCTAAGGCTTGAGCGTGCACTGCATCAACTCTGGAACCCGGTCCTCACCAGCGACGATGCACCGCTCCATGAATGCCACAAAGCGACGATAGGCGCGTATCAAGAACTGACTCATGAATTCAGCAATCGAGAAGAATTTGTGACATGGTTCTCCGAACGATTCGAGGAGGAACGAAAAGCACGTCGCGAAGCGAAACGGCAGGCTCGAGAAGCTGCATACAGGGCGGAGGTCTGCAAATATGTTGCATTAGGAAGAGCCGCCGAAGGTGATAAAAAATCCATGGAGAAGGCTCAAGCGAAGCCTCTGGCTGCCTCCGACGCCACCATTGCTGCGGTGAACCGGTTTCTGGCAGAAGTCTCTCTTGAAGTTACAAACGGAACATTAGTTCTGGACCCCAAAACAAGTGTTAATCTGGGTCCCCTGTACGAGTACATTGAGCGCTTGCAGGCGACAGCATGGATTCCAAGCTACTTTCCTGGCTTGCCAGACATCCCCCTCGACATGGTCTACGTCGAGATGAATGCTGTTCGAGACTTTAGAGAGGCAGCCGCTGCAAAGTATACATCGAGAGAATGGAGCGCTGCTGACCGTAGTCGAAATGCAAGAAATCTTAGCCTCCGGGAGGCAACTCTAAACAAATCTGTCGGCCCTGACGTGCTTGTCAGTTGCTCATGCCAGACTCCCTCGGTGCTATTCGGTGATCCCGGTTCAGGTAAGTCAACGTTCAGCCTTAGCCTTCTACACTCCCTCGGAAAGCAATTCATTCGCAATGACCACCACCTTTCGGAACAGCTGATTCTGCCATTTAGAGTAGTGCTCAGAGAGCTAACCAAGTACGAAAGCGTACCTACCGACTGCACCCTGGCTCACATCGTTCGAAGCCAACTGAATGTCTCAGAAGGGGAGTCCGATATATGGCTGCGAGTGCTGCATCGAATCGCTGGGCACAACGGCGCGATTCGGCTGATGATTATTCTGGACGGCATAGACGAATTGCCGCATCGCTCCGTCGAATTTTCTGCCCTTAGGACTGATTGGAACGGACTGGCAAAGGCGTATGCACTGCTCTTTACATCTCGTAGATCGGGCTTCAAGCCCCCGGTCTTCAAGTACACCACATTCGAGTTATTGGGGCTTCCAGAGTCCGCAGTCAACTCGATGATTGAAAATTGGTTTGGTTCAGTAGCCCCGCGTAGCAAGAACTTCTCGCAGAGCTTCAAGAACTGGATTATAGGTGATGCTCGGCGGCAAGAGATGGCTCGCAATCCGAGTCTGCTCACGATGCTGTGCTACCTGAACAAAGATAGGGGTGAGGCCGACTTTCTTCAGGAACTGAGCCGCACTCGTTTGTACGAACTCGCGGTCGATACTCTTGCTGAGGAGGTTTCCGAATTCGATGGCGACGTAACTGATCTAGCATTTGGAATCTTGGGCCGATTTGCTCTGAGTCTGTATACCGATCCGCGAGGCAATGGTGTACCATTTGTGCTGTTCAGGAAGCAAAGGGCCTTGGAGACTCTGAGTCGCCTTATTCACCCGCGTGATCGACATTCGCGCAACCCGTCAAAGCTCTTTAGGGAATGGATTAAGGCTCGATTCCTTGCGCAATGGGACCTTGGATCATGGCACTGTTTTGCCCACCTAACATTTCAAGAGTACTTCGCTGCAGTAGGACTGTTTGGAATGCCTCGCCCTAAAGTTCGTTCGCTCCTATCTCAGCATGCCTTCAACCCGCATTGGCGAGAGGTTTGGCACTTCTATGTCGGATTGTGCAGGGAGGAAGGGCCTAACGGCGGTCTCCGATTTGAGGATGTCGCCGCGGTCTTCTGTGCTCAGGAGGACTTGTTCAAAGAAGTCCTCTATTTATTTGCTCCGCTGTGTGGAGAATACGGAATTAGGGATACAAGTTTACTCCTGAAGTTCGATCTTCGACTGCGACTACTTGAACTGATTCGATCTGAGTATGCTGAATACATTGGAGTAGACATTTGTCCAGGAATCAGTCATTCCATTTTATATCTTAATGCTAATTCTTCAGATGTGGCCTTCTCAGCGCCAGTCCTACTCTCAAGAGCCAAGAGTTTGATCGAGTTGGATCCTGCCTTTTGCTTTGGCTGGGTGCGAAAGACGATTGATCAGTTGATTCTTGAGAAAGGTGGGGCTGTTAATATTTCTGATTCCGATCGGATCGATCTGATGCTTGCCATCGGTTTGCTAAACTTGATCCATCATGGCGAAGCTTTGGACTATCAAAAGCGCCTAATGATCTTTGAGGCTACTTCAAGGAGTCTTCACCCTAGCATTCCTCCGCTCGGACCTTGTTTCAGATCAGGCCGCAACGGAGCATTTTGTGATGTATTGTGTGGGGTCGACTTTTTCGCTCTCAGTGGATTGAGGCAGGAACGAGTCATTCGGTATCTCGCTTTGTCAAATAGCCCGAATGCAGCAGACATGATTGCGGAGATTGCTATAAAATCCCAATCTTACGAAGATGATAGGCTGGAGATTCAAACTTGGTGTTTGGATGGTCTTTGCGAGTTAAGGGACCCCCGTGCTGTCGAGTTGGCCAACGTCTTATGGGGCGACTCGGAGTTTCGGAGATCGCTTTCTATTTTGACTATCGATAAATTTTTATTGCTTGGACCAAAGCACTGTTCTCGGCTGCTCGAAGGTTGGCTGTTTAGCCCTCATATCATAGGGCGAAGAGAATTGATTCTTACTCTGTTCGAAGTTATCCGGGATTGTCATGGAGTTCCATTGTCAGAAGGCATCTTCCAAGTGGCTGAGAACGATTTCGGAGACCGCGAGTACTCGGAGGCCCTCTGGGGAGTTGCCCTGACGAGAGGCGGACAGGCTGGAGTTGACCTATTGCTTAAGCGTGTTTCGGAGACTTGTGCGAAGGAGAAAATCGGACGATTTGAATGGCAGTGGCTGGCTGTAATGGCGGGAATTATGGCTTCCCACAAGATTATCCGAACAGACATCATTAAATCGCTTGTCGCGCGTATCCCGGCGGACATGAAGAGCGAGTCTTTGCTCCTTTGGGCAGCGCTTGTTGCAATGCACGTAAGGGGTGGGTCGGCGCCTGATGCTGACCGTTGGCTGCGTGATGTTGCTGTCCCGTTTTTTGGTGGGATGCTTAAGGCGAAGGTTTGCTACGACAGAGATGTTTGTGACGCGTGGGTCGATTGTTGGAAGGGCTCATCAGAAAGCGTACTCTGTGGTTTGAGGGATGTAATTTTGGTTGTATCGACTCGCAGTTTTCCTCGTCAATGGGCGGGCTTGTTCGGGAATTTTCTTCAGTTCCCTAAAATTATTCCTGTTTCGATAGCTAGAAGGATGTTCGAGTCAAAGTCGGAGAATTATCGTCACTTCGGTAGGTTGCTTCTGCTTTTTCTTGATCCCCGGTTGCTATGTATGAACCTGAAGAATCTCGAGGTAAAAGAGACTCTTTCTCGGCTATCTTATTCTGGGGAGGTCATTTTCTTTTCTGAGCGGGCGTTCTGTGCAGATCCTCCCGGCTACATCAACTACTTAGGGGATTGATGCATGAGCCGTTCGCTTTTGGTTTCTTTTTTTGGGCTAATCAGCCTCGGTTCCCATCATTTTTCTCTGGTGTGCTAGTTAGGTTCGAGAGCACTCGGTAATGAGTGCGCAAGTGTCATGCGCTATTCAACTATAACTCCTATTGCAGGTGTGGAGTCGAGGCTCCTTGTGTCGCTTGCAATTTGTGTACGGTGTTGGGGCATCATCGGTAGGGCGTGCGTGGTAATCGAGGCCACGTTCGACATCAGTGCGGTCTGACAAGGTCGGTTACTCGTGGCAATTGACGCAACCGGGGAGGAGGGAGCTTGGGATGGAGTGGTGCATGGATTTACCTTGGACTCTTCTCACAGATTCACGCTGGGAGGTCTTTCGAACCCTCGCGTCTGAGATGAAGCGCCGCGTTTGCGGCCAGGCCGAAGCCATCAATCGGCTTTCGGCAGCTGTCCAGCGGCGGGAGTTGGGGGCGGTTCCGCCCCTGGGACGGGAGCGTTGCCTGATCTTTGCCGGGCCTACGGGTGTCGGGAAGACGGAGACGGCCCGGGCGTTGGCGGAGTTGGTCTTCGGCGAGGGGCATCTGCACCGGTTCGACTGTGGGGAGTTCCGGACTCCGGAGGCGGTCGCCTCATTGTTGGGCAATCGGGTAGGGGATCGCGGGCGGTTTGGGCAGGCCTTTGACGCTGTCTCGAAGGGTGTGTGGTTGCTGGATGAACTGGAGAAGGCGCATCCGGAGTTCATGCCGCTGCTCATGGCGATGACGGATGCCGGACGGCTGACGTTGGCGTCCGGGGAAACGCTGGACTTGAGCGGGCTCTACCTGATTGCCACGTCGAATCTGGGATCGGCGGAGATCCTGGGCCGTCAGCATGTGCCGTTTGCCACGTTGGAAAAGCATGTGATCCGCAGCATCCATCGGCACTTCCGTCCGGAGTTGGTGGCTCGTTTCCTGACTCCGCTCGTGTTCCGCCCTCTCGATCCGGATACGCAGATCCGAGTGGTGGCCCTGCATCTGAACCGGTTCGTGGAATGGCATGCGCAGCGGGGCGTGCATGTGCAGGCTGGGGTCGAAGTCCTGCGGTTCCTCGTTCAAGCCGGGCACTCCTCCCGGTTGGGAGCCCGACCGCTGATCGACGCCATTCATCAACACGTGGGCGATGCGCTCGCCAGTCATCTGCTGGGGGGAGGGGGCGGTCGTGGGCATCTTGTGGTGGTTGGGAATCGACTCCGGCTTGTCGAATGAATGCCTCAACGCCCGAGATCCTGCTGGGCGTCGGAATCCTCATCGGCGGCGCGTTGCTGGTGCGGGAACTCCGGGCGCGACGGGATCCTGTCATCGTCCGACTGAAGGGCTTTCGGTGGACGGCGCATGAACTCTGTCAGCATGTCCTGATCACCGGGGCCACCGGGAAGGGGAAGACCCGGAGTGGGCTGGTGCCGATCGTGCTGGAGTTGTTCAAGAATGACCGTCGGTTCGGTGGGTTGTGCGTGGATGCCAAAGGGGTGTTGCACGAGACGGTGGTCGAGATGGCCCGTCACGCCGGTCGGGCGGATGACGTCGTGTTGTTACAGGTGGGGGCTGAGATCCGGCACCGGTTCAATTTGGTCGGCGATCGCAGCATCCCGTACTCCACCCTGGCTCGGTGCGTGGTCGACACGGCGGTGGCAATGGGAAACCAGAACGAGCAGAGCTTCTTTCGCAGCGCGGCCCAGATCCACATCGCGAAGGCGCTGGAGGCCCTCGATGAGGCAGGGTTCCCGGTGACCCTCGAGAACGTCCACAACCTGCTGCTGAACCCGTCAGATGCCCGGGCGGCGATGGCCCGGCTCCGATCCCGCGCGTTGGTAGAGCACTTCGAACAGTACCTGGGACAACCTCCGGAGCAGCTGGCCGGTGTCGTGGGTACAGTCCGGAACTACCTTCAGCACTTCACCGTCCCGGCGATTGCCGAGGTGTTCTGCCGGGATTCGACCTTCTCGATGCGGGACGTCGACGAGGGCCGGATTGTCTGTGTGGCAATGCCCCAGCTCTACCAGACGGAGCGGCGCTTCGTGGCCACGTTCCTGAAGCTCCTGTTCTTCAATCACGCTTTGGCACGGTTCGACCTCGCCCAAAGGGCGCGGGAGAGCCGGAACCTCCTCGTCCTGGTCGCGGATGAGTGCCAGCAGTTCGTAACTGTCAGCGAACACGGCATGAGCGACCACAACGTTATCGATGTCCTCCGCGAGGCGCGTGTCGCGGTGATTGCCGCGACGCAGAGCACGACGTCGCTCGTTCCGGTCCTGGGGGCGGAACGGGCGCGTGTGTACACCCTGAACCTCCGTCACCGTCTGATCTTTGGGGCGTCCGACGAGTTGGATGCCAAGGCGAGTGCCGAGTTCATCGGGCGAGGCCGCAAGCGCGAGAAGACGTACTCCTGGTATGGCGGACGCCGCTCGGTAAGCGTGCGGATGGTCGACGATTTCCACGAGAAGCCCGAGGAGCTGACCCAGCTTGCCCAGCACGAGTGCATCCTGGTCCACGCGGAGGCGGGATATCGAAAGGTAACGCTGCCTCCCCTGGAGGCGGATGGGACCGTTTCGAAGTGGTACCACGGACTCTGGCTTGGCAGCTGACGGTCCGAAGAACTCCCTATCGAAGATAGGGGTTGGTGTCTGGCAATTCGGTCCTGGGGAAGGAGCAGGATGATCACGGCTCGACCACAGAAGAATGCAGTCACGGCGAAGCAGTACTACTCGGAGCATCTGGGGAAGTCGGACTACTACTCGGAGGGGCAGCAGACGGTGGTACGGATGTTCGGGAAGGGGTATGAACGGTTGGGCGTGGAACAGGGTGCAACTTTGCCTCAGGAAGCGTTCGAGCGGTTGTGCGACAACCTTCACCCCATCACCGGCGAGAAGCTGACGGTGCGACAGCGGATGAAGGATCGTCGGGTGTGCTTCGACTTCACGGTGTCGGCTCCGAAAAGTGTATCGATTCTCGCCATCACCCTGGGCGATCAGCGGCTGATTGCGGCGCACGAAGCGGCGGCACAAATCGCCATGACCCGGTTGGAGGCCGAAGCCGGAGCGCGCGTTCGGAAGGGCCGACAGGACTCCGAACGACGCACGGGCGAGGTGATCGGGGCGAGGGTGACCCATGGAACCTCCCGCGCCCTGGATCCCCAGTTGCACACGCACTATGTCCTGTTCAACGCCACGTGGGATTCCAGCGAACAGCGGTGGAAGGCGCTCCAGACCACCGCCATGTTCGAGAAGATGGGGTTCTTTACCGAGGTCTATCGCAACGAACTTGCGACACGGGTGAAGGCCCTCGGGTACGGCATCCGGACGGCGAAGCACGGATTCGAGATCGAAGGCGTGTCCCCGGAGTTGCTGGAGCGCTTCAGCAAGCGACGCCAGGCAATTCTGAGCGCGGAAGCCAGGGTCTCGGAGAAGGTGGGCCAACCCCTCTCGAACAACGCGCGGGCGGTGCTCGCGCAATCCACGCGTGACTGGAAGGACCTTGAGAAGAACCCGGCGGAAGCTGTCGCCTACCAGCGCAGCCAGCTGTCCGAGGCGGAATTGGCAATGCTGGAGGCCTTGGTGAAGGGCGCGCCTCGGGGACCGGGAGCGCCTCCGGTGACTCCTGTCAGCCCGGAGGCCGCCATCACCCATGCGCGGGATCACCTGTTCGAACGTCGCAGCGTCGTTCCGGTGCATGCCATGCTCCGGGAAGCCCTGGCGTACGGACGCGGTGGCGTCACGCTCGAATCCCTGGAGGAACACCTGTTGCAGCGCCCGGACCTGATCGAATCAGAAGATCGGGTCACCACGGTGGACATGCTCCAGCGCGAGCGGGAGTTGATCCGCCTCGTGAATGCTGGGATGGGGCGACTGGCCCCGCTGAGTGCCACGGCGCAACCCGCAGCCATGCTGAGCGTGGAGCAACGCGCCGCGTTCTCCGGCGTGATGCGCTCGCCGGATCTGGTCACGGTCCTCCGGGGCGCTGCCGGTTCGGGAAAGAGCGAGGTGATCCACTCCCTCCACACGGCGATCCGGGAGACCGGGGTGGCCGTCGTGGTGCTCGCCCCTTCGCGGGCCGCCTGCGAGGCCCTCAACGAACGCGGGGAACTGGGTGCCACGACGACGCAGGGGTTCCTGGCCTTCACCGAGCACAGCCGGGTGCGCGGAGGCGTCCTGCTGATCGACGAGGCCGGGTTGCTTTCGCTGAACGACATGGTCGGCCTCGTCGCCATCGCGCAACGGCAGGGAGCGCGCGTCGTCCTGTGTGGCGACACCCGGCAGCACGCGGGCATCGAGGCGGGCGACGCGCTGCGCCTGCTGGAATCGCGCAGCGCCGTCCGTCCCATCGAGCTGAATCGGGTCCAGCGCCAGACCAGTGTCCAGTATCGCGAGGCCATCGAGTCCTTTGCCGCAGGTCGCGGCGAAGAGGCACTCGATCGCCTCGACGCCATCGGTGCCCTGCACGAAACCGACGATGACAACCGATATGGCGAGCTGGCCACGCGCTACCTGGATTCGATGACCCGCGACAAGTCGGCGCTCATCGTCAGTCCCACCTGGGACGAGATCGACGCCATCTCGGACGAGATTCGCCATCGGCTCAAGGAAGCCGGGCGTCTGGGGCGCGAAGAACGGCGGATCGAAGTCCACGATTCGTTGAAATGGACGCGGGCCCAGAAGTGCGATTGGAAGGCGTATCGGCCGGGGATGATCCTCAACTTCCACCGGGCGACCTCGGTCGTGCCCCGCGGCGCGGCATTGACCGTCGTCCGCGTCGAAGGCGAGTCGGTGATCGCTGCGAACGCCCGGGGCGCGGAAGTCCGGATCACGCGCAAGCAGGTCGCCTGCTTCGAAGTCTCCGTCGTGCGCGCGTTGCCGGTCGCCGAGGGCGAGACCTTGTTGCTCCGGGCCAACCGGCTGGAAGCTCGGTTGGTCAACGGTGGCATCGTCACGGTTCAGCGCGTCCGCGAGGACGGAGCCATCGAACTCAAGGACGGTCGGGTGATCCCGCCGGACTTCCGGAGCTTCACGTATGGCTACTGCGTGACGAGCCACGCAGCGCAGGGGCGCACGGTTGATCACGTGTATGTGGCCATGGGCGCGGAATCCATGACGGCAGCGAACCGGAATCAGTTTTACGTGAGTACCTCGCGGGGCCGGGAACGGGTCGAAGTCTTCACCCATGACGTCGAGGAGTTGCGCAGTGCGGTGCGCCGGAGCGGTGACCGCGAAGGCGCCATCGAGTTCGTGGACTCCATGCGGCTGCAGCCGGAAGAAGTCGTCCGCGTCGGGAAGGGCCGGAGGATCTGAACCATGCTCCGGACCCACGATTCCGACGAGGCACCGCCGACATCCGTGGTCGATCCGACGCTGGAGTTCCCCGGCGAGGAGGAGCCCTTCGCGACAGGGGAACGATCGATTGGGGTGCTGTTCTACCAGCTCAAACAGGGTTTCTATCTGCCCTACATCAGCCTTCAGTCGATGGCGTACACCGCCGATCGGCTGGCCCTGGAGTTTCCGGAGGAAACGATCGTGATCACCGGGCGAGGCCTGCATGCCCTGTATGTCGGCCTCGCCCGGCAAACGGTCAGCCGCGTTGTGCAACAAGGCGACCATCCCAGCCAACTGCCGACGCATGTCGTCCGCATCCGCCGGGTTCCCCGGCCAGCCCGGGGGCGTTCGGCCCCCGGACCGGGCGAGTCGGAATCAGGCGACCGCCCGAACGGTGCTGCCTGAACCAGTTTCGGCGTCGGTGTCCTGCGAAACCGGCGTGAGCTTTCCCCGGATGAAGTCGGCGGCCCGTTGGGCTGCCGAGGCGGCCTTCAGAAGGATCGACGGTTCCTTGCGGAACACCTCCGACCATCCGGCGATGTAGCTCGTGTGGAGTTCGTCGAGTTGGCGGTTCTGGATTCCGCTGAACCCGCACAGGAAGGCAGCCCCGAACTCGGCGACGAGTTCCTCGAACGAGTACCGTTCCAATGCGGATCCCTCCTCAGCGGCGAACCGATTCAACCGGCATGGGTGACCCGTGGCGTGCACCAGTTCATGGAAGAGCGCCGCGAAGTAGGCATCCGCGCTCTTGAACTGCGACAGGTGCGGCATCAGCACGAGGTCCGAGGCAGGCGCATAGGCCGGGTTGCTGCTGAGGGCGTGGGTGATTTCGGGCTTGGTTGGCATGACTTCCAGGAGGAGGTCGGCGACTTCAAGGCGTCGATGGGGTTGGTGGTGGACGTCCGTTTCAGGACGCTCCACGCCTTCGACTTGGTCGATGTTGAAGACGTGACTCGTAAAGGGCACGCATCGCGGGATGATCCGGTTCTGGGCTCGTGCGCGTTCGAGCTCCTCGGTGGTGGCCCATTTCCAGAAGACGATCGGAGTCGCCTTCTCGCCCTTGCGGACGTGTCCGCCGAGTCGAAGGGCTTCACGAAAGGTCAGCCAATAGCGTGAGGTGTAGTCGCGGGTTCCCAGCATCAGGATGTTGATCCCGCGGTACTCGCGTCCGGTGGCCAGGCTGGCGGGAAGCCCGCCCTGCCACGTCTTGCGCCAGGGGATGTGTCCGGCTTCGAGGTTTGAAAGAATGCGGTCGGTGATGGTCTGGACGATGTTCATGGAAATGCTCCGTTGGTTTGGCCCCCATTGCCTCCCGAAAAGAATTTTTCCGGAGCGCCCGGGGGGTACACCCACTGCCTCCCCCCGGTGCTCTGGAAAAGGATGAATCCCCGCAGCCCGTCCAGCGGGCTGTCCACTGGATCCCCAATCCCCGCGACGTCCGCGCGGGAGAAGCCGGACCCGTCCGGAAAAGGCAAGGTAAGTGACGGACTTCAGGCTGGCACGTCCTTGCCCGGATGGGTCCGGTGCCGCGCGGCGATGCGACCAGAACGACCGGCGGCGGACATCCGCCGCCGGACCTTTTGTTCAGACGTCTGAATGCCGATGTGTTCAAGCGGGATCTGCAACCCTTCCAGGGTAGGAACGCCTTTTGACGCATGACCCGGGGTGCGCTTCGCGACCCCGGGCTAATTGCTTGAACGCCTCCGGCGTGAGGACCGCCGTTCAGACGTCTGAAGAGCGCTCTGCTTTCGCCAGCGCCTCGCGCCTCGTGTCGTCACGAGGAACGGACTCCTTGAAGGAAACCCACCCGGGCCGCAGTGTTCTCGGCATGGGTTGGCTCGCAAACATGCAGGCATGGCAGGCGCTTCCGCCGGAGAAGCGCCGCGAGCAGGCTTGGGCGCAAATACCCGCGAGCGTCGCAGCCAGCATGGCGTTTGAAGGCGAACCCGTGAACCAAACATGGCTGGAGGAACTCCATCGGCGGACCGAAATGCCCGCCTCGTCGAGTCCAGTCGCGGCATCCTCAGTTGCCCACAGCTGACCATCCACCCCTTCTTCGATTTCAACGGTCGCGTCACCCGACTATGGCTCCGCGAAATTCTCCGAAGGGTTCGCTTGCCCCAAGTGATGCTGACAGTCGAGGGGGATGATTCGAGGTCCGCGTACTTTCGGGCGCTGGAGGCGGCGGATGCATCAGACTGGAGGCCGTTGGCTGAACTGTGGGCGGATCGGTTCGCACAACTTCCACCGCCTCACGTTCCCTCGGCGTAGCGCTTCGCGACGCCGGGCTAAATGCTGATACGGCTCCGGCGTAGGGAACGCGTTCAGACGTCTGAACACGAAGCGGTTGGTTTCAACCGCAGATGGGGCGGAAGCGCGAGGAGGTGTTCACCTCGCTCGATGCGCCTTGAGGGCGGGGTGACGGCCACCGGTTGATCCCGCTGGACCCTCATCTGCGTAATCTGCGCCATCTGCGGATAACTGAACTGCCCGACTGGTCTGCCGTTCAGACGTCTGAACGCTCCGCAGCCTTCTCCAGTGCCCCCCGCAGTGCCGCCTCGACCCGTTCCTTCGTCGGCTCCCCCACTCCGAAGCGCACGGTGACTGTTCCACCCTCCACCTCGATCACGATCGAGGATGGCTTGGCTGCCGGACGGGGTTTGTTTTCGCGTGCCTTTCGGACCGTGAGGCTTCCGTCCTGGGACTGGGCGACGAGTTCGCGCTGGCGTTCGGGGTCCGACTCCTTGGCGATCTCCAGGAGCACGGACTTCGACGGTTGTCCGTGGGTCTGGAGGTCGGCGAGGACCGTGGGGTCCAGGTCGAGGATCCGGAGGATTTGGTTCACCGAGGCCGGGGACTTGCCGATCCGGAGGGCGAGGTCGCGTTGGCTGAGGTTGAACTCGTCCATCAACCGGCGCAGTCCTGCGGCTTCCTCCAGCGGCGTGAGGTTCTGCCGCTGCATGTTCTCGATGAGTTGGAGCGCAAGACGCGACTGATCCTCCACCGTGCGTACGATGCAGGGAATGGTCGGCAGGCCGAGGCTCTTGCAGGCGGTGAAGCGCCGTTCCCCGGCGAGGATCCGGTAGCGTCCATCCGGGGTGCCCTCGACGATGATCGGGCTCAACACGCCGTGGCTGCGGATCGACAGGGCGAGGTCGGTGACATCGCCGACGTCCCGACGCGGTTGGTTGGGGTCGGGATCAATCAGGTGCAGCGGGAGCGTGGCGAACTGGGGCTCGTCGCGACCGGTCGGGTCGAAGCTGAGCAGCGACAGGCCGGAGGCCTGGCGTGCGAGACGGTCTTTCAGTGGGGTGCCCATAGCGTTTCAATCTCCTGTGTGAGTCGTTGGTAGTCGTAGTCGGCGCGGCTGTGCGGGGCGAAGGTGCCGACATCGCGGGGGTGTTCCTGCATTGGCGAACGGTTCAGCACCTCGCATCGACCGATCCGGGTCGCGAGGACCTTGGCGCGCAGCGGTTCCAGAACCTTATCCACCATGTCGTTGGTCAGGGTTGCTTGTGGTGTGACCATGGTGAGGAGGATCCGATAGTCCCATCCGGGCAGGAACCGACGGATGCTGTGCAGGGTTTCGAGAAGGTCCCCGAGTCCGCGCAGGGCATAGCCCGAAGGCTGGGCCGGAATGAGGAACTGATGCGCGGCGACGATGGCGTTCACGGGAAGGACGCCCAGCGTTGGCTGGCAGTCGATCAGCACGTAGTCGAATCCCTGGAGGCCATCGAGCGCCTGTTGAAGGCGTTGCTCGCGGAAGTGCCGGGTGTGCAGGAGTGAGTCCGCCTTCGAGAGCGCCAGGGTTGCCGGAGCCAGGTGAAGCCGTTCGAGGTAGGTCGGCATCACGACCCCATCGAGACCGCCTTGTTCGGAGAGCAACGCGTCGCCCATGGTGCGACCCGCATAGGTGTCGGGGTCGAGGCCGAGTCCGATGGTGGCATTGCCCTGCGGGTCGAGGTCGACCATCAGGACCCGCTGCCCACGACGGGCGAGTCCGGCGGCGAGGTTGACGCTGGTCGTGGTCTTTCCGACCCCTCCCTTCTGGTTGATGACGGCGATGATTTTCATGGGTGTTGCTCCTGGGTTGTGGGCCCGCCAAAGCGGTGCCGGTGATGTCGGGCATCCCATTCCCAGAAGCTGGGAATCGGGAAGATCCGGTGTTGGGCGAAGTGCTCGGCCAGCGCGCGCAGTCGGGCCTCTTCGGTGTGGAAGTGCGCGAGGAACTCGGGTCGCCAGGCACACGGACCGGTGCTGGCGCTCTCCAGCAGTCGGGCCCGATCCGAGGTGAACTCGGCGTACAACTCCGGGTGACTGGAACGGAGCTCCGCCTCCCGCGTCGCGAGGAACTTCAGGTACTCGGGCTGGAAGCGTTCCTCGTGGGAAGCTCGGGACGATGCCGCCTGCTGCCGTGTGTTCGCGGTTCGTTCCCCTTCAAGAGTCCGGAGGAGTTCGTCCCCGAAGCTGACCAGGGTCACCTGGAGCAACGGCAGGGCGTGTCGGGAACCCTCCTGACGACGTCGGACCAACTGCCCGAATCGTCTCCCCGCCTCCGGGATCGACGCCGGGTCGGGATCGATCCGGAGGAGGCGCTCGACGAAATGGGCGGCAGCGGCCAGGTCCTTGTCGAGGGGTTGCGTCCTGGGCTCGCCCTTGTACCCGTGATAGCCCGCGTAGTAGTGCCGGGCGAAGTCGAGGGCGTGGGCGTCCACGGATGTTCCCTCCGCTTCGGTCCCCTCCGGTTTCTCCCAGTCCTGTTCGATGGCGCGGCGGAGCATCCCCAGCCGACTCCGGCTGGGGGCGCGTAGCGACAGCCAATCGATCTGCCGTTGGATCCGTTCGAGTGGGAATCGGTCGGCGAGCTCGCGCGCCGTCTGCGTGTCGAATCCGGTCTTGGTTAGAACCTCGAATCCACCCAGCGCAGCAGCCGCCTTTTCCTTGGATTCACGCTCGGGGTCGACGGGTGCTGTTGTTGTGTCTGTTTTAGTCTTCATTGTTTTAGTCTTTATACCGTCCACTTTTTTGGCCTGGTTCCCGTCCACCTTTTTGTTCCGGTCTCCGTCCACTATTTTGGACCGCTTCCCGTCCACTTTTTTGAACTGGTCCCCCCGGGGAACGGGTTCCACAGGGGCATGCGCAGCCACGGTCAGTGGAGCTTCCTGGATCCAGCGGATGGCATAGGTGGCGCTCTGACTCTTGAGCCCCGCGTTGGGATCGAATCGGCCACGATCGGTCGCCTCGATGTAGCCCGCCGACCGGGCCTCGGTGAGGGCGAGGTGAACGTGCTGGCGGGTCATCCGCGTCAGGTTCGCCAGGTCGTTGACGGACTTCCGCACGGGGACCTTCCGCTCACCGGCAGGACCCCATTGGATGCTGAAGTAGAGCAGGGCCCCCACTACCCGAAGGACGGCGAGCCGTTCGGTGCGGAGGACGTGGTCGAAGAAGGCGTTCGGGATGTTCACCCGGGCCATGGCTGGCACCGTCCCACCCCCTTTGGATTCCGGTTCGTTCTGGATGACGGCGGGCCGGTAGGCGAAGCCCCGGAACGCCTCCGGGTCATGCGAGTAGGCGCCGGTCCGGTCCCAGCAGATCTCGTACAGGCCGCTTTGACCGACGACGCCCTCGGCATCCTTCGCGGGTTCCTGAATGCAGACGAGGCAGTGCCGGGCGACCGCCTCGTCCAACGCCTTCGCGATCCCTCCGCGGGAGACTCCGGCCTTCTCCACGAGTTCGCGATAGCTCAGGCGCAGCCGGGGGCGGGTCGGGTTGCCGTCTTCGGCCACCCAGCCCAGCACCTGACGCAGGGCGTATCCGACGATCCGCACGGTGCCGCTCGAGCAATTGGGCAGCACGACGGTGAAGAACTGGCGCGGCGTGTAGGTGACGTTCGCGCGGAAGTCCGGGAAGCCCGGAAAGGGAATGGGTGCATCGGGTGCCAAGGGCTAGCGCTCTCCCGGCGGTGACGACGGCGCGGAGGCCGTAGGTGGGGGCAGGGGATGCCCGTGCCGCTCGGCGTGCTCGCGCACGATGGCATTGATGCAGAAGCTGCGATCGCGTTCCTGCTGTTGCGACAGGGCGCGCAGGTAATCGATCACAACCACTTCCAGGGTGACTCCGGTGGACCGGGTTTCTCGACGGCGACGTTGGTTCATGGGTGGGGTTCCTCCTCATAAAGACTCACCTTCGCGTATACCACGTCTTGCCCTGTTACGGCAATGGGGGCAGAGGAGTTCGCTGTTCCCAGTCGCCAGTTCCCAGAGGTGCGACGTCGTGCGGAAACGGGAGTCATCGAAGGGTGATCCCGATTCGATCGTAGTTCGGTTGCGTTGGGCGTGGTAACGGGGCGATTTTGGGCTCCTACGCCGGAGGCGTTGAAGCGGGTAGCCCCGGGTCGGCGCGTGAGCGCCTACCCGGGGTCTCGGTCGATGAAGGGATCTGCACCCCGGAGGGCGTGCGAAGAGGGGGCGTTATCTGCAACCCCGCTGGGGTTGATATCCCATTTCTGACCCGAACCCGGGGTCGCTTCGCACCCCGGGCTATCGGCTTCAACGCCTCCGGCGTTGGGAACACGGCATCCCGCCTCCGGCATTCCGCCTCCGGCGTCGGGTGTCTTTACGCCGGAGGCGTTGAAGCGGGTAGCCCCGGGTTGGCGCGTGAGCGCCTACCCGGGGTCTCGGTTGATGAATGGATGCGCACCCCGGAGGGCGTGCGAAGAGGGGGCGTTATCTGCAACCCCGCTGGGGTTGATCTCCCATTTCCCGTTTCGTTCCCCGGGGTTGCTGCGCACCCCGGGCTACCGGCTTCAACGCCTTCGGCGTTGGGAAACGCGGCCTTCTGCCCGACTTCAAACTTGAAACTGAAATCTTTGAACTCCGGCCCTGGCGCGAACAATCCGGATCGTGTAACGAGGAGGTGTGACTGTGCCGCATTCCGGGCACACGAGTTTCTGATGCGCACGCTGTTTCACGCATCGTCGAGCGAGTCATTCAAACCCGTTCAATCCACCCACCAAGTGGATCAAGGGGGCAGGCCTACCAGCTGCCGATGATCGACCCGTAGAGCTGGATGCATCGAGAGGTGCTCGTCCAGTTCGAGAGAGGCTGTCGGAAGTAAAGCCGGGGCCACCAGCCCCGGAACAATCTCCGACTTCTATCTCATGGAATCGCCACCGGAACACGGGCGACCGGGAAATGCTTGGCGAGGGACCGCAGGGTCCAGCCAAGCCGTGTTGTTCAAAGTGGGTGCGTGCAGGGCCTCCGGCCCCGCACCAATCCCCCGGATGGGATTCAGGACCAAAGCCCGCTCTGCGGGATCATCGGGTGAAAGACTCGTGAGGTTCGTTTAACATCCGCCAGCGTCGGGAGCCTGCGCGTGGTGACACGCGGAGCCGGAGACTGGGACAGTCTCCGGTGAGCCGCAGGAAAATGCGGTCAGTGAAAAGCTCAACGATGAACGGGGCGTCGAGCCCTTGCTGGTCAGTCGAATCCGAGACGGTGCCGAACAGGTGAAACACATTCTGGGTGGGTAGGGAGGAGCTTCTGTATTCTGCCTCCAGAAATCAGGGGTGCCCCAGGGGCCCCTGCAAAACGCCTCGGGACGGAGGTCCCGCAGACGCCAGAATGTGTCCGGGCCCTCATGGCCCAGCCGACGTGACGGATTCGAAGAAGGACAATGCTAACCGTGGAAGGACTGTGGGTGCCGGTGTGGTAACCGGTGCCGGGCGTGTCCGCCCGGTGCTTCAAACCCCACAGTCTGGGAGAGTGCCCCAAGTAGGAGTCGCCTTCGGGCGACCGGTGAACGTGGCAAGGCAGTCGCGTTCACGGGTGCGTGCCAACGGGTGGTGCCGGGCACAACAGCACACACGAAAGGGGTGACGGGTATTACTCGTCTCGAAGGGCATCCGGAAGGTTCCGGATGACGCGAACAGGTGAAGCAGCGACCACCGGCAGGCTCCTGGAAGGGAGGCTGACGGTCGGTGCGCAGTGAGGCTGAAGCCGTGCCGGGTGCAATCCCCGGCACGGCTGCGTTGTAGGGATGGGCGCAACCTCCATGGATTGCGCCACCTCCATCGAAGGAATACAGCGCGCGACCGCCATGAAACCGATTCAGGCGGCCACTAGGTTTCGTCTCCGGGCGCGCGGGAGGCATCGAGGTTGTTTACGTCGGGCAGGCCACGTTTCCAGGCGACAGGACGGGGCAGGCATCGGCGGCGAAGGATTTGTGCTATGGGAGACTGAGCCGCGATCAGTCTCCAACCTCATTCGAGGGAGAACGACAATGGGAGGAACAGGCATGTACCGGTACGAGACGCGAAGTGTGGAAGGATTCGTTCAACAGCTGGCCGTCGGGTACGTCGCCCGTGGCTACCGCTTTTACGTCGCGTGCCGGATTCCACCGGACAAGGACCCGGTCGGCATCGACCGGAAGCTTGTCGAACGGTACGGCCTGGATATCTCGAAGTACGTTCGGTGTCGGCGCAGGCGACAGGGCGAGGCCAGTGTCCAGTACCTGCGACACGGTCGGTTCTTCGTACTGATAGCCACGCCGGGCCAGCATCCGTTCTTCCAGCGGGAACATGACTGGCGCGAC
This sequence comes from Limisphaerales bacterium, assembly GCA_965284395.1. Lineage (GTDB taxonomy): Bacteria > Verrucomicrobiota > Verrucomicrobiia > Limisphaerales > UBA9464 > UBA6176. The sequence goes on along the minus strand of OZ260084.1, from coordinate 6,834,180 downwards.
ATCCGCGAGCATCCGCTGTTCTACGGCGGATACAGCATCGGATGTCGACGGGGTCAGGACGCCCGGTTTCATGCGTCGGTGCGGATTGGTCGACGCGAGCTGGAACGTCTGGCGGGTCGCGTCGACCGCATCGCGTTGGTTGCCGACGCCGACCGGCTGTTCCGGTTCTGGCAAGGCCTGCGCTTCGAGCCCTACGCGCCGATCCGGAGGCAGTTGCTCCGGTTGTTCTGGCGGATGAACGACCGGCGCAAGGCCGCCGGACTGGAGTTGGTCCCGGTGCGGGCACTCCGGATGCAACGGCGGCCCCTGTCGCCGTTTGTCCGGTGCCCGCACCCGACAGCCTCAACGGTTCGCGGAAACGCCGTCAGCGGGCTGCAGGAGCCCATGGACGGCTTCCCGGATGAACCCGCCCATCTGCGGCCAGGTGATCCGGTGCAGGGCGGCGGCGTTGATGTCGCGGGGCAGGGGCACCGGATGCGACCGGGCGACGAAGTGCCCTCCGTCGATGACGTCGTTGACGGTGTGGAGGGTGATCATCACCTCCGGGCGTCCGTCGCGGATCATGGCGGCGATGGGGTCGGGTCCGGGATAGGACGGCCAGGTGGCGTCGCAGTGGTGGAAGTTGTAGAAGCCGAGCGGCGGGACCTCGAACACCGGGCGGGGAATTTTCTGGCCGAAGGTGGCCATGAGGCACAGGTCCGGACGCCACCGGTGCTTCAGGACTCGGAGAAATTCAGACGTCTGAACACGCCCGTCGTGGAGTGGGAGGTTGTTCGCCCGGGCGAGGAGTCCGACCAGGAGTTCCTCGGCTCGGGTGTGCGGATACTTCCACAGCCGGACCTTGGGATGGGTGAATTCCTGGGTCGGGTCGTCGGTCGCGACGCCGACAACGTCCACGAGTTGGGCAAGAGGCGGTTCGAGCAGTTCGCTCAGGAGATGGAATCCGCCGTAGAAGCTCCCGAAGACAACGACCCTCGTCCGGCGTCGGGATTTGCGGAGTAGATGGGGGGCGAACCGGGCCCGGGAGGCACCGCGCTGAGGCAGCGTGTGCGGTTCGATCATGAAAGGCGCGTCTGCGCGTAAACCGTTGATTTAGATATGGCTGGAACGATTACAGGACGCAAGGGCCTTGATCAGGGGGAGAGGACACCGCCACCTCCTCCTGATTTATCCGCAGACCCCACCGATGTAGGCCGCCTGCCCTCAGGCGGCGATGCCCGTGGCTCCACGGCGTTGCCCTGAACCTCAGACCGGCAGACTATTTATCCGCAGATGTCGCAGATGCCGCAGATGAAGAGGCACCGAATCCGATCGCAGTTGGAACTCCACGGGTGCCCGGCTCCGTTTCGATTCCTGCCCCTGTAAATCTGCGCCATTTGCGCCATCTGCGGATCCAACGGTCTTCTGAAATGCCTCAAACCCTTGCGTGGATCACTCCTTCCACTTCCACCGGGGCAGGGCCCGCAGGGTCTGGCTGTGGCTGAGGGCGCGTTCAATCGCGAGCAGGGATTGGGTCTGGGTGCCGTCGTTGGCCACTTCGCACAGGCCTTGCCAGCGTCGGGCAATGGCCGCCGACGCGCCATGGCCTGAACCTTTCACCGATTCCGCATCATCCCGGGTCAGCCACGACAGGACGTTTTCCAGGAGTCGATGGTTGTCCGCCGCGTGGAGCAGGCCGGTCGGGCCAGTCTCGAACGCGTGGGGTCCGCCGAAGAACACGAATCGGCCCAGGCCCAGTTCACCGACCACGGCGATGGGCTTCGATTGGAAGGTCAGGTGACGATGCCGTCGGTTGTAGGCGGGGCAGGGGCCCCCCGGCGAAATCACCAGCGGGATCACCCCACTGCCCGGCAGCAGCGTAAACGTCGCCATGGTGCGCCAGCGCAGCGTGCGGACGCCGACGGCGGCCCACGGTGGGACGATGCCCTCCGGACCCGTGACGAACTCGCCCGTGAGCGGATAGAGGCGTCCGAGGCGACGCACATCGACGACGGCGTCGTCGTTGAGGAGGCATCCGAAGGCGGCGCATAGTTCGCCGAGGTTGCTTTGGAGGAAGGAATCACCGAACCGATATCCGAAGAGCATCAGGCTTCCCCCCGACGCCACGAACTCGACCAGGGCACAGATCTCGGCGGGGAGAAGGCGGGATTCGGCACTGGGAAGCCAGCGCTCGCGGGGGGCGTCGTAGAGTCCGGTCGGGGGCGGGATGACGAGGAGTTCAGCCTGTCCGGGGCAGACGTCCAGGGGACGACGTCGATGCGGCACGCAGCGGAGGCCGATGCGACGGAGGATCCGCGCGAGGCCTGAGAAGTTGGTCTCGATGAGTCGGGAGGTGAACCCGGTCTGTTGCCAGTTCGCCTGTCCGTGGGATTCATCGAAGAGCGCGATCCGCTCCGGGGCTTTCGACGCCATGGGCCGTCGGCCTCAGTAGTCCGACGGCAGCAGGATCGTAGTCACGCTGCGGTCGGCTTCGGTGATGATCCAGAAGACGGTCTTGTCCTGGGTCTGGTACGACGAGAGGAGTCGGGTGCCCTTTCGGAGGGCTTCGTCATTCGAGGCCCAGTCCTCGGAGTCCACGTTGCCCCAATCCCCGGCGGCATGTCGGCGCAGGGCCCGGGTGGCTTCGTCGGCGGGGACCACTTGGGCCGCCGCCGGGGTGATCATCAATCGCCCGACAGGGAACCGGGGCACCGGATCCATGGTCAGCGCGATCACGATGGGCGGCGGTGGAACGCGAGGCGTTCGCGGGATTCCGGGATGCATCGCATCCGAAAACCAGTCTGCACCGCCGCGCGAAGCTGGATCGGGGTAACGAGAAGAAGGACGCGGGTTGAACTCGATCATGGGGCCTCCGTTGGCTCGTTGGGGTAGAGCCGCATCCTATCACGGATCGAGGGCCTCAAGCAAACGGACGGAACGGTCCACAGATTTCACGGATTGCACAGATTCCGGAGAGAGCAGGCAATCGAGACAACCCCCAATGAGCTACGGGTAGTCGAGACAGAAGGCGGCAGCATCTTTATCCGCAGATGGCGCAGATTCCGCAGATCCAAAGGTTGAAGCCCGGGATCAGATCTCGATCGGAATCGTACGGCGCAGGTGTACGGGCACTTCAATTCAGCCGGGCATGTGCGTCATACCCGCGTCTTGCGGATCCAGCAGCATCAGGATCCGCTCTGTTCCAATGTGTAGTCAGCGAGACTCAGCTGGGGAATGGCTCCGACCCGCCGCAGGAACGCCTCGGTGGCCCATCGATCCAGTCCAAGCAGCAAACCGACCTCCCGTTGGGTGAGGCTCTCTTCCTGGTACCTCGCAGCCGCGTAAGCCTCGAGCAGGTCGCGGGCGAGCGAATCCGCAGGTGGCAGCGCCAACTGGACAGACTCCGGGATCTCGATGACAACCTTCATCTTCTGTCAGCGAAGCACAGGCGCCGCTGCGCTGCTTCCTCAAGGGCCCGGGGCGTGTTTCTCGAGGTGCCGCCGTGTCGGCAGCCTCTGATCTGTGTTCGTACCGTTGGAAGACGGAGACTGACTCGCTCAGGACTTGAGTTTCCGGAGGTGCTCGGGGGCTGAATCGTTCAGTGCCCGCAGGAGACAATCCACGTCGGTCGAAGGGTTGGCGGGCAGCGGAGTGCCTGCTGCGTCGTGGTGTCGGCGAACGCGTTCGGCATGGATCACGGCCTGCGGCCAGTGATCGACAAAATCGGGAAACACAGCCCTCGCGACAGCCGCATTGGTCGAGTACTCGCGACCGAGTGCCTCCTTCACCGCCTTTTTCGCGGCGTCGCCGTTCACGAGATCCGCTCGGGTGGTAAACCCGGCGATGTGCAGCAGCAGCCAGAACTCGAAGCAGGGCGTGGAGTGTGCGAGTTTGACACCACGCGCTTCGGCGAGCTGGACGACGTCATTCCAGAAGCCGTTTCGGACCGCGACATCGGTGTCGATGACCGCCCAGACCTGGTCGAAGGACTCCGGTTCATCGATGCCCAGCAGCTTTTTCCTGGCCAGCCTTTGGTGGAGCTTGACCAGCTTTTCGGCCGTCCGGATGACGTGTCGAGGGTCCGAATGATTGCCTGGTGTGACCCTCACCTGGACCCGGGAAAGCTTTAGTCCCGATCGCACGAACTCGAAGTACACCGGCTCGGTAACGGTTCCTTCGGTGACCACCAGGAACGTGTCGCCGATTGCTGCGGACGTATTCTGGCTGGCCTGCTGGGCCTTACGTTCCAAGCTCTGCTCCTTGGCTTGGAGCCACCAGTCCTGGTTCGGTTCCACGTCGTCACTCATGGCTGTGGATTCGTGGGTGGCATCGCTTCGGACTCTTCGGGATCCGACTCCTCGTCAGGCTCGAGTTCGGCTGGATTCACGACGTCGTAGGCGGTGCCACGCGCCAGCAGCCCAACAGGAAAAGCCGGGACTCCACCGTATCGGCCGGACATATAGCCGCGGACCAGGGATTCCGAATTGCGCGGAGCATAGTCCATCAGCGGGTACAGGTGACCTTCCCCTGCTGAGTCCTTGTCTGTGAACCAGACCTGGTCCCGACGCATGAGCGTCATGTCGAGGAGTAGCGGGTTGTGCGTGGTGAAGACGATCTGGGCCCCGTGGGGATTTGATTTGGCGCTGAAGAGCAGGCGCAGAAGCTCTCGCACCATGAGCGGGTGCATCGACGTCTCCAGTTCGTCGACAAAGACCGTGTAGCCATTCTCCAGGATATCGAGCCAGGGCCCGGCCAAGGCGAAGAAGCGCTGGGTCCCGGCTGACTCGGAGATCCACGGCAGGGCCACATCCGTTGGTCCGGATCCGCGGTGCAGGAGCTCCGGTGTGAGCTGATAATGGAGTCGAAGCTGCCTCTTCAACTCGGGGGTAGCTTGCGCGAAGGCGTCGATCAGCCCCGGAGGTGGGGTGCTTTCGACAACACGAGCGCTCGTGATCCCCAGGTCGGCGTGCCTGAGGAGTTCAAGGATGGGCTCGTAGAGCGCGGTCCTTCTCTCCACCTGATCCTGAGTGAAGGCCAATCCGATTGTGTTGCGAAGCCCCAGGTCGAGGAACGTGATGCGGCTCTTGAACCACCGGAAGACCGGATCCAGCTCCGTGCGGTTGCTCGCCACGTGCTTGGAAAGGAACAGCATGTTGGCCAACGTGTCGCCTTCCAGCCGTCGGTCGCGCTCAAAGCCTGTGGGTCGCTCCGGCGTCCACTCGTAGCGGGAACTTTTGGCATTCCAGTCCCGGCAAAACCACAGCTGAGGCTTGGGGCCGGGGAAGACCCGCAAGGACTCGTGCCAGATACGGCTTCGGGTCGCCGCCACCCGGTACTCGTATCGGGTGCCCCCGGCCACCAGCGTCACGGCGAAGGCGGTCGGGCGATCCGCCGCCTCCGCCGCGAGCGCAAATGGTTCGATCTGGGGGATCGGGTCTGTCGGATCGGTCATGGATGCCGACTTGGTGACCAAGGTGGCCAGGGCCTTGAGTGCCTCGATGATGGTGCTCTTGCCGCTGGCGTTGGCGCCGTAGATCGCGACGCCCTTGAGCCATTGCTTGCCAGAGAGTCCCGGCAGGTCCTTCGCGATCAGATTCTCCGGCAACGTCTTGTCCTGGCTGCTGGCGGCCAGTTTGAGCGTCTGGAGCTCTCGAAAGCAGCGGTAGTTTGAGACGGAAAACTGTAAAAGCACGCCAGAAATTGATTCCAGAATTCAGAACTGTCACCTGTTTTGCAGAGAATCTGCGGCTTTTACCTAATCTGGGCCGCTGGCAACTGAACGGCATGAGGGTCTTCGGATCAGAAGAAGCCCAGTCTGCGAAGCCCCCCGGCTGCATGGAAACGGCTTGAGCCTTGTTTCGAACCGGATGACTTCCAACGGATGCCCCTCTCAGCCTTCAAGTTCCTTCTTAAGCCGTGCAAGTCCGGCGTCCAGGTGGCGACGACTTCTCTTGTCTTCTGGGGATCTCTCCAGCGACTCGGTCAGGAGACGTTCCAGTGTTGCGACGCCGGAAGGCCCGAGCAGTTCGTAGTAGTCCCGTGGAAAGTGATCGAACCAGCCGAGGTCCGATTGGATCCGGAACTGAAAGCATCGGGTGGCAAGCGCGACGGGATCGGGCGGCGAAATCTGGCAGGCGCGGAGATGGAGTGCGGAGAGTTCGTCCCGGACTTGGTCGGACCAGCTGCTATCCTGGATCGCCATGGCGGCCAGCTCCGTCCGATGCAGCGCGAACTCGCACAGTTCAATCACCGCGCAGGCCTGACCCCGGTCCAGAGCCCGGGAAAGGAGTCCGACGACGGACTCCAGCCGCCTTCCGAAATCCGGAGACTCCCGCCACGTGATGTCTTCGAGGTTTCCGGTGAAGTGCTCGATGGCCTCTCGGAGTGCGCCCGCATCGAGCCCTCCCGCTGCCGCCTGGGCCTGTTCACAGCGCAGGACAACCCGAAGGCTATCATCCCGCATCGCGGTTTCCATCAGCCATCCTGTGAGAGTCGAGGACGGCAGTCCGGTGAGCCATCGGCGCAGGGAATCCGATCGTTCCTTATCGAAGCGGAGGAGTTCGGTGGACATGGCGGATGGAGACTACAGTTCACCCGCGATGGCCTGGGCAAACCCTTCTTCAAGGTTCTCAAGAAAACCTCGTTCATTTGAACCGGACCAGGGAAAAACCCCGCCACTCTAGCCGTGACTCTAGCCGTGACTTGTTAACTTCCCCGGTGACTTCCCCGGTGACGTGCGGGTTGGTCTGCTGGGATCCGCCCGCAGGGCCCGGTCCCTTGGCTTGGGGATGGACCGGTAGCCGGATCAGGAACGAGGTCCGGTCCCGGAAAGCTCAGCACCGTCAGCCCGTCCGGGCTGATGCTCCGCGGGCAACGGGCGATGGAACGAGCAGGAAGCCGGGAATGAATGGATGGAACGGTGTGGACCCAGTCCAGACCTGAAGCCTTGACCTCTGGAACGGATACAACTTGCGCCACCAAAAGGAGCAGGGCATGGGGGACAGCGGTGGGTCGGCGTGTCTATCGACCGGTTTTTGACATTCTATCGACCAATGGTTGGAAGTGGTTGAGAGGGAAATTGCTCTTTATCAGGGATTTACGGGTTTGAGTCCTTGTTCTATCGACCGTCGGACGTCGGTTGGTCGATAGACCTTGCGAGGTGATAGGTGGTCCAGCGGTTGTTCCCGACCTTCACCAGGTGGCCGCTGTCGATCAGGCCATCCAAGGCTCGTTTGATGGCGCGGTCCGAGATTTCCGACCCGATCCGACGGTGAATCGCGGATATGGGTGAGCCGGGATACCGCTCCAAATCTTCGAGAATCAGCGCTTTCAACCGGTGCGGCGCGAGACGTTTGAGCGTCGTCTTTTGGTCCAGCCCAGCCTCTTTCAGCAGATCCGGTGGAACAAAGTAGCGGGTCGCCTTGGTGCGGCCAGCCGCGTGGACGAGACCAAGGTGAAGGCAGACGCCCTGGGTTGACCACCTCCAGCTTCTCCGGATCCAGGTTCAGGTAGATGTCCCCCCGTTGCGTGTAGGGGCGATGGACTAGCGCGTTGACCAACAGTTCACGAACGACGCTTTCCTCGAACGCTGGCATCGAGACGCGGAACATGCCGTCCGGAACTTCGTAGCTTTCCCGGAAGTCCGGTACCTCGGTCCAGATGGCGTCCAGCAGCTCGATCGGAGAGAGGGTGTGGTCATCCCAACTCAGCTTGCCGACCTTCTTTCCCTGGGCATCGAGCCGTATGGCCTGAACCACCGGTGCCGAGCCCAGTCGGGCACGATCCGCCGCCTTCCCGATCAACAGGACCCCAAGGTTGGTCAGGACCCTGCCTACCGAGAGGCCATAGTGTTCCAGCAATTCGCCGTCCGACTTCTCACGGACGGACGCCTTGACCCGGTCCGATGCCCGTATGGCGGCATACCAGTTGGTCGTCTTGGCGACATCGGTGTCCCGGACCGAAACGCCTAGGTGGGTCAGGGTCTCCCACGGAGTCGAGGGACGTTCCGTTGCGAGGCGGAGCACATCGTCACCGACCACTGGCTGACAGGTGTCGCCCACCCTCAGGTAGTAGCGACCCACATCCGGCAGTTCAGTCACTGATACGGAGAGGGCGCGCGATCACCCGCGATCGTCGCAGTCAGCGCAACATCCGAGGCCGAACAACTAAACCACAGATCGTTGGAGGAACTGAAGGCTGTAGCCGCCTTTGAACTCGTCGACCGCCGTGGGCTGGATTTGTGTCACCCGCAGCTACACTTTTTTCCTCTGCGAAAGGAGGATCAGTGGATGGTTCCACGGTGATTGTCTCCGCAGTGTCGAGACCTTTGCGGACCCTTGGTACCGCTCGAAGAACTCCCGCATCCGGGACAATCGGCGGCGACCGTCGCGTCGTGGTTGTTCAAACCGGGGTCCGGAATCCGTGTCATCTGTGAAATCTGTGGATAACCGCCCCGTTCCGCTTCCCCATCCGCATCCCTGAAAATCTGCGCCATCGGCGTCATCTGCGGATAACTCACCCCATGCCCCTAACAGAAAAACCCCTTATGCCGAGCTCGGCATAAGGGCTATTGGGCCGGGATCTGAATAATGCCGAGTTGACGGGGTGATTCCGCGAAAAGTGCACGAGCCACCTCGTTTTGTTGTCTTCCGGACTCGGCATTATTCGGGCTTCATGGACTTGCCCACACGGTCAAGGAGAGAAAGGTCACCCATGATCAACTTCTTTCGGCCCCGTCCAGAGGACTTGTTCCCGCTGCGATCAGGGCCGCTAGCACCACACCTGGAAGGCTTCGCCGCCGTTTTGGCTCAGCAAGGTTATTGCCGGAGTACTGGCTGGCAGAAGGTCCGCTTGGTGGCGGAGCTGAGCCAATGGCTTGCAGTGAGAGGGCTGAGGATCGGGCAACTCGACGAACGTCAGGTGAGCGCCTTCCTCGAAGCCCGAACGAAGACCCGGCGCCGCGGCAGCGGCGATTCATGCACGATGGCGCGGTTGCTTCGCCACCTTCGTCAATCTTGCGTTCTGCCTGCTCCTCGACCGTCAACGGTCCGGAGTTCCTTGGATCGGCTCGTCGAGGAGTACGAGCAGTTTCTCCGAAAAGAACGGAATCTTTGCCCCGGATCGATTGCCGCCTACCTCCCGATGGTTCGGCGCTTTTTCGAGCACCGGTTTCCCACCGGCGAAATCCAGCTACGCCAATTGAGTGCAGGCGATGCGGCTGAATTCATCCTTCATGTCAGTGATCGATGCGGTCGTCGCTACCTGCAGTCGACAGCAAGCACACTGCGGAGTTTCTTCGGCTTCCTGCTGCAGCGCGGCAAAATCAGCATCCCGCTGGCGAAAACCGTTCCCACAGTGGCCGCACGACGCATGGCCGAACTGCCCAAATTCCTAGAGGCATCCCAAGTTGAAAAGCTCCTCAAGAGCTGCGATCGACGCCGAAGCTTGGGGCGCCGGGATTACGCAATCCTCTTACTCCTGGCTCGCCTTGGGTTGCGGGGCGGTGAGGTGGTGCACCTCTGCCTGGAAGATATCGATTGGCAGGCCGGAGAATTGATCATCCGTGGCAAGGGCGGGCGTTTGGATCGTCTGCCACTGCCTTGCGACGTAGGCCAAGCGATTGCTGACTACCTCAAGACGCGGCGTTCAGGGGGGGCGTCACGCCGGGTCTTTCTCCAAAGCAAGGCCCCGTACGAAGGCTTGGCCAGCTCGGGCGTCGTCGGAAGCGTGGTCCGAAGTGCTTTGGCGCGAGCTCAACTACATCCCGTCCGCCGAGGAGCTCATCTGCTCCGCCACTCATTGGCCAGCCGCTTGCTCCAAGGGGGCGCCTCACTGGCTCAAATCGGCCAGGTACTTCGACACCAAGAGATCCAGACCACGGAGATCTATGCGAAGGTCGACATGAACGCGCTGCGTCTCTTGGCGCAGCCTTGGCCTGGAGGTGCCCGATGAAAACGCTCGCAGTGCATCTGGACAACTACTTGAAGTTGCGACGGCAACTCGGGTTCAAGCTGCGGGTGGGTGGCATTCTGCTCCGCAACTTCGTGCGATTTGCAGAAAAGCAGCGTACTTCCTTCGTCACCACGAAGCTGGCGCTGCGCTGGGCGACCCAGCCCGTCGAGCTCCAACCGGTACAAAAAGCCAACCGACTGGGAGTGGTGCGTCGCTTCGCCGAATACCTGAGCACGCTCGATCCCCGTACCGAGGTTCCGGCCCAGAAGCTTTTGCCCTATCAGTTCCGACGAAGAGAGCCCCACATTTACCGTAAGGAGGACATCCTTCGGTTGATCGAGGCTACGCGCCACATTGATCCGGCCAACCCCATCAAAGGGGCTTCCTACGCGACCTTGATCGGATTACTCGCGGTCACCGGCATGCGCGTCGGCGAAGCCATCGGTCTGGATACTGATGACGTGGATCTCAGCCGTGGAGTGGTGACCGTTCGGCGTGCCAAAGGCGACAAGTCCCGACTGGTACCCCTCCACCCCTCAAGCCAAGAAGCCCTCCGGCAGTATGCCTCGCTTCGTGACGAAGTCTTTCCCCGACCGTCTGGTTCCAATTTCTTCGTCTCGGAACGGGGAACGCGGTTGCGCCACTGCTCCGTGAACCGCTGGTTCCTCTTGGTCGCCTCCCAACTCCGGTTGCGCAAACCCGGCGACCGACGCGGACCACGTATCCATGACCTGCGGCACCATTTTGCCATCCAGACCATGTTGCGCTGGTATCGCTCCAAAACCGACGTGGAAGCCCATCTTCCGGACCTGAGCACCTATCTGGGTCACGTTCACGTCCGCCACACGTACTGGTACCTCTCGGCGGTGCCCGAGTTGTTGCGTTTGGCCACCCAGCGCTGCGAACGGAAGGAGGACGGAAGATGAAAACGCAAACCACGTTCTCCGAGCTGCTCCAAGCCTTCTTCACGAAGCGACTCATGAGTGAGCTCAACGCCAGTCCCAACACCATCGCGAACTACCGCGACACATTTCGTCTCCTCATCGCCTACGCCCATCAGCGCCTGAAGAAGTTTCCGACAGCGTTGGCCATTCCCGACATGGATGCTCCGTTCATCCTTCGGTTTCTGGAGCATTTGGAGACCGAGCGGAAAAACACCCCGAGGAGTCGAAACGTGCGTTTGGCCGCAATCCACTCCTTCTTCCAGTATGTCGCACTTCAGGAGCCGGGTTTCGGGGCCGTGGCGCAACGCGTTTTGGCCATCCCAAGCAAGCGGTTCACCAAAAATCCAGTGGACTTCTTGAGTCGAGTCGAGACTGAGGCCTTGCTCGCCGCCCCAGACCAAAACACTTGGTCGGGTCGCCGGGACCGCGCTTGGCTACTAGTGGCGGTACAGACAGGACTGCGCGTTTCCGAATTGATCGGACTGCGTTGTCAGGATGTTACGTTCGGCCCGGGTGCCCATGTCCGTTGCACGGGCAAGGGACGAAAAACTCGGTGCATTCCGCTGCGGAAGGAAAGCGTGACGACCTTGCGCGCGTGGTTGCGTGAGCGTAGCGGGCAGCCCTTGGACGTGTTGTTTCCAAGTGCCCGCGGCAACCCTTTGAGCCGCGATGGCGTGGAATACTTGCTCGCTAAACATGTCGCGGTCGCACGACAAGAATGTCCCTCCTTGAAGACCAAGCGGGTCTCGGCCCACGTGTTGCGTCACACCATTGCCATGGACTTGCTCCATCACGGCGTTGACCGCTCGGTCATCGCTCTCTGGCTTGGACATGAGTCGATGGAAACGACGCAGGTCTACTTGCACGCAGACCTCCAACTCAAGGAGCAGGCACTCGCCAAGACCGAGCCATTCAAGGGACAGTCCCGTCGCTACCGTCCCACAGACAGCCTCCTGGCCTTCCTACAGAACCTCTGACTATGCCGAGTGACGGATGAAGAAGACGGGGTGACTCCTGCGCATTTCGCAGAATCACCCCGTCAACTCGGCATTATTCAGATCCCGGCCCAAAACCCCAGCTCGCGTAGCGATGTGTAATCCCTTGGCCGATCGGTGGTCGCGCGGCCTACGATGACGTGGTCGAGGACCTCGATCTTGATCAATCGCCCCACCTGGATGAGTTCCCGGGTGAGTCGGATGTCGGCTTCGGAGGGGGAGGGATCGCCGCTGGGATGGTTATGGACCAGGATCACCGCCGAGGCCCGGCGGGTCATCGCCAGCGCGAACACCTCCCGGGGATGGACCAAGACGGAATCGAGGGTTCCCTGAGCAATGAGATCGGCACTGATGAGCCGCCGACGCGTGTTCAGGCAGAGGACATGGAAGTTCTCGACGTTCATGGGGCGATATTCCTCCCGGAGCAACCCGGCCACGCGCTCCGGTGAATCGACCACCGGCGCATCCGGGTACGTCTCGCGCACGAGTCGCTGGGCGAGGAGGAAGGCCGACCGGATCGCCGCCGCCTTGGACGGTCCGACGCCGGGAACCTGCTGGAGATCGGCAAAGGACGCCTGCGCCAGGCTCGAAAGCCCCCCGAATTTCCCCATCAACCGCGCCGCCACCGGTCTTCCCGCCAACGACGCCAACAACTCTTCATTCGACGAACCTTCCAACGACTGCACGACAACTAGCTCCTCAACAAATCCTGGGTCGGTTGTACCACAGTTCGGGGCGTTACGGAACAGGAGCCAGGTGGACTGGATGGAAAGGGCAGGGAGGGGGCGGGCTCAACCGCGAGGGAAGAGGAACCAGTTGAGCTGGGCGCAGCCCAAGTGTGGGTCGTCCTTCGGTGAACCTCGTGAGCTGGTGGTTGGATGACGGCGAAGAATCACGCTGCCCCTCCTCGGCGGAGCCGTATCTCTATGTTTTCTGGAGCTAATCCTGCACTTACCATAACAAGCAGCGCGATGCTAAGCCAAACTGAGAATCCAGACAAGGCGATGCATAACAGTGCGGGCTTACTGCGGACAAATCTGTCTAATTCCATAGCTCGAAACGTGAGGCGGTAAAGCCATCCTGGCGAAGGTTAGGATTTTGAGCGTCGATCTGGTGCACCCCCCTCAACTCTGACTGCGCAACAACTTGGTCACAGCCTGCCTGGCACGATCCCATTCATCCATTAGGTTTGCCATGTGGTTGACGATTTGGAGGTAGTTGGCTGAAATAGGCCTTGCCTCAGCGGTTCCTCCATCTTTGAAAAAGACCAAATGCTCCAGAGCACGAATCACGCTCTTCAACAAGTGGGGCAGGCACCAAACTGAAAGAGCCTCATTCTTGAACGCTGTCATTCCACGAACTGTTGAGTGAATTGCCTGAGACAACATTGGGTACTGGTCGTCAGACTCCTCTTTGAGGCCGGCAGCCACTACTGTTTCTGAGAACTTCCATTTTCTTTCTCTTACTCCGTCAAGATCGATTCTTAGCTTTGAAAGAACTGCCGCCTGGGAATCAAGATCAGTCTGGTATGAAGCTGCGCCTGACTTCACGAGCATCTCAAACTCGCGCACAATCTCTAACTGTTCACTTAAATATTGTTGGGCTACGTAGTCTTGTACCTTTACCGCTGCTTCAATTTTGACGCTGGCCTCAAACGCAACTCGCGTGAGGGCTGGGATGCTAAGTAGCCGTCGATCCTGGATTAGATAACAGATGTCGGAACAGATGTCGTTTATTACTTGAGCCTGCGCACGAAGGTACCAACTGCGGATAACAGAGGGATTGTCTGGCACTCCGTCTATGGCGATAGACAACAAGGTATTGGACTTGATCAAGCTACCGCGAATTCTATCAAGTATTGGGTCAATCTTCGCTGGATTCTTCATGGAAAGCTCAAATTTTGATCCCGCGAGAGGAATTTTCAAGTATTCTCGCTAATATTAGCTAAGAAGACGCTGCACCTGAACAGCCAGTCCTTCCCGTTATGCAGAGCTCCGCATAGCCGTAAGAATTGAATAGTTCATAGGGCCCCCGATACCGGTTGGCGGAGCGCCGTGCATAGGGGTGCAGCAGCCCCAAAATCGCTGAGTGTTTGGAATGCGTCGACGGCACTGCCAGGGGTAGGTTTAGCGGGATTGAGTGTAGGAAATGGGGCTCAAATTGATCATGAGCTTTTCCCGGATCAGCGTGATCTCGGCCTGGCTGAAATCTTTTGCCAGCAAGTGTTCAATCAACTCGACCTGCCGAGGCTGTCCAAACGCCAGGCGGTAGATGGCCAGAGTCTTCAGAATGGCGGCGAGCTTTCCGTGGTCGCGGCTGAAGGGATAGAGCGGAATGATACGCTCAATCTTGAAGTGCTCCGCGTCCACGTGCCAATAAGGCACCAGTTCACATTTCCCGAGCTGTTCGCGTTCGGCGCGGTCCGCCAAGGTGAACAGCGCAACCCAAGGGTCATCCGATCCGGTTCCGGTAGCCAATTGCGATCCGTATTTCAGGGCGACTTCCTGGCGAATGACCAAGCCTTTGTAGCGGTTGATCCGGCCCTCGCGCTGCTCGAGATCAATCGGATTGCCCGGCAGATTCCAGTGGACGATTTTCCGGCAGTATTGGTGAAAATCGAGCCCTTCCTGACCGATGGAAGTGGTGGCTAGGACAAAGGGGCGAAAGGGCGAATTGAAGTTCTCGCGAATGCTGGTGGCACGTTTCTGGCCCTCCTCGGTTTCGAGTTTCTGGTTGCCGAAGTCCACCGCATAATGGCAGCGCATCTTGTGCGGCTGGCCGCTAAGAAACGAAGCGAGGCTGTCCACATTGACGCTGGTGGCTGTGATGTTCACGGTCTCCAGCAGCCGCGCCGTCGTCGCCTCCATCGTGCGATTCTGCTCTTTGGCGAGGTGGCCGTATTCATCAAGCACCGCCGGTAAGCAGCCGTCGGCGCAATAGCGCAGCACCTGCCGCCAATAATCCGCGGCGGGACAGGTGAGGCGCACCGCGCAAATTGACTCAGGCTTGTTGAACAGGTTGAGAAAGGCGCCGGCGATTTCGAATCCTCCGCGTAAATGGTGCTTCGTCGTCTTTCCGGTGGGGGAGGGAAAAAGGCGTTGCAAGGTGCGGAGGGCTGCGACGGCGGGCGAGCCCAGCGCCATGTCGGCTAAGACATCGGGCAAATCCTCGGGCATGCGGCCCAGGAGGATTCCGGCCGGGTTCATGAGCGCATCTCGGAAGGCAGCGAAATGCCGGCTCTTGCCACTGTGCTCGCCGTCCTGTGACTGGAGGAACTGGGATTCTGCCTGGAAGCCGTCGTCGTTCAGCCAGTGCTTGATGACGATATCGCAGGTGCGATCCGCATGGTCGAGCAACAGCGGAGCGGCCCAATACCAACGCTCGGACGAACCCTTGGAGGTTTCGTATTGGGACAACCCAGCCTCCTTGATTCGCTCGGCGATGCGTGTGCGAAGCGCCTGGCGAAGCCGATCGAGGGTCAGGCCGCCCGCGAGGACGGAGAAAGGCTCGTAAAGGCTGGCCAGGGTGGGACTGGGATAGAGGCAACAGAAATTGCTCATGCTGCGCGCCAAGGCAGCGTCGCCATCCTCGGAGCGATAGACCAGCAGCGGGACGGGATGCCGCCGGTAGTTCGGCTTGTTGCGCGGAGGAAAGTATTTGCGGACGGCAGTCTCCCGGGCTTCCTGGGTCAGGTCGTTGCCGATGGTGCGGCGCTCCACCTCGTAGGAAAGCAAGGTGGCGATCATGCGGGGCACCATGACCCAGCCGGAAAAGACCAGGGTTTTGGAGAATCCCGCGGCACCTTTGAAAGCGCCCTCGAGCGGGTAGTAGGGCAAGCTGGGAGGAACCCAGAGCAGTTGCGCCCCCACCGGCCCGATGGCTTCGGCCACCAAACTGGCCAGCCGCGAGTGGCCGGAAGGGGTGGCGCTGGCCGGTTGGGCGGCCTGGCCGAGCACCAGTTGGTAGCGGTTGATGCCGCGCACATCGAGCCACGCGTCCCGGCGCTGCTTAAGGACTGAGCGCACCGCTTCGTTGCGCCGGCACACCTTCAGAAGATTCTTCAGGGCGTAACCGTCCAGAAAAGACAGCGGGTGCGGGGAAGACTTGCAGTATTCGATGGGCTTGGCGATGGCGTGATGGCGACCTGGAGCAGCCTGACCCAGGGCCCAAGCCACCTGATCCGTGGCCACGAAGTTCTGAACGTCCGATAGGCCACAGGGAATCCCCGCCTTGCTCCACTTATCAGTAATCATCGCGCCGGGATCGGCCGCGACAATCTGCCGCTCGGTGCGGCAAATGATGGAGCGCAGGATCCGCTCCAGTCCATCGCGATGCTCGGTGGGGATGTTCACGTCGCCCTTTTGGAGGTTCAATAACTGCCGGTAGAGCCCGGTGCGATGGCGCTCGTAGTCGGCAAGGGTGGCGGCATTTTCATTGGTCAGAAACTCCAGGACGGTTTTGAAGTCGCGGTAATGATCCTCGCCGTTGGCGTGATCCATATCGCCGGTGAACGCCTTGAAGGGGGTGGCAGACAACAGAAGAATTCGCGCCTTGCGGTTCCCGAAGATTTTCCGGGCGATGACCGCCTGCTCATCCTCGCTGTGGGGATCTATCAGATTCCGGAAGCGCTGGAACTCATCGAGGATGAAAAGGTCGGCGTCAATGTAGTCGAGGCACTCATCAATCAGGGCCCGGCGGACCGCCCGAGCGAGCTCGTTGCAGGCGCGACGGTGGGTGTCCTCGTTGTTGGCGCGCAAGAGCGCCGCCAAGTCCCGCGTGGCTTGATACAGAGACGGCGTCCGGTCACTCCGGACGTTCAGAAGCTGGCGGGTCAGGGGGAAATTCTCGACCTGCAACCACCTGTTGCGCAGACGGGAAAGCAGCCGCGCTGGGAGATCGGAGCGGAGCGGCCAACGGCAGCGGTGGTCTTCAAATCGCGCCCGCAGCTCGTCCGCATGCTTTTGGACCGTGCCACGGAGCAGGCAGGCCAAGCCCTTGCGCAGGTCATCGAGCTTCGGGTCCGCGCAGAGCAGTGAGTAGATAATGGCGCGCTCGGGCCAATTACCAACCCCGTGAGAAATATCGAACGAGGTGCCCGGGGTCAGCGTATTCAGAATCAGCCCGACCGATTGAGAGGCGCTTTTCGACTGCGGCTCGTAGGCCAGGTAAGCAACTCGCCGGGCGATCTCTGTGGTTAAATCCCGGTCGGGAAAAACGTTCAACTTGCCGATGTTCTCGCCGGCGATGACTTGATTGGAGCAAATGTAGGTGACCTTGAAGGGGGTGAGATCACCGCGCGACCGGCGCTCGCGAAGCGCACGGGCGATGACGCCCTTGGCCACGACAGTTTTGCCGAGGCCCACTTCATCCGCGACGAGAATGCTCTTTTGCTTCTGTCGGAACAGCCGGGTGTAAACGGTCTCCACCGTCTTCTGCTGAAAATCCTTGAGGCTGCTGAGGGCCTGATCGATGGCCGCCAGATGCGGGTCAGTTGCCATCGTCCACCTTCTCTCTCTTGCTGACCGGAATCAGCGGGCGAAAAACCTCCCAGAAATCCAGAAAGGCGGCCGGGATCAAGGGTGCCTCCGCGGCGTCCGGCGTCTTCAGGCGTTGAATCACGCCATCGACCGCCCGCATCTTCTCAGGATCGCGGGAGGCGGCCACGACGATGCTTTCGAAGAGCGGGAGTTCGGTTCCAAGGAAACCGTCTTCGTCACCGGCTGACCGCCCTTTGCGATCGACAGGCGAGGAGTGAAAGTCCGATTTCGAAAACTCGTCGGTGAGCAGAAAGCGGAGGTAGGCAAAGAACTGGTCGGTGTTGGAGACGATGTCTTTGACAATCCGATCCAGTCGGGTCGGGGGAAGGCCGCTGATTTCATACTTCAACAAGAAGTGGCGGAGCGCTTCCTCGCCGGCGCTGATGGTGAAGGACACAAACTGGGAGAGGTCGGCCTCGGCGATATTGGCGAAGACCGGCTGGTTGATCTGGCCAAACTGCACTGGCGCGGCGTCTCCGGAAACGCCATCGCGGCTGGGCATAGGACTCATGGTCAGGCTCAAGCCCTCGGGGGCTGCCACCCCGCGCAAATCCAGATTGATGGTTAGGTCGTAGTTCGTCTGATTGGTGGCCGGCGCGACGCTGCCACTGAGGGGAGCCCTCGACAGAGCAAATTCCAAGCGCCGCACCTTTTGCGAGCGGGCTGCCTCGAGGTCATGCTGGCCCGCGAGATCCGGGTCAAATGCCTCGAACACATTCAGAGCGCGGTGCGGGTCCAGCAAATCCTCGCGAACGGCCGCCAGGGTGATGGCGCGATCCGAGCCCGTCAATTCCACCAGGAACTCGACGTTGCGTTCGCGGGCGGCCTTGGTGGCATTGGCCGAGCCAACCAGCCAGCGGGTCTGGGCCGGCTGCTGAAATACGAACAGCTTGGCGTGCAAATCCTGCGGCTGGCAGTCCAGCGGCGCGCCATCGTCTGCCTCGCGCTCGCCCTCGACCACGCGGTCGGCCAGGCAGCGGGCCTGACAGGCCCGCACCCTGGCTGGCGGCAACTTCTCCAGCTCCGTCCGCCGGCTGAAAAGCCATAACCTGCCCGCCACGCGCTCGCGCAGCGCCAGCAGCGTGTCATCATCGACGAAGGGTGACATGCACAGGGCCTCCTCGGCGTCGGCGGTGAGCACCGGGCTTTCGGTATAGCCGGGAATGCCGATGGGATGAAAACGGACGCGCGCAAACTTTTCCGGGGTCTCGAATTTCACCTTTTCCAGATCGCGCACGAACCGGGTGTAGTCGTTGAGCGGACGAACCCGGTGGAGATAGGCGAGGAAATCCACGAGGGGACGATTGTCGCGGCGCGGTGCCGTGGCCACTTTGCCTTCGAGCGCGACGGCGAGATCCCAACTGCGATCGTAAGTGAGGTTCCGGCTCAGGATCAAAACGCGGTAGAAAAGCGATTGACGGGAATCTTCTGGCCGATAGCGCAGCACCCAGACTTTGGGATGAAAAGACGAGAACGCGTCGCGCATCGTTACGGGCACAATCATCTGCTCCATAAACGCGAACAGGCGGTTGTAGCGATCGGGGACGTGAATCTGGCCGTGCTGGCAATACACCGTGACGATGCCCGCCGTGCGCTGGATGGCCTCGAGCAGTTGGAAGCGCTCGCCCTGCAACTGGCCTTCCAGGGTCTGGGAGTAGAACAGAGCGACGGGGATGGAGAGGAGCGTGTTCAGGTCCAGGCTGTAGGTGGCTGCGACGGCCCGGTCGAGCCGGTAGCCCTCCGGCGGAATCAGCAACCGGCCATAGTCGAGGCGGTCATTTCTAAACTCCAACACGGGCCACCACCTTTCCTGATTCGGCCTCGTGAATGTCGCTCACGATGCGCCACGCCTGGGGGAGACGGTAAGTCAGATCTCTAATTCCGACCCACTCGGAGACTTGCTCGCCCCGATTGTCCGGGCGCAGGCGGGCGCGCGCTCTTTTGTTCGCGCGCTCCTGTTCGCGCACACACTGGTCGAAGGGTGAATCTGGTGTGGGGAGATCCGCCGCCAGTTCAATCCAGCGCCCCACGAAGCAGCGCGTGGCGCGGTTCACCCTCCCGCCTGCCTTTGCGACATCGGCCCACATGGCTGCGGTGTCCCATTGCGCCCACGGGAAGGCTTGGACGTCGTGCCGCCACGCGGCCCATTGGCTGGCGTATTCGCGCGCGACGGTGGCCGTGCCGAAGCGATCCTGAAGCAGGCAGTTGTAGCGGATGTGCGCGCCGCGGAGTAGCTCCCAAAAGAGCCTGGCCCGCAGCACAATCTGACGCAGTTCGGGATTGGGAAGTCGCTGGATGAACGGCAAGGCGGCGAGGTCCGCGAAGCCGGCGCGCTGGGACAGGGCAAGGAACTCCGCCTGCGCCTGCGCATCCAACAGAATCTGGCCCAGCAGACTCTGGGGCTGGGTGGCGACGATCTGCTGACGCAAGAAGGCGGCTTCATCCCGCCGCAGGGAGATGGTCAGCTTTTCCGGCCAATCCGGGGCGGGGGGCAGCGTGATGACCGGGCTGCGCGCGACATCCTCCGCGTCCACATCATCGCCGCGCTCTTCCTGGGACTCTTCCAGCAACAGGCGGAGCGAGGGCCGGTGGCCGCCGTGGCGCTGGCCATACTCAGCGAGGGAGAGATCCGTCTTGATGATGCCGAAGGTGCGGAGGCCGTTCCAATACACCGAGGCGGGCTGACGCTGAACATCGCGGTCCGTCCGTGTGCCGAAGCTGACGCCGATGATGCCCAGGTTTTCCTGTTTGCCGTATTTCTCCACGAGGCGGATGCGGCATTGCTTTTCCTGCTCGGCCAGAAAATTCACCAGCGACTGCCGGCGGCGCTGGCGATCGGGCAGCGCCTCGTAGTCTTTCAAGAGGCGTGGGACGATGAGGAAATACTTGGCGCGGGTCTGGATGGTGGAAATGCCGGGGAAGAGGAGGTCGGCAAAGGCGTCGCGGATGACACCGATGCCGAGTTCATCCACGACGCCTTTTTCGGCCAGCAAGTCGAGCACCGTGCGGACGCGGTCGCGGTGTTCGGAGGAAAAATCAATCCAGCCCAAGGAAGAGGTCATGGCTGTTCATTTTCGAACAGAACGCCCAGTGACCCGTTAAATGGTTTATCAAATGGGGTCTCCTCAGGGACGACCTCCTTCCTGGGCTTCTCGTATTTGGTGTGAGCTGACAAGCCAAGGGTGGTCTCCACCTGTCCTGCAGCGCGCATGACCTGATAAAGATCGAGGTGCTCAATCGTCGTGTTTTGCTGGACGAAGTTTGCGAGGTAGGTCTCAGACCTTGACTCCACACCGTTCCGCCGGCAGACGAGAAACGCGACCGACTCGGCCTCAAGCTCGCGCTGCGCACTTGGCATGGCTGCCCGCTCGGGGACGTTTAGGGCCTTGTCTGGACCGAGATGACCAAGAAACAGATGCGCAAGTTCATGGGCGAGCGTGGCAAACTGCGTAGGAGCTGGGTGATTACGATTGATATGGATGCGATAGAGGGTTCGCTCAGATGCGTGGGTGGGCCGCTGGAGCACGCGGATCATTCCAGCCGTGTGATCCCCAGCATCCACGTAGTGCCAATCGATGCCCTTCTTGCTCAACAGAGGGCTGAAAGCGTTCAGCCGTGGTTCATCAATCGCCCCCTGTGCGAAGAATGCGGCGACATCTTTAGGGAGCGGCTTGCCCTCGGTGTCCAGCACATCATAGACGAGGGCGACCGGGCCGAAGGGCCAGAGTATGAGGAGCGGACGCGCGCCTTCTTTGACGGTTCGGCCAAACCGCAGTTGCCAATCGTGCGCGGATGCAGCGTAGCTCAGGCCCGGTTTCTGCACCTGGAGCAGCATGGCGTTGAACGGAGCGAAATTGCGCAGTTTTGCAACGAAATCCAGCAGCGCCTTGTAGTCTTTGCTTTGCCGGTAGAGTCGCGAGTCTGACAGCAACTGGTCCAGCAGGGACCGGGCTCCTTCGTTTTGAGTCAGATCTTGCTGGGTCATAGTCTCGACGTTCGGGGCAGAGGGCCAATCCGGGCACAGGAGGCGGTGATGGCGGTCACTTCGCAGCTAGCTGAACTCAACCACGACTCCTGCCATAGCAAAGTGAATCCAAGTCTCTTTAACTGCCTTCCCTCCTGCCTGAAGCACTTTCCTATAAGCATCTACTTGTCCTGTGAACTGCTGGGCCTTCGCCAAACAGTGCTCGCGGCGTATGGGGGCGCTCTTGTGATCGATGATCACGACGCTTCCGTCTGCGAGTCGGAGTAGAAGGTCGATCTCGCCATGCCAGCATCCGCCACCTGCGCGTGGACCGGTCGCCACTACCTCTGTATGCCATTGTGCCCCCGGATAGCGAGCTGCGACCCACTTCGAAAAGCGATTGCCTGAGGCAACGACATCCGCCGGTGAGAAAGTTCCGGTTACGGAAAAGGCAGACAGGCAACGTGCGGCAATGGTTTCCCGCTCAGCGGCGCTGATCGAGGCCATCGAAGGGAGAGCGGCAAGGTAAGCATGCACGGCATCACCAATGGAGGCGTATTGGGATTCCTCAGCTCCAGCCGGGAAGAACGACGGTCCAGGGAGTTCCTCTGAATGGTTCACGACGACGGAATTTTCCTTGGGAGCCTCGCTGGGCGGGTGAAAGCGTGGCGTGAATTCGGGAGGGTTTGCAACTGCAGTCAATGAGAGCCAACGCTGCTGCTGCGTCTGAGGCAGCCGGTAGCTCTCCACCGTGCTGCTGTCCAGGCGCCGGACCACGAACGATGTGTCGATCCCGTCCAACGCGTGCTCGCCCTCGCCAAGACTGCATTTGAGCAACGAATCCACGACGGGAAGTTGCGCTAGCCATGAATACTTGTCCGCGCGATGTGCGAACACGAGTTTGCGCTTGGCGCGGGTGCATCCCACGTAAAGCAGCCGGAGATTCTCGTTGCAGTCCCGGTCGGCACGTTCCTGACCCTCGGCCGACGCCAGCGCTCGGTCCTCAAGATCGCTTCCTTTGCGTAAGCCTCCGTAGGGGCCGTCCGTCTCGCCGAATGGCCATGTCCAGGACCGCAACGTCCTTCCTGCCAATGGATCCGCACCCGATTTTCCGCCCCCTGTGACTACCGGAGACCACATGTCAGGCGAGCGGGAAGAATCCAATCCGCTCAGCACGACCACCGGCCATTCCAACCCTTTCGCGGAGTGGTAGGTGGTCAACGTGACCGCGTCGTGTCCCAAGGGTGGGTAACACAGATCGAGCTTCTCCGCTTCGAGATGCTCCAAGTAGAGAATCAGCCCGCTCAACGTTGCGGCCTCTCCTGCCTCGGAGGCCGACTTTTCATACTCCCGGCTGTGACGAAGCAGGGAATCGAGGTTTGAGCAGCGCCGCGCGGGATCGTGCCATTTGGCCACCAACGAAGGGAGCCCCAGCGCTTCGAAGACTTGCGGCACAATTTGCGCTGGTGAGAGGAGGGAACGATTGATCCCTTCAATGCGGGTAAGGCGCGAGTCACCGTCCCATGGCCGGCAAGAGCTCTCGGCAATGCTTGCCTTCGCGGCGCACACAGCGACGAGGCGCTCTTCAATCCAATCAGGAGTGCCCTTCTCGGGATCGCCCATGATGTGGATCAGCGTTGCTGCGGCAAGGGAGTCGCTTCGATCCGCCACGAGGCGTAAGCCGGCCAAGACCATCGCGCCCTCTCGCGTGGCCAACAGTCCCGGGCTTTCCAGCAGGCACGGAATGCCCAGGTGCCCGAGTGCCGCGGCTATCGGCTCCAGGAGGCGATTGGTTCGCTCCAGAACGGCAATGTCACCGAACCGCATCCCTTCCGCTTTCAGCCTTGCGATTCCGCAGGCGAGTGCGGACGCATCCTCCGTTTTGTTCTTCGTATCGAACACCCACCGCTCCAGTCCCCTCGGGAGACCCGGCTTCTGGGGCTCCTGCCGGGCGTCGTTTCCCAATATGGGGGCGAATACGTTGCCGACAAACTGGACCAAACCCCGTTGGCTGCGGTAGTTGTGGGGCAGTTCTTCCCGCGTGGCGTCGGCCGTGTCATTCCAGAGGTCGTTGACCAACTTTGGGTCCGTGTCGCGGAAGCCATAGATGGCCTGTTTGGGATCGCCCACCCAACGACTGCGCGGGGAAATACGCCGGAGCCGCTGGAAGATTGCGAGCTGAAGCGGATTGGTGTCTTGAAACTCATCAACCAAGACCAGGTCGAAATCTTCCTCCAAGCGCGCTGTGAGAGCTTGGTCGTCCAGCAGTCGCAACAGCAGAATCTCCAAGTCGGTGAAATCGACCAAACCACGCTCGGATTTGTAACGGGTGTATTCGCTATCGAGCCGATTCGTTTCGTCAGCCAGGAGCCTCGAGAACTCCATGATGTCCGCTTGTAGCCTGGGGTTGAAGCACACCCCGGCAGCATGGTTTCTCAGAGAATCAAGCATCGCGTCAGCCCCCGACTTCTTTCCTGCTTTAATCCTGATGGCCTCAAGATAACTGCCCCAGAGCGGCAGGTTCGTCGATTTCAGCTGTTGAAGCTTCTGGCGCGCGCTGCTTGTCGTCTGGGTCTCGTCGACCAGTTTTCTGATGTTCGCCAAAGCTTCTTCCGCGAGCTCGTGCAAGCGGCTGACGGGGGACTCCTCGGCAGAGGCCCCGCCCGGAGCGAGCAATTCACATACACGCCCCGCGCTGGTCGTCATGTGAGCCGCAAATTCGGCATCACCGATCCGATTTCCCCGTTTCGCTGCCAGCAGACCCAACATGCGCTGAGGCAAATCATCGAGGCCCAGACGTTCGGCGAGTTCGGTGAGCGGTTGCCACGCTGCGCTGGGCTGCGCGCCGAGAAGATGGCCCAACGCCCGTTCGCTGGCAGACTCCGTTGCGACCTCCAGGCGCGGTGACAACCCGAGTTCAATCGCGTAGCGGGACAGGAGCCGGTGCGCCACGCCGTGCACGGTGCCGATGGCCGCCAGCTCCAGCCGCTCGGCATTTCGTCCGGCCACCAAGCGGTCGGCCGTGCCCGCCAACAGTTTCGCCTGCATACGCCCCTTGAGCTCTGCGGCGGCCTTCTTCGTGAACGTGGTGGCCAAGATGCGCGCGGGGTCTAGGCCCGCCTGGACCGCCTCGTCCACAATGCGGCAGAGATCTGTTGTTTTGCCGGAACCAGCGCCCGCACGAACCAGTTCGAGGGTGTTGTTCATGTCGTTTCCTCCAAGCCGCAGATGCGCGTGAAATCACAATACTTGCAGACCTCCTGCACTTCCTCGGCCTTGGGATCCTCCTTGAGCACGATCGTCGCGCCCGTCGGCCACTTCGAGGCGTCTTGCAGCGGGCGGGCAGGAACGGGAGAATCCGATGTCAGCCAGTCCCCGGCAGCCTCGAGGGCTTCGGAGAACTCCTGCCACACGGTTTGAATCGCCGGTGCGTTGATGCTGGCGTGCTGTGCGGTGCCATGAATGGCGCTGCCTGAGGGGGTGAAGAGCAGGCCATCAGAAAGAATCAGGTAAGCGACGGCTGGACAGGTCCCTTCCGCTGTTGATCGCCCATAAGCGTAGGTGGCGAGCTGTACAGCCCGTCCTTCCGCGATCAGCGCGTGATACTTGGACCGACCACCATACTTGAAATCAATGATGGCTTCTTCGCCACCATTCTTCTTGGCCACGCAGTCGATCCAACCATTTAGCGGCTTGCCGAATGCTTGGCCGGTCAACCCGACTTCGATCCCAACGACTCGATATCCGCCACTTGCCAAAGTAGTGACGAAAACCCGGGTCGCGTTTTCGATCTGACTGCGGAGCCGTTGTCGTTCGAGATACTTGTTGGGTTGAGCCAGTGGCGCGGCGTCTAGTGGGAGTCTTTCGTCAAACGCGGCGAGTGCCTGGCTCACGGCGTCGTCGAGCGCGGGGAGCTCACCTCCACCACCAAAAACGCGTTCAAACAGACTGTGGCTGAAAGTTCCCTTGAGCTGGTGATCGCCGGGGAGCGCGGCCATTGAGCCCGGTCGGATCTTCGCAGCGTAGTGAAGGGTCCATTTGAGTGGACAGGCGAGCCGGTCCTGCAACTCGCTGGCTGAGACGGTATCGCGATCCGTCAGCAGACCGGCTGGGATCTCCCACAGCGGGCGCTTTTTCTGCGGAGGTTCAACGACGACGTCGTGACACTCGAATTTGAACGGCGCGAGAGCGGTTGTGTTGCCGGCCATCAGGAGATCTTCGAGGACGAGGGGGTGTTCGGCCTCCGACTCCGGGAGCAGTCCACGAACGGCGAGCCAAAGAGGGTGCCAGCGTCTTTCGAAATCCTGAGGTAACACGACGGCCAAGAAGGATTCCTTCACCTGGCAGAAACCTTGTGTTTCAGCGACGCGAAGTGAGGAGAGGACCTTGCTGCCATCATCCACCAGCACACCGGTAGCTCTCAGCTCACGGAGTTGGCTTGATGACCAGCGGCAGCCGGCTGTATCCGATGTGCCCGTGCCGAGCCAAATCAGCCGGTCACACGAGCCAACAACTTCGGAGAGCGATCTCACCAGAATGGGGCCACCTTCCGCTTCGGTGAACGGGTTGGCTTCGGCCCCGTTGGCCAACGCTTCTTCCAGGAGTCGTGCCAATTGGGGCTCCGACATGGACGGCCCCTGGCACTCTGCCAATTCACCCAAGAGCGCAGCCTGTCCAGCAGCGGTTTGCAATGCGACGAGCAGTCCCGTGGGCGCTTGGGAATCCTTCTCCAGCAATGCCGCGCGTCCTGATGCCCATCGTGCCACCAGTCCGCAGCGGTTCCTGATGAGCCGTGAAGGCATATCGCTTCCTCTTGGAGTGCGCTCACATTGAAACCACGCGTCGAGCCGTTCGCGCAGCTTTCCATCGGGATCAGCTTCTTCACTGCAGAGATCCGCTACCGCCTGTTCCCAATCGCTGCTTCCTAGACCCGGCTTGCGGGTCAGGGCATTGGCGAGCTTGAAGGCCGCCTTCCGGGGGATTGGGAGCACGGGTAGCGTCAGGAATCCAAGTAGCACCTGCGGGTCCACCGGTGCCCATCCAAGGGCCAAGATCAAGGGCAGGACTTGCAAAACCGGATGCGCCCGTGACCAAGCCGAAGCGCCGGCGGTGGGCAGCCCGATCCGGCTGAGGCATGCATCCAGCCGCATCGCCAAATCGTCATCCTCACAACAGACCACCGTGGTTGAAAGCTTGTCGGGCGACTTCGCCAAGGTGGCCGCGATGAACTCAATCGCCGCAGATTGGCTTCGCGTTCGAACATGACGGAACGTTAAATCCGATCCAGTCTTCGCCCTAGTGCCGCCCAGCAGAAAGCTCTGTGCTCTCTGCAATGCCGTATCCTTTGGCGCCTGAGCAATCTTACCTGCCGCATCGGCTATGTTGAGTTTTGCCAAAACCCTTTGCCAAACCGGGGGCCAGGCATCCTTCGCATCGAGCAGAAGGCAGTGGTGCGGCGGCAGGATTTGCCCCGAATCCAGAGCATCAAGCACCCGCTTCAGTCGCTCCGCCTCACCTGGAAACTGAAACGTCCTTCCCGCCACGACCCGTGCCATGGCGCGCACGAGCACCGGATGAGATTCGGATTCCGCCTCATCCCAGCCTGACATGAGTAACTCCTCCCGCCTTGAAAGCAGCTCGGAAGCCGTCGCCCAACGATCCGCCTTGAGACTCTCCGCGAAGAGCGGGTGTTCCGCAGCGTCCAAGGCGGCGGCAAATTCTGAAACGCGGCTGGCCTGGTGAAACCGGGCCGCGGGAAGACCCAGCTGGGTCTCGATCCACCCGAGCAACGTCTCAGGTCCGCCCCAGTACTCGTTCAGAAGATGCTGCTTCCAATAAGGTCGAACAACACCCGGGGTGAGCCGGATTCTCAATCGTGCGCATTCGTCTCTAGTCATAATCCCCTTTGTTTGGTGACTGGCACTACTACGGGTTGGGATTGCGGATCTGCCTCCGGTGTGAGCAAAGGGTGGAGGAAGGCCGCACTCATTGCGCGGACAGGACTTCACGGAACAGCTCCACCGATTCTCCACCGTTTACCACAACCAAGGTGAGTTGCTTCGTTCGTCCAAATCTCTGAAAGCGTCCAATAACCTGCTGAAGCATCAACCGACTACGTGGGGGATCGTAGAAGACCAGCGATTCGACCTTTGGCATGGTCACCCCCTCCATCATCATCGCAGTGGTGGCGAGCAGGATCCCTCCCTCGATTTCGAATTCCTCCGCTACTTGGGAACGTTCGCCAAAAGAAAGCGCCCCATGCAGGGCGTGAGTTACAAAGCCCAAGTCTTCGAGTGCGGTCTGGAGGTAGAACAACGTCGCGCGATACTTTGTCAAGATGCAGATCGACTTCGACGGTTTTACGTCAGCTTTTGCGTCCTGAAGAAATTGAGTCAGCCATTGAAGCTTCGAATCGCCCGCGAGCAAATCCAACTCATCAAGAGACCTATCCAACGCCTCCAGCAGCTTCCAATGGCACGCCGGACGAAGAAGAGGCAAGTTGTCAGCATCGGTCTCGTCATCCTGTTCTTCGGACGATTGTTGAATTTCAATGTCTCCACGGGCAAGACGATTGCGGAGTCGCCGCAGGACTTCTTCCAGCGCAGAAATACTGGATTGGCGTGATTGTTCAAAGATAGCACTTGGCCGCCCCAACGTGCCTTCCGCCTCCGCTAACAACTGCGTGACCTCAGTCAGTGTACTCCGCAAATGGTGTTCCGAAGCACTTGGTTGGATCTCGACGGACCTCAATGAGATGGGGGGGAGATCGAAAATCCGCCGACCGAAAGCGTCAACAACCTCTGCCTGACGCACTGTCGATTCAGCCCAAGACTCGATCCCAAACTTTGGGAGCTCGTGGGGTCCCGGTATGGTCATGAGGAGCAATCGAATTTCCGGAGACGATTTAACGAGTTCCCGGACGACACGCTCCCTCTGCCCCCGGATTTCGTCAGCTATCGGGACGACGAGCAATGCCCATGGGACGGAACAGATGCTTTGAATGATGTCGTCTTGCTTGGCGAAATCCATTCCCAGAATGAACACCCCTCCCTCAGGCCAGATGGAGTCTTCGGGTGACGCAAGATCCCGCATTTTGCGGTACCTGAACCGATCCACAGACTCGGCGGGTACACCCAGAACTGCCAAGTGATGCATTGTCTGCAACCCCAAAGCATGTGGGCTGAGAACGAGAATTCGGCCTCTTGGTTTGGCAGATAGAAAATTCCTTATTAGTTGGGCTGTCGTCCATACTGAACCAAGTCCTGGGGACCATCTGACCACATAACCACGGGTCCGCGGTTGTCCAAAAAAGGTGTCAAGTACAGCCTGTTGATGAGGCAAGAGAGGCTTCCCACCAAATATTTCCGGAGTGTTCGCGTTCATTGCTGACCTCCCGCCTTCCTACGCGAATCGGCCTGTTTGGCCTTTAGAAGTAGCCAGTTTCGATGATCGGTGAGCACTTCATGATCTTGGACAGATATCTCCCGTTTGAAGTGGAACAGGTCGTTTCGCAGATCGCAGAGTTGCTTTAGCTTCGCGGAAATTCGCGTCCGATTGACGCCCAGTAGCGGCTCGAATCTTGGCCAATTCTCGCCGTGAGAAATGATCGCCTTGTAGTTATCAAATGTCATGGCTTCCAGATGCTTCGGAACCTTCTCCGGTCCGTAAAGCTGGGCGAGGGCCTTAATGGCGCACTCCTCTAGCTCCGTTGGGGTTGCAGCGAGTCGAATGAGCGCTCGCAGCGTCAGTTCGATTTCCGAGATCATCACGAACGGGCTCGCCACCTTGAAGAGATAGCGCAAGAAGTCCATGGGGGTCAGAATGCCTTGTAGGCATTCGGGTGACCCAATCAAGACTCCGTTATCCCGATCCATGGCGTCGAAGACTTGGTTCATCTCCTCTGTGACTCGAGCAAACTCGAACCGCTCCAGACATTCTTCAACCGCCAGATCACCAGGTGCTGATTTCTGCTGGGTCACTTCTTGCCAGCTCAAACCCGCGGCCTTTTGTGCGAACGAGCGATAGGAAAAGACACCCAGGACTTCCCCGCCAGCCACTACCGGCACCTGCGAGTAACCGTTCTGCCGGAGTAGTGCTATGGCGTCGCGTACAGTTGTCTGGGGCGCGATAGTCAGCAGATGTTGGTGCTCCGGGATGATCCGATTAATTCGGTGAAAAAGCTCCGTAACCAAATCCAGCTCACGGGACAAGTGTGGCTCGTCGAGAACTCGCAATTCTAGCGGTGGAGATGTCATGGCCTTCCTGGGTGACAGCAGCGTGCACCTGCGGGTGGATCACTGCGGGGTTGTCAGGGCTGGGTGGTTAGCATGGCAGTATCGAGGGCGTCGCGAATTTCGAGTGTGTCTTAGCTACTTGAACTCAAGAGCGTGCGGGCGTGCGCCGGATTCATTGGGGGTCGCTAACTTAAATGAATCTCCCCAGCTTGGCGTTCTGCGTCTGGTTGATGACGGTTCGCAGGAAAAGCGCTTCCAGGTTGTGCCTTAGCCGGGGCGACTTTATGATGAAGGTGGTCACGAAAGCGGCCACTTCCTCGATCTTGTAGCGAGTCCTTTTCAGCTTCGGGTCACGCCAGATTCCGTGGCGGAGCGTCTTCGCCTTGAGGCGGAGATTCACCTCCGTCTTTAGGTTAGCTGCCTGTCCCAGATAAACGCAGTTTCCTGCGGAATCGTAGATGAAGTATATGCCTGGCTCCGTGCTAACGGTGTTCTTGTTATCCAGCGGGAGCATCGTCACGTCCTCCATGACGGCCCACTCGGCGAGATGCTTGATGGCGGACTTGAGAGCTCCCTTCTGCACGCGCTTCTTGCCGGACAGGTAGTCGCTAATGTTCGACTGCTTCTTTCCCGTGAGTGCCGCGAATTGTCTGACGTTGGTTCCTGTCAGCTCCTGCAAGGTGACGAGGAATTCGTGGTGAGTGGATTTTCGGCCTGCGGGCATAGAAGGGATTAGAGATTGTGACTCAGCTGCCCGGCTCCGGCAGCGAAGGCTTCGAGGATGAGTTTCTTTGTGCGGAATTCACCGTGCGCTTTTTCATCGCGGCGGCGGAGCACGTCGAAGGTGTCGAGGATGTCGGACAGTTCCAGTGCGGTGAGGTTGAAGACGCGGGCGGCGATGAAGGCGTCGAGTTCCGCGCGTGCCGTGGCGCGCGCTGTCGGCTGGACGAGGGCGTTGGGGGGCACAGTGCCCTCGGCAACCGCCTCAACGAAGCCGAGGGCGGCCATGCGATTCCAGAAAGGTGTCATTTCGGGTGCGGTGCATACGAGACGTAGGACGACAGGAGCGACGCTTTGCACGAACGCGTCCGAGAACGTCGGGCGGGGGAACGGGAGGCTGTCGAGCAAGGTATAACTCATCGTCGGAGCAGTGAGCCGACAACGAGCGAGCCAATCCATCGTGAAGCTGTTCGCCACCGCGAGCCACGGCAGATAGGCCCATTCGTGCGCGGCATCGAACACGAACGTCGGCACTTTGTGGCCGCAGATAACGCCGGGAGGGATGAGCGTCGCCGTGAAACTGCGCTGGTTCCGTGGATTTGCCACGTCGCCGAAGCCAATCCGGAATTGGGAACAGCGTTCGCCAAGCTTTTCAGGGATATCCTCCGCAAGCACTCGCCACTGCGGGATGATCGCCTTTGAGGGGTCGCCAAATTCGCGCTCAACCCACACGGCACTGTTGCCATGGCCGGATTGGTAGGTCTTCGCTCGGTGGTCAAAGTGGTCAATCATCCGGCCCTCGTAAACCGGTAACCCAGATGGGTCATCGGTGAACAATTCGCGGTCAGTGCCCATGTCCACCTCGCGCGAGTAGTGACGAAACGGCGGGCCTTTGGTGCGGTCACCAAACGTGGGACACGAGGCATACATCTTGCGGCTCGTGGTCAGCTCAGAGGTATTACGCAGGTCTGGAATTGCGTAGGTGTCGGGCGCGAGCTGGCGAGTGAGGTCCGCCTCCAACTCCATCGAGTCGGCGCGGGCGCGCACCGCCTTCTCGATCGAATCCACGCCGAAGGTGACGCGGAATTTATCGGTGCGTCCGCCGCGCTGAACCGCGTAGAGCGCAAACCATGTCTGTGGATGCACGCCGGCGAAGAAGACTGCACCTTTGTTTTCACAGCCCGCGAGGAAGACGAGGCGATTTTCGTCGAACAGGAATTGGCGGATGGCCGATGCATTCGCGCCGCCGTAAAGACCGGCGGGCACGACCTGCGCGGCGAACCCGTCGGAGCGGACCCGTCGCACCGCCGTCTCGACGAACATGCGGTAGATGTTGAAGTCGCCTTTGCCGAGGTTTCCCTTCGCATAGAGCGAATAGACACCGCTGCTCTTGAGGAAGTGAACGAAGGCAAAGAGTTCCCGACAATGGGCCGTCCACTCCCCAGCAATCGCGGGATTGCTGAGCATGCGATTAATCTCGCTTTCCTGTTCCTCTGGACCCATCGAGCGAAGGCCAGAGACATACTTGCCGAAGAATTCGCGCTGGTCAGGGCTGAGTGTGTCCCAGGGCGGGTTGCCCAGCATGATGTCGAATCCTCCCTGAGCAGCTACTTCGGGAAATGCCAAGTGCCAGTGGAAGAACTGGTAATGGCTGGCCAAGCGTTTGGCTGCGGCGAGCAGCCCATCTGGTAGCGCCCCGCCCTCCACGAAATCGCGGAGGTGCTGGGTCGTGATGCCCCAGGGCGGAGTGGAGGTTTGGGGACTGGGAGCAGAGGATTTACGTCCCTTGGCCTTGGGCTCTGGCGCATCGTCGATGTCGCCGAACAGGCTCGCCTGCGTCGCGCCAGCTGCGGCAGGAAGCGCGGAGGCCGGCTGTAAAGGTTGCGATTCCGAGCCAGCGGGAATTGGGGAGCTCTTCTTGATGACAAAGGCGGCGCACCACAGGTCAGCGAGGTCTCTCGCTTTTTGAAAATCGTGGTTCGACTCGGCGGCTTGGAAGGCAGCCTCCTTTAGATGGATGTCGTGAGGACGGTTATCCGAGATATCGTCAATGGCGGCCGCCGCCTGTCTGAGCTTGTCCCTCAGAGCTGCGTCCTCCCTCGCAAAGAGACCGCCAAATCCCAGCAGTTCTCCCTTGTTCCGCTTCTTGAGCGCGGCACATGTGTCACCGTCGTCCCCTTCAATGACCTTGAATGCCTCCTCAGGGATACCTTCCGCGATAAGTTCGGGTGTAGTTCCCAACAGGCTGTTGCCAACTCGGATATGGTGGTCGAGGAAAGAGAGCGGTTTGCCAGGTTCAAGCGCTTCAAGCCAGAGGCTCACACGGCACAACTCCGCTGACATTGGAGTGACGTCCACCCCGTAGAGGCAGCGGCCGATGACATCGCGCAAAGCGGTTCGGGTGGCTTCCGGGCTGGGTTCCTCTTCACCCGAGCGCGCGGCAGCGACGCGTTTGGCGAGGCGATGTGCGGCAGCAATAAGGAAGTGGCCCGAGCCCACGGCGGGGTCGCAGACCTTGAGCTTGAGGAGCGCTTTCGCAGCATCCTCACCCTGCCTGCCGCGCACGGTGTCGGCCATCAAGGGCTCGAGGGCAGAGTCGAGAAGGCACTGGACGAGCGAGTCGGGCGTGTAGAAAGAGCCGCTGGTCTTGCGCTCGTTGCCCGCTGCGATGTTCAGCTCGAAAACGCCCGAGTCCGCGTTGACGGTCGGGTGAAGTTCGAGGAGCCCTTCATAGACACTGCCGAGCTCTTCTGAGCCGAGGTTCTTGTAGTCAATCGGACGGCGAACGGAACCGTCTTCCACAAAAGCAAGGGCGTGGACGGCGGTCAGTAGGTGTCGATTGGAAACCTGCGTGGCCACGAGATCCGGTGTGGATCGGGACGCATCCCAGAGAAAGCTGCCAAGCGCTGGGAGGGCGAGCTCGGGACACCCGACATCGGAGCCGAGCTTCTGCGTGAGGAGCTGAACAATTTGCCAGAGGTCTGCGTGGGGTGTTCCGGATCGGTGGAGCGTCAACCCGCGTAGGCGAGTGATGGCGTAGTAATCTCGGTAACGGCGGCGCGCCCGGTGAGCCAATCCAACTTCTTCCTTGGTTGCGTTTGCTCCGGGAAGTGGCGGATGAAGCAAATCTCGGTCTTCTGCGACGAAGAGAAAAAGCATCCGATAGATGACGCGAAGCACCTGCCGGTAAAATTCCTGTGTGCTGAGGTCCCCACTGCGGAGTCGGGTGCAGAGCGCCTTGTTGGTCGGGTGAGAGACCAATCCCTCTCCCAATGCTTCGATGGCCCGGGCCACGCCGGGACGGAGCTTCTTGAGCGCTCGGAGTCCCTTGTCTTCCGCGGACTTCTTCCACTGCTCCAGCCAGCATTGCTCGGCGCGTTCTCCCTCGAACCGCGACTGATGGCATACGAGCCAGAGCAGAAAGAACTCGGAATAGAGATCTCCGTCGAAGATGGCGGCGAGGTCCCACTCGACGTAGGAAAGGCGCGTGAGCGCGACACTGTCGCGCAGGAGACGGAAGTTGAAGCCGTTGGTAACGATACCCCACAGGTGCCGCTGGCTGGCATTGAGCGCCTGTTGCACGAGCGAGTGCGGGCTGGCCTTGGCCGCGCCGATAGCACCGGAAGTGCGGCGGTCGAGGTCCGCATGGGAGCCGACGAGGTGAATCGGCACATGGGTCCAACCGTGCGACACCGGGTAGCTGCGACCGTCCACCTCGATGGGCGGAGCGACGGCCAAACGCTGGCCGAAGCCCAATTCTTGGAAGATGGGGTGCAGCCACCGGTCGCGGGTTTCGGTAGTGGTCGGGTCGCCCGGCTGCTTGCCGCCAATTGCCTTCTTGAAGTCCGCCCAGCGCCCCTTTAGGCGCACCCAGGAGCGATTGACCTGTTCGCTGACGCGTTCGCCTTCGGCGAGGTTAAAGGACTGGGGAGCGAGCCCTTCGATGGCGGATTTCGGTGTCAGGAGTTCCGAAAGGAAATCAGTGGGAAGCAGCCCGCCTTCGGACGTGATGCCGACGAATGATGAGGTAGGCTTCATGCGAGTTTCACGACGGGCAGGAAGATGTAGAGTCCCAGCACGTCGGGCGGGCTATGGTCGATGCGGTAGCTGCCCTTGGCCCCGGCGGCGCTGCGGACGCGGCGGTGGGCTTCGAGGAGTTCTTGCCCCCGAGCGCGGGCAAGCTTGTCGAGAGTCGGCGTCAGGCCGGTGACATGCTGGGTGATGCTCTCCAGTTGTTGAATGGCAATATCCGGCGGCACGTTCGCGTCGGGTTTCACCGTGACCAATGCGTCCGCCTCGGACTCCGGCAACCATTTCGGGGCGGCGGGGTCTCCGGTGAAGGCGGTGAGCAACGCATCCTCGGCCAGGAGGTGGCGTTCTCCTTCGCGCGTGGTCGTAATGATGTGAAAGCGGAGCCGCAGCAACATGAGCACAGTGCGGGTGGCCACTGCCTTCGAGCGCATTACACCCGCGCGCCGGGCCAGTCTGCCGAGCAACGGGTCGAGCGCCGAGTTCAGGACGTAGGTGGCAAGCCCCTCCACCAGCGGGTGGGTGCGATGCAGTAACGCGACACCCTTTTCCGAGACCGGCTCAAAGGCGACCCGAAGGGAGGTCGCACCGCCGAGCGCTTCCCGGACGGCAGGCTTGATGCCAGCTAGGTCGGTTTTGAGGATGGCCTCGTCATTCACCGCCGCGCCCGAAAGCGTCAGAGTGGAGCGAAAAAAGGTGGAGATTTCAGACGGAGAACCAATGGCGTGCTCGGCGGCGGCCAATTCGGAGCCGACTTCATCGAACTTGATGGCTTCCTGGGCGAACATCGTGCGCGAGCGTTTCTCGCGGTCGGCGACGGCCTCCCAATCGTCGTGGAGCTGTTGCTTCTGAGGGCGATAATATTCCTCGAACCCCGGCAGAAGACCACTGGGGCCAAGGTTGTTGTTGCCACGCAGCAGCAATCCCTCAAAAACGGCTTTGACGACTTGTTCGCTGTCCACTGGCATGGGAACGGAGACGCCGAGGGCGTTGCGAATCTTCTGGTGCTTGCGCAGCAGAACATCGAGGACGATGCCATCGATTTGATTGTCGGTGCCGTAGTAAGTGAGGATGCGGACTTCCTTGTTCTTGTTGGTTTGTCCGAATCGGTCCACGCGTCCATCCCGCTGCTCGTGGCGCGTCGGGTTCCAGGACAGGTCATAATGGACGACGGCATCGAACTTTTCCTGGAGATTGATGCCCTCGCTGAGGCAGTCGGTGCAGACGAGAATCCGCGCGCCAGCGTCGTCAGCGCCCAACAGCTCGATGCGGGAGGCCCGCTCATCCGGAGCGAGTTGGCTGGTGATGCACGTCACCTCGACCTTTCGCAGGCGGCCGCGCAACTCGGCGGCGACATATTCCGCCGTTTGGATAAAGCGACAAAAGACGATGGGCTTGAAACCATCGTTCAAAAGACCCTGAAGCCGGGGCAGAAGTTTGGTGAGCTTGTGGTCTTCATTTCCGCACAGACGTTTCGCTTCCCGCGCAAACGCGAGAAGGCGGCGACGAACAGGATTGTCGCCCACAGCTTCCGGGTCAGCCCCGGGAACAACGTCGGATGATTCTTCTCCCAAGTCTTGCGTGGCATCGAGAACCGCCCTTCGTCCGAGTTCGTCGGCAGCCGTTTCATCACTGGCTTCAAGGACATTCGAACGTTCGATCATGGTGGCCGCTGCCGCCGCCGGGCTGCTGGCCAACGCGCGGAGCAAAGAGAGAGCTGACCACCAACGGACGCGTTGCCGAAGGGCCCCGCCACTGGCGTCGGTCACCGTTTCCCGCGCGTAATCGAGGACCTTTTCGAACAGGGCCTTGTAGGCCGGGCTGAGTTCGTAATGAGTCTCCATGTCCTTGCGGTCCGGGAATGGAGTATCGCGTTTGAGAAAATGCCGGAGATCTACTCGTCGGCGCTGCACGAGGTGGGCAGCGAGACGACGGCGGTGTGGGGCCTTCTCGGGTCCGCTGAGGTCGTCCGGCAGGTTTTGGAAGTCAGGCGTGAGTAGCGTGAGCAAGGAGCGGAAGGCACCTTCGTTGCCGCTGTGCGGTGTGGCCGTGACCAGGACGATGTGGCGATCCGGCTTGTCGGCTAGTTTGGCAAGCAACTCATGGCGTTGATGGGAAGCGCCCCGGCCATCGGCGGACGACGCGCAGGTATGCGCCTCATCAACGATCACGAAATCCGGACAGGTGCGAAGGAAATCATGGCGTCGACGGTCGGACTTGATGAAGTCCATGCTGACGATTACGAACGGATGGGCATCGAAGATGGACTGGTCAGCCCGGAGGTTCCTCTCCAGGCGGCGCGCGGTGCTCGACAGGACCAGTTCGGCTTGGATGTTGAATTTGGTGGCCAGTTCTCGCTGCCATTGCTCGGCAAGGTGAGGCGGGCACAGCACGCAAAGCCGCGTGATCTCACCGCGATCCAGGAATTCACGCGCGACGAGGCACGCCTCGACCGTCTTGCCAATGCCGACATCGTCGGCGATGAGCAGACGGACAGGATCGAGCTTGAGCGCCATCAACAGCGGAACGAGTTGGTAGGGTCGAGGTTGAACTGCCAGCCGCCCGAAGGAACGAAAGGGACCAGCGCTGGACCGGAAGCCGAACCTCACCGCGTCGCGCAGGAGGGCGCAGGAAACGAAGTCACCGAGGTCATCCGGACCGGGCGCAGCGAAGGTTGCGGGTTCTACGGTTTCGAGACCGGAGTGGATCCCCGCAGTTTCCTGGATGGTGCCACCCAGCGGGCGGACGATCAGAAAATCATCCTCGGATTCCGGAAGGACGACCCACTCGCGTCCTCTGGCTTTGACCAGAGCCCCTGGGGCGAAGTTCATTGCGACCCTCCTGGGGTAGCCAGCGCTCCGAAGACACTCGGATACTGAGCGACGACCGAAGCCCAGTCTGCTGCATGGTGGAATCGGATGACGGTGATGCCTTCCGCCCTGAGCGCGGCGGTTTGAGCCTTGTCGCGCGATTGACGCGCCGGGAAATCGTGGGGCGGGCCGTCCACATAGATGAACGCCGGGTTCTCGCCGGTGTAGCTAAAATCAGGGCGAGTGCCGAACTGTTCGTAGAGATGCTGCGCGCGCTCGGGCAGCCGGAGGTTGTGCTGGTCCAGAAAATCGAGGAACTGACGCTCCAGTCTGGAATCGCAAAGGCGTTTCAGTTGTGCGAGGTGCTCCGCACGGGGGATTTCAACCGGCGAAGGTTCCATGGTCCCCGCCATGATCTGTTGGAGCAGGTCCTTGATGACGAAACGGTCCAGCGACTCGTGGTCCATCTGGTTGAAATAGCTGAGCAAACAGTCGTAACAGGCGGCCTGGCATTTCTCCTCGGCGTGCTCCGCTTTGCCAAGGTCGGCCCCGCTGTCCGGGTCGAAATGGCAAAGTTTCAGCGCCGAGCGAGCAACTCGGGCCCAGGAGCCGGGATCTTCAACCAACTGCCGCAGCACACCCGCTCCACCCTCCGCCGCCTCGTAAAACAGAAGATTGCGACGGTCCAGGCGCGTCGGCAACGCCTCGGTGGCCAACTCAGAATCTTCGAGCTGGTATTCAAGCTGGATCGCGCGTTTGAGCGAGGCTTCCAACGAAGCCATGATCTTGATGTCCCACTCCCCCGCGAGCGCGATGACCAGACTGTTCCGGCGGTCTTTCACGTAGGGGATAACCTTCTGGACGCGAGCAGGCTCATTCCCGTTGGTGTCATCGTCGTCGTCCGGGTCGATGGCGCGTTTGCTCCAGCGTCGCTGCTCGACGTCCAGCCAGAAGCCGCGGTCATTCTTGTTCTCGCGCCGTGACCAGCCGAGATTCACTCGCCACAACTCGGCGGCATCCCCGTATTGCAACTCGGCAAAAGGCTTCCCACCGAGAAGCAAGCGTGCTGTACGAAAGAGAGGTCTGCCGTCGCGTTCGGCGAAGCGTATGCCAGTCTTGATTTCGTACCCCAGGCGCAGGCGTTCCTCCTCATCGCAATTGATGCGCTCGCGCCGCCTCGTCACGACATTCTGTTGGCGGAACATGTTGGACCAAATGTCCTTGGCTTCGAATGCATGTCTGCACCGCTCGCAGTTCGATGGACCGGGCTCCTTCATGACGGGGTGCAGATAGCCGCAGGCGCTACACACGATGAGTTTTGAGGTCGGCAGATCGCCGGTGGCACCCTCCTGAATCGGCATCATTACTCGCGTGACCTGATATCGCGCGCCTTCATGGTAAATCAGCGCGCCGGGACCGAACTCCGAAATAGCGAGGAAACGGGGACGGGAGATGAACTCCTCCGCTTCCTGCGCGGTGCGACGACCAGGGATGAAGGCGGACAGCGGGAGGCGTGGGAAATTGTAGCCAGGCAGGAAGCCTTCGCTTGCGAAATAGCGGTAGCTGTAGAAGTCGGATTGAACGGCACTCTGTTTGTCCGTGAGGAGCTTGAGCTGGGCCTCCGCCTCCTGCCGCAGACGCTTGGCAGTGTCATGGTCCTGAGGACGAGAGTGGTCCAGAATGATGCGATGCTGTTCGTCGGCCTGATTTCGCGCCGTGCGGTAGAGAAAGCGCCAGCGTTCGAGGGCGGCTTCAAAAGCGGGTGGGATGCCGCGAATCACCTCATCAAGCCAACCGTCGGAATACCACGGGGCATTCACCAAATAGGGGTTGAGCGCGTCGAGAAGGTCCTTTGCACGGACGCGGGCCTGTTGGGCAGCACCCAGACTGCGGACCTTGTCCTTCACGTCGGGCAGCAACTCCAACGAAGGCGGATTGCCACCAAGAGTGATAAGATCGCCGGGGGTATTTCCGAGGTCCAGATCAGCCTCGCGCAGCCACACGGCGTGGATGTGGGAACGGATCAGGTCCTCATTGGCCACGTCGAGTCGTGGTGTCTGCACCTGGCCTGAAACCATCAACTCAGGGTGCTTGAAAAAGTACTGGTCGTGGGGACTGCCGAACGAGCAGTAGGTGAACACCAGTGCCGGCTGTCCGCTGCGGCCGGCCCGGCCACTGCGCTGTGCATAGTTGGCCGGAGTGGGAGGAACGTTCCGAAGGCTGACAGCGTTCAGATCCTTGATGTCGATGCCCAGTTCCATGGTCGGCGAACAAAAGAGGATGGGCAGTTTGGCGGCTCGAAAATCGATCTCGCGCTGTACGCGAAGCGAACTGGGCACCTGCGCGGTGTGCTCACGTGACACGACGCCGCGTAACTTCTGAATTCGGGAACGGAACAGTTCGATGAAGAACTTGTTTGGCTTGCTGCCGCTGGCCGAGGCGGTGGGCATTCGAATGCGGTCGCGGTATGCCTTGGTTCCGTCCCCGGCACGCCAGATCAGGGCACCTGAGTTGATGCG
Organism: Limisphaerales bacterium; assembly: GCA_965284395.1. Taxonomy (GTDB): domain Bacteria; phylum Verrucomicrobiota; class Verrucomicrobiia; order Limisphaerales; family UBA9464; genus UBA6176. Next base: position 6,794,498 of record OZ260084.1, on the reverse strand, counting down.
GTACCCAGGGACCGGAGTCCGTTGCCCCTTCTGAAGACACTCGCGCACGATGTTTGCCTGCCGAAGGCCTTCGAAAAGCGCCTCGATGAGCGCTCTGGTCGTCTGCACGTCCGGCTTCGGCTGACCAGGAAAGGTGTTCGTTGCGCGTAGGAACAAACCGAACCCGCCTAACGGCGAAACAAACGAGGCATCGAGTTCGCCGGGCGCTGCGCTTTCGGGGCACGGGAATGCCATTTTCCGCTGGTCCAGCTTTTCGACCGGGTCGAAGGCCCATGGGTCGCGAAGCTCGTTGAAGCTGTTCCGCTTGATGCGGTCCTGGTTGTCGCGCTCCAGATAATCCACCTCGATGCAGAGGTCGCGCCGGATGAAATCAAGAAGCGTGCGGCAAACGACTTTGCGTGTCTCCGGGCTCGCGCTCCCCAACAATGGATGCAAGGCCGCCCACAGATCCCCATCAGCGGAAACGGCGTCGAGTTCGGCGTAGTCGATCTCGATGAGGCCGCACTGCTCCAGGTTCGGGGCGTTGATTCGCCAACCGCGCCGCAGGTCGCGATAGACACGATAGCCGACGACATCGCGGAGCGCCCTTTCGACCTTGTCGCGACCATACTTGATCGTGGGGTCCTTGGCGTAGTCCTCGAAGCCCAATGCGAGTGCGGCAGCGACTCGTTGGCTGATCGTGTCGTCGCGCAGCCCCTCAACTCCTGCGGTTGCTGCCGCCTGATAAATTGCGCCACGAAGGAGGCCGACTTCGATAAAATCGTTGAGATGACCTGATTGCAGGGAAGCGTCCTGCCGATTGTCGGTGAAACTGAGAATCTTCCGAGCTTCCGGCTTGATGGACTCTTCGCGCTGGAGGCCTGCCACGGCGGAGGTTGTTAGAATCGTAGTGGCTGTGCTTCGGCCTTCGGAGCCGAGCGTGCCGAGTTTGGAGAAGTCAGACCGCTGACGCGCAGTGTGCGACACACCGCAACCGAGGCAGAACATGAACGGCACGGGAATGAAGGCGGCATCGAGGCCGTCTGACCCAATGGAACCATCTGGCTGCACCATGTAGTGCCGCGGCACTCTTTCCCTACGAGCGGCGACTACCTGCCTTCTCCCATTTCGTTCTTCAATCCAATCGGTGGGCAACCAGGCGAGCTGCGCGTCTGTTTCACCATCCTTGGGCCACGGTTTGAGAGGGTTGATGTATAGGAGCCCTTGCTGCTGCCCAACCACAACGCTGCGTTCGTGGGCGTCACGGCTGACGAACCTCTCCACACCGGTTTTTGGCTCCTTCGCCAGATACACCGAGTAATACTCCTGCCCGCATTCGCGGCAGAAGCACAGCGGCAGGAGGATTTTGCTTTTGTCTTCAGGGGAGTAGAGCTGCCCGTGAATGGTGAGATACCGATCCTCTGGATTTTCGACAGTGGCGTAGAGCGTGTCGCCGCGACTGATGAACTGATGAAGGCGAAAGGCGAAAATGGGGAACCCCGTGCGCGGATGCTTGATGCGGGTCGCGCCTACCAACAACGTTTCGGCAACCACCTCTTTGCACTGTTCGGATGGTGCGCCCGTGAGTTTGGCCAAGCGTTCCGCGGCACCGTTTTTCCCCGTCAGTGGAATGGAGGGGGATCGAACCAATCTCCCGCCCTTCGGCATGATACCAAACGTGCCCTCGACCCAGCGGGCAATCGGGTCAGCGGCAAGTTGCTCGAACGAGTTCAGAACACGGTCTGCCTTCCGGGACAACGAATCCGTCAAAGCGGCCACATCGGCAGTGCTCGCTTCGTCGATGGGCTGTGTGGCCCGCTCGAGCGTTTCGCCGATCACGTCACTGGGCTCCACCGTGTCACCGAAAAGCCGCGTCGCCAGCCGGGCGACATCCGCACACTGCTCCGCCCACGAGCCTCGACCCGCAAGCGTGGCGGAGGTGCCGATACATTGCATCGCTTCAAGTGCGAGGAGTTCGCGCACGCGACGCAGGAGGATTGCCACATCCGCGCCCTGTCGTCCTCGGTAGGTGTGGAGTTCGTCAAGGACGAGGAATTTCAAACCCTTGGCCGCGGCGATGAGTTTTTGCTCTCTGGGCCGGGTGAGGATCAACTCCAGCATCACGTAGTTCGTGAGCAGGATATCGGGCGGGCGCGTGATGATCCGGGTGCGTGTTTCCTCATCCTCCTGGCCGGTGTATCGCTCGAACGTGACGGGGCCGTTACCGTCCGGAAAACCATGCTTCAGGAACTTTTCAAGCTCCCCAAACTGGCTGTTCGCCAGCGCATTCATGGGGTAAATAATGATCGCTTGAATCCCTCGTCCTGAGCCTGCTTTCAGGACGTGGTCCACGATGGGGACGATGTAGGAGAGGCTCTTGCCAGAGCCTGTTCCGGTCGTCAGCACGTAGTTCCGACCTTCCTTTGCCTTCCTGATCGCGTCTTCCTGATGCTGGTGAAGTAGCAGGTCATCGCCACTGCCCACCAAGGCTGTCTTCTCCCGGCGGAACACCTGAGTGCAGCCGGCATTGAGCACCCCGCCGTTTACGAGTTCATTGATCGTCTTTCCTCGCTTGAACGTCGGGTTCAGTTGGATCAGTGGGTCGGGCCACAGGGAGCCGGATGCAAAGCATCGCTTGACGAACTCATCCAAGCGCGGATGAGCGATGGAAATGAAACTCGAAACGTAGTCGCTGTAGTCCCGGATGATCTGGTTTCGAAAACTGAATACGTTCATGGCAGATTGGGTTGGTCGGATCCACTTTCCCTTAAGGTGCTCGGTTACAGCTTGGGTGGTGAGACTCGGGCCTGGCTTTCTCACCTGCCTGCCAGCTACCCCACGTCATTTGAGCCACTGTGCAGGTATGCGCTTGGTGGGTTAAATCGTTAAAAAATCGGGTGCTCAATTCCCATGAACTTGAGAGGCGTCCATTCGCTCGGTTGTAAGTGATGAGTCATCTCAAACGTGGGTGATTTATCCCAGTGACCTGGAGTTGGTTAGTGTTTTTGAATTGGTTGAGAGATATCGCGATTCTGTCTGGGAAGACCAGCAGAAATCGGCTTGGGTGGTTTGGGATTTCAATGCCTGCGAGCAAGTTTGCTCTGCTCGGGTGCGAGGGCGGCGCGGTGGCCGTCGAGTTTGCGCCAAGACGACTCTCAGTTCCGAGTCCTGGCTTGATACCTCTCTGCCTTCGTTCTCGGTACTCTGGCTAGCCAGCAGGACGGGGAGGTGATTAGCCCATTTGTTGCCCGTAGGTACTGGCGGTTCGGAATTCCTTTGCCAACGGAAGCCCCGAATCTGTCCCTGGAGCCGCCATCTGGAGACCGGCGTGGATCAGGCAGGCCACTTCGAGGGCGGTGAGGGGATTCGGGAGGCCGTCGAGGCTGTGGATCCGGGCGGGGTCCTGGAGGCGGAGACCGTGTTGACCGAGCAGGGCGGCCTGGAGCGTCAGGCGTTGGGCGTCGGGGCGGGGTACGGAACGGAGGTGGCGGACGGCGAACGTCATGGCATCCAGTGCAGCGGGATCCGGGACGCCTGGGGACAGCTGCTGCTGGGCGGATGCCAATTGGTTGAGGGCGGCATCGGCCACGTCGCGGAGCGCGCCGTGCGGGTCGAGGGTTCGGATCTGTTGGTAGGCTTGGCGTGCAGCGGTTGGGTCGCCGGTGGCGACGCAGATGTCGGCGAGGACCCGCCAGGCGTTGGGGTCATGGGGCGCGAGTCGCACCGCGACTTCCAGATGGGTGCGGGCCTCGGCGGCGCGGCCCAGGCGGAACAGGAGACCGCCCCGGTTGATGTGAGCCCAGCGATCCTGCGGATCGAGGTCGAGAGCCCGGGTGACGGCGTCGAGGGCGTCTTCTGGTCGGTTCACATGTCCCAAGGCCACGGCCAAGGCAACCCAAGCACGCGCGTGGTCCGGGTGCAGGTCCACCAAGTGTTCGAGGATCAGGACCGCGCGGGGGAACTCGCGCAGCTCGTTCAGGGCGATGCCGAGGTTCAGGAGCAGGTTGGGGGAGTCAGGTGTCCGGGTCCGGGCCAGTTCCAGCCATTGGACACCCTCCCGGACCTGACCGCGTTGGCAGAGGGCGATGGCGGCATCCACGGGTTGGAACCCCGGCGTGATCCACCCGACCGAAAGGGTCTCACCTGCGATATGGACCACCCCATTGGCCCCGAGGGCGCGGAATTGCTGTCGGAAGTAGTCATCGAGCGCCGTCCGGAAGGCAGGCGACCTCGGATCCCGGGCCTCCGGCGGCAGGAGCGTCACGTCAAAGGCGCTCAATGGGAGGGCGAACTGTTCCATGGTCGGGTTAGGACTGGGCGAGCCGGGGTTGCTACGCCGCGTAGGGGATCCAGCGGATCCAGGAGCCGACGCCCAGGGAATCCGCCCAGGCCTGAATGAGGGGGCGGTCGTTGGACGGGATCGGGGGAAGGTCCCGGAGTCGGGCGAGAAGGGTATCGCCTTGCGGTAGGACTCCGGCGGCCAGGTACGGGAGAGTCCACCCGGGTTCATTCAGCTCCGTTCCCCAGAACCGGGCGAAGGCAGCGTTCATGGCGAGGCTCAGGCGCAGGGGTGTTTCGGGAACGCTTCGCTGGATCTCCGGACGGAACAGGGCGGCGTGCGTGTCGATCTGACGTCGGATGGCCTGTTCCTGGACGACGTGCAGCTCCGGGAATCGGGTGCGCAGGTCATGATCCACCCAGATCCCGACCGGCATGGAGCGCAGCATCGAGAGGACGGATGTGCGCAGGAAATCGGCAAAGGAACCCTGTCGATCCGGCGGCATCGAGCCACTGGCCGGGTGCGAGCGCACCCAGGACAGCGGATCCGGATCGAGCACGGGGCTGTCGGTCAGGTCGACGCGTTCGGCAGGCGGGAGCGAATGCAACCGCAGGACAAACGAGCACTGAAACGCGATCAGGTAGTCGGCCATCGCCTTCGCGCTGGGGTGGTAGGTCACCCGATGCAGCGGCATGCCGTGACGGGCGATCTGGACCTTCGCGAGCAGGGGATGCTGAAGACGGTCGTCAGGCTCGACCTGAACCGGGAGCCCGGTGGCGGCCTCGACCTCTTTCAGGAACTGCTGGCTGATGGTTCCAGGGGACATTCTTTGTGGTCAGGCTACGAGGCGTGCCCCGACCTTGACCAGTCCTGATCCCGAGCGGGATCGGGTGCTGGAAGTTGGCCAAGGAAACTCGTTCGGGGCAGTCTGAACGCCAAGCGATGGATCACTCGTTGATTGTCTACCAATTCAGCCGCCAGGAGGTCGAGCGGGGCGACTTCTCTGACTTTCTCGGACGGTTCGGAATCGACCGGTTGCCTACGGGCGGGGCGTTGGCCTCGATGATGGGGACTCTCGCCCTCACGCTGGACGGATACGACCACGACCCTCGGGAGATCTATGCGATTCCCGAGGTGAGGAAGTTCTACGGGAACTTTCATCGGACCTGGCCCTACTGGCTGTACTTCTGCGACCTCCACCAGGACAACCTCAAGACGATGATCCTTTGCTGCCTGCCGAGCCTGACGTCGGTGTCGAGGAAGGGCCGTCCACAGGTCGGCGTGCAGGTCGATCCCCTCGAACTCCTCCGGTTCATCGCCGCCGACTTCGGCCCGATGAACCTGATGTGCGAGCGCGCCGGACTCTCCGAGCGCGCGATCTACGATCGGACCAAGGCCGTGATGGAGTACTTCGGCTTCCCCTTCGACGCACCGCCGCCGGGGTAGGGCGGCCACGAACAGTGGGTTCCTGTGTTGGAAGGTGGGGAGTTGAATGGCTCTCATGCAGCGGCACACTGCAGACTGTCCTGAGGAGAAAACAGGGCACGCGGGCAGCCTGATCTGCACCAATCCTCCAATGGTAAGTACGAACTGAAGGCCAAGCTCGGCCTTCAGTTCCGAGTGAATCGTCCATGGTCGGAATAGTGGCGAACACGAGTACGCCCCGCATGGGTTCACGCCGACTGTCGTCGTCTCAGCGCGGCGGTTGATTGGTGATCGCGAGTCTGTACACGCGAAGAGGCTCGCCGAGTTGCACGGGTTGGTTGGTGCAAATAGGGCCCCCTGTACCTGGAAACCAGGAGCCATCCACCGGTGCCCAGTCGTTGGTGACTGGCGCGGATTGAGCCTGAAGCTGATACCATAGACCATTCAACGTCTCCCAACAGAGTTCGACTTGAGAAACTCTCAAATCCAGTCTCGGGACAAGTGATGTGATCTTGATCCAATCCATACGGGCGAGGCCGCCGTTACTGATGAAACTTCCTCCTCCGGCACCTTCGCGGTTGTAAATTCCCACGCGGTTCCCGGACTTCCACTTTGAAGCGAGCTCAAGGGTTGGATCCGACGCACCGTCAAAGAACAGGCGAATAGTCTCGCCGGTGTCCTCGATACGAAAGGTGTACCATCGGTCAAGGCTGAGGTTTGTTGTTAGAGTTACCTGCCGGTTCTCACTGGCTGGGGCTCCTTGGGTTGCGATGGCGATTTGGTTGCGGGTGGCCGAGTCCTCCTGAACTTGGAACTGGATGGCGACGCCTGGCATTTCAGCAGCTCCAAAGCTGGTTCCGCTTGTACGCAGAACGATCTTGATGTTCGACCTGGGATTTACCGAGAGCTGAAACCGTCCCTCTATTGCAATTGGCGAGGATACTTCCTTGGTGGTGACGATGCGGCCTCGGTTTCGAAACTCGATCGAGCCGGAATTCTGGGTAACGGACGAATCAGAATATGGTGTGGATGGCTGCCACCTATCCAAGGCCAAAGAGCTATCGTTGAACGAATCTTCAAGCAGTACCTGCCCTTGCGCCGCGTAGATTGCGAGTAGGAGGCTGCCGAGGAACCTAGCTGCAGTTTTGATTGAGAATGGGTAGATCACGGGAGAGAACGTATCAGCTAAGCAACATATGATCAATGGTTTGCGCTATGATTCTACCTGAGCAATCCACGGTTCGAATTGGACCTTCCAGTCCACTAAAGTGTGCTTGCCCCCAACGATCAATGACTTCCCCATTGCGTCGTGATCCAAGAGCCAACAAACAGGTCAGCATTGTCAGCCAGCATTACCCGTTCTGCGTTCTCGGCGGTTCGAGCGTTTGGAATCGGCGTGTGCATGACGGGAAGCGTCGTGGTGGCGGGTGTTCCGGTCGGGTTCGAAGGGCGAGCCCAGCAGACCGCTTACTGTCGATCCATGATCTGGGAGAGCGCCTCGACGCTGACTCAGCAGGGCGTGCTCACCAGTTACTTTACCACGTACGTCGACGGGACAGGGTCGCCGCTGTTTGATGCTCCGGCAGGTCGAATCATCGTCAGCCAGGAACTGCGGAAGGTCGGAACAGGCTCCGAGTATCGGAACGACTTCATTCTTTATTCAGGCTCCGCACTGGCAGGTTTTGGGACGACCATCGGTCAGTTTCCATCGACAGACGCGGACTTGAATGGGGTTCCCGACGTCGTGCAGGTGGATCGAGGCATCGATGCGACCATCTCCGGGAATGCCCATTGGCGCTCTCCGCAGGTCCTGACCGATCCGTATGTGGGCAGGGTGACCCGCTCGGCGAACTCGGTTTCCGGGGTGTACCGAGCCAAGTTTACGACCGGCGGACAATTGGAGTACTCCGGCACGTATCGGGTCGTTGCCAGTCGTGGCGAGGCGATCTACCGGCGAGGGACCACGAATTCGATTCGGCTGAGCCTGCAGGTTGATGGCGCGTACCGCGCGCCCCAGATCGAGGGAGAGTCCAGCTTCGTGGTCAATGATCGCGATACCGTCACGCTTCAAGCCATGGAGCTTGTCGGTACCGATGGTTACCAGTACCGAATGAAGCAGGCCGTCCTCAAGCGCACCGGAAACCGGTACGCGGGTGAAGTTGAACTGGAGGACGGGGAGCCGCTCACCAGTTGGCGGGATTTCATCCACTGGCACTTCGTCATCACCGACCAGGCAGACTTTGACCGAAACGGAGTGCCGGATCTTTCGGACGATCTGATTCATCCGCCATCACTCCAGACTTCTCCATCACCGGTGACCGTTTCGGAGGGCGAGCCGTTTGTACTCAAGGTTGCGGCAACTGGCACTGCACCGCTCCGGTTTCAGTGGCAGAAGAATGGGGAAAACATTTCCGGTGGGACCGGGACTGAGTTCCGGGTGAATCGTAGCGTGCTCACGGACACTGGTTTCTACCGAGCCATTGTGACGAATGCTGCGGGTCGAGTTGAGACGGATGCCGTGCGGGTGAATGTGGTTGCGACGAACGATGCGCCTCGAGTCATCGGTGGGCCATTTATCCGATCATCCAGTGGAGTCAGTTACTATCTCTTGTCCGACTCCACGTGGCCATCGGCTGTAACGTCAGCACGCGCGCTGGGTGGCTACCTGGCGACTGTTCCTGACCGCGAGACTCAAGATTGGTTGGTTCGAAATGTCGCGATGTTTGACGGCTTGGCGCGGGCCGTGTGGATTGGACTTTCGGATCACCGCACCGAAGGGGTGTTCGAGTGGGACTCAGGCTCGGTCAGCCCGTTCCGCGGTTGGGCTCCGGGAGAGCCGAACAACTGCTGTGGAGGGGAGCCGTACGTTGGATTCATGGCCGATACCCAGCCCTCGGGATGGAACGACTATGGCGCTCAGTTCCGCCTTTTTGGCATCGTCGAGATCTATCCTCCGCGGTTGACGATTCAGACGGCTGTTGAGTTGACGTTCCCAGCTCCGGTCGGGAAGCGGTTCCAACTTCAATCCAGTGAATCGTTGGCCGCTCCGAGTTGGCGAAACGATGGCAGTCCGGTGGTTGGGGCTGGAGGCTTGATCCAACTGTTCAGATCTGCCGGAGGCTCGGCCACCTACTACCGTCTCTTGCCTTTGGAGTGATTGCCGGTCCGTAAAGCGCCAGATGGCCCGCCAGCTCCTGGATCGGTCTGAATCCGCCCTCCTGAGGACCAGGGTTGGGACGGTAACCTGGTGGGACGCCGCCTTCGATGCTGGCGATATGTCCGTTCCGCAGACGGGGGCGAAAGCTTGGAGTGCACCGGCAAGGTCGTCGCATGTCCGAGGTGTCCATCGAGAGCAAGCAGCAGCTTGGGGGAAAACCTGGTCTGGCCGTCTCCAAGGAGGCGTTTCTGTTCGCAGGGGGCTGCATCGTGACTGGCTTGGCTTGGCGCCTGAGTGTTGATTTGGAATGAATTCATTTGGCCTGAGAACTTTGGTTCTGCGTGGAAGTTGCAAATTCCCTGATCTCGGACCATGGTTTCGCAACCTCCGGCGCATTCGGAGACCACGCCATGCTCATCGAATTCTCGGTCGCGAACTATCGGTCGTTCAGGGATCGCGCCACGCTTTCAGTGGAGGCCAGCAACGACGATTGGCTGGGGGAAAGCCATGTGGCTCTGGTTGGGGACCGCCGTTTGTTGAGGTCGGTGGCGGTTTACGGGGCTAACGCCGGGGGAAAGTCCAATTTCCTGACGGCCATGGTTGTGTTCCGGGAGTTCGTGAAGAACTCGTCGAAGAACTCGCAGCTGGGCGATCGGATTCCGGTGATTCCATTCCGCCTTCAGACCCAATCGGAGCGCGCACCAAGCCACTTCGAGGCCGTTTTCCTCTTGAATGGCACCCGCTACCGCTACGGCTTCGAAGCCACGCCTGAGCAGGTGACCGCGGAGTGGTTGTTCAGTCAGCGGGATTCCATCCGCGAGACGACGCTCTTCACCCGCCAGGGAACCGACATCGAGGTGGGGGAGGGATTCCGTGAGGGGCGGCATGTTGAGAAGTTGACCCGTCCCAACGCGCTCTTCCTGTCGGTCGCTGCGCAGTTCAATGGCGAGATTTCAGGTTCGATTTTGGGGTGGATCCATCGGCTCAACGCCATCTCGGGGATCCACGATCAGGCCACACTCGATTTCACCGTAAACCTTCTCGGGAATCCGGAGTATGCCCCCCTGATTCTGAATCTCATCCGTCAGGCGGATGTGGGGATTGAATCGCTTCATCGCAGGGAGGTCAGCTCCGAGCAGTTTGCATCGGCGCTTCCGAAGGGGATTCCCGAAGGCTTGAGGGAGGTACTCCTCCAATCGGCAAACAGTGGGGCATACTCCATTGCGACATCGCATCGCCGGTTTGATCCGAGCGGTGGGGAGGCAGGTTCCGTGGAATTCGACTTTGTTGGGGAGGAGTCTGCCGGGACCCAGAAGCTGGTGGCTATGGCGGGGCCGTTCCTGCACACGCTGCGTGAGGGCTCGATCCTCGTCGTGGACGAACTCGAGGCCCGGCTTCACCCGCTTCTGACCAAGGCCTTGGTCGAGTTGTTTACAAGCCCCGCCAACCAGAAGAACGCCCAGCTGATTTACGCGACTCACGACGAAGGCCTCCTGGATCCGAAGAGGACCCGTCGGGATCAGGTTTGGTTTGTCGAGAAGGACGCGTTTGGGGCGTCGCGCCTTTACTGCCTGGATGAATTCAAGGGTGTCCGCAAGGAGGCCAAGTTCTCGAAGGAATACCTGATGGGGCAATTCGGCGGCGTACCGCGTCTCGGCGACCTGGAGGAGGCGGTCCATGGCCGGTGATCTTCCCTGGCAACGGGCATCGACCGGGCGTAGCCGCGGCACCCGGGCTCGTCGTCGTGTCCTGATCGTCTGTGAAGACGAGAAAAGTTCGCGGTATTACTTCGAGTCCTTTCCTGTCGATCCGGCGCGGGCAGAAGTCATTGTGTCAGCGCCGAGCTGGAATTCCGCTGATTCTACCGGTTTGAAATCCGGCATCGGCGGCCTCTTCTTGGCGGCGTCTCCTTCCTCCTGAGGCGTCAGCCCTTCTTGCTTCTTCTCCGTCTTCTTCCCGTCTCCGCGTCGGTTCGCGTCCCCTGGCCGCGTCCCGTCTTCTTGCGGCCTGTGGCTCGTTCCCGGTCCCTGATCAAGTGCCTCTGCTGCAATGACCCGTTCTCCCCGGGGCCCCGCAACCGCACCCGTCAACTCTACTGCCCCAAGCCCGCCTGTCGCGTGGCCAGCAAGGCGGCGGCTCAGGCCAAGTGGGTCGCAAAGCCCGCCAACCGCGACTACTTCAAGGGCGCCCACCACGTCGATCGTGTCCGCCGGTGGCGCGAAGCCAATCCCGGCTACTCCAAGCGATCCTCAGCCCGGAAGGCTCCCTCTCCTGAGCCTCAACACCCTGTCCATCAGGATCCTCCAGCCGCTCCGCTACAAGATCCATTGCCGGCACCGTTACAAGATCTCGTGCCCCCGTTACAAGATCTCGTGATTTTGTATCCAGCTATCGTCGTGGGCCTTATCGCTCTCCAAGCCGGCTCAGCGTTACAAGATGACATCCACGAACACCTCCATCGTGTGGCATCCAAGGGAGCGGAAATCCTTCGGCAGGGTGCCGGGCGGTTTCCGCCTCCATCATGAATGAACACAAGCTCCTCCTCCGGCCCGAACGGCTCCGTGAGGTCCCTCCCCGTTTCAGTTGGTGCGATCAACGTCTCTTCCGCTCCGGGATCACTTCCCGCTGTGGATCCGACGCCATGGCCCTGTACCTCTTCCTCCTCACCGTCGCCGACTCCCGAGGCCTGAGTTACTACTCCGACGCCAGCATCGGTCGCTCCCTGCGCCTGGATTCCGTCGCCCTCTCGGCGGCACGCGCCGAGCTCCTTGGAGCAGATCTCATCGCGTATCGTCGTCCCCATTACCAGGTCCTGAGCCTGCCCGATTCCTCCACTCCGCCTCCCTCGCAGCGTCTGGGCGAGGTCGCCTCTGTCGGGGACATCCTTCGTCGCGTCTTCAGCGCGGGAGGTGCCCAGTGATCGACTTCCAGACCTTCTGCAAGCTGCGCCAACTCCACGACGTCGACCGGCTCTCCATCACGCAGATCGCCACCGAACTCGGCCTCCATCGCGAGACCGTCGCCAAGTGGATCCTGCGGCCCAAGTACGAGCAGCGCCGCTCCGAGCAACCCCGCATCAGCAAGCTTGATCCCTTCAAGGGCTCCATCAGCCGACTCCTGGAACGTCACGACTACAGCGCCAGCCAGGTCCTCAACTTCATCCGCGAGGAAGGCTACCAGGGCAGTTCCAGCATCCTTCGATCCTATGTTGCACGCGTCCGGCCGCGCACCCGACAGGCCTTCCTGCGGCTTCAGTTCGTTCCAGGCCAGGCGGCACAGGTCGACTGGGGATCGGCGGGCTACCTGCAGGTCGGCGACACCCGCTGCCGCCTCTCCTTCTTCGTCATGGTCCTGTGCCACAGCCGCCGGATGTATGTGGAATTCACCCTGCGCGAATCCCAGGAACACTTCCTTGCTGCGCACCAAAGGGCCTTCGTCTTCTTCCAGGGCGTGCCCAACGAGCTGATCGTCGACAATTGCAAGGTCGCCGTCCTCCATCACCGACGTGGCGAGGAGCCTGCCTTCAATCCGCGTTACCTCGACTTCGTCCGTCACCACGGCTGCCGTCTGCGGGCCTGCAACCCTCTCTCACCCCACGAAAAGGGCCGCGTCGAGCGCGCCGTCGGCTACGTCAAACGCAACTTCCTGGCCGGACGCGAACTCGGCTCCCTCGACGCCATCAACGCCGAGGCGCGGCTGTGGATGAACACCGTGGCCAACGTCCGCGTGCATGGGGATACAGGCAAGACACCCGATGCCCTCTTTGCCGAGGAAAACCTCCGCCCCCTCCACCTCAACGCCTACGACACGGCCACCATCCACCCACTGCGATCCGACCGGACCTGTCGCGTGCGCTTTGATTCCAACACCTATTCCGTTCCAGCCGCCAACGCGCGGCAACTGCTAACCTGACTTTCGCAACCCAGCCCCGATTGCCCGAGATTTCTGCGTCGCTCCGCACGGAATCTCCAATGAATCCGCTGATTTTGATCCGCACTGGCTCTGTAGTGCAGACCCACCCTCTTCCCACCGCCCATTTTCCCCGTATCCTGCCCGTCCATGGGCCTTTTCCTCCGTCGGCACCTCCGCCACAAGAACGGCAAGGATCACACCTATTGGAGCCTCGTCGAGAACCGGCGTTCACCCTCCGGCAAGGTCATCCAGCGACAGGCCATCTATCTCGGCGAACTCGACCGTGCCCAGCACCAAGCCTGGAGTACTCTTGCTTCCAGGTTTTCCGCTCCGCCCCCTTCGCAAGATCCGGAGCTCGCCTTTGCCTCCTCTCCCAAGGCTCCATCCCCAGAGGTGCCTCCCCCGAAGATTCACTTCTCCGACTTCAGTCTCCACAACCCCCGCCAGTGGGGCGCCTGTTGGATCGCGGATCGCCTCTGGCAGGATCTTCAGCTTTCGCAATTCTGGCTCCAACGGCTTCCGCCGAGCCGCGAAGGAACTCAGTGGACCCAGATCCTCCAGGTCCTCGTCACCTACCGATTGATTGATCCCGGCAGCGAGTTCCGTCTCCACCGGGAATGGTTTTCACACAGCGCCATGGCCGACATCCTCGGCTCGGACTTTTCCCTCGCTGCCAAGGACAACCTCTACCGATGCCTGGATCGTCTGCTGCCCCACCGGGAAGCCCTCTTCGACCATCTCCAGCAGCGTTGGAAGGACCTTTTCGCCGCACAGTTCGAGGTCGTTCTTTACGACCTGACCAGCACCTACTTCGAGAGTGATCCTCCGTTCCCGGACGGAGACAAGCGCCGCTACGGCTACAGTCGTGATCACCGTTCTGATTGTGTTCAGGTGGTCATCGCATTGGTCATCACACCCGAGGGACTGCCCCTCGCGTACGAAGTCATGCCCGGGAATATCCAGGACCGGCAGACGCTGATCCACTTCCTGAAGAAGATCCGCCGTCGTTTCGGAAAGGCCCAGCGCACCTGGATCATGGACCGAGGGATCCCGACAGAGGACACGCTGGCATTGATGCGCAAGAAGCGGCATCGGATCTCGTATCTGGTGGGGACGCCCAAGGGACGACTGAGCAAGCTGGAGAATCGTCTTCAGGATCAGCCATGGAAACAGGCCCGGGAGAAGGTGACGGTGAAACTCGTCGACGAGCAGGAGGAGCTCTTCGTGTGGGTGGAGAGTGCGGATCGAGTCGGCAAGGAACGATCGATGCGGCGCCGACGGCTCAAGGTGCTGATCAAGCGCCTTGGCGAGCTGAAGGGGCAGAAGAACCTGGGACGGGATGAAATGATGATGAAGCTGGGCCAGGCCAAGCAGCAGGCGGGACGAGCCTACGGTCTGGTGAAGATCGCGGTGGGTGAAGGCGGATCCGGGCTGAGCTACCGGATCAATCGCAAGAAGCTGAGGATCGTGAGGAAACGGGAAGGACGCTACCTGCTGAGGACGAACCTGACGGCGGAGGATCCAGCCCAACTATGGGAGATGTATCTGAGGCTGGTGGAGGTGGAGGCGGCGTTCAAGAACCTCAAGGGAGATCTGGGGCTTCGACCGATCTACCACTCGAAGGAAAACCGGATCGAGGCGCACATCTTCGTGGCGTTCATGGCGTATAGCATGCAGGTGTGCCTGAGGGGACAGCTCCGGAGGGTGGCCGGTGGCCTGACGCCGCGGACGATGCTGGAGAAGTTTGGGAGGATCGAACTGATTGATGTGCACCTGCCGGTGGCTGAAGGCCGGACGATGGTGATGACGAGGCGCACGCAACCCGATCTGGACCAGAGGCTGTTGCTGGAGCGACTGGGCTGGGAGCTGCCGGAACAAGGACCGCCACGGCTCACGGAGGGACGGGGCCTCGAAACCTAGGCCGCCGGACGGAGAGGTTTGTAGTGAAGACTTTTTCCGCGGATTTGCGGAATCGCCAAGATTTCCATCCATTTCTGGCCGCAGTGGCGAAGGTCAGGCTAACGCTGAAGGCGTCCACGGACCGGATCGTGATCCTCAACGGCGACCAGGTCGTCGCGGATCACCCGCGTTCCTACGAACGGCGTCGGGACTTCGAAATCCGGGGACACATCGAGCCGTTGCTGCACCAACGGATGCGGGCCCATCGCCAACGACAATTGGTGCGTTTCCTGACCTTCGGTCCGGCAGCCCAACGCTACTGGGAGCAATTGCAGCAACGCCGGCCCGACGCCCTCACCCAGGTCCAGCGCATCGTCGCGCTGAGCGAGTCCCACGGGGTGGACCTCATCTCACGCCTGCTTGAAGACCTCCTGGAACTGGAGGCCTTCGGTGCCGACTACATCGCCAACCTCGCCACCCAGCGACAGCGCATCTCCCAGGAATGTGGAGCCCTGCACCTCACCCGCTCCAGCGACCTGCTGGATCTCGAAGTCCCGGCACCCGACCTCTCCCTCTACGACCAACCATGAAAAAGGATCTCCTCAACGAGCACCTCGACTACCTCCGTCTGGAATACATCCAGAAGGAGCATCGCTCCCTCGCCCAGCAGGCGGCACGAGAACAGTGGTCCCACGGGGAATACCTCAACCGCCTCATCGAGGGCGAGGTGGGCCAGAGGCGGCAGAAGGCGCTGGAACAGCGGTTGCGCCGGGCACGATTCCCGTTTCGCAAGACGCTTGAGCAGTACCAGTGGACGTGGCCGCGGAAGATCAACCAGATGGCGGTGCGCGAACTCTTCAACCTGAAGTTCATGGAGACCCACACCAACGTGGTGTTCATGGGATCGGTTGGACTGGGCAAGACGCATCTGGCGGTGGCGCTGGGACTGGAGGCATGCCAGGCGGGACGGACGGTGCTGTATGCCTCGGCCATCCATGTGATCAACGAGCTGCTGGTGGCGCAGAAGACCCACCGCTTGCGCAAGACGATCCGCAAGTATGCCGGGATCGACCTGTTGATCCTGGACGAGATCGGCTACCTGCCGATCGACAAGGCGGGGGCGGACCTGCTGTATCAGGTGCTGGCCGAGCGGTACGAGAAGGCGTCGACGGTGCTGACGACGAACCGCGCGTACAAGGAGTGGGCGCACATCTTCAACAACGACGCGACGATGACGGCCGCGTTGCTGGACCGCTTGCTGCACCACGTGGAAACGATCCTGATCGAAGGCCGCAGTTACCGGAGTCGGGAACACACCGAAACGCCATAGTCCACTAGGACACCCCCATCGCAAGGCCGCTGGAGCAAGGCGCCCAGCGGCCATTTTCATGCCCGGATTCCCCAACGGATTTCAAACCGGCAGCTTTAGACGGTTTTCACGTGGGCGCTGACAGTCATTGCCGTCGGGACAGGCATGAACACCGACAGTCTCGTCGAACACGCCCTCGAATTGGTGGCGAGAGCAGCCCGGAGTGACTCCCCCTATGGCGACGTGTGGTGCGTGTTTGACCGGGACAGTTTTCCGGACGCCAACTACTCGCGGGCGTTTGAGCTCGCACGGGCGCATCGACTTCATGTGGCGTGGTCGAATGAGGCCTTCGAGTTGTGGTACCTGCTGCATTTCAACTATCACGACACGGGAATCCCGAGGAACCGATACGCCGAGAAGCTGGCTCCTCATTTCCGCTACGATAAGGCGGACAGGAAGGTTTACGACCGGTTGAAGGAGCGACAACCCACGGCCCTGAAAAACGCCCATCGGCTGGAGCGTCATTGGGCGGAGCTCGGCGAATCCCGGCCCGAAGCCAACAACCCCTCGACGCGGGTTCACCGCCTGGTCGAGTTCCTCAACGACCTTGCGGAACTCGGGCCGACCTGAGGCTTGGGGCTTTGCGATCACCTCGACTTCCCGTACCGCACGGTCCGGCATTCGCGGTGGAGCCAGGCTTCGATTTCGCGGAGGTCGAATCGGACACGGCGGGCACCGAGCTTGAGGTGGGGCATGCCGCGTTGGAGCCAGTTGTCGATGGTGCGTCGGGAGAGGCCGAGATGACGCGCCAACGCGTCCTTGTCGATGTACGGGGACGTTGGAGCGGGAGAATCTGGCGTGGGCGTGGGAGCGGTGATCATGTCATCGAGGGTATCCCGCTGGCGGTTGGGGGCGGTTGCAACCGATACCCGGGGCGACTGCCTTCCGTTCAACGACGCACGGTGGTGCGCGGTGGCGGTGGGAGGATGGCGAACCATGCTTCGGCTTCCTCGGGCTTCACGAGTTGCTTGTAGTGTCGGTGGACCATGGCTGGGGAATTGCCGAGCTCGGCGGCGACGCGTCCGGGGTCGCCGACGATCGCCAGCCGGTAGGAGGCGTAGGAGTGGCGGAGGCCATTCTTCTTCCAGGTCACGCCCGCGGCTTCGGCGCATTGCTTCTGGGCGGCGTGGATGGAGTCAGGGACGGGGTTGGTCCAGATCAGCCCTGAGCCGGGTGGAACCGTCCTCAGCCAGGCGACGGCGGCAGGGGGCAGGGGCAGGACGCGCCGGGATGGGTTCTTGGCCTGCCTGGCGGAAAGCGTGAGGTGACCGCCATCCAGATCGAGGTTCTCCCACGTCATCCGCTCCAGTTCGGCGGTGCGGAGCCCGGCGAATCCGCCGAGCACGAGCACCGGCAGGAATTCGCCCGAGGCGGACTCCAGAAGGGCGCGGAACTCCCGAGGCGTGAAGATCGTGATCTCCTCGGTGGTCCGGACCGAGACCTTCTGGGTGTCCTGGACGGGATTCCGCGCGATGTAACCGCGTGCCACGGCAAACTCGAAGAAACCGTGGAGGATCGTCCGGTGGTTGCGTCGGCTCAGGGGAGATCCGGCGATGGCGTCGAGGTAGAGCTGGATGTCGACCGTGCGGACATCGCAGCAGTCCTTGCGGACCTGCGAGGCGAACCGGTCGAGTCGGGATTGCAGGTCACCGAGGTAACGGCGGGACGCCTGTTGGGCCTTCTTCAGGTCCTGGTAGCGTTTGACGATGTCGCTGACCGGAAGCCGTTCGAGCTCGCGGTGATCCCGGGCCCAGGCGTCCACGGCCTCGCGGAATCGGCTGATCGATCCGGTGCGCTTGAGGGCGTCGACGAGCGCCTCGACTGCCACAGGGAGGGAGATGCCGAAGGGTTCGATCAGTTGGAGGCAGGCGCTGTAGGCGGCGACGTCCTCCTTGCGGAGGGTGACGGAGAGGACGTCACCTTCGGCGAGACGCTTGGCGATGCGGGTGGCCTCCTGAATGGCCTGAGCCTCGTTGGCGAAGTCGCGGAAGACCCGTTTGCCGGAGGTGTAGTCGGCGATGCGATAGCCGGGTCCGGACGGGGTGGAACGACGGTAGATGGTGACGGTGACGTGCCCTTCCTGAATCCGTTTTGGCCACGACTTGGGCCTGCCTCTGGACCCGTAATTCATGCAAAACTGTTCCATTTCTGTTCCATAGAAGGCAAGGAACGGATGCGAAAACGGGCTGTTTTCTTTGTAAATCGTTGATTTGGAGTGGTGTCCCGACCAGGAATTGAACCTGGATCCGCGGTTTAGGAAACCGCTGCTCTATCCATTTGAGCTATCGGGACGCGTGAGGAACGGCCGCGCAGATGAACGCACAGGGGCGGCCGAGTTTCAAGGGGGCGGATGGATCCAGGGAGGGGGCGAAAAATGAAAATGGCGGAGAGGGGGGGATTCGAACCCCCGGTAGTGATTAGCTACTCACGCTTTCCAGGCGTGCGCCTTAAACCACTCAGCCACCTCTCCGCCGTAGGGGCGAGACAGTGCGAGAGGAGGGGGGCAGTGCGCAAACCGAATTTTCGAGGATCAACGATGGCGGTTCCACCGGAGCCATCGGTCGATCCACGTCCGCGCGGTGGCGGTGAGGCGGGTTCGGTTGAAGTCGTCGCCACACTGGCGGATGGCTTCGCCAAGGGTGGGGTAGGGATGGATGACGTTGCCGAGGGTCCCGAGTCCCATGCGCGCGGCCATGGCGGTGGCGACCTCCCCGATGAGGTTTCCGGCGTGCGCGCCGACGATGGTCGCACCGACGATTTCATCGGAGCCCTGACGGACTAGGATGCGGACGAAGCCCGTGGTGGTGCCGTCGGTGCGGGCGCGGTCGAGGCCGTCGAAGCGGCGGGTGAAGGCGGTGGTTTCGATGCCGACGGCGCGGGCGGAAGCGGGAGTGTGGCCGACCTGCGCGACTTCGGGGTCGGTGTAGGTGCAATGGGGGATCGTGAGTCGGCTGAAGCGTTTTCGGCCCGGGAACAGGGCGTTCTGGATCACGGTCCGCGCGGCGAAGTCGGCGGCGTGGGTGAATCGTTGGGGCAGGCAGACATCACCTGCGGCGAAGATGCGGGCGTTGTGGGTGCGGAGGTTGTCGTCGACCTCGATGGAACCGTCGAGGCGGCAACGGACGCCGGCCAGTTCGAGTTGGAGGCCGTTGGAGTTCGGCGTCCTGCCGGTGGCGACGAGGAGGTCGGAGGCCTCGAGCGTAGCGCTTTGGGATCCGTGGACGTAATCGAGGCGGAGGGCGCCGCCAGGGCGGCGTTCGACGCGTTGCACGAGGACATTCCAGCGGAGCGTGACGCCTTCGAGGTGGAGGCGTCGGGCGACCAGGTCGCCCGCCTCGGGATCATCGCGGGAGAGGAGGTGGTCGCGTCGGGCGAGAAGGGTGACCTCGGATCCGAGTCGGCGGAAGGCCTGGGCGAGTTCGCAGGCAATGGGCCCGGCCCCGAGGACGACGAGGTGCCTCGGGAGGGAGGTCAGGTTGAAGATGTTCTCGTTGGTGAGGACGCCAGCCTCCGCGAGGCCGGGGATGTCGGGCTGGGAAGGACGGGCACCGGTCGCGATGAGGGCGCGTCGGAAGCGGAGTTCGCGTCCGCCGACTTCGATGGAACCGGGGGAAGCGAAGCGGCCATGGCCGAGGAAAACGTCGACACCGAGGTCGGTGAAGCGCCGGGCGGAGTCATGGGGGGCGAGGTCGGCGCGGATGTCGCGCAGGCGGGCCATGACGGCGGCGAAGTCGACGACAGGCGCGGGAACACGGATGCCGAATCGGCTGGAGTCGCGGACGGTCTGGGCGACGGAGGCGGCGGCGATGAGGGCCTTGGAGGGGATGCAGCCGACGTTGAGGCAATCGCCGCCCAGGAGGTGACGTTCGACAAGGGCGGTGCGGGCACCGAGGCCTGCCGCGGACGAGGCGGCCACGAGGCCGGCGGGGCCGCCGCCGAGGATGACGAGGTCGTACCGGTCGGCAGGGCTGGGATTCTGCCAGGGAGTCGGGTGGACGGCGGCAACGAGCCGGCGGTTGGCGTCGTCGTCCGGTTGGAGGCCGAGGGCTTGGAGAGGATCGGTACTCATCCGATGTGGCGGTTGAGGGCCGAGCGGGCGATGCGGGTGATCTGGAAGGTGACGGCGGCGGTGGCGGCGAATCCGATCCCGAACAGGGCCCATTCGGCGGGTGTACGGGCGCGTTGGGACGGTTGGCCGGAGAGCAGGGCTTCACCGATGAGGGAGCCGATGTAGACGTAGAGGGCAGTGGCGGGGAGCATTCCGATCCAGGAGGCGATGACGTAGTCGCGCAGGCGGACGCGGGTCAGGCCGAGGGCGTAGTTGAGTAGGCTGAAGGGGAAGGCGGGGGAAAGGCGGAGGAGTCCGACGATCTTCCAGCCTTCGCGTCCGATGGCGTCGTCGATGGCGGCGAAGCGGGGGTAGCGGGAGAGTTTTTGTTGGAGCCAGTCGCGGGCGGCGAAACGGCCGATGAGGAAGCTGGTGGTGGCACCCAGGGTGGAGGCGATGGAGGTCCAGAGGGTGCCGAAGACCGGGCCGAAGAGGATCCCGGCGCCGAGGGTCAGGAGCGAACCCGGGAGGAAGCAGACGCAGGCGATGACGTAGAGGGCGATGTAGAGGGCGGGAGCCCAGGGACCCTGGGCGCGGACCCATTCGAGGAGCTTCGGGAGCGGGATGTAACGGCCGAGGGCAACCAACAGACTCAGGGCGGCGAGAAGGAGGACGACTCGGATCCACCGTGATCCGGCGGGGGTGGACGCGGAGGAATCGGGGGCAGGGTTCGACTCCGGTCCTGGCATCAGGGTTTTGAGGTATCGTTCAAGGACCAGTCGTACTCGGTGAACCGGACCTTGAGGCGGTTGGATCGGACATACTGGGAGTCGTCCGGAGACATCCACGGGGTCAGGGCTTCGGCGAGGGACTTGTCGTCGGTGATGAAATCCTTGCCGTACCAGTCGAAGATCGGGCTGAGCCAGAGGACGCCGGCCTGACGGTCCACGCGATTCTTCTCGGACTGGGCCATGAACAGGCGGCCCTGCTCGTCAAGGTCAGCGTCCAGGGTGGCACCGGTGTAGGCTCGCGGGCGGAGGGGTGGGCAACCGCGGGCGGCGCAAACGAGGGCGAAATGGATGCGTGGGTCGGCGTAGTTCTTCCGGATCAGGTTGTGCTCGACGTGGTCGAGGGTGAAGGACTGGCCCCAGAGCTGGACTGAGTCGAGCTTCCACGGGCTCGTGAAGAATCCCCCGATCTTGCGGATGCTGGTCACCGGGTAGTTGTCCCGGACGAGTCGGATCGTGGAAGCGTTGTAGACATTGATCAGGAAGGCGAGTTGGTCCGGCTTGGACCACGAATCGAAGGTCGCTTTCGGGACCGCAGCGGTGGAAGCGAGATAATCGTCGAGGCACCGGCGGTCCCGAGTGAGGGCGCTATAGTCTACTCGACCGTTCCGCAGGTGTTCCTTGAGGAGGTCGCTGAGGAGTGGGTGGGCAGGATCGAAAGCCGGCTGGCCGGCGAGAACCGTGCCGAGACGAAACGCAAGCAACGCGAACAGCAACCAGCGTGGGATGGAATCCAGACGGATCATCGCAAACAGACTACTCCTTGGAGGGTTCGCAGGGGGGAGACGGCAGTCGCGAACCTTCGGGGGGAACTTGGGCGATCCACCGATCCGATGGCAAGAGAGCGGAATGGGATTTGTGGTGAGATGGCGGACATCGATGCGTGAGTGGTGCCCTGATTTGAATCGGGTCCTGTCAGGAATTTCAGAAGTTGGTTACTTTAGGCCTCAAGCCGGGAATCAAAGCAAGCGTGTGGACTGAACCAATTCTTGAGGTGCGCTTCAGGACGCGGCCGCGATTGAGCTGGGTTCAGCTCCGTTCGGTAGGCTGCGTGCCCCCACGCGGCGGTTCAAGAGCCCCGCCGGGTGAGGGCACCCGGCCTACTATTCCATGCGGGCGTAGAGGCCCTTGAGGTAGCGGGCTTCGGGAAAGGCGGCGGGGTGATCGGGGGCGTGGCCGGTGGTCTCGAGTTCGGTCCAGCGGCGGCCGGAGCTGCGGAGGGCGGCTCGGACGGCTTCGTGGAACTCGGATTCGCTGACGTGGGCGGAGCAGGAGGCGGCGAGGAGGAGGCCGCCGTGGCGGACGCGGTCGATGCCAAGGCGTGTGAGACGATGGTAGGCCTGGATGGCGCCGGGGCGTTCGGACTCGCGCTTGGCGAGGGAGGGAGGGTCGAGGATGACGGTGTCGAAGGCCTCGCGTGGGGCGCGGGCGAGCCATTCGAAGGCGTCGGCTTGCACCTGCTGATGGGAACAATGGGCGACGGAGGGCAGGTTGCGGTTGAGGCCGTAGTTGCGTCGGGCCGAGGCCAGGGCGTGCGGGCTGATGTCGAGGTCGGTGACGGAGCGGGCGCCCCCGCGGGCGGCATGGACGGAAAAACCTCCGGAGAAGCTGAACACGTTCAGGACGTCGCCACCCGAGGCGAGGGTGCCGATGCGGCGGCGGTTGTCGCGTTGGTCGAGGAAGAAGCCGGTCTTCTGGCCTTGGACGACGTCGGATTCGAATCGCAGGCCGTCTTCGAGGAAGATGACGGAAGGGGCGGAGTCGTGGCCATGGAGGTTGCCGCCGTCGGCGCACGGGAGTTGGGCCTGGAACGGGCTCAGGTTCCGGCTGACGCGAAGGACGATGCGGTCGGGGGCGAGGAGATCCTGGAGCAGAGGGACGATGCGGAGTCCGCCCAGGGTTGCGGGGGAATCGGGGCGCGGGTCAAGACAGGCAATCCAGGACGGAGTGTAGAGCTTCAGGACGAGGCAGCCGGCGTAGCGGTCGAGGACGAGGCCCGGGAAGCCGTCGGACTCGCCGTTGATGAGGCGATAGCCATTGGTCTCGGGACCGAAATGCGGCGTCCGGCGGTCGAAGGAGGCCTGGAAGCGGGCCCGCCACCAATCCGGGTTGAGCGTGACCGGATTGCCGCGGTGCAGGATCCGGACGACGAGGGGCGAGTGGGGATCGAACAGACCGATGGCGAGGAAGCGGTCGGTGCGGTCGTAGATGACGGCCAGTTCACCGGCGAGTCCGGCGCGGTTCTGTTCGCGGATCTTGTCGGAGTAGACCCAGGGATGCCCGGAGCGGACGGCGGACTCAGCGGCGGCGGTGAGCCGGAGGCGGAGTCGGGCGGGTTGGGGAGGCACCAGAGGATCAGGATTGGAGCGATGCAAGAACCTCGGGGTCCCGGACGTCGACCCAGCGACCCTCGATCTGGAGGCCGGCGATGCGGTGGCCGGCGTCGATGATGGCGGTGATGGCGTCGGTGAGCTCGTATTCGCCGCGAGGGGACTTCACGAGGCGGGCGGTGAAGTCGAAGAGGGAGGGTTTGAACAGGTAGATGCCGGCGTTGTACCAGGCGGGCTGGCCGGGCTTGAGCCAGCCTTCGGCGCGGAGTTGTTCGACCTGGGCGGGGCTGGGCTTCTCGACCAGTCGAGTCAGTTCGAACTGGTCGTTGAAGAAGTTGAGGCCTCCCTTGGTGACGTCCTCGCCGGCCGTCACGGTGAGCAGGCCGGCGAAGGGCCCGGTCTTCCAACGTTCGAGCATGCGACGGTAGGTATCGGCCTTCACGAGGATGTCGCCGTAGGTAAGGAGGAAATCCTCGGACCCGACGAAGTCCTGGGCGACCTCGGGAGCCTTGCCGGTGCCATCCTGGACGACCTGCCGGCGGTAGGTGATCCGGGCACCGAGGCGGGAGCCGTCGCCGAAATGCGATTCGACCACCTCGGCGCGCCACCCGGTGACGATGCAGATGTCGCGGATGCCGTTCTCGATGAGGCCCTCGGCGATGTGCTCAAGGATGGGACGGCCCTGGACGGGGAGCATGGGCTTGGGAACTTCCTGGGTGAGTTCCCGCATGCGGGTGCCTTTACCGGCGGCGAGGATGACAGCTTTCATTCGGGGTGATCGGCTCGAACTGCGGGGGGAGATTGCGGCAGGAGCGAGGGGATGGCCAACGGGAATTCGGGGAAGGGGCAACCGTCCCATTTCGCGTGAGACCACCGGTAACCATTCCCGGGTCTGCGGCGTAGCAGAGGGTTGGTGAACCCACCAACCGAATACGACGCCGCCTGGAAGGCCACGCTGGAGACGTTCCTCCAGCCATGCCTCGCCCTCGCCTTCCCCGCCTTGGCCGACCTGATCGACTGGTCGGCCCCGCCGCGCTTTCTCGACACCGAGTTGCAGGAGATCGTTCGCGACTCCGAGTCCGGCCCGATGCGCGTCGACAAACTGGTGGAGGTGAGGCGTCAGGATGGAAGGAAGGAACTGCTGCTGGTGCACGTTGGGGTTCAGGCCCAACGCGACGACGACCTTCCCCGACGGATGTTCCAGTACTTCTGCCGGATCTTCGACCGGTTTGGCCGGCCGCCGGTCAGCCTGGCGGTGTTGGCGGACCCGAGCCCCCACTGGCGGCCTGAGGCATTCACGCAGACGCTGGCCGGATGTTCGCTGAATTTCCAGTATGCGACCTGCAAGCTGGCGGACCTGGATCTGGAGCCTTGGATTTCCGTGGGGAATCCTGTCGCTCGCGTCATTGAGGCGCACCGGATGGCTCAGGCAACGGGCCGGGACGTGATGGAACGCCGGACAGGGAAGCTGGGGTTGGTGAGGCGGTTGCTGGAGTCGGGGACGAGCGAGTTGGAAGTCCGGGAGGTGATGCGGCTGATTCACTGGTTGCTGGCCTTGCCAGAGGCGGAGGAGCTAAGATTTCGGAAGGAAGTGAAGGAAATGGAGGCCAACATGCAGACCAAGCGACGGAGCACTTACGAACGGATCGTCTGGGAGGAGGGATTGGTGCAGGGGCGTGACGAAGGTCGGCTCGAAGGCCGGCTCGAGGGACGCATGGAGGGACGGCACACGGCCGCGCAGGATTTGGTGCTCGATCTCGTTAGCGAGCGATTTGGCCCATGTAGCGAGGCACTTCGGGCGCGGGTCGGGGCGATCCGGGACGAGTCCCGCCTGCGGCAACTGGCCCGCGCAACCCTGACTGTTTCGACGTTGCCGGAGTTTGAGGCGCGGCTCGATGGATGAGTCGGAGAGGGTAATGTCTGGAAGGAGCTTTTGGTATGTCAGCCCTCGGATTGACACGGCCTGCCTCCAGTCTTGCCAGCGGTTCGGAGTCGGGAATGGTTGGGGTCGTGAAACGCGAGAATGTCTTTGGGTTGGTTGCGGCGGGTTGGATTGCGACGGGTGCGGCTTTGTTGACCGGCTGTTCCTCCGTGCCGGTGACCGGTCGAAGCCAGATGAACTTCATTCCTGCGGGGCAGGAGATGCAATTGGGGCTCTCCGAGTTCGACAAGATGAAGAAGTCGGTGCCGGTCTCGAAGGATCCGAAGCTGAACGCCCTCGTGCAGAAGGTTGGGCAGCGGATCGCCGGCGTGGCGAAGGCGGACATGCCGGACGCGCAGTGGGAGTTCGTGGTGTTTGAGTCGAAGGAGGCGAACGCCTTCTGCCTGCCGGGAGGCAAGGTGGGCATCTACACGGGAATCCTCCCCATCACGAAGGACGAGGCGGGTTTGGCCACGGTCATGGGGCATGAAGTCGCCCATGCCGTGGCCCGGCACGGCGGCGAACGCATGAGCCAGGCCATGGGATTGCAGGTGCTCGGCGTCGGGGTTTCAGCGGCCACCAAGGAATCGAAGTACCGGGATTTGATCAATTCCGGCTACGGGATGGGGTCGCAACTGGCGGTTGCGTTGCCGCACAGCCGGATGCAGGAATCCGAGGCGGACGAAATCGGGCTGCAGTACATGGCCCGCGCCGGGTACCAACCGGCGGCCGCGATCGAGTTCTGGCAGCGCTTCGGGGAGTACAATCGGGCACAGGGCGGTGACACGGCTTGGTTCCTCCGGACCCATCCGACCGATCAACAACGCGTCGAGAACCTCCGGCGGTTGCTGCCGAAGGCCCAGGCGGTGTACCGTCCTCAGCCGTGACGCAAAATTTCTTCAGCCCCGTGACGCGCCGTCGGGTTCTGGGCGCGATGATTGTCTCCTGTGTGATCCTGTCAGCGGGTTGCCGCGGGAAGGGAGGTGGCCAGGACGCCGGGACGAGCACCGGCCTGCCTTACCGCCCGGATGGGCGACCGGCTTATGTCGATCTGCCGGGCAATTTCCCGGTGTATCCGACGCCCGCGCCCGCGCCTTCGCCGGCCTCGGCCCCTGCGAAAAAATGACGGTCCTTCCGGCATCGGCCGGTTCCACTGAAACATGAAACAGATTCCATCTCGGTTGTGGGCCGGCCTGGCGGTGGGCGGCTTGGTTTTGATGACGGGTTGCGCCGGGCGTCAGGGGTCGGATGCCGGGACAAGCACCGGATTGCCGTATCGGCCTTCGCCAGGCGTGGATTCCCCGAAGGTGGTCCTCGGATCCGGTAGTGGAGCGTCGACCTTCGAGAGGACGACCGCCTCCGGCGACAAGTACCTGGTGACCCCGACGGATTGGCGGGTCGCGGCGAGCAGTTGGATTGGGACGCCCTACCGGACCGGTGGCGTGACCCGGCAGGGAGCCGATTGCTCCGGGTTCGCCAAGTCGCTCTACAAGGAGGTCGCGGGAATCGACATCCCTCGAACGACGTCGCAGCTCTGGTTGTCCGGAAAGCCGGTCGACGTGCTGTCGATCCGGGCAGGGGACCTGGTGTTCTTTTCCAACGTCGGCGCGGGCGACGGCATCACGCACGTCGGCGTGGTGATTGGCGAGGGCGAGTTCGCCCACGCGAGCACGAGCCAAGGAGTGCGGTTCGCGAATCACGACCGTGGTTACTGGCAGAAGCGATTCGCGGGCGCGCGACGGTTCCTGCCGTAGGGGAGCGTTTCAAGTTTCAGGATTGAAGTTTCAAGCCGGAGTGGCGACGTCCGCGTCGCCCTTCAGGGCTTTCATCCAGCCCGGTGATCCGACCGTCGGAATGATCCAGGTGGGAGGGATAGGTTGCGCTCGATCGGCTCGTGGGTTGAAGGGAATCAAACAAACTCATTGCTCCCGACGTCCGGGATTCCTACTTTCTTGGCGTCCCGCATCCGTGCGCGGGTAGCTCAATTGGATAGAGCGTCGGCCTCCGGAGCCGAAGGTTGTGGGTTCGACCCCCGCCCCGCGCACCACTTCTTCTTCGGTTTCTTCCCAGCAGTGAGTTTTCCCAGCGGCGGCATCGAGCTTTTTCCCAACGGCGACGCGGCGACGCAGCGGAGGATGACTCTAGTTTGGGTTGCCTTGGCATTCCTTTGCCAAAGGTGGGGGCGGGCGTTCTGCTTTGGGTTGTGTGTAAGTTGTTTGACTCCAATTGGAAGAGTTGGTGTTTTAGTGCGGTGAAGGGTGCATCGGCCCGGTAGCCGTGGCGCGCACCCGTCTCTCCTCCTGGTGCAGGAGTGGTCGATGAATGAATGAACGATGACGCACATGGACTACTTGTGGAGCAACATGCGGACGGTGCAGCGGAGTGAACCGCAGCCGGCCGTTTCTCTGGCTTACCCGCAGCCCGTTCCTCCCGCATCGTCGCTCTGGATTTGGTGGGCCGCCATCTCGCTGATCACACTGCTGGCGTATGCCCGACTCCATCGCCCCCGCCGACTCCGCCGGGGATCCATCTGGTACAACCCCGCTACCGGGAGCGCGACGCTGTATCTCTGACGTGTCCGCGTTAGACTCAAATGATAGGCACCGTTGCCCCCTTCCCAGCACCACCTGATTGAGGCCGTGCCCGTCCACCTCTCCGACCAGCGCCTCGACGAAGGACACAAACTCCCGGTTGGGATCATACCAGACGGCGCCCCGACGCTCCTTGAGCTTCTCCTCAAGCTGTTCGTGCTGGTAGGCGGGAAAGGGGTTCATTCGATGGGCAGCCGGAAGTAGGTTTGAATTGCGTTCCGCAAGGTGGGAGCACGCATGGCGCCGACGCCTTCTTTCAGCGAAGCGAGGATGGCCCCCCACTCCTCGGAGGCCACGGGAAAGGCAGCAAGAAAACTCTCCAGATCGGTCGTGATGGCCGCCGGCAACTCCGGTCCAGGTTCACCTGGTAGCGTTGCGGCGAGTCGGAATACGTCATTTCGGTGCTTCGTGATGTTCTTGGCGTCCACGGTCTCACCAGCGGCCTTGCGCCGCGTGAGATCGAGCCACGCCTTGGATTTGAGCGGGATCAGCGCCGTCACATTGGCGACCCGCAAGCCGTCCCTGAGGTCATGCCCCCTCTGAATCAGTCCATAGTAGGCATCATCCAACAGGATGGCGGACAGACTGTGATGATCCGGCTCAATTCTTATCGGGATCACCTCCTGTCCATCGCCCAGCTTCAGGCCGTCGGGGCTTCGGCTGAACAGCTCCAGCATGTAGGGGAATTCCTCCTGCACCGGCTTGGCGAAACGATAAAGCACCGGCTTGCCATTGTTGCGCTCGCGGACCTCGTATTCTCCTTCCTTCACGAAGGTCCAGAGCGCGGCGACAAACTTCGGATCAAGCACCTCGATCATCAGCAAGATGTCCAGGTCCTTGGTCGCACGGAATGGGAGGCCTTGGCTCGTAAACCACTCGTCGCATGCGGCGCCACCAATCAGCGTGAACGCGCCTTCGAACGTGCGGAATCGCTCCCGGAAGATGTCGAGGCCTTTCACCATGCGACCTGATCGATCAATGCCGCGAGCTGTTGCTGGATGCGCTCGTCGGGCGATGCTCGTAGGCTGAGGTGGAGTGAAAGTGCATCCACCCGGTCGCCACGGGCGAGCAGCAGCGGATCGTAGCTCCACGCTTCCATTCGCAGGCTGGCGTCTTCCGGCCCGTTGCAACCGTGGAAAAGGCCTTTGTCCAAACTGGCCTGAAATACCTCGGCCGACAGGGCATAGGTGGGCAATCGGTCGTCCGCGATGGCCGTGAGTTGGCTCAAGGCCGTGAGGCCGGCTGCCAGTGCCGGATGGCGGGGCATATTCCCTCGCAGCCAGTGAGTCTTCTTCGCCGGGGACGCCAGATACGGCTGCGCCTGCTCCCAGAGATCCCGGCCGCGCCGGGGAAAGTGCAGCGTGATGGAACGTCCCTGGCGCGACGGAAGCGCCAGTTCCGCCGCCTCCAGCTCATCCTTTACCTTGGTGAGCATGATGGGCGAGTAACCGATCCGTTCCGCAATCTCCTTGAGGGGCAGATCCTCCAGCGGGGTGCGCTGGAGGTGGTAGAGCACAAGGCACTGGGCGGCGGGCGTGAGGCGCTTTCCCTTGGCGGGCTTGCGGGGCGAGAATCGCTCGCGCAAGTCCACCATGACCGTGGGCAGAAAGAACTGGCTGCCGGGAACGACAAAGGGGATGCCCAGCCGCACCAAGCGATTGCGGGCATACGACGACAATTGCGCGAGGACCAACACCACGGGTTCACCCAGCTGGGAACGCAGCGCTGCCGCCATCTTCTCGTATTCCCCCGGTGCCCCGGGTTCCCACGCATCCTCCTCCACCGCGAACAACACCCGGCGGCCCCAAAGCGGAGCCGAGCAAAGCTGGAACCGCTCGCGCAGGAACAGCGGCAATTTCGATACCTTTTCCGTCTCCAAGGACGGCGGTTCGCCCAGGAGTTCTGCCACGTATTTCGCGAGGCGTTGTTGCAGAGTCAACACGAGGATACACTGCATTTGGACGATACACCGCGCAAGTGTAGCGTTTGGTTGGTTGAGTATCGTTTGTATTTGGAGCTATTTGCGTCAGGCCGCAGGCGCGTGGAGACGATCAGCTCCCGAACGTCAGTGAGCAGGGTTCGGGGGGCAGCATCAGGGTTCAGCGTCGGAGTTTGGAGTTCAGAGGAATGGGAAGGAGCATGGGGGGACGGCATCTTACCTATGCCGCTGCCCCTTGCCGCCAGGTGCTGCCCCCTGACGCTCTTCTTCTCAGCAGTTCCTCCTGTGCGATCGCCTTCTTGCCAGCCCGCCCTCGACGCCGAGGGATGGAGCGCCACGAGCTCGGGGGCCGTCGTCCGGTTCAAGGACCGGAACCGGGCCTTCAAGGACAACGCGGTTCGGGTGGCCTCGGTTTTCAATCGATCCGTCACCGGCGACTCCCGCGAGCGGTCGATTGATCGCCCCTGGATCACCCTCGCAGAACAGGCCGCCGCCGTGGCCGCCGAGATCGCCCGCGTCTCGGGCGAGCCAGGTCTGTCGGGGACGCTCGTAGTCCGGCGCGAGAAGGGCACCGAGATCGAGCCTGGAACCCGGTTCCTGCTGACCCACGCCGCCCTCGGCCTCGCGGTCATCTGCCGGTGCGAGGGGAAGACGATCGAACCGCCGCCCGCGATGCGGGTGACGCTGCGGTACCGACTGGAACAGGCGTTGGCCCCTGCTGGGGCCCTCCCGCCGCCCGCTTCCTGGGGTGTCCCCGAGTTTCCCCCCGCCGAGGTGGTCAGCTTGTTCGAGTTCGTCCAACCGCCCCCGCAATTGGCCGGATCCGACGCCTCCCTCGTGGTCCTCGCCGCGCGGACATCCGCCGTCACGGTGTCGATGCGGGTACACCTGCGGGAAGCAGACGGGGACCTCTTCTACGAGGTTGGCCAACAATCGCAGTGGGCGGTCCGGGGCGAGTTGCACGCGGACTACGCCGCCTCCGAGGCCGTCGAGGACAATTCCGAGAACCTCCGGATCGACCTGGATCCCCTGACCGTCGAGCCGGATCGGTTGTCGCTTCAGGAAACGCAGTCCGCCGATGCCGTGAACGACGACGCCTTCCTCGTGTTCGTCCTGCGGGCATCGAACCCGACCCAGTTCGAGATACTGACTCTGAAGGAGATCCGGATCGCGACGGGGGAATCCTTCTACCGGCTGAAGGTCCGCCGCGCCCGTTTTGGCACCTCCCGCCTCGCCTTCCTCGCCGGGGACCGTGCCTGGCTCGTCCGCCGCGCGGCCTTGGTCTTCCACCGGCACGCCAGCTTCCGGGCCTACGCCCTGTCCAGCACCACGACGACCTTTCGCCTCCAAGCGCGCAACCTCTTCGGCCGGGAAGCCGACCTTGCCGACACCACCCAATGCCCCAACCGAACCTTCGCGTTCGGATCCGGCGGACTCTGGGTCCCCGCCGCCCCCAGCGGCCTGACCGTCTCCACCGCCCTCACGGACTACGTCCTGAGCTGGTCCGACAATTCCACCAACGAGGCCGGTTTCCGGATCGAGTACTCGACCGACGGAGCCGCTTGGACCAGCGCCGGCACCGTCGGGCCCGGGGTGACATCCGCCTCCATCCCCGGTCCGCCCTACGATCAGACAGTATTTTGGAGGGTGATCGCGTATAATGGGGCGGGAGAATCCGCGTCCAGCATTATTGCCTCGGCGTTCATTTCAAGCGGCAGCTAGTGACGAGAGGTATGAAAACGAATCTTGCTTCCTGGACTAGACTTCCGGAGCTTTGGGAATAATTCAGATTTCCACTCGAAAAACCGTGTTCTCGTGAGCTCTTGCGAAAGCGATCTGTTCTGAAGCACGGTTTGGCACGAGTGGATAGCAGTCGAAGCCTTGGAAAAAAGCAACGGCGCGAGCCCTGAGAAATAACCCCTCGGAATCACTCCCCATCTGCTGGAGCTTTATGCGCCGGTGATGGTTGGGTAAAGACTAGGTTCAAAGGAGGAGCGCAAAATCCAAAGACGTGAGTTCAGGTGTGGGTCCCGAGACTCCTAGGTAATCTCAGACTGTGCCCTCACCCTCGTACGGGATTGCAGTCCTGGTGTTGGCAGTTCGGCCTGAACACCCGAGCTTTCGCACCAGGACTTTTTACGAGATGGGCAATGTGTGCTGTCCGATAGCGAGATTACAATCGGTGCACTGCGCTCCTAGATTCGAGCGACCCCGGACGCTCCAAAACGGGACAGCAGCCCGCTTACCTTTCATTCCCCTGAATTGACCGTCGGGGGGGCAAAGGGCTCGGATCTGTCCGCTCGACATTTGATTCAAGCGCGGTTGCACGAAGGCACGCATTTCAGGAATGACCGTCCACAGCCCTCAGAACCCCAGCGTGCC
This sequence comes from Limisphaerales bacterium, assembly GCA_965284395.1. Classification (GTDB taxonomy): domain Bacteria; phylum Verrucomicrobiota; class Verrucomicrobiia; order Limisphaerales; family UBA9464; genus UBA6176. The sequence goes on along the minus strand of OZ260084.1, from coordinate 6,762,479 downwards.
CTGCAAAAACGCTGTCGAAGGAAGCCGTGGATGAACCGCGCCGTTGCCGGTGTCGCTGCCAACAACTGCTCATTCGCCGACTTTTCCAGCGCGCAGTCGCGCCCGCGCCAGTAACACGGCCTGGTGCAGCTTCTTTTCGAGTTCTCGTTTGGGGAATACGTCCGTCCAGTAGGAGGACACTCGGATTCCGGCCTTCTCCAGGTCGAGCAGTTCGATCGTCTCCCGGCGTTGGCCTGCGCAGAGGATCAGCCCGATGGGTGCTTCCTCACCTTCCTTGCGCTCGTAACGGTCCAGCCAGCGCAGGTAGAGTTCCATCTGTCCTTTGTCCCCCGGCTTGAACTCGTCGAGCTTCAGCTCGATGACCACCAAACGGCGGAGGTGACGGTGGTAGAAGAGCAGGTCGAGATAGAAATCCTCGCCATCGACAGTGATCCGCTTCTGCCGTTCCACGAATGCGAATCCGACTCCCAGTTCGAGGATGAAAGATTCCATGTCGCGCAGGATGGCCGACTCCAGATCCTTCTCCGCGTAGCTGTCCTTGAGTCCCAGGAATCCGAGGAGGTAGGGGTCCCGGAAGACCAGGTCCGGGGTCATCTTGTCTTCCTCCCGCAATGCCTTCAGCTCCATCGCTGCCAGTTTCTCCGGCTTTCTGGACAGCGCCGTACGTTCGAACAGCATCCCGCCGATCTTCTTGTCCAGCGTGCGGGTGCTCCAGCGCTCGATGCGGCACATCTCAGTGTAGAAATCGCGCTTGAGGGGATCGTCGAGGTAGATGAGCCGCTTGAAATGGGTCCAGGACAATTGTCTCCGCAGCGCGGAGACAGTCTTCTCGCTGGGGAACGCTTCCGCGAATCGGATCATGTGGCGCAGCGACTTCTCGTCGAAACCCCGACCGAATTCGGCGGTCAATTGTCTCCCCAGCGAGGAGACAATCTCCGCCCCGTAGTCCGCACGCTCCTCCATCAGGATGTCGCGCCGGACCCTTCGACCGATCTGCCAATACAAGGTAGTCAGCGCCGAATCCACCGTCTGGGCCAAGGTCTGCCGGGCGGAGTGGATCAGCTCCCGCACCTCCGTCAGTAGCCCCTTCGTGCCGCGCTTGGCAGGCACGGACGAACGTTTCACCGAGGATGACTTTTTCTTCATACCGTTCGTTCCTTCGCCGTGATCCGTCCCAGCATTGCGACACTCGTGTCAGGGGGGGGCGCCAAAGTGCGTCACCCTCCCTTGGCTTCTGGTTAAGGGATCGGGTGGCAGAAGTTCAAGGCCGCTCTCGATCCGTTCACTTTCCAACCTCCCAGGAAGTCTGTGGATGAATCGAGCTGCCGCCGTGCTCCCCGCTGACGAGGCCGTCAGCTCCCCATTCGACGAACCTTCCAACGACGGCACGACAACCATCTCCTGGGAACATCCTCGATCGGTTGTCCCATCGTTTGCAGCGTTGCTGAACGAGCCCCTCTCGACGCTATGGACAACTCAGGGAGGGATTGGCCTGAATACTCCCCGCGCCGCCGCCGGCCGAGCCAAACGCCGTCCAAGGCACGAGACACCATGCCTGCGTCCAAGACCAAGAAGCCCTCGCCGAGCGCCCGCATCCTCCACCTGAATCTTCTAGCCGGTCCGTTCGACGAGATTGCTGCCGGGACGAAGCGCGAGGAGTACCGATACGTCACTCCCTGCTGGAAAGCGCGCCTGGCCGACCGGGAGTATGACGTGATCGAGTTTCGCAATGGCTACGCCCCCGACGCCCGGCGCATGCGGGTGGAGTTTCGGGGCATCACGGTTAAGGTCCTCCGAGGTAGACGGAAGTTTGTGGTCCGACTCGGGCGGATCGTGGTGCGGCCCACGCGACGCGCGTTGTCGCCTGGTCGTGGTACACCTGAGCGCGGGCCGACCCGCTCGCGCCGTGCAGGCCCGCGTGCGAGCTCCGAAGTTCGAGCGACCAGAGCGAAGCACCCGACCATCCGGACACCGCAGGACTAGCGTCGGGTAATCGAGGATCTTTCCCCGAAGAGTCCCATCACTGATCGCTTCAGTGCGCAATGGAGGAAACGGGGCGGCGGGGCGGGGGACAGCAAGAGCGGAGGAAGGTGTGGTATCGAACCCAGCATGAGCACTGGCTGGGCTGGCTTGAGGGTTACTCGGGGCCCGGGGCCTACAATCGCAGGGACCACCGGCGCACGGCGGAGTTCGTCTACAACCACATCGTGAACCCGCAGACGTTGGTCTACCTCGCCGAAGCCTCGCGACTTCCAAAGCCCCTCGTGATCCGGGTGGCCCGGGCTGCCCTCACCCACACGACCACGATGTCAGCCATGTGCGCGGCGATCCGTCCCGAGATCTCGTGGACGATGATTATGGAGGCGTTGTCTGAAGGAGAGTAGGCCCACCCAAGAGAGCAACGGCGCAGACTCGTGAGGTGAGGTCCAGTTTCCTCGTGCAGTGTCAGAGCCATTCCGCATTCTTCGTCCATCCTGTGGACGAGATCCTGATCAAACCACTCCTGACTATCCTTTTCCTCGCTGGCGGCGCTTGGGGAGCATTGGCCATCGTCATCGCCCGGATCCGGCGACGAAAGGAGTTGAGGAAGGAGGAGGGGCATCGAGCGCCGGTTCAGGAAAAACTCCTCCGGCCACCGGGTTACTCCGCCAGTGAGCGTGTGGAAGCCCTGACGGACGACTTCGTGGAAGCTGGCATTGTGGTTGCCGGATTGGGCGCCGGAGTGGCCGGCTCCGTTCTGTTTGGTGGGCGATTTCTTTTGGCCTGGTTGTCGGCGGATCCCGGGTCGGCCATTCGGGGCCCGATCTCGACGGTTGTAGCTCTCGTCCTGTACGTGGGCGCTTTCGCGGTAACCCTTGGGCTGGGCATCCGCCAAGGGCGGAAGCTGCTACGCGTGGATGAGGAGCGGGAGAAATGGCGCTTGGGAGCGCGCGGAGAACAGTTGGTCGGTGAAGCCTTGAACGATCCCGCGATCGTCGGAGCAGGCTACCGCATCTTTCACGACGTGCCGGGGGCCGAAGACTGGAACATCGATCATGTGGTCGTTGGACCTGGCGGGGTCTACGTCATCGAGACCAAGGCCCGAACCAAGCGACCTGGCAAAGAGGGGCAGCCGGCCCACGAGGTTCACTACGACGGCCAGTCGCTACGGTTTCCCGACTGGGAAGACCGCAAGACCCTCGACCAAGTGAAGGCCAATCTGGAGTGGCTACGTCGCTGGCTGGGTGATCACGTCTCCAAGGATCTGACCTTTCACGGCATTGTCGTGATCCCGGGCTGGTTCGTTCAAACGAAGGGACGCTACGAGGTGAAGGTGATGAACGACCGGTACCTGAGGGGGTTTCTGCCCCGCGAGCCCCGTGCATTTGCCCCGGCGATCCTCAACCCGGTCCTCAGCAAACTGGAGGAGCGGTGTCGGACGTTGGAAGGATGAGAGGTTGTCGCCAAAGGGGACGTGTCCTTGCATCTAACAATCGCCTAGCCCCTTCCCCTCCGGTACAGCATGCCACACCCCTGCCGTGCCGATTCCCAGTGCCTTTGGTTCCCCTGTTGATTTGTCAATTGGACAGGTCTCACTCCTGTCCCCATCTGTTCCGCCACCCTCGCGACTGAATCCGGGACCAGAACAGCCTTGACTCAGCGAGACGTGGGTCAAAGCGTGCTTGGGCTTTCGATTACCGCTCGCGGTGATGCTTGGAAGCCGCATGGCATCAACAACCTATTCCTCGCAGAATTGCATAAGCTGTGTTCTGCAGACTGCTGCCCGCATGTGATGATTTGAGGAATCTGAGGGAGTAAAGAAATGACAATTCAGGGAACGGAAAAGGGCGACGAGGCGGGGGCACCACTGGCGGCGGAGCGGCCTGCCAAGCCTGCCGTGCAAGTGCGAGCGGCGTTGGTCCACAGCATCAACTTGGCCGACTTTCAGAACTCTGTGCCGGCGCTCCTCGAGCTTGCGGTGGTCAACGAAACCGCTGAGGAGATTCGGGACCTGACACTCGCCGTCAGTTCTGAACCGGCCTTCGTCAAACCCAAGAGTTGGACTCTCGATGCGGTGGGGCCCGGCCAGACACTTCACATTACTCAGCCTGACCTTCAGCTGGACGGCGCGCATCTCTCCCGACTGACCGAGGCTGAGCCGGCAACCGTGGTGTTCGAGCTTCGAAGCCATCAGTCGCCGGCAGAGCCGATCGCAAGCTGCGACCAGCGCATCGAGTTGCTGGCGCGCAATCAGTGGGGCGGCCTCGCCTACATGCCAGAGATGGTGCCCGCTTTCGTGCAGCCGAACGATCCGGCGGTTGACCGACTGCTCAAGGGAGCCGCGCTGGCGCTGGAGGCGGCCGGCAAGTCGGGTTCTATCGATGGCTACACCCAAGGGGCGAAGCGGGCGTGGGAACTGACGTCCGGCATCTGGGCCGCGGTACTGCAACGTAAGCTCAACTACGCGCTGCCGCCGGCCGGCTTTGAGCACGCAGGGCAGAAAGTCCGCAGCCCGAGCCAGGTGCTGGATGCCGGCCTCGCCACCTGCCTGGATCTGGCTCTGCTGTTCGCGGCCTGCCTGGAGCAGGCGCACCTCAACCCGCTGCTCATATTTACCCGAGGGCACGCGTTCGTTGGTGTCTGGCTGCGGAAGGAGGAGTTCTCCAGCCCTGTCGTCGACGATGTCACTGCCCTGCGCAAGCGGCTGAAGCTCCAGGAGCTGTTGGTCTTTGAGGCTACGCTCGCGGCTCAAGGCAAGCCCGTGAGCTTCAGCCAGGCGCTCGCGAACGCGACGAAGCAGCTCTCGGAAGAGGAAGACGACAAGTTCGAGCTTGTGGTTGACGTGAAGCGGGCACGCATGTCGCGCATCCGGCCGCTGGCTTTGAGCGAGGCGGTGGCCGCAGCGGGCCAGTTGGAGGTCGAGCAAGACCTCTCGGTCGCCGTCGAAGAGGCGCCCGATTTGCCGGAGGACAGTACCGAAATCGTGCCCGCGGCTGAGCTCGACCCGAAGGACCGCCTGGCTCGGTGGCAGCGCAATCTGCTCGATCTGTCTTTGCGCAACGCCCTGTTGAACTTCAAGGGTGGCAAGAAGGCCCTCCTGCTGGAGGCTGCAGCCCCGGCGCTGGAGGATGCGTTGGCCGATGGCCAAACGCTCAAGCTGCTGGCGAGTGCGGATCTGATGGAGGGGCGCGATCTCCGAAGTCAGCAACTGCACGAAGCCCGAACGTTCGAAGACCTGCGCCGCCAACATGCGGCTGAGGCGTTGGAACGTCGCGAGATCTTCATCAGGCTCCCGCAGGAGGAACTCGAGGATCGGCTGGTCGAGCTCTACCGCAGTGCGCGCAGTGCCATGCAGGAGGGAGGAGCCAACACGCTGTACGTGGCCCTGGGATTTCTGATCTGGTTCCGGCCCGACAAGCCCGAAGTGCGCATCAGGGCACCGCTCATCCTGATGCCGGTGACGCTGAATCGACGCAGCGCCCGCTCCGGCTTCACCCTCGAGGCGCACGAGGACGAGCCGCTCTTCAACCCGACCTTGGTGGAAATGCTCCGTCAAGACTTCCAGCTAGAGCTGGCCGTTGCCGCAGGCGAGCTGCCACGAGACGAGAGCGGGCTCGACATCGTTGGGATCTGGAAGCGTGTTCGTGCGTCGATCAAGGACGTCCGCGGATGGGAGGTGAGCGAGGAGGTCATCCTCTCGATGTTCTCATTTTCCAAATACCTGATGTGGAAGGATCTGACTTCCAGGACGGAGGAGCTTCGTAAGTCTCCGGTGGTTGCCCACCTCATCGACACGCCGAGGGAGCCGTACGCATCCACCGTGTCGTTCCCGGAGGTTCGCCGCCTCGATCAGGACTATCCGCCACAGCAGGTCTTCAGCCCGCTACCGGCCGATTCTTCGCAGCTGTCGGCCGTCATGGCGGCTGCCAAGGGCAAGGACTTCGTTCTGATCGGGCCGCCCGGTACGGGCAAGAGTCAGACGATCGCCAACCTGATCGCCCAATGCCTGGCCGAAGGCAAGCGGGTGCTGTTCGTAGCCGAGAAGATTGCAGCATTGGATGTGGTCTATCGCCGCCTGCGCGAGGTGGGGTTGGGCGAGTTCTGCCTTGAGTTGCACTCAAACAAGACCCGCAAGCTAGATGTGCTGAGGCAGCTGGAGAAAACGTGGGACTCCAGGGGGGATGTCGACGCTGAAGGCTGGTCTGCCAAAGCCCAACGACTTCAGCGTGTGCGGGAAGACCTGTCGACATATGTGGAGCGCCTGCACTGGCGCCACGGCAATGGATTGAGCGTCTACCAGGCAATCGGCTCTGTGGTGGGCGCTGACGCGACGTTGGACTTGGGCTTCACGTGGCCGTCGGTTCGGGAGCATGACGAAGCCGCGCTAGCGGGCCTTCGTGAGATGGCCGGCCTCCTGAAGGTGAACGCTTCGGCCGTGGGTCCGGAGATGCTGCGAACTGGCCCGCTGACGCCCGTCTATGCGACGGATTGGTCGGCGAAGTGGCAACAGGAGATCCAGCGTCTCGCCTTGCGCCTGCAGTCTGCGGCTCTAGCGTTCAACGACGCCGCTGCCGACATGGCACGAAGTCTGGGCCTCGTCTGGCCGGCACTTCATCGGCAACAACGGCTGGCAGTGGGTTCGCTCGCTCGAGTCTTGCCGGCAGCTGCAGGGCAGGACTGGAGCTTCTGCGTCCACGCCGACGCCGCCAACATCCTGGCTGGCCTCAAGTCGGCCCAGGAACTGCTTCAAGAGCACCGCCAGATCTCTGCCGAACTGCCTCGCCCTTGGCCGCCTGTGCTTAACGATCAGCTTCGGCAGGCGGCCGATACGCTCGAGCGACGGCGCGCTACGCACGCGGGCTTGGGCGTGACGTGGCCGGCTGTAGTGGTCGATGAGTTGGAGCAGGGCCTGCGTCTGCTCGACGAATTGGCCCGGCTGAAGGCGGGCCTGTCCGTGAAGTACGGCTCGGGTCTAACCCAGCTCAACGTTGCGCAACTGCAGCGCGAGTGGGCCAAGGCGGAGAAGGCCTTCTGGCCTCTCTCGTGGCTGGGTAAGCGGAAAGTGCGCGCGGCACTGGAGGCCACGATCGAAGGCACGGGCGAGCCGCGGGTGGCCGAAGATCTGGCTGCGCTGGTGCGGATCCGCATTCTGAGTGACGAGGTTCAACAGATCAACCCGGGCGTCGTGGCAGAAGGCCTCTGGGCCGGCGTGAAGACCCGCGTCGATCACGTGAAGGCCGCCTTGAAGGCCAACGCCGCCCTGCAATCGGCCAGGCTGCGGCAGCCCTTCACGCTCGATGGACTGGCACTAGCCGCCGAGGGCATGTGTGGCGAGCGATGGCATAGAGAAGTCCAGCGACTGAAGGAGCTTGCGGACCTCGACCTGGCGCTCGCCGACTGCGCGGGCCTCACCAAGTCCAGTCTAGAGCTGTGGCGGGGCCACGACACCGATGTCGCCATGCTTCGCGCCGCGATCGCTTTCGAGCATGAGCGCCAAAGCTTGCTGCATCGCGGTTCGTTGTCGGCACCGCACGCTGACGTCGCCGCGGGCCGCTGCGGCAAGGAGTTGCAGCGCCGATATGGGCAACTTCAGGACAGGGCTGCGCTGGAGTCGAAACTGGGTTGGTTCGACAAGTTGGCCGAATTGTGCCCCGGAACCTGGCGCGGACTCGACACCGAGACCGACGCCATCACAAGGGCGACCGGGTTTCAGTCTTCACTTCAGGCCGGCCTTGCAGGCCTGGCGTTGAGTCCCGAGCAGTTCGCTGGGGCTCGCCAAGCTTTGCAGAAACTGCTGGGCATTCGCCGCTCCGAGCTGGCCGAGGATGCGCCGGTGCAACATGTCTGCCAGACACTGCTGCTGCGATTGACGGAGTTGCATGACGCCATCGACCACTTTGCCTCGACGGCCGTGCAACCTGAGCCGGTGCGCCGCAGCTTCGCCGATCAGGTTCCGGCAGAACTGGCGCATGCAGCTTCCGAGGTTGCGGCGCACTACCAGGCACTCAACGCCTGGTGCGCATGGCGGCGGGCCCAAGTGCGTGCGCGTGACGCAGGCCTCTCTGCGCTGGTGAGCGCCATTGAGGTGGGCGACATCGCGCCAGCCGCTGCCGCCAAGGCCTTCGAGGTGAACTACGCCCGCTGGTGGCTGGGCGAGGTCGTAGACGAGGACGAGGTGCTCAAGCGATTCGTCTCGGCTGAGCACGAACGCCGGATCGAGGAGTTCCGAGCCTTGGACGACGAGTTCACGGCGGTCACGCGCCAGTGGATCCGGGCCAAGCTGTGCTCGAGCCTGCCTGCGCAGGATGCCGTACAGCGCAGTAGCGAATGGGGCGTGCTGCGCCGGGAGATCACCAAGAAGAAGATGCACCTGCCGCTTCGCCAGTTGCTGCGGGAGATCCCGTCTGTTGTGCTGCGTCTGACCCCGTGTCTGCTGATGAGCCCGCTGTCAATCGCCCAGTACCTGTCCGCCGACACGTCGAACTTCGATCTGGTTGTGTTCGACGAGGCTTCGCAAATTCCTGTCTGGGATGCGATCGGTGCGATGGCACGCGGCAAGCAGGTCGTGATGGTCGGTGACCCGAAGCAGCTTCCGCCCACCAACTTCTTCACGAAGGGCGATGCCAATGCCGACGACGATGTCAGCGAAGGCGATCTCGAAAGCATCTTGGACGAATGCCTGGGGGCGAGCCTGCCGACCCGTAACCTGTCGTGGCACTACAGATCGCGCCATGAAAGCCTGATCGCCTTCAGCAACCATCGCTACTACGGTGGAGGCTTGGTCACATTCCCGTCGCCGTTGACGGAAGACCGGGCCGTCAGCTTCCACATGGTGAATGGTCGCTACGAGAAGGGCGGTGCCCGTATCAACAAGCCGGAGGCGCAAGCGCTGGTCGCTGACCTGGTGGGGCGCCTGAAATCGCCGGGCTTTCGCCAGTCGGGCCTGACGATCGGCGTCGTCACGTTCAATTCCGAACAGCAGAGCTTGATCGAGAATCTGCTGGACGATGAACGACGCAATGACCCTGAACTCGAACACCACTTCGCCGAGGTGCAGCTCGAGCCCGTGTTCGTGAAGAACCTGGAAAGCGTCCAAGGTGATGAACGAGACATCATGTACTTCTCGATCACCTACGGCCCCGACATCTCCGGCGCGGTGTCGATGAATTTCGGGCCCCTGAACCGCGAGGGTGGTGAGCGTCGATTGAACGTGGCTGTCACCCGCGCCCGCCACGAGCTTCGGGTGTTCTCGAGCCTGCGCGGTGAACGGATTGACCTGGCCCGAACGAAGGCGGCCGGCGTTCGTGACCTGAAGCACTTCCTCGAGTTCGCCGAGCACGGAAAGCGTTCACTGGCGGAAGCGCACCACGGCAGTCTTGGCGACTTCGAGAGCCCGTTCGAACTGAGTGTTGCCCAGGCGCTGGGACGCAAGGGTTGGCAGGTGCACACCCAGATCGGCGCATCTTCCTTCCGTGTCGATCTGGGTGTCGTCCATCCAGATTTCGCAGGTCGATATCTCGCCGGCGTGGAGTGTGATGGTGCCACCTACCACCGCTCGGCGACCGCGCGTGACCGGGACAAGCTGCGAGAGCAGGTTCTGCGAAATCTTGGCTGGGAGATCGTTCGCGTGTGGTCGACCGATTGGTGGGTGAACCCAGGGGGCACGCTAGATCGAGTTCACTATCGGCTGCTTGAATTGCTGGAGGCTGATCGAGCCAAGCGGCAAGCGGTAACCGAGTCTCCCGATGCTGCCATAGCAACCGACGGTGCGGCTGCCGGCAGTACTAACCCGGTCAGGCTCGACTCGGAGACCGCCGATCGCGAACGATTCTATACACAGGCGCTTGAATCCGGCGAATCTGGGTTCCGCGAGCCGGAGCACAACTACGTTGCGAGCGAACGGTTCAAGGCCACCGAACCGGCAGAGGCTGTTCCGCCCGGGGCAATCGTTGCCGACCGCTTTTTCGAAACCAGCTACGACACCACCCTGCAGGCGATGTTGGAATGGGTGGTTGAGCGCGAAGGGCCGATCCTGGACGCGGTGCTCGCCAGACGGATCGCACGAGCGCACGGGTTTGAGCGAACCGGCAGCCGCATCCAGGAGCGCGTCGAGACGCTTGCGCGACGCCGATTTCAGCTGACCGAGGAGGCGGGCGCGACGTTCTACTGGCCTGATAGTCTTCCGCCGGCCAGTACCGTCGCCTTTCGCCGTCCTTGCAACGAGGAGAGCAACCGCAGCGTCGAGGAAGTCTGTGAGGCCGAGTTGACCTCCTTGGCGAGAGCCGTTCTCAGCCGCGGGCATGGCGGGCAAGATGCACTGATCTCGATGGCTCGGGAGCTCGGACTCCAACGACTACGCGAGACGAGCAGGAAGCGGCTCGAGGACGCTTTGCGCCGTGGGCAGACGTCCTGAACATGTTGGCCTCTACATAGGCCGCGAGCCTCGCGGGACGGCTTTCGACAACCATGCCTCAGGAGGGGCATGGCGGTCGGATCCATCCATTTGGCATTTCATTCAAGGACGCTCTCACCACTGCATGCAGTTCAGAACTGTCCGGCGACGAACCTCAGAACCTCAGTATGCTTTGCAACCGCGCTGGGCTGCGCGGATTTCTGTTCCCGCGGGCAGGGATAGACTTCGACAGGAGATTCCATCTCAGCGGGCGAGCCGGCACGTGTCGCGGCTCACCTTGCCCCATCCAGCTCCGGTACAACATGCCACACCCCTGCCGTACCGATTCCAAGTGCCTTTGGTTCCCCTGTCGATTTGCCAAATGGACGGATTTGACTCCATTGCCCTGTCCGCAGCAGCAAACGAAGCCCTCTGACTGCCGGGCTATTATTCGTTGGTGATTGCGAACACCAGATCCGTCACAAACCGGCGGAAAGACTCATTCTCCACGAACTGCTTGTAAACCTGCGTGTCGTCCTTGAGCAGGGTGAGCATGACTTTCGCCAGCGCCTTGTCGTGCTCGATCCGGGCCGAGTTCGGGGTGTTTTTCTTCGCATTCTGGTAGGCTTTGTCCGCGGCTACCTTCGGGGCGATGTCCTCGCGGATGCGGCGTGCCACGCGGTCTGCGTCGCTGAACAGGGTCCCGAAGTGCTCGTTGAACACCTTGAGAATGTTGCTCAGTCGGTCCAGCTCCGCCTCCCTCTTGCCACCGCCGCCCTCGACTGGAATCGGGCCGATCTCCGCTTCCTCGTCCGCCGGGGCGATCTTCATAGCCGCCTTTCTCTCGACCCGGTAGCTGTCCATGTCGATCGACTCCAGGATGCCCTTGGACAGGTCCTCGTCCGCCGGTGCTGGCAGCTTCGGAATGAGCAGGTTCAAAGCGATGGAAAGCTTCTCCCATTCCCGGTTGGTGTAGGGGATCACCGAGGCCAGAAAGTCGTAGGTGCGAGTAAAGGCCTTAGCCTTGCCCTTGAAATCGACCTGTCCGTCTTCGTCGAGCTGTGACTGATAAACCGCCACGCAGGCATCCAGAATTGGGTCGAGCGTTTCCCGGGGTGCTCCCGAGAGAAAATGGTCCACCAAAGCCTGCACCTGTTCCGGTGCGTAAACCTGGGCGCTGTCGAGTGCAGCCTTCAGGTCGTGCAGCTTGTTGGCATCGGTTTCCTCGCTCAGGACGGTCGTGCGATAGTAGTCCGAGAAGGCCTCCGTGATCGTTTCGGTGTTGTTCTGGAAATCGAGGACGAACACGTCGTGCTTCTCCGGATGGGCACGGTTGAGGCGCGACAGCGTCTGGACCGCCTTGATGCCGGACAGCGGCTTGTCCACATACATGGTGTGGAGCAGCGGTTCGTCGTATCCGGTCTGGAACTTGTCGGCGCAGATGAGGAAGCGATACGGATCTTCCTGGATCTTGTCCGCGATGTCACCGCTCGGAAATCCGTTCAACGACGCCTCGGTGACGTTGGCTCCGCCAAACTCATGCTCGCCGGAAAACGCCACGATGGCCTGGTAAGGACTCTTTCGTTCCGTGAGGTAGGCCTTGAATGCGGTGAAATACTGGACGGCACGCTCGATGCCACTGCACACCACCATCGCCCGGGCTTTGCCGCCGATCTTGCCCAAGGCCAACACCTGCTCGTGGAAGTGGTCCACCATGATTTCGGCCTTCAGCCGGATGGCATGGTCGTGGCTTTCGACATACTTCCGGAGCTTCTTCTGCGCACGCTTGGTGTCGAACTCCGGGTCACCCTCGATCTTCTTCACCAGCTTGTAGTAGCTGTTGACGGGCGTGTAGCTCTTGAGCACGTCGAGGATGAAGCCCTCCTGGATGGCCTGCTTCATCGTGTAGCTGTGGAAGGGACGGTGCTTGACCTTCCCCTCGGCATCCGGAGGCAACGGCTGGCCGAACATCTCCAGCGTTTTGTTTTTCGGAGTGGCGGTGAAGGCGAAGTAGCTCGCGTTGGTCAGCATCCGGCGCGCCTGCATCCGCTTCTCCAGCGCGTCGTTCACCGTGTCTTCCGGGTCGGCCAACGCCGAGCTCATGGCAGCGGAAGTCTTGCCCCCTTGGCTGCTGTGGGCTTCGTCGATGATCAGGGCAAAGGTCTTGCCGGCCGCGTCCTTCGCGATTTCGTCCAGGATGAAGGGGAATTTCTGGACCGTGGTGATGATGATCTTCTTACCGCTTTCGATGAACTTCCGCAGGTCACCCGAATGTTCGGCGTGCCCGACGGTTGAGCCGACCTGCATGAACTGCTTCAACGTCTTCTGGATCTGGTCGTCGAGGATGCGGCGGTCTGTCACCACGATGACCGAGTCAAACACTTCCTGGTCGTCCCGCTTGAGCCCGATGAGTTGGTGCGCCAGCCAGGCGATCGAGTTGGACTTCCCGCTGCCAGCGGAGTGCTGGATGAGGTACCGGGCCCCGACGCCACGAGCGGCAACATGGGCCAGCGTCTTCCGGACCACATCGAGCTGATGGAAGCGGGGGAATACCTGCACCCGCTTCTTCCGGCCCGTCTTCTCGTTCTTGGTCTCTACGACCTGCGCGTAGTTCTCGAGGATGTTGGTCAGGCCAGCCGGTGTCAGAATTTCCTTCCAGAGGTAGTCGGTCTTCAGCCCTGACGGATTCGGCGGATTGCCCGCGCCATCATTCCAACCCTTGTTGAACGGCAGGAACCACGAGCCCTTGCCGCGCAACTCGGTGCACATCCTCACCTCGGCATCGTCAACGGCGAAATGCACGACGCAGCGCCCAAACTCGAACAGCTTCTCCCGTGGATCGCGGTCGCGACGGTACTGCTCCACGGCATCCTCAACCGTCTGCTTGGTGAGGCTGTTCTTGAGTTCAAACGTGGCGACGGGCAGGCCGTTGATGAACAGGCAGAGGTCCAGCGCCCGGCGCGTCTCGTCCGAGCTGTAGCGCAACTGGCGCGTGACGCTGAAGCGGTTCTGCGCATGCAGGGCGCCCGCCTTGGCGTTGCCGGGGGAGGGCGTGCCGTAGAACAGGTCGAAATGCAGCGGTCCGTGCTCCAGTCCCTTGCGCAGCATGTCGATCACGCCGCGCTTGCCGATCTCACTGGAGAGCCGGGCCAGGAATTTCTGCCGGTGGATATCCTTCGCGTCGCGGTAGTGGACGATGCCCAGCTTCCGGACCGTTTCCGGCTGGGTGGCGAGCAGGAAACCAAACAGGTGCGGCAGGTCGAGTGCGTGGGTGCGGTCGTAGTCCTTGGGATTTCCCGCGAGCCAGCCTGAGCCCGCAGCCTTGGCAGCCGCCAGGGCATCCGGCGTATCCAGTGCCTCCGAGGGACCGTCAAACACCAGTCCATCCACGCCGGTCATGTGCCGCATGATCAGCGTCTCGAGGCCCTTTTCGCTGATGTCCACGGGCGGCATGAGGATCAGATCCAACCTTGGACGGTCAGCCGACGGTGCACCAAGGCGATGTGCTCGCGCGACATCAGCTTCTGCTTCCTGGCATTCCACCCGTGCACGGCAGAAACCACCGCATCGAGCCCACGCGCTCCTTCATGGCAGGCCACCCAATGGACCGTGGCCAGCAGCTCCATGCCGAATGGCGACTCCAGCCCTTCAACGAGCGTGGCAACCCGCTTCAGGCGGCCAAGGCTGGCCGTGCTGCTCTCGTCATGTTCAGCCAGAAAAGTCTCGGCAGCCTCGACCGCGCCGGGAAGCAGGGAGATCTCCGTGTCCGGCTTGTTGCGTCCATCGGCAAAGCCGAGCGTGAAGTGCCCTTCGAACCGGTGAAGCAGGTGCCGCAGATTGTCCGCGTAGGGACCGTAGGTTTCCTTCGCGAAGCGAAGTCGCAGCGGCTCACCCGCTGCCTGGAGGAAATACAGCAGCTTGTGGATTTCCAGCAGCGTGAGCTGGTAATCCAGCGCCGGATACTGCCGGCAGAGTTTGAGGACGATGGCCCGGCTTGGATTCATTGCCGGACGTTCTGTCCGGTGCACGATGTCGGCGGCCCGGGGCGCGCCTCGGGGGGCAAAGACAATCACCTGGACATCCGACAAGGGAGCCAAGGCGGCCTCGATCCGCGGAAAGACGTCCGCCCAATCCAGTCCGCCGTTGCCGCAGCCCAAGGGCGGCAGGGCGATGCTGCGGATCTTGCGGATGCGGATCTCCTTCACCAGTGCCTCAAGGCCGGACTCGATGTCTTCCAGGCGGGAGGGAGAACGCCAGTGGCGTTTGGTGGGAAAATTGATCAGGTAACGGGGCTGGAACATCTCGCCCCGCTCGAACACATGCATCCGACCAGGCTGCACCTCGCCCGCCTTGCAGGCCCGACGATACTCCTCGAACATTTCCGGGAACTTCTTGCTGAACTGCAAGGCGATGCCCTTGCCCATCACGCCCTCAGTGTTGACCGTGTTGACCAGAGCGTCGGCCTGTGTCTCCAGCAGATTGCCTTCGGCGAGTTCCAGCATGGTGTGTCGCTCAGGAATTGTAATACCACTTCGGCTCGATTGTCACCCCCGGCAAGTGGCCCGTCCCGGCGATTACCCTCCGGACGTCCGTGGCCATGCCGGCATCCAGCACGCCAAGCTGGGTGACCAAGCGCCAAGGAAAGCGCCCGTGCACCAGAAACTCCGCCTGTTTGCGGCGTTTCACGTCGGGATCGCTGAGCAGCCACTTCCCTCCCCAGCGCCACGTTTCCACCGCCGCTCGATCCACCTTGGTCAGATCCGCCAACCGGTCGAAGAAATCAGTGACGGCTTCCACTGCATGCCCATCCGTGAAGCACCAACGCAGTTCGGCGGCAGCGGCCACCGCTTCGACACTGGAAACCAGGTAAACCACCTCTCTCTGTCCGCCTTGGTAAGCCGGTACTTGTCCCTTGTGGATGGCTCCGAGCATGGGGGACCGGTTGCAGAAGTAGAACGGTACGTACTCCGGCAGCAGCCCGCCTGCACCCACGGTTTCGCCTCGGAGGTTCATGACCGACCGCCGCCGTCGCCGTTCCTTGATGGTGTCGTAGGCGATGGACTGCGCGCACAGTCCACGGCGTTCCGCTTCCGCATCACACCGCAGTCCATCCTCCCGCAGGATGGCGGGAAGGTTCTTGATGTGCGTGATGTGGTAGATCGGTGTCATGTCTTCAGGCGGTCCAAAGGCCCAGCAACGACCGGGCAAACGACTTGTCGCGCACCAAGCCGTCGCGGCGCAATTGCCGAAGGGAACCTCGACCCAACTGGTTGGCCAACATCCCAACCTCGCGTCGCCGCCGGGAAGCGTGCTCCAGATACACGAATGCGACGTGTCCCTTGCCGTCCTGACGACGGCGGACGTGCAGCACATTGGCCGGTGGGGAGACCAGTGCTTTGCCGGCACTTTCATGGGTGACCTGCACTACCACGTCGCCCGGCTCGTAACGGCATCGGCCGGCAACCCGGAAGCTGGTCAGTTCGAAGGTTCGTGGATGTTCGCGACGCCTACGGGCGACCACCAACCCCGCGTCATGCAGGGCCTGGTCGCGGTCGCTCCATTCCATCAGATGAAGCTGAGCCAGAAAAAGGCGCGGCAGGGTGGGGCGCATTGCTGACTCAGCGTTACGCCGTTGCTTGCGCTTGCTGCCCGCAATCAGAGGGGGCCGGTAGAGCTTGCCGAGTTGCTTCAGGACTTCCGGGGTCAGTTCGTGCAGGCAGAGGTCCTCCACGAACTTCCGGGCAGCTTGGAAGGCGCTTGGTTCCGTGGTGCGGAGGACGGCTTCGACCAGGTGCGAGGCGGAGCGACTGGAAACGTTGGTTGAGCCGACGTAGGCGGTCTTCCCCAGGACGAACACCTTGGCGTGCAGGTTGGGCACGCTGTAAACGACCACACCCCGTTTCACGAGCTTCAGGAGGTCGGCGGGACACGTCTGGCCTGAGGCGACGGCACGCTCGCTGGCGTCCACCACGAGTCGGCTGCCCCTTTCCAAAGGCAAGAAGCGACTGGCACCGGCTCCAAAATACGCGACCGCCACACCGCAGTGCTTCTTTGCACGACCAACTGCCTTACTCAGTTCTGGCCAGAGCTTCTGACTGACGAAGACTGTGCTCATCACCGCTTACAAATCTGGCCTCTCGGCTTTAGCAGATTGGCTGTTCCAGCCGCTTACCTGCGGCCCAAGCAAATCGTTGAATTTGGCAATGCTGTGGGAAATCGCATTCAGGTAAGGCTGTGCGCTGGCAGACAGGGGCATGCTTACGGGCTCCAGCTTGCTGTGAAGGTCGTTGATTGTTTCGGGGAGGGAATAACCTGCGTAACCGGACAGAGGTGTCGTGCGATCAGGGAACTTCTGGTGGAAGAACGCCGCGCCTGTCGGGAACGATGCGAGGTCGTTGGTTTTGAGACAGAAAGTAGCGGTGTCGATATCGATGACCTTCTCGTTGCCGCTTGTCGCCCAATCGGGACGAAGGGCTAGAACGACCAAGTAGTCGCGTTCACCACTGCCCGAGACCGCCGCCACAAACGAGTAGCATTTCTCCGCATAGCCTTCGTGGAAGATGCCTTTGGGGAAGTCCGGAAGCGTGTAGAACATGATCTGCCCGGCCGCGACGTCACATCGTAGGTGTTCGATTGCGGTCTGCGAGCCAGTCAGGAACTCAATCTTCTTGCTCATGCTTCGGTTTCCTCGGTTTCGGGTTCGGGAGATTCTTCCGGTTCGGGGGCGGGGGCGACTGGCTCGTCGGGCAGGTAGGCGGCGGCGGGGCGGACGTCCAGCTTGCCCGTCACCACGTCCGCCGTCAGCCGCGTCCGGTATTCCTGCATCAACGCGATTTCTCGCTCCGTCCGGGCGATGGCGGTGTTGAGGCTGCGTGTCTCAACTTCAATCCAGTCGGCGATTTTGCGTTGTTCATCCAAGGGCGGGACGAGCGCACGAACCAGCTTGAACCGCTCGAAGTAGAGCCTGTTCCGCTCATACATGATTCCGTAGCTGAGGCGATTGTATTCACCTGTGTATGCCGTAGTGCGAAGCAGATGGTGGTAGTAGCGCGTTTCGATTTCCCGTAACGGCTGTGCGACAGCATATGCAGGACTTACAATCCCATCGTGCTGAGCGAAGCCGAGCGCACCCATGAACGCATTCATGAGGTTGTAGGCGAGTTGCCCTGGGCGAACACGTTTGTAAGCTGAGCGCTCTTTCGATGCGCGAGTCTTTCGGCCTGTGTCTGCCTGGGGAATGATGCCTTTGAAACGATCAATTGAGAGCAAAAGCGCGTTTGGGTGACCAACATCAACAACTTCTCGGAAGAGATTTCCGCAGCGAATAGTTTCCCAATGCTTTGGGATGTCGCCGAGCCAAGGGATGCCGGAGGGTTTGAGGGGGGCGTGGGGATCGAGGCCGCGGGTGACGGCGCGGTGGATGATGGCCTGCTTCTGCTCGTTCAGCAGCCCGATCAGCTTCCGCTTCGCCCGGATGAACCCGTCGATCTTCCGGTTCGCATGCTCCAGAAACCGCACGATGGCCGCTTGTTCGTCGGGGGGAGGCAGCGGGACAAACTGGTTGCCGAATGTCTCGTAGCGGAAATCGGTGGACCGCTCACGAATCCCTTTTGCAAGAGCCAGAATCCACTGCGCCCGCGACATCTCGCGAACGGTGTGAGCGTAGTAGCCAGCAACGATACCCGGCTTCGGCTTGCACACGTTGTAAACGGGAGTGCCCTTGCCGTCGCTGTCTGACACGCCGATAGCACCGGCGAACGCATCCATTCCGTGAATGACGAGATCGCCTGCACGAATGCCTTGATAGCCTGAAAACGCAGTTGCTTCCGTGAACCCACGCAGGCGGCGGTTCTTCCGCAGCGTAACCCTGCCGTCACGGAAACAGGTGACGACTTCATCCTCAGGGCGAACGGGCCGCTGCATCTTTGTGAAGAGACGCTTGGCTCGCTCTGTCTGCCAGTTCGACGGCAAGACGCGAGCCCACGGAATGTCCGACTCCTTGTATTCCGAATACGGCTGGAGTCCCTCGATCATGCTTTGACGCCTTTCGTGATTTCGGTGAGCAGGCCTTCTGTTTCCTGTTCCAGCTTGAGGATGTCGGCACTGATTTCGGCGAGGGTGCGGAGCTGCGGCGGCTGGTAGAAGTGGCGGGTGAAGCTGACTTCGTAGCCGATGTTGGTGTCAGCCTCGACGATCCAGGCGTCTGGCGTGTAGGGCAGGACTTCGCGACGGATGAAGGCTTCGATGCCGCCTTCCTCCAGCAGCGGGATTTGTTCGAAGTCACGCAGCCCGCTGTCGGGCTCAAACTCGACGAGGCGTCGAGCACCCTCACCCCCAACCCCTCTCCCGGAGGCAGAGGGGAGTTCAAAGAGGCCGCGCAGCGGGTCGGGCTGCGTCTTGCCGGGCTTGTGGGCTTTCTTGATGACGGGTGGGGCAGCTTCGTCGCGCCAGCTCGTGGCGTCGACGATGCGCTGCAGGTCTGAGGCGGAGAGTTTCAAGCCGAGCTTCTTCAGCGCGGCGTCCACTTGTTCAAGGAAGACGTTATGATCCTCGAAGAGTCCGTCGCCGAGGGCGGTGCGGAGTTTCTCCGCCGTCTGGACGAGCGCGGCGTCGCGTTTCCAGGTGTCGGGATCGAGGAGCTTCTTCTTGGTCTTCTCGGGCAGGCCCTTCTTGCCGCCGCCCTCGCCGTTTTCCTCGTCGTCGCCGGCGTCGTCCTGTCCCCAGTTGTCCACGAGCTTGGTGAGTTCATCGCGGATGGCGGCGGGTTTCTCGAAGAGGTCGTCGCCGAGTTGTTCGTAGAGCGCGGTGCGGATTTCCTCGTCGCCGGAGGCGAAGCGGAGCGTCTCGATGCGCGCGCGGGTGAGCTGGCTGCGGAGGCGGAGCGGGCGCTCGACCTTGACCTTCCAGTAGCCGAAGGCGGCGTTGGGGAAGATCTTCGACTGCGGTGTCTCCTTGAACGCGAGGAAGGTGTCGCAGATGCGCCGGATGTCGTCCGGAGCGAGTTCGCAGTTCTTCTTGCCGAGGTTCTTGCGGAGCGGCTGGAACCATTGGGTGGCGTCGATGAGCTGGACCTTGCCCCTGCGGTGGTCGGGCTTCCGGTTGGTGAGCACCCAGACGTAGGTGGCGATTCCGGTGTTGTAGAAGAGGTTCAGCGGCAGGGCGACGATGGCCTCGACCCAGTCGTTCTCGATGAGCCAGCGGCGGATGTTGCTTTCGCCCTGGCCGGCGTCGCCGGTGAAGAGGGAGGAGCCGTTGTGAACCTCGGCAATGCGGCTGCCGAGGGGCGTGGCGTGGTTCATCTTCGACGCCATGTTGGCGAGGAAGAGCATCTGGCCGTCGCTGGAGCGGGTGACGAGGGAGAGTTCCTCGCCCTGATGCATGACCTTGAAGCGCGGGTCGCGCATGGAGCCCTTGCCGCCCATCAGTTCGAGGTCCTTCTTCCAGCTCTTACCGTAGGGCGGATTGGCGAGCATGAAGTCGAACTCCTGCGCCGGGAAGGCGTCGTGCGAGAGGGTGGAATGCTCCGCACCGCCGACGATATGGTCGGCGTTTTCTCCCTCGCCCTTTAGGAGCATGTCGGCCTTGCAGATGGCGTAGGTCTCCGGGTTGATCTCCTGGCCATAGAGGTGGGTGGTGATCTGCTGACCGCGCTCCGTGGCTAGCCGCTGGAGGGTTTCCTCGGCGACCGTCAACATGCCACCCGTGCCGCACGCGCAGTCGTAAAGCAGGTAGCCGCCGGATTTGATGCGGTCGGCCACCGGCAGAAAGATGAGGTTGGCCATGAGGCGGACCGCATCGCGGGGTGTCCAGTGCTCGCCGGCCTCCTCGTTGTTCTCCTCGTTGAACTTGCGGACCAGTTCCTCGAAGAGCGTGCCCATCCAGTGGTTATCCAGGCCGGGATGCTTGACCGTGCCGTCCCCGTTCCGCACGGGTTCGGGGCTGAGATTGATCTCGGGGTCGAGGAACTTGGCGATCAACGCGCCGAGGGAGTCCGACTTGGAAAGCGTCGGGAGCTGATTGCGGAATTTGAAGTTCTCCAGGATGTCCTGAACGTTTTGGGAAAAGCCGTTCAGGTAGTCCTCAAAATCGGCCAGCAGCTGCTGCTGGCTGCCCCGGGACTTGAGGTCGCGGAGGGTGAACTTCGACGTGTTGTAGAACGACTGGCCGGCAGCGGCGGCGAGGGCGGCGCGTTGCTCGGTGATGCCGGCCGAATCCAGCATCTCCTTGGTTTCCAGCACGGCCTTTTTCGTGGGTTCCAGAACGGCGTCCATTCGGCGCAGCACGCACATGGGCAGGATCACGTCCGGATACTTGCCGCGCTTGAAAAGGTCCCGCAGGACATCGTCGGCGATGCCCCAGATGAACGAGACGATCTTGTTGTGTGTGGCTTGATCCATGAAATCTGCGGTCAGGTACTTGGCCCTGGGTTCGTCTGATGTGTCCGGAGGACGGGTTCGGGCTCCAGAAGGGGGCAGCGCTGAGCAGACTGGAGGTTCCAGAATCCGTCTGGGGCGTATCTACGACAGGTTGATTCCTTGAAGACCATATCGCACGACAAATCCTTTTTGGGGAGGGGCATGGAACGATGGAATCGAGGCGATAGGAAGAGGTGATTTCGATGAGCGATGGCGAGGAGGTTGTCTCCCATTGGAGACAGTCCCACACAACGATTCCTCGGATGGATCGTATCCGGTTGGCTTCGGCCCTCCGGGCGTGCCTCAAAGCTCTGGAATGGATGTGATGGCATGGACGGCAGCCCGTAGGGTTTCGCGTTCGAAATGGGTGTAGAGGTCGTGGACGGAGGCGGTCTTGTGGCCGCTCAGCTTGCGTCGGACCTCTGGATTGGAGCCGGAGTTGGCCGGATCGGACACGAAGGTGTGGCGCAGGGAATGGAACGAGTGCTTGGCGAATTTGAGCCCAGCTGGGTTGGTGATCTCGCGACGATCCACACCGGCGTCGTGCACCAGCTGGTGGAACTGGCGGCTCAGCCCTCGTTTCCCGACACTCTCCAGGCCCTCCAGCGAAGGCATGACGTATTCCTCCGGGGTGTCCTCGCCGGCCAGACCCTGCAAATGGGTTTCCAGGTCAGGGTGCAGGGGCACTGCGACGGCGTTCCCACGTAGGCCTGGCTTCGCGACGGTAAGGGCGCTCTTGGCAAGGTCCACCTGATGCCAGTGGAGGATCGTTGAGGGGTGCATCGCGATTCAGTTATGCTGAGTGAGGCGAGTGGTCGTTTTCAAGGCTTCATCAAACCCCACGGCGGCAAGGGTTGGCAGAGATTGGATTGATGAATCGGATGGGGAGTCGGTGGCCGGGGTGGTTGAGGGTTCGCCTGGTTCCCTCCTTCACCTCTCCTCCGCGATGCAGATGGGTTTCTGGCTGGGACGATCTTGGAACAGGTGGCCTTCGCCGTTGCCGATGCGGAGCGATCGGTTCTGGATGCAGGCGGGGCAAACGAGACCCCATCCGCGTCCGTCGCGCAGGTTGCAGTCGCCGAACGTGGGTGACTGGGTCAGGTCAGCCTTGCAGAAGGCGCAGGGCTCGACAGGGCCGAACCAGAGGTTCGGGGTGGGAATGTTTGTGGTCATCGGGCGCAGGATACCACCGGGGGGCGGACAACTACGGTCCGGGGCCCTAGGGAAAAGTGGGAATCTTCACCCGAGTTCAGGCGGGGGCATTCTTGAAGGGCCTTGTCACCAGCGCCCCCCTTCCAGAGCCGGTCATCCGCTGGGTTGCACCCAACGCATCCTCCCCCAGGACCGCTTGGAGAAGCCGGACCCAGGCCGGACAGGGAACGGAGAGGAAATTGACCGGACAAAGCCGGACAAATTTCTTTCCTCAGGCTTCCTTTCTGTTCACCTTGATCCCTGAAAAAGCCCAATAAATGGGCCATTTTCGAAGAATTGAGTCAGGGTTCGACCCCCGCCCCGCGCACCACTTCTTCTTCGGTTTTTTCCCAGCGGAGCCGCCACGATTTTCCAGCGGCGACGCGGCGACACAGCGGAGTGAACCGGTCGGGCTCAGGTCATTGTATATCCTGAGACCCAGCAGCCAGCCTTCAGGCTCTGGATCTGGGACCCCGCCATCTCGCTGTGTGTCTGGATGGCTTCTGCGCGATTCCATCGTCGACGCTGCCCTCGGCCCCACGGTCATCTGCCGGTGCTGTGCGAGGCTGTCTGCGTGTAGATTCCTCGTAATCGTCGTCCAGGAATCCGGTGATTCCGCCATGATGAAGAAGCTAAAATGTCTCGGCTTCGCGATTCTCTCCTGGCAAGCCCTCGCGCAGGAGCCTGTGGTGCCGCGTTTCCATTACCGCGCGGGCACGGGTGGAAACTTCAGCATCTACAACGACACCGCCGTTTTCAGCGGAGATCGGGGGGCGGTAGACTGGACCTACACCCGGTACCCGCTCCGGCTATCGCCAACGGGAAGCGGCACGGCTTGGCGCAACAGCATGAGCCAGACGGTTCGCGCGACATTGCACGGTCATGCGGACTTTGGGTCCATCTCCTACAGTGCCGACCTGCTGGCGCGGGTGGGCGGCGAGTACTTTACAGGCCAGAATTCGACCGCATTGCACACCGGCTCCTGTCGCGCCGTCGGAGTGCTGGAGATGGGCTACCAGGATGAACTGAGCGTCGTCTCCAGCAGCTTGCGGGTGGGCGAGACCGCGACCTTGCGGATGAGGGTGCGCTACTTTGGCCAACGGACCCAAACGACCCAGTGGCCGGAGTGGGTTGTCATTCCACCGACAGGGCCGGGCGGGCAGAGCACCACGGTCCAGGAGATCCGATCAAAAGTGGACACGGAATTCCGCCCGCCGAGCGAACACGCCGTGCGCTTCTCCGTGCGGCGTCCCGATGGCAGCCAGGCGAGTTTCTTCAACTTCGAAAGGGAATCGTCCGGCGAACGGGATTTCGACTTTGACGTTCAAGTGGGCGGCAAGGTGCAGCTGACTCACGTTCTGATTCCGCACGGGTTGGAGGCCGAGACCCGCGCCGCCACGGCGTCTCACCCCGGAGACCGGGAGTCAGCGCATAGTGTCTCCGGTTTCGGGACGGTGCGGGTGTGGTCGCTGACGCCCGGCGTGAGTCTTGAGAGTGCCAGCGGTGCCAGCTATGCGCCGGCCGCAGGTCAGGCGATTCTGGATGCCAGAGTCGTGGGGAACCAGATGCAGTTGATCAGTCCAGTCGGCTCGGTCTTTCAAAAGGGCACTTTCACCCCACAGGGACTGACCTGGGCGGACCTGCCGGCGAAGGAGTTGCTGGTTTTGCCAATGACGGAGCCCAGTGCCGTCTTCCGCGCCCGGCTACCGTAAAGGAAGGGAAGGCTCCTGCCCGCCAGACTGGAGCCCGATAGAGGAGTCAGATTGCACTCGGCGAGTTTGAGCTCGATGACCACCAAGCGGCGGAGGTGACGGTGGTAGCACGGTGTCCAGCGTGCGGGTGCTCCAGCGCTCGATGCGGCACATCTCCGTGTAGAAGTCGCGTTTCAGGGGATCGTCGAGCCGGATGATGTCGAGAAAATGCGTCCAGCCCAATTGAGCAATCAGTGATTGCACAATCGCGATGTCGGGGAACACCTCGGCGAAGCGAACCATGTTGAAGAGGTTTCTCCGCCCAAATCCACGCCCAAACTCCGCCTCCAATTGCTTTGAGAGCGTTGCGAGAATCTGTTCGCCATACTCCGTTCACTTTCCAACATCCTCCGAGATCTGTGTCATCGCCGAAATCTGTGGATAACCGTCCCTTTGCGCTTCCCCATCCGCATCCCTGAAGATCTGCGCCATCGGTGAAGGTTCAGAATCCGTGCTCGCCGGGGTGAATGCGTTCGTGGCATTCGGGGTCTGGAACAGACTTCGAGATGAAAATCCCCTCCCTGGTTTTGCTGGCTGGTTGGCTGGTGCCGTCTTGTCTGGCTGCGCGGATCGAGCCGCCGGCGACGGACTGGCTGATTGATCCGTCGCCGTTCAAGGCGCGGGTTTCGACCAATGCCGAGGGCACGGAGTTGGAGTTGTCGAACGGGTTGTTGCGTCGGGTGGTGCGGATCACGCCGAACGCGGCGACGGTGGCGTTGGACAACCTGGTCAACGGCGAGAGCCTGTTGCGCGGAGTGAAGCCGGAGGCGGTGGTCGAGATCGATGGGCGTCGATTCGAGGTGGGTGGGCTCAAGGGCCAACCGAACTACGCGTTCCTGAGGCCGGAGTGGGTGGCTCAGCTGCGGGCGGATCCGACGGCGTTCCGGTACGTGGGCCATGCCGTCGGCGTGCCGCAGGAGCGGATGGCGTGGAAGCAGGTCCGGCATCATGCGCCGGATGTCCAGTGGCCGCCGACGGGCGTGACGTTGCGTTTGGATTTTGCGTGGCCGGCGACGATGGCGATGGAAGGGATTCCGTCGGGGGCCGGTCGATCGGTTCTCTGGAGCGACGATTTCCAGAAGCTGGATCCGGCGTGGGTGGTGAAGGCGTCGCGGAAGGAGGAACGGATCAGCTTCCAGAATGAAGGGAAGCCCGGGGAGATCTACGCTTTGGCGGGGGCGCACTGCTTTGCCGAACGCTCGTTGCCAGCAGGAGTGTCACTGGTCGAGGCAGTGATCCAGCCGGGCACGGATGCGGACACCAGCTGGGGGCCGGGTCTGGGCGTGGTGTTCGGCGGACGAGTGGTCGAGGTGAACCTGCGGCCAGGAGATCGCGGGGTGCACGGGCACTTCGAGTTGCGGGATGGCGGGCGCGAGTTGCTGGCGAAGGTGAAGGACTTCACGGTGGCGGATGGAGGGATTGATCTGGCGCGGTCGTATCGGATCCGGGTTCGGATGGAGGGCCCGATGATGGTGTGGGACGTGGCGGATGCGGCGCAGGCGCCGGCGCGATTCACGAAGTTGTTCGAGATCGCCCACGATGGGACAGCGCCCACGGCGGTGCGGGTCGGGAAGACCGATCGGCAGGGTGGGGCGACGGATTCGATCGCGGCCGATGCGGCGTGGGGGCGGAGCCGGATTTCGCAGGTGCGGGTCTTCGGCAAGTATGACGCGGCGAAGGCGGCGGCGGAGTTGGGCGTGGGAACGCAGGACATCCGGGTGTCGGTGCACTACGAGCTCTACGACGGCATTCCGGCCTACAGCAAATGGATCACCGTCGCGAACGGCACGGCCAAGGCGGTGCGGGTGGATCGCTATAACAGCGAGGTGCTGGCGGTGGTGGAACGGACGTCGGAAGTCGACGAACTGAGCGAGGGACGCATCCCGCCCAACGTGACCGTGGAGACCGACATGTCCTTCGGGGGCATGATGGCTTCGGGGGCGAACCGACGTTCGTACCGTTGGGTTTCGGATCCCGACTTCCACACGCAGGTCAACTACGAGAAGCGCACTCCGTGCCTGCTGGAAGTGGGGCCGGATCTCGGGCCGGCGCAGGAGATCGCGCCGGGCGGGACGTTCGAGTCGTACCGGGCCTGGATCCTGCCGCAGGACAGCACCGACCGGGAACGGTGCGGGTTGGCGATGCGGCGGCTGTACCGGACGGTGGCGCCGTGGTCGACGGAGAACCCGTTGATGATGCACGTCGTCTCGTCGAACGGGCAGACCGTGACCAACGCGATCGAGCAGTGCGCGGCGGTCGGGTTCGAGATGTTGATCTTGAGCTTCGGTAGCGGGTTCGACATGGAGAACGAAAGCCCGGCAACACTGGCGAAGGCGCGGGCGTTTGCCTCGCATGCGAAGAGCCGTGGGATCGAGATCGGGAGCTACTCGCTGCTGGCGTCGCGAAGCGTGGGCGGGGGCAACGACGTGGTCATGCCGCCAGGTGAGAAGCCGGCCTTCGGCAATTCGCCGTGCCTGTGCAGCCGATGGGGGACGAACTACTTCCGTCGTATCTACCAGTTCCATCGGGAGAGCGGCTTCACGCTGCTGGAGCACGACGGGTCGTATCCGGGGGATGTGTGCGCCGCGACGAACCATCCGGCGCATCGCGGGCTGGCGGATTCGCGCTGGAATCAGTGGCGGTTGATCTCGGACTTCTACCGGTGGTGCCGCGCCGAGGGCATCTACCTCAACGTGCCCGACCACTATTTCATGGGTGGATCGACGAAGACCGGGATGGGATATCGCGAGGTCAACTGGTCGTTGCCGCGGGCACAGCAGGTCATCCACACGCGCCAGAACATCTTCGACGGGACGTGGCAGAAGCTGCCGTCGATGGGATGGATGTTCGTTCCGTTGACCGAGTACCAGGGCGGTGGGGCGGCGGCGACGATCGAACCGCTCGACCAGCACCTCGACCATTATGAACGCATGATCGAGAGCAACCTTGGCCTCGGCGTGCAGGCCTGTTACCGGGGGCCGCGGTTGTTCGATACCGAGCGGACGCGCACGATGCTCAAGTCGAAGGTCGACTGGTTCAAGGCGCACCGCGACATCCTGGAAAGCGACCTGATCCATGGGCGTCGGGCCGATGCCCGCGACCAGGACTGGATGCTTCATGTGAATCCGAAGCTGAAGGAGAAGGGGATGCTGGTGGTGTTCAATCCGCTGGAAACGGCAGTCACGCGTAAGCTCCGGGTGAACCTCTACTATACCGGACTCAAGGACACGGTGCGGTTGCGTGATGCCGAAGGCAGCCTCGTGCAGGCCGGCATCGGACGCGATTACAGCATTGATCTCGAGGTCACCGTTCCGGCGCAGTCGATGCGCTGGTGGTCGATGGAGTAGAGACGGCGATGAACTCACGTCAGGACGAGGAACGGATGCAGCGGCGCCTGGAGTCGCTCTATCGGGAGGCGCAGGGCTGGGCGGCGAGGTGGGGACTGTCGCGGTTGCTGCGGGACGTCGACATCGAGTTCTCGGACGCGTTGGGATCGGCGTTGGGGCGGTGCGACCTGCGGACGGGGTTGGTGAGCCTCAATGGGGTGCTGCTGCTGGATGGCAACGAGGAGTTGTTGCGGGAGACCTTGTGCCACGAACTCGCGCACATCGTGGCTTCGGTCCGCTACGGGCCGCGGATCGCGGAGCACGGGGTCGAGTGGTCGGAGTACATGGCCCGGGCCGGGTTCGCGCCACGCGCGGTGATCCCGGCTTCGCTGGTGATGGGCCTGCGACCTTGACGGGTGTGGTCGAAAGGTGAGGTGGCTGCTTCGAGCTGGGTTTGCCGAAAGAAACGAAAGAGGGCGAAAGAAAGGAGCGGTGGTTCGGGCGGTCGGGTTCGGTTCTTTCGCCACTTTTCGTTCTTTTCGGCTAGGTGCCTGTTTGCGGCTTCAGTGGTTTCCGCGTTGGGCGAGGATGAGTTCGCGGACGGCCTGGGGATCGGGAATGGATTCGAGGACTTCGGTGCCCTCGGAGCTGGCGGCGGTGGAGAGCGTCAGGTTGCCGATGCTGAGGACGCGGCCGAAGAAGGTCTGGTCGACGTCAATGGAGCGGATGTCGCGTGGGTTGTAGTCCTGGTAGCACTTCGAGAAGAGGCCGCGCTCGATGGTGATCCGGTCTCGGTAGATGCGCAGGACGGTGGCGCTGCGTTTCACCCAGGCGATGAAGGGCGGGACGAGGAGGAAGAAGAAGAACCAGTACCAGAAGTAGCCCCACCACGATGGATGGACGACGGCGATGGGTTCGCGTGGGCCGGCGGCGGCGGGGGCATCGGCCGGGCCCTTGAGTTTTTCGGCGACGGGGTAGCCGCAGGCCGGACAGGCACGGGCTTCGGACGACACGGGTTTCCGGCACTCCGGGCAATCGATGAGAGCCATGTGGGGACGGTATCGATTTGGGGAGGGCGGGAGAAGCTGCGAAGTGGGTGTGGGGGGGGGCGAGCGGGGCATTCCGACGATGCCCCGGAAAGGTGGGGCGAGACTCTGTCGAGCCGCTTCAGAGTTTGAAGTTTTCAGTTTCAAGTTTGAAGCGGGAGCTGGGCTTGAACCTTGAACCTGGAATCGGCAGTTCATCCGTCCGCAGATGGCGCCGATTGCGCAGATGGAAGGGCAGAAATGCCAGCACCCGAAGCTCGCGCAGACGTCACCTTCCGGGTGAACGGCACGACCGATCCAAGCTCCTCATTATCTGCGTCATCTGCGCCATCTGCGGATCCAACTGCCGCTTTCAGGTTGAATCTTGGGACTCCTGACCGGCTCGCGAGGACACTCGCCCCACCTCCTCGATGGGGATCGTGTCACGGTATGTCCGTGGGGTGAAGTTGGGGTGAGATGGAGTGGATGCTCTAAGTATCAGTTTTAGAGAAGGTTGCGATTGATCCCTGCCCTGATTTTGCTGGGTGAAGCCAAGAAAGGGTGAGGCTTGTTCAATGAAGTGGAAGCACTGATCTGCGTGTAAGACTAGGCACTACATCGTTCTTTGGATGCCTAAGAGGGGTGCTCCGGGTGGATCCGGCGCACATCAAGGGAGGGCGGAAACCCCAAAACGAGTAATGCTATGAAGAGCGTGATCTCAGTGGGCCTCGCCCACTCCGTTAAGAAGGGTCTTCTGCTCCTGATGCTGGGTGCGATGACGGTTGGTTCGGCGATGGCCTCGCCCCGGTACGAGTCAGTGGATCTGGTAAGAAGCACGGTGAAGTCCAGCAAGACGACGGCCCCTGCGGGGGTGGTTCCCGGACGGATCCGCAGTGTGGAGGTGAATCCGCGGGTGCTGGAACGGGCCTCCTTCGACGTAACCCTCTTCCCGGGCGAGACGCTCCGATTGGAGCGGGACCGGGTCAGCGAGATGGCCGGGGGCGACCGGGTGTGGTCGGGTCGGATTGCGGGTGAGCCGCTGAGCCGGGCGACCTTCGCCGTGAGGAACGGCGTCCTTTCAGGAGTGATCGACCGGGCCCTCAACACGGGCAGCGTCCTCTACGAGATCTCCCCCAACGGCCGCGGTGGCTATGTCCTCTTCGAGCGGGACAACTCGGCCCCGGTGGCTCCCCATGCGGAATCGATCGAAGTGCCGACACCGCTTGGCCGCGTGGCCCTGCCTGCGGCGGTGGCTCCTTCGGGCGGCGTCCACATCGTGGACCTCATGATCGTCTACAGTCCGGCATCCCGGGCCCGTTACGGCGTGGCGGGCGTCGAGTCCAAGATCCTGGCTGCAGTGGCGGACGCGAACTCGGCGATGGTGAACAGCGCGGTGCCGGTGCGGTTCTCCCTGGTGCATCTCGGTGAGGTGGCCTACGTCGAGACGGGCAAGATGACCGATGCGCTGATGGCGCTGGCGCGGACGGCGGATGGCATCATCGACGACGTGCACGCGGTTCGTGATGCGGTGGGTGCGGACATCGTGGTGCTGATCGACGAGGACACGTCTAGTGCGGGGTTGTCCTACCTGATGTCGATTCCGTCGAGCGGCTTTGCCGGGAACGCCTTCTCGGTGGTCTATTCGGGCGCGCTGACATCGATGTCGATGACCCACGAGTTGGGCCATGTGTTCGGTGCGCATCATGACCGGGCGAGTGCGACCGGCCTGGCGGCCTTCCCCTATGCGTACGGCTGGAGGGTGTGCGACACCAACCTGCCGATGTTCCGGACGGTGATGGCTTATGCGTGCGGTTCGGCGATCCGGATCAACTACCTCTCGAATCCGAGGTTGAGCTACGCGGGGCTTCCCCTGGGCGTGGACTACGACGTGGATCCGGCGAATGCGGCGGACAATGCGCGGGCCATCACGGAGACAGCGGGCATCGTTGCCGGGTTCCGCGCTTCTGCGACGCCCACGGTGCCGGCGGCTCCAACGGGCTTGGCGCTGACGGGCGCAGCCTGCAACTCGGTTGCGCTGGGTTGGGTGGATGCGGCGACCGACGAGGTTGTGACCACGGTGGAGCGCACGGTGGACGGAACGAGCTGGGAAGTGGTCGCGACGCTGGGTGCGAACGAGGTCGGGTACACCGACTGCGCGGTCGTGCCGGAAGGCGTCTATGGATACCGTGTCTGCGCGGTGAACAGTGCGGGTGCGTCGGCCTACTCGGATGAGTTGGTGGTGAACGTCCCGGCCCTGCCGGTCGTTCCAGCCTCGCCGACGGGTCTCGGTGCGGTGGTGTCAGGCGGTGCGGTAACGTTGACCTGGGTCGACGCCTCGGCGGATGAGACGGCCTTCGTGATCGAGAGGTCGGTGAGTGGTGGAGCCTTCACGGTGCTGGCGACGGTGGCGGCGGATGCCACCGGATACACCGATGCCGCGGTCGGCGAAGGTCTGGTGTTCGGGTATCGCGTCTCGGCCTGCAACGCGCTGGGGGCTTCGGCTCCGACAGCGACGGCGAGTGTCGTGGTACCCGTGAGTGTGCCGGTACCAGCGAGCGGGTTGGTGGCGGTTGCGGGCCCGACCTCGGTGACGGTCACGTGGACGGACAACGCGTCGAACGAGACCAGTTACCGGCTGGAGCGATCGGCGAACGGAGGTGCGTTTCTGCTGTGGATCGTGCTGGGCGCGAACACGACCAGCTACGTGGACACGGCGGTGACGGCGGGCAGCACCTACTCCTACCGGGTGGTGGCAGCAAACACGGCTGGTTACGCGGTGGTGTCCAACTCGGGGTCGGCGACGGTCCCGGTGCCGGTGGTGGTTCCGGCGGCTCCGAGCAGCCTGGTGTGCACGGCGGTGACGAGGACTTCGGTCACCATCGGATGGGTGGACAATGCGACGAACGAGACGGGCTTCCATGTGGAACGTTCGACGAACGGGTCGACGTGGACACGGGTGGCCACGCTGGGAGCAAACGTCCGGAGCTATAACTCCACCGGCCTGAAGTCGAACACGAGCTACTACTTCCGGGTGCGTGCCTACAGCGACACGACCAGCTCGGCCTATACGACGACGCTGACGGCGAAGACACTTCGCTGATCAGCCACCGGTTCCGGCGGGGTTGAAGGGGAGGATGCCCTGTCGGAGCCGGGAACGCTTTGGGTCGCTGGCCCGGGTCGGGCCTGGAGGCGACCGGTCCAAAGAACACCGCGGGGGACTGGACTCTTCACCGGTCCCCCGCCTTGCTTTTCCGAGCGGGGCGGAGGATCGGCTAGAGCAGGTGTTCCAGCTTCACGCATTCGGAATAGGCTTTGCCGGTGTCGCGGAGGAATCCCGCTAGCTGGACGTTGTCGAGGGACAGGCCGCCGTCGAACCGGTCCTCCAGTTCCGTGACTTCGGCCCGGGAGAATTCCCGATTGTAGCGGACATAGGAAAACCGCTTGGGAGCTGATTCATCGTGGAGCAGGTCCCCGATCTCGGAGTTGATGGGGGCACCGTAGAGGCACTTGCCGAGAGTCCGGCAGAGGAGATCCTGTTCCCGCGATATGGAATCCATGAGCCCGGAGGGCACCACAGCGGCGTAGCTGAGAAAGCTGATGAGGCGACGAAGGCGTTCGCTGACGTAGGCCCGGGTCTGGCAGGTGCCGATGGAGACCAGGTGAAGACGTTCGACGCCGGTGGGCCACTGGAGGCGGAAGCTGGGGAGCGTGGCGATGAGGAAGGCGATGAGGGCTGGGTTGTTGTAGGCCGTGATGGCGCCATCCATGAACTCAAACCGATGATTGCCGAGGTCGATGGATTCCGGTGGGAAGTAGACGGGAGCGGCGGCGCTGGCGCGGACCAGTCGCCAGAGGGGGATGTCGAGGTTGCACTCGGGATTTGGCGAACCGTCTGGCAGGGTGCGGAGATTGAATTGGGCCTCGGGATTGTTTGTCACCGGCCAATCGGATCCGGTGGTCGCATTCCGCATGACGAGCACGAGTCGGGAGCGGATCCGTTGGCTTCCGAGGAGGGCAGGGGTACCGGAGTCATCCTCCACGAAGAATTCGCGCAGGGACCGGCTCAACTGGCGCTCGTCGAACCACCCCCGGTTGAGCCTCCAGAACGGAGCGCGGATGAAGGCGCGGCCGGCATCGCGGAGGTATAATTCGCGGATGCGGGAGGTGGGTTCGCCCCAGGCGAGGAAGGAGGCGATGATGGCGCCGGTGCTGGTGCCGGCGATGAGATCGAAGTGGTCGGCGAGCACCAGGTTTGGACGCCCCAGATGCTGTCGGAGGAGCTCCTCGATGCGGGCAAGGATCTCGACGGTGAAAATGCCGCGAATGCCGCCGCCATCGAGTGCCAGCATCCGCCTCCGGGCGGGCGGGCAGGGAGCTGGATCCGTGATCGAAGGCCGGGTCACCAGGTTCTGCTTCCGGTTGGAGGGGGGAATCCCGCCTAGAAGAGCGACTGGACGGCGGTACCGAGGACCTGGAGGGGGCCGGTGTCCTCGAGGCCTTCGGTGGCCTTGTCGACCTTCTGGAGGGTCATCTTGATGTTGCGGAGGAAGGACTCGTCGTTGACGAGCTTCCCGACGGAGCCCTGGCCGGAGTTGATCTTCTGGAGGATTTCCTTGAGCGAGGTCGTGGCGGCGGTGAGGTCCTTCGCCATCGTGTCGTCCTTGAGGAGCTTGCCGATGGAGCCTTCTCCGCGATCGATCCCGGCGACGACCTTGCGGGCGTCGCCGACGAGGTTGCGGGTGTCGGAGAGGAGGACCTTGGCGTCGTCGGCGAGGACATTGAGGTTCGTCCCCATCGACATCGCGGTGCGGTGGAGCGAGTCCTCGAAGAGGAGGCGGCCCAGGGTTCCCTGGCCGGACGCGACCTGGGCGGTGATGGCCTGGGCGTTGGTGAGGATGGCGGTGATGCGGGGGTTGTTGTCCTTCACCAGGTCCGTGAGCGGCCCGAGGAGCTTCGAGAATTCCTCGCCGCTGAACGATTTGGTCATCGTCTGGACACCATCGGCGACGCCTTCGAGCTTGGCCATGATGGTGGCGAGGTCGGCCTGCTCGCGGGTCTGGAGGAGGGTGTCGGTGGTGACCAGCGGGGCATTGGTGGTGCCGAAGTCGAGGAGGATGAAGTTCTGGCCCATCAGGCCGGCGAAGCGGATGACGGCGGTGGAGTCCGTGTGGATCCGGGCGTTGGATTCGAGGCGGAGTGTGACTTCGACCTTGTCCTCGGCGAGGCCGATCTCGGACACGCGGCCGACCGGGACACCGGCGAGCTTGACGGGGTCGCCTACCTTCAGGTCCTGGATGCTGTTGAAGCGGGCGCGGACGGTGCGACCTGACTTGAACCAGTTGAGGCCGCCGCCGACTTCGAGGAGGCAGAAAGCCCCGACGGCCGCGAGGGCGCCGAACATGCCGAGTCGGGTTTCGAGGGAGTATTTCATGGTGCGTGGAGGCTAAGGGGTGAAATCGGCAGCAAGGAACTGCTGGAGCAGGGGCAGGGGGTTGGAGCGGATCTCGGCGGGAGTGCCGACGGCCTGGACGCGGCCTTCGGCGAGGAAGGCGATGCGGTGGGCGATGCCGAAGGCGAGGTCGCGGTCGTGGGTGACGACGACGGTGGTGGCATGGGTCTGGCGGTTGAGGCGGAGGATCTCGCGTCCGATGGTGAGGGCGACGAGGGGATCGAGTTCGGCGGTGGGTTCGTCGAAGAGGATCAATTGGGGCTCCATGGTAAGGGCCCTGGCGATGGCGACTCGCTTGCGCATGCCGCCGGAGAGTTCGGGCGGGTACTTGTCGGCGGTCCCGGCGGGAAGTTGGACCAGGTGGAGCTTCTCCTCGACGATGCGCGCGATCTCGCCGGGTTTGCGGAGACGGTGCTCGGACAGGAAGAGGCCGACGTTCTCGGCAACGGTGAGCGAGTTCAGCAGGCCGCCGCTCTGGAAAACCATGGCAATCCGGAATCGCTCGCGGGCTTCGTCCGAGACGGGTTGGCCGTCGACGAGGACCTGGCCGGAGGAAGGTTGCTCGAGGCCGATGATCTGTCGGAGGAAGACGGACTTGCCGGAGCCGCTGGGCCCCATGATGACGAAGAGTTCGCCGGCTTCGATGTCGACGTTGATCCCGTGGAGGACTTCCTGCTGGCGGAAGGTCTTGTGCAGGTCGCGGACGCTCACCGGGAGTCCGGCGGCACCGCCTTCGGTGCGGGTCGGTTCCAGGCTCATGCGTCGAAGGGAAGGAGGATGCGGGTCAGGATGTAGTCGAGGAGGAGGATCAGGACGATCGAGTTGGTGACGCCCTTGGTGACGGAGCGGCCAACGCCGCGCGGCCCGCCGCGGGTCTGCAGTCCGTGATGGCAGCACACGGTGCCGATGGCGACGGCGAAGACGAGCGACTTCAGCAGGCCGTGGAGGATGTCGCGTGTGCGCACCATGTCGCGCAGGCCGGCGAAGAAGGTCGTCGCGGGAACGGCGATGTCGTGATTGAAGCTGGCGACGAACGCGCCGCCGAGCCAGCCGACGAGGTTGGAGAAGATGACGAGCGCGGGCAACGCGATGGCGATGGCGAAGATCCGGGGGAGGACCAGGTATGGGATCGGTTGGATGTTCAGGGTGCGGAGCGCGTCGACCTCCTGGTAGACGTGCATCGAACCCAGTTCGGCGGCCATGGCGGAACCGATGCGGCCGGCGATGAGGATCGCCATCATGACGGGGGCGAGTTCCTTGCACATCGAGAGGCCGACGAGACCACCGACCTGGGCGCCGAGCCCGCGGTGGACAAGGACGGCACCGCCCTGGAGGGCAAGGACGCCGCCGATGAAGAAGGAGAGGAGGCAGGCCATGAACAGGCTGGCGTTGCCGATCTCGTAGAGTTGTTCGGCCACGGCACGTCGACGGCGGAACACCTGGGGCGCGCCTGCCAGCGTGCTGCCGAGCAGCATCAGCATCTGTCCGAGTTCGCGGAACATTTCAGTAACCGGGAGAGAATGGGATCAAGGTCGGGTTTGTCGAACGACGAATTTGGCCGGAAGCGGGCAGGGGCGTCACAAGGAGTCCCTCGTGTCAGCCAGCGTGAGGAAGGCCCGGGGAGGGGTGTGTGCGCTTGATGCCGATGGCGGGTGGGGACGTTGCTGGCGGGGACCCAGGCCGAAGATGCGCCAGGTCCGTCGGGCTGGGGTCTTCTCGGTCTGGATGAGTCCGAAGAGGACGCTGGAACGGCGGTAGTCCCGACGCTGTTCCTGACGCCAGAGGTTCCAGAGCAACGAGCGCGACGACTCTTCGGTCTTGGGGTTGGCCTCGCTCCGCCACACGGCCCAGAGCGGGCTGTAGAGACGTTCGATGCTCTTGTTCGCCGGAAAGATCCCCTCGACGGGTGCGAGCATCTGGAAACGTTCGAGACCCTCGCGGTCGCGTCGCCAGGTGAACAGCGGCCACAGGTCACGACGGCGCAGGGCCTCTCCCCTCGTGCGGTCCTCCTCACGGAGGTCGCTGTAACCGAAATAGAGGAAGCGATAGCGCTCCCGTTCGAACGTGGGGGTGGTCGAACGCTTGTGGATGTAGAACGGCCAAGCGAGGAAGTCGCTCTGCTGGGTGGCGTTGGTCGCCTTGCCACAGAGGGGCCACGCCCGGTTCGCGTGCTTGCCCGGGCCGCGGGAGATGCCGAGGAAAGGCCACGGGAAGGCCCACTCTTCAAACTGCTTCACCCGGTTTGTCCGATGGCTGAAGAAGAACCACCACGTGTGGTCCATCTCCGGCGAACGGGTGCCCAGATAGGTGGGGAAAAGGAACAGGTTCGTGGTCGGGTTCGGTCCTCCAATTCCATTGCGATCGTGAAAGAAGAACGGCCACGCGAAGAAACGGCGTTCGTGACCGGGGACGATCTCCGCCTCGTCAATCACGTTGGTCCGGAGGGTCGGCGGCTTGGATTCCGAACCAACCACTGGCCAGAGCTGCCACCCATGGACACCCCCTCCGCTGCGGATGTGGAAGAAAGGAGCGACGAAGTTCTCCGTGACGACCTCGCGTTTGCGGGTCTCCAGCCAGAGGGGGAACAGCGCGAAGCGGACCTCGTCGCGGAAGAGTCGGTTGCGGATGTGCCCGTAGAAGGGGGCGACGGCGAAGTAATCGTTGGTGCCGCCCGGTGATTCCTGGCGGAAGTAGAAGGGGAAGAGCGTCTGGCGCTTCTTGATGTCGCCGTCGAGCGTCGAGCCGCCCGAGAAATGGAGCATCTGGAGGAACTGGACCTTCCATTCCGTCCCGAAGCGGTCGTACGTGAAGAAGGGATACAGCAGTTCCCATTCGGAGCGGTCGAGTTGGGCCTCGGTCTCCCGGCTGAACAGGGGCGATATCCGCCAGGTGGAGATGCCGTCGGACTCCTTCGAACCCCAGATCGGGCCGAAAGCTTCGGTGCCGGAACCGATCTGGAGCGTCAGGTCGAACTCGTTGAACAGGGGCCCCCACCAGCGTTGGGGTTCCGGGTGGGTGACGACAGGCAGGAGTTGGGGCGTGCCCGCGGCCGCCATCCCGGACGACAGGATGGCGCTTCCGAGGACGAGGTGGCGGAGGAACGCGCGCAAAGGAGAGACAAAATCGCGGACGCAGCCCCGGGATGCAAGAGAAGGACTTGTCGGGAAGGACGACGACCAAACGGATGTCCCATATGGGACACGGGATTGGTCGCTGGGGGCGGCTTTCCTGCGGAGGCGCGGAGGCGCGGAGGGGAAGGGTGATGGGGGGCGTGGACAATGGCGTGTCGCAGGTGGGACATGGGATTGGTCAGGGGCGGGCGGCTGCCGCGGGGTTGCGAGGAAGGCGGGTGAGGCGGAGGGTCGCCTCGTGTGCATCGTGGGAATTGACCTGGCGTGGGGAGACAAGCGGCCTGACGGGGTCTGTCTCCTCCGCGTGGACGGTGAGGTTGCTCGGATCGCGGAGGTCGGGTTGGTCCGAGGAGACGAGGCTCTGCTTGGATGGGTCCGGAAGAACGTGGGTGATGGACGAGCGTTCATCGCAATGGACGGGCCGGTGACCTGCATCAACGAAACCGGGGCGCGTCCGGTGGATCGGTTGACCCACGTGCACTTCGGCCGGTTCAAGTGCGGGTGTCATCCGGTGAACCGGAGGCTGGGAGCGCGGCCATTGCGGGTGTCGGCGAGGTTGGCGGAATTGGGGTTTGTTGCGGGTTGGACCGGAACGCGGTGCGTCGCGGAAGTGTATCCGCATCCGGCGATGGTCCGGTGGTTCGGTTTGGGGGAACGGCTCGCCTACAAACGCGGGACGGTGGCGGAGAAGCGGAAGGTCTTCCGGGAATTGCAGGGGCACGTGTTGAAAACCTTGGCGGAGCGTTTCCCGGAGGTGGACCCGGGCGACGCGGTGCGGGCACTTCTGCGGGAGTCGTGGATGAAGGACATCGAAGACCAGACGGACGCGGTAGTGTGCGCCTTGATCGGGTGGTGGCACGTTCGCGAAGGGGGACGTCGGACGCAGGTGTTGGGGGATTTGGAGACTGGATTCCTGCTGGTGCCGGAGGTGGATCCCGTGGTGGCGGAGGCGCGAACCTGGAAGCGGCCGGCGGCGAGGCCTGCGTCGTGAGGCTTGCGTGGGAGAGTTGCACAAATTGCGGCGGCTCGACGGAG
The DNA here is from genome assembly GCA_965284395.1 of Limisphaerales bacterium. Taxonomy (GTDB): domain Bacteria; phylum Verrucomicrobiota; class Verrucomicrobiia; order Limisphaerales; family UBA9464; genus UBA6176. The sequence goes on along the minus strand of OZ260084.1, from coordinate 6,724,784 downwards.
AGTCTCGCCCCACCCGATCCGGCAGCAGGTTCAGGATGCGCCCGTGGCAGAGGCAGGCGGGCTGAGTGCGCGGTCGAGGAGGACTCCGACGGCGATGCCGGCGGCGTAGGCGAGGAGATCGGGCGGATTGAAGGTGCTACCGAGGACCATGCGGCCGATCCAGAGGGAGCGGAGGTGATCGATCCACGGGGCGTGGTAGAGTTGAAGGAACTCGATGGCGGTGGCGAAGGACGCCGCGTAGAGGGCGACTCGCCAGGTGGGCTTGCGGGGGAAGAGGAACCCAAGGAGGAAGAAGACCAGCAGCGCCCAGACTGCGTCGCCGCTGTACTTGGCGAAGGTGCGTGGGAGGCCGACGACGCTGGAGCGGGTCAGGAGGCCGGTTGCAACAGCGCCGATCGCGCAGGCGGTGTACACCGCGCGGCTGCGTGGCGAGAATGGATTCTGCGCTGCCGCGGAAGGTTCGCCATTCTCGGGCATCGGCGGTTGGGGGCGAGGCTCAGCCGTAATCATGCGATTGAGAACGGGAATAGGTTCACGCGGAGACGCGGAGGCGCGGAGAATGAAGCTTTGGAAGGCAGGCGGGCCAGTCACCGTCTGGTGACTGGTTGCCAAGGTTGCAAGGCTCGTGGCCAGCCGCTCTCTCCGCGAGCTCCGCGGCTCCGCGTGAGACTACTATTGCATGGTTACGGCTCAGTAATCCTTGCCGGAGGACATCGCCTTCGAGTTCCACTCGCCCTTGGCGCCGGGGGTGTTGATGCGAGGGCGTTGATCCATCGGCGGGCCCATCTGGAAGGGCATCTGGCCCATCTGTCCGCCGGGCATCGGCATGGGTTGGCCCTGTTCGCCGGGCTTCTGACCCTTCTCGGCAGCCTTCTGACGGAGGCCGTCGAGCTTTTCGCCGACCTGCTCGGACTTCTGCTGCGTCTCGGGACTGGGCTTGAGCCCCATGAGTTCGTTGAGGGCCTGGTCGGCACCTTCGAGGCGGGCCATCTGCTGTTCCATGGATTCCTGGAACTTCGGGTCCTGCATCAGGCGGTCGGCGAGCTTCTCGAGGGAATTGGCGAGGCGTTCCTGGGTGTCCTGAATCTTGGGAGGAAGCTGGGGTTGGTTGGGCTGGAGCTCGTTGGCCTGCTGCAGGTGGTCGAGGGCCTGGCTGAGGGCCATGGTCTGCTGCTCCAGGTTCATCTGCGGCGCCTGCTCGCGGAGGGCGTCGGCCTCCTCCTCATGGATCTGGGCGAGGCGCTTGTTGATCTCGTCGCGCGTCTGTTCGGCGGGCTTGTAGTTGGGGACCTGGTCGAGGGCCTTCTCGGTGAGTTCGCGTCCCATGCGGAGGACGGCGAGCTTCTCGCGGGTCCACGGGGTGCGTTCCTCGAGTTCCATGTAGCGCTGGGCGCGTTGGACGTCGGCGTCGGCGAGCTTCTGCTTGGCGTCGGCGAGGTCCTTCTGGATCTGGGGATCTTTCGGAGTGAGGCGGTCGGCGTCCTCGAGCATGCCGACACCTTCCTCGAGGGGCTTGGTCTCGAAGTCGGGAAGGGCGGGTTCGCGCGGATTGAAGCGTTGGCGGAGGGGTTGGTCGGCGAGGCGTTTGCCTTCCTTGGCCAGTTCCTTGGCGAGCTGTTCGCGCGTCTCCTGTTCGCCCTGGGAAGCTTCCTTGCTTTCCGGGTCGATCTGCTTGGCGTCGGTGAACTTCTCGAAGGCGTTTCGGAGGTTCTCGATCTTCTGGGAGGTCGAGTTGACCGGGTCCTTGGCCTTCTGCTGGTGCTTGCGGGCGTCCTCGACGAGGAGATTGAGGAGGCGGCCCCGGACGAACTTGTAGTTCTCCATCGACCGTTGGTCGTCGGGCTTGTCCTTGAGGGCGTCCTTGTAGTTGTCGAGCGACTGCTTCCAGCGGGCGATGGTCTCGTCGAGGTTGCTGCGGCGGGCGGAATCACCTAGGCGGAACTCGGCATTGCCCTTCTGGAACTTGGCGAGGGTGGCGATCTTGCCGCGGCCGGCGGTCTCGGCGCGGTCGAAAGAGACGAGGGCGTCCTCGAGGCGACCGGCGGCGTAGGCGGCAATGCCGTGGTTGTAGAGGAGGCGGGCGTTGTCCGGATCCTTTTCCAGGGCGGCCTCGAGCTGTTGGAGGGCCTCGGCGGCCTTGCCGCCGGAGACGAGGGGCTGGAGTTCCGCCATGTCGAGGCGGTGGGTGGCGGCGGGTTTCGGGGCGGCGTCGCCGTCGGCGGCGATCGCGGGAGAGAGCGGCAGGACTGCCAGCAGGCAGGTGGCACCGAGGCGCAGGAGGTTCACCGGAGAGGCCGTCGTGTTGTGCATGGAGTCCCTTGGTCTAATGGCTACGGTTCCTCACGGGAGGCGATTGTACAACGTCGGAGATGGGAAAGGGCTTGAGAGGGCAACGGGGACGTTGCCGCCCCGGAGGGGAATGGGGTGGCGTGGTTCATCGGATGAGGGATGAGCCGATGGCGGGGAGGGTTTGGGGACGTCGGGCCTGGTCGGCGGCGAGGAGGATGCGGGCGAGCAGGGCTGCGATGCCGAGGCCGAGCGGGAGCTGGAACCAGTCGGTGTAGTTCTGGAGGTCTTCGCGGGCGGCGGATTCGGCCAGGGGCTTGAGGAACTCCTCGCGGAGGCGGCGGAGGCCTTCCCCGTTTTCGCCGAGGCGGTAGTACTTGCCGCCGGTCGCGGCGGTGAGGCGTTGGAGGTTCGACTCGTTGAGCCGGGAGATGACTTCCTGACCGAAGGTGTTGCGGGCGGCGCCGCCGTTCGGGGCGTAACGGTTCAGGGGAACCTTGCCGCCGGTGGTGGTGCCGACGCCGATGGCGCAGACCTTGACCCGTTCGCGCGCCCAACGACGGGCAGTAGGGATCAGGTTACCTTCGAGATCCTCGCCATCGGAGACCAGGATGACGACGCGTTGGGGGATGTTGTTGGAGGCGAAGTAGCGGCCGGCGCGGTCGACGGCGGAGGCCAGGGAGCTGCCGGCGTCGTTCATGAGCTCCGGATCGAGATACCGCACGGTGGTGCGGATCGCGGTCATGTCGAAGCTGAGCGGGGCGTTGAGGTAAGCGACGCCGGCGAAGGAGATGATTCCGACGCGGTCATTGCCGGCCTCGGCGAGGAATCGGTCGACGGCGTTGGTGGTGATGACCCAGCGGTTGGGGCGGACATCGGCGGCGAGCATCGAGCGGGAGGCGTCGATGGCGAGGATGTAGGGAAGGCCCTGGAGTTCGGACTGTTCGCTGCGCTTGAAGACGAGGGGGCGGGCGAGGGCGAGCCCGACGAAAGCCACGGCGAGGACTGCGAGGATCGTGTCGAGGAGGATGCGCGGGCGGTGGTGGCCGGGGTCGGCCCAGGCGCGGCCCGCACCTCCAGCGAATTCACGAGCGAGCCGGGCGCGACGGCGACGGGCGAGGTGGAGCAGCAGCCAGACGAGGGCGGCGGCGACCGGGGTGGCCAGGAGGAGGATCGGGTGACCGAACTTCATGGCGAGCGCCTCCGGAGGACTTCGGTGATGAGGATGCCGCCGAGGAGGAAGGCGGTCCCGACTCCGGCGGGCCACTGGTAGAGTTCGCGCCAGGCGACGTAGCGCTTCTGGATCAGTTCCCGTTTCTCGAGTTGGTCGATCAGGTTGTAGATCCCGGTCAAGGTCCGGGAATCATTGGCCTGGAAGAACTGTCCGCCGGTCATTCGGGAGGAGCGGTTGAGGTCGTGACTGGCCGCCTGGGAAGGCGGGACGACCTCGGGTCCGATCAGCACCGAGTAGACCTTGATGCCGCCCTGGACGGCGGCCGGGATGACGTCGCTGGCGCGCGGGCCGGCGGAGTTCTCGCCGTCGGTTACCAGGATGATGACCTTGGAGCGGTCGGAGTCCTTCTTGAGGAAATTGACGGAGGCGAGGAGCGCCCAGCCGATGCCGGTGCCGGTGGCAAGGTCGGTTTCGCGGAGGGCGTTGAGGGCCCACTTGTGGTCGAGCGTGAGCGGGCTGACGAGGAACGGGCTGCGGGCGAAGCAGACGATGCCGATGCGGTCGTTGGGGCGGCCGTCGACGAACTGGCCGGTGACGGTCTCGAGGGCCTTGCGTCGGGAGACGCGCTTGCCCTGGAGGCGGAAGTCCTCTTCAGCCATGGAGCGGCTGAAGTCGAGGCAGAGCATGATGTCGATGCCCTTGGAGGGATCCGGCGTGTCACCGCGCGGGATGCGCGGGCGGGCGGCGGCGATGATGAGGAGCGAGAGCGGAACGAGGATCCATGCCGGCCGCCAGCGTCCGGGGCTGCGCCGTGGTTGGCGGCCGAGGGAGGCGATCCCGGCGATGGACGGCACCCGGATCGAGGGGAGGGGACCCTTCTGGCCGAGGCGCCAGGCGAGCCACGGGATGAGGGCGAGTCCGAGGAGGACCCACGGCTGGAGGAAGGTGATGTCGCCGGGGAGTTTCATGCGGCGGCGTTGGGAGCGGAGGCGGTTTGGCGGATGACGCGTTCGGCGGTGTCCAGGAGGCCGGTCTGCTCGGCCTCGGTGGCGGGGGCCTGACCGAACTTCACGTCGTCGCACAGTTCGAGGAACCCGGCGAGGGCAGCGCGTTGCGCGGGGTCGAGTTCAGGACGGTTGGCGACCTCGGCGAGGAACTCGCGGGTCGTCTGGTAGAGGATGCGGAATCGGTAGCGGGCCTCGAGGTAGGCGCGGAGGATCTCAGAGACCTCGATGGCGATTTGGTAGGCGGAAAGTCGGGGATGCCGTTCGCGCAGTTCGGCGAGCCGGCGGAGGAATTCATCCGGCGGAACCGGAGGAACGGGCGGCGTGACCGGCGCGGTCGGCCTCGCCGGGCGACGGCGCGCGGCCCAGATGCCGAGGCCGACGAGCGCGGCGAAGCCCACGATGCAGGCGAGGATGAACCACGGATTGAGCCACCAGGGCGGAAGCGGAAGGAGGTTGAGGTCCTCGATGACGTTGGTGCGATTCATGCGACGCGACGCCGGGCGGCGTGATCGAGGAACTTCTGGAGGGACTGGACCCACGGGCGGTCGGTCCGGATGTCCAGGGTCGGGATGCGGCCCTGGCGGAAGGTGGCGATGAGTTTCTGGCGGCGTTCCTCGGCGGCGCGGGTCCACTGGGCGCGAACGCGGGGATCGCTGGTGTCGATCTCGATGACCTCGCCGGACTCGGAATCCTGGACGAGGGCCCAGCCGACGTCGGGGAGTTCGAGTTCGCGGTTATCGACAAGGCGGAGGGCGACGACCTCGTGACGTTGGTTGGTGGCCTTGAGCGTCCGGGTCCAGGCGTCCTCGTTGGCGTCGTTGAAGTCCGACAGGACGAATACCAACGCGGGCCGGTGGAGGAGGTTGTTGAGGAAGTTCAGCGCCGGGGTAAGCGCGGTTCCGGCGCCTTTCGGGACGGTGAAGAGAAGTTCGTGAAGGAGCCGGGTGACGTGGGGCCGGGTCTTGCGCGGCGGAACGAAACGCTCGACGCGATCGGTGAACATCAACAGGCCGCAGCGGTCGCCGTCACGGACGGCAGAGAATGCGAGCGCTCCGGCGAGGATGGCGGCGAGTTCGCGCTTGGTCTCGGCACCGTGGCCCTGGGCCAGGGTTTCGTCCGGCGTGGTGCCGAAGTGGCCGCTGGCGGAGGCGTCGACGAGTAGCATCACGACGAGTTCGCGTTCCTCGACGTGGCGCTTGATGAAGGGGCGGCGAAGGCGCGCGGTGACGTTCCAGTCGATGCGGCGCACGTCATCACCCGGGACGTATTCCCGGACGTCGGCGAAGTCCATGCCGCGGCCCTTGAAGATCGACGACATGCGACCGCCGAGGAGTTGCTCGCTCACGAGACGGGAGCGGACCTCGACCTGACGCAGACGTTTCAGCCAGGCGGCGGGAATCATGGGGTCACGGCACCTTCACCTTGGCGAGCAGGGTCTGGACGACGTTCTCGGTGGTGATTTCCTCGGCCTCGGCCTCGTAGGTCAGGAGGACGCGGTGGCGGAGGACGTCAGGGGCGATGTACTTCACGTCGTCGGCAGTCACGTGGGGGCGGCCGTTGAGGAGGGCGACGGCGCGGGCCGCCAGCGTGAGATTGATGGTGGCACGCGGGCTGGCGCCGATGCGGACGAGGCGCTTGAGTTCCGGAGCGACGCCAGTGCCGGCGGCGGCTTCGCGGGAAGCGATGACGAGGTCGACGATGTACTTCCGGATGAGGGCGTCGACGTGGACCTGATTTACCAGGCCCTGGTAGGAGACGATTTCCTCGGGCGAGACCACGGAATTGAGCGCGAAGCTCGGCCGGGTGGTGGCCATGCGGTCGAGGATCTGCAGTTCCTCGGCGGCGTCGGGGTAACCGACGACGACCTTCAACATGAACCGGTCCATCTGGGCTTCCGGGAGCGGATAGGTGCCCTCCTGTTCGATGGGGTTCTGGGTGGCGAGGACGAGGAAGGGTTCAGGAAGGGGCCAGGTCTTGTCACCGATGGTGACCTGGCGTTCCTGCATGGCTTCGAGGAGGGCTGATTGAACCTTCGATGGCGCGCGGTTGATTTCGTCGGCCAGGACGAGGTTCGCGAAGATCGGTCCCGTGCGGGTGGCGTAGGTGCCCTTGAGAGGGTCGTAGATCAGGGTGCCGGTGATGTCGCCGGGCAGCAGGTCCGGGGTGAACTGGATGCGCGAGAACTGGCAATGGGTGGCGCGGGCGAGGGCGCTTACCGACGCGGTCTTGGCGAGGCCGGGAAGACCTTCGAGGAGGATGTGGCCGCGAGCGACGAGGCCGACGAGGAGGCGCTCGACGAGGGCGGTCTGTCCGACGATGACCTTGGCCATCTCGGTTCGCACCTGCTTGAGGTGCTCGGCGGCGGCTCCGATCTGCGATTTGAGTTCCGGGGAGGAGTTCGACATAGAGATGGCCGGCGGACCGGACTTCGCTAGCCAAGCAAGCCGGATGCCGACAAGTCCAGCCTCGGACTCCGACAAACTGAACTCGTTCAACCCGCAACGCCGGGGCGGGCAGCGCGATAGACAAGGAACAGTTCGTCCCCGTGGCGCTTCACCGAGGCCAGTTGGAAGCAGGCGGCATCCGCCAGTCGGGGCACCCCGAGGCCGTCACTGATGGAGGGCGCAAGTCGGCCGCCGAAGATCCGCGGGCAGAGGGTCAGGTGGAGTTCATCGACGAGGCCGGCCCGGAACAAGGCGTCATTGAGGCCGCCGCCGCCTTCGACGATGACCTCCCGTACGCCGTGGTCCTGGGCGAGATTCGCCAGGCCGGCGGCGAGATCGAGGGGAGACGATGGCGAGGTCCAGACCGAGTCGGCCAGGGTGCGAAGCCGATCCACCCTCCGCTTCGGAGCCGTCGGATCGACCCAGACGTGGATTGGGGAGAAGCGCTTCTCCCACAGGGCAGCCTTCGGATCGAAACTCGCCGAACCCGAGACGATCACCCGCAGCAAATGGGATTTCCGTCCGCTGCGGACGCGGCGTCGGGTGAAGGCCTCGCCGCCGTTGCCAAGCGTTGCCCGGGTCTCCTCGACAGTGCGCGCTCCGCAGAGGATGGCATCGGCTCCGGCGCGCAGTTCATACAGGTGCCGCCCGTCCCGCGGGCTGCCAAACGTGTGCACGGAGCGGGTCGAGGTCGCGATCTTGCCGTCGGCCGTCATGGCCATGTTGATGCGGACGAAGGGGCGTTGGCCGGGTGGGACGGGCGCACTCATGAGATGAACATCGCGTCGCCGTAACTGAAGAAGCGCATCCGTTCGGCAACGGCCGTCCGGTAGGTTTCGAGCATGAGTTCCCGTCCGCGCTCAGGTTCGCCCGGGGCGGCGAAGGCGCTGACAAGCATGAGCAGCGTGCTCTGGGGGAGGTGGAAGTTCGTGATCAAGCCGTCGAGAACGGCGAAACGTGCTGGCGGATGGATGAAGATGCGCGTGCGGCCGTGGTCGACGGCAGGGAGTTGGATCGGGGTGGCGGTTGGGTCGGGTAGCGGATGCTCGCCCCAGAAGCCGTCGGCCTCGCCGCGGGCCACGGACTCGAGGACGCGGGCGGTGGTCGTTCCGACGGCGATGACGCGCCGGCCTTCGGCCTTGGCCCGGTTGATGGCATCGGCGGTGGACGGGGGGAGCGAGAACCGCTCTGCGTGCATCCGGTGGTCGGCCACCCGGTCGACCTTCACCGGCAGGAACGTTCCAGCGCCCACGTGCAAGGTCAGGTGGGCCTGCTGGATCCCGGCGGAGGCCAGTTGCTCGAGAAGGGGCCGGGTGAAATGGAGCCCGGCCGTGGGGGCGGCCACTGACCCGGCGGGATCGGCGTAGACCGTCTGGTATCGTTGACGGTCCGCCTCGGGCGTGGGGCCTGGGGCCCGTTCGATGTAGGGCGGGAGGGGGAGTTCGCCATGGACATCGGCGAACTCCAGGACGTTGCCGTGGAATCGGATGCGGCAGTGGCCTTCGTCATTCTTCGCAACCACGGTGGCGGATAGTGGCGATTCAGGGGGGCCAAACTGGAGCTCCGTGCCGGGTCGGACCCGCTTGCCGGGGCGCAGGAGGGTCCACCACTCGCCCGGGTCCGGCTCGTCGAGAAGCAGGATCTCGACGGCGCCACTGCCCACCACTTTTCGCCCCCGGAGTCGGGCCGGGATGACCCGGGAGTTGTTGAAAACGAGGAGATCACCGGGGCGAAGCCAGCCTCCGAGACGGGCAAATTGGTCGAACCGACGCGAGCCACTGGACCGGTCGAGGACCAGCAGGCGGGAAGCATCCCTCTCGGGAGCAGGGCTTTGAGCGATGAGCTCGGGCGGAAGGTGGAAATCGAAGTCGGAAACCAGCACGGCGGAGGTAGGGAAGCACAGGCCGACGGGTTGGGCTAGGGGCCGTGCGGACGGGAAAGAGCGAGCTGGGCGAAAAGTGGACGGAAGTGGGGAGGGGAGGGGGGGAGGGATGGGGGTGAAAAAGGGGTGGGAAGAGTGGCCGGAAGGGGTGAAGGGTTGTATTTGTAACCTTTTCTGCTGAAATCAGATGGAATACGCCTGCGTGGATTGTGAATAACTTGTGCAGAACCTTGCAGTGGCTCGAAGTGGGAAGCTGTTGACTGGCAGTGGCGCCAAGTCTAGAAAAGTCGCCATCCAGTGGCAGTTAGTGGATAGCGCAAGGATCTGGCGGGGCAATGGGCTTCCGACGCCCAGTGGCAGCAAGGGTCGGAAGATGCGACGGGGCAGAAAGTGGCGCCGAGTGGGTGCCAGGCTGATCGGATGAGCAGCCCCCCGGGAGCATGAGCCCGAAGCGGAGCGAGCGGGCGGAAGGCCGGATAGCGCATCAACGACTGGGCTGGGGAGCGCGGCGACATGGCTTCCAGCGATGTCAAAGAACAACAGGCAACCGAACCGGGGAACTTTCCCCGGGCCGGGGTCAGCCGTCCGTTGTTCACATGGAAGTACAAGCATGGCGTTGACGGTCAAGGACGGATTCAGTTCCCGAGCAAGTGGAAGATGCGGTCGATGGAGACCGAATTGATCGCGGTGGTGCTGCGGCACGAGATCACGGAAAAGGACTATATCCTCGTGTTGCCGTACGACTTGTTCAACCACTTCAGCGCCCGGTTGCACTCGGATTCGTTCACGGCATCGAAGGCGCAGGCGTTCCGGCATGACTACGCCGAAAGGATCATGGGCATCGATCTGGACGGGGCGGGCCGGTTCATGTTGCCGGGTGAGCTGAGGACGCCGGCGAAGCTGGAGAAGGAAGCGCTGCTGGTGGGCTGCATCGACCGTTTTGAGATCTGGAATCCCGCGGACTACGACGAGGCCCGCGAGAAGGAGAAGGTCATCCTCAAGTCGGAGAAGAGCAACCAGAACAACCCCTGAGGAACGGAGTCATCAATGAACAGACGACGAAGCGCGGTGTTGGCGACGGACGTGGATCGTTCCTGGTGGAAGCCGTGGACCTGGCTGCGGCGGGCGCAGCCGGAGCGGATCACGCGTTCGGCGCAGCAGTTGGAGATGATCCTGGGATCCGTGAAGCCGGTGCGGAATCCGTTGGTGGACGACGACGTTTCGTTGGTGAGGCGGCGTGCGGACACGCGGGTGCTGCATGAAACCCAGGCGCCGACGACGGCGCAGCACGCGGTGGAGCGCGAGTCGGACCGGGCGTGGAAGCGGCTTCGGGAGCGGAAGGTCTCGGATCTGAAGGTCGAGGTCTGAGGCTGGAAGCGGGTAGGGCTGGTCTGTCTGGACGGGCGGGCTGGCGGGCAGGGAACAGGCGGGAAACGTGGAATGGGAATCGAGACATGCAACGTGAGCGACTTCACCCACAAACCGGTGCTGCTGAGGGAGGTGCAGGAGGCGATGCGCCTTCGAGATGGAGGGCAGTGGGCGGACGGCACGAGCGGCGGAGGTGGCCACAGCGAAGCGATCCTGGAGGCGACCGCACCTGGGGGTTTCCTGTGGGCGTGCGACCAAGATGGCGACGCGATTGAGGCGACGAAGCGGCGGTTGGAGCGATTTGCAGGGCGGTTCGAGTTGCGGCGTATGAATTTCGAAGGTCTGAAGAGCTGGCTGGGAGCGCGGAAGGTGGACGGGGTCCTGTTGGACCTTGGCACCTCGTCGCACCAGTTGGACACCCCGGGTCGGGGCTTCAGCTTTCAGGCCGACGGCCCGTTGGACATGCGGATGGACACGCGTTCGGGTCCGCGGGCGGCGGACATCGTGAACGGCTGGGGGCAGGACGAGCTGGCCAATGCCTTCTACCAGCTGGGTGACGAGCCGGATTCGCGTCGCATCGCGCGGGCGATCGTTGAACAGCGTCGGGCGCAGCCTTTCGAGACGACTTCGCAACTGGCGGATTGCGTGGAGCGGGTGTGTCCGCGCCGTGGCCGGAAGTCGCATCCGGCCACGCGGGTCTTCCAGGCATTGCGGATGGTTGTGAACCGGGAGCGCGAAGTCCTGGCGGCGGGCTTGAAAGCCGCCTGGTCGGTGTTGGGGGGAGGGGGGCGTCTGGCGGTGATCACGTTCCATTCGGGTGAGGACCGGATGGTGAAGGATTTCATGCGGGAGGAAGCGCGGGACTACGACGTGCCGGCTGGGCAGCCGGACGTTCCGGAGCTTCGCATCCCGCGCCAGCCGCGGGCGCGGCTGGTGACCCGTCGGCCGGTCTTGCCGACGGAGGAGGAGCTGGAGGCCAACCCACGGGCGCGGAGTGCGCAGCTGCGGGTGGCGGAGAAGCTGGAGGACTGAACCATGGCAACCAACCGAAGACGGGATGCGGACGCGGTGCGGATCGGAGTGCTGGTGAGGGCACTGTTGATCTGCGCGATGATCGCGGGCTTGGGGATCGGGTACGTCCGCCAGAATGCGGAACAGCTTTCGATGGGGCGGCGGATCTCCGAGCTGGAGCAGCGCCGCGAGCGGCTGATCCGGACGCTGGAGGCACAGCGGACCACGCTGTCGATGCTGGTGTCGCGGCCGCAGCTCTTGGCGCGGGTCGAGCGTTTCAAGCTGGCGTTGACGAACGCGGCGCCGGGACAGCGCCTGTACGTGGCGGTCCCGGGTGCGGCGTTGGCGTCGCGGCCGATCGTGCCCACAGGCGTACCGGCGGGTGCCAATGGCGGGGCTGGACCGGCGGCGCCGGTGGCGACGCTCGGCAACAGCCGCTGATCAATCCCATCCATCCTCCAAACCCGTCATGAACTCCCCCGAGACACGCCGTCGGATCTGGGCTGTTGCCTGGGGATTTGGCGTGGCGCTGACGGTGCTGGGGGTTCGGCTCGCTTTCGTGCAGTGCCTGCGGCCGGTGTATCCGGACGCGCAGGACGATACCGGTCAGAAGATCATCCGGCCGGCGCGGCGGGGAGACGTCCTGGACGTACGTGGCAACGTCGTCGCGCAGTCGCGGCTGTTCTACGAGTTCTATGCGGACCCGGTGGCCATCGGGACGAATGCCGCGGCGGTGGCGGCTTATGCGGCTCCGTTGCTGGGCAAGGGGGTGGAGGAACTTCTGCCGATGCTGACCTTGCGGGTCGAATACCGCACGAACTGGGTGGCGACCAACATCGGCGCCTACCGGTACACGAACGGTTTTGTCCGGGCTTATACGAACCGGGCGGTGCTGGTGGCCTCCAATGTCGAGCCGTCGGTGGTGGCGCGCTATCGGGACGGGATCACGAACCTGCTGTTTCCGCGGTATGTGGAAGTGAGGGCGCGGGGCGGGGCAGGGCGGAAGCGCACGCCGGCGGCGGCCGATCGGGTGAAGCGGATGCTGAGCGGGCAAGGCGGCGACCTGAAGGCGCACAGCAAGGCGGTCTCCCAGTTGCGTCGGGAGCGGGACGCCCTGTGGGCGCAGCAACGCGAGGTCCGGATCAACGGCCTCGTGCCCGTGCCGGTGGAGCAGCGGGTCTACCCGCAGGGAATCGCGGCGGCGCACATCCTCGGCTACACGACGAATGACGTCGTCCGTCCTCCGCGGGGTGTACCGATCCGGCTGCTGGGCGCGATGGGGATCGAGAACCGTTTTGATACGGAGCTCCAGGGCGTGCCGGGCTTGCTGGAGACCCACCGGGTGAAGGGGCGCGAACTGGTGTCGATGCGCGGTCGGGATCTGGCTGCGCGGGACGGGTTCAACGTCCGTCTGACGATCGACACCCACCTGCAGAGCATCGTTGAAGAATCATTGGACGAGGCCGTGCTGGCGATCGAGCCCAAGGCGATCACCTGCATCGTGGTCCGCCCGCAGACGGGCGAGATCCTCGCCATGGCGAACCGTCCGACGTTCGACCCGAACCTGGTGCGGTTCGCGCCGGTGGACCATCGGATGAACCGGGCGATCACGGTGCCGAGCGAGCCGGGCTCGACCTTCAAGATGCTCACCTACGCGGCGGGCCTAGACATGGGCTTGGCGACCATCGATGACATGGTGGATTGCGAGCACGGCCGCTGGCAGCCGGCATCGGGTCGGCCGGTGCGCGACATGGAAGGTCACGGCCTGGGCGTGGTGAAGTTCGAGGAGGCCTTCGCCAAGTCCTCGAATGTCGCGGCGGCCAAGCTCGGACTCCGGATGTCGCCGGCGGATTTCATCGGGTACATGAAGCGGTTCGGGTTCCTGCAGCGGTCGGGGGTCATGTACACGAGCCGGACGAACTGGGGTGGGGAACACCCGGGTGGGATTCCGGAGCCGAACCGCATGAACGTCGAGCGCCATGGGCGCATGTGCTACGGGTACGGGTTGTATGCGACCCCGTTGCAGACGGCGATGGCAGCGGCGGCGATCGCGAATGACGGGGTGTTGATGAAGCCGATGCTGGTGAAGTCGATCGAGGCGGCGGACGGCACGGTGATTACGCGCTACACGCCGATGCGTGCGTCGACCGAGCCGGCCATCAAGGCGTCGACGGCGGCGCAGCTGAAGCGGGCGATGCGGTCGGTGGTGACGGACGGCACGGGCAAGATCACGGCGCTGGAGGAGTACGACGTGGCCGGCAAGACGGGCACGGCGCACAAGGTGGATCCGGTGACGCATCGCCAGAGCAACGAGAAGTACACGGCGACCTTCGTGGGCTTCCTTCCGGCGGAGAAGCCGGAACTGTGCATCCTGGTGCTGGCAGACGAGCCGTCGAAGCGGGGGGCGGGATCGCACTTTGGCGGCAAGGCCTGCGGGCCTGTGTTCAAGTCCATCGCGCACCAGGCGGCGAGCTATCTCGCCTTGCCGCCGTCGATCCGGACGAACACGCCGAACACTCTCGCGCTGACAACCAACCAACCCGCTCGGCGGGTGAACTGACATGTTGCTGGGCCACCTCCTAAACCACCTTCCCGGCGCGCACTACGACCCAGTGCGATTCCGGTCGGCGGGACGTCGCCAGATCCGCGGGGTAACCGCGGATCCGCGTCATTCGGCTCCTGGCATCGTCTTTGTTTCGCTCCCGGAGCGTCAGCGCGAGAATCCTTTCCAGGCGTTTGCGGCGATCGAGCGCGGCTGCGATGCGGTCGTGCGCGACCAGGCGACCCCGGTTCCCCGGGGTGGTGCGTGTGTCGAGGTGGCGGATGCGCGCTGCGCGTTTGGCCGGATGGCGTCCGCGCTCAACGACCATCCCTCGCGTCGGCTGGCGGTCTTCGGCGTCGCGGGAGCGGCCGGGCCGCGGGCGCGGCTGGCGGGAGTGTTGACCTCGCTCCTCGGGGCGGCAGGTGGCATGTGCGCACGGTTCTCGCCCGGCGCGATGGCCGCGGGCGACCGCGTGTTGCCCTGGGAGTTGGACGAGATCGATGCCGGCCGCGTGCACACCGAACTGGCGCGGCATGCGCAGGCGGGCGGGACGGCCTGCGTGCTCGAGTTGGGGCTCGATGCCCTCGCCGACGAGTTGACGGATGGAATCGAGTTCCGCCGGCGTGTGCAGGCGGCGGATGACATGCCGGATTTCCTCGTTCCGACGCGGCTGTCGACGTTTGGAAGCTTTTGCACCTGGCATCGCGACGGGCGGGAGCACCGGCTGGCGACGCCCCTGACCGGCCGCCTGCAGTTGGCGGCGCTGGGGCGCGCGCTCGAATTGGCAGCGGATGCGGGTGTCCCGTCCGGTCGGCTCCTGGGGATGGTTTCGGCCCTGGAAGCGCCGACTGGCTGGATGGAACCGGTGCGGTGTGGACAGCGGTTCGGGGTCTTCGTGGATGCGGCGCGGGAATCGATGGATCTCGAAGCAACGCTGATGTCGGCACGCGAGTTGGCAGTGGGTCGCCTGATCGTGGTGACCGGTCCGCGGCCGGAGCAGACGGTGGACGGAAGGAATGCGCTGGCCGCCGTGGCCGGGCGTCGGGCAGACGCGGTGGTGGTGACGTCCGATGACGCGGGCGCGCGAGAGTTGGGGGAGATGGCGCCGGACTTTGTGGAAGAGGTGGCGCGGGGCGGGGCGACGGTGTTGCTGGAGGCGGACCGGCACCGGGCGATCCAGCGGGCCTGTGGTGCGGCGCGTGTGGGTGACGTGGTCGTGATTGCCGGGAAGGCCCTTTCCCCGACGCAGCGTCTGGGCGCGGTGCAGATGCCCTGGGACGACCGGGTGCATGTGCGCTCGGCGTTGGGCGTCCTGGGCCACGTGGGTGGGGACTTCTGAGGCGCGAATCATGGAATCCCGAAGGATCAGTTGGGCGGCGGCGGCGACCGGTGGAAAGCTCCACTCGGGCGCGCCGGATGTCCTCTTCCGCCAGGTGACCACGGACTCGCGGAAGGCGGGGCCGGGCGACCTGTTCGTGGCGTTGCGCGGGGATCGGTTCGACGGGCATGACTTCGTGGCGGAAGTGATGGGGCGGGGAGTGGCGGGCGTGGTCGTGCGCGCGGGAACCGTGACGGGAATTTCCGGGGCTTCGGCGGTGGTCGAAGTGGCCGACACCCGGGCGGCCCTGGGGCGCATGGCCGGCTGTTACCGGGCGGAATTCGGGTTGCCGATGGTTTGTGTGGTGGGATCCAACGGCAAGACGACCACCAAGGACATGTTGTCCGGGATGCTTGCCAGCCTGGGACCGGTGCTGCGCAGCGAGGCGAGCTTCAACAATGACATCGGGGTTCCGATGACCCTGCTGGGACTGGAATCACGTCACCGGGTGGCGGTGCTGGAAGCAGGAACGAACCATCCCGGGGAGCTGGCACCCTTGCTGAGGCTGATCCGGCCGGCGGTGGGCCTCCTGACCGGGATCGGTCGGGAGCACCTGGAGCATTTCGGGGATCTGGAGGGAGTGGCGCGGGAGGAAGGCTCCATCGCCGAGGCCCTGCCTGCGGACGGGGTCCTCGTCCTGAACGGGGACGCTCCGTTGTCGCAGACGATTGCCCGGCGGAGCCAGGCGGCGGTCATCCGGTTCGGGACCGGAGCGACCAGTGAGTGGCGCGTGGTTTCCACCCGCAGTGGCTGGGAGGGGGAGGAATTCGAACTTTCGAGCCCGGTGCCCGGCTGGAGCGGGGCATGGCGGGTGGGAGTGCCGGGCCGGCACATGGCGGTGAATGCTGCCGGGGCATTGGCCGTGGCGAGCCGGCTGGGTGTGGAACCGGAAGCGGCGCGGGAGGCGCTGCGTGGATTCCGGGCGAGCCGTCAGCGGCTCGAGACCGTCGAGGTGGGCGGAGTACGCCTGCTCAACGACTGCTACAACGCGAATGCCGACTCGATGCTGGCCGCGTTGCAGACCATTTCCGACCTCCCGTGTGCAGGCCGCCGAGTGGCGGTGCTTGGCGACATGGCCGAACTGGGGCCGGCCAGCGAACCTGCACACGGGGAGGTCGGCCGATTTGCGGTCGGGCGGGTGGACCGCCTGTGGGCGGTGGGGGGGCGGTCGGGGGTGACCGCCGGGGCGGCGAAGGCGGAGGGGATGACCGGGGTTTCGGCCTTTCCCGACGTCGAGTCGCTCGTGCCTTCGTTGCTCGAGTCCGTGGCGCCGGGCGACGTCGTGCTGGTCAAGGCATCGCGTTCGGCCCGGCTGGAGCGCGTGACGGCGGCGTTGGTGGAGAAGTTCGGGGGGAAGAATCCGGCCTGACATGTTGTATCAGCTTTCAGAACAGTTCCCGTTCGCCCCGTGGTCGCTGCTGCGGTACGTGACCGTGCGGGCCGGCGGCGCGCTGGTGACCGCGCTGCTGCTCTCGTGGTGGCTGGGGCCGCGCCTGATCGAGTGGTTGCGGGAGCTGAAGTTCCGGCAGGATTACCGTCCCAAGGACGCCCAGAAGCCGGGTGACGTCACGGGCGCGGCGGATGACCAGGCCAAGCGCGGCACGCCGACCATGGGCGGCATCCTGATCGTCCTGACGTTGGATCTCTCGGTGCTGATGTGGGCGCGATGGAATCCCCTCGTCATCCTCGCGCTGGTGGTGCTGTTGGTCTTCGCAGGCCTGGGCCTGTACGACGACTGGAAGAAGGTCTCGAAGCAGAACGCCGACGGCATCTCCTCGAACTTCAAGCTGATCGTCCAGTTCGCGGTGGCGATCGCCGCCGTGGCTTACCTCTGGCGGTTGCCCTCGGGGAGCGCCCTGGTGACCCAGTTGCACCTGCCATTCTTTCCGGCCAAGTCAGCCATGCTCGTCGGTGGGGCGGCGACCGTCGTCGCCCTCATGCTGGCGGTGGTGACGATCGTCGGCGCGAGCAATTCCGTGAACCTGACGGACGGCATGGATGGCCTGGCGATCGGGTGCGCCATCATCTGCACGTTCGTGTTCCTCGTGCTTTCGTACGTGGCGGGGCATGCGGAGCTTTCAAGGTACTTGCTGGTCCCGAAGGTGACCGGGGCCGGAGAACTGACGGTTGTGTGCGCGGCCTTGATCGGGGCGAGCCTCGGTTTCTGGTGGTACAACTGCCATCCGGCCTCCGTCTTCATGGGCGACACGGGGAGTCTCGCGATCGGCGGCGTCCTCGGCGTGATCGCGGTGGCGATCCACCAACCTCTGACGCTCCTGCTGGCCGGCGGCGTGTTCGTGGTCGAGGCCCTGAGCGTCATGCTCCAGGTCGGCTGGTTCAAATACACCCGGATCCGTTTCGGCACCGGCCGGCGGGTGCTCCTCATGTCGCCGCTGCACCATCACTTCCGGAAGAAGCAGTGGTCGGAGACCAAGATCGTCACCCGGTTCTACATCGCGGCCATCCTGTGCGCCGTGCTGGCCCTGAGCACGCTGAAGATCCGATGAACGAGACCCCCCAGATGAGAACAGGAACGGGGTGGCGATGTCCTCGTCGCCCGGTGAACGGGCTGGCGAGGGCAACGGGCACGTTGCCGCCCGTTTTGAGCCGGCGGCAGTGCCCGGATGCTCCCCTGCGAAAGGCGGGAGCAGGGGTTGCTTGCGCGCGCGGGGTTGCCCCGTTACAAACGACTCGTGGCGGGGCTTGTCGGGCCCGCCGGATGACGGTGCCAGCGTCGGCATCGAGCGGATCGAACCATTTCCAGTTCCAACCGGAATGCGGGGCGGGGGCCGGCAGGCCTTCATTCCCGTGTTTTTGCGTTGTTCCCTTCACGGGTCGTGGAGGGGCTTCCGCCGGACGGCGCCGGATCCTTTTGCCCTGTGGTTTTGTGAGGGAAAACCCCGGGGCGAATCAGCCATCAAACCTAGTCCCCACTCCGTGCGCCGTCGGGCGCCCACAACATTCATGAGCACTCCCAACCCACTCGCACCGCAAGGTTCCCTGCTTGAAAAGCATGGGCGTGGTCGGTCGACATTCCAGATCATCAGTTTCATCGGAGCCATCCACGTCGTCGCCCTGTGCGGCCTCCTCTGGATCGGTTGCAAGAAGGATGACCAAGCCGGCGGCCTCGGATCCACCGGCGGTACCACCGGCACCGGTCTCGAGGCCAACCCTGGCGGACTGGGCCCGGTCGGTAGTGACGTCGGCCTCCAGCCCCCGGGCGGCAATCTCCCTGGGTACGGCGCTGCACCCGTCACCAATCCACCGCCCCCCGGCTATGTCGGCGGACCGGTGACGCCTGCTCCCACCGGCGTGGCCAGCAATCCTCCGACCGGTATCGGCCAGCCCCTGCAGCCGACCGGGACGGTGGTTGCTCCTCCTCCGCCGCTGGATCCGGTTCCCACCCCTGCGCCGACGACCGCCGCAGGCGAGTACAAGGTCCAGAAGGGTGACTTCGGCACCACGATCGCCAAGAAGGCGGGCATCACCCTGGCGGCCCTCAAGGCGGCTAACCCGGGTGTCGACTGGAACAAGCTCAAGCTGAACCAGGTCCTGACCATCCCGGCGCCCACCGCGGTTCCGGCCCCGACGACGGGCGCAGGGAACGCGCCGACCGGAACGGGTTCAACCACGGGCACGACGGTCGCGCCCACGACGCCCGAGGCCGGCAACGTGTATGTCGTCCGTCCCGGCGACACCGGTTCCAAGATCGCCAAGAAGACTGGCGTCTCCTGGAAGTCGATCCGCGCGGCGAGCGGGCTTTCCTCCGACAACATCCGTCCCGGCCAGAAGCTGACGATTCCCGCAAAGGGTTCTGCTGGTGCGGCCCCGACCGGGACGGCTCCCGCTGGTGGCTCTGCCCCGACGGCGACGCCGCTTCCCTCCGGTCCGACGGCGACTCCGTTGCCTCCGTTGCCGGGTCAGTAAGCCGGGATTGAACACCTGGCCGGGATGACCAGCGCCTCAACTGGTCGCCCGGCCGGGGTTTTCGGGAAGGTTGAAGTCGGGTCTGGGTCAGCAGTGGGTCAGTTCAAGGGTGCGCGCATGAGAACGACGACGACGATGCTGGTGCTGGCGGTGGGCGCCTTGGTGGCGCTGAGCCTGACGATCCTGTCGAGTGCGACCATGCTCGACCAGGAGCCGGAGGCCTCATTGATCAGCCAGGCCATGGCCTGCGCCGCCGGACTGGTGGCGATGGTCGTCGCCGCGATGGTGGACTACCGGCGGTGGAGCCGTTCGGTGTGGTGGATCTATGGCGGCGCGATCGTGCTGCTCCTGTTGGTGCTGGCGATCGGCCACGAAGCCAAGGGCGCACGTCGTTGGTTGTGGGGCGTGCAGCCCGCGGAAGTGGGCAAGCTGGCGTTGGTCGTCGTCCTCGCCTGGTACGGAAGCCGGTATCAGGCCCAGATGCCGCAGTTCATGCGCGGCATCGGCGGGATGGCCGGCGTGGCGGCGCCGTTGATCGGCCTGGTGTTGCTGGAACCCGACCGCGGGACCGGCGCCTTGATGGTGGGTCTGACGCTCCTGCTGCTGCTCGTGGCGGGTGCCCGTTGGTACTACATCGTCGTTCCGGGCATCGTCGGGGTGGCCGCCATTGGCGCGATGGTCATCGCGAGCCCCATGGCCCGGAACCGGATCGACGCGTGGATCCATCCGGAAGCGCATCGCGATGGTGCCTCGCACCAGGTGCTGAAAGGCCTCTACGCGTTCGCGGAGGGTGGCATCGAGGGACGCGGGTTGGGGCGGGGGACGCTCAAGTACAACGTGCCCGAGGTTCATACGGACTTCATCCTGCCGGCGGTGGGCGAGGAGTTGGGACTGACGTTCACGCTGGCGATCGTGGCGGCGTACCTGGTGATCCTGTTCTGCGGCGTGACGGTGGCGCTGCGAGCGCCGGACCAGTTCGGGACCCTGCTGGCGTTGGGGATCACGTTGCTGATCTGCGCGCAGGCGATCATCAACATCGGGGTCGTGACCGCGACCTTCCCGAACAAGGGCATGCCCTTGCCGTTCGTGAGCCGCGGCGGTTCAAACCTCGCGGTGCTGATGACCTTGGTGGGCATGCTGATTTCCGTGGCGCGGGAAGCCGTGGGTTCTTCGGAGGACGACGAGTCGAGGCCCAGCCGACGCCGCAGTGGCGGTCGGCCCAATCCCTTCTCGCCCGACACCGACCTTGCAGGAGCCGCATGAGCCATCATCGACCCATCCACGTGGCCATCGCCTGCGGCGGGACGGGCGGCCACCTCTTTCCCGGTCTTGCCGTGGCGCGGGCATTGGTCCGCCAGGGAGCGCGGGCGACCTTGTTGATCTCGCCCAAGGAGGTCGACCAGATGGCCGTGAAGGGCGTTTCCGATGTCCAGATCGCGACCCTTCCGGCGGTGGGCCTGCAGGGGCGGAACCACGCGGGGTTCGCGTGGTCGTTCCTCAAGTCCGTCCGGGCTGCCCGGGTGCAGTTCCGCCGATCCCCGCCCGAGGTGGTGCTGGCGATGGGTGGCTTCACGAGCGCGCCGCCGATCTTGGCCGGACGTCTGGCCGGGGCGGTGACCGCCCTCCATGAATCCAACACCATTCCCGGTCGCGCCAACCGGTGGTTGTCCCGGGTGGTGACGGCGGCTTTCGTTGGTTTCGAGGAGACCGTTGCCCGGTTGCCGCAGGTGCCGGCCGAGGTGACCGGCACGCCGGTGCGGGACGCCTTCGTCCGGCGCGATCCGGCGGCATCCCGGGTGGCGCTGGGGTTGGCACCCGATCGACCGGTGATCGCGGTGCTCGGTGGCAGCCAGGGTGCGAGCGGACTGAACGACGCGGTGCGGGAGGCGTTGCCTGCGGTCGCACGGCATTGGCCGGGCGTGCAGTTCATCCATCTGGCCGGACCCCGCGACGTGGGAACGCTGGAGTCGGCCTACCGGGCAGCGAGCCTTCAGGCATTGGTGCTCTCGTTCACCGACCGGGTCGATGAAGTGCTCGGGGCGGCGACGGTGGCCGTGGCGCGCTCGGGGGCTTCGACCCTGGCCGAGTTCGCGGCGATGGGCGTGCCGTCCGTGTTGGTTCCCTTTCCGGCGGCGGTGGACGATCACCAGCGGCACAACGCCGAGGCGTTCGTGCGGGCCGGGGCGGCGCGGTGCCTCGCCCAGCGCGATGCCCAACCACGCGTGTTCTGCGACCTGATTGGGGATCTGCTGGATGGCGGCCCGGCGTGGGTCCAGATGTCGGCGGCCGCAGCGCGGTTGCATCGGCCGCAGGCGGCGGACCGGATTGCCGAGCGGTTGCTCTCGATGGTGGGCGGCCCTTTTTCAGCGGCAGCCGGCGAACGCGCCGCATCCAAGACCCGGCGTGAAGTGGTGCCGAAGGCCGGCGCGCCCGGAACGGTGGGGAGGCCGGTATCGAGCACATGAGCACCCTGAAACTCAGCGGTGAACCCCTCGACGAGGTGCAGGCCGGCGTCATCAACCTGGCAATGCGCATCACGGACCTGCACACCGACCTCCGCGACATGCTCGCGTCGGGTACAGTCGTACGCCGGGACGAGTCGATGGCCCGGCGCACGACGTTGCGCGTGGGTGGTCCGGCGGATCTTTACGTCGAGCCGACCACCGAGGCGGACCTTGCGACGACCCTGCAGTTCGCTCGGGTGCACTCGGTGCCGGTCTTCTTCCTGGGCCGTGGTTCGAACCTGCTCATCCGCGACGGGGGGATCCGCGGGTTGGTCATCTGCCTTTGCCATCCGTTCTTCAGCCGGATCGAGGTCGAGGGCGAGCTCGTGCGGTGCGGTGCGGGAGCGTACCTGCGGCAGATCGCGAACGCGGCGCGGGACGGTGGCCTGACCGGATTCGAATTCCTCGAAGGCATCCCCGGCAGCCTGGGCGGTGCCTTGCGCATGAACGCCGGTGCCATGGGCGGCTGGATGTTCGATCGCGTGGAGACGCTCCGCTACATGGATCGCGTGGGTGAGGCGCACGAGATCACCGGCGCGGAGGCCGGGGCCAGGTATCGCGGGTGTCCGCTGCTCGTGAAGCAGATCGCGCTCGGGGCGGTGCTCAAGGGCACTCCGGCAGCGCGCGAGGTCATCAGCGAGCGGATGACGGCGAGCAACCAGAAGCGCTGGTCGAGCCAGCCCAAGCAGCCGAGTGCCGGATGCACCTTCAAGAACCCGGCGCAGGACACGCCCGCGGGCCGGTTGATCGACGAACTCGGGCTCAAGGGCACGCGGGTCGGCGATGCGATGGTCTCGGACGTTCACGCGAATTTCTTCGTCAACCTCGGGCAGGCCACGGCGACTGACGTGTTGCGCCTGCTGGAACTCGTCCGCCAACGCGTCCGTGAGGCCCGGGGCATCGAGTTGGAGCCGGAGGTTGAGATCATTGGAGAGGACCTGAATCCATTGTGAGCACCCGTCAGATCATCACCGTCCTGCGCGGCGGGCCGTCGGCCGAGCGCGAGGTTTCGCTCCGTTCGGGCGCGGCCGTGGCACGTGCCTTGGCGGGGCTTGGCCATGAGGTCCACGAGGTGGATCCGGTGCCGGGCAGGTTGGTGTTGGCGCCGGGAACGACCGTCGTCTTCCTGGCCTTGCACGGGACCTATGGAGAGGACGGTCAGGTGCAGGCCGAATTGGAGGCGTTGGGCGTTCCGTACACGGGCTGTGGCATCGAGGCCTCGCGCATCAGCTTCGACAAGATGCTGACCAAGGAACGCTGCCTTGCCGCCGGCGTGCCGACGGCGCGTTCGCATGTGTTTCATCAGGCGGGTGAGGCTTTCCCGGCGGGTTGGTTGCCGCCGGTCGTGCTCAAGCCGGTGCGGCAGGGAAGCAGCGTGGGCCTTCAGTTCGTGGATTCGGTGGAGGCGTTCCCGGCGGCGTTGGCGGCCTCGATCAGCCATGGATCCGAAGTGCTGATGGAAGAGCGGGTGATCGGCCGCGAGACGACGGTGGGGATCCTCGAAGGGCGGGCGTTGCCGGTCGTGGAGGTCCGGCCGAAGCAGGGCAGCTACGACTACCGCAACAAGTACACCGCGGGGGCGACCGAGTACTTCTGCCCGGCGGACTTCCCGCCGGCGGTGACCGCAGCCATCCAGAAGGCGGCACTCGGGGCGTTCGAGGCCGTGGGTGGGCGCGACTACGCGCGGGTCGACGTGATGGTGCGGGCGGACGGCAGCCCGGTGGTGCTGGAGGTGAACACGCTTCCCGGCATGACCGAGACGAGCCTGTTGCCCAAGGCGGCCGCTGCGGCCGGAATGGATTTCGCACAACTCTGTGAACGGCTGGCGATGCTGGCCCTCAACCACCGGACCTGAGCCATGTTTGGATGGAATCGAACCAATCGGAGCCGCAAGCAGGAGCGCGGCTTTCAGCTCGACGTCAAGTTGCGCACCGAGGTCGCCCAGCGCGGCGCACGCCGCACGTGGCTGCGCGCCCTCGGCAAGCTGGCCTTGCTCGGACTGGTCGTCGGGGCGGTGATCGGAGGTGGGACGCTGGCGCGGCACCACTGGTTGCACCGGGTCGAGGCGCTGGCCTTGCGCAAGCTGCCCGTAGTCACGGACGGCGTGCTGTCCGAGCGCGAGATCATCGCGCAGGCCGGGTTGCGCCCGGGCCTGAATACCTTCGCCATCGACCTGCCCACGGTCCGCACGCGGTTGCTCCGTCATCCGCGGATCGCGTCGGCGGAGGTGCATCGCGAGTTGCCGGACACCATCCGACTGCACGTGCGCGAGCGGTTCCCGGTGGCCAAGGTGAAGGCCTTCTCGCAGCCCGGCTTCGAGCTCGCCTACCTGCTCGATGAATCCGGGCACGTGATGCTCCCGTTCGCCCGCGGCCAGGCACCCGCAGAGGCCGTCGATGCCGAGGCTTCGCTGCCGCTGTTGATCGGCCTGCCGCAGGCTCCCTTCGTGGTCGGCCGCGCCATGACCGATCCGCAGGTGCTCTCGGCCCTGCGCTTCCTCGCGTCCTTCGAAGGTTCCACCATGG
Source organism: Limisphaerales bacterium (assembly GCA_965284395.1). GTDB lineage: Bacteria > Verrucomicrobiota > Verrucomicrobiia > Limisphaerales > UBA9464 > UBA6176. The sequence continues at coordinate 6,700,736 of OZ260084.1, read as the reverse complement.
CCGGCCTGACGGACATCGTGAGCGTCGACATCGGCCGTCCCCAGGAGATTGACGTGCAGACCGTCCTCGGCAGCCGCGTGACGTTCGGCGTGCGGGATTCCGACAACGAGTTTTCAACCCAGCTGCTCCACTGGTCCGCGGTGCATCAGGACTCGGCGAGCCGGGGCCGGATGATCGGGACGCTGGACCTGTCCGTGACCAATCACGCGCCGTTGCGCTGGCTGGATGCCGCGGCTGCCCCGGTCGCGAACCCGCGGCCGGTGAAGCCCAAACGGAAGCCCTCACGCCGCCATGTTTGATCCTGGATCCATTGTCGTCGGGCTCGAGATCGGAACGAGCAAGGTCTGCACGGCCGTCGGCGAGATCACGCCGCAGGGGGCCTTCAAGGTCCTGGGCCTGGGGCAGTGCCGTTCCCGCGGCGTCCGCAAGGGCGAGATCACTGATCCGCAGAAGGCTTCCGAGGACATCCGTCAGGCGATCGCCGAGGCCGAGCAGATGGCGGACGTCGAGATCCGGTCGGTGTTCCTGGGCGTGACGGGCGCGCATGTGCGCGGGTTCAACAACCGGGGAATCCATCCGGTCGTGAGCGCCGACCGCGAGATCACCCAGGAGGATGTCGACGACGCGATCCGCAACGCGAAGGCGGTGAACCTGCCGCACGACCATTCGGTGCTGCACACGATCCGTCAGGACTTCGTCGTGGATGACCACGACGGCGTGGAGAATCCGGTGGGGATGTGCGGGGCGCGCGTGGAAGCGCGGGTGCATGTGATCCACGGGCAGGGCAACCGGCTCCAGAACAGCATCCGGGCGGTGCAGGCGCTCCAGTTGTCGGTCGAGCAGGTGGTCTTCACGGGATTCGCCTCGGCCCTCGCCGTCCTCGGCAAGGAGGACAAGGAGATGGGCGCGCTGGTCATCGACTTCGGCGCCGGCGTGACCGAGTACGCGCTCTACACCAATTCCCTCCTTCGCCACAGCGGCGTGTTGGCCGTCGGGGGCGACCACGTCTCGAACGACCTGGCCATCGGCCTCAAGATCCCGCTCGGCCGCGCCGAGCAGCTCAAGATCGAGCACGGCGGCGTGGAGGTCGGACCCGAGCAGCTCGGGGCCAAGGTGCCGCTCGCCGCGGAACCGGGAATGCCGGAGCGCCAGGTGAACCTCGAACACCTGCGGCGGATCCAGTCGGTGCGGATCGAGGAAACGCTCGAACTGATCGCGCAGGATATCGGGCCACTGCTCTCGCATGCGCGCGCCGGGGTCTATCTCTGCGGTGGCGGCTCCCGCACGAGGGACATCCTTCCGATGGCTTCGCGGATCTTCGGTCAACCCGTGCAGATCGGTCGCGCCCGGGATGTGTCGGGCTCGGTGGCGTCGATGGATCACCCGGAGTTCGCGGGGCCGATCGGGCTCGCGCGGTTCGGTGCCTTGCGACTGCGTCAGCAGCGGCCCGGTGGTGGTTGGCGGTCTGCGTTTGGAAACTGGTTTCGTCGTTGATGGAGGCTCCTGAACCCCACGATCCAGCCATGGAAGAAATCGAATCTCCCATCGTCCCGGCCCCGGTTGTTCCGACGGCGCCTTCGCATGACTTCCGCGTGGTCGCCGTCGGGCGTGCCGGCATCGCCGCCGCGGAGTCCCTGTGCGGCACGGGTGCGCTGGCGGGCGTGGATGTCATCGCCATCCACACGGAGGCCCGGGTGCTCGCCCGGTCCGGTGCAGGTCACAAGCTGGCGCTGAATTCAGGGCAGCCGCGCGGGCTCGGTGCCGGCGGCGATCCGGCCTTGGGTCAGGCGGCGGCCGAGAGGGAATCGTCAGCGATCCGCGAGTTGTTCCGGGGCGCCCGGATTGTCTTCGTCCTGACCGGCCTGGGAGCGGGCACGGGAACCGGAGCGGCTCCGGTGGTGGCGCGCCTCGCACGGGAATCGGGTGCGCTGGTGCTGGCCGTGGCGACGTTGCCGTTCCAGTGCGAAGGCCGGCTGCGGGCCGGCCATGCCCAAGGCGGATTGCAGGCGCTCAAGGCCGCCGCCGATGCCGTCATCACGGTGCCGAACCAGCGGGTGCTCGCGTCGATGGACCGGCAGTCGACGGCGCTGGAGATCTTCGGGACGGCGAACCGGTTGCTGGTCGGGGGCGTGCAAGGATTGTGGCATCTGCTGACGAAGCCCGGCTTGATCCAGTTGGACTTCGCCAGCCTCGAACGCCTGCTCCGCGGGCGTCATTCGGAGAGTGTCTTCGCCAGCGTCGGAGCCACCGGGGAACATCGGTCCCGCGAGATCATCGAACGTCTCATGGCGAGTCCGTTCCTCGGGCCGGACCCCGTCCTTTCCAGTGCCGACGCGATCCTCGTGTCGGTGGTCTCCGGACCGGATGTCCCGTTTGCCGAGATTGAGGCCGTGCTGTCGCACGTGCAGAGGCAGGCGGAACAGGCGCAGGTGGTGACCGGCACGGGTGTCGATCCGGCGTTGGCGGGTGGGATCGTCGCGACCGTGGTGGCCACGGTCGGCGGTTCGGCTCCGTTACCCGAGGCACCCACGCGTGCGGGTGGGGGCGTGGCCGGCGTCGCGGGTCTGGGGGTCGACATGGGCGAGGGCTCGATGCCCTTGGAGAACGAGTCGCGCCTGATCGGTGATCGTCCGCCCGGGGAATACATCGGGTTGGGTGGGGCGACCGGCGGACGTTCGTCGGCCGGGTTGGTCCCGCCGGCACCCGACCTCACCGCGGAACAGCGGGAGCAGTTGGGTGGACGCACGGGCGTCCGCAACGCGGCCAAGAAGAAGAAGGTCGTCCAGTCGACGTTCAACTTCGATCTCGTGAGCCGCGGCCGTTTCGAGAAGACCGAAGCCACGGTGCTGAATGGGCAGGACCTGGATGTGCCTACGTTCATCCGGCGCGGTACGGCTTTGAATTAGCCAGCGGCGACGCGGCGGGGACGGCGCGGCAAACCCAGCGGCGACGCAGCGACGCGGCGTTTTTTTGGGTGGGCTCGGTGGGAGATTGAAGGCCGGGTGCCCTCACCCGGCGGGGGTAGGATGCGCCGCGTGGGGGCACGCGGCCTACAGGCGGGAACTCTGAGCCAGGTACGCCGGAGGCGTTGAAGCGGGTAGCCCGGGGTCGCGAAGCGCACCCCGGGGCAACCGGGAGAAGAGGTCCCAACCCTGGAAGGGTTGCAGAGGTCTGGGATCCTTCGCACCGCCTTCGGGGTGCGGATCCTTCATCACGCGTTTTCCCCGGGTAGGCGCGTTCGCGCCAACCCGGGGCTACCGGCTTCAACGCCTCCGGCGTAGGACGGAGAAGTTGCCGGGTGCCCTCACCCGGATGGAGCTGAGGATGCGCCGCGTGGGGGCACGCGGCCTACAGCTGGCGGGGCTGAGGATGCGCCGCGTGGGGGCACGCGGCCTACAGTCGGGAACTCTGAGCCAGGTACGCCGGAGGCGTTGAAGCCGTTAGCCCGGGGTCGCGAAGCGCACCCCGGGGTCACCCGGGAGAAGGAGTCCCAACCCTGGAAGGGTTGCAGAGGTCTGGGATCCTTCGCACCGCCTTCGGGGTGCGGATCCACTTTCACGCAATCTCCCCGGGTAGGCGCGTTCGCGCCAACCCGGGGCTACCGGCTGAAACGCCTCCGGCGTAGGACGGAGAAGGCCGGGTGCTCTCACACGGTGGAGTTGAGGCTGCGCCGCGTGGGGGCACGCGGCCTACAGCCGGCGGGGACGAGGATGCGCCGCGTGTGGCACGCGGCCTACAGGCGGGAACTCCGAGTCCGGTACGCCGGAGGCGTTGAGGCCGTTAGCCCGGGGTCGCGAAGCGCACCCCGGGTCAACCGGGAGAAGGAGTTCCAACCCTGGAGGGGTTGCAGAGGTCTGGGATCCTTCGCACCGCCTTCGGGGTGCGGATCCACTTTCACGCAATCTCCCCGGGTAGGCGCGTTCGCGCCAACCCGGGGCTACCGGCTTCAACGCCTCCGGCGTAGGACGGAGAAGGCCGGGTGCTCTCACACGGTGGAGTTGAGGCTGCGCCGCGTGGGGGCACGCGGCCTACAGCCGGCGGGGTCGAGGATGCGCCGCGTGTGGCACGCGGCCTACAGGCGGGAACTCTGAGCCAGGTACGCCGGAGGCGTTGAAGCCGTTAGCCCGGGGTCGCGAAGCGCACCCCGGGTCACCCGGGAGAAGGAGTCCCAACCCTGGAAGGGTTGCAGAGGTCTGGGATCCTTCGCACCGCCTTCGGGGTGCGGATCCTTCATCACGCGTTTTCCCCGGGTAGGCGCGTTCGCGCCAACCCGGGGCTACCGGCTTCAACGCCTCCGGCGTAGGACGGAGAAGGCCGGGAGCCCTCACCCTGTGGAGTTGAGGCTGCGCCGCGTGGGGGCACGCGGCCTACAGGCGGGAACTCCGAGTCCGGTACGCCGGAGGCGTTGAAGCCGTTAGCCCGGGGTCGCGAAGCGCACCCCGGGTCAATCGGGAGAATAGGTCCCAACCCTGGAAGGGTTGCAGAGGTTTGGGATCCTTCGCACCGCCTTCGGGGTGCGGATCCACTTTCACGCGTTTTCCCCGGGTAGGCGCGTTCGCGCCAACCCGGGGCTACCGGCTTCAACGCCTTCGGCGTAGGACGGAGAAGGGCGGGGGCTCTCACCCGGTGGAGCTGAGGCTGCGCCGCGTGGGGGCACGCGGCCTACAGCCGGGGACGAGGATGCGCCGCGTGGGGGCACGCGGCCTACAGCCGGCGCGGGGCTTGAAACTTGAATCTGAAAACTTGGAACTCCCCTACGCTTTCTCGATCCCGAGCTTGGTGAGGACTTCGGGAGGGGGACCGTCGAAGCGGGTGCGGGCGACGTTGCCGATGAAGCCGACATCCTTCATGCCGGCGGGCGAGGTGTAGTAGCCGCCGAGGGTGAGGTTGCGGAAGAGATGGAAGAACTTCGCGGCGGGTTCGAATCCGACCTTGGCACTGGGGACGTGGCAGATGTCGTCGGCGATCTGCGATTGGCGCTCTGGGGTGAGGGCGGCGAAGTCGGACTGGAAGCGCTTGCGGCTTTCGGTATCGAGCCAGGCGAGGCCTTCGAGGATGACCGGGCGGTCGGCCTGCTGGGTGGCGTAGGGTGCGCTGATCCACTCGTCGATGAAGGCGGGAACCCCGACGCCGCTGGCGGCGGGGGAACGGTCGTCGGCGGGAAGGATGAGGTCGGCCAGGACCGTGACGGTGCGACGCTGGGATTCGGAGAGCGTCAGGGGCCAGAGATCGCCGGGCTTGTAGGTCTTGAGGAGATTTGGATCGGTGCCGTAGGGCTTGCCGCCCGGGGCGGAGGCGGTGTCGGCACCGTGGGCGTCGGGCAGGGCGATGAGGAGCGTGGAAGCGGAGGCGATCCACTGGAGGGCCTCGCGTCGGGAGATTTCGGGAGTCATGGGAGGATGGATCAGAGGTTGCCCTTCTTGAGTTCGGCGAGGAGGTAGTCGGAGGCGCGCCAGGCGAGGGCCATGATCGAGAGGGTGGGGTTCTTGTCGGCGTTGGAGACGAAGGGGCCGCCGTCGGTGACGAAGAGGTTGGGGACATCCCAGGACTGGCACCACTGGTTGAGGACCGAGTCCTTGGGGGAACTTCCGATGCAGGTGGTGCCGACCTCGTGGATGATGGCGCCGCCAGCGTAGATGGCCTTGGCACCGTCGGCCTGCGGCTGGGTCCCGAGGACGCGCCCGCCCATGTTCTCGATGATGTCCTTGAACGTCTGGTGCATGTGCGCGGCCTGACGTGTCTCATGTTCGGTCCAGCCGAACTGGAATCGCAGGACCGGGATGCCCCACTGGTCCTTCACGTCGGGATCGATCTCACAGAACGACTTGTCGTTGGGGATCATCTCGCCGCGTCCGGCGAGGGTGATGACGGAACCGTAGTAGCGTCGGGCGTCCTCCTTGAGCTTGCGGCCGTAGGCGCCCTTGTTGGCTTCGGTGATCCAGTTGAAGGAGCCGACTGCGGGCATCTGGCGTCCGCCGCTCATCTCGATGTGGTAGCCGCGGGCGAAACCGAGCTTTCCGGCGAGCTGTTCCTTGTACAGCCACCAGGGCGTGTACATGTGCATGGCGGTGCCGGCGCCTTCGTCGTTCCACGCGGGCAGGTTTTCGAGCGCGGGAATCTGTCCCTGAAGCTGGGCGCCGACGGTGTCCATCAGGTAACGCCCGATCTTGCCGGAGGAATTGGCGACGCCATTGGGGAAGCGCGCGCTCTTTGAATTCAGGAGGATCCGGGCAGACTCGCATCCGGACGCCGCGAGCACGACGACGCGGGCCTTCACGTGCTGGTCGGACTTCGTGGGCTTGTCGACGTAATGGACGCCGGTGGCCTTGCCGTTCTCATCGACGGACACCGCGCGGACCATGGCGTCGGTGATGATGTCGAGGTTGCCGGTGGCGAGGGCGGGCGGGATGTGGACGGTGGTGGGCTGATAGTTCGCGCGGATGTTGCAGCCGCGTCCGCAGGGCGTGGACCAGAAGCAGGGGAGACGCTTCTTCGCGTCGTCGGTGAAGACCTTCTGGGCCTTGGGATCGTCGGGGTGCAGGAGTTCGGCGGTCTTCTGGTAGTTCGGGTGGGCGGACTTGATGGCGATGTGGGCAGGGATGACGGGGATGCCCAGCTTCTTGCAGTGCTTCTGGATCAGGAGTTCGTATCCGCGGGGCTTGGGCGGCGGGAGGAGGACGCCGGGGGAAGAGTTGGGCGTGTTCTCCAATTCCGGGGTCTGGTTGGCGCCGTAGACGCCGATGAGGGCCTCGACCTTGTCGTAGTAGGGGGCGAGATCCTTGTAGTCGAAGGGCCAGTCGAGCCCGAGGCCATCGCGGGACTTGGGCTTGAAGTCGTATTGGCCCATCCGGAGGGAGATCCGGCCCCAGTGGTTGGCCCGTCCGCCGAGCATGCGCGGGCGCCACCAGATCCATTCCTGCTTGGATCCGACGGCCTGCCAGTCGCGCGCGACATGGAACTTGCCGGAGGGATCGTCGGTGCGGCGGGAAGTGTAAGGTTCGCCGGGAACGGTCCAGCCGCCGTCGACGGTGGCGTCGTAGAAGCCGAAGTGCTTGTCCGGCGTGGGGGCGGCGCGGAGGGGTGCGGTGCCGTTGATGTTGAACATCGGGGTCTCGCGCGGTGGCTCGTAGTTCCGTCCGGCTTCGAGCAGCAGGACCTTGGCGCCGGACTGGGCGAGGGTGTAGGCGGTCTGACCTCCGGCGGCGCCGGAACCGACGACGATGACGTCGTATTGCGGCCGCGTCTTGCGGTCGAGCAGCAGGGGCATGGAGAGAGGGTCCGAAGATGGGGTGGGAGAATCAAGTTCGGGGAAATCGGAGTGGGAGATTTTGGTGGGGGCATGGAGCGGCTCGACGGAGTCTCGTCCCACCCTGTCTCAGGTCATGTCGAGCGGGGTCGGGGTCGGAATCGCCATCGGGATCGGATCCCTTGGTCGTTCGATTCCGATGCCGATTCCGATTCCGACACCGAGGGGGAGAGCGCGATGGAGGAGTGTTCCAATGCTGGAGGCGGAAGTCTTCGCACCTCCTTCGGGGTGCGTGTCATTCAAACCGCGTGTCCCCCGGGTAGGCGCGTTCGCGCCAACCCGGGGCTACCGGCTTCAACGCCTCCGGCGTTGGGGAGTTGGAATCGGGGTCGGAATCGCTAACGGGATCGGATCCCTTGGTCGTTCGATCCCGATCCCGATTCCGATTCCGACACCGAGGGGGAGAGCGCGATGGAGGAGTGTTCCAATGCTGGAGGGGGAGGTCTTCGCACCGCCTTCGGGGTGCGTTTCGTTCAAACCGCGAGTCCCCGGGTAGGCGCGTTCGCGCCAACCCGGGGCTACCGGCTTCAACGCCTCCGGCGTTTGGGGGTGGGATGGGAGCGAGTACGAGTTCGAGTACCGCCCTTCGGGCTGAGTACGAGTGCGAAGGGGAGGGAGGCATCAAGCGGTTCGACGGAGGGCATGGCCCCACCCTGTCCGCCGCCCCCCGGAAAAACAAACAGCCCGCCGCGGCGTGGGCCGGGGCGGGCTGTGCGAAAGGAAGGCCGGGCCGGGATCAGCGGCGGCGGCGGGCGGCGAGGGCGAGGCCGGCGGCGCCGAGGCCGAGGAGAGCCCACGTCGAGGGCTCGGGCACGACAGTGACCGACTCGGTGAAGGAGGTGCCGATGATCAGCTTGTCGACGGCGAGGACGCCCGGAGCGCCGTCATTGCCGGAACCGGAGGCGCTGGTGCCCTGGCGCAGGGCGGCGGCCTCGATGCGGCCGACGGCGTAGGAGACGGTGTCGGTGGCCGTGATCGAGGTGCTCGCCTCGGTAGTGGGGTTCACCCAGAGGGTCGTGCGATCGGTCGCGAGGTCGTACTTGAAGGCGATGATGTAGGTTTCGCCGAGGTTCAGATCCTGCGGGTATTCGACGGTGTTCGCGCTGTTCCAGGACTCATTGGCGACGGCGATGCGGAAGGTTCCGGGAGCGGCGCCTTCGAGGTTCGCGCCAATGCGGCCATAGAACTCGTTCGCGGCGCTGGACTTCAGGTGGAAGAAGTAGGAGCCGGCGGGCGGGGTGAGCACGTTGGCCGGGAGGGCACTGAAGTTGACGCTGAACGATCCGTAGATCGCGCTCGTGTTGTCGGTGGCGGGGTCGTACGAGGTCGAGAGGAGCCGGTTGAGGTCCTCCTTGCTCTGGGCGGTGGTGCCCTGGTCGATGATGGCCGCACCGTTGACGACCTGCATCGCGATGGTGCCGCTGTGGTTGCGCCAGGCTCCACCGGCGAGGGTGATCAGGCTGCCGTCGGCGTAGGAGAAGTCCTCGGTGAGGAGGATGTCTGCCTGGGCGAGAGGGGCTGCGACCGCGAGGGCTGCGAGGAATCGAATGGTGCTGTTCTTCATGGCGCTCCTTGATGAGAAATTACCGAACTTCCCAAGAGTCACCAAGCGCCGGGCGTTGTCCAGAGCGTGTTTGGGATGGGAACGATTTCGTCGGGGGACCGCCATGGGCGCGGCTCATGGGATCGATGGGCGGGATTTTCGCCGGGTCCGTCTGTCCTGGACTGCACGCGGCCGAAACCGCGGCTTACTGGGAACGTCGGGCCGGCTGGAGGACGGCGAGGCCCTTGATGAGGTCGAGGGCGCGGCCGAGGACCGGATCGCGGACGACCTTCGCCGGGGCCTCGGTGACGGCGGCCGGAGGCAGGTTCGAGAGCGCGGTGCCTTCGTTGGCGGCGCGGCGTTGGCGAACGAGTTCGGCCTCGGTCAGGCGGCGTCGGACGCTGACGGTGCCGACGACCTGATTGGTGGCGGACGGAGCGGCGGACCCCCCGGTGATGGCGGTATAGGGGTCGGCGAGGTAGGCGCGTTCCTGCTCCGGGGCGACCTTGACGGCGATGTCGGGTTGGACGCCGTCGGGACCGAGGACACTGCCTTCGCCGGCCCGGACGCGGGCGGCGGCGAGGCGGAGGCGGCGACCATCGGAAAGGGGAACTTCGCGGTAGACGGCGGCCTTCCCGGCGGTGCGGTTGCCGATGACGAGGCCGACGTTGGCAGAGCGGAGTGCGGCCGCGAGCGCCTCGGCGGCGCCGGTGGTCTGCTGGTTGACGAGGACGGTCACGGGCAGGTCCCAGGCGGATTCCTTGGGCGTGGCGCGGATGGTGCCTTCGCCCCAGTCGAGGATCGGGGTGTCACCGGCGACGAGGAGGTTGGCGGCATTGGCGGCTCCGGCGTAGTCGGTGCCCCCGGCAAAACGGAGGTCGAGGACGAGCCCGCGGGTGGACGCGACGAGGTTGGTGTCGCGGAGGACGGCGGCGAGCTGGGGGCCGAGACCGAGGCTGACCTGACCGATGCGCACGTAGACGCAGCCGGGTTCGAAGACGCGTTTCTCGGCGATGGCGGCGGCGTCACTCTCCTCGTTGACGGATTCGTCGGCGGCGAGGATGCGGCCCTGCACGCGTTCGAGGAGCGCCTGGGCGGCGACGGCGTCGAGCTCGGCTTCGGGGAGGTCGCGGACGTGCTTGCGGAGGACGTCGCGCAATTCGCCGAGCGGCGGGAGGCTGGGGCGTGACGAATTGTCGGCCAGAAGGCCGAAGCCCGAGGCGACCAGAAGTGAGCAGGCTGCGATGCGTCCAAACATGCCGACCCATGGATGGCGGGGAAATGGCCGTTGCGCAACGTCAGGTTGCGCCAGAATGGGGAGGGGGGCGCATATTGACCGTGCACCCGAATCCGGTGGGGTGAGACTCGGGCGAGCCGGCCGGGGGCAAGTTTGAAGCTTCAACCTGGAAAAGGCAGTTGGATCCACAGATTCCGCCGATTCCACGGATTTGAAGCAGGTTGGGAAAGGCTGTCGCTTCACCCGGCGGGTGAAATGGAGACTGCGAAGCGGTGAGGCTTCTTGTCCGAGTCCATCTGTGAAATCTGTGAAATCGGTGGATAAACCGCCTGCCGCTTTCAGCTTCAGATCAGTCCCTGATGGGCGAGCCACAGGCCGCGGAAGTAGTGCATGACGCGGATGGGGTCGGTGGTCTCGGGGATCTCGGCGAGGGTGTAGCCGGTGTAGCCGATCTCCGTCAGCCGGGTGAACAGGCGGCGGAAGGGGTACTCGGCGAGGAACAGGTCGCGGAGGTGGACCTCGATGATGCGGTCGCGGACCAGGTCGAAGTTGGCATCGAAGCCCGCGCCTTCGAGGTCGGTCTGGTTGGAGTTCCAGCAGACGCCCACGGCGGGGTGGTTGGCGACGTCCATGATGCGGCGGATGCGCGGGAGGGAGGAGGTGGCGGTGCCGTGGACCTCGAGTCGGACCTGCTGGCCGAGTCCGGCGGCGGTCTGGCCGAGTTCGCGGAGCGAGCGGCCGATCTGTTCGAGCGTCTTCTCCTCGGGGACTTCCTTGGGCAGGCCGTTCGGGCGGACCTTGATGCCGGAAGCCCCGACGTCGTGTGCGAGTTGGAGGTACAGCTTGGTGGCTTCGATGTCGGCGCGGAGGCGGGTGGCGTCGGGGGTGTGGTAATCGAAGGCGGAACCGAGGGAATAGAGCTCGACGGGGGAATCGGCGAAGCGGCGTTTGACCTCGGCCCGTTCGGCGACGCTGAGGGTGACTTCGACCCCGTGCTTGTGGGTCGTGCGGAGCTCGACGCCCTGGAACCCGGTCTTCGAGCAGTTCGCGAGGATCGTGGCGATGTCCCAATCCTTGGCGAGGTTGTAGGTGACGGTGCCGAGCTTGATGCGGCCGGACTTCGCGAATCCGCCGGAGGTGGGGAGGGTGGCGGGTTTGGCCGGGGCCTGGGCGAGGGCAGCGATCGGCGCGGCCGCCAGTCCGGCGGCGATGAATTGGCGTCGGGTAGGGTTCATGGGATGTGGCGGCTTTTCCGTGGGTTCAGATGAGGCTGTAGGCGACGAGGGAGAAGAGCATGCCGGCGACGCCGACGATGGTCTCGCAGACCGTCCAGGTCCGGAGCGTCTGGGGGACGGACAGGCCGAGGCAGTCCTTGACGATCCAGAAGCCGGCGTCGTTGAGGTGGGACAGGAAGAGCGAGCCGCATCCGATGGCGACGACGACGAGGCAACGGTGGTCGGCGTCGAGGGTGATTCCCTGCGACTTGAGGTAATCCGGGAGCAGGAGGCTGGCGGTGGTGATGGCGACGGTCGCGGAGCCGGTGGCGACGCGGATGAAGGCCGAGATCACCCATCCGAAGAGCAGGGGCGAGAGCTTGGCGGAGGCACCGAAGTGACCGATCGATTCCGCGACCCCGCTGTCGCGGAGGACGCGGGCGAAGCCGCCACCGGCGCCGATGACGACGAGCGTCATGCCGATGGAGGCGACGGCGACCTCGGTGAACTTGAGGACCTGGGCGCCGGTGTAACCGCAGCGCAGGCCGAGGGACCAGCTGGCGAAGATCACGGCGATCAGCAGGGCCATGAACGGCCCGCCGATGAAGGAGAGGCTTTCGCGCAGGTGATCGCCCTTGGGGAGCATGAGTTCGGCGGCGGTCGAGATGAGCATCAGGCCGACGGGCAGGATGATGGTGAACATCGTCATGCCGAAGCCGGGCAGGGAACGGCCGGGTTCAAGCGTGCGGGTGCGGTCCGGCACGGCGGGGGCTTCGGTGTGAACGCGCTTCACGATGAACCGGGCGTAGATCGGGCCGGCGACGGCCGCGGTGGGAATGCCGATGATGAAGCCCCAGAAGAGGACGCGGCCCATGTCGACGGCGAGTTCCTTGGCGGCGATGACGGGCCCGGGATGGGGGGGCATGACGCCGTGCATGACCGAGAGACAGGAAAGCAACGGAAGGAAGAGGAGGAGGAAGGGTTGTTTCGTGCGATGGGTCAGCGTGAGGACGATGGGCGCGAGGAGCACGAGTCCGACGGCGAACCACGTGGTCAGGCCGATGGTCAGGGCCAGCGCCATGATGCAGAGCTGGATCCGGTTCGGCCCGAAGAAGTCGATGAAGCGCTGGGCGAGGACCTCGGCCCCGCCGGATTCGGCGAGCAGCTTTCCCAGCATCGTCCCGAGCACCACCATGGCCGTGACGCCCCCGAGGGCACCGCCGAGGCCGGTGCCGAAGGACTCCACCACGTTCAGCATGCTGTACGGGGTGGTGGAGCCGTCGGCGGCCTTCAGGATCGCACCGGTGGCGGTCCGGGCGGGAACGCCGAGCCAGAACACCGAGCCGGTGCCCACGACGAGTGCGGCGGCCGCGAGGGCAATGAAGGCATTAACCTTCAGGCGGGTGACGAGCAGGACGAGCACGCCGATTGAGACCAGCGCCAATGCTACAAGCTTCCAATCGCCGGGAGTCATGGTGATGCGGGCGACACTGCCACGGGTGCGGGGCGGAGTGGAATGGGGAAGGCGAGTGAAAGTTGCCATTCGGCGGTCTTGGCGGCGGGCGGTTGGCTCGCGTAGGGTTGGGGCATGAAGTCCCCGTTGATGGCCATGGCGGCCCTGTGCTGTGCCCTCGTGGCCCGCGCTGCTGATTCCTACACGCTTGCCGTGATCCCCAAGGGGACCACGCACGAGTTCTGGAAGTCGATCCACGCCGGTGCCGTGAAGGCCCAGCGTGAGCTGGAGAAGGAAGGCACGAAGGTGCGGTTGTTCTGGAAGGGGCCGCTCCGCGAGGACGACCGCGACCAGCAGATCCAGGTGGTCGAGAACTTCACCTCGCGCCGGGTCAGCGGCATCGTGCTCGCCCCGCTGGATTCGCAGGCCTTGGTGAACCCGGTCGCCAGTGCCAAGCAGTCGGGCGTGCCGACCGTGGTGATCGACTCGGACCTGAAGTCGGACAAGCAGGTCAGCTTCGTGGCGACGGACAACTTCAAGGGCGGCCAGATGGGCGGCGATCATCTGGTGAAGCTCATGGGCGGCAAGGGGAGCGTGCTGCTGCTGCGGTACCAGGTCGGCAGTGCGAGCACCGAGGCCCGCGAGGCCGGGTTCCTCGACGCCATCTCGAAGCACCCGGAGATCAAGGTGGTTTCCGCGGACCAGTATTCCGGCGCGACGCGCGAACTGGCCTATCAAGCTTCGCAGAACCTGTTGAACCGCTATGGATCCAAGATCCAGGGCGTGTTCTGTCCGTGCGAGGCGGTCACGGTGGGCATGACGAAGGCGTTGCAGGACCGCGGCCTTGCTGGCGGCAAGGTCAAGGTCGTTGGGTTCGACGCGGGCGAGCAGTCGGTCAAGGACCTGCAGGGCGGGGACGTGCAGGCGTTGGTCGTCCAGAATCCCGTCCACATGGGCTACCTCGGCGTGATCACCATGGTCCGTCACCTGCAGGGCAAGCCGGTCGAGAAGCGGGTCGACACGGGAGTCTCGGTCGCCACGCGCGACAACATGAAGCAGCCCGAGATCGACCAGTTGCTGAACCCGCCGCTGAAGCAGTACCTCGACGAGTAGCTGGCATTGCGCCTCCCTCTGTCCCCCGATTGTTCCCGTCCGACCTGACGACCATGCGGCTTCGACTGAATGGCATCCGGAAGTCCTTTGGCGCCACGCGGGCGCTGAAGGGCGTTTCGTTGTCGGTGACGGCGGGCGAAGGCCTGGCGGTGATCGGCGAGAACGGGGCGGGGAAGAGCACGTTGATGAAGGTCCTGAGCGGGGCGCACGCGCCGGACGAAGGAACCATGGAGCTCGATGGCGAACCGTACGCGCCGGAGGATCCGCTCGAGGCCCGCCGGCGCGGCGTGGCGATGATCTACCAGGAGCTGAACCTGGTTCCGCACCTCTCCGTCGAGGCCAACATCGTCCTGGGCGTGGAGCCGTCCCGGTGGGGATTGCTGGATCGACGCAAGCGGCGTGAAGAAGCGCGGAAGGCGCTTTCGGACCTGCATTCCGGCATTGATCCAGCCGCGCCGGTCTCGGCATTGACCATCGCCCAGCAGCAGTTGGTCGAGATCGCCCGCGCGCTCGTCCACGAGCCGAAGGTCCTGATCCTCGACGAGCCGACGAGTTCGTTGACGGGCGTGGACGTCGAGCACCTGTACCAGGTCCTCGACCGGTTGCGGGCGCGCGGGGTGAGCGTCCTTTACATCAGTCATTTCCTGGAAGAGTGCCAGCGGGTGTGCTCGGACTATGTCGTCCTGCGCGATGGCGAATCCGTGGGCACCGGTCGCCTCGCGGACGTGGCGATGCGCGACATCATCCGGATGATGGTCGGGCGCGAGGTGACGGATCTCTATCCCAGGACGCCGCACACGATCGGGAAGCCGATCCTCGAGTTGCGCAACCTGGCCGGGGAGACCAAGCCGCGGTCGATGACCTGCACGGTGCGCGAGGGCGAGATCTTCGGGGTGTTCGGATTGATCGGTGCGGGCCGCACGGAGACGTTGCGGGCGATGTTCGGGCTGGATCCCGTCGCGGGTGGAACGGTGGACCTGAACGGGGTGGATGTGACGGGTTGGACGCCGACGCGTTTGCTGGGATGCGGCGTGTCCCTGCTCAGCGAGGACCGCAAGCAGGAGGGGCTGCTGCTCAACCGGAGCATCGCCGAAAACCTGCTGCTGACGAGGCCGGGCCCGATCAGCCGTGGCGGATTCCTCCGGCTCGGCGCGGAGCAGCGCATGGCGCTCGACTGGATGGAACGGTTGGAGGTGAAGGCGCAGTCGGCGCAACAGCCGATCGGCGAGCTTTCGGGCGGCAATCAGCAGAAGGTTGCCTTCGGACGGTTGCTGTACCACCAGGCGAAGCTGCTGCTGCTCGACGAGCCCACGCGCGGCATCGACGTCGGTTCGAAGGCATCGATCTACCGGCGCATCGGACGGGCGGCGGAACAGGGAAGGACGGTGGTCCTGGTCAGTTCCTACATCCCGGAGTTGCTGGGCGTGTGCGACACGATCGCCGTCTGTTGCCGGGGTGAGATCGTGGCGGTGAAGCCCGTCGAGGAATGGACCGAACACGATCTGGTCTCGGCGGCGATCGGGCAGGGCACGACAGATGGGTTGGAAGAAGTCAGCGGGTTGGAAGGGAAGGAAGCTTGAGCATGGCGAACCAGGACGCGGGTGGAATCAAGGCGCGGTTGCGCCGCTGGGTGCAGGTGGGCGGCCCGTTCCTCGGGTTGGCGCTGGTCTGCCTGTTCTTCGCGTTCGCGCGCGATGAGTTCGGCGAACCGGCCCGCGAGAGCATCTTCAAGGCGGGCAACCTCAAGATCGTCCTCGTCCAGACCGTCGTCGTCGGCATCGGCGCCTTGGGCATGACGCTGGTGATCGTGTCGGGTGGCATCGACCTCAGCGCGGGTTCGATGGTGGCGTTCTGCTCGGTGTTGGGTGCGCGGATGATCGTCGGAGGTTCCTCGCCGTTGGTCGTGGTCGCGGTCGCGGTGCTGGCCGGTACAGGAATCGGGTTGATCAATGGCGGTGCCATCGCTGCGTTCCGGTTGCTGCCGTTCATCGTCACGCTGGGTTCCATGAGCATCGTCCGCGGCGCGGGCAAATGGCTGGGGAAGAACCAGGCGACCAGCATTCCCAACGATTCCGGGATCGCGATGGTCATGAAGGTGACCTCGCCCGACACGCTGTTTCCCCTGCCGCATGGTGTCTGGATCATGCTCGCCTTGGCCGCCCTCACGGCGGTGGTGCTGCGGCAGTCGATCTTCGGGCGGCACATCGTGGCCGTGGGCTCCAACGAATCCACGGCGCGGCTCTGCGGCGTGCGGGTCCGGTCGGTGAAGGTCGCCGTCTATGCATTGGCGGGTCTCTTCTTCGGCATTGCCGGCGTGATGCAGTTGGCGCGCCTGACCCAGGGCGATCCGACGGTGGCCGTGGGCCTGGAGTTGGACATCATCGCGGCGGTGGTGATCGGCGGTGCCTCCCTGTCGGGTGGCAGTGGCAGCATCCTCGGCGCGATCGTCGGGGCGCTCCTCATGGCGCTGCTACGGAACGGTACCTCGCAGCTAGGGTGGGCGAACTACGTCCAGGAAATCATCATCGGATCGGTGATCGTCCTCGCCGTCGGCCTCGACAAATGGCGGCAGGGGCGGGGAAGAGTTTGAGGGGAGTCGGAAGTTTTCAGATTCAAGTTTGAAGCGGGGGAAGAAGTCCCGCCTCGTGACCACGTCGGCTACGGAGGGGTAGCTGCCGACGTGAGGAGGCAGGGGTTGGCGAGTTGCCAGTCGTCAGATTCCAGAGGGAAGCTGAGGCTCGATGCCGATTCCGATACCGACCCCGCCACCGATTTCCCAAGGGCGAGATGCGGGATTCCTTCGCGGCCCGGAAAGACGCCCCACCGGGTGGTCCGCTTCGCTACGTTGGCCCCGTCTGGTCTCTGCAATCAGGGGTTTGCGATCTACGAATTCAGCCCTACGCCGAAGGCGTATCAGACGATATGCCCGGGGTCGCGAAGCGCACGACGGGACGTCCCGCAGAGCCGACTGTCTCTGAAGACCGGCGACTCAGCGCCACCCCGAAGGTTCCGCGTAGGATGCCAGACCGCTGCAACCCTTTCAGGGTTGGAAATCCTTCTCCCGGGTGACCCGGGGTATCGCTTCGCGACCCCGGGCTACCCGCTTCAACGCCTCCGGCGTACAGTTCTGTAGGCCGCGTGCCCCCACGCGGCGCATGCTCAACTCCGCCGGGTGAGTGCACCCGGCCTACAACGACTTCATCGGGTCGCGCCTCGCGACCTCGACTTGAATCTTGAAACTGAAAACTTCGAACTCCCCGTCCTACTCGTACCGGAGGGACTCGATGGGATCGAGGTTGGCGGCCTTCCAGGCGGGGTAGGTGCCGAAGAGGATGCCGACGATCGAGCAGACGACGAGTCCGATCAGGGCCCAGTCGAAGGGAATCACGGGAGGCACCTGGAGCAGGAGGCTGATCACGTTGCCGGCGAGGATGCCGAGTCCGACGCCGATGATGCCGCCGATCTCGGAAAGCACGACGGCCTCACAAAGGAACTGGGCCATGATGCTGCGCTTCTTGGCTCCGATCGCGCGGCGGATGCCGATCTCCTTGGTCCGCTCGGTCACGGAGACGAGCATGATGTTCATGATGCCGACGCCGGCGGCGAGGAGCGCGATGGAGGAGATGACGGCGGAGCCGATGCGGAGGTTCTCGGTGAGGCCGCGGAACTGGGTGACGAGGGAATCGTTGGAGATCAGTTCGAAGTCGTCGTCCTCGCCGGGGGCGACCTTGCGGATGGCGCGGAGGATGCCGCGGACCTGCTCGACGGTG
Source organism: Limisphaerales bacterium (assembly GCA_965284395.1). Classification (GTDB taxonomy): domain Bacteria; phylum Verrucomicrobiota; class Verrucomicrobiia; order Limisphaerales; family UBA9464; genus UBA6176. The sequence goes on along the minus strand of OZ260084.1, from coordinate 6,683,100 downwards.
GCGGGGTAGGAGGCTTCGTCGGCGGCCTGCACCTGGACCTGAAGGGAGAGTTCCTTGCCGTACCGTTCGAAGGCGGTGTCGATGGGGATGGCGAGGAAGTTGTCCTGGCTCTGGCCGAACATCGCGCCCTTGCCTTCGAGGACGCCGACGACGGTGTAGTTGATCCCACGGTACTTCACGGTCTCCCCGAGTGCAGAGCCGTAGGGGAAGAGCTTCTTGGCGAGGTCGGCGCCGAGGACGGTCACACGCCGGGCTCCGTCGCAGTCGGGAGCCACGAGGGCGCGACCCTCGGCAACGATCCAGCTGCGGGTGGCGAAGGCTTCCGGCGAGACGGCAGTGAGGGGAATGTTGGGATTGGTCCGTGCGAAGCGGGAGAAGGCTTCGGCGCTGTCGACCTGGGCGACCACGGAGATGGCGGTGGCGTAGGTGGCGCGTTCGGCGAGACGACGGACGTCGCCGATGTAGAACCGTTTCCGGCGGGCGTATTTCTGCCAGGTGTTGGCATCGCCGGAGACCTGGATGGCGGGGAAGCGCTGGAGCTGGAAGGTATGGGTTCCCAGCTGGCTCATCTGCTTCTCCAGGTTGGCCTGGAGCACGCGGATGGCGGTCATCACGACGATGATGGAAAACACCCCCACGAGGATGCCGAGGATCGTGAGGCCGGAGCGGAGCAGGTGGGCTCGGATCGCGGTGAGCGCGAGGATGACGTTTTCCTGGAGTTCGCGGAGGAGGCGCATGGCGGTCATTCGGAACGGAGGGCGTCAACGGGGTCCATGCGGGCGGCGCGCAGGGCAGGGATGAAGCCGGCGACGACGCCGGTGAGGACGGAGACGGTCAGGGCGATGGCGACGATCCACCACGACATCTCGGCGGCGAAGGAGGTGTAGCGGTTGATGGCGATGGTCGCGGGCCAGGCGATGCCGATGGCGAGCAGGCCGGCTCCGAGCGTGATCGTGGCGGCCTCGATCAGGAACTGCGTCAGGATCGAACGCTTCTTGGCGCCGAGGGCCTTCCGGATGCCGATCTCCTTGGTGCGCTCGGTCACGGAGACAAACATGATGTTCATGATGCCGATGCCTCCGACGATGAGGGAGAGGCCCGTGATGAAGAGCCCGACGAGTCCGATCGTGCCACCGAAGGCGAGGAAGAACTGGACGAAGACATCCTGCTGGTTGATGGCGAAGTCATCGGGCTTGCCCGGCGGGACCTTCCGCAGTCGGCGGAGGATGGAGCGAGCCTCCTCGATCGTTTCCTGGAGTTGGTTGGGGTCGGCGGCCTTGATGGCGATCTGGTAGTCCGGGCGCATCTGCTGGTCGGACTGGAACCGGGTGACGGGGATGACGACCTGGTTGTCCTGATTCCAGTTCCCGAGGAACGAGCCCTGTTTCTCGATGACGCCGATGACCTCGTAGCTGCGGTCCTCGACGCGGATCCTTTTGCCAACTGGCGATTCCCGCGGGAAGAAACCTTCGGCGAGATAAGCCCCGAGGACACAGACCGGTCGGGCCGACGCGATGTCCGAAGGCGTGAACCATCGTCCCTCGGCCAGGTTGAGTCCACGGATGGCGAGGCTTTGGTCGGTGTTGCCGTTGATCCAGACGCCGGTGGCGCGGCGGCGGTTGTAGACGACGGTTCCGTTGCCATCACACTGGGCCGCCACGGCGGCGGCGGACTTGAGTTCGCGCTCGACCTGCTGAGCGTCGGCCAGGGTGAACTCCTTCCGGTTCCGGAACGTTCGCCAATCCTGGAAGGCCATCCAGGGGAACCGGCCGACATAGAGGACATCGGCGCCCATGGACGAGATGCTCTTCCGGAAGGCGCTGTTGATGCCGTTCATGGCGGTTCCCATCATGGTGACCGTCACGATGCCGATCACCACGCCGAGGGTGGTGAGGGCGGACCGGAGCTTGTTCGCCCGGACAGAGCTCCAGGCGATCGCTGTGGATTCGCGGATGTCGTCGAACAGCGTCATCGGTCAGGAGGCAATGATCGGAGGGGCGGCGATGGTGGGTGGGATGGCCGTGCCGGGAGCAGCGGGGGTTGTCGTGCGGGTACCGGAAGTGCGTCCGCGTTCGGTCACTTCGTCGGCGGCGATCAGGCCGTCGCGGATACGGATGATGCGGCGGGCGTGTTGGGCGACGTCCTCCTCGTGGGTGACGACGATGATCGTGTTGCCCTTCTGGGAGAGTTGCTCGAAGAGGTTGAGGATCTCGGTGCCGGTGCGGGAGTCTAGATTACCAGTGGGTTCGTCGGCGAGGATGATGGAGGGCGAATTGACGAGGGCGCGGGCGACGGCGACGCGCTGGCGCTGGCCGCCGGAGAGTTCGTTGGGGCGGTGGGTCATGCGCTCCTGGAGTCCGACGTTGGCGAGGGCCTGTCGGGCACGATCGCGACGGGTGGAGCGGGCCATCCCGGCGTAGATCAGCGGGAGTTCGACGTTGTGGAGGGCGTCGGAGCGCGGGAGGAGGTTGAAGGACTGGAAGACGAACCCGATCTCGCGGTTGCGGATCTCGGCGAGTTCGTTGTCCGACATGCGGGCGACGTTCTTGCCGTTGAGTTCGTAAGAACCTTCGGATGGCGAATCGAGGCACCCGAGGAGGTTCATGAGGGTGGACTTGCCGGAGCCGGACGGCCCCATGATGGCGACGTACTCGCCACGCTCGATGTCGAGCGAGACGCCGCGCAGGGCGTGCACGGTGTCGACGCCCATGACATAGCGCCGGGCCAGGTTGCGAATCTGGATGAGTGGCATGGCCGGTCGGATGGAATCGATCAGGGCGCGGATGCCTTGGCCGAAAAGCTGAACCCGGGCTTGTTGGTACTCGTGGTCACGGCCTTGCCGTCCTCGAGTTCCTTGGAGATGGCGCGGAAGCCGCCGGTGATGACCTCCTGGCCCTCGGCGATCCCTTCGAGGATCTCGTAGTAGGTGTCGTCGCTGATTCCGCGTTTCACCGGTGCCATCCGGGCTTTCTCCGACTCCATCAGGAAGACGACCTCCTGGGGCTTCGGACCTTCCTTCGCCTTCCGGGCGTTCCCAACGAGTTCGAACTGGTTCTCGCCCGATTTCGCTGCCCCGGGGCCGGTCTTGGGAGGTTCGGGTGCGGCGGTCGGGGCGTTGGAGCCCCTGGGCATCCGGGTCGTCACGCTCTGGATCGGGACCGCGAGGACATTGGTGCGGTAGCGCGTCTCGATTTCGGCCGTGACACTCATGCCGGGGAGGAACGATTCCTGGTCCTGGATCCGGATCCGGACCTCGAACTTGGTGGACTCGGCCTGGGTTCCGGCGCCGAGCGATTTGGCGGAGCGGGCGACCTGCGTGACGATTCCGGTGAACTTCCGATCGCGGAAGGAGTCCACCTCGAGCCGGACCTTCTGGCCGGGTTGGATGAGGACGACATCGACCTCGCCGACCTCGACGCGGGCTTCCATGACCGAGAGGTCGGCCAGCGTGAGGATGTCCGTGCCGGCCATCATGCCCGTGCCGGAGACGCGTTCGCCGACCTCGGAATTGAGCTTGGAGACGGTGCCGGAAATCGGGGCGTTGATGGTGGTCTTGAGCAGATCCTCCTGGGCGCGCTTGATGGAAGCACGGGCGATCTCGATCTGCTGGGTGGCGGAAGAGACGTTGGCCTTGGCGACCTCGAGGGCGGTCTTGAATTCATCGAAGACCGAGTCGGACACCAGCTTGCGCTGGAAGAGTTCGGAATTGCGCTGGAACTCGGCGGTAGCCTTGCGCTCGTTGGCCTGCGCGGTGAGGAGGGCGGCCTGAGCGGACTTGTGGGAGGCTTCAGCGGACCGCAGGCCGGCCTCGTACAGGTCACGGCGGATCTGGAGGAGCAGGTCCCCCTTGGTGACCTTCTGGCCCTCCTTGATCGGCAGCTCGATGATCTCGCCCGCGACTTCCGGGGAGATCTTCACCTGGGTGACCGGCTGGACCTTGCCGGTGGCCATCACCAGTTCGGTGAGGTTGCGGCGCTGGATCTTCTCGGTCTGGACCTGGACAGCCTTCGGCTTGTTGCAACCCGGCGCGATGATGAGCGCGGCTGCGGCCAGGGTCGCGACGGCCAGTGAACGGGCGAGGGTGGCCTTCGGCCGCGGAATTCGTGTGTGGACGCGCATGTCTTGGACCCGATGACACGGGCTGGGTGAGAATGTTTCATTGGCGGCCGAGTGCAATCGGACTTTCCGATTCTTCATTGCCGGCGCGCGTTCTGACGGTGCCCCCGGTTGAGAACAGGATCGGGGTGGCGATGTCCTCATCGCCTTGGGAAAGGGCTTGGGAGGGCAACGAGGACGTTGCCGCCCCGTTTGGGGAGGGACACGGATGGGACGGGTTCCGTGGTCGGTAGGGACGGCATGGCGCGGTCCGGCGCAGTCGGCTGCTGGAAAGTCCCGGAAATCGTTGGAATCGGAGGCCGGCATTCCGTATGCGGGCAGGGCGTTCATGAATCTGGAGAAATTGACGATCAAGGCGCAGGAGGCGTTGGCGGCCGCGCAGCAGCTGGCTCAGGAACGCTCGCACCAACAAATCGATGCGGAGCATCTGGCGCTGGCGCTGGCCCGGCAGGAGGAGAGCGTCGTGCCCCAGGTCCTGCAGAAGTTGGGGGTCGTGCGGGCGCGTTACGAGGCGGATCTCGAAGCCGAGTTGGGTCGCCGGGCGAAGGTCCAGGGTGGCGGCCAGGTCTATCCTACCCAGGAATTCCAGGCGGTCCTGGCGGCTTCCATGGAGGAGGCGCGTCGGTTGAAGGACGATTATGTGTCGACCGAGCACCTGTTGCTGGCCTTGCTGGCCAAGGGCGGGAGCCGGTTCCAGGACATCGCGAAGAAGGCCGGGCTGCAACGGGATCCCCTGCTGAAGGCGTTGGCCGACGTGCGCGGGAACCAACGGGTGACCGATGCCAACCCGGAGGACAAGTTCCAGGCACTGGAAAAGTATGGGCGCGACCTGACGGCGGCGGCCCGCGAGGGGAAGATCGATCCGGTGATCGGCCGGGATGACGAGATCCGGCGCGTGATGCAGGTATTGACCCGCCGCACGAAGAACAACCCTGTGCTCATCGGCGAGCCCGGCGTTGGGAAAACGGCGATCGTCGAAGGGATCGCCCGGCGGATCGTGAACGGGGACATCCCGGAGAGCCTGAAGAACAAGCGCGTGATCGCGCTCGACCTCGGGGCGATGATTGCCGGGGCGAAGTTCCGGGGGGAATTCGAGGATCGATTGAAGGCGTTCCTGAAGGAGGTCACCGCCAGCGAAGGCCAGATCATCCTCTTCATCGATGAGCTTCATACCATCGTCGGCGCCGGCAAGGCCGAGGGTGCGGCGGATGCGGCGAACATGCTGAAGCCTCAGCTGGCCCGCGGTGAGTTGCGCTGCATCGGGGCGACGACCCTCGACGAGTACCGCAAGTACATCGAGAAGGACCCGGCGCTTGAACGTCGCTTCCAGCCGGTCTACGTCGCGGAGCCTTCGGTGGAGAGCACGATCGCGATCCTGCGCGGCCTGAAGGAACGGTATGAGAACCACCACGCGGTCCGGATCCAGGACGGTGCCTTGGTGGCGGCCGCGACGCTTTCGCACCGTTACATCGCGGACCGGTTCCTGCCGGACAAGGCGGTCGACCTCGTCGACGAGGCAGCCTCGCGGCTGAAGATGGAGCTGGATTCGAAGCCGACCTCCATCGACCAGTTGGACCGCCAGATCCTCCAGTTGGAGATCGAACGGACGGCTTTGGCCAAGGAGAAGGACGATGCGGCCAAGGAACGGTTGCGCCGGATCGAAGCGGATCTTGCCAACCTGCGTGAGCGGCAGTCGGGCCTGAATGCGCAGTGGCAGAACGAGCGGGCGGCGTTGGATGCCGTCAGCATCGTGAATGCGCGGATCGAGCAATTGAAGACCGAGCTCGAGCAGGCTCAGCGGCAGGGCAACCTCGGCAAGGCGTCCGAGCTGCAATACGGCCGGTTGCCGGAACTCCAGAAGCAGCTGGCTGGGGCGGAAAAGGCCATGCATGCGATCCCGGCCGGTCAGCGTCTGCTTTCCCAGGAGGTGACGGACGAGGACATCGCGCGCGTGGTGGCCTCGTGGACGGGCATCCCGGTGACCCGCATGCTCGAAGGCGAGCGCGAGAAACTCGTGAAGGCCGAGGAACGGCTCGGCAATCGCGTCGTGGGCCAGGCCAAGGCGATCCATGCGGTGGCGGATGCGGTTCGCCGGGCGCGGTCGGGGTTGCAGGATCCGAATCGTCCGGTGGGCTCGTTCCTCTTCCTCGGGCCGACTGGTGTCGGCAAGACGGAGTTGGCGCGGGCGCTGGCGGAGTTCCTGTTCGATGACGACCAGGCGATGGTCCGCATCGACATGTCCGAGTACATGGAGAAGCACACGGTGGCGCGGTTGGTGGGAGCGCCTCCGGGATACGTCGGGTACGAGGAAGGCGGTCAGCTGAGCGAAGCGGTCCGGCGGCGTCCGTATTCGGTGGTGCTGCTCGACGAGGTTGAGAAGGCGCATCCGGATGTCTTCAATGTGCTGCTCCAGGTTCTCGACGATGGGCGCCTGACGGATGGCCAGGGCCGGACCGTGGACTTCCGGAACACGCTGGTGATCATGACCTCGAACCTGGGGTCGCCGATCATCCAGGAGTATTTCCTCGATGGACGGAACGATGCGGCCGCGCGGCAGAACATGGAGGACGCGGTCCGGGCGGAGTTGCGGAAGCACTTCCGCCCGGAGTTCCTGAACCGGGTCGACGACACCTTGATCTTCGAGAGCCTGGACGAGGCCGAGTTGGCGAGGATCGTCGACCTGCAACTGATCCGGGTGCAGAAGCGACTCCAGGCCCAGCAGTACACGCTGGAGGTGGACGACGCGGCCCGGAAGTTCCTGGCTCGGGAAGGGTACGACCCGCAGTTCGGAGCGCGGCCGCTGAAACGGGCGATCCAGGAACACCTGCTGAACCCGTTGGCGACGCGGCTGTTGTCGGGTGGGTTCACGCCGGGTGAGACGATCCGGGTGGTCGTGGCAGACGGTGGGGACCGGCTCGAGTTCGCTCGGGCCTGATTCCCGGGTTTCGCCGGTTGCCTTGCATCCGGCACGGAGGTGCCGGCGTATCCATGGCGTGGCAATCGGGTCCAAGGACCCGGTCGCGACGCACTGGATGAGACTTTCGCTGCACGTTCAAGCTGACCAACGCCCGGGCTGCTGCCATCGCGGCCGGGCGGGCTGTGGCGTCGGGCGCGGGGCCGGTTGGTGGGGCGAGTGTCCACACGAGCCGTCGCGGAGTTCCGAGTTTCAGGATTCAAGTTTCAGGCCCGGCTCGGGCTTCAAACTTGAAACTGACAACTTCAAACTCCGACGCGGCTCGACGGAGTCTCGCCCCACTGGCTTCGGTGGCAGTGTGCTGTTGCGACTCGTGTGGTCGCGTCTCCCGGCTTGCCATGAACCGGGGCGACAGGAAGGCTTCGTGCACGCCGGCGGGCACGCCCCCTGGTCATTGGTGGCACTGGACCACCGGATGCAGGCGGGCACAGGTGCTGAACCGGTTGATTGCATGCAGGACTCCGCCACCGAAGCACAACGTCACGCCGGCCTCATGGCCCGGGTTGTGGCGCGCGATCGGGACGCCCTCGGTGATTTTTACGATGAGTTGTCTGGGATCCTGTTCACCGTCGCCCTCCGCATGCTCGGGGATCCGACGGACGCCGAAGAGGTTGTCCAGGACGCCTTCGTGCAGACGTGGGAGAAGGCCAGCCTGTACAACGCGGAGCTCGGAACTCCCCTACAGTGGATGCTGCGGATCACGCGTAACCGCTGCGTGGACCGGATCCGCGCGCGTGGTCGCCGTGCGGTGCTGGTCGAGGCGCTGGAGAACGAGGGTTGGTTCGAATCCGGCGGCGAAGGAGCCCGTGTTCCGGAGGCCGGCCTGGAACCAGAGGAGTTGGAAGAGGTCCGCCGGGCCTTGGAGCAATTGCCCCCGGACCAATCCCAAGCCCTGCGGCTGGCCTTCATGAACGGCCTGAGCCATCATGACATCGCGGAAGCGCTGGGAGTCCCACTGGGGACGATCAAGGCGCGCATCCGTCGGGGAATGTTGAAGCTCCGCGAACTGCTTCCACGCGAAACATGAGCATCGAGGAACAACAGGAACAGGCGAGCCTGTACGTGCTCGGTGCGCTGGGCACTGCCGAGTCGGCGGAATTCGAGTCGCGGCTTGCGCAATCATCGGAGCTGCGCGAGTTGGTCCGTGGCCTGGGCGCTTCGATGGAGAAGGTGGCGCGTGCACTCCCGGTCCAGCGACCGTCCGCTTCGCTCAAGGGTCGCATCCTGGATCGGATCAGCGGTGAACGGTCGCCCTCGGGAGAAGCTTCGTTGCCTCCGATCGGGACCGCGCTGCGCTTCCTCAAGAACGCGGGCGAGGGTGGATGGAAGCCGCTGCCCATGCCCGGTGCCTGGATCAAGCTGCTCTCCTATGAACCGGAGCGGGGCTATGCCATCCTGCTGGGCAAGCTTGGCCCGGGCGTCCGTTACCCGGCGCATGTGAATGCCGGCCCTGAGGATTTCCTGATCCTGTCCGGCGACCTCAACGTCAGCGGGCGGCGACTGGAGGCCGGGGATTTCCACCACGCGGATGCCGGCTCCCACCACGAGGTCAACCACTCGGACGAGGGTTGCGTCCTGCTGGCCGTGCTCACGACGGCGGATCCGTTGGTCGCCATGGCGCTCGCATAGGGCTTCGGGCGCATCCCGACACTGCCCCCCGGCGAGAGGTCGGGCGAGTGTCCTCACGAGCCGGTCGGGAGCCCAGAGTTTCAAGACGAGTTGCGCGGTCCTCCCTTGTAGGCCGGGTGCCCTCACCCGGCGTGGATCTTGAACCGCCGCGTGGGGGCACGCAGCCTACAGGATGGAGTCGAACCTGACCGTGAAACCCCAGTCCCAATCCCCGCTCCAAACTCGAAACTGAGAACTTCGAACTCTGACGCGGCTCGACAGTCTCGCCCCACCGGTTGAACCTAGAATCGGCAGTTCATTCATCCTGAATGCGGCCGTTGGACTATCCACAGATTTCACGGATTTCACAGATGGGCCGGGAGAAGCGGCCTCACCGCGTCGCTGTTTCCAGGTCACCCTTGGGGTGAAACGACAGCCCCTCTCAACCGGCTTCCAATCCGTGGAATCACTGTAATCTGCGGATCCAACTTCCGCTTTCAGGTTGAAGTGTGGCCTTCGTGACGGCCCGGGGTGTAGCCTGCGTCTGGCAGGAGAACGGGTCCGGCAGCCCCGCCGCTCCGTTCCCTCCGATGGTACCCATGAGCGCGTCAGATCGATCGAGCCCGAAGCCCGGAGCACCGGCGGATCCCGTCGTTGCGCCCGGAGTCCTGCGTGCGGACATCGACCCGAAGGGCCACGCCGTGATGATCGACTTTGATCCGCGGGTCATCTCCGACGAGGGCGTACGGAAGGTGGCTGAGAAACTCGCGCCGCTGGGGCACCAGCAGTATTGCAAGACGCTGCTTCACCTCGCCGGACGGGCTTCCGGAGCGGCGGAAGACCGGATCGAGCGCAAGGCGCAGGCGATCCCCGGGATCCGGCGGGCTCGTGCCACCTTTCTCGGTGGCGTCATGACGGTGACGTTCGACGATGCGCACCTGACGGAGGCGCAGGTCATCGACCGGGTCCGCTCGACCGGCGCAGCCGTGACTTCCTTCCCGGAATCGGGCGCTGCGACGCCGCAGGACGGACTTCGGTACTGGCTTACGGGCGAGCGTCTCGAGGCCGTGTTTACGGTTCTGACGCTGGTCTTGATGGTCGCGGGTTGGGCCACCTCGAAGGTCGGTGGGTTCTGGTCCGTGGCCTTCTACGCGGCGGCCTACCTCACCGGGGGCTACTTCGGAGTCCGCGCGGGACTCCAGTCGCTGCTCCAGTGGACGATCGACGTGGACCTGCTGATGGTCCTTGCCGCCATTGGTGCCGCCATCGTGAACGCTCCGTTCGAGGGCGCGATGCTCCTGTTCCTCTTCTCGCTTTCCAACGTCCTCCAGGCCTACGCCATCGACCGGACCCGCAAGGCGATCCAGTCGCTGATGAAGTTGCGGCCGGAGAAGGCTCTGGTCCGGCGCGGCGAAGGAACCGTGACGTTGCCCGTGGGCGAACTGGTCGTCGGAGACGTGCTGGTCGTGCGCCCCGGCGAGAGCATCGCGCTCGACAGCGTGATCATCGAGGGGAGCAGCGCGGTGGACCAGGCGTCACTGACCGGGGAATCGATCCCGGTCTCGCGCACGGTCGGGGATCCGGTGTTCGCGGGAACCATCAACCAGACGGGTGGTCTGGAGGTTCGGGTCACGCGTTTGGCGAAGGATTCCACGATCGAGAAGCTCGTCCGCATGGTCGAGGAGGCCCAGACCGAGAAGGCCGATACGCAGCGGTTCCTTGACCGGGCCGAGCAGTTTTACGCGGTGGGAGTCCTGCTGTTCACCCTCGGGCTGATCCTGGTTCCCATCCTGTTCCTCGATGAGACCTTCCGGATCGCGTTTTACCGGGCGATGACCGTGATGGTGGTGGCGTCTCCCTGCGCCCTCATCATCAGTACACCGGCCTCGATCCTCTCCGCGATCGGTGGTGCGGCGCGGCGTGGCGTCCTGTTCAAGGGTGGGGTCCACCTCGAACGGGCGGCGACCGTCAAGGTGGTTGCCTTCGACAAGACCGGCACGCTGACGGAGGGCAAGCCTCGCGTCACGGACGTGATCGTCGGGGAACGGGTGGTGCCGTTTTTGGTTCAGGTCCGCTCGCCCGGTGGAGTTGGGAAGACGCCGGACGTGAGCGTGGTAGGCCACGTGCCCTCACGTGGCGCAGGCGGAGACGCGCCGGATGGGAGCGTGGTAGGCCACGTGCCCTCACGTGGCGCAGGTGGGGATGCGCCGGATGGGGGCATCCGGCCTACAGGTGTGGATGGGGAGGCGTTGTCGTTGCTGGGGTTGGTGGGTGCGGTTGAACTGAAGTCCGAGCATCCCCTCGCGCAGGCCATCGTATCCGAATGCCGGGCCCGGGGCGTTGCCGTGTCGGATTGCGCGGGTTTCCAGTCGGTGTCGGGGAAGGGGGCCAGCGCATTGGTGGGGGGGCGCCGGATCGCGGTGGGCAACGCCCGCTACTTCACGGCGTTGAGGCTGTCGTTGCCGGAGGCCTTCGCACGGCAAGTGGCGACCTTGCAGGACGAGGGGAAGACCGTGGTCATCGTGGGGGAACTCGACGAAGCCCATGACTCGGCCCGGTTCCTCGGCGCGGTGGCGATTGCCGATGTGCTCCGGGCCGACGCCCCCGAGGTCATCCGCCAGTTGAAGGCAGACGGCATCACGCGCGTGGTCATGCTCACCGGCGACAACACCCGCGTCGCGCAGGCGATCGGTCGGCAGGCGGGGGTGGACGAGGTTCATGCCGATCTCCTGCCCGAGGACAAGGTTCGGGTGATCAGGGAACTGCGGAACATCGGCCCCGTCGCCATGGTCGGCGATGGCGTGAACGATGCGCCGGCGCTGGCGACGGCGACGGTGGGTGTCGCGATGGGCGCCGCGGGCACGGACGTGGCGATGGAGACCGCCGATGTCGTCCTGATGAGCGACAACCTGAAGAACATCGTCTTCGCCCTTTCACTGAGTCGTCGGGCCCGGACCATCATCTACCAGAACCTCGCGTTTTCCCTGCTCGTCATCGGCGTGCTGATCGTGTCCGCACTGGGTTTCCGCCTGCCCTTGCCAGTGGGCGTCATCGCCCATGAGGGAAGCACCGTCCTCGTCTGCCTGAACGGTCTGCGGATGCTGGTGTACCGCGGGCGGGAAAAGTCGGCCTGAACCCGGGCCGGGGTGGACCGAGGGAGAGGGCGAGGGTCAGCCTTCGATGCTCAGTCGTCCTGCTCGACCGACGCGAGGTAGTCTGCGCGAACGCGCTTCTGCTCGAAGGACTCCGCGCGGGCTATGCGGCGGTACAGTTCTGCGATCGGCAAATTGGCCTCGTGAACGTTGGCGAGGTCGTTGGCGCGGTCCACGATTGAGGCGTAGGACGCGTCCATCTGGCCGCTGGTTGCTGAACGGCTTCCGAAGCAGATCGAACGGAACATGTGCCCGGATACGTCCGCAACGTTGCCAAGGTGCTCGCTGCATCCGAGCGCAAGAGCCGCCAGATCGGGCCAGGCCAGCACCGTCTGGGAATCATTTGGAAACGCGACCTCGACGGCGCGAAGCAGGTCCTCCGGCGTGCCCGCCTTCTGAATCAAGGCGCGGCGACGCTCTTGAGATCCCATTGGATCCGCGTCGATCAGTGCCCGGATCAGACTGATCCGGGCAGATCGGAGAGTGGTGTCCTGCTCCATGGTCGCCCAGTGCCGATTGATCTCCTGATCGAGGTAGACCGTGTCGGGAATCGGCCCCAGCCAGAACGGTCCGTATGCAAGCGGTAGCAAGTCGGGGCCCCTCCCGGCATCTGCCTGAGAGGCGAGGTTCTGATAGGCGGCCAATGGTGCCATACGGAGGATGGCTTCCGCATCGTGATCGAGTTGCGAAAGCCATTTCAGACCAGCCCGTGTGAGGGTGTTCAGACAGGGTTGCGCCAGCTTTGAATCCTTGGCTGGTCCAGCCACCTCCAACGACGTTCTCAAGGCTTGGACGATTTGCTGAGCCGCGTGCCTTGACGCCGGCTTCAGTCGCCCAAACAGGCCTGCCGAAAGCTGCGGATCCTGCTGCGACCACTGCCCGGCCAGGCCAGCCAGCGAGCCGACCACGCCATCCTCTGTCCGTTCGGTCGCGCTCCACAGGGCAACCAACTCTGCCGGACGCGGGGTCTGTCTGTCGTAGGTTGCGAGGGACAGGCTTCGTAGCCAGCAAGTCAATCGTGCCGGTGTTCCGGTCCGTGCGATCTCGGCGACCGCGGAATCGTAGTCCTGTGCCGCGTTCTCACGGGCGGCTCCCAGAACTGCAGGCAGCATGTCATCCAACGCGTTTGTTGAGGCTTGCAGGAGAGGCGCAAGAAGTTCCCTGGCCATCGACGGAGAGATGGCTATCACCGCGTGGCTGAGTTCAGTCAGCAGCGGCGCGAGCCCCAAGGCCTTCGACCGATTGGCGAACGCCTCCAATTCGACGGCCAAATGCTGTGCTGTCGGCCAGCGCTGGAAGCACTCATTCGCGACCCTGGACAAGTAGGACGACCTTCGCCCACGGCGAACTTGCTTTCGTTCCGCTGGAATCATCGATGATTCGTTCGGCGCGATGTGGTCGTAAAGGTCCCAAGACATCGCCCTCGCAAGCCGCAGTTCAAAGGTGTCGGGGATCAGATCCAATAGGGCCCGACTGGTGTTCGCGACCTCCGGGTTCCCATCGTAGAGCTGTGCGTGGCGTAGCAAGGTGGCGAGATCCTGGAGTGCGAACGGATGATGCGCCAGCAGGGGTATGAGTTCTGAAAAGGACTGGAGCGCTGTCATTCTCTGTCCCTGCCAGGCCATCACCTCGCCCGAGTCGTCTGACAGGATTTCAAGGTCATGATTTCGCTCAACGGCGATCCTGAGGCAGGGCAGGACCGCGTGGGCGCGTGACTCGTCCCCGGAGCGCAGTTCGCGATGGATCAAGGCCAGAGCCCGTTTGCGCAGCGGACCAACTTTCTCTGGATCTACCATTATCCGTTGGGAGTGGATGGTGTTGCCTGTCTGCCACGACTGCTCAATCGATCGTCCGAAGAACGGTTTGAGCAGCGCGGAGAGCGTGCCTTTTGCGCGGAGTCGATTCTCCGGATCTCCGGAGCCGCTGGCGCGTTTCTCTATCCAGTTGAGCACCGACTCGGAGGCAGAGCGGGGCTTGTACAGTCCAAATTCTGCGGCGCGGGCGATGACGTTGACCGGATGCTGATGCGCGTGGGAGCCGGTCGTTGGCAACCTGTCCGCCAGTTCCCAAAGTAGGTCCAGCGCCACGGACGCCTGCTCCGGATGCCACACAACGATCTGTTCCAGCACCAGCCCGGCTTTGGTGAGGATTCGGGCGCGGCATTCCTCGACCGGCTCCGGGCCAAGCTCGTCAAGGGTCTCGAATGAGATGACCGGGTTGTCGGCATCCGGGGGAGCATCCGGGGCACTCAGTGCGAGCCTGGCCAGTTCGATGCTTCGCTCAGGCTGATAGCTGGCGGTGGGAATCCATGCCTCCAACAGCTGTTGACGTTCCTTCCAGCTTCCTTCCGAAAACCGCTTTTGAAGATCGATCCATACTGGCTCGATCAGACTATTGGCAGGGTTGTTCCCGGCGCCCTTCGTGCCTTCGCTGTCTGCGATGCTGAGATTCCGAAGGATCGAGGGGAAATCCGAAAGCTTCAGCCTTTGAGCCAGGGACCGACTCCAGGCTCGTGGTCGACCAGACTCGTCGATGGCAGCCCGGCGCAGGACCGCATCGGAAAGCAGGCTGGGATGCAGGCGGATTTCCCCGGCCCCCTCGTTGATCAGTCCTGAAAAGCGGAGTGCATCCAAGTGACGTGCGACTTCGAGTTCGCCTCGATCTACGAGGTCGGCAAGTCGCTTGGGAAGGCTGGCATCGTCCTTCGCGGGCCCGATGAATGCCAACACTTGGATCAGATCCCGGAAGGCATCGCGATGCTCTTCCGGTTGCTGATTCAAGAGGTCGTCGGTCAGTCCGTCGATCACCCGATATGCGAAGGCTTCGCTCGCGATCATGCGATCGGGCATCCTCCCTGAGCGGACGGTGGCGGATCCGAGCACGACGAGCAGAGGCGAGCGCTCGGCTAGCCCGGACAACCGGGGAAGGTGAGCTGAAAACTCCTCTCCCAATGCAGAGGCGGCCAGTTTTTGAATGTTGGTCCTGGTCCAGGTGGGCAGTGTGACGTCGTCGCCCATTCGATCCGCATACCCACCCCGGCGGAGTGATCTTCTCACCAAGGCCAATCCACCCGGCCGGGTGACAGCAAGCAGTCGGACGTGGGGGCAACGCGAGGCTGCACCGGCGAGCATATCCAGCGTCTGCAACCGATGATGGGCATCGTCGAGGATCAGCAGGCTGGGTTGGTTCTCCTGGGTCAGGAGTTCGAGATCGTACTCGCTGGGCAAGGGCGCGTGTTGTCCGACGAGTTGAACATGGATTCGGTCAGTTTCTGGATTCCCGTCCAGTTCCCTGGCCACTTCGAGCAGGAGCCGGCTCTTGCCCTGTCCTCCGCCACCGGCCAGGACCTGCGCGCGGCCTCCACCCGCACGAGCAAAGGCGAGGAGATCTTCCAGGGCTTGTCCCATCGGGATGAACGGCAGTCGGTGGTGCACGGGGCAGTCCTCCTCCAGGTATTCGCGGAAGTACTCACGCCAATCCACCCTCAGGCCGAGGGTCCAGGGCAGAAGCCGGCGAACCTCGTGATCGCCGAAGTATTGAAGGATCAGATCCATCGCCCGAGGCTTCGATTCCAACTGGCGAACCATCCCGGTCAGCTGATCTGGGTCCCAGACCATCCAGTTCGGCCCGAAGCAATCGCGGGCCGCCAGTCCCAAAGGTTTGGTGATCGCGAGGACATACCGGTCGGCGTTCGGGAAGCCGGCTTCCAGAAGCTTCGCGACCTCTTCCGCATCGCCAGGGCCAAAGCTCTCAACCCGCTTGCACTGGATCATCCAGACCTGACCGCCTTCGATGCGTGCCTCGATGTCGGCTCCCCGCTGGTCGGATCCGCCGAGCAGACGTATTGCTCTCTCCACCCGCCGTTGGGTGGCGTTACCCGCATCGTCCACCCAGAACGTTGGGTGTGCGTTGAGGAGGTCGGTGCAGAAACGTTCGAAGTCCACGCCGTCCTTGGGCAATTGGAGGAACGGCAGGGGGGCGTTCTGGCGTGAGCTCTGGGTTGCGGGGGCATCCTGAGGCATTGGTCTGAGCAGAACATTGCAATTTGGGAGTTCAACTCCTAATTTGCATGAAAGTGAGTTACGATCGCCCCAAGTTGTTGTCCCGGATAGAGGAAGGAATCAGGGTTTCACCAGTTACCTTGCTCCTTGGTCCGCGCCAGTGCGGCAAGACGACTTTGGCCCGTCGCTTTGAATCCAGACCCAGCACCCATTGGTTTGATCTGCATAACTATCTTCATCGCAGTCAATTGGAGGATAATCCTCTGGGCGTGCTCGGGCCGCTGAGGGGGTTGGTGATCCTGGACGAGGTCCAAACGCTGCCGGAGCTGTTTCCGCTGCTGCGCGTGCTGGCGGATCGGCCCGAGCAACCGGCCCGGTTTCTCCTGCTGGGCAGCGCGTCCCCGCACCTGATCCGGCATAGTTCCGAGACGTTGGCGGGACGGAATTTTCGGATCGAGATGTCCGGATTCTCAGGGAGCGAGGTGGGTACGGCCCATCAGCCGCAGCTTTGGCTTCGAGGCGGATTTCCAAAAGCGTTCATGGCACCGGATGACCGGCTGTCCCTGAAGTGGCGGCGTGACTTCATCAGCGACTTCCTGCAGCGGGACCTCCCGATGCTCGTGGACTCCCGCCTGGACGCCGGGCAGCTGCGGCGACTGCTGCTTCTTCTGGCGAGCCATCACGGCCAGGCCGTCAACGCATCCAGCCTGGCGCGGGACCTCGGCGTGGATTTCAAGACGGTGCAACGTTATCTGGATGTCATGGCTGGCGCGTATCTGCTGCGAACCCTGTCTCCATTCTCGGCCAACGTGGCGAAACGCGTCCGCAAGGCCCCCAAGGTCTACCTACGGGACACAGGGCTGCTCCATGCCCTTCTGGGACTGGAGACGGTCCAGCAGTTGGACACATCCGGGCGGATGGGCTTTTCGTGGGAGGGATTCTGCATTGAGCACCTGATCGCGGATGGAGGTCTCGATCCGGAGGATTGCTTCCACTACTCGGTCCAGAGCGGGGCGGAGATGGATTTGGTGACGTTGATCCGGGGCGAGTGGGTTGGGTTTGAGTTCAAACACCACGCGGTCCCGAAACTGACCCGGTCGATGCAGGTCGCAGCGGATGACCTCGATTTGCGGCGGGTGCATCTGGTGTACCCGGGGCCGGATTCGTTTCCTCTGGATCCCTCTGGCCGATTCCACGCACTCGCGTGGAAGGACATCGCGAAGCTGGGGTAAGCCTAGAAACGGCAGTTCATTTAACCGCAGATGTCGCCGATTCCGCAGATGGAGGGGCAGAAATGCCCGCACCCGAGGCTCGTGCAGACCTCACCTTGCGGGTGAATGGCACGCCCAATCCAAGCTCCTGATTATCTGCGTCATCTGCGCCATCTGCGGTTTCAACAGCCTTTTCCAGGGTAAGCGGTCGTCCTGAGTCGGAGTGGCAGGCGGGGCTGAAGGCGACCGGAGGACCTCGAATCCACCCAGTTCTCGCCTCCGGTTCCAGAGCGGATTTGGCTGTTGCTATACTCACCTATAGGTACCTCGGAAGGCGGACAACCGGGAGCTGATTCCGGGTCGCCCCGCACCTGCGGTGGCAGGTAAAGCTTGTGGCATCCGGAACGAGCCGGAATCCACATGAAACCCCGTCAATCCTTCATTCCTGGGGCTGCTGCGGCGATGCTACTGCTTCAGCGCCTTGTCGCAGCCACCGTCAACCTCAACTACGAATCCGCGCCGTCCTCCGATGGTCCCTGGCAGCCAGTGGAGGCCGGCGCACAGGTGCGACAAGCCGATGGCTCCATCTCGGTCGATGCCTCGGGCGTCCGGTTCTACCGGCTCCGGATTGAGGGGACTGACGCGGTGAACCCAAGTTCATCGGTCCGGTTGGGAGCACTCTCCGAAACCGCTGCCAAGCGGTTGGCCTTCCGCCTGCCTGAGTTGGGGCGCTTCCTCCGCCCGGTTTTCGTGCCTCCCCCTGGAGGGAGCAACGATCCGATACCGGGGCTGGACGACAGGCTGCCCATTCCTTCGGCCTGGAAGTCAGCCATCCTCTCGTCCAATGCCGTCCCGATCTATGATCCGGCCTGGCGTGACGGGCGAGAGCCGGCCTATGTCGAGGTCAAGCTGGTGGAAGCGCCCCTTCGGCGACGGAGCCCGGGGCTCGAAGGTTCGATGAAGGAACAGGATTCGAGCCGGGGTTCGATCCTGCTTTCCCTGACGGATTCCGACCTGGCGATTCCGTTCTTCAGCACCCGTGGGTCCACGCCTTCCGAGCGTCTCGTGGCTCAACTCGGGCTGACCGATGGTGCCGGAAGACAGGTGCTTTCGCCTCCGGCGGGTCATCGGGTGCTTCGCTATGGACCGACGTTCCATGTCCTGGAGAACGCGTCGGGTCTGGCCGTGGCCAGCCTGGGTGCGCAGCCCTTCCGGCCGCCGACTGACTTGGCGTCCCGGTTTCCCAAGGGGAGTCGCGGACGTGGGGACGAGGCCAGCGCCGAGCCGGGAACCAATAGTCCCACGGGGCTCGGGTTTGGTGGGTATTCGAGTTACGCGGAGTTCAAGCAGGACTACCTGAGCAATCCCACTTACCAGACCCTCCGGGCGCGTCGGGCAGCGCGTGCCCGCGCTGAAATGGAGATCGAGGCCGGTCGACTCCCCGAGGCTCCCACAGTCCTCAAGATGGTCCGGGGGACTTCGACCCACATCCTCGACACCAGTGCCGTGGATGCCTTCCACCTGGATGACGAGGATTCCGACATTGATACGGATCCGTTTGTCACCGTGACCGCAGCCCGAGGAGGAGGCCTCGACATCACCGCCCGCCGGATCGGTGAAGGCGAGCTGACGATCCGCTCCGGGCGTCAGCGCTTCCGCTATCAGATCCGGGTGGGGCTGACGCTTCGCTCCGCATCGACGCAGGGAGACGAGACCTTTGTGCCCGGCTGGCAGGAGCCCAAGATCTGGGTGGCCGGTGGTTACGACGAACAGCCCAGGTACTGGCAGGTCCACGATCCCGACTGGTGCACCGCGGTTGGCTGCGGTCCTACAGCCTGGGCCATCCTGCTGGCGTGGTGGGATCGTCACGGGGTTCCCAGCGCTTTCGCCGTCGGTTCCGGCAATTCCCTGCTCACCAGCCTCCGGACCCAGGATGCCCCGTTCCGTCTCGACGAAGACGACGATCCGGCGGGCTATGATCGGGTGGTGAAGCTATACCGTATCCTTCACGATTCCTGCGACGTCATGTGCTTCGGCGCCGCGACCGATGCCGGGGCCACGCCGCCGGGCGACATGGTGGAAGCCTGGTGGGCTCCGACCGCCCGTGCGCGCCGCACCAACCCGCAGGGCGTGTACTTTCCCTACCCGCTTCCGCCACCGTCCGACCGCCTCATGGGGTACTGGTACAACTGGTCCTGGGACCTCATGGACCCTGACTGGAACGAGCCTTCGAACGTGATCCGGCGGGCGAACAAGAAGGGCCGGCCGGCCATCGTCGGGCTGGGCTGGCTCTGGCACTACGGCGTCTCATACGCCTACCGCTATCAGGAGTTCAAGGCCACGGCCGATGGTCCGGTGTTGCTGACCCGGCGCTGGTTCCGGGTGAATGAGGGCTGGGGCAAGGACAACGGGGAATGGTACAGTGGTGATGACACGTTCCTTGGCTTTGACCTCAAGCTGACCCAGAAGAACCAGTTGGCACCGTGATCGGATCGGGGCGACGTCAGAAGGGAGGGGTATTGCCCGGTTGCGGGACGCGAGCCTCCTGACGTCGGCTCCTATAGGGGGAATGGGAACGGGGCGGCGACGTCCTCGTCGCCTTCTGAAAGAGTGTGTGAGGGCAACGGGGACGTTGCCGCTCCGATTGGAGACAGGAACGGGGCGGCGACGTCCTCGTCGCCTTCTGAAAGAGTATGTGAGGGCAACGGGGACGTTGCCGCTCCGAGCGTGCGGGAGATCGTTCCGCGGGCTGGCTTTTCCCGTGGTGGTGCGCATCGTTGGGGATCGTTTTCCCATGAGTCCGTCGCACCTGAACCTGGACCCGCGCTACGCTGGCGCGTTGTGTTTGATGCTGGTGGCCATTGTGGTCGCCGGCGTCACGGGGCGTGTCGATGCGGCGACGCGGACCAACGCGCCCTTGTGGTCGATCCAGCCCGTGGTGCGTCCGGCGCTGCCGGAGGGAGCGGAGGCCAATCCGATCGATCGGTTCCTGGGCGCGGAAATGCGGAAGCGGAAGGTCCGGGCAGCCGGGCGAGCGGATCCGGCGACGCTGCTTCGCCGGGTTCACCTGGACCTGACCGGGCTGCCGCCCACGCCGGCGGAGCAGGAGGCGTTCGCGTCGGATCCTTCGCTGGAGGCTTACGCGAAGGTGGTGGATCGACTTCTTGCGGACGAGCAGCATGCGGTGCGGTACGCCCGGCATTGGCTGGACGTGTTGCGGTACGCGGATGCGGACGAGCGCATGACGGCGGCGCCGGGCATCCATCTGTGGCGGGACTGGGTGATGGGGGCGCTGCACGAGGACGTCCCCTACGACCAGTTCGTACAGCTGCAGTTGACCGGTGTGCGATCGAATGAACGTTCAATGATGTCGGCGACGGGGCACCGGTCCCGTCGCGAGCCGCGACCGGGCGACGCCTTTGCATTGGGCTTTCTGGCGCGGGGCACGGGCGAGCATCCACAGGATCTCGCGATCAACGCGGTCGACACGATCTCCACGGCGTTCATGGGACTGACGGTCGGGTGCGCGAAGTGCCATGACCACATGTACGATCCCATCTCGGAGCGGAACTACTATGAGATGAAGGCGCTGTTTGACCCGCTGGTTTTGCGGAAGGTCACGTTGGCGAGCTCCGCTGATCTTATGGCGGCGGGGCGGGTCGAGTCCGATCTGGCGAAACGGCGTGCGCCGCACGAGCGGGCCCTGAATGAGTTCGTCGCGCCATTTCGGGCGAAGTTGTACGAGGACCGGGTGCAGATGTTGCCACCGGAAGTCCAGGAGGTGATCCGCAAGCCGGAGAAGTCGCGGACGGTCGCCGAGCAGAAGATCGCCGATGATTACTACCCGATCCTGCGCATCGATGACGCCAAGCTGAGCGAGGCCATGCCGGAGGAGGCGCGAAAGAGGTACCGGGAATTGCAGCGTGAGTTGACCGCTGCGGGTGCAGGGGTGGGGCCGGCCCCGGCCTTGCCGGTGTTCTACGCGGTCGAGGTCGATCGGGCGAAGGAGTTGGAGAAGCACTATATCCTGACCAGCGGCGATCCGCTCCGTCCGGAGTTGAATCACGAGGTGAAGCCTGGCTGGCCATTCGGGCCTGCGGAGCCGGACTTCCGGGACGGGCGCATCGAGGCCTTTGTCGACTGGCTGACCGCGCCGGAGAATCCGCTGTTCGCCCGGGTGGCGGTGAACCGGCTCTGGCAATGGCATTTCGGGGAAGGGCTCCAGAAGCTCTCCAGCGACTTCGGCCATTCCGGCGGACTTCCGACGCACCCGGAACTCCTCGATTGGCTGGCGTCGGAGTTCGTGCGGGTTGGATTCAGCATGAAGGCCATGCACCGGTTGATGGTGACCGCCGAGGCGTACCAGCGTTCGTCGGAGCCGGGGCCGGAGTTTGCCGCCAGCCGGGAGCTGGATCCGGAGGGGGAAACCCTGTGGCGGTTCCGGCTGCGTCGACTGGAGGCCGAACCGATCTGGGATGGCATCCATGCCGCCGTGGGGGATCTCGACCTGCAGGTGGGAGGGGCTTCGTTCGATCCGACGTCGGGGAAGGGGGCGAAGCGCCGTGGCGCCTATATCGTGCGCGGGTACTCGGCGAGTCGCGAGGTGACGCCGAACTTCCTCCAGTCCTTTGATGTCGACGATGGTCGAGCGCCATGTCCGCTGCGGACCCGCACGGTGACCGCGCCCCAGGCGTTGTTCCTGATGAACAGCCCGGACGTGGATCGCGCGAGCCGGCAATGGGCGGATCGGCTCCGGACGGAGTCGAAGGACGATCTGGGGCGTGCGGTCGAGTTGGCGTACCGGCAGTCCCTCGCGAGACCGCCGCGCCCCGGCGAACGCGAGGACGCCATGACGCTTTTGGCCGGGGACGCGTCTCGCCTTGATCGCCTGACCTGGCTGCTCTTCAACCTGGATGAGTTCCTCTATGTCCAATAGCTCGTCCCTCTCGTCGATCTATCCCTGCGGTCGACTGGCCCGGAGGGAATTCATCCACCAGATCGGCGGTGGGTTCCTGGGGTTGGCGCTTGGCGGCGTGTGGGCCGAGGCCGGAGAAATCCGCGATGCGATCTTCGGACCGCACCACATCCCGAAGGCCAAGTCCGTCATCTTCCTGTTCATGTGCGGCGGGGTGAGCCACATCGACACCTTCGATCCCAAGGACAACAAGTGGGCCGGGAAGCTCATCGATGCGATCGGGTTCGGCGACAACCTCGCGGAGATGAAGCGGCCGGTGATTCCCTGCCTGCGGACCTTCCAGCGCCACGGGCAGTCGGGGATACCGGTGTCGGACTGGTTTCCACACGTCGGCAGCGTCATCGACGAGATCGCCGTGGTACGGTCGATGTGGTGCCACGAGGGCAATCATTTCCCGGCGGTGGTCGAGACGCAGACGGGCCATCGGGGCAGGGCATTTGACCATCCCACCTTCGGCAGCTGGGTTTCGTACGCGCTCGGAAGCGCCAACCGGAACCTGCCCACGTTCGTGAACCTGGGGCGTCCGTCGTCGCCGGTGCAACTGACGGGTGGTTACCTGGGCGCTTCAGTTGCGGCGACGCCGTTCCAGCCCGGTGACACTCCGATCCCGAACCTGCATCCGCCCAAGGGTGGGTCGCCGGCCGAGCGGGAGCGGCAGATGGAACGGTTGCACCGGATGAACCAGCAGTTCCGCGAACGCCATGCGGAGAACACGGACATCCAGGCGCGGGCCAAGGCTTATGAACTGGCGGCGCGCATGCAGTTGTCGGCTCCCGAGGCGGTGGATTTCTCGGGCGAGCCCGCGCATGTGCAGTCGCTGTACGGCATCGACCAGAAGGAGACCGAGGAGTTTGGCCGGCAGCTGCTGCTCGCACGGCGGTTGGCCGAGCGCGGGGTCCGCTTCATCCAGATCTGCCATGCTGGCGGTGGCAATGGCGCGTGGGATTCCCACGGCGACATGAAGAGCCACGGTCCGCTTTGCCGGGCGACGGACAAGCCGATCGCGGGATTGATCCGGGACCTCAAGCAGCGCGGGATGCTGGATGAAACGTTGGTCGTCTGGACGAGCGAGTTCGGGCGCACGCCCTGGTCCCAGAACACCACCGGGCGCGACCACAATCCGAAGGGCTACACCTCGTGGTTGGCCGGGGGTGGCATCCGCGGCGGCATGGTCCATGGGGGAACCGATGAGGTCGGATACAAGGCGGTGGACTCGCCGCATTACTACAGCGACCTGCACGCCACGATCCTGCACCAACTCGGGCTGGATCACCGCAAGATGGAGGTCCAGGGGCTCGCCCGGACCTTCAAGCTGGTCGAGGACGGGAGTCCGATCCGAGAGATCATCGGGTGATGTGGGGGCTCCGGGTTTTGGACAGGATGAACAGGATGGACAGGATGCAGAAGGCTGCCTCCTGCTCGGAAGCATCCTGTAAATCCTGTTCATCCTGTCAAAAGTTTGCCCGGAAAAGGCTGTTGAAACCGCCGATGGCGCTGATGACGCCGATAGACAGGGACTTGAAGTGAAACGCCCGCGCACCTGCGAGGTGACGCCCAAGCCCAGCATCGATTGGGTGGTGGAGCCCCTCCATCTGCGGAATCAGCGACATCTGCGGTTAAACGAACTGCCGGTTTCGGGGTTGAATCCTGGAAATTGGAAATTCCGCCCGGCTCGTGGGGACACTCGCCCCACCGGGATTTGGGCTTCCGCGGCCGGGCCCGGTGAATAGATTCGCCGGCATTGAATCCCGTGACCCAGATCCTGGATCGGCTGGCCCGCAATGAGCCGTCTGCCTCCGCCGAGCTGCTTCCTCTCGTCTATGAGGAGCTTCGACGTCTGGCGGCGTTCCGGATGTCGCAGGATGCGCCGGGGCAGACGCTCCAGCCGACTGCGCTGGTACACGAGGCCTACCTGCGGTTGGTCGATGTTCCAGAGCCGCAGTCCTGGGATGGCCGGGGACACTTCTTCGCGGCGGCGGCGGAGGCGATGCGCCGGATCCTGGTCGAGAATGCCCGACGCAAGATGCGTCTGAAGCGGGGGGGCGACCTGGACCGGGTTTCGCTGGAGGGTCTCGATATCGCTGCGACGGCGGCGGACGAACAGGTCCTGGCGGTCAGCGAGTCGCTGGACCGGTTGGCCGCCGAGGATCCGGAGGCGGCTGAGCTCATCAAACTGCGCTTTTTCGCCGGGCTTCCCAACATCGAGGCGGCGGCGCTCCTGAAGATACCCGAGCGGACGGCGAAACGTCGCTGGGCGTACGCCCGGGCGTGGTTGATCGAGGATCTCCGCCGCTCGTAGGGCCCTTGGAGACTATTTTGGCCCAAATTGTCCCCGGACGACGCATGGATCCTGAATGGAGAAGTTGAAGCCATCGGCAGGTGAACCCAGCCGGGAACGGGCGCTGTTCGAGGCAGCGCTGGATCTCGCGGGCGAAACCCGCGTGGCGTTCCTGCAGGAGCAGTGCGGTTCGGACGCTGCCCTTCGCCGGCGGGTCGAAGCTCTTCTGGATGCCGCCGGCGATGGGGAGGAGATCCTGCCCGGCATGCCGACAGCTCCGTCGTCGTCGGCGACTCCACACGCGACGCCCCCGGGCACGATGCTGGAGCGCCCGGGCATGACCATCGGACGTTATTCGCTGTTGGAGGAGATCGGGGAAGGTGGGTGCGGTGTGGTTTACCTCGCCGAGCAACGGGAGCCGGTGCGGCGGCGGGTGGCGCTCAAGATCCTGAAGCCGGGAATGGATACCCGCAGCGTGGTGGCGCGATTCGAGGCCGAACGTCAGGCGCTGGCGCTGATGGATCACCCGAACATCGCCCGCGTGCTCGACGGTGGCGCCACGGAGACCGGCCGGCCGTTCTTTGTCATGGAACTGGTCCGGGGGGTCCGGATAACGGACTTCTGCGACGACCGACGACTTTCGGCGCGCGAGCGGCTCGGGCTCTTCGTGCAGGTCTGCCAGGCGATCCAGCACGCGCACCAGAAGGGCGTCATCCATCGCGACATCAAGCCGTCGAACATCCTGGTGACCGTCAATGACGATGTCGCGGTGCCGAAGGTGATCGACTTCGGGATCGCCAAGGCGACGGGGCAGGCGTTGACGGACAAGACGCTCGTCACGCGCTTCCATGGGTTGATCGGCACGCCGGCGTACATGAGTCCGGAGCAGGCCGAGTTCAGCAGTGTCGACATCGATACTCGTTCGGACGTCTACAGCCTGGGGGTGCTGCTGTATGAACTGTTGGTGGGGAAGACGCCCTTCGACGGCGCCGAGATCCTCAAGGACGGACTGGAGGGAGTGCGACGCACGCTGCGGGACACGCCGGCTACGGCTCCGTCGGCGCGTCTGGACACGTTTGCCGAGGCGGAGAAGACCCACACGGCCGAGCGGCGTCGCAGTGATGTCCCCCGGTTGCGCAGCGAGCTGAAGGGCGATCTCGACTGGATCGTCCTCAAGTGCCTCGAGAAGGACCGGGTGCGGCGCTACGAGTCGGTCGGTGCCCTGGCGCAGGACGTCCAGCGTTCCTTGCAGAACGAACCGGTGGAGGCACGGCCTCCGACCTGGTCCTATCGGTTGGGGAAGGCCGTGGAGCGGAACCGGGGGGCGTTCGCGACGGGGGTGGTGCTGGCGGGCACGCTTCTGGTTGCGGTGGTCTTCTCGACCACGATGGCCTGGCGGGAACGCGCAGCCCGCGCCGTCGCCGAGCGGGCCACCTTTCGCGCGGAGTCCGAGGCCCTGGCCGCCCATCGCGCCGCCTATGCCGCCGATATCCTCTCGGCCCGTGCGGCGCTCGACGAGGGGAACCCCGGCCGCGCCCGGTCCTTGCTGGCGGCGTATGTGCCGCGCCCTGGGGAGGCGGATCTTCGTGGTGTCGAATGGCGGTGGCTGAGTTGGGCGGCGCGCGATGAATCGTTCCGCACGTTGACTCATCCTGGGTTGGTGCAGCGGCTGGTGTTGGCACCGGACGGGACGAGGTTTGCCACGGCCTGCACCGATGGGCAGGTGCGGATCTGGGATGGGCAGACTTTCGAGAAGGTGATGGAGATCCGGACCGAGGCGCGCGCCCTCGAGTATTCCCGGGATGGAGCACTCCTCGCTACGGTCACCGCGGAGGGCGCGGTGCTCCGACGGACAGATACGTGGGAGGTGCGGCGGGTCATTCCCGGGTTGGGCGGGCCCATCGTGTTCGCTTCGGATGACCTGCATGTCTTCGGTGTCGAAGGCGGACGCTGGGTACGCTGGGATCTGGAGGGGCGCGAGCGTAACGTCCTCGCCTCCCCGATAGCCGGTGCCACTCCCGAGGTTGCGGCAGCGGTGGGCAAGGACCGGATCGTGGTGGCGGCCCGTGGGCAGGGTGCCTTGGTCTCCCTGCTGTCCGCTGCCACGGGCGAAGGATCGGTGGTGCTTTCGGGACTGGAGTCGGTGGAGTCAGTCGCGGGTTCTCCGGACGGCCGATGGGTGGCTGCCGGGAATTGGCATGGTTCGGTGGTGGTTTGGGACGCGCGAACAGGGGAAGAGGTGGCCCGTCACGAAGCCCTGCGGCGTGGGGCGGACGCCTTGGGCTTTTCACCGGACGGAAAGCATCTGTTCAGCGGTGGACGGGATCAGCAGGTCCGCATCTTCCGGCTTGATCCGGCGGCTACCGAACCATTGAGGGAGATCGGCATGCTTCGAGGGCATTCGCACGATGTGGTTGCCTTGCGTTTCCGGCCGGACGGGGCGCGGGTGATCACGGCGTCGAAAGATGCAACCGTGCGGGTCTGGGATCTGGCGGGGCGTCGAGAGGAATGGGGGCCCCGGATTCCTGGATTGGATTCATTGATCTTCGACTTCAACGCGGACGCGACGGAGTTTCATACCAAGGGACAGGGGACTGAAGTGTCGATGTGGGGCGGAAGCCCGCCCCGGGTCCTGGAGGTGCATCACCTGCCGATGATACCGTTGGCAACCCCACTCCGGGTTGGGGATGGTTCTGTCTTTATCGGGGACCGGACAGGAGGTCTGATGCGCTGGGACCTGAAACGGAAGAGCATCCTGTGGCAGATGCGTCGCGGATCTGCGCCGCTCGTCCCGCAGGCCTATTCGCCGGTCTCGGGAGTCCTGGCGGTGGCGGAGTATGGCGGAATGGGTCGTCTGCATCTCTTCCGGCCTCCGTCGGCCCAGCCAGAAGTCACGTTCGAGGATTTCCGGGGGCGCTACTCGGCTTTCACCCGGATCGCCGTCCTCTCACCGGACGGTCGTTGGCTGATCTACCCCGGGCCTGGCTACGAGGTGCGCGTCGTGGACCTGAAGACCGGTAAACCGCACGGGAGCCTGACCGGATTGACCTGGCATGTGAGCGCCCTCGCGTCATCCCCGGACAGTCGCCGGGTGGCGGCGGGGAGCGAAGACGGAAGCGTGATCGTGTGGGATCTGATTTCTGGGAAACGGGAGATGGGTCCGTTCTCGGCCCATTCGGCGGCGGTGAATCATGTGGAGTACAGCTCGGACGGAAGGACGCTCCTGACGACCCCGCACGCGGGCGGCCTGCGGCTATGGAATGCCGCCAACGGTCGCAGCATGATTTCCATTCCCGAGGCGGAATCCACCGCGGCTCCGTTGCTCGCCGAGGGCGACCGCGCCGTCCTGTTCTGGAACCTCAAGACTTTCGACATCGAGCGGCATGCGGCTCCGCCGTTGTCGGATTTCGATCGGCGGGGAAGGTGAGGGGCAGTTCCAAGTTGGAAGGTTCAACCTGGAAACGGCGGTTGGATCGACAGATTTCACGGATTTCACAGATGGACCGGGACGAGTGGCCTCACCGCATCGCTGTTTCCCTGTCACCCTTGGGGTGAAACGACAGCCTCTTTCAACCGGCTTCGAATCCGTGCAATCGGTGAAATCTGTGGATAGCCCAACTGCCGCTTTCAGGGTTTGACGCCAGGTCGAATTGCCAACCGGACTGGCTGGAAGGTTCCAAGTTTCCGGGTTTCAGGTTGAAGTCGTTTGCATGATCGCCATCGTCGGCAGCCTCCATCGGGACCTTGTGATCCGCGCAGAACGTTTTCCCGCCCCGGGCGAGACGGTCCTGGGCTCCGGATTCCGTACGGTGCCCGGCGGGAAGGGGGCAAACCAGGCGGTTGCCATGGCCCGATTGGGGGCGCGGGTGGGGATGGTGGGCGCGGTTGGAGAGGATTCCTTCGGCGCGATGATGCGCGAGGGGCTTGTCCGGGATGGGATTGATGTGCGGTCGGTCCGGGCGTGCGCGGAGGAATCCACCGGGGTCGCGGTCATCACGCTGGATACCGCGGGCGAGAATCACATCGTGGTCGCGCCCGGCGCGAACGCCAGGCTGACGGCGGTCGATGTCGAGGATGGGTTGGCGCGGTTGTCCGCGGTGGAGCCGGTGCAGGCGGTGGTCTTGCAGCTCGAGGTGCCGGATGAGGCGGTCCTGGCGGCAACGACCTGGGCGGTGACGCGCCGGATTCCATTGTTCGTCAACGCAGCACCGTGGCGGGAATCGGTGCCGGCCTCCGTCTTCGAGCAGGCGACGTGGCTGATCCTGAACCGATCCGAGGTGTCGGGCTTGGTGGGGCGTTCGTTGCCGGACCTGGCGTCGATCGCCGGCGCGGTCACGACATGGCGCGGCCTGGGTGAACGGCCCGGAGTGGTGGTGACGTTGGGCGCAGAGGGAGCGTGGGTGGAGGGCGGCGGAAGTCGGGAGCTCGTGAAAGCGGCACCGGTCGAGCGGGTGGTCGATACCGTCGGGGCAGGGGACGCTTTCGTGGGTGGGTTCGTGGTCGGATGGATCGAAGGGATGGGCGAATTGGCGGCGGCGCGCTTTGCTGCGGCGGTGGCGGCGATCTCCGTGGGGCGGCCCGGAGCACAGGATGCGATGCCATGGCGCGGCGAACTGGGCTCACGGTAGACGGGCCACGAGATCACCCGGTTAAGGGGGCAATGGGGTCAGATCGTATCGGCATCGAGTCGCAGGGTTGTTCGATCTCGATTCCGATAGCGACCCCGACCCCGAGGGGATTCTACGCACCGCCTTCAGGGTGCGGGGATCGTTTTGGGACGTGGACCCCGGGTAGGCCTCGTTCCTCGGCCAACCCGGGGCTATCGGGTGCGACGCCGCCGGCGTTGGGGACAAGGCGGGCGGAAATGTGGGTTCCTTCGCCGTGGGTCTCCGAGGGGGGTACTCGTACTCGTACTCGTACTCGAGCCGATGGGGATGAGTGATGTGAGACCGGGCAGGACCTGTTGGATTCGAGTGCGAGTACCGCCCTTCGGGCTGAGTACGAGTACGAATGGCGTAGCGGTTGGGGGTCGTTCGCGCTTGGGGTACCGCAGCGGAAGGGGCACGGCCTGGCTCCAGCCACTGGCTTGACTGACATCACCCGTGATACCATCCTGCTTGTGTGGAGATCGTTCAGGATACCAATGTCTTCGTTGCAGCCTTGCGCAGTGCAGAAGGTGCCAGTGCGGAGGTCTTGGATCGGTGCCTTGCTTTGGAGGATCGAGCGGTCATGGGTGCTGCGCTGTTCGCGGAGTATGAAGAGCTGCTCCATCGGGAGAGCCTGTGGCGAGGCGTGCCTGTGACAGCGGCGGAGCGCGAGGCGTTGCTGGACGACTTCTGCGCGGCAGCCATTTGGCAGCCGGTCTATTTCCGGTGGCGGCCCAACCTGCCGGATCCGGCGGATGATCACGTTCTGGAACTGGCGATTGCGGGCGGCGTGGAACATTTGGTCACGCACAACACCCACGACTTCGGCCGCGGCGAACTCAAGTTCACGTCGCCGAGGGTGCTGACCCCAGCCCAACATCTGAAAGCGATACAATGAAAACGATTCCCTATCGGTGCGACGAATCACGGCACAGGGCCCTGCTGAGCGTGGCGCGAGACTCGGGGACGAGTGTACAAAAGTTGTTCGACAATTTCGTCACGCACGTCATCGCCGAACGTCAGGCGGAAGCTCGGTTCGTGGCCCGCCAGAAGCGGGGAAACCCAGCCCGTGGCCGGATACTGCTCAAGGAGATCCGGCAGCGCATTTCGCCGAAGCCGTGAAGCGCTGGAGTGGAATCGATATCGGCATCGAATCGTAGCGTTGTTCGATCCCGATTCCGATAGCGACCCCGACACCGAGGGGGGCTACGCACCGCCTTCGGGGAGCGGGGATCATTTTGGGATGGGGACCCCGGGTGGGCCTCGTTCCTCGGCCAACCCGGGCTATCGGCTGCAACGCCGCCGGCGTAGGGAAGAGGAAGAACTGGCCCAAGTAGGTCTCGGGCGGCGCATGGGTTCATGAACGCGCATGGAACTGTTCATGAAATCGTACTCTGTAATCCGAACCCTTCTCGGGCTGATTTGCCTGGGGCTTGGCCTGTCCGGTCGACTGCTGGCCGATGGCTTCCAACTGCCGCTCCAGAATGGCGGCACCTGGGGAGACTCCCCCGCTGCACTGGCAACCACCATCGAGACGGCGCTGAACGACAGTGGCTTCCTCAAGGCGGTGCAGGCGGCCGATGGAATCGCGAAGGGGCTGGCTGAGGGCAAGGTGCCGGCCATCGAGGATCTCGCGGAGGTCGTCGAAGGTGACGTGAAGAAGCGCGTCGAGGAAGCGGTGTCGCAGGCCTCGGATGCGACCGGGTTACTCGCGCTGGTCGACATGAAGGCACTGCAGCAGTTGTTCACGAGCCTTCAGTCCAACGTCACGAAGCCGGAGCAATTCGCCTTCACGATTCCGGGTGGTCGGCTGGTCGTGCGGCGTGAACTGGCAACCGTCTCCCTCTGCGCCGTGATCGCGGGTCCCGGCGGAGCGCGGGTCACGCTGGGCCTGAGCAACGACAAGCAGCTCTGCGGGAATCCGGCCGAGCGGTTCGCGAATCCGACCCGCGAGCCCGTGGTGTTCGCGGACCTTGCGGTGGGACTTGCCCACGTCCAGGCGCGGCGGAAGCTTCTCGCGCCGCCGCCGTTGCCCGGTCCGGATCCGGCGCTCAGCATACAGGCGGCAATCTACTTCAAGATCCACGGGGACTGGGTCCAGCTCCGGTTGGCCGGCAACGACCCGCAGTCCCTGACCCTCAAGCTGCAGTTTGCGGTGGGAGTGAAGGCAGGCTTCAGCGTGAAGCTCCAGGCCGAGGTTGAAGGACAGATCGTCCTGGAACTGGCGGTGAAACCGGCGCAGGTCGCGGTGCTCCTGCACGACATCGGGGACATCCTCAAGGCGGAGTTGGGCAACATCCCGTCGTCCGCGGACGCGCTACCCGCCCGGGCCGCGGGCGCCTACAAGAAGGTCTTCGAGTACCTCCAGACGGTGGAGGACGGCCCGGACGGACTCGGTGAGTTGGCCTTGCGATTCGCGGCGGACGGCGGGGTGGGAGTGGGGATCTGGGACACGGGCATCAATGCGGCATCCGTGGGCGCTGAGATCACCTTGAGCGTGCCGTTGGAAGCCATGGTCTCGTTGGCCGGGGACCGGATGGCGACGCAGTTCCAGGCTTCCCTCGAGGCGTCCACGCAGTTGGTGTCGCTCTTCGAGGCGATGAGCGAGGGTCGCCTGAACGAGGCGGAACTTGCGAGGCAACTGGCCTTGATCCGGGACATCTCGGGTGGCCTTGGCCAAAGCGTCCTTAACAACTACGCCGACTTCATCGAGGACATCGGCCTGCACCTGGAGATGGGCGTGTATGCGCTGGGCGACATCGGTCAGATCGCGGACCAGACCATCCCGTTGATCATCGTGGGTGTCGATGTTCCGGTGGGGCAGATCTTCGTGGATGGCATCAACGGCCTTCCGCGGTTCGTCAACGGGGTGAGCGAGACGGTTCAGGCGATGGCGTGGACGGCGCAGATGGCCATCAGCGTGGGGTTGGAGTCCGCGGACCGTATGAGCCTTGGAAAGATCGTGAAGGCACCGGTCCACAGCGGTGGGTTCATCCAGCGCCCCCGTGGTCTCCCACCCACGCCGCCGACGGCCGCGCAGTGGGAGGCCATGGCAGCGGGTCTTCTGGATGGGGTGGAGTTCTCCGTGCAGATGGGCGTCATCAAGGTCGAGGGGGCCTCCCTCGGGAACCTGGTGCGCCTGGCCGCGGGTTCCTACGAGGTGACCTCCTCGTTGCTGGAGGGCGCAGTTCGGTCCGCCTTGATCGGCAGTGAGAAGCCTCTCGTGGATGCGTTGCGGGCGGCGCTTGGGCAGGTTGGAGGCGAGGCCTTGGACCTCCTGATCTTCAATCTCCAGAACCTGACGATCAGCACGTCCGGCACGCTCGGCGCCAGTGGAACGATCGGCCTCGAGGGGACGGTGGGTGTCGGCGCGAGCATCGGCTTCTCTGCCGAGTTCAAGACCAGCACGATCCTTCTGGCGATCGGGCACGCGGGCTACGACGAGGAAGACGGCACCGTGTTGGTCGGGATCGACTTTCCGGTGGAAGTGAGCCTGAGCGCGGGTGTGGCTGCCGGAGAAGGAGTGGAGTTCACGGCGGAGGGAGGGTTCACGATGGGCAAGTCGCTCGCGAACCTGTCGCTCAGGGACTGGGGCACGAACCTCCCGGTCCCCGCAGGCCTGCTGATTTCCGGGTTTGAGGTGATCGACTTCGTCGGGACGAACCGCCAGGACGGAACGATCGAAGGCAGTGGCTGGATCGTGTTGCCCATGGGTGGCCTGGTCCGGGCGGATTCCTTTTCGCTGGATGCCTCGGGCAAGGTCATTCGCGGCCAATGGAGCGGGGTCCTTGAACTGGGACCTCTGGGCGAGCGCACCATCGCCAACGGGACGATCACGCGGGACGGTCTGGCCGGTGTGCTCAACGTCGTGGTGGGCCAGAGTTCGTTGGCATCGGACTTCCTGTTGCACAGTTCCGGGGTCCTCTTCGGTACGACTACGGGCAATCTCAACGTGGGCGGCGTCGCCTTGGCGAACATCCTCCTGAAGTTGACCGGGGACGGTTCCTTCCAGGGCACGGCGCGTGCGGGCATCGGCGGTGTGACATCCGACAGTGAGCTGCGCATGACCCTCGCGGGTGAGCCCGCCTTCAGTCTCAAGAGCAGATCCAGGCTCGGAGATCTCGCCGCCGACCTGAATCTCGAGCTGCTCGATTCCTTGGCGATTGGCACGGCGACCGTCACGGTGTTCGGCCAGCCGGTGGTCTTTGATGTGACGCTGGATCCGGCGACGGGCTTGAGCGGCAGCACCTCGACCCGCGTTTCGACGCCGTGGGGCGTAGGCCTCGATCTTGATCTGGTACTCGACAACAGCGGGGTTCGTGGGACGGGCCGTACCCGGATCCTGGGTTCCGATTTCCGCGCAACGAACCTCGTCGTCCACCCGAACGGTCGGTTGACCGGCAGCTTCACTGGAAGCCTTGCGGTGGAAGGGCAGTCGTTGGGTTTCCAGAGCCTGGACATCCTCGCGGACAGCCTGGAAGGACGAACCACGTTGTCCGTGGCCGGCATGCCAGCGGCGGAGTTGATCGTGAACGTGGGGGCGGGTGGCGTGATCGGAACGTTCGTCAACGACCTCAGCCTCTTTGGAGCCGGGAAGGCCCAGGCGTTCGCGGTCATCTCGGACAGGCTGGAGCTCTTCGGCGAGATGGAGCCGGCCTTCGTCGGATTCCTCGAGAACTCGGTGCGAACGGGCCTGCTGGATGGAATCTCCGGCACGCAGGCGCTGCTGCAGCGCGAGCAAGGCAAGCTCGCCGGGTATCGCAAGCAGCTCGAAGACATCGACAATCGCTTTGAGCCGCTCCGCGTGGAGATCCAGAGGACGAAGCAGGAGGCCTTGGACTTTGCCAACAAGGCCGTGACCGACGCCGAGACGGCAATCCTCTCGGCCTTGAAGGAACTCGACAAGGCCATCGAGGAACTGGCGAACCTGGCGACGGGGGCGCTCAGGCAACAACTCGATCAGGCGAACAGGAACTTCACCAAGGCCAACAACGACCTGAATGCAGCCCTTGCCGAGGTGAACAGGATCAACGCGGCGATTGGCAAGCTGGACCAAGACTTCAACCGGTTGAACGACGCGGAGAAGTTCTTTTCTCGCCTCGGCTACCTCGCTGTCCGTGCTGGGATGGTGACGGCAAGAGACCTCGCCATCGGGGGCCTGAACCTGGCCAGGCAGGCATTCAATGTGGCCAAATCCGAGGTGACCCGCCTGGAAAGGCTGATCGCCAACGACAATGGTGCGGCCCAGCGCAAGGCGGACAAGGAGAGGTTGGCGGGCGAGGCTGAAGCCCGGCTCGAGAAGGCGAGGCAGGACCGCGAGGCGATCATGGCAATCCTGGCGAACCCCGAGCTCGATCCCGCCTACCTGGCCCTGCTGGCGTCGCGCGGCGCGATCGTGAAGCTCATCAGCGGCGCGGAGACCGTGATCGCACGGACGATGGCCACGCTCGGTGGCGTGGCGGAGTGGGTGGACTTCATCCAGAGGTCGGGTGAAGCGGCGCTGCTGAAGGTCGACCGGGTCGAGTTCCAGACGACCGTTCGCGAGCTTGGCTCCGGGGTCGTGGAACTGAACGTGTACGCGCGGCTCGCGGGAACGCCGAGGCACTTCGTGTTCGTCCATGATTTCCGGTCTGGCTCCGGCCCGGAGCAGTTGGCTGGGTTGGCGCGCGTGATGGCTCCGCGGATCGTCCCGCCTTCGTCGTGGACCGTCTCGTCGTGGGCCGATGACGCCTCCACCGGCCTCGATCCCTCCAGCATCCTTTGGGCCTATCACTTCAACTCCGCGATCCCGGCGACGGTCAACGCGGTGGACGTCCCGGGCCTCAGCGGGACCGTGCCGGCGGTGCCGGGGCGGTTCTCGATCCGGGGCTTCGTGGCTTCCTTCCCGGGCGACCAGAACGTGCTCACGTCCGGGGCGGGCGGCAGCGCCATCCTCGCAGCCAACTTCATCTACGGCGCGAATCCCGGAGCGATCACCTTCGAGGGGTTGACCCCGGGCCGATCCTATCGTGCGACATTCCTGAGCGTTGGCTGGGATCCGGCCCCGCTGCAGCGGAACGTCACCCTCAGCAACGAAGCCAACGCTTCGACCATCGATCAGAATGTCTACGGAAACGACCGGGGCATCCGCATCGAGCACACGTTCATCGCCACGGCGGAATCGCACCGGGTCACCCTTCAACCCCAGTCCGATCGAACGTTCCACCTGTATGCGCTGGCCCTGAGCCGCGTGACTGAAGGCGGCTCCAGGTTCAGCGACTGGAAGCAGGATCGGTTCGGTGCCAGTGCCCTCAATCAGGCGATTGCAGGCGACGACGCGGATCCGGACGGCGATGGCATCCCGAACTTCCTGGAATACGCCCTCCGGACGAATCCGCAGGGCGGAGACCTGGCCAGCTTCGGGCTTCCGACGCCGGTGCGGTTGGCGGATGGCACCGAGGCGCGGCAGTTCGTGCTGCCTTACCAGGCGACGGCCAATGACGTCGTGTATCGGATCCGGCAATCGAAGGATCTGGGGGGCTGGACGGATGCCTTCCGGATGAACCTCGCCACGGGTGACATCACCCAGCTCCCGGGTGTGACCAGCAGCGTGGACCCCTCGAATCAGACGGTCACCATCACCATCACGGACCTGAGCCTGTTCGCTCCGCCGTCGTTCTGGTGCCTGACGGTCCAGAAGCCGTAGCGGCGACGCCGGTGAAAAGCGCGGCCCCTTTGCCATGGATCCGTGGCCAAGGGGCCTTTTGCATTCACCGCGGTTGTGCCGCCCGGGCGGGCGCGAGTACCATCGGCCTCTCGCGCAGGAGTCCATCTTCCATCTCGTAGGTCCGGTCGAAGACGTCCAAGGCCCGGTGATCGTGGGTGACGACGATGACGGCGGAACGACGTTCGTGGGCGACCTTGCGGAAGAGTTCCATCACCTGACGGCCGCGGTGGCTGTCGAGGGCGGCCGTGGGTTCGTCGGCGAGGATCAGGCTGGGATGGTTGGCGAGAGCGCGGGCGACGGCGACGCGCTGCTGCTGACCTCCCGAAAGCGCCTCGGGAAGGTTCTGGGCACGATCGGCGACGCCGAGATAGTCGAGGAGCTCCATCGAACGGCGTCGGGCCTCGGCGGGCGCAACGTCGTTGATCTCGAGCGCGACGGCGACGTTCTCGACCGCCGTGAGGAAGGGAATTAGGTTGGCCTTCTGGAAGATGAACCCGAGGTGGGCGCGTCGGAAGGCGCGGACGTCGACGAGGGTGTTGGGGCCGTCCATGACCCATTGGCCGCCGATGGCAATCCGGCCGGAAGTTGGGGGATTGATGAGGCCCAGGGCGGTAAGGACGGTGGACTTGCCGGCGCCACTGGGACCGAGGAGGGCGACGACCTCGGAGTGTTCGAGGCGGAGCGTCACGTCCTTCATGGCGACGACCTCGGTGTTGCCGGCTCCGTAGATCTTCGTGAGGCCGATGGCGTCGACGGCAGTGGCGGTGGGTGGGGAGGCGTTCATGAGAGCACCTTGTTTGCCTCGACGCGCATGGCCTTGACGATGCCGACGAGGCTGGCCAGCACGCAGATCCCGACGACGATCAAGGCGAGTTGGATGAGATCCGGGACCTCGATGACGACGAGGCGCGGAAACTTCGGGAATGCTGCCAGCCCGAGCCAGTAGGCGAGGGCGTAGCCGAGGCCGCCGATGAGCAGGGCCTGCTGGAGGATCAGGCCCACGATCATTCCGTTCCGTGCGCCCATGAGCTTCAGCATCGCGATGTCATGGATCTTGTCCAAGGTCAGCGTGTAGAGGATCAGGGCGAGGATGATCGTGGAGATCAGGATCAACAGCACGCGGAAGAGGCCCAGTTGCCGGCGCGCCTTGTCGACCATTCCTGAGAGGAGCAGATCGCGTTGCTGGGCGTGGGTATAGACGGTGATGTCCGGCCAGCGGGACAGGGTTTCAGCTACCTCGTGGACATCCGCGACGGATCGGACATTGACGAGGACGGCGCTGACGGCGGGCGGTCCCAGGACCGGAACGCCTGCGGCCGGCCCCTGCGCACGATCCAGGAGCAGCGGTTGCATCCGCCCAAGGTCTGCGTTCTCCACGCGCGCCCGGCGTGATTCGCGATCCATGCGCGTGGCTTCGGCCGGGACATCGAACTGGATCCGCTGGGCGTCCTGTACGGTGAAGAACCCGAGGCCGTCGCCGCCGGATCCCACCATGCCGCGGGTTACCCCGACGACGTCATAGTCGTCCTTCCCGAGGTGGATCCGCTCCCCGACGCCGAGCCCGAGGGATTGGTCGGCGATCATCTCGAAGTGACCGCGGCGAAGCGGGCGGCCTTCGACGAGGGGGATCCAGTCGCCGGAATCGGTGGGCCAGGAGAGTCCCTGCACGACGATGCGGAGAGGGCGCCCCCGGTGCGTCCTCTGGACGGTATGAGATACGAAGACGCGGGTGGAGGCGACTCCGGGGATGCCGCGAACTCGGTCCTCCAGGTTGCGGGGAATGCGGGACACCTCGGCGAAGGGGCCACGGGTGTCGCCCTGCACCACCCACAGATCGGCATCGATCCGATCGACGAGGAGGGTGGCCTCCTGGATGAGACCCCGGTAGATGCCGCCCATGCCCATGACGACCATCAGCAGGAGTCCGATGCCCGCCGTGGTGAGGAGGAATCGGCCAAGGTTGTGGCGGATGTCGCGGATGGCGAGGTTCATGGCAGGACAACGCGTTGGCCATGCCGCAGCGGTTTGGCGGAGGAGGACACGAGCACCCGATCCGCGCGGCCCAGGCCGCTCTGGACCTGCACCCGGTCGCGGCTTCGGAACCCGAGGGTCACCGGCCGCCATTCCGCCCGGCCCTTCGACAGGACATACACGCCCGTCCGCCCGTCCTGCCAGTGGACGAACCGCTCCGGGATCGAGATCGCGTCGGGGATGGTTGCGGTCTGGATGAAGACGTCGGCGCGCTGGCCCAGGGTCCAGTTTGCCGGCAACCGCTGGGGTGCGATGTCAACCAGGAACTCCCGGGTCTCACGATCGGTCTCGCGGCCAAGCCGCACGACCTGCCCGGCGACCTGGTTCGTGCCGTCGGATCGGAAGAGCAGGGTGGTGGCCTGTCCCGGTTGCAGTGCTGCGGCCGACGTCTCATCAATCCATGCCGAGACCCAGAGCTCGTTGGTTGCGACCAACTGGAGGATGGAACCTCCCGGGAGCACGATGCTGCCAGGGTCGAGGTCGCGTCGGGTGACCAGGCCGTCGAAGGGGCTGACGATCGTCGTGAAGGCGAGCCGCTCGCGGTGGTAGGCGAGGGTGGCTTCGGAGACACGGACCTGTTGACGAGCTTCGAGCGTGGCGGCCCGGGCGCGGAGCACGTCTGCCTCGGCGACGCGCATCCGCTCGGTAGCCTTGTCGAGTTCGGACTCGGAACTGACCTTCTTGCGGACGAGGTCCTGGATCCGTTGGAAGTCGGTGCGGGCCTGTTCCTCGACGGCCCGAGCCCTGTTCTCGTCGACGGCGACCCGTTCGGCGGTTGCGCCGGCGGAGGCGAGGTTGGCGGCGGCGAGCTCGACCTGCTGCCGGAGTTCGCCGTCATCGAGGCGCGCGACGACCTGGCCCGAGCGTACGGGGTCGCCCTGATCGACAAGGACTTCGGCGAGGCGCTCCTGGATCCGGGCGCTGAGGGTGGCCTTGACGCGGGCTTCGAGGGTGCCGGTGCCGGGGACTTCCTGGGTCAGGGGGCCTGTTGTCACCGCCTCGGCCTCAGCAGGAACAGGCACCCAGCGGAAGCGATACAACCCACCTCCCGCAGTGAGCACCAACACGAACAACCAAGGCCACCGACGCCGGAGCCCGCCTGAAAACCTTGCTGAGATCACGAATGGACCTTCGGTCGGATCCGGGCCCGCAGCTACACAATCCTTGCCCGGACTTCATTCGGGAGAGCGAGTGCCCCCACGCGGCGGTTCGGGATCCACGCCGGGTGAGGGCACCCGGCCTACAAGACTTGCGGTGAGGTTGCGGTCCGTCTAGACCGGGGGGACATCATCGGATGACGAAACCCCCAGTACAGCAGGCCGGCCACACCGGGATGCTCTTCACCACCACGCGTTGGACGCAGGTGCTGGATGCGGGGGCAGCGGGCGAAGGAGCCCGGCATGATGCGCTGGCGGGGCTGTGCCAGACGTACTGGCCGCCGGTCTACGCGTACATCCGGCGCTTCGGGGCTGCGCCTGCGGATGCGCAGGACCTGACCCAGGAGTTCTTCAGCCGCCTGCTGTCGCGCGAATTCTTCGCCAAGGCGGAGCGGGAGAAGGGAAGGTTCCGGACCTTCCTGCTGTGTTCGCTCCAGAATTTCCTTCGCGACGAGCACATGCGCGCCAACGCGATGAAGCGGGGCGGTGGGCAGGTGGTGTCGCTGGATGAGTTGATGGCGGAGGAATCCTACCAGGCCGAGCCGGTCGACCAGTCGACCGCGGAAACGCTGTTCGAGCGGAAGTGGGCGCTGACCCTGCTGGAAGGGGTGCTGGTGCGGTTGGAAGCGGAGTTCAACCAGACCGCGCGTCCGGGCCTGTTTGCAGAGTTGCGGCAGAGGCTTTGGGGCGGGACGCGCGGGGAACCGGCGCATGTGCTCGCCACCCGGTTTGGTGTCACGGAGTCGGCGATCCACGTGATGCTGCACCGGTTGAGGGGTCGGTTCCGAGAGTTGCTGCGCGCGGAGATCGCCGAGTTGGTGCAGTCGCCGGGCGAGATCGACGACGAGATCACGCACTTGATCCGTGTGCTCGGCAGGGCGGAGTAAGTGAGAGCCTCAAAACGGCAGTTTTATCCGCAGATTGCGCAGATGACGCAGATACGCAGGGCTTGAACCGGGATCGTCCAGCACTGGAAGGTGAGCCTCGTGCCGGGCTCAAGACTTGGCGTCTTGCCTGTTCATCTGCGCAATCGGGGCCATCTGAGGAGAGATGAACTGCCGGCTTCAGGATGAGGGGTTCACGCTCACGGCCGGCGCAGGCGGAAGAACCGGAGGTCCTGGTTTCCGGGAGTGGTGAAGCGGTTGCCGGTGGGCGAGGGCGTGATCGCGATCCAGCCCGC
The DNA here is from genome assembly GCA_965284395.1 of Limisphaerales bacterium. Taxonomy (GTDB): domain Bacteria; phylum Verrucomicrobiota; class Verrucomicrobiia; order Limisphaerales; family UBA9464; genus UBA6176. The sequence goes on along the minus strand of OZ260084.1, from coordinate 6,643,065 downwards.
AACATCGCCGAGCTCGGGGGTGCCTTCGAGGACGTATCCGGATGCCTCGGCAGGCCAGTCGATCTGGATCTGTCCATCGAGGGTCAGGGAAACGGTGAGGGCGAAGTCGCCGAGGACGACGGTCGCGCCTGGCGTGACGAGGGCGCCGGCGACCGTGAAGCTGCCGCCGGAGGTTGGGACTGGGTCGGCGATGCCGGGGCTGGCGTCGACGGCGATGCTGCCGGCGGAAGCCTTCCGGGCGCGGGTTGCCGTGATCCGACCATCGAGGGAGAAGTCTCCTCCGGCGGACGGACCGGCCTGCGACGGAAGCGAAGCCAGGACCAGCGCGGTCAGGGTGGCGGCCAGGTATGGGTGGCGGCTCATCGGGAACCTCCGTTCGATCCGGTGGTGTTGCCGGGGAGGAGCAGCCGTTCGAGTGCGGCGATCCGTTGTTCGAGCGTGCGGTTCTGTTCGCGGAGGCGGGATAGTTCCGCCTCTCTGGCGTCGAGTCGGGAGGCGAGTGCGACGCTTTCGGCCTGCTGCTCCTCGACCTTCGCGTTCAGTTCCTGGATCGCGTTGACGGCCGCCCAATAGATGGGCCCGGCATCCAGGGAGAGGTAGCCGTCGGCGCCGGTGAGCACGGCTTCGGGGATGACGGCCTGCACCTGCTGGGCAATCACGCCCACCTCCTCGCGGCCGGACGTCGTGTGGTGGGCCTCGTCGTCGCGGTACTCGAAGCGTCGGGTCTGCAACTGGAGGATGGCATCGAGGCCGTGCTCGTAGGGGCGGATGTTCTGCTTCAGCCGTTCGTCGGAGAAGATTCCCCAGAAGAGGCCCCCGTCACTGCGATAGGCGCTGCCGGTGACGCGGATGCCGCGATCGGCCGGAAGATTGTCGAAGACTTCGAGCACGGATTGGTTGTTTCGGTCGTACACCGCCAGGGGGACGGGGCCTGCGTCGCCGATCTCGACGCGGCCTCGGAGCGTCGAGGGACCGTCGACCCGGAGAGGGCCACCGATGAATGAATCGCCTTCGATGTCGAGTTCAGCGGCCCGGACGCGGCCGTTGACGTGGAGCTTGGTGGCGGGAGCGATGCCGATGCCGACGTTGCCGACGGTGTTGAAGACCATGCGGGCGGCGGCGGCGGTGCGGTCGATGACCTGGAAGGTGCCGCCGAGTCCGACTCCGTCCGTGCCGGCGCTGGCCTGAAGTGTCCAGCGGCGATTGTTTTCGGTGCTTTGGAGGCTGAGCTCGGTGTCGCCTGCGGCGGCGACGTGGAGGGCGGTCGACGGCGTGGTGGTGCCGATGCCGACCCGCCCGCCGGCCTGCTGGAGGACTAGGTTCAGCGGGGCGTTGGCGGTGTAGTCGTAGGCGAAGATGCTGCCGACGCCGAATACGGAGTCGCGGAAGATCCGGATGCCGGCACCGACACCCGAGAGGCTGCCGGAGTGGGGGCCGAAGAAGCCGCTGCCGTTGGTGACGCGCAGGTTTCCGGTGAACGTGTTCGCGGCGTTGAGGCGGGGAATGTTGGGGGTGAGTTGGGTATCGGCGACGGGGCCGGTGAAGTTCAGGGCGGTCGTGGCCGTGTTCGCGGTGTTGGCGCTGTTGGCGGTGATTGCCGAGTCCGCCGAGGTGGCGGTGTTCGCGTGGTTAGCGACTGCGGCGGTGTCGGCAGTTACTGCCTTGACGTTGGTGAGTTCGGAGCCGTTTCCGACGAAGCCACCGTTGGCGAGGATCGCTCCGGCGACGTGGAGCCGGTAACTGGGATGGGGGTCGGTGCCGAGGCCGGTGGCCCCCTGGACGCGAAGTGTGCCGCTGCCGAACTGGCCGCCGGTGCTGCTGCGGATGTCGAGGCCACCGCTGGAGGTCCGGATGGTCTGGTTCGCGGTGAACTCGTTGGCGGTGTTGAGGCGGGGGACGTTGGCCGGCAGCTGGCTGTCGGTGAGTGTTCCGGTGAAGTTGAGCGCGTTGGTCGCGGTTCCGGCGGTGACTGCAGACTCGGCTTTGACCCCGGTTAGACCCGCGCCGCCACCGATGAACTGGGTGGCCTTGGCCGAACCGTTCACGAGGAGGCGGAAGGCGTTGTCTGGAGTGGCGGCGATCCCGAGGTTGCCGGAAACGACGTGGTTCCCGACCACCGAGAGGTCACGGGTGATGGCCACGTGTCCGTCGATGGCCTGGTTGCCGACGAAGGAATTCGGGGTGTTGAGGCGGGGGATGTTCGCCGGGAGCTGGGCTGCGGTGATGGGGCCGGTGTAGTTGAGCGCGTTGGTCGCGGTTCCGGCGGTGACGGCCTTGACGTCGGTCAGACCGATGCCGCTTCCGCTGAATCCACTGGCGAACACGGTGCCGTCCACGTTGACGCGGGCACCGCGGGTGAGGAGGCGGATGCCACCGGTTGCCAGCACGCTGAATTCGTTCGGCTGCGTCGATTCCAGACCTCCCGAGGTGGTGTCGGACCATACGAATGATCCGGGGTGCAGCGCGTAGGCGAAGCTGCCTGCGGCGAAGGCCCGGTCCGCGGCACGGTTGTTCAAGCCGCCGGGGACCGCAGCAAACATGCCTTCCGCGATGTTCCCGTAGCCGCCGCCGACCGTGGCGTGGGCGGCAGCCGCGGTGTTACCCTGGCCGCCGGCAACGGTTCCTTCGGTCCCGGTGACGGCATTGCCGCTGCCGCCACTGACCGTGCCCATGCGCGCCGTGACCCGATTGGTACGGTACTCGGCACCATCGCTCCCGAAGAACTCGCCGAGGCCGCCGCCGAAGACGGTGGCGCCGTTGACAGTTGGGGGAACGAAGTTGCCGACGTCACCGCCGACGACGTTGACGCCCGAGAAGTCGGGGCCCTGGCTCCCGTACTGGAGGCGGAACCCACGGAGATTGTTGACGCGGAAACTGAGGGGTTGGTTGTCGGTGGTACCCAGGAAATTGGCGGCGGTGGTGCCGGAGTTGCCAAGGCGGCTCCAGCCGTCTGAGGAGCCGGGGAGGCCTTGGGGACCGGTGGGGCCTGTGGGACCGGTGAGACCGATGGGACCGGTGAGACCGATGGGACCGATGGGACCGATGGGACCGATGGGACCGATGTCACCCTTGTCGCCCTTGGGGCCGGCGGGGCCTGTGGCACCCGTGGGCCCAGGCAGGCCGGTGTCCCCCTTGGGTCCGGTTGCGCCGATGGGGCCCGCATCTCCCTTGTCGCCCTTGGGACCGGCTGGGCCTTGGGGGCCTGTTGGCCCGGCGGGTCCTTGGGGCCCAGGGGTGCTGGACGAGTTGAGCGCAAGGAGTGCGTAGGGAACGACCTCGGCGGTGCGGGCCGCATCGCTGGAGGTCTGGGTCCAGTTGCGGGAAGCGAAGGGGCCGGTGGCCTGGTGGGCGACGCGGCAGATCCACGTGTTGGAGCCGCTCGAGATGGCGTCGCCGACTTCGTACACGGCGCCGGGAGTGTACGAGCCGCGCCAGCGGACCTGTTCGATTCCATTGAAGGCGAAGGCGGCATAGGGCACGAGTGGTACTTCCTGCCGCGGGTCCAAGGAGATGAATTCGACGAGGCCGTTCGCGGTGTTGGTCTGGCGGACTTCGACGTTCAGCCAACGGGCGGGACCGGCGAACGTGTCCGCGCTGAACTCCTTGAGGGGGGCCGTGAACTCACCCTCCGTCACGAGGACCGTTGCTTCCACGAAGGAGCCCACCTGGGTCGGTTCCGGGATGACGATCCAGGGAAGGTCCGGTCGCTCGAGGGGCGGGCCGGCTGGTCCGGCGATGTTGCGGCGGATCCAGAGGAGGCCGCCGTAGCTGACCACGTTTCCGGGGGCGTAGGTGGTTCCGTCCGTCCAGGCATTCCGAAAGTCGAATCCGAACCTGTCCTGTCGGCCAAGGTTGAGCCATGGGCTGGTTGCGCCGCTTCTGGGCAGGACTGCCTGGTTGGTGCGGGAGGCCAGCCAGTAGAGGCCGTTGTCGATCACGACACTCCCGCGAACGTAGTTCGAACCTTCACTCCAGGCACCGCGGTCGATGGGGCGCAGCTCGGGTCCGGTTTGGCGAAACTCGGAATCGTGCAGGCTGAACCGGAACGAGTAGGGGCCGTTCGCGGGGACGCCCTTGAAGAAGAGGCGGCCCTCGTAGTTGAAGCCCGTGGGAGGGATTTCCTTGAAGCTGTAGCGCTGGGCGCGCAGCCAGGGACTGCCCGCCAGCAGGAGCACCACCAGCAGGAGGCGATACGGTAGGTTCATACCGGCTGCTACGGGACATTTTGGGAATCCTTACCGGGATTCGTCTGGCAGGATGGGTTTCCGGCCTTTCCCGTAGCATCGAGGCAGAGCATCGTGCCCCGGACTCATGGCCTCCCGCATCCAGTGCGATACCTGCGGATCCGATATCGTGTCGGGTCCGCTGGGGGATATCTGCCCGGTTTGCCTGTTGAAGGAGGGACACTCGGAAGGCGGGGATCTCCCGTTCGAGCCAGTCCGGATTCCGGGTTCGTCCGATTTCCAGGATCGGGGCGAATTGCCACGGGAATTCGGGGGGTATGACCTCCTGGAAGCGATTGCGCATGGCGGGATGGGGATCGTCTACCGGGCGCGGCACCGGGCACTCCGACGCGAGGTGGCGCTGAAGCTCTTGTTGTCGGGTGCGTTCGCGAGCCCGGATTTCGTCCAGCGTTTCCAGCGTGAGGCGGCGGCGGCGGCGAGCCTGCGCCACCCGAACATCGTCGGCGTATACGAAGTCGGGGAGGTGGATGGACAGCCCTACATGGCGATGGAGTACGTCGCGGGGCGGACGCTTGCCGAGAGCGTGCAGTCTGAGCCCCTGCCGGCGGAAGCGGCGGCGCGTTACCTGCAGGCGGTTGCGGAGGCGGTGCAGCACGCGCACGACCACGGGTTGCTGCATCGCGACCTGAAGCCGTCGAATGTGATCGTGGATCCGCACGACCAACCGCGCGTCACGGATTTCGGGTTGGCGAAGCAGATGGACGGGTCCACGGACCTCACGGTCACCGGGCAGATGCTGGGCTCGCCGAACTATCTTCCTCCGGAGGTGGCGATGGGCCGCGAGGGTCAGGGCAGCGCGGCGTCGGATGTCTACTCGCTCGGTGCCACGCTGTATCACCTGTTGACCGGTCGGCCGCCCCTGGTTGCCGGGTCGCTGACGGAGACGCTGGTTCGGATCCGGGAGGAGACGCCGATCGCGCCGCGGTTGATGAATCCTTCCGTGCCGGCGGATCTCGACACGATCTGCCAGAAGTGCCTCGAGAAGGACCCGGGACACCGCTACGCAACAGCGCGTGAGCTGGCCGAGGACCTCGGGCGCTGGCGCCGGGGCGAGCCCATCCGGGCGCGCCCTGCGGGGGTGATGGAGCGTTCGTGGAAATGGGGAAGGCGACATCCCGCACAGGCGGCCTTGGCCGTGACGGTGGCCCTGGCGCTGGTGGCGGTCGGACTCACTTCGCTCTGGTTCAACATCCGGTTGGCCAAAGCCCGGGACGAGTCGGAACGGAACCGTCAGCTGTCGGAAACCAACCGGCTGGCGGCCGAGGCCAGCGCCCGGGCGAGCCAGGCCAGCCTCATCCGGATGCAGGTCCTCGCCGGGAACCGGTTGGCGGCGGAAGGGGATCCGTTGTCGGCGGGACTGTGGTATGCCGAGGCTTTGCGGCAGGAATCGGTCGGTGCCAGCAACCGTCGCGCGGAGGTGACGCACCGACGACGTCTGGCCGGTGTGTGGGCATCGGCTCCACGGTTGGTGGCGGCGTACGCGGGGGCCTTCGATTATCCCGACGTCCAGTTCAGCCCGGATGGGCGCTGGCTGTTGCTGGCCGGGGGGCAGGCTCGCCTGCTGGATCTCCGGACGGGGAAGGATGCGGGTTGGTTCGCGGCGGCGTCCCGCGGGTATTCGTTCTTCACGCTGTCGCCCAAGGGCGACCGGATGGTCGAACTGAGCAGCGACCGGGCGCATCCGTCGCGGTTGTGGCGGCTCGGTGGTGAAGGCTCCAAGGAAGGTTCATGGATGCCCCTGCCGCAGGGGGTGACCCAACCGGTCGCCTTCAGCCCGGACGGCCGGCGCTTCCTGACCGGTGGTGCTTCGATCCGGTTCTGGGACACGGAAAGCGGCGTCGAGCAGGCCAGTCCGCTGCCCACCGGCCTTACCGCCAAGAATCTGGAGTTCAGCGCGGATGGCCGGCGATTGCTGGTGCGTGCGGTCGCGGACAGCTCGTATCGCGTCTGGGATCTGGAATCGGGCACGGCGCTGTCCCCGGCGGTTCCCGGCGAGTATTACTGCGCGCCTCCCGTCCTGAGCCCGGATGGTGAAGCCGTCGTGTCTTCGGGACGCGAAGGCGATCCAGAGCTCGCGTTGCTCCGGCTTTCGGAACCAGGGAAGCCGCGCAGGCTCCTGGTTTCGCCCGTCTTCGCTCAGGCCTTCCATCCATCGGGTCGATGGTTTGCAACTGGTCATTGGGACGGTCGGGTGCGGATGTGGTCAGCGGATACGCTGGAGCCCATCGGACAACCGTTGGTCATTCCGGGGGGCGTGGTTTCGCTCGCGTTCACCGCGGATGGTTCGCGGTTGGCGGCGGCGGGCTTCGGCAAGGAGGTGCGCGTCTGGGACGTGCCCGAAGGCCGGTTGACGACCGCGCCCATGCGCCTCGGTACCTCGGTGTCGAGGGTGACCCTCAGCCCGGATGGTCGCTACGTGCTGGCCGTGGGCGAGGCACGTCTCGTTCGGGTCTGGGATTTGCATGAGCCTTCCTCGCCTTCGCTGCCCGGGGGAGAGGTTGAAGTGACGCAGTTCGACCTGAGTTCGCGGGGTGTCATCGCGGGATGGGACCGCGAAGGACGCGGCCACGTCTGGGAATCGGATCCAGCTGTCGGCAAGGGCTCGTTCCAGCGCCGGCTGCTGCCGACGTCGATTCCCGGGGGCGTACGGTTGGTCCTGTTCCATCCTGCCGGGGACCGCGTGGTGACGGTGGGCATCGACGCACGGGTCCAGTTGTGGTCGCTGGGCGGCGGCGAACGGGTCTGGGAAATGTCTTCCGGCAGCAATGCACCTTCGGTGCTCCGCTTTACTCCGGACGGACAGCGACTGCTGCTCGCCGGGACGGACGGACGGATCCAGCTGCGGGAGGTAACCGGCGGGCAGGAGATTGGGCCGTCTCTCGAGCACGGGTCAGCGATCCTGGATGTAGCCTTCAGTCCGGACGGCCGACGTCTGGCGACGGCGGGCGTGAATGGCTTGGTGCGGCTCTGGGAGATGCCGGGCGGACGCCTGATCGAGCAGGGCCTGGCCCACGAGAGTGAGGTGGTGCGTGTCTCGTTCAGTCCTGATGGCACCCGACTGCTGACGAGCGTCGCGGATGGCGGTTCAGCCGCCCTTTACGCGCAATTGTGGGACGCCCGAACCCTCACCCCGATGGGTGAGCGGATGCAGCATCGGGATGGGGTCGTCGAGGCCAGGTTCTTTCCCGATGGAAGCCGGGTGGCCACTGCGGGCGAGGACGGCGTTGCCCGTGTCTGGGATGGTTTTTCGGGAGCGCCACTCTCCCAGTGGATGAGCGTTGATCGCCGGATCATCCGCCTCGAGGTCAGTCCGGATGGCCGGACGCTGACGACCGTCGACGAGAACGGCCGTCTTCGTTTGTGGGATGCGGTGACCGGAGAACCCCTGGGAACTCCGACGCCGACCGAGCGGGCCTTGGCGGTGCGATTCGTGGATGACGGCAGGTTGGTTTTCTCCTCGTTGCCGGGTCCGCTGCGCCTTTGGGAAATTCCCGTTGAAGAGGGATCCGTCGCGGACCTCGGCGACCTGGCTCGCCTCTCGGCGGGATTGGAGATCGACGTGTCCGGCGGACTCTCCCTCCTCGCGCCTCCCACCCAGCAGGCGCTGATGGAACGGTTGCAGGTCTCTCACCCGGACCGGTTTCGGATCACGCCCTTCGCTCCGGAATGGCACCGGAGCGAGGCTGAGCGGATGAAGCGCTCGGGCAACCGCCTGGCGGAAGCGTTTCATCGGAAGCAGGCGGATAGGCGCTGAGCCTGACGTTGCGGATGGCGGACGGCAGCGTGGTCCACGCGGTGCGGTTGCGGCCGGTGGGATGAGGGCGTGAGGCGGATGAAAGTGGTCACCGCAGGTTTCGGCGCCTCAAGTCAGCGGTCGTGTCTGTGGGGACGCATCCCGGGTTCTCCCTCGCCGCAACGCGGCGCACGGTGATAGCCCAAGGTGGAGCGGAGCGGAACCTTGGGTCACCCCCGCCCCGACACCTCGCCCCAACGGGGCGAACGGTGACGACACGCACCTTGGTCCGTGTGCCCTTTCAGGGCACGGAGGACGTGGTGTGGCGTGGTTCCCGGGGTTGCACCCCGGGCTTTCACCGTTTGCCCCTTTGGGGCAAGAGCACGGTACGCCGAAGACGGTGCACGGCCACACGCCTCAGCCTGGGGCTCATATCAGGCCGTGCTGGTCGCGCTGGTGGCGGGTTGGATTCCGGGGGGCTTGGGCGAGGAGCGTTTGAGGAAGCGGGAGAGGCACCAGGCGAGGAAGAAGAGGACGCCGGCGACGACGGCCATCATGGCGGCGGAACTGGTGGCGCCGAGGCCGGGGTGGCCGAGGCGGTTGCCGATCCAGCCGGGCAGGGTGATGGCGGCGACGTGACCCAGGACGGCGCTGCACGCGGCGAACCCCAACGACAACAGCAGCAGCAGGTGGAGGCGATGGGTGAGCATGGAGGCGGCGGCGGCCGGGACGACGAGCATGGCGATGACCAGGATGCTGCCCACGCTTTCGAAGGCGAGGACGGTCGTCACGGAGGCTGCCAGGGTGAGGCCGAGCCGGATGGCATTGGCGTTGAACCCGAGCGTGGTGGCGAGGGCGGGATCGAAGGCCGCGAGGCGGAGTTCCTTGTAGAACAGGGCGGTGAGCAGTGCGTTGGCGAGCAGAAGTCCTCCGCTTACCCAGGCAACCCGTGGGACGCGTCCCACATCCACCACCGCGGTCTCAATCGATCCGTACAGCACGCAGTCGGCGTCGAGGTCGACCTTGTCCGAGGCGACCCGGATCAGGATGAGGCCGGTGGCGAAGAGTCCGCAGAAGACGACGCCCAGGGCTGCACCGTTCTCGACCTGGCCCAGTCGTTGGACGGCCTGCGTGAGGATGGCCGTCAGGACGCCGGCGATGATCGCTCCGATCACCATGGGGAGAAGGTCGCGGGACTGGGTGACGAGGAAGGCGATGGCCAGGCCGGGAAGGACGGCATGGCTGATGCCGTCGCCGAGCATGCTCTGGCGGTTGAGCAGCAGGAAGGTGCCGGGCAGGGCGCAGGCCATGCAGATGAGGATGCCGGTGATGACGATCCAGGTGTCGAGTTCGGTCCAGTTCATGACGCGGGCCCTCCGGCTGCTCCCGGTTTGCTTGGCTGTTCCGGGTCGGCCGGAACGAGGAGGAGGTCGTCCCGCCCGGCGAGGAGTTCCTCGAGTTCGTTGACGATGATCGGGTCGATGACGTGCTCGATCTGATCGGCGTTGTGGTGGATGTGCTGGGGGGCGACATCCGCGTAGCGGAGCAGGTAGGTCTCCCAGAGCCGGTGGTTCCGGGTGGCGCGCCGGGCCTCGATCTTTCCGCGGGCGGTCAGGTGGGCGCGGTTGCCGGCGGGATCGGTGGACAGCAGACCCTCGGAACGGCCCAGTTGGAGAAGGCTCCGCAGGCGCGATCCGGTCCAGTGGTTCTCGGTGCGCAGTCCTTCGAGGGGCACGGGGCGGTCGAGCAACTGGGTGGGTTCCGGTCCCTCGGACCGGGGGCTGCGCTCGCACCATTCGTACACGGCGCGGAGCAGGTGTTGGCGGGCGACGCTACGTTCAACGCGGCGTTGCATGAGCCAGTGCCGGAAGAGGCCGCGTTCCGCGCCGAAGACGAAGCTGACGGCAAAGCAGCAGACGGCGGCGAGGACGATGACCGCGCCGGCTGGCAGTCGAGGAAAGAGGGCGCTGGCGATGACGCCGACGAGTCCGCTGACGGCGCCGATGCCGGTGGCGAGGAGGAGAGTGATCCCGAGCCGATGGCTCCAGAACCGGGCGGCGGCGGCGGGAATGATGAGCAGGGCGACGACGAGGAGGAGGCCGACGGCCTGAAGCCCGATGACGGTGACGGCGACCACCAGACCCATGAGGGCCAGGTCGAGGGCGAGGGTGGGCCAGCCTTGGGTCTGGGCGAAGGCGGCGTCGAAGCAAAGCATCTTGAACTCCTTGAACAGGGCGCCGCAGATGAAGGCGATGGCCAGGCTGGCGTAGAGGATGAGGCGTGCGTCGCCGGCCGTCATGGAAGCCGCCTTGCCGTAGATGAAATGGGACAGGCCGGCGGCGTTGCCGGTGGGGAGTTGCTGGATGACGACCATGAGGGCGATGCCCAAGCCGAAGAAGACGCTCAGGACGATGGCCAGCGCGGCGTCGTCCTTGAGATGGCTCCTGGCCCGGATGGTCGCCACCGCGGCCATTCCCAGGATGCCGGTGGTCGCGGCACCCAGCAGAAGCAGGGGAAGGGAACGGTCCTTGAATCCCAGTGATTCGGACAGGAGGAAGGCGATGGCGATGCCCGGCAGCGTGCAGTGGCTGACGGTGTCGCTGAGCAGGGACCGCTTCCGAAGGAGCAGGAACGTCCCCACCAGGCCGCCCGCGGCGCCGAGGGCCGTGACGCCGCCGAAGACCACGCGGGTGTTGTAGTCGGCGAGGGAGACCGTCCGCCAGAGCTTCTCCGGCGTCGGCCATTCGATGCCCGTTTCGGTGAGGGAGCGCTTGGAGGAGGAGGAAGGCTCTGCGGAAAGGGCGCGCGTCGGGAGGCCTGCGACGCCGAGGGCGATCAGGAGGATGAGGGTTGCCAGGATGCGCGCGGGGTTCATGGACGATGGCGGGTCATGACGCGCGCCCGTTCGACCGCTGCGGCCGCTTCCTCTAGCAGGGTGAGGCGGGCGCCGTAGGTCTTGCGGAGGTTCTCCGCGGTGAAGGTGGTTTCCACGGGGCCCTGGGCGACCACCCGCATGTTGAGCAGGGCCACATGATCGAAGTACTCGGGGACCGTGGGCAGGTCGTGATGGACGCACACCACTGTCTTGCCGCGGGAGCGCAGTTCGCGGAGCACGTCGACGATGGCGCGTTCGGTGGCTGCGTCGACGCTGGCGAAGGGTTCATCCATCAGATAGAGGTCTGCGTCCTGCACCAGGGCCCGGGCCAGGAACACTCGCTGCTGCTGTCCTCCGGAAAGCTGGCTGATCTGGCGCGTGGAATGGTCCGCCAGTCCAACCTTGGCGAGGGCCGCCTGCGCCTGATCCCGCTCCTTCCGGCTGACCGGACGGCACCAGCCGAGCCGGCGGTAGAGGCCCATGGCCACGACCTCGACGGCGTTCACAGGGAAATCCCAATCGACGCTCTCGCGCTGCGGCACGTACGCCACCCGGTGCCGGGCCTTGGCGTAAGGCTGGCCAAAGAACAGGACGCTTCCCGAGGCGATTGGCAACAGTCCCAGCGAGGCCTTGAGCAGGGTGCTCTTGCCGGCACCGTTGGGCCCCACGATGGCAACGAGCTTGCCGGCGGGTGCGTCAAAGTCGGCATCCCACACCACCACCTTGGACTGGTAGGCGACGTTCAGGTCGCGGACCGCCAGCGGTTGGACTTCGGCCGAGGGTTCATTCATGGGCGGGCTTCGCCATCCTTCCCTGCGCTGAGACGGCCGTTCAAGCCCCGCTCCGGGGCCTGTCCCCCGAGCGCCCGGGTGATCAGGGTGATGTTGTGGTCGAGCATCCCGATGTAGGTGCCTTCGTAGGTATCGGGACGGCCCATGGCGTCGGAGAAGAGCTGGCCGCCGATCTTAACGGTGTGGCCCCGCGACTTGCAGCCTTCGACGAGGGCCTTGATGTTTTTGTCGGAGACGCTCGATTCGACGAAGATGGCGGGGATCTTCCGCGAGACCAGCAGGTCGACGAGCTTGTTGATGTCGGCGACGCCGGCCTCCGATTCGGTGCTGATGCCCTGGATGCCGCGCACCTCGATCCCGTAGGCGCGTCCAAAGTAGTTGAAGGCGTCATGGGCGGTGATGAGGACCCGGCGTTCCGTCGGGATGCTGCCGAGGGACTTCTTGGCGTATTCGTTCAGGAGGTTCAACTGCGCCACGTAACGGCTGGCATTCTGGCGATAACCGGAGGCGTGGTCGGGATCGACCTGGGCGAGGGACCTTGAAACGACCTCGACTGCCTGGGTCCAACCGGCGACGTCCATCCAGACGTGCGGGTCCGTGTGGCCGGCGAACTCAGGCGGTTCGAGCAGGAACTTCTCATCCAGCAATTCGGTGACGGCGAACACCGGCGTCCCGCGGCGGGCGACCTTCAGGAAGGTGTCGGTCATCCGGCCTTCGAGCATGAGGCCGGAGTAGAAGACGACGTCCGCCTTGAGCAGGCGTGCGACATCGTCGCGAGTGGGCTTGTAGAGGTGCGGGTCCACGCCCTCGCCCATGAGTCCCACGACCCGGGCGTTGGTGCCGGCGACCTCGCGGACGATGTCGGTCACCATGCTGCAGCTGGTCACGATGGTGTAGTTCGCGGGGAGCTTACCGGGGGCGGCGTGGCCGGTGAGGGCCACGAACAAGGCGAGGAGCGCCAGCCACGCTGTTCTGAGCGTCGTCATGGGAGGAAAATGTCGATGGAAGGACCTGGGTCAAACGGCGGGTCCCCAGCAGCGGAGCCTGAAACCGAGGACGGGCGTGAATTCGGGGGTGGAGCTGGAGGGCGGGGTGATGTGGCGTTCAATTCAAGATGTAGCGAATGCTACAAAATGACCGCTCGACCGTCAACTTTCCCCTCGGCATGTTTTGAGCACATCACAGCCATGGCCTCGAAGATCGATCAGCCTGTGCGTAAGGCGCGCGCCGCGGGGGCAAAGTCCCAGGCCGCCAACCTCACGCAGACCCGCCAGGAACACGCCCATGAGACCGCTGAGGACTACGTCGAGGCCATCGCGGACCTGATCGCGGAGACCGGCGAGGCCAGGGTCGTCGATTTGGCCAAGCGGCTGGGCGTGACGCATGTCACCGTCAACCGGACGATCCGCCGGCTGCAGAAGGCAGGCTACGTGACCTCACAGCCGTATCGGTCCATCTTTTTGACCGACGCCGGCCGAGACCTGGCGACCGCCTGCAAGGCCCGGCACCAGGTCGTGGTGGCGTTCCTCCGGTCGTTGGGTATTTCCGAGCGGGTGGCCGAGATGGACGCGGAAGGCATCGAGCATCACGTCAGTCCGGAGACGCTGGCCGCGTTCAAGTGTGCGTTGAAGGGGACGCGGGGGTGAAAGAACGCCTCACCACGCCCCGCCGAGGGACTTGATGAGTCGGACGGAGGCGATGTGCTGCTGGGCGAGGATCTGGGCGTGGCGGAGTTCGACGAGGAGGCGGGTGCGCTCGGCGTCGAGGAGTTCGACCTGGCTGACGAGTCCGCGGTCGTAGCGTTGTCGGATGAGGTCCTCGGCCTGGCGCGCGGAGGCCAGGGATTCGGCGAGCGCGGTTGACTGCTCGGCCCGGTATCGGACCTGGGCGAGCGAGGTCTCGACGTCGCGGATGGCCCCCAGGACGGCCTGGCGATACTGGGCGGTGGCTTCGGCGTGGGCGGCTCGGGCGTTGCGGACGCGGGTGCCGATCACGGCGTAACCCGTGACCGGAAGCGTCAGGGATGGGCCGATGGACCAGGTGCGGCTGTCGGCGGAGAAGAGGGAGTCGACATCGCTGCTCAGGAACCCGGCGTTGCCCGTCAGGCGGAGGCTGGGGAAGTACGCGGCCTTGGCGACGCCGATGTCGGCGTTGCGGGCGGCGACGAGTCGCTCGGCGGCGGCGATGTCGGGGCGTCGTTCGAGGAGTTGCGCGGGAAGGCCGGGAGGAACGGTCGGGGGCGCGTTGGTGCCGATGGGGCTTTCGGGCAGCGGGAGTCGACCGGCGGGTTCGCCACAGAGGAGCGCCAGGGCGGCGGCGGATTCCTCGCGGAGCCGGGTGGCGTCGGCGAGGTCGGCGCGGGCGTTGGAGAGTTCGGTGCGGGCGCGGATGACGTCGGTCTGGGCGATCGTGCCGGCGGCAGCGCGTTGTTCGAGGAGTCGGAGTTGACCTTCGCGAAGTGCGAGGGTGCGTCGGAGGGCGGCAATCTCGGTGTCCAGGGCGCGCCGGGTGAAATGCTGGGCCGCGACGTCGGCGCTCAGGGTGAGGAGGACCTGATTGTAGTCCGCGGCGCTGGCGGCGGCGGTGTTGCGGGCGGATTCGACGGTGCGGCGGACCTTGCCCCACAGATCGATCTCATAGCTGAGGTCGAGTGGTACCGAGAAGCTGTTGATCTGGGCGGCAGGGATGTTGACCGGGACCGGGGTGGGCAGGTTGCCCGAGGTGCGTTGGCGGTCGAAGGCGGGGTGGAACCGGATGTCAGGAAAGAAGTCGACCTTGGAGGCGCGGGCACGGGCGCGGCCCTGTTCGACACGGGCCACGGCGGCCTGGACTGTCGGACTTCCGGCGAGGGCACGGGCTTCGAGGGTGTCGAGTTCCGGGTCGTTGAAGACCCTCCACCATTCGCCCTTGGGCAGGTGGTCGACGGGCTGGGCCGGCTGCCAGCTATAGGAAGCCGGGGTGATGGCGGTGACATCGGGCGGCTGGTGGTCCTGACCGACGGGCGAGACGCACGAGGCGAGCGAGAGCAGCAGCGCGCATCCACCGATGCGCAGGAGGTCCACGGATTTCAGGGGCAGAGCAGCAGTTTTATCCACAGATTTCACGGATTACACGGATTGTGGAGGGGTGTGGGGCCACAGATTTCACGGATTACACGGATTGAGGAGGGGGTGTGGGGGACGAAGGAGGACGTGGGTCAGGGACCACGGTACCGGATACCCGCCGACGCGCCACCCTCCCCACTTCGGCTTCGGGGAATCTGTGTAATCCTGTAATCTGTGGATAGCCATACCTCAGTTCCTATCCCGAAATCCCTGCCCGGGGTCGTTGAAATCTCCGGATGATGTCGTCGAAGAGCGTATAGAAGACGGGAGTGGCGAGGAGGGTGAGGAGGAGGGAGAACAGCTGGCCGCCGAGGATGACGCCGGCGGTGGCGTTGTTGTAGGCGGCGCCGACGCCCTTCGCGAGCATCATGGGGATCATGCCGGCCACGAAGGCCAGGGTGGTCATGAGGATGGGACGGAGGCGTTCGCGATTGGCGCGGAGGACGGCTTCGGTCCGTTCGAGCCCGTGGGAGCGGAGTTGGTTGGTGTGGTCGATCTGGAGGATGCCATTCTTCTTCACCATGCCGAACAGCACGAGGATGCCGAGCATGGAGAAGATGTTGATCGATTGCCCGAACAGGATGAGCGATAGGATGGCGAAGGGCAGGGTGAGCGGGAGCGCGAGGAGGATGGTCGCGGGGTGGAGCCAGCTTTCGAACTGCGCGGCGAGGATCAGGTACATGAAGATGAACGCCATGAGGAAGGCGGTCATGAAGGCCTTCTGCGCGCGGTTCATCTCCTTGGTCCGGCCGGCCGCACCGGAGAGGTAGTCGGAGGGCAGGTTGAGCTTCTTCACGGCCGCCTCGATGCCTTCGAGGATCTGGGTCTCGCCGTAGCCGGGGGCGTTGTTGGCGGTGATCATCACCTGACGCCGGCGGTTGAGCCGGTTGATCTGCGAGGGGCCGTCGGCGGATTCGAAGGCCACCAGATTTCCGAGGGGCACGGGGCCGGTCCGGGCGGACGGGACGGAGAGCAGCGGCAGGGCCTCGGCGCGATTGCGATACGGTTCGAGGGCGCGGAGGTGGATGTCGTACTGCTCGCCGCCTTCGTCATAGGTCGAGACGTCGAGGCCGCCGACGAGGAGTCGGAGGGTGGTGGAAAGATCGGAGATCGGGACACCGAGTTGACCGGCCTTGCTGCGGTCGACGCGGGCGACGATCTCGGGCTTCCCGGCGATGAGGGAGGAATCGAGGTCGCGGATGCCGGGGATCTTCTTCGCGTTCGCCATGACGGTGGCCGTGGCCGCGGTGAGGCGGTCGAGGTCGGGGCCGGCGATGAAGTACTGCACGTTGGCCGAGGACATGCCGGAGTTGAAGGCCGGGACGGGGAGGACGGTGATGCGCCATTCCTCGGGAAAACGGGGGACGATCTCGTTGCGGACCCGTTCCATGATCTTCTCCTGCGGATCGACGCGTTGGTCCGGGGGCACGAGGCGGACGTAGATGCCGGCGAGGTTGGCGGTGCGTTGGTCGTTGTCGCCGATGGTCAGGAGGGTCGACTCGACGCCGGTGAGTTGGCGGATCTCACGGGCGACGCGTTCGGCGAGGAGATCGGTGGCGGCGAGGGTGGAACCTTCGGGGGCGCGGAGGTTGATGACGAACTCGGCTTCCTCGACCGGAGGCAGGAAGTCCTTCTTCACGACCTTCATCAGGCTGGGAACGGAGGCGAAGACGAGTACGCAGGCGAGGACGACGGCCCAGCGGTGCCGGAGCGAGAGGCGCAGGAGGACCATGTAGGCGCCTTCGATGGGGCGGTACACGGTGTTGACGGCGTGTTCGAGGGCGCGGTCGATCGGGCCGGGCTTCTCGTGGTTGGCGAAGAGCCGGGCGGCGAGTGCGGGAGTGAGGGTGAAGCTGACGAGGAGCGAGACGGCGATGGCGAAGGCCATGGTGAGGCCGAAGCTCTTGAGGAACATCCCGACGATGCCGCTCAGGAAGGCGATCGGGATGAAGACCGCGAGCAACGAGAGGGTGGTGGCCATGACGGCCAGCCCGATCTCGCGTGTGCCGAGGATGGCGGCGTCGAACGCGCTGGCACCCTTCTCCTCGATGTGCCGGAAGATGTTCTCGACGACGATGATCGCGTCGTCGATGACGATGCCAACGGCGAGGGCGAGGGCGACGAGGCTGATCTGGTTGATGGTGAGGTCCTCGGCCCACATGACGCCGAAGGCGGCGATGATCGAGGTGGGGATGGCGAGGGCGGCGATGAGCGTGGCCCGGCTGTTGCCGAGGAAGAGGAGCACG
This sequence comes from Limisphaerales bacterium, assembly GCA_965284395.1. Taxonomy (GTDB): domain Bacteria; phylum Verrucomicrobiota; class Verrucomicrobiia; order Limisphaerales; family UBA9464; genus UBA6176. The sequence continues at coordinate 6,626,072 of OZ260084.1, read as the reverse complement.
ACGATGGCAGCGAAGCCGGCGCCGAGGACGAGATGTTCCTTCACGGCCCCGACGCTGGTTCGGATCACGCGGGAGTTGTCGCGGGCGATGGCGACCTCGTATCCGCGGGGCAGGAGCGGGCGGCTCTCCTCGAGGCGTTCGTTGACGGCATCGACGACGGCGATGGTGTTCGCGCCGGACTGCTTGCGGATCGAGAGCAGGATGGTGGGGATGCCGTTGCGGCGGGCGGCGGTCTGGGGTTCCTGTTCGCCGTCCTCGACCTGGGCGACGTCTCGGAGGCGGACCAACGCACCGTCGCGTTCGCGGATGACGAGGTCGGCCAGTTCCGGGATGGAGCCCGCCTTGCCGAGCACGCGCAGGCCGGCTTCGGTGCCGGTGCCCTTCACCATGCCGGCGGGAATCTGGACGTTCTGGGAACGGAGCGCGCGCTGGACGTCGGGCGCGGTGAGGCCGAAGGCGTGGAGCCGGACGGGATCGAGGCGGACGTTGATCTGGCGCTTGCGGCCGCCGAGGACGCGGACCTGTCCGACGCCGGGGACTGACTCGAGTTGGCGGCGCAGGACCTTGTCGGCGTATTCGGTGAGCTCGCGGACGGGGCGATCGGCGACGAGGGCGAGGTTGAGGATCGGGGCGGCGTCGGGATCGAGCTTCTCGACGACGGGGGGATCGGCGGCCTCGGGCAGGTCGGCGAGGATCTGGTTGATGCGGTCGCGGACCTCCTGGGCGGCGACGTCGACGTTCTTCTCGAGCAGGAAGGTGACGAGCACCTGGGAGACCCCGTCGCTGGAGGTCGAGCGGACCTCGTCGATGCCGCTGACCGTGTTGACGGCTTCCTCGATCTTGTCGGTGATCTCGGTCTCGATCTCGCGCGGGGTGGCGCCGTTGAGGCGCGTGGTGACGGCAACGGTGGGGAAATCAATCTTCGGGAAGCGGTCGACCTCGAGCTTCGAGTACCCGTAGATGCCGACGACGAGGAAGATCAGGACCGCCACGCTGGCGAGGACGGGGCGGCGGACGGACAGTTCAGCGAGCCATTGCATGACGTGTTTGGATCAGGGCTGCGTGACCTGTGCGGGGAGGCCGTCGGTCAGGCGGGGTTCGGCCGGATTGACCACGGGCGTGCCGTTGGTCAGGCCGCGTCGGATCTCGACCCAGCCTTCGAGGACGTCGCCAACCTCGACGAGTCGTTCCACGAGGGTGTCGCCTTCTACGAGGAACACGCTGCGGCGGTTGCCCTCGGTGCGGAGGGCCGCGACGGGAATGGTCGTGGCCTTCTGGTCGCCGGTACGGATGCGGGCCTCGGCGAAGAACCCGGGACGGAGGCGTTCATCCGGATTGGCGACTTCGGCTTCGATCTGGAGGTCGCGGGTGGCTTCGCGGACGGCGGAGCTGACGAAGCGGACTTCGCCGGCGAAGGACTGCCCCGGAAAGGCCGCGGTCTGGAAGTCAACGGCCTGACCCGGTTGGATGCCGCCTGAGAGGGGCTCGGGGACGTTCAGGACGAGCCGGAGGCGGGCGAGTTCGACGAGGCGGACGATGCGCGAATCGGCGCGGACGTATTCGCCAGGTTGCACGAAACGTTCGACCACCACGCCGCTGAAGGGGGCGCGCGTGGTGCAGTCGTCGAGGTTCTTGCGGGCCTGGTCGCGTCGGGAGCGGGCGCCAGCAAGCTCTGCTTCGCGGATGGCAAGGTCGGCCTCGAAGCGACGGAAGTCGGCTTCGGCAACGGCACGCGTCTGCACGAGCGGGGCGTTCCGTTCGACGTCGCTGCGGGCGAGTGCGAGTCGGGCCTGGGCGAGGGCCAGGGAAGCCTCGGCTTCCTGGAGGGAAAGGGTGGGGCCGCGGTTGTCGATCTGCACGAGGACGTCGCCCTTGGACACCTTCGAGCCCCGTTCGACGCGGGTTTCGGAGACCTTGCCGCCGATGTCGGCGGCGACGAGGGCGTCCTGGTATCCGAGGAGTTGGCCGGTGACGCGGATGAAGCGCGGGATGGGGCGCTCCGTGGCCGGTGTCACTCGGACGGCGACCGGGGGTGTCGGGGGCTTGGGCGGGGCGGCCGGCTGGGATGGCTTGCACGCGCCCAGGGCCAGGGCGGTGGCCACGAGGAGGCAGGCCTGGAGTCGGTGGCGGGATGGGGGCTGGATGCGGGCGGTCATCGGCTTCGGGCTCCGTTGAGGAAAAGGGTGACGATGCGGGCGGCAGCGCGGCGGTTAAGACGGATCCCCGGGAAGGCGAGGACGTCGGACATGATCTGAAAGGTCAGTGCGCCGTAGGAATTGGGGGGGCGGCGAGGATGGCGTCCCTCGCTTCGTTGGTGTAGCTCCTTGCCATGATGGATGGGGACGTTGGTGGGCAGCAGCAGGTTCGACAAACGGAAATCTTACCGATCGGTAGGTTTTGGGTCGGAGGGCGCGGTGGGGGCGGAGAGGCGGAGGAGGGACGGTCTCCCGCAGAGGCGCTGAGGGGGAGGGGCAGGCCACAACCGCGTTGCGGTTGGGTGGTGGCGGGACGTGGACCCAGGGTTGGCCTCGTTCCTCGGCCAACCCTGGGCCAAGCGACGCAACGCCGTTGGTGTTGGGAGTGGATGGGACAGGACAAGTAGACCCATCGCTCACGCGGCGGGCTACAAAACTGCCAGTGCTCCGCACCTGCCGCGACGCACTGCCTCCTGGGGCACTGTGGTTCCGGGCGGTCAATCGACGGGAGTTGCCTCGTCCTTGTCCCAGATGAGCTTCCCGGATGGATCCCACAGGCCAATGAATGGAGAGCCCAACACCAGCCATCCGTTCCGGGTCCTTCCGTCCGTGTCGGTCACCCGGATGCGCAGCACGCCTTGGGCTCTTGAGGCTGATCCGAGAGGAAGACCCCAGTACCAAATCCGGTACTCGCAGTGAATGATCTCGAATCCGTTCCGATGAAGCCAGCTGGTGCCGTTCCTCAGAGCCCTGTTCCGTTGGCTGGAGTACATCAGGTAACAGCCGCCGACAAAGAGGCTGAGGATGATGACCGAGGTTGCAAGCTGGAGCAGGAACTGGAGCAGGGACATGAGGTGACGCCTGATGGTTGGTGCGGGGGAAAATCGCCCAGTAACGGGCCAAGGCAAGGGCCCGCGCAGGCGGTGGATCCAGCCCCCGTTTCGAGGGTCAGTGGTCCTCGGACCTCTCAACCTAAAAACGGCAGTTGAGAGCAGCGCTCCGCCGTTTAGCGGTCACTTCTGACTGCCTTCCGCCAGGATTTCTTCCTTCGGCTGACTCCTGAAGGGGGATCTCACCCACTCCATCTTCCCAATTGAGCCTTCGGCGGCTGCCACGGCGCTAGAATCCTTGCCCAGATCCGCTCCCAGCAATCCTGGGGACTCAACTGCTCCGCACCATTCTTCAGCCCGCTCAGATACAGGCTCAACCCGGTCAACAGCGATTGCGCCTCCGCTGCGCTCCCATGCGTGCTCGTCAGCCGGATCATCAACTGCCGCCCCGATTCCATCAGCCTTCCGACCGCCGACAGCAGCAACGGCCGGCTCGTTATCGCCTCCCTTCCTCGATCCGGTTCCGCACACGCCACAAACAGACTCCACCAGTTGTACACCAACGCCACATTCCGCGCCGACACCTGGCACCTCAACAGATCCCGCGTCGTGAATCCTCCCCATCCCCACTGGTTCTTGAGTTCGTCATACGCATTCTCAATGTCCGCCCTCTGCCGATACAGATCCTGAACCGCCACGATGTCCTCTGCTGAATTGGTCACCATTGCGTGGTATTCCCACTCTTCGGCCGCCGGCACGACCTGGGGTCCAAAGTCCTGCTGTTCCAGTTCGGCGCGGCCACGCCGTACCGTGCGCTCCAGCTTTCGGCGGTAGATCACCACTCGTCGGGACTGGGTCCATCCCTGCAACTTCAGGCTCCCTTCCATCCCCTCCCACCCGTTGATCGTCGTTACCCACCCGGCCTGGGCACTGAGCAATCGCACCAACTCCTTTACCCGGTGACTCTGACGCAGCCTGAAGAGGTACTTCTGGGCGCGCGTCTCGCATCCCTCCATCAGCGTCTGGTTCCCGTAGTTGGCATCCCCACACACCAGCGCGGGTCTTTGCGTCGGGGTCAATTCATCCAGCAGCCTCCATAGGTTCTCTGCACCGTGTCGGGCGGCGTGTTCCTTGCCAGAGCGGACCTCGACATCCAGCACCAGCCTCAGGTTGCGGATCATCAGTGTGTGGTAGGCGTGCGATGGACGTCCGGGCTTGTGTGGATTGTAGCCAAGTTCTGCCCCCTCTTGGTTCCCGTAGATGGGCTTGATCGTGGTGTCGATATCCAGAACCCACGGCAGTTTCAGCGCCGGCATCCAACTCTGCCGCAGCGCGTCGCGCAGCCATTTGGCCATGGCATCCTTGCTGGCGCGCTTGAAGGCCCGGCGAACGCTGTCTTCGCTGCAGACCTTGGACATGCCAAAGGCCTGGGGATTGACGCTGTCAGCGCGCAGCGCGCTCACGTGTGCATAGCGGGACTGGCCCGAGAGGATGGCCAGAACCACCGTACCCAACAGGTCGGTGATCCGGGGGGCGTTGGGGCTGGTGAACTGGAGTGGACAGCTGCGCACCCAAGAGGAGAAGAGGCCCGCGGTGGCGAGGAACTGAGCGAAGAACACCAACTGGCCAAATGGAGTTACGGGTGCCTCGCGATCCCACTCGACGTGGATCCGTCGCCCATGGGTGTCGACGATGATGGGCGGCGTCAGTGCTCCAGGGGGTAACCCGCCTGCCGCCGTCACTTCACCCTGTAGGTGAGCCGAGGATTCGCACGATGAGATGCCCATCCCCAATCGGAATGCTCATTTTCCCGATGCCGCAAGCGTTTCAACTGCCGTTTCTAGGCTCAATCCGTGCTCTCCTCCCTAGTCTACCGTGAGACCACCACTGCCTGGATACGGCTCAGGCTTCCGCTCGAACTGCGAACTTCACAGCCCGTCGGAGGCCGTTCACGCTGTGGGGCGTCGTGAGTGACATCATCTATCCCCGGAGTGCGAAGGAGATCATGGCCGGATGGGCCTACCTGCCGCGGTTGGTCGACAAGATCCGTCTGCATCTGGCGGGCCGTCTGCATGCCGACTACCAGGCGAACTTCCTGCACAAGGGTTTCGACCGGCTCTGGTTTGACCGGGCTGGTATCGCGCCCGAGGAGTTGGTCGAGGTGGTTCGCCAGTCGCTCACCGACGGCGAGGTGTGCGACTGGGTCGGGCGCAATGTCCGGAAGACCGAGGCCGAAAAGGCCGCGCATCGCGAGTACCTCTTCAACCACGGACGCGTGGGCGATGCCGAACTCAAGGCCCGGTTGCAGATGCGCAAGGAGCAGTCCGGGTTGGGACACCGCGACGATCTCCAGACCTTCGTGGACTACATCGACGCGGACGAAAAACGGGGTTGAGCGCTGGGTTGGTGCGGGACTCCGTTGCGGCGGGCACGGGGATCCCAGTTTCCAGCTTCCAGATGCTCTCCCTCGAGCTTGAACTTTGAACCTTGTAGGCCGGGTGCCCTCACCCGGCGAAGATCGCGGAGCGCCGCGTGGGGGCACGCGGCCTACCAAGGGTGTTCCCGCTGCGTCGGCTATTTCCGGGAGTAGAGCTTGGCGACCTCGTCGCCGTATCCGTTGTACGGCAGGGAGGGGATCCGGTCGCCGGTTGCGAGCTCACGTTCGGTGGCCTGGCTCCAGCGCGGGTGCGGCACCTTGGGATCCACGTTCGATTCGAACGGGTATTCTTCCGGCGAGAGGCTTTCCCAGAGAGTGGCGGGCTGGTCCTTGACGAGCTCGATCTTCACCACCGACTTGATCGACTTGAATCCGTACTTCCAGGGGACGACGAGCCGGACCGGGGCGCCGTTCTGCTTGGGCATGGGCTTGCCGTAAAGACCGGTGGCCAGGAGGACGAGCGGGTGCATCGCTTCGTCGATGCGCAGTCCTTCGGTGTACGGCCACGGGTAATTGGGGAGGCGCGCGATGCCGGGCATCTCCTCGGGGCGGAGGACGGTGGTGAACTTGACGAACCGGGCCTCTGACTTGGGGACAACCTTCTCGAGCAGCTTCGACAGGGGAAATCCAGTCCAGGGTACGACCATCGACCAGGCCTCGACACAACGGAAGCGGTAGACCCGTTCCTCCAGCGGGGCGAGCCCAAGGATCTCGTCCATGTTGAACGTGGTGGGCTTCTCGCAGAGGCCGCCCACCCAGAGGGTCCAGGGCGCGATGCGGAATGGCCCCACGAGCCGGTGGACCCGATCCTTGGTCGTGCTGAACTCGTAGTAATTGTTGTAGGTCGTCGCGAGCCGCTCGGGGGTGAGGGAGATCTTCGGGTCGTACGCGGGGTTCCGCTTGGCAGCCGGGGCGGCGGGCGGGGCGGAGGTCTGCGCCAGGATCGACGGAGCGAGCGCGAGGGCGGAGCCGGCAAACCCGAGCTCCTGGAGGAAGCGGCGGCGGTTGCGATGGATGTTCTCGGGCGTCACCAGACGCTCGGACAGGTGCCAGGGCGGGTGGATGTGGATCGAGGCCATGGGAGTAAGCTGGCGCGAAACCCCGGTCTTGCCACGGCAAATCTTCAGCGGAGTAGCTGACGGAGTTGGCGGGCCTCCAGCAGGAGCTCCCGGGCGGCGTCGAGAGAGGCTGAGGGTGCGTGCGCCGGGGCCAGGGACCCGGCGGCGAAGTCCGGGACTGGGGCGGTGGGATGGCTCGGGTCCGGATCATCCGGATCCCCGAGGCCAGCGGACTTGAGGACGCGAAGCCGTTCGGTGATGAGATCCCGGATTTCCTCCGCGTTCTCCACCGCGTGGAAGACCCCCTGGTGCAGGGGTTCGGTCTGGAGGCTCTGCCCCGGTTGGGGTTGTTGGTGGCCGCCACCGCCGGCGGTGGTCACGACGACGTCCGCGAGGCCGAGCAGGCGTTGGAGGGGGCCCTGCTTGACGACGATCTGCTGGATGTTGGCGAAGGAGAACGTCGTCTCGCGGATGTTCGTGAGGCCGGCACGGATGCGGAGGGAACGATCCGTGACCAGATACCAGCGGAACTCGTAGTCCATGCGGACCATCGCGTACGTGAACGGGATCTGGGCGAGGGCGATGAGGAAGCCGCCGATCTCGAAGGCGAGGAACCACAAATCCAGGTGCCAACGACGAACCAACTCGGGATTCTGGGCGAAGAAACGGAACGGTCCGATGCGCTGGATGAATTCGGGTGGATTGAGAACCCAGGCGTGGAGGAAGATCAGGCCGAAGAGGAATGCGGCCAGGACGCCGACCTGGCGGAGAACCCAGAGGAAGAGTTTCAGCCGGTAGTAGGTCTGGCCCGCGCGGAATACCCGCAGCGAACCCGGCGATCCGGCGGGTGGGTGCGGGTCATGGGGGACCTTGAGCAGGGCCAGGACCTTGGGACGGGCGAAGTCAACGAGGCGGCTCATGTCGGGGGGCGACGTTCGAGGGCTTCCCGGATCCCACGGAGTTCGCTGGCGACCTCGCGGAGGGTGGCGGCCAGTTCGAGATCGACAGTTCCCGCCGCCGTGCCGCCCGAGGACGGGGTGCCTGGTGCACTGGTCGGTTCCGCGTGCGGACGCCTCCCGGCCGAGTCCTTCGTCCCCCGCATCCGCGAGTAAAGGAAGTCCCGAACGCGGTCATGTTCCGGCAGGCCCTCGAGCGTCATCTCCGGGGTGGCGCTGCCGGACGCCGTCTGCAGCTGGATGCGGGCAAGGCCGAGCCAACGCTCGATGACGCCTGAGACGAGGTGGATGTCCTGGATGCGGGCGTAGTTCAGGATCGTCTCCCGCCGGAAGAGGATTCCCCAGCGCATGGAGATCCCCTCCGCGTCGAAGCGGTACCGCATCGTCTGGTACCGGAAGTAATGGACGAGGAGCAGGGCGATGCCGACCGGGGGGAACAGGAGGAACGGTGCGCACCGGATCAAGTAGTGGGTCAGAAGCGCGGGCAAGGGACGCTCCAAGGCGAAGACGAACTGCTCGGTGCTTCCGTCTGACGGGGTTCCACCCGGTGGCAGGGCTGGCTTCATGGCAGGTCAGCTGGTCAGGACATGACGCAGGTAGAGATACATGATCGGCGCGTTGAAGAGAAGGGAGTCGAGGAGGTCGAGGATGCCGCCGATGCCGGGAAAGAAACGGCCGGAGTCCTTCACGCCGGCCTCGCGCTTGAAGAGCGACTCGATGAGGTCGCCGACGACGGCAGCGACGCTGAGGAGGATGCCCAGGATGATGGCGTGGGTGAGGTTCATGCCGGCGAGATGGGGGCCCGCGATTTTTGCGAAGAGGATGCTGGCGCCGGTGGAGACGAGGATGGCACCGCCAAATCCTTCCCAGGTCTTCCCGGGGCTGATGCGGGGGATCATCTTGTGCTTTCCGATGAGGGAACCGACGCAGTAGGCGCCGACGTCGCTGAACTTGGTGACGATGATGAAGTAGAGCACGTAGTAGCGGCCGTCGACGCCGGGGAAGAAATTGATCTTCTGGAGGAAGTTCAGGAGCCACGGGACGTACATGAGTCCGAGGAGCGTCGTGGAGATCGCGGTCAGCCCGACCGACTGGTTCTTCTTCGAGATGAATTCCCGGACGCAGAGGCCGAGGACGAAGAGGATGAGGACGGTCGTCTCGAAGTCATTGGCCCGGGCGGGCAGGCCGGCATGGGCGTGGGCGGGTTGGTAGATCGTGACGTAGTAGAACGTGGCTCCCATCAGGAGCAGGCCGTTCAGGATTCCCCACGTCGGGAAGCAGACCAGCCCGCGTCTTTCCACGAGACCGTAGAATTCCTTCAATCCCGTGAACGCCAGAAGGAGCATCAGGCCCAGGAACACGTACTCCCGGATGAACACGTTGCCCGAGAAGATCGCCGTCAGGACGACGGTCCAGAGGGCCACCGTACTCGACAGGCGGCGCACGAAGATCTGCCCCTTCGACAGGGCGGGGGCCGCGGGTGCGGGCTGGGATGCGGTAGGATTCTGCATGAGTGACGGGATCAGGCTAACTTCGGAAGCCGGCGAAGGCTCGCAGTTTTCTCAAGTGACAATCCCGTGACGGCCGGGATGCTGTGCGGCACGTCGCTCATGATGTCCTTCGCCCGCCTTCCTGGCCTTCGACCACTCGCTTGGCTGCCCTTGCTGTTTGCACTCTGCCTGCCGTCGCGGGCTGCGGTGGTGATCCACGAGATCCACTATCACCCGGTCGAGGAGGCCGCCTTCGGTCCCGATGGGGAACCTTTGCTGGACCTGTCCGAGGACGTGCACGAGTTCGTGGAATTGCATAATTCCGGGAACGCACGGGTGGACCTGTCGGGATGGCAGTTGGCCGGCGGGATCAACTTTGTGTTCCCGTCCGGGGCGACGATCGAGGCGGGAGGGTATCGGGTCATCGCCCGGGTCCCAGCGCGGTTGGAGGCGATCGCAGCCTACGGCCTGACCGGCGGCTCGGTGCTGGGCCCTTGGTCCGGCGTGCTCCGCAACTCTGGGGACACCGTCCGCCTGCTGAATCAGACCTTTGGCCAGGTCGACGAGGTCCAGTATGAGGCTGGGTTTCCCTGGCCCAACACGCCGGATGCCATGGGGGCCGACCAGGAGTGGACCGGGATTGATCCGGCGACCCGCCAATACCGTGGGCGCTCGCTGGAGCGGGTCTCGGCGACGGCGCCTTCCGACGATCCAGCGAACTGGGTGGCCTCGCCGCTGCAAGGCAACCCGAGCCCGGGGCGGGCGAACGCGGCGAGTCGGACCGTGCCGAAGCCTGTGGTCGTGGCGCTCACTTGCGTCCAGCGAAAGGACGGTCAGCGCATCCTGAGGGCGGGCGAGGACATCCGGGTCGAGGTGGCCTTCAGCGCGGCGGACGGCGTCGCCTCCCCGCAGTTGGAATGGTTCGTCGAGAACGTCGATGCCACCAACGAGGCCGTGAGCCGCGTCGTGATGTCTCCTGTCGGCATCGGCACGGGTCGATATCTTGCTGACATTCCGGGGCGGACGAATCGATCGCTGGTCCGGTACCGGATCCGTGCGGATCGAGGGGCTGGGGACGAGGTGGTGTCGCCGCGCTCCGACGATGCGCAAGGCTGGCATGCGTGCTTCGTGACGCCGCTGCGGCCGGTGACGTCGAGTGTGGCGACGTACGACCTCTTCATCTCCCGGGCGAGCCTGACGCGGTTGCAGACGAACATCTCGGCGAATCCCCGGCGCATCACTTCGACGGCGGCTTCCGGTCGGATCCGGGCGTCGTGGAACGCGACGGAACCTTGCTTCTTCGTGCACGATGGCACGGTGTACGAAGCCCGGATGCGGCACCACGGAAGCCAGTACCGCAGGGACGTGGGGCGGAGGTCCTACAAGGTGCAGTTCCCCGAGTATCGGTTGTTCCGGGGGAGCGACAGCGTGTTCCTGACCGACAAGGATTTCCGGACGGCGAACGGGCAGATGCTCTTCCGGGCCGGGGGACTTCCGACCTCGATGACCCGGACGATCGACCTCTACATGAACAACGACGCGCGGTTGGCGCGGTTGGAGCAGGGGGAGTTCGACAAGGCGATGCTGGAAGATCATCACGCCTGGCAGGCGCAGGCCACCGGCAGCGGCGCGGTGGAGCCCGCCGGGGAGATCTACAAGTCGCAGGGCGTGCTCAACGTGGGAGGCAATGCGTTCGCGACGTCTGCTGGCGAGGGACCCTATGGTTCGGGAAGCGGGATGATCCTGCGGGCGCGCACGACCGGGGTGGTGACGAACTGGACCTCCCTGGGTCGGTATGCCGAGACCTACTCTCTCCAAAACCACGGCTGGGTGGGACACGTGCCGTTCGAGCGGATGATCAACGGCATGTGGGCTGCCCGCTCGAACACCGTGACGCTCAACTCGGCCAGCCTCCAGATCCCCGGGATGCGCGCCTGGCTGTCGAACACCTGGAACATCGACGACGCGCTGACCCACATCGCGCTGGCGAACTGGATGGTCTTCTGGGACGACACCGCCCACAACAGCTTCCTCTGGCGGCACGCCGACGGGCGTTGGTCGATGTTGCCCTGGGATTTCGACACCGTGATGGACTCGCAGCCGTCGAGCGGTTCGATCTTTGACGGCGCGCCGTTTGCCGGCCCCAACTACTTCAAGCAGACGGTGGTGCTCGCTTTCCGGGACCGGTTCCGCCAACGGGCATGGGAGTTGAACAACACGCTTCTCCATCCCGAATCGCTGACGGCGCTCAAGGTCAACAACACGATCGTCTCGTGGGCGCGCACCCGTTTGAACAGCGTCAACTCGCAGGTGGGTCTCGGCGTGTATTACCGCCCGGGCCGTCCCGTCGGCGACCCGGGTACACGGTTGGGACCATCGGCACTGCTTCGTGCAACGCCATACACGCACGACCACACCAATGGCGCGCGCGCACACGTCGCCTCTGTCTGGGAGATCCGTGCCTCACAGGGCGACTGGGTCCGCCCGCTGTGGCGCGAACGCCGGATGGACGGGACGCTGACCAACACCAGCCTCCCCTGGGAACGGCTCGTCCTCGGACAGGTCTATGCCTGGCGGGTGACCTACGAGGACGGGGATGGGCATTTCTCGATCCCGTCGCGCGAGGTGGTGTTCAGCATGGATCCGGCGGTGGGTGATCCGCTCCGCCTCTCCGAGATCCTTGCTGACAACGCGGGGGTCGTCCGCAATGGGAGTGGTACCCCCGATTACGTGGAACTCGAGAACACGGGAAGCTCGCCGCTGGACCTCAGCGCCTATGGCCTGACGGATGAATTCGCGATCCCGGGCAAGTTCCGTTTTCCGGCCGGAACGGTCCTGCCCGCCGGCGGACGCTACCTGCTGTGGTGCGACCGTCGCTTCGGCGATCCGGGACTCCATTCGGGCTTTGGTCTCGGAGCGACCGGTGACCGGTTGGCGTTGTTCCGATTCGACGGCGACGCGCCGACGATGGTCGATGCGGTGGAGTTCGGCCTGCAGATCCCGCAGTTGAGCATCGGACGCCTGTCGATCGGGAACGACGCCTGGACCTTGGGAACCGCCACACCGCTTGCCGCCAACGTGGTGCAGGAGTTGGGGGATGCTTCCCGTTTGCGGATCAACGAGTGGATGGCGTTGCCGACGAGTGGCGACGATTGGTTCGAGCTGTTCAATCCGGATCCGCTTCCCGTCGCCCTGACGGGCATGGCCTGGAGCGACGATCCCGCCAATCCCATGCTGTCCCCGGTTCGCCCGCTGTCCTTCGTGGCCGGCCGTGGACTGGTCCAGTTCCGGGCCGACCTGAACCTGTCGGCGGGCGCCGATCATGTCGCCTTCCGGATGCGGTCCTCGGGCGGCGGCATCTTTCTGCATCGGACGTCTGGAGCCCGGATCGATGGAGTGGTCTATGGCCGGCAGGTGCGGGGCTTCGCGGAGGGACGTGTTCCGGACGGGGGCGCGCTCGTCGCACGCCTCGCCCTCGGGGCTTCTCCTGCGACGCCCAATGGTGGTGATTTCGACGGCGATGGTGTGCCGGACGCGTGGGCCTTGATCCACGGCCTGCCGCCGATCACGACCACCGGACGTGACTGGGATGGAGACGGCGTGAGCGATCGGCGCGAGTACCTACAGGGAACGAGTCCCACGGATGGCTCTGATGTCGTGGCGTTGTCCGCGGAGTGGGTGACCTCGGGCGGGGGCGTGGTCCCGTCGTTGCGCTACCGGCAACCGGCGGGACGGGCCTTGCGTCTCGAGCGCTGGGTGGATCCTTCGCTGGGCACGTGGTTGACGGTTGAGTCGCACGCGGCCGATGCCGTGGCGCGGGATCATGCCTTCCGGCCCGACGGGTTGGAGGAGGCTGGCTTGTTCCGCTTGGTGGTCGAGTGAAGGGCAAAGAGGAGTTGGCCAACCGCGCTCGCGTGCAGGCCGGGTGCCCTCACCCGGCGAAGATCGCGGAGCGCCGCGTTGGGGCACGCGGCCTACACTCGCGAACTGGCAAGGCCGCAAAGGTGACAGGCCTCACACGGGCCGCCGACCCCCCACGAAACCACGGCCGGCGATCCTCCGGGAAAGCCCGCGACAAGGTAGGCGCCGCGAAGGGTTGCCGTGCGTATCGTGGAGTCGTTGGCGGGAGCACGCAGGATCAGGCTGTGGGAGAAGACGCTCCGGTTCAGGTCATGTCAGACACCCACCCAGAGCAGGGACACGAGGACAGCGCGAATTGCTGGGAATGCGTCCATGCCACCATGATGGCGTCAGACGGGCACCGCAGGGTACCCCACGTTCGTGGTGTTCCCACCTGCGAGCGACGGTGTGGATCCCTCTCGACGAACCCCGCGCGTGGCGGCGCGCTTTGGGTGGATTGGTGCGGGAACCTCCGGCTAAGCCGTAACCATGCGACTGAAAGCGGGGACAGGTTCACGCGGAGACGCGGAGACGCGGAGAAAGGACACTGGGACGGCAGGCTGAGCAGTCACCGTTGAGTGAGTAGTGTCCGACGTTGGATGATAGTCGTGACCGGCCTCGCTCTCCGCGCTCTCCGCGGCTCCGCGTGAGAATTCTGCCGCATGGCTACGGCTAAGCGGGACCGGGATCCACGCGCCACGGGAGGAGTTGAAGATGCCGGCGGGTGGCGAGACGCCGTAGGTGGATGGATTGCCTCAGTACAGGTAAAGCCTGCCTCGGGCTTCGACCTGCCACTGAAGCCGGTCCCGGGGCCGAGTCTCGACGTGGCCGTCGGCGAAGCCGGAGTTGCTGCTCTTCACAGGACCGACGATCGAAGGCCAGGCGTGTCCGCCACCCGTGACCTGGATTGTCGTCCGAGCTTCATCCCACTCGCCCATCGTCCAGTCCGAGAGGATGGGCAGGGTGGAGATGGTCGCATCCTCCATCCGGTTGGGCCAGGCATCGGGTACGCGCGTCTTGAGGAGATTGGGATCCGGGAACATGAGTGATGATTCGCCCAGGCGACGGGGCACCCACCAGAACAGGTCGGGTCCGGCAAACGCGGCCTTCTGGCCGACGGCAAACTCTTCGGCCAAGTCTGCCGGCGTGCTCATGGGCCGACCGGTTCGGAGGCGGAAGTTGTCCTGATGCATCTGCAACCTCCGCTCGCGAGTCGGGCAGAACCACATGGGGACGGTGACGCCGTGCGGAGCCATGTTGGTGATCATTTCCAGTGCCACGAACCACGGTTCAACGGTGGAGTACTGAACCATCCGATCCGCGGGCAACGCGAAGGACGGCAGCCGACCCTTGCCGTCGTCGGATGCATAGAGAGCGACCGCTACGCCCCACTGGCGGTAGTTGTTGGAGCAGACCGTGACCTTGGACCGGAAGCGCGAGTAGGCCAGGGAGGGAAGCAGCAACCCGAGCAACACAGCGATGACGGCCACGACGACGAGCAGTTCCATCAGGGTGAATCCCGGCGAGGATGGCCGGGGAGGGGTTGTTCGCGTGGTGAACGGGGTCATGGGAGGATGGGTTGGAAAGTGTCATAGGACAGTATGACAGGCAAGCGCGAAGTGGGATCTGGTGGGGCGAGACTCTGTCGAGCCGTTCCTCGGAGTTGGGAGCGGGATCGAAGGAGGCCGGTTCTTGACGTTCGAATGATCGACAATCAGGTAAATGCTTGGATCGGCCCTCGCCCGGTGGCTAGCCTCTCGCATTGTCTTACACCGACCATTTTAGAATCGAGAAACTGGCGTCTCCGCTCGTTGGCGGCGTGTGGAACGGGCTCGGTCGCCTGGGCAACGGGGCATGGCTGGGACTGCTCTGTTTTCGACACTTGCTGAGCCTGCGGAAGCACCAGCTGGGCGTCATCGCCGACCAGACCAAACTCCAGGTACGTTTCACGGCCTTGGAAGCCCTGCCCCTGGTGCTGCTCGCCGCAGTCCTTCTTGGAGGTATCACCCTCATTCAGGTTTTTGCGCAGTTGTCGGGTTTCGGGGCCGAAACCTACCTGAGCCAGCTGCTGGCCAAAATGGTCATCCGAGAGCTCGGGCCCTTGCTCGTAGGCATCATCGTGATCAGCCGCAGCGGCACCGCCATCGCCGCTGAAATGGCCTCGATGAAATTGAACGGCGACGTGGATAACCTCCATGCCATGGGGGTGGATCCCATCCAATACCTGCTGCTTCCACGGATTCTGGGCGGTGTCATTTCGACATTTTCGCTACTTGTCATCTTCGACGCCGCGGCCCTGCTGGGAGGGTGCGTGTTGGCTTGGTCCCGCCTGCCCCTGTCCCCGCGATTCTTTTTCCGAGCCCTTGGCGCAGCCATTCAATGGCCGGAGCTGATCATCACCTTGACCAAGGCAACGCTGTTCGGGGGCCTGATCCCATTGATTTGCCTCGCAAGCGGACTGCGGGTGAATTCCAGCAGCACCGAGATTCCCAAGGCGGTCACATCCGCCGCCGTTTTGAGTCTCGTGGCGGTCTTGCTGGTGGGTGCATTCCTGTCCGTGCTCGTTTATGGCTGAGCTCCTGAGGCTCGAGGGCGTCAGCCTCGAAGGCAGCGACGGTCGGATGGTATTCCAGAATCTGAACTGGAGTTTGCCCCCGGGGGGACGTGCGCGCCTGCATGCCCCGTCAGGCGCGGGAACGTCCGCCTTGCTGCGCCTGTGCGCTGGGTTGGCTGATCCCCTGGAGGGGCGGGTCATCCTGGATGAGGTTTCCTTGTCCTCCCATGCCTTCGCCCATCCATTTCTGAAGGAAGGTGGCATCGGTTGGGTGCCTCGGGACAGGGGCCTTCTGAACAACCTCAGCCTTTGGGCGAACGTGGCCCTGCCGCTTCGATTCCTGCGGGGGCACACCCGCCCAAGGGCGGAGGAACTCGCCCGGGAATGGCTAGAGGTCGGCGGGCTCTCAGCGCGGGCTCAGTATCGTCCCCATGACCTCGAACCTCGGGAACGCTGGCTTGGAGCCCTGATTCGGGCGGCCGCCGTCGAACCTCGCCTTTGGCTGTTGGATCGCCCGCCCTCGGGATTGGATCAGCGGGGACGCGAGCATGCCTCCCAAATCCTTCGGAAGGCTGCTGCCAAACCTGAGACCGCCTTCGTGATCGCGAGCGCCGCCGATGGGGGCGAAATCGCAGCCATGGATTTCCAAATCGAAAGAGGCCAGTTGGTCAGTAGAGCAACCCCATGAAACTCGTACGTGATGACGCCAAGGTCGGTCTTCTGGTCATAGCTGCCGTTCTGGTCTTCGGGGGCTTTTTCTTTCAGCGAGCCCTGAGTTCCCTCCTGAAGAAGGAAGCCCTCCACAAGGTTCGCCTGACGGATGTTGCCGAACTGCAGGTGGGCACCGAGGTCCATCTGCAAGGTCTGACCGTGGGACAGGTGAACGCGATCGAAACCAAACGGGAGGACGTCCAGTATCACTTTGAAGCCAGCCTGGGCATCAACCCCGACATCGTGCTGTGGGAAGGCACGCGGGGAGTCGTGGTCGCCAAAATGCTGGGCGGCGCCTACATCGATCTTGAATTGCCCAAGGTTGCGGCGCGCACCCAGGTATTGGAACCCGGTATCATCATGGAGGGCCAGACCGCCGGTTCCATCGCCACGCTCATCGATGAGGTGCAGGGTTTGGTGGTCAATCTCAATGGCGCCATCACCGACCTGCGAGGCCCCATCAAGGAGAAGGGCTTTGGGGCATTCCTGGATCACCCCGACATCTTGAAGGCCCTGAGAAGTCTGGATGCCACGCTGGTCGAGGCGCGAGCGCTCATGGTCACGGGCCAGACGGCCGTGAAGGGCGTGGATGAATCCATGGGGCGAAATCTGGCGAGCCTCGAAAAGACTCAGACGATCATCCGTGGCCTGCTGGAGAACCGCGGCGACGATCTCGACAAGATCCTGGCCAACCTTTCCTCCGCACTGAAGCAATTGGACAGTCTCAGTGCCGAGGCCCGCGTCCTGGTGAAAACCGAAGGCGCCGAGTTGGACACGACCCTCAAGGCCCTGAATCGGAACCTGAGGAGCACCGAAGAACTGGTGGAACTCCTCAAGGCCAAGCCCAATCGCCTGATCTGGGGCAAGACCACCGAGAAGGAAAAGGCAGCCGCTCAGCGAAAGGTGGAAGAAGCCCGTAGAGGGGATACAGGGAAGTAGGTCCCACATCAGGTCGCCCGATGGCGGAGGGATACGTTTCAGCCTGAATACGGCGGTTGGGCTATCCCCCGATTTCACAGATGAACCGGGACGAGAGGCCTCACTGCGTCGCTGTTTCCATCGGACTACCCCTCGCAGCAACGCTTGTACTTCTTCCCACTTCCACAAGGACAGGGATCATTACGGCCTACCTTTTCCCGGGGCGCGTTCGTTGGTGGGAGCGGCATTTCCTGTCCCCAATTCCTCGCTGAGGGAATCGGTGTCCAGCCTTCGCAAGGCAGGTCGCCGGCGCAGGGGGGCAAGGGCAGCGTCTTCATGTTCCTTCTACCGATGGATCTGAAGCCGGCTGGGGCGGGAGCCGTGAGGCCCTCGAGCTTCAATGCCTCCTCTGCCCGACCCTGGTCGCGGTAGACAGTCGCAAGCCGTCCCAGAATGTCCTCCCGATTCCGGACTTTGCTTCCCGCAAGACCCTCCTGGAGGATTGCCTCCGCCCGGACCAGGTCGACATCCGCGGACCCGAGCCCACTAGAGTAGAGGTCCGACCAACCGATCCAGCCCCATCCCCACTCGGGATCGACCTCCAGCCAGGACCGAAACAACGACTCGCTGAGGGCTTCATCACCGAGGGCGTGGACTGACTCCGCCCATGCCCGGCGTGTGTTCTCCTGGATGAGCGAGTCGGCCACTTCAAAGAGACTCAGGAACTCTGAACAGACCCGCGCACGCGTCGCGTAATAGCGATCCTGATCCAGTGCCGCGTTGGCCAAGGCCATTTCGAAATCCTGGATCCAGTTGAACAGGGATTGGGTGCCGCCGAAACGGTCGTCGAACTCAGCCAACGATCGGGTCTGCATCTTCTCCCGGAGGCGGAGCATGTCGTCCCAGACCCTGATCCATAGGTCGCATTGGGCAGCCAGATCCTTCAAGGCATACCCCCTCTGCATGTTGTCGTCGATTCGCTCGAAACTCGGCACATCTGGAAACCACCTTTCCCACAGGATCGTATGAGCGAACCAAATCCACTGGCTGGCCCCTTGGTCCTGACCCGGTCCGGGTCGCCGCTGCGTCAGGAATTCCTTGGCGATCTCCTCGGCTGAGCAGTGACGCTGCACCAGCAACTGCAACTGCACTCGGTCCTGCTCGATCCCCACGTCCCGGAGGCGTTGCAGGAGTTGGTCGTCAGACAGGAGAATCGCGTCCGAAAGCATGCACCCTCTGCCCTTGGGCACCGGCAGGCCTCGCCGACGGAGCTCGGCGGTGCGCAGTTCGGCCAGGCGATTCACGGCGGCGAAGGAGATGTGCATGCGGGATATGGAGCGGATTCTGTGCGGCTCCGGCTCGCGGCCGTCCAGCTCGTTGGACAGGCGAGCCGACTTTGAATGCCTGCGATGTTCACCCAAGGTTCCCGCCTGGGGCAAACCCATCGTCAGTGAAAGTCAAAGTGTCGTTGAACAGGATCGGCCTTCCCAGGCGAAGGGGGCCCGGTAAGCGGGAGGTCGGGGTGGGAGGCTTTGGGTGGCCGCCAACAGCGATGAGAAAGGCCATCTGGCTGGTGAAGAAGGATGGCTACACGACCATTCGCCGGGCTGCCGAAGATGCACAGGTCGCAGACTACATGCGCGCGGGTGACCAGATGGGCTACTTGCGGAAACAGGGGTTTTTCGAAGGAGCGGATCCTCAATGAGCGAGCTTGTCTTCTTCCTCGAGGAACCTTCCGCGCAGGCGATGTTGGAGGGTTTGCTCCCCAAGCTGATTCCCACTTCGGTTCGCTGCCGGTTCATCGTTTTCGAGGGCAAACAGGATCTCGAGCGGCAGTTGGTCAAACGGATGCGGGGTTACCGCCTGCCTGAGGCCCGCTTCGTCGCATTGCGGGACAAGGATTCAGAAGACTGCGGGAAGGTGAAGGCGCGCCTGGCAGTGATGTGCGCGGACGCCTTGCGACCGGAAAGCCTGGTGCGCATTGCCTGTCATGAATTGGAGAGTTGGTGCTTGGGGGACTTGGGAGCCGTTGAGGCGGGCTTGAAGGTTGCCGGGCATGGCACTTGAGGTGAGAAGGAGCGCCGGTTCTGTCGCCCCGCTGGGGCTGGTTCGCGTTTTGGATGCGCGACCCACGGCTGACGCCGTGGTCTAATTTCTTTCGGCCCTCCGGGCCTGAGGAAGGGTACGCTGGAGGCGTTGAAGCGGTTAGCCCGGGGTGCGAAGCAAACCCCGGGTTCTGGGTGCCCAAGGAGGTACTTACCCCGGCAGGGGTTGCAGCCTCCCGAATCTTCGCACCCCTGCGGGGTGCGGATTCATAAGGGGAGCCTCATTCCCCGGGTGCGTGCTGCGCACGACCCGGGGCTATCTGCTCCAACGCCTCCGGCGTACACCCCGCTTGAAACTTGAATCTTGAAACTTGCGACTGAGAGCGGTGGTTGACACCAGTCCAGAAAACCAAAAAGGCCGTCCCATGGGGACGGCCCCGCACATGCGGGATTGCGGGGCTAGGATTTGAACCTGGGATCCCGCAGGGCGGGATTATGAGCCTGACGAGCCTTCTCGAAGCAGGATTGGGGCGAGGCCGGCGCCACCCTTCTGACGCTTCAAGAGGTTCTCAAGTTTCCGGGCCTCCCCGAGTGATCGGGGTGTGCTCGTCCAAGCAACCGTCCACGGGCCCTTTCCACGCGTCCATCGCGAGATGCCCAGGTTGTGCTGTTTGACCCGGCGCTCGACGTCGTCTGATAAACCGATGTAACGAAGCCCACCGGGATTCCGGAGCACATACACGCGATAGCCGTCAGGATTCATTGATGCCTCCAAGAAACCAAAAAGGCCGTCCCATGGGGACGGTCCCGCACATGCGGGATTGCGGGGCTAGGATTTGAACCTGGGATCCCGCAGGGCGGGATTATGAGCCTGACGAGCCTTCTCGAAGCAGGATTGGGGCGAGGCCGGCGCCACCCTTTTGACGCTTCAAGAGGTTCTCAAGTTTTCGGGCCTCCCCGAGTGATCGGGGTGTGCTCGTCCAAGCAACCGTCCACGGGCCCTTTCCACGCGTCCATCGCGAGATGCCCAGGTTGTGCTGTTTGACCCGGCGCTCGACGTCGTCTGATAAACCGATGTAACGAAGCCCACCGGGATTCCGGAGCACATACACGCGATAGCCGTCAGGATTCATTGATGCCTCCAAGAAACCAAAAAGGCCGTCCCATGGGGACGGCCTGAAATTGGTTGCGGGGCTAGGATTTGAACCTAGGACCTTCAGGTTATGAGCCTGACGAGCTACCGGGCTGCTCCACCCCGCGTTTGACGGGGCTAGGGATAGAGATTGAGGGAGGTGAGGGCAAGCGGCATTTCGGGAATTCTCTGCGGATGGGAGGTTTGGGGACCGGCAGGAAGGGGGCGACGTCGGGTTGGCAAGCTGTGGCGGAAGGGAGTACAGGAGTGCATTCCATGAACGTGCTTCGAGTCGTCGTGTTGGGGGTGGCGTGGATGGGGTTGGCCATCGGAGGAGTTGTCGCGGGGAGGGCGGCGGGTGCCGGCGGGGCCGGCGACGGGAAGAGGCCCAACATCGTGTTCATCCTGGCGGATGATCTCGGGTACGGGGATCTGGGGTGTTACGGGCAGGAGCGGATCCGGACGCCGCGGTTGGATCGGATGGCCCGGGAGGGAACCCGGTTCACGCAGGTGTACGCCGGGGCGACGGTGTGCGCGCCGTCGCGCTGCGTGTTGATGACGGGCAAGCACACCGGTCATGCCCGGGTGCGGGGAAATGCGGGCAACGCCAATCCGCTGGCGCAGTCGCTGCGGCCGGGCGACGTGACGGTGGCGCGACTGCTGGTGGATTCGGGTTACCGGACGGGGTTGGTCGGGAAGTGGGGGTTGGGTGACGTCGGGGCGGCTGAGCCGGGCTTGCCGGAGCGGCACGGGTTCGAACATATGTTCGGCTACCTGAACCAGACCCACGCGCACAACTACTACCCGGCGTTCCTGTGGCGGAACGGTCAGCGGGTGGCGCTGGGAAACGTGGTGACGAATGCAACGCCGAGCGGAGCGGGGGTGGCGTCGGTGCGGGTGGATTACAGTCATGACCTGTTCGCCGAGGAGGCGCTGCGGTTCATCCGGGAGCGTCGGGACCGGACGTTCTTCCTGTATCTGGCGCTGACGTCGCCGCACGCGAACAACGAGGCAGGGAAGCGCGGGATGGAGGTGCCGGACCTGGGCGAGTACTCAGCGATGGACTGGCCGGAGCCGCAGAAGGGTCACGCCGCCATGATCACGCGGATGGACCGGGACGTGGGGCGGGTGCTGGACCTGCTGAAGGAGCTTGGACTGGAGGAGAAGACACTGGTGGTGTTCACGTCGGACAACGGGCCGCATCGCGAGGGCGGGAACGACCCGGGGTTCAACCGGAGCAGCGGGCCATTCCGGGGCATCAAGCGTGACCACACCGACGGCGGGATCCGCGTGCCCATGATCGTGCGCTGGCCGGGACAGGTGCCGTCGGGTCGGGTGGATTCCAGCGTGTGGTGGTTCGCGGACGTGATGCCGACGCTGGCGGAGATCGCGGGTGCGTCGGTGCCGTTGGGCATCGACGGTGCCAGCGTGCTGAAGACGTGGAAGGGCGGGGAGCAACCGGAGTTGCAGGAACGCTTCCTGTACTGGGAATTCCACGAGGGCGGGTTCAAGCAGGCGGGTCGGTGGAAGAACTGGAAGATCCTGCGGAACCGACGGGACGGGGCCTCGGAGTTGTATGACCTTTCGAACGACGTTGGGGAGTCGAACAACGTTGCGGAGGCGAATCCGGAGTTGGTGCGGGAGTTGGAAGGACGGTTGCGGTCGGCGCGGGAAGAGTCCGTGGATTGGCCGGTGGTGCAGGCGAAGGGGCCTGGGAAATAAGGGTCACGGGCGGGGACAAACCGGACGCGAAAATGCCCGGGCTGGAAGAGGGGGGAGTCGTCTGAAACCGCTGTCAGCAGGGGCTGCTGATGATGGGCTTGAAGGTTGGCTCCAGAGGTAGGACTTGAACCTACAACCACACGGTTAACAGCCGCGTGCTCTACCATTGAGCTACTCTGGATCCGTAACGGGGGCGCAAAGTAGCGATGTGACTTCGGATTGGTCAACGGGTTTTCCGGAGAAAGTGAAAATTTTCACGGGCAGGGTTTTGGGAGCCGAGGAGCTCGGGCCGGTGAGGGGGAGGCGAGACTCCCGGGGGCGATGAGGGAGCGGTTCGTGAGGATACTTGCCCCACCGGAGGCGTGGCTTGTTGGTGGGTGTCCGATCGGGCAGGGTGCGGGCCATAGGAATCCATGGTGATGAGTGGGAAGTTCGAACGTGGTTTGAGGTGGGCGTTGCTGGCGGTGCTCGGCATGGCCTTTCAGGCGGTGGGGGCGCCGCTGGATCCGCCGCAGGTCCGGCCCGGGCTGGGGATCCGGTTCCGCGGGGACGGGGCGACGAATCAGGTCCATACGCTGGAACGTTCGGCGGACCTTCGCCACTGGCAGGCGGCGGCGGTGCTGCACCATGCAGGGTGGGAATTCACGGACGTGGGTGCTGAGGTCCCGGGGGCGTCGGCTTACTTCCGGTTGAAGTCGCGGGTCCTCGGAGCCACAGACGACGGGCGCAACCACGTGAGGTTGCCGGTGGATCCCTTCGCGAACGAGGATCCGGACGAGTTCTCCGGTTCGCCGGCGGTGCGGTGGATCAAGTTCGTCATTCCGACGGCAGAGCCGGATCGGGTGTGGTTCCAGGACAGTCGGAGACATGCCTTTCACTACGATTGGGCGCGGTTGCGTCTGGCACCGTTCCAGGGCCTGAGCCGGTCGCAGTTTGATGCGGTGACGCTGCAGCGGTCGGGGCGGTTGGGGATTTTGGGAGCGGTGTTGATCCCGGGAGATTCCGCAACGCCGGAGTACGGGGTGCAACTGGTGGGGAGGGACGAATTCACACGGGAGGAAGTGGCGGGGATCGCGCGGCTGGTGATGGCGTCGGTGCAGGCGCCGGAGGGAAGCCGGGCATTCTACGTGCCGACGCTGGAGCAGGCGGCGATGGCGCGTCGGGAACAGGAGTGGCTGCAGGGGCAGGGCATCGAGGTGGCGGGTTCGGAGCGGTGGCTCGCCGGGGACGCGGTCTACAGCGCGGGATGGGCATTTGGCCGGTTGGTGTACGTGGCGTCGGGTCGGATCGCGGCGGCGTATGCGTCCGGTGAGTTGCGTCCGGAGGACATTTTGCTGACGGACGCGGTGCCGGCGGAGGTTCCGTTCGTGGCGGGCATCGTCCCGTTGATTCCGGCCACGCCGAATTCGCACGTGGCCATCCTCGCGAAGACGTATGGGGTGCCGTTCGGGTGGTCGGCGGATGCGGGACTGCGGCAGCTGTTGCCAACCTGGAACGGGCGCGAGGTGATCGTCCGGATGGACGAGTCGCGTCGGACGGTCTCGGTGGTGGATGTCAGTGGGCAGGTGGATGCGGGGTTGCGGGCGGAGTTGCGGATGCGGAAGACGGTAAAGCCGCTGCAACTGACGGCGAAGGTGCGTCTGGGCACGTACTGGACCAACACGACGAACCTCAAGCCGGCGGACGTTCGGTACGTGGGTGGCAAGGCGGCGAACTACGGGCTGCTGCGACGGGTGCTGCCCACGAACTCGCAACCGGCAATCGCGATCACCTTCGATCTCTGGGACGACTTCCTCGGGCAGGTGTTGCCGGGGGGGCGGACGTTGCGGGAGGAGATCGGCGTGCGGTTGGGATCGGTGACCTATCCGCCGCCGGACATCGGGGCGGTGACGACGCAGCTGGCGTCGGTGCGGGAGCTCATCCGCAAGACGGCGCGTTTCAGTGCGGCACAGCAGGCGGCGATCGTGGAGTTGCTGCAGGCGTCGGGTCTGCCGACCGACCGCAAGCTGCGGTTCCGCAGTTCGACGAACGTCGAGGATACGGAACAGTTCACGGGAGCGGGATTGTACGACAGCTACAGCGGGTGCCTCACAGACGACCTCGACGGCGACACGACTGGACCTTCGGCATGCGATCCGGCGGAAGCGGAGGAGCGCGGCGTGTTCCGGGCGATCCAGCGGGTGTACGCGAGTTTCTACAATGACAACGCCTTCCTGGAGAGACGACGCCTCGGTGTGGATGAATCGATCGTCGGGATGGCGCTGTTGGTCCACGAGTCGTTTCCCGATGCGGATGAGCGGGCCAACGGCGTGACGACGCTGAACTGGAACGCGGGCTTTGGCGGGTCTCCCTGGACCTCGTGGCGGATGGTCACGCAGGTGGGGGCGGAATCGGTGACCAACCCGGACAGCACGGCGCGGCCGGAGGTGGTCGAAGGTTACCGCTTCGGGACGGATTACTCGGTCGCGCTGCGCGAGCATTCGAGCCGCGTGCCGCTGGGGGCGGCGGTGTTGGCCTGGGACGCCGAGTACCTGACGTTTGGGCGGATGTTCAATCGGGTAGGTGACGCCTACGCGCCGTTGTCGGGTGGCAAGAAGGAGTACCAGCTCGACTTCGAGTTCAAGAAGTCGGGGTCGAGGGGATGGCAGGTGAAGCAGGTGCGGCCGCTTCCCAGGGCGAACACATCGGCCACGGTGACTCCGATCCTGTTCGATCAACCGATTGATCTCTGCGTGGAGCAGGGCGAGTTCGGGGAGGTGTTCGGGATGCATCGGTTGAAGTCGACGTGGCAGGTGTCGATGAAGCCAACGCTGCTGGCGGGAACGAACCTCCAGAGGAGCATCGTGCGGTCGGCGTCGGTCACATGGAGCACCTCGCAGGGGGCGCTCTCGTGGAGCAATGGTCCAGTGGCGTGGCCCGGCGCGGGATTCCGGAGGACCTCAGAAGGGACGCTCGATTGGCTGGAGACGGGGAGTGGACCGACGCGGCGTCGGCTCGTGCTGGAGACGGTGGTGCCGACGTCGGTGTCGGGATCGGTGCTGCCGATCCTGACGCCGGAGGATCTCACGTTCCGGATTCAGGCCCAGTACGGAACGCCGCAGGTTTTCATCGACTGGACTGGACCGTCCACGACGACGCTGGATCAGGGCCGACTGGTGCCGTGCGAGCCGGTGACGGCGTCGAGCCTCCTGCAGGAGCGTCGGATCACGGTGGCCGGTGGGGTGCGGCTGGTGGCCCGGTTTTATTGGCCGCAACCGCCGAAGGGGCCGTCGGCGGGTTATACGGCGCCCTGCATCGGCTGGGTCGGGACGACGATCACGGGTTTGACGACGGAGCCGATCGAGCTGCGGGCCGGGTCCGCGCAGACGTACCATCCGTTCCACCACAATTTCTCGGAGGAGTTCCTGTTTGAGCCGGCGTTGGAACCGACGCTGACGGCCGGGCAACGGGCGGAGTTGGAGGCGAAGAACGTGCGCCTGATCCACGTGGGTTGGGATCAGCAGAGCGCGACCGTACAGGTGGTGGGACTGGATGGGAAACTGCGGACGGGGTGGTGAGGGGGGAGGGGGGGCCAGTTGCCAGATCCCAGATCCCAGTTCAGTGGGGTCGCGAAGCGATACCCCGGGAATGAGGGGAATGGATCTCCAACCCTTGAGGGGTTGCAGAAGGTGGGGGCTTCGCACCGCCTTCGGGGTGCGGTCACTTCAACCTGAAAGCGGCAGTTGGGTTATCCACAGATTTCACGGATTTCACAGATGGGCCGGGACGAGGGGCCTCGCCGCATCACTGTTTCCATGTCACCCGTGAGGTGAAACGACCGCCTCTCTCAACCGGCTTCCAATCCGTGGAATCGCTGTAATCTGTGGATCCAACCGCCGTTTCTACGTTCAACCCGCCTACCCCCGGGTAGGCGCTCCCGCGCCAACCCGGGGCTACCGGCTTCAACGCCTCCGGCGTAACGGAAACTCTGAAAATTCCGTGAACGGCTGACCTCGGTTGTTGGCTACGAGGGGGCGGCGGCGGTGTCGGTGAGGAGGGTGACGTTTGGGTGGAGGTGGAGGAAGGAAGCGGGGAAGTGGGTGGAGATCGGGCCGTCGAGGAGGCGCTGGAGGGCGACCCGTTTGGAGACGCCGGAGACGAGAAGGAGGATGCGGCGGGAGTGGAGGATGTCGGCCATGCCGAGGGTGAGCCCGAAGGTGGGTTTGACGGGCTCGTCCTGGATCATGGGATGAGCGAAGGATTCCGGGGAGAGGCTGGCGACGTGGGCATGGGGTTGGAGGACGTCGGCCGGTTCGTTGAATCCAAGGTGACCGTTTATGCCGAGGCCGAGGACGCAGGTGTCTATGGGACCGTGGATGGCGAGCCAGTTCTGGATCCGGGCGCATTCCCGCGAGGGGTTCTGCGGTTGGCTGGCGAACCCGACGTAGCGGGAGTGGAGTCGGAGGGGATCGAGGAGGGGTTTGCGCAGGTAGGATTCGCAAGTGGCGGGGCGATCGATGGGGATGCCGCCCCATTCGTCCAGTTTCACGACGTTCATGAAGCGGACGAGGGTCGGGGCGCGTCGGGCGTGCTCTGCGAAGATCTGGTAGGCCCGGACCGGTGTGGAGCCGGTGGCGAGGCAGAGGAGGGCGTGCGGGGAGCTTTCGAGCCGGGCCGCGAGGGAGAGGGCCGCGGTGAGGCTGACGGCCTCGTAATCGGGCAGGACGGTGGGGGTGAGCATGGATTCAGGAACGCATGGACCCGAAGGCGGCTCCGACGATGCCGGAGTCCAGCCCCAGTCGGGCGTGAAGGACGGGGATGGAGTGGCTGAGGGGGGACCACAGGTGGGATTGGAGGGAATCGACGAGAGTGGAATGGAACAGTCCGTGGGCGAGGCCGAGCCCGCCGCCGAGGACGACGGCGTCGGGATCGAGGGTGTTGACGAGCTGGGCGATGGCGGCGCCGAGGACTGCGGCGGCGGAGTGGACGACCTGATGCGCGGCGGGGTCTGAGCCGGCGTTCGCGCGGGCGAGGACGGCGGCGGTCTGGGTGACGGGGCTGGGGGCGAGCTTCTGGTATCGGGTGACGATGGCCGGGCCAGAGGAGAACTGTTCGAGGGGAAGGGCTGGTGTTGGGAGTCCGTGGGGATCGGCGAAGAGGGACGGGGCGCTGGCGAAGGTGCCGGCGAGGCCGCGGGAGCCGGCGAGGGGTTGGCCGTCGAGGACGAGGCAGGAGCTGATGCCGGTTCCGATGGTCACGTAGAGGAACGAGGAGAGCGAGGTGCCGACGCCGAACCGGGCTTCTGCGAGCGCGGCGGCGCGGACGTCGGCGGTGAGGTGGGTGGGGAGGATGGACTGGAGTCGGGTGAGTGCTGGGAGGTCGGTCCAGTCGAAGGTTGCGGCGCTCTGGATGCGGCCGTGGGGATCGACGATCTCGGCAATTCCGACGCCGAGGGACGCGGGCATGAGGCCCAGGGGGAGAGCCTCGTCGACGAGGAGGCGCGCGAGTCCGAGGGTGTCGAGGAGGACGGCCTCGCCACCGCGGCCCGGGAGGGTGGGGCGTTGGTGGCGGGCGAGGACGTGGCCGGAGTCCGTGTCGACGAGGCCTGCGGCAATCTTGGTGCCGCCGATGTCGATGCCTATGGCGCAGGGCATGGGTTCAGGACGTGGGAGGGGATCCGGCCTCGGCGAGGCCATCGGCGAGGGCGCGGATGTAGGCGGCGTTGCATCCGCAGCAACCACCGAGGTAGCCGATGCCCTCGGCGCGGGCGTTGCGGCCGAGTTCGATGAATTCGCGGCGGGAGAGCTGGATGGTCTCGAGTTCGTCGGGGAATTGTGGGAGCCGGGTAAAGCACTGGCAGGTGGCGGTGGTTTCGAAGGCGGCGGGCTGGGCGGCGACGGGGACGGGGCTGGCGGCGCGCATCTCGCGGAGGAGGGGGAGCATGACGATGGGGCCCTGCTCGCAGTTGGCGCCAACGGCGATGGCGCCGTGGTCGGCCATGGTGCGTGCGCATTCGGCGGGGGAGAAGCCATCGGTGCAGGCGTTGATGAGGGGGCGGAAGCTCATGGTGGCGACGGCGGGAAGGCCGGCGGCGGCGGCGCAGTCGAGGGCGGCCTTCATCTCGGTGAGGTGGAAGAAGGTCTCCAGGATGAGGAAGTCGACACCGGCGTCCTTGAGAAGGCGGATCTGTTCGGCGATGTGGTCGCGGGCCTTGCCGAGGGATTCCATGCCTTCGCGTTCGATGAGTTGGGTGCGGGAGACGGAGCCGGCGACGAGGGCCTGGTCGCCGGCGACCTCGCGGGCGAGGCGGACGGCGGCGGCGTTGATGGCTTCGGTCTGGGCGCCGTATCCGGCGCGGCCGAGCTTCTCGCGGGTGCCGAAGAAGGTGAGGGCCTGGAGGACCTTGGAGCCGGCGTTGAGGAATTCGCGGTGGAGTTGGCGGAGCGCCTCGGGCTGTTCGATGGCGACCTCAGGTGTGAACTGGCCGGATCCGCGGCCCGTGCCGACCTTCTCGCGGCGGGAGCCGGAGTCGACGTAGCCGCGGCGCTCGAGTTCGATGAGGTAGCCGCCGTCGCCGAGGACAGGGCCGAGGCGCATGAGGTCGGTGATGTTCTGGTTCATTGGTTTTCCTGGGGGATGTTCGAGGGGTTGGTTGGGGCAGGACGTTCGACTGCGATGGCCGCGACGGCGGCCAGGGAAAGGGCGATGCCGAAGGCTTCGCGGAACGCGATCCGTTCGCGGAGGACGGCGATGACGATGGGCAGGGAGACCATGGGGTAGAGGCCGGCGAGCGGGGCGATGACGGAGGCCTTTCCGTCGCGGGCGAAGGCCTGGAGGATGCAGTAGTTGCCGGCGGCGAAGCTGAACCCGAGGAGGAGGACGAGGGTCCAGGTCCGAGTGGAGGCGTCGGAGGGGAAGGGTTCGCGGAGGGCGAGGACGATGGCGACCGGGATGAAGGCGAGGAGGAAGAACAGCGTGGAGGATTCGCCGGAGACGTGGTTGGTGGAGAGTTTCTGGAACAACCCGGAGACGCCCCAAAGGAGGATGGGGAGGACGGCGACGGTGAGCGTGGGGCTCAGGAAACCCGAGTCGTCGGAGATGTTGAAGAGGTAGATGGCGGCGAGGGCGAGGGCGATTCCGGCGTACTGGACTGGATTGAGCTTCTCGCGGAGGAATCCGACGGCGAGGACTATGGTGACGAGTGGGTAGAGGGCGGTCAGGGGGATGACGGTGGCGGCCTTGGCTCCGGAGCTGAGGGCGGCGAAATAGGCGAGGTTGCCGGCGGCGGTGAGGAGGCCAGCCGCGAAGCCGAGGGCCCGGCCGCGGTTGGGGTTTCCGGCCGGCGCGGGCCGTTTGGCGAGGGCGATGATGAGGAGGACGGGAAGCGTGCCGAGGGTTGACCAAGCCTGGCTTTGTCCGGCCGAGACGGCCGAGCCGAGGATGCGGCCGAGAACAGCCCACACGCCCCAGCAGAGGAGCGCGGCGAGGGTCCAGATGAACCAGCGGGGGATCATGTCGGCAGGTGTTCGCGGGTGCGGTCGTGGTCGAGGTGGGCGGGGCCGGCGACCACTTCCGGTTCAGTGATGGCGGGCCTGAAACTCGACTCGATGTCGAGTGCGCGGCCGTCGAGGGCGGATTGGCGGGCCTTGACGATCACTTCGAGGACGTGCAGGGCGAGGTGGGGATCGGTGGCAGGCGGCCGGTTGGAATGGAGAGCCTCGACGAGATCGCGGAGGCCATCGGTCCAGGACCAGTCGGGATGGGATTCCTTGAACGTACGCCAGCATCCGGCCGAGTTCTGCCACCATTCGTAGCCGTCGGGGTCCCAGTCATCGCCCAGCATCTGGAGGGTGCCTTCAGTGCCGTAGATCTCGAGGGCCGGGGAGCGGTACTGCTGAATGGTGAAGCCGGTGGTGACAACGGCGGTGGTGGCGTTGCCGAAGTCGAGGAGCACCTGGGCATTGTCCTCGGCGGCTACGGAGACGGTGCGGCCGTTGATCTCGCGGGTGGGGATGGCGATGCCGGCGAAGGCGGTGACGCGTCGGACGGGGCCGAGGAGGGCGACGAGGGAGGTGATGCCGTAAATTCCGAGGTCGAGCAGGCAGCCGCCGCCGGGTTGGTAGAACGACTCGTTCCACCAGGGACCGGCCCAGCCGTAGCGCGAGCGGGCAAGGCAGGGCTTGCCGATGTCACCGGAAGCGATGCGCTGGCGCAGCGCGCGGAGCGTCGGACTGAGCGGAGTGAAGGGAGCGCAGACGAGGTGTCGGCCGGAGGAGCGGGAGAGTTCGAGGAGGGCGCGGGCGTCGTTGAGATCGGTGGCGAGGGGTTTCTCGACGAGGACGTGCTTGCCGCCACGGAGGGCGGCGGCGGCGAGGCGTGCGTGCTCTGGCATCGAGGCGAGGACGAGGACGGCGTCGATGCCGGGGTTTTGGAGGACTTCGGATTCGTCGGTGGTGAAGGCGAGGGCCCCGAGGGCCAAGGCGCGGTCGCGCTGGGAGGGGCGTCCGCAGGCAAGGGTGACTTCGGCGAGGCCACGGGCGACGAGGCGAGCGGCCTGCGGAAGGTAGGCGTCGAGGACGTTGCCGCACCCGATGACGCCGAGGTGGATGGGGGCACGCCGAGGTGCGGTGGCAGGCGTGTGAGTCGGGCCGGGCATCAGAGGATGGGCTTGATGCGGACGTTCCGATGCTGCACGGCGTCGGGGTAGTCGTAGTTCTGGATTCCGATGTAGCCTTCGAGGGGGCGGGCCTGGTCGTCGGTCCAGGTGTTGACGAGGCGGCCGTTGATGCGGAGGGCGTAGTTGGGGCCGACGCAGGTCAGTTCGTAGGAGTTCCATTGGCCGGTGTCCTCGAGCAGCACGGCGGCCTGCGGTGGGTGGAAGGGATAGAAGCAGCCCGTGGCTTCCTCGGGCTTCGCGGCGGGAATTTCGCCGATCTCGATTTCGTGCCCGCGCCGTACGGCGATCCACGGGTCGTTGGCGGGATTGGGGAACCGGAAGAAGATCCCGGAGTCAGACTTCGGACCGGTCTGGCGCCACTCGCCTCGAAGGATGAAGTTGGCGTACGTGCGGTTCGTGTACCACCAGAGGCCCATTCCGCCGTGTCCGGTGGCGATGCCATCACGGAGGTCGAATCGGCCTGGACCGCATTGCCGCCACTGGCTGGCGGCGGGGCCTGTGAGGAGCGGAGTGAATCCGGTTTCGGTAGCTGGCTCTGCCGGGACGTGAATGAGGAGTTCCCGTGGGATCGCGTCGATGGGCCGGGCCTCGAAGTGCCGGTAGTAGAGTTCGGCGGCCTCGCTCTGGAGTTGGATGCGGCCCTGCGACAGGCGGATTTCCTGGTCGGAACCGTTCTCCTTGAAGCGCGGGTTGGAAAGGGCGAGGACGACCTGACCGTTGAGAAGGTGCAGGGCCTGGTTGCCCCAGGCGATGACCTCGGCGGTGTTCCACTGTCCGTGGGGTTTCTCGGGATCGAGCGGGGAGGTGATGCCTTCCCACGGAAGGAGGGTGTAACGGGGGGAACCCGGCGACCAGAGGACGCACTTCTCGCCGGGGCTTTCGCCGCGGTAGGGAACGAACGGGTGATCCTGCAGGACGATGCTCCGGCCTTCGACATCGCAGTAGGCACCGGCGACGCTCCACCACTGGCCGACGCCCTTTTCCATGACGTTGTACTCAACGGAGCGCATCCAGGCGTCGGAACCGGCACCGTGGGGGCCGACGGCCCAGTAGAGGATGCCGGAGTCGCGGTAGTGGCGGGCCTCGTTGCGGGGAGCCCACTTGCGGGGACCCCACTTGTACTGGACGCGGATGTGGACGTTGGTGAAGGCGGCGCGGGTGGTGATGGCGCCGTAGACTTCGCCGGTGACGTGGATGGCGGGTTCGCCATCGGCCTGGGTGACGGTGAAGACGTGGTAGGGGTCGTTGTTGAGGCCGAGGGGCTTCTTGGTGGCCGGGTCGGGGGCGAGGTAGAGGTCGAGTCCGGAGAAGTCGCGGCCGTTGAAGAGGGATTGGAAGGGGGCGTCGGCGGCGAGGGCGAGGGTGGAGGTGGAGAGGAGCGTGAGGAGGAGGGAAGGGAGTTTCCTGAGATGGGCGGTTGGGGAGGGAGAAGGGATTTGGGACTGCCTCCTGACGTCGGCAGCCGCGGATGCTCGGGAGGGTGTGAGGGGAGGCATGGTCATGGGTCAGGTGCCGGAGCGGAGGGATTCGAGGTAGGAGACGAGGTCGGAGAATTCCTCCGGGGAGAGGCTGCCTTCGAGGCCTTCGGGCATGAGGGATTGCTGGGTCTGCCGGCGGTTTCGGATGCGGTCCTTGGGGATCACGACGGCATCGCCGGCGGCGGGTTGGAGGGTGATGGCATCGGCTGTTTCGGCGCGGATCATGCCGGAGGCTTCGTCGCCGTCGTTGAGTTCGAGGACCACGAGATTGTAGCCCTCGCGGACGGCCCGATTGGGGAAGAGGATGCTCTCGGCGAGGGTGCGGCGGTCAAACTGTGCACCGGCCCCGCTCAGATCGGGGCCGATCGCGGCGCCGGCACCCTGGACGCGGTGGCAGTTGATGCAGGCGACGCCGGAGGCGTCGTGGAAGAGCGCGCGTCCGCGGGCGGGGTCACCTCGGGTGGTTAGTGCATTGGTGAGGTAGGCTTCTGGAGGCGGGCGCGGTGTGGCGATGGCGAACAGCCCGGCAGCGATGGCGCCTCGGTGTGCGCGGTAGACCTGCTGGAGTTCGGCAAGGGTTTCCGGGGGCAGGGTCGCGAATCGGTTGGTGAGTTGCGGGAGGACCTCGTCCCGGATCCGGCTCAGCGCCTGACGTGCCTCGGCGCGGGCGAAGGGTTGCCGGGAGCCGAGACGTTCGAGGTAGAGGTCCAGGGCGCGACGATCGGGCATCAGGAGGAGTGCGACGGTGGCGTCAGCCCGGAGCTCGGGGATGGTGGCGGCCCGCAGGATGGCGGGAATCGCGTTGGTCTGCCTCAGGGGAGTGACGGCCTTGAGGATGGCGGTCTGGCGCGGGACGGGAGGCAATGGCAGAAGCTCGACGAGAGCCTGGACGGCATTGGAGTCACCGATCCTGCCGAGGGCCTCGATGGCTGGGATCTGGAGGGGGGAGGGATCGAGCCGGGCGATCGGGGCCAGTTCGGAGACGGCGGACGGTTCGCCGAGTTCGCCCAGGAGGCCGATGGCCTGTTGGGTCTGGGGAGAGTCCGATCTGCGTCGGGTGGCGAGGATCAGAGCGCGGACGACGGCGGGCCCACCCACGGCCCGGGCGAGTCGGACGGCGGCTTCGTCGTACGGAAGCATGTTCGGGGATTGGAGGAGGAACCGTGCCGCCATGGGGGACGCGCCGGTGGGGCGGAGCTTGCCGAGCCCTGTGATGAGGGCATCCCGGACATCGGGATCGGACTCGGCGGGGAAGCGCTCCAGGAGTCGGCTGCCGGCGAGTTCCCGGGGCAGTTGGGCGAGGCTGCGAGCAGCGAGGAGTCGTATGGTGGCGTGGTCGGAGGAGAGAACTGCGGAGAGGGCTCGGGCGATGTTGGTGGTGCCGGTCCAGGCGTTGGTACGCGCGGGCGGGTCGAGTCGGAAGGGATGGTAAGCCCACCATTGGCCGGTCCAGATGGGGGGCTTTTGATGGAGTGGGGCGAGCGCCAGGAGCGCGTTGGTGCGGAAAGGCAGGGGTTCCGCGTGGTTGGTGACGATGGCGGCGAGCACGCCGACGAGGTGGGAGTCGAATTGGTCGCGAAGGGCGAAGAGGGTGCCGGTGGCCACGGACGGATTGGTGCTGGCGAGGCCGGGGACGATGCTGGACCAGGAATCGGGACGGGCCGTGCCGATGCGACGGAGGGCGGTGAAGGATGCGTGGTGGATGAAGAGGTTGGTCTGCTGGAGGGCCTGAAGCAGATCAGGGATGGCGACGGGGGAACCGATTCGGCCGAGGGCTGTGGCGGCGTGGAACCGGATGGAATCGTCGGGGGAGGCGAGCAGGGAGCGTAGGAGGGGTAGATGGGATTGGTTGGCGGATTCGCCGATCTGGCGGAGGGCCTGCCGGGCGAGGGAGTGGTTGGTGGACTGGGCGGCGCGGGCAATCGCGGCCGAGGAGAGGACGGCTCGGTTGATCGCATGCAGGGCCCAAAGCGCGTGAATGCGGGTCCGCGCCGAGAGGGTTTCGGAACCGACGGACCGGGTTAGAGGATCAATGGCATCCGGACCCCGGGCCGAGAGAAGGCGCTGGCTGACGAGTCGGACTTGATGGGCGGGGTGGTCGAGGGTGGCGAGCAGTTCAGGGATGGGAATCTCGACGGCATGGCCAAGGGCGGCGTGGCGGTACCAGGCCGGGCGTGGCTGGGCGTGGTTGGTGCCGGTCCAGGAGAGTTTCCACAGACGGCCGGCTACGGCCTCCTCGCGGGTATCGCGGTGCTGCCAGTCGCAGATGTAGAGGGTGCTGTGGTCGTCGTTGAAGGCGATGCCGACCGGACGGAAGTCGCCGGGGGTGTGCTGGAAGAGGAGTTGATCGGAGGCGGGGCGGAAGGTGCCGCCGTCCCGGGCGAGGTGGACGCGGCGGATGTTGCGTTGTCCGAAGTCGGCGAGGAGGAGGTTCCCGAGGTAGTCGGAAGGGAGCGCATCACCGGTGATGGCGAGGGCACCGGTGGCGGCGCCGGCGCCGTAATCGGCCATCATCCAGAGCGTGTATGGGCGTCTGGGGATGAAATCGAAGGGGTAACCGTAGAATCCTCCGTCGACCATGTGGGTAAGGCGGCCCATCCACTGGTTTTCGTCGGTGTTGTCGTACGTGAAGAGGTCGTCTTCATCCGTAAGGGCGACGTCGAGGATGTTGCGGACGCCGGTGGAGAAGACTTCAAGGCCGGACCCATCCGGGCGGATCCGGACGATGCCGCCGCCCTGCAGGTCGACTTTCCGTCCATCCGTTCCCTCGGCTCCGAAGAGGCCCTTGTCGCCGACGGCGATGTAGAAGTAGCCGTCCATCCCGAGGCGGAAATTGGCGGGGACGTGGTCATTCCAGTCGAGGGCCCAAGGGTTGGGATTGGTCTGGGCGATGAGTTCCCGGCGGTCGGTGCCGATGCCGTTGGAGTCGCGGAAGGTGCTGAAGTTGGGGTTGTGGAGGACGTAGAGGCGACCCTCGAGGTATTGCATGCCGAAGACGGCATGGAGTTGGTCGGCGAAGACGGTGCGGCGGCCGTCGGGATGGATGCAGAGGATCCGGCCGTTGGTGGAATCCGCGGGACTGCGGATGTCCATGGGATCTTCGGCGACGAAGACACGGCCGTCCGGGGCGCAGGTGACGACGGAGGGGTGGCTGAGATCAGGGGCTTGGGCGATGAGTTCGATCTTCCAGCCAGCAATCGGGACGGGGACGGAGTTGATGTGAGCGGCGAGGATGAACGGGAAGAGCCCAGGGCCAAGAAGGAAGCCGAGAAGCCAGGTCCGGAGAACGCGGGGAAGCCAACTGGACCGGCGTCTTTGGCGATGGATGTTGGGCATGGGTCCGGAGCGCACGGTCAGGCGGCAGCGGGTTCGGGAGAGGGGCGGGTGCGGCGGGAACGTGCCGGCGGGGCAGGTCGCCGGAGTCGGAGGACGAGTTGGTCCAGGACAGCGAGTTGGGAGATGCGCGGGGCGATGGAGAAACTGCCTTCGGGACGTTCGACGATGCGGGTCGGGAGGTAGACGTCGGTTTGGCGGGCGAGTTCGCTGGCGGGTTCGTTGCCGATGCCGATGGTGGGGACGCCGGCGCGGCGGGCGTCGGTGATGCACCGGAGGACGAATCCGGTTTCGCCAGAGTGTGAGATCGCCAGGAGGGCGAGGCCGCGGGTAGGAGGGGTGAGGGCGAAGGCCAGGGCTTGCTCATCCCGGACCGGGAGCACCTGTCGGCCGAGGGTGCACAGGACGTCGGTCAGGATGAGTCCGACTCCGAGGGAAGCGCCGACGGCGGCGATGACGATGCGATTGGAGGACTCGAGGATGGAGGTTGCGGCGCCGAGGGCGGGTTCGCTGGCCCCGAGGCTGGCGGAGATGTCGGCAGAGTAGTCAGCGCAGTGGATCGGATCCGGGATGGGCGGAGCGTTGTTGAGCGCCGTGAATTCGCGGAGGACGTGATACTTCAGGTCCTGAAAGCCATCGAAGCCAGCGGCGCGGCAGGCCCGGACGACGGTGGAATCGCTGGTCTCGCAGGAGGCGGCGACTTCGCGAAGGCTCTGGGAAGCCACCAATCCGAGGTTCCGGAGGAGTCTTCGAGCTACGTCCGCTTCCGACGGACGCATGCGCGACAGACCAGCCTCGAGGGCCTCGCGGGGTTGCATGTGCGACATGATTTTGGGTTTTGTCGCAAATGCAAGTTCGCAGGCTTGGGAGGGATCAGCCGAGCTTCCAGCCCTTGCGGTAGTCGTGGTGGATGTAGCGGTCGGCGGCGGCGACGTCCTTGGCCCGAAGGCGTTTGGCGTCCCATTGGATGCGCTTGCCGGTGCGGAACGCGACGGAGCCGAGGAGGCCGAGTTCGGTGAGGATGGCACCGTAAGCGAAGGGGGAGTTGGTGCGGCCCAGCGAGGAGAAGCGCGGGAGGGCGAGGTTCTCGCCGCGGACAGCGCGGATCCATTCCTCGTGGTGACCGACGGACTTGGCGTAGTCGGGGTCAGGGAGCTTGACGTCCTTGAAGTCGGCTTCGGGGAGGAGGACGTGGCGACCGTAGTCGGCGAGGAGCATGCCCTTGGAGCCGACGAAGAGGGTTCCGCCGCCCCACCTGGAGAGATCTGGTGTCCCGGGGACTTCGGGGCGCTTGGTTCCGGAGTACCAGAACATGCGGGTGGCCGGGGTGGACTTGGTGGCGGCGAATTCGTACCGGACCTTGAGCCACAGCGGGGCGCACTCCGGGTGGGGTTCGGGGCCTTCGGCCTCGATGGAGGACGGGAGGCCGAGATTCAGGGCCCAGACACCGAGGTCCATGTGGTGGCAGCAGAAGTCGGAGAGCGTGCCGCCACCGAAGTGCCACCAGCGGCGCCAATTGAAGTGGACCCATTCGTCGGAGTAATCGCGCCATTGGACGGGGCCGACCCACTGGTCGTAGTTGAGTCCGGCGGGAACGGGCTTGGCGGTGGGGGTGGGGCGGGGATCCCAGACGGAGCCGGCCCAGTGGTGGACCTCGTCCACCTTGCCGATGGTTCCGGCAGCAATGAGTTGGGCGACGCGGCGGTAGTTTTCGGAGGCGTGGATCTGGTTGCCGGTCTGGGTGACGAGCTTGGACTTGGCGGCGACCTCGGTGAGGCGGCGGAGCTCGGAGATCGTGTGGGTCAGGGGCTTCTCGCAGTAGACGGGACGGCCGCTCTGGAGGGCGGCGATGGCGATGATGGCGTGGGTGTGGTCCGGGGTGGAGACCACGATGCCGTCGAGGTCCGGATGGTCGATCAGTTTCCGGTAATCGGAGAACCTGGCCGCACCGGGGAACTTGGCGGCGGCGCCGTTGAGGCGGCCTTCGTCGACGTCGCAGAGGGCGACGATGTTCTGGTGCTTGACGCCGTCGAGGTTTTCACCGCCGCGGCCGGCGACGCCGATGACGCCGAGGTTGAGCTTGTCGTTCGCGGAGAGCTTGCGCTGGGCGCGGGCGAAGGCGCGGTTGGTGAGGAGCAGGCCGGCGGTTGCGGCGGTGCCGGCGATGAACTGGCGGCGATTGAGGGGCATGTTCATGGAGAATATGTCGAAGAGGTCAACAGGCCGGAGGTCGGCGTGCAACTACTGTTCGTCCGGAGTCGGGTTGGATGCAGGTGGGGGAAGGCCCCGGAGGAAGGCGGCGAGATGGGGGATGCGGTCGGTGTTGATGACGTCGACGCCGGCGTCGCGTTGTTCTGCCCAGAGCCAAGGCCGGTCGGGAGCGCCCCAGAAGCGGAGTCGCCTGCCCTGGGCGTGCGTGCGGCTGACGAGCGCGCGAAGTTGGGTGCGGTCGGTGGGGCTGAGTTGGCCGCTCGTGGTGGGCTTGAAGTGGTTGTTCCACGCGTCGCTCACGAGAGGGACGAGGAACGGGGACGGGTTGCGGTCGAGGTCGTCGGGGCGGCCATCGAGGGCGCAGAAGCGTTCGGGTTGGGCAGCGACGGTTGCGGCAGGGCGGGCACCGGAGAGGATGACGGTGATGGCGCGCGGGGTGGAATTGGTGGGGGTGAAGCGGGTGAGGATCGCCTGATATTCGCGAAGGAGCGGATCGAGGAGTCGGTAGGTCCCCTCAGCGTCGGCCTTGATGTCAATGAGCAGGGTGAAGGTGTTCGTGGCCGGGTGAACAAAGCCGCCGTTGGTGCGGCAGCGTTCCTTGAGGGGATCGAGGTACATCGACCGCAGGGTGCGGTCGGGCCGGGTCCTGACGCGGTCGTGGGCGACGAGGAGTTGGCCATCGACGAGGTGGATATCGGCCTCGACGGAGCAGAAGCCGTGTTCGAGGGCTTCGACGAGGGGACGTTTCTGGTCGTAGTCGTTGTGGGAGTGGGCCTGCTGGAGAGGCGGAGGCGGGGAGGGCGGCGCCGCCTCCAGCGGAGCTGCGACCAGGAGCAGGATCAGGAGGAGGCGGCGCATGGGTGATGTGGAGGTGGGGATCAGACCGATCGGACCGATCGGTCTGATCCGTCTGATCAGTTCAATTGGCGGGAGGCACTGGGACGCCCATCTCGACGAGGGCTTCGCGGATGGCGTAGACGACGGCGCGCATGTCTGCGGGGAAGAGGCGGCCGATGTTGCCGATGCGGAAGGTGTCGGCCTTGGAGATCTTGCCGGGGTAGAGGAGGAAGCCCTTGCCGGCGACGCGGCGGTAGAAGTCGGTCCAGTTGTAGGCCGGGTGGCTGGGATAGGGGAAGCTGGTGATGATGTGGCTCTGGACGGCGGGATTCAGGTATGGGGACAGGCCGATCTTGGCCATGGCCTCGACGAGGGTGCGGTGGTTCTCGCGGTAGCGGTTGGCGCGTCCGGCGGGCCCGCCTTCGATGTCGAGTTCGGCGAGGGCCTGTTCGAAGGCGAGGATCGAGTGGGTGGGCGGGGTGTAGCGGAACTGGCCGTTCTTCTCGAAGCCCCTGAGCTGGTCGAGGAGGTTCATGCTGAGCGAGCGGGCCCAACCTTCGGTCGCGAGGATAACGGCGCGGCGGCAAAGGACGAAGGAGAAGCCTGGGACGCCTTCGATGCACTTGTTGGCGGAAGAGATGAGGTAGTCGATACCGCAGGCCTCGAAGTCGATCGGGTAAGCGCCGAAGCTGGACATGGCATCGACGATGTACGTGCGGCCGTGGCGGCGGGTGACGGCACCGATTTCCTGGATCGGGTTGAGGATGCCGGTGGTGGTCTCGCAATGGACGGCGAGGACGTGGGTGATGGCGGGATCGGCGGCGAGGAGTTGGTCGAGGGCCGCGGCGTCATTGGGGACGTCCTCGGGCGTGCGGAGGACGGTGTGGGGGATGCGGGCGTGCTGGAGCATGAGGACGGCGCGTTCGCCGTAGGCTCCGTTGGAGAGGACAGCGACCTTGCCCTCGGGGGGGACTCCGGTGAGGAAGACGGCCTCGACGCCGAAGGTGCCGGAGCCCTGGAGGAGGACGGCTTCCCAGCCCTGGGCACGGGAGACGCCGGCGATGGCGAGGAGTTTCTCGCGGATGGCCTTCACCTTGCCATTGAACTCCCAGTGCCAGGAGCCGGCGTCATGGAGCATGGCCTGCTTGACGGCGAGCGAGGTGGTGAGGGGGCCGGGAGTGAAGAGGAGCTGGTCCTTGGGCGTAGGAAGAGGGACGGCGTTCTGCATAAACGGGAGATGGCTCGGAGCGTGATGGATTCGGGGTGTGCCTTTCCGGAATGGGGAGACATTGCCGGTTCAGTCCGGGCTGGCTCAATCCCCGGAAGCGGTCATGAAACAGGCTGGATCGTGCGCGGTTGCCCGCGGAAGAGCCCCAGACAGAGGACCCCGGAGACGAGCATCATGCCGCCGAGGACGCCGAATCCGGATCCGTAGCCGAGCCCGTCGACGAGCTTGCCGAAGCCGCTTCCGGCGAGGACACCCGCGAGGTAGCCGACGGCGTCGACGAGGCAGGCGACGGTGGCGGCGCGTTCCTTTCCTTCTAGATCAACAGCGAGGGCGCCGGAGAGGAGGGAGTAGGGACCGTAGAGGAGGAGGCCGGAGAGGGTGATGCCGGCGACCATTCCAACGATTCCCAGTCGGGCGAGAAGCGGGAAGGCGATGAGGACGACTCCAAGGAGTCCGAGG
Organism: Limisphaerales bacterium; assembly: GCA_965284395.1. Taxonomy (GTDB): domain Bacteria; phylum Verrucomicrobiota; class Verrucomicrobiia; order Limisphaerales; family UBA9464; genus UBA6176. The sequence continues at coordinate 6,585,922 of OZ260084.1, read as the reverse complement.
ATCAAGGCCGTGGCGTGGCGGACGCCGGGGCGGTTGAGGCGGTCATAGATCCAGCCGATGCCGAGGATGCCGATGACGCCGCCGAGGTCGAATCCGGTGGAGAGGTTGGCAGCGGTGGCGACGGGCAGTTTGAAATCGGTCTTGAGGAAATCGACCGTCCAGGTGTTGAAGCACTCGCGACTGAGGGTGGTGGTGAAGCTGAGGGCGCAGACGAGGTAGAACTGGGGGTTGCGGAAGATGATGGCGACGTCGCGCCACTGGAAGCCGGAGGCGGGTCTTGGCGAGCCGTCTGGGGTGATCTGGGCGGGGGGCTTGGGAAGGGTGATCCAGCACAGGATGCCCACGACGCCGAGGATGAGGGCGGGTCCCGCCATGACCGCGCGCCAGTTGTTGCCGGAGAGGGTGGCGACCCGTCCGGCGACCCAGACGGCACAGGCGCCACCGAGGACGTAGGAGAGGCAGAGGACGGAGATGGCGCGGGCGAGGAGGGAGCGTGGGAACCAGTCGGGGACCTGCTTGACCATGGAGCCCCAGGCGGCGGCTCCGAAGAACCGATTGGTGGAGTAGATGGCGACGAGTGTGGTCAGGCCGGAGGCGAGGCCGCCGGCGGCGCAGGCGAGGGTGACAATGAGGAGGGAGAGGAGGAAGGCGGTGCGTCCGCCGAAGCGATCGACGAGCGGGCCGAGAAGCATCTTGCCGACGCCGTAGGCGAGGGTGGAGGCGGAGGCGACGATGCCGATCTGAGCCTTGGAGACGTGGAGGGACTCCTGGATGAGGGGGACGGCGACGGACAGGTTCTTCCGGCACAGGTAGACGCCGACATAGCCGACGAACAGGATGCCGAGATAGGACCAGGCGCGCGGCAGGGAGGGGGTGGAGTCCGACACGATGGAAAAGGGGGAGGTTCGGAAAAGGAAAAGGCGGGCGCCGGGGTGACACACGGTTTCACACCGCCGGCGCCCGCCACCCACCCTCACTCGAGGGTGGAAAAGGGGCTCGAGGGACCGGCCGGCGTGATCGCTGGCCGGTCCCAGGAGTGTGTGGATTACCTCACGATGCGGCCGTAGAGTTGGCCGACGGCGGGATCCGGGGTGAACGTGTACGGGCTGGAAGCACCGGCCACCGTGGTCCACGGGCCGGTGATCGAGGGTGCGGCCTGGAGGGAACCGCCTCCGGTCCACTCGAGGGTGTAGGTTCCGTTGGCGTTGAGCGTGGTCTTGGTGAAGGCCGGGCGCTCAGCCGGGGCGGCGAGGAAGCTGCGGCCGGCAGCGCCGGACTGATAGATGAGGGCGGCTTCCTGCTGGGTGATGACGCGGTTCCAGAAGGCGACTTCGTCATAGGCAGCGACCTGGTCGGAGCTGTAATCGCCGGCACCGTCCTGGCCGATGTTGAGCCGCATGCCTTCCGCGAGGAAGGTGTCGCCATTGTCACCGAGGGGGCGCGTGTCGATGAGATTGCCGTTCACGTAGGTGGTGGCATTGCCGCCGCGGTCGAAGGAGACGACGACGTGACCCCATTGGTCGACCGGGAAGGCCTCGGGCGCGACGTTGGAGTCGACGCGGTTGGCCGGGGCGTTGCGGTAGTTCCAGCGGGCGCGGCGGCCGCTGGTGGTGAAGATCACGAAGCCGGCGTTGCCGCCGGAGTCCCAATCCTTGTTACCGATGAGGCCGGGGTCACCGGAGAGGGAGGTTACCTTGGCCCAGAACGAGACGGCGAAGTCCTCGGTGGAGCCGAAGTTGAGTTGGTCGCCGAGGGTAGCGTAGTTGAAGACACTGTCGGCGGACTTGGTCGTGGCGAGCATCGCGCCGGAACCAACGGCACCAGCGACGAAGGTCGGGCTCCCGACAGGGGTGGCGTTGACGTTGTTGCCGGAGGCGTCGTTGTAGTTGCCGTCGAAGGGCAGGTACGAGCGCAGGCCGGTCCGGAGGGACGAGTTGTCCGTGAGCGCGGGCAGGATCGTGAGCGTGGCCACGCGGCTGGTGACGGAGCCGCCAGTGTTGGAGGCGACGAGCTTGTACCCGCCGGCCTGGTTGAGGGCGAGGTTCGCGAGGGTCAGGCTGGCGCTGGTGGCGCCGGCGATGGGGGCGTCACCGAAGTACCACTGATAGCCGATCGCGGCGCCGGACGCTGCACCCGTGAAGGTGGCGGACTGGCCCTGTACGGAAGTGGCGTTGGCGGGTTCGCCGGTGAGTACAGGCGGCGGGAGGGAGCCGGAGTCGACAACGAAGTTGTCGACAGCCCACCACCAGTCGTTGCCGGCGTTGAGCAGGCCGAAGGTGACCTTCATGTTGGAGGCCCCGGCCGGGTTGTTGATGGCGATGGTGACCTGCTCGTTCTGGGAGTCCGGCTTGAAGGTCGGGCTGCCATCGATGGAGGTCCATCGGAGGACTTCGACTGCGGCACCGCCGTCGAAGGAAACGCGGACCACGGCGGTCTGGTCGTTGGTCTGCTGGCCATCGGGGCCGGTGTCGTCCTTGCCTTCAGGCCGCCAGCTCGAGGCGAACTTCAGGGTGATGGAGTTGGCACCCAGTCCGGAGACGGGGATGTTCGGCGACGAGAAGAACGAGGTGAAGTAGCCGATCGTGCCATCGGGGTTGCCGATGTCGTCCCATTCATCGGGATCGGCGACGGCGACGGTGCCGGTGCTGAGCGTGAACTGGGTGCGGGTCTGGTCACCGGCGGTGGTCACCCACCAGTTCCGGTCGAGGAACGTCCAGCCTTTGAATTCGGTGACACCAATGCCCGGGTCTTCCCAGGAACCGACGCCCTCGATCTTGGGCATCTGGCTGTTATCGACCGTCCAGCCGGCGGGTCCGTCCTTGGAGTAAACCTTTTCGCCAGCGAGGCCCTCATCGACGTTCGGCCCGAGGACCACGGAGTCGAAGTCTTCGAAGTTGAGGGGGATGCGGAACTTGTTGGTGATGGATCGGGCTCCGACGGCGGAGTCCGTGTAATTGACGATGAGGGTGTGGTCGGATCGGAGCGGGGTGGCCGCGCCGGGGACCTTGATCGTGATGAGGTCGCCGGCGGTGGTGACCGTCGGGGTCACGCTGGCGCCGTCGTAGCGGGCGGTGACGCTGGTGACGTTGACGGAGCCCTTGTTGAGGACGACGCCGACCTCGGTGCCGGTCTTGGCGAATTCGCCCTTCGGGATCCAGCTGTCGAGGAAGGCTGGGATCGGAGGCAGGGTGGTTGGGAGGCCTGCGGCCGTCGGCGCGCCGAGGGCACCGATCTGGGCCTTGGGAAGGGCGACGTCGTAGATCTGGATGGAATTGACGAAGCCGGGCGAAACGTCGCCGTCGTTGTCACTGAAGAGGGTCGCGATGCCACCGGGGCTCAGGGCCCAGCGGCCGTCGATGCCACCGGCGTTCTGGACGCCGACCTCGACGCCATCGATGTACTTGCGGATCTGGTTGACGCCATCGCTCTGGTCAACGGTGAAGGCGATGCGGTGCCAGGTGTTGGGGAGGACGGTGCCGCTGTAGTTGCCGGAGACACCGATGCCGTTGGACGTGTTGACGAAGAATTCCGCGTCGGCCTCGATCGCGCCGCCGTCGGTCTCGATGAACGAGCGCCACTTGTTGTTGGACTCGGGGGGGAACAGGACGTCGACAATCAAGGTCCACTGGTTGACCAGAGATCCTCCACCGTTGCCGGCGGAGTTGATGGGCACGGCGTAGCCGGCCGGGGCGACGGCTGCCGGGAACTTCATGATGTTCGCAGCGGTGCCGCCGATGTTTGGAACACCGAGGGCCGTGGTGGTGCCGAACGAGGTGCCGGCCTGGGTGGTGGCGCCGGGGCCATCCGCATAGGTGATGGCAGCGCCGACGGTGCCGGCGAGGGTGCCGGAGTTGAAGTCCCACTGGCCGATCAGGGCGCCTTGGACTGCTTGTGGAAGCAGTGCCGAGGCGACACTGGCGATGGCCAGGGCATACTGGAGTCTTCGATTCATTCTGGTTAACAGGGCTGAGGTTTATGTTGAGAAAAACGGATGAAAGGGAGCGCGGAACAAAAAGGCCCCGGAGGGAAAGCCGGGGCCGTGGATTCGATCATTTGCGGGCTCGTTGTTCCTCGAGGTAGGCCTTGGCGGCGGCGTCGCCCTTGTTGGCGGCGTCGAGAATGCCGGCGCGTACGGAGAGGGCGGCCTTGCCGGCGGCCTCGCGTTGCTCCGGGGTGAGATCCGACTTGCGGGCGAGGGCTTCCAGCGCTTCGAGGGCGAGGGACTGTTCGTCCTTCTGGAGGGCTTCCTTGGCGGCAGCGGCGGCGGCCTTGGTCTCGGCGCTGGCGGAGTTGAAGGCGGAGTCGAGGGTCTTGGGGACCTCGGTGGTGGCGATGGGCTCGGGAGCGGGCTTGTCACCGCAGCCGGTGAAGAGGCAAGCGGCGACCAGGGTCGCCGGAAGAAGGGCGGAGAGGCGGACGTTCATGATAAGGAGGGAATCCGTGAGGGGTTCCAGGCTCAGAATGCGGGCTGCTCCAGAGGGGTTACCCCGGTGTACCACCGGTAATCAACGCCCTTTTTGACATCGTTGAACCGCACCGCCGAGACGTTGCCCGGGACCCAGAGGATGTCGGTGCGCTGGTTGTGGCGGTACCATTCCCAGAGGAAGTTCACGCCAGGGTAGAGCTGGGGCAGGGAGCCGTAGCGCCATTGGGTGAGGATCTCGGTGCTGCCGGGGAAGAGGCCGATGGTGTCGTCGGCACCGTCCATGCGTTGTTCGGCGGCGTCCTGGGCGAAGATGAGGGTCTGGGGGCTCTCGTAGTCGGTGATCTTGCGGGGACCGCTGCCGCGGGTGCCGGGCGAGCGGGGATCGGGAGCCTGGGTGACGAAGCCGTTGATGCCGTACGAGGAGTCTGCCCAGAACTCGTTGGGGTACTTCAGGCCGTCTTCGCGCCACTGGTCGACCATCTTGGCGCCGGGATCGCGGAAGACCTTCCGGGAGCCGCCGAAGTACTTGATGTAGGCGAGACCCCAGTAGGCGAGGGGATCGTTGGCGGGCAGCAGGTCCGTGACGCGGGGGTTGCGGGTCCACTGGCCGTGGTTGGGCACCGCGCCGCCGATGTTGTGAAAGGTTTCGTTGAAGTCATTGGCATACATCGTGGTGCCAAGACTGATCTGCTTGAGGTTGTTGATGCACTTCGACTGTTGGGCTTTGGACTTGGCCTTTGCGAGGGCAGGTAGGAGCATGCCGGCCAGGATCGCGATGATCGCGATCACAACAAGAAGCTCAATCAGCGTGAAGCCGGAGTTCCGGGGTTTCGTCGTACAGGACTGTGGCGATTTTCCAACGTTCGGTTCCATGCGCATCAAGATGGCGAAGGGTGCAACCAAGGGGGTTAGGTTCGAGAGTCGATCAGGTGACGAAATCGAAAACTCGCCCTTGAGGTCTGAACAGTGCTTCTTCACCTAGCATGGGAGTAGACTGAATGAATCCAGAGTCGGAATCCCCCAACCGGAGTAACACGCGCATTTTCCCTCCAGCGCGTCGGCGTCATGCGGCAGGCCTTCGTCCCCTTGGGGCGGAGGAATGGTTCCAGTGGATGGAGCATGCGAATGAAGGGTGGTACGTGCCGCTGGGAACGCGGGACGAGACGGTGGCGCGGCGGACTGCGGAGACCTACCAGCGTCAGTTGACGACGCAGGGTTGGGAGAAGACCGGGGCGCGGGTGGCGCGGGAGTTCACGGTCGCGGTGTTTTGGCTCGAGGCACCGTTGGCCTGCACGTATTCCACTCTTTTCACGCTGCCCACGGCTTCCGTGGCGGTGGCGGGAGGGGCGCGAACACAGCGGTTGCGGTTGGCGGTGGTGGAGTCGGACGTCGTTTTCCGGAGGGCGATGGTGCATTGGCTGGAGCTGATTCCGGGGTGCACGGTGAGCGGGTACGGAAGCCTGACCGAGCTGGCGGACGCGCCTCGGCGTTCGGCCCACGTGGACGTGGTGCTGGTGGATCGGGACGACACGACGGTGGTGCCCGAGACGCTCCCGGCCCGGCTGAAAGAGGGTACCACCCCATTGATCTACCCCTTTGGGTTGTACCCGAGCAGCGACCACATCTTCCAGTCCTTCAGCGGAGTGGAGGCGGGTTATCTGCTGCGTCGTCGGCCGCTGGGCCAATTGCTGGAGCCGTTGGACGGAGCCTTTGCCAGTGGACGGTTGCTGGTGGACGAAGCGCCGCGCGCGCTGCGCCGGTACTGTCAGGGATTGTTCAGTCCGGCGGCGGGGCAGATCGATGCGAGCATCCGGAGCGCATTGACCCAGCGGGAACGGCAGATCCTGACCTGTCTGCAGCGCGGATTGCACGACAAGGAGATCGCGGCTGAATTGGGCATCAGCCCGTTGACGGTGCACACGCATCTCAAGCACATCTTCGAGAAATTGGGTGCCCATACCCGGACGGAGGCGGTGGTGAAGTATCTGGAGAAGTAGGCTTGGGGGGCGTCTGGGCTGGGCCGGCTCGTGAGGACACTCGCCCCGCCGGGCAGGGGCGCATCTTGACACTGCCCCCAGCTCAATCGGGGCGGCAACGTCCTCGTTGCCCTCTCCAGCCTCTCCCCAGGCGATGAGGACATCGCCACCCCGTTCCCATTCTCAAACGGGGGCAGTGTCAGGATGCGCCCTGCGGGCAGGCAGGTGATTCTTCGCACTTTTTCCCGGGCCTTGGGCCGAGCATGATGCGGGAAACATGGGCAATACGTTTGGACATCTGTTTCGCATCACGACCTGGGGTGAATCCCATGGCGGAGGAGTCGGGGTGGTGGTGGACGGTTGTCCGCCGGGGTTGGAGTTGGCTGAGGGTGACATCCAGCCGGATCTGGATCGCCGGCGCCCAGGACAGTCGAGCATCACCACTCCGCGGAAGGAAACGGACACCGTCCAGATCCTGAGCGGGGTGTTCGAGGGGCGGACCCTGGGTACGCCGATCAGCATGATGGTGCGGAACGAGGATTTCCGGTCGGAGGCCTACAATGAGATGGCGGTGAAGTTCCGACCGTCGCACGCGGACTACACCTACCATGCGAAGTACGGGCATCGGGCGTGGCCGGGAGGCGGTCGGACGAGTGCGCGTGAGACGATTGGCCGGGTCGCGGCTGGAGCGATTGCGAAGAAGTTGTTGAAGCAGCGCTGGGGGGTGGAGGTCCTGGCCTGTGTGACGCAGGTGAAGGGCCTGAAGGCGGTGGTCGATCCGGAGACGGTCCGGGTGGAGGACATCGAGTCGAACATCGTCCGGTGTCCTGATGCGGCCATGGCGGCGAGGATGGTGGAGTTGATCGAGGAGCATCGGTCCGCGGGCGACAGTGTTGGCGGGATTGTGCTCGGAGTGGTGCGCGGGTTGCCGGTGGGATGGGGGGAGCCGGTATTTGACCGGATGGAGGCGGACCTGGGGAAGGCGATGATGAGCCTGCCGGCGAGCAAGGGTTTTGACGTCGGGTCGGGTTTTGATGGCGTGAGCCTGACCGGTCGGGAGCACAACGATGCGTTCCGGGCCGAGGCAGGACGGGTGCGGACGGTGACGAACCGGAGCGGGGGAATCCAGGGAGGCATCACCAACGGCGAGACGGTGTACTTCCGAGTGGCGTTCAAGCCGGTGGCGACGGTGATGCATGAGCAGGACACCGTCGACGTCCAGTATGCGAACACGACCTTGAAGGGGCGCGGGCGCCATGATCCCTGCGTGCTCCCCCGGGCGGTGCCGATGGTGGAGGCGATGGCGGCACTGGTCTTGATTGACCACGCGCTGCGTCATGAGGCGCAGTGTGGTCGATAGTGAGCGGAGCCGGCTGGGGAGTGGCCGGAATCAGTCACCCGTGGGGCGGGACGATCCCTGGGGCTGTCCGATCCGGGGTAGGTACGCTGGCGGGCGGGCGTATATTGACGCTGCCCCCGTCTGAAAAAAGGAACGGGGTGGCGACGTCCCCGTCGCCCTGGAAACGGGCCTGGCAGGGCAACGAGGACGTTGCCGCTCCGTTTGACGCGGGGGCGGTGTCGGGATGCGCCCCTGGCGGGCGGCGAGCGGATCCTGACTTTGCCTTCGGAGTTGGTTGGGGCCAGACTCCGTCGAGCCGTCTCAGGAGCGGCTCGTGAGGACGCTCGCCCCACCCCTCGGGGCCGTGGGTCTTCAGCAGGATGCGTTCGCGTGGGCGGGCGGCACGGGAACTGCGATCGGAAGGATCAGGAGTTTTATCTGACATGGATATTCGCATGGAACGGGGTCGGGTGGCCGGGTCGGTGGGCGTGACAGTCCTCATCGTCCTGGCGTTGGGGCTTTGTGGCTTGTGCGCGTTCCAGTGGGTCCGGGAGACGAAGCTTCGTATCCGGGTGGATGAGTTGCAGGCGGAGCGCCAGAAACTGAATGACGAGAAGGCGTCGGTCGAGGCGCAGGGGAGGCGGTTTCAGGAGGAGATCCAGCGGGTGGAGCGGGAGCGGGCCGAATTGTTCAAGACGACGCAGACGAACAACGAGGCATTGGTGAAGGTCCGGGCGGAGCTGGCCAAGGCGAGTCTGGAGGCGGAGCGGTTCCGCAAGACGGCTGACGTCTACAAGGAGGGGTTCGACAAGGCGAATGAGTCGATCCGCCAGCAGAACGAGGGTGTCCTGAAGCTGAAGGCGGACGTGACCAAGGTGCTTGCCGAGCGGAACCAGGCGGTGGAGAAGTACAATGAGTTGGTGAAGCAGTACGACGAGGCGGTGCAGAAGTTGAATGACCTTGTCCAGAAGTGGAATGCCCAGCAGGAGGAGTTGAAGAAGCAGGCTGAGGCGAAGAAGTAGGGATGCCGGAGGCGTCGCCACAACCCTGTGGACGAACACGGGGTTTTGGCGCGATGCTGGTGAGGATGTTCACCAAGCTGATCAGGAACCGGGGTTTGTGGGCGGGAGTCTTGCTGCTGGGTTCAGCGGAGAGCTTTCGGTCGTGGGCCGCTGAGCGTCTGACTTCGGACGTGGATCCCATTTGTCGCCTGCCACGCATCCAGTTGACGGAGGCGGATCCGGATTCGCTGTACGAGTTGCTGGCGTCGGATGACCTGGAGTCAGGGGTGTGGGAGCCGGTGTTGAAGATGACGGCGGGTCACAACCATGCCTGGTTCGATCCACAGGCGCGTGCCGGTCAACGGCGGTTTTACCGGACGCAGCGGATGAGTCCGCCGCCGCCAGCGCTGCCGATCTGGAATTTCCGGTTGGTGGATCACGCCGGGGTGGCGCATGAGCTCCTGCGCGAGGGGGAGCATCGGGTGGTGGTTCTGGCGTTCACCGACAACGCGAACCTGGCGACGGTATGGAACGACCTGAAGCCGGTGCGGGAGAAGTTCGCTGGGAAACCGGTGGCGTTCTGGATGGTGAACCCGGTGGATTCGCGTGGAACGTTGGCGGGTGCGGTGTCGGGTGCCGGAGTTCCGGTTCCGGTGCTGCACGACGTCGCGCAGTCAGTGATGACGACGTTCGGGGTGCGGCGATCCGGTGAGGTCGTGGCGGTGACGGGCGAGTTGATGGAAGAGATCTATCGAGGGGTGGTGGCCGATCGGTGTGACGTGAACGGGGTGAGCGTCCGGCAGGAGTTCCTGGAAGACGCGGTGACCTCGTACCTGGAGAATCGTCCGGTTCGAGTCCCGATGAGTGAGGTGCGGGGTGCTGAGTTGGCGGTGGCCGCGGCGGGAGTGCCGGACTACGCGTTGGAAGTGGCGCCGCTGTTGCAGAAGAACTGTGTCACCTGTCATCGGCCGGGCGACATCGGGTCTTTCGCGATGACGAACCATGCGGTGGTGGCGAAGGAGGCGCTGTCGATCAAGGCGAACCTGCTGGAGGGAGTGATGCCGCCGTGGCATGCGGACGCTCCGAAGGGGGTGTTCACGAATGATTTCTCGCTGCAACCGGCGGAGGTTGCCCGGCTGTTGAGGTGGGTGGACGCAGGGGCGCCCAAGGGCGGAGGGGGCGATCCCTTGGCGGAAGTGACGCCGGCGACGCCGCAGGACTGGCCGATGGGCGTGCCGGACAGGATCGTGCGGATCCAGCGGCAGAACATCCCGGCGAAGTCGAGTCAGGCGGAGGTGCCGTATCGGTATGCGGTGGTAGCGAGTCCGTTCACGACGAACGTGTGGCTGAAGGCTGCGGTGGTGCGGCCGGGGAACCGGAAGGTGGTTCATCACGCCCTGATCTTCACGGGGACGAGCTTCGCGGATGTCTTGCAGGTGCAGGCCGGGCTGGGTGGATTCTTTGCCGGATACGTTCCGGGCATGGAACAGCGGGAGTATCCGGCCGGGACTGGCAAGTTCCTCAAGAAGGGGAGCTTCATCGTGTTCCAGATGCACTACACGCCGGTGGAGACGGCGGAGACGGATGCGACGGAGATCGGGCTCTATCTGATGTCTGGGCCGCCGCAGCGGGAATTGAAGACGGGGGCCGCATACACGACTGACCTCAACATTCCCCCGGCGACGATGGATGCGCCCGTGGCGGCGGAGGTCGAGTTTGCGAAGCCGGTGACGATCTATGAGTTGAGTCCCCACATGCACTACCGCGGGAAGCGGGTGCGGTTCGAGGCGGTGCGGCCGGACGGGACGACGGACACGCTGCTGAACGTGCCCGCGTATGATTTTGCCTGGCAGGCGATGTACCGATTCACCGAGCCACGGAGCTATCCGGCGGGGACGCGCATCCGGGTTGTGGGGGCGTTCGACAACTCGGTGTGGAACCCCTTCAATCCGGATCCGGCCGCCCAGGTGAGCTTCGGTGAGCAGACCAGCGACGAGATGTTCATCGGGTACCTCAACTATTCGGAGGAGTGACGCCGTAGAAGCGGGCGCAATTCCCACCCCAGAAGCCGGCGAGTTGGCAGGGAGACCAGCCACGGACGAAGTCGCGGACGAGGCCCTCGACCTGTTCGTAGCTGGCGGCGAGGCGGCAGACCGGCCAGTCCGTGCCGAACATCAGGCGCTCGGGGCCGAAGGCGTCGGTGACGGCCTCGAGGTAGGGTTGGAAGTCGGAGGCCTTCCATTGGGCGTGGTCGGCTTCGGTGACCATCCCGGAGACCTTGCAGAGGAGGTTGGGGAACCGGGCCAGTTCGCGGATCTGGGACTTCCAGGGCTCGACCTGTCCGGCCTTGATGAAGGGCTTGGCGATGTGGTCGAGGACGAAGGGTTGATCGGGGAACCTCTCGACGAAGCGGATGGCGGCCGGGAGTTGTCGTGGGTAGATGAGGATGTCGTAGGCGAGGTCGAACTGCTTCAGGAGACTTACGCCGCGGAGGAAATCCGCACCCAGGAGGAACTCGTCGTCGGGTTCGTCCTGAACGACATGCCGGACACCGACGAATTTGGGGTGGCGGGCAAGACGTTCGAGGTCGGAGGCGACGTCCGGTGAGCGTAGGTCGACCCAGCCCACGACGCCAAGCACGCGGGGGGCGGCGTCGGCGAGGCCGAGGAGCCAGTCGGACTCGGCGAGGGACTGGCGGGCCTGGACGGCGATGGAGCCGTCGAAACCGAGGGGACGCTGGAGCCGTTCGAGGTCAGCGGGCAACCAATCCTGCTGGAGTGGGGTGCCTGCGGGGATCCACGGGTATTCCGCGGAGCTGTAGCGCCAGAAGTGCTGGTGGGAATCGATGTTCATGGGGCTGTCATTTGCGGATGGAGGTGCGGTCGCGCACCCAATCCCAGTCGGTGGTTGGGGTGGCGGGAAAGATGCCGCCGGCTCCGCCCTTGACCGGCGGTCGGACCGTGCCCTCCGGGCCGGTGACCTGCCAGCGATGGGTTTCGAGGTGGCCATCGGCGAAGGCGAGGTTGCCGGCACCTTCGTGGGCGGAACCGGGGAGGTTGCCCCAGCGGGGTGCTTCCTCAAGGCGGTTCATGAAGAAGCCGTCGTTGATGGTGTCGGGGTGTTCGTCGAGGAAGGTGAAGGTACCGGCGGGTTGGGCGATGTCCGAGTCCTTGAAGTACTGGGCGAAGGATGGGTTGAAGCGGTTGGTGAGTTCGCCCGGGTCGCCGACGAGGGAATTCAGGGCGTAGGAGCGGTTGCGGAGTCCGACGAGGCTGCGGGACTGGTCGCCGGGGCAGCGGAAGGTGGCGGCGGCTCGGCCGACGTGCTTGCCGAGGAGGGCGTCGACGAGGAGGACGTTGTTGGTGTTCTCCGGGGTGTCCTCCCAGTTGAGGACGTTGTTGGCCCAGTTGCGACGGAGCGAGCGGGTCTCGCCGACGCCGTGATTGTTGACGATGCGGTCGGCGTGGTCGTCGGCGTAGAGTTGGGATCCGAGTTGGAGGGTCTTGAGATTGTTGGAGCAGGCGGTGGTGAGGGCCCGACGCTTGGCTCGGGAGAGGGCTGGTAGGAGCAGGCCCGCGAGGATCGCGATGATGGCGATGACGACCAGCAACTCGATCAGGGTGAAGGCACGTGCGCGGGTGGACATGGAGGGAGCATGGAGGGCTGCGCGCTGGATGTGAAAAGCAAACTGGGACGGAGAAGGGGCGCATCCTGAAACAGCCCGCCCATAAAACGGGGCGGCAACGTCCCCGTTGCCCTCCCATGCCCAATGCTGAGGCGACGAGGACGTCGCCACCCCGTTCCAGTTTTCAAGCCGGGGCAGTGTCCAGATGCGCCGCAGGCGAACTCCCGTTGCAAGACTACGGAGACGGAACAGGCCCCGGGCTCCCGGGCTCCCAGTGAAGCCGCCGGTGGGTGGCGTCCAGCGTCAGGCGTCCCGACAGGAACGGCGCGTTGCCGATGGTTCCGTCGATGGCGACGAGTCCTTCCCGCACATGGATCGCCTTGGCAAGGACGGCGCCCGCGAGCTCGAACCGGTACCCGTCGGCGTGGAAGGCGAAGGAGTTGGCGCGGCGAGGCCAACCGATGTGGATGGAGTGCATCCCAAGGCTGAACTGGGGGCGGATCGATCGGCGGAACGGGTCGAGGTCGAGGCGGCTGGCGAGCACGCCGGCATTGAGATCGAGTTGCGCCCGATGGCTGGCGAGACCGGTATCGAGGAAGAGGTTCAGCGGAAACCCCGAAGGTCCAACGACCGTCACGATGGGAAGTTCGCACCCGGAAAGGTTGAGATCGCCTCCAGGCACCACCGATGGCGATGGCCGGAGGTACATTCGCCGGGCGGGGAAGTCCCAGGTGACCACGACCTGCCGCAGCACGTCCCATCCCAGGACGCCGTCGATCGGGCCGGCGAGGCGTCGCAGCAGGCGCGGCGGGGCGACGACGACCGGTTGATTGCGGACCGTCAACGGTCCGACTTCCAGTAGGTCGAGCCGCGCCAGTTGCCCTCGGGAATGGCTGGAGTTCGAATCGGATAGTCGGATGTATGCCTGTGCGGTCTGGACGCCGTTCGACGCCGCAAAACGGTTCACGACGAAAGTGGACGTGAATCCGGTGTCGACCAAAAGGCGGACGGGTTGGCCCTGCATCCGGGCGTTGATGATGACGAGGTGATCGCGATGCAGGTCGAAGGGGATTCCGGCGCCGCTGTTGTCCCATTCAAGGGATCGGCTCGGGAAGGCCGCCATCGTCTGGGCGAACTGGCGGCGGGAGGGGTGGGTCTCGGCCAGCGCGAAGTGACCGTACCACGGCAGGGAACCCGCCCAGTCTCCGGTGGCCTCGTGGGACTGGAGCAGGAGGTTGCGGAGTTGGTTGGTCGAGGGTGCGGGGGTGGGAGACTCGAGCATTGAGGCAAATGCCCGTGCAGCCTCATGCGCCTTCCGGTTCCAGAACCACTGCCGCGCCTCGGCAAAACGGGTGGCGGCGTCCGTCTGCAGGCGGCCAGCTTCCTGCGGGACCCAGAGCAGGTCCTCGTGTCCTTCGGGGAGGACCGACACCTTGGTGGGTGCGGGTGGCGGTGGGGCAGACCTGGTTGGGGTGGCGACCCTGGGCACCGTGCACGACGCCAGGAAGAGCAGCAGGAGCGGGAGTGCGCGACGGATAGGTACGACCATCAGTCGGCCCAGCCTTCCGGAATGCGCATCCAAGTCAATGCCGGTGCCGTGGATGGCTGGGGGAGGGGCGCAACTCGACACTGCGCCCGTTTGGGAATGGGAACGGGGAGGCGACGTCCTCGTCGCATGGAGGAAGGGCATGGGAGGGCAACGAGGACGTTGCCGCTCCGTTTGGTGACGGGAACGGGGAGGCGACGTCCTCGTCGCATTGAGAAGGGGCTTGGGAGGGCAACGAGGACGTTGCCGCTCCGGCTGACGCGGGGGCAGGCCCGCCTGCTTACATTTGCGGCTAGGGACGGGGGGTCAGACGGGTTCCTGTTGGGAGATGCAATGGAAGGAGCCGAGGCCCCAGATGAGTTCGGAGGAGTCGACGCCGATGACCTTGCGGTAGGGGAACTCTGCCTGCAGGAGTTCGAGGGCGCGGGCGTCGTTGGCGTGGCGGAAGGTGGGGACGAGGACCTGCCCGTTGGCGATGTAGAAGTTGGCGTAGGAGGCAGGGAGTCGCTGGCCTTCGCACTCGATGCGGCCCGGCGTGGGCAGTTCCACGATCTTGAAGGGCTGCCCGTCCTGGCTGGTCATGGAGCGGAGCCGGCGGAGGTTGTCTTGCAGGATGGCGTGGTTGGGATCGGCAGGATCCTCCTCGACGATGGTAGCGATGGTATTGGGGTTGAGGAAACGGGCGAGGTCGTCGACGTGACCATCGGTGTCGTCGCCTTCGATGCCGTCGCCGAGCCAGAGGATGTGGGAGACGCCGAGGTATTCGCGGAGGAGGCGCTCGATGCCGGTGCGGTCCAGGTGGGGATTCCGGTTGGGGTTGAGCAGGCAGGCCTCGGTGGTGAGGAGGGTGCCGCGGCCGTTCACCTCGATGGAACCGCCTTCCATGACGATCCCGGGTTGGAAGACCTGGAGACCTCGGTAGGCGGCGACGTGCCGGGGGATGGCGTCGTCGAGGTCGTAGGGTGGATACTTGCCGCCCCAGGCATTGTAGCCCCAGTCGATGACGGCGCGCTCGCGTCGGCCGGCGTGGTCGCGTCCGACGAAGATGGGGCCGTGGTCGCGGCACCAGGGTTCGTAGGCGGGGAAATGGTGGAAATGGACGCGTTCGAGCGGGACGTTGCGGTCGCGGAGGAGGCCACGGACCCATTCCTCGGCGTCGCGATTCCAGACGTTGATGTGGACTTCTTCGCCGGTGACGAGGTGACGGATGAAGGCGGCGTAGGCGTCGGGGACGGGTTCGTAACGACCGGGAAAGCTGATGCCCTCCGGGCGGGGCCAGGTGAGCCAGGTGGCGACGTGGGGTTCCCACTCGGCGGGCATGCGGAAGCCGAGGCTGGCAGGAGTCGCGGAGTCGCTCATGATGGGTCGATTATCCGCCGAGGTGGCCCCGGTTGAAAAGGGTGGATGCGCAAAACCGTGGCGCTGTCGGAGGGAGGGCTTGCTCTCTGGACGGCAGACCGC
This sequence comes from Limisphaerales bacterium, assembly GCA_965284395.1. Classification (GTDB taxonomy): domain Bacteria; phylum Verrucomicrobiota; class Verrucomicrobiia; order Limisphaerales; family UBA9464; genus UBA6176. The sequence goes on along the minus strand of OZ260084.1, from coordinate 6,570,548 downwards.
AGACTGGCCTTCCGAGATGCTGGTTGTCATCACAGGTCTGATTGCCGGATTGGCGCACGTGGTTTCCGGCCCGGACCACTTGGCCGCGGTGGCACCGCTGGCCGTCAGGGAGCACCGGTGTTCGTGGCGGACGGGCCTCCGGTGGGGAATGGGGCACAGTGCCGGGGTAGGGTTGGTGGCCCTGATGCTGTTCGCGGTCCGCGAGACGCTTCCGGTGGAGGCCATCTCCGCGTGGAGCGAGCGGTTGGTGGGGGTGATGCTGATTGGCGTGGGCATCTGGGCCCTGCGTCGCGGCCTGAAAGTCGAGGTGCATGCGCATCGGCATGAGCACGACGGGGTTGGCGAGCACGAACACGTGCACTTCCATTCCAAGGACCACGAGCATGCGCCGGGGCTCGGGCATCCGCACGCGGCGTTCGGAATCGGGACGTTGCACGGGTTGGCGGGAAGCTCTCATTTTCTTGGCGTGCTGCCCACGTTGGCATTGCCGGATTGGGTGTCTGCGTTGGGTTACCTTTCCGGGTTCGGAATCGGGACTGTGCTGGCGATGGGCGGTTTCTCCTGGGTGTTGGGGTGGCTGGGTAAATGGTCTTCGAAGGACTACATGGGGACGTACCGGGCTCTGGTGCAGACTTCGGCTGTGGCGGCGATCGGGGTGGGTTGCTGGTGGGTCTGGCAAGGCGTCTGAGTCGCGATGCGAGCGATCTACCAATTGCAGCGGGATGTGGTGCAGAGTCTCTGGTCGTTGCGGCCGCACCTGAGGCCCGGGCGACGGTTGGTGGCCGCGGTGGTCTTTTGTTCGTTCCTGAGTGCGCCGCTGGAGGTGGCGGGAGTGGGAATGCTGTTGCCCATGCTCGCGTTCCTTCAGGGTAACGATAGCCAGAAGGCGGAGTTGCTCAACGGGCGGTATCTCCACTACCTGAAGGATGCGTTTCCGGAGGCATCGAACTCGGCATACTTCGCGTTGCTTTGTGGGCTGATCGTGCTGGCGGTGTTGACCAAGAACGTCGTGGTGTACGTGGGGGCGAACCTGTCGGCCCGTTTGCTGAGTCGCTGTGGCGACAACCTGAGGAAGTCGCTCTTCCGGCGGGTGCAGACGGCGACGATCCGGATCTTCGAGGAGCGGAAGGCCGGCGAGATATCCGGTGTGTTCACGATGGAGACGGTCCGGTCGGTGAACGCGATGGAGTTCGTGTTGGGGATCGGCCAACGGTTCGCCATGGGCATGTTCATGCTGTTGGTGATGCTGGCATTGTCGTGGCAGGTGACGTGTGCCTTCCTGGTGATGGTGGCCGTGGTGGGTGCCGTGACCGGCATCCTCCATCGGAAGATCAAGTCAGCCGGGGGGGAAAGGATGGAGCTTTTCATGAAGCTCGGCGGGAAGCTGATCGAGGGTTTCTCGGGCATCCGTGTCCTCCGGGCCACGCACGCCCAGCGTGCGCAGACGGAGGCCTTCGACGAGGTCACCTCAGGTATCGCCCGGGTGGAGCGTCAGGCGGCGCGCGTGTCCGGACTGCTGCTCCCGATCACCGAGACGGTTGGCGTTGGCGGGGCCATGCTGATCATCGTGGCTGCCTATCATTTCCTGATCCTGGGGGGGCGGATGCCACCCGCGAACCTGCTGGCGCTTGGGTTCATCCTGGTGCGGTTGCTGCCCCTGGTCGGGCAATTGCACGGCATGCTTGGGCAGCTGGCATACAACTATGCGGGGCTGAAGGAGGTGCAGCGGTGGATCGAGGTGGAACAGTATCCGACCGCTCCGTTTGGATCCCGGACCTTCACCAGCATCCAGTCCGGGGTCCGGTTCCGGGATGTCACCTTTCGATACCCGAATGGGAAGGTGGCTTTGGACCGGGTCAGCTTCGATGTGCCGGCGGGGAAGACGGTGGCGTTGGTGGGAGCATCCGGGTCCGGGAAATCGACGTTGGCCTCGCTGCTGATCCGGCTTCGTGAACCGAGTTCCGGGGCGATCGAGGTGGACGGGACGAGCCACTGGGAGTTTTCGCCGGAGAGCTGGCATGGGGGGATGGGTGTGGTTGAACAGGAGGCCTTCCTCTTCCATGAGAGCGTCCGCCACAACATCTGCATCGGTGTGCCATCGGCAGCGGATGCGGACATCCGGAGGGCTTTGGACATTGCGCACCTGCATGACGTGATTTCCGCCCTCCCCCAGGGCTTGGAGACGATCGTCGGGGAGCGCGGAACGATGCTGTCCGGCGGCCAGAAGCAGCGTTTGGCGATCGCCCGGGCGCTGGTTCGGAATCCGAAATTGCTGGTCCTGGATGAGGCGACCTCGGCGCTGGACAACCTGTCGGAGCGGCAAGTGCAGTTGGCACTCGATGCAGCGCGGGAGGGGCGGACCTCGGTGGTGATCGCGCACCGGCTCTCGACGATCCGGAACGCGGATCGGATCGTGGTACTGGAGCATGGCCGGGTGGTCGAAGAGGGGACTTGGAAGGAGCTGGCCGACGGAACCGGGCCCTTCCGCAGGTTGCTGGAAGTGGCCCGGGATGGGCATCTGTCGGATGCCGCCTGAGAAGACCGTGGCAGAGGACGATCAATCCCGGGTGATGGCGCGCAGGCGAGCTTCGAGGTGCGCGCGGAGCCTTTCGAGTTCCGCCGGGCTTACCTCGCGGGGAACGGGAATCGGGGCGTCAAAGGTCACGTGACAGCGGCTGAACGGGAGGGGAATCTGGAATCCGTCCCAACTGCCGAGCGATTTCTTCCAGGGGAGATGGTAGGCGACGGGAACGATGGGGAGGCCACTGAACTGGGCAAGGACGAGGATTCCCTCCTGGACGTGATAGCGCGGGCCTCGCGGGCCATCCGGGGTGATGGCGATGTCGCAGCCTCGTCGAGTCAGGCGGAGGAGATCCCGCAACGCCTGGGCACCGCGTCGGGAGGAGGAACCGCGGGCGGGAACGGCTTCGAAGAGTTCGAGGATGTAGGCGATGAGGCCGCCGTCGCGGGAGGCACTGACGAGGGTGCCCAGCGTGCGGTTGGGCTTGGCGCGGGTGATGTAACGAAAGATGTGGGGTGAAAGCAGGATCCGGTTGTGCCAGACGGCGTAAATGACGGGTTGGTGATGGTCGGGGGCGAGGACGCCGCTGCGGTCCTCCCAGGACCATCGGATGGTCGAGGCGAGGGCGCACGTAGCCCAGTACGCGATTCGGCCAGCGATCTTTCCGTGCCAGCGGGCCTCGGCCGGGACAACAGGTCCGGAAGTGCGCGATGGCTTTGGAGGCGGGTTTGCCGGGGAAGGTTCCATCAGGCGGGTTTGCGGAGGCAGGCCCGAACGAGTTTCTCGACCGTGGCATCGGGACCCAGGAGTGCGGCGGCACCGCGGACGGCTTCCTGGGCGTCGGCCGGCTTGAACCCGAGGGCCACGAGGGCGGCGGCGGCATCGGCAAGCCGGGCCTCGGGTTCAGGCAGCGCGGCGCGTGGGGAACCGGGAGCGGTGGGATCCGCGCCGAAGCTGGCGATCTTGTCCTTGAGTTCGACGACGATCCGTTCGGCGGTCTTGCGTCCGACGCCGGAGACGGAGGACAGGGCCTTGACGTCCTGGGCGGCGACCGCAGCGCGAAAGGCATTCACGGAGAGCCCGGAGAGGATGCCGAGGGCGATCTTGGGGCCGATGCCGCTGACGGTGTGGATGAGGAGGCGGAAGAGGTCGCGTTCGGCTGGGGTGAGGAAACCGTAGAGCGTGTGGGCATCCTCACGGACGGCCAGGTGAGTGAGCAGGCGGACCTCCTGACCGACCGGCGGAAGGCGGTCGAAGGAGGACAGGGGGATGAGGACCTCGTATCCGACGCCGTGGACGTCGATGACGGCGAACGAAGGCAGGGCGTCGACGAGCTTGCCGTGGAGGTGGTGGATCATGGGAGGAGTTCCTGCTTGGACTTCCGGACCAGGCGTACGTCGCCGATGACCATGGTCTTATCGACGGCCTTGCACATGTCGTAGAGCGTGAGGGCGGCGACGGTGACGGCGGTGAGGGCTTCCATCTCGACGCCGGTGCCGGCGGTGATGCGGGTGGTGGCCGTGATGGCGATGCGGTCGCGGGAATCGGGGATGGAGAAGTCGACCTCGCAGTGCGTGATGGGCAGAGGGTGGCAGAGGGGGATGAGTTCCCCGGTGCGCTTGGCGGCCTGGATTCCCGCGATGCGCGCGGTGGCGAGGACGTTGCCCTTGGCGACCTGGTTGGACTCGATGAGGGCGAGGGTGGACGGTTGGATCCGGATCTCACCGCGGGCCTCGGCCTCGCGGAAGAGGGCCGGCTTGCGGGTGACATCCACCATGCGCGCCTCGCCGCGCGCGTCGACATGTGACAGTTCGCTCACCGGGGTGAGGTTGCATGGAAACGGGGATGGTTCCGAGAGGGTAGTTTCAAGTTTCAGGATCCAAGCCTGAAGCGGCCGCGTAGCCGACGAGGTGACGAGGCGGGATTTCCCCCAAGGCTCGGGTTGCCAGCTTCCAGCGGGACCTCCTCTTGAAGGCCGGGTGCCCTCACCCGGCGCAATCCATCATTCCGCCGCGTGGGGCACCCCGCCGCGTGGGGGCACGCGGCCTACAGGGCTTGAAACTTGACTCTGAAAACTTGGAACTCCCCGCAGGGTTCCGGTTTTTCCGCGTGCGAAGGCAACGATTGGGCGGCAAGATCGTGACAGTGAATCGGGGCCGAATTGGAGCGGCGCCGGTCAGCAACCCCAATCCTGTCAACATGGCATCCTTCCTCGAACACCCCATCGACGAACGCGTCCGCATTTCGTACCAGATCCTTGAGCGCCTACGCCGGCCCAACGGCGGCTATGTCGCGAGTCCTTACTCGGCGGAGGATGGGTCCGGGGACGCGTACAACGTGTACTGGATCCGGGACATCATGTTCGCGACCTACGCGAACGAGTACCTGGGTTGCTACGACCGGATGGTGGAGAGCCTCCGGCTGGTCCTCGACATCTTCAAGCGGTACCACCATCGGATCATCAAGGCGTCGATCGTGAAGCCGGACGTCCGTCATCAACGGGGCCTGTTCATGCCGGCGCGGGTGCATCCAACGACGCTGGAGACGATCACGGACGACTGGGGACACCACCAGTTGGATGTGTTCGGGCTGTTCATGTACAAGATCGGCGACCTGATCCGGAAGGGCTACGGGTTCCGGTTCACGCCGGAAGACTTCACGCTGATCGGGCACATCCGGAGTTACATCTTCAACATGGGCTTCGAGCCGGACTTCGGGGTCTGGGAAGAGGGGCCGGAGGCGCACTCGAGCAGCTTCGGCGCGGTGCTGGGCGGGTTGATGATGTGGTTTGACCAAGGTTACTACGACTACAAGTACCGCCAAAAGATCGAGATCGGGCACCTGGTGCCGGTGAGCGAGCGGATGATCGCCGACGGGCACGCAGCGTTGATGAGCCTGTTGCCGCGGGAGTCGGAAGGGCGGCCTTATGACATGGCGCAATTGAGCATGCTGTGGCCCTACAGCATCGTGGATTTCGACACCAAGAAGGCGATCCTGAAGAACGTGGAGACGCACTTGGTGGGCGAACGCGGTGTCCGGCGTTATCCGGGGGATGTCTATTGCGGCAAGGGGCTGAACGCGCACCAGGGCGAGACGGCTCAGTGGCCGCTGGGGCTGGCGTGGCTGTCGATCTGTTATGCCAAGATGGCCGAGTACGGACGCGAGTTCGACCTGGGCCGGCAGCCCATCCACCTGTCATGGGAAGAGCGGGTGGGCTATTTCCGCAAGGCGGTGGAGTATTTCGGAAAACTGGAGAAGGCGATGACGCCGGAGGGATACGTCCCTGAAATGTGGGTGGGCGAGCAGTTGGGTCACAACACGCCTCTCGCGTGGGCCCAGAGCTTCCACATCATCGCGGCGCAGATGCTGATCAACCTGACCCACAAGCACGGCGAGCACTTCCGCCTGCCGGTGGATATCCGCAAGGGCGGGGCCGGGTTGACGATCCTTAACTCGTGAGCCATGCGCGGGCGCACCGTTGCGAGCCTGCTTTTGGGTACGGGGCTTTTTGCCTCGTGCCCGGCGCTGGCAGCGGAATCACCGGTGCACCTGCTGCTGCCTGGGTTTTCCGTGGCGGAGTTGCCGGTGCGCCTCTCCAACCAGAACAACCTGAGGTTCGGGCCGGACGGCGTGCTGACGGCGCTCGGCTATGACGGGAAGATCTGGCGTCTCCGGGATTCGGACGGAGATGGGATTGAGGAGACAGCCGAGCCTTTCTGGGACCGGCCGACGCTCAGCGTGCCGCTGGGAATGGCGTGGAGCACGCAGGGGCTGTTCGTGTCATCGAAGGGCAAGGTCTCGCTGCTGCGGGACACCAATGCCGATGGACGGGCGGACCAGGAGGAGGTGATTGCGTCTGGGTGGCCTGCCACGGACGTCGGGTCTGGCGGGGTGGATGCGACGGCGGTCACCTTGGACCGCGAGGGCAATGTCTACTTCGGCCTCCTGGTGGCGGATTACTCCAATGCGTATCGGCTGAGGAAGCGGCGCGACCTGAAACCGGGGGAAGTGGAGTGGCTGCAGAAGGCCGGGCGCTGGCGGGATCCGGTGGGTCCGGATGCGGGGAATGACGAATTCAGCCTGTACGACCCCGCGTCGCCGCGGGGGAGCATCCAGCGCTGGGATTCCAGGACACGGAAGCTGCAGACGTTTGCGACGGGGTTGAGGGTGCCGGTGGCCTTGGCGTTCAACAACGCGGGAGACCTGTTCAATACCGATCAGGAGGGCGAAACGTGGATGCCCAACGGGAATCCGGAGGATGAGCTCAACCATATCGTGCAGGGACGGCACTATGGCTTTCCGCCGCGTCATGCGACCTGGTTGCCGGGATTGGTGGAGGAACCGCCGGTGGTTGGATTCGGTCCCCAACATCAGAGCGCGTGCGGACTGGTGTTCAACGAGGCGCACGAGCCGTTTCCCGTGGCCGGGTGGAAGGGAGATGCGGCACTGCCTGCGCTGCCCCGACAGGGGCATTTCGGTCCCGCTGGCTGGAGTGGCGATGCCTTCGTGGCTGGGGAATCAAGAGGCCGGATCTGGCGCGTCCAGCTGGCGAAGTCAGAGCACGGTTGCGTCGGAATCAGCGAGACCATTGCGCGGTTAGACCTTCTGACCCTCGATTTGGCCATCTCGCCGAAGGGTGACCTCTATGTCTGCTGCCACAGCGGTCCGCCCGATTGGGGAACCGGGCCGCAGGGAGCCGGGCGCATCTTCCGCATCCGATACACCGGGACGTCCCAGCCCCAGCCGATCGCCGTCTGGCCTGCTTCCCTGACAGAAGTCCGGGTCACGTTTGATCGGGAGTTGGACCCGTCGATGACGAATCGCGCCGGGAAGGCATCGATCGAGTTTGGGGAGCACGTGTCGGCGGGAGATCGGTTGGAGGTCCTCCGGCCGCCTTATTCCGTGGTCGAGCAGCAGGCGGCGTCTCCGCGCGGACGCCTGGCGGTGCGAGGCGCAAGTCTAGCCGATGGAATGCAGACATTGGTGCTGGCGACTGACCCGCATGCGCTGGCTGTAAAGCATGTACTGAGCCTGCCGTGGGCGGAGCCGAGCACCGGAGCGGGTGACGGGCCGGCCTCGATCGAGTTGGAGTATGACCTGAGTGGGGGAGAGGTGGAGTTGGTGGATCGGGATGGCGCCAAGGAGCGGATCTGGATGCCCCATCCCGACCTCAAGGTGGCGCGACAATTGACGGCGGGTTCGGAGCCACACGCCACGTTCTTCGAAAGGTTGGGTCGCAATGGTCCTTGGGGTTCGTGGTCGAGCCTCTACACGCCGGGCGAGGGTGAACACCGGTTGGTCTTTCGGCCTCATGGGCCGATGGGTTTCAAGTGGACCGTTGAGCACGCGTTGGAACCCGCGAAGGGGGGTGGTGGCCGCATGCCGATGACGGGATCTGGCGGCGGATGGTTTCACCGATCCATTGATTCCTGGATCCGGGTCCAGCGGCTTCCCGGGGGGCACGTCTCGAATCTGCCTCTCGGTTGGTCTTTGGTGCCTTGGGCGCCGGTGGGGAAGGCATCAGGCCGAACCGACAGCCGGCCCGACCCGAAGCCGCAGGGCGACTGGGAGAATGGGAAGGAACTGTTCTTTGGACGGGAGCTTCAATGCGCCCGATGCCATCGCGTCCGTGGCGAGGGCGGTCTGGCGGGTCCTGACCTGAGCAACCTGCTGCACCGGGATGTGCGGAGCATCGAACGCGACATCCGCGAACCCGGGGCAACCCTGCATCCGGACTATGTGACCTACGTGGCGGATTTGCGGAGCGGCGAGCAGGTCCAGGGATTCCTTCGCTCGCAGGACGCCGACTCGGTCGTGCTGTTTGATGTCGAGGGCATGGAGACGCGGATCAGCCGGAAGGACGTGACTGCTTTACATCCTGCGGGCCAGAGCCTGATGCCTGCGGGGTTGCTGGACTCGCTCAAGCCGGACGGTGTCCGCGATCTGTTGACGTTCCTGAGTTGGGCACCGCCGGTACGTCGGGAGGCTGAGGTGCAGGAACTGCTGGGGACGATGGGACCCGCCGTCGGACCCAAGGATGGCGCTGGATTGCGGATCGTGCTGGTGGCTTCGAAACAGGACCACGGCCCTGGCCAGCATGACTATCCCCGATGGCAGGAGAAATGGCTGAGACTGCTCCGGCAGGCCGGGAAGGGCAGCACGGTGTCCAAGGCCTGGGAGTGGCCAGACGCGGGGCAGTTTGCCACGGCGGATGTTCTCGTTCTGTACACCTGGAACCACGATTGGTCGGCCGAAAGGTTGGCCCAGTTGGACGCGTTCCAGCGAAGGGGTGGAGGGATGGTGGTGCTGCACTCCGCCTGCATTTCGGACCGGGATCCGGCCGTGCTCGCGGAACGGATTGGCTTCGCCGCCCAGCCGGGCACAGTCCAGTACCGACACATGCCGTTTGAGTTGCTCGTGCCAAGGACCGGGCACGTGGTGACACGGGCAATGCCGGAACGGATGCAATTCCTGGACGAGCCGTATTGGCCCCTCATCGGCGACCCGGGTCGAGTCCAGGTGCTGGCGAGCGGGGTTGTCGACGGGGCTGAAAAGCCACTTGTCTGGTCTTTCGAACGGGGAGCTCCCGATGGGCGCAAATCGAGGGTCGTTGGGAGCATCCACGGCCACTACTTCTGGACGCTGGATGATCCGCTCTACCGCTTGATGGTCCTCCGGGCCATCGCATGGGCCGGCGGCGGCGAACCCGAGTTGCTGAAGGACGCGGCTTTGATCGAGGCCAACCTGGAATAGAGGCAGCGCCCAGCTCAGCGCGACGGCAGCAGTCGCCTGGGTGCCGAGCGTTCGCCAGCGACCGGCAGGTAGCAGGCTTGGGACGGATGACTGAGGCGGGTGCGGTCGGAGAGGGGGACGACGACGACCTGCTCGCGGGCATCGGTCGCGGTGACCTCCACCTGACGCTCGGTCCAGCCGGATCGGACAAGCACGGAGTAGCGGGAGCCGGGGACGACCTCGAACGGCAGAATATCATTCATGTCGGCGGTTTCCTCGCGGCTCTGCCCGAACCGCACCTGGCCGGTCGGGCTGGATTCGAGGAGGAGGACGTCGGACTTCACGCGGGTTCCGGCGGGTTGGTCGAGGACCTTGACCAGGAGCCGGGGCTTGCCGTCCTTGGGAGTCGTTGACTTCGGGGTGTAGCGGTCGGTGACGTTGACGGAGGGGACCCACTCGATGTTCCGGGCCCAGACCATGGGGAAGGGAACGCCGGTCTTGCGGAAGCTGCTCGCGTAGATCGCGTGCCGGGGTTCGTCGCGCTTGGCCTGCGAAGCGTCGTGGACGAACCAGCCGCGGTCGAGTCCGGCGGGGTCGGGTTCGGCAGCGCCGACGAAGTGCCAGTCGCCGTCCCAGACTTCGACCCAGGTGTGGTTGCCGCGCATGTTGGCCCACAGGGGCGTGCCGACGATGCGAGCGGGGACGCCGACCGAGCGGCAGGCGTCGGCGAGCAGGACGGAAAGGCCGGTGCAGGTGGCTACACCACTTTCCATGGTCTCGAGCGGGCTCTGGTCCGGGCGCTTGCGCTTCGTGGAGTACTTCACGTTCACGAGCGGGAAGAGCTTCTCGTTGATGCGGCGGGCGGCCTCGCCCGGGGTCTTGCAGCCTTCGACGAGGGGCAGGCTGAGCTCGCGGAGCTTTGGCCGCCAGAGGTCGCGGGTCTCGTTGACGCAGGCGTAGGGGAGGATGTCGTTGAGGAAGACATCGGGCGGAATCTGCGCGGCCCACGGTGCAGAGGCCATGGCCTCGTAGGCGAGGGCGGTGTTGGTGGCGACCAGGCCGGCATCGATGCGGGAGAGATCGGGCTCGGGCATGTTCTCGATCAGGAACCGCATGCCATCGCGTTGCGCGGTCGGGGTCGAGAGCAGCATGGGTTCGAGGTTGGCGCGGTTGGTTCCGGCTTGGGCGAGGGCGGCTTCGACGGAATCCGGCCACCAGCGCTCGGCGGCGGCGAGGGGGAGGAATGAGGCGCTCGCCACAACGGCGATCACTCCAAGTGCCCTGCGGAACGGACGGAAGGAACCGTGATCACGAACCATGCCGCAGGATGGGGGCGTTCCGGGCGGGCCGCCATGGGAATGTGGTCGGGAGTGGGGGCGGTGGGGATGACGATTGGGAAGCGATGCCGATTCCGACACCGGGGCGGACGGGGGATCGAGTACGAGTACCACCCTTCGGGCTGAGTACGAGTACGAGTACGAAGGGGGCGGAGCGCGTCCTGACGTCCGCGGCTACGGGAGGCAGTGACCCGCGTCCTTACGTCCGCGGCTACGGGGCAAGGGACGATAAAGTCCTGGCAAGAGAAGCGGAGTCGGGAAGGGGGACGATGTCGCCTGCTGGGCGGAAATCACGCTTCCACGGTTCACCACAAGACACGAGTCATCGCATGAGCACGATACAACCCGCCCTGGTCCGGAATCCCGTCGACACCCTCTCCAGCTTTGAGGATTGGGAGGATTTCATGGAGAAGCGTTATCCGCTGCCGCCGGAGGGGGAGATTGTCCCTCCGGCGTTGAAGAACACGCTGCAGCGGCGGGATGGGTACCGGGACTACCGGGCGGAGGCTCGGGCGTGCGTGAAGGACTTCTACAAGTTGAACCACGAGCAGCAGACGTACGACGTGGTGCGGGCGAAGCAGCGGGAGTTCGGCGGGTTGAACCGCCGGGAGATGACGGTCTGGGAGGCGGTGGAGTTCCTCGACACGATCGTGGACGACAGCGACCCGGACAACGAGAACTCCCAGATCTGGCATGCGTTGCAGTCGGGTGAGGCTGCGCGGGAGGCGGGGTTGCCACGGTGGTTCGTGCTGACCACGTTCATCCACGACCTGGGCAAGGTGCTCTGCTGTTTTGGCGAGCCGCAATGGGCCGTGGTAGGCGATACCTTTCCGGTGGGATGCCGGTTCTCGGACAAGATCGTGTTCCCGGAGTTCTTCGAGGCGAACCCCGATTCGAAGCACCCGGTGTACAGCACCGAGCACGGGATCTATGAGCCGGGCTGCGGACTGGACAAGGTCCACATGTCCTGGGGCCATGACGAGTACCTGTACCTCGTCACGCGGGACCGGTTGCCCATCGAGGCGCAGTACGTGATCCGGTACCACTCCTTCTATCCGCTGCACCGCGAGCACGAGTACCTCTGGATGCTGAACGACCAGGATCGGCGGATGCTGAAATGGGTGAAGGCATTCAATCCTTTCGACCTGTATTCGAAGGGGGATGCGAAGCCGGACGCGGAGAAGTCGTTGCCGTACTACCGCGACCTGGTGGAGGAGTTCCTTCCGGGCAAGCTGCGGTGGTGAGGTGAGCGTGAGGAGGCCCCGTGGACCGGAAGGGTCCACGGGGCCTCAGCGTGTCGATGTGGTCGGAAGGTTCGGCGGGTTCACGCGGGCCCACGGGGCCCCGGGGAGAACCCGAGGGGCCGCGTCAGTTCGTCGGTTCTTGATCTGGAGCAGCCGCTCCCTTCGCTTTCTTCATTCGAAAGGGCGTTCCTTCCGTTGCAGGGAAACCTTTTTGAGTGTGATTCTTGGTAACCCCTCGGTGGCGGTGTCTCAGGAACCGGCAAGATGAATACGAATGCGACGGGCCGGAAATGTCCGGGATGTGGTGGAGAGGTGCCGGGTGACGCGCCGCGTGGATTGTGTCCGCGGTGCGTGATGGTGGGCGCGGCGAGCGAGGCGAAGGCGGGGGGCGTGCCCGTTGAACTGGGCGAAGCTCCGACGCTGGAACGCGTGGCGGCGGCTTTCCCGCAGTTGGAGGTGCTGGAGTTGGTGGGGCGCGGCGGGATGGGATTCGTCTTCAAGGCCCGCCAGCCGAACCTGGACCGGATGGTGGCGTTGAAACTCCTTCCCGACCGCATGGGGCGGGATCCGGAGTTTGCGGAGCGGTTCAATCGGGAGGGCAAGTTCCTCGCGCGGTTGAATCACCCGAACATCGTCAGCATTCATGACTTCGGGCGGACCGCGGAGTTCTACTTCCTGACGATGGAGTTCGTGGACGGAGTGAACCTCCGGCAGGCGATGCAGGCCGGGCGGTTCTCGCCGTCGGAGGCGTTGGAGATTGTTCCGCAGATCTGCGGGGCGCTGCAGTACGCGCACGGACAAGGCGTGCTGCACCGGGACATCAAGCCGGAGAACATCCTCCTCGATGGCCAGGGGGGCGTGAAGATCGCGGACTTCGGCATCGCCAAGTTGATCGGGGAGGAACGGGCGTCGATCACCCTGACGCAGACCGGGGCGCGGTTGGGCACGCCGCAGTACATGGCGCCCGAGCAGCTGGAACGGCCGAACGACGTCGATCACCGGGCCGACATCTATTCGCTGGGGGTGGTCTTCTACGAGTTGCTGACGGGCGAGTTGCCGATTGGGCGATTCGATCCGCCGTCCGCGACGACGCCGGTCGGCGAGAGGGTGGATCAGGTGGTGATGCGGACGTTGGAGAAGGATCGGGGCAAGCGCTACCAAAGCGCGGGCGAGGTGAAGACAGAGGTCGAGGGTGCGGCCGCGAATCCAGGGCAGATGGCACCGGGACCCGGAGTGACGGTCGGAAAGGCGGCGGTGGTGGGTGCCGTAGCCGGGGCAGGAGCGACGCAGGTGCTGGCGCCGGTGCGCGTCTCGCGTCAGGCGGTGGTGGCGGCGACCTTGGTGTTGCTCGCGGCGGTCTTGACGATGGGACCGCTGGTCTTGGCCGTGGTCCTTGGCGGGGGCTTCGGTTGGTTGGAACTCCTGCTGCTGGGCGTTCCTGGAGTGATGAGCGGAATCGCGGGGACGATCCTCGGCTGGGTGGCGTGGGCACGGATCCGGGCTTCGAAAGGCCGGCTGACTGGGAAGCCGATGGCGATTTTCGCGTCGGTCTGCATGCCGGTGGTGGCGGTGCTGGGCGTGGCCGCCGCCACGATGGTCGTACCGCTTTCCAGGACGACGGCCCGCGCGGCTGCGCCCGCGAGTGAGTTCCCGCCTACGGCTTCGGGGGCGGCCGTCGGATACCAACCTGTCGGTGGAACAATCCAGGTGCCGAAGGGACTGGTCGCGACGTTGGAGATCGTGCGGCGTGACCAGGAGCCGCAGGTTACGATTCCGGGATTCGTAGGATATGTCCTGGCACCAACGGCGAATCGTGCGCGGGCGACCTTCTGGATGGAGCCTGTGAGTGAAAACTCCGGGCGATGGGTGATGAAGATCGTGTCGGAGGAAGGGGCGACGTCGCAGGTCGGGTTTGCCGATCTGGGGCCTTTGACGTTGGCTTCCACACCGCCGATGAGCCTGGCCGTGGACGTGACCGAAGGAATGGATCAGGAGATCTTCCTGACGAATCCGGAGGCGCCGGGCGGGACGCGGCGCATGGCGCTCAATGTGCGCGTCCGCGGGTATCGGCGCACGGATCCCCAGCCATTGGAGCACACGACTGTCGGAGCGGGTTCGCTGCCGACGGCGGCCGTGAGCGAGGGTGGAAAGTGAGATGGGTGCTGCGATGAACAGCGAGGAATCCAGTCTGGGGAAAGGGTCGCCGACGGGAGGTTTCGTGCCGACGCAATGGACGCTGGTGTTGCAGTCGCAGGGCGCGACGCCCGAGAGTCGGGCCGCGCTCAGTGACCTGTGCGCGGCGTACTATGAGCCCGTCCGGCGTTTCCTCCGGCGCGAGGGGCGCGGGGAGGACGAGGCCCGCGAGTTGGCTCAGGAGTTCTTCGCTGGGGTGCTGGTGCGGGGTGGCCTGGGGATTGCCGATCCGGGCAAGGGACGTTTCCGGACGTACCTGCTCGGCGCGGTGAAGCACTTCCTGTTGGACCAACGGAAGCATGCGGCGCGGGCGAAGCGGGGCGGCGGCGCGGTGCACGAGTCGGTCGATGCCGTTGGCGAAGACGGAGAGGAACCCGGGTTGCAGGTTGCGGACACGGCGGAGGGGATGGGCGACGCTTGGTTCGACCGGGACTGGGCGCTGATCTTGATGGGACGCGCTCTGGATCGGTTGGCGACCGAGTTCCAGTCCGAAGGGAAAGGGGCGTTGTACGAATCGCTGGAACCGTGGTTGGTGGGGGACGTGGGCGGCACGACCCAGATGGAGGTGGCGCGGCGGTTGGCGATGTCAGAGTCGGCGGTGAAGGTGGCCGTACATCGGTTGCGGAAACGGTTCCGGGAAATCCTGCGCGCGGAGATCGTGCAGACCCTGCCGGAGGGCGGGGATCCAGATGCGGAGTTAGGGTATCTGGCAGAGGTGTTGGTGCGGTTGGGCCGGGGGTAGCCCGCGGCGGCACGGATCGGAAGGTTTCCAGCGGCGACGCAGCGACGCGGCGACAGTGAGGAATTCATTTGTCCACCTACGCCCGTTTCCGCGACTAAGCCTGTGCAAGCCGATGAACGATCCCGCATCAGAATGGATGGAAGCCGCGCGAAGGGGAGATCCTGACGCCGCCGCACGACTCGTCGACGGTTTCCACGCACGCATCTACGCGTTCCATCGGCGGCTTGCCGGATCCGACACCAACGCGGTCGAACTGACCCAGCGCACATTCTGTCGGGCCTGGGAATCGCTGGCCGGTTTTGCCGGGCGCTCCTCGGTCTCGTCCTGGCTGCACGGGATTGCCTACCACGTCTATGTCGATTGGCTCCGGCGCGAGCGCCGCAACGTGGTGCAATCAGACGAATGGTGGCTGGCGCTGGCGGATCCGGGCGCTTCGCCCGACCGCCTGATAGCGGATGCCGATGCGGCCGCCGTGGTGTATGGCGCGGTCGATCGCCTCGAGCCCGCGCTCCGCGAGACGATCCATCTTCACTATTTCCAGGGCCTCTCCATTGACGAAACCGCCGAGGCCTTGGGGATCGCCATCAGCACCGTCAAGTATCGGACGCGCCAAGCCCTCGCGGAGTTGAAGAAGGCGGTGGGCCAACCCCGCCCGCGCTTGGGCGACCGTCGCTCCAAGCCTCTTCCTTCACCGACCCTCTTCCCTGGAACCCAGCAAACCGCGGAAAGGCCATGAACGAACATCCCGATCCCATCGAAGACCTCCTGCGCGCGGCGCCGTCCCCGCTTCCACCCCGGAACCTGGGCGACACCCTGCGTGCAGGCATTGTCCTGACACCCGGGCCGACCGGAACCGTCCAGCCTGAGGCGTCGTTCTGGAAACGGTGGTGGCCGGTGCTGTTTCCCGGCGCGGCCACGCTCGCACTGGCGGCCGTGGTCGCAGTGCAGGAACTGGAACTCCGCGACCTCCGGGCGGCTTCCGTAACGCCGGCTGCCGACGGTGCCCAGTCGCCGTCCGCTATGGCAACCGACCTCGCCGTAACGAGGGGCGCGACCCCGACCGCAGGCCCCGATGGCGACGAGCGCGCGGAACTCGAAAAGTTGCGGTCCAAGGTCCGGGATCTGACCGCCGCCCTCGAAGGCGGTGAAAACCTGAAGGCCGAGAATGCCCGGCTTGAGGCGTCGATTGCCGCGCAAAAGGCATCGCAGCCACCGGAGTTGCAGGAGTTGGCCGAGGCACGGGACCGCGCTTTGCGGATCCACTGCGTGAACAACCTCAAGCAACTCGGCCTCGCCGTTCGGCTCCACGCCAGTGACCATCAGGACGACTTTCCGTCGGAACTGACTCAATTGACCCCCTATCTTGGTAACGGCTTCAAGGTCCTGGTGTGTCCGGCGGATGAATCGCGGCCAGTCGCCAAGGATGCGGATTCGCTGACGGCCGCCAACTGCTCGTATGAGTTCCTGGCGCCCGGACCCGGCAAGTTCGAAACCGACCCGCAGCGGGTCATGTTCCGCTGCCCGATCCACGGTTCCGTGGGACTGTGCGATGGATCGGTGCAGATGATCGATGCCAACCAGAAGGACCGTCTCGTTATGCGCGATGGGAAGCTGTACTTCGAGCAACCGACCAAGGCCCCATCCACGCCCACCACCCCCCCGTGAAATCGCGAAACCTTGTCGGACTGGTGCTCGCTGCGATGGCGGCGGGCATCCTCACGCTGGCACTCCAGCAGCGGCGCGAAATCGCCGCCCTGCGCGCCACCCGGGTGCGGGAGCCGGTGATCGTTCCGGCCGCCGTTCGCACGAACACCCCGGCCGTGGCGTCGCCTGGCCGACGTCTGTCGGAGGCAGAGCATCTGGAACTGCTCCGGCTCCGCGGACAGATCAAGCCGCTGGCCGAACGGGTGGCGGGGGTCGCCGTACTCTCGAACCAGAATGTCCGGCTGCAGGCGCGATTGGCCGCCACGAAGTCGACGCCGGCATTCCCGCCCGAGGGATACATCCGTCGGGCCGACGCCCAGAATCGTGGCACCGCGACGCCCGAATCGGTGATCGAGACGTTCATCTGGGCTGCAGGCAATCGCGACACAAATGCCCTGCTGTCCTGCCTGGTGGCACCGATGCGGGAATCCATGGCCCGCAATTTGGCCGATCAGGGAGCGGACGAGTTCTTCAAGAGTCAGCTCCGGATCCCGGGCTTCCGCATCGTTGATCGGAAGGATGACGGTCCCGACGAGGTGACCCTGACGGTAGAATTCGGGCCGGGGCTGAGCACTCCCATGAAGTTCCGGCGGCAGGACGGAGCTTGGGTGATGGAACCGTAGGCGTCCTCTGAAGGATCTACAGGCGGTCACCGCCCACTGCTTTGGCCTGCCCAGTGCCCGTCTCCGCTGAGAATGGGGCGAGGGACGGGTGGGATGGGGAGTGGTTCACGCGGAGGCGCGGAAGAGGACCGCTCGCCAGGGGCCATTGTTCCGTGTCTGGCCCAGACCCCTTCGCGGCTTCGCGGCTTCGCGCGAGACCCGCTTTGAGGGGGTGAAGGATTCGCGCGAAGCCGCGAGGACGCGAAGGAGGGAGACGGGTGCGGCGTGGGGGTGATCGGATGTCGAATGTCGCGGGTCGACCCCATTGCTTGTTCTTCGAACCCCTCCTACGGACGGGCGCTTTGCGATCCCGGCTGGCTTCAAGAAATACGATTCGTTGAAGGATCTCCAGGCGGTCACCGCTCGGCGTCTTGGCCAGCCCAGTGCCCGTCCGCGCTGAGGACGGGACGCCGGATCGGTGGGATGGGAAGAGGTTCCTGCAGGGGCGCAGAGGCGTGGGGAGGCTTGGTCGACGGGGGGCGTTGTTCCGTTTCTGGCCCAGGAACCCTTCGCGCTTTCGCGGCTTCGCGCGAACCCCCCTTTCAAGGGGGTTAAGGATTCGCGCGAAGCCGCGAGGACGCCAAGGAGGAGGTCAGGTGGAGGGCGGCATGCTCAGATGTCGAATGTCGCAGGTTGACCCCATTGCTTCGCCCCTCTTGCGCTTTCAATGGCGTACGCCAAGGGTGCGCCGGCGCCAAAGCAGGAATCCCGAGACGAAGAGCACCGACGGAGCAAGTCCGAGCAACAACCACAGGACGCGGCTGGGCATGCCGGCGAACGTGCCGACGTGGAGCGGGAACAGGGCACGGAGCGCTCGCTGGGCGGGATTTCGTGCTTGGTGGAGATCTGCACGGAGGACCTGGCCCGACGCAGGGTCGATGTGGATGTGGTTGGCGCCTTCGGTCCGCCATTCGCCCGGGAGCCGCTTGCGGACGGAGAAGATGTCCTCTCGATCGGATGGGAGATGGATCCAGTTGGGAGGAGCGTCTGGCAAGACGGCTGAAGCCGCCTTCAGGACCGTGTCGAGGGAGACCACCTGGGCATCGGCACGGGCGGGAGGGCGTTCGGGTGGTTCCTCCTGGGCGGAGGCTCCTGTGATTGCTTCGGCAACCCATCGGAATGGTGCCTTGAAGGGAAAGTACGCGCCTGTCAGGACAACCAGAAGAAGTGGCAATGCGAGCCAGAATCCAACGGAGCGATGGAGGTCGTAGATCCGACGTGGGCCCGAGGCGGATTTCTTGACGGTCAGACCTTCGTGCCAGGCGCGACCCGGGCGGGGCCACCAGAGGGCGAGACCGGTGGCGAGTATGGCGACCCAGAGGATGGCACCGAGACCGTTGATCCTCTCGCCCGTTCCGCCGCCAAGCAATTGGGCATGGAAGAGGAACAACCACTCCGTGACATTGTCGTCGGCGAGGTCGGAGCCGAGGAACTCGCCCGAGTGAGGGCTGAAGTAGGCGTGAAAGGAGCGGTGGTGGGCATCATGCCCCCAGAACGAGATCGTTTCGCCGGGGCCGGTTGGCAGGTTCACGGTGCGGAACTCCGCTCCAGGAAAGGCTGACCGTGCTTGGTCGAGCATGGGCTGGAGGGGGGCGGCACCCGAACCGGAAGGAACTCTTGTGAGTTTCGGGTGTAACGCCTGTTCGATCTCGGCTCGGAAGACGATCAGGCTGCCGGTGAGGGAGACCAGGACGAGCCAGAGACCCGTGCCGAGACCCAGCGTAAGGTGCATCAGGAACGCCACGCGTCTGAGTCCCTTGTGTCCGTGCCGACCGATGGGGTTCATGGAAGCAGGGCAACTGCGAGAAGGCAGGTTCGTGGATGTTGGTGATGGGGTCGGCAACGTCAGGCAGTTGCGGGAACGGGGGAGTGCGACGTAGCGGAGTCCTCGGTCCCGCCGGCCTGGAAGGCTCCCAGTTCCTCGCCCTGCCGCACGAGTCGTGCGCTGTTGAAGACGACGATGAGTGACCCGGCGTTGTGGAGGATCGCAGCAATGACCGGGTTGATCTTGCCGAGCATGGCGAGGACGAGCCCACCGACGATGAAGAGGAGGCCGATGACGAAGTTCTGGTTGATGGTGCCGCGCGCGCTCCGGGACAGGCGCACGAGGAATGGCAGGCGTCTGAGATCACTGTTCAGGAGGGCGATCGAGGCACTTTGGATCGCCACCTCGCTGCCCGCGGCTCCCATTGCAATGCCGAGGTCGCCAGCGGCGAGGGCAGGAGCGTCGTTGACTCCGTCGCCCACCACCGCGACCCGAAATCCCTGCTCCTTGAGCTCCCGGACGTAAGCGACCTTGTCCTGCGGAAGGCAGTCGGCGGCGAATGCGTCAAAGTGCACCTCGGCCGCGACACGCTCGGCGACGGAGCGTCGGTCGCCCGAAACCAATGCGGTGCGACGGATGCCGGACGACCGGAGTTCGGCCACGACCTCCGCCGACTCGGGGCGGACACGGTCGTGGAGGGCGATCCAGCCGATGCAGGTTTTGTCGTCGGCGACATGGATCAGGCTGAAGCCGTCCGTCTCGGAAAGGTCCGTGATGGCTTCGGTGGTTCCGGCAACTCCCAGGTCGCGAAGCCATGTGGCGCGGCCGATGCGGAGTTGTCGCCCCTGGACGGTGGCGGTGACGCCGCGGCCGGCGGTCTCCAAGAAGTCCTCAGGATCCGGGACGGTGAGGCCGGCTTCGCTGGCGAGTTGCTGGAGGGCGCGGGCCGTGGGATGGGTGCTGAACTTCTCCGCGCTCGCG
This sequence comes from Limisphaerales bacterium, assembly GCA_965284395.1. Taxonomy (GTDB): domain Bacteria; phylum Verrucomicrobiota; class Verrucomicrobiia; order Limisphaerales; family UBA9464; genus UBA6176. Next base: position 6,550,667 of record OZ260084.1, on the reverse strand, counting down.
GCGAGGAAAAGCAACTCGGCTGGGGTGACCGAACCCACCGGTTGGAGTCGGCTGACGGTCAGGCGCCCAGAGGTGATGGTGCCGGTTTTGTCGAAAACGAAGGCGGTGATGCGTCCGGCGAGTTCGAGGTCGGCAACGTTCTTGACGAGAATGCCCAGGCGCGAGGCGGCGGCGAGTGACGCGACCATCGCCGTGGGGGTGGCGAGAACGAAGGCGCAGGGGCAGGAAACAACCAGGGTCGCGATGACGCGGTTGAGGTCGTGGGTAAACGCCCAGACCAGTGCGGCAAGGACCACGACCAGCGGGGTGTAGTAGCCGACGTATTGGTCAATGAGGCGTGAGATCGGGAGCTTGGTCTGCTCGGCGGCGAGGATCAGTTCGCGGACCTTTCCGAGAGTCGTGTCCTCGCCCGCCCGGGTGACCCGGACCTCCACGACGCCAGTCAGGTTGCTGGACCCTGCGAAGACCTCGTCCCCGACGGTCCGATCAACCGGAAGGGACTCGCCCGTCAGGTTGGCCTGATTGATGGCCGTGCTTCCACGCAGGATGACGCCATCGGCGGGGATGTTGTCGCCCGGGCGGATCCGGATGCAGTCATCGGGCCGGAGTTCGCTGGCCGGGACTTCGGCTTCGGATCCGTCGTTTGAAAGGCGTCGGGCGCGGGTCGGGGCGAGCCTCAGGAGGGACTCGATGGCGGCGCGTGCGCCCGCGGCGGTGCGGCTTTCGAGGATTTCACCCAGGATCATGAAGAAGGCGACGAGTCCGGCCGTGCGGTAGTCGCCACTCCCGAAAGATGCGAGGAAGGCGAGGCTGACGAGTTCGTTGATGCCCACCTCGCCGCGCCGGAGGCTGTGGAACGAGTTCAGGAGGAGGGGGAAGCCGAGCAGCATGGCACCGACCAGCGCGCTCAGTCCGGCGACCTGCGTGCCCATCAGCCAGGTCCAGTCGACGAGGTAGGAGTTGGCAATGGCGATGAAACCGACCAGCGCCAGGGTCAGGTTCGGTCCGGGTGTGGGCTGGGCGCAGGAGGAGTCGGACTGTTGGTTGAGGAGGGAGGTGACTTGCATGGCAGGGCGCTTCAGTCGATCACGGCACGGTAGAAGGTCTGGGGTTGGTGGGTGGAGGGGATGGGAATCGGGATCGGGACGCCGTTGCCCGTGGTCTCGGTGACATCGCTCCATTGCTCCAGGTCTCCACTGGATTGGATGCGAAGGCGGGTGCCCGACGGCCCGGTGACGGGCAGTTCCATCTTGCCGTCCGGCAAGATCCGGGGAGCGCCGATCATGGGGGGCGGGGGGCCTTCGACGATGAAGGTGTATCGGGTTGGAGGGCTGCGGAGGGTTTGGCCCGTGGCGGCCACGGATCCAGTGGCGGCGAGGTCGACGTGGTAGGTCCCGGGTCGTGTAAAGGCCCAGTTCACATGGACGTGGCCGTTCACCGCGGGAATCACGATGAAGTCGCGGGTGGGGTCGATGCCGTCCGCGGAGTTCAGGTGTGGAGTGGGTACGCCAAAGGGCGAGGTGGTGAAGAGCGAGAAGCGACCAGGCCCTTCCGTCCGTTCGAGCGTAAGTCGGAGCTGGTCCGCGGCGAAGAGGCCGGCGGGGATTCCGGAGGTGCCGAGACCCAGATTCAGGAGGCCCTCGACCTCGTTCTGGGGTAGGATCCACGCCGAGCCACCGGAGGGTCCCAGCAGAGGTACGAACCGGGGATCCGCCGGTACGGGTTGTCGGGCGGCGAGGGCCACGAAGAACGGATACTCGGCCGCGGCGAACCGACCGGACTCATAGTCCAGCACGTGCAGATCCAGCGCACCCGCGCTGTACCCGACCTGGACGTGGACATGGGCTTGGAGGATACCGAGGGGGAGCAGGGACACGAGCCACGGTGCCGTGGCTGTCAGGAGACGGAAGGAGCGGAGCATGCGTGGCTGGGTGTCTGCGGAAAGAGCGGGAGCGCGGGCAGCGACCTCCCGTCAGGAGTCGCCACCCGCGCAGGGTTTGCCCCGAGCATGAGTGGGGCGAAAGAGCCGTCAGAGCTTACGGAGCCGGAACACCCGCATGTTCGAGGTTGCGGGCAGGGCGACCGTCTGGCGGTCTCCGCTGTGGGTGCCGTGCGGGAGCGTCACCGGGCTCCACGGGCCTTCCATCGTCGCTGCGCCTTCCAGGACGTAGCCCGCAGTGACGATCGGGAGGTCCAGGTGCACGGCCGGCGCGATGGTCATCGCGGGTTCGGGGGCGACCTTGAAGTCGAGGGTGAAGAGGCCGGACTCACCAAAGGGGGTGCGCCCACCGTCGGTGTTCACGTCGATCAACTTGAGCGTCGCGGAATAGGTGCCCACCGCGGCGTTTCCATCGACCCAGAACACGGGCGTGAAGCGGATGGCCTCGCCGGCGCCGAGATTGTAGCGGTCCCCGGGGTTGGTGACGATGTCGAGGGCGTTGGTGGCACCGATGTGGAGGCCGGGGGTCTTGCTGACGAGTTCGAGGTGGACCACGGCACCGCTGACGCTGTTGGTGCGCGTGCCGGCGCTGGAGTAGAAGAGGATCCACTCCGGCGACCCGGGGCCGTACCGGCTGGGTTGGTTGAGGTCGTCCGTTGCCCACCACCGCATGTCGCTGAAGTGCTCTTCGGTCCGGGCATTGACGAGCTTCCCGGCGAAGAGGCCGTTGGTGGCTGGGATCAGTGTGAGCGGCGGTTGACTGGTGGCGATCTCCGGAATGCGGTTGTTGCTGCTGGTGACCTGCGTGACCGGCGCATTGGAGGGGCCGCTGTAGGAGTACGCCCCAATCGGGTGATAGTGGTTGATCGCGAAGGTACTGGCACCCGCGGGAGCCAGACCCGGCACGTACTCGTACGTGTGGGCGTAGAGGAACGTGAGTCGGTTGAAGTTGGGATTGGGGAGGTTTCGGTAGACGCCGGAAGCCAGCGGATTCCGGGTATCGATGCCGATGTAGAACCCGGCGGTCTCAGCGTGGGCCGGAGCCACGAGGGCAAGGGTGGCGGCGCCAAGACCGAAGGCGATGTAGTGACGGAACGGATGCTTCATGGTGCGTGTTGTTTTCGGATCGGGCTCCCGGGGTTTTCCAGGAGTGGATGGTTCAGTGGTGATCCCGGGTTCAGCGGACTGGACCGGGATGGGGTGGACGGACGGCAGGCCACACACGGGTTGGGCCGTGCCGTCCGTCCCGGCCTGCACCCGCAGGCCGAAAAGGGGTGGCCGACGTGGAGGTCCTGGGGCCTGGTTGGCGGTGGGAACTGGCGTGCGTCGGCATGTTGCAATAAACATGCAAACGATTTGCCAGTAGTCAATGCAAAGACTTTGCACCTAGTGATGCGGGTCGAGTTTTGCCCTGCCGTCCTTCGGCGCGCGGGTGGGCTGGATGCTGAAGTAAGGCCGGGATCAGGAGGTTCGATCGGAGGAGAGCACGCGGACGAAGTAGCGCAGTTCGTCGTCGACGTCGGCGGGGGTGGAAACGGTCTGGGCGATGTCGTGGCGGACGATTTCGCGGAGGCGTTTGCGGAGGCGATGGATGGCGACCTTGACGGCGCCTTCGCGCATGCCGAGTTGGCGGGCGGCGTCGGCCTGGGAGAGGGAATCGGTGTCGCCGATGAGCCAGGGCTTGAGGACTTCGAAGTCGCGGACGCGCTGGTTGGCGGCACACTCGGCATTGAGCGTGGCGTAGGCGCGATCGAGGAGGAGGAGCGCCCATTCGCGGTCGAACCGGGTATCCTCCGGGTTGGCGGTGGGATCGGGAATCTGAAGGCCCGGCGAGGTGTCGGAGTCGGGTGCCGACAGCGATGCGGGCTGGAGCCCGCTCCCGCGCTTGGCGGCGAGGGATCGATCGCGTTCGTCGGCGAGGAAGTTCTTCACGGCACCGAGCAGGTAGGTCCGGAAGCGGCCGTGGAGTCGGGAGGCACCGGTGACGCCGGAGCCGGCGAGGAGACGCGAGAAGAACTCCTGGGTGAGATCGCGGGCGAGGTCGGGGTCCTGGCGTTCGCGGAGGATGAAGCGGTTCACCGGAGACCAATAGCGGGCGCAAAGGTCGGACAGGGCGGCCTGGCTTTCCGGGGTGGAACCCGCGGCCTGCGTGACCTGGGTCCATTGGGTTGTGAGGAACCATCCGCCGCCGCCGGATTGCGGCGGCGGTGTGGCCGGAGGCGTTGGGAGGTCGTAGGGCACGCGGGGTTCAGGTGAGGATCCAGCGGGCGGCCTGCGCGAGGACGGCGAGGGTGGATAGGGCCACGGTCAGCCGGAATGTGCGTTGGGCTGGGATTGGGTGCGGTTGAAGGAAGTAGATCGCGGGAAGGATGGGGAGCAGCGCGATCCAAGCGAAGAACGCCAGGGCTTGGACGCGGCCGGGAGTGGGAATGGGGGTGCTGGGCTCCTCCGTGACTCGGAGGTCGGTTCCTTTCGGGTGTGCGGTCCAGTTCTGGATGGCGAACCTCAGCGCTCCAACCGCCCGGTCTGGGGTCGTGGACGAGACGCGGATCCGGTAGAGCGACGGAAGATTGGTGGGCGGGGTGCCAGGGTCGATCGGGAGTTCAGCCGGCTTGGGGACGGGTTGTTCGATGACGAACGTGCAGTCCGGGAAGCTCTCATGGCATTTCACGGTCGCTTCGTACCAGCCGTGGATGCTGCCGTCCTGGCCGGGAAGCTGGACGCTGGCGTTGGACTCGAATCGGGGTTCCTGCTGGGCGAAGCGGACCCCTGCGCCGGAGCCGAACAGGACGGCGAGGCCGAGGAGTCCGATCGCCACCCATCGGCGCCAGGGGTTCGGGATGCACGACCCGGGAGTCTTGAATCGATGGGCAATCGCAGGCGCCCAGAGCAGGCAGAGGGAGGCCAGCGTCGCGAGGGAACCGCCGAGAGGGCGGAACCACGGGGTTGCATCGCCGATGGCGGCCGCTGGAAAGGGATGGAAGCCGGGGATCCGGGATGCCATCGCGGTCAGCGCGCTGAGGATCAATCCGCCGATGGAGAGCCCGGCGAAGGTGGTGGCGAGTCGCCGCCAGCCGTAGTGCCCCGTCCAGAGGGCAATGGCGGCAGGAAGGAGCATCCATTCGCCGCCGAGGTCGATGCGGCGGACGGTTGCAGGGTTTGGATCATGGAGTGTGACCAGACCGATCCCGGTCCAGGCGAACGCCCAGACAACGAGTGCCCAGCCGGTGAGACGGGCCCACTCGGGCGCGGGCGATGGCAACGGGGATGGAGCGGCGCCGTCGTGGCGGAGGAATTGACGTTCGACGGCAACGATGGCCGCCAGCAGTCCCGGGCAGATGAACCCGAGAACGAGCCCGGTCGTGAGCACCAGTCGCGGGGCCAGCATGGAGCCGAACTGCGTCAGGGCCACAAACCAACCCAGCGGCATGAGGAGCGCAGCCAATCCGAGCCACGCGGTGCCGAGGCCGGGCCAGCTGAGTTTCGGGCCGTTCGTTCCGGGGCTGAGGATCGGAATCCCGAGCAACCGGCCATTTCCCCAACGCGACGGGTGGCGCGTGGAGGCTGGCGCGGGTTCTGAACGGACCTTGCCGAGGCCTTCGACGTCGGACTTCACCTCGTCGGCGCTTTGCTGGCGGAGTTCGCGTTCCTTGGCGAGGGCGCGGAGCACGATGGCGTCGACGCGGGCATCGAGCCAGGCCTTGGCGGAGGGGGCAGCGAACCGGCCGAGGGGAAGTTCGCCGGTCAGGAGTTCGTAGAGGACGACCCCGAGGGAGTAGATGTCGGCGCGGTGATCGACGTCGGAGGGCTTCTCGACCTGTTCCGGCGCCATGTAGTGCGGGGTGCCCACGCGGGCACCGGGGACGGTGAGCGTGATGTCGCGGGCATCCTCGCCGACCAGTTTGGCGACACCGAAGTCCACGATGCGGACGCGGCCGTGGGCGTCGAGGAGGAGGTTCTCGGGCTTGATGTCGCGATGGAGGACGCCTTGGGAGTGCGCGTATTGGAGGGCGTCGCAGATGCCGGGGATGAGGGCCAGAGCCTCGGCCGGGGAGAAACGTCCCGAGCGCATGGCTTCGCGGAGGTTCACGCCGTCGACGAACTCCATCAGGAGGTAGCAGAATCCGTTGGACTGCCCGAAGTCGTGGACGGCGACGATGTTCGGGTGGGAGAGGCGGGCGAGGAAGCGGGCTTCGCGATTGAAGCGTTCGGCGAAGGCGGGGTCGGTGCCGAGGGATTGCGGCAGGATCTTGAGGGCGACGTGGCGGTCGAGCTGGGGCTGGCGGGCGTGGTAGACGACCCCCATGCCGCCGGAGCCGACGAGTTCGAGGATCTCGAGCTGGGGGAACGCGGCGCGGACGGATTCGATCGGGGGGATTTCCAGTGACTGGCGCGGACGGGATTCGGCGTCGCTGGCGAGGGAGGCCCCGGACAGGACGCAGGCTGGGCAGAGGCCCAGTGGGGCGTCCGCCGGGATCGGCGTGTTGCACCGTGGGCAACGTGGAACGGATGTGTTCATGACCCGCTACCTGAGGAGGTGGCGGGGAGAGGTTACAGGGATTCGTGGATCGATGGACTGAGAATCAGGGGTAGGGCGCGCGAGCTGTGGAAGCCACCCCGACCGCGCGGGATGGGCGCATCCTGACACTGCCCCCGTCTGAGAACAGGAACGGGGTGGCGACGTCCTCGTCGCCATGGGAATGGGCTTGGGAGGGCAACGAGGACGTTGCCGCCCCGCTTGACGCTGGGGGCAGTGCCAAGATGCCCCAGAGCGGGGTCCCCGGTTGTGCCGTGGGTCGCGGCGTGGATAGGCTGGGGCGAAGATGGGAAGCAGCGAGTTGTCAGGTGGAAAAGGAACCAGTCGGGGCGTGGAACCGTTCCGTTGGTGGTACGCCGTGGTGATGACGGTGGTCATGCTGGGGTGCCTGACGCCCGCGATCATCGACGGTATCGGTGGGGTCCCACTGGATGGCTTCACGCTCGTGTACCTGTTCCCCGGGGTGGGGTTGCTGGCCTTTCTTTGGACCTGGCTGACCGGGCTTCCAGGGATCCGTGCGCTGCGTCGTCGGTCGCAGGAGCACTGGTCGGAAACAGCCCGCCGGTTGCATCCGCACCAATCGGGAACGGCGGTGGTGGTGGCGATGTTCCCGGCAGTCCTGATGCTGTTCGCGTACCTGACGTTCCGGGCGAAGCCGACGGTGCTCATCGGGATCGGTGTGGTCGGAGCCGCGGGATGCTTGCTGGGCTCGATTCCGATCGGATTGGCGATCGGACTGCGGCAAAGGGTTCCGGTCTGGCAGTGGCTCCGGATCCTGCTCGATCAGCCGGCGGTTTTCTATGGGATGATCCTTGTGCTGATGCCGGGCTCGTTTGGATGGTTGGCTTGGGGGTTGTTACTGATCGTTGTCGTCCGCGTGGTCCTGGTGAATGTCCTGGGTGTCGGAGGTTCCGCCAGCGCCGGGAGCCTCTTGCCGGTGAAGCCCGAGTTGAAGGACTTGGCGGAGCGTCTGGCGCGTGATTCGGCAACCCCTTTGAGGCGCTTGGTTTTGGCGGATTCCGAATCCGCGGTTGCCTACGCATACCCGATCACCAAGGAAATCCTTCTGACGCGTGGACTGCTCGAACGGCTGGGCTCGTCCGAGTTGGAAGCCTTGCTTGCCCATGAGATGGAGCACTTGCGGGAATCCAGATGGATGACTTTGGCGCGTGTGGTTTCCGCGAACTCGTTCCTGCCGCTGTTGCTGGTGCGTCCACTGATGGCAGCGGTGGGGCCGATTGTGATTGGGCCGCTCACGCTTTGGTGGGCGCTGGTCCCACGGCTCATTTCGCGCTGGGTCCTGCGGCACGAGGCGAAGGCGGATCACAGTGCAGCCTCGGTGGACCCGGTTGCGTATGGGCGGGCGCTGCTCCAGTTGCATGAGGCCAACCTGATCCCTGCGGTGCTGGTGGAGAACCTGACCCACCCCAACCTGTACGACCGCCTCGTGTCCTGCGGTGTGACTCCCGATTTTCCGCGACCGGCTGCTGCGGCGATCCAGTCACCGTTTGGCGTCCTGACTTCGGCGGCACTGGGCGGGCTGGGAGTCGCGGTCGCGCTTTGGGCGCGGTGAGCCGGGGGATCGGTCGGACCCGACCGATCCGACTGATCCTTTTCACTCCAGGGTGTCTGCGGCTTGGCAGATGAGTTCGTAGTAGGCGTCGCGGGATAGGCCGAGGGCGGCGGCGCCGAAGGCTTCGGCGTCGTCGGGGCTGGCGAATTCGCCGTAGTTCACGAGGACGAGTTGGTAGAGGACGAGGGCGGGGACCAGGTCCAGCCGCAGCATGAAGGTGGGGTGGACGTGGAGGTTGAAGCCGGCGGATGGGTGTTCGCCGCGTGGGACGGGGTGAGCGAACTCGCCGGGTTCGAGCGGGGCGGCGTCGAAGACGATGTCGCAGGGGTAGCGGACGTGGCGGGAGTCGGCGAGCAGGGCCTTGAGTTCCTTCCAACCGAGATGCGGGTACTGGGCGTGGATTTCGGCGCCCTTGGAGGCGGCGTGGGCGGTGAGCGATTCGCGGGCGTCGTCCACGGTGAGCTGGATGGCCATGGTGGTACGGGTTTGAGGTTTGTGGATCAGGCGTTGCGGGTGAGCCGGCCTTGAAGGATCGGGACCGCAACGCGCAGGAGGAGGGTGTAGCAGAGGATTCCGAAGGCCCAGATGCCGAAGCAGACCAGGGTCTCGTTGAGGGAAGGGGAGTACTCGACGATCTCGCCGAGAGGGCTGGGGATGAAGCCGGGAACGACGAGGCCCATGCCCTTCTCGATCCAGATGCCGACGATGGCAAGGACGCAGGCGACGTCGAGCCAGCGCAGGCTGCGGGTGACGGGCAGGAGGAGAAGGACGAGGGCAACGAGGTTGCAGCCGATGGCGGTCCAGATCCAGGGGACGAGGGCGTGGTGGCCGTGGAGTCCGAAGAACAGGTATTGGGAGGCGGCGACGTGGAGGTTGTCGGTGTAGAATTCCTTGAAGACCTCGTTGAGGAGCAGGAAGACGTTGATGAGCATCGAGACCTGGACGATCCCGCGGAGGGTGAGCAGGCCGTGGTCGGTGATCATGAGGCGCTGGTGCATGCGCTCGTGGATCACGCGGCTCATGCCGGGATCCGTCATGAGGACCCGTAACGCGTTGGCCGTGAGTCGGAGGACCGACGTCGGGACCTCGGCGATGGCGGTGGCGGTTCGGGCCGTGCCGTCGAGGGCGGAGGTCTCGCCGAATTGTTCGCCGGGGCCGACGGTCCGGATGGTGCGGAGCCGGCCGGATTCCTGACGTTTCACGACGACGCGACCGGAGAGGATGAGGTAGGCGTCGGATTCCTGTGCGCCCTGATGGAGGACGGCACGACCGGCCGGAACTTCGATGACCTCGGCTCCCTCGAGTGCCTGGAGTCGGAGGTGGTCGTTGAGGGGCGCGAGCTCGGGGAGGTGCTGGGTGAGGGCGTCGAGGTCCTCCAGCGTGGCGGGGCGCGCAGGCAGGGGTTTCGAGGCGTCGGGGGCGGGAAGGGTGGAGCCCGGGGCATCCGAGGTGACGCGGCGGATGACCTGAAGGGCGAGGATGATGAGCGCGGGGCCGGCGGTGAAGGCGGATGCGATGAAACGCGGGCCGACGATGGACGAGTTCCAGAACGGGCGCCCGCCGAGGCCGACGTAGAGGAAGGCGGTCACGGTATGGATCGATACGGCCCAGACGATGCCGAGGAAGACGACCGGCATGTAGAGCCACTTGTTGGGTGTCTGCTTGCGGTACCGGCAATAGAGCAGGTAGGCGCAGATATAGACATTCACGACCAGGTAGCCGTTGAGGACGATGACATCCCAGGCGAGGAGCGAGCGCGGGAAGTTGAGTCGGCCCCAGCCGGGGATCATGTGCCAGAAGCGGTCGGGCCGTCCGATGTCGACGGTGACGAAGGCGAGGCACATGAGGATGGCGGCGACGGCAAGGAGCTCGCCGAAGATGACGAGGTCGTGGAGGTGCTCGTTCTTGTAGATGTAGACGGGGATCACGAGCATCACGGCGGCGGCGGCGACGCCGACGAGGAAGGTGAAGTTGGCGATGTACACGCCCCAGGAGACCTGGTCGGTCATGCCGGTGACGACGAGCCCATCGACGAGTTGGCGGGCGTAGGCATTGAGGCCGACAAGGCAGACGGCGAAGAGCGAGCCCGTCCAGAGGTAGTAGCGCCAGTCGCCCTCGAAGATGAGCCGTGCACAGCGGAGGACGAACGTGCAGAAGTCTCGGATGGCGGCGGTCATACGTCGAAGTAGTAGAAGAACCGAGGCAGGGTCCCGACCTCCTCCTTGAGGACAAACACGCGCTTGTTGCGGAGGATGTAGGAGACCTCGCTGTTGGTATCGAGGATGTTTCCGAACTTGCGGGAGCCGGTGGGGCAAACCTCAAGGCAGGCGGGGTAGCGGCCGTCGCGGGTCCGCTGGATGCAGAAGTGGCACTTCTCCATGACGCCCTTCTGGCGGGGGCGATTCCCGAGGTAGGACATGTTCGGGTTGATCTGTTCCTTCGGGATGGAGGGTTTGGCGAAGTTGAAGCGGCGGGCGAAGTAGGGGCAGGCGGCCTCGCAATAGCGGCAGCCGATACACCAGTCGTAATCGATGACCGTGATGCCGTCGGACTCAGTCCATGTGGCGTCGACGGGGCAGACCTTCACGCAGGGCGGGTTCTTGCACTGGTGGCATTGGACCGGCATGTAGAAGAAGCCGGGTTCGGGGACGGTCTCGGAGGCGTAGTTGTGGTCGCCCCGTTCCATGTCGAAGGTGCCATTGGGCATCTTGAGGACGCGGATGTATTGGATCTCCGGGGTGCGGGACTGGTTGTTCTCCGCGACGCAGGCGTGGACGCACTTCCGGCAACCGACACAACGCGTGAGGTTGAGGCAGTAGACGAACTCGACGCCGTCCATGGGCTTCAGGTCCCGGAGATGGGGGCGGAGGCCGTACTGGCGGTTGACCTCGGCGCGGATCCGTTCGAGGGCGGCCTCCATTTCCTGCGGAGTGAGCTCCTTGTAGTGCTTCTGGAGGAATTGATCGACAGAGCCCAGGTCGGACAGGTCGCGAAGCGGGGCCAGGCTGGCGGCGATCGCAGCGACCCCGGAGGCGACAGTGGCCGTCTTCCGGAGGAAGCCGCGGCGATCCATCTTCTGGCCCCCGGATTGGCAGCCTCCGGAACCATTGCCACCGCATTTGCAGGCATGGTCGGACATATCAGTGTTTCTCCTGGGTGGTGACCTTGTCGGCCGGAGTGGGGTTGTGGGCAGGATGGAGTGGGTTGGGTCGAGGGGCGGGGGCGATGCTCGGGAAGGCTGGGGAGTGGGGATCGTGGCAGGACGTGCAATCGGCGCGGGTGACGTCACCGCGCTTGCGATCCCAGAATCCAGAGCGGCGGCCGTGGACGCCGCGTTCCCAGTCCCGGTAGGTGGGCCCGTGGCAGGCCCCGCAGAGTTGGTTGCCTTCGGTCAGCTTGAGGGCCTGGCCGTCGCGGACGCGGAGTTGTTCGAGGTTCTTCGGGTCATGGCAATTGAAGCAGTGGTCATTCCGGCCCTTGCCGCCGTGGCGCATGACGAGGTCCTTGTGGGGTTCGGGCAGGATGACATCGCCGGCGTCATTGAATTCGATCTTGAGGACCTTTCCGACGACGTGGCAGCTGTAGCAGGCGAAACCGGAGGTGTCGCCGTCCGTCCGGAAAAGGTCGGCCGCGGACATCCGGACGGTGGCGGTGTTGGTGAATTCCGGCGGGGTGGGAGGGTTGATGGGAAGGGGCTCCTGACGGCCCCAGGGCAGGAGGACGAAAGCTCCGGCCAGTGCGAGGAATCCAAGGGCAAGCCCCGGGAGGACCGCTGATCCGTTGGCGTCGGTGCTCATTGGTGTTGGGCTGGACGGTGGGCCTGATGTGGCGTGAACGACCAACCATCGGGTGTTGGGGAATGGGACAAACTTGGCGGAGTCGAGGTGGGGTGTGGAATTCGCCGGGTGAGGGCACCCGGCCTACCAAGAGTGTGTAGGCTGCGTGCCCTCACGCGGCGGGGTCGTGGGATGCGCCGGGTGGGGGCACCCGGCCTACAGAGGGTGTGTAGGCTGCGTGCCCCCACGCGGCGGGGTGCCGCGTTCGCCGGGTGGGGGCACCCGGCCTACCAAGGGTGTGTAGGCTGCGTGCCCTCACGCGGCGGGGTGTGGGTTGCGCCGGGTGGGGGCACCCGGCCTACAAAGGGGTTGCTCCGGGTGAGGGCACCCGGCCTGCAGGGGCGCGCTACTTCTTGAGGGCGCGGACGTAGGCGACGAGCGCCTTGATGTCGTCGTCGGAGAGCTTCTCCTTGAAGGGCTTCATCTTCTCCTTGTCGCCCTCCTTGAGGCCTTCCTTGATGGACGTGAACATCTTGTCGTCCTTGAGCGAAGCCTGGTAGGCGGCGTCGGTCTGGTCCTTGGCGCCGGCCATGCGTCCGGCCTTGGTCTGGCCACGGCCGTCCTTGCCGTGGCAGGCGGCGCAGTGGGTGCCCCAGTTTTCCTTGGCTTCGGCGGCCCGGGCGGCGGTGCCGAACAGGAGCGCGGCAGCCAGTGCAGGGATGAGGATGGATGTCTTCATGATTTCAGGATCTGTGTGTTGGCTTTGAGCGAATCAGAATCGGTATTGGATGGTGGAGAGCAGGCCGTGGGCCTCGTAGTTCATGGCGCCACCGGAGGTTTGATCGCGGTAGTGCGAGTAGGCGTAACGCAGGGTCCAACGGACGCGCTCGGAGAGCTTGCGCACGAGGGTTGAGCTGACTTCGTCCTGCCGCGCTCCGGCACCGTAGGGGACTGCGACGTTGGAATTGTCGACGTAGTTGTCGGCCTCGTAGTGCGTATAGCTGGTCTGGAGGTCGGTCTTGGCGTCGAGGATGAATCCGAGCGTGCCTCCTGCGATCCAGTAGTTGTTGGGTGCGGATTGGATGATGCCGGACATGGCGCCGGTGAAGTCCTCGACGGGGCTGTGGGTGGTGTCGCGGACGTAGTTCACATTCCCCTGGGTATAGAGCCAGTTGAGGGGGGTCCAGGTGATGGTCTCGCCGAAGAGGTGGCGCTTGTTGCGGGCGCTCTCGAGGCCCGGAAGGTTCTCGACCTGGGTGTAGGCGGTGCTGAGCTGGAAGTCATAGCGCGAGACGAAAGTCAGGCGCGGTAGGGGTTTCCAGGTGACGCGGAAGTTCACGCAGTCGATCTCGAAATCCTGGATTCCGAGATAGGCAGGGTAACGGTTGTTGCTGGTCGTCAGGTTAGAGGTCGAGTCCTCGGGGTTCGAGTACTCGTTCTCGGAGATCCGGTGGTAGTACTGGGTCCCGAAGTTGAGGGTGCGGGTCGCGTACCAGTTGGCGCCGACGGTGTACTTCTGGAGGAGGCGATCCCAGTCGGTCTTCCGGAAGATGGTGGCGGCGTTGAGGACATTGGTGCCGAACTGTTCGCGGAGGTCAGCGCGGTCCTGGGAGAGTTCAGCGCGGCCGTAGAAGGCCCAGTTCTTGATTCCGTTGTAGCGGATGTCGAGGGCCTCGGAGACGTAGAGGGCGCCGCGGTCGTTGTTGGCGAACTGGGTGACGGGCGAGACCGTCTGGGTGGCGGTGCCGGTGATGGAGTTGAAGTAGCCTTCGCCGTCGAGGTTCTGACGTTCGACTCGGAGGGAGGGCACGAAGTACCAGTTGGTACTGGGCGAGTACATCAGGTTGACGTTCGCAACGTGCTGCTTGAGGTCGGAACCGCCGTAGAGGTTGGCGAACCGGGTGTCGGTCGCGGCGAGGGGCGATACGATGGCGGTGTTGATGCGATCGCCCGAGATGACGGAATGGAGCGTGGTGAAGGAGTAGCCGGTGGTGAACCTCCATTGTTCGCTTAGGCGGGTATCGGTCCAGGCGCGGACGTTGCCGAGGTTGACGTCGAGGCCTTCGGTGGTGGTGAGGAGGCGGCTGCGGGTTCCTTCGTTTGGCTGCTGGGTGACGCTGCGGGAGTTGTCGCTGTACTGGATCTCGTACCGGCCACCGACGCCGACGGTGGTGTTGCCGATGTCATGGCGGACATCGAGCGAGAAGGTGTGGCGGGATTCGTCGAGGTGACGGAGGGCGGGTACGATGCGGCGTTGCGCGCCGCCGGGTGTGAGCGTGGTGTTGCCCCAGATGGTGGACGGCTTGTCGCCGTTGCGGGTGTCGAGGTCGTAACGGAACGAGACCTGAGGCTTGTTGGGCAGCGTCAGTCCGGCTTCGAACGATGTCTGGGCGCGGTCGACGGCGAGTTGGTTGTCGAAGAGCTTGTTGAAGATGACGTCGCCGTTCGGGAGGTAGCCGCCCGTACCGTCATAGTAGGTCCGGTACTCGACGTGTCCGATGCGGATATAGCCCTTGTCCGGGTCGGTGGCACCAATGCGGATGGTGTAGTCGTTGTTGTCGAAGATGCCGCGGCCATCGACCGTGAAGAGGCCCTTCTGGGAGAAGGGCAGTTCGAAGTGGAAACCCTCGATGCCGCCGTAGGCTCCGGTGGCGGGTGTGCCGTTCTGCTGTTGGAACTGGGCGCGGCTTCCGCGGAGGAAGTTGCCTCCGACGCCGAAGTCGACCCAGTTGACGAGTTCACTGGCATCCGTCTCCGCCTCGGCCTCCGGTTTTTCCGGCTTGGAGGTGGGCTTGGCGTCCTCCGCGTTCGCCGGGAGGAGTCCGGCGAAGCAGGCACCCATCAGGGCACCGGAGCTGGCCAGGAGGCGGAACCCTTTGCTTTCCATGGGACTGTTTTTCATGGCTTCTGGGAGTTGAGGGTTAGTAGCGGAGGGACTTGTTGACCTGGGATCCGTGGATGGCTTCGTGACAACCGGCGCTCCAGCAGGTGCCGCGAGCGAGGTCATCGTGGTTGCGGCCGCCGATGACGACCTGCCCGGCGGTGGTCTGGGTCTGGAGGTGGCACTTGAGGCAGAGGAGGTGGTTCCGTTCGGTGAGCATCTTGGCGTTCACCGAGCCATGGGGAGCGTGGCAGCTCTGGCAGCCCTCGCGGAGGGCGGCGTGCTCAAAGACGAACGGGCCGCGCTGGGCCGTATGACACTTGAAGCAGGTCTCGTCGGCGGAGGCGAGGGAGGTGGCACCGCCCTTGACCGAGCGGCCTTCGTGCGGGTTGTGGCAGTCCGAGCAGGAAACCCGGCCTTCGACGACCGGGTGGTGGTGGTTCAGGCTGAAGGAACCCCGCTTGTCGACGTGACATTGGTAGCACGTCTCGGGGTCCTGACGCGGATTGATGATGGTCTTGGCGGCGCCGCCGGAGCTGATGTGGACGCTTCCGGGGCCATGGCAGGACTCGCATCCCACGTTGGCGGCGTGGTCACCATGCGCCTTGAGGCGGGCGTGGTCCGAACCTGCGAAGTTCTTGTTCTTGTCGGCGTGACACTGGGCACAGCTCTCGGATCCGGCAAACGTGGCTCCCGGGATCTCGGGTGGCATCACGATGGTGCGGGAAACCGTGGCACAGGAGGCGATGATGATGGCCGCCGCGGCAAGACCGACTAGCAGGAGCCATTTCTTGAGTGGTGGTTTCATGAGGGGATGGGGATTCGTGAGCGGAATGTGGCCGTTCCGACGGCGCTGGCTTGTGTGGGGAGACCGTGCACGCGGCGAGGGGCGGATGGGCTCCACCGCATGTGCTTTCGACTGTCCTGATGTTGTCTTTTGACGGGTGCAGGGAGTGCGGTGCGAAATCCTGAAGGGGATGTCCGTTCTGACGGTTGTTCGGCGCATGCAGGGCTGACGGGGGCTGGGTAGGCCGGTTCCCGCAATGACCTGAAACGAAGAACGACTTCTCACGATGCGAACTCCCCAAATGATCCAGGAACCCAACGATACGAGGCCTTGGCGAGGCCTGGGCCAAAGCGCCCGCCCCATGTCGAAGGGACGGGCAGCCTTGCTGGCAGCAGCGCTGACCCTAGGGTGGGCCGGCACGCCGAGGTTGGCCGCCGCTGAGGTCCATTTCACGACGGTGGGCACCTATGAGGCCACCGAGTTTGCGGCTTCGGTGCGGCTGGCAGGCACGACGGCCTACCTGACGGATGGCTCTGCGGGCGTGCAGATCCTGGATGTCTCGGATCCCACGGCACCAACGCGCATTGGGAACTTTGATTCACCGGGATCCGCAGTGGAGCTCCAATTGGCGGGCAATCGCGCGTATCTGGCGGACGGAGATCAGGGCATGGCGATCCTGGACCTGACGAATCCGACGGCGCCTACCGTGGTGGGCTCCTACAATCCCGGGGTCCTCTGCCTCGACGTCAAGGTGGTTGGAAACCGTGCCTATGTGGCGTGTGGGGAGGCTGGCTTGCACATTGTGGACATCACGGATCCAGCCAGCCCGGCGAAGTTGGGTGAGTACCTGCCCACAAGTGCCGAGTGGTTCGCGTGGGCGAACAAGCTGCAGGTTGTTGGAAATGTCGTGTACCTCGCCACTGGCTTCTTCGTGGCGGTGGACGTCAGCGATCCTGCGAATCCCGTGGAGTTGAGCCGGTGGGAGCAAAACGTGGTGACGGATTGCCAGGTCTCCGGGAACCGGTTGTACCTGGCGACGGCGGACGACGGGTTGGTGGTCTTTGACGTGACGACACCGGCCAATCTGGTGCGACTGACGAAGGTTCCCGCACCGGGTGGTGCGTACGCGACCCTGCTGCAGGGGAACCGGGTCTTCACCCACTCCGGCTTGGTGGACGTGAGCAATCCCGTCTCGCCGGTGTTGTTGGGGCGTTACCCCCAGATGGCGTGGGGTGACCAGGGAATCACGGTCGTCGGAGATCTCGTTTACCTGCCCAGCGGTGCGACGCGACTGAGCATCCTGCGGATGCAGACGGGGGAACCGCAGAGCCTCTCCTGGAATTCGCCCGAGCATCGGGTGATTCCCGTGGGGCGGTCCGAGCCTCTGGGTGCGGTGAGCAACAGTGGCCTGCCAGTGACGGCACAGGTGATCTCCGGGCCGGCAACCATAAAGGACGGCCAGATCACGGTGACCGGGCCAGGCAAGATCGAGTTGAGGCTGGAGCAATCGGGGAATGGCACCTACCTGCCGGTGGCGGAGACGCGGTTCATCAACGAACGATTCGCCGGGTTCAGTGAGGTTGGAATGCATTTGTTCCGGACGAATGCGTATGGAGCCCGGGTGGTAGGAGGTCGTGCCTATGTGGGGAACGATCGGGACGGCTTGCGGATCCTCGACGTCTCGGACCCGGCCCAGCCCAGACTGATTTCAACGGTCGCGACGACGAATCAGGTCTTCGAGGCGGACGTGGTCGGCAACCACGCGTATGTGGCGGATGGTGACGGTGGGTTGAAGATTGTCGATGTCCAGGATCCCGTCCATCCGGTCGTCGTGGGCCAGCTTCCGACAGGAACTGCCATTGCGGTGCGGGTTGCCGGGAGTCACGTCTATGTTTCCGATTTTTCGGGCAAGAAGGTGCACGTCGTGAACATCGCCGACCCGGCGAAACCCGTGGTGGCATCGGAGATTCCGCTGCCTGGGGACGGTCGGTCTGCGCAGGTTGTCGGGAGCCGGCTGTATGTCGCGGCGGGGTGGGGCGGAGTGGTGGTGTTTGACGTCAGCCAGCCGGCGGCTCCCGCTGAGGTGGCCCGACTTGGTGACGGTGGCTACGTGCGCGGCCTGGCCGTGCAAGGGAGCGTCGTGTTCGTGCCGGACTACTGGAGGGGCATCCTCACCGCGTTCGATCTCTCGGATCCGAAGTCTCCGGTTGAATTGGGGAAGGTGGCTTGCGGCGGCTACCCGCGTCGCGTCGAGATCCGGGATCAGGTCGCGTTCGTGGTGGCGGAGGGGGCTGGGTTGGTGGCGGTCGACGTCAGCGATCCGACGCGGATGACGGTGCTGGGGAAGGTCGACACGGGAGGCTATGCGCGCGACATCCAGATCGATGGGGCTTTGCTGCATGTGGCTGACCAACGCGTGGGATTCCGGACCTATAGGCTCGACCGAATCGGATTCCACAATGACGTGAGCTCATCGATGGCTGCCACGACGACGTTCGGGGTTCCGGTCCCTCTGGCTGGAGTGTCGGACAACGGATTGCCGGTACGGTTCGTCGTGACGGAAGGCCCGGGCAGGATCGAAGGCGACCGCTTGGTGCCGACGGGAATCGGGCGCATTGAGCTCCGGGCCTTGACGGAACCCACGGCCGAATACCTTGCGGCAGAGCGGCGTTTGGTTGTCGTTTCAGCGCTGCCGGAGGTTGGGGTGCGGCGTTCCGGGACGGCCTTGCAGGCGGCCTGGACGGCGGGGCTACCGCAGGCCCGCCTACAGAGTGCGACGGCGATTGGCGGCGACGCCGGTTGGCAGGATGTGGCAGCAATCGCGACCGAGGCGGATGGTCAGGTTCAGGTGCCGGTGCAGCCGACGGCGGCACAGGAGTACTTCCGACTCTGGCATCCCTACCCAGGCGTGCCCGAGCCACTGTCACTGAAGGGATGGAACCGGGACGTCGTGTTGGAGAATCGGGCCGAGCCCAAGGCGGAGATGATCTCGATGTTCTCGGGGACCTGGTTCGAATCGGGACTTGGAGGGTTTGACGTGGGGTTGCCGGTGAGTCGTGAGATCCGGGTCCAGCAGGATGGCGGGGTTTCCTACCGTCTGCAGCCGTACACGACCAACAACGTCCTGCTGCTCACGGACGAGGAACCCACCGGTTCGCTGGTGCTGGAGACTCCTGCCGCGTGCTCGAAGCTGTTCATCCTGTCGGCCGCGGACTCTGAGCGAGGTGCGATTGGAGCGTTGGTCGTCCACTATGCGGATGGATCGTCGAGTGGACCGATCCTGTGGGTGACCCACTCTTGGTTTGGATATGACCTGGAGGGCCAGCCAACGCCCATCGCCTTCCCCGGGGTGGGCCGCAGCCGGAAGAGCACCGAGTTCGCGTTCTCGTATGGCGACACCGGATTCTCGATGTTCCAGACGGAGGTCGACCTCAGTGGTGGTGCCAATGCCGGCAAGCCGATTGCGCGGGTCGAGTTCCTCAAGAGCTTCGAGCAGGCGACGGTCACCGGAGTTTATGCCATCAGCGGTGTGCGTGTGCCGACGCAGCCGTAAGGTTGCGGACTGTTTTCCCGGGTTTACCCCGGGGGCATGGGTAGGGCCGGAGGTTGCGATGGGTGCGCGATCTCCGGCCCTTTGCATTGGGGGGCGGAGCCACGGCATCGAAAGTGGTCGCATCCCGACACTGGCCCCGTTTGAGAATGAGAATCGGAACGGGGTGGCGACGTCCTCGTCGCATTGAGGAAGGGCATGCGAGGGCAACGAGGCCGTTGCCGCTCCGTTTGAGGAAGGGAACGGGGTGGCGACGTCCTCGTCGCATTGAGGAAGGGCATGCGAGGGCAACGAGGCCGTTGCCGCTCCGTTTGAGGAAGGGAACGGGGTGGCGAGGTCCTCGTCGCATTGAGGAAGGGCATGCGAGGGCAACGAGGACGTTGCCGGTCCGTTTGACGCGGCGGCAGTCTCAAGATGCGCCCGTCGGAGGTTTGGCGCGAAGTTCGGGCTTGCCTTGGTCAGGGCAATCGGGAGACACGAAGGAACTGAAACCCGAGCCTCAAGTGAAACCTGTCCAAACCTTCCTCTCACAGGATCCATGCTTGTCTGGTCGATGGCTTCGCCTGGCCATCCTTGCCGGTGCCTTTTCCGGCGCGATGATCCTCAGCGGTTGCGCCACGCCCGTGCAGACTGCCGGAGCTGTGATCGGTGGAACGACGCTGCTGGGTGCGCAGACTCCAAGCGACGAGATCGAACAAATCTACTACCTGGGCGTGTTTGACCCGCAGGAGCAACTGCCGCCCTCCATCTACCGGGTGACGGTGCGGGGACAGTCCAGTTTCCTGAACCAATCGAAGTTTGCTTCGGGTTGGGTGCCGGCGCAGTTGATTGACTCGCTTTCGTCGAAGGCCTCCGAGGATGGGATTGGCTCGACCGATTTCACTAACGGTCGCCCGGGAGGTGCGACCGATCCGCAGGACCGGTTGAAGACCGGGCGGCGACTGGTGACGTTCGGTCCCGAGGGATTCCGGGAGGCACCCAAGGATCACCGGTTGGTGATCGTGATGGGTGCGGATCCATCTGCGTATTTCGAGGCGATCGACCTGGCCCTTGGAGACATGGGGGGAGTGAAGGTGCAGCAGGCGAACCAAGGCATGCTGAAGCAGCTGACGGATGCCTACTCCAGGTCTGAGAATCAGGACCGGAAGCTCGAATTACTCCTCAAGACGGCCCGTGCCAGCCTCAACCCGACCGCCCAATGAGAATCCCGACTTCAGTGCGTGCGGGCTGGATGGCCGTCCTGATGGGACTGTTCGCGGCGGGGTGCGCGGTCGTCACCGTGGACGTCGATGTCTACAAGGGACCTCTGGCCAACTCCGAGGAGATCCAGGGCGAGCAGGTGATCACGATGGCCATGGGGGCGAAGCCGCTGCTGGTGCAGTTGCGCGATCACATGGAGGCCGAGGCGGCGATGTCCGCTGCGGGATTCGGGCCGTGGCCGGGCACACGTTCCAAACAGGAACGGCTGGATGCCGCGCTTCTGCATCTGCGCCAGAGTTCCAATTATGCTGCCGGGCAGATCCCGGACTCCGGCCCCAAGGGATATCGATTCCGCAACGAGTTGGCCATCCGGGTGAACGAGATCCTGGGGCTCTACGAGGACACGTCCGAGCCACTCCTTTCGGCGACGCTGACGGAGGCGGATCGCCTGATCGAGGAATACTCGGCTGAGAGGGAGATCCTCGAACCGAAGAGCAACCTCGCGGATCTCGCTTGGTGGAAGGGCGTCGGGCCGCATCTGCTCAAGAAGGATCCGAACGACAAGGGCTACGCTACCCTCACGAACTTGACCGAGGGGTACCGGGATTACTTCAGCGTGGAGCGGAACGGGAATGGCAAGAAGTGGCGTTCGAAGACGTTCCCCATGCAGGCCGAGAAGCGCCCGGAGGTGTTTGGAGCCTTGGGGGAAGACCAGTACAACGAGCGCTTCCGCAGGTTCCGCGAATCGGTGATCGAGAAGGATGCCCACACGTTGTTTGGGGAACCGGCTGTCGGGAGTCCCGCGGCAGGCGCCAAGAACGAGTTCATCGAAAAGGTCGGCCGGATCACGGACTCGTATGGAGCCTCGCGACTGGCCCTGCGCCGCCTCCTTCGTCTGGGGCTGGCGAGCATCGATGAGCTGCACGTGGAGAAGGGGGCTGGGAACTTCTCCAAGAGTGCCCTGATCCAGGCCTTGTCCGAGAGCGCTGCCAACCTGGTGGACTCCGAATTGCTTCTTGCTCCAGGGAAGGCCGGATCTGACCCGCGGGCTGGCAAGCTCGGATGGTCCGAGGCAGTGGCAGCTCAGGTTGGCACCCCAGCCTCCGAAAAGGACAGCAAGCGTGTGCTGGTCGGCAAGCTGGCAACCGATCCCACGTTCGCCGCGCAAATGTTGGCGTCGGATGTCGCCTTGGCCGCGCTCGGGGGCGAAAGCGAATATGGGTTGAGTCGTGGTTCCACGCAGGACGTCAGCTTTCCTGCGACCAAAGAGCTTGAGTCCATCCGGGGAGCGCTTGCGAAGGCTCAGGGTGCCTTGAGCCGGGGACGGCCGCAGCGCGGTATCGAGAGCTATATCGAGCGGTATTTGGCCCAGATGCCGAGCGCCGGGTCTCCAGCCGATCGGCTGGATAGTGCCGAGGCGCGCGAGTTGCTGTCGGCGTTGGCCCAGTTCGGACAGAAGGTGGCCCAACTGGGCAACTCGGTGATCTTGATGCAGAGCGGCTCGGGCGACGACGAGCGCCGCTACGTCGGGGTGCTTCAGTCAGTGGGAAACTCGATCCTGGTCCACATCGATGAACTGAAGCGCGCCGGGGCGCATGCGGAGCGGTTGAAGAAGTTTGCCGGGCCGGTGAAGTCGGCCGTGACACGGAATGCGACCACCAGCGGTCCCGATGTCGCAACTCTCGACTCGTCCCGGTTCGATGCCAAGGATGTGCTGACGCAGTTGGAGAACACGCTGCGCGCCCAGTACGAGGATGTAATCCGTCGGCATGGAGTTGATGCGGCGGGGGGCGCTCAGCTGGCCAAGGCCATCGAGCACGTCGCCGAATGGCGATCGGGGATGATCCACTTGCGACCGGCGTCGGCCTACCTGCGCAGCAGTTATCCCGCGGCAATTTCAGGGCAGTCGACCGGCCAGAGGCGGGTCAACATGCTCGAGCATCAGGCGCTGGGGCAGATCCCGATCGCCGGACGTTGGTTGGACGGGGTCGACAATGACGAGCTCAAGACCTACCTCGCGATGGACCGGCAGTCCTGGCAATCGATCAACCGGGTGAAGGTGGCGGGCGGCGGGCGGGTCAACTACGTGATCGCCAAGGACGACATCGGAAACTGGTACGTGAAGCAGTACTCGACCGATCGGACGAAGGTTTTCAATGCCATGCGCAATGTCGCCTTGTTCTCGGCGGGGAGTTCGTTCGGTGCGCCGATGCCGATCCGGAAGGCGGATGGGACGCTGCTGATGCGGACGAATCCGGTGGTGGAGTTGCAGTTCAACAAGGCCTATGCGGCCTACTCCAACGCGATGGCCACGGCGGTTTCGTCCTTGAAGTCACGTGCGAAGGGATTGAAGGAGGTTTTGGAAACCGAGTTCAAGGCGGCCCATTCCGACGCGGCGGCCCTGAAGGAATTCCAGGAAGAGGTGGGGGCCGTACACAAGGAGTTCGTCGTGGCAGTTGACAAGGAGGAGAAATCCGACGCGGAGGCGCTTTCGAAGCTGGGCAAGGATTGGGTCCAGTTTGGCGAGAAGGCCCGCAAGGCGGTAAACGAGACGACGAACGCCAGTCTTGCGAAGGTCAAGGTGAGCGCGAGCCGCTTGGTGGGTACAGTCGTGCTGAAACCGCTGGATGAGAACCTGACGGCGGTTCGCGCGGCGATCGACGCCTTGCAGGGGAGTATTGAAGTCATCCGCACGGGCGTTGAGTAGCCTGGGTCCGGGTGGATGGATGTCATTGTGAAATTCCTGTAAGGAGCCGGTGAGTTCGAGTGTTTCATAGGACATGAGCAGCACCGATGACATGCCGGCGCCCGTTTACGCAGGAATCCCGACGCGACGGAGCCTGTTGCAGGATGTTGCGGACCCGGCAAAGGGGACTCGCTGGAGCGAGTTTGATCGCACCTACCGGCGGGTCGTCTTCGGCATGGCGCGCAATGCCGGGCTTCAATATCACGACGCCGAGGATGTCACGCAGGAGGTCTTCCGATCATTGGCGACCTCGCTCGCGCGGTTCGAGATCCGCTCCCGACCCGGGAGCTTCCGGAGGTATCTGGCGAACCTCGTCCATTGGCGGGTGGAGAACCGCCGGGCGGCATTGTCCCGGCATCCTCTTGCGACGGAACCGGAGCAGCTCGAAGCGGAGATCCCCCAACCGGAGCCGGGGGACGAGGACCTCGTAGGGAATCCGGATTTCCGTGCGGCGGTTACGGGTGCGATGGCAGTGCTCAGGGAAGAGTTGTCGCCGCGGGACATCCAGATCCTCGATCTCTACTACTGTGCGCAGTGGGACGCGGAGCGCATCGCGAAGCTACTGGGGACCAGCCGGGAGAACATCTACGTGATCGCGCACCGGAACCGCGAACGGCTTTCCCGGGAGGTCCGTCGCCGGCTGTAGGCTGGATCAGGAAACGAGTCGGGTCCGGACGACGGCTTCTGAACCGGTTCCGTGGGGTGCTCCGAGATGGCGGCACCGGTACTCGTACCACGAGTGGTCGGACCAATCGGAACGTTCCTTGGCGCGACCGTCGGTTGCCTCATCCTGGATGCCGCGCAGCATGCGGAGTCGGTCGGCGTTGGACATGGCACCGAGGTGGACGATGAAGTGGCCGGGGCGATAGGCGGACCAACTGGAGTTCATGTCAGTGTCGCGGGCGAAGGCGACGTGAGGCGAGTGTTCCGGGAAGTGGGCGAGGAGGTGCTTGATGGTGGTTTGCTCCCATTTGTCTCCCATGCCGTCGGGATCATGACCCAAGGTCCCGGCACCCCAGACCGCGCGGAAGAAATCGATGGTCCAGTTGCACGCCCGGGCGGCGAAGACGCCTGCGCAAAGGCCGTTGAAATCCGAGGCAAACAGAAGGTCCTTCCCGGCGGGCAGGAGTGAGCGGATGTCGATGGCCGGATTGAGGATGGCGGCATCGGCATCGACCCAGAAGACCCAATCGAACAGGCCGGATTCGAGGAGGCGAAGCAGTGCGGGGATCTTGGACCAAGCCGGATGCCGATCACGCACTAGTCGCTGTCGCACGCATTCGAAATGGAATCCGTGCCGACCCGCATAGGCTTCCATGAGGGGAATCGTCTCACGACCGACGTCGGTCATTCCTTCGTCGCAGACCGTCAGGACGCAGAGACGACTGCCGGGCACCTCGACACCGGGCGGGTGGGGTATTGGGTTGGGTTGGTCCTTGGCGGCGGTGCTGCTGCTGGACCGGAACGGGCGAACGAGTTCGGATTCGACCGGGGTCAGGAAACGAGCCTGTCCCCCGAGGAAATAACCTTCGATGCGGCGGATGACGTCCGGGGCCTGGATCAGGTCCATGCATCGGGCCAGTCCGTCGACGTGTTGGGAACAGATTCGGGACGGGTGGTCCCATTCACTGCCATCCCCGGCGGGTTCGGTCCTGGACTTCCAGCACCCCGAGCCGGAGCAGGGAAGTTGCCCGACGTTGCAGAGGACCTGATGGCCGGGATACGCAAACCAATGCAGGGGTTCGCGCCCTCCGGCGACAACCACGCAGGGGCGGCCGAACTGGCGTGTGGCCGTGTTCGGGACGGCGGCGGCGAGGTGCATGGCGAAGGTGATGCCGCAGAGGACGCCTTGAGCATGCGCCATCCACCGGACCAATTCCCGGATGGAGGTTTTGCCGCGGAGGTCGATGACTCCTTCGAGCGCGGGATGATGATCTCCGGGGGCTCCGATCTGGACGAACTGGATCCGGTCGCGGAAGTGATCGACGACCTGCTGGTAGCGCCGGGCCGACCACCACTTGATGCGGTGGTCATGCTTCCCGCCGGCGGCGACGATCCAGAAGGGCATCTCGCTGCCGGTCAGCTCCCGCAGGGGGCTGGGGCGCTTCCAATCCGACGGCGGGAGGAAGACCTCGCCGTGGAAGGCGGTCGGGACGGCGCGGGTGCCGAGCTTCCGGTTGAGTTCGTCGAGCAGCCAGGTCTGGAGATGGATCGGGCGGGTGTTGCAGTCCGTGGTTCCGGGCATATGGACCTCGACCGTCTCGACGGTGGGATCCCCTTCCTCCAGGGCGGTAAGGCCCGGATGGAAGTGCCACAGGTCGGGAGCGGTTGTCCGGACATCGATGGCCAGTTCGCCAGGATGGGCGGCGAGGAGGTCCCGGACGGCGCCCGTCAGGAGGACGATGTCCCCGGGCGGCAGGCCGCATCGGATGAGGATGCGGCGGCGATGGGATGGGTGGGTGCGCTTCAGATGAGGATGAACGAGATGTCCGAGTACACGTTGGCGCATTCGGCGAGCGGACGGAGGAGAGTGGCTGGAAGCGCGTTGTTCGGGTTCTGGAGGGCCTCATTGATGAGGGCGTGGACGTCGACGATCCAGAGCTTCAGTTCCGGGGGGCCAGGCTTCCGTGGGGATTCGTTGTTCCCGTCCTTGGGAGCGGATTGCCTGTCAGGTTCGGCACTCACGACCCAGTTCACCATGTGCTCCCGCCCCGTGGCCTTGACGCGGCAAGCCAGCACTCCGACGCATAGCGGCGCCGAAAGCCGGGTGCGGATCAAGCCCGAGGCGGCGGACTTCAGTTGGAACGCCGAATCATCGCAGTCGAGCAAGGTCACTTGATTGGTGTTTCCCCCGGCTTCGATCTCCTTCCGCTTTTCGACGATCCGCTCGAGTTCGTATCGGATCCACGCTGCCAGTTCGTCGTGTGTGGCGGGATGGAAGGCCGGGTCCAGGCAGATCACGTCGATCCCGCGGTCTCCGAACATCTGGCCGCGGAACTCGCCCCACAGCTTGAGGATCTGGGACGGGCGGATGCCGAGGACGAGCGCGTTGAGCTTGAAGAAGGACTTCGGGGTTTCGGTGGAAGGAGGATTGGCCATGGCGTCGGAGGTTTGGATCTGCGCGCTGGATTTCATCGGCAAACCTGCCCGGAGTCAAATCTACGAATTTGAGTTGCTCCGGCGCACACAACTGCCTGTAGGCCGGGTGCCCTCACCCGGCGGGGATCGAGAAACGCCGCGTGGGGGCACGCGGCCTACTTCAAACGGAGCGGTAACGTCCTCGTTGCCCTCCCATGCCCTTTTCCCAAGGCGACGAGGACGTCGCAACCCCGTTCCTGTTCCCAAGCGGGGGCAGGCATCTTTGGGCTGGAGTTCATCGATATGCTCTGGAAGAAACAGGTCTGTTATGCCCGCGCAGCCCAAATCACCCGTCGCGACTCAATCCCTAACCAAGGCTTCCGGTTCCGAAGCTCCACCCGACAAGCTGTCTGATCTCGTCCGGCTTGTTGTCCGTACTGGGCCAACACCGGCGGCGAAGGGCGCCGACGATTCCGGCATCGAAATGCACCGCGTTGAAACGCTCCTCGGGCCTGCCCGGTACGGATACGATTTTGAGACGGTGGAATTCCTCTCGATGAAGATGGCCGGGGCGGTGATCGACCTGCCGTTCCGGGCTTCCTACGGGCTCAGCCTGTTGCGGGGAAAGTGCGTGGTGGTGTGGAGGGAACGGGATCAAGAATCGCAAGCACTGCTGGGCAAGGAAGAAGCGGATGAGTTTGCCAGGCGGGTGGGAACGCTTAAGAGGCTCGACGATGGAAGACTTTGGTACGACATGCCCAAGGAGCCACTCCGCGGCTTGAAGACCAACTGGGGCCTCCTCCCCGGCAAGCACGGCGGGATGACGCCCCCCAATGATTTCTACATCGGGTCCGCCTTTCAGGTGACGCTGATCGCCCTGGAGCCTGAGACGGCCCTGGCGGTGTTTTCCTCGGATGGTCCCGGTGAACATGACCTGCGAACGCCGAAGACGCCGTCGGTGTCCTGATTCGTCTGTTCTGGCGACCGTTCGTCCCGGGAGAAGGGCGGGGACAAGGGCCGACGGTCAGTCCGTGCGCCAGATGCGGATGCCGCCGTGCGAGGTCTGAACGACGAGGATGCGGCCGCTGCGGCTGAAGGTGGCTCGCGAGACGACGCGGAAGGCTTTGGGTCCGAGGCGGGAGCCCATTTGCAGGCTCATGCGTTCTTCGAGGTCGTGGGCGTCGAGGATGCTGATGAACTCCGAGGCGTACCCTGCGATGAGCCGGTGGCCATCGGGGGAGACCGCCAACGTGTTGAGGAGGGAACCCTGGGGTTGTGACAGGCGCACGAGCTTGGGTTCCCGGACCTGAAATGAATGGATCCAGCCCGAGTCGCAGGCCACGTGAACCTGCCCAGCCAGGCTGGTGGTGATCTCGTTGACCTGCCCAATGGGATTCAAGGCCGTTTGCCATCGACGTGAACCGGACGCTGGATCCCAGCTTTCGACGAGTCCTGCGGCGGAGGCGGTGACGAAGCTCTCGGGAGTTTCGCCTGCGGCAATGGAATGCGTGTTGGCGGCGGCTTCGATCCGACGGGCCTTCCCGGATTGGAGGTCGATGAGGGTGAGAATTCCTGATCGGCTCAATGTTCCGAGCCATCGCCCATCCCGGGATACGGCAGAGGCGGGCGGGGAGTCGCCGTTGCCGTCCTCGCGAGGGAAGAGGCGCAGGGGTTGGAGGGAGCGCAAGTCCCAGACGCCGAATCGGGAATCCTTGGTTTTCGCGACGAGTTCGCGGTTTCCGGCGATGAAGGCGAGGGGAGCAAAGGCCTCCTGGGAGAGGTGACCAACGGTGCCGGAGCCGTCCAGGCGATCGATCCGGACCCGGCCGTTGGCGTCGGAGAAGGCGAGGAACTGGTCATCATCACTGGGAATCGCCCGGCCTCCTGCACCGCCATAACCCTCGGGCACGTGGGTGAGGGGAGGTGGGACCGACGAAAAGCTCCACACGCGGACCTCGCCCCGTTGGTCACCTGAGGCAAGCCGATTGCCAGTCGCGTCCCAGGTCAGTGACGAGATACCTCCCGAGCTGCCCGAGTAGTGGGCGGCTCGGCGATTCAGGTCTGTCTCGCGCGTGTCCCAGACCGAGACGGTGCCTTCGTCGCCTCCTGTGGCCACCCAGCGGGAATCCGGTGAGAACGCGATGGCCTGCACATCGCCGATGTGGTCGGTGTGGATGCGATGTTGGAGCGCCAGTCTGGAGAGGCTGGTGAGAAAGATGTCACCCGTACTGCCGAGGCCGAAGGCTGCGGTCCTGCCATCAGGAGCACAGGCGATCGCCCAGCTGATGCCCGAGAGCTGGAGCGTGGAGTCCGGGCCGGTGAAACCAAAACGTCCGGTCTCGAGGCGGCCGGCAGGACTTGGGCCGGTCGCGGAGCCTCGTTCGACGAGAAATCGGCTCCCGTCGGAACCGACGGCGGCGGACCAGATCGGGGCGCGGTTGGTCCCGGAAGCGAGTGTGTTGCTGATGGTGGAGGTGGCCCCGGAAGGATCGAGGAGATGGAGCGCGTCGTTCGTTTTGTTGAGCTGGGCGATCAGGATGCGGCCGTCGGGAAGCACGGTGTGGAAGCTTGCGGGCGGATGTCGGGCTGAGGCGGTGAGGGAACCCGAATGAGACCAGAACTGTAGGTTGGTGTCGGCGCCGCGAGTTGCCCAGGCTTCGAACCTGGGAGAGTAGCCAGCGAGGATGTCGACCTGGGGCACTCGGGCAGTCGCGCGCCCGGACTTCACGTCCCAGACGACCAGTCCGTTCGTAGTGGAATGGCCGGCCAGGCGGGTTCCGTCCGGCGAGAATGCGAGACGATCGACGCCGGCTCCGGCGGGCTCCAGCTCGTGGGCGGCCATGCCACGGGCCTCGGACCAGAGAATCTGCCACTCGAACGGGGCGGATTCCGGGGAGTTGGTCCAGGCCTGACGAAGGAGGTTGCGCGCGCGGCCGAACCGCTCCTCGGCAATCTCGTACTGAGCCTGGCTTAGCTGTGAAAACCGGAGGGCTTCCGATCTCTGTCGTTCGGCGAGTTCGATGCGGCTCCGGGCCTGACGTTCCCGGTAGGCATCCTGTGCCTGCCAGGCTCCCACGACCGCTGCCAGCGCAGCAAAGGCGAGAAGGACGGCACCCGCCTTCCGGGCGATCGCGAGGCCTCGTTCCATGGCGCGGATGCGGGTGATGCTTCCGCCAGCCTCCAGCAATTTCAGCTCTTTCAGGAGGGCTGCACCATCGGCGTAACGCTCCTCGGGGGAGCGGTTGCAGGCGCGGAGGATGATTTCATTGAGCTCCATCAATCTCCGGGCCTCTGGATGGCGATCCACGTCGTCCGGAAATGCCGGGCAGAGGGATGGATCCCGGCCGAATGTCAGCACGTAAAGCGTCCGGGCGAAGGAGTAGACGTCTGCGGTCGGCCTGCCAGGACTTTCCGGGGCCATGTACTCCGGGGTGCCCACCAGGCTGGCGGCATCCTGTGCGACGCAGACGAGTCCGACGTCGGCAAGCTTTGGGACTCCCCGGACAAGGATGACGTTGGCCGGCTTGATGTCGCGGTGGACGAGGCCGGCGGCATGCAGGTTCGCGAGTGCGCTGGCCAGGTCGACCCCGATCGAAAGTGCCTCGGCCGGGCTCAGGCATCCGCGCCGCTGGCGGATCTCCTCGAGCGTGGCCGGGACGTAGGTTTCTGGATGGATGCTGGTTCCGGATTCGATGTCATCCGCCAGTTCCATCACCGAGTAGAAGAACCCTTCCGCGTCGTTGCGGCCCACGTGGAGCAGGGCCATCTGACGTCGTTCGCCCAGCGACAGTTCGGCGAAACGGCGAACCCCCTCGAACTCGCGTTCGTAGGGGGCGCTGTCCTTGAAACGGGATCGCCAGACGACCTTGATGGCGCGGTAGCCATCGGTCACCGAGCGGGCGAGGAAGACCTCGCCGTAGGCACCGCCCCCGATGTGCTTCAGCACCTCGAAGTCCGGTATCTGCGGAAGGGGTCCGTGGAAGGCCACGCCCGGTGATACCCGACTGCCGGGCCGGATTCCAAGATCCGCGGCGAGGGATCGCCGCCCGCGAGCGCATCGGGATCATGCGCCCCGTTTGAAGACAGGAACGGGGTGGCGACGTCCCCGTCGCATTGGGAACGGGTTTGAGGGGGCAACGAGGACGTTGCCGCTCCGTTTGAGAAAGGGAGCGGGGTGGCGACGTCCCCGTCGCATTGGGAACGGGCTTGAGGGGGCAACGAGGACGTTGCCGCTCCGATTGAGGAAGGGAACGGGGTGGCGACGTCCCCGTCGCATTGAGAAAGGGCTTGAGGGGGCAACGAGGACGTTGCCGCTCCGATTGAGGAAGGGAACGGGGTGGCGACGTCCTCGTCGCCTTGGAAAAGAGCATGGAAGGGCACCGAGGACGTTGCCGCTCCGTTTGATGCGTGGGCAGGGTCGTGATGTGCCCGCCACCCTTACGCGGCCTTGGCGGTGTCGGTGAGGCTGAGGTTGCGGAGGGCCCGCCGATAAGCGGTGTCCCAGACCGGCAGCGGGTAGATGGCCAGGAAGCGCTCGAGTCCATCGCGGATGGACTGTTCCGCGTCCGGGTAGCGTTGGGCGGTTTCCTCGATGAGGTGGCGGATGAGTTCGGTGTGCTTCGGGTCCTCGGTGGAGTGGAACTCAACGAACTCCAGAGCCTCGGTGGGGAACCCACGGAGGAGAAGGGCGGCCTTGACGCGCGCGGAGACGATCGGCGTGAGGCCCTCGAACGGATAGAGGGCGCCGAGGTAGGAGAAGGGTTCGTCGAGGAGGCCGATGGTGCGCCAGATGGAGGCGGTGGCGTACGAGGCCGGGCTGATCGAATGATGGTGGCGGGCGTAGGCCTCGTCCCCGCCTAGCCGCACGTAGTCGCGCAGGGCCATCTCGCCATGGTCGAACTCCTCGGCCTGATGGCGCAGCATCGCCTTGATCATCCGGACCGGCATCGAGCGGGGCATCTTGGCGATGGCGTTGATGGCACCTTCGATGGCATGGGCCTGATAGGAGAAGATCTCCAGGTAGACCTCCTTCATGGCTTCGCGGGCGAGTCGGGGGTCGGCTTCCGGGGAGGTGACAGCCTTCCAGAACTCGGAGGCCTCGACTTCGCGGAGGATGTCGGCGATCCGGCTGTCGAGCCATTGGATGAGGCTTCCCGGCTTGCCGGGTGCAGCATTGGGTACGGTGGTTTCAGGGGTGTGTTGCATGGATGTTTGCATTGGACGGATTTCGGTTGTGTTCGGGGAAAGGGACCTGATCCCGGCGCTTGAGACCAAGGGCTGTCGCCACCCCGGAGCTGGCCGAGGAGGCGCCAGAGGCGACCGGATGCTCCGCAGGTAGGCGATATCCCGGACGTTGAGCTTCATGGGCAGCACCTCGCCGTACTCCGGGTGGATGGCCGTTCCCATGTAGGGCTGGTATCCAAGCCGGGAGAAGAAGTCCCGGAGGTGGGCGTTGCAGTCGATGATGTCGCATTCGACGCCCCGTGCTTCCCCGAAGGCGTAGATTTCGCGGGCCAATCGGACCGCGAGCCGACCACTTCGATGGCTCGGGGCCACCATGAGTTTGGTGGTCAGCGAGACATGGTCCGGCCATGCGCTTCCGACCGATGCCAGGCGGAAGAGTTGGATGTAGTAGCCGAGATCGGTCCGACTCGAAAAGTTGGTCCGCAGGGTCCCTACGACATCACCATCGGACTCGGCGATCAGGAGGTGCCCGGTGGCATCGAAGGGTTCCTCGATCCGGCGGCGTTGGTGGTCGGCGTACTTCTGCAGGCGGTGCATCTCCTCGACGTAGACCTGATAGCGGAACCGGAAGATCCGCTCGCGGTCCTCGGGCGATTCCGCCGCGCGAATCACGGGCAGGGATGAAAGCCCGGAGGGATCCGATGCGATCGGGGTGGGGGATCGGTTCATGAGAGTGATTCCTGCGATGTCCGACCGGACATCTTGCAGGAAGAACCGTTCCGGGGGCGGGTGTCTTACAGGATTCTTGCGTGCGGAACTGGAAATTGGAGACACCCATGGGCGCCGCCTCGTGACCTCGTCGGCTACGAGGGAAGACACGGTCATTGGTCCTAGGGGGGAGGCGCAATGGGGTCCATCCGGCGTCAAAGGTAGGCGAACCTAGCCATCCTCAGACTGCCCAGGACGTCCCTCAGGGCCAGTTGACCAAGAATTCCATTTCGAACGGCCCGCACGAACTCGAACCGTGATGGAGTGAGCCCGCGGCGGTCTAGTCGGCTCGGCGGGGGCGGAACAGGTGTGTGGGGAGGGTTTCCCGCAGAGGCGCAGAGGCGCGGGGAAGACTGGGGGTTGGCTTATGGCGCCGGGTCCGCGCGCCCATTCAGGGCGCGGGTCATTGGGAACGGACGGTCCCGGGGTTTCACCCCGGGCTGTCTCCGGTTGCCCCGTTGGGGGCAGAGGCGTCGCGAATGCCAGTCTGTCCCGGCCCCAGTGTCCGTGCCGAAGGATCATGTCCTCCCATTCGCGGCGATCCTTTCCTTTCCTCAGGATCATCTGTTCCTGGCGATTCCCTCCGGCTTCCTGCAATGCCGGCGACGGTGCGCCCATATGAACCGAACGGCATAGCGGGTCTGGAGCCATCGGATTGCGTGGCTGAGGTTGGCCTCCCGGCAGCGCAGCATCAGATGGTAACCCTACCCAGCGGCGACGCGGACCGGATGATTTCCAGCGGCGACACGGCGAGGCGGACAGACAGTTTTCCAACGGCGACGCGGCGACGCGGGGATTGGATGGGGCAAAGGGGCTGGGGTGGTGGTGGACGTTCGGGTGGACGGGTGCGTCCATGCCATCGGTCAGCGTCGCGACAACGAGGTCGCTGTCGGAATCAGAGACGAGGACGGGGGACTGACGGCCGGGCTCGACTCCGTTCGGTAGGCGGCGTGTTCCCATGCGGCGGTTCACGATCCACGCCGGGTGAGGGCACCCGGCCTACACCAATTGGGAACCGCCTCCTGACGATGGCGGCTACGGCGGAAGTTGCCAGTCGCCAGTTACCGGATTCCAGAACGGAACTGGGAACTGGGATCTGGGAACTGGGGACTTCTTCGGGAACCGCCTCCTGACGTTGGCGGCTACGGGGAGAGGCGGTGGGGGGCGCTGTAAGTGTTGAAGCGGTGGTCGCGGAGGAAGCCGACGAGCGTCTGGTCGGAGGCGCGGGCGAATTCGACGGCGAGGCTGGACGGGGCGGAAATGGCGGCGACGAAGGCGATGCCGGCGGCGAGGGCCTTCTGGATGACCTCGAAGGAGACGCGGCCGGAAAGGAGGAGGACGTGTTGTCGGAGCGGGAGTGCGCTGTTCAAGGCGGCGTGGCCGATGACCTTGTCGACGGCATTGTGGCGGCCGATGTCCTCGCGGAGAACCCGAAGGTTTCCGGCGAGATCGAAAAGGGCGGCGGCATGGAGGCCGCCGGTGGAATCGAAAGTGGCCTGTGCGTCGCGCATGCGCTGTGGCAGCGAGAGCAGCAGGTCGGGGCTGATGGTGAAGGAATCGTCGATGGGCGGATGGTTCTGGCGGACGGCTTCAATGGCGGCCTTGCCACACAGACCACAGGAGGAAACGGCAAAGACGTGCCGGGTCAGGCGCGCGAAGTCGACGATGAGGTCGGGGCGGAGTTGGACGTCCAAGACCGAGCCGTGGGGGTTGCGCGGGTGGCGATGGAATCGTGCGATGTCAGAGGCGTTGCGCAGGACGCCTTCCGTGACGAGGAAACCGGCGGCGAGTTCCTCGTCGTGCCCCGGCGTGCGGAGCGTGACGGTGACGGGGCGGGTATCGATGCGGATCTCGAGGGGTTCCTCGACCGCGAGTTGGTCCTCGCGGTGCACCCAGCCGCCCGCCGTCTGGTAGGCATCGACCCGTATCGTCGACGTGGCCTCAGGACTGGAGGGGTTGCTCATGGCGGAGAACCCAGGCACTGGGGTGCGGCTGGAATCCGATCCGGGGGTAGTATCCGGTGGCGGCCGGGGCCGACAGGAGGACCAGGAACGATCGGGGCCCCATCTGTTCGCGGGTGCGGGCGACCAGTTCGCGGCCGATGCCGTGACGCTGGTACTCGGCGTCGACGGCGAGGTCGGAGAGGTAACCGACGTAGCTGAAGTCGGTGAGCGTTCGGGCGAGGCCGACGAGGCGGTCGCCGTCCCAGGCGGACACGAGCAGGGGAGCGTGGCGGATCATGTCGGCGATGATGGTTGGGTCGTCGACAGGGCGGCGTGCGGCGAGGGTGGAGGCCTCGAGGAGGCGGATGACGGCGTCCACGGAGAGATCGTTGCCGACGCGGTACGCGATCATGGGCGTCAAACGAGGGATTGGCCGCCACCGTCGTAGCCTTCGCCTTCCAGGTCGAGGAGGACATCGCGGGGTTCGGCGCCCTTGGAAGGGCCGACGATGCCGCGGTCTTCGAGCTCATCCATGAGCCGGGCGGCGCGGCCATAGCCGAGTTTCAGGCGGCGTTGGAGGAGGGATACGGAGGCCTTGCGCTCGGAGCGGATGACCTCGATGCAGCGCTGGATGATGGCTTCGTCGGCGGAATCGGGTTCGTCGTCGGGGTCGAGTGACATCGAGCCGACGGAAGAAGGAGCCTTCTGGAGGGCGTTGTGGATCTCCATCTCGTAGGAGGGCTTGCCCTGCTTGGCGATGTGGTCGACGACGCCTTCGATTTCCTGGTCGGTGATGAGGGCGCCCTGGGCGCGGATGAGTTTTCCGGAGCCGGGAGGGAGGTAGAGCATGTCGCCCTTGCCGAGCAGTTTGTCGGCGCCCATCTGGTCGAGAATGGTGCGGGAATCAACCTTGGCGGCCACCTGGAAGGCGATACGGGCGGGGATGTTGGCCTTGATGACGCCGGTGATGACGTCGACGGAAGGGCGCTGGGTGGCGACGATGCAGTGGATGCCGGCGGCGCGGGCCATCTGGGTGATGCGGGCGATGGCCATCTCGACGTCGGCCGGGGCGACGAGCATGAGGTCGGCGAGCTCGTCGATGATGACGACGATGTAGGAGAGCTTCTCGGGGATGACGATGTCCTCATCGCGGGGGACGACGATCTGTTCGTCGACCTCGACGGCGAAGCCGTCGGCGCCGGCCTCGACCTTGTCCTTCTTCTGCATGAGGGGCAGTTCGGGCTGGCGGGAGGGCGGGAGCTTGTCCTTGGGACGGTCGTTGAAGGCCTTGATGTTGCGGACGCCGACGCGGGCGAAGATCTGGTAGCGCTTCTCCATCTCGTTCACGACCCAGCGGAGGGCGAGGATGACCTTCTTGGGATCGGTGACGACAGGGACGACGAGGTGGGGGAGGGCGTTGTAGGTCTGCAGTTCGACGACCTTGGGATCGATCATCACGAACCGGAGCTGGTCCGGGGTGAACTTGAAGAGGAGGGACGCGATGATGGTGTTGATGCAGACGGATTTTCCCGAGCCGGTGGAGCCGGCGATCAGGACGTGGGGCATCTCGGCGAGGTCGGCGATGATGGGGAGGCCGTAGACGTCCTTGCCGAGGGCGAGCGGGATGCGGGCCTTGGAATTGCGCCATTCATCCGACTCGAGGAGGTCCCGCATGATGACCTTCGTCTTGACGAGGTTCGGGACCTCGACGCCGACGGAGGACTTGCCGGGGACGGGGGCGAGGACGTTGAGGCGTTCGGCCTTGAGGGCGGCGGCGATGTTGTTGGTGAGGCCGGCGATCTTCTCGAGCTTCACGCCCGGGGCGGGGTGGAGTTCGTAGCGGGTGATCGTCGGGCCCTTGGTGATGTCGCCGGGGGCAACCTCGATGCCGAACTGGGCCAGCGTCTGCACCATGAGGCGCGCGTTGGCCATGAGTTCCTCCTTGGTCTCGGTGGGCTTGACCGTGAGATCGGGGTGGTTGAGGAGGTCGATGGACGGGAGGAGGTAGTTCCCGATCATCGGCGTGCTGGCGACGGTGATGGGCTTGGCCCGCCGGGGCTGCATCGCGGCGCGGGGGCGGGGGATCGGTTCGCCCACGTCGTCGGCGTCCGCGACCGGGGTGCCATTGGTGGCTGGAGCGGCACTGGCCGGGGCGGCGGCGTTGAGGGAGATGGCGTCGCCGATCGGGAGGTTCACCGGGCTGTCGTCGTCGTCGTCGATGGCGCTGCCGTTGCGCGCCGGGATCTCTGGCGAGGGCGAGGGAATGGGTGCGGCAGCCGAGGACGCCGGCTTGCCGTTCTCGGGATTGAACGGGGACGCAACGGCGGCCTCCCGGCCGAGGATGACGTCCGTGATCGAGCGGCGGCCCTTGCGGGGGGCGGGCTCGGGCGGGGTCTCGGGCGGCGTCTCGGTCGAGTCCGTATCCCGCGGTTGGACCTTGGGAGTGGATGCCCCGTTGGCGGACGACGGGATGATCTCGTCGCCGCGGATGATGTCGCCGGTGCGCATCAATTCGCCGGCGGGACGGGGTTGCGGGATGGAGAGGTCCCGGACGGTGGGTTCGGGGATCGGCTTGAGATCGGCCCCGAGGTTGTCGGGGTTGGCGGAAACCGGGGGCGGAGCCTCTGGGGTGGTGCGGCCTCGGCCACCTCGGGTGGCGCGGGCGGGCTCGGGGGCATCGGCAAGAGCGTCGTCGTCGAGGTCGGGCTCGATCGGCTTCACGGCCGGGCGCGCGGCGGGCTTGTCCTTCTCGGAACGTTCCAGTTCGCGCTGCTTGCGGGCGATTTCCTTCTCCTGCTTGCGGAGGGCGGCTTCCTCGGCGGCGAGGCGGTCGGCCTCGGTCTTGGGATCGCGGGTGAAGAGGGCCCCGATCCAGGCAATCAGGCGGAAATCGGTCAGGAAGATGAGGCTGCCGAGGTAGATGACGCCGTAGAAGAGCGAGGCGCCGGTGTTGTTGAAGAAGTTCTTGAAGAAGTAGGTGTTGAGGGCGAATCCGAGGACACCTCCGGCGGACATGGACTCGTGGCGGACCCCGAGGGGGGGCAGCGACGACGAGTAGAGGTCGAGAAGGCCGGTCGCCGCGATCAGGAGGCCTGACGCCCCAACGGCGGAGCGCCACCCCCGGAGGTAGCTCAGTCCGCTGACGAAACCGGCCAGGCCAAAGAAGAACCCGAGGACGGGAAGGGTGTAGGCGGCGGCGCCGACGAGGAAGAAGAGGCTGGACGCCAGATGGGCCCCGAAGGCTCCCATGAAGTTCCTTGGGGTCGGATTCGCGGGGACGCTGTTCGAGACGAGGTCCCGACGGTCGTACGTGGCCAGGGCGACCAGCAGGATGACGGCTGCAAACATGAGCAGCCAGCCCAGCAGGTCTCCCCAGGGATGCCGTTTTCGCTCGGCGTTCGAATCGGTGCGCGCCACGCCATCACTGTAGGAACCGCACAAAATCAATCGCAAGCTGCAATCCGGGCCAAGGGGAGGGGATGGCGCATCCGGGCAGGGCTCGCGCGCAGAACGGGGCGGCAACGTCCTCGTTGCCTTGGGAAGGGGCCTGGGAGGGCGACGAGGACGTCGCTACTCCGGCTCAACCGGCTCGTGAGGACACTCGCCCCACCTCTTGAAGGGCGCTGGCAAATGGCGAAGAGGACGTTGCCACTCCGGTCAGATCACACGGTCGAGGAGGGAGTGGCCGGCGTTGAAACGGTGGAGGTTGCCGAGGAAGTGGCGGACGAGGCACTCGGCTTCGAGGTGATGTCCACCGGCCGTGTGGGGCGTGATGAAGCAGTTGGGAGCGGACCGGAGCGGGTGGGAGTCGGGCAGGGGTTCGGGGTCGGTGACGTCGAGCCACGCGGCGGCGAGGTGACCGGAGCGGAGGGCGGCGTCGAGGGCGGCCTGATCGGCGGTGGTCCCGCGGCCGATGTTGTAGAAGATGCAGCCGGGCTTCATGGCGGCGAGGAAGGCGGCGTCGACGAAGCCGCGGGAGGCGGCGTTGTCGGGCAGGATGTTGATGACGTGGTCGACGGTGGGGAGGACGGAGGCGAGTTGATCCGGGGTGACGACTTCGACGCCTTCATCGCCGCGGGGTTGGCGGCGGAGGGCGGTCACCTTCATGCCGAACGGCGCGAGCATCGGCAGCAGGTACCGCGCGATCGTTCCGAATCCGAGGATCAGGACGTGCTGGCCGCGGGGTGACCGCGGGATGGCTCGCAGGTGGAGCCATTCGGCGGAGCCGTTGGGCGTGCGGGAGGCCAGCTGGGCAGGCAGGCAACGCGACTGCGCCATGAGGAACGAGAACACGTGCTCGGCGCAGGGTTGGGCGTACACGTGCGAACTGTTGGTCACGACGATGCCGCGTTCCCGGGCGAACGCCCGGAACGTGTCGGTGTCGTAGCGGGTGAAGCCGGCGCTGGTCAGGTGGATCCAGCGAAGGCGATCCGACGCGCGGATGTTGTCGAGGTCGGGTTGGCCGAAGGCGATCTCGGCGGTCGGGAAGGCGGGGTCCGCCTCGGCCTTGGCCAGGACGGAAGCGGTGGGGCGGCGGGCCTCGATCAGGCGGTGCGGCGCGACCCCGGTGCGCAGGAGATCCAGAGGGGCACCGGAAAGGGCGAGATCGGAGAAGATGGTGAACGTCTTCACTGGATGGGGAGGCTGAGATCGATCCGGTTGGTGCCGCGGAGGACGGTGGCGGGAACGGTGGCGCCGGGTTGGAGACGAGTGAGGGCGCTGCCGATCCACTGGCTTTCGGAGAAGCGGTCCGAGCGGCCGTCGAGGGTGACGATCACGTCGTCCTTGCGGAAGCCGGCCTTCTTGGCGGCGGCGTGGATGCCGTATTCGCCCGCGTGCCGGACGAACAGGGCCAGGGAGTTGGTCGAGAGGCCGCGGGTGCGACGTTCCTCGTCGGTGAGGTCCTGGAGTTGGAGGCCGCCCGAGGCCATGGCGCGCATGCCCCAGGTTCCCACGCGGCGCGAGATGTCGCTTTGCCGGCGCCAGCCTTCGGGCAGGCGGACTTCCAGGGTCTTCTGGGCCTTGCCATTCCGTTCGACGACGGCGGTGAAGTTCGCGGAGGCGGGCTGACGGTGCAGCGCCCAACTGAGGTCGGCAGCGGAGATCAGCGGTTGGCCGGCAAAGCGGCGAACGTTGTCGCCGGGAAGGAAGCCAGCCTTGGCGGCGATCGAGCCCGGCGCGACGCTCTGGACCCGGACGGAGTCATCCGCGATCACGAGGCCGATCGTCTCCGGGGCCGGGGTTGGGTAGATCAGTTCCTCGGGCAGCAGTTCGCGTTGCTCGCGACGGGTGATGCGGAGGGCGTCGTTGACCTGATGGCAATGGACGCAGCTGGGGACGACCTTGCCGCTCCAGTTCAGGAACGGAGTGTACTTGCCACCGAGGCCGGGGATCTCGACGGGCGTCTTGTACGGGATTGGCGCGCCCTGCTTGCCGGCAAGCGCCTCGCGGTTGGCCGGGTAGCCAGCATGGATATCGAGGGCGGACTGGAGGGCGGCGCGAAAGCCGGCGGTGGCGGTCTCCTGGGCGTTCTTCTGGTGCAACCAGGATCCGTATCTGCCGTAGACGGTGCCGTCGCCGTTGAAGATCAGGGTGGTGAAGGAGAGGTCGAAGTCGAACTGGAACCGGGACAGGTCGAGGGTGTTGGCGTTAATCAACCGCACGCACACGAACCGGTCGAGGAGCGGGCTGATGGTGGTGTTGTCGGTGAGGACCTGCGTGTCGATGCCCGAGCAGGCTAGGCAGGGAACGCAGCGGAGGACGACGAGCAACGGCTTGCCGGTGCGGCGGGCTTCGGCGAAGCCGCGATCGACGTCGTTGTAGATCCAGCGCGGATCATTCTCCCGTTCGGCGCGATCCTGACGGACGGCACCTTCTCGATCCTTGACGGTCTCCGCGGTGACGAGGGCGGTGGCGGACAGCGTGAGCCATCCGGCGAGGAGGAGACGTGGGATCATGTGGGGAGTGGGGTTGAGGTTGGGCGCGTTCGGATCAGGCGTAGAGCGAGAGGAACCGGCGGCGATAGACGGCTTCCTGGGCCGGCAGACGATTCCGGAGCGTTTCCTTGCTGACCGCGCCGTGCTGGAACCGGCGCTTCTC
The DNA here is from genome assembly GCA_965284395.1 of Limisphaerales bacterium. Taxonomy (GTDB): domain Bacteria; phylum Verrucomicrobiota; class Verrucomicrobiia; order Limisphaerales; family UBA9464; genus UBA6176. Next base: position 6,510,606 of record OZ260084.1, on the reverse strand, counting down.
GAAGATCGGCATGTCGAGACCTGTGATGGCCTTGATGCCGCGCCGGACAACCTCGCCCTTGAGCGAGTAGAGGGTCGGGACGTCGTACTGGGTCAGGTCGATGAACGGGATTCCCTCGCTCACGTTGATGACCGACGGCCGGGTGTACGGGCTGAAGGAATCGAATCCGTGCTGCCGTGCCGGGGCGTAGGTGCGGACGTATCCGCGGCTGAGCCCGCCGCTGTAGGTGAGGCTGTGCTTGATGCGCCCGACACCCCAGCCCTCGTGGTAGAGCATCAGGTTGTGGACGACGCTGCGGATGGTGAGCTCGGAGTTCTCCTCGATCGGGTAGTCCTTGAGGTTCTCGTCGCCGCCATCGCCGTCGAGGAGCAGGCGCCAGTCCGGGTAGCGGCGCCGGATGCCGCGGCAGAGGGCCATGCCCATGGCGGCGCACTCGACGTCGAGGGGCTTGTAGTCCTCGATGGTGCGGACGGTCTCGGCGGGATCGATGTCATCGAGGCTGGCCGGGATCGTCTCGAGGAACAGGCCGAGGCCGAGCGCATCGAGGAACTCGCGGGCCTGGCGGGCGTCGGGACCGTCGCCAAAGTCGAGGGTGAAGGCCTTCAGGCGGGACGGGCTGATCCCGAGCTTCCGCAGGACGTGGTAGGTGGCGAGGAAGACGGAGCCGGAATCGATGCCGCCACTGAATGCCACGCCGATCGGCTCGCGTTCGGGTACCGAGCGCACCCACTTGGCGATCTCGTCGGCCAGGGCACCGATGTAGCGAGCGCCGATGACGTCGAGGTCAGCGGGTTGGGAGTTGCGCTCGGGAGTGAAGTAACGGGTGTAGACAGGATCCGGATCCGGGCAGCCGAGGAGTTGGATCTCGACGACATAGTGGGCCGGCACCATGCGGGTGTAGGAGGGATGGAACTGGTCGGCCAGGCCTTCGCGTTCGAGTTGGGCGCGGATGGCGTCCATGCGGTCGGCGACGATCAACGCGGGACCCTCGTGGCGCTTGGCGAGGAAGTAGCGCATGGGCCGGTCGAGCGAACGGGCCATGCGGACGGTCTTGCCCTGCCGCGCGAGGATGGCGAAGGAGCCGTCGATGGTGCGGACGGCGTCCGGATCGCCCGACAGGACTCGGGCGCGGGCGTCTTCAAGGCTCATGTTGAAGAGCCGGTTGAGCGATGGGTCGAGCAGGTCGACGACCCGTTCCACGTACACGTCGGCGGGATTCACGGGGCCGATCATGGAGAGGGAAATGGAAGTTGGGGAGGAAGGAGTTTCGGACTGCGGGGCTTGGGGCGCATCGTGACACCGCGCCCATTGGAGAAAACGCTCGGGGTGGCGACGTCCTCGTCGCCTTTGGAAAGGGCCTGGCATGGCAACGGGGACGTTGCCGCTCCGTTTGACGCGGGGACAGTGTCATGATGCGCTCAGTGCGATCCTGCCTCGTTGACAGAGGTGCGGGGCTCCGGAGATCAGTATCTTTTGCCGCGATTCCGCCCGCAATGTGCTCGGTCCCGCGACGTTTCAGGAAGCCAGACCAGCGTTGGAGCACTTCGCTTCGCTGATTCGCGACCACGGGTTCCTGGATCGTTCGGAGTAAGTGCTGGTTGGTCTCCTGCGAGCAGTTGTTTCCAAGAGGTCACCCGCTATTCGTCTCCGTAAGTCAACTCACAGCTTGCGTCGGATGGGGAGTTGGCGGCGACGCGGCAGAAGGTCCTCCACGTCAATCCTCCGCCTACTCCTTCCCTTCCTTCGGCACGAGGTCGCGTCGGAGGAAGGGGGGGCGGGGGCGCCGACCTGGTGGCTGGGTTGGAGGATGCCCCAGCGGGTCTGGGACCCGTCAGCAATGCTCAGTCCGCGTGGCGTAGCCTTTCCAGCTCTGACTTGAGTGGGAGCCAGTAGTCCCGATCTCGCCGTCGCTCGTCCATCTCCTCCTCTTTCAATGCCTGTTCGAGTTTTGCTGGATCGGGGATGAGTTTCAGCAAAGGCCGCGCCGTTGAGGCACGGAGTCGCAACGAGGGGAAGCGCAGGCCCAATTCAGTCAGAAGCTCGGGGGTGCGTAGTTCACGAAACCAGAAGCGGACCTGGGATTGATTGGGAGCTTGCTGGTTCTCGAAGTAGTGAGCCTCGACGAGTCGGCGGATCATCGGCCAATCCTTGTCGCGCTGGGTTTTCTTCGCCTGGACCAAGTCCGGGAGCGAGAGGAGGTCGCACAGGCTTCCTCCAGGAAGTTCGATTTGTGTACGCCGCCTCCAGAGCTGAGGAAACGGGGCCACCCCGCGCATCGTGGACATGACGTCCACCCGCATGCGGTACGCTTCGGGGTGCATGCACCTGAAATGAACGGCGTGGCCGCGATGGAGGTAGTCCGCGAGAAAGGGCGGGACTGCGATGGCAGTTGCTTGAAGCTCGGCCAGTGCCCGTGCCAGCCGTTCCAGGTTCAGGTCGTCTGCAAGGACCGCCAGGTCGGTGTCGCGGCTAAACTCGGCCGCGCCGTAGAACACGCACGCTTGGCCGCCCATGAGCAGTGCGCGGACCCCGTTGCTGCGCATCGAAGAAAGGACTTTGAGTATCGGGTTCGGGATCAAGTGAACCTCCCAGTGCGAGATACGTCTGCCAGAGCTTCTCGCTTTCCAACCAGCGTTGCAGCGGCGTCAGCCGATACCACTCGGCCCATTCGCCTCCAACCAGATGTTCCGGCTGAACCATTGGGGAGGCTTAGCAGGTGGTGACGTCCGGGTAAATCTCCATGAAGTCCCCCGCACGGCCTACTTCTTACCTTCCTTCGGGGCCAGATCGCGACGCGGGAACAGTGGTTCGGGGGCACCGACCTGGTGGCCGGGTTGGAGGACGCCCCAGCGGGTCTGGGACCAGTCGGCGGGGGAAGCGTCGATGCGGAGTTGCTGGTAGATGCGCCGGGCCGTGTCGGGCAGGAACGGAGCGAGCATCACGGCCAGGATGCGGCAGGACTCGACGAGGTTGTAGAGGACGGCGTCGAGCTGGGCGGCCTGGGCGGGGTCCTTGGCCATGCGGAAGGGCTGGGTCTGCTCGACGTAGAGGTTCGCGCGATTGACGAGTTCCCAGGTGGCGACGAGGGCGGCCTGGAGTTCGTGGGCGCGCAGGAGGGCCGCGGCCTTGGCGACGGCCTGCTCGGCGTCCGCCTGGAGTTCGTTGGCCACCGCGGGGACGATGCCCGTGCGGTACTTGTTGAGCATGTTGACCGCGCGGTTGAGGAGGTTGCCGAGGCCGTTGGCGAGTTCGGCATTGTACCGCGCCCGGAAGCTGTCGTCGGTCCAGTTGCCGTCGGGTCCGATGGCGAGTTCCCGGATGACGTAATAGCGGAAGGCGTCGAGGCCCCACTCGTTGATGACGGCGACGGGGTCGACGACGTTGCCGGTGGTCTTGGAGAGCTTCTGGCCGTCCTTCTGCCACCAGCCGTGGGTGAGCACCTGCTTCGGGAGCGGGATGCCGGCGGCATGGAGCATGATGGGCCAGTAGACGGCGTGGAACTTGACGATGTCCTTGCCGATGACGTGGACGTCGGCCGGCCAGAGTTCGGGGCCGTCCGCAGGTCGCGGCTCGTACCATTCCCCGAGCGGCGCGGCGGCGGCGCGGTCGCCGAGGGAGACGGGCACCGAGTAGTAGTTGGTGAGGGCGTCGAACCAGACGTAGGTCACCCACTCAGGCGCGAAGGGCAGGGGAATGCCCCAGCTGAGGCGGGTGGCGGGACGCGAGATGCAGAGGTCCTCAAGCTTCTCGGACCGGAGGAAGCCGAGGATCTCGTTGCGTCGGATGGTGGGGGAGACGAAGGACGGGTTGGCCTCGATGTGGGCGATGAGCCAGTCCTGGTGCCTGGCCATCCTGAAGTACCAGTTCTCCTCGAGCAGGGGCACGACCTGGCCCCATTTCGGATCCCAGGTGCCGTCCGGGTTGCGGTCCTTCTCGGTCAGGAAGGTTTCCTCGCGGACGGAGTACCAGCCCTCGTAGCCCTGCTTGTAGATGTCGCCCTGGGCATGGAGCTTGGAGAGGACGGCCGAGACGACCTCCTTGTGGCGCGGTTGGGTGGTGCGGATGAAGTCGTCGTTGGTCAGGCCGAGCTGGCGGGCCAGCGCTTCCCACTGCACGGCGAGACCGTCGCAGTAGGTTTGCGGATCCTGGCCCTCGGCGGCGGCGGTCTGCTGGACCTTCTGGCCGTGCTCGTCGAGGCCGGTCAGGAAGAAGACCTCGTCACCAAAGCTCCGGTGGGCGCGGGCGATGACGTCGGACAGCACCATCTCGTAGGCGTGCCCGAGGTGTGCTGCGCCGTTCGTGTAGAAAATCGCCGTGGTCAGGTAGAACCGTTTGCCCATGAAGCCGGGAGCCTACCAAGCGGGGGCGGAACGGGCAATGGCGGGGGAAGCTTGAAGTTTCAGGTTTCAAGTTGGAAGCCGCGGAAGTGCGCAGTCGCAAGATACCAGAGCAGGCGGGTGATCTGGTTCCCGTGGGCTTCAAACTTGAACCTTGAAACTTGGTGCTCCCAGGCGGCTCGTGAGGACACTCGCCCCACCGATTGGGGGTGCTTCAAGGCGTGCGGGTGCGGAAGAGGCGGGCGGTGCCGTTGGCGTCACCGGCGTTGAGGGAGCCCTTGCCGGAGGCGTCGAGGGTGACTTCGCCAACGGAGTTCCACGTGGTGGCGGGAAGCGTGGGAGAGGACTCGACGAGGCATCGGGCGCCGGGCGTGCCATTGACCTGGAGTTGGACGACACCGGCTGCGATCGAGGCGGCGAGGGCGGGACGGGCCGGGGCGGCGGTGAGGTCGTCGGTCAGGTCGGGGAGTCCGTTGCCGTTCGAGTCGTTGAGGTCCTCGATGAGAAGGTCAAAGAAGTCGTACTCATCCGGGAACGGGGTGGTGGGATCGCCGTCGGCAAAGACAACGAGGCCGGCGTAGAACCGGCCGATGACGTGGCTGATGGGCAGGGGAACGCCCTCGATGTCATCGGTTCCGAGCACGTCGAACGTCTGACCGCCGGGCCCGGTCCAGGAAACGGGAGCTCGATTCAATTCGACGTTGGACTTCCGGGTGACGGGGAGGTTGCCGACGAAGCTCCCTGGGGCGCCGACGCGGGGCAGGTTGATCGATGCGGTGACGTTGGTTCCGTTGCGGGTGTAGGTGAGGGTTCCTCGATACTGGAAGACCTCGAAGGTATGATCGAAGGTCAGGTTCTGGAATCCGAAGTCGGGCAGGTTGACCTTGAGCTGTACGGTGCCGGTACTGGAGTTGGCGGCGCGTTGCCAGGTGGCGGAGACGGTGCCGCGGCTGAAGTCGATGCCATCATCGATCTCGATCACGCCGGTGGTGGTGGCGGCGGCGATCGCCCGATCCACCTCAAGGAAATCGGTGACGCCGTTGACGTTGGTATCTCCGCCGAGGGGCGTCTGGAGGGTGAGGACTCCTACCAAGGCCCCGAGGGCCTCGGAGCCTGGATAGTCGATGATGGCGTAGGTCTGGTACTCGGCAGAGCCACCGCTCTGGAAAAGTTCGCTGTTGATGCTGTCGTCGTCGGCGGTGGAGAAGCTCAACCCGTACTGGCCGCCGAGGGTGCTGAGGGTCGCGGGAGGAACCTTCAGGGACAGGCTGGTGAGAGTGAGGGTTGCCTCGTTCGCGACGGCGCTTCCGCCGGCGAGGGCAGCCGACAGCAGCAGGGCGAGGCGACTCGGGGCCAGGGCGGAGGGGTTGAGGTTCATGGGTGCAGGAGATACGCGTTCCGGTGTTGGTTCAAGTCCTCAGGGGTACGGGCGGGCGGGTGCGGCCAGGAACTGTTGGGCTTGGATCAAGGAGCTGCCGCCGCGGCTCGTGAGGACGCTTGTCCCACCAGCCTTGAGCGGGGCGGCGATGTCCTCATCGCCCGGAGAGGGACTTTCGAACGGCGACGAAGACGTCGCCACCCCGTTTGACATAGCGGTCGAAAAAAGGCTGGCGAACCGGAGTCGTTCTAGAAGGGTGGTTCGATGCAATCACGGATGACTCGGCGGACCTTTGGACAGCGGGCAGCGATGTCGGGGCTCGCGGGCATCCTGGGTGGTGCTCTGCGCGGGCTGCGAGCCCAGGGACCTGCGGTGGCCGTCGGCGGTCGGCCGGGGATTCCCAACGGCATTGCCAGCGGTGACGTGACGACGGATTCGGCGGTGATCTGGAGCCGCACGGATCGGGCGGCCCGGATGGTGGTGGAGTGGGACACGATGGAGTCCTTTGGCAACATCCGGCGGCAGTTGGGCCCGGTCACGGGGCCGGAGGCGGACTACACGGCCAAGGTCCGGTTGGAGGGGTTGCCCTCCGGACAGAAGGTTTTTTATCGGGTCCGGTTCGAGGACCGGCAGGGGGTGGCGGGAGAAGCCGTGAGGGGTTCGTTGGTGGTGCCTTCGACGACGGCCGCGCCAGTGCGGTTTGCCTGGTCAGGCGATACCTGCGGGCAGGGTTGGGGCATCGACGTGAGCCGGGGTGGCATGCGGACGTATGAGGCGATCCGTCGGGCCGAGCCTCAGTTCTTCGTGCACAGCGGCGACACCATCTATGCGGACAATTCGCTGGCTGAGAGGGTCAAGTTGCCGGACGGCACCGTCTGGCAGAACCTGGTGACCGAGGAGAAGTCCAAGGTGGCGGAGAGTCTGGCTGAGTTCCGGGGCAACTACCGCTATTCGTACCTGGATGAGAACGTGCGGCGGTTGCTGTCGGAGGTGCCGATGCTGGTGCAGTGGGACGATCACGAGGTCTTGAACAACTGGTGGCCGGGCCAGCAGTTGCCGCCGGGAACGGCGTACAAGGAACGCAATGTCGACCTGCTGGCGACGCGTTCGAAGCAGGCGTTTTTCGAGTACCATCCGATTTCCGGGCACCCGGACCGCAGGATCTACCGGAAAATCTCGCGGGGGCCGTTGTGTGACCTTTTCTTCCTCGACCTCCGGAGCTACCGGGGCCCGAACAGCCCGAACCGGCAGCCAGTGGCGGGGAAGGAAACGGACCTGATGGGATCATCGCAGTTGGCGTGGCTGGCGGAGTCGCTGGTGGCGAGCAAGGCCGCGTGGAAGTTCGTCTGCTGCGACATGCCGATCGGACTGCTGGTGCGGGATACACTGGGATTCGACAACGGGGCCAACGGTGATGGGCCACCCTTGGGGCGGGAGTTGGAGATGGCGTCCCTGTTGAAGAAATTGAAGGCCGCGGCGGTGCGCAACGTGGTTTGGCTGACGGCAGACGTCCATTACTGCGCCTCGCACTACTACAATCCTTCGCGGGCGAGCTTCACGGAGTTTGACCCATTCTGGGAGTTCGTCAGCGGACCGCTGCATGCGGGAACGTTTGGGCCGACCCCGTTTGATCCGACCTTCGGACCGGAACTGAAGTTCACGAGCCGACAGCCGGGGGCATCGTCGAGTGGCCCGTGGTCGACGGAACAGTTCTTCGGGACCGTGGATATCGATCCCGCAAGCCGGGTCTGCCGGGTGACGCACTGGAATCGGGATGGCCGGCAGTTGTGGAGCGGAGAGTTGCCGGCGGCGTGACGGACGAGGTGCTTTTGTACCCTGTTCGGGGGTATTCGAGGGAAGCCTGAAGCCAATTCATGGGGGAACAGGTCCCGGTGGGCTTGACCCGATTCGGCCGGCATCGGCAGTGTTAATCAGTAAGCCAGCCTCAGACGTCATTCCCAACCGCAGGCGGGAACCGTGCGGGCTGGATTGTTGAATTCGTCCTCTCATGACAAAGCAAACATCCCTCCTGGCAGTGCTGGGTGCCTTGGCGCTGCCTGGCGCCGCCTTGGCTCAGGCCACCGGCACGCCGAAAAACTACACGACTCCCTACACCTGGACTCCGCCGACGATCGACGGCGTGGTGACGCCCGGTGAATGGGACGCAGCCCCGGTCGCTGGCGGTTGGGGCATCCTCCGCCGTGACGAGGCGGACATTGATGCGGACAACAGCCGCTTCCGGATGCTGTGGGATGACAAGTACCTGTACATCCTGGTGCAATCCAGCAACGCGAACTGGAGCCCCGCCAACGACACCGTCGACAAGGCGCATGTCCCGGGAACGCAGATCCAGGGCATCAGCTTCGGAGCGGACAACCTCAACATCTACATCGACCCCAACGTCGACGGGGAAGAGAACGTCCGTCCTGACAACCAGGTCGACGGCTACCAGATCGCCTGGAACCAGCTGCTGGGCCGTGGCGAGTTCGTCGATGACGGCGCGGGTGGACGCAAGTTCACCAACACGGGCCTGTTCCTCGAGAACCATGTCAACACGCCCTTCGGCAATCAGGGGCGGTGGCAGGGGCTCCGCAAGTCGACCTTCATCCAGAACCATGGCGCCACGGGTGGTTTGATCGAATTCGCCTTGGCCTGGGAGGATCTCGATGCTCCGAACCGCGCTGACTTCCTCTCGGACGTGAAGGCCTTCCCCGCAGACGAAGGCACGGCGCACCCGCACCGTCCTCGCGTGGGTGACAAGTGGATCTTCAACATCTCGCGCATCACCTCGAACCCCGACAACTTCCTCCCGATCTGGAGCTGGCACTCCGCCCAGTCGTTTGCCATCGCGCCGCACGGCACGATCGAGTTCGCCGGTGGTCCCCGCAGCTACACGGCGAACTACTCGGCGATTGCGCCGACGATCGACGGCGTGGTGACCGCAGGTGAATGGGATGACGTTCCGTTCTCCGGTGACTGGGGAATCCTCCGCAAGGCGGTCTCGGCGATCGACGCCGAGAAGAACCGCTTCAAGATCAAGTGGGACCGCACGAACCTGTACTTCCTCGTGATCTCCGACAACAAGGTCTGGAGCCCGGCGAACGACAAGGTCAGCGAGCCCCACACCCCGGGCCAGCAGATCCAGGGCATCAGCTTCGGCGCAGACAACATCAACATCTACCTCGATCCGAACAAGGACGGTGAGCAGACCAAGCGCCCCGACGCCGAGGTGGATGGCTACCAGATCGCGTGGAACCAGCTGCAGGGCAAAGGCGAGTTCGTCGATGATGGTGCCGGTGGTCGTGTGTTCACGAACACGGGCCTCTTCGAGGAAGCCCATATCAACACGCCGTTCGGCAATCAGGGCCGTTGGCAGGGTCTCCGCAACTCCACCTTCGTGCAGAACTTCGGCGCGACCGGTGGCGTGATCGAGTTCGCCCTCGCGTTCAAGGATCTCGACGCTCCGAACCTCGCCCAGTGGGATGGCGAGACCGAGAACTTCCCGACCGACGCGGGCACGGCTGCCGGCGAGCATCCGTTGGATGGTGACGAGTGGATCTTCAACATCTCCCGCATCGGCACGAACCCCGACAACTTCCTGCCGATCTGGAGCTGGCACGGCGCGCAGTCGTTTGCCGTGGCTCCGCACGGCTTCCTGAAGTTCTCCGGCGGGCCCCGCCAGTACGTGGCCCAGTACACCCCGACGGCTCCCGTCATCGACGGCAAGATCGACCCCGGTGAATGGAACTTCGGCGGTCCCGGCGGTGACAAGTGGCACGTCCTGCGCCAGCCTTCGGATGTGGCGGATGCGGAGAACGCCCGCTTCAAGGTCGTCTGGGACAACACGTACATCTACTTCCTCTTCCAGTCGGACAAGACCGAGTGGAGCGACGCGAACAATGCCGAGACGTTGTTCACGCCTGGCCAGCAGGTCCAAGGCATCAGCTTTGGCGCTGACAACCTGAACATCTACATCGACCCGAACACGGACAACGAGCCCAACTCCCGTCCGGACAATGAGGTCGACGGCTATCAGATCGCTTGGAACCAGCTGACGGGCGAGGGTTCGCTCGAGAGCAACGGTGCCGGTGGCCAGATCTTCAAGAACACGGGCCTCTTCCTGGAAGCACACCTCAACACGCCGTTCGGCAACCAGGGCAACTGGCAGGGACTTCGCAAGTCCATGTTCAAGCAGGTGCACGGCCCCGATGGCGGCCTCATCGAGTTCGCGCTCGCGTGGGCCGACCTGGACGCTCCGGCGGCCGCTCAATTCCCGGATGGATTGCCTGACGAGAAGAGCACCGCTCATGCGTACCCTGCGAAGAACGGCGAGCGCTTCATCTTCAACATCTCCCGCATCAGCTCCGATTCCTCGAACTTCCTTCCGATCTGGAGCTGGCATGGTGCCCAGTCGTTCGCCGTGGCTCCCCACGGTGATCTCGTGTTCGTCGGAGCCCCCGCTGGCCCCGACCGCCCGAACATCTCCTCCGTCTCGCGCGATGCCGCTGGCGTGAAGCTCGGCTTCACCAGCGCCTCCGGCGCGACCTACAGCGTCGAGTACACCGACTCGCTGACCGGCACCTGGACCGCCATCAGCACCGGCATCGCCGGTACGGGTGCGGTGGTCGAGTACACCGACACCAATGCGACTCGTCTGGCCCGCCCGGTGGGCTTGTACCGCGTGGTGGCGAACTGATCGTTCCGCCAATCGACTCCGCCGGCCACCCGATCCCGGGTAGCCGGACGGGGAGAACGAGACGGCCCCGTGATTTCACGGGGCCGTTTTTCTTGGTTGAGGGATTCCCGGACGCCACGGCCTTGTGGCAACCTCGTGGTGATGAAGGGTCCTCTGCAACGCCTCGCGGCCGGCGCTCTGACGCTGGCTGCCATGACGTTCTGTGGGGGCGGTCGGTCCGTGGCCGCCGATGCTCGGGACATCGACTTCTTCGAGTCGCGGATCCGCCCTGTCCTGGTCGAGCAATGTGGCGAATGCCATCTCGGCGGGAAATCGAAGGGAGGACTGCGGATGGATTCCCGGGCCGCCATCCTCTCGGGTGGGGATTCGGGCATCGTGGTTGTTCCTGGGGATCCCGAGGCGAGTTCGTTGATCCGCGCGGTGCGCTACGGGGATCCGGACCTCCGGATGCCGCCGCGCCACCGTCTGGAGTCCGGCATCGTGCAGGATCTGGAGGAATGGGTCCGGCGTGGATTGCCGGATCCGCGTTCAGACACGGGCGACGCGATTGCTGCCAAGGTTTCTGTTGCCGTCGACCCCAACGTCGTCCGCCAACATTGGGCCTTCCGGCCGTTGGAGCGCCCGACAGTTCCGGACGGGACTCCATCGGAGCGCCCGCTTGACCGCTTCCTTCGTGAGCGGCTTCGACAGGAAGGGCTCGATTTCAGCCCGGTGACCGACCGGCGGACATGGTTGCGCCGGGTGACGATGGACCTGACGGGCCTGCCAGCCCGGGTGGAGGACATCGAGTCTTTCGAGGCGGATCTTCGGCCGGATGCCCGGGAACTCTGGGTTGATCGGTTGCTGTCCAGTCCTGCGTATGGTGAACGGTGGGGGCGATGGTGGCTGGATGTCGCTCGCTATGCGGACTCCAACGGTCAGGACGAGAACAAGGTGATGGGGAACGCGTGGAGGTACCGCGACTGGGTTGTTGCGGCGCTGAATGCGGACATGCCCTTCGACCGCTTTGCCCGGGAGCAGATCGCGGGAGACCTTTTCGCGAACCAGCTCCCGCCGGGCGTGCCCCGTTTCGAGGCATGGACCGCCACGGGCTTCCTCGTGCTGGGCCCGAAGCTTCTGGCCGAGCAGGACAAGCCCAAGCTCGTACTCGACATCATTGATGAGCAGATCGACACGGTGGGGCGGGCGTTTCTTGGGCTGACACTGGGCTGTGCGCGCTGTCACGACCACAAGTTCGATCCGGTTCCCCAGCGAGACTACTACGCGATGGCGGGGATCTTCGGCAGCACGCGGACGATGGAGAACCTCGCGTTCGTCTCGAAGTTCAACGAGCGACCGCTGGCACCTGAGTCCGACGTCGATCGGGTGGCGGCGCATGAGACCCAGTTGCGTCAGGCGACGGCCCGTCTCGAAAAGGCGGAGAAGGATTTGAAGGGCAAGGACGGCAAGCCGCCCGCGGATCCGTCCGTGACGAACCGGATCCCGGGGTTGAAGGCCGAGGTCGAGCGATTGAAGGCCATGACACCCGCGCCGTTGCCCATGACGCTGGCCGTTTCCGAGGCGCCGTCGACCAACCTTCCTGTTCTGGGGCGGGGGAGTCATTTGAATCCCGGAAAGCAGCCGGTGCCGCGTGGATTCCCGACCCTGCTGGGATCCGTTCCGGTTCCACCGCCGACGCCGTCGGCAAGCGGGCGCATGGAACTCGCGCTCTGGCTGACCCATCCCTCCAATCCGCTCACACCGCGGGTGTTGGTGAATCGTGTCTGGCAGGCCCACTTCGGCGAGGGACTGGTTCGGACGCCGGACAATTTCGGGCTTCGGGGTGAAGCACCCACCCATCCCGCGTTGCTGGACTGGCTGGCCGGGGAATTCGTCCGCACGGGTTGGAGCCTGAAGTGGTTGCACCGTCAGATCGTCCTCTCGGAAGCTTACGGACAATCTTCTGCCGTCCGCTCGGATGCGCTGCGGAAGGACCCCGATAACCGCCTGCTGCACCGTTACCCGATGCAACGGCTGGAAGCCGAGATGTTGCGGGATGCCATCCTGGCGGTCTCGGGACGACTGGACCGAGCGGTTGGGGGCTCGTTGGTGGACTGGAAGAACGACGACTACGTGCCCGGAGACGAGGCTCCCTTCAGTTCGGTCCGCCGGGCCCTGTACCTGCCTGTGATACGGGATCGGGGGCATGACCTTTTCACGGCATTCGACGGCGCCAACTCCAGCGTTGCCGTGGCGCGCCGGTCGAGCACCGTCGTCAGTCCCCAAGCCCTCTACCTGCTGAACGCTCCGTTGGTCCGGGAGTCTGCGGAACGACTCATGTTGGCCGTAAAGGGCCAGCCGGAGGACGGGCGGTTGGTAGAGCTTTACCGTCGGGTCCTCGGCAGGAAACCGAGCAGGACCGAGGCTGCCCGCGCGGCGGAGCTGCTTTCGGATCCCAGGCTTGCGGGAGTGGCGGAAGCGCAGCGCTGGACGGTGCTGGCCCAAGCGCTGCTTTGCTCGAACGAATTCACCCATCGCGAATGAAGCCGGTACAGACAGATCCATTGGCATGGAACAGGCCTCCGCGCGAGGTCAGCCGACGTGCGGCCTTGCAGCGCCTGGGTCTTGGATTCGGTGGAGTGGCACTGGCCTCCCTGCTGGGGAGGACCGAGGCGGGCGTGGCATCGCCGATCGCCGCCCGGCCACCACACTTCGCGCCACGTGCGAAGCGCGTGATCTTCGTCTTCATGCACGGCGGGCCGTCGCATGTGGACACGTTTGACTACAAGCCGATGCTGGAGCGGGACTCGGGAAAGCCGTTGCCTTTCGCGAAGCCCCGGGTCCAGTTCGCCCAGACGGGAAACCTCCGCCGGTCGCCGTGGGAGTTCCGCCCGTACGGACAATGCGGTGCGATGGTGAGTGACCTGTTCCCGTTGACGGGGGCGTGCGCGGACGACCTTTGCTTCCTGAAGGCGGTGCATGGAACCAACGAGGCACATGGCGGAGCACTCCTGAAGCTCCACACGGGTTCCGACGTTTCGGTGCGGCCATCGATGGGTGCCTGGATCTCGTATGGGTTGGGCACGGAGAATGCAAACCTGCCTTCCTTCATCACCATCAACCCGACGCTGGGCCACGGCGGCGTGGGAAACTGGGCGAGCGCCTTCCTGCCCGCTTCGCATCAAGGCACCCGTATCGGCGGTGGGGGCACTCCGGTAGACAAGGCGACGATCGCCCACCTGGGCGGGGCGTGGGATCCCGCGGTACAACGGGCGCAGCTTGATCTGCTCGGCGACCTACAGCGGGAACACCTCGGGCGGGTCGGGGCGGAGTCTGCACTGGAGGCCCGGATCGAATCCTTCGAGCTCGCGTTCCGGATGCAAACGGAAGCTCCGGAGATCCTGTCTCTGTCTGGCGAGACCGAGGCGACGCGCAAGCTCTACGGCCTGGATGAACCGCGTACGGCATCGTTTGCCCGGCAGTGCCTGTTGGCGCGGCGATTCAGCGAACGGGGTGTGCGGTTTGTCCAGATCACCCACGGGTACTGGGACCAGCACGAGGACCTCACGAAGGACCATGGCCGGCTCGCCGGCGAGGTGGATCGGCCCATTGCCGGGCTGCTCCGCGACCTGAAGGCACGCGGTCTCCTTGACGAGACGCTGGTGCTTTGGGGTGGTGAGTTTGGCCGGACGCCGACGCTGCAGGGCAAGGATGGGCGTGATCATCATCCCCATGCCTTTACCGTCTGGATGGCCGGGGGAGGGGTGAAGGCAGGCTTGAGTTACGGGGCGACGGACGACTACGGGTTCTACGGGGTCACGGACAAGGTTCACGTGCACGACCTGCATGCGACGATGCTGGCCTTGCTGGGGTTGGACCACGAGAGGCTGATCTACCGGCACGCCGGGCGCGACTTCAGGCTGACCGACGTGGCTGGCCGGGTGGTACGGGAAGTCATGGCCTAAGCCGTAACCATGCGATTGAAGGCGGGGACAGGTTCACGCGGAGACGCGGAGACGCGGAGAAAGGCCGGCTGGAGGGCAAGCTGGTCAGTCACCGGTGGGTGACGGGTTGCCGACGTTGGATAATAGTCGTGACCGGCCTCGCTCTCCGCGCTCTCCGCGGCTCCGCGTGAGATTGCTACTGCACGGACACGGCTAAGGGCCATGCCCGGGCGGTTCAGCCTGAAAGCGGCAGTTGGGTTATCCAACGATTTCACGGATTTCACAGATGGACCGGGACAAGAGGCCTCACCGCATCGCGGTTTGCATCTCACCCGTGGGGTGAAACGACAGCCTCCCTCAACCGGCTTCCAATCCGTGGAATCGCTGTAATCTGTGGATCCGACTGCTGTTTCCAGGTTCAGCGCCGCCACCAACTCTTCCCGCCGCTTGCTCGCGACGCGGAGTCCTCTTCTGCGGCGGCCTGAGGGGCAAACTGCCGGATCAGGAGTTGGGAACGTGCAGCCGTGAGCGCCATGATGAACTCGTCGTAGGATGCGAATCGCTCCCGGGGTTCCTTGGCCATGGCCTTGCAGAGGGCCTGGCTGGTGGGAAGCGTGATTTCGGCGACGACCGTGTGGGGTGGGCGCAAGGGAGTCTGCAGATGCGCGGCTACGACCTCGTCCACGGTCGGCGCCTCGAATGGCACATGGCCGGTCAGGGCGTGGTAGAGCGTGCCGGCCAACGAGTACATGTCGCACAGGAAGGTGTCACCTTCCTGTCGGAGACGTTCCGGAGCGATGTAATAGGGGGTTCCGAAGATCGGAGCGTAGGCGTCCGTATCGGCGTCCGCCTTCCGGGCGAGGCCAAAGTCCACGAGCTTGGGTTCGCCGTCGGAATTGAAAAGGATGTTGCCCGGCTTGATGTCCAGGTGGAGCAACCCGTGCTTCAGGGCGGTCGCAAGGGCTGACGCGACCTTCACGCCGGTGTCGAGGATGTCGAGTTCGGGGACGCGCTGGTGCTGTTCGATCCGGGAGTCGAGGGAGCCGGCATCGGCCAGCTCCATCGCGAGGTACTTGGCTCCCTCGTGTTCGTCGAACGTGTAGATGTGGATGATGTTGGTGTGATTGAGCTGGGCGCAGGCGCGGGCTTCGCGGGCGAAGGAGATGACCGCTTCCTCGTCACTGGCTATCTCCTGCTTCATGAGCTTCACCGCCACCTCGCGTCCGAGGGTGGTGTCCCAGGCACGATAGACGGTGCCCATGCCACCCGAGGCGATCTCCGAGCGCAGTTCGAACTGGCGGAGCATCATGGGCATCATGATCGCCCCCTGACATTTCGAGCAGGTGGCGCGCTGGAGCGGTGCCAGATCCCCGGGGATGAAGGTCTTCGACCCGCAGTGCGGGCAAGCGACCATCTTGAGAGGTTTACGTTCCAACGACATGCCGAGGCGCCGACTGTACTGGTCGGCGTAGCGCAAACAAGCACCCGGTTCGGGCTAGCGCAAATCCCGTTTGGGCTTTCTCTCCCGCTCGGCCAGAATGGACTCCGTGTCGCGAACTGCTAATGGCATTGTCTACCTGGTCGGCGCCGGTCCCGGCGATCCCGGCCTGCTCACGCTCCGGGCGTCGGAACTCCTCTCGCGGGCCGAGGTCGTCGTCTACGACGCTCTCATCAGCGCAGGTGTCCTGGCCCGGATACCTCCATCGGCTGAGCGGATCTACGCGGGCAAGCGCTCCCGGGAGCACGCAATCCCGCAGGCAGACCTGAACCGATTGCTCGTTGAGAAGGCTCAGGCGGGGAAGCGGGTGGTGCGATTGAAGGGTGGAGATCCCTACGTATTCGGTCGAGGGGGGGAGGAGGCGCAGGCCTTGGCTGAGGCGGGCGTGCCCTTCGAGGTTGTTCCCGGAGTGTCCTCGGTGGTCGCGGCCCCAACCTACGCTGGGATTCCGTTGACCCACCGGGACCATTGCTCTGCCTTCCAGGTGATCACCGGTCATGAGGATCCGGCCAAGCCGGAGACCGCTGTGGACTGGGGCGCAATCGCCCGGGTGCCCGGAACCAAGGTCATCCTGATGGGGGTCGAACACCTGCCGAACATCACCGCCGGCTTGCTGGCGGGGGGGCTGGCTCCCACGACCCCGGTTGCACTGGTTCGGTGGGGAACCACGGCCCGGCAGGAAACGCTCGTCTCGGATCTGTCCAAGGTGGCTGCGGTCGTCGCGGAGAAAGGGTTTGCCGCGCCGGCGGTGATCGTCGTCGGCGAAGTGGTCCGGTTGCGCTCCCAATTGGACTGGTGGAGTCGGCGGCCGCTGGCGGGCCAGCGGATCGCGGTCACCCGGACCCGGGAGCAGGCGGGCGAGTTCTCCGGGCGGTTGGTGGAGTTGGGTGCCGAGGTGCTGGAGGTTCCGACGATCCGGATCGAGCCACCCGATCCCATCCAGCCGTTGCTCGAGGCGGTGATTGGAATTGGCGAGTACGACTGGTTGGTCTTCACGAGCCCGAATGGCGTGACGGCGTTCTTCGACACCTTTTCCAAGGCGTTTCCGGACATGCGGGCGATCGGAAACGTGCGGATCGCCGCCGTGGGGCCGGCGACGGCGGCCAAGGTCAAGGAACGGCAGTTGAACGTCGACGTGATGCCGGAACGTTACCTGGCGGCGGCGATCGTGAAGGCCATCCAGGAACACGAGACCGTCGAGAACCTGCGCTTCCTCCTGTTGCGCGCCGAGGTCGCCAACCCCGACCTGCCGAAGGCCCTGGAGGAATTGGGCGGGATCGTGGACGACGTCGCCTGTTACAAGACGGTCCCGGAGCCCATCGAGGGGAGCGCCGGCGAGACGTTGCTGGAGGAGGGCGCTGATTGGATCACCTTCACCAGCAGTTCGACCGTGGAGAACTTCCATCGAAGGTTCGACCTGCCCGCCTTGCTTCGTAAGTTCCCCACGATCCGCACGGCCAGCATCGGTCCCGAAACCACGAAGGCCCTCCACGCATTGGGGCTGGAGCCGAGCGTCCAGGCGAAGGTCCACAACCTGGACGGGTTGGTGGATGCGATCGTACGGAAATGCGCCTGATTGAGGCCGCCATCCCGCCTTTGGTAGCAAAAGGCGGGAGTCGACAGGGGAGGCAGGAGTGCTATTCCTGAGGCGGGTTCCGCGATCCAGCGGAGCCCGGAATCATTGGAGAAGACCATGCGAAAGCTGTTTGTGATCCTCGCAGGGTTGGCGATGTCCGCCGCCCTGTTCGCTGCGGACGTCAAGACCCAGCACCTCGACATCAAGGTGAAGGGAATGTCCTGCTCGGACTGCTCGAAGAAGGTCAGCACGGCGCTCCTGAAGATTGACGGGGTCAAGAGCGCTGACGTCAGCCACACGGGCAAGGTCGCCAAGGTCGACTTCGACGGAGCCAAGGTGGCCCGGAAGGATCTGGAAGCCGCGATCGAGAAGGCCGGTTACCAGGTCGAGAAGGATGCGGCTCCGAAGAGCTGAGGTTCTGGCCATTGGAGGGGGCGACAGGTGTCGTCGACGAAAGGTTGCCCGGCCTGCCTGGGTTGATGAGCGCATTTCGACGCCGCCCCAGCGAGAGGTGGGGCGAGTGTCCTCACGAGCCGATCTTGGGCTGCTTCAGCGCTGACCCGGAAAATTCAGCCTGCGGAGTGGCTCGACGGAGTCTCGCCCTGCCAGATTTGGGGGCAGTGTCCAGGTGCGCCGGGGGATGAAGGAATCCCGCCGGACGGCTTGAAGGAGAGGGCCAAGTGTGCGATGCACCGGAGGCTTCTTCATTTTCAATCATGCCGACGTACGAGTACACCTGTCAGAAGTGCGGACACCAATTTGAGTGTGTCCAGTCGATGACTGCCGCACCCCTGGATCAATGCCCGAAGGACGCCTGCCCGAAAGCCCGATGGGGCAAGGGCAAGGTTCAACGTGGGATTGGAGGAGGCGCCGGCCTCATCTTCAAGGGAAGCGGCTTTTACATCACCGATTACCGCTCGGAGGGCTACAAGGCCGCCGCCAAGGCGGATTCGACGTCGCCAGCTCCTGCTCCGGCTGCCAAGCCGGCTGCCGAATCCAAGCCTGCGGCGAAGCCGGACAAGGCCAAGCCCAAGGCCTGATTGATCCGTTCCATGCCTCCTTCCTTCCGCCGCTCCATTTCCCACGCACTCTGGGTTTTGTTTTTCTTGGTGGCTGGTCCGGGAGGCTTGTCAGCACAGGTGATCCCACCCCGGCGACTGCCCGGGGCGGTTGTCCCACCGGTGACGGCATGGGGCATTTCCGGACAGTTCGTCGTTTCCGCGCCCACCGGTGCCACCCCACGGATCGGGATCATCCCGGACGCAGCGGCCGCTGATGAAATCGTGCTCGAACCGCAGTTGCTGGCCGTCGCCGCCGAACGGGTGAAGCATGCAGTGCTCGCCCGTCTTGATGCTGGAGACCGGTGGCAGGGCAAGATCCACATCTACATCCGTCCGAAGCGCGAGCTGGGCAATGCCCCGATCCGGATCGTTCCGGTCTCGTTTCCCGGAGGCTGGCAGTACCGGATGGACGTGCCCGACGAGGTCGAGTGGCGGCGGTTGGTGCGGGCCCTGGTCGAGGTTGTCCTCCTGGAGGCGGCCAACCGGGAGATGGGAGAGCATGTCGGCCTTCCGCCTCTGTGGGTGAACGAGGGTGTCGCCTTCCTCGTGATCGCTGACCAGGGTAGGGACCTGATTCTGGAAGGACACAAGGCAGTCCGCCGGAACGAGCGCAAGCCGTCGTTGCTCGCGGAGGCCCGGCGGATGCTGGATGGCCGCAGCCCACTCCTCTTCAGTGAGCTGAGCTTTCCACCGGAGAACCTTCCGAATGACGCGGCCCTCTGGCCTGCCTATCAGGCGAGTGCGGCCCTCTTGACGCACGAACTCCTGTCCGATGAGGCCGGTCGACGCTCGATGGGGCAGTTCCTTCGGGGATTGCCTCGTTGCCTGAATTGGCAGACCGCCTTTCTCGATGCCCACCGGGCCCGATTCCTGTCTGCACTCGAAGTCGAGAAGTGGTGGGCAGTGAACTCGATTCACGTACTGGGCCGGGATCCGGCCCTGCTCTGGACGCGTGCCGTGACGCTCGACCACCTGGCGGCCATCCAGACCGAGAACGTGGAGATTGGGCGTGGGACCAATGGGCCGGTCCGTAGGGAGGCCATCCCGCTGTCCCTGGTGCTGGTGCAATGGGACGGAGCCACCCAGCGGGAAGTGATCCGACGCAAGGAAGGCCAGCTTCGCGAACTGTACCAGCATGCTCCGATCGACCTGCTCCCGCTGGTCACTGAGTACTACCGGACGCTACAGCAGTACACCGCTGACCGGTTCGGCAGCGGCACAGCCAACCTCCGTCGGGCGGAATTGGAGCAGCGGGCCCGGGTCGTGGCGACGCGTACGTCCCGACGCTTGCAGGAACTTGATCGGAAGCTGGCGGGATTGCGGGAAGCCGCCCGGAAGCAGCCTTAGCCGTGTCCATGCAGTAGTAATCTCACGCGGAGCCGCGGACAGCGCGGAGAGCGAGGCCGGTCGCGACTATTATCCAACGTCGGCAACCAGTCACCTAACGGTGACTGAGCGGCTTGCCGTCCAAGTGTACTTTCTCCGCGTCTGCGCGTATCCGCGTGAACCTGTCCCCGCATCCAATCGCATGGTTACGGCTTAGGGGGGAATTCAGCCTGGAATCCGCAGTTCATTCATCCGCAGATGGAAGGGCAGAAATGCCAGCACCCGAGGCTCGCGCAGACGTCACCTTGCGGGTGAACGGCACGCCCGATCCAAACTCCTCATTATCTGCGTCATCTGCGCCATCTGCGGATCCAACTGCCGCTTTCAGGTTCAGTCGGGGCGCATCTTGACACTGCCCCCGTTTGAAAACAGGACCGGGGTGGCGACGTCCTCGTCGCCTTGGAAAAAGGCATTGGAAGGCAGCGAGGACGTTGCCGCTCCGCCTGACGCGGGGACAGTGTCGAGATGCGTCCGTCTGTCCGTGAGGGTAGCCCTGGGGTTGACGTCTTCGTCAGATGAGACTATTCCATGTCTCAAATGGCGAAGTCATTGGCCAAAAGCGGAAGTCCCGGTCGCGAGGTCAAGGCATCCGCGCCACGGAAAAACGGTGGTGGGCTGGGCAACGTCGCTACCGAGGGACTCGTGGACGCCTGGGTGCAAGCCGGTCTGGTGGTCGAGCCCAAGCCGGGCTTGCGGGCTGGACATCTGATCCAATCCCTCAAGACGGGCCTTCCAATCCGCGAGCTCAACGACCTCCAACGCCACCTCGGTGTGCCGATCGAGCAGTTGGCACCGATGCTGGGAATCTCGAGGGCAACCCTTCACCGTCGCAAGGCATCGGGCCGGTTGGATGCCGCAGAATCAGATCGGGTTCTGCGGTTCGCCCGTCTGCTGGGGCTTGCGAGCCAGGTCATGGAATCTCTCGAGGCAGGACGACTGTGGCTCACCTCGCGGCAGTTTGGACTGGGAGGCGCGGTTCCGCTGGAATACGCCGAGACCGAAGTAGGGGCCCGGGAAGTGGAAGATCTGCTGGGGCGGATTGAACACGGGGTCTACTCGTGATGCGCCGGGCCTGGCGGATCGTGAAGGAGCGGTACGCCGCCGATGCCTTCGATGGCGAGGGAGCCCGGTTGCACGGCGGACGGTGGAACTCCCGGGGAACGAGGCTGGTCTATGCCAGCGCCACCCTTTCGCTGGCAGCCCTGGAGAACCTGGTGCACCTCGCACCGCCGGTTTCCTTCCGGTTCGTGGCCTTCCGCGTGGAGTTTGCTGAATCGCTTGTCGAATCAATTCCAGGCCAGGGCTTGCCGGCGGACTGGACCGAGGAACCTCCGTCGCGCTCGACGCAGGGAATCGGCGATCGATGGGTGCGCGAGGCCCGCTCCGCGGTTCTGGAGGTTCCGAGCGTGCTGATCCCAGGCGAGTCGAACTACCTGATCAACCCTGCACATCCGGAGTTTGGAAGGGTGCGGATCGGGGCCGCCGAGGCCTTTGCGTTCAATCCGCGATTGCTCTGAAGGTCCCATGACATGAA
The DNA here is from genome assembly GCA_965284395.1 of Limisphaerales bacterium. Taxonomy (GTDB): domain Bacteria; phylum Verrucomicrobiota; class Verrucomicrobiia; order Limisphaerales; family UBA9464; genus UBA6176. Next base: position 6,489,217 of record OZ260084.1, on the reverse strand, counting down.
ACCAGGTACGGCTTCCTTCCTTCGTGGTCGAGGATTCACACGGCGTGGGTTCGTGCAGCGGGTGGCGCTCGCGACGGCCGGCCTTCCGGCCTTGGCTCAAGCTCAACCGTCGCCCGGGGAGTCCCGGCGGATCCGGTTCGGGTTGATCGCCGACATCCATCCCGACGTCCTCCCGGATGGCTTGGAGCGGGTGCAGGCGTTCGTGCGGGCGATGACCGAGGCGCGGGTGGACTTCATCCTCCAGCTCGGAGACTTCGTGTGGCCGAAGCCAACCAACCAGCCGTTCCTCGACGCGTGGAACCAGTTTCGCGGTCCCCGTTACCATGTCCTTGGAAACCATGACCTCGACGATGGCTACACGCGGGAGCAGACCGTGGCGTTCGTTGGCATGCCTGCGATGCACTACACGTTTCCGGCCGGGCCGGCGTTGGGGATCGTCCTCGATGGCAACGAGCCAGGCGGAAAGCGACCGGGATACAAGCGATTCATGGGGGCCGCGCAGTTGGCTTGGCTGGAGCGGGAGTTGGCGACATCGACCCGACCGTGCCTCCTCTTCATCCATCAACCGTTCGATCTCGAGAATGACGACACCCTGGAGAACGCGGCTGAGGTTCGGGGGGTGTTGGAGAAGGCCGAGAAATCGAGGCCGGGAACGGTGCTGGCCGTTTTCAGCGGACATCTCCATCTCGACTACGCCCGGGTGGTCAATGGGGTGCGCTACTTCCAGGTCAACAGTGCCGCCTATTGGTGGCTCAACAACAAGAACGCCCGGCGCGAGGTCTACCCCGCCGAAGCTCACCGGAAGTTTCGATGGGCGAGCTCCGTGGCCCCCTACCGCGATCCGCTCTGGGCGGTCGTGACGCTGGACCTGGAACGTGGGGAACTCGTGATTGAAGGCAAACGATCCGAGTGGCTGGGTCCAGATCCGTGGACCCGCGGCGAGACGACCGACAGACCCCGGGAGTTCCTGCATCCCTGGGTGTCGAGCCAACGGCTCTCCTTGAAAGGCTGAGCCGTGGAACCATGGCGGCTCCGGGCGTACCTCGACACTGCCCCCGTCCGAGAATGGGAACGGGGTGGCGACGTCCTCGTCGCATTGAGAATGGGCCAGAGAAGGCAGGCAGGACCTTGCCGCCCCGTTGAATGCGGGGTGAGTGTCGAGATGCGCCTGGCGGCTGCCGGGGCGATGCTCAGGCCCGAACGGGAGAGGGCATCCGGAGGAAGTTCTTCAGGAGATCGTGGCCGTGCTCCGAGAGGATGCTCTCGGGGTGGAACTGCACGCCGTGGATGGGCAGGTGCCGGTGGCGGAGACCCATGACCTCGTCCTCGGCGGTCCAGGCGGTGAGCTCGAGGCAGTCTGGAATGGTGTCCCGCTTGGCGACGAGGGAATGGTAGCGGGTGGCTGGAAAAGGGTTGGGAAGTCCTTCAAACACGCCCTGACCATTGTGGTGAATGGGCGAGACCTTCCCGTGCATCATGCGGTAGTTGACGACGACCTGGGCGCCGAAGGTGTGGGCGATGCACTGATGCCCGAGGCAGACGCCGAGCACCGGGATGCCGCGTTCGCCGAACGCACGGATCATCTCATTGGACAGGCCGGCTTCGCGGGGAGAGCAGGGGCCAGGCGAGACCAGGATCCGCTCCGGGCGCAGTGCCAACGCCTGGTCCACCTTGATCTGGTCGTTGCGATGCACCTGCAGGTCCACCCCCAACTCGCCCAGATACTGGACCAGGTTGAAGGTGAACGAATCGTAGTTGTCGATGACCAACAGCATGGTCGCCGTTCAATGAGCTTCGCGCTTGCGCGTGTGGACGTGGGTCGAGTGGCCGAAGAAGGCTTCAGCCGCTTCCATCACGGTTTCGGAGAGCGTCGGATGCGGGTGGACGATGGCTGCCAGGTCGGCGGCGGTGGCTCCCATCTCAACTGCGACGGCACCTTCGCCGATGAGTTCGCCAGCGCCGTGCCCGACGATGCCGACGCCGAGCACCCGATGGGTCTCGGGTTCGAGGATCAGCTTGGTCATGCCGTCGGTGCGATCGAAGGTCAGTGCGCGACCGGAAGCTCCCCACGGGAACTTGGCGACCTCGACGGCGATTCCCTTCTGCTTGGCTTCCTGCTCGGTAAGGCCGACCCACGCGACCTCGGGGTCGGTGAAGACCACTGCCGGAATCACGTAGTCGCGGTTCACGGCCTGACCCTCGCCGGCGAGGTTGTCGACGGCGATGCGGGCTTCCTTGGAAGCCTTGTGGGCGAGCAGGATTCCACCGGCAATGTCGCCGATGGCAAAGATGTTGGGGTCCGTGGTCGCCATCCGGTCATCGACCTTGATGAACCCCTTTTCGTCGCGCTCGACCTTGGTGTTCTCGAGGCCCATGTCCTGGCCGTTGGGGACGCGTCCGACGGAGACGAGCACGCGATCGTAGAGTTCCTCGACCGTCTTGCCCTCGTGCTCGGAGACGACCTTCACCTGTTTTCCGGCGGTGGCCATCTTGAGGACCTTCCCCTTGAGGCGGACTTCCTTGAAAGCCTTCTTGGCGTAGGCTGCCACGGGTCGCACGAGGTCGGGATCGGCACCGGCAAGGATGCCGTCCATGGCTTCGATCACGGTGACCTTGGAACCGAGCGAGGCGTAGACCGTGCCGAGTTCCATGCCGATGTAGCCGCCACCGATGACGAGGAGGTTCTCGGGAATCTCGGGGATTTCCAGGGCCTCGGTCGACGTCATGACCCGGGGATTGCCGAGGTCAAAGGCCCGGGGCAGGGCGGGGCGGGAACCGATCGCGACAATCGCCTTCTCGAAGCGGATGTACTTCTGGCCGTCGGCGGTCTCGACGCGCAGGGTGGTCGAGTCCTCGAAGTGACCCTTGCCATGGATGACGGTCACTCCGCGCATGCGGGCGAGGCCGGCGATGCCCTGACCGAGCTTCTGGAGGATCGACTCCTTCCAGGCCCGCAACTTGTCGAGTTCAATCCGGGGTTCGCCCAGATGGATGCCGCGGTGGGCGGCCTCCTTGGCGGCGTCAATGACGTGGGCGGCATTGAGCAATGCCTTGGACGGGATGCATCCACGGTTCATGCACACGCCACCCAGGCGGGGGTCGCGCTCGACGAGGATGACCTTCTTGCCGAGGTCCGCGGCGTAGAACGCGGCGGCGTATCCACCGGGGCCGGCGCCGACGACGACGATGTCAGTCTGGATAAGTTCCATGTGGGCGCAGGTTCAGAGTTTGACGTCGCCTTCGGAGAACTCCTGGAGGGCCTTCACCAGATCCACCGTGAACCGGGCGGCGGCTCCGCCATCGATGATCCGGTGATCGTAGCTGATGGTGATCGGCATCAACGGGCGAGCCTCGATGGCTCCCTTGCCCACGACGACCGGCTTCAAGGCCGTCTTGCCGATGCCAAGGATGGCAACCTCGGGCTTGTTGATGATCGGCGTGAAGTGGCCGCCACCAATGGCTCCCTGATTCGAGATGGTGAAGGTGCCGCCCTGCATGTCTGCGACGCCCAGCTTGCGGTCGCGGGCCTTCTCGGCGATCTGCGAGAGTTCCTTGGCGATCTCAAGCAGCGACTTCTTGTCGGCGTCCTTGAGGACGGGGACAAGCAGGCCGGCGTCGGTGTCGACGGCGATCCCGATGTGAAAGTACTGCTTCAGGATCAGCGTCTCGGTGACCTCGTTGAGGCTGCTGTTGAAGCGCGGATGCTTCTGGAGCGCGGAAACGAGGGCCTTGATGATGAACGGCGTCGGCGAAAGCTTCGTGCCAGCCTTCTCGTACGCTGCCTTGTGGGCGGCGCGGAGGGATTCGATCCGGGTCATGTCGACCTCGTCGAACTGCGTGACGTGCGGCAGGGAGACCTTGTTCTCGACCATGCGGGCCGCAATGACCTTGCGGAGCTGGCTGAGGGGCTCGGAGGTTACCGGGCCGTACTGGGCGAAGTCGACGTTGACCGGTTCAAACGAAAGCCCTTTCGGCTCCTCGGCGTAGCGACCGGCGCGGGCAACCTTGCGCTCGAGCCGGGCGATGTATCGGCCCAGATCCTCGATCGTGACCCGGCCTCCGGACTCCGATCCGCGCACGCGGGACAGCTTGATCCCGAGGTCGCGAGCGACCTTGCGCACGTAAGGCGACGCCGCGGGCACGGGCCCCTCCTCGGCGCCATCGTCGACCGGGAGGTCGTCCTCGTCATCGACGGGTGCCGGGGCAGCGGCCCGGCGAGGGGCGGCTTGGGCGGGTTTGGGGGTGGAGGTGGGAGCGGGAGCAGCGCCAGTGGCACCAACGAGGGTAAGGATCACGGCGCCGGGACCAATCTTCTGGCCCTGGCTGACCTTGATCTCGCCGACGGTGCCCGCGGCAGGAGACGGAACTCCAGCAACGGCCTTGCCGGTTTCCACCTCGATGATCGTCTGGCCCGCAGTGATGGTGTCGCCGGGCTTGACGACAATGCTGACCACGGAGCCCTCGGCTCCATCGCCGATGTTCGGAAGTCTTACGTCCATAGAAAAAGACGGGCGAATGTGAGGTCGGATGCCTCTTGGGGAAAGGGGTTTTTTTGGGAAGTGCGTTTGCGCGTCCGGCTGATGACCTCCATCAGGCGAGCGGGCTTCGCCTGGGTGGCGATCAGATCCGGGGTGAGGAACATGGGAATCCGGCAAGGATCAGCGGATCCGGCGCCATCGCTTCGCCTTCAACTCGAAACGGGGCAGCACCCCGGTGGCTACCGCCTCGACGGGGATGCGCAAGGCGAGGGCTGATTGAAGGCGCTGGGCGAGAAGACCCGCCGTGGCGGAGGGAGCCTCGACCTCCACTGAAAGCTCCGGAAGGGCCGAGAGCTGGTCGAGCGTCACCCGGTACTCGGCCACCTCAGGGAACTCGCGGATCAGTTGGTCGATCGCGGATGGGTAGATGTTGACGCCCCGGATGACGACCATGTCGTCGGTCCGCCCCAGGATTCCACCCACCAGGGTGGCCCCTGCCTCGGTCCGGACCAATCGGACGAGGTCCCCTGTCCGATACCGGAGGAGCGGGCAGGCGCGTCGGCGCAGCGTGGTGAGGACCAGTTCTCCCGCTTCCCCTTCGGCGATGGGAAGGCCGGTTTCCGGATGAACCACCTCCGGGTAGAAGCTGCGCTCCAGAATGACGAGGTTCCCGGCGTGGTGGGGGTCCTCGTACGTGACGGGCCCCACCTCGGTCATCCCGTGATGATCAAAGATCCGGGCTCCGGGCCAGGCCTCGGCGAGGCGTTTCCGGGTGGCTGCGAGGCTGCCTCCGGGCTCGCCGGCGACGACGACGAGGCGCACCTGGCTGTCCTGGGGGTTCAGCCCCTCGGAGCGCAAGACCTCGGCGAGGTGCAACGCGTACGTGGGGGTACAGCACAGTACGGTACACCCGTTCTCAAGCAGGACCCTCGCCCGCAGGGCAGTGCCCATTCCGCCGCCGGGAATGCACAGCGCGCCCATCCGGAGCCCGGCTTCGAATGCCAGCCAGAACCCCAGGAAAGGACCGAAACTGAACGCGAAGAGAATCCGGTCGTGCGCGTGGACACCCGCGTGCCGCAGCACCTCAACCCAGTCCTCCGTCATCGCAGCCCACGACTCGGGCGTGTCCAGCCAGCGCAATGGCGCTCCCGTCGTGCCGCTGGTCTGGTGGCATCGCGTAAAACGCTCCCGTGGCTCGGAGCGAGCCGTTCCATAGGGCGGATGCGCAGCCTGGTCCGCCACCAACTCGCCCTTGGTCGTGAACGGGAACCGCGTTGCAAAATCCGCGAGGGTCGACGGGAGCGGAGGACGGTCAACCGGGCGGAGCTTGGCCGCGTAGAACGGATTGCGGTCGCGCAGTTCTACCACCAGGCCCCGGAGGGCACCCAGGATCGAGGCGTCCCGTGCAACGGCAGGCGCTGAAACCACGGATCAGGATTGGCTGGGTTTTACCGCAGGGGCCGTCCCGGCCGTCGGCTTGGCCGCCGGCGCAGGGCTGCCGGGGTTGAATCGCGCCACGAGGAACCCTCCGGTCACTGCCAGAAGGATCCCCAGCCAGAATTGGGGCTTCACCGAGCCCCAGCCCTTGGCGGGCGGGTGCAGGATCGTGCCGATCAGCGCGTTCACGAGAGGCGCGCCGGCGAAGACGATCGACATGACGGCGGGGGGCTTGCCGCCCTCGGCGAACGCGAGCAGCACGCCGAAGGCTCCGACAGCACCGGCGATTCCCGCGATCAGTGACCAGACGGCGCCGTTGGACGTGTAACCGGAGAAGGCCTGCCCCTTGGACATGAGCAGGAAGAGCGGGGCAAGGACGGCCACCAGGAAGTAGGCGACCCCGACGAAGAGGAAGGCCTTGTACCGGAGGATGGCCGCGGGGATCTGGGTGCCGCCGACGGGTTGCATGAGGGTCTGGCCCTTGTGGAGGAGGATTCCGTAGACGCCCCACGAGAACACGGTGAGGAAGGTGAGGATCAGCCAGGTGTTGCTGGTGGAAGGCGGCGCCGAATTCATACGTGTGCGGACGATATGGCCGGTCTCCCGTGGCAGCAACCGGTTTGTCGGATGCCGGGGCTTTGGGGGCGAATCCTGGGACTGTCCCCGCGAGAAACGCGTCGGCAACGTCCTCGTTGCCCTCCCATGCCCTTTTCCAAGGCGACGAGGCCGTCGCCATCCCGTTTGACCCGGTGGCGCGAGGCTCCGCCGAGCCGCTCCTCGGGGTCGGGCTCGGGGCACGGCGGGGTGCTTGCATCGCGGCAGGCAGCCGGTCCAGCCTGTTCGCAGACACATGAAGAACAGGTCCGAGCGGGTATCCACAAGGCGACGATGGCTGACGGTGGCGGTGGGTTCCTTGGCGTTGGCGGGGATCCTGGCGGGGTGCGCGACCTCGGCTCCGACGGATCCGAAGCAGATCGCCCGACGGAAGGTCGAAAAGGCGGCGGCTTATGCGGCCCTTCCGGCGGAATTGCAGGCGGTGGTGGACCAGGGGCAGATCCGGGTCGGGATGACCGAGGACGCCGTCTACATCGCGTGGGGCAAGCCCGCACAGGTGCTTCGGAGCGGCGACGCGAGCGGGGAGATCACGACGTGGCTCTTCGAGGGGACGACGACGGATGACTATCTCTCATGGAACTACCGCGAGGTGACCCGAAAGGATGGGACGACGTACCTCGATCGGTTCCTGGACCGCGACATCAACATCCGGACCTATATCAGCGCGGAGTTGTCCTTCCGGGAGGGAAAGCTGGCGAGTTGGAAGATGCTGCCCAAGCCGGCCAGCAACACGATCCTCGCGCCCCAGCCGTTCATCCGGTAGCGAGGGGCGGCTCGCTGGTCTTCGGGCCTGCACCTTGAAACCCGGAATTCGGCCGAGGCTCGTGGCGATTACCGTCCCACCGCCTTGGCACCGGGGGCGCATCTTGGCACGGCCCCCGTTTGAGGATGGGAACGGGGTGGCGACGTCCTCGTCGCATGGAGAAAGGGCATGCGAGGGCACCGACGACGTTGCCGCTCCGTTGAATGCGGGGGCAGTGCCAGGATGCGCCCGAGGCGCCGCTACCGGGAAAAAAGGATTGGCCGGGCGGGATGAACTCTGGCACATCGTCGCGCTCACGTCGGGGTGGGATCCGTTTCCTCCCGGCTTACACAGAAAAGGCATGAGCAAGACGTCTAGGGCATCCGTACCCTCACCGGCACCGAAGCTGCGATTGGGCCTCCCAAAGGGTTCGTTGCAGGATGCGACTCTGGAGAAGTTCGCGAAGGCGGGCTGGAACATCACGGTTTCCAGCCGGAGCTATGAACCGTACGTGGATGACGCGGAGTTGCAGATCCGTCTCATCCGGGCGCAGGAGATCGGGCGTTACGTTTCACTTGGGTATCTGGACGCCGGGCTGACCGGCCACGACTGGATCGTCGAAAACGGGGTTGCGGGGAAGGTCCACGAGGTGGGCGAGTTCGTCTTCAGCAAGGCCACGCGTCAGCCGACGCGCTGGGTGCTGGCGGTTCCTGAGGAATCGCCCATCCAGACGGTGAAGGATCTCGAAGGGAAGCGGATTGCCACGGAAGTCATGGGCCTGACGAAGAGTTGGCTGAAGAAGCACAAGGTCAAGGCGGACGTGGAATTCTCGTGGGGGGCGACCGAGGTCAAGGCCCGGGAATTGGTCGATGCGATCGTGGACGTGACCGAAACCGGGTCGTCGCTCCGGGCAAACAAGCTCCGGATCGTGGACACGCTGCTGGTGTCGACGCCCCGCCTGATTGCCAACAAGGATTCGTGGAAGGACGGGTGGAAGAAGCACAAGATCGAGACCATCGCGATGCTCCTCCGGGGTGCGATCCAGGCGGAGGGAATGGTTGGCTTGAAGATGAACATCAAGTCAGGGGACTTGCCACAGCTCTTGCAATCGCTGCCCGCCTTGCGTAATCCCACGGTGTCCAGTTTGAGCCAGTCGGGCTGGGTGGCGGTTGAAACCGTCATCGACGAAGCGGTGGTCCGTGAATTGATCCCGCAACTGAAGGCCGCCGGGGCGGAAGGGATCATTGAGTATCCGCTCAACAAGGTAGTGTACTGATTCTCTGGAGAAACGAATACTATGGGTTCACTGAAGAAACGCCGGAAAGCGAAGATCAACAAGCACAAGCGCCGGAAGAAGCTGCGCCAGAACCGCCACAAGAAGCGTACCTGGCAGAAGTAACGACGGCTGCCGGGCTGACCGGTTTTGCTTTCCCGCGCGGTCCCGCCTTGCGCGACCGCGCTTTTGCTTTTCTGTACGCATCATGCGGCCCACCCATCTTCCTTCCGTCGCCCTGGGAGCCCTGCTGTTGCTGGGCCTGACCGGGTGCCGTACCCCATCGCGATCCTCCGCGAGGCCGGAGGGAGACACCGTGGAAATCGAGGTGCTCCCGTCGGTGGGGAACGTGCCACCCCGCCTGTCGGACGCGGAAATGGAACGTCGGGCGAAAGCCCATGCGGCCTACGCGGCAGGGGTGGTTCGTCAGATGCGGGATGACTCGGGCGGGATGCTCGACTACTGGACCCGGTCGGTTGAGGCGGATCCGGGAAACGTGCCGCTGGCCCTCGAAGTAGCACGGCGCCGGTTGATCCGGCGCGAGAATCCCGCCGCCATCGCGGTGCTCGAACGCGTCAGCAGCCAGCCGGGCCAGCCGGTCGTGGGCACGGTGTGGTCGCTCCTGGGCTTGGCGTACGTCCAGGCGGGACGGACCAACGACGCGATCGGGGCTTACCGGAAGGGGCTGGGGGATGAGGCCTCCCGGCTGGGTGCCTACGCATCCCTTGGCCGCCTTTTGGTGGAATCCGGGCGGGCGGAGGAGGCGATGACGCTTTTGGCCGATGCCGAGAAGCAGCAGCCGGATGATCCCGTGTTCCAGCTCGATCTGGCCGAGCTGTACAGCCATCTGGTGGAACGGGCGCCGGCGGTTGCGGATCGGGCCCGACCGCGGGCCCTCGCGGCGCTGGACCGGGTTGCAGAGCTGAAGCCGACTGAAGGGGCGGTCCTCATGCGGTTGGCAGACCGGAACACCGCGATGGGGCGGGCCGGCGAGGCTGAAAAGATCCTCCAGCAGCTGAGGTCGGGTGGTTCCGGGGGAACCATGGCTGCGGCGAAGCTGGCGGAGATGTACTTGCGTGCCGGCCGTCTGGACGACGCTGCGAAGCAGTTGGAAGTGTTGCGGCGGGAGAGCCCGAGCAATCCGCTTCCTCCCTACTATCTGGGGGCGATTGCCTATGAGCGCCGGCAGTTCGACAAGGCGGTGGAGTGGTTCGAGAAAGCCCTGCTTCTGGATCCGAGCCACGAAGGTTCGAATGTGGACCTGATCTCGGCACTGTTGACCGTGGGGAAACCAACCGCCGCGGTCGAGGCCGCGGAGCGGGCCCGGACACGAATGAAGCCCAGCTTCCGGCTGGAATTCCTGCATGCCCTCGCGCTGGGGCGGGCAAAGCGCTACGACGCAGCCGTGGATGCCTTCCTGGCAGCGGAGAAACTCGCGGAGGGCGACTCGCGGTTGCTCGACCATCGGTTCCATTTCCAGGTCGGAGCGGCGATGGAGGAGGCCGGGCGATCGGCGGATGCCGAGACCCGGTTGCAGCAGTCCCTCAAGCTCAATCCGGAGTTCGCACCCGCATTGAACCATCTCGGTTACACCTGGGCGGATCGCGGGGTGAATCTGGACCGGGCACTGGAGATGATCCGCAAGGCGGTTGCGGCGGAGCCGGAGAATGCGGCCTATCTGGACAGTCTCGCGTGGGTGCTGCACCGGCTTGGGCGCTCGGAGGAGGCGCTGCCCTACATGGAAAAGGCCGCCAAGCTGATGGCGGACGACCCCGATTCCACGGTGCTGGACCATCTGGGAGACATCCTGGCGGCCCTGAAGCGAATGCCCGAGGCGCGGGCAAACTGGACCAAGGCGTTGGAACTGGATCCCTCTCCCGAGATCCGGAAGAAACTGGAGGCGGCTCCGAAATGAGCGCCGAGGGCGGTTCCAAGCAACGTCGGTACCGCCATCATTACTCGGTGGCGGAGGCCCAGTCTCTCCTGCCACAGATCGCCCGCTGGCTGGTGGAGATCCGGTTGCTCCGCCAGACCCTCCAGCGTCAGGACGAGCGCTTGGCCGAACTGCTCCACGACCACGGCGACCAGGGAGGAAGCCGGGTGGACGACTGGGTGCGTAACCTCGACCGGATGCGTGGCCTGGTGGATGAGTTCAGCCGACGGGACATCCAGATCGAGGACCTCGATCAGGGGATGGTGGGCTTTCCGGCGCTTCGGGCCGGCCGTGAGGTGCTGCTCTCGTGGCAGGAAGGCGACGAGACGATCGAGTTCTGGAAGGAACCGGACTCGGGCGAGACCGGGCGGGAACGGATCAGCTGACCGCCTCGCCTGCGGCCGGTTGATCCTGAATGCGGCCGTTGGACTATCCACAGATTTCACAGATTCCACGGATGGACGGGGCTGGAATGAAGGTTTCCATCCCGGTCGAGCGCTCACCTCGCAGGTGCGCGGCGATCCCAAGCCAAGTTCCTGCTCATCCGTGTCATTCGTGCCATCCGTGGTTCCAACTGCCTCTTCCAGGGTGAAACGACAGCCTCTCCCAACCGGCTTCCAATCCGTGGAATCGCTGTAGTCTGTGGATCCAACCGCTGTTTCCAGGTTCAACCGCAGATGTCGCCGATGGCGCAGAGAGCAGCACCGAAATGACACGAGGGGGCACCGCTGGGAACCTCACCTTGCAGGCGCACGGAGCGTCCTGTCCAGGCTCCTGATCATCTGCGGAATCGGTGACATCTGCGGTCAAATGAACTGCCGGTTCCAGGTTCAAACGGGCTTCGCAATGGCTTCAAGAAGGGTGTCGAGTGCCGTCCAGGGCAGGGCCGTCCCGCGGTCGCGGTCCTGCCGGGTTTCGCCGCCGTAGACCAGCCAGAGGTGGACCTCGATTCCCGAAAGGTTCTGACGCCAGTAATCGAGGCCATCAAAGAAGTCGGATGCGATCGTACTGCCCGACTTGACCTCGACCGCGTGCCCCTTGCCTGGGGCGGTCTCGATGAAGGCATCGACCTCGTTGCCTCCCTTGTCGCGGAGGAAATGGAGTGCGGGTCGGCGTCCGTGGTGAAGGCGCGCCTTGATGAATACATCGGTATGCACATGGGCAAGTGGCTCTTCAGAATGGGTTTGTATGCTGGTCGAATCCGATACCTGCACGGAATCTCGCCAATCAGTGGGCGCCGCCGCCGTGACCGCTCCCAGGTGCGGAGCACCGACAGATGATAGCCCCCGGCGTCCGCCGTGGGTCCCGCGTCCCCACGGATCACCAGCCCCAGCGGGGCGACAGACGCGGCAGGGTCCAATGCACCCGGAAGCGGCCGTTGTCTTGACCACGAATTTCATGAATTCCACGAATGGGCCGCGTTGGAACGGAGGTTCCCATCCCGGCCCAGCTCGGCGCCGGCACTCACCTCGCAGGTGCGCGGTGATCTGGATCCCAGTCCCTGCTGGTTCGCGTGATCCGTGCCATTCGTGGCTTCAACGGCCTTGTCCAGGATGAAGTGCGTCCTCCCTCGGGGAAGACGGGTTCCGCACGCCAGGTCGCGAAGGCGCGCGACCCCATTGGATTTCTCGACGGACCGGTCCTGGGATGATAGCGTTGATAGCATTCAAGGTCAGGATTCCATCATGCGCCAACTGGTCGTCCGAAAGATCGAGGAGAAGGTGGTCCGGAAGCTCAAGGAGCGGGCCGGTGCCCACGGTGTCTCCATGGAAGAAGAACACCGACGGATCCTGCGCGAGGCTCTCCTGGGGACCTCAGCCAGACGGCCATCCTTCAAGGAGGCGCTCATGGCGATGCCGCCCGCCGGCCTAGATCCGGACTTTGAGCGGGGATCGCAGCGGGATCGCCCCGTGACGCTATGAAGGGGTTCCTTCTGGACACCAACGTTGTCAGCGAGCTCCGGAAGCAGCAACGGTGCGATCCCGGTGTCCGCTCCTGGTTCGAGCAGATCCCGGAAGACAAGCTCTTCATCAGCGTCCTTGTCCTGGGCGAGATCCGACGCGGGATCGAACGGATTCGTGGCCGGGATCGGCGACAGGCGGATGCCCTGGAATCGTGGTTGGAGTCGATCACAGAAGGATATCAGGAGCGCATCTTGCCGGTGGACCTGCCGACGGCGGATCGGTGGGGGGCGATGGGAGTGGATCAACCGATAGCTCCGGTGGATGGCCTTCTGGCCGCCACCGCCTTGAGGCACCAGCTCACGCTGGTCACCCGCAACGTCGGGGACATGGCCCGTACCGGGGTCAAGGTCCTCAATCCGTTCTCCCAGCCCGCTGTGCCCAACTCTCCGAAGCGCCCAAGGCGTCGTTCCTGACCTGGTCCGCCCGGAGGACGAAGGCGCTTCCCCGACTGAACCGCTTTGAGACCGCAAAGGCAGGGCAGGCGAGGTTGTATGCCGAAAGGAACGAAAGAGGGCGAAAGAAGGGACGTCGATTGGCGCGCGCCGAAACACGGCGACGGAGGTTCCTGCCCCCATTTTTCGTCTCCTGCGTGTCTTTCGGCTAATCGCCGCTTTGAGACATCAACCGGCCGAACATCCCGGCAAGCTGGCCGAGATAATTCCGTGAAGAGGGGCCCATCGAAAAGGTGCGGGCGGATTGGGAGAGTCGCTGGACATAGGGTTCACAGACCACACCGATCCCACGGATTGGAAGCCGGTTGCGGGAATCTGTCGTTGCACCCCGTGTCCACTCAGAAACTTGCAACCTTCACAAATATGGGCACAATATTGCCTATGAAGACGCTTTACGTGCCCATCTCAAAAGGTCGGACCAACCTTTGTGAGCTTTTGGGCAAGGTCGAGGCCGGCGCCCGGGTGGTATTCACCAGTCACGGGCGACCTAAAGCGGTCCTGACATCATTTCATCTCCAGGGAAAACCGTGGCGGGCAGACAAGGTGGGGGATCCCTCCCGGTTTGGTGACTTGCAAGGCCCAGTCATGGAGGAATGGACGTGAGGATCCTTGCGGATACGAACGTCTTCATCCTCTTCACCCAACGTCTTCCGCTTCCCTCAAAAGTGGAGGAGGGCCTGGATTCCACCGAAACGGAGCGATTCATCTCGGCGGTGTCTGTGATTGAGATCTTTCGACTCTGGCAATCCGCGCGATTACCGGACAATCCGGATACTTGGCTGGATCTGGCGCTCGCCTCCTGGACAGTCCTGCCGATGACCGCCCCGATTGCCCGACAATCGGCGCTTTGGCCGTGGAGTCACCGCGATCCGGCGGACCGGATCATCGCCGCAACCGCGCAAATCGAGAAAATCGAGCTTTGGCACACCGACACGGTCTTGAAGGGCCTGACGGGTTTCCCTCACCGCTACTTCCGAAATCGCCTGAAGTGAACCTGGAAAGGGGGGTGGATCCACAGATTGCATCAATTCCACGGATCGGAAGCCGTTTGGAGAGGACTGAAAATCAATATTCAAACGGGCTTCGCAATGGCTTCAAGAAGGGTGTCGAGCGCCGTCCAGGGCAGGGCCGTCCCGCGGTCGCGGTCCTGCCGGGTTTCGCCGCCGTAGACCAGCCAGGGGTGGACCTCGATTCCTGAAAGGTTCTGACGCCAGTAATCGAGGCCATCAAAGAAGTCGGATGCGATCGTACTGCCCGACTTGACCTCGACCGCGTGCCCCTTGCCTGGGGCGGTTTCGATGAAGGCGTCGACCTCGTTGCCCTCCTTGTCACGTAGGTAGTGAAGACCGGGCCGGAGTCCACCGTGGAGTCGCGCCTTGAGGAGTTCGGTCATGATCCAGTTTTCGAACAACGGCCCCCGAAGCGGATGTGCCATCAGGTGGGCTGGCTGCCGGATGCCGACCAACCAGGCGGCCAGGCCCGGATCACAGAGGTAGAGCTTCGGGGTCTTCAGGAGGCGCTTGGAGAGATGGGTGAACCAGGGCTGGACCCGGAAGATCAAGTGACCGGCCTCGAGGACGGAGAGCCACGCATCGGCCGTCACCCGCGTGATCCCGGAATCGGCGGCGAGCGACGCTACGTTGACAAGCTGGCCGATCCGCCCGGCACAGAGGCCAAGGAAGCGCTGGAAGGAGGCGAGATCGTGGATGCGCAGGATCTGGCGCACGTCCCGCTCCACATACGTGGCCACGTAGTCTTGGAGCCAGTCCGCAGCGGGAATGCCGCGATCATGGATACGCGGAAACAGGCCCTCCTGAAGCAGCGTCTCGATCCTGGCGACGGGCTTCCCCGAGGCACGGAGTTCACCGAGGGAGAACGGGAGCAACGTGAGCAGGCTGGCCCGTCCCGCGAGGCTTTGCGTGACGGAGTCCAGCATCTCGAATTGGCTGGAACCCGTGAGAAGGAATCGGCCGGGCCGCGGGTCGGCATCGATTGCTCCCTGGAGGTAGGAGAAGAGGGACGGACACCGATGGACTTCGTCGAGGATGGTTTGGGGACCGAGTTGTCCGAGGAATCCCCGCGGATCCTCAGAGGCGAAGCTGCGGGTGTCGGGATCCTCCAGCGAGAGGTAGGTGGCATTCGGTGCAGCGGAGCGGGCGAGGGTGGTTTTTCCGGACTGACGGGGCCCGGTGATGACGACCACTGGATACGCGGCGAGTCGCCGGAGGAGGAGCGGCCCCAGGAGGCGCGGAACCGGACGGACTGGAAGGGCAGGCGGCACTGTGACCAAATGAATATCGTGGTAGGCACATGGTCAAGTGTTTCATCTGGATTTGGTTGGATTCCTGCATGCGTCGACCATGACCTTCATCTGTCTCCAGCCCAGCACTGGACAGGCGCCTTCCTCGAGGCCTGGGCGGCACTGCTCCGCGTTGGGCATGCGGCCGCGCACCCGGCGTGCGTGAAGAATCCAGCGCCGCGTGGCCTTCAATGGCCGAATTCGGAGACCCGCGGGACAGCACTTCCCAGCCAAACGGGGCAGGTGGTGCGGTCGGGGCTTGCCCAGCGAGGCGTCGGGGAAGCAGAGCTGAAATGTTGAAAATATGGGACTGACCCGAATGGCGCTTACTTAAGACCCAAAACTTTCTTTGTCAGCGGCTTACGTCGACGCACGTCCGGCAGGCTCCCGAAGATCCGTAGCCGGGTCAGTTGCTGCATCCGATCCAGGATCGCTTGGACCTCCCGCCAGCCTTCGATCGCCTCCTTCATCGCTTCGTACTGTTCCTTCGACAGCGCCAGCGACACCGTCTTTCCCTTCTCCTTCCTCGTCCACTGGTAGCACGGGCCCCCGGCTCCCGGTCCGCGGTCCTGGACATAACCGGCGGTCATCCATCCGATCCCACCAAGCCGGACTCGGAGCTCCTCGTACTCGCGGTCTATCGCCTCTAGGTCTGCTTTCATCTTTTCCATTGTAACCTTCCTAGATCTTTGGCGTCAATAGGGCGGTAACGGTACCGCCCTATGGATACTCCTTTCCTCCCTGGTCTTCGCCATTCACTGGCCGCCCTCGGCCGCAGTCTTCGTTCTGTCCGCTCCAAACCCATCCCGGAACTGCAGCACTTCTTCTCCTCCCTCTTTCCGGACAATCTCTTCCATCGCGAAGCTTCCGGCCCCAACAGCCGCGAGCGGATCTTCACCCTGCAACGCACCTTCTGGCTCTTCCTCTTCCAGGCCCTCACACCCAAGACCTCCCTGCGGGAAGCCTGCCACCACCTCCGCTCCCTCCTGGAACTCTCCAGCTCGGAGTCCTGCTCCGTCACAACAGGGGCCTATTCGAGGGCTCGCGGACGGTTCCCCATCACTCTCCTGTACCAGGCACTCCATCATTCGATGAAGATGGCCTGCGCCCGCGCACCTCGTCTGGGTCTGCTCCAGGGCCGGGATATCCGCCTCATTGACGGCACGTCTCTGCGTCTTGCCGATACACCCATGAACCAGAGGCGCTTTCCGCAACCTTCCGGCCAGGCCAAGGGCTGTGGCTTCCCAGTCATGAAGGTGCTTGCCTTGTTCTGTCTGCGTAGTGGCGCCGCCCTGAACTTCGTCACCGCCAAACAAACCAAGCACGATACCCCGCTGGCCCAGAAGATCTGGCGCCATCTTTGCAGCGGCGACGTCTTGCTGGGGGACCGCGCGTTCGGGGATTTCGTCACACTGGCCCTGCTTCCATTGAGGGCCGTGGATGTCGTCGCCCGCTTGCATCAGGCGCGTACCCCAGACTTCCGCAATCCTCACAAGCGCTACGGTCCCGACGATGCGCTCTTCGTTTGGAGCAAACCGATCCAACGTCCACGGTGGCTGAGCCTCGTGAAGTGGCTTCGGGTGCCGGACCAGATCACCGTCCGGGTGATCCGCAGCCGCATCGAACGACGTGGATTCCGGACCGAGTCCGTCTCGATTGTCACCACCCTGCTGGACCCGGAGAAGTATCCGGCATCCGAGATTGCCGAAGTCTACCTGCGTCGCTGGCGGATCGAGCTCTCGTTCCGGGACATCAAGACGACGATGGAAATGGAGCACCTGCGTGCGCAGAGTCCACAGATTGCGACCAAGGAACTGCTGGCGGCCCTGATCGCCTACAACATGGTTCGGATCACAATGATCGAAGCCAGTCGCCGGCACCGAACAGATCTGGATCGGTTGAGCTTCAAGGGAACGGTCGATGGGCTTCGCCAGTACTGCCCCCGTATGGCCCGGGCCAGGTCGCTGACGGCACTGCGGCGACTCGAACGGGGATTGCTCCGGGCGGTGGCCAAGGATCTGGTGCCACGGAGGCCAGGGAGAAGGGAACCGAGAGCCGTCAAACGGCGACCAAAGCCGTTGGCGTACCTGACCAAACCACGGCGCGCCTACCGCGACATGCCACACCGAAATCGCCGGAAATCCGGTAATTCCGGCGACCAAGGCTGAAAATCACCGACTAAGTAAGCGCCATTCGGGACTGACCCCATTGCCTTTGCGGTTAGCGCCGACAGACGGAGAGCGGGCTTGATTGTCTGCGACGGTCTCCTCCACGTTTTCCCGCCATGGCCCAAGCGTCACGAAATCGGTGGGCGTGGGCATGCCTCTGCCTGCCGCCCGCAGCCTGTGCCGTGAGTCTAGGTGTGACCCGGTTGGCTTGGGAGTGGTCCCGGTCCGGAACGCCCGGTGACTGGCTCGGCGGCGTCCATGCTGGGGTAGCCTTGATCGACCTCGGCAACATGTTGCTGTCATTCGTCCTCCTGTGGCGCAGCAACTACTCGGGTGCCAAAGCCATCCTCAATCGGGAGCTCCTGGCCGGCTTGCTGAGCCCGGGTTTCGCGATGTTCCACCTCGTTGTGGCTTCCCTCGCCGTTGCACGAATCCAGTGAGCGGGACGCAGGCCGCAAGGATTGGGGGCAGGTGAGAGTCGTGGCCGAATTAAGCGAAAGAGGCCGAAAGAAGGGGCGGCGGTTGGTCTGTGCCGAAAGGTGACGCCTCGAGGTCGGTTGCCGAAAAGAACGAAAGAGGGGACCGCTGCATGTGCGCATCGAAATCCGAGGCCGGCAGTTCCCGCCCCCTTTTTCGTCTTCTGCGCTTCTTTCGGTAGAAAGCCCTCAAGGCCTCAACGCTGGTGACCGCTTTTTGGATGCTTGCGGCAGGCTCGAACCCCTCCTACCCAGATCATTCGCTCGACGCCACCCAGGCCGCTGTCGTTGGATCTGTGGACAATCAAGTTTCCCGACTACCATGCCCCGCAAGAGCCTGATCGAAGAGTTCCTCGATGCCGGAGCCGGCTTGCTCGATGAGTTGTTTGGCGAGGAGGAACAGCCCCGAACCACCAGCGCTCAATCCCGCATCGCTCCAGTTCCAGCTCGGCTTCCCACGCCATCCTCCAGGGAGATGGCGGACCGACTTCGCCAGATCGATTGGTACCAGTTCGAGAAGCTGATCGAAGCCCTGTATGAGGAGAAGGGATACCACGTCGAGCGAAGCGGCGGAGCCCATCCGGACGGCGGTGTCGACCTGGTGCTCCGACCCCAGCGCGGCGGCAATACGATCATCGTCCAGTGCAAGCACTGGAAGGCACGCAACGTGGGTGTGCGTGTGATTCGCGAATTGCTGGGCGCCCGGACGTGACGAAGGCCACGCGAGCCATCCTCATCACCCTCCGGGGTTATCATCCGACGGCCCGACTTCTGGCGACGGAACAGCAGGTGGAGTTGATGGAGGAGGCGACGTTGGTCGATTGGATCGAATCGCACCGAAGTCGTCCGTCCTGGACGCGGATCGAGGCCTGCCTGAACTCAGCGGAAAAGCGATGCCCTCGATGCGAATCCCCGATGGTGGAGCGGACGGTCCGCAAGGGGCCGCGCAGGGGCGAACGGATCTGGGGATGCCTGGCCTTCCCACAATGCCGATACGTCTTCGACATCGATGCCGAAGGGCCCGAGGAACCCGCGAGCCCAGTCCTACGGGAGCAACCGGCGGCCATTGGCTACCGGGTCGTCATGGTTTCATCCCCGGCCAAGGCTCCATCCAATTCCCCACGACCCGCGCCGACACCTCCCCCCGCAGCACCCCGGGAAGCCACGCCTCCGACCGGCTCCCGCACCTGTCCACGATGTGGGAGTCCCCTGGTGGAGCGGGAGGCGAGGAAGGGACCCAACGCCGGTGGCCGCTTCCTCGGTTGCAGCGCGTTCCCTAAATGCCGCCATGTCGGGAGCATTTGAGGATTGGCCCGGACGCTGCCGAAATGAGGTCGGTGGGCTGGAGAGCGTTGAAATGCGCAAGGTACGGGAATGACGACATCGCCCTTCCGCGTTGTACCGCGCCTCCGAGCTTTGCAGTACGGGGTCCCTTACGACGGATGGACGAGGCTCCCACTTGGTAGCTTGGAGCCAGTATATCGAAGCTGTAGCTTTCAAACTCATGACCGGCTGGAGCGCAAAAGTTTTGATTGGGGGCGGTGAAGCATCGGGCCCACATGTGGCATTCGACGGACCCTCCCCCTAGCTAAAAACGAACCTGAACCATGCGATCTGGGATTTACGAACGGTTGGTCCGCGAAGGCGAAGAGGCCGAACTTCAGCGGTTAGAAGCCGAGGGACGTGCGTGGGTCGACGGGGTCTCCGAATCAGCACGGCGAGACCTGCTGTTGGATGAAATCGCCTCGCGGATCCCGGAGCTCCTCGACCTAGCTG
This sequence comes from Limisphaerales bacterium, assembly GCA_965284395.1. Taxonomy (GTDB): domain Bacteria; phylum Verrucomicrobiota; class Verrucomicrobiia; order Limisphaerales; family UBA9464; genus UBA6176. The sequence goes on along the minus strand of OZ260084.1, from coordinate 6,469,604 downwards.
CCTCGTCTTCCGGCGATGCGGTTGAACAGGCGCAAAGCGAGCTGCGACTCATCGCGAAGATGCTGAGTGCCGCCCGTGACGGGGAATTAGCCGATGGGCTGGTACCCTTGCCGGCCTCGAAGCTGAAGTTGCTGCGGGCCATTCATGAACCTCAGATCCGGCCAGTGTTGCCTCGTACCGGTTTCAGCAAACCTTGGCTGTTCACCTCGGGGAAGGGGGAGCCTTCCCTTTATTCCGAGTTGCGGGCGGAATTGGAGACGGCGGAGCGACTCGATCTTCTCGTCAGTTTCATCAAGAAGGCTGGGGTTCGAAAGCTGGCCGATGTCTTCCAGCGGGTGACGGCCGCCGCCGCTCACGGCAAGACACGGCTTCAGGTACGAATTCTCACCACGACCTACCTCGGCGCCACCGATCGATCTGCGTTGGATCAATTGGCTCAGTACCCAGGAGTGCAGGTCCGTGTCTCCCTCGATGGACAGCGCGAACGCCTCCATGCCAAAGCCTGGATCTTCGAACGTGCGAACGGATTCGGGACTGCGTTTGTTGGAAGCGCGAACCTCTCTAAGTCTGCGCTCATCGATGGGATCGAATGGACGATCAAGATCTCCCAGGCACGAGACGCGGCTTTGTTTGAATCGGCGAAGGCCAATTTCGAGACCTTGTGGAATGATCCGGAGTTTTCCCCTTACGACCCGAACGATTCGGAACATCGAGCTGCTTTGGATCGTGCCCTGGAGACACAGCGAGGCGCGCCAGCAGGACAGGTCATTGCGTTGCGGACCTGGTTTGACCTTCAGCCCAAAGGGTTCCAGCAGGTGATGCTCGACCGGTTGGCCCACGAACGCGCGCATGGGCGAAATCGCAACCTCCTGGTCGCCGCTACAGGAACTGGCAAGACCGTGGTTTCGGCCTTTGACTACCGAAGGCTTTGCGCCGAGCACGGTGGCCAACCGCGCCTCTTATTCATCGCCCACCAGCGCCAAATCCTCGAGCAGGCCCGGGCAACCTTCCGTCATGTCCTTCGCGATGGCAGTTTCGGTGATCTGCTCGACGGCTCGACAGAATCCACGGCTCACGAACACCTGTTCGCGATGATCCAGACCCTGAACAGTCGGGATCTGGTGAGGAAGCTTGGTGGCGACTATTGGACGATGGTTATCGTGGACGAGGCCCATCACCTTCCAGCGGCAAGCTTCCAAGCAGTCCTCCGTAGCCTCCAGCCGTCGATACTTTTGGGGCTCACCGCGACTCCGGAGCGACTCGACGGCCAACCCCTCACCGAATTCTTCGACTCCCGTCCTGACGGATCGCCTGCCTGTTCCTTGCGCCTTTGGGATGCACTCGACCAGCAATTGCTCTCGCCGTTTGAGTACTATGCCACGGCCGATTCGGTCGATTTCCGAGGAGTGGACTGGGGGCGGGCAGGGGAAATGAGCCAGGTGGGCCAGGTGTTGACCGGTAACGAAATTCGCGTGCGGAGTGTGGCTGAGTCGATCGAACGGTATGTGGATGACCTAGCTGCGATGAGGGCCTTGGCCTTCTGCACGAGTGTGGACCACGCCCGGTTCATGGCGGACGTGTTCACGAAACTCGGTTTGGTGGCCGTAGCGATTTCGGCCGAGGACTCCAACCCAATTCGTGAACAGGTGGTTGATCGGCTGCAGAGGGGTGAGTTGCAGGTCGTGTGTTCCGTCAACTTGTTCAACGAAGGTGTCGATATTCCGGCGGTCAACACTTTGTTCCTACTTCGGCCCACGCAAAGTCCGGCGGTCTTTCAGCAGCAGATTGGGCGCGGCTTGCGCCATCACCCAGGCAAGTCGTGCTGTCTCGTTCTCGATTACGTGGGGCTCTACGAGCAGGAGTTCCGGTTCGACATTCTCTACAGGAGTCTAACGGGTTTGAGTCGTCGGCAACTGGGGGATGCGGTCGAAAACGGCTTCGGGCAGTTGCCACCCGGATGCCACCTACAGCTCGACAAGGTGGTCCGAGAGCGAGTGTTGGCAAATCTGCGGCAAAGCCTTCAGGTGAACGCCCGCCGCCTTCGATCAGAGGTGCTGGCGTGGGCATCGAGCCGGTCTGGGACGCTGCGTTTAGCTGATTTCTTGCGAGACCAGGGAATCGAGCTCAGCGACCTCTATGAAAACGGCCGATCGTGGCAGGGGTTGTTGCGGGCGGCAGGCCTTTCGCATGCTGCCTTCGGCCCGGACGACGAGATGTTACTGCAGCGATCGGGTCGGTTGCTTCATGCGAATGACCCACATTTGCTCAAGGCGTGGATCGACTGGATATCGAGCTGTGGCGGGGGCGAGCGTACCCCGTCCCTCGGTCAAGCGGGAGCTGCTGGCATCGAGGAAGAAGCGGTTCCTCCGAGGGCACCGTTGATGCTGGCGCACCAGATTTATCACGAGACAAGCCGTGTCCTCGCCTTGTCTGACTTTCAGGCAATCCTCTCTAGAAACCTCGCATTCCGTACCGAGTTGGCGGAGTTACTGGCCTACCTGGATGAAGCCAGTGAAAACTCTGGCGACCCGATGATTGGAGCTCCAGCGCAATGGCCGCTGTCCTTGCACTGTAGGTATAGCCGGCTCGAAATCCTCGCCGCGTTGGGCTACACCAGCGAATCGAGTCGACGGGTCCAGCGCGAGGGGGTGTTGGCATTGACGGGTGAGCGCATTTGCGTGCTGTTCGTCACACTCGACAAGAGCGAGGGGTTCCATGACCGAGTGAAGTATCGCGACTATGCGATCAGCCCCGCGCTGTTCGCCTGGGAAACACAGAATCAGGCCAATCCTGGCAATCGACTTGGGCAACGTTTCACGGAAAGTCCCGACAATGGCTGGAGGTTCTTCCTGTTTGTTCGCGAGTCGCCCGACTTTGAATTCGCCGCCTTGGGTGAGGTTCGGCTCGAGCGATGGGAGCGCTGTGAAAAGGGGCCAATTCCGATCATTTGGCGTCTGGCCACTCCGTTGAGTGCCGCGCTGTATCGCAGCTTCAGCATTCTCAGGGATGCGTGAGCCGTGTGGTTCGACTTGGAGAGGCTTTCTTCTTTACCGGTTCTGTCGCCCCGCTGGGGCTGTTTTGGTTGTTTGGCGGAGCCCGGGCTTACGCCCGGGCCTATCGTCTGTCGCGCCTCCGGCGCTGATGGGGGGAGTCGCGGGGTGCGGCGGGGGAGGCGCCTCCGTGGGTTGTCTGGGTGGGACGCAAGAAGGGGTTTCGGATTCCACGACCTACAGGTGTTATCTGTGGAAGCGCCGATGCGTGCGGGAACAGCTCCTAATGCCCACTTTCACCTCGCTGGCCCTGGACGAGTCCCAGGCGGCAGACGCGCTCCGGTGAATAGAAGACTGGCGCATCCGGGTACGTCTTGCTCACCAAAGCGCTGGGCCAGGAGGAACGCCGACCGGATCGCCGCTGCTTTGGATGCCCCAACCCCGGGAACCTGCTTGAGATCGGCAAACGACGCTTGCGCCAGGCTCGAAGGCCCACCGAACTTCCCCATCAACCGCGCCGCCGCCGGTCTCCCCGCCAACGACGGCAGCAACTGCGCTATTTGCCTATATTCTCAATTGGGACCGATTCTGCCTGCCGCCATGTCCGCGGCCGGCGGGCTTGACTGCTTGGACCTGTTTTCTACAGGTTTTGAGACGTGTCCCTGAGATCACAAAGCCGGTGGGGGTGGGTATGCCTCGGCCTGCCGCCCGTGGCCTGGGCCTTAAGTCTTGCAGTGACCCGGTTGGTTTGGGAGTGGTCCCACTCCCGAGCATCCGGTGAAAGGCTCGGCGCATTCCACATCGGAGTAGCGTTGATCGACCTGGGCAACTTGGTGGTGGCATTCGCACTCCTCTGGCGCAGCAACTACTCGGGTGCCAGGGCCATCTTCAACCGGGAGCTCCTGGCTGGTTGCCTGAGTCTGTGCTTCGCTCTGTTCCATCTCGTCGTAGGTTGCCTCGCTGTTGCGCAAATCCGGTGACTGGTTCGGCGGTCGCAAGGATGGAGGCTGGCGAGGGACGGGACCGAAAGGAACGAAACCACCTGGAATTAGAGAGGCGGTCGGTGGGTGCGGCTCCTGAACTTTTGCGTCGTATGTACTTCTTTCGGCTGAATCCGGTTGAGACCGCTTGGAGGCTGGTAACGGGGCTCTAGGCTATCTTGTGGTTTGGGGAAGCCCCTTCAGGCCGCCGACTTGAGGAAGATCTCGCGACGATGGTATTCGAGGAACTTTCGCTGCTCGGATTCGAATGGCCCCGTGAACAGCCGTCGGTCGAGCGCTACCCCCATTCGAGGCAGGGATTCCGGGTCAGCTACAGGCGAAACAAGGGCGACCCCGTCGTCATCGAAGCTTATGAACCCTCGGTCGAAGAGGTGGTCGATTGAAGGCGTGAGCAGAAGGCCGTTCGTTCCTGCGAGCCGTTCGGCGTTGTCCGATTCCCGCCACGGCTTGATGTGGCTCGCGACGAGGTGGGTGGGGTTCGTGACCCCGGTCAGACGACATCGGGCCTCGAACCGGGCGACGTTCTGCTTGAACAGGCCTTGGCCACGACGCGCGAGGATCAATGCGGTCCGAGTGGTCTCGGGGATTGAGTCGCTCGAGACAATCCGTTGCTGAAGTTGTTCCTCCCATTCGGTCAGTGGCTGCGGGTCGGCTATGAGCGAACCCGATTCGTTGAGGATGTCGGCGTCTAGCAATGAAAGGAGGGCAGGCTCCGCCAACTCCAGGGCCTTGCGAGCGAGTTGCCGCGAGATTTCCGCGAGGTACGCGACCTGATTGCCACCGCCGTCTGACCGGATTGGGGAGTACTTCGAGGGGAGCAGCGGTGCGAGTTGGGCAGCTACTGCGCTGACCTTGAGAGGTCTGCGAAAACGCTGGAAGGCGACATCTACGCGCCAACCACGATCGTTCCAGGCTTGGCCAACGCGTCCGAATTCATCAGGGCGTGGACACGAGTAGCAAGGGAGTTTGGCGACGCCCAGAGCCTGAAGGTGAGCGTGGGCGAAGGAGAAGACCAGGTCGCCACGCTGGACCTCCCTTAGCGTTTCGTAGAAATGGTGCCGTGCTCCGTCCTTCCTGTGTTTCGGGCACCAGATGTACTGGCCTGCGATCTCCGCAGAAAAGGTCTGCTTGTGATTGACCCACCAGAACCTCATTGCCTGACCAGGAGAGCACGCGTTCCAAGACTTGGGAAAGGCAAACCTTGGCTGTGGCGGACTTCGAGGGTGTTTGGACCTGAGCCGAACGCGGAAGGGGCGTAGCTCAGGGGACGATGGAGGGGCTTGTTCAAAACTGCGGCAACAACGGTTTCAATCACCGGCTCTGTCGCCCCGCAGGGGCTGGATCCTTCTACCGCGGGAGCCCGGGCTGACGCCCGGGCCTATCGTCTGGCGCGCCTCCGGCGCTGGAGGCGGCCCGGTGCGGGATGAAGACGACAACCTCGTGGCGGTTGGGATCGGGGCGGGATGGTGATCCAGGGTACCCTCGCAAGGCCGGCAACCCTTGGGCTGGAACCCAGAATCCCGTTGGGATTCCAGACGAGGAGTTGCCTGAAAGGTCACACGGGATAAGGGGGGCGGTGGTCATCGTCCGTCCCGTTGGGGCGGGGTGTTGTTGGGGTGGGGTGACCCAGGGCTGTCGCCGTGCGCCGCGTTCCGGCGGGGCCGGCTTGAGGCAGGATACGGAAAACTTCGAACTCCCTCTTGCGCCGCGTGAGGGCACGCGGCCTACCCTGGAACTCTGGGAACTGGAGACTGGCGACTGGGGCCTTCCTTGGCCCGCTTGAAACTTGAAACTGAAAACTTCGAACTCCTCGGAGGGAGAATGGTGCACCGGGCAGGACTCGAACCTGCAACCATCTGATCCGAAGTCATCGGAACGATCATTTCACTTGATTTCACCCGGTGGCACGTGATTGATCCAAACCGTTCCAGAATAGATGGAAAGGAATGGAAATGGACCTCGGGATGAAACCGGAAGAAACCTTGAGCAACGCAGAAAGTGCAAAGAAAATGCAAAGGATTCGGCCGTCGAAACTCTCCTTTGCCTACTGGATGGACCGGGTGTTCAAACCCTCGGGAAAGGACGGCGGAATCTACTGGGTTCAGATCCAGCACGCAGGTCGTCGCCATGCCGTCGGGTTGAACTCCGCCGACCGTCGCACCGCCGCCAACAAGGCAGCCACCTTCTACGGAGATGTCCGGAGCAAGGGCTGGGAGGCCGCCCTTGCCATCCTGGAACCCGACAAGCACGGAACCAAGGTTGGCTCCACCGTTGGCGATGTGGTGGCCACCCTCGGCCGGGTCGACCTCCGGGAGCGCACCCGACGGAACTATGTTACCTCCATCCGATGGTGGGCCGCGCAGCACCTTGGGATGAAGCCGGGGCGGAAGGAATTTTCCCGGAGATCGGAGGAGTACTCTGCTGCGGTCGACGCCGTGGCCTTGGCCACGTTCTCGCCCAAGATCGTTGAAGCGATCCGGGATCGATTCATCGCAGCTAGGAAGGGCGACGCCGTGGGCGAGCGCAGCGCGCGGATCAGCATGAAGTCCTGGCTGCGCAACGCAAAGGCCGCCATCGGGGCCGCCGAGAAGCTGGGACGGCTCCAGATTCCGGCGCCACGCCCGTTTGACGGCGTCGTTGTCGCCGGTGCCGTCACGGTCGGGTACCGGTCGCGGTTCGATCCCGTGGAACTGATCCGGTCCGCGCGCGAGACCCTGGCCAGCGAAGATCCGGACGCGTTCATGGCCATTCTCCTGGCGCTCGGGGCAGGGCTCCGCCGGTCGGAGATCGAGAACCTGCGTTGGCGATCCGTGGATCGTCAACGGCTTCAGATCGCCGTGCAGATGTCCGGCGGCTGGCAGGCCAAGAACGCCCAGTCCGAGGCAGCGGTCGACGTCGACGAGGGGCTCATCATGGAATTGGAGAAGCACCGCGCCGGTCCCGACGATCACGTCGTAACTCCGGGAAGCGCGGAGGCCGCCGTCCGCTGGCTGCGAAAGCAGGGGATCAAGGACAACAAGCCCATGCACACCCTCCGGAAGGAGTTCGGAAGCATAGTTTGCCAGTCCGCCGATCTTCTCACCGCCTCGAAGCAACTTCGCCATTCCAGCCTCGCTGTCACCGCCGGAATTTACGTTGAATCCAGAAGGAAAGCTGCCCCAGCCATTGGGGCCATGTTAGGGTCAGTCCGGCGTCCTGAAGCGGTGGCTGCAGCCTGAGGGGCTGGACCCGGACCGTACGCCTGACTTTGGTGCGGTGTGCCTCGCAGGGCGATCAATTCGGCGGGCTCTGCTACCCTGCTACTACTCACTTACCGTCGCAACCTTCACAGTTGGAAGCTTGGGCGTGAGCGAGACCCACGAGAACAAGGCGGGAATCATCCGCCCGACGCTGACCCCAGCGGAGGTTGCTGAAATCCTCCGGATTCATCCGGTTTACTGCAGGCGCCTCTTTACCCAAGGTAAAATTCCGGGAGCAATCAGGGTAGGGGCGGCATGGCGTCTTCCGGCGTCAGCCCTCGACCGAATCCTTGAAAACGGACTCACGACAGGGGATGCGGAATAAGCGGATCAGCCCGGTTCTCACCGCTTGCGAAGTTCACTGGCTGGCTGTGCCTTCCGACGCCCCAGACGGACTCATCGCCGCCGTCTGCCCGGCCTGCGATGATGATGCTTTGACTGGATCTACACTATCTTGATTCTCGGGTGTGAACAGGGGGGCAGAGCTCAGACGAATCGGTCTTTCCCAACGGACTCAGTCGTAACTGAATGGCGCTGAAGGAGAGGGGCTGTCCGTAGTCGACCCGGCGGGGGTTGTGAGACAGCTACACGCAACAAACTGCGCTGCAAATGCGAAGCCAAATCAATCAGCCGTGTTGCGAAGCAGGGCTGATTCATCTGCCGTTGGATAGTTTTGTGGAAAGCGGGGGGGCGCGCTTTGGCTCCTGATTTTTGGCAAGCCGTGTTGGCGATCTTCTGTGCTTCTAGCCAATCCATGGAGCGGCGACGAAACCGTGGACTGCCAAATCGCCAGTCCTATGTCCTGACCACCTCCGGAGTGTGCACCCGCATGGGCGCCGGCAGCTTCCATGATCGCGAGGCTGTGAGCAGCAAGTTCACCGACGGCCATCTCGCGGCGTTAGGCAGCCAACCTGACGGAGCGGGCAAACTGCGCGCGCCGGGCGACCCGCCCCCGATTCCAGACGAATCGGCGCTATGCAGCGAAGCGCCAAAGCCAAGGCCAAGGCCTTGGCGGAAATCGATCCTTGACCTTCACACCTTGCTGCCTCACCGTTTTCCACGATAATCATAGGCTGAAAGCCCCAAGCCCAAAGCTCCAAGGAAAACTATATCTGATACACACGTGCCGTCTCTTTGAAATGGTATATGTCTCACTGGAGATTCTCTAGAAGGCGTACGAAAGCCAATGGATGCCGTGGAATTACGCGATACTGCGAAGCGCGGCTTGTACCATGGGTACATGAATTCCGGTGGCGACGCTCTCTGCGAGTCGCGCGTCAAGCACCGGCATTGCATCAGTCAGCCGAAAGCCCGCGCTCCCGCCCAGCGTTTCGGCAGGATTTTGGGTTCCAGGTTTGCGTCACTATGCTTGACGACTGCCACGTCGAGGCCGACGTTCAGGTTCTTTCCGGCGGCGGCGACCTCAAGATCTCTGAATCCATCGGCCACATGAAGCCACTGCGAACATGTGGGCGAGCCGTGCAGTCCTTCGAGCAGGACCTTCAACCCATGGCGTTCGGCCAGGTCGGCGGGAAGCACTGCCACACCGAGCACACGGCCGAGGGTATCAACGAGAAGGGATCGCTTTCGGCCCTTGGTCCTCCTGGGCTCGGGAATCAGGGGTTCAATCATCTGCCACTGTTTGTTGGTCAGGATTATGTCGTTGGCGGCTTTTCCTTCGCCTCGACACCCGCTGACGCAGGCAGGTTGGCTGTGATCAGCTCACAGCACGAAGACAATGCAGAAGTGCAATTTCCATTACGATTCCGCAGATTTTCAGCCCTCGTCTTCACTCGGATTATGGAGCAGGAGGTTTCGTGCGGGCTCCTAGGAGAGTAGACGGCCCAGAGCCAGGTCATATTTCTCATCAAGGTTGTATGAGCGAATCCAAATTCGGTGGAAGTGCTAAGCCGGAGGCCGGCAATCGTCCTCTTGCGTTCCTGTCTAGCGGTCCACCCATGCGAAGAGCCGACGACCTCGCGTATGACGGAATTCGTGGCTACTACCTCGTTCATGCAACGAACCTGCTTTCTGGCCTATGAGGTCGACAATCCTCCTTTTTATCCTTGCCGTGGCGCATTCAACACTTGGTTGGCGTGCCTGCGCGCAGGGCATTCCTGAGCCGCCGCTCGTGCTCTATGGAGTAGTGCGGAACATCGCTGACCATAACATCCGACTGACCTACGGGACCCTAACTTGGCAGTTCAAGAAGGTGGCCACCGGTCGAACCGTGACCGTAACCACTCAGCTAACCAATGTGCTCGACCAGTTCTCGTACGTTGTCCAAGTGCCCTGTGAGACTGTCCTCGCCGGGGTTCAAGTCACCTCGAACTCGCTCGACGTCACACCTGCTACAGCGATGTTCGATCGTTCGGTCGCGTTCGTCGGCACCAATGTGGTGACGTTCGTCAGTTCTTCCCAGTCGACGGTGTTGCTCTCATCCGGACAGCGAGGCTCCATAGAGCGAGTGGACTTCCAAGTGAGCCTCGTGTGTACGGACACCGACGGGAATGGACTCTGCGATGACTGGGAAAGTCGATATTTCGGGTTCATTGGCGTGGATCCCAAGGCGGATGAGGACCGTGACGGGGCCACGAATCGCGAAGAGTTCCTAGCAGGCACCCACCCGCTTGATCGGGAGTCCTTCTTCAGATTTGTTAGGGTTTCCGCGCTTCCAGATGGTGGAGCTCAAGTGGAGTGGTCGAGCTCGGATGGACGCATCTATAGCCTCGAGCGATCGACATCAATCGATGAGGCGTTTGTGCCGATCAAGACCGGTATTCTGGCCACACCCCAGGTCAATGTCTTCCGGGACGTGAGCGCCGCGGGCCTTGGACCTTACTTCTATCGTGTCCGACTCCAGCCGTAGCCCACCGCTTAACGAACCTATGAAACGATTTGTCCTGAGTCTGGTTCTGTCGATCGCAGTTCTCCTTACCGCGGGGACGACGGCGAGGGCGCAGTGGGTCACGCAGCACATCCGCCTGCGGCCCGGTTGGAACGCGGTCTACTTGGAGGTTCAACCCGAACCCCGCGAGTGCGATGCCGTGTTTGCCGGTCTTCCGGTGGAAAGTGTCTGGCGATGGAACCGTCGGTTCACTCCTGTGCAGTTCATAAAGGATCCGACTCAGCTGATCGCCGAACCGGACGCTTGGCTGGTTTGGATTCAACCCGCCCACCCGATCGCGCATCGGTCGACCTTGTTTGTCATTGAGGGAGGGCTGCCTTACCTCATCAAGTCAACCAACGCGACGGCTGTGACCTGGTCGGTGAAGGGAAAGCCCGTGCAACGCTCTATCGAGTGGCTGAGCGATTCGCTGAACCTCGTGGGATTTCCCTTGGCCGACTCAGCGCAACCCACCTTTCAGGCGCTATTCTCCGGGGCGGCTGGATTGACTAACCAACCTATTTATCGAATGGACTCCGCGGGGCGTTGGGTGCAGGTCCTTGATCCCGCTGCGACGTCGCCGGCGCGTGGGGAGGCCTTCTGGATCCGTAGCGTTGGGACGCCCGTGTTCCAAGGACCGGTGCAGGTCGCTCTGAACAGCCGGCTCGGGCTCGACTTCGGGAGGACCCTCACCGAACAGACTATCCGCCTACGCAACACCACCGCAGTGCCCCTGACCTTGACGGTTCGCCTGCTGGACTCCGAATCACCCCCTGGCGGGAACGCGACCGCACTCGCCGGAGCCGTGACACTGGGCGTGTGGAAGGACGATTTTGCAGGGCGTCAGTTTGGCTGGACGGCGTTTTCTGGGAACATGCAGTCCAATGTTCCTCCCGGGGGTACTTGGGAGATTCGAATGGAGGTGCGCCGACGCGATTTTGCTCCTTATATTCCCGGCATCGGCGTAACCAAGTACCGGTATCAGTCCCTTATCGAAGTCGCAGATGGGGCGAACCTTTCGCGTCAGATCCTGGGAGTTTCCTCGGATGGAATTGGCGCGCCGAGGACGGTCGCCCGGGCGCAGTTGGCAGACGCCATGGGTCCCACGAGCGTGCGTGCAGGAATGTGGGTGGGGAGCGCCACGGTGACCAACGTGAGCCAACCCTCGGCGCAGGATCCCAACTTGCTCCAGCCTGCCGCCTCGGAGTTCTCCTTCCGGGTGCTTGTTCACGTGGATGCCATGGGGCAGCCACGCCTTCTGCAGAAGGTGCTCCAAATGTTCCATCCAGGGACCTATAAGCCAGCAGGGGACGGGACCACCAACTTCGTGGTGGATCGTCCGGGCCGAGTCGTGCTTGTGACGAATGACAGGCTAATCCCAAATTTCCAAGGCGTCGCTGTTCGCGATTCAACTGTGATTGGCAGAAGGTTCAGCAGTGCGAACTTTAGCTTTCGCGAGCCGATTCCGCTGGGGGCCACCGGGGAATTTGGAGCGTCCGGGGTTCGGCTAGGCTGTTCGATCCTCTTGGACTATCGCGATCCCCTCAATCCCTTTGTCCATCGCTATCACCCGGACCACGACAATCTGGATGAGCGATTCGAAGCCACGCTCCCGGAGGGCCGAGAGTCCTTCACGGTGAAGCGCGACGTGGAGTTTGAGTTCCTCTCCACGGATCCGGAGAACCTGCAGATTTCCGGCTGGGGAGACAATCAAATAGGCGGGATCTATCGCGAAACCTTGACTGGACTTCATCGGAATCCCATTCGCGTATCGGGCACATTTCGACTCAATCTTGCTTCCCGTGTGGATGTGCTCAACGACGGCCTATGAACCACGACATCCGCACAACCCAGGTTCGCTGCATTTCCCGAAGCATGCCGCCGTCCTCCCTTGCGCGCTTCTCTGCCATGAAGCGTTTTATCGCTTGCTGCTCCCTTCTGGCTTCCGTGCTGTGTGCCGCGACTGCCTTGATCCTTTCCGACTCGGTTCTCCACGCCGCCGACTTTCTGGCGAGTCCGGATTTTCGAAACCAGGTTTATTCCGGGCCACCCAACATTGCGGGAATCAACAACAGTAATCTCCAAGCTTCCTCGGTCGCTGTGGTGAGCGGGAGCGTGGGGCAGGCGGGGAAGGCCGGAACGCCCACCGACGGGACGTTCTACCTTCTGCGGAGCGTAATCGGTCAGTCGGTCGGGGGGCAGTCGGCGCGCATCCCCGGGGAGAAGACCTACAAGATTGGAGAACCATTCATCCCTGCCGCTGCGCTTGGTGTAAACGGAACGGTCGCCCCGGGATCGATCAGTCCTAGCACGCTCGCCTCGTTCATTCCAGGATTGAATCGGGTCGTTGCCACTGGACCCGGCTTCGTCAGCATCCAGTGGATCCGACAGGATGGAACTACCAACAGCCCTGTGTCCTATTTTGTCGAGAACACCGCGATTCAAGATCCCGTGGCGCTCTATCACACGCATGCCTCCGGTGGCAACCTGGCTAACGAGGTGGGAGGACTCGCCGGTATTCCACGGGTCGCGATTCCTTCCGGACTTCAGGTGGAGCTTTTTTACAACCAAACCATCCCCGATACCAATGCGGTAACCTTCGACCCTGTGACCCGCCAGATGAGGGCGAAGTTGAATGAAGGACTTCTTGTGCTCACGTACCGGGATGCAGATGCCAAGTATCTGAGTCTGGAAGTCGTCGACGTGCGTCGCAACCTGACGAGCGGCGCGGCCACATTGGTGGATGTGGGCGCCGCGCTGGCTCCCTATGTGTTCAAGCCGAACTCCGCCAAACCGGCGGTGTCGCGGGGAATCGATCTCCAGAATACTTCGCTCTCGTATCTCTACCAGCACGAAGACCTGTCGTCCGCCCAATTCGGTTCCGTCTTTGCCATTCGAACCTCCGCGGATGAGACGAATATGGAGGTCTACTGGCGGAGAAATGACTCCCAGAATGTCGCTTGGCCCTATGAGCTTCATCACTATCTTGCGGCTTGGCCTTCTTCTAAAAGCAACTACCAGCAGTACATTCGCGGCAGCGGGCCGGTGAAGGGTCCTGATGTGGTCTTCTCCGCGGACCTGAACGCCAAACTGATGCCCTTTCAGGAGCCGGCGGACCATGCCCAACCGGTGAGTGTTTCGCGCTTCTCTACGTTGGGTGCTGGGTGGTCCCTGCTCCAGTACCGACCGACGAACGCGGTCTATTTTCAGGTTGTACGATCACTTCTAAACAACGACCCGCAGTTAGATCTCTCCAAAAGGGATTGGGACATCGGCAAGGAGATCACCGAGGCAACTCATCAAGGGCCGCGTGGCGGCTACATCTACGCCCAGGAGGGCGATCTGTACGACTGGGAGACCTATGAGGGCCAGACGGAGAACCCGCCGCACTGGGATGCGGCTCGGACCACAGGTCAGATTTTTGCCGTCAACAAGGGAACGCTAGAGGTTTGGTGGAGCACTGTAAATCCCGTGGGTGGAGTCCAGTGGCCGTCGCTGGTGCAGCGCTACAACGCCGTATGGCCGGCGACGCCGGAACGCGTCGTCATCGCGAGCCAGAAGGGCACCGGGCCGATTCCTGGGAAGGAAAACGACGACTTCCGCCTCTACTACCAGAACGATGCAAGCCGGGCTGGATTCAATCCCAACGACGAGCACGCGATCGTGGTTGGGGCCAATGGGGAGAGTCAGGGCGCGTCCAAGGCGATCTACGCCCTGCGTGATGATCTTGGGACGCCCACGACATCCGAGCCATATGTGCTCCTGAAACAATGGAACCAAGGCGGCAGTACAGGGTGGACCATGCGAGTGTTCCAGGTCTTGGCCGAGGGGCTCGGCTCAGATGGGACCAACTACGTGTTCAATTATTCAGCAGAGGCCGGGGCACGAGGGCTTTTGTTCCCACCGTATCCGGTGAGTTACCTGAACTTCCTGGAACGCTGCGATGAGAATACCGGCGTTTCCGGTCCGCTTTGGCGAGATCGCAAGAAAGACTACTGGGCCCGGGCCGCGGGGGACGATGGGGGAAACTCCACGATCGTCATGCGCTATTTTTATTCCACCAACACGTTCCCCGGGATGTTTTTCCCGCCGAGCAAGCCTGCCGCCGTTGGTCCGCATGTCGCTTGGCTCGATCGTAGGCCGGGGGGGACGGCTGGCGTTCCAACAGACATTCATTTCACGGTGCGCTGGCCGCAGGATGTGCCTGCTCTCCGCGTGGGGGAGACTTTGGCGACCGCGAAGTTCGGCCTGCCGAGCATCTACGATCAGACCAGCGTCGAGATTGTTTATCAGCAGTCTGCCGCCAACCACATCGGAGACAGTGTCACGCTCATCGATCCGACTCGCGAGTATTCCACGCCACTGGACCAGCTCCCGACGGATCTGCCGACCGCATCGCAGGGCGGCAGCTTCTACTTCACCACACTTCCGCCCCAGCTCCGTAAACGGATCTGGTGGGACCCAGTCAATCACCTATTGAGGTTCAAGGGCGAGTTGATCCAGCCGGTCGCAGGCGAGAATTATCTTTTTCTGAATGTTCTCTCGGAGCGGGAACGCTCCGCCATTGCAGCTTTGACGAAGGATGGTCCTTTCCTTGCCGCGCTCAAAGCGCTGTGGGACAAGGCCGCAGGGGTAACGGTGATTCCTCCGAACGTACCCTTTGATCATCTGGCTTTAACCGCAGGTTTCGGCCGCGGCACGGGGTACGTCACGCTGGCATTCAACAACAGCACCAACCTCAACCTGGAACCGGACCCTATTTCTCTGGCGCTGATCCGCGTGACCCCGCCGCTCTACCAAGGGGAACTGAAGGTTATCCCCTCGGACAATCCCTTCGACGAGCAACTCACGCTTCGTCACAGCGGGGACTTCGCCGGTAAGGCAGACGAGTACCAGTTCGAGTGGCGAACCTTGCCGCCCGAGAACGGTGGGCCCTCTAGTCTACCCCGGGATCAGTGGGGGCTCTTTGCGCCGACTCCGATTGACGGGAAGGGCGCGGTGGATATCACCATCAAAGGTCCGGGGATCTACACCCTCAGCGACAATTGGTTTGTCTGCCGCTACCGCGCGCTCAATCCGGCCAATCCGGTCGGTACGAATACCTGGAGCGAATGGACGGAGCCAATGCTGGCGGAGGGCTGGCTCAAGCGCGTGTTGGCAGGGATTAATCCGTTCGACCAGCGGTACAAGAATTTTGAGAGTCACCAGGTCAATACAATCTCTAGCATGATTAGCCAGGCGGGTCCCCGTCCTTCAGGAGCGACCCCCCTGAATGCGGCGGGAGCGGCCAACTACGGACTGATCGAAATCTATGGGACAGTGCTGGATCGCGGCCGCGGGTTGAGCATCGAGGCTTCGAATCCCGTGGACTACGGGCCAGCCAATGATTCGCTGATCCTTGTGACATCCCGGCTGAACAAGCTTTACACGATGCTCGGGAACGAGGCCTACGCGGATTCCGCCGACCCGACCGTCGCGTTCGGCACAGACACGGGTGATTACGGTGCCCAGGCTTCCTCGATCTTCTGCTTCCAGAATCAGCTGCCGACTTTGTTGGATGAAGAATTGGCTCTTCTTCGGGGGCGAGATGATACCCAGGATCCATCGATACAAAAACCACCCATTTACAATCGGCTGATT
Organism: Limisphaerales bacterium; assembly: GCA_965284395.1. Taxonomy (GTDB): domain Bacteria; phylum Verrucomicrobiota; class Verrucomicrobiia; order Limisphaerales; family UBA9464; genus UBA6176. Next base: position 6,453,847 of record OZ260084.1, on the reverse strand, counting down.
TGGAACTTTGCACTCGGCGATGGTGAAGTGGCCTACCGGTCCAACTATGGTATTCGGGACATGGACGGGGACGGGGCCATCGGCGAGGAGGATGCCAAAATACTCTATCCACAAGGCCATGGCGACGCTTTGGGTCACTATCTGACAGGACTGAGCTTTTACTACCGTCTCCTCCGCAATGCAAACTTCACGTGGATCCCACGCTCCGAGGCTGTTCTCGTGGGCGGTGTGCCGGTGTCGGTCGACTACCAAGACGAGCGGCAATTCGCTGCCACCGCCGCGGCGAAGGCCAAGACGGCTGCGGAAATCGTTGCACTCACCTACCGTTCCGCCTACGTCGAGGATCCCACTGGCCAGTGGCAGGGTTACCAAGACGGCAACACCAATCGAGCCTGGGGCGTTTCTGAGTGGGCGAGCCGATCAGGGCAGGGAGCCTATTTCGACTGGGTGGTGGGTAATGCGCTGCTTCCGAGTACCTATCAGCAGAGCTTTCAAATCACTGAGAACACTCTTCTACAGACCGAAAGTCAGGCCCGGTATTGGCTGTCAGATGATGTGATCACCAACAGGATTCCTCTCTACGCGCCAGGCTTCACGCGGGTGCAAGCGACGAAGCTTCTGGCTCTGTCAGGGCGTGCCTTCACCGGCAGGCAGAGCATTCTTGCCGCGCTCGATGGAGCCATCCAGTTGGAGGCAAGGTTGAAGTTCCAAGCAGCGATCCTTGGCGCCTCTCAGACCAATGGACTGCCGGAAACTGTGTTCGCCGCTCTCGAAATTCTGAAGGGGAATCAATACGCGACTGAGGCTGAATTGACCAACAACCTGCGGTCCGTCCTGGGCGTCAAGACCTTTGAGGCCACGTATGGCACAGGGATTCGCCCATACTTGGCCGTACCCTCGGGCGCGGTACCGACGGGAATCCAGAAGATCGACCGCTCCACCGTTCCGGAGCTGCGCGAGATCGCCGCCGCGGCGGTGAACATACAGGAGCAGCTCGACAAGTCAGATACCGGGCTAAACCCGCTTGGCCTCGCCAAAAATGCCCTCCCGTTCGACATCAATCCGCTCGAGATTGACCAAGGAACCACACACTTCGAGCAGGTTTACCAGCGGGCCATCCGGGCGATGAACAATGCCATCGCCGTATTCAACTACGCATACAACTCCAGCCAACTGCTGCGCAAGCAGGCCGACAAGGATGTGGACTTTGCCAATGCCGTTCGGGATCGTGAAGCGGATTTCAACAGCCGGCTGATCGAGGTCTTTGGTTATCCCTATAACGACGATATCGGACCCACGGGATCCTATCCCTCTGGGTACGATGGGCCCGATCTCTACCATTACATGTACGGGGAGTCCTCCGCCCTCCTGGGCATCACGACCCCGCCGACGGTGGAGATTGTCATCACCAACCGGGATCTGGTGGTTACCACCAGCGGCGCCGTCGTTAGCTCGCTGACCCCCGTGAAGTATCATGTCGCTGGGAATGGATTCGGGCTCATAAAGCCTGCAATCTGGAAGGGCCAGCGCCGGGCACCAGGAGAAGTTCAACAGGCTCACCTGGACCTGCTTCAGTCCAAGGCCCGGTTCCAGAAGGCCGTTGCCGATTATGACAATCTAATGGCGCAGATCGACGGCCAGGCGGCTCTGCTACGTGCTCAGTACAATCTCAATGCTGAGGAGATTGTTCTGCTGAGCACGGGCCAGGGCGTTCAGAGCAGTCTCAATGACCTTGTTCGCCAGTCACGCGAGAGGCAGTTGGGATTCCAGACCAAGGCTCGGCAGGCGACCATTGTGGCCGATGCGATCCAAGAGTTTTTTCCGAAGACATTTGGGCTCGCCAACGATGCTACCGCTCCCGCTCGAGGTGCGATCAAGCTGATTGCAAGCGTAACGTCTGAAGTCATGTTGGAGTCGGCTAATTCCGAATCTCTCGCCGAGCTCGATCACCAGCAGGCCAAGGAGCTTTCCCAGTCGCAGCAAAACATCAGGCTGGTCACCGTTCGACAGGAGCAGGGCATTCTTCAGCAAATCGCCCAGATGGAGCAACTGGTGCGTCAGGAGGCACCGCTCCGGCTGGAGATCTTCAACCTCAACGAGAGCCTCCTCCAGATGGCAGGCCGATATTCCGCCTCGCTGGCGCGCGGACAGCGTCTGATCGAGGACCGACTCCGATTCCGCCAGCAGACGGCTGCACAGGTTCAGACGTATCGCTACAATGACATGGCCTTCCGCATTTTCCGGAATGACGCGCTCCAGAAGTACCGGGCCCAGTTCGACCAGGCCGCCCAGTACGTCTATCTCGCTGCCAAGGCGTACGACTTCGATACCAATCTCCGGCCCACCGACTCGGCCCGGCCCGGCAGCTTCTTCCTCAACAAGATCGTACGCGCCCGCACCATCGGCGTGATCCAGAACGGCGAGCCGCAGACTGGCGGGCTTGGAGATCCAGGGCTGGCGGATCCGATGGCCGGGATGAAAGAAAACTTCGCCGTTCTGAAGCCGCAGCTCGGCTTCAATAACCCACAGGCGGACACGAAGGAGTTTTCTCTTCGTTCGCAGTTCCTCCGCATCCAGCCCGGCGCCGCTGGCAATGCCAAGTGGCGGGATCAGTTGACTCGCTTTCAGGTGGCGAACCTGGGCGATGTCCCGGAATTCGTGCGGCACTGTCTCTTCCAAGCCACACAGGCCAAGGAGCCGGGCTTGGTGATTCCTTTCTCCTCCACCATCAACCAGAACCTGAACTTTTTCACTTGGCCTGCGGATGTTGCCGGCGACAGTGGATTCAACCCCACCGCGTTCTCCACCAAGATCCGCTCCATCCGCGTCTCGTTCTCAAACTACCGGATCACCGGGGGCTCCGGATTGCGCGCGGATCCACGGGTGTATCTCGTCCCTGTCGGCAGCGACCTTCTTCGGTCCCCCCGGGCAACGCCCTCGGACAGCATCGACTACACCCGGGAGTGGCGGGTGGTCGACCAGTGGCTCCCGACCCCGTTCTCCATCGGGGACAAGCTCGATTCCCGGCTCGCCACACCCAGCTGGATACCCGCGTTCGCGGTGGGGGATGCGAGCGCCCAGTTCCCCAATCAGGGGCAGAATCTCTTCCAGCTCGCGGCAATTCGCGCCCATCCGAGTTTCGATGCGTATCACGACAACCTCGCCCCCCTAAACGGTGAGGAGGCCCACTTTCAATCCGCGGGTCTGGTCGGCCGCTCGGTCTGGAACACCCAGTGGCTGCTGATCATCCCCGGGGTGAACCTTTTCAACGATCGTGATGAGGGCGTGCAGCGTTTCATTAACGGGGCGTTGGCAAACGGCGTTCGCGACGGCAACGGCGTATCCGACATCAAAATCCGATTCAAAGCATATGCGTACGGTGGACGATAGAATGCGGTGGTCTTCAGAGCGATGGGGTGTGCGAGTTGCCGTGGTGAGCCTTTGGCTTGCCATGTATATCGGCTTCGCACGCGCCCAAACGGTTCCTGCCCTCATCAACTATCAGGGGCAACTATCGACCCCTTCCGGTGTTCCGCTGACCACGGCCGACTACGAGCTGAGTTTCTCAATCTACGACAGTCTTGAGGGAGGCACCGTAGTCTGGGGTCCTCAGCGCTTTAATGGGAACACAGGACTCGGGCTCGGGGGAAAAGTCCCTGTCGTCCAAGGGTATTTCAACGTCGCGCTGGGCCCCGTCGACACTTCCGGGCGTTCGCTGACCGCCTCGTTCGGTAGCGCGACTCGATTCGTTGAAATCACTGTTGGCACAAACCAACCCATACGGCCGAGACAGCAGCTGCTGACCGCGCCGTTCGCCTTTCAGAGCGCTGTGGCGGCGGATGCTGTCAAGCTCGCGGGATATGATTGGAGTTCCATTCTAAGTTCCGGTAACAACCCTGAAACAGGGAGTTTGAACGGTGGAAAAATTCAGGCTGGATCGATTCAGCGTGATCAGATCGCCGCGGGAGCAGTCGACGATTCCCGCAGGGCGCCGTTGACGGTCCTCAGAAGCCGGCTACGTCATCTTGTCTACGTTGGTACCAAGCAGCCAGATGGTGTAAACTCTGACAGCTTTACCAGAATCCTGTACCGAACCCCGGTTCAGGTGACCAATCTTGCCATCACGGTGACTTCATCCGGTCGTCCGATCTGGGTGGGCCTGTCCGGAGTGGGACGTCAGACATTGAGCATCACTGATGATTCCTCCTACGTCGCCTTCACCACGAGCAACCCGAATGGCTCTCAGAATTTCCCGGACGTAGATTTTGACATTGTGGACCTTGATGACGGGGGAAGTTCCGTGATGTCCGCCAAGATTCGAACTCGGGCCGACACTATGCTGGATTGGCAACGTTGCAGCGGAGTGGTCGCCCTCTCACCTGGAACTCATCGGTTGGTTTTGGCGATCACTGTTCACCGCATTCCTGCAGAGGAGGCGGTGGTCGAGGACATCATCACCTTTCAGAAGATCGTGCTTTCGGCGTACGGTCTGTAACCCATTCCCGATCGCTAGATCACGTTTGTTGCCATCTTGGGGTAGAGCCAAAAGTTTGCGGGCGCAATTATGGAGACAGTAGCTTTTGTATTGTCACCGACTCTCAAACCTATGGGCACCGAGATTATCGATTTCCGGTGGGATTGCCCGAATGGATAACTTCTGCCGGCACAATAGCGGATGATCGTTCAAGCTACGGTTTCTATGCGGTGCTTGCGCCCAAGAGTGTTGGGTGCCTAAGCTGCGTTGATCGTGCTGGCTTGGCAATGCTTCCATGCGAGTCGATGCTGCACTACTGGCGAGCGCAGTCTTTATCTTCGGGCTGTTGCATTGCTTTCGTGCTCGGGCCGCCGACAAGAGCGGCGTGAGCCCGAACACCATTTCGCTCCCCAAAGGCCCGGGATCGATCGAAGGGTTGGGAGACTCCTTCCAGCCCACCCTCAACACTGGTACGGCCAAGTATGGCATGGGTCTCACGGTTCCACCCGGCACCGCCGGTCAGCATCCCGAGATTCACTTTAGCTACGAGGGTGGCGGGGGTAACGGTCCCTTAGGTTACGGATGGCAGTTGTCTCAGGCAGGGGTGCAGCGCCAATGCGACAAGGGCATTCCCACCTACATGGAGTCGGTCGGGATGGATAGGGTAGACCGTTTTCTCACCGCGTCTAAAGAGGAGTTGGTTCCTTCTGGTGACGGTTACTACTTCTGCAAGACCGAGGGATCGTTTGTTCGCTACCAGTTCGTTGACGACCATTGGGAGGCCACGTTACCCGACGGTACGCACCTCTTCTTCGGTACCGTCGCGAACTCCCGTTTTCAGGACGGGAACAATTCGGCAAAGATCTTCAACTGGCTCCTCGACCGGGAGGTCGACACCCGCGGTAAAACGAACACCCAGTGGTTGCTGATCATCCCCGGGGTGAACCTTTTCAACGATCGTGATGAGGGCGTGCAGCGTTTCATTAACGGGGCGTTAGCAAACGGCGTCCGCGACGGCAACGGCGTATCCGACATCAAGATTCGATTCAAAGCATATGCATACGGTGGACGGTAGTGTGTTTGTCGAGAGACTGGCTCGACATTTAATAATGATTGCTCAGGGGAGTATAGCTAGATATATACGTCTTGTTTTGGTATCAGGCGTGGTCCTTGGGCAGTTAGTGGCATTCTTGATCAATAGCAAGGGCCAGATTCTTGACCTGGATGGGATGGTTCCAGTGACGGCAGATTACGAACTAACTTTCCCGATCCATGATGCGCCTTCAGGGGGCTCACGCTCTGTTCCTTGGCGTAGGGATTCATCAGCCGGGTTATTGTGACCAGTTTTGACGACGATAACAGCGTTTACTAGATCGGAGAACTATTCAAAGACTATGCAAACAGTCACCGATAGATTGCGGCCTTCCTCAGCACGCTGGGATGTATTTGTTGGCATCGCGTGCCTCTGGCTTGCGATGCTTCCAGGCACCGCATGTGCTCAGAGCGTTCCTGCCCTCATCAATTATCAAGGCCACATCTTGAACCCAGACGGATCGACACCTCCTACGGCTGACTACGAGTTGAGCCTTTCCATATTCGACTCTGCGGAGGGCGTTACGCAAGTTTGGGGACCGCAAACGTTTAATGGAACAAGCGGTCCCGGATTCGGGGGGAAGGTCCCGATTGTTAAAGGTTACTTCAACGTGATGATAGGTCCGGTTGACACCGCGAATCGAGCAATTTCCATGGCATTCACGAACTCCCCACGCTTCTTGGAAATCAAGGTGGGTACAAATGCGCCAATCCTACCTCGCCAGCAGATACTAAGCGCCCCGTTTGCATTCAATAGCTCCAAGCTCGCGGGGAAGGATTGGTCCTCGATCCTCGTCGCGGGGAACGATCCGGAAACGAACTTTATCCGGGGCAGTGCCGTCCAGCCACAAGGAATCACCACGGCGCACCTCTCTCCAGACTTGGCGATCGATGCATTGATTCCTCCTGGGACGGTCATTGCATGGGCTTCGAACATCGGACCGAAAGGTTGGTATCATTGCAATGGGGCTCGGATATCTCGAACTGAGGACAGGCGTTTGTTTGAGGTTATTGGCACGATTCATGGGGCAGGTGACGGTTCAAGTACCTTCAATCTGCCCGACTACCGAGGGCTATTCCTGCGTGGGGTGGACAGCGGCTCCGGCCAAGATCCTGACCGCGACCTCAGGATGCCGATGAATCCAGGCGGCCTCGCCGGTTCCAAGGTTGGCACGGTGCAACTGGATGCACTTCAGGTTCATTCGCACGAGTCTTCAATTGGGTATGTACAGCACGCGGGGGAGCTCAGAGCCCCTGGCCGCGTGGTGGAAGCTGCCTACTACCTAGCCGGTGTTGGTACGATTAGCTACGGCACTCAGTTTCCAGCCGTAGCCGATGTTACAACCACCGCTGGAACCAGCCCTGAGACGCGACCTAAAAATGCCTACGTTTACTTCTTCATCAAACGATGATCTACCAAGAGATTTAGGATTGGGAAGCGCCTCTGGAAGATGGTGCGATTGTGTTCGTAGGCGCTTCAATTGTGATAAGCAGAATTTATGTGCTCGCCTATCGGGGAAACTTCGGTCTGATGAGGGTGGCGTCAGCGAACAGCGTAAAGGAGATTGGCGTGAGGCAGCATCCAGGCCTGCATGCTCGGTATGGTATCGGTTGACGATCATGATTATGCTCAGGCAACGCGCATTCCGAAGGTCATTGCATCATGTCGGGATGGTCTCCTCCTGTTTGGGGCTATCAGGCGTCTTCTTTGCAGCCTTGTTGGCAAATGCCGCTGATAAGAGCGGCGTCTCGCCCAATACTATCTCGGTCCCCAAAGGCCCAGGCTCAATCGAAGGTTTGGGAGACTCCTTTCAGCCAATGCTCAACAACGGTACCGCCAAGTATGGCATTGGACTCAAGGTCCCGCCCGGAATCGCGGGGCAGTATCCAACGATTCATCTAAGCTACGAGGGCGGGGGGGGCAATGGCTCCGTGGGCTACGGATGGCAACTCTCCCAAACCGGGGTGCAGCGGCAGTGCGACAAGGGGATCCCCACTTACGGCGAGTCCCTCGGAGTTGACCGTCCGGATCGATTCCTCAACGACTCCAAGGAGGAATTGGTCCCCCGCGGGGACGGCTACTCCTTCTGCAAGAACGAAGGTTCTTTCACCCGTTACCAATTCATCGACGGACACTGGGAGGCCACGTTACCCGACGGTACGCTCCTCTTCTTCGGTACCGTCGCGAACTCCCGCATCCAGGACGGAAACAATTCGGCAAAGATCTTCAACTGGCTCCTCGACCGGGAGGTCGACACCCGCGGTAACACGATTACTTACAGCTACACCAATTTTCCCGGTGCCCGGGATCTGAATCAGAGATACCTCTCGGAAGTCCGTTATGGCCCCGGCCGTCCCACTTGGGACAGTTTCCACTTCGTGAAGTTCCATTACGAGGAGCGCAGGGACTGGTTCGAGGACTGCCGCCCCGGGTTCCCGGTGCGGACTGGTCATCGATTGCACTCTGTCGACGTTGGAACACAAGGCCAGTTGCTCGCCGGACATCTGCACGGTGACTTTAATGGAGATGGTGCTCCTGATTCGCTGGTGCGCCGGTATGACCTCGGCTACTGGGAACAGGCAGGCCCGCCTACACATGGATCGCTTCTTCACCGGATCACCCAGATCGGCGCGGATGGAGTAAGCACCCTGCCGCCGCTGACCCTCGGCTACTCGGTCTGTGCGCCGCCGGATCGGATCTCGGCAACGCAGTCCGAGATCGGGAGTGCCCAAGAGCCGCCGTTGGTCATGGACAATCCGCTGGTGGAGCTGGCCGACCTCAATGGCGATGGTCTTCCCGACCTGCTCGAGACCGGAGGACCCACGCATCTGGTCTACCTGAACCAAGGCGCGAGCACCGATTCGCTTCATAGCCAATTGGCCTGGGGTAGCTCAGTGGAGGTGGATGCGGCTTCTGGGGATGCTTGGCTCTACAGCCTGAGCTCTTCCGCGACCCATCTGGCGGACATGGATGGTGACGGCCGGGCCGACCTGGTACACAGACGAGGGGATGCGACGGTACTCTATTTCTCCAATCTCGGGACGAATGCTTGGGCCGAGCGCCGGGAGATGTCCGAGGGTCCGGAACGCCCGCCTGCTCCCTTCGGGGAAGCCAATGTGCGCACTGGCGATTTTGATTTCGACAAGCGCACGGATCTGATCCGCGGGGATGGCTTGGAGTACACCTTGTGGTTCAATTTAGGGGATAACCGTTACTCGGATGCAGTGACGGTTCCGCAGGATTTTCCCTTCGATCTTGCCAACCCAGCCGTCCAGATCGCGGATCTGAACGGTGACCGCGTTCCGGATATCGCCCGAGTGGGACCGGTCGGCCTGGAGCTGACCGTGGGCGTGGGCTATGGCCATTTCAGCCCGCTTCTCACGATCCCGATTCCTGACCTTAGCCTCACCGACGAACAGATCCGTCGTGCCAAGCTCAGTGACATCACCGGCGATGGCTTGGCCGACCTTGTTCTTGAGCGCGCCGACGGCGGCGAGCTCTGGTATTGGATAAACCTGGGCAATGCCTCCTTTACCTCCCGGAAAGTGATCGTCGACATGCCCGCCAGCCTCGGGCTGAACACCGTGACACGCTGGGCGGACATGAACGGCAACGGAACCACGGATCTGGTCTACGCCGATCCGGATGCCGCCCCGAAACTTCGCACGTTCGACTTGGGCACCCTTCTCAACTGCGGCACCACCCCGAATCTCCTGACCGCCATCAGCAATGGCATCGGCCGCGTCACCCTGATCGGCTACGCTCCCTCGACGCAGTTTCTGCTAGAGGACCGGGCGCAGGGAATTACCTGGACAAATGGAATGCCCTTTCCAGTGACGGTCATTTCGTCGATCACGAATCTCGATTCGCTGGGCCACTCCTACGTGAGTCGTTTTCGCTACCACGACGGATACTACGATCCAGTGGAAAAGCAGTTTCGCGGTTTCTCCCGTGTGGAACAGATCGACGTCGGGGATGACTCTGCCCCAACTGAGGTCACGCGTTCGGTGTTCGACACCGGCCGCGTGTTCGAGGCGATGAAGGGTCGCGTTCTGCAACTGTCCACAGAGACCGTGGACGGCCGGGTGTTTCAGACGGAGTCGACAGCGTGGATCACTCCTCCCAAACTGCTACTCACGGGGACGAATGGACTTGAAGTCCGGTATGCACACCCAGTAGCGAGCACGCGTCGGGTGCTGGAACTGGGGCAGGGGGCCGAACGTCGCTTGGAGTCGGAGATGCGGTATGACGATTTCGGAAACCAGACCCGCCACGCTGACTATGGGATTGTGGAGAACGGGGATCGATCTGCCTTCGATGACGAGCGTATCACGCTTAGGCAATACGCGATCAACACTAACGCCTGGATTTTAAGAGCGGTGGCGGTTCAGGAACTACGAGATGAGCACGACGCGGTGATATCGCGCTCTGAGCAATTCTATGACGACGAAACGTTCTCCGGAAGGAACCTCGGATTCGTCACGATCGGCAATCTTACCCTGAAACGCGACTGGGTTTCTCCCTCGGACTCCACCGCTACAGTCCTCTCCTCCCGTACGCAGTATGACACCTACGGAAACCCGATAATCCTTCTAGACCCTCTGGCGGTCGCCCCGGGAGGAGTTCCGGACGCCGGCCGCGGGCACTGGCGTCGGATCGACTACGACTCCCGGTTCCATGCGTATCCGATCGCTGAGACCATTGAACTCGGTTCTGGCAAGGATCCTTTGGTGCTTTCGGCCGCCTATGACGAGGGGTTCGGCACGGTCACGAGTTCCACCGACTTCAACGGCAATACCACTCGCTACGGATACGATACTTTTTCCCGGCTGACCCGACTCCTGAAGCCGGGGGATACCGACGAGTTCTCAACGGTCGAGTATGACTACGCGCTAGGGGTGCCGGTTGGGGAGATCGGGCAGGTCAACTACGTGGAGACCCGCCAGCTCGACAAGGCCCCGTCTGAGCCTGGCACCCACCGCGCTCATTACTTCATCAGCCGAACTTTCGTAGACGGCCTCGGACGGAAGCTCATCACCAAAAAGGAAGCCGAACCCGCGCCCGGGAGCACCGCACCGCGAGTCGTCGTCACTGAAGCCGTCCAGTTCAACGCCCGTCAGAAATCCGTCCGCGCCCTCAATCCCTACTTCTCGCTCGTCGGCAGTTCGTTGGACGACCTCCTCGCTTTCGAGAACATCGAGGCTCCCGGCTGGCAGGGCCAGTTCCACAACGAAGGTGGTCTCGTCACGCTCGACCTCGCCGCCGCCCATGCGAGCCGTACCGACTACGACGCCACCCTGCGCCCCACGCAGGTCACCAATCCTGACGGTACCCAGCGCCGCACCGTTTACGAACCTCTCCTTACCCGTTCCTTGGACGAAAACGACACCGACCCCGCCTCGGCCTTCTTCGACACTCCGATGGTTCATTCAAACGACGGCCTCGGCCGCCTCATTCAGGTGGACGAAACCTCCCGTCTGAACGACGACGGGACGCCCGCTGGCAGTGGGGCCGCCACGCCCGTCGTCTGGACCACCCGCTACAAATACGACCTCAACGATCAGCTCACTCGCATCACTGACTCCCAGAATAACGTCAAGACCTTCGCCTACGATGGCCTCAAGCGGAAGACCGACATGAACGACCCCGACCGGGGCGTGATGCACTTTGTTTACGACGACGCCTCCAACCTCACCGAGACCACCGACGCGAAGGCCCAGCGCATCACCTATGCCTATGACGGTGCCAACCGTATCCGCACGGAGACGTATCACGACGGCCTTCCTCTTCCATCTTGGCGTAGCAGTCGAGGTGACGAGGCTCTGACCAACTCGGTCATCTACCACTACGACACACCCGTCGCCAATCTCCCGCAAGGCGACAACACCTTGGCCACCGCGCGCAACATGAAGGGCGCGCTCGCCTGGGTGGAAGACCTCTCCGGCGAGGAGCACACTTCGTACGATTCCCGTGGCCGCGTTGAGTGGGTAGCCAAGCGCATTCCCGATCCGCTCGTCCCCCCCCACTCGTCACTGGTCACGTATCGCACCACTTTCGCCTACGATTCCCTCGACCGCCTCACGAACCTCACCTATCCCGACGCCGACCAGCTCCGCTACGAATACAACGACCGCAAACTGCTCCAGCGCATTCCGGGCGGCTTCACAGGCGGCGAGGCGCAGCTCGGCAACATCATTGCCAACCTCCTCTACCTGCCGTCGGGCCAGATGGCGCAGATTGACTACGGTAACGGCGTCCGCACCTCCTACGCCTACGACTCTCGCCTGCGCCTCAACTCCCTCATCACCGCTCCGGCGGCAGCACCGGCCAGCCCGCTCATCGCGTTCGGCTACACCTTCGATGCCGTCTCCAACATCAAGCTCATCGAAGACCAGCGGCCCGGCTCGGTTGTGCCGGAAGGTGACAAGCGCCGCAACACCCAAATTTTCTCCTACGATGACCTCTATCGTCTGACCCAGGCGCGTTATTCGTTTGAACTGCCCGGCCAGGCCAAACGGAATGACGGCGAAATCAATTACCGCTACGACCGCATCGGCAACATGCTCGCCCAAACCTCCACCCTCGTTCACGAAGAAAAGGGGCTGCCGGTCGCAAACCTCGGCGAAATGGATTCCGGCGGCGCATCCGGTCGCATCGGTCGTATCGGTCGCGCTGCGGACGAGCCGCCCGGTCCACACGCGCTCACCGCAATCCGCAATCCGCAATCCGCAATCCGCAATTACTCCTACGATGCGAACGGCAACATGACCGTCATTGACGGCCTCACCAACAACTGGGATTTCAAGGATCGCCTCGTGGTGGTGGAAAGCGCCGAGATGCGTGCCGAATACACCTACGACTACACCGACCGCCGCATCACGAAACGCGTTGCGTGGAAACCTGGCTACCCTCTCCCATCGGATGGGAGAGGCGCTGGGGGTGAGGGCGTCACCACCACGCTCTACATTGACCGCTTCTTTGAAGTCCGCGATTACGATGCTCCCACCAAATACGTTTGGAACGGCAGTACCCGTGTCGCTCGCGTGACCGGCAACTTGAGTGCCACGCCGCGCATCCAGCGCATTCGCGTCCGGCCCGGATGGAATCTGCTCTCGCTCGCGGTGGGGGGGGCATCCGTTCCTGTTGGTGCATCCGGGGTCAATGCGGCGGCGCGCTGGAATCAGCCCGGGCAAAACTGGCTGGCCATTTCTCCGAGCGACTTACTCCCGGCCGGAACGGTGCTTTGGTTGAACGCAGCCACGAACGCGGTTTTGGCCTTCACCGGCACTTACCTTGAACCTACGAATCGTGTGCTGGTTGCGGGGGCAAGCTTTCAGCCGGGCGCGGGACTTGAACCGCTGGAGTTGCACTCTGGTCTGTCGCCGCCCTCCGTTGCTTGGTGGCGTTTCGATTCGGTATCCAACGATTGGCTGAATTGGTTGCCGGGCGAATTCCAAGTATTGTCCAACAACCCCTCAGTTTTGCCGCCAGGGGAAGGCTTTTTTGCGAAGGCTCACTCAAGCGGTCAAGTGAATCCGTCCGATTGGTCCTTAAAGATTCGTTATTACCATCAGGATCATCTCGGGTCGTCCAGCGTGATGACTGACGTTTCAGGTGTCTTGGTTGAAGAAACGTCGAATTACGCCTTCGGCCAAGCGCGGCACGAGTCGAGACTTCGCGGGCGGGCAGAGAATTACCAGTTTATCCAAAAGGAAAGAGACCGCGAAACCGGTCTGCATTATCTTGAAGCGCGCTTTGTTGCCACTTCAGTAGCCCGCTTCACACGAATCGATCCTCTTTCCTCCGATTTGCCCGCCGCAGGCCTGCTCGACCCGCAGTTGCAGAATCCTTACTCCTACGCCCGGAACGCGCCTTTGATCTACAAAGACCCTTCCGGGGAATGGATTGAAACTGCTTGGGACATTGCGAGTTTGACCATAAGTATCAGCGAATTCGCCAATGATCCTTCCTTACTGAACGCTGTTGCCGTCGTTGCTGACACCGCTGCCGTGGCGCTTCCGCTCGTTCCCGGCGGGGCTGGTGCGACAATAAAGGCAGCCAAGCTGGCCGACAAAGGGATCGAAGCCGCAAGCAATTTACGAAAGGCGGCAATTCGTGGAAAAGACCTGAATGAGACGATTAACCTACGAGGTATGGTGGAAACGGCGGAGAAAGCCTCGGTCGCTACCAAAAGAGATGGTGCTGTGCTTTGGTCCGGTGGAAAGGGACGACAGGCGGCAGATTTCGCTCGCAAAGAAGGAAAAATGACACTTGAGATGACTGAAGGTGGAAGGAAGCTCGCTCTGGAGCAAAAGAGAATTGGCGTGATGAACGATACGACGAGGAAGGCTTGGGACACAGCTTCTGGTCGGTTCGCCCGAGGCGCGGAAGGTAAAGTCGATACTTTTGTCAAAGGTGCGGGAGAATCCTCCACATTTAAACGCGTGGAGCAGCCCATACTGAAAGAAAGCGCTGCATCGGGTAAAGTGACTGACATATCTCCAAAAGACTAAAAACGCACCTATGTGGAAACCTACACAAAAAGGCTTCGAATACACCGACACAAGCAAGTCGGTGACCATTGCCATTCATCGAACACACGCATCGGTCAGCACGGACGACGGAGTCTATTTGGTAGGAGCTGAAACTGACGTTCATGGCGTCCTCAACCTGTATCGACGCAACATTGAGTTCACTTCGGGTGGAAGGCCAACGCCAGTGAAAGACGAGTCGGTGATCAATCGAGTCGTGGAATTAGTCACCGATTGCGCGTCATCCGCGAACATCGCAACAACGGTGATCGATCAATAATGACAACATGTAGAAATGAAAACCTATAATGAAACGACAAAGACTGGAAACTTGTTTGCCTTGAGCTTGGCAGCAATCGTGTGCCTTCCGAGCGCGGCTCACAGTCAATCCGTCCCCGGCCTTCCCGAGCCTGGCCTCATCCTGTATGGCCAAATTCGCAACACGACCGCCGGGGGAACGATGCTCACCCACGGCACGTTGCAGTGGCAGGTCCAGCCCAATGACGGCAGCGCTGCCATCTCCATCACCACCCCGGTCATCAACATCAACGACCAATTCTCCTACGTCTTGCGCGTGCCGTTCCAGACCAAGCTCACCGGTTTCATTCTCACGCTCAACAACCTTGAGTTGAAGTCGTCCTCGCCTGGCTACATCCGCGTCCCCACCGTCGTGCTGCCCGGCCTTTTCCTTTCCGCCACCATCCTCCCCCCCGCCACCGACAGCTTCGATTTCTCCGTAGCCGATCGTGGCCGCATCGAGCGCGTTGACCTCCAGGTCGCCGTCCCCGTCACCGACACCGACGGTGACGGTATGGACGACAATTGGGAGACGAGGTATTTCGGCAGTCTCTCCCGCAACGGCCTCGGCGATAGAGACGGCGACGGGATGTCTGATTTCGCGGAATACAAGGCTGGCACAGACCCGAACGACCCGCAAAGCCGCTTCGCCTTCATCCAGATCAATGCCAATCCGCCAAACGGCATCACTGTCAAATGGTCCAGCGTGGCAACACTTCGATACCGTGTGGAACGTTCCTCCACCCTCGAGACAGGCTACCTGCCTATCCAGACCAACATTCCTGCGACCCCGGGGACCAATACCTTTCACGATGCCACGGCAACTGGAGATGGCCCATACTTTTATCGGCTCAGGGTTGAATAGCTCGTGTCCTTTCGGCAAACGCGCGAGAATTCCGTCTTGAACTTGGTAGTCGTCCCAAGGAGCCGTATCAGGCCTGCAGTGTGTGAGTTCGCGATGGGCGTGGGTGGGAGGCGTAGACAAGGCAGTGAGATTTGGCACGTAGTCTGAGCCAAGCGAAGACAACGGCTGGGCACCGTGCCCTGTTTGTCGGCTTTGCCGGGCTGGAGCCGGCGGTCAACCGCAAGAACGCGTGCCAGGGGACCTGATCCCGGTTCTTGCCATGGGTTGACCGCCGGCCCCGGACGCCCGGACGTCGCCAGGATGAAGACAACGTCGCCGGCCCGGGGGCCGACTGTTCTTTTTCGAAAGCCACTTCCCCCGAGGGACGGAGGGTGACGGAGGGGCGAACCCTCCGCCGCTCGGGGGATGTTTTTTCGGGATGGGGCGGGGGGCATTTTTAATGGAGATGGTTATGAAAGGTAAGAGTCGGGGTGTGGTTGAAGGGTGTGAAGATGCAGAGCGGAAGGCGTTTTTCAGGGAGATGGATTTGTCGGAAGGACGGGAGTGGGATCCCGAGGGGCAGGAAGACGATGAGTCTTCGTTGGTTCGCGATCTGCGGGCGCTGAGGGTGTTGTTTCAGGGGTCGCATGCGCTCGATGCGAAGGGGATGGAGACGGCGTTGGGGTTGGTGGCGGCGCTGGATGGGGATGATCTGGATTCGATCCTCCGCTTGCATGTTCTGGTGAACATCCAAGGCATGGACCTCGATGCGGTGACGGTCGCGGCCATGGAGGAGCTTCCCTTGAGCACCTTTCGCGGGGAGAACTTTCACGATGTCCGAAGGGAGGCCGCCTTCGAGCTGTTCCAGCTCTATTGGCCTGATCTGTATGCCATTTGGGAGAAGACCCCGATGGACGGGCTTCGGTTCGACGTGGATGCCTTCCTGGATTCCCCTTCGTGGGTGACTGAGGAGGTTCAACTCGGCTCAGAGTGTGTGCTGCTGGTGATGCCCTACGGCTGAGGCAGGGGCGCTATCCCCCCATTACTCAGATGCGCGCGGACGGGAGGGTCGTCATGGACTCTCCCGTGATGTGCAAACTTTTTGAGAACCCCACTTCCCCATGACGCACGAAGTGACCTTGCGCCTGTCGGCCCACCACTACGCCCGCCTGGTGGAGCGGGCCGGCCCTGAGGGGCCGGAGGAGGCCGCGGGCGAGTTGTTGCGGATGGCTCTGGAAGGTGACGCCGTGGCCAGCCAGGTCGGCGCACACTACCAGCAATTCGAGGCTCAGATCCGCGATCTGCGGCGCGATCTGGCCACCAGCACCCGCGGGTTGCTGGTGGCGGTCGGCCGGGTGCCGGCCGAGGATGCGCGTCGATGGACCGAGATGAACCTCGGCTGAGTCATGGCCAGCCATTCCAGGCCGATCACTGACGCCGCGGAGTTGACCCGCCTCGTGGGCTCGGGGGGAGACAATCCGCCCGGCCTTTGGCTGGGCTCCGGCGCAGCGGTTCTCGGGCTCATGCCCGTGGTCAACGCGACCGACGTGGCGGCTGTCTTCGAGGGCAACGCCCCCCGCGGTCCGACGCTGGCCGACCCGGCCAAGGATGTTCGGGCTCCGGGGGAGACCGGAGCCCGGCTTTTTCGATTCGAGCCGCCGCCCGACGTGGCGGCGCTCTGGGCGATCGCCCCGGCGGCCCTGCGCCAGGAATTGGAGACGGCCCAGTTCAAGGCCGTCCGCGCGGCCGTCGATTACCTCGAAGCCGACGCCGCTCAGGTGCGAACGGCTCGGGGCGAACGGCTCCCGGCCGGACTCGTCGCCGCTACGTTCCAGCGCGTCACCCCCGAGGGGCCCCGGCCCGGGTTTCACACCGAAGTCGCCCTGTTCAATGTCGGGACCTTCGGCGACGGCGGATGGACGCCGAACGGCCTCGACCTCGGGCGAGTGGGACGGCACCTGCCAGCGGCTCAGGCTCTTTACCGTGCGGAGCTGGCCCACCAGCTCCGGACATGGATCGGGGTGAGGCCTGAATCTGCCCGGGCTCGCGATCCGTCCGGCCCACTCCGGCTTGCAGGGATGCCAACCGCTGTCGTGAGGAACGTATTCTGTGCCCCGCTCCCACCCTGGGAGCTCTCCCGCGAGGAACTTCACGATCATTGGCGGTCCGTGGCTGCCCGCCATGGGCTCAAGGACGTCACCCAGTTGCGCAGACAGCCCGTGAGCCGTGCCAGCCACGAGGAGGCCGTAGACCTCTGTCGGGAGACCACGCGTCGGCTGGGCGAACGACAGAACCACTTTACCAAGACAGAGGCGGTCCGGCAGTTGGCGGAACGTTGTCGGGCAGGGGAGCTCAGCGCGGACATGGTCCGAGGCTACGTCCAAGACCGCATCGTTGGACACGCGGCGCAACACACGCACTCCGGGGGCGAAGGGGTCTGCAAGTCGCGCGAGCAGTTGGATCGGGAAACGCGCATCGCGGAAACGGTGCGAGGACGGGCGGACGAAGTTCGGGCGATTGCGGATCGGAATGAGTTGCCGCGCTTGCTCAAGGGACTGGACCGAGACCTGAAGCGCGCGCTGATCGACGTGACGGTCAAGCCGGGTGGCTGCCTCTATGTGGACCGTCTGCCGGCGACTCAGCGGGACCAGTTCTTGCGCCGTGCAACCGTGGCTTGGGAAAAGGCCGGCCTCCGCGTGGTTGCCGTGGGGGCGGAGAAACGCAGCCTGACAGCGTTGTATCGGAGGACCGGCGTCATCGCCTGCGACACGGTGACCAACGTGCTCCGCCGGTACGCCAAGGTGACGGCGCCTCGACCGCGCCGCGGGGATGGATTGGTGGGGCGAATCCTGGATGCGGTGCATCGCCCGTGGTTCCGCGCCACCACCGGCAAGGAACCGCCGATTGTGAAGACCTGGGGCGGATTCGAAGCTCATCCGAAAGCGGTCCTGGTCGTGCCTGACGCGACCCGCATGGGTGCGGGCGATGCGTCGCGGTTGATCGAGTTGGCACGGGTGACCGGGGCGAAGCTGGTTTTCCTCGGGGACGATTGCCAACTGGCACCCGAACCGCGCTATTCGGTGCTGCCTGGATTCGTCGCTGGTGAGGGTGTCCGGAGCGTGGGAGCGCCGCGGCCTGAAATGAAGCCCTGGGCCTTGGACCTGCGTCTGGAGAGCTTCTCCCGATCCAACCGCCTGACCGTCTCACCGGAGCCCGGGCAGTTGGTCGCCGACTGGGTCGCGCGGCCGGACCGGGCCGACACGTTGCTGGTTGCCGCCCAACCCTCGGAAAGGAACGAGTTGAACCGGATGGCGCAGGCAGCCCGGCGGGAGCGTGGAGAGTTGGGCGAACGCAGCACCCAAGTCGGCGGGGAGCGGCTCCAGGAAGGGGACCAGGTGCGGGTTACGCGCCGCAGCGAGGCTCTGGGACTGAAGGCGGGCCAGACGGCGACCATCACGCGGATCGACCCCGACCGGGCCGGGGGTGACATTCTCCAACTCCGCACCTACGACAATCGTCGACGGGTTGTCCCACTCCGTGAATTTTCGCACGTGCGCCTCGGCTACGCCGCCACGCTGCGCGAAGCGGCTCGATCTCCAGCCCAGCGAGTATCCCTGCATCTGTCGTCTCAGACTCCGGAGCGCCTGGCGAGGATTGCCCGCGAGGTGCCGCCGTTGGCACCACGTCCCGAGCAGGCACAGAGGCAGTCGGTGTCCAAGACGCATACGCAAGGGCAGGGGCACGCACGGTGAGTAGGGCCCTGAGCTTCCGCAGATCGCGCATGCGAAGTGCTGGCCGCGAACCTGCCCGGCCCGGACGCGGGTTATCCGTGATGGCCTTCGGACCGCACCCACTTTGCGGGCCGCGCCTCCTTCATCGTGCCCGGCGTGCCTGATTCGCCTTGATCAACTTCTGGAGCTGGAGCGCTGCGTCGAGTTCCTGCTGGATGCTGGTGCCGCCCCGGCTCTTCAACGCCAGCCTGTAGTTCCGGACGGCTTCCCGGAGAAGATCCGACGCAACGGCGGTCTGCCCTTGATTCAGTCGGTGCGTTGCGAGGAATCGGTACGACGCAGCAACAGCCGCCGCCCGTTCGGCCGGGCTTCCGTTAACCTGCCGACGCAGCGCGAGGGAAATCTCCTCGCGCGCGACGGCTTCCTCGTCGCGACCCAGATCGGCGAGGCAATTGGCGACCACCGAGTGCACCTGGGCGACCAGGAAGCGCACCGCGTCGGACCAGGGTTCCGGAAGGCGGATCGCCTCCGCCAATACCGCTTCGGCCCTGCGGAGCGCCTTCCGGTTTGTCGTCGGATCATTCCCAAGCATCCGGATGGCCTCGACGGCGTTGCGGTTCGCACGGACGAGTTCCACGGGGCCGTCGGGCATGTTGCGGCATCGACGGAAGCACCGAACCGCGGCTTCGGCCGCCTTCAGCGCCGCTGGCGCATCCTGCGCTGCATAGGCCTGGTTGAAGAGGTTGTTCCACGCGATCCCCTCCAGCCGGAACCGTTCCTTTCCCAGCCAGCGGCCCAGCCTCCGGATCTCGCTGAGGGCATGCCGTCCGACCGTCAACCCGTGGTCCAGCTGACCTGCCTCGGCGCAGTTGGTCGAATGGTTGATGAGGTAGGAAATGAACTCAGCACCGTACCGCTGCGGCTGGGCCTTGGCTGACTCCGCGAGCAGGTCGACTCCCCTGCCTGCGGTGTCAACCGAGGCCTCCACCTGCCCGCAATTCGCCTGACAGATCGACAGCGTGTTTGCAGCCGCGAGGTAATGGGAGAGGAAGGCATCCTGGTTTCCGGCGACCAATCTCCCGAACCCGTCGAAGGCGCGGGTCGCGTGCGGCAGGGCGCGAGCGAACTGGCCGAGTTCGACGAGAGCGTTGGCCATGATGTGGCAGGCCCCCGCGAGATCCTGTTCCACGTCGAATCCTTCCCGGGCCAACCGACGCAGCTCGGCCGGTAGATCGCGGACGAGGGAGAGCGCCTGATCCCGACGCCCCGATCTGGCATGGCGATTGGCCAAGGTATTGGCGGCCTGGCAGCGACGTATCCGTGCCACCGGATCGCCCGACGCCGACATCTCCGCTGACAGGTTCAACGCCCGTTCACCGATGCGGATTGCACCCACCACGTCCCCTGTAGCTTCGGTCCGTTTCGCCAAGGTCATCAGTGCCATCAAAAGGTCGCTGCGCAGTCCGGGATCCGATGCGCAGAGGGATTCGAGCAAGGCCACGGCCTGGGTTGCCGCCGCCAGCCCTTGGGCGAGGTCACCCTGCTCGGCGGACCATTCCGAGATGTTGTTGAGCAACATCGCACAGGTCGCATCCGGGGGCCCCGCCTGGACGAAGGCTTGGAGTAGTTGGATGGCGACGCGCACCGAGACCGCGTTCAGCCTGTTGGATTGGCGGGGAAGGAGATGGTAGAGCTTCTCCTGAAGACTCAGTTCCGGATCCGTGCCCAGCCACTCCTCCAACAAGTCGGCGGCCGGTTGAGCTTCGTTCGCGTGGAAGTCCATCGCGGCGGCTACGGCGATCGGGAGATAGAGTTCCGGATCGGTGCTGAGAAGCCTGGCGGCTTCGCGCCGATGACTGGCGTGACGAAGCGATCCGGCGAGCATCCGGCGCAGCTGCTGTGATGGGTCGATGCCTTTCATGGTGTCTCGGCACAGCCTTCTTCAACGCACCTTTCGCCGCAGGAATCGGTCCTCCAAGAACTCCCTCAATCGATCCGGCTGGAGAGGTGCGATGCCGGTGTCGCCGGCTGGATAGCACTCTCTGAGGAGGCGGGCGAAAATGTTCAGAGTCACCGGGCTCTCACCCTTCAGAAGGTTGACCTCCGCGAGCACGCGTTCGGCCGCAGTGAGACTGTCGGCTCCGCCATTCAGGCCAATCGAGCAGACCGCCGCCTCAATCGCAGGCAGGTATCTTCGTTCCAGTCCCAGACGTTCGGCCCGGGCACTCCAATGTTGGCGCTCCCGGTCCAGCACATGACTCAGGATCGATGCCTCGCGATCCGACGATTCCTTTCCATAGACCGAGCTCAATGCGCGCATGTGGAGGAACAGCACCTGTTCGTAAGCCTTGCCCTTGAGGGCAGGGATCGGACCGGTGGGCTCCGGCAATCGAAGTTCGCGAGCGAAGGCTTTGCGGGCGATGTCGAAAGCCTCCGCCCGCTCGCTGGGCGACGCGGCGACTGGGGGAAGGCGCAGCGAGAAGCCTTGGGTCTGGACGGTGGCAGCCGACAAGACCGCTCGGGCCGCCTTGTTCTCCCGGAGACGGTTCAGGAACAGGTCATCGCGATCCAGAAGCAGCAGTCGGATCCGAAGGGGGCCTGCTCGCAGATTGGCGAGAAGCGTTCGCAACGACTCTTCCATTTCGGCCGAGCCGGCATAGTCGACAACCACGAGCACGCCTCCGCTCCGGTTCGCAAGGGATGCCCAGGGATTGGTGCCGGGGCGAAATCCATTGGCGACGAGGAAGCCGGTCGTCCATTCGCCTCGGCTGCGCTTGAGAAGCGCATGGCAGAGTTCGAGTGCGAGGCGAGTTTTTCCGATTCCTCCCGGACCGTTGTAGACGCGGATCCCGAGCGGGTGCGTGGTCCTGCACCAGTCAATCAGGCGTGCAAGTTCCTCTTCGCGATCAGCACCGTGAAACGGGACAGTCCGGAACTCTGCGTTCAGGAGCGAGGCAGGTCCCATGAAGTCCCGGTTCCACTGCTGGGTGGGGAGTTGCAGCCATTGGCATCCGAGTTCCGCACCGGCGGCGGAAGCCCGGCTGGACTTCTCAAGGGCTGCGACGAGGTACTGGTTGAGGGCCTCGATGGCGCGGCGGAGTGAGCCAGGTCTGGTAGGCTTCCCGGCCTCAATCTTCTTCAAGGTGGTTTCCGAGATTTCTGACTTATCGGACAGATCTCCGAGAGTCAGCCGCAGAGCTCGTCTGAGCTGTCGGACATCCGCGCCGGTTCCGTGGATCGGGTCGATCGGCTGTGGGATGGAACCCGCCCTCATCTTGCCCCCAAGTCGACCCCTACGCGCCTTCCGTGATTCTGGGAGATTCATTCAGGGTTGGCACGTTGTCCGTTGCTGCCGGGTGCGAGTGAAATCAGGCGACATCTCCGGAAACTGCGGAAGTTGCGGAGATGCCACCACCGGCCGGAACGGGCTTCAAGACACAGCACAGCCATGAAGCCTACAAGTCCAAACTCGTCGTTGCTCGGCCCTCAGGGTCGGCATTGCCTTCAACGCGTTCCGTCTTACGAAGACGGTCCCAGCCTCCCGACGTGTTGCCATCAGCCCGTCTGGCTGAGGCACCCAGTGACGGCCAAGCCCGTTGGCCGATTGCACTCCCAGGAGATCGCTGAACTCTTGCCGTGCCGGCCTGATCAGATCAGTTGGCTCGTCCGGCAAGGCCTGTTGCGACCGTTGGGCAACCCGCGTCCGAACGCGACCCGCTGGTTCGCGGTGACCACCGTCATGGCCGCCCTATCGGATGTGGCCTGGCTCGATGCTGCCACCGAGGTCCTCAGTGCCCGTGATCGGGTGAGGAACTGCGCCCGCAAGCACCGGCAAGGTCGTGGGGTGAAGTTCGGTTCTCCGGTCATCGAGCATGGCATGCCGACTCGTGCGCTTGGCGAGTGAAAGTCCACCACCCGCCCAACCCACGGCACCAGCCGGGCCCTGGGCGACCCAACCCAACCGTGGGCGGCGCTCCCGGCGGTCCGGGAGCGCCCCCTCAGCCGCAGATATTTCCTATGAACCTCCATCTTCTGATCCTGATCGTGATCCCCTTGTCCAACTCCCGTCCGGAGCCCCCGGATGAGCCGGCCTCCAGCGCGTGTCCCCGACGGCCCCGGCCGCCGACACGGCCGCCGGCTTCCCGGCCTCCTGCGTCTCGTGGTCACCGTCCAGCTTCCTTGGCAGGGAAGGCTGCCGTCCGCCCGCGTCGCAGCTCTGGTCCGGACGCTCGTTGGCGTTCCTCGGAGACCAATTGGACCTGCGGATTCCAGACGCCCCAGTTTCGATCTGCCGCCCTCCCGGGGCATGCGGCCCTCGCCCACAACTGAACTCCTGATCCATCGCCCACCCATGAAACCGCCTCAACCGGATCTCACCCCTCGTCTCGCGGTCCATTTTTCGAGTGCCACCGACGAATGGCCGACGCCGCAGTACCTCTTCGATGCGCTGCATTCCGAATTCAAATTCACCGTCGATGTTTGTGCCACCTCCGCCAACGCCAAGTGCCGCCGGTTCTACACCCGACTGGAGGATGGACTTCAGCAGGATTGGCGGCGTGACCGTGCCTGGATGAACCCTCCCTACGGCGAGGTCATAGCGAGGTGGGTTGCCAAGGCATACACCACCGCGCAGGAAGGGGGGCTGGTGGTGGCGTTGGTACCGGCTCGGCCGGACACCGCGTGGTGGCACGACTACGTCCTTCGGGCGGCGGAGATCCGGTTCTTGCGGGGGCGGTTGAAGTTCGAAGGTGCCCGCCATCCCGCACCGTTCCCTTCGGCTGTGGTCGTGTTCCGGCCACCGTTGCCGGTGGTGACCAGCGTCAGCGTGAAACCCGGCCGGCCCTCGGCCTGAGTCTTCAACTGGTGGACGAGGTGGGACCGGTCAGCGACCGGGGCCACCTCGTCCGCCCGAGGCCGACGATTCCCGCCCGTCCGAATCGAAGCGCTGACCACCCATCCCAACCTCCGGCCGGAACCCATCCGACCCGAGGATTGCGCCCACCCGGGAGCGGCCAACGCCCCTTTCAGGGAACTCAACTGACGCCTCCTGGAGAGGCGATCGGGACCCCGAGGACGACGGACGAATCGGAGCCAGGGACCTCCTTACAAGACAAGCACACCGGACGCATCTGCGATGCAGGCACTCCAAGCCTCAAAACCCCGGCAAGCCTTTGAATCCAGAAGACATAACCCCGTTTACAGCCGGTTTACCGAGACACCCGCGAAACATCATCAAAAGGGCCGCCAATCGGCCCCCCAGCGGTTTACCGGCCCCGAAACGGCGTTTCCAAGTTGCCCCCTTGTGCAGGGTGTCGGTCCCGCGTTAGACCCGAGCCTGAGGAATCCTGCCATGTCATCACCCACCATCACCTTCCGCCTGGAGCCCGCCCACTACCGTCGTCTGACGAACCGTGCTGCCGGGGAACCCATCAACCTTTTCGCCCGGGAGCTCCTCCTCCGTGCCCTCGCCGAGGACGAGCTCGCCGCCCGGTTCGAGGCCCACCTCGGACGGACCGAGGCGAGCCTGGGCGACCTGCGCCGGGACCTTTCCACCGCCATGCAGACCCTCCTCGTCTGGCAGGGAAAGCTCCCGCCCGAGGAGGCGAAGCGATGGGCCGACGAACACCTGTCTTCCTGACCATGTTCACGATCTCCACCGCGGCGAAGGGGCGCTCCGCCGGCCGCTACTACCTCTCGCTGGCCCGGGAGGATTACTACCTGAAGGGCGGGGAACCGCCGGGCGAATGGCTCGGCTCGGCGGCCCGACTTCTGGGGCTGGAGGGTGAGGTCCGGCCCGAGGACATGACCCGGCTGATGGAGGGCATCGCTCCCGACGGGCGAGCCCTTGTCCAGAACGCGGGAGACCCTCGCCGACGCTCGCTCTGGGACGGGACATTCTCCGCGCCGAAATCGGTGAGCGTGGCGTGGGGCTCTGGCGACGACGCACTCCGCCAGGGGATCGAGACAGCGCACGACGAGTCCGTGCGCGCGGCGGTGACGGCCATGGAGGAGATGATCGGGAGGACCCGGCGAGGCCACAATGGCACCACCCTCGAATCGGGCGGCATCGCGGTGGCGACCTTCAAGCATGGTTCCTCCCGGGCCGGGGACGCGAACCTCCACACCCATTGCACGATCTTCAACGTCGCCTCCAGGGCGGACGGAACCTTCGGATCCCTTTCTTCCGAGGAGCTGTTCCGGAACAAGATGGCGTTGGGAGCCCTCTATCGTGCCGAGCTCGCGCAGCGGTTGAGCCAGCGACTGGGGCTGCGGTTGGTGGCCGAGCGGACGTGGTTTGAGTTGGTGGGTGTCCCGGCGTCCCTCATTGCCGCCCACTCCCAGCGCCGGGCTGAAATCCAGGCGGCGCTCAAGGAGTACGGCGAGGACAACGCCATCGCTGCCAAGGAAGCCGCCCTTCGGACCCGGGGTGCGAAGGAACTCGTGCCCCGCGCGGAACTTTCCCGACGCTGGCGGGAACTCGCCGCCGAGCACGGGTTCCATCCGGAGCGTGACCTGGTGCGCGGGCCAGTCCCCGGCCGGCTCGACCCGGCCAGGGCGGTGGCGGAGATCACGGAAGGCCAGAGTTACCTCGGCGAACGCGAGCTCGTGCGTCGGGTCGCCGAACAGGTCCAGACCGGCGGTGCCGACATTCCGGCAATCCGGGCGGCAGCCCGTGCGGAAGTCGGTCGCCTGATCCACATCGGTGAGGTCCGGCGGGAGCGGCAATACACCACTCCGGCAATGCTCCAGCAGGAGGAAAGGATGGTCGTCCAGGCCCGCCAAGGCCGGAATTCGACCCGGCACGCGGCGCCCCGGTGGCTGGCGAATCTTTACGTCCGGGCGGCCGGCCTCACGGGGGAGCAGGCGACGGCCGTGAAGCACCTGACGACAGGCCGCGGCACGGTGCAGGTCGTGCAGGGATTCGCCGGAACCGGGAAATCGCAGATGCTGCGGACGGCCGGGAAGATCTGGCTTCGCGACGGGAAGTCGGTCGTCGGTCTCGCGTTACAGGGCAAGGCGGCAGCGGGTCTCGAAAAGTCCTCGGGGATCCGGTCCATGACCCTTGAGTCCTTCCTGATGGCCTTCCGTCCCCGCTCTCTCGGGCAGGTCTTCAAGGACATGAAGTACGACAACGAGCCCTTGCGCATTCCCGGATCCTATCGGGAAGGGCAATACCGGACCCGCTTCAAGCAGCGATTGAACATCCATCGGAACAGCATCCTGGTCGTCGATGAGGCGGGAATGCTCGGCACGGGAGGGCTGAAGGAACTCCTCGATCTCGCGCACAGCGTCCGGGCCAAGGTGGTGCTGGTGGGCGACGAAAGGCAGTTGCCCGCCATCGCCGCGGGCGGACCCTTCGCGGCACTCGGGCGGGAACTCGGCCAGACCATGCTCACCGAGATCCAGCGGCAGAACGAGCCGTGGGCGCGGGCGATGGTCCGCGACTTTGCTGACGGATCGGTCGGGAAGGGGTTGGAGGCAATGCAGGCCCACGGGCTGATCAACATCCAGCCCACGGTGGCCGATGCCCGGGCGGCGCTCATCAAGGACTGGAAGCAGGACGCCGGGAAGGAACCGCTCATCCTGGCGGCGACGCGGGCGGAGGTGGCAGACCTCAACAAACGGGCGCAGGCGGAGCGCCAGCTGGAGGGGAGGGTCGAGGGACCGGCCCTCCGGGTTCGCGGAGAATCCTTCCACCGCGGGGACCGGGTACTCTTCGGCCAAAACTCCGCGGCCCTGGGTGTGAGCAATGGGCAGTTGGGGACGGTGGTGGGTGTGAAAACGGGCCTCTTCGCGGGCCTGCGGGTGAAGCTGGATCACGACCGACGGGTCATCCAGGTCAACCCCGGGACCTACGACCGGATCTCATTGGGCTACGCGCTCACTACTCACAAAGCACAGGGAGTCACGGTGGATCATGCTTATGTCATGGGATCCGATACCATGCAGGCCCGTGAGATGACCTATGTGCAGGTCTCGCGGAGCCGCGCCGAAACCCGTCTCTACCTGACCGAGGGCCAGGCCGGTCCCGGTTTGTCCACTGTCGCCCGACAGATGGGCCGCTCGACCGCCAAGGAACTCGCCCGCGACCTCCATCGTGACCCGGCGAGGGGCACCGCTCCCGAGCCGGTGCGCACTCCACCGCCGTCCCCCACCAAGACTCCAACCCAAAGCCACACCCGATGAACCTCAATTCCGGAAAACTACTGCTCATCCTGATCTTCCTCGCGCTCGGCGCCCTCGTGATCTCGGGCCGGGGTGGATGGTTCCGCCGACTCCTGCTGTACATCCTCGGCAGCATCTGGTCCTTCGTTCTGGGACTTGCCAAGATCGCAGCCGGCTTCGCCCTCCTCGCTGGCATCTCCTTCGCAGTCTACGTCGTCGCGTTCAATATCCTGCTCTTCGACGACATCGGATCCGTCACAGACCTCTTCAATCCGCAGCGCTACAGGAAGCCGAGTAACCCCGCCCGCGCCCAGGTGGCCGGCGGCATCGCTGCGGTCACGTTCCTGATCCTTTTCTCCGTCAGTCCGCGTGGCGGCGCGCACGAGCGCGTGCGCCATCTTCGGGGGAGGTTGCTCAGCTCCTACTCCCAGGTTGTCGAACGGTTGCGCCGCAAGGAGCGTGAATCCGGTGGACTTGGAGATACCTACTTCTGGTCCTACCTCGACCTGCCGATCGCCGAGGCCACAGGTCACCATCTGGTGCAAGGGGCCATTGGCAGCGGCAAGTCGGTGAACCTCATGCTCGCCATGAAATCGCTCGTGCCCCTGGTCGGCCAGCGGCGGGATCTCAGGGTGCTGGTGTATGACCCGAAGGGTGAGTTTTTCCCGTTGCTGAAGCCGCTGGCCGTGTCAGCCCCGATCCACATCCTTAACCCTTTTGATCGGCGTAGCGTGGCGTGGAACATGGCGGCCGACATCGACTCTCCCGCGGCTGCCTATCAGGTGGCGACCGCCCTGATTCCGGACGAGCAGGGCTCACAGGCCTTCTGGGTCGAGTCCACCCGCCACATTCTGGCAACGGTGATCGAGAGCCTCGTCCGTCGTGCGCCAGGGCATTGGACGCTTCGCGACGTGCTGCTGATCCTGCGGTATCCAGATAGGGTCAGGCAGGTTCTGGCCTTGAACCCGGAAACGGCCCACGTCTGGGGACGATACGCAGGCGACGAACGGACACTCGCGAACCTGTTCTCAACCATCAGCTCGAAGCTGCGCCCCTTCGAGGTGGTAGCTTCGCTTTGGGATCATGCCGAATCGCGGATCAGCCTTCGGGAATGGGCTGTGGGGGAGTCCGTCATTGTTCTGGGAGAATCCACCCGTTTCAAGACCAGCCTCGAACCCATCAACAAGCTGATCCTCGACTTCACCGCGGATGAGTTGCTGGAAGCCGCGGACAACTCCCACCGGCGGACTTTCCTGTTCCTCGATGAACTCCGCGAGTTCGGAAAGGTGAACAAGCTGCATGCCCTCTCCAATACCGGTCGCTCGAAGGGCGTCGTCCTCTTCCTTGGGTTTCAGGACATCTCGGGACTACGTCTCGTCTACGGCGACAAGGGAGCCGCCGAGCTGGTTGGCCAGATCCACAACAAGATCCTCCTCAGGACTGACGGCGCCGAGACGGCGCAGTGGGTGCAAGAGCATTTCGGGAAGGCGGAGTACGAGGTCACCACCACCGGTGTCTCGTGGTCAACCAACGACGGGAAGTCCTCCAGTACCGAGACGACCAACGTAAGCATACGCCTTGAGGATGTGGTCATGGCAAGCCAGGTGATGGGCATGCCGAAGCCAAGCCTGGAAAAGGGTTTCCACTCACTGCACGACGTGCCCAGCCTGGGAGCCTTCCGCACGGCATTCTCCTTCGCGAAGGTGATCGATGCTCTCCCCAAGGCCGACCCTGCGGTCCTCCAGCGCGATCCCCGACCGGACGCGGAACAAGTCCTCACTGAGTGGACTCCGGCGGATCTCCAGCGGCTCCACCTCCCGGAATCCCTTCTCAAGGCCTCTTCACCATCCACTCCCGAACCCGTGGACCCAGTGGCCTCCAGCCCTGCCGCCGTCGTGGCGGCAGAGCCGCCCGACGTCGCAGCCATCTGGTCCGTCAATCGCCATTGAACCTCAAACCTCCCATGTCACCCATGAAGACCCGTACGATCCTTACTTCAATCCGGAAACTCATGCCCCGAGGCAACGATTCCATTCGCCCGTGGTGGTTCTGGTTCTTCTTCACCGCGGCGGGTTACTCAGTGGTCGGCCCGTGGCTCATGCCCCAATCCAGTCCGTTGACGGACGCGGTGTCGGGTATCCCCGTGGCTTTCGCGCTGGGCTCCGTCCTTTTCAATCTCTTCGTTGCTTCGCGGCTCTTCCTGACCGGAGCCGGGAGGTCGATCGGGTGGGGACTGCCCGCCTTGTTGGTCGCGTGCTTCCCGGGCTTCTGGGTGGTGACCGCGACCAGCGAACTCATCTGGACCAAGATCACGTGGTTCATCCCGGTGACCTCACAGGTCCACGAGGATCTCTTTACCATGTTCAATCGGATGCGGGAAATGGCGGAGCAGCGACAGATTCCCAACTTTGCTCCTCAAACGTTCGACCACGGTGTCCTGCCACGCGGCATCGTCTTGATCCTCGCCGTTGGCTTTCCCGAAGAACTGGGGAAGTGGCTTTGCTCGTTCGCCCGCCGCACGTCCAGCCGCCGTGAGCGTTGTGCACTCGCGTTCCTTGCTGGCGTGGGATTTGGGGCGGCCGAAGGTTTGATCTACAGTGACAACAATTACAATGGGCGGGCGGGACTTTGCATTTATGTGATGAGGTTCGGCTCTCTGGTGATGTTTCATGGGATGCTCTCGGCCGTGACCGCGGATCTCCTCTTTGAGGTCCGTCGATCGGGCGACCGATGGACCGATGCCGGCCGGTTCCTTCTCTGGCTTACCCCGACGGCCCTCCTGCACGGGATCTACGACCTCGCCGTGGCCTACGATCGGGGCTTCCCGGCCTGGTTGATCCTGATGATCGTGCTGAATCGATTCTGGGCCCTCTGCCTCGGAAAGCCCTGCCGTGTGTTTGGCGCGCGGTCGGCCTGGCGCGGAGTCCTGCCGACGGGCGAAGTCGGCGACCTGCCGCCCCCGCAGCGAACCCCTTGAATCCAGCTCCGGTCCACCTGCGCCGCCGTCCGCCGTCAGTCGGAGGCGCTCATGGCTTCCTCCATGAATTCGCAGAACTCCGGGTCACGCCGATCCCGTGAGCGGCGCCACACGGCCAATGGGATGGGGTGAGCGAAGAAGGCCCGGGCATCCGTCCGCAGGGCCTTCAGTGAGACGAGCCCGCCGGTCCGCCCCAGTTCCCAGCACGTCTGGAAGTGGTAGATCACGACGTTGAGGAACTCGTCCTCGGGGGTCGTCACCGGTTGCGCCACGAGATCTGCATCGTCCCGAAGAAGCCGGGCCAGGTCCGGACGGCGATGGAACTCCGCCCAAAGCTCCCGATGGTGTTCAGCCAGGCCCAGACGCGCCGAGACCATCCGCTCTTCGCCATCACGCCGGAGGGACCATCCGGTGAAACCCAGACCGGCGATGATCCCGCCGCTCTGGATGAGCGGAAACCAATTGTCAGCCAGCCACGCGAGTACCTTCTCCATCTCCTGCATCCTCGCATGGATGCAGCGCGGCAGGGAAGGGGGGCAGTTCAACGCTCCGGGATGTCCCGCCGCGCCCGCACGAGCAGGGAACGCGGGATGCGGATGACGCGCTCACCGGGACCGACGGCGGTTCCTCCCGGTAGCCTTCCAGCGGCTTCCGGGGTGATGTCGGTCCCAATGACGGCAAAGTCTCCGTCCACCAGCTCGAGGATGTCCGGGCATCCATGGGCACACAGATTGGGGTCGGGGAGGGGAAGGCCAAGGCGACGGGTGAACATAAATACAGGAATTGTTCCGAATACGGAACCAAACAAGATCAGGAAGCCGGAATGGTCAAGTTCCGTTTTCGGAACATGAACACCCCTCGCAACATCGTGGGCCCGGTCGTCCGGGAACTGCGCGAATCACAGGGCCTGACCCAGCAGATGCTGGTCGCCCGGATCAACCTCCTCGGCTGGGACATCAGCCGCGAAACCCTCGCCAAGATCGAATCCCAAGTGAGATGGGTGGCCGACGTCGAGCTGGTCCAACTTGCAGAAGCGCTGAAGGCCGATCCCGGGGTGATGCTGAAGAGGGTCGGGCGGCAGGGATGACTCCAACAGGACGCAGGAATCAGCTTCTCGTGCTGAGATGAGCAATCCGCGGAGGCCTGCGCACAAAAGGAAGGCACAACAAGAAACG
Source organism: Limisphaerales bacterium (assembly GCA_965284395.1). Classification (GTDB taxonomy): domain Bacteria; phylum Verrucomicrobiota; class Verrucomicrobiia; order Limisphaerales; family UBA9464; genus UBA6176. Next base: position 6,422,559 of record OZ260084.1, on the reverse strand, counting down.
GACGCGGTCGCACTCAACCTTGCCTTTCGATGACAAGGACACGAAAGTTAGCAGGATCGACTAGCAATGCGCGTCTCCCTGCAACTCATTCGTGGACTTGAAAGCTTCATCGAGCGCGCCGAGCGCGGCACGATTGCGAGGAAGTATGCTAATCCCGGTGGCGATGGTTCTCCGTGGGCCTACTTCGCCGAGCACCCTGCGATCATAATGGCAGCCGGTTTCGATGAGTTTGTCGCATTCCGCAACAAGAAACTGTTCCGAGACCAATGGTTTGCTCACGGCGTTGATGACGTTGGACAGTCGATATATCGAGAAGCCTCGGGCAAATGGCATCTCCTGTATCAGGCTCCAACAAGCCGAGATGGCAAATTCCAATTCAAAGACCAGAAATCTTGGTTGAGCGATGGCGAATTCTCGATGGAGCTGAGGCTTAGCGAGGTCTTCAAAGCATTATACGAGCTAGAAAGAAAGGCTTCGGACGAATCAAAGACAATCTGGAGTCCGAAGTTTTGGACACCTAAAGCTCAACAGGAGACTAGAAAACATCTTCAGGCCAACATTCGAAGTCTCTTGCAAGCCTTGAAGGAAGAGAAGGTGCAATTGGAATCAGTCTCCTGGAGGCAACTAGAAGAAATTGTTGCCGAAGTCCTACGAGCGAAAGGGATGGAGGTTCATATGGTACGCGAGAATCCCCAAGGTGGGAGGGACATAATTCTTCGGGGCGATTTGATTCCTGGAAACGAACCAATCATGCTAGCCGTGGAGGTCAAGCATCGCGCTGTTGTGGACCGTCCTGAACTGGACAAAGCCCTTTGGCAGAATCGGCAATTCCCAGCTCTAATGATAGTAACCTCAGGGCGCTTCAGCTCCGGTGTCCTAAAAGAGAAAATGAATCCGGAGAACAGGCTCAGGCTGTTTTTGAAAGATGGAGAAGCACTTGATGACTTAATCAAATCCTACCCGCTCGAGTAGGCCTGAGACGGAAGTCAAAAAGCTTGGAGAGAAGCAGAGGGAACCAACTCAAAAGATTCGCTTGGGATGTCCTGAAAATCCTCAATCAATAGTGATGAACACGTCTAACTACATTGACGGAGATTCGTGGGAGAATGATGTAAAGCGTTGGCTCAGAATTCGATATCCAAATGACTTTCAGGCTGTTCCGGCGCTTGATGACGGGGATGCTGGATTAGAAGGTTTCACCCTCGAAGACAGAAACGTATATCAATGCTATGCCGCACTTTCCAGCCTTGATACACGATCTTTATACGAGAATCAGCGTGACAAGCTGACTGAAGACATTGGTAAATTCGTGGCAAACAAAGCGAAGTTGTTGAAAGTCCTTCCACCTGGATTCAGGACCCGCAGGTACATCTTCGTCGTGCCTGAGTTTCGTAGCAGGGAACTGATTGCACACGCACAACGGAAAACGGAAGAGGTTATTGCCGCTTCGTTACCATACGTGGATGACGGGTTTGCAGTCATTGTTCATGACAGGTCCAATTATGAGGTGGAGCAGCGAAGCGAGATAGCTTTACTCCTTAAAAATCTGAACGTGGAGATTGAGGATGTGGCTGAGCAGGAGGTTGAGAGCTGGGCGTCTGACAACAATGATGGTGTGAAGAACCTCGAGAGAAAAATCCCGCTGTTCTCCGGCCATGCAAGGCCAGAGGATATCAAGCAAGCTAGGACCTACTGGATCGAAAGGAAGATCTGCACGGACAACGCACTTGAGAAACTCAGATCTCGTTCGCCCGAAGCTTGGGAACGGATTTGGGGCGTCAAGATCGGGCGCGAGCGACTATTGGGCCGAGTGCATAGTCAATTTGGAGCCACTGGTGAAACCGTAGCGCAAATAAGCGACAAAGTTGTGTCGGACATGTTGGAGCAGGTGCCAAATCTCGCGAAGATCGGGGCTGAAACATTGGCAGAGGGCCTTGTCGGAGAATGGCTCCAAAATTGCAAACTCAACTTTCGGGCTTCGAGCACATGAGACTTGAGCACTTCAACAGGCGCTGCGATATCCGCGCCGACTTTACATTCACGGTTCGAGCTGAGCCACTCCCTGGAGACTTGAGACCAGACTGGCGGATTGCATTGATTCTGATCATGATAATGGGATGCGGTTGGCGTGGATCAATGGCGCTAAAAAAGCTGCACCTAGTTTGTTCTGCGGCCAGTTCAGCTCCATCAAGGGGACTGCTTCTGCGCATGCTCGATGGAGTCCGAAACTTAGACGATGTTCCACTCAGGATTGACCCTTCGCTCAATCGCGCGATCGATTATGCGATCGCTGAGGGGCTGCTTGCGGCTAGTGTCAAATCAAAGACGCTGAGTCTCGAAGTGCTGCCGCATGGTAAAGAATTCTACGAAAAGGTAATGGCAGCAATCGATTGCATGGAACAGGAGAAGCGCTTCGCAGATCAATTGCGAGGGCGGCTTTCCAGCCAGAAGGTTGAGGAGATCCTGAACTGGGAGACCGGACTATGAGTTTAAGAATCCGTAGACTGAAACTTATGGCCAGCACGCTCAATGGCCAGTACGGCGCCGACCTGATCTTCCCGGATGGCTTGGTCCTTCTGCATCTCCACAATACGAGAGGCAAATCAACGGCGCTGAAATCGATTATCTACTGTCTCGGACTAGAGAGAATGTTTGGCAATGTGAGCCAAGCTCCACTAACCCCCGCAATGACCTCAAAGCTGAAGGATGGGGATCGGGAATGGGAGGTTGTCGAATCATGGGCATACCTACAGATTCAGAATCGGGAAGGCAGGCATGCTACACTTCGTCGAAAGGTGACAGGTGAAGGGGGGCAGGATAGGAAAGTTGTTGACATCTGGGAGTTAGGAATCGACGAGGTGCAAGGTGGTCATGCGCCTTCGGTCCCGCACTTCGCTCTGGACCCAGGCTCAGCTCAGCATGAACGCGGTGTAGCTGCGTGGTTAGCTCAGTTTATTGGTTGGGAGCTCCCCCAGGTGGTGCACCATGACGGGAGCTTGGGGCTATTGTATATTGAGTGCATGCTATCCCTCTTCTTTGTAGAGCAGAGCCAGGGCTGGACAACTATCCAAGCTGGGACACCACGACACTTTGGAATCCGGCAAGTCGAGCGCAAGGCATTCGAGTTCATTCTCGGTTTGGAAGCTTGCTACTCAGATTCGACTCGTGAGCACTTGGAGGAGCAGGTTTCTGAGCTGGTTAAGAAGTGGGCTTTTGAACGGAACAGCGCTGAGGTTTTGGCACGTTCAGTTAAGGGCTCGCTTCGCAACCTGCCGCCTACACCATTGGCTTCATGGCCACCTATCCAAGAGCCGTATATTGAGGCTTTTGACGAGGGGAGTGAGATTTCACTTTCCAACGCAATTCAGAAGGATCTCGACACCATGGCTCGACTTGATTCTGTCGACATTCCGACCGCTGATGAGGCTGCTAAAGGCATATCAGAGCAGCTCGAAGCTGCTTTCGCAGCTCTCAGCGAAGCTGAGTCGATTGGATCCGCCTTGGAAGATCAGATGACTCTGGAGAGGCTGAACTCTGAAGCATTGGAGAGTCGAATGAAGGTTGTCGCCGAGGATCTAGTTCGAAACAAGGATACGAGGAAGCTCCGTGACTTTGGGGCTAGTGGCAACTTGGTGCTGGCGAGAAACGAATGTCCTGCCTGCCACCAACCCGTGAACGATACCTTGCTCAGTCAAAGATTGGAACAGCAAGTCATGGGTTTGGACGAGAATATAGCGTATCTAGAAGCCCAGAGGCAAACCTTGGAGCGGATGCTTGATCGGACAGAAGGAGCAAAGCAGGCGATCAAGAGGAAGATGGAAGCTGTCAGTACGCATGCTTCCGGCCTCCGTCGAACCATTCGATCCCTCAGAAGGTCTTTGGTGAGCTCTGGTCTTGGGCCATCTGAAGCTGCCGTTCGGGAGAAAGTTGTGGTCGATGAAAGGCTTCAGACTCGACGAGAAGCACTTGCTGAGTTCGATCGGATTCTGAAGGCATTTCCCCCTCTCGCTGCACAGTGGACGGAGTTACAAGTTGGTTTGAAGTCTGTCCGATCCCGCATTCGATCTAGTTCGGATTTTGTGAAGCTTCAGGATTTCGCCGCGAGTTTCAAGGAAGCTCTGATTCAATTTGGATTCGAGAGTTTCCCGATCGACGCGGTCTCTATCGATCAGGACTCATATAGGCCCAAGCGTCAGGGCTTCGATCTCGCCTATGCGGTTTCGGCGAGTGATCATGTTCGAATAATCGCGGCATATGTTTCTGCATTGTTCGAAGTCTCGCGCTCGGAACAGACGAATCATCCTGGATTGTTGGTTTTGGATGAACCCCGTCAGCAGAACATGCAGTGGGCGGATTTTGCAAAGATACTTAGCCGGTTGTCCTCGGCGAGTTCGTTTGGGCAGCAGGTAATTGTTGCAACTAGCGATAGGCCAGAGGCAATCCAAGGCTTGATGAAGGATATCCGTCATTCGAGGGTGGCGCTTGACTATGACGAATGGCTGCTTAAGCCGATTAGCATAACTAACTCCAATCTGAAGGCTGAATCTCCCGGCTCTGGGGTCGCTTAATCACTTTGACCGCCGTCCCTACCCGGCTCGTCGGGATTGTTTAAGTGTATCGGATCAACGGCTTGGGACTTGAACCCTGTGTAGTTCCAAGGTGTTTGTTAGGCGACCGCGCGTTGGTTCGGATGGTTTGCTGTTTGTCCGCAGTGGCTTGTAGCTTCGCCGCGGCGAATCAACTCGTCTTGGAGTTGGCAAATGCTGCAGAAGCGGCAGTTTTACGGGTGCTGAACATTTGTCCGTACCTCTGTACGTTCGTCACAACCGGATCCTTTCCACCTCCTCCAGTGTGATTTCGTCCCGGGTGCGGTCGTAGAGCTTGGTGGTGCGGGGGGATTCGTGGCCGGCGATGGCCTGGGCGTTTTCGAGGGAGCCGCCGTTCAGGAGGTAGGTGGTGATGCCGGTGGCCCGGAAGGTGTGGTTCCCGATTCGCGAGGGGAGGCCTGCTGCCTTCGCTCGGCGTTTGATGACCTTGAGGGCTTCGCGTCGGTTGAGGCGGTGTCCGGTGATGCGATGGCATCGGCCGGGCAGGGTTCGGAACAGGGGTGAGTTTGGGTCGGATGCCAGCCCGGCGGCTTTCAGGTAGGCGTCGAGGTACTCTTCGGCTTTGTGATGGACTGGCACCTCGTGGAACCGGCCCCCCTTTTCGTGCAGCCGGAGCCACCAGCGTTTTCCGTTCTGGTAGTAGTCTGTCAGTGCCGGCGCGAAATCCGGCCCCGTCTGCCGGTTTGAAAACCAGCCCCCTTTCAGGCATGCCGGTTGCTTGCGCGAGTCGCCGCTCTCGACCCGCCTCGACGCCTGGATCGAGCCCGCCAATACGGCGCTGGACCTGCGTTGCGCCGAGGAAAGAAGGAAGAAAGGCTGGCGCCGTTGTTTGAAGAAGACGCCGCCGCTGCTCTGAGTTTTGCCGGTTTTCAAACCGGCAGATTCAGCGGAATTCCAGCTCGGCACTGACAGTAGTCTCCGACGTTCAGGCCGGTCACCGCGCTGATCCGGGCAAAGCTGTAGATCATGACCCCGATCAGTGCTCGGTCGCGGAGTCCGATGAGGGTCGTGCAATCGATGCTTTCGAGGAGCGCCCGGGCATCCTCGGGAGCGAGGACTGGTGTTTTTCCGCGCTTCAGGACGTATCGGGGACCGCGGACGGAAGCCGCGGGGTTGACGGGCAGGATCTGGCCGAGGACGAGGTGATCGAAGAGCATGCGCAGTCCGGCGAGGTGCTGTTTGACGCTGGGCTTGGCCATGGTCTGGCCGAGTTCTTCCACGTAGGCGGCCACGACGATGGGCTGAACCTGCTCCAGACGGATCCGACGTTGTTCGCACCAGCCGCAGAATCGGGCGGCGGAACGGGCGTAGGTTTCTCGGGTATGCCGGTTTCGGATCCGGGCCGTGAAGAATTCGAGGAACCTGCGGGACGCCTGAGGACCCGCGTCGATGATCAGTCGGGGCAGGGTGGGTTGCAGTTCGTCGATTCCGGTACCTTCGATCACGCGTAGCCCTGTCATTCCGTCCTCCGTTCCGGGTCCCCTTTCGGGACCCATAAAGGACATTATGCCTCACGATAGGGTGGCAGCGGAAGAGGGGGACCGGGTCGGGTTTGCCTGGGTAGAACGGGATTTGGACGAATGCTTGGGCCAGACTCAGACCGATCGGGAGCGGCGATCGCGGTCGCGTTGGAGGGCTGACTCGTAAAGCGCCCGCAAGATCTCCAGCCGGCCGATGAGGTGCAGGTAGTTGAGCGGCCCGGTGTCGGCCACCCCTAGGGTCATCGGGAACCGTTCCGCTCGATTTCGTAGTCCGCGAGGCTGAGGGCTGGAAGGGCGTCGGCGCGTCGGAGCAGGGCCTCGGTGGACCAACGATCGAGATCGAGGACGTTGCCCACCTGCTGCTGGGTCATGCTCCCCTGCCGATAGCGCGTGATCGCGTAAGCTTCCAGCAGGTCTCGGGCGAGCGCTTCCGCCGGCGGCAATGCCACCTGAGCGGTTTCGGGAAATTCGACCATGACCTTCATTAGCCTTCAGCCTGGCACGGGACGGGCGATTTCCTCAAGGCCCTGCCGCCATCCTGCCGACGCTACGCAGCGCTGGGCAGGCGGCCGCGGGCGAGGTCCGGCCGGGTGGTCGTCCGTTCGGGTTGGATGATCCATGAGTGGGCCAGATCGGCGACCTTGGCGAGGGCCAGCAGGTCGTCCCGACCGAACGAGGTGGTGGTCTTCCAGTCCTCGCCGTCGCGGTAGCTCCGTTCGAAGGTCACGTTGTGGCGGATTCCGTCCTCGGTCTGGTTTGCCCAGATGGCGGCCTTGATCAGGCCGATGCGGACTTCGTGGACGGGCGGTGCGTTCTTGGTGGGTTCATGGGTGGGTTTGGGCATTTGGTTTCCTCCTGAACGCCCAGTATGGATCGAACCCGGGGTGTTCCCCAAGGGGGTATCTTTTGCGGGCCGTTCCGTGGTATGACCCACGCTGGAGGAACGATCATGGGAACGAAGCTGCTTCGCCGAAACGCTGCATTGCCGCCGGCCGGAGCTGCGCGCATGGCCTCTTGCCGGACGGCTCAGGGATCCGAGGCCACCTTCGACCACGAAAAGGCACCCACTCCTCACAGGATACTCTCCCACTACGAGGAGGCGTGATGCGTTCCGCGTCCACATCGTTGAGTCCCATGCACTCGCTCGAACGACTGGGGCAGATCCTGCGCGACAATCCCGATACGGGCACCGGAGTCCAGATCCGGGCGTTGCTCTGGTCGATGTTGAACCAGCATCACGTCGTCAACCTGTGGACGCTTTGCAGCCGACTCAATGACGAACCCGCCCGATTGGCCGCCGATGTCCTGACCGCCGTGCTCCTGGGACGGTTGAGCGACAGCCAGGTGAAGCAGACGCTGGTCCAGTGCGGTGAGATGGACCGATGGGACCGTGAGGAATCCCTGGAACCACTCACCCAAGCCCGGCAGCACCTCGCCGGGACCCTCAGTCGGACCCCGCCCGGGGATGGCCACTGCCGATTGTCCGCTGCGCTCAGGGCACTCGACCGACGGTGAATCCGAGGCAGGCCACGGCCGTTTGAAGGAGGGATGTCTCCCCTCTCCGGAACCAACATTCCAATGGACCGAATGATGCACCACCGCGCGCTTTCCGGGACGCCATTGTACGGCGGCACTGCGGGCCGCAAGGTAGTTCCTTCGGACTCCACCTTGCCCCTCCTCGTGCCGCCGGGGGCGTCCTCTAAGGATTGCGCGCAAGTCATTGGCTCGTGTGCAGAGTCTCGATCCTACCAGTCGTTCCGCCGAGGTTCAGCCGACCGAAGGCCTTCCGCCATCATCCGGGCCAGCTGCCGTTCAAACTCCTGAAGTGCCGCCAGGTCCCCGTTCGGAGGCCGGATCAACGGCGCACGAATGGAAGCCGCATGGGCCAGGTCGCGTTCCGCCGACAGCAGCAAGGCCGCGAGAGCGCGGAAGACATGGCTCACCTTCACCGGCGTCTGGAGACGTTCGGCGAGGTTTCCCACGAGTCGATCCAAAGCCCGGGCTTCCTCCCGCGTGAACAGGATCCGCTTCTCATGATCGAGTGCGGTTGGCCGGCCCGGTGGCTCGGATCGCAACGTCACCACCGCGGGTGCCGCTGGAGAGTCGATATGGGCCGGCTCAGGCGTACTCGCCGTCACCAGGCCCGGTTGCACCACGGCGCTGAGGATGCTGGTGTCGAGGGGGCGGTAAGGCTTTTCGTCGAGCGGTGCACGCCTAGCCATGGATCACCTCCGTGGGCGCCTGAGTCATCTTCAGCCGTTCCTCCACCTCCTGGGCCAGTGCCCGGTACTCATGCGTGACCCGGTGGTCCGGGTGCGTTTCGAACAGCGTCTTCCCTTGCTTCTGCGTCTGGGGGATCACCGTGGACCGCCCGATGAGGGTCCGGAACTTCAGGGATGTGCCACCGACAGTGAAGGACTGTTCCACAAACTCGACCAGCGAGTGGGCCAGTGAAGTCCGCCGGTCGACCCCGGACAGCACGACTCCCAGCAGGCGCAGTCGTGGGTTCCCCCGCCGTTGGGCATCGCCGATGTCCGCCAGGGCGTCGTTGAGGCCAGCGATCGCAAAGGGATCCGGCAATGCCGACAGCAGGAACTGGTCGGCCGCCAGGTAGCTGGCGATGGTCGGCGTCGTCGCATTCGGCGCCGTATCGAGGAAGATGAAGTCAAACTGTCCCCGCAATCTCTCGAGCGGTCCGCGAAGGACTTCCCCGGGCGCGATGAACTTGCTCCGCTGCGCCAGCGCCTGGTCGATCCCCTCCAGCTTCCGGGCCGCCGGGATCAAGAACAGACCGGGTGGCAGCGTGACGTCTTCGTCGCCGTGCCGGAGCACGAGGTTCTCCGGCGGTTCATCGCCCAGCAGCAGTTCGTACGAACCCAGGAAGGCCTCTGGCACGATGCCGAAATGCCGGGTTGCTCCGTGGTTCATGTCGAGGTCGATGATGAGGACCTGATATCCCCTCTCCACCAGTGCACGGGCCAGATGCACCGTGTTCGTGGTCTTGCCCACTCCCCCCTTCTGATTGCCTACCGCAATCACCGTTGTCGTCCGTTCCATAAGATCATTCCTCCTATCTTCCGATATCGCGTCCTGCCGTGAACCACAATGGGTGCACTGGGAAATGGCCGATTTTTCTGCATCGGGTTTGGCTGGCGGGAACGGTGTTTGGTCTGGCTTCGGATCGGGACCGGCGGTGGTCCGGCCGTCCTTCCGTTCTCGGCTCCTGCCGTGGTGCCGTTCTCGGCAGGCCCAGAGCCCAATGAGATCAGCGGGTTGGACCCTGCCATTCGAGGCACCTGCCGAGAACGGCTTGAGGCGATGTCGGGGGTTCGGCAACCCGGCATCACGGCTCCTGCCGTTCTCGGCGACTTGTTCTTTCCTGCACCCCTTGTGTCTTCCGCGGGGCCATGAGATGGGATGAGTCGAGGAGCCTGGAGGGCTTCGCTGATGACGGCGACCCCAACGGGATTCGCGGGCCATCGTGTCCGGGAATAACAACACCGGGATCCGGTGCACGGAAGGGGACAGCGACACCGGGAAACCGTGCACGCGACACCGGGGAACGGTGCACCGATCCCAAGGGCAACAGGGGCGGTGGGTGCACGGAACAGGGGGGTAACCGGGCGGAATCATTGCGGATTCCGGCGCGTAACTCTTGTTCCCACAACCCTGCTCTAAAAACCAGCAGGGCGGTGAATGCCCTTTTTGTGAGGATGGAAGATGGAAGAAGGTCGGCCGGAAGCCTATCGGGACGAACTGAACTTTGCGGAGTTTCCGCTGGCCCAACTGGGACCCCGACACGGCGGGCAGACGTGCCTCGTGTTCTCCGACACGGTCTTTGACCGTGGGCTGGGCAGGGAAGTGACCCGCAAGCTGACGATCTCGCCGTCCCTGCGCTACGGCCTGCCCACGCCCGCCGATGACGAGATCATCCTCGGACTCATCCAGCTGACGAGCCAGCAGCGGTTCACGAGCCGGACGGTTCCGTTCTCGCGCTATCAGCTCATCCGCCTCCTCGGCTGGCCCGACGATTCCAAATCCTATGCCCGCGTGAAGGAATCGCTGTTCCGTTGGCTGGGGGTGACCTTGCACTACGAGAAGGCCTGGTGGTCCGCCGCGGACCAGTGCTGGGTCGACCGGGGATTCCACGTCCTCGATGACGTCCGGTTGCTCGACCGACGATCAGGCTCTTCGGTCTCCACCTTCGTCTGGAACGAAGCCGTGTTCCAGAGCTTCGCCGCGGGTTACCTGAAGCGCCTCGACTTCGAGTTCTACCGCAGTCTCGAAGGCGATCTCGCCCGGCGACTGTACCGATTCCTCGACAAGCGGTTCTACCATCGAGACCAGCTGGAGTTCCGGCTGACCACCCTCGCGTTTGAGCATCTGGGCGTGGCCCGGTCCTACCACAACGGCGGCCTGAAGCGTCTGGTGCGGCGTCCCATTGCCGAATTGGAGAAGCGAGGATTCATCGCGTCGGAAGGGGACCGCTTCCGCTCTGAGCGACGTGGCGAATGGACGGTCCGCTTCCGCAAGGCGGCCAGGAGCCAGCCCAACCCGTTGGTCAAGGACCTGGTATCGTTCGGGGTCAGTCCGGCGGTGGCGGCGAACCTCGTGGCCACGTTCCCCGTGGAACGGATCCGGCAACAGCTCGACGAGGTTTCCCGGCGGGCCAACGGTATCCGCAATCCTCCAGGCTTCCTGGTAAAGGCCATCCGGGAGGGCTACGCGCCCCGTGGGCCGGTTCCACGGGCCCGGCCCGTCCCCAAGGCGTGGTCGCCTCCTCCGTCCGCTGCGGCCGAGCCCGCGCCCTCAGGCGACGACCTCGCCTTCGACACGTATTGGGAATCCCTCTCCAGGGAACAGCAGGCAGCCATGGAATCAGACGCGGTCCGGCAGGCCGACGCGTTCCTGTTCCGGCAGTATCACGCGGCCGGGCAGGGGAGCCTGTTCGAAGCCGTTCGGCAGCGGATCCTCCGCAACCACTGGATGCGGGAACACCGACCGGCACCGCCCGCCATTCCCGGCGCAGTCCCAGCTCAATAGTCCGATGGAAGCAGGATCGTGGTCACGCTGCGGTCCGCCTCGGTGATGATCCAGAAGATGTTCTTGTCCTCAGTTTTATAGGACGACAGCAGCCGGGTTCCCTGGCGGAGGGCCTCGTCATTCGCGGCCCAGTCCTCCCGGTCGACGTTGCCCCAGTCCCCGGCGGCATGCCGGCGCAACGCTTTCGCGGCCTCGTCGGCGGGAATCACCTGGGCGGCGTGCGGGGTGATCATCAAACGTCCCATGCGGAACCTGGGGGCCGGATCCGTGGTCAGCGCGACCACGATCGGCGGTGGCGGGACTCGGGGTGGCTGATGGCCCCCGGAGTGCATGGCGTCGGAGAACGTATCGGCACATCCGCGCGGCTGCGGATCCGGATAACGTGGGGAAGGGCGTCGGTTGATATCGATCATGGGGCCTCCATTGGGTTGTTGGGTGGAAGGGGAGCCTATCACGGATTGGGGGACTCAGGCAAACGCACCAAGTCGATCGACGGATCTGACCATCCGCCGACCACCTGCCTGCGACTCCTGCCACCGTAGTGACCTGAATCGCGAGGGCAACGGGACCGCCCCAGAACCACCCAGAACCCAGCCAGACCCATTCCAAAACTCCCACCGGCTACGCTCACAACGCCCAGCCCAGCGATCACGTCCAGTCCCCGAAATCCGTGAAATCGCCGAAATCTGTGGATGAACCGTCCGCTTCCTCATCCGTAGCGCGTCAGAAGTACCCGAGCTCGCGTAATGATACGAAATCGCGCGGCCGATCGGTGGTCGCCCGACCGACGATGACGTGGTCGAGGACCTCGATCTTGATCAATCTCCCCACCTGGATGAGGTCGCGGGTGAGGCGGATGTCGGCTTCGGAAGGGGAGGGATCGCCGCTGGGATGGTTGTGGACGAGGATCACCGCCGAGGCTCGACGGGCCATGGCCAGCGCGAATACCTCGCGCGGATGGACCAGGACGGAATCGAGGGTTCCCAAGGCGACGAGATCGGCACTGATGAGCCGCCGACGTGTGTTCAGGCAGAGGACATGGAAGTTCTCGACGGTCATCGGGCGATACTCTTCTCGGAGCAACCCGGCCACGCGCTCCGGGGAATCGACCACTGGCGCATCCGGATACGTCTCGCGGACCAGCCGCTGGGCGAGGAGGAACGCCGACCTGATCGCCGCCGCTTTGGACGGCCCAACCCCGGGAACCTGCTGGAGATCGGCAAAGGACGCCTGCGCCAGGCTCGAAAGCCCCCCGAACTTCCCCATCAACCGTGCCGCTGCCGATCTCCCCGCCAACGACGCCAACAACTCCTCATTCGACGAACCTTCCAACGACTGCACGATACCCCGCTCCTCAACAAATCTTGGGTGGGTTGTACCACAGTTCGGGGCGTTGCGGAACAGAGGCTCTTCCGTCGGGGAGAGGGAAAGACCTCAGGTCCCAGCGCCAGAACCTGCTTGGAGCAAACGTTCGACTGGTAGATCTGGCCTTATGCGGTCCACGTAGTCAGAACTTGAAACGGATGCAAGCCTCAGATGAGCAGTAGTTTGCGTACGCGTCAGTTGTGGGTGGATTGGGCGTGCTGGCTGAGGGCCCATGGTGACTCGTTCCCTCGTCGGGTGTCGGGAGAACTGAAGGAAACTTGGAAAGCATGGGACCGACCCGAGTCCCTGCTCCGAGGGGCGCATTCCGCCATGCAACCAACACACCAATCGCACATGTGGAGTAGGTGCCGATCGTCTCTGTTACGGAACTGTGGTCCCAAGGACTGGATGGACAAGCCAGGTAGGGGACCTCGTGCGTCAGCGTCGAATCTGCTCGGACGCCTTGCAGATCTGCCCCAAAGTGCGCTCGCTGCTCTGCCTCATGGTATCGTTGTCAGCCGTAGGCGAAACAGTCGCAGGCGGTCGTTCGCTCCGACGACAACTTCCGCTGCCTGGCCGTCTCCCAGTACGGTTGCCCAAGGCTCCCATTCGGGGGAATCCACGTCTTGTTTGCTTTCAAGCTGATACTGGATACCCCAAGTTGTAGGAAAGCGGACCGAAGCCAGGCCCTGCTCCGGAAGTCGGATCATTGCAAGGGGCCCGAGCACGATACTTGGGCCTCCAGGGTCACCCGATCCCGAGTTATTGCCACCACCGCCACCGGATGGGTCCAGGACGTCGGCGACAGGATCTTTCGATTGCTGAAAGAGGAACACGTTGGTCGTGATGAGGAACGCCGCATTCCCCAATTCAGGAGCAGTCCCTGCACCAAGCTCGGCCGACCCGACGCCAAAGCCGGCACTTCCTTCTAGCGGTTCAACCGCGACCAGATACAGCTTGCTTCGTGCCAGGGAGGGAGGAACCTGGATGCCGTAACCGGCGAATGCACCCGGCCGAAGAATCGGGGACTGTACATCAATTGCTCCCTGCCAGATCACTGTGTCGTCCCCTCCCAATCGCAGCCCGCTCTCGGTCCGGCTGCCCAGTCCGTTCTTCGCGGTGTCCGCCAAAAGGAAGCACCGGGTCCCGGCGCCGGCCGGTAGATTGTCGGTGCTGCGTATCAGGCGCGGATGCAGTTTTGGAACCCCCTCGGACTCGACGGTTTTGATGTCGACCCAGACCTGTGAATGCAAAGGCAACGGTGCGGACAACAGCCAGAAGAGATGTCCGAGAGCCACCAAACTTCGCCGTATCATGCGACCCAAGAGATAGACCTTATCCGAGGCGCAACTGAACCGATGCAAGTCGATGGCTCCACTTGCCCAGCGACGGGGACAGTCTTTCGGCACAGGAATCATGAGAGGCGATCGCATCGTGTTGGAGTTGGTTCGCCGAGGCGATTGCCCTTCGGAGCAATGGTTGCCGGGAGAGATCCGGAAACAAGGCCGAGGTTGCACCCATCAAGCCTCTGACGTGGATTGGACGTGATCGGGCATTCTTCGAGTCCACGAAGTCCTCCAAGAATGACACCACCTTGGGGAACTCCGAAGGGAATAGGATGGCTCAAAAATTCGAGAACGAGACTGTGGCCAAGCTTACGTCGGAAAGGCCGGGCATGATTCAGACAACGAATACAGCATCGACGCCGGAAACTGAAAGCCGTACAGCGAATCCGCTCAGGTTGACGCCACGTTCTTCTGACCGCGCGGAAACCGGAGCTTGGATCTTCCATACGGCATCCGAAAAGTGAAGCCTCGACCTGACGCCTGACGGGACCGGCACCGGGAAGACAGGAACCAATCCCCCTTAGAACGTCCGCCCCTTTACCAGCCATCGATTCTTCCCTCGCTAGCCCGAACCAAACGGAAAATCGTGAGCCGGCTGAGTACTGAGCGAACCCGGAGCAAAGATGGAAGCCGAGGGAACGAGTATGGGAAGACTGAACCCTCCGGCTATGGGGGGGAACGATGCGGCAAGCACCCGGATCCGCGTGTAAATGTGGGCGCTTTATGCCCGCCTGGACGGGTGGAGAGTCCACCATGAGGGCTCTTGTGCATTTCATGCGCGGCAGCATGACCATTATGGACACATGGTACATTGATCCCGAATGGTTTACCCTCATCATGGGATAAAAGGTACTGCCATCCTCCAGACCCTGGGTTGACTGCCGCCCAGCATCAGCATGTGGCCAGACGCAGGAGCCAGGGCGTAGCTGGCGTCGATCCTCCCGTTCACATACCATCCAGGAGCGCCCAAGGAGCCGCCATGATGGTAGATCGGCGTTCTAAAGGCGGTCCCTACAATCTCGCGTACAAAGTCATCCACGCCTGGTATGGCATCAAAGTCCTGATCATCCACCCAATCCGTGCCCAGCAGATTGCTCGTGGCGAGCGGCATGGGGACCGGGAACGGATTGCCCACCGGATTCGCGCCTGCCTGGAGATAGACGCTCAGCCGAGTCGTCTGTACGGCACCGCCGACAACCAGGTTGAGCCCCGAACTACCCTGCCGTCGGTAGAACACGAAAGGCTCGGCCGGGCCAAACGTAATCGTGGAGCCGGACCCGTCACCGATCCGCACCCCATTGACATACCAACCGCTCACGCCTGCCGCGCCTTGGTGATAGAAGATCGTACGGTCCAAACGGTCTCCCTTCATCGTCCGGATGATATCCTCTTGGGCAGGCGATGGGACAAGATCGGTATCCGGAATGATCTTCAGGTCGGCACCGGAACCGAAGAGATCGCGGACTGAGGTTAGGGGTCGCAACTCAACCTGGTCACCTGGACTGAGGATGTCGGTGAGATCCTCCCCTCGAGTGTCCACCGTGAAGGTGGCGTTGGTGTGCCCGATGACCGGCCACCAGTTTCCTTGACATCCGGGGCTCTCTGATTGGTCCCGGATCACAAGCAAGATGGTCTGCGCAAAACCGTCACGGGGGACGAACTCGTGGGGCGTCCACATACCGGGTTGCGCTAGGGTCACGGTGTTTGAAGCTAATGTGTCAACGGTGATGCGGACGCGCGCAACGCTAGCGAAAGGGCTTGTGACGATGTTGGGGCCCGCATTGAGCAACATTGAGCGAAAACCGAGGATATCGGCCATGCACTGTGATCCACCTGTGCAAATGCTAATAGCCAGTGCAATCCAAAAAAAGCGGAGAAGATGCATACATTATCTGAACTCAAGAAGGTTTGCAGAGTACTCTAGAGATGCACCATAGCGAAATGGAATCACTGCCTTAGCTGCCCTAACCGCAAGGCCAGCACCCCCAATAGCCGGCGTCACATCACGGGAATAGCCGAGGCCATTCACAGTGTAGGTGCGGTTTACATTGAAATCATTTGCGAGATACACACCGGGTGACCTGCCTGGAGCTGGCGTTCGAGCTACAAATGATAGACCCGCTATGTCCCTGACGTCGAAGTCGTCCGAAGCATGCTTCGGAGAGTATTTCAATTGCTCCACCGACACGCTCACACCTACATCCGTAGAAGCGCCAATGCTCCCAGTTAACTGAAGCGCAAGCGATGGCTCTAAACCAACGGTCTCCAAAGCAATACCAATTCCCAAGCCTATCATGACGCCAGCAGAAATGTTTGCACCAAGCGAATAGGACCGTGCGGTCCCCTGACCGATAAACCGGTATCTGGTAGCTTCCAAATGATAAGTGTGATTGAATGTGTAAACAGTGGCCCCACTTTGCGCCCCGGAAACGAAGCTACCCCCTACAGCCTTCGAAGCGCCGCCTCCGGCAGCGGCTGCGATAAGGACCCCATGGAGCGTCGACTCTCCGTCAATATGCATGATTCCACTAGCGGCCATTGAGCCGGCCGATCCCGCGGAGAATCCATGGATGAATTTCCCTCCCGTGAGCTTGGAATTGAATCCTTGAACAACACCATGGGATGCAGCCTTGACTGCTGCCAAGCCCACAGGACCCACAGCGTCTCTAATCGCCAGAGCCATCTTTGTGAGCTTGCCGGAACTCTCGAACAAGCTCCCAACACCATAGGTTGCAGCAGAAGTTGCTGCGGAAATCGCGGCACTCTTAAGTCCCGACACGAGCGCGTCTCCGAAGGAACCCCCGGTTCCAAGTGTTACGACAAACTCAGTCCCAAAGCTGACCGCTACCATGATGGCTCCGAGAGTAACCGGATCAAAGAAGTGCCCATCCGGATCGGTACCTGAAAGTGGGTTGTTGAGCCCGTACGTGTATCGGTTCAAGCCATCTGAGGACCCGGCGCTCTGGACGATGGAATCGGCCGAGCAGAATCTTCCAAGTACCGGGTCGTAGAGACGTGCGTTCATGTGGACCAACTCGAACTCATCCAAATGCTCGTGACCGGTGAATCCACGAGAGGTGCCGATACCAGCCAGCCCGGATTCCACTTGCCACGTTGAAGGGCTCCGCCTTCTTCCCCATGCATCGTAACTCTGGCGTCCTACCACCACATCGTCGTCGTTCACCAGTTGCTCAATGGAGCCCAAATGATCGGTGAGCACCCACTGACAGGAGGTGACTCCGCCATTCTCCCGCTGTGCGAGAGCCACAAGCCGGTCGCCTGCCCGAATGTAATGGGTCTCTCGAACACCGCCGCTGTCGAGACGCGCCTCCAGTTCGTAGAATGATCCCAGGTAGAACCGGGTGCTGATCTCCCCGTTGGTTCGGGTGGTTGTCTGCGCAAATCGCGCCTGATCTGGGCCGTAGCGGAACGAGCTCACCGTTCCGTTCCGAAGATTCCGCAACTCGACAGGTTGCCCCGCATGATTGTATCTTACCAGCTCCCGTCCGCTCGAAAGGCGGTTCCCATTGGCGTCGTACGCAAACGAGACCGTGTTGCCGTTCGAGGTGATTCCGGCCACTGCCATCGGCCGAGACCGATGGTACAGGTAGGTTCCCACATCACTCTTGGATTTGATGTTCCCCAAGGCGTCATAGGTCAACCTAACGGTACTGGTTCCAACGCTGGCATCGGTCAGGCGATTGAGATCGTCATAGCGGAACGTCTCGGACAAACCCAGCATCGCGTCTCCTCGGTAGAGCAGGTTGCCGACCGTGCTCCAGCCAAACTGGGAGTGCTGCAGGCGGATGCCCTCATCAACAATCAATCCGGCCACGATATTGGTCACGAAAAGGGTGTCTGTATCGTAGGCTGTTCTGCGAACGATCCGCCCGCCGATTTCTTCATGGAGAATCTGACCCGAAGCGTTGGCGGATAGCGCCTTCCAGAAGGAGCGGTCACCAAGCCCTGGAGCCCTAAGCTCGCGCAGAAATCCCCATCGGTCATAGAGGTGGCGCAGCTGAAACCCGCTCGGATAGGTCAGCGTCGCCGGACGCCCATACTCGTCATAGCCTGTTGTGGTTCGGAGGGTTACAACGTCTCCTGAACCGTCCGGCAGGCGCTTGATTGTCGCTGTTGGTCGAGCAAGCGAATCATAGAAATAATCCTCCACGTAGCCTCCAGGACCCTCCACCCGCCCGATGGATCCCTTGCCGAAGGGGGACAGGTCATACGTCCACCGATGAACGCCCTGAGGGTCGGTCCTCCGAACTAGGCGCCCGAGTCGATCGTATTCGAGCGTTACACCGGACCCGTCATTGTTCACCTGCTCGGTCAATTCATCAAATCCGTTGTAGGAGTACACGATACGGCCGAGGCTCGGATCGTTCATCGAAACCTTCCGGCCGCGATCGTCGTACTGCATCTCGGTGATGCAAGTGACATCATCCTTGTCGGATCCACCATGTTGAATCCGGATGAGATTGCCATAAGCGTCGTAGTCATAGAGGACGCGTTGGCTGCGATTGTCCCGGCTGACCACCAGATGGCCTCTGGCATCCGTGACACGCTCGGACATCTGCCCTAGGGGATTGATGGCTGAGACGCTCATGAGTCCATTGGTGACAGAGTAGATCGTGTGATGCACCCGGTTTCCCGGCTCGGTCACCTTTGTGACCCGACCTGCTTCATCAAACTCAAAAGTGGTCCAGAGTGGCGCTTCATCCCTGAACCGGGGCCGCGATTCGCGGATTCGCTGACCCTTGGCATTGTAACCGTAGTCCACAAAGATCTCGACTCCACCTAGGCCTTGTGTCTGCTTCTGCACCTCACGACCAAGGCAATCAAAGTATGTTCGCGACCGCACCCCGCCGTCATTCTGCGCCTCCATGAAGTGCACAGCGCCAGGCGGACCGTTGACTGAGCGCCGATAGAAGCTGTGGGAAACGGAGCCGTCTGCACGACGCTCCTGCAGGACCCTCCCGAAACCGTCGTAAATCCAGAACGTAGTCAAACCATTCGGCCCTTGGTGACTCACTCGGTTGCCCAAGCCTCCGTCGTATTCACTATTCTCGACGTGACCCACGGCGTTCTCGTTGGCAACGGCGAACCTACCCGTCGGATCATACGTCGATTGAAGGGTGCGGGCGGGACCACCGAATGCAGCCGACTGGGAACTCAGCGTGATTCCGCCGAAAGAATTGAACTGATAGGTTTTTCGCAGAAAGAGATCGCCTCGATCTGGTTCAATGGCCTCCTCCACGCGAAGCCCGGAGCCAGGCGCATAACGGAAGGAGGCTGCCCGCCGGACGCGGCTTGTCGTGCCGTCCAAGAGCAACGTGGACTTGGTGACCTCGGTGCGGCTCAACCTGCCGAGAATCCATTGGGAAGGATTGTCGGCGTAGCTGTTGACGGACCTCTCCGACTCCAACTCCTTCCCCCGATGCGAGAGGATGCGCTCCGTACGGGTGATGTTGCCATATGCGAGCGATTCCGGGGTATCGTAGAAGATCCTCGTCTGGATGGTCTTGAGCTCCGTCCGATCCGTGGAGTTGGATGTTACGGCGAAGTCCCTACTGATGGTGGACTCGTTGTAAACCAGCCATGATCTGGACGAGGTAGGTCTCTTCACGGGCACATACTCGGTCTCGGACACGATCCGGCGTGCCCCATTGAACTGGATGGATACCAAACTGTTGACCGGCATTCCGGCTAGGAGGGGATCCGACGTGTTGTATTCGGTGATCGTCAGCGTTTGGGAGGCATGATCGTGCTGACTGACCGCTCCGAAACCCAGGAATCCCCTACCTGAAAGGTCGGCGACCCCGCCCGTGTAGGTAAAGGAATTCGTAATCATCTCTGGTTCGCCCATTCCTGGAGTCGCGCCACTCGAGCGGCGCATTTCCTCAACGACATAGAGCCCTCCCCGAAAGGGAATGAGGGGGTAGGCAAGCGTCTTTGGGTCGGCACTCGACGGTTGTTCACTCAATGGAGCGTACTGAAAGCGAATGATGTTCCCGTGGCCTTCGACTACCTCCTCGAGCAACTCCGGCTCGGCCTCGATCTGCAGGCGGGGTTCGAGCGAGAAGCTGTCGCCTTCCAGATCCCGCATATGCAACAGATCGCTGCGGCCATCACCGTTGATATCTCCAAACTGGACACGGGAAACATCCGACAAAGCCGCGTCTGGGTCGTTCGGAGATACGTAGTAATTGAGTCCTAAGAACGGGCCTTGAAAGGTACCGTCACCATTCGAGATGTAGATGCGATCCGCCGACCTTGGGCGCCCATACTTTGCCACCCCCGAGTCCTGGCCACGCATCTCGTAGATGTCCATCTTTCCGTCGCCGTTGAAGTCGGCGAACTTGAATCTCTGGAGGTCCACCTTGGCCCAGTCTGTCTCGTCCCGCCCCCGGCCGATTACGGTCGTCAGACCCTCAACTCTTTGGAAGGTGCCATCACCCCTTCCCATTAGGATTACGTCCGCAGCGGAATTTGCAGAGGGCTCGTGGAATACATAAATGTCGGCGAATCCATCACCGTTGAAGTCAGCAACTCGAATTCGCCCCAAGTCTACCATGGCCTGTTCCGAATCGTCGCGGACTCTCATTCGGTAGAGACCCGTGAACACATCGCTGCGCGCTTCGAATCCCTTGTCTGTCAGGAATTGAATATCGACCATGGCAGCTTCCGTACCTCGGCCCCGGACGTGCAGGATGTCCACCCTCCCGTCGCCGTTGAAGTCGGCGAACTGAAACCGGGACAGGCTCAGGTTGAGTTGCTCGACGTAGTCCTCGGGTGGTTGTCCATTGGTGGCCGGAATCTTGTGCCTCAGGCCTGGGAGTGAAACCCATTTGATGAGCTCCGGGCGGCCTGGATCCAGCTTCGAAAGATGCAGCTGGTCGAAGGCCTCCTTGCCTTGGCTCACAAAACGGTAGATGTCGGTACGTCCGTCGCCATCGAAGTCGAGAAACCGCAGCCTCCCCATATTGGCGATTACATAGTCATCATCGCCCGCACTGGCTGCGATTCCTTCTGTCCATCGCCACGGATTGCGGACATCCAACCCATACTGATTGATGGCGACACGACCTACGACAGGGCCACTTTGGTGGAGTCCTCGCAGAGACTCATAAATGTCTGTCAATCCATCGCCGTTGAAATCCCCGACTTGATACCGGCTTGCATCCAAGGAGCCGAAGAGCGTGCGGCCGTTGATGAAGCTCCTCAGCCCCACCTCCTCGGCAACGGAGACGGCCGGGTATGGGTCTTCTCGGTTTGCCGACGCGTTTGTATAGGTGCCAGCAAAGAAAATCTTGTCTCGCGGATTCGGCCCACCGCTCGAGTCATCGCCTCGAAGAAAGTAGAGGTCGGACCTGCCGTCACCGTTGAAGTCGCCAAAGCGCATTCGCCCCATGTTCAATGAGCTCAGGTTCGGATCAACGAACCAATATTTCGCGGTCGAGATCTCGTTGCTGAAGATGATTCTTTGCCTTTGGTCCCACGGCGTAAATCTCAGGCGCGGAAAATCGGCCGCTTGATTGTCAGGATCGTAGGTTACGCCTGCCTCCCGATGGCGATACTTGAACACCGTGGGATGATGTGCCGAAAAGTCTCGTCCTCGCTCCGTGATGCTCGTCAGAAATGGCCGACCAAGTAAACCCAGGTAGCTGTAAGTGAGCTCATAGCTTCTCACCTCTTCCACTCCGTACTGCGCTGAGATTCGTTTAAGCCGCTGCTGGCCCTGCATCCTGGAGCCGGCCACGTAGCGGACTTCTGGATTCAGCCTCAACTCCCGTTGCCCGTTGGATTTCAGTACAGATGTGTGATTGTCTTCGTACTCGAACACCAGCCTCGCATACGGTGCCAGATTGGCAGCTACGTTCCCGGTGTATTCGATGCGCGCAATGTTCAGTGCCCCGTTCAACTCATCCTTTCGGTAGCTGAACAGCATGTAGTTTCCGGTCGTATCGGCCTGCCTTGACGCGGCCCAGGAGAGAACCTCCTCCCTCAACTCCAGATTACCGCTAGTTCCGATCTTGTTGGCACGCAGACGTGAGTCGTCCGTTCCGCCAAAGGTGATGATCAGGCCTGACTTGGTCCGCAGTTCGAAGGTCTTTGGACAGGTGGACCCTGCAACTGTCAGCACTTCAGTGATCCTCACTTGCTGGAACGTGTCCTTTTCCGTTCGGTAGGTGGCTCCGAAGGCACCATTCGTTCCGGACACCAGCACAAGCCTGTCCCCATCGAGGGTGAATGCGTCCGTGTTGTCGAGGGAGACTGCACTGCGCGTGCCATCTTGAGCCACTGTGCGGCCCGTGCGACTGATTGCGTGAAGTCCCTGAAGACTCCACCCGACTCCCATTGAACCGAAGCCGGACTGGCTCGAATAGATCAGTGACAGGTCTGGCTCCACCGACGATGTGCCCGGGACAGAGAACAAGGGAATGGAGTACACGGAGGCCCCGCTTGGGGTGACGGAGGCCGATCCTTCGGTGTATCCTGAGTTCTCGCCGTCAGGAAGATCGATGGGATCGGGAGCTCCACGGGTCCGGAGTACCCAATTGTTCGTGGATGCCCCGATGATGATAGGAATCCTCTTGCTATCCCCGGGTTGCGGCGCCGCGGCGGACAGTCGGACCCGATCACCATTGCGAATGTTCCCGGTTCCGGGCTGCAGTTCCTCATTGATCCACAACCGTACCCCTTCAGGAACCCCGATGGCCTCGGTTGTTCTCAATCCCGAGACAAGCACCACGGAAGACAGATTTGTGCCGTTGGCAATCGGTGCGACCGTTTCGCCAAACTCGATCGGGGAAACAGGACTGGGCGCGCGTGGGGCAGCGAGCTCCAGCACGAAGTCTGCGGAACCTGTCCCGACCCTCAGCGTCGTGCTGACCGAAGGAACGAATCGGTTTGGAGCCTGGAGGCGGACAGTGAGGCTGTCTCCGTTGTCCACCTGAATCGGGCCTTGGCCGACTTCGGCGCCATTCTTAAGGAGAACACCTGCTGTAACCGAAGAAGTGACGGGGATCTCTAGACCGCCTATTGTGACCGTGGACGAAGTCCGCCATTCATTGGTCAGGACATTTCGTTGGACTCCTAGGACGAAGGGTGTCGGGAGTGTATCGGGTGCCGAAGCCCTGTGCAGGGACCATCTGGACTCGAAGTTGCCAACCTTCACGAACAGGGAGCGCGACACGCCGTCAATTGGCGATGAGGTCATGCCGAGCCGAAGCCGCATCCCATTTGTGGCGACCAATTCCGTTTCGTCTGAGAGGGTTCCGTTGATCCAGACGGAGCATGCGGTGACTCCGTAACCCCTCCGGATCGTCAGCGGCACCGCCGTGATGAGATTCGTAACCACCACTTCTCCCGAATCGTAAGCAGTGTTCGGCTCTGCTCGGGAGACCGAGTTGAATGATCCGGCCAAAGGCCTTTGCCAGGGAATATGCCCAGGTCTCATCACTGCCATCGAGGCGACAAACGCATCGACTTGATCGTGCGAGGATGCGCGATTCGTAGTGGCTTCCCCTAGCCACAGCGCAGATTTGCCAATCCGTCCCCCCAACCGGAGCGACGAGTTCACTGGACAGACCACATTTGCCGCTGCTGAGCGGGACAAAGGCAGACCCTGAAAGTGGACAGAGCCGTTGGGCGCGACGCTTGCGAGCCATGTCCGATAATCATCGGGTGCTTCTGGAATCGATCTTGGCCAGTCGCTCTTGAGGACCCATAGTCCGCTACCGTCCCGAGCAACCGCCATTGCAACCTGCGGAAGATTTCGCGGATCGCCCGCGTAGGGCAGCAACGCGGCAGAACCCGGTTCGGCCGTGTCTTCAAGCCGCGCAACCTCGAGTCCCCGATTTCCAGGCTCAGCACGGTTGGCAGCGATCCAAACACTTGAGCCAAGGAATGACGCACCCCTCGCCAAACTGGACCAGAGGGCGCCCGCGGGGTCCGGAAAGAACGAACGTACGGAGACGGGGCCAGCTTCAGGTTCGTACATTGAATACACGAATCTCGCATCAGCGCTTGGCGAATGAATCCAACCGCTCTCACCCCGAACTGAGCCGATGAGATCCCCCAGCCAAAGCAACCTCCCATTTGCCGCGCGGCTTAAGGAATGTGAGTAGAGGACACCACGCGATTCTGTCTGGTCACTGGCTTCCACATTCAGTGTCCGGACCGCGACTGGATTGTAGCTGCCGTCCAACAGGACGAATTCCAGCGGCTTCGGAGGGATCCCCACCTCGGTGGCTTCGGCTTTCTCAGTTACATAATGGGCCCTTCCTTCGTGATCGAAGATCGCATCCTGCACGGTATTGCCTGCTCCAATCATTCCGAAGCTAATGGGAACTCCATCCATGGATACCTTCACCATGGCGTGGGTACCGCTTTTCAGGCGACTCGCGCAGGGGAGGGTGACGGTCTCGGATCCGTCGCCAGAGACAAAGCGCATGGATGGCACGCTTGTGTCCGCTCCCATGCTGCAAAGGAGGCCCACTGTTCCTTCCACTGGTGTCTCAATCCTCGTAACCGCGCCTGAATCTGGGAGCCACCATTGCCAGAGAGGTTCACCAGACGGGTTCAATTTGACCAGGAGACGCGACTTGGACTCAAAGCCGCGGGGACTTGTAATCTCGAGGTCTTGGATTGCAGCCCTGCCGGCATCCACGACGACATAAGTGTTCCCTGCGGCGTCCACGGCCATCGATTGAAATTGGACACCCATGTCGGCGCCCGAAGATCGCAGCGGTCCATCAATTCTTGTGATCCATTCGTGACGGACCGGAGCCGCGACATCGAGACGCACGGGACTGGATGCCAAGACGCTCCCATCTTGAAGGAGCGCCTCGATGCCAACCAGATAGCTGCCGGGGGAGGTTGGATGGAAGGAGAGGCTTCGCTGGAAGGGCGCTGCGTCGGAGACGAGTTGCCCGTCAACCACGAGACGCAGACGGGTTACGACAGCACCGTCGCCTTGGATTCTCGGGATGAGGCGAATATCGGTTGCCTCGCCGGCCCAGGGAACGGTGCTGCCGTCAGGCCAATTGGTGATCTCAACGCGTGAAGTGCGCCGAACCACAGTCCGAAGATAACGTTCGACATTCCTCCGCCCGGTTGGCTCGCGGAATCGTACCCATTCCAAGCCGTTGGTCAGGGAACGCGATTCAACCACTTCCATCTCTTCCCAAGGGCCGGAGGACCCCGGGAAGGCGGCGGTCTGGGCCACGGCCAGAAATGGCCTCCCGTCGCGTACCCGGACCAATTCAGCCTCGAGGCGGTAAAGGCCTGCCTCAAGAACTGACCGCGCCGTGGTTCGGCGGGCCTCTGACGCATTGAACGGATCCGTGCCCTGGGCCATTTCGAGCGCGTTGGAGATGCCGTCCAGATCCGCGTCTCCGTCAGGATTTGATTCCATGCCCCCATTGGAGGGATCAACACCAGCGCGATTGGCAGCCAATGCGAACCATTCAGAATAGGCCGACGGCAGAATTCTGAACGGAACATGAACCGAGCCTTTCCGCTCCAACCCTGTGCCCAATGAATCGGCCTCGATGACTTCAACGAGAAATGATCCCTGCGGTACGGAGGAGCTGGGGACCGTCAAGACACACCACCCATCCATTGCGAGGAGGCTGACCAACACATCAAAGCCGGCCTCAACCGCAATGCTACGAGGAGCCTCTTCAAGCACGCTGATGCCATTTCCAAAACTGGTCCTTAGCGAGGAGGACAAGCGAATATCGGCATTGGTTGAAGACACGTGGAGGCGGTGACGTGCGGTCGGGGAGTCAGCACAAGCCAGCCTAATCGCAGGCACAGCCTGAGGCAGACCTGCCTGCACGGAAATCTCGTCGATTCCGGCCAGGACAATCGGATCGGGCCTTGGCAGAACTTTGATCCGGATTGGATCCCCGATCTCACTACCCGATGCAATCAATCGCAGAACGACACTGCCATGGCGATCGGGCTTTGGTCGTGCCCGAATCCGTAATCTTCGAGCGGCACCATCCGGGGATAATTCAACGTCCTCACCGGCCAAGAGCTGGGAGTTGTCCGACAGCACCAACCAATCTGTCCCAGCAATTGCTGATTCAAGGATCTCCTCGGGGCCGGAGAGAGGGACGGAGATCTCGGCAACCTCATCTTCACCCATTGTTGTCGAGCCGCCACCCGGCCTGATGGTCCAGCTCCAGTCTGTTACACGGATCCCATCCTCGGTCGCGGCGTAAACTCTCGTGCCAACCTGCTGGAGTCGTGATACGCGGCCCGACCCGATTCTGCCATGGATCCAGGAATTACCATCAAGGCTCGCAAGGGCGCCCCCACTTGCCCCTCCAATCAAGAACGCCCCAGGAAACCTTTCCGTGGGTGTTTCGTTGAGCTTGGATACACTCAGGATGGATACCAGATCTTCGGATGTACCGGACTTCACCTCATTCCAAGTGCCGGGCCAATTGCCGGGTCCCGGGTTATTGGCAAGATTATTGGTGTTGATCCAGATCCGTCCCAGACTGCCGACGGCGAGCCTCAGGAAGTTCAGCCCTGCCGGGGCAATGGAATCAAAGACATATCCAGAGTCCGTGATCGAAGCTCGCCTGAGGAAGGGTCTTTCGTACTGCGGGCCGGAGAATGGCTGCCACCCATAAACTTTACGACCTACGAACGTTAACGGCCAGGTCGAGTTTGGCGTGAACGCAATCGAGCTCACGTCTCCGGCCTCAATATCGAACCCCGTACCAGGGCCGCCATCATAGGGTTGAAACGCCGACCAAGCCCGCTCCTCAGCGCTATCATAATGAAACCGGCTCTTCATGATGATCCGGTTGCTTTGCATCAGGCCAACCGAGTATCCGTTAAAGTTATACAACCGGATCACGGCATTGCTTCGGATGAATTGATCAACAATCGGGGAATCAATTGACCGCCAGACGACGCCATCCGTGGACCCCAAAAGAGCACCGCTGCCACCTGCGACGTAGTAGTCGGTGGACCCATCCGGCCTCAGTCCGCCGCCTGTTGAAATGGACAGCAGTCGATTGGTTGTACCGGATGACCCTCGATTCCAGGAGATGCCGTCGTCCGACCAGAAAGTCGAACCATCCTCCGCGACGGCCGCGTACCGCTTCACGACATCGGACCGGAACTCGGTCCAAGCCAGATCCCGCACACCTCGATGATTCAAGACCTTGATCCAAGGGCCGCTTGCCAGTCTGACCAGCCTGGCAGAGGGGCCGTCCACACTCTCAAACCGCACCGAGAGTTGGTAGTCGTCTGTCAGGCTGATGGGTTGTGTGCGATAGGTTCGTGGTGAGTCGGTGCTGCGTCCGTTGAATAGGGAATTCCCGCTCGCGAGCGCACCCATCCGGTCTGGATAGGCTTCGATGACAACTCTTTCCCCACGACGATAAGCGGGCTTTTCGGGTACAACCCTTACCCGACCGGGGCCAGTCACATCGACGCTTACCAGCAAATCCCTAGGCTCAAACTCCGCGACCACGACCATGTCACGCGTAACGCGAACATCGACTGTCGCATTGGTGCCCGAGATTGCGCCGGACCACCCCGCGAATTGATGCCCGCTCGCCGGTACCGCTCGCAATCGGACCAACGCATTCGAGGGATAAAGGTCGCGACTGGGTTCCATCTGAATTGCTCCGTCCGTTCCAGACTTTGCCATCAGCGAGAAGATGGGCATCCCAATGCCTGCTGGATCGCTTGGATCGGGAATCTCCATCACAGTTCGCACCTCGTCGGCCGACAGCGCCCCCTCGTGAATAGTTACCTCATCAATTCCAGCTGTTCCGCGGGTAGGCGGAGTCGAGCCACCAAGTTCAGGGGCACCGAAGTAGAATGTGGTCGGCACGATCGGCATTGCATCCACGAATCGCCTCGAAACAAGAACTCCGTCCACGTAGAGAAACATCTCCCCAACCGACCGGTCCACGACAAGGCCGAGGTGCGTCCATCGGTTCGGCTCCAATGGCGGGGATTCAAGCATATCCTGGCCCAACCCGCCTTCGCCCCGGATGTGGGTGTATGCTCTGACTGTAGCGCCACCATCCATCGTGCGGAGCCACACCCGATAACCGTGGCTGAAGGTGTTCTTCTGCGCGGTGATCAAAGGCAGGTACCTAATGGAGCTTACGCCGCTGCTGAATAGCACCTCGCTTCCTGAGTACCGGATCCACGCGCATACCGAGAACGAGCTGGCTTCCGGAGCCC
Source organism: Limisphaerales bacterium (assembly GCA_965284395.1). Lineage (GTDB taxonomy): Bacteria > Verrucomicrobiota > Verrucomicrobiia > Limisphaerales > UBA9464 > UBA6176. The sequence goes on along the minus strand of OZ260084.1, from coordinate 6,394,488 downwards.
AAGCTTTGGCCTCAGCGTAGTTTGTCAATGAAACGGCTGGGAACAGGAGCGGTAGGGCCAAGTAGCTTCGGGAGGCTTCTTGAAGAAAGCAGTTGGTCGGTCCCACGCCATCACGCCCGCCAATCTGCGAATCAGCATAGTTCGAATCCAGCCGGTAACGGGTGATCAACGTTGATGCCTCGCAGACCCATGTGGCAGAGAGGAGTAATGATATGAAAACCAACTGCCGAAATCGTTGGATGATCCTATTCATGTCGCGGCCCAAAGCTTGTCGAACCATGGCGGACGTTGGAGTGGCCTTCTTGATAAGCGCGCCCCTGATCACGTTGATGAGACTGAATGCGATGGGAGCATCATATGAAAGGAGCAGGGAGTTGAGCCTTTCGGCCTCAAGTCTGGAGACGCCTGGGGTTGCCTCATCGTGTTTTCGTTTCGCAGAAGGCTGCAGTCGAGTCCAGTCCGAAGGGACGAACGAAGCTTGGAACCCGCGCAAACAGTGTTTGCCCGCCAATTGTGACCGTTTCGTGGTAGGCTGCGTGGGTTCAGGCCCTTCGCACCCTGAATCAGGCTTGTATTGGCAGTCACCGCTACAGCAGCAATGGGTTGCTTGAAGTGCCTCACAGTCCGTTCTCTGGTACGCTCCCTGGATGAGGTCGCGGGTGAGGCGGATGTCGGCTTCGGAAGGGGATGGATCGCCGCTGGGATGGTTGTGGACGAGGATCACCGCCGAGGCTCGACGGGCCATGGCCAGCGCGAACACCTCGCGTGGGTGGACCAGGACGGAATCGAGGGTTCCCAAGGCGACGAGATCGGCACTGATGAGTCGCCGACGCGTGTTCAGGCAGAGGACATGGAAGTTCTCGACGGTCATGGGTCGATACTCCTCGCGGAGCAATCCGGCTACGCGCTCCGGAGAATCGACCACCGGCGCATCCGGGTAGGTCTCGCGCACGAGTCGCTGGGCGAGGAGGAAGGCCGACCGGATCGCGGCTGCCTTCGACGGCCCGACCCCGGAAACCTGCTGGAGATCGGCAAAGGACGCCTGAGCCAGACTCGAAAGCCCCCCGAACTTCCCCATCAACCGCGCTGCCGCCGGTCTCCCCGCCAACGACGCAAACAACTCCTCATTCGACGAACCTTCCAACGACTGCACGACACCCTGCTCCTCAACAAATTCTGGGAAAGTTGTACCACAGTTCGGAGGGTTCCGGAACAGCGGGAGCCCTTCGACGTTGTTGACAAACGAGCAAGCAATTGTCCTCAAGTGCCAGCGTCGAAGCCTTTTCGAACCAAACGCCCAACGACCAAAGTTGACGCCACTGCGCCCCGTGCGGGCAGCAGGTCTAAAAAGCGTAAGTGACTGATTGTAAATGGAGTGCGTAAGCGCCGGCCGTGGATGGATTAAGCATTCCGTCGAGATGGTTCCGACCAGGGCTGGCCTCCTGGGGCTTGGGCAGAACGTATCCGTCCGGGGAAGTGCAGTAGCGGGAGGCTCGAAGGACGGGGTAGGCTGTTAGCGTGATCGAATGGTGGAGGTGCTACTGGAGCCTGGTGCTGCTTGGAGAGCGTTCCCAGGGGAGGAGGTCACTTGCGATTCCGGAGCCGGGCTTCCGGATGGCGCTTGGCCCAGGCCTCCGGCGTGTAGTCCTTCAGTTCGCTGGTCTTCATGTCGGGCAGGCGCGTCAGCACGTCCTTCAGGTACAGCGCCGGATTGATGCCCCGGTTCCGGCAACTGCCGATAATCGAATACATCACGGCACTTCGTCCGCCCGCGTCGGGATGGCCGACGAACAGGAAGTTCTTCTTTCCAATCGCCGTGGGGCGAATCGCGTTCTCAACGAAGTTCGAGTCGATCTCCACCTCGCCATCGTCGATGTACCGAAGGTATCCTTCCCATCGATCCGTTCCGTAGCGAATTGCGGTGACCAACCGGTTGGCGGGAAGTGTCAGCTTGCTGTGGATTTCCATCGCCTTGCGGATCCGATTCCAGATCGGTCGAGCCTCCGACGCCCGGACCGCGGCCCTCAGGCGAGGTCCGGCTCCCTGGACCCGCAGGCGTCGTTCGATGTCGTACAGATGTCGGAACTGAAGCAGGTACCAGGCTGCCCGCGGCGTCTCGTCCTTTGCCTCCAGAAACTTGCGCCGCAGATGGGCGGCACAGAAGTGCAGCGTGCACTTCCCCAGTTCCCTAGCCAATTTGGGGTAGACACGATACCCATCGCACTGGATCCGCCCCTCATAGCCAGAGAGGAAGCTCTTCGGCAAATTGGCCGAACGTCCTGTCTGCCAGTCGAAGAGCACATCGCCCCCCGGGTGTGTGTAAACCCAGAAGTACCCTCTCTGACTCTTTCCTCGGACCTCCGGGTCGAGATACCTCACGAATGTCTCGTCGACCTGAATGTATCGGGATCGAAGCATCTGTTCCTTGATGAGGCCGATCAGCGGCTCGAACCACCCTTCGAGTTCCTCGATCCATCCACACATCGTCTGGCGGCTGATGCGAACGTCGTGACGTTCGGCAAACACCTTCTCCTGCCGGTAATAGGGGAGGTGATCCTGAAAGCGGCTCAGGACGACGTGGGTCAGCAACCCAACGCCAGGCAGCCCCTTTTCGACCAGCCGGTTGGGCAACGGAGCCACGATGACTTCCGCCTCGCTCACCGGCACGGCAGCCGGCGTCGCGGCCGCGGAGGAAACCGGTGCGGCGGCGGTATCCGCCGGAGCCGGCTGATTCTCGGAGTTCGAGGCATCCTTCCGCACGTAGCGCGGGCGGATGATCTCGTCGGCCACAAATCGTCCAGGCTCATAGTCGAGGATACGCGTCGTCGTGCGGTCGATCTCGCGGAAGTGTTCGGGTTGCTCCTGCACCTGAGTTGGGATCAACACCTGGGAGTTGCGGACAGGCAGGTTGTCCGGGACACCGGTGCGGACCGGCTTGGACGTTGCCTTGCGAGCGACGACCGGCGGCTCCTTGGAGACTTCGGCGGGCTTTGGTGCCGCGGCGAGGAACTCCTTGGTGAAACCTTCCAGCAACATCTGGAGCTCCTGCGACGGAACCTGCTCGTTCTTGCGACCGCCGAAGTAGCGGCGGACGAGCAGGTCCAGACGATCCCGCAGGAGGCGATTCTCTGAGACCAGGCCACGCACCAGTTCCAGGAGTGCCGCTACGGCACCGCGAACCTCGGCCGGAATGGCCTGAAGGTCGATCTCAGGAATGGTGGGAGGAGCTACAGTCACAGGCGACGGATGAATAATAGGTGCATATTATTACCCGTCAATAATACATGTTCCGAATAATCTATATCCTGAACCAATCCTGTCTTGAGATGACCTCCAATCCATTGACAAGCGCGTTGAACTCCTCGGGGCGGATCTGACCACAGGCTCCCTCACCTTTGGGCCACTGGAAGCGCCCCCTCTCCAGACGCTTTGTGCAACACCAGAGCCCCGAACCGTCCCAAACGAGAAGCTTGAGGCGGGACCGCGTTCGATTCGTGAAGACAAAGACGTGACCGGAGACGGGATCCTGTTTGAGGCGTTGCTGGATACAGCCCTGGAGGCCACTGAAGGACTTGCGGAGGTCGACGGGATCCAGCGCCACGAAGACCCGTGTGGCAGCCGTGAGGGCGATCATCGGAGAACCTTCATCAAGACACCGAACAGGTGATGGACAGCTGCCCCCCGCAGGCGGATCCGGTGTCCTTCGCGCAGCACGATCTCTGCTTCGATCAGATCTGATGCCTGCTGGGTCGGTATGACGGGGACCTCCAGTAGGCGAAGGGGCGAATCGGATTCACTCTCCCGCTGAATCCAGTTCCGCAGCGTAGAAAGCCCGAGGCCATGCACGTCGGCGAAGGCACGCTGCGATTGCCCGCTCTGTCGGTAACGCTGGATCCACTCGCGCCGTTTGCTTCCTGTCGTGCGCGGACGCCTCGGTCGCCGGCGACCATCATTGAGTCTTGAGCTCACCCTCCCACTAAACCCCAACCACGGCCGACCTGCCTACTGCACTTCCCCGGACGGATACGGCAGAACGGTGCAAAATTTCAAAAAGATGGGGCCGACCCCGTTGTCCCCTCCCAAGATCGAGGCTGGGAAGCTCAATGTCTTGGGGACTATGCTTGAGGCACTACAGGACGCCCTGACGTGCGATTGGGACGAGTTGATGGACGATACCTTGTAGCCGCCAATTGGGTTGACAGGTCCGGCTGTCAGGAGCGCAATCAACACGAACCGTCCATCAACCAACCGAGGTCCATCGCCTATGGCAAAGAAATCTTCGAAGGCAGCCGTGACAGCTCCAGAGGCGCCCTCCACTCCCCAAGAGGCTGCCGGTGCTCCAAACCTCGGCAAAGCCGGCTATGGCGTAATCGCCGAAATCGCCAAGGTTCAAGCACTGCGTGCTGACTTGGCGGGCTTGCTGGCCGTCGTTGAGAAGCAGAAGGCGAGGCTCCGGGAGACCGTAGTCAGTTACGAGGTCCATGTCAGTACGGTCAACCAGCTTCAAGCCCACTTAATAGCCAGGCATCCGGCCGCAGCAGGCTCTTTCGGCGGTACCAAAGCGTCCAAACGCGGTGGCGCCAGGAAAGGTCCGAGGTCGGGTGCTCGACCAAGCACGGGCCGAACAGGTGCTTGCCGGATTGCGATTGTCCTTCCGGCTCGCCAACTTCAAGTTCAAGGCAGCAAAGCTATTCCTTGGCTTGAGTGGCAAAGGTGCAATGGATTTACTTGCTGAAAAGGCTGGGGATACCGGCGGAAAAAGCATGGGACGGCGATACAAGAAGATGTGAACTTAGATTGAGGAAAGCAGTATGCCACAATGGTTACATTTGTCTGACTTCCATGCTGGACAGGACGATCATGCGCTTAAACAGATGGGCGAAAGAGTTGTTCATCACATCAAGACGCAAAAGCGAAAACCCGATTTCTTGTTCTTTACTGGTGATTTGGCGCAAACTGGAACTGCTAGCGAAATTGAACGATTTTGGCAGCATTTTGGGAAACCAGTGCAGGCAGCGATTGGTAATGGTATCCAAAAGCGCACCTTTACCGTGCCAGGCAATCATGATGTAGACCGGAAAAGTAACCCCCATTTTGACCGGCAAGCAATGCTTCGTCCCAACAGCAAAGCTTTTGATCCGACAGACGCAGGACAGAAAGAGAGGCAAATACTTTTTCCTCGTTTGGCCGCGTTCAACGACAGAGACCAGACGACAATTGGCGGCGCGTGGCAAAAACCTCAGGGCGGGTTCTCTACAGCGATAAATCTTCGAGGTAGAAAAGTCGGGATTGTAGGAATAAATACGGCTTGGCTCTGCAAAGGGGACGACGATAAAAATCAGCTCACACCAGGCCGAAACCTTCTTGATGCAGCTATTAAAAAGGTTGCCACCTGCGAAATCGTTATTGTGCTAGGCCATCATCCTCTAGATTGGATTGAGCAAAAGGAATCCAGGGCAATTCAGAGCATACTTGGGAATCATCATGCAATTTACCTCCACGGGCATCTTCACGATAATTGGGTTGAACCGCGATACGGGGGCGAAGGAGGGTTTCTATCAATTCAGAGTAGAGCAGCCTTTCAAGCACGTGATGGGGATGGGGAGTTCCAGAATGGATTGTTGTGGGGGCGGGCAAACCTCGATCGCGGCAATCTCGAGTTGCAGGCATTCAAATGGGACTACGCTCAACAAGCCTGGAGCTTGGCGGGCGATGGTTTTAACGAAAAATACAGGAAGAATGATTTCTGGGTTTACGACCTCCCAAAACACTCCTACCGCTCGGAAATGCCTAGAGGAGCGGATCAATCAAATCGCGGAGCTAGCAGCGTAAAGGTCGTCCTTCAACGCAAGATAGAAAAATTAACTGACGTTGAACAAATTTCAAATGTAGCAATACGACCAGATGGCAATCAACTCGCATTCTCTCAAGACGATCAACTGTTTGTACAGCCACTTACTCAGGCGTTCCCAAGCTTCTTTGGAAGCCATCGGAATGCCGAAGGCTCTCATCAACAGCTAGGGATCGAAACTGGACCGCAATCCATCCTGTTGGAAAACCAGAAAAAATGCAAAGTGACGGCGCTAGCATACACGAGGGATGGGCTTCACCTCGTTTCTGGAGATTCAGAAGGCGGAATCAACGTATGGTCATCTAAAGAATCGCGATTCATCAGAGGCCAGCGCCTGCACGATGATGCCGTCACATGTTTAGCTGTTTCGTCCGATAATGAAATGCTTGCTACGGCGAGTTGGGATGAAACTGTCAAAGTTTGGAACCTGAGGGAGATCTTTGGTTTACACAACGACATCCTAACCCCGATCCACGAGTTCACTCGGAAATCCGACATCAAACAAAGCCATAGAAAGCATGGGAAGCTGCCACATGAAACTGAGCAGTTCCAGTCCGTGGCCTTCTCTCCCAGCGGCAAGCTCTTAGCATCTGGGGACCAGAAGGGTAATTTGATCATTCGTGAACTTGCTACCATGAAGAAAGTCTTCGAAAAGATGATACACGAGGGTTCAATTCACGCAGTTGAGTTTTCACCTGTTGATGAAGGGACTGTAGCTACGGCTAGCGATGATTCTCGGATTCGGATCTACCGCTCGCCCTCCGGAAAAGTCGTTACTTTAGGAGTAGGGACCGCAAAGCATACTGAGGGATTGAACTCGATTGCATTTTCATTCGACGGCAAATACGTACTCTCGTCGGGAAGGGATAACAGGCTCAAGCTCTGGAGTTTCGAGGAAGAGGAGTTGGTTTGGGAGCAAAGGATAGACGGCGAGATGCTTGTTGAGCGTGTGTCGTTTTTCCCAAAGGAGCATGACTTTACAACGAATAGAAGCGGCTCAGACATTTCAGTGTGGCGAATTCTGACTGACGGAGGTGTGCAGTCCGCTAAAATTGACACGACTGGTCTCTCAACAAGTACACCAAGGGACGCCGCTAAGACGCGCCGAGAGGATCTTAGCGCAAATGGGGTGCGAACTGGTAATAGGCAAGTTAAGAGCAGTAAGGGATAAATTCCCTCTTGGGATCTGACGCGTAGAATCTTTCTGTAAAACCATTATTCGAACTTAAAGAAAGCGCAACAAGATGCTCCAGAGTATGACGGAGTTTGTGGTCAAAATCTTTACCTCCATGCCTAGTTGGCTGCATTCCCTACTGATCGGCGGAATTCCGTTGATTGGCTGCATTCTGCTTAGATTCTTGCTTGATTTGAGACTAGTGCCGTTTGTGATTTGCGTGCTTGACTGGATTCCGGTTCGGACAATGTTTCGTGAGAATCCTCCGGTGATCCGCGGAAACTGGCAACATGAGTGGGACTCCAACAGCCCAAATTTTGCCAAGCCAACCGATCGATCAAGTAGCGCTAAAATTTATCAAGTCGGGCGCTACTGCTATTCGGAATTTACCGCCAAGAGGGTGCGTTACGCCCTATTGGGGCGAATTCATAACGGCTACCTGTTTGGTGAGTGGTATGCCATAAAGGATCCGCTCGGATATTTCGGCTCATTCAAATTGCGAATAGTCGACTCAACCGAAATGAAGGGTATGTGGCTAGGCAACTCCAAAAGGAATATGACAATTTACTCTGGAGAGTGGATGTGGGTAAGTACGGAGTAGCGAGGAAATTGACTTCGAGTATGCTTGCAACTGGGGACTTGAGCATTTAATCCGGGGCGCGGTTCCCCCCTTGGTTCCTACAACCGTCTAAGGGGGAGATGAATTCTTAAACGCACCCGCCCGCCGCGCGCATGACGCCGGACGGTTACGTTGCTGAAGACATAGAGTGATCCATCCAGAGGATCGTGACCGAGACTGTTGCGCACGAGGATGGCGAGGCCATCGAACGCCTTGCGGAGATCGACCGGGGCGGAGGCGACGAAGATCCCGGTGGTGGGGACGAAACCGGTCATGACCGCACCCCCAGCAGGTCGAGGAGTCGACGCAGGTCGCTGGGATCAAAACCGGGAGGAATCCGAAGGGATCGACTTGGAGCCCAGTTCAGCACGAAATCCCCGCCGGCGCCGGCAGGCTCAACTTCGATCGGAATGAAGGATGGGCTGGAGATCGGTACTGGTGGCTGGACGTCGCTCTGATCGACCGCCCGTCGACGCCACCGCAGCAGTGTGTGTCAGCGCCGAGCTGGAATTCCGCTGATTCTGCCGGTTTGAAATCCGGCATCGGTCGCGTCTTCTTGGCGGCCTCTTCTTCCTCCTGAGGCGTCAGCCCTTCTTGCTTCTTCTCCGTCTTCTTCCCGTCTCCGCGTCGGTTCGCTTCCCCTGGCCGCGTCCCGTCTTCTTGCGGCCTGTGGCTCGCTCCCGGTCCCTGATCAAGTGCCTCTGCTGCAATCACCCGTTCTCCCCGGGGCCCCGCAACCGCACCCGTCAGCTCTACTGCCCCAAGCCCGCCTGTCGCGTGGCCAGCAAGGCGGCGGCCCAGGCCAAGTGGGTCGCAAAGCCCGCCAACCGCGACTACTTCAAGGGCGCCCACCACGTCGATCGTGTCCGCCGGTGGCGCGAAGCCAATCCCGGCTACTCCAAGCGATCCTCAGCCCGGAAGGCTCCCTCTCCTGAGCTGCAACCACCTCTCCATCAGTATCCTACAACTGCTCCGCTACAAGATCCACTCCCGGCGCCGTTACAAGATCTCGTGCCCCCGTTACAAGATCTCGTGATTTCGTATCCAGCTGTCGTCGTGGGCCTTATCGCTCTCCAAGCCGGCTCAGCGTTACAAGATGACATCCACCAGCACCTGCATCGTGTGGCATCCAAGGGAGCGGAATTCCTCCGGCAGTACGCCGGGCGGTTTCCGCCTCCATCATGAATGAACACAAACTCCTCCTCCGGCCCGAACGGCTCCGTGAGGTCCCTCCCCGCTTCAGTTGGTGCGATCAACGTCTCTTCCGCTCCGGGATCACTTCCCGCTGTGGATCCGACGCCATGGCCCTGTACCTCTTCCTCCTCACCGTCGCCGACTCACGCGGCCTCAGCTACTACTCCGACGCCAGCATCGGTCGCTCCCTGCGCCTGGATTCCGTCGCCCTCTCGGCGGCACGCGCTGAGCTCCTTGGAGCAGATCTCATCGCGTATCGTCGTCCCCATTATCAGGTCCTGAGCCTCCCCGATTCTTCCACTCCGCCTCCCTCGCAGCGTCTGGGCGAGGTCGCCTCCGTCGGGGACATCCTTCGTCGCGTCTTCAGCGCGGGAGGTGCCCAGTGATCGACTTCCAGACCTTCTGCAAGCTGCGCCAACTCCACGACGTCGATCGACTGTCGATCACCCAGATCGCCACCGAACTCGGTCTCCATCGCGAGACCGTCTCCAAGTGGATCTCGCGTCCCAAGTACGAGCAGCGGGGCTCCGAGCATCCTCGCGCCAGCAAGCTCGATCCCTTCAAGGGCTCCATCAGCCGGCTCCTGGAGCGTCACAACTATAGCGCCAGCCAGGTCCTCGGGCTCATCCGCGAGGAAGGCTACAGGGGCGGCTCCAGTATCCTTCGTTCCTATGTCGCGCGGGTCCGCCCCAGGACCCGGCAGGCCTTCCTTCGCCTTCAGTTCATCCCGGGTCAGGCGGCACAGGTGGACTGGGGATCGGCAGGCTACCTGCAGGTCGGCAACACCCGCTGCCGCCTCTCCTTCTTCGTCATGGTGCTGTGCCACAGCCGTCGGATGTATGTCGAATTCACCCTGCGCGAGTCCCAGGAACACTTCCTGGCCGCGCATCACAACGCCTTCGTCTTCTTCCAGGGCGTACCCAACGAACTGATCGTCGACAATTGCAAGGTCGCCGTCCTCCACCACCGTCGTGGGGAGGAGCCTGCCTTCAATCCGCGTTACCTCGACTTCGTCCGTCACCACGGCTGCCGTCTGCGGGCCTGCAACCCTCTCTCACCCCACGAAAAGGGCCGCGTCGAGCGCGCCGTCGGCTACGTCAAACGCAACTTCCTGGCCGGACGCGAACTCGGCTCCCTCGACGCCATCAATGCCGAGGCGCGGCTGTGGATGAACACCGTGGCCAACGTCCGCGTGCATGGGGATACAGGCAAGACACCCGATGCCCTCTTTGCAGAGGAAAACCTCCGCCCCCTCCACCTCAACGCCTACGACACGGCCACCATCCACCCACTGCGATCCGACCGGACCTGTCGAGTGCGCTTTGATTCCAACACCTATTCCGTTCCGGCCACCAACGCGCGGCAACTGCTAACGCTGAAGGCGTCCACGGACCGGATCGTGATCCTCAACGGCGACCAGGTCGTCGCGGATCACCCGCGTTCCTACGAACGGCGTCGGGACTTCGAAATCCGGGGACACATCGAGCCGTTGCTGCACCAACGGATGCGGGCCCATCGCCAACGACAACTGGTGCGTTTCCTGACCTTCGGTCCGGCAGCCCAACGCTACTGGGAGCAATTGCAGCAACGCCGGCCCGACGCCCTCACCCAGGTCCAGCGCATCGTCGCGCTGAGCGAGTCCCACGGGGTGGACCTCATCTCCCGATTGCTCGAGGACCTCCTCGAACTGGAGGCCTTCGGTGCCGACTACATCGCCAACCTCGCCACCCAGCGACAGCGCATCTCCCAGGAATGTGGAGCCCTGCATCTCACCCGTTCCAGCGACCTGCTGGATCTCGAAGTCCCCGCACCCGACCTCTCCCTCTACGACCAACCATGAAAAAGGACATCCTCAACGAGCACCTCGACTACCTCCGTCTGGAATACATCCAGAAGGAGCATCGCTCCCTCGCCCAGCAGGCGGCACGAGAACAGTGGTCCCACGGGGAATACCTCAACCGCCTCATCGAGGGCGAGGTGGGCCAGAGGCGGCAGAAGGCGCTGGAACAGCGGTTGCGCCGGGCACGATTCCCGTTTCGCAAGACGCTGGAGCAGTACCAGTGGACGTGGCCGCGGAAGATCAACCAGATGGCGGTGCGCGAACTCTTCAACCTGAAGTTCATGGAGACCCACACCAACGTGGTGTTCATGGGATCGGTTGGACTGGGCAAGACGCATCTGGCGGTGGCGCTGGGACTGGAGGCATGCCAGGCGGGACGGACGGTGCTGTATGCCTCGGCCATCCATGTGATCAACGAGCTGCTGGTGGCGCAGAAGACCCACCGCTTGCGCAAGACGATCCGCAAGTATGCCGGGATCGACCTGTTGATCCTGGACGAGATCGGCTACTTGCCGATCGACAAGGCGGGGGCGGACCTGCTGTATCAGGTGCTGGCGGAGCGGTACGAGAAGGCCTCGACCGTGCTGACGACGAACCGCGCGTACAAGGAGTGGGCGCACATCTTCAACAACGACGCGACGATGACGGCCGCGTTGCTCGACCGCTTGCTGCACCACGTGGAAACGATCCTGATCGAAGGCCGCAGTTACCGGAGTCGGGAACACACCGAAACGCCATAGTCCACTAGTACACCCCCATCGCAAGGCCGCTGGAGCAAGGCTCCCAGCGGCCATTTTCATGCCCGGATCCCCAACGGATCTCAAACCGGCAGCTTTAGACGGTTTTCACGTGGGCGCTGACACAGTGTGGCGTAGTTCAGGTCGTGTTCGCGGGCGAAGGCGAGCAGCGATAGGCCGCTGAGGCGATGTTGCCCAAGGATGGCGGCGATCTCGTCGTGAGAGCGATGTGGACGCCCGGCAGCAGACCGAGCGGTGAGGAGGAATGGATTTCACTGTAAGCGTCACCGGTAGCACCGGCAAAACTGTGCAAAATGCCAGGAATCCAGCACCGACACCGTTGTACCGCAACTTGCCGCGCATTCCGCTACCGCCGCTTGATGCAACCAGCTTATCGGGTGCGATCTATCGAAGTTTGGTAAATTGCACACGATTCTCTTGAAGCTGATCGAAGGCGATTTTGGACAGCAGGATGTATAGAACTGAGCAGGCACGCGACATTCCGACGTAGGCAGCCATCCGACCCTCGTCTGAATGGAGATCACTGAGATCGGTGAGCACGACTATGCTCGATTCTAGCCCCTTAAAGCGAAAAATGCTGGTGGAGCGTATAACACCATCAGGCCTTGGGGTGGTGAGCTTATATGGAAGACGCTCTTTTCCGGCGATGACATTGGTGTAGGCAAACACTGCCTTGTTCTCGGCGACCGCACTTAGCAGGACTATCTGGTCCGGATTCGCGCCTTGCTGTAACAGCTCCGTCACGATCAGCTGGAGTTTCAGCAAGTCCGCGTTGCCATCGCACACGACGACCTTTACTGCAGGACCATTGATGCCAGAAAGTTCTGGCAAGGGCGTCAAGGTTGAAATGCAAGTGTACGTGGCAACCTCGTCCGTGTTGCGCCAGTTACGCGTGAGTTGAAACCTGAATGCGGGGAATTGATCCAAGTCAAACGGTGCCCCCGTTCCGTGACGGAGTATGCGCTGGCGAGGATCTTCAAACCACGTCCATCTTCCCTTGGAGAATCCACCAACGAACAGTCGGTCCAAGGCCGAGATAAATGGAGCATGCGCGGAGATGTCTTGGCCTTCATCCACAATTAGGACATCCCACGCTTTAAACCCGTCGAGCTTAGAGAGCGCGTCTGGGATTCGTTCAGGGATGTGATGCTGGTACTGCTCCTGAGTCGTGCAATCACTAGGGAGCGCGATGCCGGCAGCATTCAGTACGGCAAGGCAATGACCGTGGAGGGTGTTGATAGACACACCTCTGGCGATACCGTGGCGGGTGGCGTGTATATTGAGGTAATCCGCGAGTAGCCGGTTGAAACAGACGAAAAGAACCCGACGCCCTTGGGCGGCGTGCCGGCGAGCACATTCGACGGCGAGGAGCGTCTTGCCGGTCCCTGCCGGACCCTCAATGACCATGCGCAGGTTTTTGCCCAGCTGATCCAGCACCGCATACTGTTTTGGAGCCAACCGGATGCGCTGTTGTTCCATTCCCTCAAGGGTAACGTTCAGAGAAGGAACCTTTTCGAAGTCGCCGCGGAGGAACTGAATGAGGCTGGCCAGTGCGTCGCCAGACAGAATCCCGGACTGGTGTCCGGCGGTACGCTCCATCTCCTTCCGCGAGTAGGCGATGGCGTCGGCTACAATCTCCGCAAGGGGGCGGCGCCAAGCGGTGTGATCGTAAACGCGACGTGGATCCCACTCTGGCGAGGATTCTGTGAATGGAATATCGGTAAAGAAGGTGGCGTGGCCGAAGGCGACCCGGTTCTGAGGGGAGCCATGTCCGAATTGGTCACGGACGGAACTGCGAAGGGCTGCAGTGACAGAGGCGGCCTGCCGCATGGGCGACTCGCGGCGCTTCGTCATCTCGCCGTAGCGGTTGGTGAAGAACCATGCACCGTCGCGGCGGGCGACGCGCCCGCCCTTCACCTCAATGACGAGGACGCCCTTCGGATGAACGATGACGAAGTCCGCCTCGGAGGTGAGTTTGTAGTCGTGCCGGGCGACCCCGAGCGAGTGGAGGACAGTGAAGTCCGACGATAGTTCGTCCCGGCAACGTTCGAACAGGCGCCGCTCGGCGTTGCTTTTGCAATCCTCGCTGATGAAGTCGGGAATGAGGCGGGCCATGGTCAGGTGGCGGACGTGAAGAAGCCGAGTTGGGGATGATCCTGGGTGCCGACCACAACGGCTCGGTCGAGGAAACAGTTGAACATCTCGCACGCGGTTTCAGGAACCAGCGCGCAGGAATGGCAGGAGGCGAGGTTCAACGAATTGGTGCCCTGCGCCTTGGATTCAAGACAGAGTGGATCATTGGAGCACCAACGGGCGGTCTCGATGGCGTCGCTGAGAAGGGATCCGAGGCGGTCAGGTTGTCCCTGACGCACGAGGCCGCCGAGACTGCCTTCGGAATCGGCCGCCGCGGTGTAGATTAGGAAGCCGTGCATGGGTGCGCTGGTGTCCGTCGCGGGCCGGACGTAAAGCATCTCGCGAAGAGCGGCGCTGGAGTAACCGCAGTCGAGGATGAGCGCGCGCATGAGAAGGTGCGATAGCGTGTGGATGAGGAGCATTTCGGGGGTAACGGGCGAGCCGTGGGTGCGGAGGCCCCGATTGATGAGGTCGCGGCGGCGGGCTTCGAGCTTTTCCACGCGTGCTGCAAGAGGCTTCCCTGCCTTTTGTATCCAATCATTAAGCGCCTTTTCATGCGGCCGGAGAAAGAGGCCCTCCCCGTTGACCTCCATGGCGGGCCGCCAGGTCATCGCGCCCGAGGCCAGTTGCGCAGAATTGGTGGTGGCTGAGCTGATCCGGGAGAAACGATCGAGGGCCGTGACAACGCGGAGTCGGTGAACCAAAACAACGCGCTGGAGCCAGGAGTGGCTGTCTGGAACGGTAACCGACTCGGCGGCAAAGTCATCAAAATCGCTCATCGGTGGCGGCGCGGAGAGAGCGGCATATTCATCTCCGCGGATGTCGGGTGTTGGGCCATCTGCACCGTAGGTCTTGCGTGTTAGGTAAGCGGACCAGAGGTCGCCGGAATCCATACCCTCCCTTTTCGCGATGTTGGTTAGGATCGGGCGGTTGTCCTCCGGATCGTCGTGGAGAGTGAGGCTGGCCCAATACTTCTCCACGATCCTCGCCGTGGCGCTGGAAAACGGCGGGATGGAAACGGCGGATTCGGTGACGGCAAAGTAAACATTGCTGGCTCCACGCTGGACGGCAGTGAGCGGCTTCCCACAGGCCACGCGATCACGCAACCAAGGCCGTTCGCCGCGGCACGGAAGCGAAGCAAGTTCACCGGGGTCGAAGGCCTTCTCCATGGTGGCCTGCCGTTCGCACGTGCGGCATTTCACTGTGATGGAGGCAAGGGTGGTGGAACGGCCTGTGGAGGAAATCTCCAGTTCGGCGCCATGACAGGAGGCACCACGATGGACCCACCAATGCCACGGAAAATCGGAGATGTGGCCATCCTCGCATGCGACAACGAACCTCGCGGGGACAAGGCGCTTGGCGTCACTATGGGTCGAACAACGGCGGCAGACGGTCTCGGCCGGTCCGCCGAACCAGTCGAGGTCCGCGAGGCGGCGGCACTGGGGGCAAAAGTGCCAGAGGGGAAAACGGATGAGCGGAACGGAAACCACCTCTGCCCGACCGTGCTGGGGCTTTTTCCAAGGCTTGGGTGTCCAAAACTCGGAGACGGAGAGTTTGCGCTGGAGGCGCGGTTCATGGATTACGTTCATGCGGTCGGCCCGCCAAAATTCTTGGCCGGCAACCATTCCCGACCATTCGGGAGTGTCCACGATGGCGCCGATGCCGAATGTGGTGATGAGCTGGGCGGAGCGGAGTTTGGGTGTGTTCATGGCACAAGATAGAGGCCAGCGGGTGCATCGACATTCCGCATGTTGTTCATGGTGGCGAAACCCGGATTGTGCGGGGCGAAATCCTCGAAGGGCACCAGCAGTGCCCTATCGGCATTACCAGCGTAGGGGAGTTGACTGCCCGAGGCGATGGCGAGCGCTTGCCATCGGGCCGCGATGCGGTCCAGGTGGGCGTGGGCAGCAGTCCGATCGGCGACATCGGTCTCGATGCGGGTGATGCGTTCCTTGAGGGCAGTGATCAGGGCGGCGATGGCAACAGTATCGAGGCGAAATGTGCCGGCTTGGTCGTCAGCCAACATTCCCGGCACGAGGTGCCGGGCAAGGATGGCCAGCACCGCATGAAAGGCGCGGTCGCGGGCACGCGATGACAATGGCGTTACGCTGGTGGCCTCCACCTCGGCGTAAAGCCGGGAGTGATAAGGGACGAAGCGTTCGTAGTGCGAGCGATCACGCGAGCGGGACCAGTTGTAAAGCGTGACGACGAGCCCGGGGAATGCGCGACCGATGCGGCTGGTAGCCTGGATGTATTCGGCCGTGGTTTTCGGCTGGCCGATGACTGCCATGAGCCCGAGGCGGGGAACATCGAGCCCGACAGAAATCATGTTCGAGCAAAGCACCATGTCGTAGGGGGCATCCTGCCCCTTGCGTTCCCACAATCGGTCCCGCACCTCGTCGAGCTTCTCCTCACCCGCACGGCTGGTGAGCTCCTCGACGGCCTCCAGGGATCGGAATGCGGGGTCCATGTCATCCAGTGCAGCCAGAGTCTTGAGATACTCCGCGACGTCGTCATGGACGCGAACGATGGCGCCGCCGAGTTCCCGGAGGCTGTTGAAGTAAGCAATCTGCGTCCAATAGGGATCCTTGTCGTCATCCGCAGCGGAGGAAGCAAAGGGAGCATGACTGAGCGAGCCGGACAGGCGGATGAACGAGGTCACGGGGGATTTTCCGGGCGTGAAGAGTCCAATAAAGCGACGGGCAGGCACGGAACCACCGTCGTGTTTTGCCTCGCGGGCGAAGTAGGAATCGCGCGCGTCAAGGAGCGGCTGGGGGAACTGGGCGAAGCGGCGCGCGAAGAGGCAACGCACCTGACTCTTGGCGTTCCGGATGGTGGCGGTGGAGGCGATAAGTTTTGGAGGAACACCACTGGCCGTGCATAGATGATCAATAGCCGCCTCGTAGAGTCCGGCGATGGTGCCAAGCGGGCCGGAGATGAGATGCAATTCGTCTTGGATGATCAGATCGGGTCGCGGATGCGCGCCATCAGTGGAGAACAGCGCGCCGGACTCCTTAACCCACGGCAGGCGGGCGAATTTGTCTACGGTGCCGATGACTAGGCTGGGGCGTTCGTTGTAAATCTGCTCATCAACGACAGCAGCGGGAATGCCATGCTTGAACTCGCAGGACTCCTGGCTACACCGGATCAAGACAGCCCTGTTACCGTGGGCCATGCTATATCTCGCCGGACCGAGAGCACTGCCGCACCAAGGGCATCGCTTGAGTTTGATGGGACTGCTTTGATCGGGCGCCAAGCGCTGACCCGCGTGCAAGGCTCTCAGCGCCGTGGCGGCATCCTCGAGCCAATTCGGCGAGGTGGCTTCACCGACCCACAAACCGATAGATATGGGCGCGCTACTGGCAAGGTCAGTCTGATGACGACGCAGGTACTCCGAGGCACAGGTGAGGAGGCACGCACGAACGAACTGGTCGGCCGTGAGCAACCGGAGCGTGTAGCGCATGAGGACGGCAGTGCCGCCGCCGGAGGTTGATTCCCCGGCACGAAGCCGACGGATGAAAAAGACGAATGCGGTGAGAGCCAAGTAGGCCTCAGTCTTACCGCCGCCGGTGGGGAACCAGAGGAGGTCGCAGATGTCGCGGTCTTCACTGCCGGGATTGGCAACCGATTCGAGGCACTGGAGCATGAAGGCAACCTGAAAGGGCCGCCAAGCGTGCTCCTCGCCGTAAGTGGGAGGGTGCGCAGGGTCGTAGTTACGCTTCTTCTGCCATTCGGAGCGGGCAAAAACCTCGAGCATGGCCTGCTGGGAAAGCTGGAAGGCGCGAAGCACGACCGGATCATTGAGTACCGAGACGCCCTTGCGAATTCGCCGCGCGGATTCGCGGCACGCCGCCAGTTGCTCTTCAGCAATGTCCTTGAATTCAATCGGAGTGGCGTCGACTGCGGTTTGTTGGGCGTCAATCCATTCCTCATAGCTCTTGACGAGGCCTTCGAGCCGCCGCCTGACATCGGGCAGCTTGTCCTGCGCTAGCCTTACGAGCGGGAGGGTGGGAACATTAAGATCGGCCGGCGGAACAAGGGGAAACACGTCATGCTGCGGAATGAACGTGATGAAGACGCTGCGGGGCGCGGTACCGTCCTGCAACCGCGGCGACCAATCGGCAGCGCAGCCATGCCCGACGGCGTAAAGGCGGGCGTGACGGTAAAGCAGAAGAGCGTGGCGCAATTCATGATCGAGGTGCCTTGTGTCGCGACCGCGGCGTTCGGCGAATGAGGGGGCATCAGCTATAGGCCCCGACACCTCTAGTTTGCATTGAAAGAAAGCTCGGGTGGATTGCTCGATCCAAGGGATGCCTTGGATGGAATGGGTGTTGATCAGCGTGACGGTGATGGGGAGGTTCCCATCCATGCCAGGTGGGCGGAAGGTGATGCGCAGTTCAAGGCCGTTGGCGATTGTTTCATTGACGGCCTTGCGGTCCTTCATCACCCGGACGATGACCGATTTCGAGAACGATGTGCGGCGCCATTGAACGGGCTTGCCCTCCGCATCCTTTTCGAGGGCGTAGAGGCCGCAGGCGACGTTGATGTAGAGCTCACCAAGATTGGCCCGGCAGCCAAAGGAGATACCG
The DNA here is from genome assembly GCA_965284395.1 of Limisphaerales bacterium. Lineage (GTDB taxonomy): Bacteria > Verrucomicrobiota > Verrucomicrobiia > Limisphaerales > UBA9464 > UBA6176. The sequence continues at coordinate 6,376,330 of OZ260084.1, read as the reverse complement.
TAACTGGAAGGGTTGGGCGCATTGCACATGGAGAGGCGGGCCTCATCCTCGTCTGCGGATTCGCGCGATTCCGTTGACAAGCCGCCGTCGTCATCCACGGGCGAAATAGTGGACTCGGAGGGGAAAAGGATACCCGTCATGTAGCGGGAGATGGGTGTCTCCCGATCAGCGGCACTGAAGGCCTCTTCGGGTCCGCCAATGGGGCCTAGAAAATTGCGGCTGAGGACGTCGACAACTTCGTCGCGGACGGATTCGTGGCTCATAGTTCAATTCCACTCACATTTGCCAAGCCCCTCCAAGGCCAGTGAAATCCAGAGCCCGGAGGTGCGGAGAGATTCATTTACGGTGTTACAGGCGAGATTGCCGACGGAGGTGATGACTTCCTTTACCCACAGACCGGTGATGCGTCCTGGAAATCGGTTTGGCTTTAGATTATTCAGCTTGGTTAATGTATAGAACAATGCTTTGCCAAAATACTCCGACATATTCCCAACATGCATTTCCGCAATCATGATTTTGTAGTTCGGATAGCCGCCATTCTTGCCGTCCAGCAAGAGCACCACGGATGAGCCAGGCGTGGCATGCTCCGCAAGCCAGCTCTGGCTTTCGTGAACTTTGTCAGGGTCTCCAAAAGCAAAGGAGTCCTGGTCAACATCCCGGGCATGACCAACCTCAATGGCGAAAAGGCGCTTGAACCCGTTTCTGTTCGGCTGCGTGCGGACCCAACGCTCATCCGGCTGCCATATTCCCTGCGTTCTGGCCTCCATTCGGTGCAATGAATCACGCGCTCGAGTGAGGGCTACAAACAAGACACGGGGTTCGGATGGATCGTTCCTCCTGTCCTCCCCCCTTCTCGCAGGGCCAGCTTCTTCGCCAATATTCATCACCACGATGACGTTTCCAAACTCGTGGCCCTTCGAGCGGTGGATGGTAGACAGGTGGATGGCATCGGCCTTGCAACCATAAAGCGGGTGTTCAGGGAGTACCACCCCGTCAGTGATGGCAGCGCGAAGATCGGTTAGGGAGAAGGAGACGGCCTGACGGTCCGCACAGGCAGCGAGGAGAGCCTTCCAGAGCAATTGGGCTGAGTTTTCGTCGACGCCTAAAGCCGACTTTGCCCGCTCTAGGAATGGGGTCTTCTTAACAAAGCCATCCCGCCAGCCAAGAAAGACGCGGCCAATCCAAGCGGGTGGGAGGAACTCATTCTTGTCACGGGCGAGCTGGAAAGGAATGCGCTTCTCGAGCAGCTGGCCGGCAAGGCGAAGGACTTGACCGTTGGTGCGGCACACTACACAGGTGGAATCGTTCAGCAAGGAGCTGTGAATGGTGGGATTCTGAGTGCTGCCATGGCATCCCAGAGCGCCGAACTCGTGTTCGAGATATTCGCCTGCTCTCTGCGATGATTCGAGCAGCAACGCTCGGCCTTTTCGGGCGATAGCCTCGAGGTCGGTGTTGCCTGCCACACGGTGGTTTTTAGTGAAGCGGTGCTTGTCGTCGAGATCCGCAAAAGTTGAACGGATGGATTTGATCAGGTCGCCGGAGGTGGTTTCGCTCGGCCCGTTCTCGATCGTGAAATCGTAGATGCCTTGTGCGGAATCACCGAACAGGGTGAATCCGGGCTTGATGGCCTGTAATAGGGCAAGCGCGAAGTCGGCGCGGACGCCGACAAGATCCTGCATCTCGTCAAGAAAGACATGCTGGAGGCCGGAGAACAGATGTATTGCCGAGGTGTTGCTTTTGATCACGAGAGTGGCGCGAACAATCCTTTCGTCGTAGCTAAGCGTCGTCAATTCAGCTGAGGCTAGGATCTGCCTTAGAAGTCGGCTTGCGAACGAATCGAAGGTGCGAATTTCCACAAACGAAAGAGCGGAGCGACCGTCAGACTGACTTAGGATGCGTGACTTGAGTTCTTTGACAGCGGCGACGGAGAAGCTGAGGACGAGAACCTGCGAGGGGTTCAGACAACCAGAATCCAAAAGGTGGCGCACTCGTGCAACCAGCGTTTCGGATTTACCAGTGCCAGGGCCAGCCTCTACAAACAGGCGGGCATGGGGCGCGGCATTGATGACAGATTGCTGTTCAGGGGTAGGGGCAAAGGGTTGTTTCGCCATGTTCGGTCGGGATTGGCAGCCGGATCCTCTTGCAGAGGCTCGGTTGGCTAATGCGGCTACTTCCGAAAGTGGGGCGGGAGCAACCTGGGATGTAAAGTGGCCACTGAACCAAAGGGGTCTGGGATTAGTAGTGTCGGGATCAGCGCGGCGATGTACCATGCATCTAGACTCTAGCGAGTAGAGGCAGGAGTTGATCTCGGATTTGTCCTCGCCGAGAAGGCGTGCCAGTTCCCGGCCGGTGGTTCCTTTGTCGGTTTTCAACCGTGCGAGAATGCTTCGCTCCAGTCGCATGATCACTTGAATCTGTTGAGGCCGCTCGGGGATCAAGTTTTAAAAGTGCGGGAATGCTGTCCTCCTCGGCAAGTCCGATTGCTTCGCATCTGCAGTGGAGGGAATGAGTTGTGGCGTTGGGTTCGGGCTCTAATCCGGATGGATGCCATTGCAATTAGGTGTCGGTGATCTAGAGGCGAGACGATCGCCAAGACTCAAGTGATAGTCCATGTCTCTTTCGCCAGTTCCAACAAGTGCTCCTGCCGGGCCTTTATCGTCTCTGGCGTCCATTCGGATTGATCACAAACCGTTTTGGTTAGGTCGAACGAGACTTTCTTGTTCCGATCACCGTAGATCTTCTTCTTCCGATCGAAGGCGTAGTACTGATCAGTGAGCTGCATAGGCTACACTAGCTGCCTTGAAGAAGGACCGGACCAATTCTGGATTTGAGTGGAGCCTCCGGAGGTCTTCTTCGATTCGCTCCTTCATTGATTCATTCTTCTTTAGTGGGCGCTTTGACACCCCATTGTTCTTCATGTAGCTCCAAACGAACTCGTCCGGGTTAAGATCGGGTGCGTAGGGAGGCAGGAAGTGGATTTCCAACCGCCCGTTCATCTCTTGAATGAAGGACTTGACCAGGTTGGCCTTGTGCGCGGGATGCCCATCTACCACCAGGAACACAATGCCTGTTTGTGACTTCATGAAATCCCGGAGGAAGCAGACAAACGACTCAGCATCCAGTTTTCCCGGATAGGTTGCCGCCCAGAACTGACCCAAGGCATTCACCGCGCTGATGGCATTGATGCTCTGACGCTGTCCGGAGGTCGAAAGAACCGGTGTCTGGCCCTTTAGCCCATACGTGCGGCCGAGCGGAGGGTCAGACTGGAAACCCGCTTCATCCAAGAAGAAGATCTCCGCCTTCTGCCGGCGGGCGCGGGCTTTGATCTGTGGATAGACCTCATTCTGCCATGCCGAGACCGCTTGTGGATCACGCTCATAGGCACGACGAAGTGGCTTCTGGGGCGTGATGTCGAGCATTGCCAGAAGGCGTCCAACGGAAGCCAGGCAGAGGCTGATCCCAAATTTATCCTGAATCAGTGTCTGCACGATGGATCGTGTCCACAGCCCAAAATCGAATCCGTACTGCCTGGGGTCACGACCCAGAATCCATGATCTCACTTGGGCTCGCTGCTCATCGTCAAGTTTGGGTGCAGGCCCCTTCGAAATCTTCTCGGCCAAGGCCTCCAATCCGCCCGATCTGAACTCTCGCAGCCACCGATAAATGCTCGTCCGGCACAGCCCCATTGAGGTGATGACCGTGCTGGGAGCTTCCCCGTCCTCAATTACCCTTCGCACAGCCAGTTTCCGTAGATGCTCCAAAGTGCGGTGATCCAGTCCCCGGCCATCAACTTTCGCCATGACCCTAGCCTCCCGAGGGTTGACGACAGAGTCCAGAAGAATGTAGCGTAAGCCGCTCACTGAGCAGTACTGGGCCTTGTAGTTCTTGTGACCGCACAAAAGTGCCAGATTGCCGAGACGGTGAAGCCAAAGTGCGTGGGCTGTGTCGTCGAAGCGGGCCTTCCAGTAGTCGTCCTTCAATGCTTGGGGCAGAACATGCTCGATAGTCAGGCGGCCGCTATACGACTTTGTCACGGACTCATCTTGGGCCGCTTCTTCGAGGCGGAGGAGCAATGCTGCGTCGAAGGGTTTTCCGTAAACCTCGCCACCGAGCAGGGCCAAGAATTCGTCGTTGTTGGCGTTCTTTATAAAGATCGCTCGAATCTCGGTAGCCGACTTTCCCCCGTTGATGGCGCTGATTAGCTGGTAGTAGGCCGTGAGCCTGGCCGTCCGTCCTAGTCGTCGGACCCAGTTTTGCATTGTGACCTTTTCCAGCAGGACCACGTATTCGGCCTCCGTGATTCCCGCCACCGGCTTGTTCAGGAAGGCCAATAGTGCCGGAATCCACTCGTCGTATTCCACCCGATGCAGCCCTCGCAGTCCTCGCAGCGTTGCTGCTTCCTTGAAATCCGCCTCGATAATCCGCATGTAATTTTCCGCTGAACTGAGGGCTGCGTTCATGAAGGCAAATGGGCCACCGACTTGCGCGGCAACCAAAGGCTCGATCTCCTCATGCAGCGAGCCACGCGCTTTGGCCGCGGTGACAGAAGTTCGATGGTGGCCAAAGAAGGAATCCATCCGCTCGATGCTCAGCTGCTCTTCCAAATCCAGCCAGTGGGCATCCAGTTCTTCGCTTCGGCCGGCCTCGGCCCCTAACTTTCCAAACAGCGAGTTCTTGATGAGGTCCGCGTTTGAAAGCGGAATGCCGCGTGCGTTGAGCACGTTGAAAAGCCGATATGCTGATTGCCAGGACTGAGTCGTGACAAACACTACGTAGACCCTGCTGAGCAGATAGTTGGCAAAAAGCTTCAGTTCTGGCTGCGACTTCGGCTTGCAAAAGTCATCCACGGCGCGGCCGTTATCGAACAGGTGCCGCTGGGGGGCTTCCAGTTCGGAATGTGCTTTCTCCGGTACCGGTTGGGCTTCGAGAACATGCTTCCGGAAAAACGATTGGTCCTTCTTCCGGAGGAGAAGGCGCGGCGTCTCTGCTTCGCCGGTATAGACGTTACGAGGCAGAATGCGCTTGCCGAGGTCGGCCTTCACCGCGTCGTCCGTGATGTGGTCCCGCAGTCGGGCCAGCACGAGGTTCAAGGTCGTGAGCCGCTGCTGTCCATCCACCACGTCGTAGCGCCGATCGCGCTCTCGTTCGATGGTGATGACGGAGCCGATGAAGTACTCCGCGTCCTTTGCTTGGTATGCTTCCCACAGGTCATCGAGCAACTGTTGCACGTTTTCGCGCTCCCACGAGTAAGGGCGCTGGTAGGGAGGGATTTCGTAGCAAATCTGGTCGGTGAGGATGTTTGAAATGGTGCGTTCTTCGGCTTTCATGGCGTCGCTTTCGTCAGAACTCACTCGCTCCGCTCAGTGGCCTATGCCGCTCCAAGTTGCGCATGGCTGGGAGTTTGTGTTTGTGGAGGGCGCGAGTGGGGAGTTGGTTGTTATTGATTTCCAATTCAGTGAACTCGGTTCCATCCCACCAGCTTGATTGGCCCGTACTGCGATGCGGATTTCTGTTGCTTGGTTTTGGGTGGTTCCACGATTCGGAGGGTGTAGAGATTGTCCATTGGTGCCCTTGAGATCTCGAGGACTTCGCCTTCCTTCGCCCCGATTTGCCGCAGGTAACCAGTCATATGGGTGATGCGGTATTCGTTCCGAGTGCCGCCTTCGTCGTGGAGCTTGTTGTTGTAGTAGACGTAGCGGAAGCGATGGATTCTGCCGTCCTCGTCCATGCACTCGATCCAGGCATCCGGATTGCGTTGTTTTGGATCGAGTGGCGGCAGGAAGTCGAGGAGAGCCTTTTCGGTCTTTGGGATGTGGATGCCTGCCTGGTGGGCCTTTGTGGAGCCGACATCGTTGGCGCTGAGTGTCTTCTGGAATGCTTGACGAAGGCTCATGAGATGGAGGGTTGGACTTGGAGTGCGCGCCTGAGATCTTCGGTGTCACGGATTCCGATCGGGGCGGCTTCGTTCCCCAGTGCCGACTTCCAGCGGCAGCGGTCGATCATGACGGCTTCCACGGTGTCTTCGTAGTAGAGGCGATGGATGGTGACGGGTTGGGTCTGTCCCCTGCGGTGCGCACGTGCGCTGGCCTGGGCTTCGAGTGCCGGGTTCCAGACGGGCGTGTAGTGGATGACCACGGTTGCCGCCGTGATGTTCAGGCCTGCACCGGCGGCCTTGGGATTCAGGATGAGGCAGGCGGGGCCGCGGTACTCGGTGAAGGCATCGATGATGGACTGTCGATCCTGCTGAGGGGTGGAACCGTTGATGGTTCCCCAGAATGTATGGGACGGCGCCCCGGTGGCCTCGATGATGAGGTCACCGCATCGGTTGAAGAGGGCGAAGGCAAGGACCTTTCGGCCGTTCAGGAATGATTCCCGCAGGATCTGGACAGTCCGTTCCAGTTTCGGGGTGAGCAGAGGGAGGACCGTGCCGCGGTCCAGTTCGGCATCGTCGGAGTCGTCGGCGGGGTTGTCTGGTGTCCGCAGCCAGTGGTGGGCACAGACCAGTTGGAGTTGGAGGGTTGCGACCAATTCGCCGGCCACCGGGTATCGGGCGACGGTTTCCTCCCGAACCTTGCAGTAGTGGTCCGCGAGTTCGGGTTCCATTGACAGGGGGATGTCGATCTCGATCCGGTGCGGCAGGTCACTGGCGACGTCGGCCACCTTTCTCTGGAGGACGATCGGGTCTGTGATCAGGGCCAAGGCACGAGCGGATTCCAGGCTGTCAGGGAAGTCCCGCTCGAATTCCTGTCGGCTTCCGAGGATGCCGGGCACGGCTAGGTCGGCCAGGGACCAGAGATCCAGCAGGGAGTTCTCGATGGGGGTGCCGGTCATCGGAATGGTCCAGGATCGGTTGATCGTGGCGACAGCCCGTCTCCTTCCGGAGTCCGGATTCTTCAGGGCTTGGGCCTCGTCGCAGATCAGCGCCGTCCAGGGGAATGCTCGGAAGATGCTGATGTCGTTGACCAGGGTGTCGTAGGTGCAGATGACAACGTGGGCGGATTGAAGCTGGCGATGCGTCCCGGCACGGAGTGCTCCCCGATGCACCATGATGCTGAGTCCGGGAGCGAATCGGGTGATCTCGCGCACCCAGTTCGCGATCAGGCTGGTCGGGCAGAGGATCAGTGCCGGGGATGTGATGGGTGGTGGGTCGAGAACGAGCAGGGCGATGACCTGAAGGGTTTTCCCGAGTCCCATCTCGTCGGCGAGGATCAGGCCGCGAGTATCCGCGAGGGTTTCGCGCATCCAGTGGATGCCCCGTGCCTGGTAGGGGAAAAGGTCTGCGGACAGACCGGGAATCCTCTCGCTGGTCTGAATGGCGGTTGAGCGGGTGTTTGCGGATGTCAGGAACTCCCCCTCGGGTTCAACCTCGATGGGTAGCGAATCCGCCCGCAGGAGCCGCAACGCGGACGCGTATCCAATCCGTGCCGGATCCACGGAGCCAATCATGCGGGCGAGGGTTGCTGGCGCGTCGGAGGGCAGGGGGCGGATCACCGTTCCGTCGACGACCCATCCATGGGCTGGTGTTGGCGTCGGGATGATCTGGCGGAGGCCGTTTCGGGTCCTCACCCCGGCGAGGCGGACGAAACACCTTGAGCCGTCCCTGCCGAGCTGGACGACGGGGTCGAGGACCCGTTCGGAAAGGGTAAATCCTTCCGGAACCTGGTGCCTCAGCGCTTCGAACTCGATGGGAAGTGAGGCCAGGTCAGTCATGGGGTACCTCCATGAAGTTCTGGAGCTCTTCGAGAGTGTATGGGATGGGGCGACGGGTGTGGACGGCCCGGTGACAGTTGGGACAGAGCGGAACGAGGTCCGTGCGCGGATCGTAGGTTCTCGGCGCGCTCAGGTTTGCCAACGGCTCCAGATGGTGGACTTCGATGATTGAGCCAGCCTCGCCGTACGAACAACGGGGATCGATGTGGCAGGCCCTGCAGCAGTTGCCATGGATGCGGACGCAGAGCAGGCGGTTGCGCGGGTTCCGTTCCCTGCGAAGGACGACCGACTGGAGGATTGCCCCCTCCGCCGCCGGTGCATCGTAGATGGCGATGTCCTCGATGGGGTCGTAGCCGATCAGTTCTGCCATCGCTGCCATGATCGGCACAATGACCTCGCGGCAGGTCTGAGTGATCGCGGCATCCGTATCCGGGGAATCCCCATGGCGGATCGTAGCTGTGATCCGGAATCGTCCATCCCGGACCAGCCAGTCCGTGGGGAGCTGATCCTCGAACTCCACCCGGGCGTTGGAGCTGATGGATGAAACCAGTGCCCGGGCCAACTGGATGTCCTCCGGCTTGGCGGTTGCGATCTGGCTGAGGATTGGCGCGGAGAACCTTCCAAACGCGAGTTCCACCCGATGCCCCTTGAGGCCGTGTGGCCGGAGTTCGGCAATCGGCCCGCGCTGTTCCTCCAGGTCCGAGAACCAGATCCTCAGGGCGGACCGAAGTCCGGCGTCATTCACCTCGACTGCAATCGATGCGCCGGTGCCTTCCTCCAGTTCCCGCAGGATGAGTTCCCGACTACGAGCGATCATCTCCGGTTTCCTCGCCTTCCTCCAACTCCTCTGGCTGCGGGTCTTCGAGCTGACGCAGCAGCTTCCTGAGGTTCGAGGAAATCTCGTCGCGGATGTCCTCGAAGATCGGCTCCAGTTCGGCGTTGGTGTTGTTTTGCTCTGCGGCGGCGAAGGCCCAGAGGAGCAGATCCATGCCCTCAACCGCATAGCCGCTGCCAGCAGCCCGTTGGTAGATCTTCTGGTAGAAGTCGTGATGTTTGTTGAGCAGGACCCCGGTGACGTGGCCGGTACTTCCCACGCTGCGGAGTGCCGGTTGCCATAGCTGGCCTGAGGTGATGGTCTCGACCGCCTCGACGTGGACGCTTTCCGGCCGGACATTGTCCTGGACGGGTTGCCGGATCCGGATGGAGGGACCGCGGTTGTTGCCGACGACCGCTGACTGTGTTGCGGCGTCCACCGCCGTCACCTGCGGCTTGGTCGTGCCCGGCGTCGCCTGGATGCTGTGGTTGGCGCTGGCGTGATCGATTCCCTTGCCGACCACGAATTCCCGGTTCTTCCGACGATACCGGAGACCGGCCTCGCGGTAGATCGGTTGAAGCAGTTTCTTCAGGTACTCTTCGAGGGCTGGGTCGAGCAATATCCGCGACTTCTTCACGTCGACCTTGAAGGCCTCATCGAGTTCGTGGCCGAAGTCGAATTCGATCCGAAGCAGGGAAGTATGTGGCTCTGGTGCGGCGAACACTCCCATCCAACCGCCGTCCTGGATCAACCGTCCTTCCCGATAAACGTAGAACCCTTGAGCCTTGTTCGAGATGCGGGCAAACCGGTCATGTTCGTCCCGGGACATGTCCCGCCGGTGGGGAAGGATCCATGCGCGTATCCCCGCCCGCCCGATGCTTCCATCCTCGGTCTGCATTGAGACGACCTGTTGACCGTCGCCAAGGATCTGCTCCGACTTTTCAGGATAGAACGGATTCCAGGGTTCCACCGGGAGCTCATTGATCCGGATCGTGACATTACGTTCACGTTTGTCGGCTGGGTCGAGGAACCGGTGGTAGATCAGCGAGACATGCCTCATGAGGCTCTCGGCCAGACGCTTGATGGCCTGCTTTTCCTGGGTTCCGCCCGGCTCGCCGTACTCCTTGGAAAGGATCCTGTCGCAATTGGACCAGATGACCAGTGTGCCCTTGTCGCCACAGTATTCCTCGAACGCTTCACGTTCTTCGGCGGTGACTGCTTGCCGAAGCATTTCCCACGTGTTGCGCTGGGATACGTGCTCCAGGTCCCAAGCCAGCTTCGAGAACGGCTGATCTGGGGACTTACGGGAAATGAGCGTGAACTTGAGACAGACCGAGCTGGAAGCGGTCTTCAGCCCGAGACCAAACTTTCCGAGGCTCTTGGCATTCTTTCGGGCGGCAGCCCCGTAGCGCATTGCATTGTGGACTCCGGCATCATCCATCCCGTCGCCGTCGTCCCCGATGTAGACAAACTTCCGGCCATCCGTCCTGAGCTCGATCCCGACATTGACGACCGTGGCATTGGCTGCGATCGAGTTGTCGATGACGTCGGCAACCGCCGTCCTGACATTATATCCGGTATCCCTCAGTCCATAGATGAGCCGGGAAGCGTCGGGGTTGTTGATGAGGTCGCTCATGTCCAATCGTCAGGCGGATTCCGGCCCACGCGCTCCTTCCACCCCGGGAAGGGCCGATCAATCACCCCGGGGAAGTGGGAGAAATCTGGCCCATCGGGTCTTCAGACTTCAACCACAAGATGATGCAATCGATCAGACTGTCGACAGGCATCTTGCGAACCGAACATTCCCACACAGTCAGGACCCGCCAGCCAGCATCCTGGAGGGCTGCCCGGACCTCGCCGTCACGCTCTCGGTTCCTCATGAGCTTGGTGGTCCAGAACCCGGTGCGGGTCGCCGGGATCTTAAAGTATGGGCAACCCTCATGGGCGTGCCAGAAGCAGCCATGGACCAGGATTGCTGCGCGGTACTTGGGAAGCACCAGGTCGGGACGTCCGGGAAGTGTCCTGTTGTGAAGACCAAACCGATAACCCCGACGATGAAGCCCGCTGCGGACGATGAGCTCGGGTCGGGTGTCCTTCGCGCCGATCCGGGACATCATCTCCGACCGCGTCATTGCTGGCCGCTTCTCAGGCAACGAACTTCCTTGGTCGTCGGGCGGTGAGGGCCTGGTGGATGGATGGGGCCATCGCGTTGGCGACTGCGGTCGCTACAGGCGCGGCCACGGCGTTTCCGAATTGGCGATATGCCTGGGTGTCGGAGACAACGATCTTCCATCGCTGGTTCGCGCCCGGAGAATCAAAGCCCATGAGCCGTGCGCATTCGCGAGGCGTCAGACGGCGGGGATTCCGCCCCTTTTGCGCGATGAGGATCTCCGATCCGTCCTTGTAGTAACGGGCGCTCAGGGTCCGGGCGACCTTGTCAGGGCCAAACAAGCCAAAGCCAAATCCATTGCCGGCCGCCTTGTGCTTGGCAGCGTACTTCTGGAGATAGTCCCACAGACCATCCGTCAGTGTGTACTTCGGGTCGACGGTTGCCTTGGCGCCGACCGTGAAAGGAGCCTCGGCTGCCTCGCTGCCGTTTTCCGGATGGAGGATGGTGCCCAGCGTCGGGTTCGGTGGTTCGGGTGGTCTGATTTCGTCGAGCGAGAACCCAATCCGAAGGTCGCGCCTGAAACCGCATATGAAGATGCGTTCGCGGTGCTGCGGAACCCAACTCCGGGCATCAATGATCCGGTAGCTGACGTCATAACCCAGTTCGTCCAAGGCGCGACGGATGACGCTGAAGGTATTTCCCCGGTCGTGCGAAAGCAGGTTCTTGACGTTCTCCAGCAGGAATGCGGCCGGCTTGTGGTGGTTCAGGATGCGGACGACATCGAAGAAAAGGGTCCCCTGCGTCTCGTCGAGGAAGCCGTGTGCCCGTCCCAGGGAGTTCTTCTTTGAAACGCCCGCGATGCTGAAGGGCTGGCAGGGAAAGCCCGCGAGCAGCACGTCGTGTTCGGGGATTTCCTCGACCTTGATCTGGGTGATGTCCCCGTTGATGGGATGTTCGGACCCGAAATTCGCGAGGTAGGTCTGTTGGGAATACTTGTTCCACTCGCTGGTGAAGACGCACGTCCCTCCGATCTTCTCGAAGCCAATCCTCAGCCCACCGATGCCCGCGAACAGGTCGATGAAGCGGAACGAGTCTGTCTTCTCTCTGGTTGTCCCTTTCCTCATGCGTCTCGGGTTGAGCCTACCGTGTCGGCTCCGCGGTGTGCACTGCCGAACAGTTCCGGACGGCACTTTGGGTTTGGGGCCGACGGGGCTCGCCCTGCATTGTCTATCGAACCAAACCGCCTTTGCTGTCCTGCCCCCCATCACCGAAAGTGCAAAGAAAACGCAAAGGCTCGATTTGGGAGAAAGTCGGGGGAGGGGACTGAACCGCTTGGGGGAGAATGGTGCACCGGGCAGGACTTGAACCTGCAACCATCTGATCCGAAGTCAGATACTCTATCCAATTGAGCTACCGGTGCGCCGCGCGGCCGGTTGAAGGTCCGAAGCGCGGGAAAAATGTGACCGGTATCGGGACAGACTGCAATTCCCCATTGGCATGTTCCGTCCGGCTCGTACAAGCTGACGGCAGAATGTCCGGTGCTACTCCAGCCCCAGCAAATACCTCCCGTCCCGTGGCCTCCAAGGAGGTCACGGTGTTGAATCGTCAAGGCATCCACGCGCGGCCGTCGGCGGCGTTCGTGAAGCTGGCGGCGCAGTTCCGGAGCGAGGTCTTCCTGGAAAAGGACGGGGAGACGATCAACGGCAAGAGCATCATGGGCCTGTTGATGCTGGCGGCGGGGCCGGGTTCGAAGATCCGGATCGTGTGCCAGGGAGACGATGCGCCGGCGGCGTTGGAGCGGTTGGTCGAGTTGGTGAACAGCCGGTTCGGGGAAGCCTGAGCCGTGCCTAGGGGAGTGAGAACGGGGAGTGGTTCACGCGGAGGCGCGGAGCTCGCGGAGGATGGACTTCTGGCAAAGACGGACAGCGAGTCCCCGTTTGGTGGATGGTTGCCGACGCCGAAATGTTCGTGATCGCACCCTCTCTCCGCGCTCTCCGCGGCTCCGCGTGAGAATTCTTCCGCATCGATATGGCTGAGGGCTTTTCCTCGGCCTTGGTTTCTGCGATTTCCTACCCATCCGGCGCGGGTGGATGAGCTGCCTGCGCGATTCCAGCATTTCGATGTCCGACTTCAATATCCAGTACGTGGCCCGGTTGGCCCGCATCGCGTTGACCCCGGAAGAGGAGACCCGGCTCGGGGCCCAGTTGGGGAACATCATCGGGTACATCGCCAAGCTCAGCGAGGTGGACGTGAGCGGGGTGGAGCCGATGTCGCATGCGTTCCCGGTGACGAACGTCATGCGTCCGGACGTGGCGGAGGAATCGCTCCCGCATGAAGAGGCGCTGAAGAACGCGCCGTCGCGGTCGGCGGGATTGTTCGTGGTGCCCAAGATCGTCGAATAACCGAACCCTTCCATGCTGCATCGACTTTCCATCACCGAGTTGTCCGGCCGACTGGCGCGCCGGGAGGTTTCCGCGCGGGAAGCGTTGGAATCGTGTTTCGCGCAGATCGACCGCGTCGATCCACAGGTCAAGGCGTTCCTGTCGATCGATCGTGGGGATGCGCTGGCGCAGGCCGAGGCGGCGGACCGAGGGCTGGCGTCGGGCGAGGCGACCACGCGGCCGTTGCTGGGCGTGCCGATCGCGTTGAAGGACGTGCTGTGTCATCGGGGCCAGCCGGTGGGGTGCGCGTCGAAGATCCTCGAAGGCTTCGTCTCGCCGTATGATGGGACGGTGGTCGAGAAGCTCAAGGCGGCGGGGGCGGTGCTGTTCGGTCGGTTGAACATGGACGAGTTCGCGATGGGCAGCTCGACCGAGAACTCGGCTTACTGGACCTCGTTGAACCCGTGGGACACGACGCGGATCCCGGGCGGATCGTCGGGTGGATGCGCGGTGGCCGTGGCGGCCAACGAGGCCTTTGCGACGATCGGGTCGGACACGGGTGGATCCATCCGGCAACCGGCGGCGTTGTGCGGGTGTGTCGGGGTGAAGCCCACGTATGGGCGGGTTTCGCGATATGGGTTGGTGGCGTTCGCGAGTTCGCTGGACCAGATCGGGCCGTTCACGAAGACGGTCGGGGACGCGGCTCTGTTGCTGGAGACCATTTCCGGCCATGACCGTCGGGACTCGACGAGCCTGACGGCTCCGGTGCCGCGGTACCGGGATGCGCTGGGGGCGAAGTCGCTGAAGGGACTGAAGCTCGGGGTGGTGAAGGAATTCCAGATCGGCGGGCTGGATCCGGAGGTCGAGGCGTCGGTGGCGGCGGCGGTGAAGCACCTGGAGTCGTTGGGTGCGGAGATCCGCGAGGTCAGCCTGCCGCACAGTGATTACGCGGCCGCGACGTACTATATCCTCGCTCCGGCCGAGGCGTCGGCGAACCTCGCGCGGTTCGATGGCGTGCGGTATGGGCGTCGGGTGGAGGGAGCGGATCCGTTCGAGTTGAACAGCCGGACGCGAGGGGCGGGGTTTGGTCCGGAGGTGAAGCGTCGGGTGATCCTGGGCACGTACGTGCTGAGCAGCGGGTATTACGATGCTTACTACCTGAGGGCACAGAAGGTCCGGACGCTCATCAGCAATGATTTCGCGAAGGCGTTCGGGGAGGTTGACGCGATCCTGTCGCCGACGGCGCCGACCCCGGCGTTCCGGGTGGGAGAGAAGGCGTCGGATCCGCTGCAGATGTACCTGAGCGACATCTTCACGATCTCGTGCAATCTGGCTGGGATCTGCGGATTGAGCGTGCCGTGCGGGTTCACGCGGTCGCCGAAGCTGCCGATCGGGTTGCAGTTGTTGGGTCGGCCGTTGGGCGAGGAGACGCTGCTGCGGATCGCGGATGCTTACGAGCAGACGACGCCGTGGCATCGGGAGGTCGCGCCGTTGGGGTGAGTTTCAGGTTTCAGGTTTCAGGGTTGAACCTGAAAGCGGCAGTTGGATCCGCAGATGACGCAGATGACGCAGATAATGTGGAGCTTGGATCGGGCGTGCCGTTCACCAGCAAGGTGACGTCTGCGCGAGCCTCGGGTGCTGGCATTTCTGCCTTTCCATCTGCGCAATCGGCGCCATCTGCGGATGAATGAACTGCCGATCCTAGGTTGAAGTTCCAAGCGGAGCACAGACGGCACAGAGGGGGGCGAGGAACGGCGTCTTACAACGAGGATGGCGATGGCAGGCGAGGACCTCGGTGGGCTTCGCGACTCTGCGGGAGGCAAAGGGAGTGGAATGGCAGGTGAATCCGTCGGCGTCACGCCCAGGGTCGCAGGTGCCGAAGGGTGTTTGACCCAGACTGACGGACGCCCCTGTGCGTTATTGATCCAACGGGGCGTCGACCACGGCCAGGACGAAATTGGACGAGGTGCTGGCGCCGTCGCCGAGGGCAATTTCAACGGGGTGTCCGGGCGCCAGGTTCGCCAGATCGAACCAATACAGACCATCCTGTGCAGCGAGCCAGGCACCCTTCTCGAACGCGAGGCTTTGGCCTGGCTTCGCAGCAGCCTCCGCTTTGCTGATATCGGCTCCGGAAACCTTGAAGGACACCTTCGTGTCGGCCTTGAGGCCATGGAGGCTGATGCTGAAGCGTCCCACGCCATTGCGGGCGACGAGTACGCGGGCAGGCATCAGAGCCTCGAAGGTCCGCGGTTCCTCGGACTTCGCGACGACGTAGCGCGCGAGGCTCCGAACAACCGGCGAGTTGGTCGAGAGGGAGATCCGGACCTGGATGGCGTCGGGAGGGGTCCCTGTGTTCCAACCAAGGGGCACGAGGCTGCCGAAGCGAGCGGTCAGGGAGCTTCCGTCTGGAGCGACGCTCAGCCCGACGGGATAGGCGACCCACCCGTTGTGTGCGAGGTTGAGCTGAAGCTTGACCGGGACGGCCGTGAGATCCTGCCCGAGAAGCTGGAGGACCGCCTGCGTCTTGCCATTGTCCTGCAAGATGAGCGGTTGGTCGGGGAATATGGTAGGCACCTTGGCCTTGGGGAGACGAAGGACGGCGGAGCTGAAATTGTTGCCCGCCCGAACGGAGGCAACGTCCGCCCAGAGCGATTCGTAGTAGATGACGGAATCGGGTGTAACGCACACGAGCTGGTCAACGGCCAGCTTGAATCCCTCGAAGTCATTGGCCGCGACGGTGGTTGCCAGATTCTTGCACAAGCTTCGCAGAGTCTGGATGTCGCGACTCTTACGGGCGGCCAAGGCCTTGGAGTTGAGACCGTATCGGCTCAGGGGTTCGAGGAGTTCCAGGTAGTATTCGGCGGAGGGTCGCCTGCCAGTGAGTCCGCCCGTGCGGGCGTTGCGGAACTCGGTCTTGGCAACGACGCGAAGGGCTTCGTCGGGCTTCATTACCTTGGGGACAAGTACGAGCAGGGTGACAGCGTGGGTCTGGGCCACCATGGCATAGCCTGATTTCGGCTGGAGCCGGGCGCCAAATCGACATCTCACGGTGTTGTCGGTGAAACGGCCCACGGTGAACAGGCTGTTCAGGTCACGGCCCATGGCCTGGTTCAGATCTTCTCGGAGACGATCGACGCCAAGGCTGGCGCCCACCTTGCCCAGCATTGCTGAGAGAGCCAGGGAGAGACCGCGGATCCGGTCCTCCGTCTGGTTCTGCACCAGAGCCTCCAGATCGTCGGTGACCAGCATGGGCAGCACCCGGACACCGGCTTCGAGAGAGGAACGTTCGGCAGACTCCTTCGCCAAAGCCGTGCTGCCACGGTTCGTGCGGTTGGTGGGAAAGTCGCCCGCGAAGAAGGCGAGGCTCGTCCAGGCATCGTAAGCCGCGTCGCGTGTGTAGGGCATCAAGGTGACCTGCAGTCGAACCAGGAATGCCTCCTCCCGTTCCGGATCGTAGGCTGCATCCAGCACATAACGGTTGAGAAGCTGGACTTCCTGATAGAGGGCGGTTGCCGCCCAGTAGCGAAGCATGGGATTGACGGAGAAGCCGCTGATGGACGATCCGGTGATCCCGGGCAGGGAACCGGCCTTGCGGTCTCCGACGACGTCGGCTCCCGACTCCAGGCCGGTGGTGTCGCCAGGTACCTTGGTTCCGTCAGCCGCCATCCCGGGGAAGGCCAGACCCAGGCGAAGACCCAAGGCGTCCAGGGTTCGCTTGTCACTGAGCATCGAGTCACTGATCCCGCCCGCGAGTGCGTCACCCGGCTTGAGGTCGAACTTGGGCTGGAGGGCCTGCTTGTAGTCTTCCCACCGTCCGACCGAGACGACGGAAAGGTGAGTCGAACCGATCTGATCCTGCCGCCGTTCCTTCGGGGATGCGGGCTGCAGGACAAGGGCTGGTCCGGCGCCGAGAGGCGGGGTAGAGGCCGAAAGGACCAGGAGGAGCACCAGCAACCTGGGCAACGAGGGGTTCGTCATGCGTACTTCGGGATGGGAATGTAGGGGTAGAGGCAGGCCAGTCTCATTTGGCTTTTGGGTCAATCACCGGCTGTGGGTCTAGGTACGGGATCGGGTGGGTAGAGATCAAGGCTGTACTCGGCGATTGATGCCGTTACCAGGCCATGCCAATTCCCGACGGGATTTGGGATACGACGGGTTCGATCTGTTCTGGGGCTTGGTGGTCCTGGATGACCGAGGTTTGGGAGACTCGGGGGCTGGAATCGGGACTAGGCCGAGTTGGTGGAGGACTGTGGCTGGTGTTGATCCCGGGGCGGGCGGGTGACGGGATTCGAGGGGGGTGAACTTGGACAGGAAGCATGGGATGGACAGGATGGTTTCTGAGGCGCGGAGAGGGGTGGGTTCTCCCGCAGGGGCGCAGAGGCGCAGAGTGGGTTGGCGATGGGCGTTGGGTGCGACGTGGGCGATAACAGAGTTGGTGAGTCGAGGGCCTCTGCGGGCTCCGCGGCTCCGCGTGAGGCAAAGGAGTAGGCGGGGAAAGGGAATGGTTCACGCGGAGGCGCGGAGACGCGGAGAGGGGTGGGTTCTCCCGTAGGGGCGCAGAGGCGCAGAGTGGGTTGGCGATGGGCGTTGGGTGCGACGTGGGCGATAGCAGAGTTGGTGAGTCGAGGGCCTCTGCGGGCTCCGCGGCTCCGCGTGAGGCAAAGGAGTAGGCGGGGAAAGGGAATGGTTCACGCGGAGGTGCGGAGACGCGGAGAGGGGTGGGTTCTCCCGCAGAGGCGCAGAGGCGCAGAGGGGGGCGGTGTCGGGGAATAGAGTGGGTTGGCGATGGGCGTTGGGTGCGACGTGGGCGATAACAGAGTTGGTGAGTCGAGGGCCTCTGCGGGCTCCGCGGCTCCGCGTGAGGCAAAGGAGTAGGCGGGGAAAGGGAATGGTTCACGCGGAGGCGCGGAGACGCGGAGAGGGGTGGGTGGGTTCTCCCGCAGAGGCGCAGGGGCGCAGAGGGGGGAGGCATGTCTTGGGAGTGAGCGGGAAGTGGTGGGTGCGGGGTGGATCGTCGGCAGAAGGAGCTAACCCGGAAAAGGCCGTTGGAACCACGGCTTGCACGGATGACTCGGATCAGCAGGGACTCGGCGTGGCATCGCCGCCCGCCTGCGAGGAGAGGGCCCGACAGGGATGAAAACCTCCGTCTGAGCCCCGTCCATCCGGGGAATCTGGGAAATACGGATCGAACCACCGGCTGCCTTCAGCTGGGGTGGGTCGAGGGCCTTGGCGGGCTCCTCGGGTTCGCGTGAGGCTGGAAGGATCGTGGGAAGGCTGTCAGACAAAGGGGTTGATGACTCGGACCCCGTCATAATCCTGTCCGTGGTTGAGGTCCTCGGTGATCAGTTGGGAGGCTCCGGAGGCGCGAGCGGCGGCCAGGATCAGTGCATCCCAGAGGGAAATCTTCCATCGGGACTGCTCCACCAATGCGCCTTTCAGGAGATCGAGGGTGTTGTCGACAATGGGCCAAGTGGAGAAGTCCAGGATGATCTGCGAGGCGTCCGAAAGGGGGACGCGGCGTTTGGCGAGATTGACGTGCATTTCCTGAAGGACTTGGACGCTGATCGCGGTTTCGCCCGGCGATGCCCAACCCTGCTCCACCAACCGGATCGCCACGGCCCGCTTGGAAGGGGCATCCAGGTCGTAGGCGTAGAGCAGGATGTTCGTATCGAGGAATCTACGAGCGTTCATGGATGTGTCCTCGGCTCAGGGGTTTGCCTCCGAGGCGAACCCCCTTTTGGAGGCGTTCGAGGGCAGCCTTGGGAGCGGGCGCGCCCGCTTCGGCTCGGAGGACCCAGTCGAGGCCGGCCATCACGAGTTCCTTGAGCGTTGTCTTGCGCTCGGCAGCTGTGATTTTGGCGCGGTGAAGGAGATCGTCGGGAAGATCGATGGTCGTTTTCACTGGCAACATATACGGTTATACGGCTGGTCCGTCAATTGAGGGAAGATTCTTCGTAATTGCTCGCAGGGGATCCGGTGGAAGGGGGACAGCGGCCCGGATGGCGTATCGGGTCGGGACGGATCGAATGAAGACTTTTCCTCGGATTGCGGTTGGACTGGCATGGGTTGGGGCGGGGCTGTGGGTTGGCTTCGTCGGGGTGGGGCGTGGACGGGCGGGGGATCCGTCGTTGGAGGGGTTGTTCCGGGAGATCCGGGGTGAGGTTCGGTTCGACAACGCGAATCCGGAGATCACCGGGTGGCTGGGAGCGCCCGGCAACCAGGGCATGCAATCGCTGAGCGTGCGTGCGTCGGCGCTGGGCGGGGACGAGGGGTTGGTGTCGATCGTGGGTGTGCCGACGCCGGGGCGGCTGGCGAATCCCTATCGCATGTCGGTGCAGGCGGGCACGAATGCGGCGACGGCGGTGGACTACTCGGTCCAGGCGGTGTCGGGGTTGGGGACGGACGAGGCCCTGTATTACTTCGCTCCGCGGGAGACCGGGCCGTTGCAGGCGCAGGCGGAGGCACGGGTGCTCGATCTGGCGGAGTGCGTGGGTGGCCTGCGACTAAAGTTCGTGGATGCCAATGGAGGTCCGGTCGTCATCTCCGGAGGGCAGGGCTTCGTGACGGTGGGCGGCGAGGTTCGGGTGCAGGTCCTGGGATTGCGCGGAGGCACAACCGAGGTGTTCCTTCCGGTGCCGTCGGGCGTGGAACTGGCGATCGGCCTTCAGTTCCGAACCGGCAACGATCCGTATCGGGACGAGATCCAGTTTCCGTTCAACCTCACGACCAATGTCGTCTGCGATAGCGTGTTGACGGTTCCGGTGGTGGTGGGCGCGCCGGGAGCGCTCGGGCGTATCGCCGGGCCGGTGGACATGGAAGGCGAGTTCGAATGGGCGACGGGGCCGGCGGCGTTCGGTGGGTTGCTGGGGCGGACGGCGCTGATCGCAACGGGACCGGCTGGGAACCGGCGCTTCGACCTCTTGGCAGGCGACAACGCGACGGTGCCTGCCAGCGGCTTTGCGGAGTTGGAGAACCTCGTGCCGTCGGATGCCGTCCAGCCGCCCGAGCCGTGGCGGGTTCAGGCGCAGATGCATTTCAGGTCGGGCCGACGGTTCGAGCATTTCATCAGCCCGGCGCTGGGCGAGGGCTTGAATCCGGGGTTGCTGGTATCGGGGGGCGGCACGACCGATCTGGGCGATCGGTTCAGGATGCGTCGGAGCGTGGTGGTGGGGACGCTGGAACTTGCGGGGCCGCCGGACACGGCGGCGGCGAAGTCGACATTGCGGGGAATCCTGCGGCCGGATGACGCGGGCGTGGACGCAATTGGAATTCCCGTGAACGCGGCGGGCTATGGCATCACGGATTCGCACGTGGTGGCGACGGGACAGGACGTGACGGTGGGTGGAGGCGGGTACACGGCGGCGGGTGGGCGCGCGGCGGTGAACTTCGCGGGCGAATACCTGGTCGATCGCGGCGCGTTCGTCGGGGATTTCGAGGCTGTGGTGGGCGGGCTGGGAGGCGGGGCGAGCGCGTGGAAGCGGGACGAGATCCATCTCTCGATCGCGACGGCGGGGCAGCCCGACGTGGCGGAGGTCAACGAGGTCCTGTCCATCACGGACCGGGCGGTGGCGGCGTTGGTCGCGGTGCCGGGGGAGAATGTCCGCTCGGATCTGCGGCTGGGATTCAGCGAGGTGTGCCTCCGGTTCCGGACGCCCGGGCGGCGGTTCCATTCGCCGGCGGTTTCGCAGGCGCGGGGCGAGTGTATCGGGCTGGATGCGTGGGGACAGGCCCAGGACTACTCGGTGAACATCGAGGCGGCGTATGGCGTGCCGACGTCGTCGGCCGCGGCGGCTTCGGAAGGGCTGTTGAACCTGACGTTGCCGCAGGGCGTGTACCGGCTCCGGCCGTCGATCAACGTGCTCAACGAAGATGGCACCGAGACGGTGACCCAGTTGGACGAGATCGAGCTCAACGTGCCGGCGCGGCAACGCGTGTGCGTGGAGGGTTGCCTGCAGGTGGCCGTGACGGCGCCGCCGTGTCCGACCGAAGGGATTGTCCGGGTGACCGGGCTCGTGAAGACCTGCGGGCAGACGGTGTCGACGGTGACCTATCAGGTGGACGACGGTCCACATGTCGTGGTGTGTGCGGCATGTGGAGTGGACCCGGCGCTGTCGATCCCGGTGCCCGTCGGTCCGGGACTGCACACGGTCACCGTCAGTGCGCAGGACGCGTCGGGGGCGGTGAGTTCGGCGACGCTGGCGATCGGACAGGACGCGACGCCGCCGGTGATCCTCTGTCCGGCGCGTCGCGTCGTGACGGCGCAGGGGCCGTGCGGGTGGACGGGGGTGTTTGGAGTGGAGGCGAGCGATGCGTGTGGGCCCGTTGCCGTGAGTTATGAACCCGCTGAGGGAACATTGCTCCCGCCCGGGGACACGTTGGTGACGGCGACGGCGACCGACGGGTCGGGGAACGTGTCGACCTGCCAGTTCGTGGTCACGGTGGTCGGCCCGGGGACGGATCCATTCGGGTTGATCGCCTATGAGCCGTTCGCCTATGGCGACGTGGCCGAAGGGCCGACGGTGGTTGGATTGTCGGGTGGATTGGGGTGGGCGGGTGCGTGGACTTCGGGGGGCTTCAATACGGATCCGATGAATGGCGAGCGCTACCGATTGTCCGGGGACGCGCCGGATCCTGGTCTGCTGCCGCAGACGGGTGGAGCGGTGCGGGTCGGGCCGTTGGCGATCGGACTGGGTGGGATCGTGCGTCGGTTTGCGGGGACGGTGGGAACGGAAGGCTCGGTGCTGTACCTGAGCGTCGTGCTCCGCCCGGAAGGGACGATCGGGGAAGGGGTGTTCAACGGCTTCTTCGGTTTTACCCTGAACGGAACGACCGGCGACGACCTCTTCGTTGGCAAGCCGGGCGCGGGTGCGCTGGGGAGCTACGTGATCGAGGCGCGGGGTGGTCCGGGCCAGGTTGCCAGCGGCCGGAACGTCGTGGCCGGGCAGGCTGTGCGTTTGGTGGTTCGTGCGGAGTTCCGGGCGGGCACCGACCGCTTCGTCCTTCATGTGGATCCACCGGCGGACGCTCCGGAGCCGGTGACGGGCGTGGTGAAGGACGATCTCGATCTCGGGTTGGTGACAGGTGTCGGGCTGTACGCGACGGGTGCCTTCACCGCGGATGAACTCCGGGTTGGGCGCACGTACGCGGACGTGACGGCCACGATGCCCCAGCCGCCAACGGTGTCGGCGGTGATGCCGGCGCGCGTGTCACCCGCCGGTGGCACGCCGGTGGTGGTGACAGGGGAGGGGTTGAATCCGACGGACGAGATCCTCGTGGGCGGGCAAGCGCTGGAAGCCTTGGTCTGGGTCAGCCCGACCGAGGTGAGCGGGGTCGCGCCAATGCTGTCGGCGGGGATCCACGCAATCCACGTCCGGCGCTGCGGTAGGGTGGTGGCGACGCTCGCTGACGCGGTCACGGCGGGATCGGTGCCGGTGCTGATGGCGATCGAGCCGACGTCGGGGTTTGCGGTGGGAGGCGGGATGATCCAGATCGCGGGAACGGGCTTCACCGAATCGACGCGGGTCCGGATCGCGGTGGGTGGTGGGCTGGATTCGGGTCTGGTGCAGGGCTTGAACCTTTCGCCGGGAGGCGGGTTGCTGACGGGAGCGATTCCGCCGCTGCCGCCGGAGGCACCGCTGGGGACCTATGACGTCGTGGCGGAAGATCCGTCGGGCAGCTCGGTGTTGGTGGGTGCGTTCACGTACCTGCCGAATGTGGCACCGTCCGAAGATGTGCTGCTGGAGGCCTTGAGGCAGTTGGAAGCGGAGTCGGCGGAGCCATTGCACGTTTCATTGCGGCACGGGATCGCGGAGGCGATCGGCGGGCGGATCCCGGTGACGGGGGCGACGCCGGAAGCGCGGGCGCTGGGCTTCGTGGAGCAGCATCGGGCGGTGTTCCAGCTGCCGGTGGAAGGAGCGCTGGAGTTGGGTGTCGTCTCGGTGGTGCGGGAAGAGGGTGATCATGTGCGTCTGAGGCAGAGCATCGGGGGCGTGCCGGTGTTTGGCGGGGAAATCGTGGTCAGCTTGTTCGGGAACGAGGTGGTGGCGGTGAATGGCGGGTTGCTGCCGCCGGGTGAACTGGGTCGGGCGGGCGTGATCCTGACGCCGCGGCTGACGGGAACGGATGCGCGGGTGGTGGCGATCCGTGCGTTGGGGATTCCCGCGCCGGGGTTTGGGGTCGTCGCCGAGACCGAGTTGATGGTTTTCGACCTTGCCTTGCTGGACGACCGTGCGCCCGAACCACACCTCGTGCAGCGGGTGACCTTGGACGCCCTGGACCGCGAGATCTTCGTGGACGCGCACTCGGGTGAGGTCCTGTTGAACCGGGCGCTGAGTCAGTCCGACGGGGCACCGTTGGATGGGTTGAACCTGTTCGTGCGGGATACGCGCGGCCTCACCAACCTGGTGAGAAACTGCGTCCTCGACGGGCCCACCGCGCTGGTGGCGCAAGGTCAAGTCGATGGGGATGATGATGACTCCTTCATCGTGGATGAATACGTCAACGATGCCTTGGCGACCGCGGTGTACCGGCATACCCGAGATGCCTATGCGTTCTTCCATACGCGGTTCGGCTGGCACGGGTTCTTCAACTCGGACTACCGGGTGCTGGTGTTCGCGCACGATCCGATTTCCAACAATGCGTTCGCCCACGGCTGCTTCATCCGGATCGGCGACCAGCTCGTCGACTATGAGGTCGTGGTGCACGAGTACGCGCACAACATCATCTCGGCACCCGGCAACAGCGGGCTGGTCTACATGTTCCAGCCGGGCGCGTTGAACGAGAGTTACTCGGACATCATGGGCATCTCGGCCGGCCGCCTGTCCGGCCAGACCGACTGGCGGTACGGTCCGGGACTCTTCAGCCGGGACTTCATCGATCCGACCAAGTCCGGTCTGGGCACCGCGGCGCAGCCAGCGCACTTCGCGAACTTCATCGTGGTGAGCGCGGATACCAACGGTGTGTTCGCCGATGCGGGCGGCGTCCACAGCAACAGCGGGATTCCTAACCGGGCGGCCTATCTGCTGAGCGAAGGCATGAGCTTGCCGAACGGCGGGGCACCGCGGCGGTTCCATCCCGGGATCGGGCTGGATCGGATGATGCAGCTGAAATTTGCGGCGATGCGCTTCCTCCCGGCGAACGCGAGTTTTGCTGCCGCACGGAATTTCGAGGTGCAATACGCCACGACGCTGGCGCGGTTGCCCTTCACGGGTTTCGGCGCGGCCGAGGTGGCGGCGGTGCGCAACTCGTGGTTCCTGGTCGGTGTCGGGAATCCGGACATCGATGGCAATGGCATCGAGGAGACCATCGATTCGGATCGCGATTTCGTGCCGGACGCGGTGGACAACTGCCGTTTGAAGCCCAATCCGTTGCAGGAAGATGCCGACGCCGACGGGATTGGCGACGCATGCGACAACTGTCCGAGGGTCTACAACCGGTCGCAGTCGGACCTGGACCGTGATGGCATCGGTGACGAATGCGACGACGACATCGACGGAGACGGGTGCCGCAACCCGGTGGACCAGGAACCGCGCGAGACATTGGCGCGGATCGGCCGGACTGTGGCGTCCGGTCTGGCCGCCAACTGCGAGGCGCAGGACGGCGACTACTACGGCCCTGTCTCGTTTGATACGGATCGGGACGGACGCCGGGACTGCGAGGATGACGACGATGACGGCGACGGCATCCCGGATGCGGCGGATCCGTGTCCGGTGGGGCAATTGCAGGACTTCTTTGGTCGGAATTTCCTGCCCTTCCCCTACCTGCCGTTGGTGGGCGAATGCGGCGTGCAGGCGATCTGCAATCCGCGTCTGCCACCAGCGGTGCTGGACTACGGTGACTTCGACTATGAAGGCGTGATCGTCCGGGTGCGCGACGCGAAGGTGAATCCGAATCCGGAGCGCGACGTGATCCTGGGCGACGTCCGGATCGTGAACGGGACGGTGTACGCGTACGCCGGTACCGGTGCCCCGTTGAGCGGGATTGCGAGCCGGATCCTGGGCGTGAGTGGCGTGGGTGGCCGTCGCGATGGGACGCCGGCAGGTCCGGGGGATGGAGAGCGACGCCGGGTGGAGCTGTGGACGCGAGCCACGGGAACCGAGCCGGCACGGATGCTGGGGGTGATCGGCGAGCTGGACCCCGCGACCGTCTCGCTGGACAATGTCGGGCAGGGGCGCTGGCTGGCGTTGAGGGTGGGCGTGGACGGGACACCGGCGCAGTTGTCCTCGACTTGGCAGTTCGGTGGGGGCGAGGGCTCGGTGGGGCTCGATTCGGATGGCGACGGTTTGCCCGACGGATACGAGATCGCCGTCGGGCTGGATCCGAACAAGGCCGCGGATGCGGGCGGGGATGTCGACGGGGACGGGCTCGATGCGCGGACGGAGTATCGCGCCGGGACGGATCCGCGGTCGGCCGCAAGCCGATTCGGGCTTCAGGGGATTTCGGTGCTGCCGGGCGGATTCCGCGTCGAGTGGATGGCTGCGCCGGGCCGGACGGTGATCCTCGAACGGGCCGGGACGCCGGACGCCACCGTGTGGCGTGCGGTTGGTGCGCCGGTGCGGATGCAAGGTGACCGAGCCGGGATGGACGTCCCCGGTGATGGTGGCTCGGAAGGATACTTCCGGGTGCGGATGCCGTGAGGGACGTCAGACCCAGGGGGACGGGGCATCGTCCAGGGGAAGAGGCTTGATGCTGAGAAGGCTGGTATGAAGACCACGATGCCGATTCCGAAGGATGGTGGGGGGACAGCCTTCCGCTGTCCTGTCCGCACCATCAACCAAAGGGCGGCGGCTTTCTCCGCAGATGGCGCAGATGACGCAGATGATCCGGCATGTAGACCGAGTCCGTATTGCACTGGCGAGGTGAGGTTCTGTCCGCCATCGCATCTCCGCATTCCTGCCGCTCCATCTGCGGATAGATGAACTGCCGGTTCCAGGTTCCCTTTCCCCTGTTGGAAAACCAAAACCCCAAGATCCCCATGAAACCAGTGAAGAAATCCCCCCACGGCCCGCTCCGGGCCTCGATGGGGGTGGCGTTGCTGATGACGGTGGCGCACGCGGCACCGCTGACGACGGTGCCGTACCTCAAGGTCGACCAGCGCCAGCCTGCCGGCGATGCGGAAGGTGGCGCAGATAGCCGATCCCCAGGTGGGCTTCAATGCCGCCGAGGCGTTCAGCCCGGGTGTTGGCGCAAACCAATACCAGGTGAGGCGATGGACCGACGATGGCGTCGTGTTCACCGGGACCTTGCAGCCGTGGAAGGCGGGTGCGACCCACACGCAGTCCGGTGACCGAGGCTGGCATCTGGACTTCAGCGCGGTGACCGCGACGGGTTCGTACTACCTCTACGACACGGCGAACCAGGTCGGGTCCGGCCGGTTCGACATCGGGCCGACCGTGTACGACGCCGTGCTGAAGGCGGCGGTGCGGATGTACTTCTACCAGCGGGTGAACTTCGCCAAGGCCCCCGCGTTTGCCGGGGCGAAGTGGAGCGATGGCGCGGCCTACGAAGGGGCGAACCAGGATCGGGCGGCGCGGAGTCGATGGGCCAAGACGGATCCGGCGACGGCCCGCGACGTCTCGGGCGGGTGGATGGATGCGGGCGACTCGAACAAGTACGTCACGTTCGCACAGGCCCCGGTGTTGCAGTTGCTCGAGGCGTACCGGATGAATCCGTTGGTCTTCGGCGACAATTTCGGGATTCCCGAGTCGGGCAACGGGGTGTCGGACCTGCTCGACGAGGTAGCCTGGGAACTGGATTTCCTGAAGCGGATGCAGGACGCGACCGGAACGGGCGGACTGTTCCTGAAGGTGGGCGTGGACACGTACGACGGCGGAGTCACTCCGCCGAGCGCGGACACGCGGCCGCGTTATTACCTGCCGGAGTGCACGTCCTCGACGCTGGCGGGCAGTGCGATGTTTGCGTCGGCGGGCATCGTCTACCAGGGCTTGCCCTCGCGCGCGGCGTACGGGGCCAACCTCATGGCGCGCGCCGAACAGGCGTGGGCGCGGGCGAAGGTGACGACGTCGAACTTCACCACGTTCCAGACCGGTTGCGACGACGGGAACATCAAGTCCGGGGATGCGGACCTGGATGCGGCGGGGCAGTTGGGGAGCGCGTTGATCGCGGCCGCCTATCTTTACGAGGCGACGGGCAAGGCGGAGTACCGGGTGTTCGTCGAGTCGAACTACACCCGGACCCAGCCGGCGAGCATCGGGTGGTGGGGACCGTACACGCAGCCCGTGCAGGTGGCGTTGCTGCGATTCGCGGGTCGACCGGGTGTGACGGCATCGGTGGCGACGGCGATCCGGAACCAGAAGGCCGGCCAGAACGGCGTGATGTCGATCAACGACCTCACGGCGGGCACGGACCTGTACCGCGCCTACCTGCCGGACGCGCAATTCCACTGGGGGCACAACGAGACCCGGTCGGACGTCGGCAACATCAACCTCGACTTCGTGACGTTCGGCATCTCGCCGGCGAGCGCGGCGGCGTACTCGGAGGTGGCGGGCCAACACCTGCATTGGCTGCACGGCGCGAACCCGCTGGGCCTCGTCTTCCTGAGCAACATGGGCGCGCTCGGGGCCGAGTCGTCGATCCGCGAGATCTATCACGTGTGGTTCGCGGATGGTTCGATCTGGGACAACGCGGTCACGTCGCCGAACGGTCCTGCACCGGGATACCTCGTGGGCGGGCCGAACCGGACCTACAGCGGCACCGTGGCCGGGATCGCGACGCAACCTCCGCAGAAGGCGTATCGGGACTGGAACACGGGCTGGCCGGAGAACTCGTGGGAATACAGCGAGCCGGCGATCTATTCGCAGGCGGCTTACGTGCAGTTGCTGTCGCGCCTGATGCCGACGAACCCGGTGGATGTGCAGCCACCGACGGCACCGACGGGGCTGGTGGCCAGTGGCGTCACGGAGAACTCGGCGACGGTCACGTGGGCAGCGTCTACCGACAACGTCGGGGTGACGGCGTATGACGTGTTCGTGGGTGGCGTGGCGCGTGTGACTGGCGTGACCGGTACCAGTGCGGCGTTGAGCGGCCTGGGTTGCGGGACCGCGGTGTCGGTCACGGTCCAGGCGCGCGACGCCGCAGGCAACAAGTCTGCGGTGAGTTCGGCGCTGACCCTGACGACGCTGGCGTGTCCGCCCCCGGTGCGCGTGTTGTATGGCGATTCCCTGGCTTCCGGTTGGGCGGACTGGGGGTGGGCATCAACTCGGAACTTCGCGAGCACGAGCCCGGTGCGGGTGGGAAGCCGTGCGATCCGCGTGGACTACGGTGCCTGGGGAGGCCTGTCGCTGCGGCATGTGACCGGGATTCCCGCGACGCCGACCTCGGCGGTGAAGTTCTGGGCGTACAGCCCGGTGGCGGCGCCGTTGAAGGTGTCGGTGCAGACGGCGGACAGTGGACCGGAATCGGGCATGTACTTCGTGACGATCCCGGCGAACACGTGGACCGAGGTCACGGCGACCCGCGCGCAGTTGGGCAATCCGTCCGTGTATCGGCGGGTCAACGTGCAGATCTATCAGGCGGCACCGATCACGGTGTCGTTTGACGAGATCCGGCTGCTGCCTTGATGCGGGGCGGCGGGAGACGGTGAACCTGAAAACGGCAATTGGGTTATCCACCGATTTCACAGATTTCACAGATGGTCCGGGGCGAGAGGCCCCACCGCATCGCTGGTCCCATGTTACCCGCGGGGTGAGGCGACAGCCTCTCTTAACCGGCTTCCGATCTGTGGAATCGACGTAATCTGTGGATACAACCGCCGTTTCTAGGGTGATTTCACCACAGAGGGCACAGAGGTGGGGAAATCACAACGACGGTAGCGACGGTAGCAAGGGGAATGGCCGCCTTGGACGTCGCTGCCGTTGGTTTGGAAACCGGGATTTTGTCCGACGTGGTGTGCCCGGGACGCGTGGCTTGGATCTGGCGATTCCACAGCCGCCGACCCGCCTCCTCACGTCGTCGGCTACCTCGCGCCCCGTAGCCGACGACGTGAGGAGGCGGGACTTCTCTCGGCTTGAAACTTGCATCCTGAAACTTGGCACTGCCTGGCGGTTCAAGGCGTCTGCTTGATCCGGATGTTCTTCAGGGGGGCACCGGACTTGTCGAGGAGGCGCATGGCTCCCTGCCAGCTGTTCTGGTCGTTGGTGACCTTGAAGACGATCGTGTTGACGCCCTTCCTGAGGGTCACGCGGCCCTTGTCGGAGTCGAGCATCAGGGTGCGTGCCTCGGTCCAGGCGTAGATATCGACGCCGTTGAAGTAGATGCGGGCCTGGTCATTGCTGGAGACGGCCATGACCACGTTGGGGATTTCCTCGTCGCACTCGACGTAGGTGGCGAGGTAGCCGCCGGCCTGGTCGTTGAGGGTCTTCAACGTGGCGTTGAAGTCGAAGTAGTTGGTGCCGGCGGTGACGGCTGTCCAGGTCAGTTCCTTGCCGCCGACGGTCGCCTTGTCACCTGCCTTGGGACTCAGCTTGGATTCGCCCGGGATCTGTTCCTTGAGGACGGCATCGGCGCCGGTGTCGCCCGGCCGGAAGGCGATCGGGGCGAGCATGACCCAATGGCGGATGTAGCCCTCGGCATCGAGGGGGAAGGTCTCCGCTGCGTGGAGGTGGGGTGTGGCGAAGGAGAGCAGCGCGGAGGAGGCCAGGATGGCCGGAAGCGTCGCGGCCCAGCGTGTGGGAAGGAGGGATTTCATGTCGGGGAATGTCGGGTTCCGATGGCTCTCACTCGTATTCGTTGGCCTTGCGCACGGGAACGGTGACGCCGTCCTTGGGTGGCTTGGTGAGGGTCTGGAGGTAGGCGAGGATGTCCGCGAGTTCCTGTTCCTTGAGGAGCACGCCGAGGGGCGGCATGGGAGAGATCGGGAGGTTCTCGTATCCCTTGGCGAGCTTGGCGTTGGGCTCCATCAGGCTCTCGAGGATGTAGGCCTTGTCAGACCGGACGGCGATGCCGTCGAGGATCGGGCCGACGTCGCCGCCCTTGCCGTTGACGGCGTGGCAGGCGGCGCAGGAGGCGACCGGGCTGTGGTGGAAGAGTTCCTCGCCGCGCTTGGGATCCCCGGCGGAGACCTGGACCTCGTTCTGCCCGACGGAGGCCACCTTGTGGATTCGACCGAGGAGCGTGAGCGTGTCGTTGAGGAACGGATCGCTGTTGTTGGCCGGGACGCGGGGGAGTTGGGCGACGACGGTCTGGATCTCGGGGATGGTCGGGAACTCCATCAACTTGACCCAGGCCACCTGGCGGGTGACGAGGTCGGGATCCTGGATGACGGAGCTGCTGAAGAACAGTTGGCGGCCGGCTTCGGTGGCCGGCAGCGCACGGACGGCATTGCGGCGGAGCGCGGAGTCCTTGGAGAGGAGCGCGGCCTGGTGGGTGTCGCGGTCGAGGGCCCCGAGGCCTTCGAGTGACCAAAGGGCGTGGATTGCGCCCTTGCCGCCGGTGGCTGCGCGCACGCGCTTCTTCAGGGCGGGTATGGTGTCGGACAGCTTCGACTCGACGATCAGGCGCTGGGCGGTGAGGCCCCAGAACTGGTTGCCGCTGTCGAGGGCGGCCACGACCTCGGCGGGCCGGGTCTGGGAGAGCGAGCGGATCTTGGGGGCGGGAGCATCCTTCCAGACGACGCGATAGATGCGGCCATGGCTGCGGTCACGCAGGTCATTCGGGGTCTGGTAGGCGCCGCCGCGGCCGGTGGTGGCCTGTACGCCAGCGGACTGGAGGCTGGGCGTCGGGTTGTGCTGGATGATGAAGCTGTAGAAGTCGATCACCCAGACGGCGCCGTCCGGCCCGATCTCGGCGACGATGGGGGACATCCATTCGTCCGTGCTGGCGAGGAGATTGAAGCCGTCGGTGGCCGAGTAGCCGGCGCCGTCGCGTTGAATGTCCATGATGCCGATCAGCTTGGCGGTCGGCTCGGTGACGAGGGCCTTGCCCTGGAAGCGCGGGGGCAAGGCATCGCTGACCATGAAGGCGTGTCCGGCCGCGGCGGTATAGCCGCCGAAGTTGTCGACCATGCGGACGTTCGGTGTGTTCGGGTGCATTCGCATTCCGGGAGCCAGCGACTTGGCCGAGGCGAGCCGGCGGACGTTGGCGGCCGGGGTTGGCGGGGGAACTTCGCCGGGCTTGTCGTCGAGTCGGTATCCGGGGCGGAAGCCACCGCCGCCACCGCCACCGCCACCACCGCGCCGCCCGGGACCGGGTTGGGTCGGGTTGAGGATGTGGGCGGGAAGGTAGCCGTAGAAGCTGGGGTTGCCGTTCGCGGTGGATCCGAAGACGTCGCCGTCGGCATTGAGGCCGAATCCCCAGGTGTTGTTGTTGTACTGGTGGAGGAACTCGAGGGCCGAGCCATCGGGCTTGAAGCGGAAGACGCCCTGACCGAACTGAAGGTCCTTGCCGCCGACGTTCCCGCGGAAGTTGGAGTAACCGACGGCGCCGTACAGCCAGTTGTCGAAGCCGCGACCGAGGTTGCTCTGCATGGCGTGCGTGTCGCCCACGCCCCAGCCGGGAAGGACGGCCTGCCGGACGTCGGCCTTGTCGTCGCCGTTGGTGTCCTTGAGGAAGAGCATGTGCCGGGCTTCGGCAACGAGGATGCCGCCGTTCACGAAGACCAAGGACGTGGCGAGGTTCAGCTTGTCGGCGAAGACGGTGAACTTGTCGGCGCGACCGTCGCCGTTGGTGTCCTCGCAGATCTTGATGCTGTCGTTGCCGGGTTCGCCTTCACCGACGAGGCCGTGGGGGTAGTCGCGGGCCTCGACGACCCAGGCGCGGCCGCGTTCGTCCCAGGCGATCGCCATGGGCTTCACGACGTCGGGTTCGGAGGCGAACAGTTGGAGGGAGAAGTCCGCCGGCACCTGCGTGAAGCGCATGCTGTCGGCGGGGGAG
The DNA here is from genome assembly GCA_965284395.1 of Limisphaerales bacterium. GTDB lineage: Bacteria > Verrucomicrobiota > Verrucomicrobiia > Limisphaerales > UBA9464 > UBA6176. Next base: position 6,344,427 of record OZ260084.1, on the reverse strand, counting down.
AGCGGCCCCTGATACTTCACGGGCTCGGGGCGACGCTCGTAGTTGGGCACCTCGCCCGGCAGGCGCTGGAGGGCGGGGCGGGAGGCGAGGGAGGCTTCCCAGGCGGTCCGGGCCTGCTTGCTGACCCCGCCGAGGACGGATTCGCGCAGGGCGGCGTCGGTGGGAGGATTGCCATCCTTGAGCTGGATCCAGGCGTTCCCGGCGCCCTTGAAGCCTTCGAGGGACTTCCTGAGGGCGGCGCCGACCTCGGCATCGGGAGTCGCCTGGACGACGGCGTCGAAGTGGCGGAGGTAGGTGTCGGTGAGCTGGGCGGGGTCCGTGACGTGATCGAAGTAGATCCCTTCCGGGGCGAGCGTCTGGCCGGGCAGGTAGACGTAGTTGGTCCGGCCGCCGCCCGGGCCGCCACGGGGGGCGGCGCTGGCCTTCACGGGCCCGAGGTAGAGGATGCGAAGGGGGCGATCCGCTGCGTCTGCCGCGATCGCATTGAGGGAAACCAGGGTTCCGGACAACAAGGTCAGGAGGCGGCGCAGGGACTTCATTCGATACGGGGCCGTGTTCATGGACTCGTGAGCAGGGGCGAATTGCAGCAGGCTGTAGTCCTACTTCCGGTCGGGCAATGGAATTGGACATCACGTCCGGGACTTTTTAAGCCGCGTCCCAGCGGCGGAGGAGCCACGGCGCATTTTCCACCGGCGGCGCAGCGACGCGGCGCGGGAAGGGGAACGCGGCAGTGGCGGCGGATCCAAGCCGTAACCATGCGATTGAAGGGGGGACAGGTTCACGCGGAGACGCGGAGACGCGGAGAAAGTACACTTGGACGGCAAGCCGCTCAGTCACCGTTAGGTGACTGGTTGCCGACGTTGGATAATAGTCGTGACCGGCCTCGCTCGCCGCGCTCTCCGCGGCTCCGCGTGAGATTGCTACTGCATGGACACGGCTAAGCGAGGGGACGGTGGGTGCCCGCGGAGGGGATCGAGGGTATATCGCCCCGTCGTTGTGCCGCCGCTGGAAAACTCCGGCGTCGTCGCCGCTGGGGGCTCAGGCCGCGGCCAGATGCTTCCGGAAGAAGGCGAGCGTCCGGTCCCAGGCCAGCTTGGCGTTCTCGGCGTCGTAACGACCGGTGGAGTCGTTGTGGAAGCCGTGATTGCACTTCGGATACATGTGCATCGCGTAGTCGACGCCGGCGGCCTTCAGGTCCTTCTCGTAGTCGGGCCAGGCGGCGTTGACGCGTTCGTCCAGCTCCGCGAGCTGGATGAGCAGGGGTGCCTTGATGTTCTTCCGGATCTCCTTCGCCGCCGGGGTGCCGTAGAAGGGCACGCCCGCGTTGACCACGTCGGGCACCGCCGCGGCGAGCATGTTGACGATGTACCCGCCGAAGCAGAACCCGACGGCACCGAGTTTCCCGTTCCCGCCTTCCTGGGTCTTCAGGAACTTCGCCGCCGCGATGAAGTCCTGCTCGATCTTGGCGCGGTCGAGCGCGGATTGCATCGCACGGCCTTCGTCATCGTTTCCGGGATAGCCACCCTTGGGATGCAGGGCATCCGGCGCGAAGGCGATGAAGCCGGCCTTCGCGAGGCGGCGGGCGACGTCGGCGATGTACGGGTTCAAGCCGCGGTTCTCGTGCACGACGAGCACGAGGCCGACCTTCCCTGCGGGCTTGGTCGGGGTGACGAGGTATCCGCGTCCCTCGCCGTGACCCTGAGGGGAGGGGAACGTGACATAGCGTGCCTTGATGTCCGAATCGTTGAAGGACACCTGCTCGGCCTGGGCGTAGTCGGGCATCAGGGCGCCGAGGAGCACGGACATCGAGAGGCCTGTGGCCGTGAGCGTGCCGAGGCGTGCCATGAAGGTGCGGCGGTCGATGATCCCGTGGGCGTATTCGTCGTACCAATTGAAGGCTTCCTGGGGGATCGGGTGCGTGGATGCGGCGGGTGCGGGAGCGGGCAGGGTCGAGGTTTGCATGGCGGCGACGAGTGACTGGTTTTGAAAAGGAAGACGGGATCGGATGGGGCGGTCAACGCCTTGTTTGGGTGGATGCGGACGGGATGCAGGAGGGGTGCGGAGGACAGGATGGCAGGATGGACAGGATGGATGAGGGTCGCAGGAGACGGGATCGACAGGATGGACCTGCGTTGTCGGGACCTGATAGGCCGGACGGGAAGTGAGCCCCAAAAGGGGGCGTGCGAAGGCAGCCCGGGGCATCGCCCCGGTAGAACGGATCCAATCCGGGAGTGAGCCCTGAAGGGGCGTATCAGGCTCTGGGCCCAACGACGCTCACGGGAGCTGGTTCGCCCTTTCAGGGCTCTGTGGAGGTGTGTGGGTCCAGTTCCCAGGGCGATGCCCTGGGCTTTCGTAGGACGCCCCGTTGGGGCTGGATGGGGGCAATGGGGTCAGATCTGTCCATTTGATGAATCAGTGGTGAGATTGGGAACACAGCGAATCGACTGGGTTGGGGTGTGGCGTCTCATCCCAATGACCGGCAGCAGACAGGATGGGCAGGATGAACAGGATGGAGGCTGGCCCCGAGGCGGCGTGTGAAGTTGGCCCGAAGCATCGCATTGGGAGCACAGGCGCATTCCGGGAAGGTGCTGTGAGGGTGTGTGTCAGGCCGGGGGGAGCACTCCTGCGTGCTCTCGTCCCATGACGTCGGCGTCGGGGTCGGAATCGGTATCGGTGTCGATTCGGAGCGTTGTTCGATCCCGATTCCGATAGCGACCCCGACACCGAGGGGGGCTACGCACCGCCTTCGGGGTGCGGGGATCATTTTTGGGACGTGGACCCCGGGTGGGCCTCGTTCCTCGGCCAACCCGGGGCTAACGGCTGCAACGCCTTCGGCGTTGGGGAGTGGAGGGCTGGAAATGCGGGTTCCTTCGCCGTGGGTCTCCGAGGGGGGTACTCGTACTCGTACTCGTACTCGAGCCGATGGGATCAGGGGATGGAGTCGAGGGTTGGGCGTGGTGGTTCGAGTACGAGTACCGCCCTTCGGGCTGAGTACGAGTACGAACGGGAATCGAGGGCTCGTTCCTCGGCCGACCCGTATTGGCTATCGCCTGTAACGCCTTCGGCGTTGGGGAGTGGGCGGTGTCGGGATGCGCCGCAGCACTCCTGACGGCGTTGTAGCTGGACTATTGCTTCCGGGGTGGGTGAGTGGCCAGATTTCGCCCGTGCTGCGTCAGACGTTCTGTCATGTACCGGGGGTAGGGATCAAAGCCGAGGAACGTCTTTGGGCGTCCGGGGCGGTCTCGTGGGACGCGCTGGGGGGAGCGGTGGAGGGCGTGACCGCGCGGAAGCGTGAGCAGTTGACGCGGCATGTGGAGGAGTCGCGACGGCAGTTGGCGGAGAAGAATCCGCTGTTCTTCGCGGAGACGATGCCAGCTTCGGAACATTGGCGGATGTTCCCGGAGTTCCGGGACAGTGTTGCCTATGTGGACATCGAGACGACCGGCCTGGGCGGGTACGGCGATCACATCACGACCATCGCGCTCTACGATGGTCGGACGATCCGGCACTACGTGCACGGGCAGAACCTGGCGGACTTCAAGCGGGACATCGGGGAGTACCGGGTGCTGGTGACGTACAATGGAAAGTGTTTCGACCTACCATTCCTGCGGGCTGCGTTTGGACTGGAACTGGGACAAGCCCACATTGATCTCCGGTACGTGCTGGCCAGCCTCGGATACAAGGGTGGGCTCAAGGCCTGCGAGCGGAGCCTGGGGCTGGATCGTGGGGATCTGGCGGAGGTGGACGGGTATTTTGCGGTGCTGCTCTGGAACGACTACAAGAGGCGGCAGAGTGTGCAGGCCCTGGAGACATTGCTCGCTTACAACATCCGGGACGTGGTGAATCTGGAAGCCCTCCTGATCGAGGCCTACAACCGGAAGGTGGCGTCGGTTCCGTTTGGCCCGCAGTTGGTGCTTCCAGCGGCTGCCCCTCCGTCGGAGCGGTTCCGGGCCCATGAACCGACCGTGCGGCGATTGATGGCGTCGATGGGGTTTTCGTATCGGTATTGAGGGACTTTCACGGTTTCTTTGCCTACGCCGGAGGCGTTGAAGCCGATAGCCCAGGGTTGGCGCGTGAGCGCCTACCCGGGGAAGACGTGAGAAAATCGATCTGTACCCCGGCAGGGGTACGAAGGGGCCGGATCACAGAGAACGCCGGGGTCATCAATCCCGCCGCGAATCAAGGCCGAGCGCGCGGGCTGCAACCCCTGCCGGGGTTGATGTCGAAATGGGGCGTAGGACCCGGGGTTGCTTCGCACCCCGGGCTACCGGCTTCAACGCCTCCGGCGTATGCGGCTACCCAGCCGGAACCAGGGAACTCCCATCGCACCCCGCTGCAGGCTTCCCATCGGGTTACGGAGTCGGGAGGATGCTCGGGTCCCGGACGGGAAGCGGGACTGAAGATGCGAAGTCGGCGGAAGAAGCGTCATTGGGCGATCGAGATCCTGCGATGGACAGCGATGCTGTTCTACATCGTGGGTGGCTTTGGCGGGCTCATCGTGCTCGCCGGTGCGGCGGTGATCATCGCGATGGACAAGCGTGCCGACAGCTGGGAGGCGCTGGATGAGCTGATGGGGTTTTCGAAGCACACGACAGCGTGGTTGGTCGCGGTAGCGTGCGGGGCAGCACTCACGATCGCGGACTTCATTGCCAGGGCGATCGGTTGGGCGGCTAAGGATCGGGGTTGAGGCGGAAGGATCGAAACGGAACTCGGGTCTCGCGTTTGGAATCCGGCTGGGAATCCTTCGCGGGATGAAAGTCCGAGGTGGTGATGCGTGGCCCGTGATCGTGGCGGTTTTGATCGGTTCGCCCGGGATTCTGGGGGCAGAGGCGGATGAAGCCGCGGCCCGGGCGGCGGCAGTGGCACGGACTGCGGCTGTGGAGGCGGGTTGGAATCCGGTTACGAACTACCCGGCGCTCCCACCGGCGGAAGCGTTGCGGACGATCGAGGTGCCTGCCGGCTACCGGCTCCAATGCGTGGCGAGCGAGCCGATGGTCCAGGACCCGGTGATGATCACGTTCGATGGCAACGGGGCGCTGTTCGTCTGCGAGTGGCGGACGTACATGCAGGACGAGCATGCCACCCGCCAACTCGCGCCCGAGGGGCGGGTGGTGAAGCTGGTGGACACGGACGGCGACGGCGTGATGGACCGTCGCACCGTGTTCATCGATGGCGCGATCCTTCCGCGGGCGGTGCTGCCGCTGCACGATCGGGTGCTGGTCTATTTCACCGAGTCTTCGACGGTTTATGCCTACTTCGACGACAACCGCGATGGTGTGGCGGACCGACGCGAGGTGGCGTGGGAAGGACGTGAGGATCACGGGAACATCGAGCACCAGCAGAGCGCGCTGCTCTGGAACACCGACAACACGATCTGCACGAACGACCGACGGTTCCGGTGGAATGGCGGTCGGTTGGTCTCGATGCCGCATGAGCGCGGGCGCATCTCGCAGTTCGGCCTGGCCCACGACGACGACGGACGGCTGGTGTGCAGCTGGGGTGGCGGGGCGAATCCGGCGCATTCGTTCCAGCTTCCGGCGGGTTACCCGATCCTCGATCTGCAGGAGCACAGCGCCGACTACGAGCGGACGTGGGGAATCTGCAGCGTGTGGGACCAGAGCGATGGCGGCTACGATCGCGAGCGCCGGGCCGTGTTGACCCGCTTCAGCGCCACCTGCGGCCAGACCGTGCTGCGGTCGCATCGGATGCCCGAGTTCTACGGCAATGCGGTGACCTGCGAGCCGGTGGGGCGGTTGATCCGCATGAGCCGCTTCGAGTGGAAGGACGGGGTGGGGGTCGCGCACAACGCGTTTCCGGGTCGCGAATTCATCCGGAGCAGCGACGCCTACTTCCGTCCCGTGTGGACCGAGAACGGGCCGGACGGCGGGCTCTACATTGCCGACATGTACCGCGGGATCATCCAGGAGAAGGAATGGTTCCCGACGGAGGTCTCGAAGGAACTTCAGGAGCGGTACGTGGAGGATTACCGCAAGTACAAGCTGGGGCTGTGGGTCGAACGGTATCATCGGATCAAGGGGTGGGGAATGGTGAAGGTGGTGAGGCACGGCCGCATCTATCGTTTGCTGCCGGAGAAGGTGGCAGGGGAACGGATTCCCGCGCCGCGGATGCTGGACGAAACCCCGGCCGACTGGGTCGGACATCTCGCGCATGCGAGTGGCTGGTGGCGCGACATGGCTCAATCACTTCTGGTCGCCCGTGGCGACACGACGGTGGTGCCGGAGCTCGTGCAGATGGCCGGAACCCACGCGTCCGTGAATGCGCGGATGCACGCCTTGTGGACGCTGGATGGATTGGGGGTGCTGCCGGATGCGGTCGCCGCGAATGCGTTGAAGGACCCGGAACCGCGGGTTCGACGCGCGGCGGTGCAGCTGATGGAGTCGCGTCTGGTCCGGAAGGAGCCGGGTGTTGAAGCGCAATTGGCGGGCTTGGCGACGGATCCGGATGCGCGGGTGGCGACGCAGGTGTTCCTCGCGTTCCGGGAGGCCTCCAAGGCAGGCGCAGCCGAGATTCCTGCGGCATTGAAGTCACCGGAGAAGCCCCTGCCGTTGGTCGGGATGCTCGTGGAGCGGGATCGAAAGGAAGCTATGCTGCAACTCAGTGAAACCGGGCGGAAGGGCAAGGGCGTGTACGAGAGCCTCTGCATCGCGTGTCACGGGCCGGACGGGCAGGGCGTGCCTTCCGCCGATCGATTGCTGGGGCCGCCGCTGACAAAGTCGCGTTGGTTCGCCGACGGCGGGCATGTGCCGGCGCTGGCGCGGATCCTGTTGAAGGGCGAGACCGGGCCGATCAACGGCGTGGAGTATGGGCCGGCCGACGGGGCCGGGCTGATGGTGCCGTTGGAGAATTCCCATTCTGACGCTGAGCTGGCCGCGGTGCTGTCGTACATCGGCGAGGCGTGGCATGGATGGACGCGGGCGGTTGAGGCGCGCGAGGTGACGGCGGTGCGGACCGAGATCGCGAAGCGGGATCAGCCGTGGACCTACGACGAACTGGTGCGATGGGACGCAGGGCGACGGGAGCTGTTCCGTCCGATCGCGCTGGGATCCGCCGCGACGGCCGATGGACGGAAGGGTGTGTACCTCTCGAAGGACGCGGTCGGGGATCGGGTTTCCGTGCGGCGTCACGGTGAGGTTTCGGTGAACGGCGTTCCTTTCGTGCTGCCGGATCCGGCCGGGCTCGACGGAGGGCGCAACGTGATCGTCCTGCGGGGTGGGGTGGATCCGAAGGCGGTGAGCCGAGACCAGCCGGCGAGCGTTGAGATTCCGGTGAACCAGTCGGGTGGACGGCTGCACCTGCTGGGTGCGGTCGCCGGCTGGGGTTGGCCGTCAGTTCAGGCGAAAGAGGCGGTATTGATCCTGACCGTGCACTACGCCGGGGGTGGTGAAGAACGGATCGAGTTGGTGAACGGCGTCGATGTCGCGGACCACAATGGTCGGATCGATGTACCGGGATCGGCCCGGACCAGTCTCGTCGCGCGTGGGCAGTTGCGTTACCTGTGGCGCGACCTGGGAAGGCCTGGTGTGCGGGTGGAGAAGCTGACCCTGAGCAGTCCCGGGGGTGGCCCGGCACCGATGGTGGCGGCGCTGACGATGGAGGTTCCGGAGGGGAACGGACGACTGGCGGCTGCGCCGGTGATTGGGGGGCGGAACTGATTGTGCCACGGGGCGGCAACGTCCTCGTTGCCTGCAGGGCCCTTGGACGGGGCGACGCGGACGTCGCCACCCCGATCTTCGTGACGGCCGGCGGAGGTGCAGGCCTCTTGGGCATAGGTCACGGCTGCGGTTTCCAGCGGTAGATCAGGCTCTTGGCCTTGTAGTTCTCCTCGACGAAGACGAGGTACTCGCCGGACTTGCGTCGGAACGCGTTGATGCCGGTGAGGAGATCGATCCAGCCGGTGTTCTCGACGCCGCCGACGGTGGGGCCGGGATCAAAGGAGCCGACCTCTGCGCCATCGGAGATCCGGTTCACCCAGACCCGACCGCGGGTCTTCCAGCCGCCGGTGAAGACGTAGACTCCGGCGGCGGCCATGCACCCGGCTTCCTTGCCGGCACCGGGGACGAACGAGACGGTGTCGCGATTGCCGGCGAGGTAGCCGCGGCAGATGTGGACGCGCTGGAGGTGGCGCATGCTGGGGCGACCCTTCTCGTCCACGCCTTCCTCGGCGACGACCAACGTGTCGGAGTCGTCGAGGTAGCAGACGCGGGCGACGGTGTTCACGCCGCGGGGTCTTTCGAGGACCGTAATCTTGTCGGCGGAGTAGATCGGATTGCCCTTGGGATCGAGGCCCTGGAAGTCGTAGCGGAAGAAGCCGTAGGCCATCCAGAGGTTGCCCTTGCGGTCGACCCAGAACGGGCCGGGTTTCACCTGCGGCGTGTTGGGGGCAAACTCGGCGGCCTGGTAATCGCCGTCGCCGCTGGAATCGCGCCAGATGCTGGTGCCTTTGGGCTTGTGAGGAGGCCAGGCAAGGTCCGTGTTGTAGAGACCGTTGCCCCATTGAAGGATCAGGCCCGAGGGAACCGCGATCTCGCCGTCGAAGCGGAAGATGTTGATGAAGTTGCTGGCGAACATCCCGCCGACGAACAGGAACCGTTTCCCCCCGAGGTAGACGACCTGCGGCGATGTGAGGCCGTGTTCGCCCTGCTGCTTCACGTGCATGAGGCCGCGGGGATCGTTGGGGTAACGATGCCGATCGAGGGTGTAGCCGACCCAGTTCGAGTCGCGCCCGGGGGGCTTGGCCCAGTCCATGGCGTAGCGCTCCTGGATTCCCCAGACGGTGTTGGCGTCGTCGGAGGGATCGGCGGTGGCGACGTCGCAGAAGAACTCGCCGTGGAGTTCCCAGCGAAGTTTGCCGTCGGGGCTGAAGGAGCGGAGGACGGAACCCTGTTCGCTCATGGCGACGTAGAGGTTGCCGGCGGCGTCCATGCCGACGCCGCGGATGCCCCAGAACTTGGTGGGCGTGATTTCGCCGGGGGTGCCGGATCGGATTCCGCCGCGTTCGCCGAAGGTTCGCTTCAGTTGGGGCTGGGTTGGATCCGAGATGTCGTAGAAGAGGATCTGCTGGCGGGGGCCGGTGCCCGAGTCGGCGATCATCAGGGTGCCGTCGTTGGCGAGGGCGAGCGCCATGGGTTGGAAGAGCTCGGGAAAGGTGACGGACTTGCCGTCGCAGGAGATGCCCTTGGGGATGAACTCCCACTCCTGATGCCTGGGATCGGTATAGGTGACGTCGATCTTCCAGAGTCGGCTGGAGGTGTCGCGGGCTTCCAGGCTGTTGGGCTGGGTGTTGGTGTTCCCGATGACGTCGCCGTCCTTGTACACGCCGAACTTCCTGCCGCCTTCATCCCAGTGGCTCCAGGTGTTGACGGTGCCATCCGGTTGGACGCGGGTATGGATGAAGAAGTTCTGGACCCAGCGGTTGCTGGCGCCGGGAAACGAGTTGCCGACCCAGGTGACGCTGTATTCGAGGGGGCCGGGCGCGGCGTCGAGGGGCGTCACACAGGCTGCGGCGGCAGCGAGCAGGCCGGCCAGGCGGCAGAGGCTTCGGATGATTCCCATGCGCAAGAACTGGAACCGAGTTCGGCAGGGGTTTCAAGACGTGGGCCGATTGTCGAGTGGAGCCGGTTGCTCCCTGCGTTGACCCTGCGAGAGGGCACTACCGCCGGGCTCGCTTCGCGACCCAGGGCTTGCTCCAATACGGCCCACGTCATGGGCGCGTATCAGTACTACGAGTTTCAGGCTGTCGATCGTCCTTTGGGCCGGCAGGAGATGGAGATCCTTCGCGGCTTTTCAACAAGGGCGCGGATCACCTCGACCAGTTTCACCAACGAGTATTCGTACGGCGACTTCAAGGGGGATGCCGACGATTGGATGGCGAAGTACTTTGACGCGTTCGTCCACCATGCCGCCTGGGGCACCAGCCTGTTGATGCTTCGGATTCCTTCGCGCCTGCTGAAGATGGAGGCGGTTCGTCCCTACATTGGGCAGGGCGGGGACTACGGGGAACCGATTCGAGCGTTCGAGGTGGGGGGCAGCATCGTCCTCCGCTTCCGTGCGACGGAGGAGGGCGGCTGGGACGGTTCGGTCGATTGCGGGGCGTTGATGGGGCACTTGCTGCCGATCCGTTCAGAGCTGGCGGGAGGGGATCTTCGGGCGTTGTACATCGGTTGGCTTCGAAGTCTTCATGAGGGAGGCGACGACGAGGGTCTGGAGCCACCCGTCCCGCCAGGCCTCAAGGCTTTGTCCCCGGCGCTGGTGGATCTGGTGGACTTCCTTGCGATCGACCCCGACTTGGTGTCGGCGGCGGCGGAGACGAGCGCAGATCTGGTGGTTTCGAGTTTTGAGGAGGCCGACCTGGAACGTTGGGTTGCCGGGTTGCCTGTTGCGGAGAAGGACGAGTTCCTCGTGCGCCTCATGAACGAGGGTGGCAGTGCGGTTGGAATCGAGTTGCGGAAGCGGATGGCCGCGGAGCGGTCTCCGGTTGGAACCGCGGTTTCAGGAGCCAGGAGGCGCGTCCGCGAGTTGCTCGATGCCGCAGACCGCGTGCGGCACGCACGAAAGGAGGCTGAGGCGCGCAAGGCCGAGGCTGCACGCGCCCAGATCCAACGCGAGGCGGCGGCCGCCCAGTCGAGGCGTCTGGAAGTCTTGGCCAAGCGGATTCCTGCGACCTGGACCCGGATCGAGGAGCTGATCCAGTCGCGGCAGGAGAAGTCATACGCGGAGGCGGTCCAGCTATTGGGCGACCTCAAGGAATTGGACCTGCGTCGACGGGTCGTGCCGGACTTCAGCCGACGCCTGGCGGAGATCCGCGCAATCCACGCGCGGAAGCGCACGTTCATCGAGCAGTTGGGCAGCCATGGATTGTGATCGGAAGGGACGAAATCGTCATGTGCCGGGGCTTGGCAAGGTAGGCGGTTGCCGAATGTCGCGGGTTGCGTTGGTGGGAGCGGTCCCGGCCTCGCGGCAGGCCTGGTACAGCCAGGCCTTCGCGTAGGCCCACCAACGCTTGGCGGTGGGTTCGGAGATGTTGAGGACCTGGGCGGCCTGCTCGGTCGTCAGGCCGACGAAGTACCGGAGTTTCACGAGTTCGGCCTTCTGGGCGTCGAGGGCGGCGAACCGTTGGAGGGCATCGTCGAGGGCGAGGAGTTGGTCGTCCTCGACGGGGGCGGGGAGGTTGAGGCCGTCGAGTTCCACGTGTTCGGCATCGGCGCCGTGACGGAGGGCGCGCTTGCGTCGGGCGCGGTCGACGAGGATGCGGCGCATGGCCTCGGCGGCGGCGGCAAAGAAGTGGGCGCGGTTCTGCCAGTGGGGTTGGGCGTCGGCGCCGAGCCGTAGCCAGGCTTCGTGGACGAGGGCCGTGGGTTGGAGCGTGTGGCCGGTCGATTCGCGGGCCATCTTCTGGGCGGCGACCTGTCGCAACTCGGCGTAGACGAGTTCGAAGAGGCGGTTGGCAGCCTCGGCGTCGCCGCCGCGGACGGCGGAGAGGATCTGGGTGACGTCACTCATGGGGTGGGGCGAACAGGGCTTCTTCGCGGGTGGAGTTCATGGGCATGCGGACGTCTGGCTTGGCAGCATCGGGAGGTGGGACTAGGGTGACTCCATGCGGGAGACAACGATCCTTCTGGAAAAAGCTGGGGCTGGTCTCGTCGAGTGGGTTGCGCATGCCAGGCGGGAGCAAGTGACCATTGTTCTTCTGGAAGCTTCTGCTGCGGTTGCCCGACTGGTCCCTGCGTCCGAAACCCGTTGCACGGGTCTGCAACTGGCGAGCGCGTTGGCTGGAACAGACCTTGATTCTGAGGAAGCACGGGGATGGGCCGAGGATCTGGTGAAGGCTCGCGCTGGCTTGGGGAGTCCTGAGGACAAATGGCAATAATCCTCGATGCGGATGTCATCATCCGGGGTGAGAAGGGCACCTTCGACCTGCGCGGTTGGCTCGCGACCAATGCCAGCCAGGAATTTGAGATCGCAGCGATTACCGTTGCTGAGCTGTGGCATGGCGTAGAGCGAGCCACGGGCGATCACCGACTCCGGCGCCAAGCTTATCTCGAGGCTGCGCTCTCGATCCTCCCAGTCATCCCGTACACGGCTGAAATCGCCCGCGAGCACGCTCGCATTTGGGCTGAGGTCCAGGCTGCCGGCAAGATGACGGGTTACTACGATCTGATCGTGGCAGCGACCGCCCTGCATCGTGGTAGCCAACTGGCCACGTTCAACAGGCGGCACTTCGAACACATCCCGGGGCTGATACTGGTTCCCCTCTGAGATGCCGCGCTCGGCGGCGGGGCGTTCGAGGGCGGCGGCGAACAGGGCTTCTTCGCGGGTGGGGTTCATGGTCTGGGAGTTGGCCTTGGGGTGATGTCGGATCCGGTCAACCGTTCGCCTTCCGCCGCGTGGCCGGCCTCGCGGCAGGCGCGGGAGAGTTCCGTCAATGGCTCCGTGAGCTTCAAGAGTGCCGACGCCGGGAGTCGCCCGCTGTGGAGGAGGATCTCCCCCACCATCCCATGCACGATCTCGCGTTGGGCGGGGTCGGGTTCCCGGGGACGTTCCGATGATGGCAACGTCGCGAGGTGCTGCCTCAGGAGTTCCATGCGCGCTTCGAAGGCGGCCACGGGCTCTGTCGGCATCACCCCCAGCGCCTTCCGATAAGCCTCCTGCACCTCGGCCCAGCGGCCGCTGCGCGTGAGCAGGCGTCCCTTGAGTTCCCACGCCCCGTGGAGGGAGGGATCCAGACGAAGCGCCTTTTCGACGGACGTCATGGCCTGCTCCGCCTCGCCCATGCTGGACTCCACGGCTGCACTGGCGTGCCATGCCTCGGCGTTCTGCGGGTCCAACTGCATCGCCTGTCGGGCGCTGAACACGGGATCCGGCCCCTGACCGGGATGCTCGGCGGCGTCCAGTCCCAGTCCCGCGAGGGCCAGTCGTGCCCACGCGACGGACTGGGTCGGAGCCATCCTGACCGCCTCCCGCAGGCTGGTGAGGGTGTTCTCCTCGATCCGGGCGCGAAGGTATTGCGGGACGGTGCGGGTCGACAGCGGGGACAGGGTGCGGGTGGCGGCGTCGGCCTGGATCCATTGGGCGATCCGGGTGTAGAAACCGGCGTCGGTGCGCGCGGCGACCGATTCCTCGCGCTGCAACAGGGCGCTCGTTAGCACCGCTTCCGCCGTGCTGCCGGGGTCGAAGGGCTGTCCCATGCGCGCCTCGGCCCAGTCGAGGAACCATGCCGGGACCGGCACGGGCGGAACCAGCACGTGCCACACCCGTGCGGTGGAATCGGATGAGCCCGTCACCACGCGGGTGCCGTCGGGGCTGAACCAGGCGAAGGTGAGTTTGTCGTGTCGCATCGGCTCGGCGAGGGGCAGGCCGGAGCGGGCATCCCACAGTCGCACGGCGTTTCCCGTCCGGGTGATCAGCCGGAGACCGTCCGGGCTGAACTCGGCGCGCCTCACGAGGTCATCATGGGGGATCGGGTCGGTGATCGGCCGGCCGGATTGGCTGTCCCAGACCCGGGCCGTCTTCTGAGAGACGGTGACCACCCGTTCCCCGTTCGGGCTGAACTTGGGGAACGAGACCGGGCCTTGATGGTGCAACGGTCCAACGATCAGTTGTCCGGAACGGGTGTCCCAGATCCGGGCTGTCTTCCCGGACGCAGTGATCACCTTCTGACCGTCCGGACTGAACTCCCCGGACCTGACCGGGGCGTCGTGGAGGAGCGGTTGGGTGCGTGCCCGACCGGTGTTCGCGTCCCAGAGACGGGCGGAGCCGTCGCGGCAGCTCGTGACCAGTTGCTGGTCGTCCGGACTGAAGGTCGCGTCAGTGATCTCGCTCTCATGGCGAAGCGGTTCACCAAGCGCCTCGCCAGTCCTGGCATCCAGGAGCCTTATCGAGTTGTTGGATCCCGTCCCGAGCTTCCGGGCTACGAGCCGCTGGCCGTCGTGGCTCAGTTCGGCGTGGGCGGCATCCTGGAGACGGATGGGCTCGGAGAGCGGTTGTCCGGAGCGTGCATCCCACCAGCGCAATATCCGATCGGGCGGTGTCACGGATTGGGTGAGGACTCGTTGGCCGTCCCGGCTGAACAGCGCTTCCCGCACCCAGGTGCCAGGGAGCAGCAGTTCAAAGAGGGACGCACCCGTGGCCACGTCCCAGATGTGGACCGTTTTGTCCTCCGAGACGGTGACGAGCCTTTGCCCGTCCGGGCTGAACTCGGCGGAGTACACCCTGGCCAGATGGCGGAGCCCATCAGGGAGCGGCCCTGCCGGATGCAGGTCCCAGACCCGGGCGGTCTTGTCCCCGGATCCCGTGACCACGCGCAACCCGTCCGGGCTGAATCGGGCGTCCCACACGATCGCATTGTGGCGAAGCGATGATCCCAACCGTTCGCCCGAGTGGGAGTCCCAGCATTGTGCCGTCCCCAACGTGGAGGTCGTGACAAACTGCAGACCGTTCGGGCTGAACCCGGCCATTAACCCGCCTTCACCGTCACGGATGGTTTGGGTGAGGAGGCGTCCCGTGGAGGCGTCCAGGATCCGGGCCCCGCCGTCCACCGATGCGAGGACGCGTCGTCCATCGGGACTGAAGTGGGCCGAGAGCGCCACGGACCCAAGGCGAACAGGCTCGGTGATGGCCTGACCCGTGCGCGCATCCCACAACCACAGCGTACCGTCCCAGGATCCCGTGAGCACGCGCTGCCCATCGGGGCTGAACTCGCCGCCCGCCACGACACCCTCATGGCGGAGCGGCTCCGTGATCGGTTGACCGGAACGTGCGTCCCACACCCGCGCCGTCTTGTCGCCTGATCCCGTGAGCACGCGCTGGCCATCCGGACTGAACCGGGCGGTATAAACCGCCAACGAATGGCGGAAGGGTCCGGACAGCGGCTGGCCGGAGAGCGCATCCCAGATCCGCGCCGTTCCATCCACGGATGCCGTGAGCACCCATTGGCCGTCCGGGCTGAACTCCGCGCGGCTCACCCGGCCCCCATGGGTGAGCGGCCCGGTGAGCGCCCTGCCGGAACGGGCGTCCCATACCCGCGCCGTCTTGTCGGCCGATGCCGTGACCACGCGTTGGCCGTCCGGGCTAAACTCGACGCCCGTCAACTCGGCCTCGTGCCGAAGCGGTTCGGTGAGCGGCTGGCCGGAGCGGGCGTCCCAGATCCGTGCGGTCGAGTCGGTCGACGCCGTGGCCACGCGCAGACCGTCCGGGCTGAACCGGACCGAGCGGACATCGTCTCCATGCTGGAGGTGGGCGGTGAGGCGTGGCAGGCCTGCGGCCTGCAGCGCGGACACGAAACGGGAAGCAATCATCGCATTCGAGGGGTTCTCCCGCAGCAGCTGTCCCAGGACCGCGAGGCCCGGGATCGAGGGACCCGCGGCGAGGAGATCCTGTGCCTTCCGGAACTGCATCGTACGAAGCAGTTCCTCGGCCCGAATACGCTGCCGGCTCTCGGCCGCCGCTGCCGTCTCGGCCGCCTGTCTCGCCTGATCGGTCTCCTGCACCTGCGCCCGCAACCGGTCGTTGGCCTTCGCCTCCTGCCGGCGCGCCCGGCTCGCGACCACGGCCTGCCAGGCACTGAGCCCGGCCCCCAGCAGGAGGGCCACCGCGACGATCGTCCCCGCGGTGAACACCAGCTTGTTCCGTCGAAACGCCTTCTGCAGCCGATAGGCGGTGCTCGGCGGACGGGCGGTGACCGGCTCGTTGTCGAGATGCCGCTGGATGTCGGCCGCCAGCCCGTTGGCCGTGTCGAATCGCCGCTGCCGGTCCTTCTCCAGGCACTTCATCACGATCCAGTCCAGGTCCCCCTTCAACTGGTGCACGAGCTTCGACGTGTCCGCCGACCGGCGCTTCGCTGCGGTCGTCAGCTGGTCCGCCCCCAGCGTCGCCAGGCGCGTGCTCGGCCGCGGCGGCTCCTTCTCACGGATCGTCTTCCGCATGCCGTCGATCCCCGACGCCATCAACGCCTTCGGATCGAACGGCGTGCTGCCGGCCAGAAGTTCGTAGAGCAACACCCCCAGGCTGTAGATGTCGCTCCGCGTATCAATATCCAGCCCGCTCATCTCCGCCTGCTCCGGCGACATGTACGCCGGCGTCCCGATGAACTGGTGCAATTGCGTGTACACCGTCGCGTCCGTCAGCCGCCCTTCCGTCGCCTTCGCAATCCCGAAGTCGATCACCTTCGGCACCGCCACCCCGTCGTGCAGCGTCACCAGGATGTTCGACGGCTTGATGTCCCGGTGGATGATCCCCTTCTGGTGCGCGTGCTGGATCGCCTGGCACACCTTGATGAAGAGGACGAGCCGGTCATGGGTGGTGAGGTTCGCCTGGTCGCAGTAGTCCGTGATCCGGATTCCCCGCACCAACTCCATCACGAAGTACGGCCGCCCCTGCTCGGTCGTCCCCGCATCCAGCACCTTCGCGATGTTGGGGTGGTCCATCAGGGCGAGAGCCTGCCGCTCGGCCTCGAAGCGGGCGACGACCTGCTTCGTATCCATGCCGAGCTTGATGACCTTGAGGGCGACGCGGCGACGGACGGGCTCGGTCTGTTCGGCGACGTACACCACGCCGCAGCCGCCCTCGCCCACCTTTTCCAGAAGCTTGTAGCGCCCCAGCGTCTGGCCTATGGCTTCGCCCGCCGTTTCCTCGGGAAACTCCAGCCTGAGGGTGGGGTCCGAGACGACGCCGGTGTGGAGCGGGTTTGCCGTCGCTTCGTGGGAGGCCAGCAGCGCTTCGATCCGCCGCTGCATCGGCTCGTCGCCCAAACAGGCCCCTTTCAGGAACGCGGCGCGCTCGGCCGCGGGTTGTTCCAATGCGGCGGCGAAAAGGGCTTCTTCACGTGCGGGGTTCATGGCCGGGTGCGTGCAAAGGGGTTCAACCGCGATCTGACAACAGATGACATCTCTGGATTTGCTCGGTGTTCATCGAAGTCGCTGCACGATCCAGACGGCGGCGGCAAGGGCCGCCAGCACGAGGAGTCCGATCCCCCAGTTCCTTCCCGCGCTTCCCCGTTGGCGGACGGACTCCGGCGGCGTGGGTTTAGGCGTGGGATCGGGTTCGACGATCGCGCGGCCCGTGGGCGGCACCACGGGCGACGTCGCCGAGGTGTGCGTGTCCTCGCCACGGGAACTGGTTCCAACGACCAGGTGCATCGAGTCGGAATCAGGTTCCTTCCGGGGTTCCCGCGAAGCCCCGAAGTTGGCGGTGACGGAGGTGGCGTCGTCCGCCGGAAAGCCATCCAGTTCGACACGCGCCTCGACCCGGCCGAAGCGGATGGCATCGCCGTGATTCGCCGGAAGCTGGCCGCCGGCGTTTACCCGCACACCGGCCACCCATGTGCCGTTGGAGGAGCCGTGATCGCGGACGATCACCTCGTTCCAGCTCACCAGCAGGTCGCCGTGGTGGCCAGAGACGGAGGGATCACTGAGGACGATCCGGTTCCGGGAGCTCCGCCCCACGGTGGTCGTGCCCTCAGGCAGTGCGCACGATTGCGGAGCGAAGTCGGGATGATGGAAGTGCAGCTTGGGCATGGTAGGTCAGGACTTGGGGTGGGTGGAATTCAGGGGCGGATTCCCTTCGGATTTCGTTGGCCGCCGGAGATTCGCGATGCCGGGCCCTTCACCTCGGCCGCGGCGATGACCTCCCACGACGGTGCGCGCCACATCTGCCAGGAGCCGGGGCGCTCGAAGCGGCCGAGCAGGAGCGTGTTGCCGCCTTCGGCAAAGGCGATGTCCATCAGGAGACCCTTCCTGCTCGGCAGGGCCAGCAGCTCCTGGCCGGTCTCGACCTGCCAGAGCTTGATCGAATCGCGGCCTCCAGCCCCGGTGGCGAGGCACCTACTGTCCGGCGAGAAGGTGATGCTGAAGACGGCCTGCATCGAGCCGGGCAACTCGTGCCGGCGTGTCATCGACGACGTCTCGTAGATCACGGCGATGCCGGCCTGGGTGGAAACCGCAGCCCACCGACCGTCCGGCGAGACGCTCAGGTCGGTCATGGTGCCCCGTTCGTCGAATCGGACCGGGGGTTGTTCCGGCTGGGTCAGATCCCAGAGCGCAACCTGGGAGGCATCATTTCCGTTCTGGCGTGCAGCGATCAGCTTGCGGCCGGCGTCCGCGAACCACACCGGGGGCTTGTGCTCCGGAATATTTCCAGAGGGGTTGATCTCGAAGTCTGACTTGAGAACGAGCCTGCCGGTCTCCACCTCGCGGAGCTCCATGCCAGTGATGCTGGAAGGGCCGGAAACCACCAGCAGCTTTCCGTCGGGACTGAAGGCCCGAGGAAACGGCCGGAAGAGGTCGGACCGCCACCGCCACCGGCGTGCCGGCTGACCGAAGCCTGCGATGTGAACGATGCCCTGCTTTTCGGCCCAGGCGATGAGGCCGTGGGCCCGGCTGTGGGCCAGGGCGGCGGCGGGCGCCGCCGGATGGGTGACGAGTTCCGAGCCCACGGTTTCCCGGAACAGTTCCGTCCCGTTCTCCCGATACTCCACGATCCGCAGCACATTGGTCTGCTCGTAGTAGCCAAAGAGATTGGGTGGGAGATACGTCAGGGGACGGCTGAGGTCGGTACCGACCGGCACCGCCGTCTCCGACAAATCCTCCAGCCGGAGCCGGAATCCCCTGGCTTCTTGCTCCTCCACCCCCAATCCGATCGCGAGTCCGGGAGCATACTCCGACACGGCCATCGTTTCCCGGGACAGGACGCGATGCCCGTAGTTGGACGGGCGGGCGGCGATGTCCCAGAGGAGGACGACCCCGTCCTTTGAACCGCTGACGAGCATGCGTCCATCCGGGCTGAAGGTCACCGAGGCGACCTCATCCTGATGACCCCGGAAGACCCGCGCCTCCGTCCATTGCCGCGTCTCCCACAGGCGGAGGGTCTGGTCGGCCGCTGCCGAGGCGAGCCAGCGCCCGTCGCGGGAGAACGTCAGCTCCCCCACCCACCCGGTATGGCCTTCCAGCCGGGTGATGAGCTTGCCGGTTTCGGCATCCCAGACATGGATCGGTGCGTCGACGAAGGCCGTGGCGGTCACCAGGACCCTCTCGTCGGGAGAAAGCGCCATGGCCGAGACCCCATAATTGGTGCCCAGGTCCGCCCTCCAGAGTTCCCGGCTCGTGCCCGGCTCGAGGCATCTCACGGTCAACAGCTCGGAGTCCGGGTTCCGATCGCTCAGGTAAAGCCGCTTCTGGTCGGACGAAACACGGGCGATGCCCGTGTGCATGTTGGCCCCCGTGGTGGCGTTGGTGCTGACCGCAGCGCCCCGGGCCATGTCGAGGACGACCGCCGACGGCGGAAACGGGCCGTAGGTGAAAGCCGCCACCCGGGTGCCTTCCGTGGTGAAGGAAAGGTCCCGGATTAGACCAGCGCCCTGTCTCAGCACCGTCTTCCGGCCGCTGACGAAATCATGCACCTTGAGGGTTCCGGGTATCCCTGTGGTGGCCACGAGCACATTTGAACGGGGGGAGAAGGCGAGCCGCCCCTGCGGCCCGCTGGAATTGAGTTCTTCAAGCAGGATCCGCCGGGCCGGATCCCAGAGTTCGATCCGCCCATCGAAGAAGCCGACCGCCAACAGGGCACCGTCGGGCGAGAAACTGACCGCGGTGCAGCGGGCCGGGTGCTGCGTCAGCTGGACGAGGGCGTCGCCGCGGCACTGTTGCCACAGGTAGCGCCACTCCCAGCCCCGCAGATCCTCCTGACCGGGGGCAGGACGGTGCCGATCCAGCAGGGTGATGGCGCGTCCGAGATTGTTCTGCTGGATGGATTGCTGGACGAGGTTCATGTCCGACGCATAGAGCAGGCGGCGGGATTGTTCCTGGCTCTCGATGGCCTTCAGCGCCTGGGCGTCGGCACGCTTTTCCTGGGTCTCGGCGCGGTTCCGTTCGGCCTCTGCTTCGCGTTGCTTGAGCTGGGCCTCGGTCTGCGCAGCCTCGGCAAGGCGGCGCTGGTGGGATTCGGCCCTGGACGCCTGCATTGCGCGGAACGCCTGCCAGCCGCTGGCGACCACGCCCAGCAGGAGCGCTGCGACCACCCCGGCGACGGCGGCGAAGGCCAGCTTGTTCCGGCGAAATGCCTTCTGCAGCCGGTAGCCGGTGCTCGGCGGACGGGCCGTGATCGGCTCGTTCTCCAGGTGCCGCTTGAGATCCGCCGCCAACCCGTTGGCCGTCTCGTAGCGCCGGGTGCGGTCCTTCTCCAGGCACTTCATCACGATCCAGTCCAGGTCCCCCTTCAACTGGTGCAGCAGCTTCGCCGTGTCCACCGACCGGCGCTTCGCCGTGGTCGTCAGCTGGTCCGCCCCCAGCGTCGCCAGCCGCGTGCTCGGCCGCGGCGGCTCCTTCTCACGGATCGTCTTCCGCATCGCGTCGATCCCCGACGCCATCAGCTCCTTCGCATCGAACGGCGTGCTGCCGGCCAGAAGTTCGTAGAGCAATACCCCCAGGCTGTAGATGTCGCTGCGCGTATCAATGTCCAACCCGCTCATCTCCGCCTGCTCCGGCGACATGTACGCCGGCGTCCCGATGAACTGGTGCAGCTGCGTGTACACCGTCGCGTCCGTCAGCCGCCCCTCCGTCGCCTTCGCGATCCCGAAATCGATCACCTTCGGCACCGCCACCCCGTCGTGCAGCGTCACCAGGATGTTCGACGGCTTGATGTCCCGATGGATGATCCCCTTCTGGTGCGCGTGCTGGATCGCCTGGCACACCTTGATGAACAGCTCCAGCCGGTCCTGGGTGTCGAGGCTGGCCTGGTCGCAGTAGTCCGTGATCCGGATGCCCCGGACCAGCTCCATCACGAAGTACGGGCGCCCCTGCTCGGTCGTCCCCGCATCCAGCACCTTCGCGATGTTCGGATGATCCATCATCGCCAGCGCCTGCCGCTCGGCTTCGAACCGGGCGACAACCTGCTTCGTATCCATGCCGAGCTTGATGACCTTGAGGGCGACGCGGCGACGGACGGGTTCGGTCTGCTCGGCGACGTACACCACGCCGCACCCGCCCTCGCCCACCTTCTCCAGCAGCTTGTAGCGCCCCAGCATCTGGCCCACGGCTTCGCCCGCCGGTTCCTCGGGAAACTGCAGGCTGAGGGTCGGGTCCGAGACGACGCCGGTGTGGAGCGGATTCGCCGTCGCTTCGTGGGAGGCCAGCAGCGCCTCGATCCGCCGCTGCATCGGCTCGTCGCCGAAACAGGCCCCCTTCAGGAATGCGGGCCGATCCACGGGTGACAGTTCCAGCGCGGCCGCAAACAGGGCTTCTTCTCGTGTCGGGTTCATGGGTTGGCGGGCGCCTTTCGCGCCGTCTCCTGCAGGGTGGCAATCTCTTCCATCGTGGGCGCGGACCACAGGTGCAACAGGCCGTTGCCCGTCAGAGCCAGAATGTGCCGGCCGTCGGGAGTGAAGGTCACGTGCTCGAACAAGGATCCCTCGCCCTGGAGCGTGAGCAGTTCCTCCCAGCCATCGGTGTCCCAGAGTTTCACCGCCTCGTCCCGGTTGCCGCCAATCGCCACGCGCCGGCCATCGAGGGATCGGCCAATGGAGTGTGCGCCGAGACGGAAGGCCTTGAACCGGTGCTTCAGCTGGCGGCTGTTCCAGTCCCAGATCCACACGAACCCCGACTCGTCGGCGGTCGCCAGGTAGTTCCGCTCGGGTGACGCGACCGGCATCTTGAAGGAGGCAGTGCGTCCGGTGAGGGGAAAGCGCAGGACTTCCTGGTGGGGCGAACGCAGATCGACCAACTCCAGCTCGGACCAGCGGAACACGGCCACCGATGCGCAATCAACGGGGCCCGTGGTGTGGAAGAACCGCTGCTCGGGCAGCTGCATCTGGCCCTCCCGCCGCAAGGTGGTCGCCGAGAACCACTCGAGGGTGATCGGGAATCGGGTCTGCGGATCAAGATTCGCAGGCTCCACGGCCCGGATCAGGAGCTTTCCATCGCCCGAGTGGAAGAAGGCGCCCGACCACAGGGTTTGTCCCGAAGGATTCTCCGTCTGGCGTTCAAGCTCGCCCACCTGCCTGCCGGAGCGTGCGTCGAATACCGCGAGCGGGCCGCCGCCCCGTCCCGGATCCGCCACGTACCGCTCGCCGTCCAGTGTCCAGGCCAGGACCGGCCGGTCCGCCGCAAGGCCGTTGGTGGCGACCCGAAGGCTGGCAAGATCCACGCGTACGGGCGGCGCGGGAGGCCGTTCCAACACCACGGATTTCCCGTCCGGATCGACATGGATCCGGAGGGCCCCACCGTTGCCCACCTGGGCGGTCCGGTAGCCGCGGCGCTCCCCGGGATCCGGCATCGCCCAGCGGAACACTTTCCCGTCCTTGCACCGGGAGAGGATCGTCCGTTCGTCCGGGGAGAGCACCACGCCGTCGACTTCGTCCTCGTGCCCGCGCAGGGTGGCGATCGTGCGACGGTCTGCCAGATCCCAAACGCGGAGCGTGGAATCGGCGCTGGAGGAAACCAGGCGCCGGCCATCCCGCGTGAAGGCCACGCCGGTGACATAGGCCTGGTGTCCTTCCAGCCGGCCCAGTTCCCGGCCATCCTTCCGGTCCCAGAGGCGGATGTGCGTGTCGCCGAACCCGGCGGACGTCGCCAGCATCCGACCGTCCGGCGAGTAACGGACGCCCAAGGAGAAGTCCTCGGTGACCTGCTTCTCCAGTCGTTCGCTCCCGTCCCGCAACCCGAACACCTTCATCCGACCGTCCTGCACCATGACTGCGACCTCCGTGCTGTCGGGCGAAACATCCAGCCGACCCAGCCAGCGTGAGCCCCAGTACACGCGGACATCGCGGGTCCAAAGCGTCTCCCCGTTGGCCACCGACCGTGCTCTCAGCCGGGCGTCCATCCCGAAACGGCTCTTCTCCAACGCGCCCATGCGCGGACCCAGACTCACGACCACCTGGTCGTCGGGCGCGACTGCGTTCCAGACACTGAGGAAGTCCTCGTGGGTCCGGGGAGGGATGACGTCCTTGCCCGTGGTCCAGTCGACGATGCAGAACGCGGTATTGGTTTTCTCCACCCGGCAATGGGCGACGAACGGAGCCCGATGCCCAAGCGCACCTCCGATGCACACGCCCGGTCGATCGGCGGCCCAATCACCGAGAGGAACCAACGCCCCGGACGCCGCATCCAGGATCTGGATGGTGTCCTTCTCCAGGGCCACATGCCGGCCATCGCCCGACAACGCCATGACCGCGATCCGGCCACCGTCATGGGTGTGGAGAAGCTCATGCGGATCCGGCTGCGACTGGGCCCAGAGATAACGCCACTCCCACCCGCGAAGGTCCGGCTCGCCGGAACCCGGGATATGGCGGTCGAGGAGCTTCCTCGCCCGCGGCAAGTTGTCCTGAACGAGCGCCTGGCGGGCGAGGTTCATCTCCGAGGCGTACGCCCGCGCCCGGCTGATCCGCGCCATCTCGTCCGACCGCTGGCGCAGGACAGCCTCATTGGCCTGGGCCCGTTGCGCGGCCTCCTTGCTGTCCTCGGCCTCCTGGCGGGACTTCTCCTTGGCATCCCGTTCCCGTGCGACCTCGGCCAGTCGATCGGTCGCCAGGTGCTCGGCCCGGGTGGCCCGGACGGCCTGCCACGCGCTGACGGCGAAGCCCGACAACACGGCGAGCAAAACCGCGACGGCCGCGACGAAGGCGAGCCGGTTCCGACGAAAGGATTTCTGCAGGCGATAGACCGTGCTCGGCGGGCGGGCGACCACGGGCTCGTTGTTCAAGTGCCGCTTGAGGTCGGCCGCGAGGCCGTTGGCGGTCTCGTACCGCCGGGTGCGGTCCTTCTCGAGACACTTCATCACGATCCAATCGAGGTCGCCCTTCAACTGGTGCAGCAGCTTCGAGGTGTCGGCGGAACGGCGCTTGGCCGTGGTGGTGAGTTGATCGGCCCCGAGCGTCGCCAGGCGCGTGCTGGGACGCTGCGGTTCCTTCTCCCGGATCGTCTTCCGCATGCCGTCGATCCCCGACGCCATTAAATCCTTCGCATCAAAGGGCGTGCTGCCTGCGAGCAGTTCATAGAGCAGCACGCCCAGGCTGTAGATGTCGCTGCGCGTGTCGATGTCCAGGCCGCTCATCTCGGCCTGTTCGGGGGACATGTAGGCGGGGGTGCCGATGAACTGGTGCAACTGCGTGTACACCGTGTTGTCCGTCAACCGGCCTTCCGTGGCCTTGGCGATGCCGAAGTCGATCACCTTCGGGACGGGCACCCCGTCGTGGAGGGTGACGAGGATGTTGGAAGGCTTGATGTCGCGGTGGATGATGCCCTTCTGGTGGGCATGCTGGATGGCGTGGCAGACCTTGATGAAGAGGTCGAGGCGGTCGCAGGTGGGGAGGTGGGCTTGGTCGCAGTAATGGGTGATGGGAATGCCCCGGACGAGCTCCATCACGAAGAAGGGGCGGCCCTTCTCGGTGGTGCCAGCATCGAGGACCTTGGCGATGTTGGGGTGATCCATCATCGCGAGGGCCTGCCGTTCGGCCTCGAAGCGGGCGACGACCTGCTTCGTATCCATTCCCAGCTTGATGACCTTGAGGGCGACGCGACGGCGGACGGGTTCGGTCTGTTCGGCGACATAGACCACGCCACAGCCGCCCTCGCCGACCTTCTCGAGGAGCTTGTAGCGTCCGAGGGTCTGGCCTACGGCATCGTCAGGAGGATCGTCCGGAAATTCGATCCGGAGGGTGGGTGCGGGGCTGGCGGCGGTGTGGAGGAGGTTGTTGGTGGCGTCGTGAGAGGCGAGGAGGGCCTCGACGCGTTGGCGGAGGGATTGGTCGTCGAGGCAGGCACCGTCGAGGAAGGCTGGGCGCTCGGCGGCGGGCCGTTCGAGGGCAGCGGCGAACAGGGCTTCTTCGCGGGTGGGGTTCATGATCTGGCAGTTCTGCATTGCTCGACAGCATTTCGACGGTAAAAATGCTGTCGATGTTTACACGGCATCATCCGGCTCCGGCAAATTCGTTCTTCCTGTTCGGGCCGCGCGGCACGGGCAAGAGCACCTGGTTGAGACAGGTCCTGCCCGATGCGCTGTGGTTTGACCTGCTGCGGACGCACACGTTGTTGGCGCTGTCGCGGCAGCCAGAGTCCTTCCGCCAGCAGGTCGAGGCCCGCCCAGCGGGCAGTTGGGTGGTGGTGGACGAGGTGCAGCGGTTGCCGAACCTGCTGAATGAAGTCCATGCACTGATCGCCGAGACCGGGCGGCGGTATCGGTTCGCGCTGAGCGGTTCGAGTGCGCGCAAGCTCAAGCGGTTGGATGTGAACCTTCTCGCCGGACGAGCCGTCAACCGGCAGTTCTTTCCCCTCACCTCCGCGGAATTGGGGCATGAAGTCGACTTGGAGCGTGTGCTGCGCTTCGGGTTGCTGCCGCAGATCCACGCGGAGCCGGAGCATGCCCTCGACGTTCTGGACGCCTACGTTTCGAACTATATCCGGGAGGAAATCCAGCAGGAGGCATTGGTGCGGAGCCTGGATTCGTTTGTGCGGTTCCTGGAAATCGCCGCGCTCATGAATGGTCAGATCGTCAACGTGGCGGGGTTGTCGCGGGATGCGGCCGTCGCGCGACCGACGGTGCAGGGGTACTTCAACGTCCTGGCGGACACCTTGATTGGCTTCTGGCTTCCGGCATGGCAGCGACGTGCCAAGGTCAAGGAGGTAGCCAGCCCCAAGTTCTACCTGTTCGACCCCGGCGTGGTGCGGGCTCTGGCCGGCCGGGCGCGCGAGCCGCTGGAGGGCAGCGAGCGGGGATTCCTGCTGGAGACGTGGGTGCTGCATGAGTTGCGCGCGGCGATGGCGTTCCAGAACAGTGGCGGCCAATTGCATTTCTGGCGGACATCCCACGGCACGGAGGTGGACTTCATCTGGACACGGGCCAATCGCGCGGTGGGGATCGAGGTGAAGGCGGCGGAGCGTTGGCGTCCCGAGTTCGGGGGGCCGCTGAAAGGGTTGATCGAGGAGGGCGTCGTCCAAGCCGGGTTCGGAGTCTATACCGGGGCCGTGGAACTCCGGGATGGTCCGCTGCGTGTCCTGCCGCTTCAGCAATTCTTCAGGACCCTCTCGCAAGGCGGGGTTTTCGGCTAGGACCTGATTGCCCGGTGGTTGGGCGAACAGGGCTTCTTCGCGGGTGGGGTTCATGCCTTGGTACTCAAGGCCGAGCCTTGACGGTAGGTTGATGGGTGCCATCCGGCTCTTCCACCGCAGCAATCTCCTCGAAGGAGGGTGCATTCCAATGAGGTGTTTGGCCGTCCGACAGGTTCGCCACGAGCCCGGATCCATTCCGAGAGAACAGGATAGCGCCCGGCGGGTTGTTGAACTTTCCCAAGGTCAGGATTTCCTGGCCGGTCGCCAGATTCCACAGTTTCACGCGGTTGTCGCCGCAGCTGGCCAAGGTCCTGCCATCGGGAGAAAAGGCCAACCCTTGGACTCCAGCCACGTGTCCCCGGAGCCTCTGCATTTCCTGGCCCTGATCTACGCTCCACAGGTGGATCACGTTCAGATCCGTTCCCAAGGCCAATACGGTTCCGTCCGGAGACAGGTCCGCTCCGATGACGCCGGGAATGTCATTGAGGCGCAGGATCACCCTGCCTGAAGCCAGATCCAGCACCTGACCTGAGGTCCGACCAATCTGGGCGAGTCGGGTGCCGTCGAGGGATCCACAGAGACCATAGGGTCCCTTCGAGCCGGGATCGCCGAGCAGGCGGAAGGTCTGATGGGTGATGTCGAGAACGCGGGTCTGCCAGCCCGGGCTGGCGACGACCAGGTGATTGCCATCCGGGGTGAACCAAAAGGAATCAATGGAACCGGCCGGGTTGTTCAGGGTGACCTTGTTGTGCGGCGGGAGGATGTTCCAGACGTGGATGGCACGACCGCCTTGCTGGAGGCCGGCGGCCCGGGTGCCGTCCATTGAGATGATGACAGACCCAACCCTCACGTTGAGATACTGCCTGGTGTTGACGTCTGGTGGATCGAACTCGGCTGGCCAGTTGGCCCAGGGCTGAGTTTGGCCGCTCTTCAGATCCGTGCGGCTGAAGCCGCTGTTGGAAATGGCCAGAACGGCAGCGCCGGCATCGGCAAAGGCGAGGGCGAACGAAACCCCGGGGGTGGTGGATTTCTGGATCCTATCGGGGACATGCCAGAGTCGGACAGAGTCGTCGTATTTGCTGCCCGAAACCAGCCAACGTCCGTCCGCAGAGTACTGGAGCGCCCAGATCTCGCCGTCGTGTCCCTTGAAGCCGCCCAACCGCTTCCCCGTGCGGGTGGAGTAGAGGAAGACATTGCGATCCGCACTGGCGGTCGCGAGGGAGGCTCCATCCGGGGAAAACTCAGCTCCCGTGGCCCAGGCAATGTGGTCTTCGAACGTGTGCAGCCGTTGTCCGGTTGCCGGATCCCAGAGGGTGACCTGCCCGTGCCAATGGGATGCCGCCAACAGGCCTTCGCGTGAGACCGCCAGGGTGGTGACTGAGTCCCCGGGTGGATACTGGAGCGGGGCTGATTCGGTCCGGGTGTTCAGATCCCAGATGCGGATCAGGGGACCTTCGCCGACATAGATGAGATTGCCGTCGGGCGATGCCGCCATGGCACAGGAGAAGCCGCCCTTCGGGATGATCGCGCCGGGGAGATCGCCGATCTTCTGGAAGTCCTGGCTGCTCCAGAGCGCCAGATGATCACCCTGGAGTGTTGCGATCAGTTCGCCCTTCCCGGCGAAGACGAATCGACTTCCGGCACCGCGCAGAACGCCGACCTCGCGCCAGGTCCGGGTGCTCCAGACCGCCAGGTCGTTGTCCCGGGAAGTCACCAGCAGCAGGCCGTCAGGTGAGAACTGGACCGGGCTCCCTCCTGCGTTCTCAAGCGTTGTGAGAAGTTTCCGGTCCCGGAGGGTGTGGATCTCTACTCCCTGCAGGGTCACACTGGCCAGTCGGGTGCCATCCGGTGACATTGCGAGGCCTTGCAGGAAGCCTCCGTAGCCGCCCAACCGGCCGGCTTCTTCGCTGCGGGCCAGGGCCCAGATATGGCGCCACTCGAAGCCCCGGATCTCCTCCTCGCCCGGTTTCGGGCGATAGCGATCGAGCAGTCGTCTGGCCCGGTCCAGATTGCCCTCCAATGCGGCCTGATGGGCCTGCGCCATGTCGGCGACATAGGCCATGCGACGCGCCTCCGCGGCGGCGCGTCGGGCCTCCCGCTCGCCGGCCTGGGCACGAAGCCCTGCATCCACGGCTTGCTGGGCGCTCGTCTGTGCCTCGTGGCGGGCCTTCAGGGCCTTGTCCCTTTCCGTCCGGCTCTGCTGCCAGCCCAGGCCCGCCGCGCAGAGACCGACGACCAACGCCAGGGCGACCGCCATGCCGGCACCGTAGGCCAGTCGGTTTCGCCGGATCGCCTTCTGAAGCATGTAGCTCACGCTCGGAGGACGCGCGACGACCGGTTCGTTGCGAAGGTGCCGCTGGATGTCGGACGCAAGTCCATTCGCGGTCTCGTAGCGCCGGGTCCGGTCCTTCTCCAGGCAGCGCATCACGATCCAGTCGAGGTCGCCGCGAATGCGTTGAAGGAAGTGGTTGGAATCGGAACCGTGAGCGATGGCGGTCGCGGCGAGCGCGTCGCCCTGCATGGTGCTCAGGCGCGTGCTGGGGCGCATGGGTTCCCGTTCGCGGATGGTCCTGCGCATGGCATCAATGCCGGCCTGGGCCAGTTCCTTGGCGTCGAAAGGGGTCGCTCCCGTGAGCAGTTCATAGAGCAGCACGCCGAGGGCGTAGATGTCGGAGCGGGTATCAATGTCCAGGCCGCTCATCTCGGCCTGCTCGGGAGACATGTAGGCGGGGGTGCCGATGAACTGCTCGAAGGCGGTGAACAGGGTGGCGTTGGTGAGGCGGCCCTCGGTGGCCTTGGCGATGCCGAAGTCGATGACCTTGGGAACGGGCACGCCATCGTGGAGCGTGACGAGAATGTTCGAGGGTTTGATGTCGCGATGGATGATGCCCTTCTGGTGCGCGTGCTGGATGGCCTGGCAGACCTTGATGAAGAGGTCGAGACGCTGCTGGGTTTCGAGCTTGTTCTCGTCGCAATAGCGGGTGATCGGGATGCCCCGGACGAGTTCCATCACGAAGAACGGGCGGCCGGAATCAGTGGCGCCGGCGTCGAGGACCTTGGCGATGTTGGGGTGGTCCATCATCGCCAGGGCCTGGCGTTCGGCCTCGAAGCGGGCGACGACGGACTTGGTGTCCATGCCCAGCTTGATGACCTTGAGCGCGACGCGCCGGCGGACGGGTTCCTCCTGTTCGGCCATGAAGACCGTGCCGCACCCACCCTCGCCGATCTGCTGGAGGAGCTTGTAGCGGCCGATCCGGGTGCCGGGGCCTTCGGGATCAGGGAGGAGGTCGCTGAAGCCCAGCTTCACGGTGGGGGCTGGAGCTTGTGGGGCAGGGCGTGGGACGCCGACGGGGCGTTCGAGGAAGGTCTGGGCCTCGCTGCTGGCGCGGAGCAGGGCCTCGACACGGGCGCGGAGGTCGGGCCGGCCGGCGCAGGCTTCGTCGAGGTAGGCGGCGCGTTCAGCGGGATCGTCCCATTGGAGCGCGGCCGCGAAGATGTTCTCGTCGGGATCCGGTTCGTTGGCCATGGCAGGGGTGACAGGCGAAGTCATACCGCAGTCTCATGCGCAAAGCAGGGACGAAAGGGATCGTGGGGGGAGTTGGAAGTTTGAAGGGGCCAGTTTGAAGCCCGAAGCCAGGTTGAAGGCCGGGTGCCCTCACCCGGCGTGGGCGGTGAGGTTCCCGTTTGAAGATTCAATCTTGAAGGGAGACTTGCGCCGCGTGGGGGCACGCGGCCTACACCCAGGGGGACTGCCCCAGGCCCGGAGGGCCGAAAGCCGATAGCCCACGGCGTAAGCCCTGAGCCTTATACACATCGTTCCCCACTTTTTGCGGGACACAGCGGCCCCGTGCTGGTATGACACCGCAGGAATGGTTGTTGCCGATGCTTCATCTCCGGTCCCAGCGCTTCTGCTCGGCAGACCCTTCGGACCAACCGGGCTGACTCTGGTCCGTGAGGTTCTTGCTTCCAGCGGCATGGTCTCCCGTGCGGAGCTCGCGCGTCGGGTCTGCCGGCGCATGAATTGGCTGACCCCCGGCGGTTCCCTCTCCCTCATGAGTTCCCGGGTGGCCCTCCTTCGCCTTCATCGTGCGGGACTCATCGACCTGCCCGCTCCGCGCAATGGCAACGGCAATGGCCGCACTCTCACTCCAGCCCGCATCCAGTGGCCCCCGGAGGATCCCCTTCACTGCCGCGTTGACCAACTTTCCGGCCTGGCTGTGCTCCCGGTCCGGGATGACTCCCACTCCGCACTCTACAATGGCCTCATCGAGCGATGGCACTACCTGGGCTTTGCGCCGATGGCCGGTGCCCAGATCCGCTATCTCATCCGATGGGACGGAGGTTGGCTGGGAGCCCTTGGCTTCGGTGCCGCCGCTTGGCAGGTCCGTGACCGGGATCGATTCATTGGCTGGGATCATTCTCAGCGCAAAGCCCGCCTGCATCAGGTTCTCAACAACAGCCGCTTCCTCATCCTCCCCTGGATCCACTGCCCCCATCTTGCTTCGAAGGTCCTGGCCTTGAGCCTCCGTCGCCTGGGCTCTGATTTCCGCGAGCGCTACGGCTACAGTCCGGTGTTGGTCGAAAGCTTTGTCGAAGAGGGCCGTTTTGCCGGGACCTCCTATCGCGCTGCCAACTGGCAGTGTGTCGGCCGCACCCAGGGCCGGGGCAAACTCGGCCAGTGGCAGGATCGAC
Source organism: Limisphaerales bacterium (assembly GCA_965284395.1). Taxonomy (GTDB): domain Bacteria; phylum Verrucomicrobiota; class Verrucomicrobiia; order Limisphaerales; family UBA9464; genus UBA6176. Next base: position 6,313,681 of record OZ260084.1, on the reverse strand, counting down.
GCGTGCCGATCAAGGCGATCTGGGTCTACCCGCTCCATTCCCGCTTCCGAGACATCCTCGCGGGGACCACTGCCCCGCGCACATCATGAACGAGTCCATCGCAAAGGAACTGGCTGCGATCGACCTCGGGGACATCCGATTGAACCGGCGTGCCGGACAGGTCCTGACCCGGTTGCTGGAGTCCCCCTTGGCCAGTCCGACCGCAGCCATGCATGGCTGGGCGGAGATGGTCGGTGCCTACCGCCTCTTGGATCATCCGGAGTGCACGCTGGAGGCCATCCTCAGGGCGCATCAGCAACCCGTCCTGGAGAGGGTGCGGGCTCAGTCGCGGGTGCTGCTCATCCAGGACACCACCGAACTGGACTACTCCTCCAAGAAGAAGCAGATCGGCCGCGGGCCGTTGGGCGCTGCCAATCGACAGGGATATTTCCTGCACACCCAGTGGGCGGTCAGCGAGGATCACCTGCCTCTGGGAAGCTGGGGATGGCAGATCGACGCCCGGGACCCCGAGGTTGGCATTGCTCCAAAGCGCAAGAAGAAGCCCATCGAGCCGAAGGAGAGCTACCGTTGGCTGGAGGGCTACCGGGCAGCCTGCGACCTGGCCGCGCAGGCCCCCGGGGTCGAGGTGATCTCGTGTGCGGACCGGGAGGGAGATGTCTATGAGGTGTTCGTCGAATGGCAGCAACGGGTGCAGGACAAGCTTCCCGCCGCGGAGTGGCTGATCCGCTGCAATCAGAATCGAGCCCTCGCACCCAGCGACGATGTCGTCACCACCCAAGCAGCTCTTGGCAAGGCCGCCTCGCTGATCGAGGAGGTGAAGCTGGCTTCTGTGGTGGGCGGTGTCTGGTTCGAGATCAAGACCAAGGAACAGTTCAAGAAGGTCAAAGGCAATACCCACCGCAGCGTGAGGCAAGGACGGCGGGTCCGGCAGGAAATCCGGGTCCACCGGGTGACCCTGCGCCCCCCCGCACCGAGCAGGCCACAAACTGCCAGAGGTGAGCCTTTGGGTGGTGATGGCCACTGAAGTGGACCCGCCCCCGGGACAGGATCCGATCAACTGGACCCTCCTCACCAGCAAGCCGGTCGAGAGTCTTGAGCAGGCTGTGGAACTCATCCAATGGTATCAGGTCCGTTGGGAAATCGAGGTCTTCCACCGGGTCCTCAAGAGCGGCTGCAAGGTCGAGGAACTCCAGTTCAAGGAGGACACCCGCATCAAGCCCCTCATCGCCCTCTATGCCATCGTCGCTTGGCGGATACTGTACCTGACCAAACTGGGACGGGAGTGTCCGGATCTGCCTTGTGACGTCGTGTTCACCGAGGAGGAATGGAAATCCATCTGCGTGATCCGGCTTGGCCCACAGGGCTTGGCAAAGAAGCCGTCCTTGCAGGAGGTCATCCTGATGATCGCACACTTCGGCGGCTACATCGGCCGGCGGAGTGACGGCCCACCGGGACCAGAGGTGATGTGGCGGGGGATGCAATGCCTGCGATGCTTCGCGTTGGCCTGGCGGTCCTTCGGGCAGAACAGCTCCTGAAGCCGACTCGATGGCTGGCAGCGTCCGTGGCGCGAAAGGCGCAATGCGGGCAGGATCCGGATGGAGGATCGCCCGAGCTGGGTGATCCCATGGCCGCATCCAAGGCGGGATCGCAGTTTCACAGAAATGCTTGGGCGTACGCCCTGCTGTTCAGGCTCGGAGTCGGCCTTCGATGACGCCTCCCGGCCACGGTCCACCCCCACAAACTTCGACATAGAGATCCCAACCGCGGCGACACTCGCCCTCCATTCTGCTCAGGCAGTGTCAAGGGAACGATGTGTATAAGGCTCAGGGCGTAAGCCGTGGGTTACGGGAGCATTGCGGTACGAGCCCCAGCGGGGCGAAAGACGCTTATCACCAGGCCGATGCTCAGCCGGTTCTGTCGCCCCATCCGGGGCTATCTTCCATTCAGCCGGGAATCCCACGGCTGACGCCGTGGGCTACGTTCTGCCGGTGCTCCGCACCTCACTGGACTTGAGAACTAGGAGCTTCCTGGGATTCGCCGCGTGGGGGCACGCGGCCTACAAGGGCAGTTGCCAGTACCCAGTTGCCAGATCCCGGTTCTGTTCTGGAAACAGGTGACTGGGAACTGGCAACTCGCCATCGCCTTCAGGGCGATTGGGTGAGTTCGAACTCGAGGGTGCCGAGGCCTTCGAAGGTGGCCTGGTAACGGCCGGGTTCGCCGGGGTGGATCTTCCCGAGGGCACCGCCGAGGATGAGGCTGCCGGCGGGGATGGTGTAGCCGGCGCGGGTGAGGGAGTTCAGGACGAGACGGAGGTTGTGCCATTGACCACCGGCGGCGTTCGCACCGGTGGTTTCATGGAGGACCTGACCTCCGCGGCGGAGAGTGATGGCGACGGCGTCCGGGTTGAACTGCTCAGCCTTCACGGCGGGCCCCACGATGTAACGGTCGGATCCGATGTTGGAGGCGAGCATGTCGCGGGGATTGGGGGCACCCGCGCTGGGGAAGCTGCGGGGCAGTTCGATCAGGGGCAGGACGGATTCGACGGCACCGCGGGCCTGTTCGTCGGTGAGGATCTCGTAGGAGAGGTCGACGGCCGTGATGTAGCCAATCTCGGTTTCCACGACGATGGGTTGGCCTGGGCGGACCGGGACGTTCTGGGGTGTGCGGCCATCGAGGCGCCCGGACCGGAACACGGCGGCGGCGAGCGGACCGTCGATTCCCAGCGACTTCTGGGCGGCGACGGAGGCCCCGGCGCCCTTGAATCCGGCGATGGGATCGTTGGCGGCGAGGGTGCGGACGAGTCGGCGCTGGGCGACGTAGGCGTCGGCCAGGGAAGCCGCCGGAAGGGTCTCGGAGAAACGGGGTGGTGCCTGACCGGCGACGAGGGCGGCGGCGGTGCGCCGGGCGTGGTCGCGGATGGCGGGGGAGTCGAGTTGGCCCAGGCTCTGGAGCCAGTCGGCGAAGCGATCCTTCCAGCCGGCGGTGGGAATGCCGGTGGAACGGGCGCCGAAGCCGTGACCGCCTTCGCGGTAGATGTGGACCTCGGCGGTCATGCCGGCGCGTTTGAGGGCGAGGGCGAGCGCGAGGGATTCCTGGGAGGTGTCGTCGGAGGCGTGGGCGAGGAAGATGGGCGGGAGGCCGGGCTTGATGCGGGAGGCGAAGGGTTCGCGCACGGAGACGTCGCGCTGAAGGAGTCCGCCGGAATAGATCAGGCCCGCGAAGGCGGGGCGGGCGGAGAGTTGGTCGGCGGCATCGACCGACGGGTAGAGCCGTTGGTCGGCATGGGTCAGGAGCCAGAGGCCGAGCTCACCGCCGGCGGAGAAACCGACGGTGCCGATGGAGTCGAGTTTCCATTCGCTGGCGTGCGACTGCATGAGGCCGAGGGCGCGCTGGGCGTCCATGGCGGCGGTGAGGGACGGGGAAGGGACGCGGTACTTGAGGACGGCGGCGGTGATGCCGATGGAGTTGAGCCAGCGGGCGACCTCGAGTCCCTCGTGTTCGTAGGCGAGCCGCTGCATGCCGCCGCCGGGACAGACGAGGATGCCGGTGCCGTTGCGGTTGGTGGCGGGGGCGTGGAAGACGACGAGGGAAGGGGTCGTGATGTCGGTCAGTTGATAGAACGGCCTCGGGCGTCCTTCGACCTTGTGTTCCTCGCCGCGGGCGCGGGTTTCACCGGGAGGCGTGCCGGGCCAGAGGGGGAGGACGACGTCCGGGTTCTGAGCGAGGGCCTGGACGGCGAGGAGGGTCAGCAGGCCAAGGATCGATTTCAGCTTCACGCGAAAGGGGGAGATTTCGGTGATGCTGGGAGCGGCGGGTCGCAAGATTCAACCTGGAAAAGGCCGTTGAAACCGCAGATGACGCCGATGACGCAGATAGACAGGGACTTCAAGTGAAACGCCCGCGCACCTGCGAGGCGACGCCCAAACCCAGCATGGATTCGGTGGTCCAGCCCCTCCATCTGCAATCGGCGATATCTGCGGTTAAATGAACTGCTTGTTTTTGGTTCAAGGTTGAAGCCGGGGCCCGTAGAAGCGCGGGTAGAAGTCGGGATCGGCGTGGCCGGCCTGGAAGGCCATGACCGTCCGGTAGGGCGGCATGTGGACCGGGAACCGGCCGTATCGGTTCCAGAGGTATTCGCAGTAGGCGATGGTGGCGTCGATGGCGGGTTGGCTGATTTCCGGGACGGAGCGGAGCACGGTGTCGGGGCGGGACCAGGCGGTGCCGGGTGAGGCGTCGCGGAAGGTGCCGGTGGGGCCGAACTTCGACGCGACGACGGCGCGGACGGCATCCGCCATGGACGGGTAGTGGGGCGGACAGAAGGGCTTGAGAAGGACTTCGCCGTTCCGTTCGAGTCCGATGGGGTAGGGTATGGCGGGATTACGCCGGAGGAGGCGCATGAAGAGGGAGACGATCGGACCGGCGCCGACGTACCGGCTGGCGGGCATCGAGCCGAGCTGGAATCCGAGGGCCTGGAACCAGCCGAACTCGTGATTGGCGAAGTGGGGGTAACCGGCGAGGCCGAGGGACTGGCACATGAGCCCGAGGTTCTGGAGCATCATGCCCTGTTCGATGGTGACGAACTCGGTGACGAACTGCTCGACCTGACGGACGGTGGCGACGCAGCCGTGGTGGGGGTTGTCGTCGAGGTGCCCGCCACGGCTTTGGGCGAAGCGGGCGAGTCCGGCGGGGAGGTAGTGGTTCCGCTCGTCGAGGACGAAGGCACCGGTGGTCTCGTTGAAGATCTCGAGGAGACCGTTGATGTACATGAACGTCAGGTCATTGATCGGCAGGAAGGTCGTGGTGGCCGGGGCGCGGGCCGACCAGCGGTTGGCGTTGATGTTGAACAGCGGAGTGATCGGCGGGCAGACGCGTTGGTCCCCGATCCTGACCCGGCATTCGCGGTAGAGATCGACGAAGCGGCCGTCCTGTCCCATACGGATGAGATCGGCAATCCGGGCGGAAGGAAGCTCGCGGGGGCGGCGGACCAGGTGGACTCCGTGGTCGTCGATGACCATGAGGGCGACGGTCTGGAGGCCATCGCCGCTCGCGACGGTGCGGCCGACGAGGCCGGCCATGATGCTGCCGCCTTCACCGCGTTCGTAGCAGAAGTCGGCCATGGCATGTCCGGTGATGCCGGAGGCGGCGAAGACAAGGAGGGCCTGTTGTTCCTCGGTGAGAGGCTGGGGGGCGTGCCGGCTCTTGAACGCCAACGGGCCCGCGGGCATCTCCATGCCCTTCATGAATCGCCGGGAACGCCGCAACCGCAGGGCGTCGAGCAGGCTCGTCGGGCCGGAACCGGGCTGCGGGGCTGGGGACGGATTCATGCAGCTTCAGAAGCCGATCCTGGCCGAGAGGGCGAGCTGATGGATCGAGACTTCGGTGGAGCTTCCGGAGTATTCGCCGGACCGGAGCGCGCTGGTGCCGACGTCGATCTGGGTCGGGGGAGAGTACTGGTAGGCGAGGTCGAAGGTGCAGCGGCCCCATTGGAACCCGGCGCCAACCCCGAGGGTGTGTGTGGCGATGGCGGCGGTCATGGGGGTGAGCGTCGCGGCGGGCACCGGGCTGTCGCCCCAGGCGTATCCGGCGCGGAGCGTCAGGTGGTCGGTGGCGGCGAATTCAACTCCGGAGCGGAGCACCCATCGGTCCTTCCAGTTGAGTGGAATGCGGTCCGTCAACGATGAGCTGCCGACGACCCCATTGAGGGCGGCGTTGTCGCCGTCGGTGAGCCGGACTTCGAGGGTGCGGAAGGCGTCGGCCCAACCGATCCAGTCGACCTGGCCGGCGAGGCGCCAGCGTCGGTGTGCCTGCCAGGAGAGGCCTGCGCTGACCTGATGAGGGAAGGTGGTCTCGACTTCGGCGTCGTAGCGGAACGGCAGGGACGGAAGGCCGAGTTGGACGCCGGCGTCGCCGCGGGCGGTGCCGTCGGTCTCGACCGTGGCCTGACCGCGGTAGGCGAGTCCGAGTTGGACGGAATCGGTGAGTTCGAAGAGGAGACCTGCACGGGCGTCCCAGCCAAAGCCCTCGGTTCGGAGGTCGAGGAGGGTCTTGGCACCCTGGAGGGCGGGTTCGGACTGGAAGATGAACGGGCTTCGGAGCTGGTTGCGGTTGTAGAGGAGACCGACAGAGACGCCGAAGTGGAGGCGGGGATGCAGAGCGATGGCGGCCCCGAGGGCGGTGCGGAGGAGGACGAGTTCGGAGCGATGTTCGCGGTCGCCGTAGGAGGTCGTCCCGCCGAGGCCACCCGCCGGGTCAACGTATTGCCAGTCCGCGACGGCGGCTGCGTCGGTACCCGCTGAAAGGCCAACGACGACGGGGAATCGTTCGAGTGGCAGGGCGAAGGCGAGGTCGGGCGCACCGCGGAAGCGGTCGTCGAGGGAGCCGTTGGAGTCGGGCGGGCGTTGGAAGTTGCCTTCGGTCCGGACGGCAAGGGCGCCGAGTTGCAGTTCCGGGCGGGTGAGCGAGCCGAGCCCAGCGGGATTGGAGGCGATGGCGGCGACGGGATCACGGGCCCAGGCGACGTCGGCGCCGGCGAGCGACATGGCGCGAGGGCTGTTGCCGTCGCGGAAGACTCCGTTTGCGAGAAGCGGGGAGGCGAGGGCGACGGTGGAAACGCCGGCCAAGGCCAGCCGTGAGGCCGGAGGGGGGAAACGGAAGGACATCAGCGAGGACATGCGCATGGGTCCCAGCCTTGTCAACCGGACGATCGGGGATGATCAGGTTCGGGGTGGCGAGGTCCTCGTCGCACTGGGGAGGGGCTTGGGAAGGCAACGAGGATGTTGCCGCCCCGATTGGGGAGAGGAACGGGGTAGCGACGTCCTCGTCGCCTCGGGGATGGGCATGGGAGGGCAACGGGGACGTGGCCGCTCCGGTCGGGATGAGGAACGTCCGCCCTCAGGCCGGGGGCGGATTCCGGCGCGGGCGGAGGAGGATGACCTTCTTGTCGGAGCCTTCGACCTCGACCGAGTGGGTCTCGATGTCCGGGTCTTCCTTGAGCGCCTGATGAACGATGCGGCGGTCGTAGGCGTTCATGGGTTCGAGTTCGATGACATCGCCCCAGCGGCGGACCTTCTCGGCACCTTCCTTGGCGCGCTTGATGAGGAGTTCTCGTGCCTGCCGGCGGTAGCCGCCGACGTCGAGGACGATGCGTGGGGTGGTTTCGTCGCCGCGGTGGACGATGCGGTTGAGGAGATACTGGAGGTCGCCGAGCGTGGCACCCTGACGGCCGATCAGGCGGCCGGGGTCCTCGGTTTTGACGTCGAGCATCAGTTGGTCCTCGAATTCGAGTTCCTCGACCTGGGCGTCCGAGAAGCCCAGGTGGTGGAGCATCGTGGTGAGGGTTTCCTTCGGCGCGAGGGTGCTCATGGGTTTGAAAGGGGCGGTCGGGTCCGTGGGAGGTAGCTCAGCGTTTGGCGGGGCGTAGCGTGTTGGGCTTGGCCGGTTCAGGCGTGGTCGGCTTCGTGGTGGTGAGCTTTGTTTGCAGGATGCTTAGCAGGTTCTGCACGGTCCAGTAAAGCGTGAGCCCAGCGGAGTAGTTGTAGAAGAGCGCGAGGAACATCAGCGGCATCCAGCGCATGATCTTCTGCTGGGCGGGATCCATCTGGGGCGAGGCCGGGGTGAGGTGCGTCTGCCAGAGGGCGGTGCCGACGTAGAAGAGGGGCATCAGGTTGAGCGGCAGACCGAGGCCGGGAACGCCGAGGAGGGGTACGAACCCGAGGCCGGGAACGACGAAGAGGGTGTCGGCGGCAGAAAGGTCCGGGCACCAGAAGAAGGAGGCACCACGGAGCTCGATGGCCGAGCGGAGCATGGTGAAGAACCCGATGAAGACGGGGATCTGGACGACCATGGGGAGGCAGCCGGCGACCGGGTTGTAGCCGCTCTCGCGCATGAACAGGAGGGTCTTTTCGTTCAGGCGCTTGGGGTCATCCTTGTACTTCTCGCGGATGGCCTGGAGCTGGGGTCCGAGTTCGGCCATGCGCTTCATGGAGCGCGTGCTGACGGCGGTGAGGGGCCAGAACACGAGCTTGATGAACAGCGTGATGACGACGATGCACCAGCCGTAGGGGAGTCCGGCGGCGTTGTGCAGGAAGTTCATCCCGAGGAGGAGGGGCTTGGCGAAGAAGCCGAAGATCCCGTAGCCCATCGTCTGGTCGAAGGCCGGTTGGAGCCGGGAGAGGCTGAAGTACTCCTTGGGGCCCGCGTAGACCGTGAACTTGAAGTCGAGGCTCTTGCCGGGTTCCACGTTGCCACCGTCCTGGCGCAGGACGCTGGAGACGGCGACCGGCTGGGTATTCTGGCCGGGATCGGCGCGGAGGGAATCGGGGGTCGGAGCCGGGAGGAGGGTGCGCGTGGCGCTGAACTCGCGTCCGGGGCGGTCGGGGAGGGTGATGAGGGTGAAGAACTGGTTCTGGACGGCGGCCCAGACGACATTGCCCTCGCCGCCCTTGTAGTCAGCCCGGGGGTTGCTGGGGATGCAGAGGAATCCAGGCGCGGAGACCCAGCCGGGGGTCTGGACGGCCTTGCTGCCGTTGTACCAGTCGACGGCCAGCATGTCCCCCTTGTCATGGCTGTTCATCAGGGTGGCAGACCCGGTGGACCAGTCGACGGGCGGGATGGCGAGCACCTGGGCGGTGCGGTTCTCGATGCGGACCGTGGCGTGGAGGAGATGATCGTTGGTGGTGAGGCGGTATTCGCGAACGATGCGGAGGCCGTTGGGCAGGGTCTTCTCGGCGCGGACGGTGGACGGGTCGACCTTCTGGACCTGATACACTCCGTCGCCTTCGAGGGCGGTCGCGTTCTGGAGACCGAGGACGGGAGGGAGGGAGTCGCCGTTGAGGAAGACCGGGGCGTTCGAGCGTCCCTTGGCGAGGCGACCGGTGAAGGCCTGATGGGAGAGGACCTCGACGTGCCGGATGCCGCCGCCGTGGGAACCGATGACCCATCGGGCAGACTTGGTGGCGATCGAGACCTTTTCCTCGGGACCCGTGGCAGCGGGTGTTGCGACGGCTGGGGCGAGCGGTTGGACGCCGTTGAGGACGGGGACGGCCGGGGCGGGATTGGTCTGGGCTGGGACGCGGTTGGTGCCGGAGAGGCTGGCCAGGGCTGCGTTCGTGCTGCCCGGAGGAAGCGGCTTCGTGGGGAAGATCAACTTCGCCAGCGGTTGCAGTCCGAGAAGGAGTGCGAAAGCGACGACCAAGATGGCGATACCCTTGCGGTCCATGAAAAGCGGGTCAGGTGCGGATGAGTTCGGGGACAGGATCAGGGCCGCAGCCACCCCAGGGGTGGCAGCGGCAAAGGCGCCGCACCGTGAGGGCGGAGCCTTGAACCGGGCCATGGCGCTGGATTGCCTCCAGAGCGTAGGCCGAGCAGGACGGAGTGAAACGGCAGACGGGGCCGCCGAGGACGGCTGCCTTGGCCGGCGAAAGGACCCAGCGATACAGTTGCACCAAGGCGATGAGGGTGAACTGGAGGGCCTTCACTGGATCAGTTCTTGAGGAGCCCCGCCCGCTTGAGTGCCCGGATGAGATCGTCGGTCACCCGGGCGGCATCCAGATTCCGGATGGACGAGCGGGCGATGAGGACGATGTCAGCGGGGTGGGCGAGGAGGCCCTGATTGAGTCGGAAGGCCTCACGGATCCGGCGCCTGGCCCGATTGCGGATGACCGCCGGGCCGAGTGCCTTGGTGGTGATGATGCCCAATCTCCAAGGCTTTCCGGCCTTGGCGGGCATCCAGTTGATGACCATGCATCCCTGGGCAAGCCGCCTGCCCTGATCCCGGACCTCGACAAAATCCCGCCGCTGGTAGAGGCGGCGGCTTTTTGGGAAGGTCAGGCGCATGGGCGCCCCCGGAAGGGGATTGGATGCGGGAATGCTGGGCTTGCCTGGGGCGGTCGGAGGATCAGACCTGGGTCAGCTTCTTGCGGCCGACGCGGCGGCGGTTGCTGAGGATGGCACGACCGCTCTTGGTGGCCATGCGGGCACGGAAACCATGCTGGCGCACGCGGCGGATCTTCGACGGCTGATACTGGCGCTTCATAAAAAAATCAGGCGCGTCCCATGGGACGCGGAGCGGCGGACAGTATCAATCAAGGTGGTCACGTCAAGGACTTGGACGGGTTCTGATGAAATCTTCGAACTGAAATCTTCAAACGCCGGCTCTGTTGGAGCACTCTGACCCCCAGACAAACCAGAAACAGATCCCATGGCATCCCGTTCCCTCCTCATCGGCATTGATTCCGGCACGCAGTCCACCAAGGCCCTCGTCGTCGATGCGCGCTCGGGCAAGGTCTGCGGTTCCGGAAGCGCATCGTATGGCCTGATCGAAGGGTTGCCCGCGGGGGCGAAGGAACAGGATCCGGATACGTGGCGGGCGGCGCTCGTGAAGTCCGTGAAGCTCGCCCTGAAGGAAGCCAAGGCGTCCGCCGGCGAGGTGGTAGGGATCTCGGTGAGCGGCCAGCAGCATGGGTTCGTGCCGATGGACAAGTCCGGCGCGGTCATCCGTCCGGCGAAGCTCTGGTGCGACACGTCGACGACGGCGGAATGCGCCGAGATCACCGAGGCGCTTGGCGGGGTGAAGGGGGCGATCCGGGCCCTGGGCAACGCGGTCCTGCCGGGATTCACGGCGCCGAAGATCCTCTGGCTCCGCAAGAACGAGCCCGAGAACTACGCGCGCCTGGCCACGGTGCTGTTGCCGCACGATTACCTGAATTGGTGGCTGACCGGCGGGATGTTCATGGAGTTCGGTGACGCCTCCGGATCGGCATTGATGGACGTTCGCAAGCGGCGCTGGTCCGAGGCGGCGCTGAAGGCGATCGACCCCGAGCTCTCGGGCAAGCTGCCGACGCTGTCGACGAGCGATCAACCGGCGGGGAAGTTGCGGCCCGAGGCGGCGAAGGCGCTGGGGTTGAATCCCGGGGTTCTGGTGGCTGCGGGAGGCGGTGACAACATGATGGGTGCAATCGGCACAGGAAACACCCGTCAGGGAGTTGTGACGGCGAGCTTCGGGACAAGCGGAACGATCTACGCCTGCTCGGAGCGGCCGGTGGTGGATCCCGCGGGCGAGATCGCCGCGTTCTGCGATTCGACGAACCGATGGCTGCCCCTGCTGTGCACGATGAACGTGACGGTGGCGACGGAGATGGTCCGCAAGGATTTTGACCTCGACCACGCCGGGTTCGAGAAGGCTGCGGCCAAGGCCCCGGCCGGAAGTGACGGGTTGGTTTTGCTGCCTTACCTCGAGGGCGAACGCACGCCGAACATCCCCGATGGCACAGGCGTGTTCCTCGGGGTGCGCCCGGCGACCTTCGATGCTCCGCATTTCGCACGGGCGACGATGGAAGGCGTGACGATGGGAATGAATTACGGCCTGCGCCGACTGGCAGAGTTGGGCGTTTCGGCCACGCAGGTCCGGGCCACGGGCGGTGGTGCCAAGTCGAAGCTCTGGCGGCAGATCATGGCCGATGTTTTCCAGGCCGAGGTGGTGACGTTGGAAGTGTCCGAGGGAGCGGCGTACGGGGCGGCGCTCCAGGCCCTGTGGTGCTGGCGTCGGCAGAAGGGAGAGTCGGTCGGCATCGAGGACATCACCGACGCCTTCGTGAAGGTGAACCGCGCCGAGACCGCGCAACCGAATGACCGGGCCGTCGAGGTCTACCGCAAGCTGCAGGCGCTGCAGGATCAGGCGAGCCGCGCCCTGCGGCCGACGTTCTCGGCTCACCGCAGCCTGGTGACGGGTTGAAGCCAAGACGGGTTGAAGCCAACTCAGGACCGGGTGTTCTTGAATCTCCGGCGATGTCCCCGGTCCGAGTACCTGAACCATGTCCGAACGCGTTCCCATTGCCGTCGTTGACGCCTTCGCCTCCCGGCCCTTTCGCGGGAATCCGGCGGCGGTCTGCGTGTTGGAATCGGCCGCCGGCGTGCCCTGGATGCAGGCGGTCGCCGGCGAATTGAACCTGTCCGAGACCTGCTTCCTGGTGCGGCGACCCGACAGCGGATGGGACCTTCGATGGTTCACGCCGGCGGCCGAGGTGGCGTTGTGCGGGCATGCGACGCTGGCTTCGGCGCATCTGCTGTGGGAATCGGGTCGGGTGCCTGCCGCGGAGACGATCCGTTTCCACACGCGGAGTGGATGGCTCACGTGCGAACCGGGTGCGGACGGGATCCACATGGATTTTCCGTCCCGCCCCGCCGAGGCCGTCGAGACGCCATCAGGGTTGGCATCGGCATTGGGTGCGGATGTGCGTTGGTGTGGTCGGACGGCGGACGATCTGCTGGTCGAGCTGCCGCATGCCGCCACCTTGCGCCGCCTGGAGCCGGACCTTTCCGCCATCGGGCACCTTCCGGTTCGGGGTGTCATCGTGACGACCGCCTCGGATGTGGTCGGGTATGACTTCCTCTCCCGCTTTTTCGCGCCGGCGGTCGGGGTGCCGGAGGATCCGGTCACGGGGTCGGCGCACTGCTCGTTGGCGGTGTTCTGGGGGCAGCGGTTGGGACGCACGCGGATGACCGGATGGCAGGCAAGTCGACGGGGTGGCGAGGTCGGAGTCGATTGGCGGGGCGAGCGGGTGGGCCTCATCGGGCGCGCGGTGACGGTCTGGGAGGGCTCCATCGGTGGGGATGACGGGGGGGCGTGAGTGCCTGAGTGCCAGTGCCAAGTTTGAAGTTTCAAGATTGAAGCGCTCGGGCTTGAAACTTGAATCTTTGAACTTTGAGCTCGTGAGGACCCTCGCCCCACCGCTTGACTCAGGAAGACCCGGATCGTCAATCTTTCGCCTAAGATGACCCGACTGATCCTCACCAGCCCCGAATTTGCCGGGCAGTCCTGCCAACTGCCGGACGGAACGCATCGGCTGGGGCGCGCTCCACAGAACGCCATCGTGATCCAGGACGAGTCCATTTCGTCCGAGCATTGTGAGCTGCTGGTGAACGGACCGGAGGTGATCGTCCGGGAGCTGGGTTCCCGGAACGGGACTTTCGTGGGAACCGTGCGGGTGAAGGCGCAGAGCGGGATCAATCGCGGTCAGACCGTCCGGTTCGGTCGCGTGGAGGGACACGTGGACTATCCCGAGATTCCGGAGGAAACCACGACGGACAACACGGCGGTGTTCAGCTATCGGAAGGTGATGAAGCCGCTTGAAGGCGACGAGGCAGGTGCGGAGGTGGCGGTGCTTCCGGTGGTGTTCCGCCCGTCGAGGGGGGCGGCTGGCGATGAGTCAACGATGACCCTGCCGCGTGCGGCGGCCGAGACGCGTCCTGCAGCGGCGACCGTGGGGCCCGCCCCCACGTCGGGCGGGTCGGGTGGAAGGGTGTGGGTCTGGGTCTTGACGGCGTTGGGGATGGGGGGCGTGGCATTTGCCGGGTGGTGGTTCTTCGGGGCGGGACGCTGAGCCGCTTGAGAGTCCGGGCTCCCCGGCTGGGCGCATCCCGACACTGCCCCCAGCGGGAGGTGGGGCGAGTGTCCTCACGAGCCAGTCGGGAGTTCCGAGTTTCAAGATTCAAGTTTCAAGCCCGGCTCCCGCTTCAAACTTGAATCTGAAAACTTCAAACTCTGAAGCGGCTCGACGGAGGTCTCGCCCCACCGCTTCGCGCGTGGAGTTTTTCGGTGACGGACGGGGTGTGTTCTGGAGACTGGTTGCCCATCCATGAAGATCCCCTCTCGGTTCGTCGGACTGCTGGTGCTGCTGTTGACATCACGGGTGCTCGGGCAGGGCAGCGGTCCGTTGCCGCGTGCGACACCGGAGTCGCAGGGGGTCTCGTCCGCGGCACTCCTGAGATTCGTCGAGGCCTTGGACCAGCGGGGTGGCGGTGTCCACAGCGTGATGCTGGTGCGCAAGGGGCGGGTGGTGCTGGAGGGATGGTGGGCGCCGTACGAGGCCGGGTCGCTGCACGAACTGTATTCGCTGAGCAAGAGCTTTACCTCGACGGCCGTGGGCTTCGCGGCGGCGGAGGGAAAGCTGACGATCGATGACGAGGTGCTCGGGTTCTTTCCCGGGGACGCTCCAACGAGCCCTTCGGCAAACCTCAGGGCGATGCGCGTGCGCGACCTTCTGACGATGTCGGCTGGTCATCAGGAAGAGAGCCCGTCGGCGCCGGACAAGATCTCGCCGGCGGCCTTCCTGGCGCATCCCGTGCCGCACAAGCCGGGCACTCACTTCAAGTACAACACGCCGGCGACGTTCATGCTGTCGGCGATCGTGCAGAAGCGGACCGGGCAGACCGTGCTCGACTACCTGCAGCCGCGGTTGTTCGGACCGTTGGGAATCCTCGGGCCGACGTGGGCCACGAATGCTGGCGGGGTGAGCCTCGGTGGGTATGGCCTCAAGGTCCGGACCGAGGACATCGCGAAGTTCGGGCAGCTGTACCTGCAGAAGGGACGGTGGGATGGACGCCAGCTTCTGCCGGAGGCGTGGGTGGCGATGGCGACGTCGCGTCAGGTGTCGAACGGGAGCAATCCGAAGAGCGACTGGGACCAGGGATATGGCTTCCAGTTCTGGCGTTGCCGGAACGGCGCCTACCGCGGGGACGGGGCGTTCGGGCAGTACTGCATTGTGTTTCCGGAGCAGGAGGCGGTGCTGGCGATCACAAGCGGACTGCGGGACATGCAGGGCGTCCTCGACATCGTCTGGACCGAACTGCTGCCGAACCTGGGTCGCAAGGCGCTTCGCAAGGACAACGCGGCCCACGTGCGGCTGACGGAAAAGATGGCACGGTTGGCCTTGCCAACGCCGGTAGCGGCCGCGGGTGTGTCCGCACCGGCCGGCGTGATCGGTCGGCGGTTCGTATTCCCGGCGAACGACGCTGGCATTGGCTGGCTCCGCATCGATTCCGAGGGCGCGGGCTGGGCGGTGACCCTGAGCACGAAGGGGCGGGAAAGCCGGATGCCGTGTGCGGTGGGTCGATGGCAGCGGGCTCGCGGGGATTTCGGGCCTTACCTCGATGCGCCGATGTCGGCGTCGGGTGCGTGGACGTCGGAGGGAACCTTCACGCTGGCCGTGGCGGCGACCGAGACGCCATTCGTCGGGGAGCACCGGCTTCGGTTCGACGGAGACAGCGTGGTGCTGGAATCCGAGGGAAACGTGGGCTTCGGGGCGACGAAGGGGCCGACGCTCCGTGGACGTGCGGAATGACGCGCGGTAGTCTCGCGCCATGATGCAGGCCTTGCAGGGTGGGGGAGGGTGGTGGCGATCCATCGGGTTGGCAGCGCTCTGTGCGGCGGCAAGCCTCAGGGCCGCCGGGCCGGTGAGTCCGGCCGAGTTCGACGCGGCGTTCTCGGAAATCCACGCGTTGAAGGGCAGGACCAACGAGGCCGGCCGCCTGCGGGCCCTCTTCGACCTGCAATGGCGGTACTCGATGGCCGACAGCCCGGAGACCGCGACTTACACGGGTTTTCCGGAGTTCAATGATCGTTGGAACGACGTTTCGCGTGGCACGATCGAACGGCGGAAGCTCGACGTGGCGCGGACTCGCAAGGCCCTCGCGTCGATCGACGCGCCGGCCCTGGATCCCGACTCCCGCCTGCATCACGACCTGTTCGATGCGTATCTCAAGATCGACGAGGAGGGCGTCCGGTTTCCGTCCGAGTACCTGCTGCTCAATCAGCTCCAAGGACCCCAGCAGGACGTGGCGCAGACCCTGTCCCTGATGTCGGCCTCGACGGCGCGGGGCGTCCGGGACGTCCTCGGTCGCCTCGAGCGAGCTCCAGCCTACATCCGGCAATGCATCGGCGTGCTGCGGGAGGGATTGGGCCGGGGCATCACGCCGCCGCGGATCGTTCTCCGGGATGTGCCGGGGCAGCTGCTGAATCTGATGCCTGAAGATCCGGCGAAAAGTCCGTTTTTCCAACCGCTGCTGACTCTTCCAGCCGCGGCGACGGAAGCCCAGAAAGCGGCGCTACGGGCGCAGGCGCTCGGCCGCATCACCAACGGGATCTATCCCGCCTATCGCGAGCTGCATCGCTTCCTGGTGGAGGAATACCTGCCAGGAGCGCGAACCAACATCGCCTGCCTCGACCTCCCGGATGGGAAGGAGTGGTACGCGCATCGGGTCCGGCGCAGCACGACGACGACCCTTTCCCCGGCCGAAATCCATGAGATCGGGCTT
This sequence comes from Limisphaerales bacterium, assembly GCA_965284395.1. Classification (GTDB taxonomy): domain Bacteria; phylum Verrucomicrobiota; class Verrucomicrobiia; order Limisphaerales; family UBA9464; genus UBA6176. Next base: position 6,297,589 of record OZ260084.1, on the reverse strand, counting down.
TCAGAAGTTCGCCGCATCCGGGCGGCGATGGAACAGGTCAAGGCGGAGGCGGGGTTTCGCGGCGACCTGGGAGCTTTCTTCGAGCACCTGCGGACCGAGGAGCGGTTCTTCCATGAGACCGGCACGGCGTTGCTCGCGGGATACCGTGACATCTCGAAGCGGATCGATGGCGGCCTCCCCAAGCTCTTCGGCCGGCTTCCGCGCCTGCCGTATGGCGTGATGCCGATCCCGTCCTACTCGGAGCGGTCGCAGACCACGGCCTATTACCAGCCGGGCGCGCTGTCGGCCGGCCGGCCCGGCAACTTCTTCGCCAACACCTATAATCTCCGGATGCGCCCCAAGTGGGAGATGGAGGCGTTGACGTTGCATGAGGCCGTCCCTGGACACCATCTCCAGATCGCGCTCGCGCAGGAGAACGAGGGTTCGCCGGACTTCCAGAAGCACGCGGAGACGACGGCGTTTGTCGAGGGTTGGGCCCTGTACGCTGAAAGCCTCGGGCCGGACCTTGGTCTCTATCAGGATCCCTACTCGAAGTTCGGCCAACTGACCTACGAGATGTGGCGCGCGATCCGGTTGGTCGTGGACACCGGCATGCACTCGAAGGGTTGGAGCCGGGAACAGGCCATCCGCTTCTTCCGCGAGAACGCCGGCAAGACCGAGCACGACATCGTCGTGGAGGTTGACCGCTACATCGTCTGGCCGGGCCAGGCACTGGCCTACAAGCTGGGCCAGTTGAAGATCCTCGAGTTGCGCCGTTTGGCAGAGCGGGAGTTGGGTGCGGACTTCGATGTCCGGCAGTTCCACGACGAGCTGCTGTCGCGGGGCGCGTTGCCCCTGACGATGCTGGAACCGCGGATGAAGGCTTGGATTGCGGCGCGGAAGCGGTGACGGGGTTCCGCCCGGGGCGGGCGGGCATTTATTGATCGGGGGCGATCATCGGCTATCCGGCTCTCGCGGGCAGCTTGGGTTCGGGAGCATGCGCGCTGTCGGGCTCGACCGGGGTGCCAGGGTTCGAACTGGGTTGGGGTGTGTTTGGATATCGTTAAAACGGGGGCTGCTTGAGGCGGTGCCTGTGCGGTGGTGAAGTTTGTCTCAAAGTTGTCTGGGTTGGATGGAGGTTTTGTGTGGGTGGGCTGGGATTGTGGCAAGCAGACTGCTTTTGACTGATTCATGCCTGTGAATCGTTCGAGGACCCAGTTCAAGTCGAAGCGGCGGAGCGCGGTACGCGTGACTCCAGGTGCATCGGGTACGCGAGCCGGTAGACGTCGGATCCGGCCTGCCCAGCAGGCCGTGGTGACCGCGACCCCGGCCATGCCCCCGGTTCAGGTGCCACGGGAAGCGGTGGATGCGACTCCGGTCGTCACGGTTGACCGGGGTGGGTTGAGCGGGGATTTCGCGCTGAGGATGTACCTCCGGGAGATCAGCGAGACCCCGTTGCTGACGCCGGAGCAGGAGGTTGAATTGGCGGAGCGGATCCGGAACGGGGACGCGGAGGCGCGCGAACGGATGATCCGGTCCAATCTGCGCCTGGTGGTCAAGATCGCCCATGATTACGAAGGCATGGGCTTGCCGCTCCTCGACATGATCAACGAGGGCAACATGGGCCTGATGCGGGCGGTGCAGCGGTTCGATCCGCGCAAGGGAGCCAAGCTGTCGACGTACGCAGCCTGGTGGATCAAGCAGTCGATCAAGCGCGGGATTGCGAACCAGGGCCGGACGATTCGGGTGCCGGTGCATCTGGTGGATCGGATCGCCAAGATCCGGCGGACGGCGATGCAGCTCCAGGAAGAGTTGGGGCGCGAGGCGACGGATGCCGAGGTGGCGGAGGCCCTGGGCATGACGCGTCGCCGGGTGACCGAGTTGCTGGAAGCCAGCCAACGGCCGACTTCGCTGGATGCGCCGATCGGCGAGGACGATGACACGTCGTACGCAGAGCGCGTCCGGGACGAGATGATGCAGACGGCCGACCAGTCCATCCAGACGGAGCAGTCGCATGCGATGATCCGGGAGTTCGTGGACCGGTTGGACCAGCGGGAACAGACGATCCTGCGCTACCGGTTTGGCCTGGATGGCGGGGGCGAGAAGACGTTGGAGGAAGTGGGCCAGCACTTTGGGGTGACGCGGGAGCGGATCCGGCAGATCCAGAACGGTGCGATGGTCAAGTTGCGCCGCTGGATCGAGAAACGGGAGGCCGAGATGGATCCGGACCTCACCGCACTGATGGTGGCGGGTTGAGCGGGTTGCAGGGGTGGGGCGAGACTCTGTCGAGCCGGGGGAAGTCCCAAGTTTCAAGATTCAAGGTTCAAGCCCGGCTCCTGCTTCAAACTTGAAACTGACAGCTTCAAACTCCGACGCGGCTCGTGGGGACACTCGCCCCCCCGGCTGAGGGGGGCGCCGATGGCCTGCCCGGGATTGGGGGTTGCGCTGGCAGGCGGCATGGGCGTACCCCATCAGGATGATCACATCACGGGCGATTCGTGGATCGTTGTGCCTGGCCGGTTGCCTCGCTGCTGGCTTGGGGCAGTTGCGGGCGGAGGACAAGGCGGCGGTGTTGACCGGCGCAGCCGGGGGGAGCCCGATCGTCCGTGCAGCCGTCGTCGAGGGGAAGGGTTCCGGATACCGGACGGCGGTGACGAATGGTTCGGTGACGGTGCCCGTGGTCGTGGTGGGCGGGACGCCGTACCAGATGGGCTGGCAGTTTGGTCAGCTCATGCGGGAGGAGATCCGCGCCTTTGTTCCGGCGGTCCTGGGTGGCTTCAAGCAGCAGTTGGGCGTGGACGATGCGGTGCTGGATGACGTGTGGGCGGCGACGGCCGGCCACACCGATGACCGGGTGGAGCAGGAGATCCTGGGGGTCGCCAACGGAGCGGGCCTGCCCATCCGCATGCTCCAACACGCGCACTGCCTTCCACTGCTGATGCCGTATTCGTGCAGCAGCATCGCGGCCTGGGGTTCGGCGACGGTGGACGGCCACCTTTACCAGACCCGCAACCTGGACTGGTCACTGGAGGCCGGCGCGCACGAGTTCCCGGTGATCCTGGTGAGGCTGCCGGTGGAAGGCCGGGCGCACGTGACGCCGACCTTTGCCGGGGTGGTTGGGGCCCATTGCGGGATGAACTCCGCCGGGATCGTGCTGGCCGAGATGGGTGATTCGTCTCGGAAGGAGGCACCCTATGATGTCCATGCACCGCATTTCACGGCTTGGTTCCGAACCATGCTGTACGACGCCGGTTCGCTGTCGGAGGCGATGCGGATCTTCGAGAAGCAAGGACAGACCAAGCGGTACCACTTCGTCTTCGGCGACGGGTTGACGGATCGGAAGGCGGTGAAGATCCGGACGGACACGCGGGTACGCGGGGCGGACCAGGTGCGGGTGTGGAAGGATGACGATGGCTCGGACGAGCTCGCACCCAACGTCCTCTCGTGCGTGGTGTATCAGGACGAAGGGCGTGGGGCGTTCCCGCGGCTCCAGAAGTCCCGGGGCAAGCTGGATGGTCCGGCCATGATCGAGATGGCCAACTCGATTCCGATCAAGGGAGGCAACGTGATGAACGCGGTCTTCGACGGGACGGCGCTGCGGCTGTGGGTCAGCTACGCGGGTGGCAAGGAGGAGGCGTATCAACGTCCCTACGTGTTCCTCGACCTGGCCGCCCTGGATGCGAATCGCGACGGCGTCCCGGACTTCGGCGCGAAGCCGAAGTCGAAGTAGGGCGGTTGATCAGGCACCCCCACCGGCCTCGGCGCGCGCCCAGCGGTCGGCGGCCAGGATGGCTTCGAGGTCCGGAGAGTCGACGGTGGCGTGCCGATCCATGACCTTCCGGACGAGCCGGGTGATGTCGAGGAAGCCGATGGCACGGTTGCAGAACTTCTCGACGGCCACCTCGTTGGCGGCGTTGAAGACGGCGGGAAGGGTTCCACCGATCTCGCCGGCGCGTCGGGCCAGGTCGAGGGCGGGGAAACGCTCGGTGTCGGGTTCCTCGAAGGTCAGGGTTCCGATGCGCGCGAAGTTCGTGGTGACGCGATCGGTTCGGGCGCGGGCCGGGTAGGTCAGGGCGTACTGGATCGGCAGGCACATGTCCGGGGTGGACATCTGGGCGATGATCGAGCCGTCGGTGTACTCGACCATCGAATGGACGATGCTCTGCGGGTGGACGACGACGCGGACACGGTCCATGCCGATATCGAACAGCCAGCGGGCCTCGATCATCTCGAGGCCCTTGTTGAACAGGGTGGCGGAGTCGATGGTGATCTTGCGGCCCATGACCCAGGAGGGGTGTTTGAGGGCCTGTTCAAGGGTGACCTGGGCGAGGGCTTCGGGCGTCCAGCGTGCCCGGTCCCGGAAAGGCCCGCCGCTCGCGGTCAGCCAGAGGCTGCGGACGGAATCGGTGGGCTTGCCGTCGAGGCACTGGAAGATGGCGGAATGCTCGGAATCGACCGCGAGGACACGGACCCCGTGCCGGCGGGCTTCGGACATCACGGTGTCTCCCGCCATGACCAGGATTTCCTTGGAGGCGACGGCGATGTCCTTGCCGGCCCGGATGGCGGCGAGAGCCGGCGCAAGCCCCGCGGTCCCGACGATGGCGATCAGGACGATGTCGGCTTCGGCCATCGTGGCGAGTTCGAGGAGTCCGGCATCGCCGCACAGGACGCGCATTCCTGGCAGCTGGGATTGCAAACCGGCCACCTTGTCCGGTGCCTGGATCGACACGGCACACGGCGAGTGGCGCCGGGCCTGCTCGGCGAGGAGGTCGGCGTTACCGCCGGCGGCGAGGCCGACGAGGCGCAATTGATCGGGCAGGTCCTCAACGACCTTGAGGGTGCTGGTGCCGATCGAGCCCGTGCTGCCGAGGAGGACGACGTTCTTCATGCGGAAATGGCCCGGCAGGGATAATCGGGCCGTCCCGCCGAGGGCAAGGGGGAGTTGGAGGAATCGCGGTTTGCGTGGGCGTGGGTGGCGCGGCAGGATCCGCGCATGTCGTCCATGCCACGTCGCCGATTCATCCAGGGGGCCGCGGTTTCGTTTGTCGCCGGTCAGGTGCTGCATCAGGCCAGGGGTGCGGCGGCCACGGATCTGGCGGAGTTGCAGGCCGGGGCGCCGCTGCTGGTTTCGACCTGGCCGTTTGGGAAGCCTGCCAATGAGAAGGCGCTGGCGGTGATCGAGGCCGGCGGATCCGGCCTGGACGCGGTGGAACAGGGCATCCGCGTGACGGAGTCAGATCCGGGAAATCCTTCCGTCGGGTTGGCGGGCATTCCGAATGCGGTGGGCGTCGTGCAGTTGGACGCGTGCATCATGAGCGGCCCGGGGCATCGGGCCGGGGCGGTGGGTGCGGTGTCCGGATACCGGCATCCGATCTCGATCGCGCGCCGGGTGATGGAGACGACGCGTCACGTGTTCCTGGTGGGGGAAGGGGCGGAGGCGTTCGCGAAGAAGCATGGTTTCGAGACGGGACCGAAGGTGACGCCGGGGCAGAAGGCGGCGTGGAAGAAGTGGAAGGCCGCGCAGGCAGCGGAGGAGGCAAAGGCCGCCAAGGCGGGGAAACCCATCAACCACGATACCATTGCCCTCGTGGCGTTGATGCCGGACGGCAACCTCTTCGGCGGATGCTCGACCAGTGGCTGGGGCTACAAGATTCCGGGCCGCGTGGGTGACTCGCCGATCATCGGATCCGGGCTTTACGTCGACAACGAGGTGGGGGCGGCGGGAGCGACGGGCATCGGGGAGAACGTGATGCGGTACTGCGGTTCCTTCCTGGTGGTGGAGTACATGCGGCAGGGGTTGCATCCGCAGGAGGCATGCATCGAGACGATCCGGCGGATCGCTCGGATGGACCCGAAGGGCTATGACCTGGCGATCAACTTCGTGGCGGTTGACCGCAAGGGGCGGTACGGCGCGGCCGGAACCGGGACAGGGTTCCAATACTCGGCGACGTCGCGGACGTTCAGCAAGGTCCTGCAGAGTCCCGGGCTGACCGCGGCGGACGTCGGGCCGGTCGGAGGGAATCGGAAGTAGTGGGGGAGTTCGAAGATTTCAGTTTCAAGCTTCAAGCTGGGGGGCGGAGTCAAAACGGTGCGGCAACGTCCCCGTCGCCCTCCCAAGTCCTTTCCCAAGGCGACGAGGACGTCGCATCCCCGATCCTGGCATTGAAACTCCCCTGAGGGACGTGGACGTGGGGCGGGGCGTGCGGCATGATGGGTGGGCATGGCGGATCGGGCGATAGAAGGATTGAACCGGCCGGACGTGGCGTTGGAACAGACGTTGCGGCCGGGCCTCTTTGCGGACTTCACCGGGCAGGCCAAGGTCAAGGAGCGGCTGGAGATCTCGGTGACCGCGGCCCGACTGCGGAATGAGGCCTTGGACCATGTCCTCCTGTGCGGTCCGCCCGGGCTGGGAAAGACGACCATTGCCAACATCCTGGCGAAGGCGATGGGGACGACTCTCCGGGCGACGAGTGGTCCGACGATCGAGAAGGCGTCGGACCTCGCGGGTCTGCTGACGAACCTGGAGGCGGGAGACATCCTTTTCATCGACGAGATCCACCGGTTGCAGAAGACGGTGGAGGAGTACCTCTACTCGGCGATGGAGGATTACCGGATCGACATCATCATCGATCAGGGGCCCAACGCCCGTTCGGTCCAGCTGACGATCCCACGTTTCACGCTGGTGGGGGCGACCACCCGGAGCGGGTTGTTGAGCGCGCCGTTGCTGACGCGGTTCGGGATCCGGGAGCGTCTCGATTACTACACGGCCGAGCAGTTGCAGAGCATCGTGATGCGGAGTGGCGGCCTGCTGAAGGTCGGGATCGATGCGGCGGGTGCGTTGGAGATCGCGCGCCGGAGCCGGGGGACGCCGCGCATCGCGAACAACCTCCTGAGGCGGGTCCGCGACTACGCGCAGGTGAGGGGCGATGGGACGATCAACGGGCCGCTGGCCGACCGCGCGTTGGCGATGCTGGAGATCGACCAGAACGGCCTCGACGAAATGGACAAGCGGATCCTCGAGACCATCGTGGTGAAGTTCGGCGGCGGACCGGTCGGAGTGAATTCGATGGCGGTGGCGGTGGGCGAGGAACCGGACACGATCGAGGAGGTGTATGAGCCCTACCTCATCATGGAAGGGTATCTGAACCGCACGCCGCAGGGGCGGGTGGCGACGGAGTTGGCGTACCGCAAGCTGGGGTTGAAATTCATGGGACAACCGGGGCAAGGCGGGCAGGCGCGGTTGATCTGAGGGGGGAGAGTTTCAAGTTTTCAGATTCAAGTTTGATTGGCGACGTCCCCGTGGCCTTTGGAGTGGGCATGCAAGGGCAACGGGGACGTTGTCGCCCCGCTTGAGGTGGTGGCTGGGGAAAAGCAATTCCGGGCTGGCGGGGGCCGATGGGAGGGGCAGGATGGCGTGCAATCACCATGAGCACGCAAACCTGGAAGAAGATCTTCTATCCATCCGATTTCCTGGGAGGCGACGAGGCCGCCTTCGAGCACGCGCTGCGGATCGCACTGGCGGCGAAAGGCGAGTTGGCCCTGCTGCACGTCGACTCCGGGGATGAAGAGTTCGACTGGTCATTGTTCCCAAGCGTCCGGACGGCGCTGGAGCGATGGAAGGTGATTCCGCCGGGATCCCATCATCGGGAGGTGGAGGCGGCCGGATTGCAGGTGACGAAGGTTCATCGCCGGCAGCGGAGCGTGACGGCGGCGATCCAGGAACACATCGCGGGGCATGCGCCGGATCTCGTGGTGTTGGCGACGCACCAGCGGAGCGGAGTGGGAAGGTGGCTGCATCGGGCGATGGCGGAACCGATCGCGCAAGCGGCCCATGCGCCGACGCTGTTCGTGCCGCGTCGCGTGCAGGGGTTCGTGGATCCGGAGTCGGGGGAGCCGCGATTGGCGACGATCCTGATCCCAGCAGACCGGGAGCCGCACCCTCAACCGGCGATTGATGCGGCGGCGGCATTGGCGCGGACGCTCGGATTGAAGGACGTGCACTTCCTGATGCTGCACGCGGGTCCGGAGTCGGGGGTGCCTGTGGTCGAGTTTCCGAAGGATGAGGGTTGGTCGAGCGAGGTGGAGACGTGGGAGGGCGATCCGGTGGACCATATCCTGGCGTCGGCGGAGGTGAATGACGCGGACCTGATCGTGATGGCGAAGCGCGGGCAGCGGAACGTGCTGGATGCGTTGCGCGGGAGCACGACGGAGCGCGTGGTGCGCGGCGCGAAGTGCCCGGTGCTGGTGGTGCCGGTTTAGGGGAGTTTCAAGTGTTCAGATTCAAGTTTGAAGCAGGGCGCCTCGTGACCTCGTCGGCTACGGAGGGGGCGGTTGATGCGGGTCAGTCTTCGGCGCGGAGTTGGTCGATGAGACGCTCAAGGAACTGGTCGCCGCGGACGTTGCCCCAGTTGAGTTCGCCGATCCACCAGGCGCGGAGGTAGCCGCGTTTGTCGACCAGGTAGATGGCCGGCCAGGCCGAGTTGTCCCAGGCGCGCCAGTTCTCGCGCTCTGGATCGAAGAGGACGGGGAAGTCGAATCCGGCCTCGCGCGCCGCCTTGCGGGCCTTGGCCGGATCCTTCTCGGGCTCGGTCTCCGGAGACTGGACGCCGACGAGGGCGACGCCGCGGTCCTGCAGGCGTTCGTGCCAGCGTCGATAGATGGGAAAGTTCGCCTGACAGTTCCGGCACTGGAACGCGTAGAAGTGGACGATGACAACCTTGCCGCGGAGGTCGGCGAGGCGGATCTGGTTGCCGGCGATCCATGTGGAAGGGGCTATCAACTCGGGAGCCAGCGGATGGATGCGACGGTAGGAAGCGGTGTCGCGCGATTCACCGAGCAGCGCGGTCCAGCGCCTTCGCTGGTCTGGGTGGAGGAGTTTCTCCGCGGCGGGACGTTCGGCCTTCCGGAGGGCTTCGAGACGGGCGACGTCCGTCGCGAGTGGCCAGCCATGGTCGGGGCGTGTCTTGGATTCGGCGAGGTCCGTGGCGGTGAAGAGTTGGCGGAGGGCGTCGGACTGTTTGGTGGTGAGTTCGAGATGGGCGGTGACATCCGGGCGGAGCAAGGCGCGGGAACGTTGCGCCTGGAGTTCGAGTTGGCGGAGTCGGTGGAGCGCGTTGCTGCCGTGGACGGAAGAGAGATGGGTCGCGAGCGCGGCTTCGCCGGCATCGAGTACCGGGTCGAGCCGGGTTCTGGGCCCGGAGCGGACGCGCATCCAGGCCGCGTCCGGTTGGCGCAGGAAGTCCTCGAGTTGTTCGAGGGCGGAGCCTTGGATGTGGAGTTCCCGCTGGACCTCGGGTGCGTGGATGAGGGGAAGAAGCGTGCGGGGGACGAGCGTGTCGTTGGTGGTCAGGGGACGGTACCCGAATGGGGGCGCGGCGTGGGCCAGCGCAAAGACGGCGAGTCCCAGCAGGGTCTGGATGAAGCCGAGGCAGCGCATTGGGGCAAGGATGGCAGAACGGGTGGTGCGGGGGAGTTGGAAGTTTTCAGTTTCAGAATTGAGGCGGGGACGAGGAGGTTGGGTTGGAATCCGCACCCTTGGCCACCCGCTGGAACGTCTTCAGCGTACCGTGTTCGCGCCCCGACGGGGCAACCGGTGAAAGCCCGGGGTGGAACCCCGGGGAACACGTCATACAACGTGCTCCGTGCCCTGAAGGGGCACGCGGAACAGGGTGCGTGTGGTCAGCGTTCGCCCCGTTGGGGCGAGGTGTCGTGGGTTGGGGCGACCCAGGGTTCCGCTCCGCTCCACCCTGGGCTGTCTCCGTGCGCCGCGTTGCGGCGCGGGCCGACGCGGGATGCACGTTCGGGAGCTGCGCCGCAAAAGGAACGACCACTGAGTTCAGATGCCGGATCCCTGCAGCGAGAACCTTCGGCCAGGGGATGACGTTCCAGATTCCAAGTTCTGGAATCTGGAAACTGGGGACTGGGAACTTGCATCGGCCCGCCTCCTTAGCCGTGTCCATGCAGTAGTAATCTCACGCGGAGCCGCGGAGAGCGCGGAGAGCGAGGCCGGTCACGACTAGTATCCAACGTCGGCAACCAGTCACCCACCGGTGACTGACCAGCTTGCCCTCCAACTGGCCTTTCTCCGCGTCTCCGCGTGAACCTGTCCCCGCTTTCAGTCGCATGGTTACGGCTTAGGTTGGCTACGGCTACGGGTCGGGGGTTGAGTTTGGGCGGGATTCATGCGACGGGAAGGCATGCCAGATGTTCCTCCCGAGATTCCGGTCGAGGTGATGCCGCCAAGCGGCGGTGGGCGGACGTTGCCGCATGGGGGTGGGAACGGCGGGGAAGGCCGGGCGCGGGGAGACGGAGCAAGGCCGGCGGGGCCGGTGACGGCTTTTCATCCGGCGGCGGCGGGATTGATGATCCTGATCGACAGCCTGTGGGGGATTCCGGAGTTCGCGGTGCTGACGTGGCCGGTGACGGTGGTGGGGTGTTTCCTGTCGGTGTTCGTGCCGTCTTACCTGATCCAGCGGCGGTCCCACGGGGACACGGCGGGGAAGGCCTTCCTCAAGGCGTTGTTCCTCGGAGGGGTGGCAGCGGTGCCGATGCCGATCATGGGAACCTCGATCGGGTTGGCGTTGCTGGCCTGGTTCGGGATCAAGCATCCGCGGCGCTGACGGTCGGGTCGGGACGGCTGCAAAAGATCAAACAATAAACTTCACCCGGAATTGGCCCGCCGACTTGAGCAGGTGAGGAGCACGGCTAGGGTGGGCGGGAGATGGAGTTGAACGCAGCCATGGCGGTGTCGGAGGCGGGTGCGCAGGAGGGAGTCCTCCTGGGTGAGGTGCGCACGCTGGCGCGGCAGGTCTGCGGGACGACGGTTTCAATGGACAGGCGGGGTTCGGCTTCGACCGCCCTGGTCCCGGTGGCGTGGCAGGATTGGGTCCGGCGCTACATGTGCGACGTCGTGGTGGGAGAGGAGTGGCCGGTGGTGGTGGAGGCATGGTCGCATGCTTCGTCGGGAAGGACGCGTGAATTGCTCTCGCTGGACCGGGCGTGGGGGATGCGGGTTGGGATGCGGCCCCTGGCCGAGGCGAGTTTCCGGGCCGGGCAACGGCAGTTGAACCGGTTGCGGCCCCTGCGGGACGCGCGGGTGGTCCAGCGGTACCTGGCGGCGGTGGAATCGGGCCAGGCGCACGGGTGGCATCCGGTGGTGTACGGGATGATGCTGGCGGTGTTCGGGCTGCCCTTGCGGCAGGGATTGGTGCATTACGCGGATCAGGTGCTGGGCGGGTTCGTGGAGGGATTGCCGCACGGGATGGGGGCTCCGGAGGCGGAGCGGGTGCGGGTTGCGGAGGAGATCGGGGCCGGGTTGTTGCCGGCATTGGGCAGGTTGTTGCCGGCGTCGGGGCCATTCGTGGTCGTGTAGGGCTCAACTTGATTCTGGGAAGTTGGCGCGGGGCTTGGCACCGTGGGCCGATCCCGATGAAAACGAAGCGAGAGTGGCTGTCCTGCGCCGGTCTGGGCGCGCTGGTGATGGGGAGTGCGGTGGTGGCGGCGGCAGTGCCGACGCATCCGAAGTTCGGCTTCCCGGTCTACACCAATTCTCCCAGCGGAAGACAACTCACCGGGCAACACGTGCCCGCGCTGACGCCGGCGCTGTCACCCGAGGATGCGCGCAAGAAGTTCACCCTGCCGCCCGGGTTCGAGATGCGGCTGTTCGCCTCGGAACCGGAGGTCGTGAACCCGGTGGCGATGACGTGGGATGAGCGGGGGCGGCTGTGGGTGGTGGAGTTGTACGAGTACCCGTTGGGTGCCAAGCCGGGCGAGAAGGGGCGGGACCGGGTGAAGATCCTGGAGGATGTCGACGGCGATGGACGGGTGGATTCGGTGAAGGTCTTCCTGGACGGGATGAGCCTGGCAACAGGCGTACTGGTGGCAAACGGAGGCGTGTTCGTGGGACAGGCACCGCACCTCTATTGGGTGGAAGATACGGACGGCGACGACGTCGCGGACAAGAAGACGATCGTCCAGACCGGCTTCGGGATGGAGGACCGCCACGAATTGCTGAACGGGTTCACCTGGGGTCCGGATGGCCGGATGTACATGACGCACGGCGTGTTCACGGTGACGCGTGCGGTGAACCCGGATCAACCGGGCGAGCCGGTGCTCTTGACGGCGGGCGTGGCGCGGTACCGGCCGGAGTCGCGGAAGATGGAGATCTACGCGGAAGGGACGTCGAACCCGTGGGGTGTGGATTTCGATGCGCGCGGGAATGCCTTCGTGAGCGCGTGCGTGATCGACCACCTGTTCCACCTCGCGCCCGGCGGGTTGTACGCGCGTCAGGCGGGCCAACCACCGCATCCATACGGGTACGAGTTGCTGCCGAGCATCGTCGATCACCGCCATCACATGGCAGCCTATGCGGGCATCTGCGTGTACCAAGGCGACCAGTACCCGGCGCAGTACCGGGGCATGGCGCTGCAGGGGAACATCCATGACAACGCGATCCACCAGGATCGGCTGACCGAGACCGGGAGCACCTTCAAGGCGGGGTTCGTGCAGGACTTCGTCCGGGCGAACGACGGATGGTTCATGCCGGTGTCCACGCAGGTGGGACCCGACGGGGCGGTGTGGATCATGGACTGGTACGACCGTTACCCGTGTTACCAGAATGCCAATGCGGACCCGGCCGGCGTGGACCGCGAGCGGGGTCGGATCTGGCGTGTGGTGCATGTCGGGGATCAACCCGGGAAGGCGTTGGCACCGCGTCCGGCGGGACTCGACCTTGGGAAGGCGGGGACGGCGCAGTTGGTGGAGACCCTGAAGCATCCCAACGTCTGGCAGCGGCGCATGGCGCAGCGGGTGTTGAGTGGCCGTTCGGACGCGGCCAGCCAGAAGAAGGCGCTGGTCGCGATGATGAAGTCGGGACCGGGAGAGGACGCGCGTTTGGCGGCGTTGTGGAGCCTGTTCAGCACGGGGTTGGCGGATGACTCAGTGCTCGATGCGGCCGCGGAATCAGACCTTTCTTCGGTGCGGTCCTGGGCGGCGCGGTTCACCGGGGAACGGAACGAGGCGACGAGCGCGTCGGTGGATCGCTTGAAGCTTCTGGCGGGCGATGACGACGTGCGGGTGCAGGTCGCGGTGGCGACGGCGCTGCGGCAGTTCACGAGCGGTGCCCTGACGGTGAACACGGCACCAAAGCACTCGTTGGACGAGACGGCGGAGTCGTTGGCGGGAATCCTCGAGATCCTGCTGGGCAAGGCTCGCGACACGAACGACCGGGATCTTCCGTTCCTCCTTTGGATGGCGATTGAACCGTTGACGGTGCACAACCCGGAGGCGACGACTGGCTGGTTCGCTGCCAATGCGGCGCAGTACATGCCGCTGTCCGGGAAGCTCGCCTACAAGACCATGCGGCGGTTCTGCGATGCGCGGGATCCGCAGGTGCTGGAAAAGGCCGTGCAGATGGTCGGCATGCTGGGGTCGGGCTCGGAGTTGCTGGCGCCGGTGCTGAGCGGGTTGATCGATGGACAGCGCGGCAAGGCGCAATTGCCATCGAAGGAGGCCCAAGCGCTGGTCTCGAAGCTGATCAGCAGCCCAGACAAGGAGATTTCCGGTCGGGCGCAACAGTTGGGAAGTCTCTGGGGCGACACGGCCGCGCTGAGCGCGACCCTGGCCAAGCTCCAGGACGGCGCGGTGCCGGACGCCGAGCGCATCGCCGCGATCCGTTCGGCGCGGCAGAATCGGAGCGACGACTTGCGGCGGGCGTTGTTGCAGGTGGTGCGGAGCGGTTCCTCGGATGAAGTCCGGTTGGAAGCGGTTCGGGCGTTGGGCGAAGCCGGGGTTGAGGAGACGGGGCAACTCTTGCTGGCCGGATGGGGCACGATGACGCCGGCGGTCCAGAGATCGGTGGCGGAGTTGTGCACGACCCGGTGGCAGTGGCGCTGGCAGTTGTTCGGTGCGGTCGAGAAGAACGTGGTGCGGCGGGGTGACCTGCCGCCGACCGTGATCCGGACGCTGGTGAGCTCGAAGGAACAGGCCGAGCAGGTGAAGGCCCAGCAGCTTTTTGGGAAGGTGAATGCCACCAGCACCGAGAAGCTGAAGCTGATCGCCGAGAAGCGGAAGATCGTCGTCGAGGGCGCGGTGGACCTGAAGGCCGGACAGGAGCAGGCGCGGAAGTCCTGCCTCATCTGTCACAAGATGCATGGCGAAGGGGCGGAGGTGGGACCGGACCTGACCGGGGTTGGTCGGAGCTCGCTCGATGCACTCCTGCACAACGTGATTCACCCGAACGAGATCATCGGGCAGGGGTACGAGAACGTCATCGTCGAGACCAAGGACGGACGCACCTTGGGTGGGCGGGTGGTGGAGAACAGCGATTCGCGGGTGCGCCTGTTGATGGCGGGTCCCGTCGAGGAAGTGATCGCGAAGGCGGAGGTGAAGTCGATGACGGTGTCGGAGAATTCGGTGATGCCCGAGGGGCTGGAACAGATCCCGGACGCTGATTTCAGGAACCTGATCTGGTACATCCTCGCGCCGCCGCAGGACGGCAAGCCGCTCGATGAGAAGCGTCGCAAGGAATTGATCGGTGGTTCCGGTGGTTCGGCTGCCTTGCAGAAGGGAACGGACGGCGAGAGCGTGGCCTTGTGGGCTCCGGAATGGCGCCTGGACCTGCCGGAGTTCGAGGGAACGCCGGCGCGGTTGCCCGAGTTCGCGGGGCGTCGAAATGTCCTGATGACCCATCCGTTCTCGGATCGGAAACCCGCGGCATTGGCGCGGCGGGTGAAGCTGTCGGGCGGGAAGCCGCAATTGAAGTTCTCGGTGGCGGCGCACGAGAAGGGTGACTGGGAGTTGCTGGTGCGGGTGGATGGCACGGTGGTGCACCGAGAGACGGTCACCCACGAAGGTGCACGATGGCGTTCCGTCAAGGTGGACCTGGCGTCGTTTGCGGGGCGCGAGGTCGAGCTGCGCCTCGAGAATGCGGCGAACAACTGGGAATGGGAGTTCGGGTATTGGGCGGACCTGACGATCGAGGGTTCGGCGGTCGCAGCGCGATAGGGAGCACGTTGCCATGAGCACTTCGACGTTGATGTCTTCCCCGGTTGCCGAGATCCGGTTGGTTCCGTTCCAACCCGAGATGACTGGGTGGTGGGCGGAGGGACCAGCGGTGTTCGAGACGCGAACAGGATTGCTGGTGGGAGAGGCGGCCCCGTGGATCGGGCAGGTCCTCGCGATGACCCGGGCTCCGGAGTTCGAGGGGCCCGGGGGTGGGTGGCACGGGTTCTGGGGAGTCCGGGAAGGCGCGGTGGTCGGGACGTGTGCCCACGCGAGTCGTCTGAATGAGGTGGGTCGGGTGGAAATTGCTTACTTCACCTTTCCGCCCTTCGAACGGTCCGGCTATGGAAGGGCGATGGCGGCGCAGGTGCTGACGTTGGCGGTGGCGCGGATTCCCGGGGCTCGGGGAATGGCGAAGACATTGCCGGTGGAAAGCCCCTCCACGCGGATCCTTGAGGGCGTAGGCATGCGGCGGGTGGGAAGCGTGACCGACGCGGAGCACGGGGAGGTCTGGCTGTGGCAGTCCCCAGGGCGGTAGCCGGGTGCTTCAGGGTGCGGGCGCAGCGGGGCTGGGGCTGGGAGCCGGGATGCGATGGACGCGCCATTTGCCGCGCGAGAAGACGAGGGTTGAGGGAGGTAAAGCCTGCTGGTCGGCGGACGAACGGATCAACCACCATGCGGAAGCGGCGCCCCCCCCGCTGAAGCTTCCGCTCGCTGGGTCGGTCAGGGGCGTGGTTGGTCCCCAGATCAAGACAAGCGGGCGGGAGATCATCGCACTCAGCTGAACCCTGGGAACGGAAGTCCGCGTGCCGATGGGTTCCGATCCCGGAACGTGGTCCTTGGCCCAGTCTGCGACGGCAACGAGATCACTGACAGCTGACTCGCGGGTCCAAAGCCGGGCGAACGAAACCGAGACATAGGCATTGGTGAAGATCCCCACGAACAGGACTGAGGCGGCAAGCGGCACGGCAATCTTCCGTCCTCCCAGTCCTGAACACGCCTTGGCAAGCCCAGCCCAGCCCCACACGCCGATCCAAGGAAGGAGGGGCAATGCGCAGCGAGCCCGAAGCGGGAATGGCCATACGCTGATCTGGAATGCGTAGAGCCCGAGCGCCAGCAGACTCCAACGATCGACAGGAAGGTTCCTCGCCCTAAAGCCGATCACGCACAATCCGGTGAGCGCCAACCCGGCGAGTGAGGCAACCCAAGGAATCGGAAATGGTCGGGTGCTGATCCAGTTGTAGCCCGCGGTCATGTAGGCCTCGGCGAATTCATCCAGGGAGATGAACTGGAAGCCCTGTCGCAGTGTGCGGAGTGCTGGATTCAGGGCGCCTTTCTCGGCGGCCAGGGTCTCGGAGAAGTACCTACCGTAGTGGTAGCCACCGCGCGTGTAGAGGAACCAGAGCGCCAGGGTGGCGGAGAGCGTCAGGCCGGGGATCAACCAGCAGGGATTCCGGGTTTTGCGCAAGTGGCTCAGCGACCAGAGCCCAATCGTGAACGAAATCGGAAGCGCGGCGGTCCGGCAGAGGAACAAGAGCGAGCCCAAAACCCCGAGAACGATGCCAAGCTTCCAATCGGGCTTGGGTGGCAACCTGAAGAGTGCAAACGCACCGATGAAGCAGAGGAGTGAAAATAGCGGATCCGACATGAACTTGCCCACGAGAGCGAGCCACTGGGGTGACGTGGCCACCAGGCAGGCGGACAACGCGCTGACGAGCGGGTCGACCGAGTTCCAACGCAGTACGGCAAAAGCGGCCAACACGGCCAGTCCGTGCAGGATCTGCATGGCGATTCCCGCATGGTCGAGTTGCTTCTCAATGGCATCCGAGGAGGCGAGCCATGGGGCGAGGAAGGCTGATTGGAGGGGTGGGTAGAGGGTGACCCGTGGCGTACCTACCGTCGTTGGGTCATGGTAGGTGCCCAGGGTTGCGATCCCTTTGGCTCCGCCGAGATAATATGGGATGTCCGAGTAGTACTCACAGGAATGATGCGAACGGTGCAGCATCCAGGTGGACGTGAATACAACCCAGGCGAGGCCAAGAAAAAGCAGTATCAGAGCCGCGATTTCTGGTAGGCGAGAGGGTGGGGCTGGGTCTGGGTCTGGGATCTTCTCGATGGTCACTTGGAAGGCTTGAGTGATCGGGGACGCGGAATTGAAATCGTCGGGCAAGGGATTACGAAGCGGGTGCAACCTTGTCAAGGGCTGGGAGCCGGGATGCGGTGGATGCCCCACTTGCCGCGTGAGAACACGAGGCTGGAGGGGGGGGGCTGCAGTTGTTCGTGGGCCGAACGGACCAGCCATAGCGGAGGCTGCGTACCAGAGGGTTTGCCAGGCTGGGCATTCGTGCCGGACCAAGGTTCCGGGATCCGGCCCCAGGTGAGGATCAACGGGCGCGAGAGCATGGAACTCAGCTGGACGCGCGGGACGGAGAGGCTGGTGGCGATGGGTTCCGATGCCGGAATGTTGTCGTGGGCCCAGGCAGCGACCGCGGCGAGTTCCTCGACGGCTGCTTCCCGATTCCAGAGCCGGGCAGTGGATATGGAGACCCGGATGTTGGTCGCGATGCCGAGGGCGAGAACGGATGCGGCGACGACGAACGGCAGTTGTGGACGCCCCAGACGGGAGGAGACCTCGACCAGTCCAGCCCACCCCCAGACGGCGATCCATGGCAGGATGGGCATCGCGCATCGCGCCCCGAGCGGAAAGGGCCACAAGGCGATCTGGAGGGCGTAGAGTCCAAGTGCCATCAGGCTCCAACGATCCGCGGAGCTCTTTCTCGACCGGAAGCCCACGACGCAGAGGGCGGCAAGGCTGAGTCCCCCTAGGGATGCGATCCAAGGCAGCGGGCGGGGTTGGCCGTTCATCCAAAGGTGGATTCCGGAGACGTAGGCTTCACTGAACTCGGCCAGCCCGACGAACCGGAAGCCTTGCTGGAGGACGCGGCGGACGGACGCCTCCAAGCCTGTTCCTGCGGAAGTCGACGCCGAGTAGAACTGGCCGTAGTTGAAGCCGCCGAGCGTGAACAGGAACCATCCGGCTACGGCTGCCGCCAGAACGATTCCCGGGATCAGCCACCGGGGGTTCCAGTCGCGCCGGAACTGGACGAGCGACCAGACTCCGATGGTGAAGGAGATGGGGATCGCGGCGGTGCGGGTGAGGAACAGGAGGGCCCCCAGAAAGCCCAAGCCGACGCCGAACTTCCAACCAGGGCGCTCGGGGAGTCGGAGGAAGACGGAAGCTGTCGTGAAGGCCAGGACGGCGAACAGGGGATCCGACATGAACTTCGAGCCGTGCGTTAGCCACAGGGGGGAGGTGGCAACCACTCCGGCGGTCAGGGCGCTGACAATTGGGGTGACCGAGTTGCGTCGTAGGACGAGGAAAGAGGCCAGCACGCCGAGCCCGTGGAGTACGCTCATTGCCGCAGCGGCGTGGTCGAGTTGTCGGTCGAGCGATTCCGATGAGACAAGCCATGGGGCGACGAAGGCCGACTGCAGCGGCGGGTAGATCGTGACACGCGGGGTGCCGACGGTCGAAGGGTCGACGTATCTGCCCAGTGTCGCGATTCCCTCGGCACCGCCCAGATAGAAGGGGATGTCCGAGTAGTACTCCGACTGGAAGTGGGATCGATGGAGGTTCCAGGTCGATACGAAGCCGATCCAGGCAAGGGCGAGCAGGAGGACGCACCAGGCTGCGCGGCTTGAACTGGATGTGGCCGGGGGCGCAGGCTGGGGGGGCGGTGTATTCACAGTGAAGACGCGTCGCTTCGAAAGGCTGACGAAGCCCGTGCGAGGGTGTCGAGAGCGGAGATGTAGAGGGTGTTCGGTGTTCGGTGGGGCGGAACTCTGTCGAGCCGCTTCAGAGTTTGAAGTTTTCAGATTCAAGTTTGAAGCGGGAGCCGGGCTTGAAACTTGAATCTTGAAACTGGGAACTCCTGACCGGCTCGTGAGGACACTCGCCCCACCCGAGGGCGCGGAGTTGGGAGGCCGCTTGAATTGGGGAGTTTCGCGGGCAATGGTCTGGGCATGCTGAAACTTGACCCGGCGGAAGTCCGGGAGTCGGTCATGCGGGCGATGCGGGAGGATGTCGGGGAAGGGGACGTGACGACCCTGGCGTGCATCCCGGCAGAGGCGCGTTCGGTGGCTTGGTTGAACGTGCGGGAACCGCTGACGTTGGCAGGATTGGATCTGGCGGTGGCGGCGTTTGAGTGGGCGGGAGGAAACCTGGAGATCCGGCGAATGGCCCGTGATGGGGACCGACTGACGCCCGGAACGAGCGTTCTGGAGGTGACGGGCGCTTCGCGGGCGATCCTCGTGGCGGAGCGGGTGGCGTTGAATTTCGTGCAGCGGTTGTCTGGCGTGGCGACCCTGACGCGCCAGTACGTCGACCGGGTGGAAGGGACCTCGACCCGGATCCTGGACACGCGAAAGACCACGCCGGGATGGCGGGCGTTTGAGAAGTATGCCGTGGCGTGCGGCGGCGGCACGAATCACCGGTTGGGCCTGTGGGACATGGTCCTGATCAAGGACAACCATCTGGCGGCCTTGGCCGGCGAGCAGCCCAACGCCATCGCTGCGGCGGTGGCCCGTGCGCGGCGGCTCCATCCGACGCTGCGCGTCGAAGTCGAAGCGGACACCCTGGAGCAGGTTGGGCAGGCGGTGGAGGCTGGGGCGGACATCATCCTCCTGGACAACATGTCGCTGGCGGACCTGCGGACTGCGGTGGCCCTGGTTGCGGGACGATCGAAGACCGAGGCCTCGGGCGGCGTGCGCCTGGATACGGTGCGGGCGATTGCCGACACAGGCGTGGACTTCATCTCGGTTGGGGCACTCACTCATTCCGCCCGTGCGGTGGACCTTGGATTGGATTTCGCGTGAGCTCCGACACGAAGATCCTGAGGGCGCTCCGGGAGGTCGGAGAAGGAGGCGTATCGGGTGCCGCCTTGGCGAAGGACCTTGGCGTGAGCCGAGCGGCCGTGTGGAACCGCGTCGAGGAACTGCGTCGGCACGGGTACGACATCGAGGCGAGTCCGCATCTGGGCTACATCCTGAGAGGTTCGCCGGACGCGCTGCATGGGGATGACTTGATGGCGCGATTGCCGAAGAACCGGGTGATCGGCCGGGACATCCGGGTGTTCACCGAGACCACTTCGACCAACGACATCGTCGAGAAGCTGGCGCGGGATGGCGTGGCGGAAGGGAGCGTGGTGTTTGCCGAGACCCAGACCCGTGGGCGAGGCCGGATGGGGAGGCAGTGGTTCTCGCCGCCGGGGACCGGGCTCTGGTTCTCGGTACTGCTGCGTCCGCGTTTGCGACCGACGGCGGTGACCCAGTTGACCGTGGTTTCGGCCGTGGCCGTGGCCCGGGCGATTGAACGCGAGACCGGGTTGCACCCGGAGATCAAGTGGCCGAACGACATCCTGTTCGGCCAACGAAAGGCCGCGGGCATCCTGCTGGAACTCGGGGCCGAACTGGATCGGATCCGTCACGCGACCTTGGGCATTGGCATTGACGTGAACCTGCAGTCGACGGACATGCCGGCCGAGCTACGCGAGATCGCGACCTCGCTGCGGATGGAGGCCGGACGACCGTTGGACCGGGCGTCCCTGGCGACCGCGGTCCTGCGGGAGTTGGACCATCTCTACCAGCGTTTGGCGGATGGCGATTTCCACGAGATTGGCGACGAATGGATGCGCCGTTGTTCCACCCTGGGTCGGCGGGTGGCGATCCAGATCGGGGATAGAAGGATCTCGGGTCGGGCCGAGGCACTGGACGACGAAGGGGCGCTGCTGGTACGGACGGAGTTCGGGACGATCGAGCGGGTGATCGGCGGGGACGTCACCCAGGAGAAGCTGCCATGATCCTGCTCCTGGACATTGGCAACACGCATACCCACGTGGGGTTGGCGCAGGGCGAGCGCATCGTGCGGACGCGCGACATCCCGACGTCGGACGTCGTGGCCGGAGGCGGGAGTGCGGCCTTGGCACGGTTTATGGCGCGGAGTCGGCCCGAGGGAGCGGTGCTGGCGTCCGTGGTTCCGGCCGCTACCGGACCGGCTCAGGAGGCGGTGGAGAAGTTGCTGGGCAAGCCGGCGCTCCAGTTGACCTCGGCGACGTTGCGTGGGGTGTCGCTCGACTATCCGCGACCGAATACCATCGGGCAGGACCGGTTGGCGAACGCGATTGCGGCGCACCGGCATTTTGGGGCCCCGGTCGTGGTGGTGGATTTCGGGACGGCAGTGACTTTCGACGTGGTGTCCCGGGCAGGCGCCTACGTGGGCGGGATCATCGCGCCGGGCCTGGCGTCCATGACGGATTACCTACATGAAAAGACCGCACTGCTGCCGCGGATCCGGATACGGGAGCCTCGGGGGGTGATCGGCAAGAACACCCGGGAGGCGATGCTGGTTGGAGCGGTGTACGGATATCGCGGACTGGTCCGCGAGTTGATCCGGGAGTTGAGGCGGGAATTGAAGGCGCCGCGACTGTCGGTGGTGGCGACCGGTGGGTATGCGACGCTGATTGCGGAGGGCATGCCGGAGATCACATCGGTGCGACCGCACCTGACCCTCGAAGGCCTGCGGATCCTGTGGGAATTGCACGCCCCGGATCACGGGACGACCTGACGGGCTCGGAAGAACTGGTGAGAGGGACTGTTCGTGGAGTTGTCGATCAGGAGCAGGGTGCCGGTCGGGTCCGTGATCTCCATCGGGTCCGAGGACAGCCACTCGACCAGGTTGGTGCCGCGGTCGTACTCGATGAACTGGTCGGTCTCGCCCGTGAAAAGGAAGAGGCTTTGGGATTCGGACGCGGGCCACTGGGCGATGGCGGGCGGGTTGGAGAAGGGTTGGACGACGGCCCGGAGGATGGCGCCATCGGCTCCAACCGTGATGAGGCGGCCACCGGCCCGCCCGAGGCCCTGCAGGGACTTGGTGGTGATGGTGTCGAGCCGGGTCCACTGGACGGCATCGGGGCTGCCGAGGACGACGCCCTGGTTGCCGACGGCGTAGAAGTAGTCATCGACTCGGATGACGTCATTCAGGTTGTTGGTGACTCCGGAGGTTCGGGTGGTCCAGGTGGTGCCGTTGGGCGAGGTCAGGATGGTGCCGTTGTAGCCGACGGCGACGAAGCGGTCGTTGAGCCAGCGGGCGCGCCAGATCCAGTTCTGGGTTCCGGACGTGACCTTCGTCCAGGACACACCATCCGGGCTGTTGAGGATCGTCCCGGCGTCACCGGTTGCGATCCAGCCGCCGGGGAAGGATTCCACGGAGGAGAGGAAGGTGGTGACGGGGGAGGTGAGCTTCGACCACTGGGTTCCGTTGGTGGAGGTGAGGAGGACGCCGGCTGCACCGGAGGCGATGAAGCGTCCGGAGGCCGAGGCGGCAATGCCCTGGAGGGTGTTGGTGACTGGAGAAGTAGCGGGGAACCAGGTCAGACCGAGGGTGTTGATCTGGTTGGTGAGGACGACGCTGAACGCGGTCCCCAGCGAGTTGGTCAGGAGGTTGGTACTGACAAGGGTTTCGTAAGTTTGGGCGCTGAAGGAGATGATGCCGGAGGAACCGACGGCGACGAGGAGTCCGGGGCGGGAGGCGACGCCGAGATAGACGATGCCGGAAGCGTTGGTGGGAAGGAGTGCCGTGGACCAGGTGATGCCGCGATCGGACTGGAGGATGGTGGGTCCGTCGCCCACGGCGACGACCAGGCTGTTGGTCGTAGTGTTGGTGGAGACGAGGGGGAGGTTGTTTGAGAGGGCGACGGTGATGTTGGTGCCGAACGATTGGTTGGTTGCGACGGAGAACAGCCAGCTTCGGGGTGGGGAATCAGGGAGGGACCACTGGAAGGAGGAGGCGACGGTGGGGCGGACTCCGGTGAGGATCAGGCCGGCCCGACCGGCGAAGATGGCCTGATTCGTGTTCCAGAATCCCGCAAGGTAGGTGGCTTTGGGAGCAGGCGACGTGCGTCGGGTGTCCGTCTCGTCGACCCAGAGGTTGACGGAAACGATCCCGGAGCGCAGCTCGGAGTCCCCGGCGACGAGGAGGGCGCCCACGGGAGAACCCGGGATGTCAGCGCGGTATTCCAAGGCCGCGGCGTAGAGGTCTCCGGTCGCGCCGGAAGAGACGAGGCGCCAGTTGGTGCCGGATCCGGAGGAATCGACGGCTACAATGCCACCCTCGCCGACGGCGCAGAATCCAGTGGATAGGGGGATGACGCGATTGAGGTTCGCGGTCGTGAGGTTGCGGGCCTGTCGGGTCCAGTTGATGCCGTTGGGACTGGTGGCGATCAGGCCGGATTCGCCGACGGCGACGAAGACTCCGTTGGTGCGCCAGGTGACGCCCCGGAACCAGGTTGAGCCGAAGGTGTTGGCCCGGCGGACCCAGTTGGTGCCGTCGTCGGAGGTGTAGATGGCGGCATTGTCGCCCACGGCGACAGCGCGGATCGGGGACGCGGCGATGCCCTCGATCCAGTCGGTGGTGCCGAGGTCAATGGCCGTGAAGTTGGACAGGTCTTCGCTGACGAGGATGGTGCCGGATTCGGCGCCGACGAGGAGTTGGCGGGCGGTGTTGTTGGTCGTGGTGCCGAAGTAGGTGGCGCTGCGCAGCCAGCGGGTGGTGCCGGTCTCGCGACGGCTCCAGGTGGAGAGGTCCTCGGAAGTGAAGAGCTGTCCATACTCGGCCACGGCGACGTAGGACTCGCCGGGACGGACGGCGAGGTCGGCGATGTTGGCGCCGAACGGGAGGGGATTGGACCAGCGCCAGACCAGGTTCGTGGTCGCGGCCTGGGCCGGGAGGGCGCCGATCCAGAGGAGGAAGGCGCAGAGCAATCGATTCATGATTGGATGCCGCTAGACTAGGAAGCCGGGGGCTGCGCGGCAAACGCGACTTCGGGATTTTCCAGCGGCGGGCTTGCCCAGCGGCGACGCGGGCAGGGCGCCTTCCAGCGGCGACGCAGCGGCGCGGCGATGGGATTTGGGGTGGGGTGGTGGCAGGCGCGCGTGCGGGGGGGCGAGTGTCCTTCCTGAACGTCGAGGGTGTCAGTGACGCCAGTATTCTCTGGATCCACTGCCTTGCCGGATGGTTGCTCCGGACCGCATCGTGGTCGTCCCTTCCCGAGATGCGGAGCCCCGGCATAAGGTAGTCCAGCGCGTGAGCGCTGGGTTTCCGGTGAGTGGGGATTTGAGTGCCGGAGGGGGGACAGAACAGGTGGTGTCGACGGGGCTCTCTTTCGTCCCGGTCCGTCGCGCGCAACCGGGCGAACGAATCGAGGCATGGCCTCAGACGAACCTCTTCGGCGTTGCCAGGTCAGGTGAGGAGAATCACCGTCCCAGCCATGAACTCCCGGCAATTCTGGTCCCGCGTGGAATCCTTTGAGGGCGACGCCCAAGCCTTGAGGTCGATGTTGAAACGTTTGGACCAGTCGGAGCTCGCGGACTTTGAACATGCCTGGACTCGTCAGATTGCCCCACTCCGGACCGCACGTCTCTGGTGGCAGGCCTGCCTCGCCAGCCGCGAATTCAAGGACTTCAAGTTCCAACACTTCACGGCCTGGGTGGTGTTGCAGGGAAGAGAGGTTCACGACCTGGCGCTACAATCCCCGGCGGCCACGGATGGTGCCCTGACGGAGAATCTGGAGCTGCTGGACCGGATGGAACCGAAGGCGATCGCCGCGGTTCGTACGGCTCTCGCCGTCCTCGAGCGTCTGCAACCCGACGCTCCGGGCAGCGGGTTGATCCCGGCAATCCCGGCAGCAGCTGCGCGACGCGAAGAGAAGGTCGTGCTGGAGGCCATCTTTGCTGTGGGGTATGTCCAGCAAACCTACAGGAAAACCCTTCGCAGGTTCTGGCCGGACCGGAAACCGCCCAAAGGAGACCTTTTCGCCATGAACATTGCAGTGGCGCGTCAGCTCGGTGATTCCGGTTTTCCTTCCGGATATCTCCATGCCGGGCGCTTCGCCCTCGTGGGCGGCAACTCCCAGCGGTCCCGGACCTCCTGCCTGAGCCACCTGCGCAAGGCCGCTGCCGCAGGGTTGGTTGAGGCACAGTTCGAGCTAGGTGCCCTCCTTGCAGATCCGGAGTTTGGTCCACCCGATTGGGAGCAGGCGGTCGTCTGGTTGCAGGCTGCTGCGGCCGGTGGCTCGGCCGATGCCCTCGGTGAACTGGGTCTGCTGAGCCTTCAGGGTAATGGGATGGAAGAGGACCACGAACAGGCTGCGGCATGGTTCGGTGAGGCAGCACGCCGGGGCTCCGAGGTCGCCATGACCCGCCTGGCTCACCTCCTGCATGAGGGGGACGGAGTGCCTTTGGATCTGAAAGAGTCCTTCGCCTGGTTCCTGAAGGCTGCACGACTGGGTGATGTCGAGGCGGCGAACTCCGTCGGGGTTTGCTACCTTCAAGGACTGGGGACACCACCCAATCCGCGGTTGGCCCGACGCTGGTTCGTCAAGGCTGCCGAGGAAGGAGCCGATCAGGCGTTCAACAACGCTGGCCAGTGTTATCATGTGGGTATCGGTGGCCGGAAGGATCTCGACAAGGCGCTGGAGTGGTACGAGCGCGGGGTCGAAGCGGGGCAACCCGATGCCATGAACAGCCTCGGAGTCCTGATGAAGGAAGGGCAGGGGGTTCCGCAGGACTTGCCGCGCGCGGTGGATCTCTTCCGTCGCTCGGCGGAACTGGGGGATGCCAACGGTGAATACAACTACGGCCTGATGCTCCAACACGGTCTGGGGGTGAAACAGGACAGGGCTGAAGCCGTCCTCTGGTACCGTAGTGCGGCGGAGCAGGGCCATCGGGAGGCCCAGTGCAATCTGGGACACGCTCTGTTGACCGGGAGTGGCGTTGCCAAGGATCCGGAGCAGGCCGTCGAATGGTTCCGTCGGGGCGCGGCCCAAGGGCATGTGATCTCGAAGATCAACCTCGGCGACTGCCTCGCCAACGGCACCGGGGTTTCAGCGGATCCTGCCCAAGCGGTTCAATTGTTCAGGGAGACCGCATCTGCCCATCCCGTCGCGGTTGGGAATCTTGCGGAGTGTTTCGAGCTCGGCCGGGGAGTGCCCAAGAACTGGGTCGAAGCCGGCCGCCTGTATCGGGAAGCAGCTGAGCGAGGCTGGCCGTCCGCGCAGTGCAACTATGCCCGGTTCCTGGAGAATGGAATGGGCATGCCGGCCAATTTGGAGCAGGCCCGAGCTTGGTACGCCAAGGCCGCGGCCCAGGGGGATGCCAAGGCGACCGAGGCGGCTTCGCGTCTTGCGGTTGCCATGGGACGCAAGTCTTGAGGGGACCGTGCGAATGCCGATTGCCGTAGGTTGAACCATCCCGCATCCCTTCGCGCCATCGCGGCTTCGCGCGAAACCGATTCCATGGCGTGAAGACCTCGCGCGAAGCCGCGAGGACGCGAAGGAGGATGTCGGGTTTGGGTGGGAATGATCAGATGTTGAATGTCGCGGGTTGACCCCATTGCTTTGCCCGTGGGGAGTATGACCGCCAATTCCTTCGCGGCTTCGCGCGAAATCCTCTCCCTGCCTTGAACCTGAAAGCGGCGGTTGGACTATCCACAGATTTCACGGATTTCACAGATGGACCGGGACTGGAGGCTTCACCGCATCGCGGTTTGCACCTCACCCGTGGGGTGAAACAACAGCCTCTCTCAACCGGCTTCCAATCCGTGCAATCGGTGAAATCTGTGGATCCAACCGCTGTTTCTAGGTTGAAGGCCTCGCGCGAAGCCGCGAAGGGGATGCAGGGTTGGGGTTGGGAATGATCCGGACCCGGAGTGGGGATTGGTTCACGCGGAGACGCGGAGACGCGGAGATGACGGGACATTGTTCTGAACCGCCCCCAATGCTTCGCGCCATCGCGGCTTCGCGCGAAATCCGCTTCCTGCCGTGAAGGCCTCGCCCGAAGCCGCGAAGCCGCGAAGGGGGTTGGCGTCAGGGCTTGGGACGCAGAACCACTGCGGCCTTGAGGAGGCGGAACGCTTCGTTCTCCTTCGAGGGATTATCGGTGGAGGCGTCGTTCCAGGAGACAACGAGGTCGAGGTCGGGAAACACGGCGAGTCCCCGGATGCCGCCGTGGCCGAGGGCGGCGAAGAGGTTGGTGGGAGCATCTGGCCAATGGCGTCGGCCGGAGGCTTCGGTGCCATTGACCCACCACAGGAAGCTGTAGCTGCCGAAGTGAGGGGTCTGGTTGTCGGGAATTTTCCTCGAACCCAGGGAGCGCTGGCCAGGGAGCATGGCGGCGGCGTTCGTGCCGGCGCGGGGAAGCGAGGCTGGAAGCGGCGAGGAGACGGCCATGTGGACGAGGTTCGAGGGCAGGAGTTGGCGTGCCTCCCATCGGCCATCCTGCAGATAGAGTTGGCCGATGCGCGCGAAATCCCGGGGTGAAATGGCCAGGCGCCCGGCGCGGGTCGACGGATGGGCCCCATTGAGGGTTGGTTGATCTTCGCAGCCGAGGGGTACTGTGAGGCGCGAATGGAGAAGGCGTGCATCAACCTCCGGCCACGGCGTGTTCCAGACGCGGGGGAAGAGCAAGTCGATGAAAAATGCCATCTGCCAGTCATTGTAGGCGAAGGCGGAACCCGGTGACTCGGAGAGGCCGTAGCAGGAGGTCTGCGTCGCGAAGTGACGCCAGGTGATCCTGGAGTCCTTGGCTCCGAGGGTGGGATTGAGCTGGTCGAGTCGAGGTTCCAGGAGGCGGATGGGGGCGTCGAGCGACGGGATCCGGTTCTCGTCCAGGGCGAGCAGGAGAAAGTGTGTAAAGATCGGCTTGCAGGCTGAGGCGACATCGCCGCGGGCCGTCGGGTCACCCCAGCTGAAGGCGAGCTTTCCGTGTCGGACGACGCAACCGCGTCCGCCCACGAATCGTGCGTAGTCATTGAGCGCCTCGGCTCGGAGGCCGACTTCGGACGGAGAGGCGGCGGGCCACGGTGCCGCGGCCATGCGCAGGACACCGACCGCGGCAAGGACGACGACCCGGAGGAACATGGCCTAGTCGACGTAGAGGAATTCGTTGGAGCCGAGAAGCGACTGGCAGAGGGAGGCTAACGCCTGCTGCTCTGGCGTGGGTGGCGGCGGTCCGGGCTTGGCTTTCGGGTCGGGCTTGGCGGGTTCCGCGGGGGGAGCCGTAGCCCGGAGGTGTGATGCCTGGGCGGCAAGAAAGGCGGTGGCGTCGGATCGTTCGGTGGGCGTGGGCTTGCGGTTGAAGGCGAGTTGCCAGGCGCGCTCGATCTGGGCGGTCGGGTCGGTGCCGGCCTCGGCTTCGAGGCGGCGGGCGAAGCGTTCGGCCTGGTCGAGGAGGAAGCCGCTGTTCATCAGCATCAGCGCCTGCGTGGCGACGGTGGATTGCTGGCGGCGTTCGCAGTTCACCTCCATCACCGGTGCGTCGAAGGCGTGCAGCAGGGCGAGTGGTTGGGAGCGGCGGACCTGGATGTAGACCGAGCGCCGGAACTCCTCGCCGTTGAGCGGGACCTCGACAGGCATCTTGTTGTCGCCTTGGGTCCGGTCGACTCCGACGACGATCTGGCCGTGGACGTCGGGTCGGACCGGAACCGGCGGGCCGAACTGGTTCGTACGGATCGAGCCGCTGACGGCGAGGATCGAGTCGCGGATGGCTTCGGCATCGAGGCGCTGGAGAGGCTTGTGCCAGTAGAGGCGGTTCTCGGGATCCTTCGCGTCGCCCTTGCGGTGGTGCGCTGAGGATTGGCGGTAGGCGGTCGAGGTCAGGATCAGCCGATGGAGGCGCTTCAACTTCCAACCGTTCCGCATGAAGTCATTGGCGAGCCAGTCGAGGAGTTCGGGATGGGAGGGCTTCTCGCCCATGGCGCCAAAGTCAGCCGGTGTACCCACGAGACCGCGGCCGAAATGATGCATCCAGACGCGGTTCACGAGGACGCGGGCGACCAAGGGATTGGTGCCGCTGGTGAGCCATCGGGCGAACGCAAGGCGCCGGCCCGTTCCGGGCAGTTCGGGATCCTTCGCCTGGATGGCCAGCGGCGAACCGCCGGGGCCGATCACGCTCAACGTGCCCGGGGCGATGGGATCGCGAGGCTGGTTCGGATCGCCGCGGTGGAGGAGGTGGGTGACCGGGACCTGGTTGGTGACCTCGGTCAGGACGCTGATGAAGTCCTCGGGCGGCTTGGTGGCGCGGATCTCGGCGACCTTGGCATCCATCGCCTTGAGGTCATCGGCGGCCTTCGGGTTGTACTGGTAGAGGACGCCGGGGTGGATGTTCACCGACGGATTGTCGGCGAGGAGCTTCTTCTGTTCCGGGCTTCGCTTGTCGGCGGGTGCGTCGAGCGCGGCGCGGAGTTGGTCGCGGAGGGGAGGCTCGAACTTCTCGAGGTGTTTCGTGAGGGCCTCGGCGATGTAGGTCTTCTGCTTGGCTTCCTTTTCAGCGGCCAGGCGGGCGGCCTCGGTCTCGATGCTGGCGGCCTTGCGACGGTCGTCGTCGGTGTAGAGCGAGACGAGGCGCTGGGCCGGGGTTCGCCAGTTCTTCCAGTCGTAGGCGGGCTCGAACACGGCACGGAGCCGGAAGTAGTCGGCCTGTGGGATCGGGTCGTAGCGGTGGTCGTGGCACTGGGCGCATCCGACCGAAAGACCCAGGAGCGACGTGGAGACAATCTTGAGGGTGTCGGCGACCACCTGATTGCGGACGACGGTCTGGTCGACGGCGGCGGTGGCGGTGCCGTCGGCACCGGTGCGGAGGAATCCGGTGGCGATGAGCAGGTCCCGGTTGGCGGGATCCGCGAGCGCGACGGAGGTGGCGTTGGCGCTGTGGGCACGCGCTAGTTCGTCGCCGGCCAGTTGTTCGGTGATGAAGCGGTCGAAGGGCTTGTCCTCGTTGAAGGCCCGGATGACGTAGTCGCGGTACTTGTACGCGAATGGACGGACGGGATCGGCGTCGCTGTAGCCGTCGGAGTCGGCGTAGCCGGCGATGTCGAGCCAGTGGCGTCCCCAGCGTTCACCGTACTGTGGCGAATCGAGGAGGCGGTCCACGAGACGCTCGTAGGCGTCGGGTGAACGGTCGTTGAGGAACGCATCGACGTCGGCGGGCGTGGGCGGGAGTCCGGTGAGGTCGAGATGGATTCGTCGGAGAAGGGTGGTGCGGTCGGCGTCCGGGGAGAGGGCGAGCCCGCGCTTGCTGAGTGGGGTGTCGAGCAGGGCGTCGATGGGGGTGCGGGTGTGCCGGGACTTGGACAACGCCGGGACCTTGGGTGGCTGGATCGGTTGGAAGGACCAGAACGACCGTTCTTCCTCGGTGATGCCGGCACCGGGGGGAATCTCGGTGGGTTCGGGCCGGGCGGTGCGCGCGCCGGTGGCGACCCAACGGCGGATGAGGTCGACCTGCTCGCGGGTGAGCTTCTTGTCACGCTTCGGCATTTCACCGGAAGCGATCAGCTGGACGAGATGGCTCTGGTCGGGCTTGCCGGGGACGATGGCGGGCCCGTCGTGACCACCCTGCACGATCAGGCGACGCAGGCGGATGTCGAATCCGCCCTTGGGTTGGCCGGACTCGCCGTGGCAGTCGAAGCAATGGGCCTTGAGGATCGGTCGGATGTCCTTCTCGAAGGTGGGGGCCGTCTGGGGTTGGCGCTTCGAGGCGGTGAGCTTCCCATCGCCCTGGGAAGGGCTCCGGGGGGGCGACGACGTCGCCACGCCATTTGAAGCGAGGGCGAGGAATAATCCCAGGACTGGAAGGAAGCGCTTCACGGGGACAGCGGGCGGATTTCGGGGCTTCAGGCGTGGCGGAGGATTTCCTTCACGACGCGGCAGGGTTTGCCGTCGGTGATGTGCTGTTCCTGTCCGTTCTGGAAGTAGCGGAGATGGGCGTGGTCGATGCCGAAGAGGTGGAGCAGGGTCGCGTGGTAGTCGTTTGGGCTGACGGGATCGATGACGGCCCTGTGTCCGAACTCATCGGTTTCGCCATAGGTCATGCCGCCCTTGAAGCCGCCACCGGCCACCCACGAGGTGAACCCTTGGCCGTTGTGGTCGCGCCCGGCCTTCTCGGCGGCGCCGTGGTTCTCGGTGACCGGGAGGCGGCCGATCTCGCCGCCCCAGTGGACGATCGTCGTGTCGAGGAGGCCGCGGGCCTTGAGGTCCTTGACGAGCGCGGCGGAGGGCTGGTCGGTCTTGCGGCAGCAGGACGCGAGGTTGGAACGGATGTTCTCGTGGTTGTCCCAGATCTGTCCGTTGACGAAGAGCTGGACGAATCGGACGCCGCGCTCGACGAAGCGTCGGGCGATCAGGCAACGCGTGCCGTACTCGCGGGTGTTCGGGTCGTCGAGGCCGTAGAGCTTGCGGGTGGCCTCGGACTCGCCGGAGATGTCGAGGGCTTCCTTGGCGGCGGTCTGCATCCGGGCGGCGAGTTCGTAGCTGGCGATGCGGGCGTCGAGATCGGCCTCGCCCGGATGGCGGGCGAGATGCTCGTGGTTGAGACGGGCGAGGAACGCGAGGTTCTGTTCCTGGAGCGTGCCCTTGAGGTGCGGCGGTGGATCGAGATTGAGAATGCGGGGTTCGGCCGAGCGCACGACGGTGCCCTGGAACAGCGGGGGCATGAACCCGTTGGACCAGTTGCGGACGCCATCGACGGGGTGACCGCCGGGATCGGTGAGCACGACGTACGCTGGGAGGCTCTGGCTTTCGGATCCGAGGCCGTAGGTGAGCCATGAGCCAAGAGCCGGCCGGCCGGGCTGGGCCTTGCCGGTATTCATGTACCAGATCGACGGCTCGTGGCCGTTGATGTCGGTGTGCATGGACCGGATGACGGTGACGTCATCGACGATCGAGGCGAAGTGGGGCAGGAGCTCGGAGACGTCGGCACCGCAGGCGCCGTGCTTGCGGAACTGCCATGGGCTGCCCATGAGCTTCTTGCTGGCGCGATCGACGAAGCTGAAGGTGATCTCGCCAGCGTAGTCCTGTCCGCTGCGGCGGGTGAGCTCGGGCTTGGGGTCGAAGAGGTCGATGTGGCTCGGGCCGCCATGCATGAACAGGGAGATCATGGCCCGGGCGCGGGGAACGAGCGTCGGCGCCTTGGGCTTCATGTCGAAGCTCAGGGGCTGGCGCGGGACGTTGGCCGGGGTCGCCAGCAATCGCTCTTCCTTGAGCATCCACGCCAACGCGACACTGCCGACGCCCATCGCATTGCGGGCGAGGAACTGACGCCGCGTGAACGGACCGGGCGCAGGCAGGGAGCGGAAGAGGGGGCCTTTCATGGGACGATGCGGCCAGCTTGGCCCAGTCGTGGCTCTGGCCGCAAGAAGCGGTAAGTGAGTGGCCGCAAGAAGGGGGAAGGGGGCGGTTGCCGAAAGAAGCGAACGGAGCCGAAAAAGAGGGAATTAGGAACCGGTTCCCTCTTTTCATCTTTTGCGTTTCTTTCGGCAAAAACCCCTTCTTCCTTCGGCCATCAAGCCGGGCGCATCTCGACACTGCCCCCGTTTGAGAATCGGAACGGAGCGGCGACGTCCTCGTCGCCTTGGAGAAAGGCATGGGATGGCAACGAGGACGTTGCCGCTCCGTTTGACGCGGGGGCAGTGTCGAGGCGCGCCCATCAGGCCCATGGCCTGAATCGGTGGATGACTTTCGGTGGGGTGAGGTGTTGGATCGGGGGAGGTGGGCATGAAGACATCAAATCGTGGGAACGGGCGGGCTGGTTTCACGCTGATTGAGCTTCTGGTGGTGATCGCGATCATCGCGATCCTCGCTGGGTTGCTGGTGCCCGTGCTGGGCCGCGCGAAGGACAAGGCCCGGGCGGCCGCGTGCCAGAGCAATCTCCGGCAACTCTCGATGGCGGCCATGATGTACGACCAGGATCACGGCACGTATCCGATCGGCTGGCCGAAGGCCGAGTGGTTGACGTCGGAGTTTCCGCCGATCTGGTACCGGCAGTTGCAGCCCTACGTGGGCAAGACCCAGAAGGTTGCAGGGCAAGGGATCTTCATCTGCCCGAGTTCGCTACAGCGGAAGGATCAAAAGACCGGTGGCGCGGTGGTGGCCGGCGGATTCTGGGGTTATCTCGCCTATGCGCAGAACGCCCAGATCAACAACGGCGACAAATCCATCGGATCCCGGCACGTCCAGGATCCGGTCGAAACGGTGATCTACGGTGACACGGATGGCTGGGACGCGTGCCTGTATCCGGATGGCGGAGCGGGAGCCAACGTGTGTTTCCGTCACAGCGGCGGGAACGAGAAGAGCAGCGAGACGGATCGCGGAGTGGCGGGCGCGCCGCGTCGGGGGAAGTTCCGTGCGAACCTGGCGTTCGTGGATGGTCACGTGGAGTTGCGTCGGAACGCGCCCCGCCGGTTGTTCACGCTGGAGCGGGATTGAATCCGGGCTTTCTGCGGCGGGGCTGTGAGGTAGCCTTTGGCCATGCCGTTTCGGACTGGTTGGGCGCATCCGTGTATCCTTGGGTGGTGGGTTTTCCTGTGCGTGGGATTCCTGGGGGGCACGCGGGGCTTGGCGCAGACGGCCTCAGAACTCGGGCGGCCGTTGATGCGGTCGTGGGGACCCAAGGAATACCGGGCCAGCCCGCAGGTCGCGCGGGTGCACGTGGCTTCCGACGGCGTCCTGTACGCGCTGAGTGGCAATCTCCTCCTGTGGTTTGATGGCCAGGAATTCGGCCGGCTGGAACTGCCGCTGAATCACGTCCGCGCGATGGCCTTTGGGGCGGAAGGTCAGATCTACCTGGGCGGGACGGACGAGGTCGGGGTCGTTCGTCCGGACCCGTTCGGGAAGTTGGCTTACCAATCGTTGACCGAGGGCGTGCCGGCGGCGGAACGTCAGTTCGGGGTGATCTGGGAGGCGGCCGTGGTGGGGAAGGAAGTCTGGTTCTCGGCGGAGCGGCACGTGATGCGGTGGAGCTACGGCGTGCTGAAGACCTGGGCCTTCACGAACGGTCCCGGGACGACCGGGATCCTGGTCTCCGGGACCAATGTGTTCGCGCAGACGACCGGGGTCGGACTGCGCCGGTTTGATGGCAGCGACTTCGTGACCGTTTCCACCAACCCGCTCGTGGCTCGCGGGCTGGTGACGGGAATCGCGTCGGCACCCGGCGGGGGATGGTGGCTCTTGTCTCGCGGGGCCGGGATCCTGAAGTGGGACGGCACCACGGTGAGCGAGGTGCCGCTGCCGGGGGATGAAGCCTTGAAGACCGGGCGGGCGGCCGAGTTGGTGCCATTGCCCGACGGAAGGTTCCTGGTGGCAACCAGCCGCGCCGGGCTGTTTCTCGTCGATCCCACACGCGGGATCGTACGTCGATGGTGGACGGGCAACGGATTGATGTCGGATGCGGTCCGGGATGTCGCGATCGGGGCGGATGGGACGTGGTGGATCGCCACGGACGCTGGGTTGCAGGCGGTGGACCTGGCGCTTGCGGCGACCGTGCACGACGAGCGCACGGGCTTGCCCCCGGGACTTTGCAACGGGATTGAACGTCACGAGGGTCGTCTGGTGCTCAGCCAGTTGGATGGCATCCACGAACTGGATGCCGGGGTCGGGACGAATGCCGCGGCGTGGCGACTGCACCCGCATTCCATCCATTACCCGCAGGAGATGGTCGCCGATGGGGTCGGTCTGTTGGTGGGGGACGAGCGAGGGTTGCATCGGCTGACGCGGCAGGGAGAGGACTTGGTCTACAAGGTGACCGGCGGCGTGCTGGGGTTGGCGCGGGTGCCGGGCGACGACGATGTGCTGCTGGGCGGGCTGAGGGATGGACTGGTGATCCTCGGCCGGAAGGGAAATGAGTGGGTCGAGTTGAGGGCGATTCCCGGGCTTGGCGAGATCCGGAACATCGTTCCGGCGCCGGACGGGAGTTGGTGGTTGGCGTCGACGGCGCGAGGCGCCCATCAGCTGATTCCGTCGGGAGTACCAGGAGTTGCCCGCTGGCAGCAGGCGACGGTGAAGACCTTCAGCCACGCGTCGGGAGGGTTGGGCGAATCGGTGGACTACGTCCAGGTCTGGGCCTTGCCGGACGGGCCGAGGGTGGTGGGCAGCGAGCGGCTGTGGAAGACCGGCGGCGCGGGGAAGGCACTGGTTGAGGAGACTGGGGTGATGGGGGCTGCCGGGCCGCTGCATTGGATCGCATCGACGGCGCCGATCTCGCCGGAAGCCTTCTGGGGGAACGCGGCCTACCTCCAGGTACAGGATCAGGTGGACTACCCGCTCTCGCGGTTTGAGAAGGCCGCTGATGGTCGATGGGTGGCGCAGGAATCGGCGTCGGCCATCTCGGATGTCCTCGGGTTCATCGGATCGATCCGCACGATGCGCGAGCTCGTCGGCGGGCGCGAGGTGGTCTGGGCGAAGGGGCTGGAGAACCTGGTGCGGTTGGAGCCCTCGGAACTGCCGGCACCGGTGACCCAATGGCGGGTACGGTTGACCGGGTTCCGGGCGGTCGGGACCAACCAACCGCTGTCACGTCAGGTGTCGCGGGGCAGCCTTCCCCACGGGCGGCAGCCTTACGTGTTCCAGTATGGTGCCGGTCGGCCGGATCGCGGCGCGGCGGTCGAGTATCAGGTCCGTCTGGTGGGCTGGGACGACGAGTGGAGTGGTTTCACCGCGCGGCGCGACGCGACGTGGTCGGGACTGCCGGGGGGAGAGTACCGCTTCGAGGTGCGGGGGCGGGATCGGAGCGGGCGGTTGTCCGGCGTGAGTGCGCTGGAGTTCGCGGTGGCGTCACCATGGTACCTGACGGGGTGGGCCTGGGTGGCTTACGTCGGGTTGGGCGGGCTGGGTTTCCATGGCGCGGTGCGTTGGCAGGTGCGTCGCGCGGAAGCGAGGGCGCGCGAATTGGAACAGCAGGTGGCCGACCGGACGCGGGAGTTGGCGGCGGCTCGGGACGTGGCTGAGGAAGCCAACAAGGCGAAGTCGAGGTTCCTTGCGAACATGAGCCACGAACTCCGGACGCCCTTGAACGGCATCCTGGGATTCACGCAGATCCTCGCTCGCGACGAGCGCATGGATGAGCGGAACCGCGAGCGGCTGCGGGTCATCCGGTCGAGCGGGGATCACCTGCTGGGCCTGATCAACGACGTGCTGGACCTGGCCCGGGTGGAGGCGGGGCGGGTGGAATTGAGGCCTTCGAGCTTCCGCCCGGCAGACCTGTTGCGGGACGTGGAGGCATCGTTCCGACCGCGAGCAGCCGAGCGTGGCCTGACGTTGGTGGTGGAATGGACCGGCACGGCGGACGAGGTCCGGCGTGGCGACGCGCAGAGGTTGCGGCAGGTGTTGGAGAACCTGGTGGGCAACGCGCTCAAGTTCACGCAGCGCGGTCAGGTCCGGCTGCACTGCGGTCCCGGCACCGGGGAAGGTGTGCGTTTCCAGGTATCGGACACGGGACCTGGAATGTCGGAGGCCGACGTGGCCCGGTTGTTCCAGCCCTTCTCGCAGGCCGTGACGGGGCGCCCGCCGGAGCCTGGCGCCGGGCTGGGGTTGGCAATCAGCCAGCATCTGGTGGGGCTGATGGGCGGTTCCATCTCGGTGGAGAGCCGGTTGGGCGAGGGTAGCAAGTTCTGGTTCGAGATCCCGTTGCCGGCTTCGGCGAGTGGGCCGGAGTTGGCCGGTGCGCGGGGGATGGTCACGGGTTACGGCGGGGCGAGACGACGCTTGCTGGTCGTCGATGACGTCGAAATCAACCGGCGGTTGCTGCGCGAGTTGCTGGAGCCTTTGGGATTCAAGGTGACCGAGGCGGCTTCCGGGGAGGCGGCACTGGATTCGGTCCGGGCTTCCGGCGGCTGCGATCTGGTGCTGCTGGACCTGCGCATGCCCGGCATGGACGGGTTGGAGTTGACCCGTCGTCTCCGACAGGAGGCCGGTTTCGCCGGGCGGATCCTCGCCATGTCGGCCAGCGTGCTGGGCTTCGGTCGGACCGACGCGATGGCGGCCGGGGCGGACGATTTCGTCGGGAAGCCGTTCCGTGAGGACGCGCTCCTGGATGTGATCGGATCCCTGCTGGGGCTCGATTGGGAACGCACACCGGGTTCGGTGGTGCCTGAGGCCCCGGCGTCGATCCGCGAGGTGACGCGTCCGGAAGACTCCGTCCTCCTGCCCCTGCGCGAAGCGGCAGTGCGCGGCGACATCCTTGGATTCCGACGAGCGTTGGCGGAAGCCCGGGAACGCCATCCGGAGCACGCGGGCTTCTTCGATTCACTGGAGAAATTGGCGGCCGGGTACCGGATGGCAGCCTTGCGCGAGCAATTGGTCCAGGAGGAGGGACGATGACTTCAACGAAGGGACAGGCGTCGACCGTGCTGGTGGTGGACGACGTGCCTGAGAACCTCGGCCTGCTGCTCGATGCGCTCGGGCAGGAGGGGCACCGGGTGCTGGTCGCCGAGAGCGGGGAGAGCGCGATGGTCCAATTGGACCACGAGGTGCCGGACCTGATCCTGCTGGATCAACGGCTGCCGGGCATGGATGGCCTGGAGGTGTGCCGGAGGATCCGGGCGCGGTCGGATTGCGGGGACGTTCCGATCCTCTTCCTCACGGCGGTGACGGAGACCGGCGACAAGGTCCGGGCCCTGGACGCCGGGGCGGTGGATTACGTGACCAAACCGATCGAACCCGCCGAAGTGCTCGCGAGGGTTCGGACGCACCTGCGGGTGGCGTCCCTGCAGAGGTCACTTCAGGAAGAGGTCGCGATGCGGCGGGAGGCGGAGGAGCAGTTGCGGGATTCGCTGGATCGGGCGCTGGTGGTGGCGACGTGGCAGGGGCAGATCCGGTTTGCGACCCATCGTGCGCAGACGCTGCTCATGGCCTTGGGAGGTTCGGAGAGCCGCGGGGAATTGCCGGCGTTCCTGGTGGCGATGCTGCGGCGCGGGGGCGGCGTTCATCGCGCGCCGGGGGACGTTGAGGTGCGGGTGTTGCGGGTGGCGGGGGAGGCGGAACCGGGGGTGCTGGAACTGTCAGCGCCGGACCGGGCAACGCCAGCGGCCTTGCTGGCGTTGGGTTTGACCCCGCGGGAGGCGGAGGTGCTGTTTTGGGTCAGCGAGGGGAAGACGAACGCCGAGGTGGGCGTGATCCTCAACTCGGCGCGCCGGACGGTCGAGAAGCACGTCGAACACATCCTGGAAAAGCTGGGCGTGGAGAATCGGTCGGCTGCGATCCGTGAGGCTCTGCGGGTGCGAGGGGTCTAGGCGGGCAGGTCGGCGGGGAGTGGTCGTTTCTGGGGGAATTGGCGGGCCGGCATGGTTCCCCAACCATGACGACCCGCCCACGCGGAACGCCTCCCTGCGGTTGCACTCCCCAGACGAACACGGGCGGGGGCTCCTTGGCACA
The DNA here is from genome assembly GCA_965284395.1 of Limisphaerales bacterium. Classification (GTDB taxonomy): domain Bacteria; phylum Verrucomicrobiota; class Verrucomicrobiia; order Limisphaerales; family UBA9464; genus UBA6176. The sequence goes on along the minus strand of OZ260084.1, from coordinate 6,259,358 downwards.
GAAACCGACCCGTCCACATGAACCGCGGCGCTTACCGGGCAAGCCCGGTCGACTGTCACAGCCTCTTGCCGTGGGGCGACAGATCCGCTTCTCCCTTGGAGAACCCCTAGGACCCCGCTGCCCACAGACGTCGAATTGTCATACCCCGACACAATCGCGGACGGCCCTGTCCGAACCGGTCTATTGCCCGGAATGAGGTGGGGCACTCCTACCCTCCCTCGCAAGGCCACCCTGATCTACAGCGACGTGAAGCTGTGACGGGCGTGACATTCCAACCATGCCGGGGAATCGGGGGCGGTTGGAATAGATGGTTCCCACCTGGGGTCGTAGTGGGATTCCACTAGGCGAGCGCTCTGGCAGGATCCGTCGCCGAGACCGCTTCAAGAGCCGTGAAGGAGTCCCGCGACTCGACCCCGGCATGTCGGAGTCGGAGTCGGGGTCGGCATCGGTATCGAGTTCCGGCTTCCCTCGATCCCGATTCCGATCCCGACACCGATGCGCGGCTCGTGGGGACACTCGCCCCACCGGAGACGAGCCGATGAGGAGGCGGCGGCGATGTCCTCATCGCCTTGGGAAAGGACTTGGGAGGGCAACGAGGACGTTGCCGCCCCGTTCGAGAAGGGGGCAGCATGGCCGGCATGCAGACCACTCGAAGGACTTTCCTCGGGACGATTGCCGTTGCCGGGAGCGTCGCGCTCCCGTCCTGGGTGACGGCGGTGGCCGCGCCTGCGGTTCCTGGAATCCTTCCGCGCCATCGGGGGCAGGTCGTGGACGGGGTGCATGCCTATGCCAACCGCGAAAGCCTCCGCGCCGGCGAAGACATCGGATTCCATGTGAGCGCAACGGAGGCCTATCGCGTCGAGATCCGGAGGTTGGGGAGCGTGGTGGACGATCCGGCGTCGGATGAAGTGGTGATGGACCTTGGCACCCGCCCGGCGGGAGTCGTACCGATCCACCCCGGCTCATACGTCCACGTCGAGCGGCGGTTGGAAGGGAAGCTCTCCGCGCTGTGTATCGAGGCATGGGTCCGGCCGTGGCGGTTGGATCGGTTGGCCGGGGTGGTGACGCAGGAGGACAAGCAGAGCGATGCCGGCTTCGCTCTGGGGGTGGGCAAGGACGGGTACGTTGGGTTCTTCCTCGGAAATGGGCGCGGACCGGATGAGGCCGTCATCCATCGAACGGATAGCGGCGTGGTGAAGGTCGGCAAGTGGCACCATCTCGTGGCGAGCTGGGATGGGAACCGGAAGGCGGTCTGGGTGGACGGCGTCCGCCGGGGGGAGTGGGCCTTTTCGGATTCGGTGGAACTGGGGGAACATCCGCTTCGGCTGGGGGCGATGGGAGATGGAGGCGAGGCGTTGCGGTTCGTGGATGGGGACCTGGCGATGGTGGTGATCCGTGGACAGGCACCCACCGAGGCGCAGGTGAAGGAATGGCATGGAGCGCGGGGATTGAAGCGGTCCCGGGGGCGGGAGGTGTTGGCGTGCTGGGATTTCTCCGAGGAGATCGGGGATCGGGTTTCAGACGTCTCGGGAAGAGGGCGGCACGGACGCTTGGTGAATCACGGGACGTGGATGATCGGGGGGCCTTCGTTCGACGCGGCGGTTCCGCGGTTCCAGGAGCATGTTCCAGCGAAGGATCCGCGGCGGGGACATGGGCTGAGGCTGGCCAGCGATGACCTCTACGACTGTCGCTGGCCGGAGAGCTTCCGCTGGCAGGTGCCCGCGACGGCGCGACCGGGGATCCATGTGGCGCGGCTTCACTGGAGCCTGGCCGGGAAGGCGCGACAGACGGATGTGACGTTCGTGGTGCGGCCGGCCCGACGCGCGCGACCCGAACCCATCCTCGTCCTGTGCAGCACGAATACCTGGCGGGCCTACAACGGCGCCCCGTTCGGGGTCTGGCCGGAGACGCGGGATGCGGTGATCGGGACGGACGGCCTGCCGAACGCGGCGGGCGAGCCGCCGGCATTCTGCCTGTACCGCAAGCATGCGGCGGGGCAGGGAACCTACCAGCTCGGCTTGCGGATGCCGTGGCCCGTGGCAGGCCCGCACGTCCTCTACGGCGGGCCGACGCGGTACAGCCACCTGATGCGCGGAGAACGGTTCCTCCACGCGTGGCTGGATCGATCGGGATATCGCTACGAACTCGCGACCGACCTCGATCTGCATCAGGACCCTGGCCTGCTGCGGAGGCACCGGTGTGTCGTGCTCAATGGGCACTCCGAGTATTGGTCGGCACCGGCAGTCCGGGGCCTGGAACGGTTCCTGGCCGGAGGTGGGAATCTCGTCGTGCTCTCCGGCAACACGCTGTTCTGGCGCGTCAGCTTCAGTGCGGACGGCTCGGTCATGGAATGCCGCAAGGTGGACGCTCCCGGCGATCAGGTGCCGGCGGAACGTCGCGGCGAGGGCTGGCACAGCCATGACGGCCAGCGCGGCGGGATGCTGCGCGAGTGCGGGCTGCCCGGATGGAAGCTGATCGGGCTCGAGACGCTGGGTTGGAACAACCAGGGAAACCCGAAGAACTTTGGGCCCTACGTCGTGGAACGGGCCGACCACTTCCTCTTCCACCAACCGGAGGAAACGGGCCTGCAGGCTGGGGATCGGTTCGGCATGGCACCGGGTGGTGGCGTCCCGATGGCCAATGGGCACGAGTTCGACGTGCGCCTGAGCACGCTGCGCAGGTTGCAGAAGGAACCGTCGCCACCCGATGCCGAAGTTCCCGCGGACCCGGCGGGAATCCAACTGCTCGCCAACGGCATCCTTCCGTGGAAGGAGGGTGGTTCGGCCTTCGACTTCTTCTTCCGCCCGATCCAGCCGGCGTGGGATCAGGGCGGTGAGATGATCTACTGGGAGCGGCCCGCGGGCGGGCGCGTCTTCAATGCGGGCGCGATCGGTTCCGGTTGGGCGCTGGAGTCGGATCCGAAGTTCCAGGCGCTGATGCGGAATGTCCTGCACCACTTTGGGGTGGTGAAGCCGGGGTAGCTCAGGCCGCCGCGAGGCGACCGCGCGGAACGGACGAGTATCGCAGGAAGCTGTCGAGGAGGAGCTGGACGCCGAAGTTGTTCACGCCCGAACCGAAGAACACGGGCGAGAGCTTTCCGGCGAGGACCAGATCGTGGTCGAACTCGGCCCCGGCCATCTCGATCATTTCGATCTGTTCGCGGACCTGCCGGTAGGTCTGTTCGTCGAGCCGGGAGGAGACCAACGGATCCGAGAGGCCGGTGACGTTGACGGGGGCGCGGTACATGCCGCCGACCACGCGCTCGAAGAGGTGTACCTTCTGCTCCTGCCGATCGTAGATGCCCTTGAAGTCGGCACCGTTTCCGAGCGGCCAGTTCATCGCGACGGAACGGATCCCGAGCACGGCCTCCAGTTCGTCCATCAGCCCGATCGGATCCCGTGCGGGGCGGTCGAGCTTGTTCATGAAGGTGAAGATGGGAACGCCACGACGGGAACAGACCTCGAACAGCTTGCGCGTCTGGGCTTCGACACCCTTGCCGGCGTCGATGACCATGATGACGGCATCGACGGCGGTGAGCACGCGGTAGGTGTCCTCGGAGAAATCCTTGTGACCAGGAGTGTCGAGGAGGTTGATGCGGAAGCCTGAGTAGTCGAACTGGAGGACGGTGGAACTGATCGAGATGCCGCGCTTCTTCTCCAGTTCCATCCAGTCGGAGGTGGTGGCGCGCTGGTTCTTGCGGGCGGTGACGGAGCCCGCGAGTTGGACAGCGCCGCCGTACAGGAGGAGCTTCTCGGTCAGCGTCGTCTTGCCGGCGTCCGGATGCGAGATGATCGCGAACGTCCGGCGTCTCTGGATTTCCTCTTCGAATGTCACGCGCGGTGAGCGTACCAAGGACCCGGGCCGGGGGGGAGAAGGAGTTTTGCCAGGGGCAGCCGGCGGGCGCATCTCGACCCAGCCCCCGGGGCAAACGGGCCGGCAATGTCCTCGTTGCCCTCCCAGACCCTTTCCCGCATGAAACTTGAAACTGAAAACTTGGGGCTCCTCCGGCCGGCAGGCTTGCCGGGAGGCGGTCTCGCCGTAACGTTCGGGCCGTGTCGGGTTTGAGCGATCGACAGTGGTTCCTGGGCGCCGTGATTCTTTACGGCGTCGCGTCGCTCTTTGGACTGCTGGTCTGGCGGCACGGGTTCCGTCGAGACAACCGGGCCCTGTACGGTTTGATGTGGGCCGGCTTCGCACTGCACACGCTGGCGTTGGTGGCGCGGGGCGTGAGTCTGGCGCGCTGTCCGATCCGCAATCTCTACGAGGCGACGACCTTCCTCTTGTGGACGATCGCGGCAGCTTACCTCGTGATCGGCTTGCTGAGACGCGTCCGCTTCCTCGGCGTGTTCGTGGCTCCGCTGCTGCTCGCCGTCGGGATCTTCGCGTTGATGCCCGCTCTGGATTCGCCGGAGGCCGGATCGCGGATGGTGCCCGGGTGGCAAAGCCTCCACGCGACGTTCATCCTCCTCGCCTACGGGGCGTTCGGGCTCGGGGCCTTGACGGGCGGGATGTACCTGATGGAGGCGAACCACCTGAAGAATCACAAGGCCCGGGCGCTGGCGTCCCTGCTGCCGCCGATCACAAGGGTCGAGGCCGTGACCGCGGGAAGCCTGTTGGCCGGCGTCGGCCTGCTCACGGCCGGACTGGTGACCGGCATCTTCTACCTCAAGGCGGCGCGGGGCAGCTACCTGAGCGCGGATCCGTTCGTACTGTACTCGGCGCTGACGTGGGTCCTGTACGCCACGCTGGTGATCGCACGGTGGCGATTCGATCAGCGGGGGCGTCGGATGGCCTTCGGTGCCGTGGCCGGATTCGCGTTCGTTCTGCTGACGTTCTGGGGGATTTACCTGCTTTCCGGGCTGCACCGGGGGGCGCAACCGGCCTCGTCGGCCTCGGTGGTCGTTTCGTCGTCGGGGGCTGCCATGGCCAACGGGGGGGGGCGCTGAAATGTCCCTCGTGGTCGTCGGTCTCAATCACAGGACGGCGCCGGTGGAGGTACGCGAGAACTTCGCCTACGCGGAGCACTCGGTGACGGTCGCTTTGGACTCCTTGCGCGCGTCGGGGTTGGTGCAGGAGGCGGTCCTGCTGTCGACGTGCAACCGGGTGGAGTTGTACGCGGTGGTCCAAGGCGAGCCCCGCGGCATGGTCCGGCGGTTGCGGGATTTCCTGTCGCAGGATCGTCGGTTCACCGGCGATCTCGCGGCGGTCAGCTACGCGCACGTCGGTGCGGCTTGTCTGGCTCACTTGTTCCGCGTGGCGGGCGGACTCGATTCCATCGTGCTCGGTGAGACGGAAATCCTGGGCCAACTGAAGAAGGCCTATGACTCGGCGCTCCGGGCAGGTCACACGGGCAAGGGACTGAATCAGGCCTTCCAGCGGGCGTTCAGCGTGGGCAAGCAACTCCGGTCGGAGACGCAGATCCAGCGCGGCAACACGTCGGTGGCGTCGGTGGCCGTGGAACTTGCCGAGAAGATCTTCGACGACCTGCGCCATCGCGAAGTCATCATCCTGGGAGCCGGGGACACCGGCGAGAAGACTGCCCGGGCGCTGCTGAGCCGGGGGGCACGAAGCCTGATGGTCTCGAACCGATCGTTCGATCGCGCTGCGGCGTTGGCGGAGGAGTTGGGAGGACGCGCCATCCACTTCGACGAATGGGAGCGCGAGTTCGCGAAGGTCGACATCATCGTCTCCAGTACGAGCGCCCCGCATCACGTGATCGACCGGGCACGCATGGAGCGGTTGCTGCGGACGCGTCCGTCGCGTCCGCTGCTTCTGATCGACCTGGCCGTGCCGCGGGACATCGATCCGGAGGTGGAGAAGTTGGAGGACGTTTTCCTCTACAACGTCGACCACCTGCAAACGGTGGCCGATGAGTACACGCGGTTGCGACGCGACGAGGTGGCCCGCTGCGAGGAGATCATCCGGATCCGGGTGGAGTCGTTGTCTGGCGGTAACGGCGGTCGGGCAGAGGATGGGGTGGGATCGGCGCTGCCAGTCAGGCCGGGCTGAGCCCAGGCCCGCTCTCGTCGAGAAGGTGGGGACGTCTATTTTTCGTGAATCCAAATCGAACAATCGTGATTGCCACGCGGGGTTCCGCGCTGGCGTTGGTGCAGGCCGAGAGCGTGCTCGCCGCAGCCCGGATCGTCTTCCCGGATCTGGCCTTTGAATTGAAGGTGGTCCGAACGACCGGCGATCAGTTGCAGACTGCGTCGATGGCGAACCCGGATCGGGCGCTCGACAAGGGGTTGTTCACGAAGGAACTCGAGGTGGAGTTGGAATCGGGCGCGGCGGACCTGGCCGTGCATAGCCTGAAGGACCTTCCGACGGCATTGCCGGAGGGTCTGGAATTGATCTCGACCTTGCCGAGGGCAGACGTGCGCGAGGTACTCCTTTACCGGGACGAGGCCAACGTCGCGGCCCGCCCGCCGATCACGGAGTGGTCGCCGGGACAACGGTTGATGAAGGGCTTTCCGCCCGGCCTCAAGCTGTCGCGCCTGCCGGCGAAGACGGTGGTCGCCACCAACAGCACCCGCCGAGCCGCGCTTCTCCAGGCGATCCGGCCGGACATCGAGATCGTGCCCATCCGGGGCAATGTCGGGACCCGATTGGCGAAGCTGGCGGAGGATCCGAAGTTCGACATGACGATCCTCGCCGCCGCGGGTTTGGTACGCCTCGGCTTGTACTTGGGGCCAAAGGGTCGGCTCATCCTCGATCCGACGCTCCCGCCCGGGCATGCGTTCGCGCCGCCCCCGACCGGGTTGCTGGGGTGCCTGCTCGATCCCGACGAGTTCCTGCCCGCGGCGGGCCAGGGCGCCATCGGCATCGAGATCCGGTCCGACAATGCGGAGGCACGGCGGATTGGGGCGGCATTGAACCACGGGAACACGTGGCGTTGCGTCGTGGCCGAGCGTGCGTTCCTCCGGGGCGTCGGCGGCGGATGCCAGAGTCCGGTGGCGGCCTCGGCGCGCATCGTGGGGCATCAGGTCCACCTGCGGGCCGCGTGGATGAACGAGGGCAAATGGTGGAGGGGCGAGGGACGTCGGGCGGTTGCCGAGGCCGAGGCGCTCGGGTTGAAGTTGGCCGGGCAGGCCCGAGGCGTGCGGTGAGGGACGGCGGTGCCCAGCGGCGGCGCGGGCGGATGGTTTTCCAACGGCGAAACGGCGACGCGGCGAGGGCGGGGCAATGGGGTCGGGGCAATGGGGTCGGGGCAATGGGGTCGGGGCAATGGGGTCGGGGCAATGGGGTCGGGGCAATGGGGTCGGGGCAATGGGGTCAGTCCCGTACTATTGACAATTGATCCCTGAGGCCCAGCCTTGCCTGCTGGCACGACCGCTTCGCATCCACGTTGTCGATGGTTGGTATCACGTAATGAGCCGGGGCAACGGTTGGGAGACCGTGTTCCGCCGGGACGACGACCGCCGGGCGTTCCTCGGACTGGTTTCTGAACTGCCGGAGCGGTTCGGGACCGAGATTCACGCCTTCGTCCTGATGGACAACCATTACCACCTGTTGGTGCGATGTCGGCGGACAGACATCAGCGAGACGTTGCGGTGGCTGCAGACCAGCTACTCCGTGCGGTTCAACTGGGCGCACCGACGGCGGGGACATGTCTTTCAAGGGCGTTTCAAGTCGGCGCTGATCCGGGATGAGAGCCGGTTGGAGGAGGTCGGTCGATACCTTCACCTGAATCCGGTGCGGGTCGCAGGGCTGGGGTTGGCGAAGGAAGATCAACGGCGGGCGCGTGTATTGGGGTGTCCGGATCCTGGAGCGGAGTTGGTTGCTCGACGGGTGACGGTGCTGAGGGAATACGCCTGGAGTTGCTGGCGGGTGTACGCCGGTCTGGAACCAGCACCTGGTTGGCTGAATCTGGAACGGTTGCTCGGCGATAACGACGGGAGGAGGGCTCGGGAGAGGCGGGCGGCGCTGGTCGCCTACACGGAGGCGCCCATCCGGCAGGGGCGATTGGACAGCCCATGGGAAGGATTGGTGGGAGGGGTCGTGTTGGGTGACGCCCGTGACGCGGAAGGGCTGATCCGGAAGGCGGCGAGGGATCCTGAGAAGGCACGGCGGGTGGTGGTGGCTGTGGCTCGGCGTGCTCGGCCCGATTGGAAGGAGATCGTGTCGACCGCGGAGTCCATCCGAGGCCGTTCGTGGCAGGAGATGTGTGATGGATATGGAGAGTGGGGACGGGACGGGGTGGTGGCGGTGGCGACGCGGCATCTGGGGTGGCGATTGGTGGAAGTCGCCGGGAAGATGCCTGGGGTCAAGTACGGCTCCCTAGCGCAGGGGGTGCGGCGGTTCTGGCGGTTGGCCGTGGAACGAGGGGAACTGGAGGATTTCGTGGATCGGATGCGGGAAGAATGTAAATAATACGGGACCGACCCCATTGCCTTACCTGTTGGTGCGATGTCGGCGGACAGACATCAGCGAGACGCTGCGCAGGCTGCAGACCAGCTACTCCGTTCGGTTCAACTGGGCGCACCGACGGCGGGGACATGTCTTTCAAGGGCGTTTCAAGTCGGCGCTGATCCGGGATGAGAGCCGGTTGGAGGAGGTCGGTCGATACCTTCACCTGAATCCGGTGCGGGTCGCAGGACTGGGGTTGGCGAAGGAAGATCAACGGCGGGCGCGTGTATTGGGGTGTCCGGATCCCATAGCGGAGTTGGTTGCTCGACGGGTGACGGCGCTGAGGGAGTATGCCTGGAGTTCCTGGCGGGTGTACGCCGGTCTGGAGCCAGCACCTGGTTGGCTGAATCTGGAACGGTTGCTCGGCGAAAATGACGGGAGGAGGGCTCGGGAGAGGCGGGCGGCGCTGGTCGCCTACACGGAGGCGCCCATCCGGCAGGGGCGATTGGACAACCCGTGGGAAGGATTGGTGGGAGGGGTCGTGTTGGGTGAAGCCCGTGACGCGGAAGGGTTGATCCGGAAGGCGACGAAGGATCCGGAGAAGGCGCGGCGGGTGGTGGTGGCTGCGGCCCGGCGTGCACGGCCCGATTGGCAGGAGATCGTGTCGACCGCGGAATCCATCCGAGGCCATTCCTGGCAGGAGATGTGTGAAGGCCATGGGGATTGGGGACGGGACGGGGTGGTGGCGGTGGCGACCCGGCATCTGGGGTGGCGGTTGGTGGAAGTGTCCGGGAAGATACCTGGGGTCCAGTACGGCTCCCTAGCGCAGGGGGTGCGGCGGTTCTGGCGGTTGGCCGTGGAACGAGGGGAACTGGAGGATTTCGTGGAGCGGATGCGGGACAAATGTAAATAATACGGGACTGACCCCATTGCCTTACTGGGGTGCCTGCTCGATCCCGACGAGTTCCTGCCCGCGGCGGGCCAGGGCGCCATCGGCATCGAGATCCGGTCCGACAATGCGGAGGCACGGCGGATTGGGGCGGCATTGAACCACGGGAACACGTGGCGTTGCGTGGTGGCCGAGCGGGCGTTCCTGCGGGGCGTCGGCGGCGGATGCCAGAGTCCGGTGGCGGCCTCGGCGCGCATCGTGGGGCATCAGGTCCACCTGCGGGCCGCGTGGATGAACGAGGGCAAATGGTGGAGGGGCGAGGGACGCCGGGCGGTTGCCGAGGCCGAAGTGCTCGGGTTGGAGTTGGCCGGGCAGGCCCGGGGCGTGCGGTGAGGGATGGCGGTGCCCAGCGGCGTCGCGGGCGGGGCAATGGGGTCAGTCCCGTACTATTGACAATTGATCCCTGAGGCCCAGCCTTGCCTGGTGGCACGACCGCTTCGCATCCACGTTGTCGATGGTTGGTATCACGTAATGAGCCGGGGCAACGGTGGGGAGACCGTGTTCCGCCGGGACGACGACCGCCGGGCGTTCCTCGGACTGGTTTCTGAACTGCCGGACCGGTTCGGGACCGAGATTCACGCCTTCGTCCTGATGGACAACCATTACCACCTGTTGGTGCGATGTCGGCGGACAGACATCAGCGAGACGTTGCGGTGGCTGCAGACCAGCTACTCCGTGCGGTTCAACTGGGCGCACCGACGGCGGGGACATGTCTTTCAAGGGCGTTTCAAGTCGGCGCTGATCCGGGATGAGAGCCGGTTGGAGGAGGTCGGTCGATACCTTCACCTGAATCCGGTGCGGGTCGCAGGGCTGGGGTTGGCGAAGGAAGATCAACGGCGGGCGCGTGTATTGGGGTGTCCGGATCCCGGAGCGGAGTTGGTTGCTCGACGGGTGACGGCGCTGAGGGAGTATGCCTGGAGTTCCTGGCGGGTGTACGCCGGTCTGGAGCCAGCACCTGGTTGGCTGAATCTGGAACGGTTGCTCGGCGAAAATGACGGGAGGAGGGCTCGGGAGAGGCGGGCGGCGCTGTCGCCTACACGGAGGCGCCCATCCGGCAGGGGCGATTGGACAGCCCATGGGAAGGATTGGTGGGAGGGGTCGTGTTGGGTGACGCCCGTGACGCGGAAGGGCTGATCCGGAAGGCGGCGAGGGATCCTGAGAAGGCACGGCGGGTGGTGGTGGCTGCGGCGCGGCGGGCACGGCCCGATTGGCAGGAGATCGTGTCGACCGCGGAATCCATCCGAGGCCATTCCTGGCAGGAGATGTGTGAAGGCCATGGGGATTGGGGACGGGACGGGGTGGTGGCGGTGGCGACGCGGCATCTGGGGTGGCGATTGGTGGAAGTCGCCGGGAAGATGCCTGGGGTCAAGTACGGCTCCCTAGCGCAGGGGGTGCGGCGGTTCTGGCGGTTGGCGGCGGAATGACCGGAACTGGAGGACTTCGTGGAGCGGATGCGGGACAAATGTAAATAATACGGGACTGACCCTATTGCCTTAATTCAGACGGGCTCTTAATCAAAGGGTTTTATGACACATGAAACAAAAGTGATCGTGGAGGATTTGGGCGATGCCGTAAGAAATGCCCGGGCGGTGGCAGAATTGGGGCGTCCCTTCTCCAGTTCTGATCCGACGGGCGATGCATTCAAGCATGCTTCAGTATATGCGCAGTCTTGTATGGGGTGGATTTGGCGACAGTGGCTTTTGGGAAGCTTGCCTGAGACAATCCGGAGCCAAGTAGAGCCTTTTGTTGAACGAGGGCTTCAAATTCGAACGTATTGCAAGAGCTCATTTCAGCGTTCGCGGCATGATCTTTTTCTTTTGCACTGCGCTATCCTTGCCAGTGGTGAAGATCAGTTAAGAAAAGTCGTCGAGGTTGTTTCGGATTCGTCAGGTGAGAGAGGTGAGAGGCCCGCGGATGATGGGGAACTCTATGCGGCAGCATGGTGCGGTATGATTAAAAACTGGTTCATTGGCGAGGATCGAAAGGCTGCGACCGAGTCCGATGTCGTCTGGAGTACTTTCCGTGACCCGCAAGTGCTTGCCGCGTCAAAGCTCCTGACAACTCCGTGGATCAAACGAGACTGGAAGACCTTCGTTGAAAGGCAGAAGAAGGACTTTGAAAGGATGTGGAATCAAGCCCGCAAGGATAGTTGGACGGTTCGCTCGGAAATTGGATCCGAGATTGTTGTAAGGACCAACGGGTGCCGGATTGGCTACCGCTGGTGCTGGGCGCATTGCGGGCTGGCTTTGCTTGCTCATCGCCAAGGGGTAGAAGTGGCGACCGATCCATTTTGGTTTCCACCACATGCTCTCAAGTGTGTGGGCAGTTGAGACCGAACTGTAGGGCCCTTCAGGTGGACGGGGCTAGGGTGGAGGGGGCGTACGTGGTTTCGAACAGCGACGGCAGCAACGGCCGTGAGTTCATCTCTTCGCCTTCTACGGGGACGGAGAGAACATCGCCTCCTGATAGCTATGGGCGGCAGTCTGCGTCCGGAGGCTGCGCGAGTCCTCGCCTCCTGACGTCGGCGGCTACGGAGGGGAGGGGGACCGTGAGGTCGAAGCGGGTGGAGCCGGGGCGGGAATGGGCGAGTTGGAGGTCGCCGCCGAGGTGGCGGGCGAGCTGGCGGCTGATGGCGAGGCCGATACCACTGCCCTCGGGTCGGGAGGACAGGACGGGGGCAAAGAGGCGGTCGCGGGTCTCGGCGGGGATTCCGGGGCCGTCGTCCTCGAGTTGGAACTGCCAGGACTCGGCGGACCGGTGGGCGCGGATGCGGATCCGGCCTGAGCCGTTCATGGCGTGGATGGCGTTGGAAGCGAGATTCTCCAGGACGAGGAGGGAGAGATTGGCGGAGCGGTTGTCGAGGGGCGGGCCGTCTTCGGCGGACAGTTCCCACCGGAGGGCCGGGGTGACGCTGGCGTGGGCCTGACAGCGGCGGCGGGCTTCGTCGAGGACCTCGGAGGCGGGGATCTCGAACCCGGCGAGGCCCTGCTCGTCGCGGAGCATGCGGACGACGTCGTCGATCATCGTGCGCATGCGTCGGGCGGAGTCGGCGGCGTCGCGGGTGTCGCCGCCATTGGCGACGGCGTATTGGAGGGCGGCGAGGGGATTCCGCAGGCCGTGGACGAGGTGGGAGGCGACGGCGCCGACGGCGGAGGTGCGGGCGGCGAGGGAGAGTTCGCGGTTGGCCTGTTCGAGGCGATGGGATCGGTCGGCGAGGAGTCGGTTGGCCTGGGCCAGGTGACGGAAGTTGAGGGCAAGGATGACGGCGAGCGTCGTGCCAATCAGGGCGAAGGCGATGGTGACCTGGCGGAGGAGATTGGAGTCGAGGAGGGCGTATTCGGCGGCGAGATCGCTGCCATCGAGGGCGATGAACGTGTAGCCCACGGTCTCGGAGGCTTGGTCGGGGCGGAGCGGCAGCCAGACTTCGAGGCGTGGCGAAGGGGAATCCCGGAATCGTACGACGGGCCTGTCGGACGAAGGCACGAGAAGAGTGGGCGGAGTGAGTGCGTTGGTGGGGCCGAGGAACGTGGCGAACAGTCGGCCTTCGGGGCTGTAGGCCTGGACCGCTTCGACGCCGGGGAGATCGGGTGCGATGGAGGCAGCGATGATGGCGGCGAGCGGGTCATCGCCGGCGGCGGGATTCTCCGGGTCGTTGAGCTGTTGCTGGATCAGCGCTGCAAGCACGCGGGCATCGCGGGCGGCGAGTTGGTTGCGGAGTTGATCGCGGAAAGGGATGCGGACGGCGGCCATGGCGACGCCGAGGAGCACGAGCGCTCCGAGGATGGCGAGGGAGCCGGGCGGGAGGCGGAGCGGGCGTTTCTGTTGGAGGGGAGCTTCCATGTCGGCACGGCCGATTGGTTGGAGGTTCGGCCGGAGTCGGGCGCGGGTCAAAAGTCCAATTCGAGTCCGGCCTGCCAGGTGTTGGCGTGGTAGTTGTCGGCCTGGACGTTGGAGCGTTGGCGTTCGTGCATGTACTCGGCGTAGGTGCGGAAGCGCGGGGTCCAGCGGTATTCGACCCGGGCTTCGAACTCGGTCTCCTCGCGGGTGCGGGGAACGGGATCGAAGACGGAGACGATCTGGAGCGCGAAGTCGAAGGTGGACCAACGGGCGAGGCCGCGGAAGGCCCATTTGCCGTACTCGAACTGCGCGCCGACGGAACCGCCGAGGCGGTCGTAGTCGGAGAAGCCGTCGCCGTTCTCGAGTCGGGAGAGGGTGAACCCGCGGACGGTGGTCTGGAGCTTGAGGGGCGCGTACCAGATCTGTTTCCAGGTTGCCTCGTAGCGGGTGTCGGTGGTGGCGAGCGAGGTGTCGGAAAGCGGTTGGCCGAGGGCGTCGGTCTGGAGGCGCGTGTCGAAGGGGCGATCCGTGTGCTGGAACGAGACCTCCACGGAGCCGTTGGTGGTGTACTGCCAGCCGAGGGCAGCCTTGGGTCCGTACTCCCAGTAAGAGGACACGGGAGACTGGAAGAGTTGGCGGGTGACGACGTAGTCGGCCTGGACGTAGAAGCCGCGGGGGAGCGGGTAGCGGAGCGAAGGGGTCAGGATCAACGCGTGACCGGAGGCGCGAACGGTGCCTGGGGTGCCGTCTAGGTCGGTGGCGTCGAAGACCTGCTGGGCGTGGAGGTGGGTGAAGTTGAGGCCGGGGATGAGGTGGTTTCCGTAGTATTTGTAGGAAAGCTGGCTGAGCAGGAGGAGTTCGTGGTCGGCGGTGTCGCCGGTGCTGAGTTCGACGGGATTGAGGTAGCGGCGTTCCTCGCCGCTGAAGAACACGGTAACTTGGTGGCCGTCGATGGGGAGGCGGGTGAGGAAGAAGTCGAGACCGCCCGTGACGAGTGCGGTATCCGCGGGAGTGAAAGCGGCGAGGAGTGGGTTGTTCTTGTAGCCGGCGCCGGTCTTGAGGGTCAGGACGTGGTCCCAGATCAGGAGCGGGGATTCGGTGGGGTGGATGCCGGGAAGTTCGAGCGGGCCGGCGAGGAGGGCTTGACTCAGCGCGAGGAGGCAGGCCGGGGTGATCGCCCAGGAGAGGCGGGGATTGCGGTCGTTGCGCATGGGGAGTGCGGGACCGGGTTGGTACAGCCGCAGGTCTCGAGCGGGTGACAAAAAACCGGCGGCCAGAGGTGGCCGCCGGTTTCTTCAAGCCCGCCGGGGCGGGCGTGGGTCATTCAGGGACGGTTGCCCCGGCCCTTGCCCTTGCCCTCGGTGCCGCCGTCCACCGCGGTGCCGCTCTCCTTCAGCTTGGCGCGGAGATCACGGACCTGTTCGCGGATGTCGGCGCGGAGCTGCTTGGTGTCCTCGAGGAACTTCTCGCGGTTCGTCTTGAGCTGTTCCTTGAGCTTGGCCTTGTCCTCGTCGGTCGCGCCCTTGATCTGGGCGATGAGGGCCTTCTGCTCCTCGGCAAACTTCTGGGCGGCGGTCTGGTACTGCTCGACGAGCTTCTTGAGGTCCTCGGGCAGGGTGACGTTGCGGGGAATCCCGAGCTTGGGAATCTCGACCTGGGGCGGGCGGCCATTTCCGCGGCCTTCCCGCTCGGGGCGGGTGGGCGGGTCGCCGGCGAAGACGGAGGAGAAGGACGCCACAGCCGCGGCGGCGGCGAGGGCGAAGGTCAGCTTGCGGAACGTGTTCATGTGGTGCTGCGTTGATCTTTTAGTTCTGGCGGGCGACCGGACCGAACCTTCGGAGCGGATCCGCCATCTGCCAACCTGCAATGCAGACCCTGTGCCAGCATCGGTGATCGGGTGATTGGATTGTAAATGGCTTTTGGGCAGTGTGTTGAGAATTCACTGCTTCCTGGGCTGGCTGGGGGTGAATCGGGGATTGGTTCGTGTCCCCCAAGCTGGCAGCCGGGCCTTGGGGGAAAGTCCCCAACGGGCAGCGCCAAGCCTCTGAAAACTGGCGACCGGCATCTAGGAACTCCCTGTCCGGCTCGACGGAGGCGTTTCGGGCGGGAGCCCGGGCTCGCGAAGCGAGTCCCCGGGAACCTTGGGGGATGGAGCCCCAACCGTGGAGGGGTTGCAGCCGCGGGGAGTCTTCGTACCGCCTCCGGGGTACGGAAACCATTTCACGCGATTCCCCCGGGTAGGCGCGTTCGCGCCAACCCGGGGCTACCGGCTTCAACGCCTCCGGCGTTGGGGAAGGTGCCAGATTCCGGATTCCAGATTCCACCCCGCCACCTCAGCCGTATCCATGCGGCAGAATTCTCACGCGGAGCCGCGGAGAGCGCCGAGAGAGAAGCCGGTCACGAATGGTGGAGCGTCGGGAACCATTCACCAAACGGTGACTGCCCAACTTGCCAGCCAGGTGTCCTTTTCCCTCCGCGTCTCCGCGTCTCCGCGTGAACCTGTCCCCGCCTCCAATCGCATGGTTACGGCTCAGGCGTTGGCGTCGGGCTTCTGGGGGGCGAGGCGGTAGCGGAGGTAGTCACGGGACACGCCGAGGACGCGGGCGGCGGCGGAGACATTGCCGTCGGTCTGGGTGAGCGCACGGCGGATGAGTTGGAGGATCGCGTCTTCGAGGGAGAAGCCCTGGTCGGGGAATTGGAACGAGGGGTTGAACCAATCGGAGGCCGGAAGCGCCGGGCCGGAGGGGGCACCTTGGACGGGTGGAGCGCCGGCGGTGGCACCCAGGAGGTTGTGGAATTCGAGGGCGGGACCGTCCTCGAAGACGAGCGCACGTTCGATCTCGTGGGAGAGTTCGCGGACATTGCCGGGCCATCCGTAGTGGAGGAGACGCCGTTGACCCAGTTGGGAGACGGGACGGGGTGGAAGTCGCTGCCGTCGGCAGACGCGCTGGATGAGGTGGTCGGCGAGTCGGAGGATGTCGTCGCCGCGATCTCGGAGGGGCGGGATCACGACCCGGAATAGGTCGAGTCGGTGGTACAGGTCCTCGCGGAAACGGCCTTCGGCGACGGCCTGCTTCAGGTCGCGGTTGGCGGCGGTGATGATGCGGACGTCGACGGGAATGAGGTGGTTGCCGCCGACGCGGCGGATGCGGTGTTCCTCGATGGCGGTGAGGATCTTGCCCTGAAGGCTGGTGGAGAGGGAGTTGACCTCATCGAGGAAGAGGGTGCCCCCGGCGGCGGCCTCGAACAGGCCGAGACGGGTGGAGCGGGCATCGGTGAAGGCGCCTCGTTCGTGGCCGAAGAGCTCGGATTCTGCGAGGGAATCGGGGATGGCCGAGCAATTCGCCTCGATCATCGGGCCTTCGTTCCGCGGACCTCGTTGATGGAGCCAGCGTGCGAGGGTCGTCTTGCCGGTGCCGGTTTCGCCGAGGATGAGGACGGGGGGGAGATTCGTGCCGAGGCGGCGGTCGGCCGAGAGGATGCGCTGGAGCTGGGATTCGAGTTGGGCGAGGTGGCTGCCGAAGAAATATCCGAGTTCGGGGGATTCCGCACGACGATGCTCTTCGGCGCGGGAGGACTGCCGGTTCTTGCGGGCCCGGGCGAGGGTCAGGGCGAGGGCCTCGGGTTCGAAGGGCTTGGTGAGATAGTCGATGGCACCGAGTTGGATGGCCTCGACGGCGCCGCGGATGCCGCCTTCAGCGGTCATGACGATGGCACTGGTGTGGGAGCCGAAGGCCTTTTCGCGGAGCAGGTCGGTGCCGAGGCCGTCGGGCAGGTTCACATCCAGGAGGACGAAGTCGAAATTGAGTTCGTTGGAGAGACGGCGGGCGGCGCTGACGGAGTCCGCGACGGAGACATCGGCGCCGAGACGTTCGAGCGTGGCGGCGATGTGACGGCGGAGGAGTGCTTCGTCGTCGAGGACGAGGACGGTCAGGCCGGAAAGCGGGGTGTTGGCCACGGAGGTAGGATTCCAGTTCCTGGGTACGAGTTCAAAGGTGGATGCAGCCGGGTGGGGGGCGCATCTCGACACAGCCTCCGACGCGGCAGTTCACGATCATCGCCGGGTGGGGCACCCGGCCTTCACCCGGGGATCGGAGTCCGGATCAGAGGAGTCTGAACACGACGTCGCACTTGGTCGCCAGACGTTCGGCCGCGGTTGGGATGCCGTTGGGGAACCAGCGTCGGGGGTCAGCGTTACGAGCCATCAGGATAGCCATCGACACAGTCGGGGGATCCGGTCGGAAGTCAGGGTCCACCGGGAGATCCAGTCGCACGATGGCCTTGGACGAATCAGTCGTGTCGGAGGATCCGTTGGAAGGTCTCGTAGAGTTCGTTCGAACCATAGGTCTGAATCACTTGCGGCAGGTTCACGGCCGGGATGGAGCGGAGCTCAGCGGACCTCCTGGATCGTCCGTTCGAAGAGGGCGAGGCCCTCGGCGAACTGGGACTGGGGCAGGTTGAGGGCGGGGAGGAAGCGCACGACGTTGTTGCCGCTGGGAATGGTTAGGAGACCGGCTTCGTGGAGGCGGTTGACCATCTGGAGACTGGGTGCCTTGTCGGTGTCGGCGAAGGCGCGGATGGATTCCCTGTCCTGGAGTTCAACGCCCTGCATGAAGCCGATGCCGCGGGCATTGCGGATGACGTCGGGATACTGGACCACCCACCGTTGGAGTTCGCTGGACAACCAGTCGCCGGTGCGCCGGACGTGGTCGGCAAGACGGTCGCGTTCGATGACCTCAAGGATCTTGAGCGCGACGGCCGAGGCGAGCGGGGTGCCGCCGAAGGTGGTGCCATGGGTGCCGGGTCCGAGGACGTCGCAGAGGTCGACCCCGTGGGCCTTGTCGCGGACCCAGAAGGCACCGATGGGGAATCCGCCACCGAGGGACTTGGCCATGGACAGGCCGTCGACGCGGAAGTCGTCGGCGCCGGGGAGGCCTTCGAGGATCCGTTGGTAGCTTTGGAACCGCCCGGTGCGGAAGTGGCCGCATTGCACGCCGTCGATGAGGAGCAGCATGCGGTGCTCGTCGCAAAGGGCGCGGAGGCCGAGGAGGTAATCGACGGTGGCCGGGGTGATGCCGCCTTCGCCCTGGATGCCTTCGACGAGGATGGCGGCGGTGGCCGGAGACAGCGCCTCGCGGGCGGCCTGGAGGTCGTTGAAGGGAATGTGGCGGAAGCCAGGGACCAGTGGATCGAAGCCCTTCTTCACCTTGTCCTGTCCGGTGGCGGAGATGCCGCCGAGGGTCCGGCCGTGGAACGAGTTGATGGCGGTGAGGACCTCGAACCGGCCTTCGTCGTGGCCAAACTTGCGGGCGAGCTTGTACAGGCCTTCGTTGGCCTCGGCGCCTGAATTGCAGAAGAAGACCTTGCCCGGGGCGAGGTGTCGGACCAGGCCCTGGGCGAGTCGGCCCTGGGGTTCCTGGAAGTAGAGGTTCGAGACGTGGACGAGACGCCGGGACTGTTCGATGAGGGCTTCGGTGATCTCGGGGTTGGCGTGGCCAAGGGTGCAGACGGCGATGCCGCCGCCGAGGTCGAGGTAGCGCTTGCCGCTGACGTCCCAGACGTAGCTGCCGGCCCCATGGCTGAGGGCGAGGTCAAAGCGCCCGTAGCTGGGAACAACGAACTGGTTGAACAACGACCGAACCTCGGCGTGCCGGTTCTGAACGATGGACGGTGGGACTGGAACAATGTCTCTCATCGATACGGCGCGATTCATGGGAGATCGGGCGGCGAACGCGACCAAAAAAACGGGATGGGGCTGGAGAGTTCCCAGTCGCCAGATGCCAGTGCCCAGACCTGGGAACTGGGATCTGGAGACTGGGAACTTCCCTGCCCCGCCTCCTGACCTGCCGAGTCTGTAGGCCGCGTGCCCCCACGCGGCGGTTCACGATCCCCGCCGGGTGAGGGCACCCGGCCTGCAATGACTTCATCCGGCCCCGGCTCGTGACCTCTTCGTATTGGATGTTTGGGGAGAAGCGGCTTGCGGTGAGTGGAGGCATGGGGTGGGGTGGTGGAGTTCGGGGTGGCGCGGGCGTCACCCGGAGTCCCTGGAGACATGGCTACCCTCTTCATTGTTGTCATCACGGGCATCGTGACGTTGCTGGCGTTCGGCAAGCCGGCGCTTCGCGACCGCCTGATGTTCCGTCCACGCGCGATCCTCGCCGACAAGGAGTGGGAACGGTTGGTCACGTCGGCGTTGATCCACGCGGACTGGATGCACGTGATCTTCAACCTGGTTGGACTGCATTCGTTCGGCGAGGTGGTCGAGAGGAACTACGGACCCTGGGTCCTGGTCTTCATCTACGTGATGTCGGTGCTGGGCGGGTCGCTGCTGTCCCTGATGCTTCACCGCAACCACGAGTACGCCGCGCTGGGGGCATCGGGCGGTGTGTGCGGGGTGATGTTCGCGTCGATCTTCCTCGTTCCCGAGACGAATGTGGGGATGTTCCTGATTCCGATCCCGATTCCCGGGAAGCTCTTCGCAATGCTGTACCTGGTCGGGACGTTCATTGCGCTCAAGAAGGGCGGAGGAAACATCGGACATGACGCGCATTTCGGTGGGGCGACGATCGGGATGCTGCTGGTGTTGTTGATTGATCCGCGAAGGGTTTCGGCGGCGCCGTGGATGTTTGCCGGGGCGTTGGCCTTCTCTGTGATCTGCCTGGTGGTGCTGAGCCAGGATCTGTTGCGGGATTTCGGGGCGCTGGGGTCGTGGTTCCGCCGGTCGCCACCGCCGCCGCCGCCGGCCAGTCGGTTCGGACATCTGGACCAGAACCGGGCCCGCCGGGAGCAGCAGGAGGAGATCGATCGGATCCTCGAAAAGATCTCGAAGTACGGGATGGCTTCGCTGACGGCAGCAGAGCATCGGGCGCTGGATGAGCATTCCGGGCGGGGTGGGAGGTAGGGGACGGGGTGGAGCCGGGAGAGGGGTTTTCAGGTTTGAGGGCGACAAGGGCAGCAATCGGCTCGTGAGGACACTCGCCCCACCGAGGATTGGCCTGTGTGGGGTGGAGCGGACGGGGATTCTGGGGTTGTTTGGCGGCTTGAACGCGGGTAGTGGGCGGGGATGCCATTTGAGAATCCGACGGATTTCCGGGTGACGGGAGCAACCTTGTGGTTGCTGCCGGTGACGACGCGGGTGCCGCTCAAGTTCGGGACGGAAGCGTTGACCTCGGTGACCTGTGCGCGGGTGCGGTTGCAGGTCGTGGGTCGGGACGGGCGGAAGGCGGATGGCTGGGGGGAGACGCCGTTGAGCGTGCAGTGGGTGTGGCCTTCGGGCTCGGCCTATGGTCCGCGGCACTCGGCACTGTGCCTTTTCACCGAGATGCTGGCCCATGCGTGGGCGAACTTCGGGGACTGGGGACATCCGGTGGAACTGGGGCATGACTTCACGACGCTGCTCCTGCCGAGGTTGTGGGAGGACTTCAACGCGAGCCGACTGTCCGCGGGATCGGAGGGGCAGGGGCGGATGCCGTGGTTGGCGGCGTTGGTGGCGAGTTCAGCCTTCGATCTCGCCTTGCACGACGCCTACGGGCGGTTGCACTGCATTCCGACCTTCGACACCTACCGGGCGGGGTGGATGCAACGGAGCCTCGCGGACCTGATCGCGCCCGCGGCGGGGAGCGGCGTGGACCTTCGGGGGCGCGAGATCCGTTCCTTCCTGCGACCGCAACGGGTGGAGTCGCTGCGGGCGTGGCATCTGGTGGGCGGATTGGATCCGGTGACGGCGGATGATCTGACTGGGACCGAGCCGAAAGACGGGCATCCGGTGCTGCTGGAGGATTGGATCCGGCGGGACGGGTTGAAGTGTCTGAAGGTGAAACTGCGGGGGACGGATGCGGCGTGGGATATGGCTCGGTTGCTGGCGGTGGGGAAGGTGGCGGAGCGCGAGGGCGTGGAGTGGTTGACGGCGGACTTCAACTGCACGGTGTCGGATCCGGCGTACGTGACGGAGATCCTGGATGGGTTGCGGGACGATCATCCGCGGCTCTACGGGAGCCTGCTGTACGTCGAGCAGCCATTTCCGTACGAGCTCGAGGAGCATCCGATCGATGTTCATGCGGTCGCGTCTCGGAAGCCGTTGTTCCTGGACGAGAGCGCGCACGACTGGACGCAGGTGAGGCGGGGACGGGAGTTGGGGTGGAACGGCGTGGCCCTGAAGACGTGCAAGACCCAGACGGGGGCGCTGCTGTCCGCCTGCTGGGCCCAGGCGCACGGGATGACGTTGATGGTGCAGGACCTGACCAACCCCATGCTGGCGCAGGTGACGCATGCGCTGCTGGCGGCGCATGTCCCCACCATCATGGGAATCGAGACCAACGGGATGCAGTTCTATCCGGAGGCCAGTGCCCCGGAGGCGCAGGTGCATCCGGACCTGTACCGGCGACGGGATGGGTGCATACGCCTGGAGAGCGTCCGGGGGACGGGCTTTGGGCACCGGATGGCGGAGGTGGCGCGGGAGTTGCCGGAGCCGGCGGCAAAGTTTGAAGATTGAAGATTCAAGTTTGAAGCCGGGGGCCGGGTGCCCTCAGCCGGCGGATGTGGGGATTGCGCCGCGTGGGGGCACGCGGCCTACAGCGAGGATCTGAGCCCAGGATTTGTGGGCTTCGTGCCCCCCCATGCGGCGGTTCATGGTCGTCGCCGCGTGAGGGCACGCGGCCTACAAGGAGAGTTCGAGCTTGAAACTGAAAACTTCAATCTTTCCCGCCGTCAGCGTCCGAGCCCACGGCGGACGGCGTCGATCATGGGCTGATCGTTCGAGCCACTGTCCCAGGTGAGTTGGAGGAAGCCTTCGAGGGTGAGGCCGGCGCGCTGGAGGAAGGGGCGATCGCCGGCGCAGCCGTACATGAACTCGCTGGGGAGTTCGCCGCGCAGCTTGAGGCGGGCCTTGGCGATGAGGCGGGGGAGCCAGGGGATGCCCTCGACGGCATCGGTCTTGGCCGGGAGGCGGGCGGGATTGACGGCTGGAACGGTCGGGCGGGAACCGGGGACCTGGGTGAGGTAGTTGAAACGGATCCGTTGGACGGCGAGGGCCGTGTCGAGGGAAGGGTCGCCGTAGCCGTCGTGGTCCTCGACGAAGTCGAAGAACTCCTGGGCGGTGCAGCCGATGGAGGAAAGGAAGGTGCGGTCCTCTGGGGTGAGGAGGCTGGACGGGGATCGGCGGCCGGCGCGGTAACGGCGGAGGGCCTCGTCCCACAGTTGGCGGAACGCGGGTTCCCAGATGCCCGGCGCGGGGGCCGGGGAAGGAGATGGGTTCATGCTGGTTGGAGGATCAGCCCTGGCTCGAGTAATAGGAATCCACCTTCTCGGCGACGTCGCGGTAGCCGATGTCGGCCTCGTAGATGATCTTGAACTGGTCGATCGCCTCCTCGCGCTTGCCCATCTTCTCGAGGATGCAGCCGAGCTGGTAATGGATCTCCTTCTTCTCGTCGTCGAAGACGATCTTCTCCTTGAGGGTTTCCTGGAGCTTGCGCGCCGCAAGGTCATTCATGTTGCGACGCGCGAAGCACTGGGCGAGGAGGAGCATCGCGGGGATGCGCTTGTTCGGATTGTTCTGGGCCTTCTGGAGTTCACCGATGGCCTCGGTGATGCGGCCGGCGCGCAGGTAGAGCTCGCCGAGGTCATATCGGACGTGCAGGTCGGAGGGGTTGGCCTCGGCGCGGCGTTTGGCGTCGTCGAGCAGGAAGGCTTCGCGTTCGGCGGCGATCGTGGCGGCCTGGGAGGCGTGGTCGGGATGGGCGGTGTCGAGGGCCTTGGAACGGAGATCGAACTCCGCGAGGCGGGCGTCCTGGATGGCCTTGAGGATGATGGGGTCCTGGACGCCGCCGATGTCGAGGATGCGTTGGTAGTAGGCGATGGCCTTGTCGAACTCGTTGCGCTTCTCGTAGAGGCCGGCGATGTCCCGGAGGAGTTTCAGGTTGCTGCCTTCGGAAGCGAGGCGTGCCTCGTAGTCGGCGATGAGGCGGGCGGCGACGTCGACGTCCTTGACGGTGCGTTGCTCCTGTTCGAGGAGGACGGCCTGATCCTTGTCCCGGAGGATGTCGCGGTAGGAGCCGGAGCCATCGGCGAGGGCTTCATACCCGCCTTCGGTGAGGGTGCGGTTGGCGAGGAGGTTCTTGAGCTTTTCGTTGAGGCCGGGGTCGTTGGGGTCGGTGGCGAGGAGGTCGCGGAGGATCTTCTCGGCGCGGGGGCGTTGGCCGGCGGAGGAGCAGGTGTCGGCCAGCTTCTCGGCGAGTTTTCGGTCGGAGGGGTTGGCCTTGAAGGCAACCTCGAGGCTGAGGATGGCGGTCTTGGGAAGGCTGGCTGCGAGGGCAGCCTCGGCGAGGAGTTGGTGGGCGCCGGAATTGGTGGGGTCGTCGTTCAGCGCTTCCTCGGCGATGAGGATGGCCTCGAAGGGGTCGGAGCGGAGGGCGAGGCGGCCCTTGGTCATGGTGTTGGTGGCACCGAGGAACTTCTTGAAGAGTCCTCCGGACTTGTTGCCAGCCCGGCGGTGCTGGGTGGCCCGTAGCGCCTGACGGGCGTCGAAGCAGGCGGGCTCCTGACGGACCACCTGCATGAAGAGCTCGATGGCGTAGTCGAGGTTGTTCTTCTGGAGGGCGGCGACGCCCTTCTCGTAAATCTCGCGGACATTGGCCCGGAGTTCGTTGACCGACTTCTCTGGCATGGGAATCAGGGTAGGAATTGAAACGACTTCCGCCAAGACTGTGAACGGCCTTTGACGAGTGGCGAACAGGTGACGAATGTCATGACGATGATCACACCGGCCGGTTTCAAACGTTTCGTGCTTTCGGCGATGCTCATTGGACTGGGTGGCGCCTGTGGGCTCACGGCGCCGCCAGTGGTCTTGCACGAAGGCATGGCCAATGCCTCGGCGATTGCGTTGCTGGACCCGAACTGGTTCGTCGCAGCGAGCGATGAATCGAACGTCCTGCAGGTCTTCCCGGTGGATTCCGAGGGCCCGTCGGTGGCGCAGGTGGACCTTTCGGGTGCCGCCGCGGTGCTCGGGAAGTCCACGGAGATCGACCTCGAAGGGGCTGCTCGGATCGGGGATCGGGTCTACTGGATCGGCTCGCACGGACGGAACAAGGACGGAAAGCCGCGCTCGAACCGGCAGCGACTGATGGCGACTCGGGTCGAGAAGGACGGCACGACGATGCGGTTGGTTCCGGAAGGCCGGCCCTACTCTGGATTGCTGGGGGATCTGTTGTCGGACCCGCGGTATGAGGCCTTGGGGATGCGGAGGGCGGCGGCCAATCCGCCAGAACAGGGCGGAATCAACATCGAGGGGCTTGGATCGACGGCAGACGGTGGATTGTTGATCGGGTTCCGGTCGCCACTGGTCGATGGAAAGGCACTGCTCGCGCCGGTGCTGAATCCGAAGGAGGTGCTGGACGGCCAGAAGTTGCGGTTGGGGGACCCCATCCTCCTGGATCTCGACGGCCTGGGAGTGCGCGATCTGGTCTGGTCCGGGAAGGAACATTTCCTCATCGGGGGCGGGGTGAAGGGGGCGGCGAAGGCAAAGCTGTTCCGGTGGACGGGCGGGTCGGCGGCCCCGGAAGAGGTGAAGGGAACGGGGTTCAAGCACTTCAATCCGGAGGCCCTGACGGTCATGGGGAGCGGGCAGGATCTGGAGTTGCTGGTGCTGAGCGATGACGGCAACCGGCAGGAGAAGAAGGCGACGACGCCGTCGTTCCGGAGCTTTCGGGTGAAGCCGTAGGGGAGTTCCAAGTTGCAAGTTTTCAGTTTCAAGCACGTTGGCCACGCAGTTCTGTAGGCCGCTAGCCCCCACGCGGCGGGTCATGGTTCACGCCGGGTGAGGGCACCCGGCCTACAAATGAGGACTCGGGATCTGCCACGCCGGGTGAGGGCACCCGGCCTACAAATGAGGATCCGGGATCTGCCACGCCGGGTGAGGGCACCCGGCCTACAAATTCTGTCCTCGGCCCGCCTCCTGATGTCGGCGGCTACGGCGGCTACGTCGGCTACGGGGTGGGGCGGTTGAGCCAGCGGGTCCAGTCCTCGATGGTGTCGATGTCGGCGAGGGGGCGGAGGTTGGCGAGGGAAAGGCCGAGCGCGCGGCTGCGGCGGACGGTTTCGGCGTAGACCTGTTCCGTGCCCCAGGGCATGGCGTCGAAGAGTTCAGCGATCGGGCGGGAGAGGCCGATGAGCCAATAGCCGCCGTCCAGGGCGGGGCCGAGGACCACTTCGTGGTGTCGGAGGAGTGCGTGGGCTGAGGAGAGGTCTTCGAAGGTAACCTCGGGGCAGTCGGATCCGATGATGACGAGGCTGCGGGCGTCCAGGGAATCGAAGTGCTCGAGCGTGGCGCGGTGGAGGCGCTGGCCCAGGTCACCCGGGCCCTGGGGTGCGGTGGACCATCGGTGTTGCAGGAAAGGTCGGATCTCCGGGAAGGCGTCGTCGGGGGTTACCCGGGCTTCGAGCGAAGGCCAGTCGCGGAGGTTGTGGGTGAGCGTGGCGAGGAGTTGGCGGTAAGCATCGAGGGCGGCATGGGGCCCGATGGAGAGTGCGAGGCGCGACTTGACGGTGCCGAAGCGTGGGGCGCGCAGGAACAGCAGGGTGTGGCGGGGATCAGGGAGGGCGGAAGATTCCGGTTGGAGGGAATGATCGGGCATGGCGAAGGGAATCAGTGGGGAAGAGGGACGCGGGCGACCACGCACGTGCCTTTGCCAGGCGCGGTTTCCCATCGGATCTCGCCGCCGATCTCGGCCATGCGCTGGCGTAGGCCGGCGAGGCCGTGGCGGCCATTGCGAATCGTTTCGGGGTCGAATCCCGCACCGGCGTCGGAGACCTCGACCCGGACTTGATGGTCCAGGACCTGGACCCGGACGTGCACCTCATGGACGCCGGCATGTTTGGCGGCGTTGTTGAGCGATTCCTTCACGACGAGGAACAGGTTGTGCCGGATCGAGGCGGGGAGGGACTGGGACTGGAGCTCTGCGGGGAAGTCGGTGCGGCAGGCGATGCCGGTCGACTCGCTGAACTCGGTGGCGTAGGCGCCGAGGTAGGAGAGGAAATTGTCGAGGCGATCCTTGGCGGGGTTGACGGCCCAGACGATCTCATCGAGTGCACGAACGAGGTCGAGGGTGGTGTT
Source organism: Limisphaerales bacterium (assembly GCA_965284395.1). Taxonomy (GTDB): domain Bacteria; phylum Verrucomicrobiota; class Verrucomicrobiia; order Limisphaerales; family UBA9464; genus UBA6176. The sequence goes on along the minus strand of OZ260084.1, from coordinate 6,233,121 downwards.
GGCCAGGCGGTCCAGGTGTTCGCCGGCTCGTGAGGGATTGTACAAGTCCCGGTGCGTCATTTCTCCGAGAAGCTTGACGCGGGTGAGGTCGGCCCCGAGTTGGTCGTGCATGTCTCGCGCGATGCGGGCGCGTTCGCGTTCGATGGAACGTTCGCGTTCAATGTCGGCGAGGCGCCGCCGGAGGCGGCGTGTGGCCAACCAGCGGGACGAGGCGGCAATGATGCCCACGACGACAGCTGCGTTGGCGACCTGGAACGCGGTGCGTTCCCAGAAGAAGTGGGGCACGGTGACCGTGAGCGGGGCGATGCTTCCGACGGGATTGCCCGAGGCGTCGAGGGTTTGGACCTCGAAGCGGTGGCTGCCCGGGGGAAGCGATGGGTAGAGCGCGGAGCGGCGGGTGCCGGAGGGAATCCAGTCGCGGTCGACCCCGATGAGACGGTGGCGCAAGGACGGGGATGTTGCATGCGCCGGGGCCGGGGCGGTGAAGCGGAACTCGATCTCGCGTCGACCACGGGCGAGCGGGAAGGTGCCTGGGCTGGGGCCGGACCTGTCGGGGGCGGGGCGGTTGTGCTCATCGGCATACAGGGCCCAGAGCACGGAACCCTGACTGCTGACCTCGTCGATGATCGGGCCGGGCAGGGGTGGTGGACTGGGTGGGTGAGTGGGATCGACGGAAGCGAGTCCGGCGACGGTGGCGAACCAGAGGCGACCGTCGGGGCTGATGGAGGCAATGGGCTGGCTGTTGTACGAGGTTTCGCGGCTGGGCAGTCCATCCTGTTCGGTGAAGAGGCGCCACTGGAGCGGGGCGTTGGAGCCCTGGAGGGCCTGGCGGAGCGGTTGGGCCTCGATGCGCGCGATTCCCCTTTCGGTGGCGAGCCAGAGGTTGCCCTGCAGATCGGCGATGATGCTGTGGATGCGATGGAGGTTGAGGCCGTGTCCGGTGTGGAGGGTGACGGGGGCACGACCAGGCCGGATATGGAAGAGACCATGGTCGATGGTGCCAACCCAGAACGCGTCGGGTCCGTCGGCGCAGAGGCTGGTGACGTGGACCTGCGAGAAGCCTGGCAGATACTGGGCGTGACCATTGGTGCCTTCGACGCGGAGGTGCGCGAGCCCGGGACGAAGACCGACCCAGAGTTCGTTCGTCCGGACCGGGAGGACTCCCGAGATGCGGGTGATCGCCCAATCGGGGAGGCTGAGCCATTGGATGTGGCCTTCACCGGCGGCGAATCCGATGCCGAGATAGGAGCCGAACCACGCCCGGCCGGCAGGGTCTTGCGCCATGAAAAGGGTCATGCCGGCGGGGTGGACGGAATGGGCTGGACCGCCGGTGCGTTGGGCGAGGTTCCATTCCATGACAGGTCCGCCGTAGCTGCCGACCCAGATGTGTCCTGGCGAGGACTCCAGGACAGGCCATGGAAACCGGATCTGCGCCGGCCAACCGAAGTTGGTTTGGGACAGAACACCGTCGGGCGTGGCGAGGTAGACGCCATGCCCGGGAATCGTGAACCAGGCGGTCCCATCCGGGCGTGCGCTGACTCCGTGCACGGTCTTGGGTGCGCCATCGGCCGGGACGCGATGGCTGGTGAACCAGCGTGGGCGGAAGCGCAGGAGACCCCCGCCATCCAGTCCGACCCACACCGCGCCACTTCGATCCTGGTGCAGGCAAAGTGCGCGCGAATTGGGGAACCAGTGCCGGAACTGCGGGTCCGGCGCAGAAGGATCCGGGCAATACCAGATGCCGTCCATCGATGTGCCGACCCACAGTCCTCCGCGGGTGTCCTCGAGTACGCGGAGAGCCCAGTTGTCGCGTCGCCAGGGCGAGGGCCTCTCCGGGCCTTGAGAGCCGTCGTCCGCCACGCGTTGATAGGATGCCGGGCTGATCCGCCAGAGCCCGCCGGAGCTTGCCGGAGCGATCCGGGAGGCCGGGGGAATGGTGCCCACGGCCTGCCACGGCGGGGGCGAGTCGCGGACAGCCTCCACGCGGCAACGGTGGAGTTGGCCGTTGAAGGCATGCCAGAGCCACCCGGCCCGTGTCACGGTGATCAGCGGGTGGACGCTGTTGGTGGTGGGAGTCGCGACGCGCGCATCCGTTGGCACGACGAACAGCCCGGTACCGCAGGAGGCCACCACGCCGACGCCCGGCAGATTCACCCAGCCATCAATCTCCCCCGAAATCCCTGCCGGGAGCGGGTGGCGCCTGAGATGACCGCGATCCCAGTGGTGGAGACGTCCCCAGGCGTCCGCCATCCAGAGCGTGCCGTCGGGGCCCGCGTGGAAGCCGGCGATGCTCATCAGGCCGGAGTCGGTATCCCGGCCGGAACCGTGGCTGCGGAAGGTGGTGCCGTCGAATCGGACCAGACCATCTCCGGTGCCTACCCACAGGAAGCCGTCGGTGGACTCCCCGATGGCGCTCACCGAGCTGTTCGGGAGGCCTTCGGAAATGCTCCATTGGTCGATCAGGAAGTCACGTTCGATCCGGCCGACCGCGGGTTGGGCAAGGATCGGGTCCTGCGCCCTGCCGACGGCGATGGAGACGAGGAGCAACAGGACGAACAACCACCGTTGCGGGGTGGTGGGAGCGGCGAGGGAATCGGGGCTCCGGAGCATGAGGATCGGCGGGAGGTTGGCTGCAACCGGGGGGCGAGTGCAACGGTGGGCTGGGCTGGAGGTTGGGGGATTGGCTGGGGATCGAGTACGAGTACGAAGGGGGAAGGCCGAAGCGGCTCGTGAGGACACTCGCCCCACTGGTTCTGGCGCGACGATGCATCCAATCGGCGGGATGGAGCGTTGAGGTGGTGTAGAACGAACTGATGAAATCCAAATGAAGACCTCCCTCCTGAACGCAAGACGTCTCCTGATCTGCATGGCCTTGTCGGTTCCCACCATGGGACTGCTGGCATCGAGTCACCGCGAAGCCCCACTGGTGACGACGACACCCAAGCTCGACTGCACGGACTTTTATCTGTTCGGCAGTTACGAGCCTGGTCGCGAGGACTACGTGACGGTGATCGCCAACTACCTGCCATTGCAGGATGCCTACGGCGGCCCCAACTACTTCCAGCTTGATCCGCGCGGCTTGTACGAGATCCACATCGACAATACCGGCGACGCCGTCGAGGACCTGACCTTGCAGTTCCGATTCGAGAACGCCGCCCGGGACATCTCGTTGGTGATCGGGCCCGAAGGCAATCGCCGGACCAACGCGATTCCGCTGCTGGCGGCGGGGCAGGTGACGGCGGGGAACAACGCGGCCTTGAACGTGGACCAGACCTATACGGTGACCGTGGTCAAGGGATCGCGACGGTCGGGAGAATCGATCCCGCTCTCGCCGTTGACCGGCGGAGGACGATTCACGAAACCGCAGGACAATGTGGGCAACAAGACGTTCCCCGACTACGAGGCGTATGCGGCCCAGTACCTTTACGAGGTGGCGCTGCCGGGGACAAAGAAGAAGGGGCGGGTGTTCGTCGGCCAGCGGAAGGATCCGTTCGTGGTCAACCTGGGTGAGACATTCGACCTGGTGAACCTGAACCCGCTCGGTCCGGTGGACGGGGCGAAGGACAGCCTGGCGGACAAGAACGTGACGGCCATCTGCGTGGAGTTGCCCAAGGAGTTCGTGCTGGCGGGCGGCAACGGACCGATCATTGGCGCTTGGACGACGGCGAGCCGGGTCGAGGGCAGCACGATCACGCAGGTGTCGCGGCTGGGCATGCCGCTGGTGAATGAGGTCGTGATCGGGTTGAAGGACAAGGACACCTTCAACGCGAGCCAACCCAAGGACGACCTGCAGTTCGCGGACTACGTGACGCATCCGACGCTGCCCGCCCTGCTGCAGATCCTGTTCAACGTTCCGGCGCCGACGGCGATCCCGCGCAACGATCTCTTGGCGGCGTTCGTGACGGGCGTGGATGGGCTGAACAAGAACGGCTCGATCGGCGAGATGCAGCGGCTCAACACGGCGGTGCCGGCTACGCCGCGGGACCAGCAGAACAACCTCGGCGTGATCGCCGGCTTCACGGCGGGTGTCCTTGACGCCAGCAAGGCGGACCTTGCCGGCTTCCCGAACGGACGGCGCCCGGGTGATGACGTGGTCGACATTGCGTTGCGGGTGGTGATGGGCAAGTTGCTGACGCCGGACGTCGCTCCCGTGGGCGATGCGCCCCTGACCGATGGCGCTTCCGTGGATGCCCGTGTCTTTCCGGCGAAGTTCCCGTATCTCAATCCGCCCATCCCTGGATCACCGAATGATCCGTCGATCGTGATCACGCCGCAGACGAGCCCGAGCGTCGGCGGGAAGTTCAAGAGCGTGGCCGGGACGTTTGATCCGGCGACCCGTCGGTTGACTGTTCCTGCTCCCGCTCCGGACCAAGGTTACCTGCGGCTGAAGACGGATCGGAAGGTGGAACTGGAGGATGTCCAGACCGCAGGTGGGAACATCAGCGCGAAGGTGAAGTAGGGCCGGGCGAGAGTAGCGAGTTGCCAGAGGCCAGTTGCCGGTTGGGGGTGGGGCGAGATTCCGTCGAGCCGTTGCAGAATCCGGAGTCTCCGGCGGCAGGGGCCACGAGGGCCCAAGCCGGCTCCTGAGGACACTCGCCCCACCCTGGGCACGCGGATTGGTTATAGCGGACGGAAGTCCCTTGGCCGTGACCATGCGGTTGAGGACGGGAACAGGTTCGCGCGGAGACGCCGAGACGCGGAGAATGGACCTCTGGAAGGTAGGCAGGCCGGTCACCGGTTGGTGACCAGTTGCCGAGGTGGCAAGGCTCATGGCCAACCCCGTTCTCCGCGTTCTCCGCGGCTCCGCGTGCGACTACTACTTCATGGTTACAGCTGAGGAACGGAGTACGGCATGCAGACTTCTCTAAGGTGGCGGTGGATTGTGATCGGGTTTTGGGTGGGTTCGGCCTGGGCGGCACCGATGGTTCCGGCTTCGCGGGACACGGTAGTGTGCCGGGTTCGGGCCTCGGGTGAGCCGCGCTTGCGCGTGGTCGCGCCGGCTTCGGCGGAGGAGGCGGTCGTGGCCTGTAGGCATTGGATTGGACGGGCACGGGCGAGTTCGGATCCGCGGGACCTGGGCCGGGCCCGGGCGGCGTTGGGGCGTTGGTGGTCCGATGCGCAAGCACCGGTGGAAGTCGTTGTGCTGCGGGCGGTGATCCGGCAATCCCTGCACGACTTTGGTCCTGCGTTGGAGGATCTCCGGTCGGCGGTGGAGCGGCAGCCGCACCATGCGGGTGCCTGGCGGACGATGGCATCGGTGCATCTGGTCCGGGGTGAATTTGATGAGGCGCGGCGTTGCGCGAAAGGCTGTGCGGGCGCAGGCGATGTGGGCGGCGCGATGGTGCTGGCGGCACAGTTGTCGGGTCTGGACGGTGATGCGGCGGAGGCTGCCCGCATGCTCGAAGGCTGGGTGGGTTCGCCGGCCTCGGCACGGGTTGGCTCCGACGATCGCGCTTGGGCGCTGGGGGTTCTCGGCGAGATGCGCTGGCGGCTGGGGCGGGTGGAACTGGCGGAGTCGGCGTTCCGCGAAGGACTGAAGGAGACCCCGTCGGACCCGTACCTGATGGCTGCGTTGTCGGACCTCTTGCTGGGCGCCGGGAGGGCGTCTGAGGTGCTGGAATTGCTAGGGCCTTACGAGCGGATGGATGGGCTGCTGCTGCGATTGGCGGAGGCCGGGCGAGCGACGGGCCACGCGGCCGCCGGGCGCTGGAGGAGCGAGCTGGAATCGCGGTTCGCGAAGGCGCAGGAACGAGGAGATCGCGTGCACCTCCGGGAGGAAGCACGGTTCCGGTTGCGGGTCTGTGGGGATGCGGTTGGAGCGGCAAAGCTGGCGGAGGAGAATTGGCAGGTGCAACGCGAGCCGTCGGACCTGGCCTTGTTGTTGGAGGCGGGCCGGGCGGTTGGTGATGACCGGGTGATCGCCTTGGCCCGTGAATGGATCCGGGACCGCAAGGGGGCATGGGGGCTGGGCAGGGAGGTGGGACTGTGAGCGCGAGGCGGTGGATTTGGTTGGGCGTGTGGCTGGCGTGTGTCTTCGGCTCGGCGGTTCATGCCCATTCGCCCAGCACGGCGTGGCTGCGCGTCGAGGTCGGGGAGTCGGAGGTCCGATTGGCCTACGAGGCGTCGTTGGCGGACTTCGATGCGGTTCTGGACTTGGACTCGGACGGGGACGGGCGGTTGACCTGGGGTGAAGTCCAGGATCGTCAGGGTGGGTTCGAGGCCGCGTTGAAGGCGGGGTTGAAGGTTCGATTCGGAGGGCACTCGGTCGTGCCGGAAACGGTCGAACTTCTGGTCGATCCCGAACGCGAGGGGGGCCTCGCGGTGCTGCGCTGGGCGGCGTCGGTTCCGGGGACCGATCCCGCAGACGTGGAAGTCCACGCGGACCTGTTGATGGACGTCGACGCCCTGCATCGATTGCTGGTGAAGGTTTCGAGGGATGGAGGAACGGTGTCGACGGCGGTGTTGTCCCCCGAGTCGAGGGAGGCGCGGTTCGAGGCCGGGAAACGGACGACGAGCCTGGCGGGATTCGTGCGCGAGGGCGTGGTGCACATCCTGGAGGGATACGATCACCTGGCATTCCTGCTGGCGCTGTTGTTGCCGGCGGTCTTCCGGCGGGGACCCTCCGGTTGGCAACCGGCGGAGGCGTGGTGGCCGGTGCTGGGTGGCGTCCTGAAGGTCGTGACCGCGTTCACCGTGGCCCACTCGGTAACGCTGGCGCTGGGAACGCTCGGTTGGGTGCGGCTGCCGTCACGGTGGGTGGAGGCGGTGATCGCGGCGAGCATCGGCGTGGCCGCCGTGGGCAACCTATGGGTGTGGTGGCGGGGGGGAGTGGATCGGACGGATCAGACCGATCAGTCGGATCGGTCTGATCGGTCGGCTTGGGTGATGGCGCTGTGCTTTGGGCTGGTGCATGGGTTTGGGTTCGCCGGGGTGCTGGGCGATCTGGGCGTGGCCGGGTTGGCGATGGCGGGCCCGTTGCTGGGCTTCAACGCCGGGGTGGAACTGGGACAGGTGGCGTGTGTGGCGCTGTTCCTGCCGGCGGCGTTTCTGGCGAGGCGGACGCGGTTCTACCGGGTCGGAGTGCTGGCGGCGGGGTCCGTGGTCTTGCTGGGCCTGGCAGGATTCTGGTTTGTCGAACGGGCGTTCGCGGCGGGGCCGGGCTGACCGTAGAGGGTCGTGCGTTGGCGAGGGGACTTCCCGGCCTTGCGGATGGCGGCCTCGAGCTCGACCGGGGTCATGCACTCGCCGTGTTGGCCGCCGCTGCCGCGGGTGATGCTCTCCTCGTAGAGGGTTCCGCCGAAGTCGTTGCAGCCGGAGGCAAGCATGCGGGCGGCTTCGGCGGCGCCGAGCTTCACCCAACTGGTCTGGAGGTTCTGGAAGGCCGGACCGAGGTACAGTCGGGCGAGGGGGTAGAGCCGTTGCACGCGCTCGGCGCTGCGGAGCGCGAGTTCGTCGGTGGTGATTCCCTGTTCGCGGGCGAGCTCGGAGCCGAGTCGATTGCGGTGCGGGACGAAGGCCAGGGGGACGAACTCAGTGAAGCCACCCGTCTCCGACTGGATGGAACGGAGGAGGTCGAGGTGCCGAAGGATGTCTTCCCACGATTCGCCGTGGCCGAAGAGGATGGTCGAGGTCGACGGCAATCCCACGCGGTGGGCCGTGCGCATGATCCCGGCCCATTCGTGGGCATGGAGCTTGGCAGGCGAAAGGCGGTCGCGCACTTCGTCGATCAGGATCTCAGCCGCGGTACCCGGGACGGAGCCGAGCCCGGCATCGCGCAGTTCGGACAGGATCCGTTCGTACGCCCAGCCGGTCTTGATCTGGAGCGAGTGGATCTCCATGGGCGAGTACGCATGGAGATGGACGCCCGGCAGGGCGGACTTCAGCGCGACCAGAAGGTCGCGGTAGTAGTCGAACCCGAGGTCCGGATGGATGCCGCCCTGGAGGCAGACTTCAGTGACCCACGGGGTCTGGAGCACCCGTTCAACCACGGCTTGGATGGGGCGCGTGTAGGCCTCGTTGTGTCCGGGCGGACGGTAGAATCCGCAGAACGAACAGTTCGTCGTGCAGACGTTGGTGAAGTTGGCATTGCGGTTGACGACGTAGGTGACGACGTCGCCGTTGAGCCGCCGGTTGAGCGTGTCGGCCGCGGCCCGGAGTTCGTCGAGGGCGGCGCCATCGGCCTCCGCCAGGGAGAGGGCCTGGGGAAAGGTAAGGCCGAATCCGTCGGCGGCGCGGGTCAATGGGTCGGCGGGTAGATGAGGACGGATCGTAGACGCGGGAGGCTGCGTGGAGCGCGGGTGAGAACGCAGGACACGAAGGACGGGCTCTCGGATCCAGTCGGGATGGATGAACCGATCGTAGACGGGCCAACGGTGGCGCAGGGTCAGGCCATGTGCGGCGCAGGCGGCGGCGTAGGCATCGGGCGGCTGCCAGGGATTGAGCGGATTGACAAGGTCTCCTTCGGCGCTGATGCCGCCAAGGTCGTCGACCAGCGGAAGGAGTTCGCGCCAGTGTGGGTTGATGTTGGGCGGGATCTGGATGGCGACGTCGGGTGCGATGCGACGCCAATGGGCGATGAGTTCGAGGTAGTCGTCGAGGGATGGTGCAGGCGGCGCGGCGGCAAGGCGTGAGCCGGCGTTGGGGATGTAGTTCTGGAGGATGATCTCCTGGAGGTGCCCGTGCCGGGCGTGGATGGCGGCCAAGGCGTCGAGGGACCGGAACCGGGATTCGCGCGTCTCGCCGAGTCCGATGAGGATGCCGGAGGTGAACGGGATGCGGAGTTCCCCGGCGGTTTCGATGGTGTGAAGGCGTCCCGCAGCGCGCTTCTCGGGAGCGACGGTCCGGTTGAACGAGTCGTCGAGGTTCTCGAGCATGAGGCCCATCGAGGCGTTGACGTCGGCGAGACGGAGGAACTGGGAACGCGAAAGGGCTCCAATGTTGGTGTGCGGAAGGATTCCGAGGCGGAGGGCCTGTTCGCAGGCCCATCGCGTGAAGGCGATGAAATCACGGAACCCACGGCGCAGGAGCGCTGCGCGCAGGTGGGGCATCGAATCGGGGATTTCGCCGGAGAGGAACAGGATCTCGGTCGCGCCATTGCAGTGGGCGAGTTGGAGGAGTCGATCGAACTCGGCAGGGGCAATCAGGCCTTCGTCATCGGATCGATAGCCGCAGTAAGCGCAGTTCCACGGGCAATCGTGGGTGAGGGGGATCGTCAGCGATGGAGAAAAGGTGAGCGCGCGGGACATGGAGGCGTTGCTGGGGGCGGTGATGACAGAGGGGAGTCAGCCGTGGCCAGCGGGCAGTGGCCAGATGGTGGGGGCGACTCGAGTACGAGTACGAAGCGGGGGGACGGGAAGGCGGCTCGACAGAGACCCGGGATTGAGGACTTACGTGATCCTGCGCCCGCGACGGTCGAGGAGGGTACTCGTACTCGTACTCGAGCCCATGAACACAGTGCGATGTCCTCGGGGTGAGGATGGAGCCGCGAGTACGAGTACCGCCCTTCGGGCTGAGTACGAGTACGAGTACGAAGGGGGACGGGAAGCGGCTCGACGGAGACCCGGGATTGAGGACTTACGTGATCCTGCGCCCGCGACGGTCGAGGAGGGTACTCGTACTCGTACTCGAGCCCGTGAACACAATGCGATGTCCTCGGGGTGAGGATGGAGCCGCGAGTACGAGTACCGCCCTTCGGGTTGAGTACGAGTACGAGTACGAAGGGGGACGGGAAGCGGCTCGACGGAGACCCGGGATTGAGGACTTACGTGATCCTGCGCCCGCGACGGTCGAGGAGGGTACTCGTACTCGTACTCGAGCCCGTGAACACAATGCGATGTCCTCGGGGTGAGGATGGAGCCGCGAGTACGAGTACCGCCCTTCGGGCTGAGTACGAGTACGAGTACGAAGGGGGGGACGGGAAGCGGCTCGACGGAGTCTTGCCCCAGGCTTGAAACTTGAATCTGAAAACTTGGGACTTCCCCTCAGCCCTTGATCTCGAAGAGAGCGTTGGCGAAGTCCTTCGCGACGAACGGTTGCAGGTCGTCGGGTTGTTCGCCGACGCCGATGAACTTCACAGGAATCCCGAGTTCGCGCTGGATCGCGACGACGACCCCGCCCTTGGAGGTGCCGTCGAGCTTGGTGATGACGAGACCAGTGAGCTTGCAGATCTTGTTGAACTCACGGGCCTGGTTGATGGCGTTCTGGCCGGAGGAACCATCGAGGACCAGGAGCACTTCATGCGGGGTGCCGGGGAGTCGCTTGTCCATGACGCGATGGACCTTGGCGAGCTCCTGCATGAGGTTGTGCTTGGTGTGGAGTCTTCCGGCAGTGTCGACGAAGAGGTAGGTGGCGTCACGGGCGATGGCGGCGGTGACGGCGTCGTGGGCGACGGCGGCGGGATCGGCCTGGTAGGCGCCGGCGATGACGGGGATGTCGAGCCGTTGGCCCCACAGCTTGAGCTGTTCGATGGCGGCGGCGCGGAAGGTGTCGCAGGCGGCCAGGACCGCGGTGCCGCCCTGACCGCGGACGAGGTGCGCGAGCTTCGCGGAGGTGGTGGTCTTGCCGGTGCCGTTGACGCCGACGAGGGAAACCACGGTGGGGCCGGACGGTTGGCGGATGAGGGCGGAGTGCGGCGAGGTCAGCGCCTGCTCGACTTCACGGGCGGCGATCTCGAAGACGTCGAGGCCGGATCGGCCCTGGCTCTCGTAGGCGGTCCGGACGGCACTGATGATCTGCTGGGTCATCGGGAGCCCGAGGTCGGCGCCGAGGAGGGCGGCTTCCAGTTCCTCAAGGCTGGAGCCGGTCAGACGCGGCGAGCGCGTGACGATGCGCTTGATCTCGTGGGCGAGGACCGAGGTGGTCTTGGTGATCGCGGACTTGAGCTTGTCGAAGAATCCCATGGGAAAAAGCGGGGAACGAGGAGGTCAGTTGGAGGCGCGGTCGGCCGCGGTCGTCGGGACGCTGGGCCGCCGGGCGGCGAGGGCGTCGACGTGGGCGTGCGGAAGGCGGACGGATCCGATCAACGGGGTGCCCTTGGCCATGCCGTGGCAGTCGGACCCACCCGTGGACACGAGTTTGTGCTCGGCGGCGAAGCGGACGTAGTTGTTGGAGGCGGATTCGGTGTGCCGGGTGTGCCAGCACTCGATGCCGTCGATGCCGGCCTCGACGACCTTGGGCAGGAGCCCGTCGTTGCGGTAGAGGGCAGGGTGGGCCAGGACGGCGGCGCCGCCGGCGCCGTGGATGAGTTCGACGGCCTGCGCGGCGCTCATGCGGGCCTTGGGGACGAAGCCGGCGCGGCCCTTCTTGAGGTAACGTTCGAAGGCCTGGTCGTAGTCGTTGGCCCATCCGCCTTCGACCAATGCCCGGGCTAGATGCGGGCGGCCTGGCGAGGCGCAGTTGGCGATGGAGAGCACGGTCTGGACCTGGAGGGGAATGCCGGTGGCGTTGAGGCGCGCGACCATCTCGTGGATGCGCTGTTGCCGGACCTGCTGGAAGCGCTGGAGTTCGCTCGTCAGCCGGGCGCACGACGCGTCGAGCCAGTAGCCGAGGATGTGGACTTCCTTGCCGTCGACATCGGCGGTGAGTTCCGCCCCAGGAATGAAGTCGATGCCTTCGGTGGCGCATGCGGCAGCCATGCGCGGGCAACCGTCGAGGGTGTCGTGGTCTGTCAGGGCGACCGTGTCCAGCGCCTGGGCACGCGCTCGGGCGGCCAGTTCCTCCGGGGAGAAGGTGCCGTCCGAGAAGTGGGTATGGAGATGAAGATCCGCCGTCTTCACAGGATCGGCGTGTCCTTCGCGGTCCGGGCCGGGCGCAGGATCTCGTCCTTCACCTTGTCGAGGATGCCGTTCACGAACTTGCCACTCTCGTGGGTCGAGAACTTCTTCGCGATGTCGACGGCCTCGTTGATGCTGACCACGGGCGGGATGTCGTCCCGGTGCAGCATCTCATGGATGGCGAGGCGCATGATGTTGCGGTCGACGGCCGCCATGCGGTGGAGATCCCAGTTCTTGGCATGACGCCGGATGACCTCGTCGAGGACGTCGCGTTTCTCGAGGACACCCCGGATCAGGGTGTCGGCGAAAGCCCGGGTGGCGATGTCATCGGCCGTCGGTGCCGGGGTTTCGACCTTTTCGCCCCAGGTCGGCCCACGGGCTTCGAGTGCGGCATTGAGCCGGGTATTCTCCCAGAACGTGTTGAGCGCGACCTCGAGATCCTCGGCCGCATTCATATCGTTCTGGAACAGGAACTGGACAGCCCTCTCACGGGCCTCGCGCCGCTTACGCATGATGGGGAGTCTGCCGGGGGGATTCCGCGCGTGGGAAGGCAATTCATCGGGAGTTACGGGCGCCCGGGGATGGGTACGGGATGGGAGGGGGCGATTTTGGGCAGGATGGATGGGATGGACAGGATGATGAGGAGGGATGTTGAGTCGAAGGCGTCGGCGCCCTCCGCGGCTTCGCGTGAGGCAAAAGAGTTGGTCGGCGCGGGGAATGGTTCACGCGGAGCCGCGGAGCCGCGGAGGGGGATGGGCGTTTTCACCACAGAGAGCACCGAGGACACAGAGGGGGAACGGAGGGCAGACGGCTTTTACAACGACGATAGCGACGGTAGCGAAGAGGAGGGAGTGTTCCAACGCTGAGGCGCAGAGAACGTGGATTTCAGGGCGTCAGAGGTGGTAGGTCAGGGCGTCCTTGTCGCCGATGGTGATGTGTCCGGCCCCCTGAAGACGTTCCACGAGGGCGGTTGCATCGGCCTCGGTGGCCTCCGTGCCGAGCCATGTCTTGACCAGGCGCACGAGTGTTCCCTTCTTCTTCGGACGGGTGGGGCTGATCTTCTCGAGGTTTGTCAGCGCTCGGAACAATGGATTCTCCGGCGCCGGGGACGGTGCCTTGGGTGCCCTGGGCTTGATGGTTGCCGCCTTGGGTTTTGTCGGGAATGGCAGGGTGGCGAAGGAGTCGTGCCGATAGGCCTGGATGTGCCGGCTCCGGAGGTGCTCGACCAGCGGGTCAAATCCCGTGTCCTTGGAGATGATGTGGATGTTGGCCGAAGGGTGGGCGCTCACGGTGCGGCCCAGGTAGTAGGCGAGCGTCAGATCAAGGGCGTTCCTGCCGGATGACACGAGGCGGATGAGCTGCACCGAGGCTGCATGCTCCATCAGTTTCTCGACGAGTCCGGCATCCAGCCGGGTCTGATGGGCGCCGAGCAGGATCGTGAAGTTCACCGACCTGGCCCCGATGACGGAGGCATCGACCTGTTGGACGTTCTCGAAGTCCACGAAGACATGGTGGAGAGCGGAGGCGGGTTCAGGGGTGGCAGGCATCAGATTCTCGGATTGGCCCATTCGGCGACGAGGGAGGCGGGTCGCGTTTTCCACACCCCTCGGCGGTACAGGCGCGTTCATGGACTCGTTCCGGTCAATCTACCGCCATCCGTCTGCCGGCCAAGCGGGGTTTTGGCTGCCGATCCTTCGGGGGATGGGCGTTTTCACCACAGAGAGCACCGAGGATACAGAGGGGGAACGCAGGGCAGACGGCTTTTACAACGACGATAGCGACGGCAGCAAAGGGGAGGAGCGCTTCCTTGGACGTTGCTGTCGTTGTTGTCGTGGTTGTGAAGGGGGGCGCTGGGCGGCGCTGCGAGGGGAGGGATGTTCTCCCGCAACGGCGCAGAGACGCAGGGGGCGGAGGTTCTGGGACGGGGAGTGGGTCTTGAGAGGAAATGGTTCACGCGGAGGCGCGGTTGCATCGGGGGAGGGGTTGGCGGCAAGCTGGCGGGGCGCTTTGCGTGGCCGTCGTGGTGAAATGGCAGACACAGGGGACTTAAAATTCGACTTTTTGGGTTTCAGAAGGTTTCGATTCCATTCATTTCGTGCGCGAAAAAGCCCGTCTTTGTTGATCGAAATGACGAGTGAGCCCGGTGGGTGTGCTCGGAGGTTCGAAACGTGCAACCGTGACATAAACCGTGACATTTGCGGTTTGGGTGTCGGCGTGGAATCCGGCGAATCTTCGGGGACCGCACCCGGCTGTCTGGGCTGGGCGTGGCGGCTGTGATGGATGGAGGCCCCGGAAGTCCGACCCGCCGATGTCGGAGCCGGCGAAGGGATCGGATCGGACCTCGGAGCATGGCCGGGAGCTTCGATCAGTGCGACCGGTCCCGGACCCTGTTGGCATGCTAGCACGCGGGGGTACGCGCTCGACGAGTCCGGGCACTCGGTAAGGGATCCCTTTTTCCGCGGGCCGAGCTGGGAGACCAGGGGGGAGGGAAAAAGCGCCCCCGGGGTCTCGTTCGATGGGGCCCACCTCTCCAGATATTCCGTCGCTCCGATCGCGCCGCATTGCGATCAGATCGCCACCCAGCGGTGGCTGAGCAGTCGCCACGGAGTTTGCCTGCTATTCGTGGCGAGTCCGCGGTCGTGCGTTCAACGCTTCGCCTCTGCCTCTTGGAGCTCCTTCAGGGTCCTGCCTTGGGAATCTTTCCATTCAACCCGCCCATTGGAGATCCGGCCCAGCACGATCGAGGATGCCATGGATGGAGAACTGAACGCATAGTCCTGCGCCAGCCGCAGATGGCCGTCTTCCGGTACCAGAACACCGCTCTCCACAAGCCGTGCACGCAGATCGCCGACGGCCCGGAAGTACTTTTGGAGCGAAGGCGTATTGCCCTGCGCGACGATGGAGCCGGCCTTGATCACAAATCCCTGCGCAGTTTCCAAGCCGGTAGCTGCTAGCTTGTTCCCCTGACACTTCAGCAGCGGACCCGATCTCTCATCCTCTCGTAACGCACGCTCGAACGCGTGGAGCCCGAGGACAGGGAGCATTCCAAGGATGTTGCCGAGAAAGACGTTCATGTCGGCGCGATCCGCCTCGGACAAACTGGGCTCCGTCGGGGTATTGCCATTGTCGAGCGAGACCCGCTTCGCCGCGGCGGCCCGCCCGATCAATTGTGCCTCCAGATACTGGACGTGGGCCTTGTTCAACTGGCCCGGTCCGGCAACGAAGAAGACTGCCTTCGTCCAAAAGTCCTTCTTGGCATAGTGCTGCTCCAAGCGGGGGCGCACCGGATCACCTTCGCCAATGTAGATCTGGTCTCCGTCGCCGGCCTCGCGTGGCCCGATCAGGACGTAGACCCCCGTCTGCTGGAATTCATCTCGGTCGCGAACCTGGGGATAGAGAACGCGGGGAAAGATAACGGCCTTGCCAATCCAGTTGGATCGCTCGACCAGTCGAAGGCCATCGGGATCGCCGTTGGCGACAAAGATTCTCAGGGAAAACGGCGTGGTGGAGCTCATGCAGGATCCGGTCGGAGTATCCCCAGACGTGCGCCGCCTGACAATCGGTTCGAGGATTTGGTTGGCGATCGGGTCGACCGATCCATGGAGTTCATCCTGGATGTGATTGCACGCTCGCGATTCACCCCGGTCCGGCGGGTCCCACCGCCCAGCACGGGCACAGGAGTTCCGTTTGCACCAGTGCCGTTCGATCCGTCCCCTTCTGCAAGTCCGTCGGTAGCCGTACTTGTTCAGGGTCCGCTTCACCATGATCCTGATTCTCGCCCTGGCAGCTTCACGCAGGAGCCAGTCGGTGCCGGCGCACGGCTTAACCTTGGCGATCAACTCCGACGCGATTCGCCTGAGCTTGGCAATCCTCAGCGCCTGCACAGAGCCCGGTGGAGCCCTTCTTTTTCCTCGCGATCAAGCTCTTGACCGCCTTGGACGCGGCACCGTGTGATTGTCGCCTGTCATGAAGCCGGACCGGAACTCCCAACAAGCAGCCGCTCGGGTCATAGAGCGACTTCTGCCCGAGGGGCGGAGTCGTATCGAGATTCTTCGCTTTCTGGGGAGCTCCATTGAGCGGGCCAATTCCCTCGAACCGGCAGCGTGGGGCGTCACCCTCACGGACCAAATGCTCCGGCTGAACGTCGGTCGAATCGAGACGCTGACCGTCACGCAGGATTCGGTAAACCTCGTTTTGACGCGCGGGAGCCTGCCCAAGGGACTGGAATCGATGGCCGGTGTGGTCCTTTACCCTGGCAGCGGGAGCCTTCATCCGTCCGTGCCTGGCTCCATCGCGTGCGATATTCCGGCCAGCCAATTCCCGGCGGCTCGTGCGCGGGTTGCCGAATCACATCGAGTTCTGCTGGAGCATGCAGCCCGAACCGCCAGTCGCACGAGTTGGGCAGCATCGCATTCACCGGGAGTCCTCCGTTACCTGGCGGGAGTCTTGGGGCTCGCGCTTCCCGTCCCGGCTTACGGAAGACCGGAGAACGTAAAGATCTCCCCCGTGCTGTTCCGCCGGGCCTTCAACCGTTTTCAGGCCATCCATACCCAGGAATGCGGCAGTCCACTCGAAAGTTTTGCGGACCCGTCCGCGTTCGTGACGCGATGGGAGGGCTACAAGATCGAGGTCGCGGCCCAGGCCCGAGCCATTCTGGACTCTCAACGCTGGACAAAGGGGATGATTGGGTCGGGGCAGATCCTCAGGCGCGTGATCCAGGCCATCGAGATCCCCGGAAACAATCTGCTTCAGTGGGAGGGGCGGAACGGGCCGACAAGCCGGGTTCACCTGCGACTCATCGAGGCGCAGCAGAACAAGGTTGGGCTGCGGGATCTGGAGTCGCTGTTCCACGGCCTGTACCGGCAGGGCTTGGCCAACGAGGAGACCTTTGAGGGGCTCGTCGAACGATGTGGGCAGCGCTACGAGTTGCTCGCCTACCTTTTCTTCATTGCCGACCGGGAGCGCTTCCTGCCCCTGCGGACGCGTTCATTTGACAAGGCGATGGCTGAGCTCGGTCTGGAACTCCGAACGGAGGGGAAATGCGGCTGGGAAAACTATCAGGCCTTCCTCGCCGCCATTCGGGAGGTGCAGCGCTGCCTGCGCGCAGAGGGCCTCAGCGACGCCAGCCTGCTCGATGCGCACTCCTTCTGCTGGATCCTGGCCCGGAATGACGCTGGGCTTACTGACTCGGAGGTCCATCGGTCGATCCAGATCCTACCCTTTGAAGGCAGCTTCCAGTTGGTCGATGAACCCGCTGCATTCTCGCCGAACGACGATGCTCAGATCCGCGACATGCAGGCGGAGGCAGAGAAGCGTCGTGCCTCTGGGATGATTGGGGAGGAGGTGGCCTTGAAGGCGGAGAAGGCCCGGCTGGTCGCCGCCGGTAAGTCGGACCTGGCAGCACGGGTCCATTGCTGCGGGGACCGCCCGGGTCTGGGCTACGACATCCACTCGTTCGAGGAAGATGGCAGCGACCGGTTCATCGAGGTCAAGAACGTCACCCGGGGCCGGCGCTTCTTCCTGACAGAAGGGGAGTGGCTGAACAGTCGCACGCGCGCCAACTACTGGTTCTACCTCGTGGACACCGAACTTGAAGTGGTGAGGCAAGTTCCCGCCGAGCACCTTCAGCAGGAGCACCTGCGCCCGGTGCAGTACTTGGTGTCGCTTTCGGAAGAGCCGCGCCGTTCGCCTTCCCGTCCACGCCGAAACCCACCCAATCGATGAAGAGCTCCATGCCCATCGCCATTCTCCACCTCAACCACACTTCGGCGATATACGCGCCGAGGTTTGTCCTTGCCTAGCATTCACCAGACAGCGGTAACGATCCAAGGTTGACAAAACAATCCAAAAGATACAAATTTGTAAACATGGCAATGGAACTCCCCAGTCTCTTTGCTCGACGCCTGCGGCAGGCGCGGGCCATGCGGGGGCTTTCTTTGCGCGGCCTCGAAGAGGTGATGCGCGGCACCGTTTCCCACAATGCCCTCGCCAAGTATGAGCGTGGCGAGATGCTTCCCGGCAGCGATGTGTTGATCGCTCTCGCGGATGCCTTGGCCCAGCCTGCCGACTTCTTTGTCCGTCCCTTCCGGATCGAAGTGAGCCAAGTGCGTTTCCGCAAAAAAGCGAGACTCGGCATCAAACGTCAGGCCGCCGTCCGGGAACTGGCGACGGACTTCGTGGAGCGTTACCGCGAGGCCGAAGAATTGGTCGGTGACGTCCGCGTGTTCCAGCAACCGCTGCCCAACCGCGTGATCCAATCTGTCAACGATGCGGAAGCTGCGGCGGATGAGCTGCGCAATGCGTGGAATCTCGGCACCGATCCTTTGCCGAACGTCTTTGAACTGTTGGAAAGCAAGGGCATCAAGGTGCTGGAGCTACCGGCTGAGGATCGTGATTTCGACGGGCTTTCTGCGGCCACCGATGTTGGGCCAGTGGTAGTCGTCGCCACTCATCTTGACCAGAACCTGCCCAGAAAGCGGATGACGGAGGTTCATGAACTCGGTCACATCGTCACCTCCATGGCTGCCGGTGTGGACGAAAAGACCGAGGAAAGGTTGGTCGCGGCATTTGCCGGAGCGTTCCTCCTGCCGAGGGAATCGTTCGTCGAAGCCTTTGGTCAACGTCGCGAGAAGTTCACCGTCGCAGAACTCGTCGCGATCAAAGCGAGGTTCGGTGCCTCCATCATGGCGATTATGCGCCGGGCCCTGTCGCTGAAGCTGATCACCGACGCCACCTACACGAGCTTTTGTGTCGTGACCAGCAAGTGGGGCTGGCGCAGCGCGGACAAAGGAGAGCCTGGCGATGACCTCTACCAAGGCTGCGAATCCCACAGCCGGTTCCGCCAACTCGTCCGCCGCTCGGTGGCTGAGGAGCTAATCAGCCTTTCCAAAGGCGCGGCCCTGCTGGGTGAACCCATCGAACAGTTGAGGGACGACCTCGGGCAGGTAATCGGCTAGACACGATGCGCATTGCAGTCAAGGACTCCAGCATCCTCATCGACTTGGCCGAGGCGGACATGCTGGGGCTTTGGTTCCAGCTGAAGATCGAGACCCACGCCACCGATTTCGTGCTCCACGAGGTCTCGCGGGGACTTCAATGGGGCCGAATCTCCCCCTTTGTGGACGCCGGGCTGATTCAGCGCCATGCAACAGCTTCGGCCGAGATGAGCGCGGTCGTCGCGTTCTCCCAAGAGAACGGCATCAGCATCAGCGACGCCTCCGGCGTGCTGCTGGCGCGACGTCTTCAGGCGATTCTCCTGACGGGCGACCGCCGGATGAGGCGGACAGCGGAATCAGCACGGATTGAGGCGCGGGGACTGCTTTGGATCTTCGACCTGTTAGTTGAAAGGGCGGCGTTGTCCAAGGATGCCGCCGCAGAGCGGTTGGCTAGACTCTGCTCAGGCGGTAGTCGCTTGCCTTCGGCGGAGTGTGATAGCCGCCTCAAGGACTGGCGTAGCTAAAGCTCCTGCATTTCTATTTGGTGCTTTCGAAGGCCGTTTTGGCAGCCTGATTGGCCTTCACGGCAGTCCTCACTTGAAGAGTTTTGTTAGCGGTCACCCAAAGTGTACCACCTCGGGTCGGATCAAGTGTACCACCCCGGCGATAGGCCGGAGGGTGGATGGATGCTTGGAAACCCGGAGTCATTGCCGCGTGCATGGCCAATGTACTCCCGGTGCAAACACAACAGGCAATCCAAGCGCTCCACGCCCAGGGACGGTCGATCCGGCACGGATCCTGTGACAAGCTGGGCATGGCGGTTGGTCATGGCGCTCACGGCAACAGGGGCAGCCCCAGCTCCTTGAGGAATTTGTTGTGCTCCGCGGTGGCCGCATGGATGGCTTTCTCGATCTCGACCAGTTTGGCATGGGTCGCCTCCAGATCGATCTCCTCCTCGCCGACGGCGGTGCTGATGTAGCGGGAGATGTTGAGGTTGAAATCGTTCTTCTCGATCTCGGCCATGTCTACCCGTTTCGAGTAGCGGGGCGCTTCCGTGCGGTTCTTGTAGGTGTCGATGATCTTGGCGATGTGCTCGTCGGTGAGTTGGTTCTGGCGTTTGCCTTTCACGAAGTGCTCGGCGGCGTTGATGAAGAGGACGTCGTCGGGTTTCTTGCGCTTCTTGAGCACGAGGATGCAGACCGGGATGCCGGTGGAGTAGAAGAGGCTCGCGGGCAGGCCTATGACGGTGTCGATGTGACCGTCCTGGAGAAGCTTGGTGCGGATTCGTTCCTCGGCCCCACCGCGGAAGAGCACGCCGTGGGGGAGGATGATCGCCATCACGCCTTCGTCCTTCAGGAAGTGGAAGCCATGCAGGAGGAAGGCGAAGTCGGCGGCGGACTTGGGGGCCAGGCCGTGACTTTTGAAGCGGACGTCGTCGGCCAGCGCTTCGGTGGGTTCCCAGCGGTAGCTGAAGGGCGGATTGGCGACGATGGCGTCGAAGCTCGGCTTCTTTGCCGGATTTTGCTCCCGCATCTTGTCCCATTCATTGAGCAGGGTGTCGCCGTGGAAGATCTCGAACTCGGTGTCCTTAACCCCGTGCAACAGCATGTTCATGCGGGCTAGGTTGTAGGTAGTGATGTTCTTCTCCTGGCCGAAGATCTTGCCGATGGTGCCGCCTCCGTTGGCCATCTTCTTGCGAACATTGAGAAGGAGGGAACCGGAGCCGCATGCAAAGTCCATCACGCGATCCAACCTCTTTTTCGTCCCGGTCATCGGTTCTTGGCTGTCCAGGGTGACGATCGCAGAGAGAATGTCGGAAATCTGCTGCGGGGTGTAGAACTCGCCCGCCTTCTTACCGGACCCGGCGGCAAACTGGGCAATCAGGTATTCGTACGCGTCGCCCAAGGTATCCACGTCGGTGGAGAATCCGGCGAGTCCCTCGGCAATCCTTTGGACAAGGCCGCGGAGCTTGGCGTTTCGGTCTTCATAGGTCTTGCCCAGCTTCGGCGACGCCAAATCAATCTCGGAGAATAGGCCCTGAAAGGTGCTCTCAAAGGACTCCTCCTCAATATATTTGAATCCGGCTTGCAGCGTGCTGAGCAGCTCCATCTTGTGGGTGCGGGCCAGATTGGTGATGTTTGACCAGAGGTGGCCGGGCTGGATGACGTAATGCACCTTGCGGCGCATCTGCTTCTCGAAAGCTGGGACGTCTGACGGGTTCTCCTCGTACCAGGCCTGTAGAGGTGTCGCAGTCCCTGTACGCAGCAACACATCCAAAGGAATGTCGGGGTAATCCTTGCCGAGTTCCTTCTTCGCCGCCGCCTCGTAGTTGTCGGAGAGGTAGCGCAGGAAGAGGAAGGAAAGCATGTAGTCGCGGAAATCGTCCGCATCCATGGCCCCGCGTAGTTGGTCGGCGATGCTCCAGAGGGTGTCGCCAAGTTGCTTTTGGCTGGTGTCGGTCATGGCGTAGTCACGGGTGCGGGGACTGTTGTAGGGGCCGAAACTACGGCGGGTGCAGGCTCCAGAATCTCCGGTAGGTCGAATTGGAACTTGGTGGTGAAATCTCTCAGGATGCGGCGGAACAGGTCCTTGTTGTCCTCGCCCATCTCGGTGGGTTCATGAATGGCGTATTTGCCGTGGCTCAACAGGTTCAGGGCTCGATTGTAGAGCGCCCGGTCTTCCTCGTTGTCCAGTGCCTTCAGACAGAAGCCTATGTCGGCGTGTCCAAAGAACGACGCCGTCTTCTCCATGATGCTGCGCAGCGCATTGAAATGAAAGGTGTAGAGCTTTCCGGTGCCGGGAGCTGCGGCCAGTTGCAGCTCCGCCATCGAGGCGACGTGATGGAAGAAGGGAGTGTCCTCGGTGGCGCGGAGGGTGTAGGCTCCATCTAGATTCGGACGGTGCAGGAAGTAGCGTTTGTGCGCCACCCTCGGTTCCCCCTCCTTGCTCCGGCCGATCTCATTGCACATCACGTTGAAGAACAGCGCGTGATGCGTGGAGAAGACGACCTTGATGGGCGCCGAAGCGCCGCTCGCGTCTTTCCGGCTGGCAGCTCGCCGCAGAAGTTGGGCGAGGTCGCAGGCGACGGCGATGGCGTTGTTGTCGTCCAGCGAGGAAATTGGGTCGTCGATGTAGAGATACTTGTTGGCCTGATATGAGACGTGGCCGTCAAGCATCCGCTCACAGATGGCCATGAATAGGCACCATATGAAGATGTTCTGCTCGCCTCGGGAGATTTTGATATTCGTTTCTATGTTGCGCTCAGGTTCACCGCCTCTCCTTGGCCGCAGAACCTCCTTCGAGAAACTGATCTTCCATGCGGTGTAGTCGATATCGAAGTCGAAATCTGCGTAGCGGGCGAGGTAGTTGGCAATGGCTTCGTCCAGAGCAAGATCCTTCAGACCGTTGAAGAAGGTGGAGTCAGGATTCAGCCGCAGGTGGCGGGCGGTGTCGGCATTGAGATCGTTGTCCCAGGTGGACAGGTCTTCGGTGAAGGCGTTGAAGTAGAGAGTGTCCGCGGTCCCGTTGTTCTTGCGCTTTCCTGTGTCCTTAAACTCCATTGAGAGACGCGTCTTGCCAGTGCGGTTGTAGGCGTAGAGGAGGATGAGGTCGTTTGGTCCTGTCGGGTTGTTAAAGTCGTCCCGAAGACGTGTCACTAAGCTGCGCAGACTTTGGTAGGTGCGAATGCTCATGCCTCCATCTCCTCCGGCGATGGCAAAAGCTGCTGCATCAGGCCGCTCTTGTGGGTCCTGAGGACTTTAAGCTTTTGGGCCTCGGCGGTAATCAGGGCGTCGAGGCTGCTCAGGCGATCGGTGTTACCGCCCCAATTAGGGGCTCATCAATGCTGGGGTGATTTCTCATAGCGCCGGGCTGATCTAGGCGCTCAGGAGTGTTCGCGTGGATAGGGGGTTGGCATGGGTAGTGTCATGACGCCTTGGTACCTCAGCGCATGTAGGCACGCATCAGGGGGCGCAGCTTGACGATCCCGGCCGTCCATTCCCAGCCGTGCGTCACCGCATCGCTCAACCAGCGAACAAACTGACTACTCCATCGGGTCAACTGGCGCAGCGTCTCTACCCATGGCGAAACGGTTGTGCCCCGCTCAGCGGCCAGTCGCTTGCGTGCCGCCAGCGCCGCTCGGTACTTGTCTTCGACCTTCTCGTCACGAATCCCCTCCTGCTCATCCAGTCAGTGGCTGACCAGCAGCAGGAGATTGTGTGTCAGGCAGAGGAACTCGTTCTGTACCTGCGCCGGGATTGGCCCCGTCCCCCACGCCTTGGCTTCGCCCAGCAGATTCTCGCAGACGTCAAAGAACTTCTCGATATCCCAGCGGAGTCGATAGAGCTGAGCGATCACGCCTGGAGCCAGATGGAACTCGGAGGTGAGGAACTCGTGGACTTCCATGGTCTCGGGATCCCGGTAGGTCACCCGCCGAAATTCGCCGTTTGTCCCAAAGCGCACCCGTTCGTCCTTGATGACGCCGTCATTGCGTCGATCGTTCCTGTCCCATTGCAGTTCTCGCGCCTCTGTGATCACCAGGTTGTCCTTCATGCGGGTAATGACCGTGGCACCGGCCTTGATCTTGGCGGCGCGAAGGAACCCGAAGTCCACGGCAACGGGATCGATTACCAGGATGGTCCCCTTTGCACCGGGGCTCCAGAGGAACTCGCTCCACGGTCTTGCTTTCACAGCGGCCCATTCGTGCTCGTGGCCAGAGGTCTGAGCCAGAACCCGGGCTGCACCGGTGCGCAGATGACGCAAGAAGATGCCGGTCACCGTGTCAGGGACCTCCAGGCGGCCGGATGAAACGACCTCCTTGGGCTCGTGGGACGCGCGGCGCACATC
This sequence comes from Limisphaerales bacterium, assembly GCA_965284395.1. Classification (GTDB taxonomy): domain Bacteria; phylum Verrucomicrobiota; class Verrucomicrobiia; order Limisphaerales; family UBA9464; genus UBA6176. The sequence continues at coordinate 6,209,570 of OZ260084.1, read as the reverse complement.
GTGACCGTCGATGGCAAGGATGTCGCGACCGGCCAGTTCTGGGAAACAGGCGAACCGGTCCTTGTTGGCCACAATGGTGCGGGAGAGACAAGCGTTGAGCTCATGAAGGAGGGCGAGGCGCCGCGGACTGCTCACAGCGCCGAAGTAGGCGCGAAGGGAAACATCGGAGATGTCGCACTGCCGGACCGATTGCAGGAAGGCCCGGCCGGAAGGGCAACGGGTCAGGATACGCCGGATGCCGAGGGAGATGAACTCGGAATCAGAGAAGTCGAGCTTGGGCATGTGGTTGTCGAGGGACTCGACGAGACTGAGGGCGGGGTGGAGCAAGACATCCGTAACCGGGTGGATCATAGACCGGACAAGTATAGGAAATGATGCGGCGGGTTCACTCAGAATCCGAGAGGAGTGGGTGAAAAGTTGCATGTGGCTGGAACGCGCCCTGTTGCCCTATAGCGGGTCTTGATGCCTGAGGGTGGTCACTCAAGGGGTTGAGCATTAGAACGGCGTGGCAGGCTGTTTCCGGCTCAGCAAGAGGCCTTCTCGCTAAGGTTGAGGCCGACCTCCAGCCTCAAGGGCGCGACTGAATCGGCTCCGTGGCGAATGAAATAGGCCGGCATAACAACAGAATGGCCTCACCATCACCTTTCAACGGGCGGGGACAATCCCTTGTCCACGGGCTTCTTGGCGTGCCCTAAGCGCGAACAGGTGCTGACCTATCCAATGCTATAGTCGAATCTCATCCTATTGATCGGGTAACACCGATCGCTCAGGCACGAGGCGATGCGTTGTTGTTCGGGGATTGTCGGCGGAACGCAAAGCGGGCATTCTGTGACGCCGCCTTTGCTGAGATGAGTCTGGTTCAGGCCGTCATCGTAAGCCAGAAGGCGGGGATGCCGGTTCAGGATGTAATACAGGAATTTACCGTCGGTTCTGGTTGGTTTGAGCCTGCATACACGCTGATTCACCGCATAGCGGTCATCCGCTTCCACGAAGTAGCACTTCGCCAATGCCTTGCCCTTCGGAAGATCGCTCAACACCATCAAGACTTCGCCAGTCTTCGCGATAAGGTAGTCGGCGTTTGTGTATTTCCGAACTGCCCCGTCTGTGGAAATGAAGCGTGAATTCACCACGACGTATTTTCCGTTCTCGATGATGTCCATTTCGTAGGCTTTGCCGTTTTCGTAATCGGCGAGTTTTGACAGCGGCTCAGTCACCCACTCCCCGGCGTCTTGGAATTCGGGGAAGCGGAGGCGGGGTTGGGTTTCGCCTTCGCGGGGGAAAAGCTGCTGCATCAGCCCCTTTTTATGGGTCTTGAGCGCGTCCACTTTCCGCGCTTGCGCGGCTATCAGCTCGTCCACCGAGCTCAGGCAGGAGGCGATTTTGTTTTGTTCGGGAGGAGTAGGGAAGCCTAGGGAAATGGACTTCACAATATCTCCCGACAAGTTTCCCTGTCCGCCCTGAAGATAGGTGCTGATTATCGACGCCTGCCTGTGGCTGAGGAACTGGTAAATGAATGCGTTACTGCTTTCGGACTTTAGGCACAGAATCGCCTGATTTATGGCACCGTCAATCCTCGCTAACGCAACGTCCCCGCTGTTTGCACCATAAAGCGCGATCAGCACATCACCCTTGGCGACAAGCTTCGCCGCTGAATTTGTCAGTCCGACGTCGGTGAGAGAAAGTTCTGTTTCGGAGCGGTCAATCTCCGCCGATCTTATAAACCGAATGCTGCCACCGTAGTAGTCTTTCTGAGCGGTGCTTGGAGTTCCACCGCTGAATGATCTGCATACTTCACCAATTGATTTCTGCGACCATCCCTTCAGCTTCCGAAACTCCGGGAACCGCAGCTTCGGCACCAGCGCGGGCGTTGCCTCTTCGTTCGTGGCGGTGGTTTTGGTCTGGCGGCTCATCACTTCAACTTTTTCAGATTGGTATCCGTCAGCAAGGTGCGCATCTGAGTGATGGCAATCTCGTTGAGCTTTAGCAGTCGCTCGGGAGCCGGAAGTCCTTGGCGGATGAGCACGGAGTTGAGGCTTTCGAGGTTGGTGAGGACGACAAGTTGCTCCAGCGGGGCGTGGTCGCGGAGGTTGCCTTCGGCGTCGGGATGGGTGTCGCGCCATTCCTTCGCGGTTTTCCCGAAGAGGGCCACGTTCAACAGGTCCGCCTCGCTGGCGTAGGTGAGGCTGGCTTGGGCCTTGGTGACGGCGGATGGGATGAGCGTCTCCTTGATGGCATCCGTGTGGATGCGGTAGTTGATCTTGGCGAGGGTGCGCTGGAGGTTCCACTCCAGCTTGAGGCGATCGTTTTCCTCGTCCTTGAGGCGCTGGAACTCCCTGATGAGGTAGAGTTTAAACTCGACGGAGACCCAGAAGGCGAATTCGAAGGCGATGTCCTTGTGGGCGTAGGTTCCGCCGTAGCGGCCAGGGCTGGAGCGGAGGCCGATGGCTCCGGTTTTATCGATCCATTGTTTTGGGGTGAGGACGAAGCTGTTCAGACCGGTCTGGATTCTAATCCCGTCGAATTCGACGGGATTAAAATCGGGGTTATTGAGGCGCTCCCAGACGCCGAGGAACTCGACGGTGGTGCGGCTGCGCAGCCAGTTCCGGATTACGTCGTCCGAATGGTCAGGGTTCTTCAGCTTGGCGATGTCGGTGAGGCAAAGGAAATCCTGATGATCATGGGAGAGCATCGCAATGGATGTTCCCTGGACTTCGATGCTGGCGCGTTTGGCCTTGCTCATGGTTTTTCGGAATTGCTTTTGGTTTCTTGATCATCGGACTCCCACATCTCGCGGTAGGCGTGGATGTAGCTGGCGGTGGCCTGCGGATTGATTTCCCAGTAGTGGCGGCAGAGGGATTTGAACAGGGCAAGCCCTGGTGGAATGCAGGCGTGGTCCAGCAGGTGATCGAGGGTGTGTTCGATCAATCGGATATCGCGGCTGCCGCTGCGGAGGATCTCCCGGACGATGGGGGCGTGGGCTTTGACCGCTTGGCGGTGGAGTTCCTGGAGAGGGGCAATGACCGCCGCGAGGTCATCGAGCAGGTCCCGGTAAGAGGCGGAGTCCGGTGAGCTGGTTTTCGTCCTACTGCTCATACGCGCTGAGTCCTGAGATTTCGCGGCCTTGGGCGCGTTTGGTGAGGAGGGGGTGCAGGTCGGCCATCAGGGCGAGTTCAGCCTGGGTACGAGCCTTCCAGCCGAGATCGAGCGGGGCCAGGAGGTCGCTGAGCTGTTCGCCGTCGAAGATCATGCGCTGGAGGATGCCATCCACGAAGGATTGCAGGGCGTCGTTACCGAGGTGATGCCGTGCGGCGATGTTGGCGAGCTCGGTGGCGTCCTTCTCCTTCTTGAAGCGGATGTAGCCGTCGCGGATGGCGGTTTCGCTGAGGCCCTCCCCGGCTTTCAGGGTGTTGATGTACTCGGCGATGTCCTCGCGCTCGTTCATGAACTTGGCATCGGACTGGATGAGGCCGATGAGCTGTTCGCGGCTCATCTTCTGCTTGCCGGGCTCCTGCTGGGAGAAGCGGGAGATGAGGCCCATGATGTAGTCGTAATCGATGACGGCGGAGGCAAAGAGCACGAACTCGAAGTCGACCTGGTCGGTTTCAGGAGCCTTCGAGCCGGCGGGGACGCCGGCGCTCCCAGCCTTCAGGCGTTGGGCGGTCTCCAGGTAGGCACCGCGGAATCCGAGCAGATCCTCCCGGGGCAGGATCTCCTCGATGGCGGCGGCGTTCTCCTCGGTGAGGTCGGTGTATTGGTCGAGCTGGGTCTTGAGCCTCTGGACTTCCTTGAAGTGGTTGATGAAGGCGGCACGGGCGTCGTCGCCCTTGAGATTCGGTACCGCTTCAGGGGCGGTTTCGAGGCCTTGGGACCTCATGAAGTCGTCGAGCTTCTGCACGGCGATCTCCAGCTTCTGGATGACCACGGGAGCCTTGTCGACGAGCCAGATCTCGCGGGCCTTTTCGGCGGCCGCTTCGCCGGAGAATAGGGCGATGGCGGCGTCCACTGCGTCCTGCTGCTGGCGGAAGTCGAGGATGTTGCCGTAGGGCTTCGTGGCGTTGAGGACGCGGTTGGTACGAGAGAAAGCCTGGATCAAGCCGTGATGCTTGAGGTTCTTGTCCACGTAGAGCGTGTTCAGGTACTTGGAATCGAACCCGGTGAGCAGCATGTCCACCACGATCGTGATGTCGATCTTCTGGGCGGCGGGGAAGTCGGCATTCGGCCACTGCTGGTCTTTGATGCGCTTCTGCACATCCTGGTAGTAGAGGTCGAACTCGGAGATGCGGTGATTGGAACCGTAGCGGGCGTTGTAGTCGGCGAGGATGGCCTTGAGCGCGGCCTTCTTGCCCTCGGGATCCTCCTCGTTGTCCTGCTTTTCCTGCGGCAGATCCTCCTGGATCTGCTTCACGTCGGGATCGCCCTCGGCCGGCGGGGAGAAGACGCAGGCGATGTTCAGGGGCTTGAAGTCGGGATCGGCGGCCTGCTTCCCCGCCTGGAGGGTCTTGAACAGCGCGTGGTATTCGACGGCGTCGTTGATGGAGGAAGTGGCCAGCAGGGCATTGAAGCGGCGTCCGCTGGTGGCGGCGTCGTGCTTGGCAAGAATGGCCTCGATGATGGCACGTTTCGCGATTCCTTCGCCCGGCTTCGGCGGCGTCCTGTCCCCGTCTTGCTTGGGCTTGAAGTAGTCGACGTGGAACTTGAGGACGTTCTGATCCTCGATCGCGTGGGTGATGGTGTAGGCGTGAAGACGCTTCTGGAAGAGGTCTTCCGTGGTCTTCATGGAGGCCTGGGTGTCCTCGATCTTCTGCTGGGCGGCGTTCTCCTCAAAGATGGGCGTGCCGGTGAAACCGAAGAGCTGTGCCCTGGGGAAGAACTCCTTGATGGCCTTGTGATTCTCGCCGAACTGGGAGCGGTGGCATTCGTCGAAGATGAAGGCGATGCGCTTGTCCCGGAGCGGTTCCAGCAGTTGCTTGTAGGTGGGCTGATCGTTCTTCTTGCGCTGCTGGTTGCGCTTGCTGCCTTCATCCAGCGCGAGGCCGAGCTTCTGGATGGTGCAGACGATGACCTTGTCCGCGTAGTCGTCGGATAGCAGGCGACGCACGAGGGCGGCCGTGTTGGTGTTCTCCTCGACGCAACCTTCCTGGAACTTGTTGAACTCTTCCCGCGTCTGGCGGTCGAGATCCTTCCGGTCCACGACGAAGAGGCACTTCACAATGTCGGGATTGTCCTTCAGCAGGGTGGAGGCCTTGAAGGAGGTCAGCGTCTTGCCGCTGCCGGTCGTGCTCCAGATGTAGCCATTGCCGCAGTCCTGGTGGATGCAGTTCACGATCTGCTTCACCTGATAGACCTGATAGGGGCGCATCATGAGCAGCTTTTGCTCGCTGGCGATGAGCACCATGTACCGGCTGATGGCCTGACCCAGCGTGCACTTCACGAGGAAGGTCGCGGCAAAGTCATCGAGGTGGGTGACCTTCTTGTTTGCCTCATCCGCGAACTGGTAGATGGGCAGGAAGCGCTCGTCGGCGTTGAACGCGAAGTGGCGGGCGTTGTTGTTGGCGAAGTAGTAGGTGCTGGCGCGATTGCTGACGATGAAGAGCTGGAGGAAGCAAAGGAGCGTCCGGGTGTAGCCGTTTCCCGGGTCGTTCTTGTAATCAACGATCTGCTCCATCGCCCGACGCGGATTGACGCTCAGGGTCTTCAGCTCGATCTGCACGCACGGCACGCCATTGATGAGGATGAGCACATCATAGCGGTGATGGCTGTTGTCGGTGTTGATCCGGAGCTGGTTGACGACCTCAAAGGTGTTTTTGCACCAGTCCCGGATGTTGACCAGGGTGTAGTTCAGCGGCGTGCCGTCATCGCGGGTGAAGGCATTGATCTGGCGGAGGGTCTTCGAGGCCGTGAAGACATCGGCGGTGATGATCTCGTCGAGCAGTCGGGCGAACTCGGCATCGGTGAGGCGGACGCGGTTCAGGGCCTCGAACTTTGCGCGGAAGTTCTGTTCCAGCGTGGCGCGGTTCGTGATGTCCGGCCGGTATTCGTGCTTGAGGCCCTGGAGGGTGCCGATGAAGCCGGATTCGAGGGCCTGCTCGTTCAGGACCAGATTCCGGGAATCCCGGGGTTCGGGATAGATGCTGTCAGAAGCGGGAGGCATACGGGTCACCGGCTGGGATTCACATCGAGGTCGGACCGGAACTGGGACTCGTCAGTGTAGCCATGGGATCCTGAATTGTCGCCGCCGTCCTCCCTGGGAGCGGCCGCGAGGTCAGGGGGCGCGAGTCCCTGACATTCACGGACTTGGAGGCTGGAAACGGTCGCATGGGAAAGGCTGCCCGGCGGCGCGGGTTGGCGTCAATACTTCGGGACGGGCGGAAGGTTTTTCGGTGTCACTTCGACCTGTCCGGTCACCCCGTCCTTTTCACCCGATCCCTGTCCCCCCATTCTCCAGCCATGAACTACGGCAAAGCCTATCGGCAAGCCTTTCAGATGCAGGAGGATTTGTTCAAGGCGGTCATGGATCCAAAGACCCCGGCAAAGGACAAGGCGGCCTGTGCCCGTGCGTGGGACGTGCTGGCCGACCGACGTCGGATCATCCGCGGACGAGGGATTCCCAAGCCCATCGACGGAGCCCGCCCGAAGCGGCGGAGCTCGTCCCGCGGCCCGGCGATGCCGGTGGGTTGAACCGGGCGCAGTCCATTGGAGCGATCGCCCGGGCTGACGGCGGCCATCCTGGAGCCGGGCGGCTACGGCAATTCGACCACGCGGAACAGACTGCCCGTGCCCTCGGTCGGGACGGGGAGCTTGATGGTGATGAATCCGTCTTTCCAAAGGTAGGGTTGACCGGAGTCCGTCCACTGCGACCCGGGGGCGCTGGCGAGTTGTTGCACCTGGTAGAGTTTGCCGAAGCGGGCATTCCAGTTGAGCTCGACTTCCGAGACCCGGATCTCCAGCACCGGCCGGTCGATCTCGACGATGCCGAGGTGCAGGTACTCGATGCCGATGGCTCCCTGGGAGGCGTAGTCGTTCCAGGTGCCATCGGGCCACATGTTGACGTAGTTCTCGCCGCCGACCCCGTTGTTGGGTTCGCCGCCCCGCCAGTTGGAGTACCGGTTGGCCTCGCCGCTGATCCATCGGAAGGAGCCTTCCTGGGCTTCATCGGTGTATCCGATCCAGAGGATGGCCGGCTGAGCGACGTCCCATTGGCCGAAGGTGGAGAGGATCCACTCGTTCTCTGCCTGCGACGAGACGGTCGCCAGATTCCCGCCGAGTGCGCGGGCCTTGGCCTGGGCGCGGAGCCACGAGGAGTCGGAGAGCAGGTAGTAGGTGGAGCCGTTCGCAGGGTTTCGAATCGGCCCGGCGAGCACCTCGGGGAGTGGAGCCGGGATCGCAAAGTCGTTGTCGACTCGCACACCGCGGGGAAGCTGGACTGATGACTGATAAACTAGCCATTCGCCTCTGGGCAGTCCGCAAGCTGCACCATTGCTTGGGCGTAAAGCGGCGCCGGCGAGTCGTTGACTAGCGGGGCCACGACGGCAACTCCGCCGAGAGGTTGCCAACCGAGCTTTAGCAGGGCCTCGACTGAATGCTCAAGCGGCCCAACCTCGTGTTCTGTGACGAGCTGATATCCGACTACTTTTGACTTCATCTGAACTTGAACTCCGCCATTGCGAAGTCGTCGCGAAAACACTTGGGATGTTCCGCCCCCGACATGGCATCAGTACGCCCGCGTTCGGATTGGCGGGGCATGTTTTTGGCGCCGGCTGCTTTGGCTGCGGTCCAGCTTCGGGAAGCCGGACGGATGTGCAGAGCCATGTTCGAAATCAGTCAGGCAGATTGAGCTGTCCGAAGGCGACGTGCCAAGGGGTCGAAAGATGCACAAACTGAAAACGGGGCGTGATGGCCGATTTAAGCAATCCGTATACTTTTTCGCACGCCTTGTCTGCGGTTAGGTAGTGGGTGATTGCTGGTTCGATATCCGCCTGCGCAAACATCTTGGTATCATTCGGCACGATCGCCCTCTGTTCCAGTTGCACAGGCAAACTCCTGCGGGCTTGAAACACGGCACGCGCAAACTCCCCGGCGCGATGGGCATGATCAAAGTTGAAGGGCAGGACGCGGAGGTAGCGGAGCGGGAGGTTGGCAATGTTATCCCTCACCGCGTATTCCGCCAGAGCAACGGTCGAGACGTAGAGCTCATGGCCACCCTCGACCAAGAATCGAAGGTAGTCCCCCGCTGCAGAATGAAGAGGGTCACCCGGCTTCGCCCATCGGATAAGGAAACTCGTGTCGCAGAGAACTCCGTGGACTGTCTCCGCACCCTTAGGCATCAGATCCTCCCCGGAGTTCATCCAGCCAGGCATCCGGGTCGGCCACATCGGCCCAAGCCGGGGCGGCGCGATGCAACAAGCCGTCGAGATACGACTGGGAGTAAGTCGCATCGAGGTCCAACAATTCGACGAACCGCAATGAGTTCGGGTCCATCTCGAAGGTTTTCAGGTTCTGCCTTCCGAGCGCGCGAACGCCGAATCTCCGGTAGAGCAGGTTCTTCTCGCCCTGCTTCAGGTAGTCCTTGGCCACCGCGATGCGCAACGTGCCGTGCTCTTTCGTGTCCAGATGGATGTTCGGACTGCTCTTGCCACCTGCGTTGGTAAGCTCTCCATACAGGTAAAACTCCGCCTCGACCCACACTTGTTGCTGGCGCTGAAACTGGGTTGTGCGGTCGATCCGCAGGTTTCGCTGATTCGCCATCAGGGTTATGACGTAGTCCTTTTCCCTTGCGATGCGCTGCAAGGACTCGATGGCTGCTGCAGTACGCTCGTGGAGGAAGTCAATGTTTCCCTCGCTGCCGACCTGTGCAATGACAGCGCCAAAGCTGATCACCGTCTGCATCAGCGTCCTGAACCGATGCCGCACCGAACCCTCGCTGATTTCGTAGCTGATTACGGGTCGCTGAGAGCGCCTTTCGGTTGGGAAAAGCAGGTTGGCTGCTTCGGCGAGGATCTCACGGATCTCATCGATATCGACCAACCCGGGCGCGAGCCTTTGGGCCCCCACCTTCCCTTCGATATGGATTTCAATCTCGCCGAGGGCGTTCATGACTTCGTGCCCTCCAATCTACCGCCTTCCGTTCGCTGGCCAAGCAAGGTTTTGGCTGCCGCCAAATCGAGGGTGGTACGTGACCGGATGGGAAGGGGTGAACTCGGGCGGAACGGATAGGAGGGCTGTTGAGACGAGGCCCTCGGCTATCTCCGCGGCTCTGCGGGAGGCAAACGAAGTGGGGCTTGAGAGGTGCGGTTCACGCGGAGGCGCGGAGGGGGATGGGCGTTTTCACCACGGATGCACGGATAGGCACGGACAGCCACGGAACGGGACGGAAACCTCCGTTCCAGCCCCGTCCATCCGTGAAATCGGTGAAATCCGTGGTCAAAACCGGTGCGGCCATCGGGGGTGTGAGTCGAGGGGGATGGGCGTCTTCAGCACAGAGAGCACAGAGAACACAGAGGGGGAACGGAGGGGGAGCGGAGGGAGACGGTTTTTACCACGACGATAGCGACGGCAGCAAAGGGCAGGAGCGCTTCTTTGGCCGTCGCTGTCGTTGCTGTCGTTGTTGTGAAGGGCAGGTGTCTCGCTGGGCGGTGCTGCGAGGGGAGGGATGTTCTCCCGCAGGGGCGCAGAGGGCGGAGGTTCTGGGACGGGGAGTGGGTCTTGAGAGGAAATGGTTCACGCGGAGGCGCGGTTGCATCGGGGCAGTGCTTGGCGGCAAGCTGGCGGGGCGCTTTGCGTGGCCGTCGTGGTGAAATGGCAGACACAGGGGACTTAAAATCCCCTTCCCGCGAGGGAGTGCGGGTTCGAGCCCCGCCGACGGCACCAGCTTTCGTGGGGACGAGGCGGGGGAGGGTACTCGGACTCGGGCCAATGGAGATTCTGAGAGGACGAGGGAATGCCTCGTTTGGGGTCGAGTACGAGTACCGCCCTTCGGGCTGAGTACGAGTACGAGTACGAAGGGCGGAAGGCCTGGAACGGCTCGACGGGGGGGCTCGCCCCACCGCTTGGGGGGCACTGTCCGGGTGAATCCGGCGCGGGTGGGCGGTTGGGAAAACACTTTGACCGGGTGGCGTGGGCTTACCTAGGCTGCGCGCCACATTTTTAATTCATGAGCACGACGTACGTTCCCTTGATCAGCTCCGGCGTGGCCGGCCCGCTCGGTGTCCTCCATCTCCCGCGCCTATGGCAGAAGGCCTCCCTCGAGGCCGCCGGCAAGCTGGCCGCCGGGTACCCTGGCATCGGCCAGGGCTATGACTCGATGGTCATCAATGCCCTCGGCCTGAATGCCGATGAGGTGAAGAAGTTCCTGGCCGAGACGAAGCCCACCTATCCGCAGTTCGAGGCCTGGATCAAGCGCCAGCCCGGTGTGAACCTCACCCGTTCCAACATCCACGCGCTGAACCTCTCGATCGCCGGCTACCAGCACAAGGACGAGGTCCGCAAGGGCATCCTGACCGCGAACAACCTGCCGGACGACGGCTCGGTCCTCGGTGACGCGATCAACCTGAACAACCTCGACGACTGGTACGAGTTCCACCAGGCCGTCCTGAAGGCTTGACCTTCCCTTCCGTTCCGATCGATCGGAACCGGAAAACCAAGCGCCCGCTGACGCAGTCGGCGTGGTCGACGCATGGCAGTCCTGGAGTGATCCGGGACTGCCATGTGTGTTTTGACGGCTCAATTCAGCGAGGCCCAGACCTGGTCGAGGGCGGGCTTCTCGACTTTGCCGCCGGTGTTCTCGTGTCCGATCTGCCAGCTGTGGATGGCCTCCACGGCGGCGTGGTCGAGTAGGTCGACGTCGAACGAGATCTGGACGTGCTGGCCGGCTGGGATCGAGCGGAGGCTGCTCATGAGGGAGGGGACGGCGAGGAAGCTGAGCTGACCCTTGAACTCGACGAAGGTGGTGTCGCCTTCGGAGCGCATCTCGACGCGGGCCTGACCCAGGCGCCGGGCGGCGAGGACGAGGGCAAGGCCGAATCCGATGCCGATGCCCCAGAGCAGGTTGATGAAGACGACGCCGAGGAGCGTGGCGAGGTAGATCGGCCATTCGCGGTAGGTGATCAGCTTCCGGATTTCCTTCACCTTCACCAGATTGACGCCCACGTGGACGAGGAGCGCGGCGAGGGCCGCCATGGGGAGCAAGGCGATGAGCCGGCTGCCGACCAGGACGAACAGGGCGATCCAGGCGCCGTGGAGGATGGCGGAGAGTTGGGTGGTGGCACCTGAGGCAATGTTGGCCGAGCTGCGGACGATGACGCCCGTGATCGGCAGGCCGCCGAACGCGCCGGAAAGGAGGTTGCCGAGGCCCTGGCCGAAGAGTTCGCGGTCGAGTTGGGCCCGGGGTCCCTTGTGGAGTTGGTCGGTGGCGACCGCGCAGAGGAGGGACTCGGCGCTGGCGACGACGGTCAGGGCCAGGGCGGACTGGAAGAGGGCGGTGAAGGCATGACCGTCGGGGGAAGGCCAGTTGAAGTTCCGGAACAGGCCCTCGCCGAGGTTCACACGCTCGATCGAACCGGGCAGCAGGAAGGAGGCCGCGGTGCCCAGCAGGATCGAGACGAGGGAACCGGGAACGGCCTTGAAGCGCGGGGCGATGAAACGGTTCCAGCCGAGCAGGGTCGCCAGGGTGACGCCTCCGACGACCAGAGCCGGGATGCTGACTTGGGCGAAGGCGCCGGGAAGCTGGGTCAGGTTCAGCCAGGCCGAGCCTTGGGGCTTGGCTCCGAGGATGACCTGCATCTGGCCGAGCGAGATCAGGATCCCGATGCCGGCGAGCATGGCGTGGAGGACGGCCGGGGAGAGCAGCAGGGCGACGCGGGCGAGCCGGAACAGGCCCATGGCCATCTGGAGGATGCCGGTCAGGACCACGATGATGCCCAGTGCCTTGAGCCCGTATTGCTGGACGATTCCGAACACCATCACGGTCAGGCCGGCCGCCGGTCCGCTCACCTGCAAGGGTGCGCCACCGGCGAGTCCCACCACGATGCCGCCGATGATCGCGGCGATGAGGCCCGCCTGGACGGGAACCCCGGAAGCGGCCGCGATGCCCAGCGAAAGGGGCAGGGCCACGAGGAACACCACGAGGGAGGCCTGCAAATTCGGAAGCGGCTCTTTCAGGAGGTTCATGAAGTGGGTTGTGCCTGGGAAGGGATCGTTGGGGAAAGTCGGGTTCGCCACGCGACTGGAGCAGTCTCCAGATCAGCGTGGGGATTCCGACGGTTCCGCATTGGGGCGACACGCACCGATGGTCTTCATGAAGGCGTGCGGAGCCTGAGAGCGGGCGGATAGGTTCACAAACGCAAAGTTCGGCGGGAATGCCGGCGCAAACTTCCCTGGTCCGTTTCCCGGTCCCGACGGGCTTGAAGGGGGGCGGGGTGCCTGTGGGCCCACGCTTTTCGGGCAGACTTGGTTGCGAAAGCCCTTCTCTCTTGAATGACCGCCGGCGCTGGGCTGACGAGGCGTGGGTCCTTCCGGCGCGGCGGGCTGCCCGGGGCTGCCCTTTACATTCCCGTGTCGCATATGCGACATGCGGACGTAAACTCGGCGGACGGACCGGGAAAAGGGATGGCCGACACCCGATTTACATTCCCATGTCGCATATGCGACGTGCGGATGTAAATGCGGGGCGGATTCGATGCTTGCCGCGAACCCCGGGTGCGTGCTGCGCACGACCCGGGGCTACCGGCTCCCATCCCTCCGGGATGCAGGGAACTGGCGACTGGCATCTGGCCTCTGGAAACTCCCTGTCCGCCCGTGAGATTCCCCTAGCGTGGCTGGTCAGAGGGAGACAACGTTGCGATCAATGCTCCACCGAATCCAGAAATCCGTCCGGGTCGCGCGTGTCGCGGCGTGGTTGTGGATGGGGGGCGCGGCGATGGCGTCCGAACTCGCGGGCGGCGGGACGGGCTTGGAACTGCTGCCGCAGGAGGTGGCGTTGTCGGGTCTCGGCGAGGAGCACGGGGTGCTGGCGTTTCTGGATGGCAAGGCCTGTGCGCAGGGCGCGGTCCGGTGGGCTTCGTCCGGCCCGGCCGTGGCGGAGGTGGGGGTGGATGGACGGATCGTGGCGAAGTCCGAGGGAAAGGCGCGGGTGTGGGCGATCGCTCCGAACGGGACGAGCAATTCGGTGGAGGTCGTGGTGCACGTGGATGCTGCAGCGCGGGTGCCGAGCTTCCGTCGCGAGGTCGAGCCGATCCTCACGCGGCTGGGATGCAACCAGGGCGCGTGCCACGGAAAGCTGGCCGGCCAGAATGGATTTCGTCTCAGCCTCCGCGGGTACGCCCCCGAGTTGGATCATCGTTGGATCACGCAGGAACTCGGCGGGCGACGGGTGAATCCCTCGACCCCCGAGGATTCCCTGCTGGTGACCAAGCCGCTGGGAACCGTTCCGCATGAGGGGTTGGTCCGCATCGATTCCGGATCAAGGTATCACCGGACGCTGGTCGAATGGATCGCCGCGCGGGCACCGGGGCCGAAGCCGGTCGTGGACGAGTCGGATCCGTTGCAGTTGGAGATCCTGCCGGGTGACCGGAGCTACACGGTCGGGGATCGGCAGCCGTTGCTGGCCCGGGTCCACTGGCCGGATGGTCGGAAGCAGGACGTGACGTGGCTGACCCAGTTCGTGTCGAACGACGAGACGATCGCGAAGGTCACGGCCGATGGCTGCGTGTCGGTGGAACGACAGGGTGAAACGTCGATCCGCGCGCACTTCATGGGTGTGGTCGCGGTGGCGCGGGTGACGGTGCCGTTCGGGAGCGAGGTCGAGCCCTGGCGCTTCGGCAAGGTCCAGACTGCGGTGGACACGCCGGTGTTCGCGAAGCTCTCCGCGCTTCGGATTCCGCCTTCACCGCGATGCGATGACGCCACGTTCCTGCGTCGGGCGATGCTCGACACGATCGGGACGCTGCCGACGCCGACGGAGGTGGAGACGTTCCTGGAGGACCGGTCGCCAGACAAGCGGGCGCGCTTGGTGGACTCGATCCTCCAGCGTCGGGAGTTCGCGGATTACTGGACGTTGCAGTTGGCCGACCTCCTGCAGAACCGCCGCGAGCGCGACCATGACGTGCGTGGCGTGAAGGGAGTCCGGGCCTTCCACGGTTGGCTGCACGGGCGCCTGTCGTCGGGCGTGGGCTGGGACGTCATCGCACGGGAAGTACTGACGGCGGAAGGCGACAGCTTCGTGAATCCGGCGGTGGGCTATTACGTGACGCTGGTGGGCGAGAAGCCGCCGCCGGAATCCGAGGTCACCGACTCCGTGGCGCAGGCGTTCCTGGGAACGCGGATCGGGTGCGCGCGTTGCCACAATCATCCGCTGGAGAAGTACACCCAGGACGACTTCCACCAGTTCTCGGCGTTCTTCAGCCGGATGCACCTGGACCGGAAGGAACCGGACAAGGGGGCGACCGTGCTGATGACGCGCAGCAAGGACCGGATCGAACTCGCGCGGAAGCTCGAGGAGGCCGGACGTCGTCTGGAGGAAGCGCAGAAGAAGGCGTTGGCGGCGGAGGGTGGCGCGGTCGAGGGCGCGCGGAAGGAACTCGACGAACGGCGTCGGGAGCACGCCCGGTACAAGCGCGAGTCGGAGGAGCAGGACCAGCGGGCACCGCGGACCCAGCAACCCCGGACGCGGCAGTCCGTCGAGGCGCGGGCGCTGGACCGTCAGGCGGTCGCGTGGAAGCCCGGGGCCAATCCTCGGGTGGTGTTGGCGGACTGGGTGACCTCGACCAACAACCCGCTGTTCGCGGAGTCGATGGTCAATCGCCTGTGGAAGCACTTCGTGGGGGTGGGAATCGTGGAGCCCGTGGATGACCTGCGGGCGAGCAATCCGCCATCGAATCCGGAATTGTTGGCGCTGCTCGCGCGGGAGTTCCGGGCGTCGGGTCATGACCTGCGGCAGGTCATGCGCCTGATCCTCAATTCGCGGACCTACCAATTGAGTTCGGTGGCATTGAAGGGCAACGAGACGGACCGCCGGTTCTTCTCGCATTACCAGGCGCGCCGGTTGCCGGCCGAGGTGCTGGCGGATGCGGTGAGCGTGGTGACGGGTGTGTCGGAGCGGTTCGATGGGCACCCGGTAGGCGTCCGCGCGATCCAGCTGCCGGAGCCGCAGACGGGGAGCTACTTCCTGTCGTTGTTCGGGCGGAGCGACCGGGTGACCGCGTGCGCGTGCGAACGCAAGGGCGAGGTGACGTTGCCCCAGTTGCTGCACCTGCAGAACGGATCGGAGACGATGCGGAAGCTGGGGGACACCGACGGACGGATCCGGCGTCTGGCCCGGCCGAAGCGCGAGCTATCCGAGGCGGTGTCGGAGCTTTACCTCGTGGCGCTGGGGCGTCGGCCGACCGCGGCGGAGCTCTCGGAAGTCCTGCCGGCGTTGGACGGGGTGCCGCGGGAAGACGCGTTGCGGGATCTCGCGTGGGCTTTGCTGAACTCGAAGGAATTCAACTTCAACCACTGACTCGGATGATCGACATCAGCTTCGGCCGGCAATGGCGGCAATGTGGCGGCGTGACGCGGCGGGACTTCCTGCGGCTGGGAACGCTGGCACCGCTTGGGCTCTCGCTGCCGGGCCTGCTGGCGGCCGAGAAGGCCAATGCGGCCGCGTCCACTGGCTCCGCACCGGCGCGCCGGGCGCGGGCCAAGTCCGTGATCCTCGTCTACCTCGGCGGCGGGATCTCGCATCACGACACCTTTGATCCCAAGCCGGAGGCCATCGAGGAGATCCGCGGCAAGTACTCGACGATCCCGACGACCGTGTCTGGCCTCCGGATCAGCGAGATGCTCCCGCGCCTCGCGCATCGGATGCAGCACTTCGCGCTCGTCCGTTCCGGCACGCACGAGAACGATCATCACGAGACGGCGAGCAACTGGGTCCTGAGCGGGCGATTCGGTTCGCCGTTCGGCGACCATCCGGCGATGGGCGCGATCGTGGCGCACGAGACGGGCTTTGGCGGACGCATGCCGCCGTACGTGGCGATCCCGAAGAATCCATCCTTCACGTGGGAATTGGGCAAGGCGGCGTGGCTGGGCGGGCGGTTTGAATCGTTCTCAGCTGGCAACCCGAACGAGAAGGAATGGCGCGTGCGCGACCTCAGCCGGCCGGCCGGAGTGTCGGACGAAGTGCTGGCGCGGCGGAAGGCGTTGCTGGCATCGGTGGACCGGATGGGTGGTCGGGTCCATGGCAACGACCAGTTGGACACCCACGACGAGTTTGCGCGCAAGGCGGCGGAACTGGTGCTGTCGCCCAATGCCCGGGAAGCCTTCTCGGTTGAACGCGAGGATGCCCGGACACGCGATGCGTACGGTCGGAGTGAGTTTGGGCAGTCGTGCCTGCTCGCGCGGCGGTTGGTGGAGGCGGGAGTGCGGTTCACCGCGGTGAATTACGGCGGATGGGATCACCACGCGAAGATCTTCGAGGGACTCGACAAGAAGCTTCCCGAGTTCGACATGGGTCTCTCGGCGTTGGTCACCGATCTCGACAACCGCGGCCTGCTCTCCGACACGCTGCTGCTGGTGATGGGTGAGTTCGGTCGGACACCCAAGGTGAACAAGGACGCCGGACGCGATCACTGGGGACGGGCTGGTTCGCTGCTGTTTGCCGGTGCGGGCGTGCGCGGCGGACAAGTAATCGGCGCGACGGACAAGGAGGGTGCGTTCGTGACCGACCGTCCGGTCCGGCCGGCGGATGTCTGCTGGACCGTTTACGAGGCGCTGGGGATCGATCCGAAGAAGATCCTGCTCACGCCAGAAGGACGTCCGGTCGAGATCCTCGACCAGGGGGGATTGATCGAGGAGTTGTACGTGTGAGCGGGGAGAAGGCGGTGCTTTCATCGGCAGATGGCCCCGATGCCGCAGGTGGGGGACTCAGGACGGAATCCGGAATGCAAACCCGATCCTTCGGTTGCCGGCTGGGGACGCAGTGTCTTCTGGCGTGCCTCGCTGGACTGTGTCTGCACGCCGAGGAACCGGCGAAGGACAAGCCCAAGGTGGAGCCACCGGTGGTCCGACTCGTGCAACCGGTCGGGATCGAGGCCGGGGCGAAGGTCCGGTTGAAGGTTCGCGGCCAGCGCTTCGACGGGACGAACACGGTCCGGGTGGCGGGTTGGGACGGGGCAGGGAGTCTTCCGGTGCTCAGCCAGGGTGAGGCAAAGGCGGTCTCGGGGGTGGACCCTGCGCGGATCGGCGATCGACAGATCGAGGTGGAACTGGTCGTGCCGGCAGGTGCTGCGCCGGGGACGAATGCCTTGCTGTGGGTGGCCGGGATCGCTGGCGAGTCACAGGCGTTTCCGCTGCTCGTGCTTCCCGCGGGGAGCGTCACCGGCGAGAAGGAGCCGAACGACGGCTTCCGCACCGCGCCGGGCGCGACGCTTCCGATCCGTTTGCGCGGTGCGATGGAGGCGAAGGGCGACGTGGATGTCTTCCGGGTCGACCTGAAGTCGGGCAAGCGCTTCCGGGGAGAGATCCAGGCGGCGCGGTGGATGTCGACGCTGGACGCGATGCTGACGGTCTATGACGCGCGGTTCGCGGTGGTGGCGTCCGTGGATGACGCGCTCGGGCGTGATCCCCTGGTGGAGTTCGAGGTGAAGGAATCCGGCGAGTACTTCGTGGCCGTCAGCTACGCCAATGATCAGGCCGCACCAACGCACGAGTACGTGCTGGTCATGGAGGAAAGGTGAGGGGGGAGATTCAAGTTTCAGGTTTGAAGTCCGAAGCCCGGCGAGGGGTGGCTGAGGATGCTGAGGCGGCTCGACGGAGTCTCGCCCCACCGGGGGGATGGGTGTCTCGGCTGCTGGCGGTGCTGCTGATGGGTGGCGGGATCCAGATGGTGGCGGCGGAGGTGTCTTATCATCGGGATGTGGTGCCGGTGCTGCAGCGGCACTGCTACGGCTGTCATCATCCGGGCAAGCTGAAGGGGGATGTCGACCTCACGAGCGTGGCCACGCTGCTCAAGGGTGGGAAGCATGGCTCGGCGGTGGTGCCGGGGCAGCCGGCGAAAAGCGTCCTGATCACCGAGGTGAGCGGTGCAGATCCTGCGATGCCGAAAGACGGCGAGCGCTTGACGGCGCAGCACGTGGAATTGCTGGAGCGATGGATCCGCGAGGGGGCACGCGATGATTCCCCGCCGGCACCGCCGATGCGGACGGAGCCGCCCGTGTATCTTGCGGCACCGGTGCTGGGTGCCATGGACTTTTCCGGTGACGGCCAGTGGTTGGCGGTGGCCGGGCATCACGAGGTCCTGCTGTTCGAGGCCGGAACGATCCGGCGCGTGGCGCGGTGGGTGGGAGCTCCGGCGCGGACCGACACGCTCCGGTTTTCGCCCGACTCAAAGCGGTTGGCGGTGGTGGGAGGTGATCCGGGCGTGCGTGGCGAAGTCCAGGTTTGGGACGTGGCTTCAGGCAAGCCGCTGCTCCGGGCGGCTCCGGCACAGGATTCCCTGTTCGGGGGCGATTGGTCCCCGGACGGCACCCGGCTCGTCGTGGGAGGCGCGGACCGGACGGTGCGCGTCCTCGATGCTGCGACCGGGCGGGAGTCGATGCGTGCGTTGGTGCACTCGGACTGGGTGCTGGGCGCGGTTTTCGTCCAGGGCGGCACCCACCTGATTTCGGGTAGTCGGGATCGATCGCTCCGACTGCTGGAAGCGGGCAACGGGAGGATGGTCGACGTGCTGAACCGGGAGACGGAGCCGGTGGTGCGTGTGATCAGGCATCCCAAGGAAGACCGGGTCGCCTTTGCGGGGGGCGAGTCGCGGGTGAGGCTTTACAAGGCCGAGGCCAAACCCCCGAACACGGATCCAGGCAGGGACCCGAATCTCGTCCGCGAGTTCGACTCGTATGGCGATGGCGTGACGGCGGTGGCGTTCAGCGCAGATGGACTTCGTCTCGCGCACGCCGGAGTTCCAGACAGCGAGGTGCGGGTTCAGGAGGTGGGTGGTGGAAAGCGGGTGGCGACGATGAAGGGACATTCCGGGCCGGTGTTCGGGATGGCTTTTTCCGCGGACGGAGCGCGACTGGTCACGGGTGGGTACGATGGGCAATTGCGGGTCTTCGAGGTTTCGTCGGGCCGGTTGCTGACCAACCTCTGCCCGGTTGAGGTTCGGAGATGAGCTGGGTTCATGGGTTTGAGCAGGTGGTTCGATTGTGAAATTGCGGCGTCAATCGACTCCGGCCTTGTCACCGCAGTGTAGCGTTTGACCATGCTTGGGTAGTGGAAGCTTTTTGCGGAGGACTAGGGGGACGAAGGTGGTTGGTTGGAATCGGGGGCGCGTGTGTCCTTTGTGGTTCGGTTCAATCGGCTTCGATCCTGGCATTGGGTGGCCTGTCTGGCGGGACAGCAGCGAGCGTGGCTTATTCGATTTCGTCCGACGGCCAGACCGTGGTGGGGACGAGCATTTCGGCTACCGGCAGCACCGCGTTCCGATGGACGCGTGATGTGGGAATGCAGGCATTGCCCGGCCTTGCACCGGATCTCCTCGCCAGCAGTGCCCTGGGTGTCTCCGCCAACGGCGGCGTGGTCGTCGGGCAGACTGCAACCGCGTCGGACTGGAACGGATACCGCTGGGACTCAGGCTCCGGGGTGGTGGGTCTGGGTGACCTGAAGAATGGCGCGGCCTTCAGCAGTGCCGAGGCTGTTTCAGCGGACGGCATGTCGATCGCAGGCCGAAGCTACCGTGGTGCGGGCTCCGAGGCGTTCGTATGGACGGCCTCGGGCGGGATGGTAGGTCTGGGTGACCTGGCCGGTGGCACGAAGGAGAGTGGTGCCTTTGGAATCTCCGGAGATGGCCGGGTGGTCGCGGGCTACGCGGGTTCGGCTGCCGGCTACGAGGCCTTCGTGTGGACGGCTGCGGGTGGGATGGCTGGATTGGGTGATCTTCCGGGCGGCGCCCACGACAGCGGCGCACAGGGCGTTTCCGAGGACGGATCCTTCGTCGTGGGTTACGGCAATTCGGACGCGGGCTACGAGGCCTTCCGGTGGTCGCCGGGGGGCGGCATGAAGGGCTTGGGCGATCTTCCCGGCGGGGATACCTACAGCGTGGCCAACGCGGTGTCGGCGAGTGGTACGGTGGTCGTTGGATTCGGATCGACCGAGGCTGGATGCGAGGCCTTCGTGTGGACT
This sequence comes from Limisphaerales bacterium, assembly GCA_965284395.1. Lineage (GTDB taxonomy): Bacteria > Verrucomicrobiota > Verrucomicrobiia > Limisphaerales > UBA9464 > UBA6176. The sequence continues at coordinate 6,189,422 of OZ260084.1, read as the reverse complement.
CCGGGTTTCGGGATGATCTCGCTCGAAGACGAATTGAAGGCGCAGGGCGCGGATCTGACCGGTTGGTCGGAATTGCGCTCGGCGAACGGCGTTTCGCCGGATGGCCGGTACATCGTCGGGTTCGGCAACTACAACGGTGCTCCCCAGGCCTTTGTCGTGGACCTGGGCGGCATCGCCTTCACTCACGCACCCGAGGCCTCGACGTGGGCTGCCCTTGTCGGGCTCGGACTGGCGACCGGTTGGGTAGGCTGGAGCCGCGTGCGCCGTCAGCCTTGAATCACTTGGGGCCGGTCTGGAACCCGATGGCGTCGAGGGCAGGCTGGATCTCGGGGTTGGCCATGAAGTTCCGCCAGGGCGAGGCGCTGCGGTGATTCTCGATCATCACCGTGATCGGGGCCTGGTTGAGCGCCATGTAGACTTCGTCATGCCAGTCCTGCGCGGCGTTGAAGCCGTCGTGGAATCCATAGGAACCCCAGATCTGCGGGCCGAGCTTCCGATAGAAATGGCGCAACGCCGCCATGGATTCGGTCGGGGTGTAGGGCATCGACGCCAGAGCCGCCATGCAGTTGATCGTGCCGTTGTCGTCGCGGGGCAGGGGACGTCCGCCGCCGGCGTTGATCCCTGCGGACAGTCCCCAGCAATCACGGCCGTACCCGGGCCAGCGGCGCGGATTGCGCGAGCAGTAGGCGTGGTTGATCCGCGCGATGGCGCGGTTGTTCTCGAAGTAATCGGCATAGCGGTCGTGTCGTCCGCGGGGATCGAATCCGAGGAAGGAGAAGTGCGTGAAGAACAGTTCGGCACCATTGCCTTCGCCGACGTCGAGGCGGATGCCGAAGTAGGACTTTCCGTTGGTGTAATGGTCCCCGTCGGTCGTGCGGCTCCAGCCCTGACGGTACGCGATGTGCCGCGGTGAAGTGCCCGCCCAGCCGGTGTGGTAAAGGCTCGCCGGCACCGGATGTGTCGGCGAGGCGATGGCAAGCAGGTAGACGATGAAGGTCTCGTTCCATCCGATGAGCGGGTGGCTGATGTGGTAGGCGTGGTCCGGTGACCAGTGCCAGTAGAGGACGTCGCTGTCCGGCGTCTTGCGGTACCAGTCCCATTCGACGTCGCGCCAGAGCCGGGTACAGGTGTCGCGGATCTCGCGTTCGGCGGGTGTGTCGCGGTCGAAGAACTGCCGAGCGACGAGCAATCCCTGCACGACGAACGCAGTCTCGACGAGGTCGCCGCCGTTGTCGTACGGGCCGAAGTAGGCGACGGCCTTGCCTCGGGGATTGAGGAAGTGCGGCCAGGCTCCGTGGAAGCGGTCGGCCCGCGCGAGGAAGCGGACTGCGCGAAGCATCCGTTCGGCGGCCGCGTCGCGTGGGACAAAGCCGCGCTGGGCGGCAACGGTCAGCGCGATGAAGCCGAAGCCGTTGCCACCCGTGGCGAGGAGTTCGGGATCGCCGGGCAGGATTTCCGGAGCGAGCCCGGCGTCGGGATGCGCGTTCTCCCAATAGTACCGGAAGCAACCGGACTGGATCAGGTCGAGCAGTTCGTCGTCGTTGAACCGGCGTCGGGTTACGGAGGCGCGCGCGGTGGCGCCGGTGGTGGACGGGTTGCCATGGAGGTCCACGGCGGTGACGCGGTAGGTGGGGAACTTCGCCGCGGTTCCCGGGAAGTCGACGAACCGGTTGGCCGTCGCGGGTCGGGTTGCGATCGGTGTGAAGTCGCGGCCATCGTCGGAACGTTCGATCCGATAGGCCAACGTGTCCGGCGAGGTGGAACGGGTCCAGACGAGGTCGAAGTGCGATTCGCCGGTGGCGACGCGGAGATCCGTGGCGGGTGCCGGGGCTGCATGGTCCGCGGCGGATGAAGGACGGACGATGATGTCGTCGATCCAGAGCGTGTGGGGTTTCCCGTCATCGAGTCCCTGCATGAGGTTGACCGCGGTAAGGAGCTCCGGCTGGAACCGTCGGTCGTCGGTGCCCTCGAAGGGCAGTCGGAATTCGGAGAACGGAATCACGATCTCGGTCCAACACCCGGCGGCGAGTGTGTTGCGTCCGCGGATGAGGTCGATGGTGGGTGACGTGAATCCGGTGTCGTCTCGGAGCGAGATGCGCGGGGAATTGGCGGCGGTGATGGGATCCGACGCAAACACCTGGAGGACGAGGGCATCGCCCTCGTAGCGGAACTTCCGGGCGTAGCGCGCCGGGATGCGGATGGTGGCCCGCCATTCACCACCCGGGACGGACCTCCACTCGAGACGCAGGCTGTTGGGGGCGGAGACGAAGTGGGCGGTGTCGACGGGGATGCGGCCGGACTCGGTCTTCAGGGAGCTGGGGCCGACGAGGTGGGTCTCGCTGTGGTGATGCCCGGCCTTGGAAGCGCTGTTGTCGAAGACGACGTGGCGATCGACGAACGACTGGGCGGTGGCGAGGCTCGGGAACGCGGCGGCGGTCGCGAGCACGGAGAGCATCACCGCTGCTAGCCAGGGCGATTCCCATCGATGGGCGCGACCGGCCTCGGAGGACACGCTGGAGGACATGCGCGGAGGTTAAGCGGGAAGCAGGACGGGATGAAGGCTGGTTTCAAGGGGAGGGAGTTTGGGCAGGGAAGGGTTCACGCGGAGGCGCGGAGACGCGGAGGGGGACGGTATTTGGGGCGTTGAGTGGGGAGGGGAAGGGAATGGGGCACGCCGTTGTCGGAGGGAGGAGTTCTGAGTCGAGGGACTCGGCGGGCTCCGCGGCTCCGCGTGAGGAAAAATGAGTGGGAAGGGAAGGGTTCACGCGGAGGCGCGGAGACGCGGAGGGGGACGGTATTTGGGGCGTTGAGTGGGGAGGCGAAGGGAGTGGGGGCACGCCGTGGTCGGAGGGAGGAGTTCCGAGTCGATGGACTCGGCGGGCTCCGCGGCCCCGCGTGATCGTGATCCTATGCCCCTCCTCCGGGCGAGGGATGGATGTTCTGTGGTGGGGTTCCCAGTGGAGCATTGTTGAGTCGGAGGGCCGGGGACAAGATCTCGGGAAGTTGGTTCACGATCCTGTGCAGGCCTTCTTTGAGAGTGGGTGCTCCGAAGTTGATGAGCAGACCTACCGGTAGGCGCGCGAGACGAAGGTAGGTTAGGACCTGTTTGCCGTGCACCGGGCCGATGACTTCGACCGACTTGAGTTCCACGATTACGCATCCTTCCACGATCAGATCCGCACGAAACCCTTCTTCGAAGTTCATGCCGTCGTACTCGAATCGAATTGGCTTCTGCCGTTCCACCCGCAATCCGCGCTTCTGGAGGGCCTTGCTCAGGACTGCTTCATAGACCGACTCTAGAAGTCCCGGACCGAGACCGCGGTGTATCCGGAGGGCACAATCCACAATGGTGCCAGTTATCGTGTCGAGTTCGGCAGGAACCGTCTGGGCTTGGGTCATGGGGCGGACGATAGCAGTGGTTTCGCCACGATCAAAAAATTGAGCGTGCGAGGTTGAGTTGAGGACCACTGCGGGCTCCGCGGCTCCGCGTGAGGAAAAATGAGTGGGAAGGGAAGGGTTCACGCGGAGGCGCGGAGACGCGGAGGGGGAACGGTTTCTTGGGCGTTGAGTGGGGAGGCGACGGGAATGGGGTACACCGTGGTCGGACGGAGGAGTTCTGAGTTGAGGACCTCAGCGGGCTCCGCGGCTCCGCGTTAGGAAGAATGAGTGGGCGGGAAAGGGTTCACGCGGAGGCGCGGAGACGCGGAGAGGGACGGTGTTTGGGCGGTGAGTGGGGAGGCGAAGGGAATGGGGCACGCCGTGGTCGGAGGGAGGAGTTCTGAGTCGATGGACTCAGCGGGCTCCGCGGCTCCGCGTGAGGAAGAATGAGTGGGCGGGAAAGGGTTCACGCGGAGGCGCGGAGACGCGGAGGGGGAACGGTTTCTTGGGCGTTGAGTGGGGAGGCGACGGGAATGGGGCACGCCGTTGTCGGAGGGAGGAGTTCTGAGTCGAGGGACTCGGCGGGCTCCGCGGCTCCGCGTGAGGAAAAATGAGTGGGAAGGGAAGGGTTCACGCGGAGGCGCGGAGACGCGGAGGGGGACGGTTTTTGGGGCGTTGAGTGGGGAGGGGAAGGGAATGGGGCACGCCGTTGTCGGAGGGAGGAGTTCTGAGTCGAGGGACTCGGCGGGCTCCGCGGCTCCGCGTGAGGAAAAATGAGTGGGAAGGGAAGGGTTCACGCGGAGGCGCGGAGACGCGGAGAGGGACGGTGTTTGGGCGGTGAGTGGGGAGGCGAAGGGAATGGGGCACGCCGTGGTCGGAGGGAGGAGTTCTGAGTTGAGGACCTCAGCGGGCTCCGCGGCTCCGCGTGAGGAAGAATGAGTGGGCGGGGAACGGGTCACGCGGAGGCGCGGAGACGCGGAGAGGGACGGTTTTTGGGGCGTTGAGTGGGGAGGCGAAGAGCGTTGGCGGATGTGGTTACCGCTACTCGAGGGTGGGCACCGTCCCGGGGGCGAAGTGCGTGCGGTCATGGGGAAGGTAGACGAAGTAGAAGCCGCATGGCGTCGTCGTGGCTGAGTTGGAGACGGGGAGCCGGGTGGCGCGGACTTCGATTCCGCCGGCGGGGAGGTGGGAATAGGTCATCAGGCAGTCCGGGTTCCAGTCATAGGCGGTGACGAGGAAGGTGCCGTCTCGCAGATCGTTCCCGAGGGAGGGGATCCGGATTTGGTAACGGCCCGGGCTGATGACGCTGACGGTATAGTTGCCCGATCCCACGTCGTACTGGCCGTTGGCGAGGACGCGGCCGACGGCCGCGTTCGGGGTGGTGTAGGGAATGAAGGCGACCCTGTACGGGGCCGTGCAGAGCGGGGTCCCGTCGGCCTTCCAGACGTGGAAGGCGAGGCCGAAGAAGGATTGCTTGATGATCTGGGGCCGGATGCCGGTCACGAGCGGTTGGGCGTTGCCGCCGGCCGGGCTCGTGATCCAGACGCCTTGCATGAGCGGCAAGTCCTCGAAGTCGGGGTTCTTGCCGTTGATGTAGACCCGGGAGAGCACGACGGGAACGCGGTTGATGTCGAACTCGAACTGCGGCTGTCCGTCGGCGTCGATGACCTGGTTGAGGAACGACTTCTCGAAGAAGTACCGGTCCGGGTCGAAATTCTGGAGGGTGACGTTGTGGTTGACGACCTGACCGCCCGTCCACCCTGCGGCGAACGGGAACCATGCGGCGTTGGCATCGACTCCGGCATTGTCGGAATTGGGCGTCCCGGCAGATGTGGCAAGCCAGTATCCGGCCGGGAATCCGGCGGGGGCGACGTGATTGGACGGGGACGGGGTCTGGACGAGGAAGGTTCGGATGGGATTGTAGGCTGGGCTGGCAAGCAGGACCCCAGTTTCTGGCGTGAGTGGTTGCTCCGCGATCCGAATGGCGGTGTCGCCGGCGTTGGGCGGCGCTCCGATCGTGACGCCGGAACCGGCGGTGGAGCTTACGAGTTCCGCCGAATTGGGCGGCGAGGAACTGGATCGGAAGGAGAGCCCGACGACAGGGAACAGGTCCCCCTCGTGGATGCGGTAGAAGGCCTGGTGCGACGATTCCTGGGTCCGGTGCTCGAGTGGGACGCCAGTCCCGTCGTAGGTGACGTTGGCGTCGAAGTTCCAGTGGACGAGGTCCTCGGAACGGAGCACGCGATAGCGTCGGTCCGAGAAACCGTCCCAGACGAGGAATAGGTTTTCGCCGATAGTCTTGAGTCCGACGTCGAGGGTGGTTCCTGCAGGCCGCACGTTGACGTGGAGGGTATAGGGGCCGGTGGCGTTGGGCAGGACCGCGGCCACCCGGATGAAATGGGTGCCGGGTGCCACCGCATGGACGAGGCGGAAGTTGAGGTTGCGGAGTTGATCATCCGCCTCGACGAGAGGCTGGCCGGAGCCGTCCAGGAGGGTGGCCCGGGTATCGACGTTTCCGGTGGTCCAGGCCTCGAGGACACCTGGTTCGGTGACGTTGACGCGGAAGGCGTCGGAATCGCCTCCGATCTCGAGGTTGCCCTCCGCGGTGACCCCGGTGGTGGCGGGCAGGAGCGTGCCGCCCTGGATGTCGTCGAAGTGGTCATCGGGAACTCCGTTGACGTTGAATTCGAGGGTAACCCTGCGGGACACGGTATAGGCGGCAGGGTCGGCGTCGCGGACCAGGAAGGTGAAGAAGTAGGAGCCCCCGCCGAGCACCGAGCTGTCGAAACGCAAAGTCTGGTTGAAGACTTCGCCGCTGGCGAGGGTGCCACTGCGGGCGGTGGGCGTGATCCACCAGGGTGGGTCCATTTCCCAGTGGAGCCTGGAACCGGCAGGTCCCTCGTTTCGGATCGCGAACTTCGCATCGGGGATGCCTTCGCCCCGGTTGATCGAGTACCGGAAGAAGGCTGGAGAGAGCGCGATGGCGGGCGTCGGGATCACATGGAAGGCACCGGGTCTTCCGTTGGGGGAGTCGCCGAATCCGATGCCGCCGTCGCCGCCGGTTCCGCCCGAGACGTCCAGGTGCGCTGCGGGATCCGGATTGCCGGTGAAGCTCACGGTGTAGCCACGCAGGATGATGGTTCCGCCGGAGCCACCGCCGCCGCCAGCGCCGGGGCCGCCGTCTCCGCCCCGACCGCCTTCACCGCCGTCCCCACCCCGACCGCCGGCGCCGGAGGGACTGGTGCCGGTGGGATTGCTGCCTGGGCTTCCGGGTTTCCCGATGGGATCGACGACGTACTCGGGATGACCGGGCATCACGGTGGTGCCGGCCGATCCCGGGCGACCTGCGCCACCTGGGGCTCCATTGGCACCGCGTGCGGCCAAGGTTCCACCGATCACGATGTTGCCCGTTGCCGAGATCTCGAAGGCTCCGCCGCCGGCACCTCCCGCACCGCCCAGTCCTCCGTCGCCGCCAGCGCCGCCGAACTGACCCTGACCGCCGCGACCGCCGTTTCCACCCAGATTACCGATGATGCCCGCGCCGCCGCCACCCCCGCCGCCTCCCGCACCACCGGGGGCACCGGCCGAGCCTCCGGATCCTCCACCGCCCGAGCCGCCGCCGTTGCCGCCGCGCAGGACGGGGATCGGATCGGCTCCTCCCGGGTGCCCTCCGCCGATGCCCTTGAATCCAGGGACGCCGTTGCCCTTCCCGGCGTGGTTGGCATCGGCTCCCTTTCCTCCTTTGCCACCTGGACCTCCGGCGATCGTCAATGGACCGGCTGTCCCGGGGGTGCCGCCCGAGCCCCATTCCGTGGTGAACAGGACGCAGGCAGGAGGAAGGGCGAAGACGCAGTCGAGTTCGAAGATGCCGCCCGAACCGCCCGGCGACGCTTCCGTGGAATTGTTCCAACCGGTGCCTCCAGGAGCTCCGGTTCCGCGGGAGGCCCCGGGAACGGTTTCCATCAAGCGCGGGACGGCACCGCCGTAGCCGTATGCCAGCGCATACGGAGCGTCCCACAGGCGCTCGTCCTGATCCGGGCCGCGGACTCCCTGCGACGCGCCGGGCACGCCGCTGCCGATCCCGGGCTGCCCTTTCGATCCCTCCTTGGCCGGAATGATGAGATTGCCTCCAGCCCCGCCGGTCCCGGGACGGGGCAGGACGTATTCGTGGCCGTGGCGAGCGATCAGATCTTCCCAGTGGCGGAGCGGATCCGTGATGGCCCGGGTGTTGTTGAAGTACCGGAAGTGAATCGTCATCGGGACGCCACCCGAACCACCCGGGGTGGACGGTCCGCCGCTGCCGCCGCCCGCTGCGGGTCCGGCGAGTGTCGGGTTCGCGCTCAGGGAGGCCCCTGCCGGCAGCGAGAAGTCGCCGTTGACCCGGATGCGCACGGGCTTCGGCCCGGTGAAGATGACGGTGTCGGCCGCATCGAAGTGAAGGCTACTCCCGAACTGGAATTCCACCGCGTCCGGCTTTTCGACGACCTGATCCAGGACGACGCCCTCGACGAAAGAGACCGGGACACCGTCTCCGTCCACCACGCGCTTGGCGAGGGAGTCGAATCGGTAGCGGTTGCCTTCGGCGATCGCCGACGTCTGTCGAAGCGCGAGGCCATAGATGTGGAAGGTGTAGCCCGGCCGTTCGGGAGAGATCGTGATCACCCGCGTGGTCGCGGTGGCAGAGAATGAGTAATCGATCCGGGTGCCAGCGTCGTTGCCGAAGAGGTTCTGGTTGAAGGAGCGCACGTCGCCACCGCTGGCGAAGGTGAGGTGCCGTGGTTCGGTCAGGTCCCATCCGACGCTGAGGAACGTGACGACATAGGCCGATCCGGGCGTGAGTCCCTGAAGGTTGACCGTGGCCGGGCTTCCTCCCCAGATGAAGTCCGAGGCCACGACGGCACTGCCGCTGCCGGTCTGGGTGGTGAGGTTGTTGACGTCGCCCGCGAAGACCTGGTCAACACCCGCGATCGCGAACCGACCCGCGACGGCCGGACTCCCGGTTGCAACCCCCGCGATCGAGCGTCCGTTGATGAAGGTCGGTGTCGCTGACCCGAAATGGTAGGCCCATGAGGTGTTGGCGGTGATGCCGCTGCTTGAGTCGTCGAACCAGGGAGAGATGGCCCATGATTCAACCGGGGTCACCGAGAAGGCATCGACGACCAGCGCGCTGTCGGCATCCGCCGTTGTTGTTTCGTTACGGATCAGGAGGGATGCCGTGGTGGCCGTGGCCGTGAAGTTGCCGGAGACGAAGTAATACCCGGCGGTCCCCTCGACCGGGGGACTGGCGACGAACGGTACCGGTGTTCCCCCTGCGATCGAATAACTGGCGATGGGTGGCGTGTACGCAGATCGGCTGTTGGCTCGGAAGACCAACTGATAGGTCCGCCCCGCAGTCAGTCCGGAGATGGTGGTGGATAGCGTGGTCGAACCGATTCCCGTGCTCTGGATGAACGCGACGTTCGTTCCATCCGGAATCGTGCCCGTGTCGGCGAAGGGGGATCCGCCGGATGGGTTCAACCCGGCCCGGTTGTTGTTGGAAGCGGCCCAACCCGTGATCGCGCGGTTGTCGGAGATGTAGCCCGGATAATTGCTGAACGAGTCGGACTCGAATGAGGGATTGGGGATCGTCTGGCCATACGCAATCGGGGCGAAGGCGAGCAGGGATGCCGCGAAGGCAGGCCTCCAGTGGATCATCGGTTTCATGAGCGGGGTTCAGGCGCGTTGGCGGACGGTCCCGGACCGACGCGGGCGATCCGTCGGGCTGAGCCGAGTGCACGAGGGAAACACCCCGGGCACGACCCCGTCGAGGCCGGAGGTTGGCACTATATTGGCGGAGCGGATCCTGACACTTCTCCCCAAACGGGTGGGGCCCTCCGTCGAGCCGCTTCCCTGACTGCAGTTCACTGGCCCGGCGCTGAAGCCTTCCAGAATCGCTTTCAGGGGACGATGACTTCGCCCAGCCAGAGCCAGTCCTGGGTGGGGTCCTGGGTCGCGTTGGCGAAGCGGAGGGGTTTGCCGTTGGGAAGCGGGTTGCGGATGCGCACGGCCAGACGCCGCTTGCCAGATGGGAGACCCTGTAGGTTGAGCCGGTCGGTCCACACGGTGGGGTTTTCGCCCGGCAGGATTCCCCGGAGCTTTCCGGAGCCGGTGAACGTCCGCAGGAGTCTCGTGCCGTCGAGGAGCGCGTACTCGGGTTTCCATTCGTAGTAGAAGGGGGCGACGCCGCGGTTCGCGACCTCGAGTCGGACCTCGACCTGATGGTTGGCGACGGGGCCGATGGTGACGGCGGGAGCGTGGAACTCGTAGCCCATGCGTCGGACGGCGTTGGTGGCGCGGGCGAGTCGGTCCTCGGGTTGTTGCGTGCGGAACATGCCGCTGTCCATGAGCCAGGAGGCGTGCGTGGCTTCGACGCAGGCCTGGAAATCCTGGATGCGGGCGTCGCCGGGATTGGGGTCGAAGACGCGGCCCCAGGCCTCGGGTCGGATCTCGCCGCCGATGGGTTGAGTCTTCCATTTGGCGAGGGCGCCGGGGCCGGCGGCCTGGAGGACCGTCAGGTAGAACCAGCTGTCAGCCTTGCGGCCGGTGTCGAGCGTGGCCCAGGCGAAGGAGTCGTCGTGGTAACCGAAAGGACGATCGGCGTTGGATTGCTTGCGTGGGTCGTTGTCTCCGGCGGGATAGCGCAGGAGGACGGGCGTGGTGCGGAAGGCGGATTCGTAGGCGTCCATCACCTCGCGCTGGACCTCGCGACTGGCGAAGAGGTCGTTGCGGGGATGCGTGTGCCATTCGCCCCACGTGCCCAGCAGGCCGGCGGTGATGAATCCGATGCGCGGGTCGCCATCGTACTTGCGGCCGAGGGCGGTGATGAAACTGCGGAGGGATCTGCGGAGGTTGGGGTCGGCGTAGTCGGGGGTCTCGACCAGCGAGGGCGGGAAGGGTTGGGTGTTGGAGTTTGTATAGGTGTGGACCTTGAGGCCGTCGCGCAGGAGGAAGGTGGGGATGACCTCCTTGCGGTTCGGGTACTCGAGGAATACGCGGAACACGGCCTGGTGGCCGCGGCTGGCGATGTCGTTGAGGAGCTTCTCGAGTGGAGTCCAGTCGAAGTCCTCGTAGCCCTTTACCAGCGCGGAGTAGGGGAGGTAGTTGAACTCGAGGCTGTGGGGGAATCGGCTGCGGACGTCGGCCTGGTAGGGGACGAGACCCTTGAGGGGATTGTCGACCGGAGCGGGGGCGTAAGCGAGCGGCGTGCGTTGGGGTGAGATCGGAGTTTCAAGTTTCAGGTTTGAAGTATCAAGGGGGTGGATCTCACGCGCGGGCGCGGAGGCGCGAAGGAGGGCGGGAAGGAGGGACAGGACCAAGAGGAGGACGGGGAGGGGGAGGCGGGAGAGCATGGTGGGAGGGGCTTCGCCCCGCCTCGTTACCTGGCTACGGGGCAGGTGCCCACGTGAGGAAGCCGAGGCTGGAGTTTGAAGTTTGGAGAGCTTGAAACTTGAAACTGAAAACTTGGAGCTCGTTACGCTCCGCCTCGTTACCTCGGCGGCCACGGGGTGGTTTACGGGGCGAAGCAGTAGACGGAGCCGTCGTCGCTGCCGATGAGGAGGCGGTTCTCGACGATGGCGGGAGAGCTCTGGATGGGTTGGCCGATCTCGTACTTCCAGAGTTCGGAGCCATCGGCGAGGGAGACGGCGTAGAGACGCCCGTCGTCGGATCCGAAGAAGACCTTGCCGTCGGCGACGACCGGGGAGCTTTCGACTTTGCCCTTGGTGGCGAAGGTCCAGACGGGTTTGCCATCGGCGCGTTGGACGCAGTGGAGGCGCTTGTCGCGTCCGCCGAAGAGGACGCGGTCGGGGGTGATGGCGGGAGAGGTGGCGTAGGGGAAGGCGCGGTCGCGGTAACGCCAGAGGACCTTGCCGTCGGCGAGGTCGATGCAGAGGAACTCGTTCTCGTAGTGGCCGACGAAGGCCTTGCCATCGGCGAGGGCGGCGGAACCGATGATGGGAGCGCCGGCCTCGACCTCGCGGGCCTTGGTGCCGTCCTTGAGGTTGAGGACATGGACGATGGTGTCGCATCCACCGAAGACCGTCTGGCCATTGGCGATGGCGGGGGAGCCGTTGATGTAGTTGCCGGTCTCGTAGACCCAGTTGGTGCGGCCGGTGTCGGCGTTGAGGGAGTAGAGCTTGAAGTCGTAGGAACCGACGAGGATGGCGGTGGGTTGGCCGGGGCCGGGGGAGTACCAGGAGGCGCTGCTCTTGATCTTCTCGTCGAAACCCTGGGACCAGACCTGGGCGCCGGTGTCAGCGTTGAGGGCGTAGAAGTTGGTGTTGACGTCGCCGATGTAGATACGGCCGTTGAGGACGAGGGGAGAGGCCTCGATGGGGCCGCTGGCGCGGAAGGCCCAACGGCGGGTGCCGTCCTTGAGGTTGAGGCAATAGACGTTGGAATCGCCGGAGCCGACAAAGACGCGGTCGCCGACGATGGCGGGCGATGAAAGGACGGGACCGCCAGACTTGAAGGTCCACTGGAGCTTGAGGGGGGCCTGGATCCGGGCGGTGGAGACGCCGGTGAGGGCGGGATCGCCGCGGAACATGGGCCAGTCGGGTCCGGCGACGGCGGGGGGCAGGCCGGCGGCAAGGAGGAGGATCGCGGCGGCGACGGTGGCTGGGGGAGCCGGGAGGTGGCGCAGGAGAGGGTTCATGGCGCGTGGTGTGATGATCAATCCGGGATCAGTCGTTGAACAGGAACTGGAAGTCCTCGAGGGAGAGATTATTCGCGAAGGTTTCCTCGCCAAGGATGTCATCGGCGAGGGCCTTCTTGGACTTCTGGAGGGCGCGGATCTTCTCCTCGAGCGAGTCCTTGATGAGGAGACGGTAGGCGATGACCTTCTGGGTCTGGCCGATGCGGTGGGATCGGTCGATGGCCTGGGCCTCGACGGCGGGGTTCCACCACGGATCGAAGAGGACGACGTAGGAGGCGGCGGTGAGGTTGAGGCCGAATCCGCCGGCCTTGAGCGAGATGAGGAATACGGCGTTGCCTTCGGCCGCCTGGAACTCGCGGACGAGCGCGCCGCGGTCCTCGGTCTCGCCGGCTAGGAAGAAGGTGTTCCACTGGCGGGCGTGCATCTCGGACTGGAGCAGTTCGAGGAGGGAGACGAACTGGGAGAAGACGAGGACCTTCTGGCCCTCTTCCATGAGGGGTTCGAGCTGTTCGATGAGGGCCTCGACCTTGGCGCTGGGGGCGGTGGAATCGGGCTGGATGAGTTTCGGATGGCAGCAGATCTGGCGGAGGCGGAGAAGCGAGGTGAGGAGGTTGAATCGTTCCTGCTGGAGTTGCTTGGCGCTGCCGACGCGGAGGAGGAGTTGCTGGGCGCGCTTGAGCTCGGCGCGGTACAGGCTGAGTTGGTCGCCCTCGAGCTCGCAGAACAGATCCTCCTCGATTCGGTCGGGGAGGTCGCGGGCGACCTGGGACTTCGTCCGTCGGAGCAGGAAGGGGCGGATGCGGGCACCGAGGCGTCGTCGGGCGAGGGGATCCTGGGCGGAGTCGAATTGCTTCTGGAATCCGTTGCGGGTGCCGAGGAGCCCGGGCATGGCGAAGGACATGAGGCTCCAGAGGTCAAGGAGGCGGTTCTCGATGGGAGTGCCGCTGAGGACGAGCCGGTGATCGGCGCGGAGTGTCTTGGCGATGAGGGCGGTGACCGAGCCGGGGTTCTTGATGTACTGGCCTTCGTCGAGGACGACGGCGAGGAACTGGTGTTCGGCGAGGGCCTCGCCGATGCCGCGGAGCTGGTTGTAATTGAGGATGTGGATGTCGGCTTCAGCGAGCCGTCCCGGCATGTTGTCCAGCTCGGTGCCGCGCCAGGCGCGGATCCGGAGATGCGGCGTGAAGCGTTCGGCCTCGGCGCGCCAGTTGTCACAGACCGACTTCGGGCAGACGACGAGGATGGGGGCGGCGGAGTTGGATCGGGTCTTGCGGGCCTTGTCACCGGGCGTGGCGCGGGAGGCGATGCGGCCGGCGGCGGTCTCCTCGCGGAGCCAGGCGATCCAGGTCAGCGTCTGGAGGGTCTTGCCGAGGCCCATGTCGTCGGCGAGCACGCCGCCAAATCCGTTGGTCGCGAGGTAGGCGAGGTAGTGGAAGCCTTCGAGCTGGTAGGGGCGGAGCTCGGCGCGGACGCTCGAGGGTTGGGGTGGGTGGACGCGGGTACGGATCTCCTGGGTGCGGATCCGGATGCGGAGGAGGGTTTCCTCCGGGAGGAGGCCGGTGGCGGCCTCGGGATCGATCTGGAGGACGTGGAGCCGCTGGGATTCGGCGGAGAGCTCATGCGGGCTGAGGCCGAGCCGGGCGAGCTGTTCGTCCTCGGCGGCGGTGAGCTGGAAGTCGAGCCGGCGCCAGCCCTTGTTGGTGAGCCGGACCCATCGGCCGCGGGCGTCGAGGAGGAGCTTGAGCTCCTCCTTGGTGAGGGAGGTGTCGCTCACGTCGAGGACGACGCGCAGGTCAAACCAGTCGATGGAATCGCCCTCTGAGACCGCGAGGCGGACGCGCCCGCTGACCTGGGCGTTGAGGAAGGAACCGAGTTCGCCGCGGAGTTCGATGGAGAGATCCTTGGGAAGGGACTGGAGCCAGGGGACGAACTTGTCCGGGAACATCCGCGTGACGCGGAGGGTCCAGACGTGGCGGGCGAAGTCCCATCGGAATCCGCCGGACTCGATGTGTGCGCCGATGCCAGCGAGGCCGGTTCGGTCGACGGAGACGATCTGGTCGCCTCCGGGCGCGGTGGTGGACTCGACGGGCTTGGCACCCGGGGGTTCCTGCCATTGGGAACCGTTCCAACGTTCGACGAGGGTGGCGTCGGCGGAGATGCCGAGCACTTCCATGGTGCAGTGCTCGGCGTCGGAGCCGTGGGTCAACTGCCGGAGATCGAGCCGGAGGAGGGGCTTGAGCGGGATGAGGCGAACGCGATCGACGAGGCGCGGTGGGAGGTCGAGACCGAGGTTGCGCAGGAATCGGACACCGCCCCGGGACTCCACGGCGGCGGCGGGGACGGTGGTCTCGGTGTTGAGGGCGAGGAGACGGTCATCGACGGGCGGGCCGGAGAAGATGGCGTCAGTGGCGAGGAAGAGCGTGGGTTCGCCCGGGAAGGTGGCGTGGATGTTGGGAGCGGGCGTGCCATCGGGTTGGATGAGGCGGAGGCGGTAGTCGCCCTGGATCTCCTCGGGTGGGAAGAGCTGCCAGCGGAGGGGGGCGGATGGGCGGGCGAGGGGTTCGCCCTCGGAATTGACGAGGCGGCTGGCGAGGCCGGACTGGCGGATGAGGAAGGCGAGGGTGCGGCGGGAATTGGGTTCGGAGGAGTTGAGGGCGGGCTTCTTGTAGCCATTGACGGCAAGGCATTGTTGGAAGGCGTTCCAGAGGAGCATGCCTTCCGGAGCGACCAGGCCGCGTCCGATATGGGTCTGGCTGAAGCGCTCGAACTGGTGCGCCTTCATTGCCTCGAATTCCTCGGTGGGATTGCGTCGCCACTCGAGGATGGCCTCGGCCTCGGAGAAGCGGATGCGAAGGTCGGTGGCGCCGGGTGTGGCGGCTTCGTCGGCGGGCGGGGCACCCCAGGTGGCGAGGACCTGACGCCAGTGCTCGATCTCCTGTTGTCGGCGCTCGTGGGCCAGGCGGCGACGGAGGGGTTCGAGGTCGGAGATCGGCTTGAGGAAGGCCGGGATGCCCTGGCCCTTCTCCTCGGCGTGGAGTGCCACGTAGAGCCAGAAGTCGTACTCGTCGTTGGGGAGCGAACGCCAGAGCTGGACGCCGTCGAAGTTGCCGGTGTTGCCGGTGGGCTTTGACAGTCCGAGACGCTCGAGTTCGAGCTTGGGGATGGCTGGGCGTCGACCAAAGCGTCGGTACAGGTCGGAGATCTGGCCAAGGAAGGCGCGGTTGGCGTCGGACAGGGGAAGCTGCCGGGCGAGGAGGCGTTCTTCGAGGGGGCCTGGCTTCGGCGTGGGAGCCGCGGGGACGGCGGTGGCGGGCGGGCGGGACGGGGTGCTCGACGGCGCCGTGGGGGCTGGTGCGGCGGCGGACGCCCCGGCTCCGACTGGGCTTGGGGCGGTGGAGGCGGTCGTCGAGGCGGCTGAAGACTTCCGGGTGGACGACTTCCGGGCGGCGGGTTTCGGGTTGTTGCCCGCGATCAGTTGGTGCCGGGTGAGCAGGTGTCGGGTCAGCGCGTAGGTGTGTTCGCACTGCGGACCCGCCGGGCAGGTGCAGTCGGGCCGCCAGTTGGCGGAGGCACCATCGAAGCGCAGGGCGACCTCGCAGGGCCGGAGTCCGGTGACGCTGCCGGCGTAGGAGGAATGCGGGTCGAGACACCGGATGTTCTGGATGATGCCCCGACGGAAGGCTTCGTCACCCTTCTCGCGGATCGCCGGTGCAAAGGTGCCGAGGGACGCTTCCGCAGCCACCGGGTCCGCCAGGGTGAAATCTCGCCAATCCATGAACCGGGACAGTAATGCCGGTTCCCGTGTGGACAAGGGACGGCTGGGAAAGAATTTCCCAGCGGCGAAGCGGCGGAGCGGCGGGGATCACCAGCGGCGACGCTGCGACACGGAGCCGGACGAACCCATCGGCGACGCGGCGACGCGGCGTCGTTTTTGAAGAGGGCGACGGGTGTGCGGGGGCGATGGGGGTAGACGGGCCTGGACCGGGGAATGGAGCGTGCGTCCCCAAAAGGGCGCTGCGTCGCCGCGTGGTGTTTGGGGATGGGTTCGCGCTGCTGGGCTACCCCGGCTGCATGGATCTTCCCAGCGGCGACGCTGCGGCACGGAGCCGGACGAACCCATCGGCGACGCGGCGACGCGGCGTCGTTTTTGAAGAGGGCGACGGGTGTGCGGGGGCGATGGGGGTAGACGGGCCTGGACCGGGGAATGGAGCGTGCCTCCCCAAAAGGGCGCTGCGTCGCCGCGTGGTGTTTGGGGATGGGTTCGCGCTGCTGGGCTACCCCGGCTGCATGGATCTTCCCAGCGGCGACGCTGCGGCACGGAGCCGGAAGAACCCATCGGCGGCGCTGCGACGCGGCGATGTGCTGGAGAGGGCGACGGGCATGCGGGGGCGTTGGGGTGGATGCGTGCGGACCCAGGAACGGGACGTGCCTACCCCAACAAAACGCCGCGTCGCAGCGTCGCCGCTGGGAAAACGGCCGGCGCTGCTGGGCAAGCCGTGCTGGAGAGGGCGACGGGCATGCGGGGGCGTTGGAGTAGACGCGCCCGGACCGGGGAGTGGAGCGCGCCTCCCCCAAAAAAAGACGCCGCGTCGCCGCGTCGCCGTTGGGAAAAGGCAGGCGCCGCTGGGCCCCCGCCGCTGGCGAACCTATCGCTTAGGCCCGACCCGGAAGAACCGGCCTTCGGGTGTTTCGAGGCTGATGGGGAGTTCGTAGGAGCCGTTGGCGCCGATGAAGGCGTCGCCGGCCGGGGTCCAGTTCAGGAGGTCGTCGGAGGTTTCGATGCCGAGGCGCTGGCCGACGGGGCCAACGACGCGGAGGGTGGCCTTCTCGAACAAATCACCCGGGCGACCGACGTAACGGATGTTGGGCATCCGATTGTCGTTGTTGACGACGAGGAGTTGGGCCGTCGAGCGGGTCCCGAGGGCTGCACCGACGGCGGAAGGCGCGCCGAGCGAGAGTTCGAGGGCAGCGGGCTCGGTGGGTTCGTAGAGGTTGTCATCGACGACAGGGATGACGACCTGCGCGATGCGCTGGCCGGGCTCGAAGGTGAAGTCGAGCGGGGCCGGCGAGTAGTCGGTTCCGGGGGTGGCCCCGCCGGCGATGGCGCTGCTGGTGACCCGGACGCGCACGGTGCCCTGCAGGCCACCGGAACGTTCGATGAAGAGGCGACGGACGAACGTGCCGTCCTCGTTGACCTCGAGTCGGTCGGAGGCGAATGCGAAGGATCCGGCGCGGTCATCATCGTCGACGGTGACGGTGGAGGTGGTCTTGTCGCCAGTGCGGGCTTCGGCAGGCGAGCCGGGCGCGACGCGAAGGGTGACCGTGAACGATTCGGTGCCTTCGGGGATGGCATCGTTGAGGACGATGGCGGCGAGGTCGACGGACTTCTGGAGCTCGCCGTCGGCGAAGTCGAAGAACAGGTCTCCGGCCGCGTAGTCGGTTCCGGCGGAGGCGGAAACCGGCGAGATCGAGAGGGTGACGCGGACGAGGCCCCGGTTGCCGTCCGTGCGGAGGATGGTGAGGGGTTGGACGACGAGGCCGTTCTCGACGAGGCGCGGGGCCTCCGGGGAGAGGGCGAAGGTGCCGGGGCGATTCTCGGTGCCGAGGAGGTCTCCGGAGGGCGCCTGTTCGACGAGTTGCTGGCGTTGTTCGCCCGTGTTCTTGGCGAGGACTTCCGCTTCGTCCTGGAGGCCGGCGGCGGCATCGCCAAGGTCCTTGGCGGTGCTGCCCTGGGTGACGGACTGGATCTTGCTGATGAGCTCGGCGACCTCGAGGGGATCGCCGGATTGGGCTGCCTCCTCCTTGGCCTGGTTGCCTTCGGCGACGACCTCGGCGGCGGCGTCGGTGAGTTCCTGCGTGAGTTCGAGGCCTTCGCGCTGGACCGACTCATTGATGATTTCCTGGATCTGGGCCGGCTCGGTGAGGTCGATGGGTTCGTCTTCGAGCATCGACTTGGCGAGGGCGTTCAGGACCGTCTCGGGGGCGGTGACGGAACCGCCGGCGGCGGCGTCGATGAGCGAGGTGATCTGGACGAGGGTGTCCTGGACCTGGGCGGCGGCATTGACCAGGGCGATGGCACCGGGGTCGCCCTTGGCGGCGGCCTCGATGGGATCAACCTGGGTGACGGCCGTGCCTTCGGGCAGGCCGAGGGACTTGGCGACGATGGCCTCGGCCTGTTCGACCGTGAGGTTCGGTTGGCCGGACTGGATGGCATCGACGAGGCTGGACAGGGGCCCGAGGACCTCGGAGCCGACGGGACCGACGGCGGGCACGTTGGAGGCAAGGCCCGTGGCGATGTCGACACCGCCGAGGCGGACGATGCGGCCTTCGCTGGCGTCGATGCGGCCGTTGCGGTTGAGGTCGAATCGGCCGAGGGGGATGTCGAGATTGAAGCGGCCCTGGTCATCGGTGAGCGTGAACGGCTCGCCGGGGTCGAGGTTGCCGTTGCGGTTGGCGTCGAAGAATACCGTGGCACCGACGATGTAGCCATCGACGGCGACACCGGCGACTTCCTCGGGCACGTCGACGTCGAGGGTGACGGCGGGCGGGGTGATCGAGCCGTAGGTATTGGAAACGGTCACCTGATAGCTGCCGGCGTCACTGGCGGTGGCGGAGGCGATGTTGAGCTCGGGGCCGGTGCCGGTGGGGATGGGTGTGCCATTGCGCGACCACTGGTAGGCGAGGGGCCCGGTGCCTTCGGCGACAACGGACAGGGTGACGGGAGCGCCGGCGGCGACGACCTGGGAGACCGGCGGTGCGGTGATCGAGGGCGGCGTGACGACGGTGAGTTGGGCGGCCGTAGAATCGACGCCGCCGGCGAGATTGGAGACCCGGGCGCGGTAGGCAGCGGTGTCGGTGACGAGCAGGCTGGGAAGGTTCAGGGTGGGGCCGGTGGCACCGTCGATGAGCGTGTCGTTGCGGTACCAGCTGAACGAGAGCGTGCCCGGGCCCGAGGCCTGGACCGTGAACGACGCCGGGAGACCGGCGAGGACGGTCTGGGCGACCGGGTTCTGG
Source organism: Limisphaerales bacterium (assembly GCA_965284395.1). Taxonomy (GTDB): domain Bacteria; phylum Verrucomicrobiota; class Verrucomicrobiia; order Limisphaerales; family UBA9464; genus UBA6176. Next base: position 6,170,338 of record OZ260084.1, on the reverse strand, counting down.
GTGATCACGGGGAGCGTGACGACCACGAGCGGTGCCGCGGTGGAATCGGCAAACCCGGCGGCGTTGGACACGCGGACGGAGAAGTTGCCGGAATCATCGGTGGTGGCTGCCGGCTTCTCGAAGGTCGGGCTGGTGGCCCCGACGATGTTCGTGCCGTTGCGGAGCCATTGGTAGGAGAGGGGCGCGGTGCCGGTGGCGGTGACGGAGAACTGGATTGTCTGGCCGGCGGCGATGGTGAGCGGCGCGGGGTTCTGGGTGATGGTCGGGGGCACGAGCACCTGGACGACGGCCGGGGTGCTGAGGGCTTCACCGATCCAGTTGAGCGCGGTGACCGTGTATGAGCCGGCGTCGGCAAGCGACGCGGCGGCGGTGCTCAGGGTTGGGCCGGTCGCGCCGGGGACGACGTTGCCGTCGTGCCGCCAGACGTAGGAGAGCGGCTCGGAACCGGAGGCTGTGACCGAGAGATTGAGCGGTTGGCCGAGGATGACGTCGGTCGACGCTGGGGCGGTGACGATGGCGGGCTTCGTCCAGGTCTTCAGCGAGAACGGCTGGAGACCGGTGAGGACGGCCGGGAGGGTAGGCGGTGTTCCGGCACCGCCGAGCGTTGTCGAGACGATGGCGGAGATGCCGACCGGGCGTCCGGCGGCGAGGGCGGCCTCGAAGGATGGGCCGGCGGAGACTTCCCAGACGCGGACCTGGAGCAGGGCCGGGACGGAGCCGAGGAAGGGCACAGAGCGGGAACCGCCGAGCCAGAAGCCGGCAGCGGGACCGGTTCCGAATGGAGCGGTGCCGGGGACGGGGCTCAGGTTGTTCGGATCGGTGCCAGCGTAGAGTTGGGCGAGGTAGGCGTCGCCGGACAGCGCAGTGGTGCCATCGACGTCGGTGACCGGCGCGCGGACGGTGGCGTTGCTGAACTGGGCTGTGCCACCGGGTCCGTTGACCACGACGACTGCGGACGACGAGGTCGCGGAGCCGTGGGGATTGGTGGCGACGACCCGGTAGGTGCCGGAGTCATCGGCGGTGCCGGTGGGAATCACGAGGGTCGCGGAGGTCGCGCCCGGTACGTTGGCACCGTTGCGTTGCCACTGGAATTGCATCGGGGTGGCGCCCCCGACCTCGACGGAGAGCTGGATCAGCGCGCCGGCCGGGACCGTTGCGGAGGCAGGTTGGGTGATGAAGTAGGGCTTCGATAGCACGGTGAGGACGGCTGCGGCCGACGAGAGGGCGCCGCCGCCGTTGGAGACCTGCACGGAGTAGCGGGCCTGGTCGTCTGCGGTGGCGGCATTGAACGCGTAGTCCGCCTGGGTCGCGCCCAGGATCGGGTCGCTGTTCCGGAACCATTGGTAGGACAGCGGGGCGGTCCCGGTCGCGTTGACGGCGAATCGCGCCTGTTGGCCGACGACCACGGTCAGGTCTTCCGGATCGCTCGTGATCGTGGGCGGAATGATGACCCGGACGAACGCCGGGAGGGAAGTGGCCTGACCGACGTCATTCAAGACCTGGACGGTGTAGGAGCCTTCGTCGGCTGGCGTGGCGGCGGGGATGTCGAAGGTCCGTCCTGTGGCCGGGAGCACGGAACTGCCGCGGGTCCATCGGTAGCGGAGCGGTTCGGTGCCTGTGGCGACCACGGAGAGGAGTACCCGTCGGCCGAGCACGGCATCAGCCGAGGCGGGGCCGGTGGTGATGGAGGGCGGCGTCCAGAACTGGAGCGAGAAGGGCAGGATGCCGGTGAGCGGGGCGGGCAGGGTGGGCGGGACACCGACGCCGCCGAGAGTGACTTGGATGGCGGCCGAGATGCCGACGGGGCGGGCGGCGGCGAAGGCTTCGGCGAAACTGGTTCCAGCCGACGTTTCCCACACGCGGACCTGGAGGAAGGCAGCGGATCCCGGGGCGAAGGACGGGATGCTGCGGGTGCCTCCGCGCCAGAATCCGGCGGCGGCATCCGATCCAAACGGGACGGCACCTGCGACCGGGCGCAGGTCGTCAAGGCTCGTGCCGGCGAAGAGTTGGGCGAGGAAATTGTCCCCGGCGAGCAGGGTGGTGCCGTCCGTGGCGGTGACCGGGGCTCGGATGGCCGCGTTGCTGAACTGGACCGTGCCACCTGGGGTCTGGACGTTCACGACCGCAAAACGGCTCAGGGTCGAGCCGGCGGCATTGCGGATGAAGACTCGATAGGAACCGGCGTGATCGGCGGAGGCGTTGTTGATGACCAGTTCCTGGGAAGTGGCGCCCGGGATCGGGCGGCCGTTGAACTGCCATTGGAACTCGAGCGGAGCAGTTCCGGAGACTTCGATCGGGATGCGGATCGTCTCGCCGGCGGTGACCGAGAGATCAGCGGGTTGGGTGGTGATCGTCGGCGGGACGATGACGGTCAGGACAGCGGCCGGGCTGCTGATGATGGAGCCGGCGGCGTTGCTGACGCGGACCGTGTAGTCACCGGCATCGGCAGGCTGGGCCGAGGGGATGTCGAGGGTGGGGCTGGTCTTGCCGGGGAGATCCGCGTTGTTGAGCCGCCATTGGTAGGCGAGCGGGGCCGTGCCGGTGGCGGTGACGGAGAACGAGGCCGGTGTGCCGACCAGCACGGAGCGCGAGGCGGGGTTCTGGGTGATGGAAGGCGGGATGAGCACCGTGACCAGAGCGGGGCCGCCAACGGCTTCACCGAAGGCGTTGCGGACGGTGACGGTGTAGGTGCCGGCGTCACCCGGTTGGGCGGCCGGGATGTCGAGGCTGGCCAGGGTGAAGGCGGGCAGGAGGGTTCCAGTGCGACGCCATTCGTAGGAGAGCGGTTCGAGGCCGAAGGCTTCGACCGCCAGGTGGAGGGGTTGGCCGGCGATGACGGTGACCGGCGAAAGGTCGGCCGTGATCTGCGGCGCGATCTGGCGGGTAAGGGAGAAGGGCAGGATGCCGGTCAGCGGGACGGGGAGGGTGGGCGGCACGCCGACGCCGCCGAGGGTTGCCGTGATGATGCGCGAGAGACCGACCGGGCGCCCCGCCGCGATGGCCTCCTCGAAGGTGGAGCCAGCGCTGGTTTCCCAGACGCGGACCTGGAGGGTGGCGGTGCTGCCCGGGGGCAGGGCAGCGATGGTGCGGGTGCCGCCGCGCCAGAATCCGGCAGCGCCCCCAGTGCCGAAGGGCACGATGCCCGGGACGGGTTGGAGCGTGGCAGGCGAGGTGCCCGCATAGAGCTGGGCGAGGAAATTGTCACCGGCCAGGAGGGTGGTCGTGTCCTCGTCGGTGACCGGGGAGCGGATGCCGGCATTGCTGAAGGAAACCGATCCGCCGGGGCCATTGACGTTGACGACGGCGAAGCGGCTGAGGACGGCACCGGCAGCATTGCTGACGCGCACGCGATAGGAACCGGCGGCACCGGCGGTGGCACTGCCGAGGTTGAGCGTGGCCGAGGTCGCGCCGGGGATCGGGTCGCCATTGAACTCCCACTGGTAGGCGAGGGTGGGGGTGCCGTCGGCGGCGACGGAGAGTTGGATCGGGTCGCCGGCGGTGACCGAGAGATCAGCGGGTTGGGTGGTGATCGTCGGCGGGATGATCAGGGCGAGTTGTGCGGGATCGCTCGTGGCGACGCCACCGGCGTTGGAGATCAGGACGCGGTAGGTGCCGATGTCACCAGCCTGGGCGGACGGGATCTGGAGGATCGGTTGGGTCCTTCCGGGAAGATCGAAGCCGTTCCTTTGCCATTGGTAGTTCAGGGGGGCGGTACCGGCGGCAGTCACCGAGAACTGCGCGGGGGCACCGGTCAGGACGGCGATCGAAGCCGGTTGCTGGGAGATGGAGGGCGGGATGACGACCTGGACCGTGACCGGGCCGCTGGAGGCGTTGCCGAAGTCATTCGCCACCCGGACGGAATACTCTCCGGCATCGCCGATCTGGGCGGTCGGGATCTCCAGGACGGGACCGGTGAACGCAGGCAGGACCGTATTGCCCCGCCGCCATTCGTAGGTCAGGGGTTCGAGGCCAATGGCAGCAACGGTGAGTCGGAGGGCGCGGCCGGCGACGACGGTGGTGGGGAGGAGGTGGGTGGTGATCTGCGGGGCAATCTGCCGGGTCAGCGAGAAGGGCAAGATGCCGTTGAGGGGGACGGGGAGCGTCGGGGGAAGGCCCACGCCACCGAGCGTGGCGGTGATGATCTGGGAGAGTCCAACCGGGCTGCCCGCGGCGCGGGCGGCCTCGAAGGTGGCACCGGCGCTGGTGGGCCAGACGCGGACCTGGAGGGTGGCCGAGCTGCCGGGAGCGAGTGCGGCGATGGTGCGGGTGCCGCCGCGCCAGAATCCGGCAGCGCCCCCAGTGCCGAAGGGCACGATGCCCGGGACGGGTTGGAGCGTGGCAGGCGAGGTGCCCGCATAGAGCTGGGCGAGGAAATTGTCACCGGCCAGGAGGGTGGTCGTGTCCTCGTCGGTGACCGGGGAGCGGATGCCGGCGTTGCTGAAGGAAACCGATCCGCCGGGGCCATTGACGTTGACGACGGCGAAGCGGCTGAGGACGGCGCCAGCCGAGTTGCTGACCCGGACCCGATAGGAACCGGCGGCGCTTGCGGTGACGTTGCCGAGGTTGAGGATCGAGGCGGTCGCACCCGGAATCGGTTGGCCGTTGAATTCCCATTGATAGGCCAGCGTGGGCGAACCGGTCGCGGCGACGGAGAGTTGGACGGGATCCCCGACGGTGACGGCGAGGTCGGCCGGTTGGGTGGTGATCGTTGGCGGCACGATCACGGTGAGCTGGGCAGGCTGGCTGATCTCGGCACCGCCCGCATTGGTCACGCGGACGGTATACGCACCTTCATCGGAGGGTTGAGCGGAGGGGATGTCGAGGGTGGCCTGGTTCTTGCCGTTCAGGTCGATTCCATTGCGGCGCCATTGGTATCCCAGAGGTGCGGTACCGGTGGCGGTGACCGTGAAGCTGACCGGAGAACCTTGGGCGACGGTGCGGGAAGTGGGGTTCTGCGTGATGCTGGGCAGCACGATCACCGTCACGGCGGCGGGTCCGCTGGCAGCTTGGCCGAAGCCATTGCGGACGACGACGCGGTAGTTGGCGGCCGTGGCCGTGGTGACAGGTGAGAGGTTGAGAGTCGGCCCGGTCGCATTGGGGATGGGGGCATCGTTGCGGAACCATTCGTAGGTGAAGGGCGGAACACCGGCGGCGCCGACGGAGAGTTGCAGATTGGCTCCCGCGATCGCGGTGACGGGTTGAAGATGCTGGGTGATCTGGGGTGCGACTTGTCGCGAGATGGAGAACGGAAGGAGACCCAGCATCTGCGCGGGCAAGGAGGGCGGGCTGCCGGCACCGCCGAGGGTGACGTTCAGGATCGCGGAAAGACCCACAGGGCGTCCGTTGGCGACGGCGGATTCGAAGCTGGCTCCTGCGGAGGTTTCCCAGACGCGGATCTGGACTGCGGCCGCACCGCCGGGCGGGATGCCGGGGATGTTGCGGGTGCCACCGCGGAGGTAACCAGCGGCGCCACCGGCCGAGAAGGGCACGGCGGCGGAGATCGGAACGAGGCTGCTGGCGGTGGGGCCGGCGTAGAGCTGGGCGAGGTAGGCATCGCCAGCGAGAAGCGTGGTGCCGTCCTCGGCTGTGACCGGGGCGCGGGCGGTGGCATTCGAGAACTGGACGGTTCCTCCGACCTCGTCCACCGAGACGATGGCCATGGCGCTGAAGACGGTGGCGAAGGAGTTCGAGACCCGGGCGCGGTACGAGCCGGCGGCCGCTGGACTGACGGAATCCAGATGATACGTGGCGCTGGTCGCGCCCGGGATGTTAGCCCCGTTGCGTTGCCACTGGTAGCTGAGGGGGACGCCGCCGGTGGCGCTGACGAGCAGGTCCAGCGGGCTGCCCACCGGGAGATTGACTCCGACGGGATGCGTGACGATGACGGGAGGACTGCTGAGGGTGACCTGGAAGGAGGTGAATCCCGTCAGCGGACTCGGGAGGCTCGGGGGGGTCCCGACGCCACCGGTCGAGGGGAGTTGGAGGATTGCCGAGATGCCCAGCTTTCCACCGTTGGCCTGCGCTTCGTCGAAAGTCCGGCCGCGGCCTGACTCCCAGACCCGCACCTGAAACGTGACCGGGCTGCCTGGCGAAACCGTCGGGATGTACCGGGTGCCACCGCGCCAATACCCAGCCACCGCGCCGGAATTGAAGGGGACCGCGGCGCCGATGGGGGCGAGCGCGTTGGCGGATGGCCCTCCGTAGAACTGGGCAAGGAACGCGTCGCCGGCGAGCGGGGTCACGCCATCGGTATCGAATACCTGCTGTCGAAGGGTCGCGTTCGAGAACGAGACCGATCCGCCGGTGGCCTGCACGTCGAGGACGGCCGCCCGGCTGGTGACGGAGTCCCCGGAGTTGGACTGGATGACGACGCTGTAGGAGCCGGCGTCAGCCAGGGTGACGGACGGAAAATTGATAGAGGTCTGGGTCTTGCCTGCGATGGGAACGCCGTTGAAGCGCCACTGGTAGTTCAGGGTGCTTCCGCTGGCGAGCACGCTGATCGTGACGTTGTCACCTGGGACCGCGACAGTGGTCAGGGCGGGTTGGGTGACGATGACTGGCGCCTGTCCAAGGGCGGTGCCGAAGGACAGGACGAGCAGCATCAGGAGCGCCAGGAATTGGCGGGGTTGGTTGGTTTTCACGGCGTGCAGGGCCCGGCATCGGACGGGTCCTGGTAGCGGACCGGAACCGGAATACTGCTGATACCCCCAGCCGTCGGAACCACCCTGCCACCCAAAATCCACCCGAGCCTTGAGCTGGGAAAACTCCCTAGCAAATGGCGGGTCTTGTCAACGTCCGTTTCCCGGTGCCGAGACACTTCAGGTTTTCCGTGTTTCGACGGCTCGGGCATCCTTCGGTCCGTGGAGACATTCTGTGATACACATGCCCATCTGGACTTTCCGGACTTCGCGTCGGACATCGACGCCGTGATCGGACGGGCGGCGGCGGCGGGAATTGACCGGATCGTGACCATTGGTTGCGACCTGGAGAGCAGCGAAAGGGCCATTGCCCTGGCGGAGAAGTACCCTGGGGTGTTCGCGACCGTGGGGTGGCATCCGAACTACGTGGACCATGCCCCGGAGGATGTCCGCCCGGATCTGGCGCGATTGGCACGGCATCCGAAGGTGGTGGCGATCGGTGAGTGCGGGATCGATCACTATCGGTTGCCGTCGATGGAGGCGGGCGGGTCGCTCGAGGACGACGCCCGGATGAAGGCGAAGCAGGAGGTGGTGTTCCGCCAGCAGTTGGAGGTGGCGTCGGACCTGGGCTTGAACGTGGCGATCCATCAGCGGGCGGCGCATCGGCCGGCGATGGAGGTGTTCCGGCCGTTCGCGGACCGGGTGCGTGGGGTGTTCCACTGTTTCGTAGGGACCGTCGCCGAGATGCAGGAGGTGATCGAGGTGGGTTCGCTGGTGAGCTTCACGGGAATCCTGACCTTCAAGAACGCGGCCACGATCCGCGAGACGCTCGCTGCGGTGCCGGCTGACCGGCTGATGTTCGAGACGGATAGTCCGTACCTGGCTCCGGTGCCTTACCGGGGAAAGCGATGTGAACCGGCGTACGTGCGCGACCTGGCGCTCAAGGCGGCCGAGGTGAGGGGACAGACGCTGGCGGGTTTGTCCGCGGCGACACGGGAGAACGTGGCGCGGTTCTTCCCGCGGATGGGTTGAGGGGTTTTCCCAGCGGCGACGCGGTCAGGGAGTTTTCCAACGGCGACACGGCGACACAGCGCGGGACCAACCCAGCGGCGACGCGGCGACGCGGCGTGGTTCTGGGGTGGGCGACGGGTGTGCGGAGGTTCCGGGGTGGACATCACCCGGACGGTGGAATGGCAAGCTCCCCAAAAAAGGCCGCTGCGTCGCCGCGTCGCTGTTGGAAAAACGTTCTCACGGCTGGTGCTCCGCTGCTGGGCAAGGCTCGTGGAGGAATCTTCCAACGGCGACACGGCGACACAGCGCGGGACCAACCCAGCGGCGACGCAGCGACGAGGCGTGGTTTTGGGGTGGGCGACGGGTGTGCGGAGGTTCCGGGGTGGACATCACCCGGACAGTGGAATGGCAAGCTCCCCAAAAAAGGCCGCTGCGTCGCCGCGTCGCTGTTGGAAAAACGTTCTCACGGCTGGGCTCCGCTGCTGGGCAAGGCTCGTGAAGGAATCTTCCAACGGCGACACGGCGACACAGCGCGGGACCAACCCAGCGGCGACGCAGCGACGCGGCGTGGTTTTGGGTTGGGCGACGGGTGTGCGGAGGTTCCGGGGTGGACATCACCCGGACGGTGGAATGGAAAGCTCCCCAAAAAAGGCCGCTGCGTCGCCGCGTCGCTGTTGGGAGAAGGCTCTCGCTGCTCGTGCTCCGCTGCTGGGCAAGGCTCTTGGAGGAATCTTCCAACGGCGACACGGCGACACAGCGCGGGACCAACCCAGCGGCGACGCGGCGACGCGGCGTGGTTCTGGGTTGGGCGACGGGTGTGCGGAGGCGTCGTGGTGGAGACCACCCGGACGGTGGAATGGAAAGCTCCCCAAAAAAGGCCGCTGCGTCGCCGCGTCGCTGTTGGAAAAACGTTCTCACGGCTGGTGCTCCGCTGCTGGGCAAGGCTCGTGGAGGAATCTTCCAACGGCGACACGGCGACACAGCGCGGGACCAACCCAGCGGCGACGCGGCGACGCGGCGTGGTTTTGGGGTGGGCGACGGGTGTGCGGAGGTTCCGGGGTGGACATCACCCGGACAGTGGAATGGCAAGCTCCCCAAAAAAGGCCGCTGCGTCGCCGCGTCGCTGTTGGGAGAAGGCTCTCGCTGCTCGTGCTCCGCTGCTGGGCAAGGCTCGTGGAGGAATCTTCCAACGGCGACACGGCGACACAGCGCGGGACCAACCCAGCGGCGACGCGGCGACGCGGCGTGGTTCTGGGTTGGGCGACGGGTGTGCGGAGGCGTCGTGGTGGAGACCACCCGGACGGTGGAATGGAAAGCTCCCCAAAAAAGGCCGCTGCGTCGCCGCGTCGCTGTTGGAAAAACGTTCTCACGGCTGGTGCTCCGCTGCTGGGCAAGGCTCGTGGAGGAATCTTCCAACGGCGACACGGCGACACAGCGCGGGACCAACCCAACGGCGACGCAGCGACGCGGCGTGGTTCTGGGTTGGGCGACGGGTGTGCGGAGGCGTCGTGGTGGAGACCACCCGGACGGTGGGATGGTAGGCTCCCCAAAGAAAGGCGCTGCGTCGCCGCGTCGCTGTTGGGAGAAGGCTCTCGCTGCTGGTGCTCCGCTGCTGGGCAAGGCTCGTGGAGGAATCTTCCAACGGCGACACGGCGACACAGCGCGGGACCAACCCAGCGGCGACGTGGCGTGGTTCTGGGGTGGGCGACGGGTGTGCGGAGGCGTCGTCGTGGAGACCACCCGGACGGTGGGATGGTAGGCTCCCCAAAGAAAGGCGCTGTGTCGCCGCGTCGCTGTTGGAAAAAGGTTCTCACGGCTGGGCTCCGCCCCGGCCGCGATCAGTTGGCCAGTTCCTCGGCTGGGTAGGTCCAGATCTCGGCGAGGGTCGGGTGGTAGTGCGGGATGGCGGCAAACTGCGCGGCGGACAGTCGGGCGGCGATGGCGACAGTGACTTCGTGGATGAGTTCACCGGCCTGTGGGCCGACGCAGGCGCCGCCCAGGATCTCACCGCTTCCCGCGGCTACGACGAGTTTCACGAAGCCATCCTGGCAGCCCAGGATCATCGACTTGCCGTGGTCGTTGAACGGGTACTTGGCCGTGCGGATGGCGACGTGGCGTTCGGCGGCCTCCCGTTCGGTCAATCCGGTGACGGCGACGCCGGGGTCGGTGAAGACCACCTGGGTCAGCATGCGGTCATCGAGGGCGACGGGAACGGCGGCGTGAAGGAGGTTCTTTGCGGCGATCTCGGCCTGCTGGATGGCGATGTGGACGACCTCATGCGGCCCGCAGCAGTCGCCCGCGGCGAAGATGTGGGGCGCGGTGGTGCGCTGGCAGGAATCGGTTTCGATGTGGCCGGAGGGGCGCAGTCGGACTCCGGCGTTCTCGAGTCCGAGGCCTTCGGTGGCGGGTCGACGGCCGAGGCCGTGGAAGACCTCCTCCGCGGCGAGGACGACCTCGCGTCCAGCTTCCTCGAAGACGACCTCCTTCTCCTGGCCACGACGTCGGACGTCCTGGAGCCGTGTGTCGGTGAAGATCTGGATGCCCTCGCGGTCGAGGGCCATCTCGAGTTCGTCGGCCACGTCGTGGTCGAATCCGCTCAGGATGTTCGGGCTGCGTTGCACCAGTGATACCAGGCTGCCCATGCGGGAGAAGAACTGGGCAAACTCCAGCGCGACGGCACCTCCGCCGAGCACCACGAGGGACTCCGGGATGCGGGTGATCTGGAGGGCGGAATCGCTGGACAGGTAACCGGCGTGGCGAAGGGCCTCGAGCGGCGGTGGCGCAATGACGGAGCCGGTCGCGATGATGAAGTGCCGGGCACGGATCGAGCGATGCCCCTGGATCTCGAGCGTGTGCGGACCCGTGAAGTGGGCCCGGCCGCGGATCAGTTCAAAGGGGCCGGTTTCGAGTTGTTGGCGGCGGTACCGAGCGAACTCCGCGATGAGGACGTCCTTGCGGTCGAAGAGACGGGCGACGTCGACATCGATCTGGCTGGCGGCGATGCCCCAGGTCTCGGCATGGCGGAAGGATTGCCGGAGCTCGGCGGCATGGAGGAGCGCCTTGGTGGGCATGCAGCCCCGCAGGATGCACAGCCCGCCGAGTTCGGGGGCGCCATCCACGATTGCGACCTTCCACCCGCCCGCGGCCAGTGTCCGGGCGGCGGCATAACCAGCCGAACCGGCACCGATCACGGCGACGTCGAAGTCCACGTTTGTCATGCGGGGAGCTTCAGCCCAAGCCAGGGCGCTGGCAATCGACGGGATTGGCGAATGTTGGCACTGCGGCAAGTTGCCAGTCTCCAGAGCCCAGTTGCCAGAGGTGTACGCCGGAGGCGTTGCAGCCGATACGGATTGGCGCGTCAGCGCCTACCCGGGGAAGACGTCTGAATAATCGATCTGTACCCCGGCAGGGGGCCAAAGGGGCCGGATCGCAGACGAGCCCGGAGTCATCCACCCAGCCGCGGATCACCGAAGAGCGCACCGGCTGCAACCCCTGCCGGGGTTGATGTCGAAATGGGGCCTTGGCCGCGGGGTTCCTTCGCACCCCGGGCTACCGGCTGCAACGCCTCCGGCGTTTGGGGCGGATGGTGGTTCCCCGCGGATGCTGCGGGTTTGCTACGGGGGATTGATTGGTGGGACGGGACGGGAGCAGGATGACGGGACTTCCATGAGGCAATCGATAGCAGGGGTGGCGTGGCGACTTGTGGTGTTCGTGTCCTGCCTGGCGGCGGCGGTCGTCGCCCGGGCGGCCGATGGGCGACGGCCGAACATCGTGTACATCCTGGCCGATGACATGGGCATCGGGGATGTCTCGGCGCTGAACGCGAAGTGCGCGTGGAAGACGCCGAACCTGGATCGGCTGGCGTCCGAGGGGCGGATCTTCACGGATGCGCATTCGGCGTCGGGCGTCTGCAGCCCGAGCCGGTACACGCTGCTGACTGGGCGCTACTCGTGGCGGGGTTCGTTGAAGTCGGGCGTGCTGCACGGATACGACAGGCCATTGATCGAGCCGGGGCGGACGACGGTGGCGGCCTTCCTGAAGGGGCAAGGGTACTCGACGGCGATGGTTGGCAAGTGGCACCTCGGGGTCGAGTGGGCGAAAACGGGACCGAAGCCCGAGGAGGTCGACTATTCGAAGCCCTTTGCCGGGGGGCCGTTGGCCCGTGGCTTTGACCGCTTCTTCGGGATCAGCGCTTCACTGGACATGCCGCCGTACGTGTACATGGACAACGACCGCGCGACCTCGGTGCCGACCGTGTCGGTGACGAACAGTCCGAAGCCGAAGATGTGGCGGGCGGGGCCGATCGGTGGGGATTTCCGGTTCGAGGAGGTCCAGCCGCGGTTCATCGATGCGGCGAAGGGCTACCTCGCCGAGCGTGCGTCAGCCCGGGATGGCAAGCCGTTCTTCCTGTACGTGGCTCTGGCCTCACCGCACACGCCGATCGTGCCGACGCGGGACTTCGAAGGCCGGACGCGGACGAATCCCTATGGGGACTTCGTGGTGGAGGTGGATGCGATGGTGGGTCGGTTGCTGGCGTCGCTGGACGAGCATGGGTTGTCGAAGGACACGTTGGTGATCTTCACGGCTGACAACGGGTGTGCGCCCGCAGCCAACCTCGAGGAATTGCGGGCCGTGGGGCACGATCCGAGCGCTGGATTCCGCGGGCACAAGGCGGACCTGTTCGAAGGGGGGCATCGGGTTCCCTTCATCGTGCGCTGGCCGGGCCAGGCGCCGGCCGGGACGCGTTGTGGTGCGTTGGTTGGGCAACTGGACCTGATGGCCACGTGCGCGGAGATCCTCGGGGTGCGGCTGCCCGACAACGTCGGTGAGGACAGCGTCAGCATGCTGTCGCTGATCCGCGGTGCGGAATCGCGCCAAGGCGGGCGGGAGGTGCTGGTGCATCATTCGAACAACGGTTCGTTCGCGGTGCGGCAGGGACGTTGGAAGCTGTTCCTCGTGCCGGATTCCGGGGGTTGGAGCGCGCCGCAGCCGGGGAAGGGGCAGGTGGATTCGCTGCCGCGATTCCAGTTGTATGACATCGAGGCTGACCCGGCTGAGAAACGGAACCTGGTCGGGCAGCATCCGGAGGTGGTCGAGCGATTGGGCTCGGCGTTGCGGCGGGCGATCGAGAATGGCCGGAGCACTGCCGGACCCGCACAGCCCTATGACGACAAGACCCCGTGGCCGCAGATTCCGTGGCTCAAGGAATTCGGGGCGGTGCGGGGGACGGAAGGTGCGACGGGGACCCGGAACTGACGGCCAGGACGCGACCATGGACCTGGAGAATTCCAAATCGGGATTGGGCAGCGGTGCCGGGGGTGAGTCGTCACTGGCCGAATTCCGGCGTCGGATCCGGGAGAATGACGAACTGATCCGGAGTCCGCGGCTGGATCACGGTCGCCGGATCGTGACCGAGCGGACGGCGATCTACACGGATCTCGTGGCGCGGTGGGCGGAGCGGGAGCATCGGCGGTTCGGGTATGACCGGCCGTTTGCGGTGGTGGCGTTGGGCGGCACGGGCAGGGCCGAGCTGACGCCGTGTTCGGATCTGGATTTTGCGTTCCTGTTCGATGACGCGATCGAGGGGAATCCCTTCGTGGCGGAGTTGCAGCGGCAGGTGCTGCACGCGGAGGAATTCCGGGAAGAACATGGATTCGGGTTCGCGCCGTTGCCGTTCAACCTGGACGACGTGGCGAACATGGATGGCAAGCAACTGAACAGCTTCCTCGACCTGCGGGCGGTCCATGATCCGACTGGGCTCGGCGTGCGGTTCCGGGAGCGGATCCGGGAGACGTTCGATCCGTTCGAGCATTTCCTGCACGTGCAGGGATTCTGGCAGCGGCAATGGGAGAAGGCGGCGTCGGAGGTCGAGCGGTTGGATCGGTTCGACATCAAGAACGAGGGGCTTCGGGTGTTCCTGGCCGGGATCTGGACGCGGGCGGGCCGGGAGTTCGTGCACAGCCACGACATCTATCGGTCGCTGGAAGATCCGCGGGATCTGGGGGCGTATGATTTCCTGCTCCGGATCCGGGCCTTCATCCACAGCCGGCGGCCGGCCCCCCGTCGGGATGCGGGGAACGGCAACCACGCGGAAGACGTGCTGGCGTTCGCGGATTTCAATTCGCTGGGTGACCTGCTGGGGCCGGAAGCGGACGAGGCGGCGCGATTCGAGTTTGCCGGGGAAGTCCGGGCCCGCCTGCTGTCGGCCCGGCGACGGGTGGCGCAGTTCACGCACGGGGTCATTGGTCACGAGCGGAGGCATGGCAGGGAGCGGCGGTCGGGGAGTCCGCTGGTGTATGGCGAGGGCGGGCTCCGGCACACGGGTTGGCAGCGGTGCGCGACACCCGTGGAGAAGAGCCGGGCTGCGCTGGAACTGCTGCTGGCGTCGCAGCGTTACGGCGTGGCGATAGACCGGGCGGAGATGGAAGGAACGTTTCGGAACGCCGGGGACTGGCTGGTGCCGGTGCCTGAGTTGGGGGCGCTGTTCTACGAACGGCGCGGGAGCCTCGCGGATTCGTTCGAGTTCCTCTCGCGGATCGATGGCGCCGAGGATCGGTTGTTCCCGGGATATGCGCGTTTCGAGGCGTCGCTGGATGAACGCGTGCTGCTGGAACGGAAGTCGCTGCGGAGCGTGCTGGAGCGCGAGAAGATGCGGGCTCTGGAAACATTGGTGCGCGACGGCCAGCAGACACTCGGAGGGCCGGCGCCGGATGCGACGGCATCGGACCCAACCCATCCCATGTTCGCGGCGGTGGAGGCGGCCTTGCTGGATTCGGATCACCTGGCGGCGGTGAAGCTGGCGTTGAAGACGAAGCGGCTGCCGTTGACGCCGGAGGACTGCCGGCTCCGGGAGGACGCGACCCGACCGTTGCACGAGCGCTTCTCGACGGGATTCTCGGGGATACCGTTGGATGAGTACCATGCGCGGTGCCTGGCTGGATGCGAGTTCACGCTGGAGACGCTGGCGGTGGCGCGTTTCCTCGTGGCGCACCGGCGGGCCTTCAAGGAGCAGGCCTCGGCGGGACTGAACGACGGACAGCGCGTGGCGGAATTCCGGGCGTTGTGCGGGGACGAGGGACGATTGCGGGCCCTGTTCGTGTTCACCTGCGCGGACCGGGCGGTCTGGGAGGCGGAGGCGGAAGATCCGGCGCGCTGGCGTAACATCCGCGAGCTCTACCTCAAGACCCGGCGCCAGTTCCATCCGGGGCAGCCCATGACGAGTCCCCTGGGGGCGGCGGGCTTCACGCGGGAGGAGGTCGAGATCCTGTCGGACTTCGGCGAGGACTTCTTCAGCGGATCGTATGGGCGTCACGCGGCGCGCCTGGGTGGGCACCTGTTGCGGATGGTGAGGGATCCGGGGACTCGGCCGAAGGTGATGCTGCTGAGGGAGGGAGCGTCGGCGATCCTGGGCGTGGCTACCCGGGATTACCGAGGGTTGGCGGCGTGCATCAGCGGGGCGTTGTGGCGCTTGGGGATCCCGGTGAGGCAGGCGCATCTTTTCTCGGCGGCGGTTCAGGGGTTGGCCCTGGACTTCTTCCACCTCGCGCGGATGGAGCGGCAGATCACGCCGGAGCAGATCCGGGCGATCGAGGACGCGATCGAGCAGCGGCGGTACATCGGCCCGGGCGACGAGGCGGGGCTGCCGCGCGGGGCGCGGAAGGTGAGCCTGACGGAGCTTCGGCCTGGGTTGCACTGCCTGCAGGCGGAGACATCGGGCGACGTGGGGGCTCTGATCTACCTGCTGGCGTTCGCGGTGTTCCGGTATCTGGGTGGAAATGTGTTCGGGCTGACGGCGCATTCGGCGCGGACCGGGCCGGCGCGGGTGACGGTCTACCACGCGTTGCCAGCCGGGATGACGATCCCGGCAGCGCTGGAGATCCTGGCCCTGGCGGTGTCCGAATAATTCCTTCCCGGCGCAACAAGGGTTGCCGCAGGGTCCGGCCATGCGATCGATGACCGGCCAAGGCCGGGGAGAGTGCACCCGGGACGGGGTGCGGGTGGTGGTGGAACTGCGGACCGTGAACCGGCGGCAGGCCGAGATCGTGGTGCAATTGCCCGAGACGCTGGGCGCGCTGGAGCCGAAGGTGCGGGACGTCGTGGGTGCGGTGGTGTCGCGGGGGCGATGTGAAGTCCGGGTGCAATGCGAACTGCCCGGCGGGGCTACGCCAGCGCGCATCAACCATGCGGTGGCCCGGGCTTATGCGGCAGAGCTGAGCCGCCTTTCGGCGGCGCTCGGTCGTCCGGAAGTTCCGTCCCTCGACGTCCTGATCCGGTGTCCGGGGGTGTTGGAAACCGGCGGTGGCGGGGCCGGCGGCGAGGAATATTGGCCGGTGCTGGAGGCGGCGCTGCGTGCGGGGTTGACGGCCATGGACGGGATGCGCCAACGCGAGGGCGGGGCGATGGCCGCAGACCTGGCCCAGAGGATCCAGACCATCCGGGAAGCGGTGATCCGGGTCCGGGAGCGGGCACCGGCGGTCATGGCCAGGTACCGGGAATTGCTGGTGCAGCGGTTGCGGGCGGCTGGCTTGGACGGGATCAACGTCGAGGACGAGCGGGTGTTGAAGGAGTTGGTTGTTTTCGCGGATCGTTCGGACATCTCGGAGGAGCTGGCGCGGCTGGAGAGTCATTTCGTGCAGTTCGAGGATTGCCGCAGGTCGAAGGAGGCGGTCGGACGGACGCTGGACTTCCTGGCGCAGGAGATGCACCGCGAGGTCAACACCGTGGGATCGAAGGCGAACGACGCGGTGATCTCGGCGGAGGTCGTCCGGTTGAAGACGGAACTGGAGCGGTTCCGTGAGCAGGTCCAGAATGTCGAATGAACCCAGGAAAACAGGTGGCATGAAGAAGACGGGAGTACTCTTGCTGATCTCGGCGCCCTCGGGCGGCGGGAAGACGACGGTGTGCAGTTCGATGCTGGCGTTGAACCCGCGACTGCGGCGGGTGATCACCTGCACGACACGCAAGCCCCGACCGGGGGAGGTCAACGGGGTCGACTACCATTTCCTGGAGATGTCCGACTTCGAGCGGGGGTTGGCGGCGGGCGAGTTCCTCGAAAGCGCCATGGTCTATGGCAACCGCTATGGCACGAGGCGCTCGAGCGTGGTGGATGTCCTGCGGGCCGGGTTCGACGTGCTCTTGAACATCGACGTGCAGGGCGCGGCCTCGATCCGGGCGGCAGCGGCGGCGGATGCCGAGCTGGGGGCGGCGCTGGTGACCGTGTTCCTGACGCCGGCGACCTTGACGGAGTTGGAAGGGCGATTGCGCGGCCGGGGATCCGAGGCGGAAGAAGTCGTGACCCGACGGTTGGCGGCGGCCCCGGGCGAGGTGGCTGAGGCGAGGTACTTCCACTACCTGGTGGTCAGCGGGACCCGGGAGGAGGACCTGCGTCAGGTCCAGTCGATCTACGAGGCCGAGCAGTCGCGGTTGCATCGGGTCCACCTGGATTTTGGAGGGAATCCATGAGCGCTCCCGGGGAGAGGCCGGCCAACGTGGTGGTGGGTGTGACGGGAAGCATTGCCGCGCACCGGGCGATCGAGGTGGTGAGCCAGTTGGTGAAGGCGGGTTGCGCGGTCCGGGTGGTGATGACCGGGGACGCGCAACGGTTCGTGACGCCGCTGCCGTTCAAGACCCTCTCGCGGAATCCGGTGATCACCGACCTCTACGACGAAGAAGAGGGTTGGAAACCGTCGCACATAAGGGTGGCGGACGAGGCAGACCTGCTGTTGGTGGCGCCGGCGACGGCCAACACCCTGGCGCGCATGGCTCACGGGATCGCGGATGACGCGCTGGGTTGCGTGGCGTTGGCGCTGGAACCCGGGGTGCCGGTGCTCGTGGCGCCGGCAATGAACGGGAAGATGTGGTTGCACGCCGCAACCCAGGCCAACGTCGCGCTCCTGAAGGAACGCGGGGTCGAGTTCCTGGGACCGGACACGGGAATGTTGTCGTGCGGTTACGAGGGTGTGGGCCGGATGCTCGGGGTGGAGGCGGTGGTGGCGCGGGTTCTGGAGGTTCTTGCCCGAAGACGGCACGGGAACGGCTAGCAGGAATCCTGATGTCATCCGTCCGAACACAAAGGGCTCCGACCCGGCCAGGAACCGCGGGCGGGGCTCGGGATTCCCTCGTCGGTTGGCCTGGAATGGTAGGGGAGGCCGCATGACACCGGCACCCTTGGATCGCCTGGGAGCATGGTTGAAGGGGTGGCGGGACCTGGCGGATTCGCCGCCGCCCGAGGATTCGGTGTTCCTCCAGCGCGTCGCCTTCGTGGAGCGGGGAGTCACCTTGCCGGCGAAGTTGGTGTTGATGGTGGTGCTGCTCTACCTGCTGTTCGTCTCGAACTGGTTCCGGAACCTCACCCCGCTGCAGGAGGACGCGTGGAACGTCCTGCGAACGTTCTACCTGATCTACTTTTGCTCGAATGTCGGGGCGGCCATCGTGGTTTGGGGGATGGAGGAGCTTTCGGTGCGGTTGGTGGAGCGGGTGGTGTACAGCGTGGCCTTGCTGGACTCGATCTTCCTGGCCGCGCTGACGCTGGTGACGGGTGGGTTCGGGAGCATCCTTTACTGGTTGTTTCCCGGGTTGATCCTACGGAATGCGGCGGTCGTGCCCCGGGCGGACGTGCAGATCATGGTCAATGTTTCCGTGGCCGTGTTCTACGCGGTGGCCGGCGTCCTCCATCCCATGCTCGATCGGGCGGAGGCGGAGATCATCGAGTCGACGGGTCGCGGAGCGGTGCTGTCCTCCGGGGACGAGCCGGGCCGGGAACCGATCGAGTCGCTGGTGTTGCGGTTGTTGCTGCTGCTGTTGCTGGCGGCCTGTTGTTACGCGTTGCAGGTGCTGCTGGACCGGAAGCGGCGCGAGGAGGCGGAGGCGCAGGAGTTCGCGTTGAAACAGCAGCAGTTGCAGGCGGCTGGCCGCCTGGCGGCGGAGATCGCGCACCAATTGAAGAACCCGCTGGGGATCATCAACAACGCGGCGTATACGCTCCAGAAGACCGTGAAGGAGGGGAAGACCATCACCCAGCAGATCTCCATCATCCGCGAGGAAGTCAGCCGGTCGGACCGCATCCTGACGGAGTTGATGGGCTACGCGCAGTTGGCGGAGGGCAAGGTGGAGCGGTTGTCGGTCACGGACGAGATCGACCGTGCGATCGCGGAGGCGTTTCCGCCGGCGGCGAACTACGCGGTGACGGTGAAGCAGAACTACGGCCCGGCGATTCCGACGTTGCTCGGCCAGAGGGGGCATTTCTCCGAGATCTTCCTGAACCTGCTGACCAACGCCCGGGAGGCGATGGACGGGCGGGGCCGGGTGGAGGTGAGTGCCCGGGCCACGCCCGATTATGAGGTCGAGGTGCGGATCCGGGATTCCGGGCCGGGGATTCCTCCGGAAGTGTTGCCGAAGCTGTTTGACGCCTATTTCACCACCAAGGAGCGCGGCACCGGCCTGGGCCTGGCGATCGTGAAGCACAACACGGAACTCTACGGAGGGACGGTGCGGGCGGAGTCGGTCCTTGGACAGGGAGCGACCTTCATCGTAACGTTGCCGGCCCGATCTATCATGAGGATTCGCCGATGAACCTGCCCCCGATGCTCGTCGTGGATGACGAGAAGAACATGCGCCTGTCGCTGGAGACGGTCCTTCGCGCCGAGGGATACGACGTGCGGTTGGCGGATTCCGCCGAGTCGGCGTTGAAGCAGATTGCCGCGGAAGAGCACTTCATGGTGGTGACGGATGCCCGGTTGGGAGGGATGAGCGGGTACGAGTTCCTCAAGGAGGCGGCCCGGATCAAGCCCGGCCTGCCGCTCCTCATGATCACCGCCTATGCGACGCCGAAGCTGGCGGTGGAGGCGATCAAGTCCGGGGCGATCGACTACCTGGCGAAGCCGTTCGAGCCGGATGAACTCCTGCATGCGGTGGCGCGCTGCGCCGAGCGGCACCGGTTGCTGGCCGAGAACGCGGCCTTGAAGGCGCGGGCCGGTGAACCCTACCGGGTGGAGCATATCATCGGGGAATCGCCGAAGGTCCGGGAGTTGCGGCAGCTGATCCAGACGGTGGCTCCGACCGATGCCACCGTCCTGATCCTCGGCGAGAGCGGCACCGGGAAGGAGCTCATCGCGGGGGCGATCCACAGCCTGAGCCGGCGCGAGGGACAGAATTACGTCCGGATCAACTGCGCGGCGATTCCGGAGACGCTGCTGGAAAGCGAGTTGTTCGGCCACGAGAAGGGGGCATTCACCGGCGCACACCGGACGAAGCGCGGCTATGTCGAGGAGGCAGACGGCGGGACGATCTTCCTGGACGAGATCGGGGACATGAGCCGGCCGCTGCAGGCGAAGCTGCTGCGTTTCCTCGAGGATGGGTCCTTCACGCGGGTGGGTGGCACGCAGGAACTGCGGGTCAACGTCCGGCTGATCGCGGCCACGAACCGCAACATCGTCGACGCCATCCGTAAGGATGACTTCCGGGAAGATCTGTTCCATCGGCTGAATGTGATGCAGTTCCGGCCGCCGCCGCTGCGGGAACGCGGGACGGACGTGATGCTGCTGGCGCAGCACTTCCTGAGGGGCTTCAACGCGAGGCTGGGCAAGGCGATCCAGGGGATCAGTGCCTCGGCGGGTGATGCGTTGATGGCTCATTCCTGGCCCGGGAACATCCGCGAGCTGCGGAACGTGATCGAACGGGCGGTGATCCTGGAGTCCACGCCGGAGATCCAGCCGGGCAGCCTGCCCGACTTCGAGGTGGAGTCGCGCTTGCGACGGCCGGAACTGACCCGGAGCGGGGTCGACTCGACGCTGGGCGACCACGTGATCGCCTTCGAAAGAGATCTGATCCAGTCGGCGGTCCAGCAGAGCGGGGGGGATCTACCCGCGGCGGCGGCGCAACTGGGACTGTCCTTGCCGGCGCTGCGTTTCCGGATGGCCCGCTTGCAGTTGCTTCCCGGATCCGTTGACGACGAGGGGGTTGGCCCGGCTAGGATCGGCGGCAGATGACGCCCGTCATGATACCAGTTTCGTTGGCAGCGGCCGGGGTGGACCTGCCTGAGATGGCGAAGGCTGCCAGGTCCGGACCGAGTTCCGGGTCAATGGTGGCCATCGTCCTGATGGCAGTCCTTGTGGTGGTGCTGGCCGTGGTGCTGTGGGCGGTGTTCATCCGGAAGCCGGCGCGGGCGGCGGAGCGCGGCCGGTTGGTGGAGGCAAGGGATGGGGAGAGCAATTCGGGCTCGGGTAGCGGCGGGCGTCGCCGGCGCCGGAAACGGGATCACCGGGGGCGGAATCCGACGTTGGCCGAGACCGGAGGCTTGCCAGAGCTGAAGTCCTCGGAACAGCCTCCTCCGACTCCGTGAATCCCCCGGTCAGCGACCAGATCACCAAGAAGAGCGGCTCGAACCTCGCGCTGGCATTCATCCTGTTGCCTCCCGAGAAACGGGCGGCGATGTCGGCATTGTATGCGTACTGCCGGCAGGTGGATGACATCGCGGACGAGGATTCGGTGCCCGTCGAGCAGCGGGCCGCGGAGCTTCAACGGTGGCGGGAAGAGACGGTCAGCGCCTGTGAGGGACGGGAGCCGAGCTTGCCGGTCCTTCGGGAGTTGCGCCCCTTCATTGAGAAGTACCGGTTGCCTTTCCGGTTGTTCGACGAGTTGCTCGTCGGGGTGGAGATGGACCTGGTGACGGTCCGCTACCCGGACCGCGCCTCGCTGGAAAAATACTGCTACCACGTTGCGTCGGTGGTCGGCCTGCTCAGCATCGAGATCTTCGAGTACAGGGATCCCGGGTGCCGGTTGTACGCCGATGCACTGGGCAAGGCCCTCCAGTTGACGAACATCCTGAGGGACGTCGGAAACGATGCGCAGCGGGGGCGGATCTACATTCCCCAGAGCGACCTGAAGCAGTTTGGCGTGACCGAGGAAGAAGTCCTGCAGGGACGCGGTTCGGACCGTTTCCAGGCGCTGGCCCGGGAGATCGATCGCCGGGCGCGTGGTTTCTTTGCGCAGGCCCGCCAGCTCCTGCCGGAGGCCGACCGCGAGTCGATGATGACCGCCGAGTTGATGGGAGCGGTCTATTGGGAACTCCTCATGAAGCTGGAACGTGAGGATTTCCCCGTGCTTGGACCCAAGCCAGCGCGCTTGAGTCGTGCCCGCAAGATCCTCATGGTCCTCGGGTCGTGGTGCAGATGGAAACTTGGGTTTGGGGTGGCAACCTATGGCGGATGACAAGCGGATCAGGCTGATCGTCAACGGCGATGACTTTGGCTCTTCACACGGGGCGAACAAAGCCATCATCCGCTGTCATCAGGAAGGCATCCTGACCAGCGCCAGTCTGATGGTGAACGGGAATGCCGCCGACCATGCAGTCCGGTTGGCCCGTGAGAACCGCCGGCTCGGGGTCGGCATCCACATCACGCTCGTGCGTGGCAAGTCCACCCTCAAGCCGTCGGAAACCTTCGGCCTCGTGAATCATCGGTTCGAGTTCTCGGACAGTCCGGTGTTCGTTGGGTTCAAGTACTTCTTCAACCGCGCCATCCGGCATTTCCTTCGTCAGGAGATCGACGCCCAGCTGCGCGAGTTCCGCATCACGGGCTTCCCGCTCGACCACCTGAACGGGCACTGCAACATGCACCTTCATCCCACCATATTCACCATGGTGAAGAAGCATGCCCGGGAATGGGGGGTGCGCGCGTTCCGGGTGACGGATGATCCGCTCCTGATGAACCTGCGGATCGCAGGGGGGAGGTACTTCTACCGACTCTCGCACGCGATGGTGTTCTCGCGATTGTCGGCCCGGACGCGGGCATCGCTGGATCGTCGCGGGGTCTTTTACGCGGACCGGGTTTTCGGCCTGCTGCAGTCCGGTCGGATCACCGAAAAGTACCTGCTGCGGTTGCTGGATGAATTGCGTCCGGGGACGTATGAGCTCTATGCGCATCCGGATGACGACGAACATGAGGAGGAGACCGAGGCCCTTTGCAGCCCGGCCGTGAAGGCCAAGGTCGCGGAGTTGGGGATCGAGTTGGTGCGCTACCAGGACGTGGTTCCAAGGCGATGATCCGGATGCTGGCGGTTCTGGCGGTCGGCCTGGTGCTGGAGGCGATCGGGGTGGTGCTGATCAGCAAGGGGCAGAAGGAGCTTCAGGCCGTGTTCCGTCCGGAATTCCAGGCGCTGTGGCGTCTGGGGATCGAGGCCGCCACGAACCGGAACATGGTGTTGGGAATCGCCTTCGAGGCCGGGTTTTTTGGGTGCCTGCTCTACCTGTTGTCGCGTGCGGACGTGAGCTTTGTCTGGCCCCTGACATCGCTGTCGCTCGTCGTGACCACCTTCACGGCGCGGTGGTTGCTGAACGAACAGGTGTCGCCGCTGCGCTGGGCGGGTGTTTGCCTGATCATGCTCGGTGCTGGTGTGGTCACGTTCACCGAGAAGCAGAAGGAGCACGAACGTTCGAAGGCTGTGCTCATGGATCCCACTCAGGCCTCACCCGCGCGTCGGGACCCGACGCTTCGCTGATTCCGGGTTCAGGGCGCACTGGATTGGCACCCCGTCCGCCACCGCATCACGCGCGGGCCGTTGTGGAGGAGGCGATGGCCTCGACGGATTCCTCGGCAGGGGACGGAACTTCAGAGGCGGCTTCCCGGGCGGTCCGGAGCAATCGGACTATGCGACGCCGGCTCTCGATGAAGGCGAGTCGATGGCTCCAGGCATGGACGAGTTCGCGGAGCGCGGTGGCCATGAGTCCGAGGAACAACAAGGTGGTGACTGGGTGGAACGTCGGGTGGGTCTCTGACTTGCCGGAGGTCACGAGGAATGCCACCAGCAGCAGGAACAGGCCGTGCATCAGTTCTGCGGAACGCCTGAGGCCTCCGGTGAGGACCGCCTGCCGTACTGCCACCGGAGTGAGGAGTCGTTGGAGTCGGGGGATTGCCCGGGAAGCGGACAGGTCGGCGGGTACAAGGACGGCCTTCACGACGCCCTGGGTGAGGCGGCCCCGGATCCGCCGCAGGATCCGGATCTGTCCTCGCAGCAAGGGAGTGACCCCGATTGACGTGAGCGCGACCCCAGCCACGCTGCCGGACGCGATCCAGAAGGTCACGGGATCGGTAAGGGCGAGGATCCCAAGGAGGGTGGCCAGCGTGACGCTGCCACAGAGCATCTGGGCGTACCCCAGGCTGACCCAGTTGCGCAGGGCGTTGAGGTCAGAAACCAGTCGTCCAAGGTGGGTGCCGTCACCGGAACGTGAGGTTGTCGATAGGGGTTGGGCAGCATCCAAGAGGCGCAGGCGTACCTGGGAGATGAAGGACTGGCCGAGTCGTTCGGAGAAGCCCGCTTCGACCAGCCTGAGTCCGAAGGCGGAGACGACCAGGATCGCGGTGGAGGGGAGGATCCTGCTGGGGGATGGGGGCGTGGCACCCAGCGCGGCCCCGATGCACAATCCGGCCCCTGCGCCAGCGGCGGCACGTCCGAGTCCCGCCACGACCAGCACCGCGATCAGGCCGATGCGCCGTCCCGCGGCAACCCGAGGAAAACGGCGTGGCCGTCGACGCAACGGGGTGGTCATGGGCATGAGGAAGGAAGCCAGCCGTTGTCGTGGAGCAGGCTCATCGCCCGATCCCCCAAGCCGGCGGCCATGCACTCCATGAAGTCGTGGCCGGCTCCTGGAAGTACCTCGAACCGGACCTGGGACTTGCAGCCGTGTTCCCGGGCGAGTTCCTCGACGCACCTCGCCCAGCGCGCTGCCCGCTCCATCCGGTGGATGCCCTGCTGCGAATCCGTGAAGGGGTCCTGTCGGAGATTCGGGTCCCGTTCGGTGTCCTGGTCGCCCACGGTGACCAGGAGTGGAATCCGAACCCAGGCCAGCGGATCGAATCGGACGGCGGGCATCTGCCGCACGGGGCCGCATCCGTGCGGGAATTGCAGCCCGGCGGTGGGAAGCGTCCACCATCCGGCCGCGGTCAGGACCGCCGACTGGACCGCCCCGGGATGCGTGAGGAGGAACCGGTGCGCGAATTGGGCGCCAGCGGAGAACCCTGCCAGGCAGGTCGGACGCCTTTCGAATCCGACGAGCTCGGGCAGTCGATCCAGCAGTTCCGCCAGCAGTTGGTCCGGTGATTCACCGCCGCGTCCGAGGTCCAGGCGCTGGTAGCCGCGAAATGAGCGCGAGGAGAAATCAGGTGCCACCAATTGAAGGCCGAAGCAGTCGGCATAGGACATCCACGCGACAAGGTGCTCGCGCGAGTTGCGGGACACGCCGTGGACGGAGACGAGGGTTGCCCGGGGTGGCTTCGTTCCCGTTGGGCGGTAGCACCAGGCATCCAGCGGTGCTCCCTCGGCGCGCCTGAGGGAGGTGATCTCGCCCGAGCACGCGAGAGCGGATGCGGGCGAGGCCAGGCCGGCCAGATCCAGTCCGGCGATGTCGACCGTGCCGGGGCGGAGTTGGAGTCGGTTCATGCACCCTCCTGGTGGAGGTTCTGACGACGGGCCCAGTCGAGGATCCGGCGAGCCCTGCCAACGTCCGTGAGTTCGGACGTGGGAATGACGGTCTGCCCTGTGAACTCACGGGTTTCCTGCATCTGGAGCGGGGAGGCCGTCAGGACCCCGGTGACACCGGCGATGCGATGCTGGTGCCGTTGGAGCCATTCGACGCCGGCGGCGGCGCCCATGGCATCCGCCGCCGCGAACAACACCGCATGGACGAGTTGCCGGAACGTGCCGCTGCGAAGGAGGTGGGACGTCTCGTGCTGGTAGAGTCCGTCTGCGACCTCGAGGACGATGGCGTCCATGCGGGCCTGCTGGAGGTGGGCAACCAGGTTCTCGAACACCCGTTCCACCTCGGCTCCATCCATCAGGTAGGTCGAGGCGTGCCCGGCATCCGTGAAGTCCAGGGTCACGGCTGCTCCGGCATCGGTGAGGAGCCAGGGATCCCCGCCTGCACCCGTGCCCGTGACCTTGGCAAACCCCACCTTCAACCCGGACCGCGTGAGCCCGTGCACGAGTTGGGCGGCAAGGCGCGAAGGGGAGGGGGGTTCGCGCGAAGCCGCGAAGGCGCGAAGGGAGGGCAAGTAGAGAGTTCTTTGTCGGCCGGAACGGGAATGGTTCACGCGGAGACGCGGAGGGGCTTGAAGCTTGATCATTGAAACTCGGAAATCCCACGCGGCTCGTGAAGACACTCGCCCCACCGGCAGTGCCCATGCCTGGGGTGCGAGGGCATCCCGGAGGGATGGGAGCTGATAGCCCCGGGTCGTGCGAAGCACGCACCCGGGGAGGGGTGCGTGGTTACTCAATACGCACCCCGGCAGGGAGTGCGAAGGCTCGCGATCCTTCAACCCCTCCGGGGTACCAGAATCTGAAACTGGTCCCGGACTGACGACAGGTGTGCGACGACCCGGTTGAGGCAGGTTGTGTAGGCCGCGTGCCCCCACGCGGCGCAAACCGATCCACGCCGGGTGAGGGCACCCGGCCTACAAGCTCGATACCGATGCTCCGGCTGGATCAGGCATCCGTGGTGGAGTCCGTCATGAAGACACGTTGAGCGTTTCGTTGCCCGCCCTGCGCGGCCTTGAACCTGGGGGCGGGAGGCGGGACGCTGGGGGCACTCCAGCGTCCCCGCACGAACTGCACCACTCCGAATCGATTCCCATGAACATGCCCATCCTGAACCCGCGCCGGCGGGGGATCTCGCGTCGCGGCTTTGTCGGTGTGGTCGGGGCCGCGACGGCTGCGACCTTGACCGGGTGTACGGCGGGTCGGGGTGGGAGCGGGGCGAGGGGAGGGAGGCTGTTTTTCACGTCGAACGGGAAGACCTGCCTGATCCATGCGGATGGGACGGGACTGCGACCGCTCGAGGTCATCGCTCCCGGGCAGGTGACCTGGCAGCCATGCGGCTTCTTGGAGGACGGTCGGGTGCTGTTGCTGAGCATGGAGGCCCGAAGGGACGGTCCGGGCCGGCCGTTCGACGAGTACTACCACCAGACGCCGACCCATGTGTGGGCGTACG
Source organism: Limisphaerales bacterium (assembly GCA_965284395.1). Lineage (GTDB taxonomy): Bacteria > Verrucomicrobiota > Verrucomicrobiia > Limisphaerales > UBA9464 > UBA6176. The sequence continues at coordinate 6,143,710 of OZ260084.1, read as the reverse complement.
ACCTCGACCGGGGGAAGTTGGAAGAATTGGCGACGCGGGAGCGGGTGGCGCCGTTCCAGACGCCGCAACTGGTGCTTTCGGAGGGACGGATCCTGATGCAGGTGATCCCGAAACGGCCGGGGCACATTGTGAACATGCGGTTGGATGGCACCGAAGCTCAGGAGTTCACGGGCAATGACGAAGGGTTGCCCTACGGACTCAGCCTGAGTCCGGATGGATCGCGGGTGGCGTTCCATCTCGCGGGACCGAAGGGTTACCAGATCTGGACCAGTGACACGTGGGGACGGAACCGGGTGCTGGTGGCGGCACATCCGGACTACCTGTTCTTCGGTCCGAGTTGGTCGCCGGATGGACGGTGGCTGACGTATCAGGCCTGTCGGTTCCGGGATGATCCGGGCCATGACTGGGCGGACCTGTGCATCGGGCGTCCAGAGGGCGGGGAGCATCGGATGCTGACGACGGAAGGGGCGATGTGGTTCGGGGCGACGTACGGGGGCGCCGCCCGTCGTGGGGGAGGATCCAACGTGCCGGTGTGGACGAGGGATGGGCGGATCCTGTTCCCGCGGCGCATTCCGGGTTCGCGGGTGCCGTGGGAGTACCAGGCCCAGCGTCCCGATATCGATCACTTCAATCGCGAGTTTCGTCCGGAGCAGGCGCGTGGGGGTGTTTCCATCTGCCGGTTGGATCCAGGGACGGGGCGGTCGGAAGATCTGACACCGCCGATCGAAGGTGTCTGGGATTTCCGGAGCACGGAATCGCCGGATGGACGGTGGGTGGCCTTTTGCCGGGCGGAAACGGGTGGTTCGCCGGGGCTTTGGGTCTTGCCATCGAAGGGGGGCGAGCCGCGGTTGCTGACCCGGGGTCTGGAGGATACCGGGGCGGATCATCCGAGGTGGTTGCCGGCGGTGGGGCGCCAATTTTGAACCCACAGCCGGCAACCCCAAGCTTGGGGTGCGCTCTGGTCAATCCGTTGCCGTCCGTCTAGGGTCCGGCCCATGCAAGTGGTTCCAGCGACTGCCTCCGGCGGTCCGGCGCACGCCGCATCCGTGCTGGTTCGTACCGCCGGGGACGAGGTGTCATCGAACGGGGCAGAGGGTGGTTTTGACGTGGCCCGGGGACTGGAATGGTGGCGCACGATGGTCGTGGCGCGCTGGGTTGACCGGGTAGAGATGGAACTGGTCAACCGGGGCGAGGCCTTCTTCCACGTGGGCGGCGCCGGCCATGAGGCTTCGGCCGTGCTGGCGTCGCATCTGGAGCCGAGGGATTGGCTGCACCTCCATTACCGGGACAAGGCCCTGATGCTGGCACGGGGCATCCGTCCGTCGGAGTTCTTCCACAGTCTGCTCTGCACGGCGGCGTCGCATTCGGCGGGGCGACAGATGAGTGCCCACCTCAGCGCACCCGAGCTTCATGTGCTGAGCCTCGTCGGCCCCGTGGGCAACAATGCGCTGCAGGCGGTCGGGGTCGCCCAGGAATTGGGGCGGACGCCGCCGGATGCCCGGAACGGTCGGGCCATCGTGGTCTGTGCGATGGGTGATGGGACGACCCAGCAGGGTGAAGTGCTGGAGGCGATCAGCGAAGCCGTGCGGGGTTCGTTGCCGGTGTTGTTCCTGGTCGAGGACAATGGGCTGGCGATCTCGACCCAGACCCGGGGACAGACCTTCTTCCAGCACGGCGAGCAGCTCGCCCGGGAGTTCCTGGGCGTGCCCATCGAGTCGGCGGATGGCCGTGACGTGGGTGCCTGCGATCGGTTGCTCGGACAGGTCGTCCGCCGGCTCCGCGCCGGAGGCGGTCCGGCGATCGTGGTGTTGCGGGTGGAGCGGTTGACGCACCACACCAACGCCGATGACGAGCGTGTCTACCGCACCGAGGATGACCTGCGCCGGGTTCGGGAGTCAGCCGATCCCGTGCGGCGATTGGGCCTGCGGTTGGTCGAGCATGGGGTCAGCGAGGCGGAACTGGCCCGTATCGAGAAGGAAGTCGAGGCGGAGGTCCGTGCGGCTGCGGACGAAGCCCTCGCGGCACCCAATCCGGAGGTGAACCTGGATGCGCGTGCCCCGTGGACCGGGCCGGCCAGCCATCAGGGCAGCGGGGCCGAAGTGGCCGAGCCCGTGACGATGCTCGCCGCGATGAGGTCGGCGTTGCGTGAGGCGCTGCGATCGGATCCCAGGGTCACTCTCTATGGCGAGGACATTGAGGATCCCAAGGGGGACGTCTTCGGGCTGACCCGGGGGTTGACGCGCGAGTTTGGCGAGCGCGTCCGGAACTCCGCGCTGTCGGAGAGCCTGATCGTGGGGACGAGCATCGGACGGGCACTGGCCGGCGGGCGGCCGATTGCGTTCATCCAGTTCGCGGATTTCCTGCCGCTGTGCTTCAATCAGGTCGCTTCGGAACTCGGATCGATGTGGTGGCGGTCGAACGGTGGGTGGCCGTGCCCGGTGCTGATCCTGGCGCCTTGCGGTGGGTACCGGCCTGGGCTGGGGCCCTTCCATGCGCAGTCGATGGAGGCGACGTTTGCCCATATTCCGGGACTCGACGTCCTCATGCCTTCAACCGCCGAAGACGCCGCAGGCCTCTTGCGGGGCGCGTTGGCCGGGGGGCGTCCAACCCTGTTCCTCTACCCCAAGGTTCTGCTCAATGACGCCTCCGTGGCGGCGCATCGCGACGTGTCGGGCGACTGCATCGCGCCGGGCGAGGCGCGGGTGGTCGTGGCCGGAACGGACGTCACGCTCGTGGCGTGGGGCGCGACTGTGGCGCTCTGCCGACGGGCCGCGGACCAACTGGCGACGGCAGGGGTGGCGGCGGAAGTCATCGACCTGCGGAGCATCAGTCCGTGGGACCAGGCAACCGTGCTGGCCAGTGCCCGCAAGACCCGGCGGCTGGTCGTGGTCCATGAGGATGTCCAGGCCGGTGGCTTCGGCGCCGAGGTGGCAGCGACGGTGGCAGAGGTGCTGGGATCCGGAGTGACCGTTCGTCGGGTGGCCCGCGCGGATACCTACGTGCCGTGCAATTACCAGAACCAGTTGGAGGTGTTGCCCTCGGTGCGGCGGATCGTGGAGGCGGTGGGTGGATTGTGTGGTCTGGACGTGACGGTCGAGGCGCAGGGTGCAGCGGTCCGGGGCGGCGACTTCGTGCTGGAGGCGGTCGGATCAAGTCCGGCCGACCAGAACGTGACGGTGATCGAATGGAAGGTCCGGGAAGGACAGCGTGTCCAGGCAGGGGATCCGCTGGCGGAATGCGAGGCCGACAAGGCGACCTTCGATTTGCGTGCCCCGGTCGGTGGGGTGATTTCCGGTCTGCTGGCGCCGGGTGAGCGGGTGACCGTCGGTACGCCCATGGCACGCATCGCCCGCGATGCGGCTTCGGGCGCGCCGGTCCGGCGGATTCCTTCGGAGCCGCGGTTGATCCTGAAGCGCCGCGAACCGGTTGCAGTCAGGCGGCCCACGGCCTCGCGCGATGCGATTGCCCAGGCGGGTGAGATCTCGCCGGTGGTTGGGTTGACGGGGTTGAGCTTCGTCACCGGATCACGGCTGGTGACCAACGCCGAATTGGTGCACCGGTTCCCGGGACGCACGGCAGACGACATCGTCCAGCGGACGGGAATCGAGTCGCGGTTTTACTGCGCCGAGGATGAGACCGTGCTGGATCTGGCGGTGCGGGCGTCGACGGCGGCGTTGTCGGCCGCGGGGCTGAAGCTGGTGGATCTCGACTCGATCCTGGTGAGCACGAGCACGCCGCTGGCGATCAGCCCCAGCCTCGCCTGCCGGCTGCACCACGCGCTGTCCCAGCTGGGGCCGACGAAGGATCTTCCCGCGAACGATCTCCTGGCTGCGTGCAGCGGGTGGCTGTACGCCCTGCAATCGGCCTTCGACACCTGTCGGCTCCGGCCGGGTTCACGCATCCTGGTGGTCACGGCCGAGGCGATGTCGCGCTTCCTCAACCCCGAGGACTTCGACACGGCCATCGTCTTCGGGGACGCAGCTTCGGCGGTGATCGTCCAGGGAGGCGACGCGGCGGCCGGGTGTCCGATCCGCCTGCATCGGCCCCTGCTCAGCGCGCGAGGTGAGGATGGGTCGATCCTGAACGTGGGTCGGATGACGGGATCGAACTGCGCGCCGGTGGAGATGCATGGGGTGCGCGTGTTCCCGCTGGCCGTGCGCCAGATGAACTCAATGCTCCAGGAAGCCTGCGCGGAGGCGGATCTGGGGATCCAGGACCTGGATTGGATCGTCCCACACCAGGCCAACGGCCGGATCATTGCAGCAGCCCAGCAACGCTCGGGGCTGCCAGCGGACAGGGTCATCAGCAACGTGGTCCGCTATGGCAATACGTCGTCGTCGAGCATCCCGATCGCGTTGGCCGAGATGCTGGCGGACGGACGGCATGGTCGGGTCGGTCTCGCGGCGTTCGGTGGCGGGTTCACCTTTGGAGCGGCGGTGGCGGAGATGGGGTGAGGCTCGGGAGTTGGGGGCTTTCAGGTTCAAGTTCCAAGCCCGGCGCCGTGGGACACCCCAGTTGGAGGAAGCGGAGGACAGGATGGGCAGGATGGGCAGGATGGACCCGAACCGCACGAACCGGACTACCCCGAAGGGACGTGGGCCCCAAAGGGGCAAACGGTGAAAGCCCGGGGTGGAACCCCGGGGCCGTCCGTTCGCGATGATCCGCGCCCTGAATGGGCGCACGGACCCGGTTCCGGGATCGAGCCCTGAAAGGGTGCGTCAGGCTTGGGAATTGGTCCGCCCTACGACTTGCCCCCGTCCCATGACGTCGGTGTCGGGGTCGGAATCGGGATCGGCATCGGGCCGGAGGCATGTTCGATCCCGATTCCGATAGCGACCTCGACATCGAGGGGATTCTGCGCACCGCCTTCGGGGTGCGGGGATCATTTTGGGACGTGGACCCCGGGTGGGCCTCGTTCCTCGGCCAACCCGGGGCTATCGGCTGCAACGCCTTTGGCGTTGGGGAGTGGAGGGCCGGGAATGCGGGTTCCTTCGCCGTGGATCTCCGAGGGGGGGTACTCGTACTCGTACTCCTACTCGTACTCGAGCGATGGGATCATTGGATGGAGTCGAGGGCTGGGTGTGGTGGTTCGAGTACGAGTACCGCCCTTCGGGCTGAGTACGAGTACGAGTACGGGCGAGGGGAACCACGCCCCGGTTGGAAAGGAGCGGAGCACCGGCAGACGATAGCCCACGGCGTCAGCCGTGGGCTAATGTCTTCCGGCCCTCCGGGCCTTGGGGTGGGGAGAGTTAATCGTCGTTGTGCACGTCGGCCCCGGGGAGGCCTCGTCCCATGAACCCGGCGTGGATGAGCGGAGAGCAGTTCCGAGCTGGACCAGGTCCTCGGGCGTGTGGCCGGCGGTGACCGTGAAGCGGATCCGGGCGCGGCCGCGGGCGACGGTGGGGTAACGGATGGCAGGGGCGAGGATTCCGGCGTCGCGCAGTCGGGTGGATTGGGCGACGGCTTCGGCTTCGGCGCCGATGATCCAGGGCAGGATGGCACTCGAGGCGGTGGGAGAACCAGGGAGGAGGGCGGCGAGTTGGCGGGCGCGTTCCCAGGTGATGGCAGTACGCCGGGCGCCTTCGGGACTGCGGAGGCACTCGATGCCGGCTCGCGCTGCTGCTGCGGCGGCGGGCGCGGGGGCGGTCGAGAAGACAAAGGAACGCGCGCGATGGATCAAGTAGTCCACGAGTGTTCGGGATCCGGCGATGAAACCGCCGGAGGCACCGACGGCTTTCCCCAGTGTGCCGAGGTGGATGTCGACGCGATCGGCGAGACCCTCCTGTTCGGCAAGGCCGGAGCGGTCCGGGCCAAAGAGTCCGGCGGCGTGGGCTTCGTCGAGGAAGAGCCAGGCACCGTGGCGATCCTTGAGTTCGACGATCTCCCGCAGCGGGGCCACGTCGCCGTCCATGCTGAAGACGCTTTCGGTCACGACGACGATGCGTGGGCGCGTCGTCGTGGAACGGGAATCCGCCCAGCGGAGATGGTGTTCGAGTTGGTCGAGGTCGTTGTGCCGGAAGATCCGCAGGGTGGCGCCACTGAGGCGGGCGGCGTCGATGCAACAGGCGTGGGCGAGCTTGTCGAGGACGAGGATGTCATCGGGGCCCACGAGCGCCGGGAGGGTGCCGATGGCCGCGGCGAAGCCGGAGCCGAAGGCGATGGCGGCCTCGCTGCGTTTCCAGTCGGCGATGGTCTCCTCGAGTTGGTGATGCACCTCGAGCGAACCGCAGACGAGTCGCGAGGCCGCGGAACCGGCGCCGTGTTCGCGCGCGGCGCGGGCGGAGGCCTCGACCAGTTCCGGGTGGCGGGACAGGTCGAGGTAATCGTTCGAGGAGAAGTTCAGCAGCGTGCGATCCCCGATCCGGACGCGGGCACCGTCGCGTTCCGAGACGCGACGGAGTTCGCGGCGCAGTCCCTGCGCCGCGAATCCTTCGAGCTCCTGCGAGAGGAGTTCGTCCAGGGAATGGTTCCGGGCCGGTGGGTTCATTTCCCCCGGACGAGGGTTTGGCGACGCCAGACGCGGGGACCGTCGCAGACGATGAGCCAGGAGCGGTTCGGTCCGGCGAAGACGCAGCTCACGGGGTTGTTGGTCGGGCTGGGCTTGGCGATGACGCCGCCGAGGCGGCCGATGCGATCGAACATCTGGATGCCGGCGTGGGACGTGACGTAAACCCGGCCGTCGGTGTCGGTGGTCGAGCCGTCGCCGCCGCTGGGCTTCTTCTCGGCGGGCAGCACGAGTGTGGAGTAACGCTCGCCGCCGACGACTTGGAGGATCTGGGGGGAACGCTCGCCGCCGGCGGGTCGGGGCACGAAGACTGGTGCACCGTCCGCCTTTTCGGAGATGCGGAAGGACCACACGTGGCTGCCCTGGTACTCGGAAACGGAGAGGAAGTTCTCGTCCGGCGAAAGTGCGATTCCGTTGGGCGCGGTGATTCCGCCGGCAACGGGCCGCGGGCCTGACAGGCCGCGCGCGGCAATGGGAGCCGTGACGACCTGGCCGGCGGCGGTGTCGGTGAAGAAGACGTGGCCGGAACGGGTGACGACGAGGTCGTTGGGTTTGACGTTGGAGGCGATCGTCTCGATGGCCTTGGTTTCCGTGTTGATGGCGACGATGCGTTGCTTCTCGTCGCCGGGGCCGCCTTGGGAAGCCGCGTAGATCCGGCCATCGGGACCGAACTTCATGCCGGAGAGCTTCGGGCCGTTCTCAAGCCAGAGCGTCGGCTTGCCGCCCACGGGGACGCGCCAGACCTGGGCCTTGGGAAGATCGGAGAAGTACAGGTTGCCTTCGGAATCGGAACAGGCGCCGTCAGTGAAACCGTGGCCTTCGGACACGACCTGCCAGTCGCCGGGGCGGCCGCCGTCGGGCAGGACCTTGTTGAGGGCTTCGTCGCCGGCCCAGTTGTTGGTGCTGGGTGAGGGCAGCAGCGAGGGGGCGCGCCAGAGCCAGCGAAGGCTGTCGGGGAGGATGGCCGCGCCGTGCCGGTCATTGTGCGCGCCATCGCCGAAGACGAAGCGATGGTCGTACCCGGCGAACGCCAGGGAGCCGGCCATCTGCTGGTTGGAGAGCGGCCAGTCGCCGTGGAGGTTGTTGAGATCGTTGGCGCCATCCTGGAGGAACACGCGGATGGCTTTGCGTTCGGTCTTCCGGATGAGCGCCGGGTAGACGTGGCCGCCGCGGATGTTCACGAAGGAGCCGATGTGGGAGAGCACCTTTCCGAACTGGTCGGGACGTTCCCAGGCGGCGGTGAAGGCGCAGATGCCGCCCGAGCTCATGCCGGCGATGGCCCGGTCCTGAGGGTTGGAACTCAGCTGGAGTTGATAGCGGGTGGTGACGGCGGGGAGGAGTTCGTCGACGAGGAACTTCGCGTAGTCACCGCCGAGACCGTCGTATTCGAGGCTGCGGTTGTTCCGGTTTCCCCAACCGTTTGCCGGGGGCGCGTTGGTGCCGCGGTGCCCGGGATTGATGAAGACACCAACGGTGACGGGTATCTCGCCGCGCGCGATCAGGTTGTCGAACACGATGGGCACGCGCATCCGGCCGTTGGTGGAGACGTACGCGTGGCCGTCCTGGAAGATCATCAACGAAGCGGGCTTGGTCGCGCTGTACTGGGCCGGGATGTAGACCCACACCTGCCGCGTGGTATCCGGGAAGACCTTGGAATCGCTGAACTCGAAGGACTCAACGCGCCCGACGGGTACGTTCGGGCCGCGGGTCTCAGCCTCGGGCGCGATGGGGTAATCGTCGGGAACCCGGTCCGCGACGGGGCGGAGCGGCGGGGGCGGGGGAAGGTCAGTGGGACGCGAGAGCGGGGAGCCGGGACCCTGGGGTGGGATGGGGCGGTTGGCGGGCAACGGCTGCGTCGGGGAGACCGTGGTCGTGCTGGCCGGTTGCTGGGCCAGGCTGAAGCCAGCGGAGAGGGTCGCCAGAATCAAGGCGACGGAAGGGCGGCGACGGGGAGGTTGCATGAGGCAGATGTTTCAACGGAAGCCGCGCCCGGGGAAAGGGTAAAGCCGGTGGGCAGGGAGTCGCGTGCTCCCACGCGGCGGGCCGTGGATTACGCCGGGTGAGGGCACCCGGCCTACAGGCGAGGCCGCAGTGACGAGTTCTGTAGGCCGCGTGCCCCCACGCGGCGGGTCGTGGATTTCGCCGGGTGGGGGCACCCGGCCTACAGGCGAGGCCGCAGTGACGAGTTCTGTAGGCCGCGTGCCCCCACGCGGCGGGCCGTGGATTACGCCGGGTGAGGGCACCCGGCCTACAGGCGAGGCCGCCGCGACGAATTCTGTAGGCCGCGTGCCCCCACGCGGCGGGTCGTGGATTTCGCCGGGTGGGGGCACCCGGCCTACAGGCGAGGCCGCAGTGACGAGTTCTGTAGGCCGCGTGCCCCCACGCGGCGGGTCGTGGATTTCGCCGGGTGGGGGCACCCGGCCTACAGGCGAGGCCGCCGCGACGAATTCTGTAGGCCGCGTGCCCCCACGCGGCGGGTCGTGGATTTCGCCGGGTGGGGGCACCCGGCCTACAGGCGAGGCCGCAGCGACGAGTTCTGTAGGCCGCGTGCCCCCACGCGGCGGGTCGTGGATTACGCCGGGTGGGGGCACCCGGCCTACAGGCGAGGCCGCCGCGACGAATTCTGTAGGCCGCGTGCCCCCACGCGGCGGGCCGTGGATTACGCCGGGTGGGGGCACCAGGCCTACTGGGAACTCCGCCGCGGACTGGACCAAAGTCGGAGGTGGCTGGCGAGGGACCCGCCCGGTAGTCGGATGGTCAGGGCGTTGGGAAATGGAGTGGAGTGTCGGCGTTACACAACCGACATGAAGACCAAGAGCATTGCGACTGGATCGGGCCCGAAGGGGCGCTGGGGACGACGGATCCTGCTGGCCTGCGCGGCGGCGGGGTTGATGGCTGGCGGAGCGCTGACTGCTGGATGGAAGGACTACCAACAGGCGGAGGTGATCGTCGGGAACACGCGGCTTCCGGCACCGGACACGATGTGGATTCCGCGCCGGATCCTGGTGGATCCGGTTTCGCGCAAGGTCTTCTTGGTGGACACGGGGAACAACCGGGTCCTGCGCTACCCGTCGACGGCGGCGTTGGAGGATGGGACGCCGGCCGAGGCGGTGTTCGGGCAACCGGACCTGTACACCGCGCTGCCGCGGACGACGCAGAACAGCCTCTGGGCACCGGAGGGAGCGGCGCTGGATTCTGCGGGGCGCCTTTGGGTGGTGGACTCGGGGAACTACCGCGTGGTGCGGTGGGACAATGCGGCGACGGCTCCGTCTGGGTCGCTGGCTGCCCAGGTGTTGGGACAGCCGAGCTTCACGAGCCGCGACAATGGTGGTGACGGGCGGATGATGCAGCCACAGGCGGTTGCGGTGGACCCAGCGGGTCGGCTGTGGGTCGCGGATCACATGGGAGAGCGGATCCTCCGGTTTGATGGCGCGGCGACGAAGCCGAACGGAGGCCAGCCCGATGGCGTGCTGGGCCAGCCGGACATGGATACCTTTGTGACCGGGCGGACGCAGAAACAGTTCGAGGGTGTGGTGGACCTTGCAGTCGACGCGCAGGGGCGTCTGTGGGCCTCGGATGCGGGTAACGGCCGGATCCTCCGGTTCGACAGCCCGGCAGCGGGCAATTTCCTGGCTGCGGATGGTGTGCTGGGGCAGGCAGACTTCGAGGCCTATTCCGATGCGTCCGGGCCCTCGACCATCCGGTACGTTGGCGGGATCACCGTGGGGAACGATGGGACGCTGCATGCGGTGGATACCTGGTCGCGCCGGGTCCTGCGTTGGAAGAATGCAGCATCGCGGACGAATGGATCGCCTGCGGACGGCGTGCTGGGCCGTCTCGGGTTGGCGGGGGATGCCGAGGTGGGAACCGATCTCGCGTACCTGGCTACTCCGGCCGGAGTGGCGGCGGACCCGGATGGCGGATTGTGGGTGCTGGATCTCCAGGAGGAGCGGGCGCTTCGGTGGAACTCCATCCTTTCGAGGACGAACGGCGCACCCGCCGATCGGATCCTCGGATTCACCCGGGAGGTTCCCTGGTATCGTCGGAATCCGGTGACCAGCCCGATGGCACCGACCGGGGTGCTGGAGGATCCTGTAACCGGGAAGTTCTTCGTCGGAGACGCTGTGCGGGTGCTGAGGTACTCGAGTCGGATGGCGGCGGAAAGTGGAGCGGCGCCGGAGGCAGCCTTGGGCAAGCCCCGGCTCTCGGACACTATCGCGGGAAACGTATCGGACGTCACGTTGTCGGGGGTGGGCGGCATGGCGCTCGATGCCGACGGGCGGCTCTGGGTGAGCGACACGGGACGGAACCGGGTGGTGGCGTTCGATGACGCGGCAAAGGCACCGACCGGGGCCAAGATGAGTCGGGTGCTGGGGCACGCGAATTTCACCTCGTCGACTTCTGGAATCAGCGCCAAGGAACTGAGGTCGCCTCGGGGGCTGGTCCTGGATGAGCAGGGTGACCTGTGGGTGGCTGACTCCGGAAATCATAGGGTCCTCCGATTCGATTCCGTGGCCACCAAGGCGAACGGCGCGGCGGCGGATGCGGTACTGGGACAGCCCGACATGACGACGGCGGGGACGGGCACGGAGTTCTGGCGGTTGAAGGGGCCGCGGGGCATTGCGCTGGATCCGAGTGGACGCCTGTGGGTCGTTGATACGGAGCGGAACCGGGTCGTGCGGTACGATAGCCCGAAGACGGCGGCGCCCACGGAGGATCCGTCGGGGGAGCTCGGTGGTCTGGCGAATACGTCACCGAAGGGCATGTACCAGCCCTACGCGCTTGCGGTGACCCGCCACGGGCGATTGTGGGTTGCGGACTCGGGGGGTACGCGTGTGATGCGATTCGAGAATGCGGCGTCCAAGACGAACCGCGCCGCTGCCGATGGGGTGCTGGGTGCGGATGGGCTGAGCATGGGGACGTACGGTGGACGATCGCTGGAGCACTTTCGCCGGCCGGAGGGGCTTTCGCTTGATGCCAACGAGAACCTGTGGGTGGCAGACCCGGGCAATTTCCGGTTGCTCCGGTTCTCGCCGGTGGAGTCGGCCGTGATCGAGTCGGTGTCGCTGGTGGGCGGAAAGGTGCAGCTGCAGTTCAAGACCAAGGCCGCCGGGAAGTTCATCGTGCAATCCTCGACAGACCTGCGCACCTGGGTTGATGAACAGAGCTACGCGCTTCCCGCTGGGGTGGTGCAGACCTACGAGCGGGCTTCGGACGGGGTGGCCCGGTCATTCCGGGTGCTCGAGCCGTGAGGCTTCGCCGGTGAAGCGAGGAGTGGGGCGATGGGCTTTACGGGCCGGCTTGAAACTTGAAGCTGAAAACTTGGGCCTCCAACGCGGCTCGTGACTCGCCCCACCGTTGGATCTGAGCTGTGTGCTGATCGGCCCCACCGTGGGCGCATCGTGTCACTGCCGCCATTCGAAATTGGGAGCGGAGTGGCGACGTCCTCGTCGCCTGGGAAAGGGCCTCTGAGGGCAACCAGGACGTTGCCGCCCCGCTTGGCTTGAAGGTGGCGCTTGCAGTTTGAGGCGGGGAAGGAAACCTGCCCGCGGATGGAGCCATCATTCGAATCGCCTCAGACCCGCGAGCCGGTGCTGACGGCATTCGTTCGATCGTTCCGGACGACAGGCCGGTGGCCGATCCGGCTAGAGCCGTTGGACGATGATCGGACGGGCGTGGCGGCGGAGTTGGTGGAACTGGATCGCCGGGCGCGAGAGGAGTTGGGCGGGGAGGCACCCGAGCTGGACACGGCGGTGGCGGAGTGGGCGGCGGTGTTGCTGTACCGGCTTTGCCAGTGCGCGGTGTGCCGGGATCTGGGCGAGGGAACCATCCGTGCTGTGATGGACGTGCCGTGCCTGGGGTCGGAGAGACCTGCGCGGGCGTGGTCGGCGGACTTGTTCCTGAGGCATCTGCCAGCGCTGGCGGCGTGGGTCCGGCGGCAGTCGCACCTGGATCCATTGCTGAGCTCGTTCGAGGCCCTGGCGCGGGACTGGCCATTGTCGTCGGTGGGTATGCCGGGTTGGAAAGGCGGGAGCCTCGATGGGTTCGCGGGGCATCCGGCCCTGATGCGGCTGTATGCGGACCGGGTGGAGGCGGCGGAGGACTTCCAGCGGTTGGGAGAGCCGCGGGTGGACGCGTTGATCCGGGGCGATCTCCGGGTGCACCGGGAGCTTTCGCCGAGATTGGCGGCGCGGTTGATGGAGACCCTTTCATGACTGAGATCGCACGACGGTTGGTGGCGGAGGTGCTGGAGCCCATGAAGCAGGGCTTCGTGGGCAAGGACGAGGTGATTGACCTGCTCGGTGTCTGCCTGATTGGCGGGGAGAACCTCTTCATCCTGGGGCCGCCCGGGACGGCGAAGACGGCTTTGGTGCACCAGCTGGCGGCGCGGATGGAGGGACGGACGTTCGACTACTTGCTGACGCGTTTCACGGAGCCCAACGAGCTGTTCGGGCCGTTCGACATCCGTCGGCTGCGGGACGGCGAGTTGGTCACGAACACGGAGGGCATGCTGCCGGAGGCGTCGCTCGTGTTCCTCGACGAGTTGTTGAACGCGAACAGTGCCATCCTGAATTCGCTGCTGCTCGCGTTGAACGAGCGGATCTTCCGGCGCGGGCGTGAGACGCGTCCCTTGGCCGCGCTGCTGTTTGTCGGGGCGAGCAACCATCTTCCGGAGGACGACGCCCTGAAGGCCCTGTTCGACCGGTTCCTGTTGCGCGTGCGCTGTGACAATGTCCCTGAGGAACGGTTGGGGGATGTGTTGACCGCGGGATGGAACCTCGCGCGCTCGACGCCGCCCGCGGCCAGCCTTTCGTTCGACGCCGTGCGCGGGGCCCAGGCCGAATTGGGGAAGGTCTCGGTCGACGGCGTGCGAGCGCCCTTCGCGCGGTTGATCCAGAAGGTGCGCCACGCGGGCATCCCGGTCAGTGATCGTCGGGCCGTGCGGTTGCAGCGGGTGATCGCTGCGAGTGCACTGTTGTGCGGTCGGACCGAGGCGCGGGTGAGCGACCTGTGGGTGGTGCGTCACATCTGGGATGCGGAGGAGCAGCAGGAAGTGCTGGCTGGATTGGTCGCCCATGCGGTGCAGGAGGCACCGGCGGCGACGGGTGATCATCCGCGGGCTCGACCGGAGGATGGACCCGACCCGGAAGCACTGGCCCGGGATGTCGCAGCGATCGCCAGCGAACTGGACGAGTTGGAGGATTCAGGACTGCCTCCTGACGTCGGCAGCGACGGAACGCAAGGTAGCCGACGACGTGAGGAGGCGGAGAATGCGAGGACGGTATTGCGGGATCGCTTGGGAGTCCTCGAAGGCCGGGTGCAGTGGGTGCAGGACCGAGCCAAGCGGGATTGGCTCGCGGGACAAGTGGCGGCGCTGTGGCCGCGCCTCGGCAAGTGACATGGCGACCGGATCCCAACGATCGGGTGAAGGCAGCGGTTGGGCCCTCAGGCTCGACCTCGACGCGTCGCACGCACTCGCGCCGCTGCGCTTGGAGCCGGCGATTGAAGTCGCGGTCGACGACAGTTCGGTGTGGATCCGGGGAACCGGCGCGGGCGACGAGTTGCGACGTCGACTCGATGCGCTGCCGGCACTGGCCCGGTTCGTCTGGTTGCCCCCGGACCGCTTGTGTCCGGTGGGATCCCGGATTCCATCGGGGCAACTTCCCGCGTCGCGATGGCAGGGACTGCAGTCGTGGTTGCGGGTGACTTCGGAGCCGGGACGTTTGCCCGGTCGGCTTCCGGGGCGGGTGGATTTGCGATTGGCGGAATCGGGGCTGGAACGGGAACCAGAGCTGTTGCGGACAGGTCTGGGGGCGCTGCGTGAGTACCTGCGAGGTGCGCCGCGGTTGCGATGGGCGCGACTCGGATTCGCGGTTGCCGTGGCGAGCGGTGAGGTTCTGGTCCGGGGCACTCCACTGCCGGCGCTGCCCGGCCAACGATGGGCGCGGGTGGGTCGCGTGTATGTTCCGGTCGGGTTCCACTGGTCCCCCGCCGTGGAACCGGCGGTGGTGGAGAAGGTTTTCCTGTTGGCGGCCAACGAGTGGCTGGTCTGGTTGCCGGGGCGCGGGGAGAGCGAGGCGGGTTCGAGCGGGGTGATCCGCCTGACCGAGGAACAGTTCGTGCCGCTGACGCCGTCGGCGGTGCGTGCGACGGCTCGGGAGGTCCGGTCGTGAGGATGAACTCTGCCATGGCCGTCTCCTACCTGCGGGCGCCGTCGGGCGGGCCATGGAGATGGTCGGACAACGCGGCGGTGATCACGTGGTCGGACGAGGGAACCGTGGCTTTCCGGGAAGAGATCCGGTTGGTCCTGGAGGCACTGGCACCGCAGGGGTTGCCGCCGTTCGGAGCGGTGGTGCTCTTGTTGGCGGCATGCCGGAACCGGGTGCCGGAGGAGGCGCAGGTCTTGTCGAAGGTGAAGATCGGGGACGGGAAGGCGTCGCAACTTCGGCTGGCGTTGGATCAATTGGCGCGCGTCTCGCGGATGCCGGGCGAGCTGAACACGGGAACGCGGGCTCGTTGCGTGTTGGCTGAGGCGGTGTTTGAGGCTTCTCCCGAGGCGCGTCGAACTCCGGCTGCGGCGGTGCTGGATGCGTTGCAGCATCCCCTGGATGCGATGGCGCTGGCTGACGGGGGGCCCGGGGACCTGATGCGGGAAGTGTTTCTTGTGGCACGGGGGTTGAGATCGCTGACGGCGGAGTCGCTGTCACTGCGGTTGCGGACCGGATTGGATGCACTTCCGAAGCCGGCACAGACGGCAAAGGAAGACCGGCGCGAACTGCCGGCATCGGACCGCACGCGGACCTGGCTGGACGAACTCGCCCGGGACTCGGAACTCGGATCGGTGGCGCGGGCGGCCCGGGATCTGATGGCGGCGCTGCGGCTCCCGCGTCGATTGGGCGGCGAGTTGGAGATGGCGGCGGGCGGCGTGGCGGACCTTTCGCAGCGGGGTTCCCTCGACCGGTTGGTGCTGAGCGAGCTCGCCCATGACGACCTGACGCTGTCGGTGCGGGTGGCGTTGAACGAGGCGTTGTACCTCCAGCGGGAGCCGCCCAAGCGCGAGCCTCCGGCCCGGTTGGCGGTGCTGCTGGATTCCGGGATCCGCACGTGGGGCGTCCCGCGGCTTCTGACCGTGGCTGTGGGCTTGGCGGTGCTGGCGAACGAGGGCCGGGACCGGGAAGTGAAGATCTGGCGGGCGACCCGGGGCGGGGTGGTGCCGGTCGACCTCTTGAGCCGGCAAGGATTGATCGATCATCTTTCCGTGCTGGAGACCGGACCGCACCCGGGCGGGGCGATCCGGTCGTTCCGCGAGGTGGTGGGCGATGGAGCGGGCCAGCGTAGCATCTTGGTGACGCAGTCGGATGTGATGCGCGATCCGGACTTCGTCGAGGCGCTCGGCGACCTGGCCGGGTTGGATGCCTTCGTGGCCGTGGTCGATTCGGGGGGGCGGTTCGCGTTGCATCGGCTTCCGTGGTCGAGTCGTCCGCCCTTGACCGCGGCCGATCTGGACCTCGACCACATCCTCGTGGATCCGGGTCCCGTGCGGCCCGTGGTCGTGGAGGAGGAAGGGGACTTCCCAGCGATCTTACGGACGAAGCGCTTCCCGTTCCTGTTGCCGGTGACAGGACGGGTGAACGCATGGTGCGTCGATGAACACGACCGCAAGGTGGTCGTCCTCGCGAATCGGCAGGTGGCCCGCTACCCGCACTTGCAGAGGGGGGCGGAATACCTGCCTGTCGAGTTGCCGGGTGGTCGTACGGTCGGGGTCTGTGCGGACGCGGAGTTCGTCCATGTCGTGAAGGCGGCGACCCAGCACCGTCCGGCGCGCCTCATGCAGTACCGTGAGTCGGACGGGCGTGAGTCGGTGATCGACCTGCCGGTCCGAATCCAGCCGGACGACATCGAGGAGATCCGCTGCTTCGGCGAGGTGCTCCTGTTGCTGGGCAGCTACCAGGCCGCTGCGGTGTCGACGGTGGACGGTCGATGGCTCGAGGTCTCGGAGTCGGGCTTCCGCCGGATGCACGGGCGATTCTTCCGATCGGCGGCCGGCACTCCCGTGGCGGCGGGATGGGACGGGAACGAAGTTCGGATGGACCCGGTCCTCCTGCCGGCGGGTTGGACCGGGGCCGATGTCTGCGCTGTGTTCGAGCGACAGGGGATGGCGGGACCTTGGGTGGTGCGGCGGGACGGGCTGATCCGGGGATTGGTGGCCGGGACGGACATCCAGTTACCCAAGCCGCCAGCGGGCGAGGTCCTTCAGGTGCGGGTGGCCCCGGACGGGCATCGGGTCGTGTGGTGGTTGAGCCCTTCGCGGGTCAGGATCCGCGACCTACGCACGGGTCACGACCAACCGGCGCCCGGCGGGAATCCGGAGGCGATCGATCTGGCCGGCCCAGGGCCTGTGCCGACCCGCAGCGTCTTTCGCGTGGTCGAGGCGCTGGGCGTGGTGGATGGCGGCCTGGCGTTCCTCGGTCGGGGGCAACGGTGGCGTCGGATCGGACCGGAAGTTCCGTTCTGGTTGCGGGAAATATTCTCGAAGGATTTCCGGGTGCTTCACGAAGTCCGGGCGACGGGCAAGGCCGTGCGGACGCGATTCGGCTGCTTGCTGGAGCGCCTTGAATGGCCGTCGGGCAGCGTGGCGTGGATCGACAGCCGAGGGATCCTGCACCTGCGTCCGGCAACGGCGGGTGCGCCCGAGACGTCGATCCTGCTGGCGGACGGCGAGGTGGCGGTGTGGACGTCCAACGGTGGGCGGTATGGGCATCCGTTCTTTCTCGGTGCGGATCCGTCGACGGCGCCGGTGGTGCACGAGGCGTTGGGAGCGTTCCTGCAATCCCTATGAACCTTCCACTCCAGTTGCGGCCGGGGCACGGCGTTCAAGGTCCGGTGGTGGCCTGGTTGATTCCGGGGACATCGGTGTCGCACTGGCTGGCCTGCCTCGCGGGTGCTGGCATGGCGTCCGTGGGAACCCGGTTGGCGGTGATTCCCGGCCGGCAGGCCGGCGATCCGGTGGCGGGATTGCTGGCGATTCCCTCGGGTGCGGTGGGGGAGGCGGGTGGGGCCGGGATGATCGGGTGCCGATGCGTTGCGGGGCGGGTTTATCTTGCGGCGGACGCCGTGCTGGATCCGCCGCTTACCGATGGCGAGTTGCGCGAGTTGTGTCCGGCCGAGTTGTCCTTCCTGCATCCGGCGTGCGGTCTGAGCGCGTTTGAATCGGCGGACCTGATCGATGTGGCCGACCTGCTGGAGGTGCCGGAAGAGCGGTTGGAAAACTGGAATGGAGCCCGCGCCGGCGAGGCCCCCCTCCCGGCGTGGAGTGGCGTGGATGTGGAGTTGTCCAGCGACTTGGGTGGATTGCTGGGGGCGGAGGCGAAGGAGATCGGATCGAAGCCGCCTACCGAACTGCCGCCGGCTCCCGCGGAACCCGGCAACGGCGCCATCGATCGGGGCTTGCGCGGTGTTGGTTCCGCCTTCGCCAAGGGGATCTCCCGCCTGATCTCAAAGTTGCCTGCGAAGGCCAGTGAACCGACCTGGGTGGATCGGCTCGACGACTGGGCCCGTCGCCAGGCAGCTGGGATCGACGGCGATCTGGAGCAATTGAGGAACCGCGAACTGCATCGGCTGCTGCACCTGCTGGAGTCGGATCCGGAGCGTGGATTGCGGCATGCGATACCGCTGGGGCATCGTGGGCACCGAGGCATCGCGAAGCCATCGGGCCAGTTGGGGGATCGGCCGCCCGAGTTTGACGCGAGCCGCCTGGGGGGTGGACCGGCAGACGGATGGAATGTTCCGGACCATCTTCGTCAGGTCCTGCAGTTGCGGTATCGGGAGATGGCGGATCGGGAACAGCGGCTGGGGCGGCACCGCCGGGCGGCGTACATCTACGCGGAGTTGTTGGGGGACTTTGTGTCAGCGGCGGCGGCATTGAAGGCAGGGAAACAATTCCGCGAGGCAGGGCTGATCCATGAAACGTACCTGGGCAACCCGAGGCAGGCGGCGGAATGCCTTGCCGAGGGCGGGTTGTGGGCGGAGGCATTGGAGCGGTTCGAGAAGCTGGGGCTCTGGATGGAGGTGGCGGACCTCCATGAGAAGCTGGGCAACGCGGTGGCCGCGCGGGCGGCGCTCGAACGGGTGATTGCGGAGCGTCTCGCGCAGCGCGACGTGCCGGGCGCGGCGAACTTGATCGAGGAGCGGCTCCGCGACCCGGATCGGGCCTTGGCCTTGTTGCTGGAAGGATGGCCGCATTCGCTGCACGCGCTTTCCTGCGCCATCCGGGCCTTGGATCTGCTCGGGCGTTGCGGACGTTCGAAAGAGGCGCTCGCGTGGCTGGAACGGAATGCCGGAATCCTGCGCGGCGATTCCCGCGTGGACGGAGTGGTGGTTCTGCTGGGGGGATTGGCCGACCGGTTTCCGGATGCGGATGTCCGGTCGCGGGCGGCGGACATCGCGCGCGTGGTGATCGGGCGTCGGTTGGCCGATGCGGCCGTGCCCGCCACGGAGATCCACCAGTTGACCTCGGCCCTGACCGCCCTGAGTCCGGGGGATCGCCTGTTGGGGCGTGACGTGAACCGTTTCCGGGAAGCACGTCGGGAGGCGCTTCGATTGAAGGTTCGGACGACACCCCCGCCGGCGCCTGGGGCTTCGGCCGAGGTGGTCCGCACCTTCCGGCTCAAACCCGAGTGGGAGTGGATCGCGCTGCGCGAGGAACACCATCGGTTCTTCGCTGTCGGTTTCCTCCAGGAGCGGCTCTATCTGGTGCGAGGCACTTGGGAGGGGAACTGCCAGTTCCTGTCCTGGGACGTCACGGCCAGTCAGGTTCGGAGCTTGGGCCTGCTTTTCGAGCCGGCCGGCCTCGACGGGCAATCGGTATTCTTCGGGCTCGGCAGCGGAACGGACCTTGTCGACCGGACGTTCGCCTTGGATGACGGCCCAGGGGGTGTGGTCTGCCGGGTGGGAACGCCGTCGTGGCTTCCCCGGGAACGATTGCCGTTGGCCGTGGGGGACGAATCCATCTGGTGCGGTCATGTCGCCGCCGGATCCGGGGTCCTCGCGTGCCACGATCGACGCGGTCGTTTGCTGCAGACCCTTGATGTCACCCGGGACCTGCTGGCCGATGCCGAGCGGACCGAGGCGACGCGGCTTTCCCTGACCTGCGTGGGGAACACGGCGGCGATGGCGCTGGGCAACCGCCTGATCCTGGGCCTGGGAACGGGTGGATTGAGGCAGTTCGAGCTGCCAGGCCAGGTCGTCGGGTTGGTACCGACCCTGCGGCATCAGCGCCGCGGCGTGGTCATCCTGATGGAGCACGGGGCCTCGATCCTGTGGATGGGTGCGCCTGGCCTGATCGAGCTGGATCGGGACCTGGAACGGCCATTGGCGGCGTTTGTGCCCGGGGGACCGCTGGCGCTGGTATCGGGGCGCTCGATGCACCTCGTGGACGTCGACAACACCGGGGTGAGCCGGGTAGGGCGGGTGACCCTCGACGTGGGTGAGCCGATCGGCGTCACCGGGACTTCCGAGCACGGGCAGTTGGGAATCCTCACGGCGGATGGGCGGATGGTGGTGTACCGGACCTCTCCGTCCTGAGTCGGGGCGGCAGGCGACGAGCCGGGTCGGTCGATCCGACGAAGGATTTTATTTCGGGTGTGTCCTTTTCCTGGCTGGCCGATCGTCATGCAGAGGAACAACGATTCAGCCTAGAATCGGCAGTTCATTGATCCGCAGATGGCGCCGATTGCGCAGATGGAACGGCAGATATGCCAGCACGGGGGCTCGTGCAGACGTCACCTTGCGGGTGAAGGGCACGCCCGATCCAAGCTCCTCATTATCTGCGTCATCTGCGCCATCTGCGGATCCAACTGCCGCTTTCAGGTTCAGTCGAATTCACTCAGGAACGTCATGAAGGCCGAGATCGATCCGTCGCTCATCCTCACGCTCACCCGCCACATCCAGGCGTCGCCCGAACGGGTGTTCGCGGCATGGACGCAACCTGAGTTGCTGAAGCAGTGGTTTACACCCAAGCCGGTCGAGACGGTGGAAGCCGCAGTCGAACTGCGGGTGGGCGGTGCACAACGGACCGTCATGCGCCTGCCGGACGGGACGCTTCATCCGCACGATGGGGTTTATCTCGAGGTGGATCCTCCGCGGCGGTTGGTGGCGACCAGTTCCTTCCGGTCCGGTTGGCAACCGGCGCCGCCACCGGCACCCGGGTCGTGTGACATGCCGATCACGGTGGAACTGACGTTCCTCCCGGAATCTGGCGGGACGCGGTACACGGCGGTGGTGAAGCACGCGACGGTCGCTGATCGGGAGGCGCATGAGGCGATGGGTTTCCACGCGGGTTGGAACCAGGCCACGGACCAGTTGGCGGCCCTGGTGGAAGGCCCCACGGAAATCAGTCCGACGATCCCGTGGTGGCCGACGAACCGATGCGTCCATCCCTACCTGAACTTCGACGGCCGTTGCGCCGAAGCGCTCGAATTCTACCGCGAGGCGCTGGATGCCCAGATCGACATGATCTCGCGGTTCAAGGACGCCCCGCCCACTCCCGCCGGCGAAGAAGACCGCGGCTGCGCGACGCCGAATCCCGACCTCGTCATGCACGCCAGCTTCCGGATCGGGTCCACGCTCCTGATGGCTTCGGACTGCCACGGGACGGGAAAGCCCACGTTTGCGGGGATGTCGCTTTCGATCGCCGTCTTCTCCGTCGAGGAGGCGCAACGGGTGTACGACGCCCTTTCCAGGGACGGCACGATCGTGATGCCGCTCGGACCGACCTTCTGGGCCGCGGCGTTTGCGGTCGTCACCGACCGGTTCGGGGTGACGTGGATGATCAACTTCCTGAAGTGCGAGGGCTGACCATGAATCCGCAGAAGCCGACCGACGAATACCTGCTGCTGATCCGCGGCACGCACTGGAACCACGGGCTGTCGCCAGCGGAACTGCAGCGCGTGATGATGGAATTCTACGGGTGGGTTGATGGCTTGACTCAGGCTGGCGTGCATCGGGGTGCCCAGCCTTTGATGGAGGAGGGCAAGCGGGTCACCGGGCAGGGGGGACGGACGGTCACCGACGGCGTCTTCGCCGAGTCCAAGGAGGCGATCGCGGGTTACTTCCTGCTCGCAGTGGATTCGGTGGATACAGCGGTCCGGCACGCGCAGGCCTGTCCGATCCTCGCGTACGGCGCCGAGATCGAGGTTCGGCCGGTTGCCGACCTTTGTCGGCCGATGGCGGAGGTCCAGCTTGCTGAGACTTCGAGAACCGGGCCCTAGATGGAGCCTGCGCCAACAAGCACGCACGGGTTGGCTTCCGACCTGTTCCGGCGGGAAGGCGCGAGGCTGGTGGCCGTGCTGGCGGGACAGCTCGGGCTGCAGCACCTGCAACTGGCCGAGGACGCCGTCCAGGAGGCGTTGGTGCGTGCCCTCCAGACCTGGCCTTACCTCGGCATCCCGGAGCGCCCGGAGGCCTGGCTCGCCCAGGCCGCCCGGAACATCGCCTTCGACCAGCTGCGGCGGTTGCAGAACTGGGAGAGCAAGCGCGACGCCATCACCACCGCGCGGCCGCTCTGGATGTCGGGCGACGAGGAACCGGAACTCGCGCGGGATGCGGAAGCCGGCGTTCCAGTCGATGAAACGGTCCGGATGCTGTTCGTGTGCGCACATCCCCAGCTTTCGGAGGAGGCGCGCCTTGCGCTCGCCTTGCGAACCCTGTGTGGATTCTCGCCGGCGGAGATTGCCTCGGGGTTCCTGACGTCGGAGGCGACGATCAGCAAGCGGCTCGTCCGGGCCCGGCAACGGATCCGGGAATTGGGGTTGCGCTTCGAAGCACCGCCGGCCGCCGAGTTGGGCGACCGTCTCGGCACGGTCCACCGGATGCTGTATCTGCTCTTCAACGAAGGCTACCGGGCTTCCACAGGCGATCATCTGATCCGGGCCGACCTCTGCCATGAGGCCCTTCGGCTGGGACTCGAGCTTGCCCGGCATCCGGCCACCGCCCGTCCGGACACGCACGCGTTGGTGGCCTTGATGCTGTTGAACGCAGCCCGGCTGCCGGCGCGAGCGGACGACTCCGGGAACCCGCTCCGGCTCGATGAGCAGGATCGATCCCGCTGGAACGGCGCGATGATTCACCGCGGCGTGGAGTACCTCGCCAAGGCAGGGATCGGTGCGGTCCTTTCCCCTTACCATCTGGAAGCCGGGATCGCCGCCTGCCATTCGATGGCTCCCACCGCTGCGGAGACCGATTGGGCCCGGATCCTGTCGCTGTATGATCGGCTTGTGGAGATCGCCCCCTCGCCGGTGGTGGCGCTGAACCGGGCGGTGGCGGTGGCGCGGGTGAAGGGACCTGAGCGAGGATTGGAGGCATTGGATGCGATCCGGCCGGTGGCGGCGCTGGAGGATTACCTGTTCCACCATGCGGTGCGGGGTGTGTTGGCGTCCGAGGCCGGGCGGGTGGACGAGGCGCGGCGCCATCTGGAACGGGCTCTGGTATTGGCGACGCTGCCGGGGGAGCGGGCGTTTCTCCGGCGCAGGATCGAGGGCCTGGACCATGGGGCTTGAAACTTGAGACAGGCCTGGGAGGGCAACGGGACGTGGCCGCTCCGCTTGGGAACCGGAACGGGGTGGCGACGTCCTCGTCGCCCCGGGGACGGGCCTGGGAGGGCAACGGGACGTTGCTGCTCCGCTTGAGAACCGGAACGGGGTGGCGACGTCCTCGTCGCCTTGGGGACGGGCCTGGGAGGGCAACGGGGACGTTGCTGCTCCGTTTGAGGTGGGCTTGAAACTTGAAACTGAAAACTTGGGACTCCGCGAAGCGGCCATTGACGGGTTGAATGCAAAGACGGCCTAATCAATCCGTTGAGCCGCCTCCGACAGTTTGTCGCCGTGACCTTGCTGGCCCTTTTCCTGGGGCTGCACTGGGCGGCGCTTCAGTCGATGGGGTGGGCGACGATGCTGGTGACGCGCACCCAGACGGCCGGTTTGGGTGCAGCGGTTCGGACCACGTTTGACGGGGATCATCCCTGCGAGGTGTGCCGGTTGGTTTCGGAGGGCCGGAAGGCTGAGAAGCAGGCACCAGCCGTGTTCAAGGTCACCAAGATCGAGGCTGCGATGGACGCCTGTCCCGCGGTCCTTCCTACCCCACCACCGGTGGCGCGTGTCTCGATCGGCGTTGAATTGCCCCTTACGGCGGTTCGTGGTGCACCGCCACTTCCTCCTCCCCGGTTCGCCTGATCAGGTCGTGAGGGCCCGGGCCTGACGCTCTCCTGGCGTGGCCGGGGTTCCAGGTCTCGGCGCGCGAGAACCGTTCACTTCCTGCCGTCCTTCCTTCGATCCATTCGGTGGCGGCGATTCCGCGCGCCGGGTGGGTACTTTCCTTCTTCCGTTCCCGGGCGCCGTGCCCTGTTCCATTCATGATTCCGAAAAGGCCAGATTCCGTCGGGTGGGGTGCCTTCACCCTCATCGAGTTGCTCGTCGTGATCGCGATCATCGCGATCCTGGCGGGCATGCTCCTGCCCGCGCTGGGGAAGGCCAAGGCGCGGGCGCAATCGACCCGGTGCCTCTCGAACTTCCGCCAGGTCGGAATCGGATGCGCGATGTACGCCGGAGACAACGATGACCGCCTCCCGCAGTCGGCCCATCAGGGGGCGTCGTGGATCTCGCGCCTGGCGAAGTACGGGTTGACGAACGTCTATCGCTGCCCCGTGGACACCAACAGGCTTCGGACGACGAGCTATGCGATCAACGATTTCCTGACGCCGAAGCCATTCGGGGATCGGGAGGTGGATTTCTCGAAACTGACGCAGGTGCCTTCCGTGGCGGAGACGTTGCATCTGGCGGAGACCCATCCCGAGTTCGAAGGGTCAGACCATTTCCATTTTGCGGACGCCCAGAGTGGTGGCTTTGGGACGAACGCGTTCGTGGGGCAGGTGGCGGTCGAACGTCACCGTGGCTCCGCGAACTACCTTTTCACCGACGCGCACGTCGAGGGGATGCGGTGGGCGTCGGTGAGGGCTGTCCTGCAACGGGAGGGATCCAGGTTGATCCGGCCCGATGGCAGGCGGCCGACAGACATCCCCTGAAAGAAAGGAAGACATGAAGCAAACACTACAAAGACTGCTGGTGCTCGGGCTGCTGTTGCTGGCCGGGCGGACGGCATTGGCCCAGCATGGGCATCTCAATGCCGGTGCGGTGGGCACGTCCCAGGGCGATGCGCTGAGCTTCGCCAACGGGGCGATCTTCGCGGAGTCCTCGGGCTACGTGAAGCAGCTCACTCCGGCGACGACGGGAGCCCGTGCGGGTTACTACACGGGCAGCATCACGCTGACGGCCCTGCCGGCGACGGTGGCGAATGGCGGGCCTGCGGCCGGCGCGGCAGCGCTCGGCAGCTTCCTCCAGTACGGCATCGTCTCGGTGACCGGACCGGCGGGTGGCCAGTTCGCCTTCTGGGAAGAGGGCGCGACGACTCCGACGATCAGCTACGGCGTGGGCTATTCGACGTCCTTCCCGGCGTTGATCGAACTGAGCGATGCGTCGAATGGCGCGGGTGCGGCGGGTGCGGATCCCTTCGGGCATCTGCATGGCCGTAACTTCACGGCGACGGTGCCGGGCGAGTACGTGGTTGGATTCAAGCTGTTCGACACCTCGGTGAACGGGGCGGCGGGCGGTGAGATCCACGCTCCCTCGCAGGTGCTGAACGTCAAGTTCGCAGCCGTGCCCGAGCCGGGCGTGGTGGCGCTGTTCGCGATCGGCGTGCCGCTGGCCCTCTGGGGCGCTGCGCGTCGCCGCTCGTAAGCGGGAGAAGATTCAAGGGTGCGGGAACACCGGCGGTTGGACGGAACCGGGCGCAGCAGTGACTCCGTTACGCCCGGGCTCCGCGACATCGACCTCCGGGTCCCGCACCCCCTTTATGGCCCCTTCCGGAACGTTCGGCCAGTCATGGATGGCCAATGACGGGGGCGGCGACGTCCTCGTCGCCAATAGAGAGGATTTAGGAGGGCAACGAGGACGTTGCCGCCCCGTCCGGGGCACGGAGTGAACGAGAACATGAAGCAAACTTTGAAGGTCAGCGGCGTTGGGTTGGCAGCCATGGGAGGCCTTGCGATGGGCTTGGTCCTGATTCCGGCTGTCCACGCGCAGCATGCTCATTTGAACGCGGGGGCGATCGACTCGGCGGCGGGCAAGGCACTGTACTTTCCGAACGGGTTCAACTTCGTCACCAACTCCGGCTATTTCCTGCCGTTAAAGAAGGCGACCAACGGACCCTACGCAGGGCATCATCAGGGAAGCCTGACCCTCACGGCCCTGCCGGCCACGGGCGACAATGGCGGGCCGGCTTTCGGTCACGCGGCATTCGGGGCGCACATCGAGGCCGTGGTCGTGTCCGTCGACGGACCGCCGGGCGGACTGTTCGGGTTCTGGGATTCGGACGGCGAGGAGGACGCGACCCAGCTGACGTTCAGCGTGCCGGTGGGACAGCGGTTGGGGACGCGGAGCTTCGCGCTGAGCCAGAACCAGGGAGAGGCCGGAGCGGATCCATTCGGGCACATTCATGGCCGTCGTTTTTCGGCCACGGTGCCGGGCTTGTACGTGGTGGGTTTCCAATTGGTGGACAGCTCGTCGAATGGACCAGGCGGTGGCCCGCTGCATCCAGCTTCGGAGGTTCTGCCGATGTACGTCCAGGCGGGCCTGACGCTGGCCGCGGTGGGGGTGGAGGAAGGCGGCCTGGTGGTGGTCTACGCGGCGGAGAAGGGCGTGACGTACCGATTGGAGCGGGCAGCGCAATGGCCTCCGAGCTCGGAGTCGGACTGGACCTTGGTGGGCCAACCGCTGGTGGGAACGGGCAAGCTGGAGCGGGTGACGGGGATCCCGACGGCCGCTGAGTCCGCGTGGTTCCGACTCCGGGTGGAATGAGGCTCGAGACCATCGTTCCAGGCCTGCTGCTGTTCTGCAGCGGGGCGGCGGCGCTTTCGCACCAATTGCTGTGGACGCGGCGGATGGTGGATGTCCTGGGCGCTGGCCCGGGGACGTTCGCTCGGGTGGTGGGCGTGTTTTTTGCGGGATTGGCGCTGGGCGCGGCATGGGCGGCTCGGAACCCGGTGAAGCCGCAGCGGGCGTGGCTTCGAGTGGCGGTGGCGGAAGCCCTGGTGGCGATGCTCGTGCTTCCGGTGCTCGGGTCGGTGGCGCTGGGTGACTGGCTGCGGCCGATGTTGGGCAGTGCAGCGGTTGGATGGGTATTGCCGATCCTGGTCATTGCGGGACCGGCCTTCGCGATGGGGGTGGTTTTTCCCGCGGTGGTCAGCGCGATCACCGCGGCGGGGCGGATGACGCTCGGGCTGTACATGGCGAACACGGCCGGCGGGGTCGCCGGACTGGGGGGCATGACGTTGTGGATCCTGCCTTGGCTGGGGCTGGATTCGGCATGCCTGGTTGCCGGCGGACTCAACGGCCTGGTGGCGCTCGCGGCGTTGTTCCGGCCACGGCCGCCAAGGATTCCGCCCGAGCCTGCTGTGGAGGCCCAGGCAGCGGCTGCGGGAGAGGATCTATGGGGAGTGAGGGGCTACCTGCTGGCGTTCGCGTCCGGGGCCTGGGTGCTGGGGTTGGAGGTCGTCCTCCAGCAGCACTTCGCCCAGGTGACGATCAACTCCCAGTTCTCGGGGGCGACGGTGCTTGGGGCTGTGCTGTGCTCGTTGGTCCTGGCTTCGTGGGTGGCTTCAAGATGGGGTGTCGAAGGCGCGGGGGCACGGCGGCAGGTGGCCTGGTGGCTCGGGTTGGGGGCCGTGTGCGTCGCCTTGGAACCGCGGTTGCTGTCGGAGCTGAGGCCGGGGTTGATCTCCGTTCCATATCAATTGCCGCCTTCGGACTACTACCTGCGGGTGGCCGGCCTGGCCGCGCTGCTGGTGGTGCCGGGATGCGTGACTTTGGGCGCGGTGTTCCCGGCGCTCATGCGCGGCATGGCCGTGGGCACACGGCCGGGAACGGTCGTGGCCCGATTGCTGGCGGTGAATGGCGTCGGGGGATGGCTGGGTGCTGAACTGATGTCGTTGGTGCTGCTCCCGCGGTTCGGGCTCTGGTTGCCCATGGTGATGCTGGGGGTGCTGGCTCTCGCGCTGGTGCCGATTGCAGCGGGGTGGCGTCGCGGGGTGAGTTGGGGTTTGGGTGGCGGCGTGGCGGTCATCGGGATCCTCGCCTTCGGGACGCGGGGGTTGCCGCAGGTCACGCCCACGCCGGGCAGCGAGACGATTGCCGTTCGGTCCGGACGCGAAGGCGTGGTCGCCGTGATGCGGCGCACGGATGACGACTGGTGGATCACGTTCAACAACAGTTACACGCTCGGAGGATCGCGGGCGCAATCGAACCAGGAACGGCAGGCACACCTTCCCATCCTGCTGCATGGCCGGGCACGCTCGGTCGGTGTGCTTGGTTTGGCGACGGGCAGCACGGCCGGCGGTGCCGTGCTGCATCCGGGAGTCGAGCGGATCGTGGTCGCGGAGTTGAGTCCGTTGGTGGCCTCGTACTCGGCGGAGTACTTCGAGCGGTTCAACCGCGGATCCGTACGGGATCCGCGCGTGGAGTTGGTGGTCGAGGACGCCCGATTGATGGTGCGAGATCGACCGGGGACCTTCGACGTGGTGGTGGGCGACCTGTTCCTGCCTTGGCGGACGGGCGAGGGACGGCTGTTCAGCCAGGAACACTTCCAGGCGGTGCGCCGTTCGCTGAAGCCGGGAGGCGTCTATTGCCAGTGGCTGCCACTGTTCCAGCTCACCCGACCGCAGGTCGAGACGATCATCCGCACGCTTCAGATCGCCTTTCCCCACGTGATCGCGGTCCGGGGCGATTTCTACGCCGAGATGCCGATCCTTGGTTTGGTGGCCTTCGAGGACGGACGGCGCGTGGAATCACTCGACTGGCAGGCCATCGGCGAGTCGTGCCGTGCGCTGCGCGGCGGGAGCAAGGGAAGGGTCGTGGACGGCCTGGCTCGGCATCCCGAAGGCGTCGCCATGTGCATCGTTGGGGACGTCCCGGGAATGGGGCGGGGTCCCGTGAACACGCTGGGCAATGGCTGGCTGGAATGGGACGCCGGCCGGAACATCGTCGGGCTCCGGGAACCGTGGTTCGTCGGTGTTCCGATGGCCGAGATCTACCAGTCGTGGCATCGGGCCCAGAAGGATCGGATGCCGGAGCCGGTCCGGTCCGCCCACGATGGCGGGCAGTTCTACCTGACGCTGGAGGTGGCGTCCCGGGCAGGAGGTGACATCGCCCGGGCCTTCCGCAGTCAGGTGGCGGAGCGCCTGCCGGCATCCCTGCGCGAGGATCCGCTGGTCGACTGGAAGCAGTGGCCAAGTCGCGTCAAGCCGGGCCCCGGCGGAAGCAATCCGGGCGAGTGAGGGGCGGGGGGAGTTTGCAGTTTCCAGATACCAGTTCCCAGTAATGGAAACTGTGCGGGGAACTTGCCTTGGCCCAGCCTCGTTACCTGGCTACGACTTGGGGTAGCGGACGACGTGAGGAGGCTCTGTTACCGTGGTTTTGGTTTACGCCGGAGGCGTTGCAGCGGATAGCCCGGGGTCGCGAAGCGATACCCCGGGAACGTGCGGAATGGATCACCAACCCTGGAGGGGTTGCAGAGGGCGTGGGTCTTCGCACCACCTTCGGGGTGCGGCTACTCCAAGCAACCCAACCCCGGGTAGGCGCTCCCGCGCCAACCCGGGGCTATCGGCTCCAACGCCTCCGGCGTAAGAGAATCTGATACTGACCCCGAACTGGGGACCGGGATCTGGCGACTGGGAACTCCCCCTTTGGCCCGCCTCGTTACCTCGTCGGCTACCAGCCTTGAAACTTGAATCTGAAAACTTCGAACTCCCCCCCCTACTGCCTCGCCTCGGGCCAATGCAGTTCGGTGAAGGCTTCGGCCATGGTGGTGAAGCCGGACTTGCTCGGGGCGGCGGGCGGGGCGAGTCGGGTGCGGAGGAACTGGATGGCGGCGTCGTAGTCGGCCAGGCGGGGAAGGGTGGCACCGGCGGCATTGGCGTGGCCGCCGCCACCCTCGAACTTCTGGGCGACGGCAAGAGCCTCGCCGTTCCGGCTGCGGAAACTGACCACAAAGACGCCCGCGCCACGGCGATGCAGGGAGACGATCACCGGGTACTTGGTGACGCCCTCGTTGAGGATCTGGTGGACGACGAGGTTCGTGTTGCCGACGGGAGGGCGGACGAGGCCGACGGTGGGGGAGAGTTCCGTGACCTCGTTGAGGGCGAGGCGGAATCCGATGGGATCCTCGACCTGCCGCCGGACCCGCATGACCTCGAGGAGCGGGTGATCGACGAGAGCCTCGAGTTGACCGCCGATCACCGTGTGGAGGTTCCAGAAGCCGTAGTTCTTCACGAGCGAGCCGTAGTCGCAGGCGAGGGTGAAGTCGGGATCATCCTCGATGAAGAGGTCTCCCAGGTGGGTCAGGTGGACCAGGCGGTCGAGCTTGGGGTTGCCGATGCCATGCTGCTGGCAGAGTTCGTAGGCGAGCAACGCGGCGGACTTGGTCAGGTCGTGGATCAGGTGGGCCTGCTTCGGACGGAAGTCGCCGTTGTGATGATCGATGACGAGCCAGTTGCTGCGGTCGAAGCGCGTCTCGAAGGAAAAGTCGGAGACCCAGGCGACGCGTTCGGACATCGAGCGAAGCTTCCAGCCCTGGTAGTGGAAGGCCTCGAGCGTCACGTCCGAGCCAAACAGATGCTTCGCGAGGCGTTGCAGCAGCATCCCGGAAACCAGCCCATCCAGGTCGCTCTCATGCGTGCAGATCACCTCTGGTGTCGCCAAAGTCATCCCGGAGAATCCCCGGAAGCCGGGTTGGTGGCGAACGGAATTCTTTGTGTGGGCTGGGGAGGGGCGCATCTCGACACTGCCCCCGTTTGAAGACAGGAACGGGGTGGCGACGTCCTCGTCGCCTTTGAAGAGGTGCTGGAAGGGCAACCTGGACGTTGCCGCTCCGGTTGATGCGGGCGCAGCGGCCCTGATTGAAGGCCGGGTGCCCCCACCCGGCGGGGTTGAGGATGTGCCGCGTGGGGGCACGCGGCCTACAGCTCGCCCCACCCCTCTCAAGCGGTTCAAGGCCCTCCGGGATCTGGCGGAAGGACAGTCAGCCGGAAGAACCGGGCCTCGTCGGATGCCGGGAGCGGGCGGGAGAGCCATTCGACGTTGTCTGCGACGAAATGGCGGAGGACCGGGGCCTCTGGTAGCGGAGCCCACTGGGCGAGATTCTGTGAGGCTTCGATCTGGAAGCGCGAAGCGACCTCGCGGAGGGATCGTCGGAAGCGGAGTTCGGGCTGGCCCTGGTTGGTGACGACCGTGAAGACGGAGGCGCCGGCACCTTCGTCGAGAGTCAGTCCGGCGGCGTAACGGAGGTAGTTGGCGACGCCGTCCGGATGCAGGATTGCTCCGGGTGTGCGCTCGGAGTCGGACTCGGTCCGACCGTGGAAGACGCGGTCGCGCCAGCCGGCGTAGGATTCTCGCTGGCCGTTGAACTCCCGCAGGAGGTCGAACATCGCACGATCCAGCAGGCGGCCTTGGTAAGTTTCGTAGGTGACATCGCTTCGGCCACTGCCGATCGGGCCGAAGCTGCCTTCGAGGTTCCAGAGCGCCCAGCCGACATCGGCGAGTTGATGGTTCTCGAGGACCGAGCGCATCCACGCGAGGGTGACTTCGTGAGGGGTCTGCTGGTGGGTTCCCCATTCACCAACAAGGATGCCGACGCCGCGGGCGCGGAGGTCGATCCAGGGTTGGATGGTTTCGCGCCACAGCCAGGCCCGATCCTGAGCGGCGGCGGCAGAGAAGGGGACAGGCTGGAGTGGCGTGAACGTGACCGGGTTGGTCTGTCGCCGGCCCCATTCGCTGTCGACGGCGCGAAGGACGGCCTCCTGGTTCGTCGGCCACGAGGCAGGGCGAAGGCCGACTTCGCGGAAGGTCATCCAGTCGCCCTCGATGTTCTGGATCGCAATGTTGGTCGTCCCCGCAGGGACAGTGAAGCTGTAGCTGCGCTCGTAGCGGTTCTGATAGATCCCGTACTGGGACAGGAAGACGACTTCCTTCCAATCGCCGGCTCCGGGTCCTGGCACGAACAGCTGGGTCCCAATCGTCCGCCCGTTGGCAAGCACGGCCAACCGCGAGCGCACGGAGACCTGACCGACGAGGACCCGCAAGGTGGCAGGCTCGGCAAACTGCCCGGAGATGCGAAGGAAGGAACGGAGCTCCGGCTTGTCCGGTCCGTAGAGGTACTGGTTGACGAGTGGCGAAGGCCACTCGGGCTCGGGCCAGCCGTTGCTTCCGTCGACCCAGCTCGCCCGGTAGTGGGTCAGGCCGAGGGGTGCATAGCCGCGGGTGGCCTGGCCGACCCGGAGCGGGATGAGATCGGGGACGGGCGTGCGGCCGTGGTCGAGTCCGTCGGCGATGATGAGGCGATCGGGATCCTCGGCGCGGATCGCGGCGCAGAGTCTGGCCACGACATTGGAGTAGACGACGGCGGTGATGCCGGCGGGCTCGTTGAGGAGGTTGAAGCTGAGGCGGCTGTTGGGGACGCCGCGGTAGCGGCGGGCCCACATCGCCCAGTGGGCGGCGGCCGCGGCCTGCGCGGAGGCATCCGTCCATAGGCTGGTGGACTCGGCAGGCGTGGCGACGGTGTAGCCGGGGATCCGATGCAGGTTCAGGCAGACGTGGATGCCGTTCGTTCCGGCCCAGGCGATGGCCCGGTCAAAGTCAGCGAGAGCGGTTGTGTTGAAGCGGGTCCAGTTGGTCCCGACCGTGTAGACCCGGTAGTCGATGGGAATGCGGACGAAATTGAATCCGTGGGAGCCGATGAACCGGAAGTCGGACTCGGTGAAGGGCTGCAGGCTCCACTCGAGGTTGAACTTGTTCTGGAGGTTGAAGCCGCGCCAGGGAGGCAGGCGATCCCAGGTCGCGGCAGGCAGCTCAGCCCGCGCGTGAGCGCCGATCCAGACGGCCAGCAGGGTCACCAGGATCCGGCCGAACCGGCGGTGCGTGGGAGGATGGCGCATGCGGGTGACAATACCTGTCATCTGTGGATCCAACCGCCTTTCCTGGGTTCAGGCCTCCTCGCTCCCGATGAGCCGGTACACGAGTCCTCCCACGATGGCCCCGGCGATCGGGGCGACCCAGAAAAGCCAGAGTTGGCTGATTGCCCAGTCACCGACGAACAGGGCCACCGCGGTGCTGCGGGCCGGATTCACCGACGTGTTCGTTACCGGGATGCTGATGAGGTGGATGAGCGTCAATCCGAGGCCGATCGCCAAGGGCGCGAAGCCTTGTGGTGCCCGCTTGTCGGTCGAGCCCAGGATGATGATCAGGAACATCATCGTCATCACGACTTCGGTGACCAACGCCGCCACCAGGGAGTATCCTCCGGGCGAGTGCGTCCCAAAGCCGTTGGAGGCAAAACCCGAGCTCAGGGAGAAGCCGCTCTTGCCGCTGGCGATGAGATACAGCACGCCTCCCGCCGCCAGTCCCCCGAGTACCTGGGCAACGATGTAGGGCAGCAGGCGGTTCGCCGGGAACCGGCCACCCACCCAGAGTCCGATGGAGACGGCCGGATTCAGATGGCAGCCGGAGATGTGGCCGATGGAATACGCCATGGTCAGCACGGTGAGCCCAAACGCCAGGGACACTCCGAGCAGGCCAATGCCCACCGCCGGGAACGCGGCTGCCAGGACGGCGCTGCCGCACCCACCGAGTACCAGCCAGAAGGTTCCGAAGAATTCCGCTCCGATTCTTTTCACGAGAAGTTCCTTTGTGTTTGAGGGCTCGACCAGCTTCCGCGCCCATTCAGGCCATCCAGGCTGGATGGAGAGCCGCCGCGGTCCAAGCCGCAGGCAGGGCTACCCCTTGTTTCTCCTACCCACCCGAAGGCAGCAACAGGCAATTCTCGGGAGACGGGGCGCATCTCGACACTGCCCCCGCGTCAAACGGAGCGGCAACGTCCTCGTTGCCCTCCCATGCCTCTTTCCAAGGCGACGAGGACGTCGCCACCCCGTTCCTGTTTACATATGGAGGCAGTGTCGAGATGCGCCCCGGGAGACGGCCACCTGGGGTCATGACTTGTGTGAGACGGTCGATCGGTGGAGCCTCGCGCACAACGCACGCACCAAGATCCACATCATCATGAACCCAGACACGCAGCAGTATCATG
Source organism: Limisphaerales bacterium (assembly GCA_965284395.1). GTDB lineage: Bacteria > Verrucomicrobiota > Verrucomicrobiia > Limisphaerales > UBA9464 > UBA6176. Next base: position 6,110,022 of record OZ260084.1, on the reverse strand, counting down.
AGGCCCAGTCAGCGACGGACCGGGAGATCTGCGAGTTGCTGGCGAAACGGATCGGTGAGGTCCTGCCCGAGGCGGAGAACAAGGTCTGGCACGCGCACCCGGTGTGGTTCCTCGAAGGGAATCCGGTGGTCGGGTACAGCAAGCTGAAGGGCTGCGTTCGGTTGCTCTTCTGGAGCGGGCAATCCTTCACCGAACCCGGGCTCAAGGCCGAAGGGAGCTTCAAGGCGGCGGAGGCACGGTACACCACCGTTGATCAGGTCGATTCCGAAAGGCTTGGCCGTTGGCTGGCCCAGGCGCGCACGATCCAGTGGGACTACAAGAACATCGTGAAACGCAAGGGGCGGCTGGAACGGCTGAAGTAGGGCAGGGGCTCGAAAGGTTGGTAGCGCGTACGGGAATCGAACCCGTCTTTCAGCCTTGAGAGGGCCGTGTCCTAGCCGATAGACGAACGCGCCTTGATGGTCGTGAAACTTAGAGGGGATTCGCGCTGGGCGTCAAGGCGAGGGACAGTCCGGGCCGGATCGATTGGCGACGGTGCCCCGAGAATTCCTGAATCCCGGGAACTGAAACGCGGTGTCAATGGACGGCCGGGATCCTGACCTTGGTGGGTTGACGGGATCGTGAGGCCTTGAAAGAGAATTGCTGCATGAAAGCCCTGATCGCCATCTTCCTCCTCGCCTGCGTTTCCCAACTGCGTGCACTTGCCGGCGAGCCAATCGTTGGTTTCACCGGGCCGTTCGACCACGGCCCGGATCTTCCATCCTTCGTTGGGGCGCCCGAGGGGACCGCGCTGGGCAACTGGACCGTCGTGGGGGGAGGCGGGTTTACCATGCCCGACCGGATCGGCTTTGGAACATCGAGCTTTGGGCCGGTGCCCAGCATCTCCGCATTGTCAGTGACCATCCCCGTCGCAGGCACGCTTGAGGTGGGATACCATCTGGAGGTGACGCCATCGATCACCGGGTACGGCAGGGCGGAGATGTTGGTGCTTGTGGATGGCCAGTTGGTGAACGGTGGAGGCGGCTCGATTGTCCTGCCGTTCCGAGCCAACCAGCGGTTGACGATTCAGGCCGTTTCCTACGATGCGCCGATCTCAGGCCACCCGAATTCCTATGGCGGTGGGCCGATGATCCTCGTCCTGCTGACCAATCTGGTCTTCACGCCGGCAGACCGGGCGGTTCCGCCGATTCCGGCCACCGCGACGGCCCAGGTGATCAATGGCTTCATGGTGGGGGTGACGGTCAGCGAGGGCGGGCGTGGATACGCATCGCGGCCAGGGGTGAGATTCGTGGGCGGCGGTGGATCGGGCGCGCGGGGAATCGTGGAATTGGCTGCGGACCGGGTGGTGACGGTGCGGGTAACGTCGCCTGGGAGCGGGTATGTCGGCGCCCCACTGGTTCTGATTGACCCTCCGGGCGGGCGGCAGGGCGGGACGCTGGCGGCCTGGGGGAACAATTTCTTCGGGCAGGTCTCGGGCCCGAATGGCACACCGGATGTAGCCCGGATCTGGGCGGGAGGAACCCTGACGTTGGCGCGGTTGGACTCAGGTGGATTCCGGGGCTGGGGAACGCCCGCGGGGAGCCCTGTGCTTGCCTTGGGCGACCAACCTGTGTTTTCCCAGGCCGTCGGCGACACTTACATCGCGTTCCAACAGTCAGGCGGCCAGTTCACCCTGGCGGGAGTGCCTCCGGTGGCGGTGCTGGATACCCCGACCGCAGGGTGGCTGGAGCCAATGTTGGCCATGGCTGCTGGAAGCGACCACGTGTTGGGAGTGGACGGCAGTGGGACCGTGCGGGCCTGGGGGGACAATACCCATGGCCAGTGCTCATCCCCGGCGGGGTTGAGCAATGTGGTGTCCGTCGCTGCCGGGCTGAACCACTCCGTGGCGCTGACGGCCACCGGCAACGTCGTGGCGTGGGGCGATGACTCGCAGGGCCAGGCGAGTGTCCCGGCTGACCTGCCACCGGTGAAGGCGATCGCAGCGGGCGGTGACCAGACGGTCGCGCTGACCCGGTCGGGTCGCGTCGTGGTCTGGGGGAGTCCGTTCGCCTCGGTGGTTCCAGCTGACCTGGGGGAGGTCAAGGCCATCGCCGCCGGATACTCCCACATCCTCGCCCTGCAGGTGGATGGCAGGGTCGTGGCCTGGGGAGCAAACTCCGAAGGGCAAATCGATGTCCCGGCTGACTTGGGAACCGTGACCGCCATCGCGGCGGGCGGACAACATTCGCTGGCGCTGCACATCCCTCGGGAGTCCCTGGACATCGAGTCCACGGTGCGTCTGCGGTTCCGATGGATGCCCGGACAACTCTACCAGTTCGAGTCATCGCAGGACCTTGCGCGATGGACCCCGGTTGGCCCGCCAGAGGTTGCCGATGGCGAGGAGAGTTCCAGGGTCGTCAGCACGTCGCCCGGCTCGGCGTTCTTCCGGTTGCGCCGGTTGCCTTGAGTCGGTGCCCGCGTGCTGCTTCACAGCCTTGGGTCGATCGGTTCGCTTTCCAGCGCGAGCACGCCGAAGACGCATTCGTGGATGCGACGGAGGGGTTCGCGTCGGATGAGACGTTCGAGGGCCTCGACGCCCAGCGCGTATTCGCGGAGGGCGAGGGAACGTTTCATTCATCACTTCTCCGCACCATCTTGCGGCCGACGATCACGACACAGGACAGCCGGGAAGGAACAAGGCGGCCACTGGAACAAGGATGATGAAACGCTTGGTCATGCACCGCCCGAGATAGAGGCGAACGACCAAGGTCAGCGACCCGGCGCACAGCACGCAACGATGGCAACCGCGACGCCCCTGCCGGGTTCGCATGCAGCCCATGGCCCTTGTGTGCTCATGCCGCGTAGGAAGTGCTCTCCGGAAAATCGCCGGTCTCGCGCTCCAAGGCGCGCCGCACTCGTGAAAGAAAAACTCCTTGAATTCGTACCTGAGCGCATCTGCTGGCTCGACTGAACTCATGGGTACCTCAGGAGGGAACGGACCCGCAAGCCAGTCCTGGCCCACGGCTGCCGACGAGAACAGGTGCTCAAGGCTTTGGACAGGATCAACAGGATGGACAGGATGCATCCTCGCGCTCTCCATGATCGGAACCAGCCTGTGAATCCTGTTCATCCTGTCAGAGGAGGGCGGTGATGTTCCTGTCTGGCATCGTTGGCTTCTGGGTTGTCGAACGACCAAGCTCAGCGACGGCCCTGGGGGCGGCGGTGGAGCGCACGGTGCGCTCTCGAACTCCCGCGATGCTTGAACGGACGGTGGAGAGGCCGTTCGCCGCTGCCGTGTTCGGCGTTGCGGTCATTGCGAATGGACGCTTCATCTCGGTTTGATTCCTCCAAGGAGCGCAAGCTCCAGCCACTTCCAGTAGCAGTCCACATCCTGATATCCGACCTCACGAAGCCAGCGAAGCTGCACCTCGACACTGGCCAGAATGTTGGATGGGTCTTCATCGGCTTCGGTGAGACCGAGTGCTTGGCAAAACCGTGCGTGCAGCGCGGGTGTCGCAGACGAGACATGCTCTAAGTTGCAGAAAATTCCTCCCGGCGTCAGCGCTTGGAATATCTCAGCGTAGAGCGTGCGCTTCCGTTCGTCGGGCGTGTGGTGGATGGCGAAGCTCGATACAATCACGTCGAACTCACCGAACTGCGACAAGGAATCGTTGAGGTTGTGTTCGACGACCTGAATCTTGTCGTCTCCGCGAAAGCGATCGCGTGCGGCGCCTAGCATCGTGGGAGAAAAATCGAGTGCCACGCCATGTGCATTGGGTCGGTCAATCCGTAGCAACGCCAGTAGGCGCCCGTCGCCGGTGCCGAGGTCGAGAATCCGCCGTGCATCGCGCGGAACCAAATCGAGGAGGACGCCTTCGCCTTCGGTGCGATGCGGGATACTATCGACAAGAGAAAGGTACCTCAGCGCATGTTCCGCTGTGACGTATTCATTGAGTCTCTGTGTGGTGCTCAATCAAGTGGGGTGGGTAGCAACGCCGAACGACAGAGCTGACCGATGCGGGCGGCTAGTGGTATTGGGATTGGCAAGTGGCGCGTCTCGCCCGCGTTCGGTCGAGCGAACTGGTTAGCCGGTTCGGAAATCGTCATATGCAATTCCAAAGGTAAAGGCTGCGACCCGTCTCAGTCGCGCGGCGCGCCAGGCAAACCAAATCCCCGACCAGCTTGCAGGCGGTCTCTGGTGGCCAGCCCAACAACTCCTCGGTCGCCGCCCAAGCGGACGATACCGATGCAACTCGGTCGGGTGACAATGCCGCCAACTCCGTAGCCATCGCGGCTGGTAGTCGGTAAATCTGGCGCCTGCCTTCAACCTGAGGCAGGCGTGGGAAATCAACCAGCACGGCAACATCCCACTCAACGTCTCGCATGATGGACCATAGGATTGAAAGCTCCCCTACAGTGAAGCCCTCGTATTGCGCGCGGTCGGTGAACCGGTCGGGCGTGGTGTCATAGCTGACCGCTTCGTCGTCGCGTGCGACGTAAATGTGGGCGAGTAGGCTCATAGTCGTGATGCTTGTGGTTGGCTAGCCAAGAATGGGCCCGACCGCCGCCGGAGGCAGGCACTGGCAGCGAATCCAATGTCCGATCATCCGGCGATCTCGAAGCCGAAGCTGGCGGCTGCGGTGGCGTCTCGTTTGCATTGCTCGTGTTACCCCTATTCCTCACCAAACAAACACTCCATGCCAACGACTTTGCCATCCCCAACCAACTCCCACACAGGGAATGTCCCGTCCCCAACTCCAGTCTTGAGATGTGCGATCGGCACGCCGCAAAACTCCAATACGCCGGAGTCCTGCTCCCAGACCGCCGTTTCACAGTCGTCTTCCGTCCAGTCGCTGTATGCGTCCAAGTCTGCTTGAACAGCGGCGAGCAACGCATCGTAGTCACATATCGCGACTGCCGCGTTGTCAACAGAGACACGTCCGACCTCCTTTCCCCGCTTCGGTGCGGAAATATCTGTCCGACATACCCGGACTCCGCTCGTCTCGCCGTCGTTCGCGAGGATGGAAACCGCATACTCTCCTGGAGCGACGATCACGTGAGGCCACTCTGGAGTCTCCGCTTTTTCATAGAGCATAATCATAGCGTCTTTGACAATGATGCGTGTTCCTTTAAGAGGGAGCGTTGTGATGTTCATGGTGTCAATAGAAGGCTAACGCCAAGGTCAGCGACGGGAGCCAGCCGCCAAGCGCGCCCGCATCGCCTCTCGGCGTGCCGGCTGGCTACCGTTCGCTGGACCGACTGGTTCGCTCCCCCAATGAGAGCGGGTGGCCGAAAGAAACGAAAGAGGACGAAAAGGCCGGCAACAGACTCGGCCGCGCCCGACGCACCGCATACCCGACGGAATCACCTCTTTCGCCTTCTTTCGTTCTTTTCGACAAAACCAAGCTTGAGGCACCTCCCTTTGCGGTCTGGCTCCAGCACATGGATGGCTTGGATGGCTCATTGAGGCTGTCTGACTAGGTTTCGGTAGGCGAACGTTGTCGGTGTGTCAACCGGGGTGTGGTGTGGCTGTATAGACTGCAAAGGTAATGGCCTCTGCGAAGATGGGATCGAGGCAGGACCTGGGGCTGTGGGTGCTCATTTTCCGTGAGTTCGCCCGCGAGCGAACGGGTGGAACGTGAGGGATCCTCCAATGGGGTTCAAACCTGGAATTGGCAGTCCGGGCGCATCTTGACACTGCCCCGATTTGGAAGGGATTCGAGGCGGCGACTTCCTCATCGCCTTGGGAAAGGCCTTGGAAGGGCGACGAGGACGTCGCCACCCCGTTCTATGCGGGGGTAGTGTCAAGATGCGCCCGGGTGCCCTCACACCCGGCGGGGGCCATGAAGCGCCGCGTGGGGGGCACGCGGCCTACAGTGGGAGTTTCTGGGAACTGGCGACCGGGAACTGGGATCTCGGCTCGTACCGTGCCCCGAAGGGGCAACCGGTGAAAGCCCGGGGTGGAACCCCGGGGACCACGCCACACAACGTCCTCTGTGCCCTGAAAGGGCACACGGGACAGGGTGCGTGTGGTCACCGTTCGCCCCGTTGGGGCGAGGTGTGACGGGGTGGGGTGACCCAAGGTTCCGCTCCGCTCCACCCCGGGCTTTCACCGTGCGCCGCGTTGCGGCGAGAGCGGGCGCGGGATGAATGTCCGTAGCCTTCGCACCCCGCCGAGGTGCGGATTCCACAACAGCGCGCATTCTCCCCGGGTGCGTGCTTCGCACGACCCGGGGCTATTGGCTCCCATCCCTCCGGGATGAACTCACAACCTCGGGTCGATCGGTTCGCTTTCCAGCGCCAGCACGCCGAAGACGCATTCGTGGATGCGACGGAGGGGTTCGCGTCGGATGAAACGTTCGAGGGCCTCGATGCCGAGGGCGTATTCGCGGAGGGCGAGGGAGCGCTTGCCGTTGACGCGGCGCTGGCGCAGGCGATCGAGGTTCTCGGGAAGGGTGTACTCCGGGCCGTAGATGATGCGGAGGTACTCGCGTCCGCGGCACTTGATGGCGGGCTGGGTCCATCCGCGCGAGCCGCGCACGGTGAACCCGGCGGGCTTCACCACCATGCCTTCGCCGCCGTTGGCGGTGAGTTGCTCCCACCATTGCACGGCGCTGGCCTCGGACTCGGGAACGGTGAGGTCCACGAAGCGATGCCGGGTGGCGATGAGGATGGGGTCGGCGAGACGCGAAAGGGTGGCGAGATGCCAGGAGTGGGGCTTGTCGGCGTGGACGGCGCCTTCGGTGGCGAGCAGGTGGAAGGGAGCGAGACGGAGATCGGCCAAGCCGCGGACCGGCCAGCAGTAGTGACGGTAGGCGGTGCGGTAATCCACGGCCGCACGGGAGCGCGACTCAAGCGAGGCGAGGAGGGCGGCGGGTCCCGGGGCGTCGGGTCGACGGGCGGCGGCCTGCGCGACCCACTCGCGGGCGCGGGCGAGGGACGCGGTGGCGGCGGCCCCAACGGTCGCGTACTGGGATTGGATGAGGGATTGAGCCTTGGCGGACCAGGGCATCAACTCGGTGTCGAGGACGGCCCACCCGGTGTTCAGTTCATCCCAGAGACCGGCGCGGGTGAAGGCGGCGCGGACGTGTTCGAGCAGTTGGGATTCGAGGCTGGCATCCTCGAAGAAGCGGCGGCCCGTGCGGGTGTAGACGATGCCGGCGGAGCCATCGAAGATGCCGAAGGACTTCCGGGCGGCGGCGGCATCGCGGCACACGATGACGATGGCGCGGGAGCCCATGTGTTTCTCCTCGCAGACGACCTCGGTGATGCCTTCGGAACGAAAGTAGGCGAAGGCCTCGGCGGGGTGTTCGAGAAGGCCGGGCAGGGAAGACGTCTCCGGCGGGGACATCGTGGGCGGCAGATGCACGAGCCAGCGCGGGTCGACAGCGAAACGGCTGATGGCTTCCAGGGCGGCGTTGGATTCGTCGGCGCGGATGGTGACCCCGGGCAGCAGGCGCGTGGTGATGGTCCGGCGGCCGATGACATCGGAGAGGTCGAGGACGTCGTCGTGGCCCTGCTGGGCCGAAGGGACCGAGGGCGCGTTGGGATCGGGTAGAAAGGGGCGTCCCGGGGTGGCGTAGGTAGCGTGGGCGGGGACGCTGACGAGTTCGAGTTCCGGGTAACGGAGGGCGGTCAGGTGGCCGCCGAAGACGCATCCGGTGTCGAGGTTGATGGCGTTGTTGAGCCACTCGGGAAGGGCGACCGGGGTGTGGCCGTAGATGACGCGGGCGCGGCCGCGGTAGTCGGCGGCCCAGTTGTTGCGGATGGGAAGCCCGAGTTCGTCCTGCTCGCCGGAGACGTCGCCGTAGAGGGCGAACTCCCGGACTGCGCCGGAGGCACGGCCGTGCATCTCCTCCTTCAATCCGGCGTGGGCGACCACCAGTTGACCGCCGTCGAGCACGTAATGGGCGATGAGGCCTTCGAGGAAGTCAGCGACCTGGGTGCTGAACCCGGTGGGCTGGGCGGCGAGTTGGGCGACGGATTCCGCGAGGCCGTGAGTGAGCTTCACATCGCGGCCCCGCAGCTTGCGGGCAAGTTTCACGTCGTGGTTGCCGGCGACGCACAGGGCGTGGCCATCCGAGACGGCCTGCATGACAAGCCGGAGCACGCCGGGCGTGTCCGGACCGCGGTCCACGAGGTCGCCGACAAACACGAGCTTTCGCCCGGTGGGTGGGATGAGCCGAGGGCCGACCGGGCCAGGCGTGGCCTCGTCGATGCCGTAGCCCAGTCGCACGAGCAGTTCGCGGAGTTCGGGCAGGCAACCGTGAACGTCCCCGATGAAGTCGAACGGGCCGGTCTCGTGGCGGCGATCGTTCCACAGCGGGACGCGGACGATCCGGGCGGACTCAATTTCCTCCAACGAGCGGAGGACGTGCAGGTGGCGGAAGCCTTCGCGTTCGAGTCCGCGGAGGGATTGGCGCAGACCCATCGACTGGCGTCGGACGACATGCGGACCGAACTGGCGGTCGGGTCGGGACTTGTTCCGTTCGAGGCAGACGGAGTCGGGCAGGGCAAGGGCGATGGCGGTGGGCAGGATGTGGAACTCGCGGGCCAGCGCGAGGAGCGGCTTGCGGGCCTCGGGCTGGACGTTGGTGGCGTCGACGACGGTCAGGCGGCCGGCCTTGAGCCGCTGCCGGACGATATGGTGGAGGACTTCGAAGGCGGCCTCGGAACAGGTCTGGTCATTCTCGTCGTCGGAGACGATGCCGCGGCAGAAGTCGGAGGAGACGATCTCGGTCGGCTTGAAGTGGCGTCGGGCGAAGGTGGACTTGCCGGAACCGGAGGCGCCGAGCAGGACCACGAGCGACATGGCGGGGATCTCGAGGTTCATCCTTAAAACGGAGGTTGGATCCGCAGATGGCGCAGATGACGCAGATAATGACGAGCTGGGATTGGACCTGGCGTGCCCCTGAACGATGAGGCTTCACGGGCGTCGGGTATCCGTATTTCTGCCCTTCCATCCGCGCCCTCTGCCGACAGCTGAACCTGGAAAAGGCCGTTGGAACCACGGATTGCACTGATCCTAGAAACAGCGGTTGGATCCACAGATTTCACCGATTGCACGGATTGGAAGCCGGTTGAGAGAGGCTGTTGTGTCACCCCACGGGTGAGATGCAAACCGCGATGCGGTGAAGCCTCCAGTCCCGGTCCATCTGTGAAATCCGTGAAATCTGTGGATAGTCCAACTGCCGCTTTCAGGCTGATAACACGGATCAGCAGGGACTTGGCCTTGGATCTCCGCACGCCCGGGAGGTGATGGCCCGACCGTGCTGGCAACATCCGTCCCAGCCCCGTCCATCCGTGAAATCCGTGGTCAAACGAACTGCGGTTTTCAGGACGATATTCCGAAGTCATCTTCATGGCGTCAGCGCGTGAAGACGGCCATCTGGGAGGGGGCGCCGACCTCGGGGTCGACCGGTCCGAGCGGGCTGATCTCGAATCGGTAGCCATGGGCCTTGGCGACGCGGGTCGTCCACTTCTCGAATTCGGCACGTGTCCATTCGAAGCGATGATCGCGGTGGCGGAACTGGCCTGCGGGCAAGGTGGGCCAGCGTACGTTGTATTCGCTGTTGGGCGTGGTGATGACGACGGTGGTCGGGCGGATGAACTCGAACACGACCCGCTCGCAGGCGGCGAGGCGCGGCGGATCCAGGTGCTCGATGACTTCGACCAGCGCCGCGGCGTCGTGACCCGCGAGGCGCTGGTCGCGGTAGAGCAGGGAGCCGTGCAGGAGCTGGATCCGGGCGCGTCGGGCCGGGGGAAGGCGATCGAGGTTGAGGCGCTCGGCGGCGCGTTCGAGCGAGACGTGGGAGACGTCCATGCCGGTGATGCGCTGGAACGACCGTTCTGCGAGGAGGCTTCGGAGGAGTCGGCCTTCGCCACAGCCCAGGTCCAGCACCGAGGTGGCACGAGCGCGCAGGAGTTCCTCGACGACGGCTTCGAGGCGGAGTTCGTGGAGGGAGGCGGGGTGGTTCTCCTCGGGACCGCATCGTGACACGGCCCCTGGCGGACAGGGATTCGAAGCGGCGATGTCCTCATCGCCTTTGAACGGCGACGAGGACGTCGCCTCCCCGTTCGTTGCGGGGATGACCGATTCCAGCTGTGCCTCCAGGACGGCCGGATCCGGTTGTGACGGATCGTCCGGATCGGAGGATTCCAGTTGGTCGAGCGCGTCGTCGATCAGGTGGCGTCGGTGCTTGAGGTAGCGTCGCGTGATGAGGTCGCAGGACGGGTGGCTGGCGAGCCAGTCGGCACCGTGGCGGAGGAGCTTCTCGACCTCGTCGTCGCCCACCCAGTAGTGCTTGTCGTTGTCGAGGACGGGAAGGAGGACGTAGAGGTGCGAGAGCAGGCGGTGGAGTGGGAGCGTGGCGGTGAGCCGGACGGAGAACATCGCGGAGTCGCCCCAGTCGGGGAACTGGTCGTCCAGGGGCAGTGCGACGGCATCGAGGGTGTAACCGAGCGGCTCGAACAATCCGCGCAGGAGTGTTTCACCACCGCGGCAGGGCACGCACGGGATCTCGACGGTGAAGGGCCACGCTTCGTGCGCGAGTTCGGGGCGCTCGGCGCAGCGGCCGGTCATGGCCGAACGGAAGACGTCGCCCAAGGCGACGGCCAGGAATGACGAGGCGGCGTAGGGCCGGTAGTTGACGTACTGGTCCAGCGCGCCGCCTTCTCCCGAGGGGCCGCGTCGGCGACGGATCAGGCCCACCGGATCGACCTCGACGATCAGGGCGCAGGTGCAGCACTCGGGGCTGGCTTCCGGAAAGACGACATGGGCCATGCCGAACGTCTGGCGGAAGGCTCCGGTCCGATCCGGGTGCTTGCGGAGGAGGAACCCGAGGTCCGAGGCCGGGTTCCGTCGGGTCGTGATGGAGAGGACCATGGCGGGCCTACTTGGAGAGTCCGCGCAGGTGGACGTCGAACCAGTCGGCGAAGGTCGCGAGATCCTTCTCCATGTTCGCCCAGCCGTGGTCGGCGCCGGGCTTCACGTCGACGCGCACCGTTGCGCCAACGGCGTCGGCCTTCTTCTTGTAGATCTCGGCCTGATAGATCGGGACGAGTTTGTCGGCGTCGCCATGGACGATCAGGGTGGGCGGAGTCTCCTTCTTGAGGCCGTGGATGGGCGAGATCTCGGGTCCGAGCTTCAGGCGTTCCTCGAGCACCTCGGAACGCGGTCCGAACGCGGGGTGGAAGGCGCGGCCCACCTTACCGATGCCCACCTGGGTGTCTCCCGGTGCGCTCCAGTTCTCGAAGTCGGTCGGTGGAAAGAAGCAGGCGACGGCCTGGACGGAAGAGGAGGCACGATCGACGGGGTCCTTCGCGGCGGCATCCCCTGGTCCGCCCTGCGTGGCGAGCGTCAGGGAGAGATGGCCGCCGGCGGAACCGCCGAAGACACCCAGCTTGTCCGGATTCACCCTGTATTCGGAGGCATGGGTGCGGATCCAACGCACGGAGCGATGCATGTCCTGCGTGATCTCCGGGATGGTGAACTTGGGTTGGGACCCATGGACGACCGCGAAGATGGTATAGCCGCGGTCGAGGATCTCCTTCATGTAGGAAGGGTTGATGCCGTCGTGGGAAGAGAAGAACCCGCCGGAGATCACGGCGATGATGGCGTAGCCGTTGGTGCGGGCGGGTTGGAGGACGTCGAGCGTGAGGGCGGTGCCGAACTTGCGACCATAGATCACCTCGGTCCGTCGGACGCCGGGGACATCGGCTGCCTCGGTGGTGGAAAAGGAAAGGAACAGGGTGGAGGCGGCAGCCAGCGTCAGGCCGAGGCGCGCGATGGATTTCATGGTTGGAGAGACTTCGGCGGAGTCGGGCCGGCTTTTCAAGGGGGGATTGGGGAGGATTTCGCGCGAGGTCATTTCGGGGTTGGAGGGTTTTCGCGCGAAGCCGCGAAGGCGCGTAGGGAAGACAGCCGGGGTAGCAGGGGAGGAACGGTCGGTAACGCCAGAGGTCGACACGTGTTCACCCCCGGTTCCCCCATTCGGGCGAACCTACTTCTGACCTTCGGCGCCAAGGCAATACAGCCGTGTCGAGGTGCGGATCAGGAGCTTGCCGTCGGCGATGGCGGGTGTGGACAGGCAAAGCCCGTCGAGTTTGTTGGTGTGCTCGAGGTTGAACTTGCCGCCTTCGGTGAGCACGTAGGTCTCGCCCGATTCATTGAGGCAAAAGACCTTTCCATTGTAGGCCCATGGGGAGGCGGTGAACGACGCGCCGACCGGGAATCGGGCGCGATCATAGAGCATGCGCCCGGTGCGGGCGTCGTGGGCGGACATCATGCCCCGATCCAGGAGCGTGTAGTAGATGTCGCCGTGGACCAGCGGCGAGGTGTTGTAAGGGCCATCCTTGGGAAGATACCAGGCGACGAACTCGTTGAATGGTGAGGAACACGCGGCCGCCAGTGATGACCGGCGAAGACCAACCGAGTCCCTTGAGGCCGGTTTTCCAGAGAACGTTCTCGCTCTGGCCCCACCGGACGGGAAGCCGCGGATCGTCGGGCACCGAACCGTTTGCGCTGGGACCGCGGAACCGTGGCCACTCGGATTCGGCCCGAAGGGGCAGGGCGGTCAGGAGCAATCCAACCAGCGGGAGCAGGTGTCTCATGGAAGTGCGGAGCATGAAGCGCCCGTGTGGGAGTGGAAGGCTGAAGCTGGGGTGGGAGTGCAGAGGGCGCGCATCTCGACACTGCCCCGGTTGAGAACAGGAACGGAGTGGCGACGTCCTCGTCGCATTGGGAAAGGCCCCGGAAGGGCAACGAGGACGTTGCCGCTCCGTTTGACGCGGGGGCAGTGTCAGGATGCGCCCGGTCGGGATCGGAATTGAATTCGAAGCAAGATAGGGCTCGATAACGATGCCGATGTCCTCGGGGCGAAACGCTGGGTTCCCCCCACGGCTCGTGAGGACACTTGCCCCACCCGCTTCAAAGGGTGGCAGGTGGTCGCAAGGCCGCCTTCAGTCGTGCGATTTCAACGGGCCCGACGCGACAGCACCCGCCGACGTGCAATGCTCCGGCGCGGATCCATTCGGGCGCGAGTGAGGCGATACTACTACCCGGAGTGCCGCACCAGGATTGACTGCTGGCCTCCCAGCATTCGCCGGAGTTCGGGTAGACGACGATGGGCTTGCCCGTTTCAGCGGTGAGCGCGCGGATCGCGTCGCTGACGACCTCGGGTTTCACGCAGTTCACACCGACGGCAAAGACGTTCGGGATCGGGTCGATGAGACGCGCACATTCAAGCAGCGGTTCGCCGTGGGAGGTGTGCACGCCGTCCGGCGAGGTGAAGGTGAGCCAGGCTCGTGCGCTTGGATGCCGCAAGAGCAGTTCAACGTAGGCGCGGGCCTCCTCGAGTACCGGGATCGTCTCGCAGGCCAGAAAGTCGGCACCGGCGGATGCCAGCACCTCGAAGCGGCGGGCATGAAAGGCGACGAGTTCCGCTGCCGACAGGCCGTAGTCGCCGCGGTACTCGGAGCCATCGTGGAGGATCGCGCCATAGGGGCCGACCGAGGCTGCGACGAACAGTTCGCGGCCGTCCTCCGGGTGATCCCGCTGGTAGCGCGAGCGCGCGGATCGCGCGAGTTCCACGGACAGATTCAGCAGTCGGGTTGTTTCGCTGTCGCTCAGCCCGATGCCGGCAAAGCCTTCGTAGCTGGCCTGGTAACTGGCCGTGGTCGCGCAGTCCGCGCCGGCGGCGTAGAAGTCGTAATGGAGTTGCTCGATGACCTCCGGTGCCGTGCGCAGCACGCGGGCCGACCAGAGCGCGCCGGAGATGTCACAGCCGCGGGCCTGCAGTTCGGTGGCGAGGCCTCCGTCGAGGATCATGGGGGTGGGGGGGATTTGCTTCATGGGGATCTGTTACTCCTGGGCAGTCGATTCGACGTTCGACGCGCTGGATCCGGTATCCGTGCGGCTGACGTGGTCAAAGAAGGCAATCAGCAGGCCGGACCCACCAATCAGAAGGCTGAGCAGGGCAGGTTGGAAGGGGCGCATCGCCGGGAAGAAGACGATCACGCTTTCGGGGGCAAGCCACGCGACGTGTGCGGCCAGAAGCAGCGAAGCGATGGGAGGCAGAATCCAGAGTCTGGTGCGTCTGCCCGGCATAATCCAGGCAACGGCCACAGCCACTGCGAGGCTGAACCCATAGGAGACGACAAGCGATTGGGCGAAACGGATGTCGTTCGCGGCATTGATGCTCCCGGTGTCCTCGCGGATGACATAGTCCAGGAGGCGAATTGCCCGGATCATCGGCAGCCACCAAGCCGCAATCACGAGCGCGATCAGGCGAAGTCGCGTGGCAAGGGGTGGCGTCATTGGGCCGAACATAGGATCTGGCGTCGGAAATTTGGCGGTTCGGCGGTGAGTTTCGAGAATGGATATTGATGGGAATGGGAGCGGGTCGGTTGGCGTCGCGGAAATCGGGGCTCAGGCAAGGCGGTGGAGACTTGGGGCTAGGTCAGGCCACAACCGCGTTGCGGTTGGGATGTGTGGGTGTTGCAAACCCAGGGTTGGCCTCGTTCCTCGGCCAACCCTGGGCCAGGAGTCTGAACGCCGTTGGCGTTGGCGGGCACATGGCCAGTCCGCTGCCCTGCGTGGATCATCTTCTTCCGCATGGAATCAGCACTTCAATGATCCGCAGATGGTGGATCGGAGATCAGAAACGCCAACACCTGACGCCGGTGAGGACCTCCGCCTGCAGGCGCATGCCCTCCCTGAATCAAACTCCTACTCATCTGCGCCATCTGCGGATCCAACCGCCGTTTTCAGGCTCAATCCCGGCTGAAGGCCTTGTGTTGCGGATCGCCGCCGGACAGCAGGTAGGCCATCAGGTCCATCAGTTCGTCGCGGTTCATTCCCGAGATCGTTCCGGGGGGCATGGGGGACTGCCGGGAGAACTCGATGCTTGCCACGTCGTCCGCAGCGACCCGGGTGAGCTTGTTCAGGTCATAGGGATTCGGGGCCATTGCGACTTCCTTGTCGTTTTTGACGATGAGGCGGCCGTGGAGCGTGCGGCCGTCCTTGAGCTTCACGCTGCTCGCCATGTACTGCTCGGAGATCGAAGCGCTGGGATCGCAGATGGCGACGAGGATGTCGCGGATGGAGAAGCGGGCGCCCACTGAACCCAGATCCGGACCGGAGATTCCCCCTTCGCCCCGGAAGCGGTGGCAGGCGATGCACATGCCGGCGGAGAACATCCGCTTGCCGTTCTCGTGGTCCAGCCAGACACCGGATCCCGAGCGCCAGCCGAATTCCGCGCCGCTGGTGACGTGATTGATGCGGGTGGGCCGATACCAGGGGACGCCGATATCGAACTCCATGTCGGAATCGTAGGTGAACAGTTCGACCTGTGCCCGGTTGCCCTCATGCCCGCCGGGCCGGGCCTTGAAGGGGATGTCGACCTGGGCATGCACGGCCGCTACCGCGAGAAGCAGGGGGACGACACGGTGCAGCAGTGACATGCCGTGAACGCTGGTTAGGGCAACAGGGGGTGTCAACGTTCAGCCCGCGCCGCCGGCCGAAATGGGGCCTCTGGACACTGCCCCTGCATTCAACGGGCGGCAACGTCCTCGTTGCGACCGAGGCCCATTCCCAATCCGACTAGGACGTCGCCACCCCGTTTCCATTCTCAAGCAGGTGCCGGGTCAAGAAGCGCCCCCGCTGACCCCTTTTCCCTGTACGCGTTTTCCCGTCAGCAAATAGCTTTGGGGCACGGGAAGATCACGGCCGGGACAGCCGAAGGGTTGATCGCTCCCTCGAAACGAAATCCTCTCAACTTGAATTATGCGTTGCGACAAGCTCTTCGTCCGGATTCTGCCACTGCTTGCTGGATATAGTGTCTCGGCTGACGTCATCGCGGAGTACGGGCCCGGGGTGGACCTGGTGGGCAACGGGCAAGCCCACGGGCAGGCGGTGACCACCCCGGCAGGTAGCTCCTGGGCGGACCTGCGGTTCAGTTGGTTCAGCACGTCTGATGGCAGCCGTCTGGCCGAGGGCAGCCTTTGACGGTCTCGCTCGGCGTGGCCTTGGCGGGATTGGCCGGGCTTCGGTGGTGGGGCCAGCGTCGAGCCAGGAACGACTGAGCCGTGTCCATGCAGTAGTAATCTCACGCGGAGCCGCGGAGAGCGCGGAGAGCGAGGCCGGTCACGACCATTATCCAAAGTCGGCAACCAGTCACCCAACGGTTGGGTGAGCCTCCGCCTTTTGGCGGAAGCTGGAGCATCCCGCTACTTCGCGGCCTCGTAGAGGGCGCACACGGCGCCGGCGGGATCGCGGATGATGGCGACCTTGGCGCCGCCCATTTCACTCGGGGGCCGGATGACGGATCCACCAAGACTCACGCAGGTCCGGACGCTCTCCTCGACGTTGGCGACGGTGATGTAGACGAGCCAGTGGGCCGGGATGTCCGCGTTGACCCCGCGGGCATGGCAGATGCCGGCGGCGGGGTTCTCGCCTCCGGGTGGGATCATGCAGTAGTCGGAGTAGCCCTCCATCTCGACCGGTTGCGTGGTCCAGCCCACGACCCGCTCGTAGAAGGAGCGGATCGCCTCGCACTCCGGTACCGTGAGATCCACCCACCCAATGCTGCCGATCGGTTGTCCTGACATGGTGCCTTTCCTGCGACGCGGAAGCGGGGGCGGATCGGGACCCGATGTTGTTTGCGATGCGCCGCGCGGCGCATGGGGTGGGTTCCGACGCCCGTCTTTCCGGACGCGTTCTGGGCTCTTACACGGATGCGGAAGCGCTCGCAAGGGGGGGAGCGGGAGGTTTTCCCGCCGGGACGCCGGGGCGCTGAGGGCGGAACGGGATTGGGTAGGGTGGTGGGAGGAAGGCCACCGCCGAGTTTCGGTTAGGCGGGCGGGAGTAGGTTCAGGCGGAGACGCGGAGACGCGGAGAAAGAACAGTTGGATGGCGAGTTGGGCGGGCTCCATTGGGTGGAGGGTCGGCGACGTTGGAGTACTCGTGATCGGGCTCCCTCTCCGCGCTCCCCGCGGCTCCGCGTGAGACGGCTCCTGGATGGATGCGGCTTGGGGTGGCCATGGATTGGCTGGGCGAACTTCCAGTGGGAGCCGCGCTGGTGAGGGGTAACCTGCGTGCCTTGCCACCCATTCCGGGTGCTCCGCCAGCCAATGGAAATCCTGTTCGAACTGCTGCTGGGTTTGCTGGAACTGCTCCTGGAAATCGGCCTCCAGATCGGTTTCGAGTGGCTGGCCGACAAGCTCCTGTCCGGGCTGGGCTGGATCTTCGGATGGAAGCCGCGCCCCCAACGATCCTTCCCGGCCTGGTTGGATGTCGTTGGCGCGATCGCGATCGGGGCGTTTTGTGGCGGCATCAGCCTGATGGTGTTTCCCCATGCTGTGATCCAGTCGGTGCCCCTGCGCGTGGTGGCGCTGGTGGCCACGCCGGTCGTAGCTGGCCTCGTGATGGCGGCCCTCGGGCGCCGCCGGATCCAGAACGGACTGCTGATCGGTCCGCTGCATCGATTCCTCTGCGGATACACCTTCGCCCTCGCCCTCGCGCTGGTCCGGTTCTTTCTCGCGAAGTGAAGGCACCCGGGCCTGCAGGATTGTGAGGGCTGTAGGCTGCGTGCCCCCACGCGGCGATTCATGGACTGCGCCGGGTGAGGGCACCCGGCCTACAGAGTTGTGGGCTGTAGGCTGCGTGCCCCCACGCGGCGATTCATGGACTGCGCCGGGTGAGGGCACCCGGCCTACAGGCCAGCGACGGAGTGCTTGCCGATGCAGGGCCTGCCGAGAACCGCAGGATGGCTGTGCAACTGCTGTCTTGGGGACTTCCTCCGTTGATTGGTGGACTGGTCCTGTCCGGGTTTGGAATCATGGCCTTGATCCGGAATCGAAAGCGCTGACCCTACAAGTTCGCCCAAGGCGCGGGGACGAGGAAGGCGTGCTGTTCGAGGAGGCCGCGGCTGCCGTTCCAGGAGAGGTATTGCGTCAGGTAGACCATGAGCGCGTAGAAGAGGACGACGGGGATGACGCCAAGGCGCGCGGTCCAACGGAAGAAGGCGTGGCGGGGTTGGTCGCGTCGGAGGGAACGGCCCATGGCCCAGCCGGCGAGGAGGCGGGCGGGGAAGATGAAGAGCACGAAGACGAGACTGGGGAGCCACACCATTCCTCGGGGGGGGAGTTCGATCTTGAGCAGGTAAAGCGGGATGGCGAAGAGCAGGGTGACGACGAGGGCGATCCAGAAGGCCACGGGCGCGCGCTGGAACTGGCGTCGGACGGCACCGACGGCGAAAATTGCGGTCCAGCGGTCCTCGACGGCGAAGTGGACCTGGAGGAAGGGCAGATAGAGGGCGACCCCCATCAGGAGCACCCCCCCGAGCAGGGAGAGCACGGCACCGCCCTTGTCCGGCGCGAGTTGAGCGGCGGCGAGCAGGATTCCGACGGGGAGGAGCAGCCACAGGAACGTCCCGGCGAACCCACGGAAACCGAGCCACAGGTAGGTGGGCAGGCGGAGGGAAGCGATGAAGGCGAGGAGGTTGTCCCGAAGCGCAGGGACCTTGTCGGACGTTCGGAGCCATCGGATGAAGTCCAGCGGGGCGGGCCAGAGGAAGTGACGGAAGCGTCCGCCGCGGATCGTGGCCCAGACGATGTGGACGACGGTGAAGACAGCGAGGACGAGGAGGCCAGTGCGCCAGAGTTTCGAGGTGGGACTTCCCGGCGCGACGATCTCGGCGTCCTTCCACAGCCCGGAGACCACGCGGACGGGAACAGTCACCAGGAAGCTGCCGAGGAAGAATCCCCCGACGCGGGCTGCCTTGCGGATGCCGATGAACCCGTCGCGGAGTCGACCACTGGTGGCGACCCGGGCGCTGGCGCGGAGGAGATAGCCAAGGCTGAGGAAGTTCAGGATGGGGACGACGGAAAGGACGGCGAGGAGGCAGAGCATCGAGGCGAGTCCGAACGTCCAGTCGGTCGCTGAGAACAGGGCATGGCCCCAGCGACGGAGTCGGCCCGGGGGCGCGGGTTGGGCCGGCGCGGGGGATGGTTCCGAGGCGGCTGCGACGGCTGTGCCGTGGGCGATCGACGCGGGCTCTGCGATGTCGTTTCCGGCCGGGTTCATGGTGGCTCAATGCTCCGGAGGCCGTTGAAACATTCAGGCCTTGCGGATGCTCATAACGACCGGAATGTACTGAAGGATGTTTCATCGGACAGCCTTGGGTTGTTGTCGGATGGATTCCTGAGCCAAGCGCAGCATGAAGCCGTGGGTCCGCAACAGCCTGTTCACCGTGATCTGCCTGGTCCTGGCTGGGAGCGTGGTGGGTCGTTGGCTGCGGCGTGAACCGTTCCGTGAACCGGCGCCGGTGTCGCAGGCGAATCATCGGGCGGAATCGGTTCAGGAGGCGGCCGCGCGTGTTGATGCGGCCTTCGCGCGAGAGTGGACCCGTGCGGGAGTGCCGGCAGCAGGGCGGGCGGCGGACCTGACGATCGCGCGGCGGCTGTCGCTGGCACTGACGGGAACGATTCCGTCGGTGGAGGAGATCCGGGCCTTCGAGAAGGTGCCGTCGGGGCAGCGGGTGGAGTGGTGGCTGTCGCACCTGCTGCAGGACCGGCGGTTCAGTGATTACCTGGCGGAGCGGGTTGCGCGGATCGCGGTGGGCGTCGAGGGCGGGCCGTTCATCGTGTACCGGAGACACCGGTTGGTGACGTGGCTGAGCGACCAGATCCGGCAGAATCGTCCGTACGATGAACTGGTCCGGGAGTTGGTCACGGCCGAGGGCATCTGGACGAGCCGGCCGCAGGTCAACTTCGTGACCGTGACGGTGGACCAGAACAACGACAAGGAGGGACCGGACGAGCAGAAACTGGCGGCGCGGGTCTCGCGCGCGTTCCTCGGGTTGCGCATCGATTGCGTCCAGTGCCACGACGACATGTTCGGGGATCGATGGAAGCAGCGGGACTTCCATCAGTTGGCGGCGTTCTTTGCCTGTGCGGAGATGTCGATGACCGGGGTGCGCGACGACGCGGCCAAGGCGTATGAGTTCAAGTTCCTGCGCCGGCCGGAGAAGGAGACCGTGACGCCGCGGGTTCCCTTCAACGCCGGCCTGCTTCCGGTGGAAGGACCGCTGCGCCAGCGGTTGGCCACGTGGATTACGCATCGGGACAACCGGCCTTTCGCGCGTACGTTGGTGAACCGCACCTGGGCGTTGCTCTTCAATCGGCCGCTGCACAAGCCCATCGACGAGATCCCGCTCGACGGCCCCTTCCATCCAGCTCTGGAAGTTCTGGCGGATGACGTGGTGGCGCATGGATTCGACCTTCAGCGGCTGATCCGGGTGATTGCGTCGACGCGGGTTTTTCAGTCGGACAGCCGATCCGAGGATCCGTCGCGCCCCGTGACCACGGAGCAGGAGGGATTGTTCGCTTCGTTTCCGTTGACGCGGTTGAGGCCGGAGCAGGTGGCGGGCGCGATCCTGCAATCGGCCAAGTTGCGGACGCTGGATGCGGATTCGCCCGCGCTCGTGAGGGTCATCCGGTTCTTCGAGCAGAACGATTTCGTGAAGCGGTTCGGGGACATCGGCGAGGACGAGTTCGACGGGTTCGCGGGGACGATCCCGCAGCGCCTCGTGATGATGAATGGGGAGTTGGTGCGGGAACGGACGAAGGAAGATCTCCTGATGAACGCGTCGACGCGGATCGGGGCGGTGGCGCCGGACGACGACGTGGCGGTCGAGACGGCGTATCTGGCCGTGTTGAGCCGGCGACCGACGCCGGCGGAGCGATCCCATTTCGCGGATCGGTTGCGGGCGGAGTCCGACGTCAAGCGGTCGGTGCGCATGGGTGACCTGTTCTGGACGTTGATGAATTCCACGGAGTTTTCATGGAACCACTGAATCGAAGCATCGGCGCCGGGGGCGCCTGTGGGTCGGCGGCGCATCTGTCGCGTCGGACGCTCTTGCGGTGGGGTGGTGCGGCGGGGATGGCGTGGCTGACGCCGTTGTCGCGGATCCTGGCCCGGGAGGCCGAGACGGCACCGCGTGGGAAACCGGCGCGTTCGGTCATCATCCTGTGGATGGCGGGAGCGCCGAGCCAGCTCGAGTCCTTTGACCCGCATCCCGATTCCCCGATTGCCTATGGGGGGCGGGCGATTGGAACGGCGATCAAAGGCGTGAAGCTGGGGGAAGCGATGCCGCAGGTGGCAGCGCAGTTGGGGGACGTGACGCTGATCCGGTCGATGATGAGCAAGGAGGCCGACCACGAGCGCGCGGTCTACAACATGAAGACCGGGTACCGGCCGAATCCCACCGTGGTGCATCCGGCGATCGGTGCGGTGGTCTGCCATGAATTGGCGGATCCGGGCATGGATATCCCGAGGCACATCTCGATCCTGCCGGACCAATGGCCGGCGCGGGGTGGATACCTGGGAGCCCGGTTTGATGCGTTTCAGGTGCAGGATCCGCAGGGACCGATCCAGGACGTCACGAGTCCGATTCCGAAGGGACGGCGCGATCAGCGTCTCGCCGACCTCTCGGTGGTGGAGGATTCCTTCGCCCGGGGGCGCCCGGCGGCGCTGGATGAGAAATCGACGTTGCATCGGCTGACGATGGATCGGGCTTTGCGGATCATGGGGTCGGAGCAGTTGAAGGCGTTCGAGGTGAGTGAGGCTCCGGCGTCCCAACGGGCGGCCTATGGGGACACGCCGTTCGGGCGGGGCTGCCTGGCGGCGCTGAGGTTGGTCGAGCAGGGGGTGCGTTGCGTGGAAGTGACGCTCGATGGTTGGGATACGCACGTGAACAACCATGAACTCCAGCGGCGGAAGATCGGCATCCTCGATCCGGCCTTCGCGGCGTTGATCCGGGATCTCAAGGCGCGCGGGTTATTCGAGTCGACGGTGGTTCTCTGCGGCGGGGAGTTTGGGCGGACGCCGAAGCTCAACCCGCTCGAAGGGCGGGATCATTGGCCCTACGGATTCAGCGTCGCCGTGGCTGGAGGCGGGTTCCGGGCGGGCCATGTGCATGGTTCAACGGATCCAACCGGCGAGAGTCGGGAACCGGCCGATCCGGTGAACGTGCAGGACCTCCACGCGACGATCCTGCGCGCGCTGGCGATCGATCCCGAGAAGGAGATCCGGACGCCGGTCGGACGCCCGATCGCGCTGAGCGATGGTCGGGTGGTGCGGTCGTTGTTGGGGTGAGTTGCTAGATGAATCTCCGAGGAGGGGTGTAGGCGTTCGTGCCCCAACGGGGCCAACGTTGAAAGCCCGGGGTGGAACCCCGGGAACCGCGTCCGCGAAATGCCCGCCGTGCCCTGAAAGGGCACACGGACCCGGCCGGGGTGATCGACGTCCGCCCCGTTGGGGCGGGGTGTCGTGGCGTGGGGCGACCCAGGGTTCCGCTCCGCTCCACCCTGGGCTTTCGCCGTGCGCCGCGTTGCGGCGAGGGGGCTAGAGCCGTGAAATCTGGGACTACCACACGGCTCGTGAGGGCACTCGCCCCACCAGAAGGTTCTGGCCGGGTTGTTCGAGGTAGAGGGCGGTGGCCGGGGGGATGGGTGGGAGGAGCAGCGAGTCGCCTCCGGCGACCACTTCGACGGGTTGATCCGGGTCGAGGAGGTTCCGCCACGATGCGCGGGCGGGTGCGTGGCCGAAGAGAGGGCGGATACTCTCGGGAAGGCGGATGCGCAGGGGAGCGCAGGCGTCGCGGCCGTGGAGGTTGACGACGGCGAGGATGGCGGCGCCTGAGAGGGAATCGTGACGGACCCAGGCGTAGATCCAGTGTCCGCTAGCGGGTTCGCACGGGGCGCGGCCGAAGTTCGGGTTGGTGATGTTGGCCGGATTGAGCGGGTGGAAGTTTCCGATGCGGAGAGCGGGGTGATCCAGCGCGAGGAGGAGTTTTTGGTAGTCCTCGCGCAGTCTTCGATCTGAGGCGTCCAACCGTCCTCCGTCAAACCGGTGACCGTTCACCCATCGGACGACCTGCGGCATTGAGCCGTAGTCGAAGAGACTGGTGCGGCCGGAGCCGCCGCCGAAGCCCTCGCGATGTTCCGCCGATTCGGCCACCTCCTGCCCGCCGTACACGAGCACCGGGCCAACGCCGGTTCCGAACTGCACGGCAGCCGAGGCGAGTCCGATCCGCGCACCGTGTCCGCCCCATCCGGCGGGGTGGGCGACGCGGATCTCATCGTGGTTCTCGACGTAGCGGAGCGAGTGCCGGAAGGCGACCGGGTCGGCGAACAGGTGGTCGAGGTCGTTGGCCCACTTGGGGCCGTCGTGCAGATCCTTGAGGATGCGGTAGGCGGCGTGGTCATAGACGGCATCAAACCCAGCGGCGACCAGCGCCTCGAGCGCACTGCCTTCGCACAGTTTGTTCGGGTCATCCTCGTAGGCTTCGGCCACGAAGCAGGCTCCTGGGCGGCGCCTGCGCGCGCGATGGATGGCCCAGGACCAGAATTCCGTCGGGATCCAATGCGCCATGTCGCAGCGGAATCCGTCGATGCCGAAGTCCTGCCAGTGCGCGAGAACGGCGTCCATGCGCAGCCAAGTATCGGGGATCGGGTGGGTGGGGTTGGAAGCAGTCGGGAAATGCCGCGGAGCCTGTCGGCCGCGGGTGAAGTCGATTCCGTAGTTGAGCTTAACGGTCTCGTACCAGTCGTGGATGGACGGCGTCGGCGAAGTGACGTTGTTGCCGGTGACGCGAGCCTGGATGGACTCGGGGCCGAAGGCGCCGTCGCATCCGCCCAGGACCTGACAGGTGGGGCTGACCGGGATTCCGTTGTGCACGGTAGGCAGGCGGAGTGGGCCCTGGCCGGGCAGGTGGAAGAAGTGGTTGGCGGGACTGAAGAACTGGGTCCTGTCGTCGGAGAGTCCGAAGTCCAGGCCGGGACGCACGACGCTTCGGTGCGAGCGGGCGACGTGGTTGGGTACGAAGTCGATGAGGACCTTCAGGCCAGCGGCGTGGATCCGTTCGATGAGTTCGCGGAACTCCTCGCGGCGGCGGGCCGGGTCCGTGGCGTAGTCGGGGCAGACATCGAACACGTCGCAGATGGCGTAAGGCGATCCGGCGATTCCCTTGAGGAGGTCGGGGTCATCGGCGGGGAGCCCGATGTCTGGGTGGTCCGTGCCGGTGGCCTGGCGTGGGACACCGAGGAGCCAGAGGTGGGTCAAGCCCAAGTCGCGCAGGGCCTGGAGGGCGTGCGGGGTCAGGTCCTGGAACTTGCCGACCCCATTCTCGGCGAGGGTGCCATTGGGACGACGGTTCTCGCAGGAGTTGGTGAACTGACGAAGGTGCAGGAGGTAGATCCGCGGGCGCACGGGTTGATCGTGGGGGCGGATGGTGGGCAACGGAAGCGCGGAGCGTCGCCAACCCGGAGCAGCCGGTCTCAACTCCGCGCTGTAGGCTGCGTGCCCCCACGCAGCGGTTTGGGAGTCATGCCGGGTGAGGGCACCCGGCCTACAGGCGAGAGCCGGGATCTTCCACGCCGGGTGAGGGCACCCGGCCTACAAACTTGAAACTGAAAACTTCGAACTCCCTACAGATGCCGTTCGCCGTGGGTCTTGAGCCAGCGCTCGGCGGTTTCGTAGTCGGGATGGAGGCGGGCGACCTCGGCCCAGAAGGCGGCGGAATGGTTGAGGTGCCGGAGATGGGCGAGTTCGTGGAGGATGACGTAATCGGCGATCCCGGGCGGGAACTGGACGAGGCGCCAGTTGAGGGAGATGACCTTCCGCGCGGAGCAGGAACCCCATCGGGAACGTTGGTCGCGGACCTGGACGGAGCGGACCTGGAATCCGTGGAGGGCGGCGAGCTCGAGGGTGCGCGCGGGGAGTTCCTGGGCGGCGAGGGCGCGAAGGCGACGTTCGATGCGCGGGCGGAGGTCGGATTCCCCGGGGGCGGGCTGGGGAATGCGGAGTGGCCCGACTTCGAGGAAGGGGCCTTCCTGGGAGTGGACGACGTCGAGGGCCTGGCCGTGGAGCCAGACAGGGGTGCCGAGCGCCCACTGGCGCGGGTTGGATGGTCGTTTGGCGCGGGCGGCGATGCGGCCGCGGATCCATTCGACCTGGCGGCGGACGAATTCCTCGGCTCCGTCGCGGCTGCCGCGACTGGGGATCGTACAGCGGAAGGAACCGTCGCGGCGGAACGTCAGGCGGTAGAAGCGGGCACGGGGATGGGTGACGAAGTGGACCTCGACGGGTTGGCCGTCGAGGTGGAGGAAGAGGCGGGTTCCCGGCGTGTCAGCCCTGTTCATGCGGCGGGCGGGAGCGGATGGGCGATGAACGCGTGTTCGGCGACGGGGGTTCCGCCGATGAGGTGTTCCTGGATGATCCGTTCGAGGACCTCCGGAGTGCAGCCGGAGTACCAGGTGCCCTCGGGGTAGACGACGGCGACGGGGCCGCGGGCGCAGATCTGGAGGCAGTCGACCTTGGTGCGGGCGACGAGGGCCTGGGGGCCGACGAGGCCGAGTTCCTTGAGGCGGCGCTTGAGGAAGTCCCACGAAGCCTGGCCGACGTCCGGTTGGCAGCACTTGGCCTTGGTGGGCGTGCAGCACAGGAGCAGGTGCCGGCGGACGGTTGAAAGTCCGTTGGCGATGGCGATGTCCGCCGGGGAGGCGGTGCTGGCCGGTTCCGACATGCGGCGAGGTTAGGCAATGGGCGTGCGGGCCAAAGCGCAAAGACGCGAGTTGCAGCCAGGAAGTCGGGGAGGATTTCGGTTGCGGTGCGAGGGCGGGCGCGGGGCATGATTCCAGCATGTCGTTGAGCACAACCCGGGATCGGGAGAAGGATCCCGTGACTCAGTTTTCGGTGTTTGTCCCCAACCGCATGGGTCGGATGCACGAGGTGGTCCGGTGGTTGGCGGCGCAGCAGGTCCACATCATGGCGTTGTCCGTCCTGGACACGACGGACAGCACGATCTTCCGGATCGTGGTGGATGATCCCCAGGGGGCGCGGCGGTTGCTGGAGGAGCAGTCGGTGGCGTTCACGGAGAACCCGGTGGTGTGCGTCGAGATCGATTCGGAGCAGCAGTTGCAGGAGGTGCTGGCGGCGTTGGTGGAGGCAGAATTGAACCTTCATTACACCTACCCCTTCCTCACCCGGCCCAATGGACGCTCCGCGCTGGCGATCAGCATCGAGCATCACGACGTGGCAGAGGACGCACTGCGGCGCCACCAGTTCCGGGTGCTTTATCAGGGAGACATTTCCCGGTGAGCGATCCGGAGACGACGGGCGCGCCGGTGGAACGGATCGAGGGCCAGCCGGAATCGGCCCCTGCGGACGCGACGGCGGTGCCGGCTGCGGTACCTACGGCTTCAGGTGAGGTGCGGAAGCGGCGGCCCCGCTACCCTGGGAAGAACCCGCGCCGTTTCGAACACAAGTACAAGGAGCTCCGCGCGGACCAGTATCCGGAGGCGGCGGCGCACATCGAGTCGCGCGGAAAGACGCTGGCGGGGAGTCATCGTCCGATCATGGTCGCCGAGATCCTCGAAGTGCTGGATCCGAAGCCAGGCGGGTTCGGGGTGGATTGCACGCTTGGGCATGCCGGGCATGCGCTGGAGTTGCTGGCGCGCCTGCGGGCGGAGGGAGCGCCAGGGCGATTGATCGGGCTGGATGTCGATCCGTTGGAGATGCCGCGGGCGGAGAGCCGGGTCCGGGCAGCGGGGCATGGGCCGGAAGCGTTCCAGGTGGTCGCGTCGAATTTTGCCGGCTTGGCCGGTGTGCTGGAGCGCGTTGGCTGGGGACTGCCCTCGGTCGTATTGGCCGATCTGGGGGTGAGCTCCATGCAGATCGACAACCCGGAGCGCGGATTCACGTTCAAGCACGATGGTCCGTTGGACCTGAGGCTGAATCCGACCCGGGGAGTTCCGGCGTCGGACTGGCTGGCGTCGGTCAGGGTGGGGCGCTTGGAGACGGCGTTGCGGGAAGGCGCGGACGAACCGCGGGCGGCGAGCCTGGCCGTGGCGTTGGTGGCGGCGCGGGAGAAGATGGGATTCCGTCGGACCAAGGTGCTGGCCGACTGGTTGCGGGCGTGGGCGGACCCGGCGACTTCGAGGGACGAAGTGGAACGGATGGTCCGGCGGGTCTTCCAGGCCTTGCGGATCGCGGTGAACGACGAGTACAGCGCGCTCGATACCTGGTTGCGGAACCTGCCGGGGTGTCTAGCCCCGGGCGGTCGCGTGGCGGTGCTGACCTTTCACTCGGGCGAAGACCGACGCGTGAAGCACGCGTTCCGGGCAGGGCTGGATGCCGGGCTTTACTCGGAGATCAGCGAAGAGGTGCTGCGGCCGGGAGCGGAGGAATTGCGGGCGAACCCGCGGTCGGCGCCGGCGAAGTTGCGATGGGCGCGCCGGGCGGGGGAGTGAACCTGGAAAAGGCGATTCGAGTATCCGCAGATGGCGCAGATGAACCCGCGGAAATGCCTGAGTTCAGTCCTAGCATGGGTCTTACGCATCGGGTGTAAGCCCATCTCGGTTCAACCTCCTCCTTATCTGCGTCATCTGCGCAAGCTGCGGATAATACCGCCGTTTCCAGGGTGAATCCTAGAACCGGTCGCGCAGGATGGCGCGGATGAAGAGGAAGCCCACCTCAAGGGAGAAAAGGATGGAAGCGGGGGCGACGATGAGGGCGAAGAGGACGTAGCGGGCGCCGGGGTTGGGACACTGACGCTGGAGGCGACGGCAGAACATCGCCTGGATGAAGGCGATCAAGGCAAAGGGGAGCCCGAGGATGGGCACGAGGCCAATCCACGTCATCAGCCGGATCCGGAGCGAACGGCGGAGGAGTTCGATCTTCAGGTCGCTCATCCGGGAGACGGGATCGAGGGGGGCGCGACTGAGGAAGAGACTGGTGTGTCCGCAGATGGCGCCGATGACGCAGATGGTGCGGGAACGGTGAAGCCGCGCCGCTGCCATTGGCGTTGCTGCCGGGAGTCGAGCAGGTCGGCCTCGCGTCGGGCGCGGCGGACGGTGGACGTGTTGATGGCAGTGAGGGCGCTGAGGAGGACGACGATGACGACCACCAGGAGCGTGGCGGCCATTCCCTTCTCGGAGCCTGTGCGAGTGGGGCGGGGGCGGAGGTTCATGGTGTGGTCTGGGTGGTGGAAGGTGGGACGGCGAGGAAGGTGAACGTGGGAGCCTGCGTGGCCTTCGTCGACCGAGGGATGAGTAGCAGGTCGCAACGGACGGGCGTGGTGTGGGTTCGTGGATCGGCTTCGAACGAGCAGATCTGGACGCGTGGGACCCAGAGGCTGCCTGGTTGGGAATCAATCTGTCTCCACAGGGCGTCGAGGGAGTGGGTCCATGTGACCTGCCCGTTGGTGGTGGGGATGACGCAACGCATGCCTCTCTCGGACAGGACGACGGGGCCGGAGGCAGCGCGGATGTCGGCCCGCCATTGCTCTGCGGCGCGGAGGGCGGCGCCATTCTCGTCGGTGGCGGCGGAAAGTTGGCCGGTCGCGCTCCAGAGGCGCATGACGGCGGAAAACGAGACGGCGGAGACCGTGAAGAGAACGCTGATGTAGATCAGGAGTTCGATGAGCGTGAGCCCGCGGCGGGGCGCGGGTTGGGATACGTGCAGCTTCATGGTTGGGCCTTGAAGGTGATCCCGCGTTGGACGGGTTTGAGGAGACCTTCCCGGGCGGGCGTCCAGGCAAGGGTGAGATGGATCCGGGAATCGGGCAGGCTGGACTTCGCGAGCGTGCATTCCCCGGGCGGGAGGTCGCGGACAGCAATGCCACGGAGCGGATACGCACGGGAGCCTTCGGCGAAGGCGCGGTGTTCGCCGGCGGCGAGGACCTCCATCTCGCTGTCGATGAGTTCGAGGACCACGGCGCGGGTGGTGGCGTTGCGGACCAGTCGGCGGTGATGCACGTACCCGTAGCCGAGCGGCAGCAACGTCAGTGAGATCACGGCGAGGGCGGTGATGAGGTCGGCCTGGATGTGGGCGGCGAGCCGGCTCCGGGCACTGGGCTTGGGGCGGGTGTTCATCCGTTGGTTGCGAGTTCGATGATCTGGATGAGGTAAAGGAAGAGGCCGCAGAGGTATCCCCCGACGAGCAACGCCTGGACGGTGAAGAGGACGAGAGCGAAAGCTTGGCCGGCGATGTACTCGGTGCGGTCGGCCCGGGAATGGAGGTCGAGGACCCAACTGCGCAAGGCGGTGGATGCGAGGCCGGGCGTGGCGAGCGCATTGCGGAGCCGCCAGGCGAAGTCGGGCCGGGAATCGATGCGGGCCACGGCAGCATCGAGGGGCGTTCCCCGGCGCAGTTCGAGGACGGCGCGTTGGGCTCGGGCCTGGATCCATCGGTTGCCGGTGGCGGCGGCGGCTTCCCGGACGGCGTCCTCTTCGGGGGCACCGGCGTCGAGTTGCAGACCGAGGAGCGCGACGAAGCTCCGGTGGGCGCGTTGTCGGTGCCACGGGAGCAGGAGACGGAGAAGGTCGAGGCCGGGTAGGCGAAGTCCCGGGTTGAGTGATCGGGCAAAGACCACGACGAGGGTGATGGGTACGAGGGCGGCGACGCCCACCAGGAGGATCGGGAAGTTGGCCGCAACCCAGGAGACCAAGGGCGGCAGGCGGTACCCGGCCGGCACCATGTCGTCGAGGATCGCGAGAAACTTGGGGAAGACGGCGATGGATGCCCACGCGGCGACGGCCGCGGTCAGCGCGGTGGAGAGCGTGAGATTGATGAAGATCGCGCTGAGGCCGGCCTTTCCGCGGGTGTCGTTTTCCGCGACGGCCAGTGAGGCCGGAGCGAGGACCCGTTCCAGGTGCCCGTGCCGGAGTCCGGCGGACACCATGGCGAGGACATCGGCCGGGAGGAGGCCCGGGACGAGGGACAACGCGCTGGCGAGGCTGGCTCCCCGCTCGACGTAGGCGGCCACCATGTGGAGGCGGAGCGGGAGGGAAGGATCGTGGGTTGCCGCGGCATCGACGATGACGGATTCCGGAGATCGGCCGTCCGCGACCGCGAGTTCCAGCAGTTGGAGGAACTGCCGGGTGTTGGCGCGTCGCCGCGAGGGAAGTGTGACGAGTCGGTTGATGCCGTAGAGCAGGGACAGCACGAGCACCAACGCCGCAGCGGCAATGCTGACGATGAGTGTTAAATGAAAG
Source organism: Limisphaerales bacterium (assembly GCA_965284395.1). GTDB lineage: Bacteria > Verrucomicrobiota > Verrucomicrobiia > Limisphaerales > UBA9464 > UBA6176. The sequence continues at coordinate 6,079,986 of OZ260084.1, read as the reverse complement.
AGGGACACGTCGGACGATACGAGCAGGAGAGGATCCGACGGGAATCCTGGGTCCTCCGGGCCAAGCTTGGCGAGAAGGCCGAGTGGTAGCATGGACGGTTCGAAGCGCATGGCGTCAGTCGAGGCCGAGCTTGTCGAACAGGCCGATGAGGTTGGCGACCATGGGCAGGAAGACCAGGGCGATGATCAGGCCGAGCCCGATCATCAGGGAGGGCACGAGGCCACTGACCAGCACGTCCATTCGGTGCCGGGCCTGTTCCGTGTAGTGGCGCGCGGCGCGTTGGAATCCTTCCGGGATCCGTTCGCCCGCGGAGAGGACGAGCCAGCGGAAGAAGGGAGGCAGGAAGGCCCGGGTGCCGGCCTGCGGTTGCGAGATCTCGGAGAGGCGTCCGGAGCCCTGTTCGAGTCGGGCGACCCACGTGGTCAGGTCGCGGGCGATCGGGGAGTCGGCCTCGAGGTCGCGGACGAGTCGGATGGCTTCGGGCAGGGGGCATCCTCCCGCGAGCAGCAGGTGGAACGTGGAGGCGACCTGGGCGAGACGGGCATCGCGGAACCCGGGAAGGCGGACGACGAGGAAGCGACGGATCGGCGGGATGGTGGCAGCGAGGAGCAGGGTGACGAACAGGCCGAGGAGGACGCGAACGAACGTGAGGGCGACGCCGAGGCCCACGGCCGGTTCGCCGCTCAGGGCGATGGCGCTTTCCATGGCTTCGCGCCCCATTCCCAGCGCCAGGAAACAAATGCCGATGCCGAGGATCAGCACGACGATGGGGTAGAACAGCGCGGCCTGGACGCGGCGTTGGAGGCGGATGCGTTCGTCGAAGTGATCGGCGGAGGCGGCGAGGGCGGAGGGCAGGTTGCCGCCGGCGATGCCGGTGCGGACGAGGTGCAGGTAGAGGGGAGGAAGGCGACGTCGGGAGATGGCTTCCGCGAGCGGCGTTCCGCGGGAGAGGTCGGATTCGAGGGCCTCGATCTCCGTGCGCAGAGGTCCGCGGAGATCCACGGCGGCCTGACGGAGAGCGCCTTCGAGGGGGACGCCATCCTGGATCAGGGCGGCGAGCTGTCGGTTGAGGAAGGAGAGTTCGGAGAGGTTCATTTGCCGAGGACACGGAGGATTTCGGCGCTGGTGGTGAGTCCGGCGGCGACGGCGCGGGAGGCGGCCGCGGCGAGGGTGGAATCCGGCGCAAGCGGTGGCGTGGTACCCTGTCGCAAGGCCGGGCGATCGGCATCGGTGAAGGCAAGATGTTCGACGATCGGGATCCGGCCATGGAAGCCCGTGCTGACGCAATGGGAACAGCCGTTGCCGTGGCAGCGGCTGCAGGTGCGTCGGACCAGGCGTTGGTTGAGGATCAGGGAAAGGGAGGCGGCGACGGAGAAAGTGTCCGGCACCAAAAGGCGCAGGCGGTCGAGGACGCCGTGGCAGGATCCGGCGTGGAGGGTGGACAGGACGAGGTGGCCGGTGAGGGCGGCCTGGACGGCGAGCGTGGCGGTCTCGGCGTCGCGGACCTCGCCGATGACGATGGCCTGAGGGTCCTGGCGGAGCAGGTGCCGGACGGCGGCGGGGTAGGTGAGGCCACGGGCTTCGTTGACCTCGGTCTGCATGACGCCGGGGACGAGCGTCTCGACCGGGTCTTCGACGGTGACGAGGTGGCGGCCGCAGGCCTGCGCGAGCTCATGCAGGGCGGCGTGGACGGTGGTGGACTTGCCGCTCCCGGCCGGGCCGGTGAGGAGGATGAGGCCGGTAGGTTGGGCGATGGCGCTCTGGAGGGCGTTGAGCGTGGGCAGCGGGAGGCCGAGTTCGGCGAGCGACACGGCCGAACTGTTGCGGAAGATCCGCAGGACGATCTTCTCGCCGGTGACGGTCGGATAGGTGGAGACACGCAGATCGCAGTCGAGGCCGGCGTCCGCGGCCGGGATGCGGCCGTCCTGGGGGAGGGTTTCCTGATAGGTGCGGAGGCGGGCGAGATACTTGATGCGGCCCAGCACGCGTTCCGCGACGGGCATCTCGATCCGGCCGCGATCGTGAAGGACGCCGTCGAGACGCCACTGGAGGGTGACTGCGCCGGGAATCGATTGGAGGTGGATGTCGCTGGCTCCGGCCTGGTCGGCGTCGCGGAGCAGGGCGGCGACGAGTTCCGGGGCGTCGTGGGAACCGGGCTGCGGGGTGGTGGACGTGGAGCGGATCTCGGGCATGCGGTGCGGGTGGCAGGTGATTGCGTGGATGAGACCAGTGTCCGGGCGAAGGGTCACGCTTGGGTGCTGGGGAGTTCCAAGTTTCAAGATTCAAGTTTCAAGCCCGGCTCCTGCTTCAAACTTGAAACTGAAAACTTCGGGCCTTCGAGCGGCTCGACGGAGGGCATGGACACCCCTGAGCCGTATCCATGCGATTGAAGGCGGGGACAGGTTGACGCGGAGACGCGGAGACGCGGAGAAGGGACACTTGGATGGTAGGCTGAGCAGTCACCGTTTGGTGAATGACGTCCGACGTTGGAAGGTTGAGGAACTGACCCTCTCTCCGCGCTCTCCGCGGCTCCGGAAAGCGGGAATTCTGCCGCATGGATACGGCTGAGCAGGGCTGGCAACTGGCGTCTGGCAACTGGCAACTCGGCTCCTGGAACAAAAAGGGCGCGCTGTCGTGAGACGGCGCGCCCTGTGGAGGAAGCGGGTTGGCCTAGCGGCCCTTCGGGAGGACGTTGGTGCCGGCGTAGACGGCGTGCTTGCCGAGGAGCTGCTCGATGCGGAGGAGCTGGTTGTACTTGGCGGTACGATCGGTGCGGCTGAGGGAGCCGGTCTTGATCTGGCCGCAGTTCGTCGCGACGGCGATGTCGGCGATCGTGGAGTCCTCGGTCTCGCCGGAGCGGTGGGAGAGGACGGCGGTGTACTTGCTGAACTGGGCGAGCTGGACGGCGTCGAGCGTCTCGGTGAGGGAGCCGATCTGGTTCACCTTGACGAGGATCGAGTTGGCGGTGCCGGTCTCGATGCCCTTGCGGAGGAACTTCACGTTGGTGACGAACAGATCGTCGCCGACGAGCTGGACCTTGGAGCCGAGCTTGTCGGTGAGCGTCTTCCAGGACTTCCAGTCGCCCTCGGCGCAGCCGTCCTCGATCGAGACGATCGGGTACTCGGAGGCGAGCTTGACGTAGAATTCGACGAGTTCATCGCCGGAGAGCTTCTTGCCGGAGCTCTTCTTGAAGGTGTAGGAGCCGTCACCGTTGTAGAACTCGGAGGCGGCGACATCGAGGGCCAGGAAGATCTGCTTGCCGAGCTTGTAGCCGGCGTCCTTGGTGGCCTGGGAGATGGCGTCGAGGGCGGCTTCGGCGCTCTCGAGCTTCGGGGCGAATCCGCCTTCGTCACCGACCGCGGTGGAGAGGCCCTTCTTCTTCAGCACCGCCTTGAGGGCGTGGAAGATCTCGGTGATGGCCTGGAGACCGTCGGAGAAGGTGGAGAAGCCGTGGGGCATCACCATGAACTCCTGGAAGTCGATCGGGGCGTCCGAGTGGGCACCGCCGTTGATGACGTTGGCCATGGGGACGGGCAGCACCTTGGCGTTGGGCCCGCCGATGTACTTGAAGAGAGGCTGGCCGAGCTGGGCGGCGGCGGCCTTGGCGGTGGCGAGGGAGACCGCGAGGATCGCGTTGGCGCCGAGCTTCGACTTGGTCTCGGTGCCGTCGAGGTCGAGCATGATGCGGTCGATGCCGACCTGGTTGGTGGCGTCCTCGCCGAGGAGTTCGGGGGCGATCTTGTCGCTGACGTTCTTGACCGCCTTGGAGACGCCCTTGCCGAGGTAGCGCTTCTTGTCGCCGTCGCGGAGTTCGATGGCCTCGTGTTCGCCGGTGGAGGCACCGGAGGGCACCGCGGCGCGGCCAAGGGCGCCGCCGGCGAGATGCACGTCGACTTCAACGGTGGGATTTCCGCGTGAATCGAGGATCTCGCGGGCCTGGATGGCAGTGATCGTAGTCATGTTCAGAATCGTTCCAAAGAGCGAGAGAAGAGCGCATCCGGAGCCGTAGCGTCAAGGGGCGGGGCTTGGGGGGAGCTGGGGGGATCCTGCCTCCTGACCTTGGCAGCTGCGGAGGGCGGGTGGCCGCCGAGGTGACTAGGCGGAGGGATGCCCGCCTCCTGACGTCGGCAGCTACGGAGGTGGGATGCGGGGAAATCGTGGCTCGACCGACCGGGCTGGCCCGGGCCCAATCGGGATTTCGAACCATGAACGAGAATGTGGATCCGCGGTTGGGATTGATCGAGACCGGATGGGACTTCCACCGCCGGGGTTGGTCCCTGGCGACGAGCAGCAACTACAGCGTGGTCAAGGGGAGGGATCCGCTGAGGCTGGTGCTGACGGGAAGTGGCTTCGACAAGGGGAGGCTGACGCTAGAGCAGTTTGTCGAGGTGGACGACAGCGGGCGGGTAGTGGACGGGTCTGGATTGAAGCCGTCCGCCGAGACGTTGCTGCACGTGGTCCTGGCTCGGTCGGCGGGTGCTGGGGCGGTGCTGCATACGCACTCGACCTGGGGAACGATCCTCTCGAGGGCGGATCTGCCGTTGGGGCACGTCGAGATCGGCGGCTATGAGATGTTGAAGGCACTTTCGGGAGTGACGACGCACGAACACGTCGAACGGATCGAGATCTTCCCGAACACTCAGGACATCGATGCCCTGTCCCGTGAAGTCGAGGCGCGGCTTTTGGATCCGGTGAAGCCATTGAGGCATGGGTTCCTGATCGCCGGCCATGGGTTGTACGCCTGGGGCAAGGATCTGGCGGAAGCGCGGCGGCACATCGAGGCCATCGAGTTCCTGCTGGAGGTGGTTGGAATTGGGCGGAGGTTTGGCGGTTCCTGACGCTGTGTCTGATTCCGGGGCCATGTCCGGTGGGGCAAGTGTCCCAACGAGCCGCTCAAGAGCGCCAAGTTTCAAGTTTCAGGCTTCAAGGCCTGACATTTGCAGGGGGTCGACTTCGACGGGGGAAGATGGTTAGGTTGTTCCCATCATGGCACTGCTTCGAATTCCTTCGGAGGATCGTACGCTGACAGAACCGGAAGCCATCTGCGCCTTCCTGAGGCAGCACGGAATCTGGTATGAGCGATGGCCTGTGGAAGGCCGGATCGAGGGTACTGCGACCCAGGAGGAGGTCCTTTCGGCCTACGCGACCGAGGTGGACGCCCTCAAGGCCAAGGGCGGCTACATCACGGCGGACGTCGTGGACGTGACGGAAGCGATCCCGAACCTCCAAGCCATGCTGGACAAGTTCAACCGCGAGCACACCCATGCAGAAGATGAAGTGCGTTTCATCGTGCGTGGCGGCGGCATCTTCCACGTGCACCCGGAGAACGGGCCGGTTTTCGCCATCGAGGTTCACGCGGGCGACCTGATCAACGTGCCGGCCGGGACGAAACATTGGTTCGACCTGTGCGCGGACCGCAATGTGCGGGCGATCCGGTTGTTCAAGGAAAAGGCCGGTTGGACGCCTCTTTACACCGGCAGCGAGATTGCATCGGGCTACCAACCGCTTTGCTTCGGGCCGAATTACATTCCGGTCGCGCGGATTCCGACGCTCCTTTCGCCATGAAGGTCCAGGCCGTGCATTGGGTGCTGCTGGACATCGAAGGCACCACCTCGAACCTGGCCTTCGTGCACGAGGTGCTCTTCCCCTATGCGCGGGAGCGGATGAGGGACTTCCTCGTGGCGAATCGGGCTAATCCGTTCGTGAAGGAGGCCCTTGAGCAGGTTGCCCTGGACGCGGGTGCCGGATCGTTCGGGGAATGGTGCCCCGAGGGGGCGTGGGGGGAGGAGGGGGTCGCAAGGGTGGTGGGCCACCTTCACGCCTTGATGGATCGGGACTCGAAAGCGGCCGGCCTGAAACGGTTGCAGGGCTTGATCTGGGAGGGCGGGTACGGGGACGGTGTCTTGAGATCCCATGTTTTCGACGACGTACCCATCGTCCTGGAGCAATGGCGGCAGGCGGGTATCGGGCTGGCGATCTACTCGTCGGGGAGCGTGGCAGCCCAGAAGTTGTACTTCGCACATACCATCGCGGGGAACCTGGGCGGATACTTCAGCCATCACTTCGACACCGCGGTCGGCGGCAAGCGAGAGGCGGCGAGTTATCGTCGGATCGCCGGCGATCTCGGAGGAGATCCGGCGCGGATCCTGTTCATCAGCGACGTGGCGGAGGAGTTGGACGCGGCGGCGGAGTCACGGTTCCAGACGGCGTTGGCGGAGCGTCCCGGAAACCGTCCCGTTGGGGAATGCCATCACCCGCGCGTTCGCGTCCTGACGGATCTTGTTCTGGCGCGAGCCTGATCTGGATAGAGGCTGGCAAGGCCACGAGCGGAGGCTGGGCACACCCCCCGCTCGGTGATGAACGAGGTGATGAGCTTGGCTGGGGTGACATCGAACGCGTCGTTGCGTGCGGGGGTGCCCTGCGGGGCGATGGCGATCTCCGCCCGGCGTCCTCGGGCATCCAGTCCCGCGACGTGAGTGACCTCGCGGGCACTGCGTTGCTCGATCGGAATCTCTGCGATGCCATCGCGGATCGTCCAATCGATGGTGGTCCCCGGGAAGGCGACGTAGAACGGGATCCGGTGGGCGCGGGCCGCGAGGGCCTTGAGGTAGGTGCCGATCTTGTTTGCTGCGTCGCCGGAAGCCGTGACGCGGTCGGCGCCGACAATGACCAGATCCACCAAGCCACGTTGGATGAGATGGCCTGCGGAATTGTCCGGGATCAGCGTCAGGGGAACTCCCCGTTCACCGAGTTCCCAAGCCGTGAGGGCCGCGCCCTGATTGCGGGGACGCGTTTCGCTGACCCAGACGTGGACGGGCATGCCGAGCGAGTGTGCGAGGTAGATCGGCGCGGTAGCCGTTCCCCACTCGAGGGTGGCGATGCGGCCGGCGTTGCAATGGGTCATGACCTGCAACGGTTCGCCGGCTGGCTTGCTGGCTAGGATCTTCCGGAAGAGGCTCAATCCGTGTTCACCGATCTGCCGGTTGATGCGGGCGTCTTCGTCTGCCAGTTCGGCGGCCCGTGCATAGGCGGCCTGGGTGCGTTGTGAGGCAGGCAGCGGGGACAGGTGGGTCTTCATCTGGTCCAGTGCCCAGCGAAGGTTCACGGCCGTAGGCCGGGTACGGATCAGTTGGTCGTACGCGGATGCGAGCGAGGGATCGGAGGGGTCCCGGCGCATGGCCAGGGCGACCCCGTAGGCTGCCGTGACCCCGATCAACGGAGCGCCTCGAACTTGCATGGTGACGATGGCGCGGGCTGCATCGTCGAGGGAGCGGAGGCGTGCGGTCCTGACCTGACCCGGTAACAGCGTCTGGTCGAGGATCTCGACAGTCCAACCGTCCCGGCCGAGCCAGAGCGGTCTTTCGACTTGAACGGGTTCAGCCATGGGAAGAAGTACTCCTTCAGTGCGAGCCGGCGCTCAGTCTGTCCCGGAAGCCGGGCCCATGTCGCGTCGGCCCTGTAGTGCCCGGGCGAGGGTCAGGTCATCGGCATACTCGAGTCCGGATCCGGCTGGAAGCCCTTGGGCGATACGGGTGACCCGGACGCCATGTGAAGCGAGACGTTTGGCGAGATAGACGGAGGTGGCTTCGCCCTCCACGTCGCTTCCGAGTGCGAGGATGACCTCCGAGATGGACTCCGGTTGGATGCGCGTCTCCAAAGGGTCGATCCGAAGATCCTCCGGTCCGACGCCGTTGATCGGGCTCAGGCGTCCCCCCAGGACGTGGTAACGCCCCCGGTGGGCGTGGGACTTTTCCAGGCTCAGGACATCGAGCGCGCGCTCCACGACACAAAGGACACCGGTGGCGCGGGTGGGATCGGAGCAAACCCGGCATGGCTGAACCTCGGTCAGGGCGCCGCAGGTGGTGCAGGTGGAAACCCGATCCCGGGCGGCGACCAATGCGTCCGCCAGCGTCCGGGTCACGGACGGATCCGCCTGCACCAAGTGCAGTGCGAGACGCTCTGCCGAGCGGGGGCCGATGCCGGGTAACCGCCCGAGTGCGGCGGTCAGTGCAACGACCGGTTCCGGGAGCGAGGCCACGGCGAATGGGGGCGGATGCGGTGGAACGATCCGGGCGGCGGATCAGAACATGCCCGGAATGCTCAGTCCGCTGGTGACGGAGCTCATCTCCTTTTCGGAGATCTCCTTGGCTTGACGCAATGCCTGGTTGACGGCGGTCACGACGAGGTCCTCAAGGAAGGGGACATCCTGAGGATTCACGGCGTCCGGGAGGATCTTGATCGAGGCGATCGACTGGTCGCACCGGGCGACCACCTTGACTGCGCCGCCGCCGGCCTGGGCCTCGACAGTCTTTTGAGCGAGCGAGGCCTGGACGGCTTCCATCTGTTGCTGGATGCGTTGAGCCTGACGCATCAATTTTCCGACGCTGGACATGTTGGGAGAGGAGGTAACGGTTTAGAGGAGCGGGTGCAAGAGTGGCGATGAAACGCGGAGATTCCGGAGCGCATCTTGACACTGCCCTCGCGTCAAACGGAGCGGCAATGTCCTCGTTGCCCTCCCAGGCCCTTTCTCCAAGGCGACGAGGACGTCGCCACTCCGTTCCTGTGTTCAGGTGCTCAGGCACCGGGTGGCCGGACCTCAACGATCTGGCCCTTGAAGACCTCAAGCGCGGCCCGGATGGCGGGATCGTTGATGAACTCGTCCTTGCTGAGCAGCATGGGGACCGGGGCGGGCGGGGGAGCCGCGGGCTTGGTGGACTTCGGTTCCGTACCCGCCGCCGGAGCGGCAGGTTTCGGTTCTGCTGCCGGCTTCGGCGCCGAGGGCGGCGGCAGCAACTCATCCTGGTGGGCCATGGGAGGCCCGACTTCGAAGGCAATGTCGACGGCGAAGCCGGTCGCAGCGAGCAAGCGGGCCTTGATCGTGGCGACGTTTCGAGGCGTGTCGAGGAGGTCGTTCTCCGGGTGCCGGATGCGAAGGGTGCCCCGGATCAAGGAAACCGGCGTGCACCGTGGAAGGGTCGATCGAAGCATGAGATCCGCTGGCGTCAGGGCGGCAAGCAGCAGGTCCCAGGTGGCCTGGGCGTCGGTGGGCATGGGGGCTCCAGGTGCGGCGGCGGGAGTCGCTGGCGACACCGGAACGACGGGGGCTGCGGGGGGCGGTGGGGGAGTTGGCGCAGGCTTGGGCTCCGGTACTGGCGGAGGGGTCGGGCGTGGGACAGGTGCGGGCGCGGGCGCGGGCGCAGGCGTTGGCGCGACGGGAGCAGGTTGGGGGGCGGGGGCTGGCCGGGCCGGGTGGGCAGGCTCGGGTGGCTTCGCAGGAAGCGGCAATCCGTCCCGGATGGCCCGGAGTTGGCGAAGGACCGTGTCCAGGGGCATCGCGTCCCGCGCCTGAACAGCACGGAGCAGGGAGACCTCGAGGAAGATCCGCTTGGAGGCGGCATCCCGGAGGCGTCCTTCGGCGGTGGATAGAACCTCCAGGATCCGGGTCAGGGTGTCGGCGTCGAGGCCTTGGGATTGTTCCGTGAGGATGCGGAATTCGTCATCCCCGACTTCCAGGAGGGAACGGTCACCGCGGGAAACGACGAGCAGCAGCAGGTTGCGGAAATGGGAGAGGAGATCGCCGAGCAGGCGGCCGAGATCCTTGCCGCCTTTGGCGAAGCCATCGAGTTCGCGGAGGACCGCCTCGGAGTCAGCGGCGAGGATCGAGCCGGCGAGGCCGCGCAGTTGGGATCTTCCCGCGAGACCGAACATCGAGAGGACATCGGACTCGACGATGCGGTTGCCGCAAAAGCTGATGAGCTGGTCGAGGGTGGACTGGGCGTCGCGCATGCCGCCCTCAGCACCGCGGGCGATGGCGTCGAGCGCGGCATCGTCGACCTCGACGCCTTCGGTGGCGGCGATGGAGGCGAGTTGGCGGACGATGAGGGCGGACGGGATGCGGCGGAGGTCGAAGCGCTGGCAGCGGGAAAGGATGGTGGGCAGGACCTTCTCCGGATCGGTGGTGGCGAAAAGGAACTTAACGTGGGGCGGAGGTTCTTCGAGCGTCTTCAGCAGGGCATTGAAGGCGGCGACGGTCAGCATGTGGACCTCGTCGATGATGTAGATCTTGAACTTCCCGTTGGCCGGCGCGAAGCGGACCGTGTCGCGAAGTTCCCGGACCTGCTCGACGCCGTTGTTCGAGGCACCGTCGATCTCGAGGACGTCGAGTGACCGGCCTTCGGTGATCTCGCGAATGCGGGGATCGTTCTCGTCGAAGTCCGGGTTCGGACCTCCGGTGCAGTTGAGGGCCTTGGCGAAGATGCGGGCGAGGGTGGTCTTGCCGGTGCCTCGGGGACCGCAGAAGAGGTACGCGTGTGCGATGCGTCCGGCCCGGATGGCGTTGGCGAGCGTGGTGGTGACGTGATCCTGGCCCACGACGTCGGCGAATCGCTGTGGGCGGTATTTGCGTGCGATGACCTGGTAGGAAGACATGACCGGAAAGCTGTGATGACCCGAACCGCTGAACTTGTCGCGGAAGGATGGGAGGAAAGGAGGCGGTCGGGAAGCAGGAATGCCAGGGCACCCACGGCAAATGCGGAACAGGCTACCGTTGCTGCATTCCTGCCCTGGCGGGGTTTGCTAGCCCGCACTCCATGGACCCTGGCGCGCGGAGTAAACGTTCACGGGCGGTGGAACAGCAAGCGTTTGTTTTGGTCGAGCTGCCGTGGGGCGCATCCTGACACTGCTTCCATTGGGGAAGGGGATCGGGGTGGCGATGTCCCCATCGCCTTCGGAAAGGGCTTGGGAGGGCAACGAGGACGTTGCCGTCCCGTTTGATGCGGGGCGGTGTCAAGATGGGCCCCCTGCCGGGGCTCAGGGCTTCTTGAGTCCGAACTGGGTCCGGAGGACGGAATCGAGGTTGGCGGGAGAACCAACGCTTGGATTCCACAAGGCACCCGCGATGCCGCTGGCGTAGGCCGTGGCAGTCGAGGTGCCGGTCACCAGCCACTGGTCACCGGCGTACGGGACGATCCCGGAGCCGGGGAGCATGAGGTCAACGAAGGGACCTCGGTTGGCGTAGGGAGCGTACTGGCCGCCGGAATTTCCCGCCGTGACCGCAAGGACCTCCGGGTAGGAGGCGGGGTAGGTTGGCGAGTAGACGGGATCGTTCCCTGCGGCGGCAAGGAAGAGCACGCCCTGACCCTTGTAGCTCTGGATGAGTCCGTGGAGGAATGGGGAATCAGCCTCGCTCGACAGGCTGAGGTTGATGACGTTGGCACCCTTCTCGATGGCTCGTTGGATTCCCATGCCCACATCGAAGGCCGTGGTGCTCTCGTTGGCGCCGTAGACATCGACGGCGAGCACGCCGAAATTGGGGTTGGTACCGGACGGACCTGCGGTGGCTTCTGCGGCCTTGATCAGGTTCGCGAACATTGAGGTGCCGTGGGAAAGCTCGGTCGACGCGGTGGCCGAGCCAACGACGGACTCACGGCCGACGAGGAAGGCATCGTAGGCGGGATTGATGGGTTGGACGACCGAGTCGATCAGCCCGATGACCAGTCGCCCGGTGGCCACCTGGGCGGGGCGGATGGAAAGGCCGCCGCCTGCGGCGAGTCCGTCGAGGATGCCGACGGAATCGTTGCTTGGAAGTCGGTGATTGTCGTCGACCGTGACGCCATCCAGCGCGGCGAGCTTCTCGCGGGCAGCTTCCGCTGCCGCGGCATCCGCGTATTGGAGGCGTGCGGCGTGGATGGGGTCAATCTTGCCGGCAAGTTCCCCGCCGGTCAGGCGCGCCAGTTCCTCGGGCGTCAGCTTGGCACCGTCCTTCAGCCGGACGACCAGTTCGTTGTCCACCCGTAGGGCATCGGCCGCGTCGATTTCCTCCGTGGCCGACGAAGCAGCCGTCCTGAAGACGACGAGGCGGGGGCGGCCGTTGGTTGCGGGGAGGATGGCGTAGTTGAAGTCGGAGAGGATGCGGTCGAGGGCGGTCCGCGACGGCTGGTTCCTGAAGGCGGAGGAGACCAGTGTGTCGGCTCCGGGTTCGACGAACACCTGCCAACCGGTGGCCTTGGCAAGGTGCGGAAGTACGCGGGACAGGGGTTGCTTGAGGATACGGGCGTCGACCGAGTCGGCGTTGGTCCGCCAGTTGATGGAGAGGTTGGGGCTTGAGGTTGGAGCGGGTGGCACCGGCTTGCGGGCGCTGACCGGGTGGCTGTTGGTGCCGGGCAATGCCGCGAGGGCTTCGGCGACCGAGCGGGCGCGGTTACTTGGGGGAACGGCCAGGGGCTGGGGAGCCTCCGCCAGCAGAAGATGCCCAGCCAGAAAGGCGGGGAGCAGGACAGATTGGACGCTGCGACGGATCATGGTGGGGATGATATCAGCAACCGGTTGGGAATGCGAACCCCGCCATCGGGTCAAAGTTGCTGCGAGGAAGCAGGAGAATCGGTCTCGGCGGGCGAAGGATTGCGATTGCGGGGCTGCGGATTCAGCATCCGCCGGAAGAGTCGACCCGTTCAATGCATGCCCATCCATCCTGGCGGAAGGGCCAGTTGTTGAAAGCGGGTCGGCTGGATGACAACCGAGGAATCACCATGCACAACCTGACGAAACGGCCGAGAGCGGACGCGCCTGCACTCGTTTTTGGAATCTGGATCCTGTTGAGTTCCGCGATGGCGAATGACTCGGCGAAAGTAGCGGCTACTGGCGGTGAAGCATCAGCGCCTCCCGTGGCGGCGCGCAAGGACCACTGGGTGGAGTGGCACGGCGAGCGGATCAATGACCCTTGGTTCTGGCTCCGGGAGAAGGCGAATCCGGAGGTCGTGCGTTATCTCGAGGCGGAGAACGCTTACACCGAGAGCCAGACCCAGGAGGCGAAGCGTTTCGGCGACAAGCTGTACTCCGAGATGCTCGCAAGGATCCAGCAGACCGACCTCAGCGTGCCGGTCCCGCGCGACGGATATGAGTACTATTCGAGGACCCAGGAGGGACAGCAGTACCCCATCCACGCTCGACGCAAGCTGGGAGGAGGGGACAAGTCCGGGGCGGTCGGACCCGAGGAGGTCCTCCTGGACCTGAACACGCTGGCCGTGGGCCATCCCTTCATGGCGCTGGGTGGGCTCCAGGTCAGTGACGACGGGCGGCAGTTGCTTTACAGCACCGACACCACGGGGTTCCGCCAGTTCACACTTTTCTGCAAGGACCTCGTCGCCGGTACCACGGGGAACGCATTGGCGGAACGGGTGCGGGGCTTCGAATGGTCTGCTGACGGTCGGACCGTGATTTATGTGACGGAGGATCCGACGACCAAACGGAGCGACAAGCTCTGGCGGCTCGACCTCGGGAGCGGCCGGTCCGAACTGGTCTTCGAGGAGAAGGATGAACTGTTCAGCCTGGGGTTGGGCAGGACCAAGGATCGAAAGTACCTCGTCTGCGGGAGCACGAGCACGGATACGTGGGAACAGCGCATCCTGTCGACGTCGGGCCCGAAAGGCGCTTTCCAGACCGTGCTGCCCCGCGAGAAGGGGCACAAATACGAGGTCGAGCACCGCGACGGTATCCTGTACCTGCGGACCAATAAGGACGCCAAAAACTTCCGGCTGGTGACAGCCCCGGTGGCGGATCCCCGGCGCTGGACCGAGGTGATTCCGCATCGGGCAGACACGCTGCTGGAAGCCCTGGAAGTCTTCGAGCAGCACCTCGTGGTTCAGGAGCAACGGGAAGGCGTCGCCCGATTGCGGATCCAGCGGCTGGGGCAGGATCGATGGGTGGAGGTGGCATTTCCCGAGCCGGTTTACTGGGCGTAGGCTTCTGGCACGCCTGAGTTTCGTTCCACGGCGTTTCGGCTGAGTTATCAATCGATGGTGACTCCGCAGAGCGTCTACGACTGCGACCTGGAAACCGGGGCTCTCAAGCTCCTCAAGCGGACCGCTGTGCTCGGCGGCTATCGCCCCGAGGACTACGTCACCGAGCGTTACTGGGCGCGCGCACGAGACGGCATGCGGATCCCGCTGTCGGTGATGTATCGGAAGGGGACGGCAATCGATGGCACGGCCCCCTGCCACCTTTACGGGTACGGGTCGTACGGCCTTGGGATGGCGGCGACCTTCTCGGTCAGTCGGCTATCGTTGGTGGACCGGGGAGTGGTTTCGGTGATTGCCCACATCCGGGGTGGCAACGAGATGGGCGAAGCCTGGCATGACGACGGGATGCTGATGCGGAAGAAAAACACCTTCCACGACTTCATCGACAGTGCGGAGTGGCTCATCGCGAACCGGCTCGTGGCTCGGGACAAGCTGCTGATCGAGGGCGGCAGCGCCGGTGGGTTGCTGATGGGGGCGGTCGTGAACCTGCGGCCAGATCTGTTCCGGGCGGTGCACTCGGCCGTGCCGTTCGTGGACGTGATGAACACCATGATGGATGCGAGCCTGCCGCTGACCGTGGGTGAGTACCTGGAGTGGGGAAACCCGAACGAGAAGGCGGCCTTCGACTACATGCGTTCCTACAGTCCTTATGACAACCTCCGGAAGGGCAGTTATCCGGCGATCCTCGTGACCACGAGCCTCAACGACAGCCAGGTGATGTATTGGGAGCCGGCCAAGTACGTCGCCAAGCTACGGACCCTGAAGACCGATCGGAATCCGCTCCTGCTGAAGTGCAACATGGCGGCGGGGCACGGTGGGGCGAGCGGGCGCTATGACCGGTTGAAGGAGGTGTCCTTCGAGTACGCGTGGCTGCTGTCGCAGGTGGGAATCACACGGTGAGCCGCCGGGCGGCAGGTTGCGTATCGTGACACTGGCTCCGAAAGGCGGGTGGGGCGAGCCGGTTCTGGATCGGTTCGTGAGGATACTCGCCCCACCCCACAACGCGTTGGGCCGGCTTCAAGATGCGCCGCAGGGCAGGGGCAGGTGCCGGATTTCGTCCGTCAGCGGGACGGCGGGGGCAACGTGAGGAGTTCGCGCGGCGCGGCCTCGATCTGGCTGGCAAGGGAGTCCGGTATCGGGACCGCTTCCATCCGGCCATCTGGCCCCTTGCACACGCAGACGACGACCAGCCGACCAGTAGCGATCTCGACGACCGGGGCGGGTTCGATCCTGCGGATGCGGATCTCGTACGCGATGCTACGGGGGCGCTTCTCGGCGACCAGCAGGTGGAGTTCCATCACTTCCTCGAAGCGGATCGGATGCCTGAAATCGCACGAAGCGTGCACGCGGGGAAAGCCCACCGGAGGATTGAATCCCGGCATGACGACGGAGTGGCCGAGCGACCGCAGGAAGGCGTGCTCGACCGACTCCATGTAGCGGAAGAAATTGGTGAAATGGACGATGCCGGCCAGGTCGGTCTCGCTGAACTCGACCCGACGGGTGATTTTGAACTCGAAAGGCACAGGCGGAGGATGCCACGGGTCTGGCGGATGTCAGGTCCGGAGGATCAGGCTGGGGCGTGGGCGAGGTCGCCCCGGGAGCGGGCCTTGCGGCCATAGACCCATTCGAAGATGGGAGTCGCCATGAGGGTGGTGGCAATCGCCATCACCACCATGATCGAGAAGAGTTGTGGCGTGATCAGACCGCGCTCGAGGCCGATGTTGAGGATGATCAGCTCCATGAGGCCGCGGGCGTTCATCAGGGTTCCGATGGCGAGCGAGGTCGGGTTGTCCTCGCCGTGGAACCGTGCAGCCGCCCAACAGGCCCCGAACTTGCCGAGGCAGGCGGCGGCCAGGACCACGAGCGCGACGCCCAGCAGGGCGGGTGTGGTCACGAGGTCCAGCCGGGTGTTGAGCCCGGAGTAGGTGAAGAAGGTGGGAAGCAGGAAGACCACGACGAATGGCTCGATCTGCCGCATCAGGGCCGGCGCGAACCGTCCCCTCGGCATCGCGCAGCCCAGGATGAAGGCCCCGAAGACCGCGTAGATCCCGATGACATCGGTGAACCAGGACCCGAGCATGACCAGCATGAGAACCGTCGCGAGCGCGCTGTTTGGCAGGGTGCCATCGGGTTTGACGGTCCGCTCGAATCGGGCGAGGAGGGATCGTCCGACGGTGAGGACGAGGGTGGCGTAGGCGACGCCTCCGCCGATGGCCTTGAGGGCGATGGTGGAATCATCCTGGAAACTCGCGAGAACCACGGCCAGCAGGCACCAGGCGGCGGCGTCGTCCATCGCACCCGCCGCAAGCGCCAGGGTTCCGAGCGAGGTTCCGGCAAGGCCCCGTTCCACGATGATCCGCGCCAGCATGGGGAAGGCGGTGATGCACATGGACGCGCCGAGGTACAGGACGGCCTCCCAAGTCTGGACCTTGGCCGCAAAGTAGGTTCCCGGGCTGCGGACCAGCCACAGGGCAATCAATCCACCGAGGATGAATGGCGTCAGCATGCCGGCGATGGATACCGTTGCCGCCGCCTTCGCACGGGACCGGAACAGGTCGGATCGGAATTCGACGCCGACCAGAAACATGTAGATGGAAAGCCCGACCTGACAGGTGGAGAAGAAGATCGCCTTT
Source organism: Limisphaerales bacterium (assembly GCA_965284395.1). Taxonomy (GTDB): domain Bacteria; phylum Verrucomicrobiota; class Verrucomicrobiia; order Limisphaerales; family UBA9464; genus UBA6176. Next base: position 6,063,557 of record OZ260084.1, on the reverse strand, counting down.
GATTGGGGCGGGAAGAGCCACGCCTGAACCGGCTTCGTCACCTCGAAGAGCCCGAGCAGGGACGGGCCAAGGAAGACGCCGGTGATCATCTCGGCGACGACCTGCGGTTGGCCAACGCGCTTGGCCACGAGGCCGACGATCCGGCATGCCGCCAGCACCATGGCCAGCTGCAGGAAGAATCGGACGGACAGGTCGAACGGCGACATCGGCGTCATCGGGCGTGATACGCTCCCGAATTCATCCATGGCGTCAACGAATCGTTCGGTTCTGCCACCGGGCTTGTGGTGGGCGGCGGTGGATGCGGGGTGAACCGCTGGTAGCATCATGGCTGTCAATGGACGGTCCCGGAGTTCCGATTCACAGGTGCGGCGCGGGCTCGGGTACTGGAAGCGGCGATGAATGCAAACTCCCTGACGGCACTGGCTGGTCTTGGCGAAGCGACGAACGGCAAGGCGCGGATTCCCACCTCCATCAAATGGCTCTACACGGCGTTCATGGCCGTTCTGGTGCCGGTGTACTGGGCGAAGTATGGGCCGACCAATTTCCTCTACTTCTGCGACGTCGCCTTGTTCCTGACTCTGGCGGGAGTCTGGACCGGCAACCGCCTGCTGATTTCGATGCCCGCGGTTGGCATCCTCCTGCCTCAGGCACTCTGGTGCGCGGACTTTCTGGCGATGTGCGTGGGAGGGAAGATCACCGGAATGACGGCCTACATGTTCGATGGGAACCGGCCGCTCTTTCTCCGGGGCCTGTCGCTGTTCCACGGATGGCTTCCCTTTCTCCTCCTGTTCCTGGTCCGAAGAGTAGGATACGACCGCAAGGCTTTCTGGGCCTGGACGATTTCCGCCTGGGTGTTGTGCATTGTCTGCTTCACCGCGATGCCGCCCGCCGGGCCGGAGCACGCCTCAAAGTTGGTCCCGAACAATATCAACTACGTCTGGGGATTCGATGATGCACAGCCCCAGACCTGGGTTCCTGCCAAGTGGTACCTGATGGGATGGATGGCCGCCCTGGCGGTCGTGATTTACTGGCCGACCCATCGGATGCTCCTTCGCTGGATGCCGGCTGATCAGCCAGGGCTGATTCATCTGGGCTGAGCAAAGAATTGGCGGGTTGGGAGAAGATTGATTCCAGCTGGACATCCCGCCCCCATCCCGACAGCCTTGGGCATGCCTCGCCCACCAATTCCCAGCGAGCCTGACCTGCTCGCCCGCGTCAACGTCCGCCTCCTGGAGGATCACGAACGCGAGCGCTTCGATCTCCTCCTCAAGGAACGCCACTATCTCCATAGCGCCATCCTCGTTGGTCAGCACCTTCGCTACGTCGCTGAACTCGACGGCCAATGGGTCGCACTCATCGCCTTCAGTGCCGCCGCACTCCACATCAAGGGCCGCGACAAACACATCGGGTGGTCAGCTCGTCAGCGTGCCCGTCGCCTGTCCTTCATCGCCAACAACAGCCGCTTCCTCGTCCTCACCGATCGGCAAAGCCTTCCAAACCTTGCCTCACGCGTTCTAGGCCTGTGCCTGCGCCGCCTGAGCGATGACTGGCTTGCTCGATGGAAGCATCCCATCCTCGCCGTCGAGAGCTTCGTCGACGAAACGCTTTACCGGGGCACTTGTTATCGTGCCTGCGGTTTTGAGGCCATTGGCCCTACTGGCGGTTTTTCCCGCAACGCTCGCGACTACTACCTCCCGCACGGCCAGCCAAAGCAGCTCTATCTGCGCGCGCTGCACCCGAGGGCCTTTGCCATCCTCAAGCAAGCCCGCCTGGCGGAGTCGCTGGCCGCCTTCGAGGCCGACGTCTCAGGCCCATGCCCGTTTCAGGCTCCGGCCCTCGATGACCTTCTTGAGCGTTTTCGCCGACTCCCCGACTCGCGCAAAGGTCATGGCCTCTACCATCGCCAGCGCTTCGTGCTTGCCTGTGCTGCGGTGGCCACCCTCATGGGCGCCTGCGGATATCGTGCCTACGAGGACACCTGCTCGAAGTTCACCAAGCGTCAGTTGCGCGCCCTGGGATGCTTCCCCGATGAAGACGGTGAGCTGAGGGCTCCAAGCGATTCCACCTTTCGGCGCGTGCTCATGAACCTCGATCCTGGGGCCTTTGCAGCCATCGTCGGACAGTGGCTCCTGGAGCAGGAGGTCTCGGCCATCGGTCGCCTGGCAGTGGATGGAAAGGTCCTGCGCGGCAGTGGCAGGCGCGACGGTCGTCCGCTTCAGTTGCTTTCGGCGGTCACTCATCACTTGCGCCTCTCGCTCGGCCAGGTAGCCATCGATGAGAAGAGTAACGAGATCCCTGCCTTGCAGCCGCTGCTGGAGAGTCTGGCCCTGCCTCCCGGAGTCCTCATCACGGCCGATGCGCTGCACTGCCAACAGAACAGCGCACGTTTCATCACACAGGAACTCGGTGGCGACTACCTCTTCGGGCTCAAGGGCAATCAGGAAGGTGCCGAAAAGAAGGCCGAGGCGCTGGTTTCCCAGCGCATTTTCCCCCTCGGAGGCCAGCGCGCGGTGGGAGAAGCATCATGACCGGCTGGAGCGTCGTCGACTGATCCGCATCGCCGTGACGCCGGAAGAGATCGGACTGGTGGGATGCTGGCAGGTGGTTGGAGTCCGGCGGGAATTCATCCCGCTCGGCAAGGGCGAATCAGAGAAGACGGACGAGGTGGGGCTGTACCTGACGAGCTGTGCGCTCGAGCAGCACACCGACGCGGAGATGATGGAAATCATCCGAGGGCATTGGTCGGCGATCGAGAACGGCACGCACTATCGCCGGGACGTGAGCCTGGGCGAGGATGCTTGCCGTGTGAGGGATCGTGTGGCGGCGAGTGTGTTGGCGAGCCTGCGCAATCTGGCCATCGGGGTGTACGAATTGGAGAGGCACCAGGAGCGGACCAAGGCCGATTCACTCCCGTCGTGGCGGCGGTCACAGAGTTTCGGGAAGGCGATGGCGGCACTCAAGCGCTGAGGCGTCGACAACGAGAAGGAAGCGGGAGAAAGCGACAGCAGGTGTCGCCGCGGGCAATTCGCCAGCCAGACCGAGATTTTCCATAGCCAGAGGCGCAGGCAAGAGGCGCCGGAGGGCAACTAGCACTTCGGCACGCCGGCCTGGGCCATGAGTCGGCAGTGAGCCATTTCCAACCGGCTCACGGGCCGCAGGCCCGGATTCAGGTGAATCAGCCCTGGCTGATCAGCGGGCTGCATCGAATCCGCTCTCGCCAAATGTTGCCGCGATGCGGTAGTCCGACGGGCGTGAAAGACGCCGTCGTGATCGCAGGGGTGGCTTGGGTTGGGGGATTTTCCTTGGCCTTGGCCGATGTTCCGAAGCCGCCCGGCCCACCGCAATCGCCCATCCTCCGGCTGGAGTCGGTTGGCCACCGGGACGCGGCTCCGGCAGGTGGCGGCAGTCTTCTCTGGCAGACGGGTAGCTGGACAGACGAAGAGCAGGTCGTGCTCGAGCGGATGAACCGGGCGCGGATGTTTCCGCTGGCCGAGACAGGAATCCTCAAGGCCCTGCCCGACTCATTGATCCAGTACGCATACACCTTCTTCAAGGTGGATTTTTCCGTGATGTCGAATCACATGGCGACGTTGCCTGCGCAGCCGCCCCTGGCTCCGAATCGCATGTTGCTGCAGGCGGCGCGGGGGCACAGCCAGTGGATGCTGGCAAACGCCGAGCAGTCCCACTTCGAGGGATCGAGCACGGTTTCCAACCGGGTGGCGACGGTTGGCTATCCGCTGACCATCGTCGGGGAGAACCTCTACGCGTTTGCCGAGGATGCCGAGTACGCGCACGCGGGCCTCGAGGTGGATTGGGGCTATCCTGACGCGACGAATACGCCCAAGCCACCAGGGATGCAGAATCCGCCGGGTCACCGGTTGAACACCCATGATGCGCGGTTCCGGGAGGCAGGCGTCGGGGTGGTGTACGGGCGCAACTCGCGGGTGGTGGGCGGCGTCACCGAGACGGTTGGCCCAGCGCTTTTCACGGTCAATCTGGGGGATCGGTCCGACGCCACCCCACTGGTTACCGGTGTTGCCTATTTCGATCTGGACGGGGATGGACGGTACGATGCGGGCGAAGGGATCGAGGGAATTCGCGTGGACGTCGAGGAATCCGCCTACCATGGGGTGAGTTCGCCCTCGGGTGGATTCGCGGTTCCCACGGCCAATGGCACAAGGTCGGTCGTCTTCTCGGCTCCTGGAATGGCATCCGAGAGTCGTACGGTCACCGTAACGGGGGGAGCCAACCAGAAGTTGGATCTTCGCTTGGCCTACCCAGCGCCGGCACTCACCGGCAGTTCGACTCCGGCCGTGGGTGCCGCGAATGCGTACGCTCCAACAGCGGTGCCCGCCGCGACAGCCTTCCGGTGGAGTGTCGCGCGACGGGGAAGTGTTGGCGGGGCGTGGACTGCGGAGTCGGGCCAGCAGCGCGTCGTGGCGCAGCTTACTCCGGGTTACGAGTTCAACGACGCTTCGAAGAAGGCCTCCGGGGCCTACAGTTACCGGCTGACTTCCCCAGAGCCCGTGGATCAGGTGATGCGGTTGGATCGGCAGTTCGCGGGTGGCTCGGCCCCGGTGCTGTCCTTCTCGATCCTTCTCGGTTACGCCACGGAGTATCAGGTCATCCATGCGGAGGTGTCGGATGACGATGGTGGTACGTGGCGCTCGATCTGGAGTCGGGCAGGCGTGACCGCGGAAAGCGACACTGGATTCACCCGGGTGACGCTCCCTCTTGGCAATCTTGCCAACCGTGACTTCCAGGTGCGCTTTCGATACGCGGTGGGATTGGGGCCTTATTACAACACCACGATTTCGGGAGAAGGCGCGTTCCTTGATGATATTGAACTATCCGATACGACCGCGTTGACGCCTCTGTCGAATGGTCAGGTAGCGGCCGGGAGCCCTGTTTCGTTCGTGCCGCCTGCGATTGGCGAGTATGTCATCGGGGTCCAGCCGGTGATCGCGTCCAGGGTGCTGGCTCGCGGCCCGTGGAAGGCGGTGACAGCGATTGTCGGGCCGCCGGTGTTGAAGTTGGGAATTCCCAGCTTTGGGGTGAACGGCCAGCTGACCCTTCCGTTCGTGGTCGAATCCGGAACGGCATCGTCGTTCGTCCTGGAGCGGGCCTCGGTGCCGACCGGGCCATGGGTGCAGGAAACAACTGCGGTGTTCAGCACGCAATCGGCTGGGAGCCATCTGTACCGGCTGACGCCGGCGGCGGCTTCCGGCCTGTACCGGGTGCGGGTGCCTTGAACGTGCGGAGGTGCGGGGAGCAAGGGACGCCACGGCGTGAGAGCTTGCGCCCCGTTTTCAAGGCGGGGCAGTGGAGAGCCTGCTGGTGGTGCCGGTGATCCAGTTCGGGGTGTTGAGGGCGTGGTTGTGAGGTAAGGGCGCCTGATGAGATCGGAAGGTGTGCTGATATCGGGTTCTAATGGTTTGACGTGTTGATCAGGTGGTCATTAGATGCACTCAACCTGCCCTGATGGGCTGGCGTGGAGAACTATCAATGAACCTGATCACGCGCTTCTGGCGCTCGTCGTTGGGTAAGAAGTACGTCATGGCCCTGACCGGGGCGGCGTTGTTCGTATTCCTCATCGGCCATCTGGTGGGCAACCTGCAGGTGTTCGGGAGTCCGGACCTGATCAACGGCTACGCCCATTTCCTGAAGAGCAAGCCCGGCCTCCTGTGGGGAGCGCGCCTGGGCCTGCTGGGCTGTGTTGGCCTGCACATTTTTGCCGCGGTGACCCTGCTGGCTGCGAATCGCGCTGCGCGGCCGGAAGGGTACGCAGGTGGAGCGGCCTACGGTTCGACACTTGCATCGCGATTGATGCCCTTGAGCGGCTTGGTGGTGCTCGCATTCATCGTTTACCACCTTCTCCACTTCACCGCCCTCCAACCCGGGATCAACGGGGTGGGTGACTTCTCCAAGCTGCAGACCTCCTTGCATGGGGAAACGGTGCCAGACGTGTATGCGACGATGGTTCTCGGTTTTCGGGTCTGGTGGGTCGCCCTGGCCTATCTGGTCGCTCAAGGCCTGCTCTTCATGCATCTGAGCCATGGGCTCTCGGCGATGTTCCAGTCGCTTGGGTTGCGCAATCACGTCTGGTGGCCCCGCATCCGAGCGTTCGCCGCGGTCGCCAGCATCCTGATCTTTCTGGGTTACGCGTCGATTCCGGTCGCCATTCTGGCAGGCGGTCTGGGGCAGCAACACGTAGAGAAGGCGAAGGCCCAACTGGGTGTCGCCGCTGCCGGAAAGGAGGTTGTCCGCTGACATGGCCACGCTCAATTCGAACATCCCCGCAGGACCGCTTTCGCAGAAGTGGGAGAACCACAAGTTCAGCAGCAAGCTGATCAACCCCGCCAACAAGCGGAAGTACAAGGTCATCGTGGTTGGGGCCGGGTTGGCTGGTTCCAGCGCCTCGGCGACCTTGGCTGAGCTGGGCTACGAGGTTCATAACTTCGTCTTCCACGACTCTCCGCGGCGCGCCCACTCGATCGCCGCGCAGGGCGGGATCAATGCCGCGAAGAACTACCAGAATGACGGCGACTCGGTGCATCGTCTCTTCTACGACACGATCAAGGGCGGTGACTATCGGGCTCGCGAGGCCAACGTACACCGTCTGGCGGAGGTCTCGGTCAACATCATCGACCAGTGCGCGGCGCAGGGTGTTCCCTTTGCCCGCGAGTATGGCGGGTTGCTCGACAACCGTTCGTTCGGTGGTGCGCAGGTCAGTCGCACGTTCTACGCCCGGGGCCAGACCGGTCAGCAGTTGTTGCTGGGGGCTTACTCGGCCCTGTCTCGGATGATCGGTGCGGGTGCCGTCAAGTCCTACACCCATTCCGAGATGCTGGATCTGGTGATCGTGGATGGCCATGCCAAGGGCATCGTTGTTCGTGACCTCCAGACCGGTGAGATCACGCGGCACTCGGCGGATGCGGTGGTCCTGGCGACCGGTGGTTACGGCAATGTCTTCAACCTGTCCACGTACGCCCGTGGTTCCAACACCACGGCCATCTGGCGTGCCTACAAGCGGGGTGCCTGCTTTGGCAATCCCTGCTACACGCAGATCCATCCCACCTGCATCCCGGTCAGCGGTGACTATCAGTCGAAGCTGACGTTGATGTCGGAGTCCCTCCGCAACGACGGCCGTATCTGGGTGCCGAAGCGCAAGGAGGACTGCGGAAAGAACCCGGCGGACATTCCCGAGGACGCGCGCGACTACTATCTGGAACGGATGTACGGCGCCTTCGGCAACCTTGCGCCGCGTGACGTTTCGAGCCGGGCCGCCAAGTACGTCTGCGACGAGGGGCGCGGAATTGGTGCGACCGGTCTCGGTGTCTATCTGGACTTCTCCGATGCGATCAAGCGACTGGGAGAGGACAAGATCCGGGAGCGCTACGGCAACCTGTTCGCGATCTACCACGAGATCACGGCTGAGGATGCCTACAAGACGCCCATGCGGATTTTCCCCGCGGTGCACTATACGATGGGTGGGTTGTGGGTGGACTACAACCTGATGTCCAACGTGCCGGGTCTGTTCGTACTGGGTGAGGCGAACTTCTCGGATCATGGTGCCAACCGCCTTGGGGCCTCGGCCCTGATGCAGGGGTTGGCGGACGGCTATTTCGTGCTGCCGTCCACGATTGCCACCTACCTCGCGACGGTGAAGGCCGGCAGTCGTCCGGCGCCGGACAAGGCCGAGTTCAAGGCGGCGGAGGATTCAGTACGCAAGGGCGTGGATGCGTTCCTTTCATCGAAGGGCAAGCGGACCCCGCAGAGTTTCCATAAGGAACTGGGCAAGATCATGTGGGATCACTGCGGCATGGCCCGCACGAAGGCCGGCCTCGAGAAGGGCATCGCCCGGATCGTGGCCTTGCGGGAGGAGTACCGCACGAATCTACGCGTCTCGGGTGCCTCCGGAGAATGGAACCAGGCGTTGGAGCAGGCCGGGCGTGTGGCTGACTTCATCGAGTTGGGAGAGTTGATGTGCCGCGACGCGTTGATGCGCGAGGAGAGCTGCGGCGGCCATTTCCGTGAGGAGTACCAGTATACGAAGGACGATCCCGAGGTGCAGCAGGGGGTCGTGAATGCTGGCGACGTCAAGCGTCGGGACGATGCGTACGCATTCGTCGCGGCTTGGGAGTACGCCGGGGACGGCAAGGCTCCCATCCTCAACAAGGAACCGCTCAACTACGAAGAGGTGAAGATGAGCACCCGTTCGTACAAGTGACCGGACCAACCCCAACCGATATCTTCGATTATCCCGAGCCATGAAGGTCAAACTGAAGGTCTGGCGGCAGAAGAACCGGAACACGAGTGGTGGGTTTGTGACCTACGACTCGCCGGAGTTGAACCCCAACATGTCCTTTCTGGAGATGTTGGATGTAGTGAATGAAGAGTTGGCGAACCGTGGCGAGGAGCCCATCGCATTCGATCACGACTGCCGAGAAGGCATCTGCGGCACCTGTTCCTTGGTGATCGATGGCAAGCCCCACGGCCCGCATAAGGCCGTGGCGACCTGCCAGACCTACATGCGGAGCTTCAAGGATGGCGACCTGATCACGGTCGAGCCGTTCCGCGCGAAGCCATTCCCGCTCGTCAAGGACCTGGTCGTCGACCGCAAGTCCTTCGATCGCATCCAGCAGGCGGGCGGATTCATTAGCGTGCGGACGGGCAGCGCCCCGGACGCCAATTCCGTCCCCGTTCCCAAGGAGGACGCGGACCTCGCGATGGACGCCGCTCAGTGCATCGGATGCGGCGCCTGTGTGGCGGCGTGCAAGAACGCGTCGGCCATGCTGTTCGTGTCGGCGAAGGTTTCCCATCTTGGTCTGCTGCCGCAGGGGCAGCCTGAGCGGTACCGCCGGGCGAAGGCGATGGTCGAGCAGATGGATGCCGAGGGCTTCGGTGGGTGCACGGTCACTGGGTCCTGTGAGGCCGTTTGTCCGAAGGAGATCAGCCTCGATTTCATTGCCCGGATGAACCGCGACTACGCTGTCGCCCTCTTGAAGGGGGATCCGAAGAAGATCTCCGGCGGCGGGGCAGGTTGATGGTTGGAATCTTTCGCGCGGCAGTGGTTCCCACGGGATTTCGATCATGGGAGCCTACGACAGCATGAACGCACGACCTCTCCGGTTGGGAGTCCTGGGCTCCGGCAAGGGCTCCAACTTCGTCGCCATTGCCGATGCCATCGCCGCCGAGGCCATTCCAGCGGAGGTGGCGGTCGTGGTAAGTGATGTGCCGGGGGCCGGCATCCTGGAACATGCGCGGTCCAGGGGAATCGCCGCCAGCCACGTGGAACCGGGGCGGTACCGCACCAAACTGGATGAGGTCGCGGAGGCGGCCTACATCCGTTGCCTCAAGGACGCAGGGGTGGAGTTGGTGGTGCTTGCCGGATTCATGCGCATCCTGAAAGGCGAGTTCCTCCGGGAGTTCGCGGGGAGGGTGGTCAACATCCATCCGTCCCTGCTCCCGTCGTTTCCAGGTTTGGAGGCGTGGCGGCAGGCGTTGGATTACGGGGTGAAGGTGACGGGATGCACGGTGCATCTCGTGGATCAAGGGATCGATACGGGGCCAATCCTCGGACAGCGCGCCGTGCCCGTGTTGGACGGGGATAGCGCGTCTTCGCTGCACGTCCGGATCCAGGAGGCGGAACGTGAGTTGTACCCCAGTGTCATTGGTGCGTGGGCTCGTGGTCAGGTAGTGGTCAGGGGACGGGTGACGAGCATGCACGCGCCCTGACGTCACACCATCGTCACCTGAGTGTCGTCTCTGCGAGTTTTACTGGTGGCTTGTTTGGCGCATGCAAAAAGGGTTCCTCCGTTGCGCCGGCCTGGCTGCTCTATGGATCGCAGGTGCGGCTTCCGTCCGGGCGCAATTGGCCATTACTGAGGTCCATTCGGCGGCGTCCACGAACGGCACGGTCGCCATCCACGCCGACTGGTGGGAGTTGACGAACTTCGGAAGCCAGCCAGTGGACCTGTCCGGATACCGGTTCAATGATGCAACCGGGGGGCTCGCTACCGGTGCGATTGTCCTGCCTTCTCTGACCCTGATCCCTGGGGAGGCGATCGTCTTCGTGGAGTCCATCTCCGCGGACGCATTTCGCGAATGGTGGGGCGCGTCGCTCCCCGGCAGCGTCCAGGTCTTCAGCTATTCGACGAACAGCATCGGGCTCAGTTCCAGCGGGGATTCCGTCCGGTTGTGGGACGCGGACGCCACCGAGGATTCTGACGTCGTGGATTCGGTTGACATCGGTGCCGCCGGGGGCAGCAGCGCGACGTTTGTGTACGACCCGGTGACGGGCGCGATGAGCCGCAGGCCGTTGCTCGGGGAAGCGGGAGTGTTCGCTGCCTCGGACAATGGTGACCTCGGTTCACCCGGTAGCGGAGGGGCCATGGCGTCGGTTGAGATCCTCACTCAACCAGGGGACTTGACCGTCAATCCAGGCGATGCAGCGCAGTTCACGGTGACGGCCAAGGGGCTGCCGCGCCCTCGGTTTCAGTGGGCGTTCAAGGGCACTGCCATCCTTGGTGCCACACGCTCGACACTGGTGGTCTCGAACGTCGGGGCCGGATCCGTGGGTGCCTATTCTGTAACCCTGAACAATGGCTTTGAAGTGCTGAAGAGTCGTGACGCGGTCCTCTCGCTCGTGGAGACGCCTCAGGCTCCCATCATCACGATTCCACTCACGAACGTTTCCGTGCTGGCCGGCGGGGCGGTGACATTTGTCTCAGGGGCATCGGGCGTGCCTCAGCCTACCTTTGAGTGGAGGTTCAAGGGCGCGTTGATGCCAGGGCAGTCGGGGGCGACCTTGACGCTTTCGAACCTCACGAGTGCGGCGGCTGGCGAGTATGCGGTCAAGGCCAGCAATGCGTCTGGATCCCAAACTTCCACGGCAACCCTGACTGTGCGGGCCAAGCCAGACTTGCGGATCACCGAGGTCCGGTCCACGGACACGCTCGATCCCGACTTCTCGCGCAGGAATGGCTTTGTGCCCCAGGACTGGTTTGAGGTGACGTCGTTCGAGTCCGAATCGGTATCGCTGACGGGTTGGCGGCTTGATGACAACAGTTCGAGCCTGACGGCGGCCTTTGTCCTTACGAACGCGGTGTCGATCGCCCCGGGTGAGTCGGTGATCTTTGTCGAGCGACTGACACCAGAGCAGTTCCGCGCTTGGTGGGGAACGAACGAACTCCCAGCTCGGCTTCAGATCTTCACGTATTCCGGGAGCGGATTTGGGCTCAGCTCGGGCGGCGACGGCGTCCGATTCTGGGACGCAACCACGGCGAACAACGCCGACACGGTTTCCTCCGTCGATTTCCCGGCGGGGACTCCGGGGGTCACGTTCAACTATGACGTGGCTTCGGGGACTTTCGGTGGATTGAGCGTGGAGGGAGTGGGGGGCGTGTATCAGGCTCCCGGGAGCATCGATTGGGATCTGAACCTGACGGTCAAGGACATCGGCTCACCAGGGCGGATCCGCGAGGGCGCGGTGGTCGTGCCGCCCGCGGCCCCGCTGCTGTCGATCGTGTTGGAAGGTGGACAGGTTGTGGTCCGTTTCACTGGGCAGGCTGGGTTTGCCTATCGCCTCGAGCGTCGATCGACACTGGGGACCGGCGACTGGCAGTTCGTGGAGCAGAAGGCCGGGGAAGCAGGTGCGATGACATTTGCGCCGGGAGCCCCCTCGGACGTCGCCGCACTCTACCGGGTGGTGGTTCAATGAACTCGACCTCACTGGCGTTCGGGCGGAATCGGGCCTTCACCCTGATCGAGTTGCTCGTGGTGATCGCCATCATCGCGATCCTGGCGGGGATGCTCCTGCCGGCTTTGTCGAAGGCCAAGTCCAAGGCCCAGTCCATTGCCTGCCTGAACACGGAAAGGCAGTGGGGCCTCGCCTTGACCCTGTACGTGGATGACAACGGGGAAATCCTGCCGCGCGAGAAGGATTATCTCGGGGGCGACCTGCTGGGGTGGCGGGCTGCGGTGGACCCGGGGAACGCGGATCTTTGGGCCAACGTCCTGCCGTCGAAGATCGGGCTTCGCAGCCTGGCCCAGATCGCGACCAACGATCGCGCCATCCTGTACTCCCGGCAGAGTTTGTTCGTCTGCCCTACGGCCAAGCTTCCCCCGGAAAAGCTGAACTACCCGCATTTCCCGATCGCGATGAATTCGAAACTGATTCAGGGAGGCGCGAAGGTTCGCGTTTCGGAGATTCGTTCGCCGGTGCAGACGGTGGTGTTCACCGAATCCGGACTCCCGGGTGAGGCGAAGGCGCATCCCAACCAAGCTAACTATACCGGGCAACCGCACGCCTTCGCGAACCGCTTCTCCGCTCGGCATTCCGGGGCCGGAAACCTCGTCTATGCGGACGGCCACGCGGCCGCCGCGCAGGCTCGGCGGGTGTTGGACATGGTCGACGGGTCCCCAAACAAGGGGCGAGCCCCGTTTCCCCAGACCGAGATCATCTGGACTACCGATCCGGCCCTGAATCCCAACTGAGGACGGCGCCCTTCACGCGGGACCAAACTCGATCCGGACGGGAGCGCTGGTTGCGGCGATTTCCACGGCAAGTAGTCGATGCTCGGGGAAGCGGAGGACGTCGACGGGCGATCCGTCGAGGGTGACCCGGGCCGCACGATGGACATCGTGGAGGATCACTCTCCAGGTGCGAACTCTCGAAGGATAAGTTCCGGAGGAGGCACCGATTTCCAGGCCGATCCGGCGGGACTGGCGCTGCAGGCGCATCCGGCGTCTGTGCCAGTCGCCGGCTTGGTGGGACTGGCTCACCCCATCGTCTTCGTACCAGTCGAAGCCGTCGTTCACGCCGGGCCAGACGTTGAGCGTGACCGTTGACAGGTCCTGCATGCCCGAACACGGGGCCTCCTCGAGGAAGGGCAGGATCGCTCCGCCGCGCACGAACACGGGAATCTGTTCCAACCCTACGGAGGCGAGATGGTGCTGACCACCGGTCAGGCGCGCATCGGACCACAGGTCATACCACGCGTCATTGGGGAGATAGACCGCCCGCGCTTCGGAGCCCTGCTCCAGAATGGGCGCTACCAGAAGGTCGCGGCCCACCAGGAACTGATCCCCGCGGCCCACGGCGGTTGGGTCGTTGGGATAGTGCCAGAGGAAGGGGCGCATGATTGGCGCGCCGGTGGTCTGTGCTTCCGCTGCCAGCGAATAGAAGAGTTGGAGAAGTTGATACCGCTGCTGGATGATCTTTCGTGCGATGGCCTCGAACCGGGGGCCGAATGCCCAAGGTTCGTGGGGCTGGGTTCCGATGTTGGAGTGACCGCGGAAGAAGGGGGTGAAGGCGGCCAACTGGAGCCAGCGAATGAAGAGCTCGGGAGTGGCGTTGTCTAGGAACCCACCGGCATCCGCACCGCAGACCGGAAAGCCGCTAAGGCCGAGGTTCAGGAGCATCTGGACGGAATCCCGCAGGTGATCCCAGTTAGAGGAGTTGTCCCCCGTCCAGACGACGGCATGGCGCTGTCCCCCTGCGTACGTCGAGCGGGTGATGATGAACGGTCGCTTCGCGGGATCTGCAGCCAGTGCGCCCTCGCGTGACGCCCGGGACATCTGCATGCCGTAGATATTGTGGACGGCAGCGTGGGAAGCGGGGCCGAAGTCTGTCCGGTGTCGGGCATCTGGCGGGAGCGTCTTGTCCGGGCGTGCGAAATTCGCGGGCTCGTTCATGTCGTTCCAGAACCCCGCGATGCCGAGTTTTTGGAGGACAGACTGTTCGCGGCCCCACCATTCGCGGGTCGGGGCGTTCAGGAAATCCGGGAAGCGGGATTTGCCCGGCCAAACCTCGCCGATGACATCGGCCGTGCCGTCGGCCTGCTTGACGAAGGCATCGGCGGCGATTCCGCGTTTGCACACCGGAAAATCGGGGTTGTCCTGAACACCGGGGTCGACGATGGCGACGACCTGAAAACCGTCCTTGGCCAACTGCCGGACCATGGATGCCGGCTTGGGGAAACTCTTGCCGAAGGTGAAGACGCGGTAGGCGTCCATGTGATGGATGTCGAGGTACAGGGCATCACAGGGGATCTGCCGCTTGCGAAAACCGTCGGCGACGCGGCGAAGCTCGGCGGCGGACTCGTAGCTGTATCGGCACTGGTGGTAACCCAGGCCCCATCGAGGCGGGATCGGCGCCCGACCGGTCAGTTGGGTGTATTGCCGGATGACGTCGGCGACCGTTGGGCCAGTGAACAGGTACAGGTCGATGTCGCCCGAGTCGGAATGGAGGGTCCACTCATCGGCTTTGGACTGCCCCATGTCCCAGGACTGGCGGGCCGGGTTGTCCCAGAACAGGCCGGCTGCCCGGCCATCCCTGAGCGAGAGGGCAAAAGGGACCGAGACGTAGAGATTTCGGAGGGAAGGGTGGATCGTTGGCGAATGTCCCAGGACGTCGATGTTCCAGAATTCTCGGATGAGCCCGCGTTTGTTGAAGGTGCCAGTACTCTCACCAAGCCCAAAGAGACCCTCCCTTTCGTGGAGGGCCAGAGCCATGCGCGGTTGGTCTCCGAGGAACCCCATGCGGCCGGGTACTCCGCGGAACAGTTCGAGACCCGCGGCCCTGAGTGACCAACCGCCATCGGAGAGCCCGATGGCGAACTCGGCATCGGAGTTCTTGAGAATCGCTCGATCGCTGCGGATCCGCGTGCTGTTTGCGGTTCGTTCAGATGCCTGCGGAACCACGGCCCAGGATGCCGATGACCGGTCGCTGATGGATCGGCGGACGCGGAGTCGGAAAACGCCGTCTCCTCCCGTCGAAACTTCCAGTCGTACGCCGGAGCCCGCGAGTTCGAGTTGGTCGGTTTTCTTCCCCGACGGTTGGAGCCGGGCAAGGCTCCGGAACCGAGCGTTTGCCTTCATGAAGACTTTGGTCAGCGGGCGGTCGGCGTGAAGACGGGGCCACCGCCGAGTTGCAAACTGGGGAGCTTGACCTGGTCGGACACCTCCAACGCGATCCAGTGGCCGTTGGCCGCGTGGGAAGGGAACCCGCAGGCGAAGGCGAAATCGCCAGCCTCCGACGCCTTGAACTGGAAGCTCTCGCCCTTTGATCCGGTCGTGCCGCGGACCGGGTTGGGGGAACTTCCGCCCTCGAAGGCTGGCTCTCCCATTTGCAAACGCTTCACCTGGGCCCGCTCGACAACGACGACTGAATGCGGCACCGGGCTGCGGTTTGTGAAGGAGACCTCGATGTCTGCCCCGAGTGGGACGACGAACTTCGCCTGCCCCTTGGCGAAGCCGTTGAAGTTCATTCCATAGTTCGCCCCGTTGAAGGCCGAGATGATGACGATGCGAACCTTCTTTCCATCGGGCGAGAGGCTCAGGAAGTCCTCCGCCTTCGGTGGAGTTTCATTTGCAGGCACCGCCGGATGGGCGGCGTGGGCGTCATGATTGGTGGCTGCTGGGCCCTGGGCACCCGCGCTTGCGGATGCCCAGAGAACCAACGCGACCCCGACCGACCGGATAACAGGAGATGACTTCGCTTGCATCAGGAAGTGCGGAGTTTGATCGAAACCGGTTCCGGCCGCCACGGGGGAATCACGGCTACTCCAGTGGAGCCGTCTTGGCACCTGCCGGGACCTGATCGGCCGGCACCAACTTCCAGAGGCTGCCGCGCGGGTTCTGTGCCGGGTCGGCCGGACCGCCATAGTTGGCGTGTGCGTCGGTGATGTAGATCGTTCCGTCCTTGGACTGACCGGCACCGGTGAACATCAATTTGGTGTCGAGAAGCTCCTGCATCTGCCACTTGCCGGCACCGTCGCGGGCGATACCCCACAACTTGCCGGAACCCCAATCCCCGGTGAAATACACTCCGTCCATGGCCGGGTACTTCGTTCCCCGATAGACTCCGAAGCCCATCACGCAGTTGCCTTGATCCACGTGGGAGTATTCGGCGATGGGCATCTCGCCGACCCGGGGTGCATCCTTCACGGCATCGAGTTTGGGCTTGCCCGTTTCATCGATGGGCAAGGGGAAGGGGTAGGTGCCGCACATGAACTTCCATCCGTAGTTCAGGCCGCCCTTGCCGGCAGGTTGGAAATCAATCTCTTCAAAGTGATTCTGGCCTATGTCGGCGATGTACAGGTCGCCGGTCTTGGGATCGAACTGGAACGACCACGGGTTTCGGAGCCCGTAGGCCCAGATCTCCGGTCGGGCGTTGGGATGGATCTTGTTGAAGGCCTCCTCAGAGACCCCGAACAGTTTCATCTGCATCAACGGGGTGAGGAACGGATTGTCCTTCGGGATGGCATAACCCCGATCGCTGCTCGGATGATCCACGTCGATCCGCAGGAGCTTCCCGAGGAGCGAAGAGAGATCCTGTCCGGCGCCCAGGACGTCGCCTTCCCATCCGCCATCACCACTGCCGATGTAGAGATATCCGTCCGGACCGAAGGCGATCTCGCCGCCGTTGTGATTGGCGTAGGGTCGCGCCATCTGCATGACCACGCGCGCAGATTCCGGATCCGCCCGGTCCGGGTTCTTGTCGGAAACCTTGTACTCGACGATGAACGACGCCCCGTTGAACCACATGTCGGAGTAGTGGACGTAGAATTTGCCGTTCTCCTGGAACTTCGGGTGGAACTCCAGATCGTAGAGGCCCTGTTCGAGAAAGGAACTGACCACGGTGTCGTGGATGTCGAGGAAGGGTTTGTCGGCCGTCTTGCCGTCCTTGACCAAGCGGACTACCCCGGTCCGCTCGCAGACGAACAACCGGTTCGATCCATCCGGGGCAGGAGTAACGCGGACCGGGTCGACGAACCCGGTCGCCACCTGAACGAGCGAGACCTTGAGCGGGGTCGGCAGCTTGCCGCCAGGCGTCGCGGTATTGTGGGTGGGGGCGGCCGAAACCGAGAGGGCCGCGAAACAGGACAGGAGCCAGTGTGATTTCATCGGGGCTTTGGTGTGGTGGTTGATTGTGATGGGGGAACTTGGGAAGACTTGAAGAGGGGGAGAGACTTCTGGATTGAACGCGTGACGCCCCACGCGAGAGGAATGCTGACGAGCAGCCATGCCAATGTGACCCGTAGGGCTTTCATGCGACGATCCCCTCCTTCAGATGGTGCTTCGCGTGGACGGGGCGGATGAGCAGATTGCAGATGCAGCCCACCACGAGCACCCCGGACATGAGGTAGAGCGTCGGGTGGTACGCCTCAGCCTTGGGGACTCCGGCGGCCTTCCGCGCGGCGGAGAGGTAGTTGACGAGCTGGGGGCCGACGAGGGCTGCGAAGGACCAGGCAGTGATCAGGCGACCGTGGATTGCGCCGACCTGATGTGTGCCGAAGACATCGCGAAGATAGGCAGGGATGGTGGCAAATCCCCCGCCGTACATGGAGATGATGAGCGCGGTCACGCCTACGAACAACGCCTGCTGGCCGGTCCGCTGGGTCCAAGGCAAGAGTGCGTAGAGCAGAGCTCCCAGAAGGAAGTAAACCGAGTAGATGGCCTTGCGGCCGGTCTTGTCGGAAAGCGAGGACCAGAGGAATCGCCCGCCCATGTTGAAGATCGACAGCAAGCCGGCGAACCCAGCTCCGACTGTGGCATTGACCCCGAACATGTCCTGACACATGAGGGATGCCTGCCCGAGGATTCCGATTCCGGCGGTCACGTTCAGGGCGAGGACACACCAGAGCAGCCAGAACTGCGGTGTCGTCCATGCCCGGTCGACGCCCACTGCAAAACTTGCCCCCGCGGCGATCCGGGCTCGGGCTTGAGCGCCTTCAGGGCTCCACCCTTTGGCCGGGACCCGCACGGTCGCGGCCCCGAACAGCATGAAGGCGGCGTAGGTCAAGGCCATCACGACGAAGGTTTGTGCCACGCCGGTCGTTGCTGGTCCCTTGAAGAAGCCCATCAACTCCTGTCCAAAGGGTGCCCCAATCAACGCACCTCCGCCAAATCCCATGATCGCCAGCCCGGTCGCCAGCCCCGGGCGGTCCGGGAACCACTTCATCAGGGTGGAGACCGGGGCGATGTACCCCAGGCCCAGCCCGATTCCGCCTATGAACCCGTAACCGAGGTAGATCAGCCAAAGCTGATGCCAGGCAACGCCGAGGGCTGAAATCAGCAGCCCCCCACAGAAGCAAGCCGCGCTCGCCAGCATCGCGCATCGTGGACCACGCCGCTCAACCCATTTGCCGAGCACCGCAGCGGAGAGGCCCAGCATCACCAAGGCGATGGAATAGATCCACCCGACCTGCGGGATGGTCCAATCCGTTCCCTTTATCGGGACTGTTACGCCCAACAGTCGCGTCAGGGGCTCGTTAAAGACGCTGAAGCCATAGACCTCGCCGATGCACAGGTGCACAGCCATGGCCGCGGGAGGCACGAGCCACCGGGTAAAGCCAGGGCCGGCCACCACAGCCTCCGGTGAAAGGTACGAGGGCACAGGTGTTATCGAGTGACGGGAATCCACGCGATTGAGCGAGTCTGAGCCCCCGTTGCCAAGCCCAAACACAGGATTGCCATCCAATCTGCGCGGGCAGATAATACGGGTCTGCCGTCGCCAACGGTTCGAAGTTGGGAAGCGTCCTGTGACACAATTGTAACAAAACAGACATTCAGTTGACACCGTGGCGAGGCGGACTGGTCGCATGTTTTCGATTCAGAAGCTGATCGGTGGCGACGAGATCTTTTTCGAGTTGCTGGAGAAGAGCGCGGAGGAAGCCCGGGAGAGCGTTCAATTGCTGGTTCGGCTGCTGGCGGCTCCTTCCGCCAACTCGCTGGATGACTTCGCCTTGCTGCGGAAGAAGGACAAGCGGATCACGGAGGAGATCAGCGAGCGGTTGACGACGACATTTGTCACCCCGCTTGAGCGAGAGGACATCGAAGCCCTTTCCAACGCGCTCTACAAAATCCCGAAGACGCTTGAGAAGTTTGGTGAACGCTTGCTGCTGTGTCCTGATCGCGTCCGACGGGTGGACTTCTCCCGGCAGGCGGGATTGTTGGAGCGGGCCGCGGACGTGGTCCTCGCAATGGTCAAGCAGTTGCGGAAATCCCCGGATCTCGAGCAGGTGAAGGAGCAGAACGACCGCCTCCAGTACCTGGAGGGCGAGGCAGACAAGCTGATGGTGGAGTTGCTCCGGGAGTTGTACTCCGGAGAAAAGGATGCGGTCAGCGTGATCGCACTCAAGGATCTATACGATCTGCTGGAGAAGGTGATCGATCGGTGCCGTGATGCCGGCAACGTGATCTTCCACATTGTCCTCAAGAACTCCTGAGGCTTGTCATGACGCTTCTTCTCACGGTCATCGTGGTGGCGTTGATCTTTGAGTACATCAACGGCTTCCACGATACGGCGAACTCCATCGCAACGGTCGTCTCAACCAAGGTGCTGACGCCCCGGATGGCCATCCTCGTGGCGGCTGTAACGAATCTGGTGGGTGCCCTGTATGGAACGGCGGTTGCGAAGACCATCAGCAGTGGGTTGCTCGATTCGAAGCTGATCCCGGCTGAATTGGCGACGCAAGCCCTGATCTGTGCGCTTGGCGGTGCCATCATCTGGAACCTGCTGACTTGGTGGTTTGGGCTGCCCTCCAGTTCTTCCCATGCCCTCATTGGCGGTCTAGTAGGATCCGGTATAGCTGCCGCCAGCAACAATCTGGCCGTGGTCATCCTGAGCAAGCCCAAGGCGGGGGTTCCCTGGTACAAGTTTGATGGGCTTCTATACAAGGTCATCATCCCGATGTTCCTCAGCCCAATCATGGGATTCACCGTGGGTTTGCTGCTCATGGGGTTGCTGTATTTCATCCTGCGTCGGTGGACTCCGAAGTGGGTGACGCGGGTATTTGGCAAGGCCCAGTTGGTGAGTGCCGCGTACATGGGGTTCAGCCACGGCAGCAATGACGCGCAGAAGACGATGGGCATCATCGCCCTCGCCATTGTGGGGGCCGAGAAGGCTGGTAGCCTCGTGGAACTGCCGTCGTGGCTGCAGTTCCTCCATCACCCGATGGTCAAGGACGCTGCCGGCAGCGAGGGCATTGCGGTATGGATCAAGCTCACCTGCGCCGTAACCATGGCGGCTGGTACGGCCGCCGGCGGGTGGAAGATCATCAAGACCATGGGTCACAAGATGGTGAAACTCCAACCGGTCCATGGATTTGCGGCAGAAGCGACAGCTGCCTCCGTCCTGATGACGGCAGCCCATTTTGGCATGCCGGTATCGACCACGCACGCCATCACCACGAGCATCATGGGCGTCGGTTGCGCCAAGCGCTTCTCGGCACTGAACCTGGGGGTAGTCGAGCGCATCCTCTGGGCTTGGTTCCTGACACTGCCGATCACTGCCTTGATCGGGTATGGCATGATGCGTGGCCTGTTGGCGATGCGTTGACCGGGTGATGGCGCGCTTGTTGCGCGTCTGGATTCGAAGGCGGGGTTGGGTCTGGCCAAGACCCAACCCCGCCTCGTTCTTTGCGGGGAGAGGGCCAGTTGATCCTAGGTGTGCAGCTGAAAGGCCATTTGGCTGTAACGAGAATGTGACCTGAAGGAAGTAAATATGTATTAGAAGGGACTCATTAAAGACGTATAAAGGACATGGATTCGCCATGAATTGGATTCTGTGGCGACCCAGCAACGCGAATGAACTCCGGTCACCTCGTCCGACTCCTGACATTGCTCACCGCCGCCGGCCTTTCGACTGCGGCTACGCACGCCTCCGACGCCACCTTGATGAAGCTGTTGCGGATCCTCCGTGACCGCGGATCCATTTCAGCCGAGGAGTACGAAGAGTTGAGGGTCGCTGCCGAAGGTGATTCCAAGGCTCTCGGGACGAAGGGCGCCACGCCGGCGGGCCCAGGCCCGAGCCTTGCTTCGACCACCGCCGTGAATCCGTCGGCCGGCCGGCCCAACGTTCCAACGAACGTCACGGAAGGGGTTTCTGCGAAAGGGGACGTCAAGGCTGCGAGCAAGGCGCCCAAGTGGTACGATAAGATCAGTTTTCGAGGTTATACGCAGTTCAGATACCACGCCATCCTGGATGACGATGGCGCTGGGTTGAACGTGCCCAACGATCGCTCGGTGAGCTCCACCGAATCGTTCATGCTGCGCCGGGCGCGACTGATCCTGAGCGGGGACGTTACGGATCATCTCTACGTCTATCTCCAACCGGATTTCAACGCATCGCCCAGCGACGGGCAGTATTCGGCCCAGCTTCGAGACGTCTACGCGGACATCTCATTCGACAAGGATAAGGAGTACCGGGTTCGTCTCGGCCAATCGAAGGTGCCCTTTGGGTTCTCCAACCTCCAGTCGAGTCAGAATCGGGCTGCCTTGGAGCGCCCAGACGCCCTGAACAGCGCTGTCGAGGGCGAGCGCGACATCGGTGGGTTCTTCTACTGGGCACCGGCCGAGGTTCGGGAACGGTTCAAGCACCTCGTTTCGGCCGGTCTCAAGGGCTCGGGCGACTACGGGGTGGCTGGCATCGGCCTGTATTCCGGTCAGGGCCTGAATCGCTCGGACCGGAACGGTGATCCGCATGCGGTGGCCCGACTGAGCTACCCGTTTGAACTTCCCAGGAAGCAGATCCTGGAGTTGGGCGTTCAGGGTTACACGGGTCGCTTTGTGGTGGATACGGAGTCCGTGGTGTCGCCAGTCAACAGCGCCGCGACGATTCGCCCCACAGCTGATGCGCGCGGGATTGCGGATGAGCGGGTGGGAGTGACTGCCGTTTGGTATCCGCAGCCCTTCGGTTTCGAGGCGGAGTGGAACGTGGGCCGTGGGCCATCCCTTTCGAGGGATTTTTCGAGCATAGACGCAGATTTCCTGCAGGGCGGCTATGTCCAGCTGAACTACAAGGCGGAGACGTCGTGGGGTGTCTGGTTTCCCTTTGTCCGCTGGCAGAGGTACGAGGGTGGTCGGAAGTTCGCGCGGAATGCACCGGACAGTTCGGTGGAGGAATTGGACTTTGGCATCGAATGGTCGCCATGGAAGGAGGTCGAGATCGCAATTTCGTACACCCATACCTTCCATCGTACGAACACGCGTACGGCTCCGTACGGGGACGCGGCAGGTTCGGACCGAATTGGGATGCAGGTGCAATGGAACTACTGAAAGGGTTCCGACACTCAGTCGTAACCTTTGCTTCGTGCGAGTGTCACCGAACGCATGAAGCGGACGGCGATGACTTGGATAGGGGTGTTGGTGCTTCCTTGGATGGCGCTGGGTGAGGCGCCCAACAAAGGGGCGGAATTGTTTACGCTCCAGAAGGTTTGGGACGCGAACCTTACCTTTTCGAAGGATCAGTGGGAGGCGATTGAGCCGAAGGGGGGCGGCGGTGGGATGTTCGGCGGGCCGGGTGGAGTTGGTCCTCGGGGGGGTGGCCCCCGGGGTGGCCCAGGGGGACCCGGGGGCTTCAATCCGGCCCGGTTCATGGCTGGCGGATGGATGCAGGCCCTCGATCTGGACAAGGACTCCAAGGTCAGCAAGAAGGAGTTCAGTGATGCCTTCCAGCGTTGGACGAAAGAGTGGGACCAGGGTGGTGTTGGGGAGATCGGTGTGGATGCCCTGCGCGACGGGATGAACAAGACCCTGGCGGGCGGGATGCCGGGGGGCGGAGGTCCGGGCGGGGGTGGATTTGCGCCCCGTTTGCAGGGAGCGGAAGGAAAGCGGAATGGCCTCAGCGCCGCCGCCGGAATCGATTTCGAGTATGTCCGCGCGGACCTGGAGTTTGCTGGGGCACGTGTGACAAACGTGGCCGTTCGGTACAAGGGCAACGGGACCTACATGATGTCCCGTGGATCCGAGAAGAAGTCCCTGAAGTTGGACCTGAATGAGTTCGTGAAGGGGCAGAAGGTGGCTGGGGTATCGAAGATCAACTTCCACAACAACGTGACCGACGCGTCGTGGATGAACGAACCGCTGTCGTATGCCCTGTATCGGGATGCCGGTGTGCCTGCGCCGCGGACCAGTTATGCGCGGGTGAACACCTCGGTGGGTGGGGTTCACACGAACCGATACCTGGGCCTTTACTCCATCGTGGAGAACCTGGACGACAATTGGGCTGAGTCCCATTTCGGCACCAAGAAGGGGGCGATTTTCAAGCCAGTGACGCCGGGGCTGTTCTCGGACCTGGGAAATGACTGGGCCAAGTACCAGCAGACCTATGACCCGAAGGGAGAGCCTACCGCGAGGCAGAAGCAGCGCGTGATCGACTTCGCCAAGCTGGTCTCGCATGCGGACGATACGGAATTCGCCCGACGCCTTCCCGAGTTCATCGACGTCGAAGAGTTCAGCCGGTTCATGGCGGTGACAGTATGGTTGAGCACCCTCGATTCAATCCTGACCATCGGACAGAACTACGTCGTTTACCTGCATCCGAAGACGGACCGTTTCCAGTTCGTGCCTTGGGACCTCGATCATTCATTCGGGAACTTCATGCTTCAGGGCACGCAGGAGGAGCGGGAGCAGTTGAGCATTTCCGAGCCCTGGGTTGGGCAGAACCGATTCCTGGAACGTGTGATGAAGGTTGCGGTGGTGCGGGAAGCCTACCTGTCGCGTATGAAGGAGTTCCAGGGGACGATCTTTCTGCCTGCGCGGATCCAGAAGCAGGTCGACGAGTTGGCGGGCATCCTGAAGGCCGCCATCCGGGACGAAGGCGATGAGAAGCTATCCCGTTTCGAGAAAGTGGTGGCTGGAGAGCCCGTCGGAATGGCGGGTTTCGGAGGGGGCGGGCGGGGGCCGGGAGGGCCTGGAGACATGCCGGGCTTCGGTCAACCAGTGAAGCCCATCAAGGCGTTTGTTGGGGTCCGGCATCAGGCGGTGGCTGACCAGTTGGCAGGCAAGTCCCCTGGGAAGCGAATTGGAACTGAGGCAGGTCCGTTTGGTGGCGGCGGTGGTGGGCGTGGTGGTGGACGCGGCGGGTTCGGTCCGGGGACCTTTCTCGCGCCGGCGGTGCTCCAGCAGGCAGACCTCGACCATAACGAAAAGGTGAGCGCGGCCGAGATGCAAAAGCTGGGTGAGAAATGGTGGCAAGAGTGGGACGTCGAGAAGACGGGAATGCTGACCGAGGAGCAGCTCGGGAACGGATTGGCCAAGGCGTTTCCGATGCAACCAGGCGGCGGCGGACCAGGCCGTGGTCCCGGTGGACCCGGGCCTGGCCGTCCTTGACCAGCGGGCAACCTCCAGTTCAGCGCAACTGACCGGAGACGGAGCGCAGGGTGATCCCGAAGACATCCTGCGCTCCGATGGCGTTTCCGGGCATGTCCACGTCACCAATGATGACGGGCCAGTCGTCTTGGGATTTCGGCCGGCATCCGTGTGAGCCCCGGACGAGCGAGGCGTCGAGCGGGATCACGTCCATGAGCATTCGGAGTCCGAGCTTCTTCTTGAGGAGCCGGTAGGCGATGCGGAGCTTCACAAGGCTCAAATCGGGGTCCAGGAAGAGCTCGACCGGATCGTATCCCGGCTTTCGGTGGATGTCGACGCATCGGGCAAAATCAGGGGCGCGCGAATCGTCGATCCAATAGTAGTAGGTGAACCACGCATCCTCATTGGAGAATGCGACCAGATCGCCCGCGCGAGCGTGGTCAAGGCCGATGCGCTGCTTGGCTTGGGTGTCAAGGACCTCAGCGACCCCTTGGGTCGATTCGACGAGCGACCGGACAGCTGGCATCAGGGCCGGATCCTGGATGTGGATGTGGGCTACCTGATGGTCGGCGACGGCGAACACTTTTGAATTTCCGGCATCCAGGATTTCCAGCCCAAGTTCTTCCTTGATCGTGATCCAACCGCGTTCGCGGAACAGTCGGTTGAGATGGATCGGCGCGTGCACAGGCGTGATGCCATATTCGCTCAGGACGAGGACCTTTACCCCTGAAGCTTCGAATTGGTCGATGAGGTTGCCGATGATCGCATCCAGGAGTTCGAGATCCCGCGAGATGGACGGGTGCCGTGGGCCGAGTCTCTGGAAGTTGTAGTCTAGGTGTGGGAGGTAGACGAGTTGGAGGGTGGGTTGGTGATGCTTCTCAATCCAGAGCGCTGAGTCGGCAATCCATCGCGTCGCGCAGTCGGGCCCGCCTTGCGGGGACTGGACCCCGGCGGCTGGGCCCCAGAAGCCGGGGAAGGGGAACTCGCCGAGGGCGGCTTTGAGGGCCGGCCGGAGCGAGTAAGGCCAGGAGTAGACGTCGAAGAACTTGCGGCCGTCGGCGGGGTACATGGGCCTCGGTGTGACCGAGAAGTCTGCCGTCGAGTACATGTTGTACCACCAAAAGGTCTTGGCGCAGGTGAAGGAAGGATCCATGGCCTTCAGCCGGTCCCAGACCTTGGGGGCGCCCACGAGGTGGTTCGACTGTTTCCAGAATTGCACCTCGGCGAGTTCCCGGTTGTACCAACCGTTGGCCACGATCCCGTGGGTCCGCGGCGGAACTCCAGTCACATACGTCGACTGCGCCGTACAGGTGACCGCGGGCAGGGCGGGGTCGATGATACAGAGGCGATTCCTCGCCACAAACGCCGCAAGGCGTGGCATCGAGGGCCCGATCTGCGACCTGGTAAGTCCGACAACGTTGAGGACGGCGACGCGCTGCACCGTCGAAGTTTGGGGCAAACAGCCTCCGGGCGGAATCGTGAATCTGACGCGTCAGGATTCCATCAGGAATTGGTTCGCTGCCGCTGCCGCTGCCGCGTGGACGAGTCGGATTGGAACACCCGCCATCGCGGCCACTGAACGGCAGCTTTCGTGTTCGGGTGCTGCCTGCAGGGTCCGATTCCCCAGTTTGCCCAGCTTCACGCGGACCGTTCCAAACGGAGTCTGGACGTCGACCCATTGCCGCCGGAGTTTTCGCCGTTCCGCGAAGGTGCGGCGCACTCCGAAGGCGCTCGTCTCGGTCAGGACGAACTCACAGAAACGGTCGGCGTCATCGGGTTCTACCAGAAGGGTGATCGTGACACCCGGGCGTTGCTTCTTCATCTGGATGGGCGTGTGGAAGGCATCGAGTGCCCCGAGTCGGAGTGATTTCTCGAGCACGGCCCCCAGAACCTCGGGACTCAGGTCGTCAATGTTGCTTTCGATGACGACGATCGTATCGGTCTCCCAACCGGGATCGGCGGATTCATCGGGTCCGTCCCAGAGGACGGCCCTCAGGACGTTCGTGCGAGACCGGTGATCGCGTGTTCCGAGTCCATAGCCCACCTTGGCTCCGACGACGCCGGTCATCGGTCCGAATGATTCCACGAACTCTGCGAGGATCGCAGCCCCGGTCGGGGTGACCATCTCGTGAGGCTCGTCACACTGAGAGACCGCGATCAAGCGGGCCCCCAGGATCTCGAGGGTAGCCGCTGCCGGGAGCGGCATCCGACCGTGGGCGCAGCGGACGAATCCAGTACCTTCCACGACGGCGCTTGCGGTCACCCGGGGCCGTCCCAGCAGATCCATGGCGAGGCAGGCGCCGACGATATCGACGATCGAATCGATGGCTCCCACTTCGTGGAACTGGACGTCTGCGGCATCCACGCCGTGGATCTTGCCTTCCGCGGCGGCGATCCGCTGGAAGATCGAGAGGGACCGGGTGCGGACCCACTCGGGAAGCGTGCTTTGTCCGATCAGGGCGCGGATCTGGGCATGGGTGCGGCCGTGGACGTGGTCACCACCGTGGGCATGCTGGTGGTGTCCCGGGCCTGACCCGTGGTCGTGGGGATGAGAGTGGTTGTGCTCGTGAGCCTCCGCTTCCTGGCACGGGGCAGAGGTCAGGTGGACGTCGAACTTGGTCCCATGGATGGCGGACTTCATCCGCCGGGAGATGTGCAGGTGGTAGCCCTGAACGGGCAACGCCTTGAGTTCCTGCGTTAGGGCTCGGACATCGACGCCGAGGTCGAGGAGTGCTGCAACGAACATGTCGCCGGCGATACCGGCGCTGAGATCCAAGTACAGGTTCTTCACGGATGGACCAGGGTGGAGGTTTGGGCGAGCGAATTGATGGCATTTGCCGCGTAGCCAGCGCCGAACCCGTTGTCGATGTTGACGACCGTCAGGCCACTCGCGCACGAATTCAGCATGCCCAGTAGGGCCGTCAGCCCGCCCATGTGGGAACCGTATCCCACACTGGTGGGAACACCGATGATCGGGGCGCCGATGAGCCCGCCGACCACGGAGGGCAGTGCGGCTTCCATGCCGGCGACCACGATGACGACGTTGGCCTTCTGGATGTCTGGCAGGCGGGCCAGAAGTCGATGGAGCCCCGCGACACCCACGTCGTAGATCCGCTGCACCTGATTTCCCATGAATTCCGCCGTCACGGCGGCTTCCTCGGCCACCGGCAGGTCCGTTGTCCCGGCCGCCACCACGGCGATGGTCCCCGGGCGCTTGGGCAGTGGGCTGGTCTCGATCGTCAGGCACCGGGCGGCCTCATGATGGACGGCGCCCGGGAACCTTTCGCGGACTGCCGCGACGTGTTCCTCACGGATGCGTGTGGCAAGGACGCGGCTGTCCGCTTCGAGAATCCGGCTGGCGATGGCGACCAGATGATCTGGGGTCTTCCCGGCGCCGAAGATGACCTCGGGAAACCCCTTCCGGAGGGAGCGGTGGGTGTCGACCACGGCGAAGCCGAGGTCGACCACCGGGGCCGCCTGAAAGGCATGAAGGACAGATTTCTGGTCAACCTCTCCCCGCTGGTAACGGTCCAGGAGGGCGGCTGCTTCGGACGACGTCATGCCCGCATGATACGGGAGTTTTCGGTGGTGTGCACCTTCGGGATTTTCGGGATGCCAGGCTGAGGGCTCCGCCTCGATGCGTCCGCTGCCGCGGTTGGGTCAACCTGGTCGGGGCACGACGACGCGGAAGCGGCTCACCGACTGATGCCAGTCGGCAAGGAGGGTCACTGCCCGCTGAGAGCCGGTGGCCTCCGCGTGGCGCTGGATCAGGGCTCTCAATTCCTCGGCCTCAGCTGCGTCATTGACGGATTCGAGGGTGACCATGGCTGGATTGTGGCGGCTGGGAAGGAGTTGATCCGGATCCCAGACGTACGCCCGACCTCCGGACATGCCCGCGCCGAGGTTCCGACCAGTCTCGCCCAGGATCACTACCCGGCCTCCGGTCATGTACTCGCACGCATGGTCGCCGACGCCTTCCACGACAGCCGCTGCACCGGAGTTGCGGACGGCGAAGCGTTCCCCCGCCATGCCGGCAGCAAGGAAGAGGCCGCCGGTTGCACCGTAGAGGCAGGTGTTGCCGCAAATACTGTTGGTGGCCCAGTCGTAGGCCGCCGACTCCGGCGGACGGATGACGATCTCGCCACCGTTCATCCCTTTGCCGACATAGTCGTTGGCCTCGCCGGTGAGCCGTAGATGGACGCCCTTGGAAAGGAAGCAGCCGAGGCTCTGGCCTGCGGTTCCGCGCAGGTCGATGTGTACTGCAGAACCGGCGGGAAGGCCCCGGTCGCCGTAGACATATCCGATGTGACCGGAAACCCGGGTTCCGATGTTCCGGTTCACGTTGGTGACCTTGTAGCTGAGGCGTGCCACTCCTCCGCCCTGCAAGGCGACCCGGGCATCCGTCAGGATCCGGTCGTCCAGCGGAGAGTCCCCAAATCGTTCGTTGCGTTCGCGCGTGTGGAATCTTGGGCTAAGGCCGGAGGGATCCACCTGTGCCAGCAGGCGCTCCACCTTGAGGCTCGCCGCCTTTTCCCGCACCTCTTCGGGCAGTTCTGAGATTGGCCGCGCTCGCAGGAGATCGGTCCGACCGATCGCGTCATCCAGTCGGCTCAGCCCCAAGGATGCGAGGATCTCACGGACTTCCTGGGCGACCGCATTGAAGTAGGCGACGACGTTCTCGGGTTTCCCTCGGAACTTCAGGCGCAGTTCCTCCTTTTGGGTGGCGACACCGACGGGGCAGGTGTTGAGGTGACAGACCCGGAACATCGCGCAGCCAGCCGCCACGAGCGCCGCGGTGCCAAAGTTGAATTCCTCGGCACCCAGGAGGGCCGCAATGACGATGTCGCGGCCGGTCTTCATGCCACCATCGGTCCGGAGGACGATCCTGGACCTGAGGTCGTTGAGCATGAGGGTCTGTTGGACTTCGGCGACCCCGAACTCCCAAGGGCCGCCGGTGTGCTTGATGGAACTGAGCGGAGAGGCGCCGGTCCCGCCGTCGTGCCCGGATACGAGGACGACGTCGGCGTATGCCTTCGCGACGCCCGCGGCGACGGTTCCGACACCGGAGCAGGCGACCAGCTTGACGCAGACCTTAGCCCGCGGATTGACCTGCTTCAGGTCGTAGATGAGTTGGGATAGATCCTCGATCGAGTAGATGTCGTGGTGCGGGGGAGGGGAAATCAACGGCACGCCGGGGACCGAGTGGCGGAGGCGCGCGATCAGCGGCGTCACCTTATGGCCGGGAAGCTGTCCGCCCTCTCCCGGCTTGGCTCCCTGGGCCATCTTGATCTCGATCTCCTGCGCACTGGCGAGATACGCCGGGGTGACTCCAAAGCGCCCACTGGCCACCTGCTTGATCGCCGAGTTGCGGTGGGTGGGATATCGTTCTGGATCCTCACCACCCTCGCCGGAGTTTGACTTTCCGCCGATGCTGTTCATGGCGATGGCGAGGCATTCGTGAGCCTCAGGCGACAACGCGCCCAAGGACATCCCGGCAGTGGTGAAGCGGCGTCTGATTTCCTCGATGGGTTCGACGTCGTCCAGCAACAGGGGCCTGGGGGCCGGCACGAACTCCAGAAGATCTCGAGGGCTCACAGGTTCCCGCCGTTCCACGGTGTCCATGAACTTCTGGAATTCCTCGCGTGACCCTGAGCGGATGAACCGATGGAGCGTGAGGACGACCTGCGGATTATAGGCGTGATACTCCCCGCGGCCTCCCTTGGCGACGCGGTAGTTGCCTCCGACATCCAGAGGAGGTGGTTCCGGGGCACCGGACGCAACCTGATGACGGCGGACCGCGTCGAGCCCGATCTGTTGGAGGTTGATTCCGCCGATCGGACTGGGGGTTCCCTGAAACGCCAGTTCAACCACGGACTCATCCAGTCCGATGGCTTCAAAGATCTGACCACCGCGGTAGCTGGCAATCGTCGAGATGCCCATCTTCGACATCACCTTGAGCAAACCGCTTTCGATCGCCTTCCGGAAGTTCCCGACGGCGCTCGCCTCGGTGATGGTGCCGTAGTCGCCGTTGGCAACCGAACTCCGGATGGATTGGATGGCGACAAAGGGGTGAACGGCGGAGGCTCCATAGCCGACCAGGCAGGCGAAGTGATGCACGTCCCGCGCCTCACCACTCTGGCATACGATGGAGCAACGAAGGCGCTTGCCGGCGCGGATCAGGTGGTGGTGGACGGCACCGGTGGCCAACAGCATCGGAATGGGGACCTGGCCACTTTCAAGGCCCGCGTCCGTCAACCCGATGATCTGGCATCCGGAGTCCACCGCCTCCTCCGCCTCGGCGAGAATCCTCAGCAGAGCCGGCCCGAGTCCGTCGGGTCCTGCCGTCGCGTCGAAGTAAACCCGGATGAGTGCCATCGGGAACCGGGGTATTGACTGCAGGGTCGTAAACTCCAGGTCACCGAGAAACGGTGATTCCAGCCGGAGTTGGGAGGCATGTTCGGGGGACTCGTCGAACCAGCCACGCCGGTGCCCCAAGCTCGTTCCAAGGGACATGACGACCTTCTCCCGGATGGAGTCGATCGGCGGATTCGTGACTTGGGCGAACCGTTGCTTGAAGTAGTCCGGCAGCAGCCTCGGGCGTTTGGACAGCACCGCGAAAGGTGTGTCGTCACCCATGGAACCGATGGGTTCCGCCGCCAGGGTGGCCATCGGCTTCAGCAGGTCATCCAGTTGTTCCTGATCCCACCCGAAGTCCAGTTGGAGTCTTCGAAGGGCCAGGGCATCCAGAGGCACTGCCGGGGCAGGATTCTCTGGAAGGTGATGCTTGAGGTTTACCCGGGCCAGACGGACCCAATCAGCATAGGGCTTTTGCCGCGCGATGAGATCCTTGATGGAATCATTCTCAAAAAATCGGCCAGCTTGGGTGTCGATGGCGATCATCCGGCCGGGCCCAAGGCGTCCCTTGCGCACGACCCGTCGTTCGTCCACCGAGACGACGCCCACTTCGGAACCCATGACGATCAGACCATCGTCGTAGATCTTGAATCGGGCAGGGCGGAGCCCGTTGCGGTCGAGGGTTGCGCCGATCCATCTGCCGTCGCTGAACACGACTGCGGCTGGACCGTCCCAGGGTTCGTTCAGGCACGAGTGGAATTCGTAGAACCCTCGGAGCTCCGGGTCCATGTCTGGCATGTTTTCCCACGCCTCGGGCGCCAGCATCATGATGCTGTGGATCAGGTTTCGTCCGCTCAGTTCGAGGACCTCCAACGCGTTGTCGAGCGACGCGGAGTCGGAGGCGCCGGGTTGGAGTATTGGCCGGATGCTGTCGAGCGCCGATCCCCAGATTCCTGCGGACAACTCCCTTTCCCTCGCCCGGGTCCAGTTGCGGTTGCCGAGCAGGGTGTTGATCTCGCCATTGTGGGCGAGCCTTCGGAACGGGTGCGCGAGGTTCCAGGTGGGAAACGTATTGGTGGAGTACCGCTGATGATAGAGGGCGAGTGCACTCTCGAAGAGCGGATCCCGTAGGTCAGGATAGAATTTCGGGAGCTGCGGCGCGTTGAAGAGTCCCTTGTAGACAATGGTCCGTCCGGACATGGAAGGCACGTAGAAGCCTTGGATTCCATCGGCCCGGACCGCTTGTTCAGCATGCCGTCGCGCCAGGTAAAGGCGGCGCTCGAACTCGGTTTCGGACCATCCCGGACTTCCAGCGAGGATGGCGTGCTGGATCTCCGGTTGCGTCCGAAGAGCCTTGTCGCCGAGCACGCCGGAATTAACCGGCACCTTGCGCCAACCGATCAGGTGGATGTCGTGTTGCGCACACCCGGTCTCCAGGTGCCTTTGACAGAGAGCCTGTTCTCGTTTGACCGAAGCCGGCAGGAATACAACTCCGACTGCGATAGGACCTGGAACCCCGCCCGAGCAACCCAGCTTTTCGGCTTCACGGAGAAAGAACTGTTTCGGGATCTGGGCCAGGATCCCTGCGCCGTCACCGGTTTTGGCATCCGCGTCCAGGGCTCCCCTGTGGGCGAGAGAGTTGAGCGCCTCGACGGCGTGGGCGACAATGCGATGTTCCGCCTTGCCAGAGATGTTGGCGATGAACCCGACACCGCAGGCGTCGTGTTCGTACTCGGGTCGGTAGAGAGTCTCAGGTGCCGACGGGTAATTGTTCATTTTCTTCGGGATCCGTGAGCGTGATCCGGTCCACGCCGAGTGAACCAACCGGTTTTGGGAGGCGGCAAAGTGATTCGCTCCGGGCTGCCGGCAACCGATTCATGGGAACCGTGAACGCGCTGCCTATCTCCAATCCAAGCCCATGCCGGCAAGCTTCCCGCGCAGGAGGCGGAGGTCCCAGCAACGGACGACGCGGTTTTCCTCAACGACGGCCAGCCACCTCCCGTCGGGGCTGAACCGCATCTGGTTGAGAGATCCAGCCGTCGGACTGTGCAGCGTCAGACGTTCTTCGCCGGTCAGCGGTTCCGTCAGGCGGATCTCCCGGCGATCGGGAGAGTAGGCCAGCATTTGCCCGTCCGGGGAAAAGGCCACCGGCGCGGGGTAAGCGCCTGCGATCTGGAGGATCTCGGACCTCTGCACTTTCCAATCCGCGGTGCTGAAGATCCGGAGCGCGTCAGGCGATGCCGTGGCGAGAAGTCTGCCATCCGGGCTGAATGCAAGTTGGGCGCTGTCGTTGGTCACGAGTTGATGGACCAGTCCAACGTTCCGTCGCCATAGCAATACGCCGTACCCTCGGAAGGAAGCAGTGGCCGACCAGTCTCCACCTGGAGCCACGGCCAGAAACTCCTGCGGGAGCTGATCCGCGAAGACGAGTCGTCGGGCAGGTTTCTCGAGGTCCAGCGCAATGCAGCGATCCCGACCGGCTGCGACGATCGCATTTCCTCCGGCCGCAAGGCGGAGCACTGTGAAGTGGTTGCCTGGATCCCGTGCGATTGAAGTTCCGGGGCCGAATCGCACGCCCCCGGGGGGGGGCGTGAGCGGTTCCACGGGCCAGCGGCGCAGCGTATCTCCTTGAAACGCCAGCACGGAATCACCCGTGGCGGAAAACGTTGCAGCCATGGCCTGACTTGCTGGGACCCCGGCGGCGCGTCGTCCCGTCTCGGGATCCCACAAGCTCAGCCCGCGATGGTCCGCCGTCAGGAGCCACCGGCTGTCGGGGCTGAATTCAATTGTCCCGACATTGGCCGACCATTCGCCGAGCGTGACGAGTCCTTCCCCTCGCTGGAAGGCCCAGGTCCCAAAGCCTCCTTCCTCCCGGTGAAAGGCCAGCCGGGTGCCCGTCGTGTCAAACTCCGTGGCCAGACCATGGGTCGCGACGAGCAGTTGTCGACCGGTTGATGTGTCCCAGAGCCGTGAAGTGGCATCCCAGCCATGCGACACCAGCAGATCGTCCTGAGGACTGACGGCGAGCGTGCTGATGTGCTGGGTGTGCCCGGGAAATGCGACGGACGTTCCCTGTTCGGCATCCCAGATGTGGATTTCGCCCGTTCGATGTCCCACGGCGACGCGTCGGCTGTCGCCCAGCCAACAGATCGTTGCGGGCCCTCCGGGCTGGGTGAGCGTACGAAGGATACGGGGCGGGGATACCTCCCATATCTCGACCTGCTGTTCCGACAGTACCGCCAGCCGTCTCGAATCCGGTGAATAGCCCATCCGACTCACCGATTGGCCAATCCGCTGACTGATCGTGGCAGGCAGACTGTCGAGTTGGACGAGACTCAGCCGACCGTCACGACCAAGGACGCATAGCTGGCCTCCGTCCGGACGCAGGGCGATGCTGCCGCTGTCGAGTCGAACAGGGGCCATCGCGGGCAGCGGGATGGACAGTCGGTTCGTCCACTCCCAGACCCGTATGGCACCCGAGTCGGTGAGTACCGCCAGTCGGACCGGGTCATGGCTCCATCGAAACGCCATCGGCCGTCCGCCGGGTCCCTCGAGTTCGGCGATCGGGCGATCCTTGTCTGTCTCGAACACATGAACTCCGCCATCCGCCCCGCCCATCGCGTAGGACTTCAGGTCAGGGGTATACGCCAGCCCGGCCGGGATTTCAGCCCGCCAACGAAGTTCCCTGCCGATATCGTGGAGCACCAGCGCGCCGACGGCCTCGGTTCGGAGGGCGGCGGACGCTCGGATGGCGGTGGCCGAACGTATGGCGGACAGGGACTCTTCGCGCCTGCCTGGACGCCCGCCGTAACGTGCGGCCCGCGCCTGGGCCAGATAGGCCGACCAGAGTTGCTCTTCGGCTCGGGCATGAGCCTGCTTCGTGCGGGACCGCTCGGCGTGAAGCTTCAGGGCGGCGACGCTGGACACTGCGGCGAGTGCACCCAGCAGGAGGAACGAAAACAGCAGCGATGCGGCCAATCGCGGTTGGCGCCTGCACCATCGCCTAGTCCGTTCCATCCAACCCGCCGGGCGGGCCAGGATGGGTTCGTCGCGTAGGAAGCGGCCTAGTTCATCCTCGAGGGACGAGGCGGTCGGGTAGCGGCGCTCGGGGGCTTTCGCCAGACAGGTCAGGCAGATCGTCTCCAGATCCCGAGGGAGCGAAGGGTTGAACTGTCGGGGGGCAATCGCCTCCTGGTCCATGACCAACCGGAGTGTCGCCAGGGGCGTTGCCCCCTGAAACGGGGGGTGTCCGACGAGCAACTCGTACAGGATCGCTCCCAATGAATAGACATCCCCCCTTCGATCGAAGCCTTGTGGCGATCCCTTTGCTTGTTCGGGAGGCATGTAGCTCGGGGAGCCAAGCACCGCGCCAGTCTGGGTCAGGTCGCTTCCCTGCGCATTGGTCTTGGCCAGGCCGAAGTCCAAAATCCGGGGTTCCCCTTCAGCATCCATCATCACGTTGGACGGCTTAAGGTCCCGGTGCAGCACGCCTTGCTCGTGCGCGTGGTGGATCGCCCCGGCCAGCTTGCGCACCAGCTCGGCCGCCCGTTCCGGCGGAAAGGGCTTTTGACGGGCCAACTCGGCAAGGCTGCGCCCCTCGACGAATTCCATCGCAAACCAAGGGCCATCCTCGTGCTCACCCACCTCGAAAACCGTCACCACGTTCGGATGCCGCAAGCGTGCGACTGCCGACGCCTCTTGCAGGAATCGCTCGCGGTCGTCCTCACGGGCGGATCGCGCCGACCGGATGGTCTTGAGCGCGACGATGCGGCCGAGGCTGAGCTGGCGAGCGCGGTATACGACCCCCATCCCGCCTTCGCCCAGCTTGTCCAGGATCAGGTAGTCGTGCCCCCGGCCGGTTCCGGCGATCGATGAACTCACTTCCGGACCGGGAAGATCCTCTGCGCCACCTCCGAGCAGGATCAGCTCGAGTGCACACGCCGGGCACGGACCAAGGTTCACCTGGCGCGACCCACAACGGCAGCAGGTTCGATGTTCCTCGGACATTGTTGGCCCATGCTTCGGCTTAATTTCCGGACAGGCAAGGGTTCCATCTTCCGGCCCCAATGGCGGAGCCTGGTCTGAAAAGTACGAAGCCCGGAATCGCTTCCGGGCTTCGCGGTCTCTACAGGTCTGATCGTGTTGTCAATGCCTTGGCGATCAACCAATGGACTCGTCGGGGGTTTTCTACCGCTCGGTGCCTGAGGGGTACGTGCGTGGCGAGGAAAGAGGAGTGAACCTCGCCTGCGTTCCGGAAATCCTCTTCGGATCTCTGGAATTGGCACCCGCGGTCGTTGGCAGATCGTCCGCCTGCAGTCGCAATGCAGTTCGGATTCTCTGCGGGATGGACCTTGATGCTTCCATTCTTGTTGATCGCCCGATGGCGAATCCCTTGTAGGGTGAAACCCGACATCTCCGCAAGAGTGAAGTGAGGTTGTCCGGGAAAAGATGACAGCGATGCCGTTGTCCGCCTCGCGGTCTGTCACCCAACAAAAGGACCTTGCGACTGGCACGGCGCATCGCGCAGCCTTTCGAAGGTCGGTTTTGGCACCCTCAACCGGCCGCACTCCGCACCACTTTGTGAAAGTTTTCACCGGGAATTCGAATCCGGCCCTCGCTCGGGCCATTTGCGAGTCGATCAACATGCCTCTGGCACGGTCGACCGTCAGGCCGTTCCCCAACGGCGAAACCTTCGTCAAGATCGATGAAAACGTCCGCGGCCAGGATGTATTCGTGGTTCAGTCAACGAGTCCGCCGGCGAACCAGCACTTGATGGAGATGTTCATCATGATCGATGCGCTCCGCCGGGCAAGTGCCTCCCGGATCACAGCGGTGTTGCCATTCTATGGGTATGCGCGGCAGGACCGGAAGGATCAACCCCGGGTTCCGATCACGGCCAAGTTGGTGGCCAACCTGATCGTCGCATCGGGAGCGCATCGGGTGCTGACGATGGACCTCCATGCGCAACAGATTCAGGGCTTCTTCGACATTCCGGTCGATCATCTCTACGCGGCGCCAGTGATCTTCGATTACTTGAAGAAGCAGTCGATCCCGAACCTGGTCGTGGTCAGCCCGGATCTGGGCGGCCTGAAGATGGCTGCGGCATATTCGCAGACTCTGGGCACCGAATTGGCGATTGTCGCCAAGCGGCGCAAGAGTCCTACGGAGACGGAAGCCATCTCGGTGATTGGCGACATCGACGGTCGAAATGTTCTGTTGGTCGATGATCTTACGGAGACCGCGGGCACGCTCGTGAATGCTGCGGCCCTGTTGAAGAGCCGAGGCGCTGGCCAGATCCGGGCCTGCGTTTCGCACGCCTTGATCAACGAGTTGGGAGTTGAGAGATTGCGTAAATCAGCAATTGACGAACTCATCACGACCGATACTGTCTCGCGCTCTGCGATTGAAGGGGTGAAAGTCACGACCCTTTCCGTCGCAGGCTTGTTGGGTGAGGCAATCAAGCGGATTCACAGTAATTCGTCTGTCACCTCGCTCTTTGAGTTCAAGGGCTGATGCACGGGGAATGTTCCCCTTCATCGGCAGATAAGACTTTATAAATGAAAAGTTTGGCATTGAGTGCGTTTCCACGCACGCAGAAGCGCCGCAAGGGCGCCCGACAGGTTCGTTCGACCGGTCGGATTCCTGCAAACATCTACGGGAAGACGGCATCGGCCCAAAACCTCGAGGTGGACTCTGTTGAGTTCGGTCTTCTGGTTGGCAAGGCCCATTCTGAAATCATCCTGGTTGATCTGGAGATCAAGGGAGATGCGCGTCCTAGCCGTCTGGCGCTCGTTCAGGATGTCCAGCACCATCCGCTCGATGGTCATGTCCTCCATCTGGACCTCCATGAGGTGCAGCCGGACGAAAAGGTCACGATCCGTGTCCCGGTTGAAACCGTCGGTGACTGCGCTGGTGTCAAGGCGGGTGGCACGTTGGAACACGTTCTTCTCAAGCTTCGCGTTCGTGCCCTTCCCAAGGATCTGCCCGAGCAGATTGTCGTTGATGTTTCGGCCCTTGAGGTGGGCAAGAACATCCATCTGGGCCAGATTCAGGCTCCCCCGGGAGTCGAGTTGTTGGGCAACAAGGAAGTGACCGTGGTTGCGTGTGCCGCGCCGGTGACGGCTGAGCCTGAGGCCGCGCCTGCGGCGGCCGAGGGCGCGAAGCAGCCCGAGATGATCAAGGAGAAGAAGACGGACGAAGCTCCTGCGAAGGCGGATGACAAGAAGTCCGCTGAGAAGAAGAAGTAGGTTTCCCTTGCCTCTCGATGGCTGACTGTTTGCCGGTAGCGGGTCCCGCGTGAAAAAGAAGACGTTGATCGCGGGACTCGGGAACCCGGGCAAGGAGTACGCCGGAACGAGGCACAATGCCGGCTTCATGCTGGCCGACCGTCTGGCCGACCGTTGGGGATGGCAGTGGCGGTTAGAGAAGAAGTTCTTTGCAGAAATCGCGGAAGGGACTGTGGGGGCGCGGAGTGTCATACTCTGCAAGCCCCAGACCTTCATGAATGTCAGCGGGGAGGCTGTAGGTGCCTTGACCGGTTACCACCGGATCCTGCCTGATGACGTTCTGGTGGTCGTGGATGATGCGGATCTTCCCTTGGGAATGATCCGGATGCGTCCCGACGGAAGTCCCGGCGGCCACCACGGGCTTGAGTCAGTCGAATCGCATCTGGGCACGCGGGGATACCCACGGATCCGGTTGGGAATTGCCAGGCCGGCCTCCGCAGTCAGGGACATTGCAAACCATGTGCTGGGTCGCTTTACGGCGGACGAGCGGGTGGTCTTGGAAAAAGTGCTGGTCCGTTCAGCTGAGCAGACGGAAACGTGGCTCGGGGACGGATTGGCGAAGGCGATGAATTTATATAACGGGTCTGTTGGCTGAAGCCTTGAGACCCAAAAATGGAGAATTGTGTGAAACGGTACGAAGGACTGTTCATCCTGAACTTGGCAGGCAAGGAAGAGGGCCTCAAAGAGGCGGTGGATCGCGTGGCTGCAGAGATCGCAGCGGTGGGCGGCAAGCTTGAGACCATCCAGAAGATGGACAAGAAGGCATTTGCCCGTGTTGCGGACCGCAGGATCAACTCGGGTCACTATGTGAACGTGATTTTCGAGGCCAATCCCTCGGCGATCACAGAGATCAAGACCCGGATCCGGCATTCGGAGGAAATCTTCCGGGCGCTGTTCACCGAGGCTTCTTCGACTGTGGTTGCGCCGGTTCCGGCCTGACATTCAGAAGCGAGTCGCTGAAGCCCCTCAAGCCATGGCCAATTTCAACAAGGTTTATCTCATGGGAAACCTCACTCGGGATCCCGAGTTGAGATACACTCCCAAGGGGCAGGCCGTTGCCAAGTTGGCTTTGGCGGTCAATCGCCGGTACACCACGGAGTCGGGCGAGGCCCGCGAAGAGGTGACCTTCGTCGACATCGATGCTTGGGGTAAGCAGGCCGAGGTGATTTCCCAGTACTGCAAGAAGGGAAAGCCCCTCTTTGTCGAGGGGCGGCTCAAGCTCGACCAGTGGGATGACAAAACCACTGGGCAGAAGAGATCGGCGCTTCGAGTTGTTCTGGAGGGCTTCCAATTCATTGGCGGCCCCCCGGCAAGTGACGGAGGCGGAGGACAGGTCGCGAGCAGCGGTGGAGTCCCAGCTTCTCGCCCCGTGTCGAGACCGCCGAGTCCAGCACGTCCCGCGGAGTCTGGCCCGGTTGAGAGCGATGGGCCTCCTCCGGAGGAAGATGATGTTCCCTTCTGAGGAATCAGGGTTGAAAGATGTTTTGATATAGCAGTGTAGACACACAACTAACCGTTTTCTGTATGGCGAAGACTGAAGTGATTTTGGTTCACAACGTGGTCGGCCTCGGGGCCGAGTCGGATCAGGTGAAGGTTTCGGCGGGCTATGCGAGGAACTATCTCGTTCCCCAAGGCTTGGCCATCTCTCTTACCCAGGCCAACAAGCGCAGGCTCGAGTCCTTGCGCCAGCGCCGTGCCGAGCGCGAGGCTCATGAGTTGAACTCGATGTCGGAGCTGGGTCGCAGCCTGTCGAAGGTGACCATCACCTTGGCCGTGAAGACTGGGGACGATGGCAAGATGTTCGGTAGCATCACTGCCGGCACCATCGCGGACGCGCTCAAGACTCAATTGGAGGTCTCGCTCGACAAGAGGAAGATCCACCTTGAGAAGGCGATCCACGCCTTGGGTGAACACGAGGTGGAGCTTCGCCTCCATCCTGAGGTGCGCTCCAGCATCAAGCTCAACGTGGTCAGCAGCAACCCGAAGCCTGAGGTCGTCGTTGATCCCGCGGTCGAGCAGCCCAAGGCGGAGAAACGTTCGAGCCGCAATTCCCTGAACCGCAAGGGCGGGGCGGCCGAGGCGTCCAAGTAGGCTTCTCCAGTTTCATTTCCGGCCCGGGATCCAGATCCCGGGCCGTTTTTGTTTTGGGATCGATATCAGGTGGCGATCGCGGCGACCGCGGCGCGATTGGAAGATGCCTCGGCGCACCTGTGAAGAACTCGGAACAATCGAAGCTTCCCCCGGCACCACGATCCGGCATTTCTAGGTTCCATGTCAGACGAGTTCCCGGAGTCCGATGTTTTCCCGTCGGACAACATCCCGTCGATACCCGAGTCGCCCAAGGGCCCCGGCAAGGGGAAGTCCGACTTCCGCAAGGGGGCGAAGAAGCGCGGCGCGGTCGATCTTTCGAGGCTCGATCGGTTGCCGCCCCACTCGCTGGAGGCGGAGCAGGGAGTTCTGGGATGCGCATTGCTGGCTCCGAATGATTGTATCGGTCAGTGCGTCGAGCGCCTGAAGAGCGGCCCGGAGGTCTTCTACGATCTCCGACATCAGACGCTCTATGAGGTGTTGGTCGGAATGTATGATCGGAAGGATGCGATCGATCTGATCACCCTTGGTCAAAAGCTGAAGGACGCGGGGCAATTGGATGGGATTGGAGGTCTCGCCTACCTGTCGCAATTGATGGACGCCGTCCCGAGCGCGGCGAATCTCTCGTACTACCTGGATATTGTCCGGGAGAAGCACGTCCTG
Source organism: Limisphaerales bacterium (assembly GCA_965284395.1). GTDB lineage: Bacteria > Verrucomicrobiota > Verrucomicrobiia > Limisphaerales > UBA9464 > UBA6176. The sequence continues at coordinate 6,023,067 of OZ260084.1, read as the reverse complement.
CGCCGTATCCTCGCAACCTGCACGGAGGTTCTTGGCAAGGTTCACGGCCACGAAGGTACGGTGGATTCCCTGCTCGATGAGGTGGAGCGGGATATCCTCAAGATCAGCGAGGACCGGGAAGAAATTGGCAATCGATCGATGAAGGAGTTGGTCCGCAGTGCGGTGGACATGATCCAGGAATACCACCAGCGGAAGGGCGGTTTGACGGGACTTCCCACTGGCTTTGCCGATTTCGACAAGATGACCAGCGGGCTGCAACCCGCGGACATGGTGGTGATTGCCGCTCGCCCATCGATGGGCAAGACGTCGCTGGCGATGAACATCGCCGAACATGTAGCCGTGGAAGTCGGGCTTCCGGTCGGCGTGTTCAGTCTGGAAATGACCTCGGAGTCGCTTGTCATGCGCATGCTGACTTCCTTGGCCCGGGTCAACGGCCGGATGATTCGCGACGGGTTCCTTTCGGAGGGTGACTTCCGACGCCTGACGGCGGCAGCCTCGAAGTTGAGCAGGGCACCGGTGCACATCGACGACACCCCCGGCCTCTCGATCCTCCAGCTTCGAGCCCGGGCGAGGCGCATGTGGCAGCAGCACGGAGTGAAGCTTTTCGTCATCGACTACCTCCAGTTGATGCACTCAACCTCGAAGAAGGCGGCGGACAGCCGGCAACAGGAAGTGGCGGAGCTTTCAAACGGCGTGAAGGCCCTGGCCAAGGAACTCAAGGTTCCCGTGATCGTTCTCTGCCAGTTGAACCGTGATCTTGAGAAGGACAAGGATCGGAAGCCGAAACTGTCCGACCTTCGCGAGTCCGGGGCCATCGAACAGGACGCCGACCTGGTGGGGCTTCTCTACAAGCCTGCGCAGGAAGATGACGACCAGCGCCGGGATGAAACTGAGGAACGAGACGATGGAATGGCGGCAACGCCAGTGAACCTGCTGATCGCCAAGCAACGGAATGGGCCCACCGGCGATGTTTGCCTGACGTTCCTGAAGGGAATCACCCGTTACGAAAGCGCGTCCAAGATCGCCCAGGCCGATTGAGAGTCGGGCTGCGTTGAACGATCCAAGTTGTAAAGAGTCAGCGATTGGATGTTGCACGTCCGGTGATCCATTGGGTTTCATCGTCCGGCTGCATCCGTTGAAGTCCGACATGAAATCAACCTCCCGCCGGTGGAATCAAATCTGTGCCGTCCTGGTCGCCTGCCTGCACCTTTCAGCGGTCGCGCAGGAGGTCCCGACCGTCCAGAAGGTGGTCATTGTTCACGTGGGGCCCGCGAACGTTTCGGATGCGCTGATCCGGGCCAACATGCGGGTCAAGGAAGGCGAGGCGTTCTCACAGGACGCCGTGGATTCCGACGTGCAGAACCTCCACAAGACCGGTTTCTTCCAGAACATCCGGGTGGGGCAGGAGCGTGACGCTCGCGGTGTGACGCTGACATATCGGCTTCAGGCGAAGCCTGTCCTGACGGAGATCCGATTTTCCGGGAACAAGAAGTACAGTGCCAACAAACTGAGGAAGAAGCTGACTTCCAAGGTGGGTGAGCCGCTGGACCAGCTCAAGCTGTTCAACGACTCGCAGGAGATCCTCAAGATGTACCAGAAGGCAGGCCTCCAGAAGACGGAGGTGGTGCCCGTACCCGCCATCAACGAGGAGTTGGGCCGCGGCATCGTGACTTTCGAGGTGCGCGAGGCGCCCAAGATCCGGATCAAGGAAGTCACGTTCGACGGCGCGAAGGACATGAAGACCCGCAAGCTTCGCCGGGTCGTCAAGACCAGACGCTGGTGGATGTTCTCGTGGATCACTGGTTCCGGTAAGCTCAAGGACGATGTCTTTGAGGAAGACAAGGAGCGTCTCCGGGAGTTCTACACCGAGCAGGGGTACATCGATTTCGAACTCAAGGACGTCAAGTTCGAGTCCACGACCACCAATCGGATGATCGTGCGGTTCCAGATCGACGAGGGAACTCCATACCGCGTGGGCGGAGTCCGCTTCCAGGGCAACCAGCTGTTCTCGCGCGAGGAGATCATTGGAAATCTCCGGACCCGCGATGGCGACAAGATCAAGAAGGGCCTGGTCCTGAAGGACGGGGAGAAGTTCACGCCCAAAGGCCTGCAGCGGGACGTCGACTCGATCCGGGACTTTTACACGGGGCGGGGATACATCGACGTCGTTGTCGAGCCCGAGAAGGTGCCGAATGTTGAGAAGGGGACGCTGGATCTCAACTACCGCATCGAGGAGGGAGAAAAATCCTTCGTCGAGAAGATCGAGATCAAGGGCAATGTTCGGACGAAGGACAAGGTCATCCGCCGGGAACTGGCCATTGCCCCGGGTGAGACCTTCGACATGGTGCGCGTCAAGCTGAGCAAGAACCGGCTCGAGCAGATGCAGTACTTCGAGAAGGTCGATACGACCCCCGAGGACACCGAGATCCCCAATCGCAAGAATCTGGTCATCGGAGTCGAGGAGAAGCGTACCGGTAACGCCATCATCGGTGCCGGCTTCAGTTCGATTGACTCGCTCGTCGGGTTTGTCGAGGTCAGCCAGGGCAACTTCGACCTCTTCAATCCACCGACCTTCACCGGCGGCGGCCAGAAAGCCCGCTTGCGCCTTCAGGCCGGTACGCGGCGTCAGGACTACGTAGCGACATTCATCGAGCCCTGGTTCCTTGGGCGGCGTCTGTCCCTCAGCACCGAGCTGTTCCATCGCCAGCTCAACTTCCTCTCCGACAATTACGAGCAAAGTCAGACCGGTGGTCGGGTTGGATTGACCAGTCAGTTGCCGTTCAACCTGATCGGCGGCATCAATTACACCCTGGAGTCGATCAACCTTGATTTCGACAATTCCTACCGTGCGCAGTACCCGGACTCAGTCGTGCTTCAGGAGTCGGGCCGGCGCCTGGTCTCGCGCATGGGCGCGACCTTGGCCTACGACACGCGCAATTCCTATCAGCTGCCGACCAAGGGTCAGCGCATCGAACTCCTGCCCGAACTTGCCGGCGGCCCGTTCGGTGGGGATTCGGACTACTACCGTGTCGAGTTGCGCGTATCGCAGTACTGGAACCCGGGCCGGGTGTTCACCGAGACCAGCTTCTGGCAGGACGTTTTCGAGGGCCATGTCCTCGAGTTGACGGGCCGTATCGGTGTCGTGGAAGCCTATGGCGATGGCGATCGCGGCCGACGGGATCGCGTGCCGCTGTTTGACCGCTGGTACCTCGGCGGCCTGACTTCGCTCCGAGGATTCCGGTTCCGTCAGGTGGGCCCGCGGGATCCTGTTTCGGGTGAGCCAACCGGTGGCGGGACTTACTGGTTCGGTGGTGCGGAATACAGTGTGCCGATTATCGAACGTCTGCGGTTCGCCGTGTTCTATGACGTGGGCATGGTTTATCCGGATGCTTTCAGCCTGGCCCCGCAGGACTACGTGGACATCAACGGCAAGCGTCAGACGACGCGGTTGTACAGCGACAACTGGGGCGTTGGTTTGCGGTTGAACCTGCCGATTGGCCCGCTCCGTCTGGATTATGGTATCCCCATGACCCACGACACGCGGGTCAGTGGGGGTGGCCGGTTCCAGTTTGGTGTGGGCTACACGCGAGATTTCTGAAAAGGTAACGACGTAAATACGACAGCATGAATGCGAATGTGATGAAACGAGTGGCCGGCTTTGCCGCCGCGGTGTTCTTTGCGATGGCCGCGCAAGCCCAGAACAAGACTGCCGTGGTCGACCTGAAGAAGGTATTCGATGGCTATTGGCGCACGAAGCAGGCGGACACCCAGCTGAAGGAGCGGGCCAGCGACTTGGAAAAGGCCCGTGGCGGGATGGTCGAGGACTACAAGAAGGCCAATGAGGACTTCAAGAAGATCCTCGATGGCCTGAACGATCCCGCGGCCTCGGCTGACGAGAAGGAGAAGCGCAAGAAGGACGCCGAGAAGAAGCAGGGCGAAGTGCGCGAGCTCGAGACCAGCATCCGCACCTTCGACGAGAACTCCCGCAAGACGATCCTCGAGATGCAGAAGCGCATGCGGGACTCCGTCCTCCGGGACATCCGCGGCGTGGTTGAGGAGAAGGCCAAGGCGGGTGGATATCAGGCCGTGCTGGATACGGCTGCCGAGTCCATCAACCAGACCCCGGTCGTCGTCTACACGAGCTTGCTCGGTGGAGCGGATGATCTTTCCGAGGGCGTGCTCAAGTCCTTGAACGCAAACGCTCCCGCGGATGCGCTCAAGAAGGACGAGGAGAAGAAGGAAGAGAAGAAGTAAACCGGGCCGGGTTCGAACCTCCCGGCACAAGGCGACGAAGGCGCAGGGTCACCTGCGCCTTCATCCGTTTCAGACGATGAATTCCGCCGTGATCGTGGCCGCTGGACGGGGAACCCGGATGGGGCCCGGCGTGGACAAGCTGTTCCTCGATGTGCTTGGCGTTCCTGTTGTCGCGCACACGTGGCGGCGTTTCGACCGGTGCAGCCAGATCGGGGAGATTGTGCTGGTTGTCCGTGCAGGCTTGGAGTCGGCCTTTCACGACCTCGCTGCATCCGTCGTTCAACCGACCAAACCGTGGCGCCTGGTCTCCGGCGGGGCGGAGCGGCAAGACTCGGTCTGGAACGGGATTCAAGCGGTTGATTCTGCTTCCGAGGCGGTAGCCATCCAGGATGGGGCCCGTCCCTGCACCCATCCGGAGGTCATCCGGCTGTGTCTCGAGGCCGCGCTTCGCGGTGGCGCCAGCGTTGCCGGGTCCCGGGTAACGGACACCATCAAGGAGTCTGACGGTGGATCCTGCATCGCCCGGCATCTGGATCGGTCGCGCCTGTGGGCGGTCCAGACCCCCCAGTGCTTCCGACTGTCGGTGATTCGAGAGGCGCTGGCCGAGGTCCGCCGCCGGGGAGTCGTCGTTACCGACGATACGGCCGCTTGTGAGCTGATCGGCCAAAGCGTGGCGCTGGTCGAGGGCCCCTGGCCGAATCCCAAGGTGACTACACCGTCCGATCTGCCTTGGGTCGAGTTGTTGCTTCGGGGCTCGGGTGAGTGGGCCGTTTGAGGATGCTGGATCCAGCCCGGAGGGCCTCGCAAGCGGCTGACGTCGGCGGGGCGCGCAGGGCCCGGCGTTCCCGAGTTTCCAGAGATTCGCCTTGAGGCGGCTTCCCGCGGCGGATGAACCTGCTTCCGATGCACGTGTTGCTGGCGGCAAGCGAACTTCATCCGTTCTCCAAGACGGGTGGGCTGGCGGATGCAGTCGCGGCCCTTGGGCAGGCGGCGGCCCACGCTGGCTGTCGGGTGACGATCGTGACGCCGCTGTACCGGGGAATTGCAGCCAAGCACGCCGGGATCCGCCGCACGGCCTGGAAGTTCGATCTACCGATTGGAAGGGATCTCGTCTCCGGTGAGTTTTGGCAGTTGGACCCTTCGGCGGGGCTTTCGATCTGGTTCGTGAATCAGCCGGGATTCTACGACCGACCGGGCTTGTACAACGAGGGACAGCGTGACTATCCCGACAACGCGCAGCGCTTTCTGTTCCTCACAAAGGCGGCGATGCTGGCAGCCCGGTATCATCCAGAGCCTCCTGCGATCATCCACGGTCACGACTGGCAGGTCGGGCTGTTGCCGCTGCTGGTTCACTACGCAAGGGTTACCGGCAGCTGGCCGGCTGCGCCGAGGACGGTTTTCACGATCCATAACCTGGCCTACCAGGGTGTGTTTCCGGTGGATGCCTGGCAGTACACGAACCTTCCGTGGTCGTGGTTCCACCTGGAGAGCGCCGCGCACCACGGCTACCTCAATTTCCTCAAGGGCGCACTATACCTGGCCGATGCCCTGACGACCGTCAGTCCGCGCTATGCTGCGGAGATCTGCACGCCCGAGTACGGGTGCGGACTGGAAGGGATCCTCCGCCGCCGTGAGCACGATCTCACGGGTATCCTGAACGGGGTCGACTATCAGGAATGGAATACGCACGCCAATCCGGCCCTTCCGTTCGCCTTCGATGCGCAGCACCCGGCAGGCAAGGCCGCGGACAAGGAGGCATTGCAGGCGGAAATGGGCCTGCCCGTGGACGCGTCGGTGCCGTTGTTCGGGAACATCAGCCGCCTCACGGACCAGAAGGGATGCGACCTCATCCTGAAGGCACTCGAGCGAATGCTGCCCGCAACCCGGCTTCAATTCGCGCTTCTAGGAAGCGGCGATCCGGATCTGCAACAGTCGTTCCGGTCCCTCGCGAGCCGGTATCCCGAGAATGTTGCGGTACGGATTGGATTCGACGCCCGCTTGGCGCATCGGATCGAGGCGGCGTGCGACTTCTACCTCATGCCGTCCCGGTTCGAGCCGTGTGGCCTCAATCAAATGTACTCCCTGCGCTACGGTGCGATTCCCATCGTCCGGTGCACGGGCGGCCTGGCGGACTCGGTAACCGATCCACGCGACGATCCGGATCGGGCTAACGGAATCCACTTCCATGAGCCTACTGCGGAAGCACTCGTCTGGGCGATGAGGAAGGCGCTGGCTGTGTATCAGGATCCGGAGGCCTTGCATCACTTGCGATTGAACGGGATGACGGCGGACTTTTCGTGGGAGAAGCAGGCCAAGGAGTATCTACAGCTGTACGGAGATGTGCTGCACGGTCCGTGATTGGTTCCAGAGCGGATGTTGGCTTAGTCTTTGGGCGTGTCCGAGACACTTGTCGTCAACGAAGTCTATCTGAGCCTGCAGGGGGAGAGTACCTTCGCGGGATTGCCATGCATCTTCGTGCGGTTGACCGCCTGTAATCTGCGGTGTTCCTACTGCGACACCGCTTACGCCTTCACTGAAGGCAGCAAGCGTGCGCTGACTGACATCCGGGCCGAGATCGATCGCCTGGCGACGCCCTATGCGGGCGCTGCACCGTCACTTTCCCTCCCGATTGTCCCGATCGATGGGCCTGCCGGAGGGCATCGGTTGCCACTGGTCGAGTTCACCGGGGGTGAGCCATTGCTCCAGCCTCGCGTTGCCGGCCTGATGCGGGATCTCTGCGACGCCGGCTACACGGTCCTCGTCGAGACATCGGGCGCCCATGACATCGGCGTCCTGGACCGGCGCGTCCGCCGGATCATGGACCTCAAGAGCCCCTCTTCGGGTGAAGTGGCGCGGAACCGATGGGAGAATCTGGCGCTCCTCCAGGCGACCGACGAGGTGAAGTTCGTCCTGGGCACATGGCAGGATTACGAATGGATGAAGGGCGTCCTCAGCGATCATCGGATCCACGAGCGCTGCCCGGTGCTGGTTTCGTGGGTAGCGCCTCTGGCGCCAGAGCAGCGGCATTCTTCGCTCAAGGCTGTTCCGCCCGGACACGTAGCCATTTCGCGCATGGAGCTTGCGGACCGCATCATCCAGGACCGGTTGCCTGTCCGCTTCCAATTGCAGATGCACAAGTACATCTGGTCGCCGGAGGCGCGGGGCGTCTGAGATGGACTCCCCTTCAACATCGGAGGTGCTTGCGCTGCTTGGGCGGCATGAGTCCCGGAACATCACCCACTTTGATCGGGCAAACGGATGGCCCATTGTGTGGGAGCGGGCCCGGGGTTGTTCCGTCTGGGATCTCGAGGGGCGTCGCTACACGGACCTGACGGCCGCCTTCGGAGTCGCTGCTGCGGGGCATGCGAATGCGAAGGTCGTCGGGGCGGCACGGCGTCAGGCCGGGCGGCTGCTCCACGCGATGGGGGACGTGCATCCGCACGCTGGAAAGGCGCTGTTGGTGGCGGAGTTGAGTCGTCGGACTTTCGAGAGGTGGCGGACCGGTGCCGAGGCCAAGACGATCCTGACAGGGTCGGGCTCTGAAGCGGTTGAATGTGCGCTGAAGACGGCACGGTTGGCGACGGGGCGGGCCGGGGTGATCGCATTTGAAGGGGGCTATCATGGTTTGGGGTACGGAGCCCTGAACGCGACCCACCGGGAGCATTTCCGTGCGCGGTTCCGCGACCAATTGGGCGGTTTTGTGGAGTTCGTGCCGTTTCCGGCGAGGGAATCAAAGGAGCCTGGAGTTCGCGAGCTGGAGCAACAGCTGACGCAGGCATCCCTGCGGCGCCCTGTCGGGGCCGTCCTGGTCGAACCGATCCAGGCACGTGGTGGGATCCGGGTGCCGCCGGACGGCTTCCTGGGTGTGCTTCGAAGCTGGTGCGATGCGAACGGTGCCTTGCTGATCCTGGATGAGATCTACACGGGTTTTGGTCGGACGGGGACGTGGTTTGCTTGCGAGCACGAGGGCGTGGTTCCCGATCTGATCTGCCTGGGCAAGGCCATGACCGGCGGATTTCCATTGGGAGCGTGCGTGGGACTCGCGGAGATCATGGACCGTGCCTGGCCTGAATCCGATGGTGAGGCGATCCACACGAGTACGTTCCTTGGCCACCCAGTGGGTTGCGCCATGGCCTTGGCGCAGATCTCGGAAGTGGAGTCACGCGCACTGCCCGCTCGATCCAAGAAGGAGGGCGAATGGTTGCAGGTCAGGTTGGAAGAGGTTGCCCGGTCCTTTCCGGAGGGGCGTGTCCGGGCTGTCGGTCGGGGTTTGATGGCTGGGCTGGAGGTGAGCGGATCAGCGGAACGGCCGGCTGGGTTGGCGGTGGTGCGGTGCATGCAGCGTCTGCTTGAGGACGGCTTCATCGTGCTGCCCGAAGGAGCGGGTGCCGAGGTGCTCAGCCTCACACCGCCGCTGACCATTTCCCGAGGCGAACTGGGGCGAGCGGTAGGGCGGATTCATTGCCGGTTGGAAGAGGTGCTTTCATGAACCTGTCCGAAATGCGCCGCCTGCTGGCATCCCGGGACCTTCAACTGACGAAGAGCCTTGGTCAGAACTTCCTGCACGATGGCAACCAGCTCCGGCGGATCGTCGCCGCGGCAGGTTTGGAAGGGACGGATCGGATCCTGGAGATTGGGCCTGGCTTGGGCCCACTCACCGAATTGCTGCTGGCCGGGGCAGGGGAGGTCACTGCGGTTGAGAAGGACGGTCGGCTCGTCGAGATTCTCAGGGACCGATTCTACGGCGACGACAGGTTCCACCTGATCCATGCCGATGCGCTGGAGTGGCTCCGGGATGAAGAGCGGGACTGGTCGGATTGGAAGGTGGTATCCAACCTGCCGTACTCGGTGGGGTCACCGATCCTGGTGGAGTTGGCGCTGGCGGAGCGTCCTGCCCGCCGGATGGTGGTGACCTTGCAGGCGGAGGTGATCGGGCGGGTGGCAGCACGCCCGGGGACTGCCGAGTATGGCGTACTGACGCTTCTTGCAGCCCTGCGCTTCTCGGTGTCATCGACGTTCAAGGTGCCGCGCGAGTGCTTCTTTCCGGCGCCGGACGTCGAATCCGCGTGTGCGGTTCTGGACCGAAGGCCGGCGGTGGACCTGGGTCCGGGAGTGGCGTCGGCCTATGTTTCGGCGGTGAAGGCGGGTTTTGGCCAGCGGAGGAAGATGATGTTGAAACTGCTCGCCGAAGTCTGGCCAAGGGACGCGGTCGAGGCAGCCATGACCATTGCGGGAGTTCCCCACACGGAGCGGGCCGAGCGCGTCTCACGCGAACAGTTCGTCGAGATCGCCCGGCATCTGGCCGGTGTGCCTTCGACTCGCGTCCATCGTCCCTGATCAGACGCCTCGGGCGAACGTCCAGACGACGACCTCCGCCGCGCCGAGTCGGCGCAGGATCGCGGCGACGGCATCCGTAGTCGCGCCGGTGGTGAGGACATCGTCCACGACGACCCAGCGGGTGCCATCCATCCGTTCTGTCGTGCCGGGTTCAAAGGCGTTCCGCACATTCTCGGCCCGCTCGTTCCGCGAGAGCCGGGTTTGGGACGAAGTAACGATGCTTCGTCGCACGAGGTCGAGTCGAAGTGGTATTCCGAGCTCGTTCGCCAGCATCCGACCCAGACGCTCGGCCTGGTTGAATTCCCTCTCTCGCTGCCGAACCGGATGCAGCGGAACGGGGACGACGCCGTCCCATGTGAACTGAGACAAGTCGGCCAGTGCTGCTGGAATCCACAGATCCCGGAAGAATGGTTCCAGCCAGAATGCCCGGTGGTACTTGTAGAGATGGATGGCTTCCCGGGCTGTGCCCTTGGCGTGGACGGCCGATCGCGCTCGGGAGAAGGCTGGGTCTCGGTCTCGGCAATTCCGGCAGTCAAACTGGTGCTGGATGTCACCGGCGAAGGGGAGCCCGCATCGGTGGCAGGCAGGCTGGGTCAGCGGTACGACACTTTCCCGGCAGGCATCGCAGACTAGGCCCTGCTGGAGTCGTGCGTGGGCGCTTCCGCAGAGTTGGCAGCGCTCCGGGTAGAAAAGCCCGAGCAGGGCATCAAGGGTGGATCGTACGGGTTGTTGGATCATCAGTCCGGCCGCTGGGCTGCGGCCGCAAGCAAACATGGATGAGGAAGCCCTGCAGCGCCAGCAACCCCAGCGCGAGCCAGCCATCGAAGAGTCGACCGGTGCCCCAGATCGAGGGATTCGCACCGGGCACGTCCGAGGTCGCGAAGCCGTAGGCCTTGAGCCAGAAGATCCACCCGGCATGCAAGCCGACCGGGAAGGCGAGACTGCCTGTCCGTTCCCGGGCGAGGGCGAGCGCCGCACCGGCCACGACCAGGCTCAGCCAACCGGGGATGAGGGTTGAGATGGAGGTGAAGCCCCGGAGCATCTGGCCCAGGGTCCATAGACCGGTCCACGCGTCCACGTGCTCAGGCCGCGGCGGCCGTTCGAAGAAGTGGACCCACGAGTACAACGCGCTTGTTATGGCCGCGGTGGCGAGGAATCCGAGCGTGCGGCGAAGTACGCCGTGCAGGACGCCGCGGAAAAGGAATTCCTCCAGGCACGACACCACCGCCGCAGACAGGGCAGCCGAGCCCAACCGTCCCAGCCATCGCCCCAGGTCGGTAGGCGCAACCCAGGTCCGGGATCCGGCCAGCAATCCCAGCGCGGTCACCAACCCCAATGCGCCAAAGCCCAGGAGGAAGCCCCTCAGAACCGCCGGACCCCATGGGCCAATCCACCCCAGCTCGGCCCGTGACCGGACCCGGAACGCCCGGACCAAAGGCCACAATCCCAACAGGGCGATCGTCAGGAGGCACCGATTCACGTACCGGTGGAAGGGTTGTTCCGCGGTATGGCGGAGCGATGGGAAATGACCCGCCAGTGCCTGCACCGCCTTCCAGAGCCACGGTGCCAGCAGGGCGCCACCCAGGAAGATGGCAACCAGATACACCAGCAGGACACGCGCGGCGGACATCGGCTCGAGCCTAGGTGGGAGGCCGACGATGTTGAACGCCGAAAATGTCCTTTGACAACCCCCGGGCCGATCAGGCATTTCTCCGTTGCTCCGGAAACGGGGCACTCATCCAGAGTGGCAGAGGGACTGGCCCGATGAAGCCACGGCAACCGGCAGCGCCGACCGCGCTGCGACCAGGTGCCAAATCCAGGTTCTCCCGGTAAGGGAGGGCGAAGATGAGGAGCGTTGGTCTGGACTGTCCGACCCCTTCTCACTTCGAGGACGGGGTTTTTTCGTTTCGGCCCAGCGCTGGAACCCCCGCTTCCCGGAACTGGTGGAAGTGCTCCGGCCGGCATCAGGACTAGTGACGTATGAGCCAGACGCAGCAGGGATTCATGAAGGCGCTGAAGTGCCGCGAGTGCGGCCGGGAATACGCCCTCGGCGCGACCCACGTTTGTGAGTTTGATTTCGGACCCCTCGAGGTTGCCTACGACTACGAGCGCATCAAGGGCGTCCTGACCCGCGAGGTGATCCAGTCCCGTCCGCAGACGATGTGGCGCTACCGCGAACTGCTGCCCGTCGCCGGCGAACCGACGGTGGGACGTCAGGTCGGCTACACTCCACTCGTCAAGGCCGACCGCCTCGCGCGCCGCCTCGGTATCCGCGAGCTCTGGGTCAAGAACGACGCCGTCAACTATCCGACCCTCTCGTTCAAGGACCGCGTCGTCAGTGTCGCGTTGAGCCGTTCCGTGGAACTGGGCTTCAAGACGGTCGCCTGCGCCTCCACGGGCAACCTCGCCAATTCGGTCGCCGCCAACGCGGCCGCCGCCGGACTCGAGGCCTACGTCTTCATTCCCCACGACCTCGAACAGGGCAAGGTCGTCAATTCGCTCGTCTACGGCGCGCGCGTCATCGGCATCAAGGGTCACTACGACGAGGTCAACCGCCTCTGTGCAGAGATCGCGGGCAAGTATCCGTGGGCCTTTGTGAACGTGAACATGCGCCCCTACTACGCCGAAGGTTCGAAGAGCATGGGCTTCGAGATCCAGGAACAGCTCGGCTGGCGCATTCCCGAACACACCGTCATCTGTATGGCTTCAGGCTCGCTCCTGACCAAGATCCACAAGAGTTATCAGGAGTTCTCCAAGCTCGGTCTCGTCTCCCAGGTCCCCTGGAAGATCCATGGGGCGCAGGCCACCGGTTGCAATCCGATCTCCTCCGCGCAGAAGGCGGGTCTCGACTTCTTCAAGCCCCAGAAGCCGAACACCATTGCCAAGTCGCTGGCCATCGGCACCCCCGCCGACGGTTTCTACGCCCTGCGTGTCATGAAGGAAACCGGTGGTTCGTCCGAGGACGTTACCGACGACGAGATCCGCGAGGGCATCCGGTTGCTGGCCGAATGTGAGGGCGTCTTCGCCGAGACCGCTGGCGGCGTCACCGTCGGGGTCGCGAAGAAGTTGATCGCCCAAGGCAAAATCCCTGCCGATTCCAGCGCCGTGCTCTGCATCACGGGTAACGGCCTCAAGACGCTGGACGCCGTCGTCGGGCACGTGGGCGAAACCCGTGACATCCGCCCCAGCTTGCGCGAGTTCGAGGGGCTCCTGGCCCAGGAACGAGGCACGGGTGGCGCCGTTGCCGCCGCCGCCGGGCGTTGATGCCGGTGACCGCCCAAACCCCATCCTGTCTGATCCCATGAGCGTCCGAGTCAGCATTCCACCCACCTTGCGGAAGCTTTGCGGAGGCGAGGAACATGTCCGGGTTCGGCCCGGGACGGTGTCGGACCTGATGGTCCAACTCCAACAGCGCTACAACGGAGTCCGCGATCGCCTCTGCGACGAGCAGGGGCGGATCCGGGGATCGGTACTGGTGTTCGTCAACGACGAGGACATCCGATTCCTGCATCATCAGGAGACCGAACTGCGACCAGGAGATGAGGTCAGCATCATTCCGGCGTTTGCCGGAGGCTGAGGTTCGATCAGTTCCGGCCAAGGAAGCGGACCACGGCCTCCGTCCGGGACGTGACATGCAGTTTCTCGTAGATCCGCCTCAGGTGGGTCCGGACCGTCTCGACGCTGATCCCGCACTGGTCAGCGATCTCCTTGTATCGGTAGCCCCGGGTCAAGGCCTGCAGGATCTCGAGCTCGCGGGGGCTGAGCTTCCAGTTGGGATCGGCACCGGAGGCTTCGGTCACGGTCGTCGGTTGCGGTCGCTTCTGGAAGGCCTGGACGACGAGCCGCGCGATGTGCCCCGACATGGGTGAACCTCCCAGCCGGACTTCCCGGATAGCCTCAAGCAGCTTCTCATGCGGCGTACGCTTGAGGAGGTATCCCGTGGCACCTGCGGCCAGCGCATCGAACACCGCCTGATCGTCCTCGTAGACCGTATGCATGACGAACTGCACGCCGGGCAATCTCGGCTTCGACTTCTGCACGCACTCCACCCCCGACAGCCCGGGGAGTTGGATGTCGACCAGAACCACGTCCGGTCTGGACGGTCCCAGACCGGAAAGGGCCGATTCTGCGTCGCAGAACTGGCCGACGCATTCGAAGCCGGGCGTCACTGCCAGCAGTTCGGCAATCGAGTTCCGGATGAACTCGTCATCCTCGACGATGGCCACCCGGATGCTGGCGGACTCAGAGGCGGCTTCGGCGTTCATGGAGCCATTGAACGGGTTCGAGGGCTCCGCGGCCACTCCCCATTTGATGCGACCCCGAGCCGTGGATGACTTCGGACAGGTTGGTGCTTTTGATCCAGTGAATCCGTTCACGGTCTGGCTCAATTCCGTGAATCAATGCCCGAGCAGCCCCTCGAATGGGGCCTTCCCCCGGTGTTTGGACAACGTCGTCGGCGCCCCTTCAACGCGATGCGACCTTGCGTCGCATGTGGCATTGCCGGTGCTTTTAGGGTCTAGTCCGTGGCCAACGGGTCCGCGCACACGAACAACATGTCCATCCACGTCGCTCTCCACCATCGCACGCTCTACACCTACGACCGGCTCGTTGGTCACTCGCCGCACGTCATCCGCCTGCGACCGGCGCCCCACAGCCGTACCGCGATTCTGGCATATTCGCTCAAGATCCGCCCCGAGGAGCACTTCCTCAATTGGCAGCAGGACCCCTTCTCGAACTACCTCGCCCGGGTCGTGTTCCCCGGGAAGTCGAAGGAACTGCTGGTGGAGGTCGATCTCGTAGCCGAGATGGCGGTGTACAACCCCTTCGATTTTTTCCTCGAAGACAGTGCGTCCGAGGTCCCCTTCATCTACGACCCGGTCCTCAAGAAGGATTTGGCACCGTTCCTGGCCTGGCCTGGCGCCGGTCCCCGACTGCTGGCCCTGATCGACCGTTGGCGGTCGACCCGGATGCGCACCATGGACTTCCTCGTGGCCGTCAACCGGTGCGTCAATGAAGAGGTCAAGTACCTCATCCGACTGGAGCCCGGCGTCCAGACCCCCGAGGAGACCCTCACGCTCAAGAGCGGTTCCTGCCGCGACTCCGGCTGGCTTCTGGTTCAGTTGCTGCGCGCGCTGGGATTCGCCGCCCGTTTCGTTTCTGGGTACCTCATCCAGCTGAAGCCGGACGTGAAGTCCCTCGACGGACCCAGCGGGACTTCGGTCGATTTCACCGACCTGCATGCCTGGTGCGAAGTCTACCTGCCCGGCGCAGGCTGGATCGGGTTGGATCCCACTTCCGGTCTGTTGGCCGGGGAAGGGCACATCCCGCTGTCGTGCACACCGGAACCGGCCAGTGCGGCTCCGGTCTCGGGCGCCGTCGACAAGTGCGAATCGAAGCTGATCCATGAGATGTCAGTGACCCGCATCTTCGAGTCGCCCCGGGTCACGAAGCCTTACACCGACGAACAATGGGAAAGGATCGAAGTACTGGGCCACCGGATCGACGACGAACTGGAGAAGGGCGATGTCCGGCTGACCATGGGAGGCGAGCCCACGTTCGTCTCGATTGATGACATGGAAGGTGCGGAGTGGAACACGGCCGCCGTCGGCCCCACCAAGCGCGGACTGTCAGGCGACCTCATCAAGCGCCTCCGCGCCAAGTTCGCTCCGGGCGGGCTGCTGTTCTACGGGCAGGGGAAATGGTATCCTGGAGAATCCCTCCCGCGGTGGGCGCTCGGTTGTTACTGGCGAAAGGACGGCGAGCCGTTGTGGCATGATGATTCCCTCATTGCGGACGAGCGCCGCGACCTGGGGCATTCGGCGGTCGATGCCGAGCGCTTCGCCAAGCGCTTCGCCGAGAACGCCGCCGTCGGCAGTCGTTGGCTGATGCCCGGATACGAGGACATCTATTACTACCTCTGGCGTGAACGACGCCTGCCGGTGAACGTCGATCCGCTCAAGTCGAACCTCGATGAACCCGAGGAGCGCGCGCGGATGACGCGGGTGTTCACGCAGGGGCTCAAGAAGGTGATTGGTTTTGCGCTGCCGATCCGCCGAGGCAGCTCCGGCTGGGAGAGCGGTCCTTGGTTCCTCAGGGATGATACGCTTTGGCTCATTCCAGGTGATTCCCCGATGGGTTACCGGCTTCCGCTGGACTCCCAGCCTTGGGTGGCAAAGGGCGACTACCCGTACGTCCACGCCATGGACCCGATGCAACCTCGTGCGGGATTGCCCGCCACTCGGACGCCCATCCGGATGCTGCGACCGGGCGAGAGTCTTGCCAGCCTCGCGGACCGGGAGGCTGCCGCCGCCGCCCAGTCGAAGGTTGGCCCGGGCGTTGCCGGAACTGGACCCGGGACCGCGGATTCCGCGGATCGGTTGCCCGCCCGCCAGGAGTCCGCGTCCTGGATCGTCCGGACGGCCATGTGCTTCGAGCCCCGGAATGGTCGCATCCACGTATTCTTCCCGCCGGTCGAGGAACTGGAGCACTACCTGGAGCTCACCGCCTTGGTGGAACAGACGGCCACGGACCTGGGCATCCCGGTGATCCTGGAGGGCTCGCCGCCGCCGTTTGATCCCCGGCTGAACGTTCTCAAGGTCACGCCCGATCCCGGCGTGATCGAGGTGAACCTCCAGCCGGCGCATTCCTGGAAGGAACTCGTTCACAACACACAGACCGTCTACGACGAGGCGCACCTGTGCCGCCTGGGTACCGAAAAGTTCATGGTCGATGGGCGCCACACGGGAACGGGAGGTGGCAACCACATCATCATCGGCGGTGCGACTCCGTCAGACTCGCCCGTCCTCAGGCGGCCCGACTTGCTGCGGAGCCTGCTGGCCTACTGGCACAATCACCCGTCGCTCAGTTACCTGTTCAGTGGTCTGTTCATCGGGCCGACGAGCCAGCATCCGCGCGTGGATGAGGCCCGCAATGATGCGCTCTACGAACTGGAACTGGCGTTCAAGCAGGTGCCCGAACAGGGGTGGATTCCGCCCTGGCTGGTGGACCGCCTGTTCCGCAACCTGCTGGTCGATGTCACCGGCAACACGCACCGCGCGGAGTTCAGCATCGACAAGCTTTATTCGCCGGACAGCTCCAGCGGGCGACTGGGACTGGTGGAGATGCGGGGCTTCGAGATGCCGCCCCACGCGCGCATGAGCCTTGCACAGCACCTGTTGCTGCGCTCGCTGATCGCCCGGTTCTGGAAGCAGCCCTATACGCACCATCTGGTGCGGTGGGATACTTCCCTCCACGATCGTTTCCTGCTTCCCCACTTCGTCTGGGACGACATGGCAGATGTCGTCGAGGACATGCAGGAACATGGCTATCCGCTCGAGTCCGGATGGTTCACGCCGCACTTCGAGTTCCGCTTCCCGTATATCGGGGAATTCGTCCAGCGGGGCGTGAAGGTCGAACTGCGGACGGCGCTCGAACCGTGGCACGTCATGGGCGAGGAAGGGGCTTCCGGCGGCGCCGTCCGTTACGTCGACAGCTCGCTCGAACGCGTCCAGGCGAAGGTCTCGGGGTTGGTCGACGGACGGCACGTGCTGGCCTGCGCTGGGCGGCGCGTTCCGCTCCATCCGACCGGGGTCAAGGGCGAGTATGTCGCAGGCGTGCGTTTCCGGGCGTGGCAGCCGGCTTCCTGCCTGCATCCTACGATCGGCGTCCACTCCCCTCTGACATTCGATCTGGTGGACACCTGGAACTCGCGCAGCCTCGGGGGCTGTACCTATCACGTGGCGCACCCGGGCGGACTGAGCTACTCGACGTTCCCGGTGAATTCCTACGAAGCGGAAAGCCGGCGCCTGTCGCGGTTCTTCGCGCATGGCCACACGCCAGGCCGCCTTGCTCCGCCGCCACTCGAGCCGAATGCCGAGTTCCCGCTCACCCTCGACCTGCGACGCTGATCGGGGCAGGAGGTGATTCAATCCAGGCCGGGATGGGGCGATGCGCCCGATCCCGGCCTCGGCATTTTGGGGGGTGGGCTGCGGGCGGTGGGGGCGCATCTCGACACTGCCCCCGTTTGATAACAGGAACGGGGTGGCGACGTCCTCGTCGCCTTGTAAAAGGGCATGGGAGGGCAACGAGGACGTTGCCGCTCAGGTTGACGCGGGGGCAGTGTCAAGATGCGCCCGGGCAGTGGCGGCATTCATCTTGCCTCTTTTCATGCCCATCGGATGCGGCATGCTCTCCGCATGCGATTCCTGCGTCTGGGCTTTCTGATGGGTGTCCTCCTCTTGGGCTTTGTGTCGGTCCGAGCGGACGACAGTGGCGTGCGCGCGGACAACAAGCCGGCGTTCCAGAGCATCACGGTGAAGGACTTCGAGAAGATGCGTGCCGGGACCAACGTCGTGATCCTCGACGTCCGCACGGAGAAGGAGTTCAAGGAAGGCCACATCCCGGGGGCCGTTCTCATTGATGTCAACGCGCCGGGCTTTGAGAAGGAGGCCGGCAAGCTCGACCGTTCCAAGATCTATCTCGTCCACTGCGCGGCGGGCGTCCGGAGCCTCAAGGCCTGCAATACCATGCGCGGCCTTGAATTCACCAACCTCTACAACCTCCGTGGCGGCTACAAGGGCTGGGTCGCGGATGGCAACAAGGGCGTGAAGTAGACGGGGGGCTGCGAAATACTTCGCAGATGGCCTGCGGCTGCCGTATGTTTCGCAGCCAGAGATGCAAGCAACGTTGTTTTCGGAACTCGGCCTGTCTGCCGAGGTCCAGCGGGCGGTTCAGAAGCTCGGATTCGAGCAGGCCTCACCAATCCAGGCCGCCGCCATTCCAGTACTCCTCGGTGGGCGGGATGTCGTTGGACAGTCCCATACCGGCTCCGGCAAGACCGCCGCATTCGCCATCCCGGCGATCGAGCGGCTCGACCTGAACGCACCCGGACCTCAGGCCCTGATCCTGTGTCCCACCCGCGAGCTCGCGATGCAGGTGACCGAGGAGGTCCACAAGCTCGCCTGCTTCAAGCGCGGCGTGCGCGCGGTTCCCATCTACGGCGGCGCGAGCTACACCCGGCAGTTTGCCGAGTTGCGCGGCGGTGCGCAGGTCGTCGTCGGCACCCCGGGACGACTCCTCGACCACATGCGCCGGGGAACGCTCAACCTGAAGAACATCCGCACCGTCATCCTCGATGAGGCCGACGAGATGCTGAACATGGGTTTCCGGGACGATATCGAGACCCTTCTCAAGGACAGTCCTTCGACCCGCCAGACCGTCCTGTTCTCGGCCACCGTTCCCCGGGCCATCGAGGAGCTGATTGCCCGTTATACCAAGGATCCGGCCCGGATCCGGATGGAGTCGCCGACCCTGACGGTTCCGACCATCGAGCAGGTCTGCTTCGAGGTGGATCGACGTTGGAAGTTCGAGGCCTTGACGCGGCTGATTGATCTCCACGACATCACGCTCGGGATCATCTTTGCCAACACCCAGCGGGATGTGGTCGACCTGGCAGACCATCTCGTCGCCGCCGGCTACGGTGCCGAATCGATCCACGGCGGCATGCCCCAGAACGCGCGCGAACGCGTCATGCAGAAGTTCCGCCGGCGGCAGACGGAGCTGCTCGTGGCAACGGATGTCGCCGCCCGCGGCATCGACGTCGACGACATCCAGGCCGTCATCAATTTTGACCTGCCCTACGATCCCGAGGACTACGTTCATCGGATCGGCCGCACCGGCCGGGCCGGGCGGCACGGACTCGCCCTCTCGCTCATGAGCGGTCGGGAGGTCTTCCTCGTGCGCGACATCGAGCGCCTGACCCGCCAGCGTTTGCGCCGCGGGCAGATCCCGACGATCGGCGAGATCGAGGACGCCAAGCAGAACCAGTGTCTCCGCGATGTCCGTGAGACCCTGAAGGCGGGCGACTTCCGCCACTATGATCACCTGTTGGAGGTCCTGCTGGAGGAAGGCTTTGATTCCCTCGATGTCGCCAGCGCTCTGATCCACCACATGTTCGCCCGGGCGAGGGCCGCCCAAGCCGCGAACAAGGCCGAGAAGGCCGGGCCAGCTCCAGACCACGAGCGCCCGCAGCGCCCGGCTGACGCACGCCCGGCCCGCCCGGTCCGTAAGCCCGCCCCGCCCGCACCGCGGGTCCCGGCGGCACCGCGGACCGCGCCGCCCGTCGCAGCCAACAGCCCTGAGGTTCCTGCGAATGCGCCAGCCGCGCCGGTCGCCAGCGACGCGTCGGCTTCCGCGGTTTCGGCCGAGCCGATCGTGGCGAAGGAGGCGCCTGCCGCCGTTGTGGAAGCCGCGCCGTCGCCAGTTGCTGAATCCGGTCCGGTGACCAGCTCCGCGGTTGATCCCACCCCGGTTGCCAGCGTCCCCGCGGCCACCTCACGCCCGCGTCCTCAGGCAAGCCAGCCGCCCCGGCCGGCACCCACTTCGCGGCCGGCGCGCCCGATGCCTGCCCGTCCTGGCAACCGCTTCGGTGCCCAGCAGGACCGCATGGGCCGACCCGACCGGCCGCTGCGTCCGGATCGCCCTGACCGAGGGGCGCGTCCCCAGCGGCCAGACCGTCCCATGGGTGCTCCGATGGCACCGCGGCCCGACCGGCCGGCACCCCGCCTTCCACAGGTCCCGCGGCCTCCTGCTGCGCCTGCCGGAGCGACGAAGCCCGTGTTGAGTCCCGAGGAACTGGCTGGCGGCCGGTCTGAGGTCGTGAGCGAGTACACCCGGCTCTGGCTGAGCGTGGGAGAGGAACACGGCGCGGACCAGAAGACGCTGCGCGAGTTCATCCTCGGCACCACCGGTGAACCCGCCGAAAGCATCCGCCACGTCGACGTCCGTCCGCGCCACAGTTTCGCTGAGGTGCCGACCCTTCGCGCGTCCGCCGTGCTCGGTCAGCTGAAGCGCGCGCCGTTCGGCGATCAGCGCCTCAAGGTCAAGGTCGCCTGAACTTTTCCAGGGGGACTCCCAGCGGATGTCCGTCCCTACCGGATAAGGTTCGGGCATGAACTTGAACCTGATTCGATGGATGGCGACGGATGCGGAACTGGAGACCTTGGCGACGTTCGGTACCAGTCGCGTGGTGCGGTTGCGGAGCGGCCGCCTCGAGATTCGAGGCGGCAATAGCGGTGACCGCGCTGCCGCAAAGGAGTGGACCTCGATTTTCTGTCACGAGGCCCTGCCCGGGCGGGACGAATAGCCTATCCGGGTCTTGCGGCTGGGTTGACGGTCTTGAGGATGATCCGGGATGGCGGCACGGCGGACCAACGGCGGGTGGCGTGGGAAACGAAGGTTCGTCTTCCTGCTCCTGCTCACGCTGGTCGGCCTCGTGCTCTGGCGCTGGACGCCATGGCCGGGGGCCTGGGAGTTGTCTCGCCGTAGTCGCCCCGAGGTCTTGCGAGCGCTCCCAGCCCGCGGCGCCAACCCGACCCTCAATGAACTGGTCTATTGGATGTACCGGGCTCACGAGCAGGGCCACGACGTCACCAACGTGATCCACCTGGGTATCGGGTGGAGTGGGGTCGAGGGGCGGCATCGCGCGCTGGTGGAAGCGTCCCTTCAACGGAACTACGACATCGCCACCCGACTTGGCCTCCTGACCGCCGACAACCTCGGTCGTCTCCGCCGCGGCCGCTCTGCCGTGATCACACTCGGGCCGTATCGAGGGGAGTTGGCCGAGGTAGATCACATCCTGCCATACAGCCTCGCCCCCGAGGTGGGCAACGATCTTGCAAACCTCGAGTTGATGCCGGCTTCGTTGAACCGCCGGAAATCCGATCGGGTCGGCCAACGGCAGTTGGCGTATGCTGACGCCTTCCGGGGGGCCGGGCTCATCACCCCGCAAACCCACGATCGGATCCGGAGCGCGGCGGCGGGCCGACGTTGAACCGTCGACCCGCCCACTGCGCAGGACCGTCGTTCAGGGAGTCGCCGGCTTGAGTTCGAACTTGTGCGTCTTGGGCTTCCGCGAAGCGTTGAGTCGGGTTTCGGCTTCGGCGATGGAGCCGTCGAGGCGGCTCAGCTCCTCGTTGCGGCGGGCCTCGATCTCAGGCCCCTTGGCCCAACTCGGGAACTGGTGGAGTTGCACGTTTCGCCAGCGATTGAAGTAGATGTCGTTCTTCTCGAAAACGCCGCTCAGGACCTGACGCGCCTGACGCGTGATCGGACCGCCTGTGTTGGAATAGTTCCATCCCTTGGCGAGGGCAGAGGCCTCGATGCGCCCCACGAGCTCGCCATCAATGCTGACGTCGTAGGCGGCGGCCGTGAGCCCGGTGACCTTGAGTTCCAGTTGGCTCAATTGCTCCAGAACCGGGGCCAACTTGAGCGCAGCCTCGCCGCGTGCGTCGATGGGCATTGGCAGGGAAGCATCCTTCCTCTCAAAGGTGATCTTCCCATCCGCCACCTGGATCTGGCTGACGGAGCAATGCTCGGTCTTGGCGGACTTCGCTGAGACGTCGATCTCCGCCTTGGCCACCAAGGGTTCGGCGCCGAGTCCCTTCAGGACCGCCCACGCCATCAACGTCTGGCCGGATGGGCCGGGATGCACGGCGTCGCCGCCACCGATGAAGGCCTTGGGGTCGTTCGCCCGGGCAGCCATCATGATCTTGAGGTAGGGATCGAACTGGTCGACGAACGTCGCGCCCGCCTTCTGGGCCACTTCGCGGAGGCCATCCGAGAACTGGCGGAGCGATTGGTTCCGCTCGTCCTGGTCGGGGTTGGGCCGACGCTCCTCGATGGGTTGCGGGGTGAGGAACGCGACGCGGGCGCCGTTCTTGCCCAACACGGTCGCCAGCTCAGCCTGGCTGCGTGCATAGGCGCGGAAGATGTCCGGGCGGAACTTCTGGTACGAGTGGTCGTTCATCCCGAACTTGATCGTGACGAACGTTGGCTTGAGCGGCAGGACGTCGCGGCCGAGTCCCTTGGCCACGGCATCGGTGACCTTGCGATCGAGCTCCTCGCCCTCGGCCTTGAAAAGCTGCCCTTCGTCCGGATGCGCGCGCTGACGGAGCCACGCCGTGTCGCCGCCCCAGCCCACGTTGCGGAATGACAGGTTCCAATCGGGGAAGCGGGTCAGCGCGTAGGCCTCGATGTAGGTCGAGTACAGGCGTTGCTCGGTGATGCTGTCGCCGAGGAACACCACGCGGTCGCCGTCGTGGATCTGGAATTCGGCGGCCAGTCGGGCAACCCCGATCGCCAAGGCCGCCACAAAGCGGAGGATACGAATCTTTGACATGAAGGTCCTTCCATCCAACCGCCCAACGCTTCCGCCCGCAATCCCTGAGTTCCCCTCTGCTCGAAAGATGGAAGGCCGCCGCCTGCGTCCCGGTTCAATGGCGGCGAGGAGCCACGCGGTGGCAGTCATGGCTTTCGTGAGCGGGGGTTTTCGGTCTGTATCCCCGGGTCAACCAATGAAGCTCTCACGGGTCGAAGGAATGGGAACAGTCGGAGGCTTCCAGCATCCCGCGCTTCGGGAGATTTCCGGGGAGCGGTTGCGCCGTACGGTGGAGTCTCTCGCATATCCGCGGCACTTCATCGCGAATCGAAGGGCCAATCGGGAGGCCCGATCCACTGCCTTCGACCGGGGATTTCATCGGCATCGTGAGCAACCAAGGCTCCAATGCCATCGCTGATGAGATCAAGCGGGCTGTGGAGCGTGTCGGGACTGCCACTCCTCTCGTCTCGCTGAAGGCTTTTCTGGGGATCGAACGCTACGTGGGAGATCTGCTTCGCAGCGACCATGCCCCGTTCTGGGAGGCGGGGATACCCGCGATCATGTGGACCGATACGTCGAACTTCCGAAACCCCAACTACCACCTTTCAACCGACACGCCGGACACGCTGGATTACGATGCCCTCGCCGACGTTACCCGGATGGTGGTGGCGCATGTCCTGTTCGCGTTTGAACGAGCGGCACCGGGACATTTTGCTGCCGGCCTTCGTGATGCTCGCTGGATCCTTTGTGGTTTATCTCTGTCCGGGTCGTCGGGGGCGGGTAGGCCCCTCGGGCGAGAGGGAGGTTGTGAAGGTCACGGGGGATGAGGAACGCTGAACCTAAGAGCGGCGGTTTTTGACCACGGATTTCACAGATTCCACGGATGGACGGGGCTGGAATGAAGGTTTCCATCCCGGTCGAGCGCTCACCTCGCAGGTGCGCGGCGATCCCAGGCCAAGTTCCTGCTTATCCGTGCCATCCGTGCCATCCGTGGTTCCAACTGCCTTTTCCAGGCTGAACTTTCGTGAGCCGCGCAAGGCGGGCGTTGGTGGGAGGGCGCATCACGACAATGCCCCCGCCTCAACTGGGGCGGCAACGTCCTCGTTGCCCTCCCAGGCCCTTTCCCAAGGCGACGAGGACGTCGCCACCCCGTTCCCATTCTCCACCGGAGCGGCAACGTCCTCGTTGCCTTCCCAGGCCCTTTCCCAATGCGACGAGGACGTCGCCGCTCCGTTCCCACTCTCAAACGGGGCGGTGTCAGTATGCCACCAGCCTGCCGCCATCGCGATTGCGGACCGGTTCCTGGGCTTCGCCGGACTCACCGGGCGTTGGCCTTGCTGGGTCCCTCCGCCCGGCGAATCTCCTCCCACGTCGGGGCCCGCCAGATCGAGAGCCTGTTATGGGTGTCGGCGATCAGCCCGATCAGGTTGCCGCCGGGGGAGACGTACGGGTTGGCCCCGAATCCGAAATCGGCCTCCAGCTTGAGGAGATCTGCTCCCGTCTCGAGGTCGACCACCCGGATGGGTGCGAGCAGCAGACGCGGTTCATCGGGCCAGAAGCTGCCACCATGAACGGAACCTTCCCGCGGGATGAGATCAGTGCTTTTCCAGGTCCGGGTGTCGACCACCCGCTTCTCGCCACGCAGGGATGAGAACATCCAACGGCCATCCGGGGAGAACTGGATCCAGCCGGCGTTGGAATGATCCAGATCCCGCCGGATCTGGCGGCGGCTTGCGGGGTCGAAGCCGATGAGATGGTCGTCGAACACCTGGTAGATCACGCCTTCGTGGTCCGCGGACGAGAAGCTGCGTCCAGCCGACTCAGGTTGGACCTCCCACAGCCGTACGCCCGTCTGGGCGTCCCAGAATTGCAACCAGGGCCGTGAAGTGTTCGTTCCGCAGAAGGCAGCCAGGATGCGGTGTCGGGGCCACCACTGGAGCCGGTGGACGAGTCCCCGACCGGTATCCAGCTCGGCGACCTGGGTGTACCGGGTGGGTTCGTGAAGCGTGATTCGTCCATCCTCGCGACCGATCGCTATCCTGCCCGGATCGGTCAGCACGGCGACGGAATGGGCGTTGGTCCCAAGGCTGGGGAGTGGTCGGCACTCCAGAGCCGGAATCAGGGCTTCGTAGACGAGGCCGTTGGTTCGCGTGAAGATCACTCCCTTGTCGTCGGCGAGGGCCGCGGCCCACCAGCTGTCGAGGTCGAGGACCTTTCCACGGCGGGGCAGCGGTGGCTCCAGAAGGTTCCATCGGAAGAGTCGACTGCCGAAGGACGAGATCAGGCCGGATCCATCGGGCAGGACAGCGGAGGCGGCGGCCCATTGCAGCTCGCCTCCAAAAGCCCGCTCGAAGGTGAACTCCGGCACCCGCCAGCATTGGGCGTCCACCCAGAGTCGCTGGCTGTCCGCGCTCCAGCGCACAGCCCGTCCCCCGACTTTCAGGGTATGTTCCACCTGGCCGGTAGCCAGGTTCCAAATCTCGGTTTCGCCCCGATTGAACCCACCCGCCACCGCCATCCAGCGACCATCCGGCGACATGGCAGCGTCGAGTGCGTAGATCTGTCCCGTGACGAACCGGTGTCGGTCGGTGCCGGTCTGCAGATCCACCACGCGCAGGTAGCGTGGTCCGGGGCCCATGTTCCGCTGGGGTCCCTCCCAGTCTTCGACGGTCACGGCGCCTCCATCGGCCGTGAATTGCAGGTTGTTTCCCGGGGAGAAGTTGGCAGGGGCACCCTGGATGATGCGGAGCACTCCACCGCTGGCGGAGTCGAACACGAAGACCCGTCCATCGGCCGACATCGTGCTGCAGGCGATCCGGCTGCCGTCCGGACTCACGGCCAGATGGCGCGGCATGTGGGGGATGGGAAAGGAGCGGATGACCACGCGTTGGTCGACATCCCAGATCCGTACCCAGCCATTGGTGGGCGTCTGGCAGTCGGTGTAGGCGAGCCAGTTGTGGCCGGGGATCGTGACCACCCGGCAGGCGACGACGTTGCCCGCCGCGTGGCGCTGGTCCTTGACGCGGTTGATGGGTTCGGGGAGCGCATAGGTGCGCCGGCCCGTGGCAATGTCCCAAAGCTCGAAGCCGGACTCGTCCCGTCCAACGGCGAGTGTCCGGCCGTCCGGAAGGACGGCCATCGACGCGATGAATCCCGGGGCCTCCTCCGCGAATGGCTTGGCCTCGGATCGGCTCACGCCCCAGAGGTAGCGCCACTCCCACCCGCGGAGATCGCGCTCTCCGGGGGCGGGCCGGGTGCGCTCGAGGGCGGCCCGGATGTCCGGCCACTGTTCGTGCTCGAGGGCCTGGTTCATGTACAGGAACTCAGCCCGATAGGCCTGACGTCGGGCATTGAGGGCATTGGCCATGGCCACATCCGCCGCGCGGGTGGCGCGTTGGGCTTGCCACGTCGTCGTGCCCAGTCCGGCGAGGAGGGAAAACGCGATGGCCGCGGCGAGGGCAGCGATGACGGGCCTGCGTCGGACCCACTTGGCAAGACGTTCCCCGGGCGAGGCTGGGCGGGCATGGATCGGTTCGTGGCGTTGCCACCGCCCGAGCTCTTCGGCGACCTCCAGGGCGCTCGCGTAGCGGCGGTCGGGTTCCTTGGTGAGGCACTTGAGCGCGATGGTTTCGAGGTCGCGAGGGAGTGCAGGGCGCAATTGCCGCGGCGGAAGTGGTTCGCCCGAGACGACGTTGCGCAGGGTTTCTGCCAACGTCGCGCCTACCGCCGGAGGCCGGCCGGTCAGCAGGTAGTAGAGGATTGCTCCCAGGCCAAAGATGTCGGTCGACGTCCCGGTGGTCCCAAGCCCTGCATCCGCCTGCTCGGGCGCCATGAAGTTGGGTGAGCCAGCGCTTTCGATGGTCTGCGTTGGGTCGACCAGGGATTTCGTCAGGCCGAAGTCCGTCAGCTTCGGTTCGTCGTCGAGGCCGATGAGGACGTTCGCCGGCTTGAGGTCGCGGTGGATGACGCCGTGCTGGTGGGCATAGTGGACCGCCCGGGCGAGTTGTTCGACGTAGCGCACGGCGACGGCCACCGGCAGGAGTCCGTCGCGACAGCGTTGGGACAAGTTGCAACCCGGAACGAACTCCATCGCGAAGTACGGGCGACCCTCGTGTTCGCCGACCTCGTGAATGGTCACGATGCCGGGATGGCTGAGGCGGGCAGCGATCCGTGCCTCGCGCAGGAGCCGTTCGCGCGCCCGCTCATCGGCGAATTCGCCCGCCAGGAGCATCTTCAGGGCGACGATGCGATCGAGGCCGGGCTGACGGGCCTTGTAGATGACACCCATGCCACCCCGACCGACTTCCTCCATCAATTCGTAGGGACCGAACCGTTGGATCAGCGTCGGATCCTCAGCCAGGGCTTGGTCCGAGGAGGGCTCGGTGGCGTCACCAGGGACGTCGTCCAGCAGTTCCTTGATTCGGCAGGCGGCGCAGACATCGCCGGGCAGGGCCTTGCTCAGCGGTCCGCCGCAACCGGCACAGGCCTGGAACTCCTCATTCATGTCCCCTCTACACGTCGTTCGATCGATCAGGATTCTGGAAATCGGTGTGGATCAGGATTTCGGTGCAGAATCCTGCAACGCCGGTGAACTCATGTTTGCATGGCCTGGAGCAGGCCGCGCAGTTCGTCCTCTACCTCGGCGCGTCCGTCCACGGTCTGGCCGATCTCCTCGTAGAGCAGTTCGCGATAGCGCTGCCGCAACCGGTGCAACTGCGATTTGAAAGCCGGGAGTGTCAGGCCCAACTGGCTGGCAGCATCCGCGAGGGCTGGGGGTTGGCGACTCAGGGCGAGGAAGGGCTCCAGGACTTCGAAGCGGACCTCACTCCGCCCGGCGCATTCCGCGGCAAGACGGGCCAGCACCCGGGAGAGCAGGGTCTCGGCCCAGGCTCTTTGATAGAGGTGCTCGGGCGTCACGTGGTTGGCCGCCTCACCGACATAGCTGGCCTCCCCGCGCTCGGCGATGAGGGCGTCCAGCGAACCGGTGACCGTGCTTCCGCCGCGCTTGTGCCGGTGGCTCCGACGCCACTCGTCCACGAGGAATCGGTTGAGGGCGGTGAGCAGGAAGGAGCGGAACCGACCTCCCTCCGGGGCCAGTTCACGGGAGAAGTCGCTCGCCAGCAACTTGGCGAAGAATTCCTGGGTCAGGTCGGAGGCATCCTCTGGACCATGGCCCTTGCGGCGCACGTACGCGTACAGCGGAAACCAGTAGTCGCGGCAGAGCAGCTCCAGCGCTTCGCGAGCCTGCTCCGGATCGCTGCCGCGGCTTCGCAGCACCACGCTCCACCGGGTCGTGGCAAAGATGCGGCCGGGGGGTGAGTGGGGCTGGGCTGGTGCTGGATCCGGGGAACTCAAGTCCGGGAAGGAGAACCGAGAGGTGACTGCGCGGGTAGGGGAAAATGGAGAATGGGGGACTCAGCCGTGTCCATGCAGTAGTAATCTCACGCGGAGCCGCGGAGAGCGCGGAGAGCGAGGCCGGTCACGACTATTATCCAACGTCGGCAACCAGTCACCTAACGGTGACTGAGCGGCTTGCCGTCCAAGTGTACTTTCTCCGCGTCTCCGCGTCTCCGCGTGAACCTGTCCCCGCCTCCAATCGCATTGTTACGGCTAAGGGGCGCATCGTGGCAATGCCCCCGACCCAACTGGGGCGGCCACGTCCTCGTTGCCCTCCCTGGCCCTTCCCTCAAGCGATGAGGACGTCTTCTCCCCGATGCTGTCCTCGAATTGCGGTTCGATGGAGAGTCTCGCCCCGCCCGGAAGAGTGTGAGCGACCAGCTTCTCCCAAAGGAGTACAGCGGCGTTTTCCTGCTCGCGGCGAACCTCGATCATGGGCTGCCCGGCGGCGGCATTGAGGATGTGGCGGACGAAAGAACGACGACCGTCATGCCCGGGAACGGCCGAGATCTGGCCCGGTGAAGGACACTGTGAAGGAGGCGCTTGCACCCGGTGACGAGGGGCTGGAATGGAACGGATTCCGCGGGCGGCCCGACGGCGTCTTTAGCTGTGCTCTCGGACCCTACTCCGTTTGGCGAAGCGGTATGGGATGGCGCTGTGCCTGACGGAACCCAGCCCGTGGTACTGCGTAACCCGTGTCCATCGAATCCTCAGTTCCAGATGAACGGCTCTCATGACGGGAGCCGCGAAATGAGAATCCGAAAGATGAAGATGAACTGGAACGGCGGGAGTTTGCGAAACCTTACCCTCGCCTTGATCGCGGTCTGTGTCGGCAACCTCGCCGTGCCCTCGTGGGCGGCCGCCCCCACCCGAGCCCGGACCTCCACGTCCGCGCCCGTCCGGCAAGAGCCCCTCTCCTTGACCCTGAATGGTACGGTGGCCCTCTCGAGCCCGGTCGATTCCGTCCATGCTCCGGTACCCATCGAACCCAACGAGGCGTCGGTGTCGCTCGTCACGGTCACCTCCGGGAATGTGGATCTGCCGGCGAAGCTGTTCATTCCGGCGGGCACAGGCCCTTACCCGGCGGTGGTCGTGATGCACGGCGTGGGTGGGCTCTGGGCCAATGATGATCCTGAGAACGGGGTGATGAACCCGCACTTCGAGGAATGGGGCACCCGCTTCCAGCAACTCGGCTACGTCGCGCTGTTCCTCGACAGCTACTCCGCCCGAGGAATCGTGGAGTTCCCCAACCGGCGCCCGTCCTCGATTCCATCGGAATCGGACGCGCTCTGCTCACCGCGTCACGTCCGGCCCGCCGATGCGTACGCGGCGCTGGACTACCTCCGCAGCGACGCTCCGGTCGCGGTGGAATGGGGACGGGTCGGCTTGATGGGATTCTCGCACGGGGCCGAATCCGCGCTGGCATCGGTGGTCGACAAGACGGTGGTGCAGGCGAAGGGGAACACGTGGAAGACCTCGTTCACCTATCACACCAACGTCGTGAGCCTCGTGAACAACCAGCTGGCGACGAACACCGTCGTCGCCACCAACCACAACTATTCCACGCCCGCACCGTCCTACCCGATCCCGAACGCGTGGGGTTTCAGGTGCGTGGTGGCGTACTACCCGGGCTGCGGGTTCTACGGCTACTTCGGATCCATCACGGGGCAGGCCGCCGCGAACCAGTACATGCCTTATGCGCCGACGCTGATGTTCCATGGCGACGCGGATGCCCTGAACAGCAGCGCTCCCAAGCTGGTGAGCCGTTCCCTGCTGCACAGCCAGCTGCTGCAACTGCCCTCGAATCCGCTGGTCCATCTCGTCTACGAGGACGCCGGGCACTCGTTTGATGAAGCCCTGGAAGGCGACGGCGCCGACTGGGTAGCCCGCCAATCCGCACAGGAGGAGACACTCGCCTTCCTCGCCACGTGGCTGGAGGACTAGAGCTCAGGCCTTCCTCGATCCCGATCCCGACCCCAATTCCCGCCTCGAGGGACGGCTCGACGGAGTCTCGCCCCACCCCTGTCGTGAGCGGCTCAGGGTGCGCGCAGGCGGAAGAAGCGCGCGCCGTTGGTGATCGGGGTGGTGAACACGCCGGTGGCGTCGGGATCCGAGATCTGGACTTCGCCCCCGAGCATCCAGGTCTTGAGGTCGGGGCTGGCGTCGATCCCGTATCGAGCGCCGGGGAGGCCGAGGACGCGGGTGCTGAGTTCGGTTCCGGTGGTCGTTGCCGAGCCGAGGAACACCCCGGGAATCGAGGGGAGCCGGACCCGGGCCAGGTACGGGGCTGGCTGGTCGTTGAACGTGGAGAACACACCGCCGCTCCAGAGCGATCCATCGCCGGAAGCGGCGAGAGTCCAGACGTGGTCGCCGCCGGCCCGGCCGAGGTCGAAGTCCGCGTTGACGGTGCCGTCCTCGTTGAGGAGGGCGACGAAGCGACGGCTGAGTCCACCGATGACGGTGAAGGCACCATTCACCAACAGGCGGCCGTTGGGCAGGGGTTGGAGGCCGAGGACTTCGCCATTGGGCTGGACCGCACGGAAGGTGGTGTCAACGCCTCCGTCGGCTTTCAATCTTACCAATCCCTTGTAGGCTCGGCCTCCGGCGGCCTCGAAGTAGCCGCCCACCCAGGCGCGTCCATCGGGCAACGCCGCAGCGCAGGTCGGGTAGCCTGACAGTCCGGTCTTGAGCAAGGGGAAGGTTGTGTCGAGGGAACCGTCCGCGTTGAGACGGACAAGGTTCTGGACGGCTTGCCCGTTGTATTGCTGCAGGAAGCCACCGACGAGGATTCGGCCGTTGGGCTGGGCGGCCACGGCGAAGGCGGCGACCAGCACGCCTTCGAAGCCGGGTTCGAGCCGGAAGGTCGCGTCGAGGGAGCCATCCGGATTGAGTCGGGCGAGACCCCGGATGGGTTGGGCGCCGACGTGATCGAAGGTTCCGGCGATCAGGATGCTGCGGTTCGGGAGTTCCACGATCCGGGTCACGGTGCCGTCGAAGCCCGGGTGCTGGAAGGTGGGATCCAGATGGCCGTCCGGGGCGAGTCGGACGAGATTCCGCGCTGGCCTTCCATCGGCCAGCCCGATGGTGCCACCGACGAGCCATCTACCGTCCCGGAGTTGGGTGGCAGCGACGATCTTGGCGGGCGGGACCCCGGGCTGTTGGGCGGGCGAGGCGAGCAGGGCGGGCGGCTGGAAGTCCAGGTCGGGTGAGCCGTCGGGTCGGAGGCGCGCGATACCGGTGCGGGCAAGATCGCCGACGCGGGTGAACTCGCCGGCGATCAGGACGCCGCCGTTTCCAAGGGCTGTGGCCGTGACGACCGGGCCGTCGGGCGCTGCGGTGGGGAGCAGGCTGCCCGGACGCCGGGTATCGAGGATGCGGAGATCCAGTCGGGCGGTGCCCACCGTGAGTCGGGCGGTTTCGTCGGGTTCAGCGAGTTCGTCCGCGAGAGTTCCGATCCGGATCGATTGACGTCGGGTGGTTGGGGTGAAGACGAGGTCGGTGGGCGTCACGGTGAAGTCCATGCCGGGGCTGGCGGAGTCGCCTGTTGAAGCCGGCGCGATCGCGACCGCATGGGAGGTGCCATCGGCCAGCGGTCCCGTGAACTCGACCCAGACCTCGGCGGCACGGCCCTCGACGAGCGTGAGGGCGGATGCATCGAGGACGAACGGTGACTCGTCGTCGCGGAGGGTGATCACGGACGTCGATCGCGTATCGAGGCCGTGGTTGCCCGTGACGGACGAAAGGCTCAGACGAAGCGATTCGTCACCTTCGAGGAGTTCGTCCTGGAGGAGGGGAACGATGACCTCCGCCACTGCCTGGTTGGTGGCGAAAGAGACCAGGGCGCTGGCGGGTCGGACATAATCGAGGCCGGGCTTGGCCTGGCTCGACGTGTCAAATCCCAGCGTCACCCGCGTCGACGTGTTGAGGTCGCCAGTGCGGATCAGTCGCACGGTGACCGACTTGTCAGACTCGCTGACGATCATGGTCGGATCGGCGAAGCCAATCCGGCTCAGGGCGGTTCGGTACGCGGCGACCTTCGGGGCCATGCGGTTCATCGTCTGCGCATTGTCCGATGCTCCGGGTTGCCCGGCGGCGATGCCGAGTGGTTGTCCTTCGAAGGAGAGATTCGGGTTGGAGAACAGAGAGAGCTGGATGCCCGGGTCGTAGGCCATGGCGGTTCGGTAGGTGATGCCGCCGGCCTCGAAACGGTGGCCGTTGCTGTAGGCGAATGAAGAGGGAGTGCCTTGAAACGGACTCGGGAAGCCGTGTTCCCGGTCGTGACCCGCGCCCAGCATGTGGCCGAACTCATGCGTGAAGGTGATGTTCTCGAATTCGGCCCAGAGGGGACTTCCCTTGAGGATGCTTCGTCGGATGATGCAGAGAGACTGGGCGGCGTCGCCCTGTGGATTGCCGAGCACCGTGGCGGAGCCACTGGCACCGCCCGAGTCGGACTCGATGACGAGGCAGACGAGGTCAGCCTTGTAATCGTTGCGCAATTGGGAAACGCGTGAATCCGAGAACAAGGTCCCGAAGTCGGCATCCATCCTTCCGGACTCGGTCCAGGTGGGATGCAGGCCGACGTGGATGGGGCGGAGTTGGACGCCGATCAGGCTGTTGGTGTAGGCGCGGTTGGCGCGGCCGAGCATTGCCCGGAGGGCATCCTGGAGCGCGGCTTCGCTCCCGTGGGCCTCGACCGCGCGGGACGTGTACAGGATGAGGACATCGATGCCGACAGGTTCGGAGGCGGGATCCCAGAGACCGTCTTCGGCGCCTTGAAGCGAAGCGTTCCGGAAGGTGCCCAGGGACGATTCGGCGAGGGAGATGCCGTCTGAGGATACGGCGGCGCACGGCCGACCGCCGGTGGCGGGCACTCGGTGCACGCGCGAGATTCCGTTTCCAGCCGGGACCCACTCATAGGTTCCCAGCCCTGGGATACGGGCGATGCCGCCGGCACCGTCCTGTGCGAGGACCAGGTGCACGCGTCCACCCTCGATGCCAACACAGGTTCCGCCCAGTTCCGTCGTGCCATCTGCTGTGGTGCGGACATCGACGATCTCCATCGTCACGTCCTGTTCGGAGAGGAGGTCCAGACGGATCTGCTGACCTCGCTTCCACTGCGCTTGGTGCGCGGCGGCGATGGCTGAATTCAGCCGGACATGGCGGCCTTGTGCGGGCTGGTGGAAGCCCGGTATGGGCGCTGAAGCCGGCGCGCGCTGTGGCATCGCTTCGAACAACGCCGTTCGAGTCGAGGGTTCGTCGGCCAAGGCCGGCGGCATCGATGCGATGCCAGCCGCCAGCACGGCGGCGCTGAGCCAATTGCGGTGGAACCGGGCGGTGACCCGGCGTGAATCGTGAGTCCTGATATTCATTCGACTCAGGCACACGCAAGCCGCGGGAGAAGGATTCGCGAGAATCTACCGTTCCACCGAGAGCGCGACCAGGAACGGGTTGGCGGAGTTGCCTTCGGCGATCAGGTCGATGGAGGCGATGCGATGGCCGGGTCGGGGATTGTCCCAGGCTCGATGAAAGAGACGGATCCGGGATCCCCACAGGTCTGCGGCGGGATTGCTGCCCTCCCACGCGAGGCGGCCCTTACGGCATTCGGACTGGGGGCGCGTAGACCACCACTCGCCGATGTCTTCCCCGAGTTCGAGCACGAGGTCGGTGGAAGTGCCGTCATCGAAGTGGATCCGGTATCGGCCCACGAGGCCGGTGCCGCGACTGGATTCGTCGCAGGCGTGGAGGAAATGGAGGCGCCGGGAGTCGGCCTGGACGGGAATGTCGCGGACGATGCGTCCGGCGGGCCAGGGATGGAGCGGAGAAGCGTTCTCAGGTCCAGTGGTGACCACGCCGCGGATATCCCAGTCGATGCCGTCCAGTTGGACATGCCCGGTGGGAAGCGCCGCCAGGCTGTTGCCGGGTTCGTAGCTGTCCGCCGGGCACCAGCCCGTCTCCAGGTGACCGTTGTAGGCCTCGGTGAGGTCGATGGCGGAGGGAGGCAGGGATTCCGGTCGAGGACTCCAATTCGAACGGGGCTCGCGCGGCAGTGGAGTTGGTCTCGGGGAGGCGAAGGAGGGTTGCCGGAGTCGAGCGAGTTCGCCTGCCCGCGACGCGGCGAGTATGCGGGCTCCCAGCGGGCTGCCGCTCACGGTGGGATAGTCGGATTCCCGCCAGGGCAGGGCTTCGAGCAGATCGGTGCCGTGGGTCGGGTTCGCATCGTTGAGGACTGTGTGCAGGAGGCGGCGTCCATCCGGCAAGGGAGCGATCGCCGTTCCCCAACCTTGCGACCGCCCCAGGGAAAGGAGCGGTGCTCCCGTCCAACCGTCGTGCACCTCGACCTCCACCATTCCCCTCGAGGTGGAGACGGCCTGGCAGACCGTCAGGAAGAGTCGCGCACCATCGGCCGAGAACGCGACCTCGAGGGCACCGGTGCTGGCGCGGTCGGTGTGGGTGACAGTCCAACGGCGCCTATCCCAGATCCGCAAACGCCCAGACCGATCGACAGTCGCGAGGCGAAGACCGTCCGCGGTGAAGGTGCATCCTTCGGGATCCAGCTCCGGACTGGACCCGGGAGGGTTGAATTGGGCGATGCGTTGACCGGTTTCCGTGGACCAGACCCCGGCTTCAGGAAAGCCGGTGATGACGATTTCGCGCCCGTCAGGACTGAGTCGGACCCTGCCCACTGGTAGAAGCGTTCCCGGTTTGCCCAAGGTCCATTGGTGCAGGAGTCGGCCGGAGCCTCCATCCCAGAGCGCGACGCGGCCGGTGGTGTCGGACGCCGCCACCCGTCTTCCATCGGGTGTCGTGGAAAGTGACCAGATCGGTTGGGAGAGGTTGGTGAGCGTCAGTGTCTGGGTTTGCCGGGCGACGTCCCAACGCCGGACGGTATGATCACGCCCTGCGGAAAAGAGGTGCTGGCCATCGGCGGTCCAGGCCAGGTCGGTGACCGGGCGAAAGTGCCCGTGAAGTGCGCCGGCCTGCGCGCCACTGCGGGCGTCGCGTAGCGTGATGCGCGAGTCGATGTGGGCGAGGGCGATGCGGGTGCCGTCTGGGCTGATGGCCGCCCGGTGTGCGGGGTTCGGAGGGGACAGCCGGAGATCCGGCCCCGGAAGCACCCAGGCGTGGACCATCGACGGAATTGGATTGTGGCCTGCGAGGGCGATCAGAAGCCGTCCATCAGGCGAGACATGCGTCCGGCTCTGGAATGCGACATCGACGATGCCGAGGGTTTCCTCGGGTTGTCCGGTCTCCCAACTCCAGCGATGGACCAGGGCATTGGCGCAGGACACAAGGGTCCGGCCGTCTGAACTGACTTGAGGATTGCCGAACTCGACCCGGCTGGTGGGGAGCGGTTGCCCGGTCTGGAGATTCCAGAAGCGGGCCTGCCTCGATCGCTCGGCGAACGTCACCAATCTCGGGCTGTCGACGGCGACAGCGGCCCAGACGATTTCGTCGCCTTCGGCCGGGGTCTGGAACTCCGGGCGCGATCCACCCACGCGCCACACCGCGGCTACGCCCCGGGTATCGACGGTTGCGTAGAGAATCCCGTCCTCGGCCAGTTCCACGGAGCGGAACTCATCTGTCGTAGCTGGAACCGAGGCGTGGAGGGTTCCGGTGCCCGCGTCCCAGATCGTGAATCGGCTGGCCTCCCGCGGGCGTTGCTGCTGGCCAATGATCCATTTGCCGTCGGAGGTGAACCGCGCGTGATGGTAGGGAGGCAGCGGACCACGCAACACGTGTGGTGCAGGACCATCGCCGAGTGTGATGATCTGGAGGGCGTCGGAACCATCGGAGGTGACGAGGCGTCGTCCATCGGGGGAGAACTGCACGCTCAGAGGTGCTGGGCCGTTCGATTGCCACTGGCCAACGGTTTGCCAGTCGGCGCACCGCCTGAGCTCCACGCCCATTGCACTGCCCACGATCGCGAGGTGGCTGCCTGAAGGGCTGAACGCGGCTCCATGGATGGTGGCTGCACGCGAGCCGAGGCGTAGGACGGAGGCCTGGTTGGAAACGGCGAGGATCTCGAATCGGCCGCTGCCCCAGCATGCCAACCATCGGTGGTCGGCGCTGGAGGTCACGCCAAGGGTGGTCCGCGGGAAATGGGCCGGGGCCAACGGTCCGTCCCAGTCCTGGTGGAGGATCGGGGACGAGAGGACCTCGCGATGGGCGAGGCGTAGCAGGCGACCCCATTCCCAGCCACGGAACCGATCGGGCAGCTCGTAGAGTTGGCGCCGGGCCGCGAGGAAATTGCCTTCGTCCAATCGCTCTTGAACGAGGCCAAGGGCCGCTGCGTAGTTCGCGCGAGCTGTTTCCTCCGACTGCCGTTCTGCCCTACGCCACTGCCAGGTGATGCCGGCGAAGCCGAGGAAGAATACAAGGCTGCAGGACAGCCCCAGCGCGGCCACCATGGGCCGGCGGCGCACCCATTTGGCGAGCCGTTCGGTTGGTGTCGAGGGTCGGGCTGCGATGGGTTCGTGGCGTTGCCAACAGGCCAGTTCGTCGGCGACGTCCAGCGCGGTGGCGTAGCGACGCGCGGGTTCCTTCTCCAGGCACTTCAGGGTGACCGTTTCAAGGTCTATGGGCACGGCGGGACGCAACTGGCGTGGCGGGAGCGGTTCTCCGGCTACCACGTTGCGCACGGTTTCGCCCAACGTCTCGCCGATGGCTGGAGGTCGGCCGGTCAGAAGGAAATAGAGGATCGCCCCCAAGCCGAAAATGTCAGTCGGTGTTCCAGTCGTGCCCAGGGATGAGTCTGCCTGCTCGGGCGCCATGAAGTTGGGTGAGCCGGCGCTACCGAGGGTCTGGGTCGGGTCGACGAGGG
This sequence comes from Limisphaerales bacterium, assembly GCA_965284395.1. Classification (GTDB taxonomy): domain Bacteria; phylum Verrucomicrobiota; class Verrucomicrobiia; order Limisphaerales; family UBA9464; genus UBA6176. The sequence continues at coordinate 5,986,102 of OZ260084.1, read as the reverse complement.
ACTTCGTCAGGCCGAAGTCGGTGAGCTTGGGTTCGTCCTCCGGACTGATCAGGACGTTGGCTGGCTTCAGGTCACGGTGGATGACGCCGTGCTGGTGCGCGTAATGAACGGAGCGGGCGACTTGTTCGACGTATCGCACCGCCGTCGACAGGGGCAGCAACCCGTCGCGGCATTGCTGCGAGAGGTTGCGGCCAGGCACGTACTCCATCGCGAAGTAGGGCCGCCCCTGATGCTCGCCGACCTCATGGATGGTGACGATGCCGGGATGGGTCAGACGGGAGGCGATGCGGGCTTCGCGGAGGAGGCGTTCGCGGGCGTGCGCATCGGCAAACTCGCCTGCCAGGAGCATCTTCAAGGCGACGATGCGATCGAGGCCGGGCTGGCGGGCCTTGTAGATGACACCCATGCCGCCGCGGCCGATCTCCTCCAGCAGTTCGTAGGGGCCGAACCGGTGCACGGAGGATCCGGCGTGGTCTGCATCGGGGATCGATGACGGGGAATCGGAGGTGGGATCAGAGGCCAGGATGGTCTCGATCCGACAGGCGGCGCAGACGGATGCCCGGAGGGAGTTTCCGAGGGCGGAGCCGCATTGGGTGCATGTTCGTCCGGATCCGGTCATTGGAGGATGACACGCGGATTGCTGGGAAAGGATTCGCGGAACCGTTCAGGGAGGATCACGGCGTTCGCAGGGTTTCAAGGAGTCCACGGAGCTCGGCGTCGACGTCCGTGGGGTTGGCGACGGTTTGGCCAACTTCCTCGTGAAGAAGTTCGCGGTAGCGCTGGCGGAAGCGGTGCAGGAGCGACTTGAAGGCCGGCAGCGTGAGGCCGAGTTGGTGCGCCGCGACAGAAAGTGCCGGCGGCTCCCCGTTCAGGGCGAGGAAGGGCTCGATCACCTGGAAGCGGGCATCGCCACGTGCCTGGCATTCGGTGGAAAGGCGGCGGAGAACGGTCGAGAACAGCGTTTCGGCCCAGGCACGTTGAAAGAGTCGCTCCGGCGTCTCGACGTGGGCCATCTCGCCCAGGTAGCCGGCCTCGCCCCGTTCTTCGATCAGGCCCTCCAGTGAGGTTGAAAACGTTCCGCCACCCCGCTTCCGGGAAATCGTGCGACGCCATTCGTCCACGAGGAAGCGGTTCAGGGCGGCGAGGAGGAACGACCGGAACCGGCCGCCCTCCCGGACAATTCCCTCGGGGAAGTTGCGGGCGAGGAGGCGGCTGAAGAACTCCTGCGTCAGGTCGGCGGCGTCCTCGGGCCCCAGGCCTTTCCTTCGGACGTAGGCATAGAGCGGGTACCAGTAATCCTGACAGAGCTGTTCGAGGGCCAAGCGGGCTTCGGCCGGATCCGGTCCGCCGGCGCGGAGCACCACGCTCCAGCGCGTGGTCAGGAAGACCCGGCCGGGGCTGGGGGCCGCGTTGGAGTGGGGGCCGATCACGTGGTAGGAGGGAAGCGGAGGTTGGTCCGGGAGTCAAAAGGCGGCTTCTGGGAGAGGCGGGGACGGTCGGATCCCGGATCTGCCCCCGGTTGAAAACAGGAACGGGGTGGCGACGTCCTCGTCGCCCTGGAAAAAGGCATGGGAGGGCAACGAGGACGTTGGCGCTCCGTTTTGCGTGGGGCAGTGTCGAGATGCGCCCATCGCAGTGCGCTCAGCCTCTGTGCTGGAGTTTCATACTGCATCGCTACCGCTCAGGGGACAGGCGATGGATCCGGCGGGGAGACATCGCGCCCGGTCGCCTCCCGGATGCGGCGCTTCCATTCGTCGGCCGGGAGATCGATGGGCTTTGCGCGGCAGACGAGTTCGAACTTCGGGAAGTTCCAGAGGTTCGGAAAATCGCGGCATTGTTGCGGCTTCACCGGATTGATCCGGCAGTCGTGGCCGTCGAGGAAGACGCAGGAACCGTCGGCCTGGTCGGTGAGGGCGAGGCCGGTCCGCTGGGCGTTGATGCGGGTGAAACGGTCGATGAACTCGGATTCGGTGAGGCCGAGGTGTGCGGCCATCCGGGCGAGTTCCTCTTCGGTGAAGGTGACCTGCCCGGGCCAGCGGCAGCAGGCAGTGCAGCGATCACATTGCCAGAAGATGGGCATGGCGGGTTACGGGGCAGGCGTTGGTTCCGCGGGCACGCCGGGGTTGGGTGGCGGGTACACGATGAGCCAGACGTTGGCGGCCAGGATGAAGAGTCCGCCCAGCACGAGGTGCAAGGTGAGGGTTTCGTTCGGATACAGGATTCCCGTGGACCGCGAGATGAAGGCGGGGACGAAGAGAGTGACGAAGGAAGTGAAGACGGGCTCGGTACAGTAGAGGAGACCGGCCTGCGTGGCACTGACCTTGGGCTGCCAGTGGTTGGCCAGCGGAAACGTGATCAGCGTGCAAAGCCCAACCAGAACCGCGAGCAGCGTCATGGCCGAAGGGGACTGATAGGCACGCAAGACGGCCGACACCGAAGGGGCTGTGGCGAAGGCCATGGGCCAGGCGGTGAGGGCCATCACGAAGAACATCACGGTCGAGGCCCGGCGCGAGTTGTTGGGATGGAAGACGGGGCGGTCGAGCCAGAGAATCTGCCCGGTGAACATGACGCTTCCAGCCAGCGTTTCCCATTCACCGCGCCCGAACTGGAACTTCTCGGTGCCGAGCCCGGCGAGCAGTCCGGCTCCGGCGAGCGCGACCAGGCAGGCACCGGCGACCTGGGGTGCAGGCCAGCGCAGGTATCGGAGGCAGACCCAGATCGGGATCAGGACGCAGTAGGCCTGGGTGAGGAAGGCAGACGTGGACGCGAGGGTGTAGGCCATGCCGTCCATCTGGAGCACGAGTCCCATGCCGCCGAAGATGCCCAGGCCGGCGCCCTGGGAGACTTCGAGTCGGGTCAGCCCCCGGAGGGATCGACCGCAGAAGGCCGCCATGAACAGGCCGGCAATGGAGAAGCGGAGGGCGACGCAAAGGGAGGCGAAGAAGACCGAGGTGGCGTTGGGCAGCTCGAGGCGTCCGACCTGCTCGAGCGACTTCATGATGGGGAACGAGAATGCCCAGCACGCGCAGGTGAAGACGAGGATGAGGCTGGCCTTGGCCGATTCGGACATGGTGGAGAAAAGCAAACTGCCGCCGGGGTCGCCGGCGGCAGGATGATAGGGAAGGCGGTGAGGGTCCGGTGAACCGGCCGGCACACGCCGGCCCGGGAATCAGCGCGCGACCGTGGTGTTGTTGTACATCCAGTGGACGTCGACCTGCGAGTCGCCGGCCGGGATGTTGAGGCTGACGCCGCCGACCTGATACTTGGTGGGGGGCTTGATCTTGCTGCCGATCCACTTGCGGATTTCAGAGTGGCCATCGGCGAACGCGAAGCCGCAGGCGCCGTTGTGCGTTGAGGAAGGCATGTCAATGATCTGCCCGGTCGCGCCCGTCGGCTTGTCCGCGCCGGTCATGGCGTTGGCGAAGGCGGCGTCATTGATGGAGTCCGGGTGCTCGTCGACGAAGACCCAGGTGTTGGCGGGCATGGCGACATCGGTGTCCTTGCCGTAGGTACGCCACTTGGTCTGGGATTGGTTGTAGGCCTTGTCCAGCCACTCTCCGTTGCCGAAGACCTGACTCATCGAGATCGAACGGGAACGCGGCGTTCCGCGGAAATTCTTGATCTTGCCCATGGCTGCCTTGTCCGCAGGGCACTTGTACACCTCAAGGCTGTTGCCGGCGTACTTGAAGAGCGGCCCCTTCACCAGGTAGGTGACGTTGGACGAGTTCGGGTCAGTGTACGGATCGACGCTGGCATCGCACCAGTTGACACGGCGGTAGGGGTTGGACGCAAGGTTCTGGGCCGCCACGAGGACGTCGTTGTTGTCACCCGAGTAGAGCTTCCAGGCGAGCATCAGCTGACGACCATTGCTCATGCACTTGATGCCTTGGGCCTTGGTCTTCGCCTTGCCCAACGCCGGGAGAAGCATGCCGGCCAGGATGGCGATGATGGCAATGACCACCAGCAGCTCAATCAGGGTGAACGCTTGCCGGTTCCGGGATCGGGGTTGCGACAGATACATAGGTAGATTCTCTGAACGTGTGGTTACTGGCGGAAGGCTGCCAAGTGTTGGGGAAGAGTCAAACACTGACTCGGGTTTGCGGGGCGAGATGGCGGGGGAGAGGCTGGAGTTTTGAGTTTCATGTCGGATGGGCCCGCTGCGTTGCTGCGCCGCCGCTGGAGAGGGCCTCCGCCGTCGACCCAGCAGCGACGCAGCGGCGCGGCGATGGTACCGGAGGCGGTGCACGGTGTACGACGGCGCTGGGGCGAGGGTGGACCCGTCGATGGCATGGAGAGTCTGCCCAAGAAGCCGCTGCGTCGCCGCGTCGCCGTTGGGAAAAACCCGCCGTTGGCCCAACACCGCCGCCGCCTCGCTGATGGTGAGGCGGCGGCTTCAAATCGTCGCTGGCCGGTATCCAACGTCGATGGATGCCCCCGAAAGCTTGGCATGGGCGGGGAACCGTCCAGACTCGGGGGCGAGATGTTCGAGTTGCTGAAGCAGGATCCGAGCTCCCGGGCGCGCCTGGGGCGGTTGACGACGACGCGTGGGGTGATCGAGACGCCGGTGTTCATGCCGGTGGGCACCCAGGCGTCGGTCAAGGCGCTGGACAATCGCGAGCTGCTGGAGATGGGGTCTCAGATCATCCTGGGGAATACCTACCACCTGGCGATCCGACCTGGGATGGAGATCATCCAGGCAGCGGGCGGCCTGCATCGCTTCATGAACTGGAACAAGCCGATCCTGACCGACTCGGGAGGGTTCCAGGTGTTCAGCCTCGGGAAGATCCGCAAGATCAAGGAGCACGGCGTCGAGTTCCGGAGCCATCTCGACGGCAAGGCGCTGTTCCTCGGCCCGAAGGAGAGCATGGAGATCCAGCGGCACCTCGGATCGGACATCGCGATGGTGTTCGACGAATGCCCGCCGCACAGCGCCACGCGGGAGGAGGTCATCCGGGCGGTGAAGCGCACGATCCGGTGGGCGGCCGAATGCCTCGAGCAACCGCGGGCCGCCGGGCAGTTCTACTTCGGGATCGTGCAGGGCGTGGGCTTTGCCGACCTCCGCAAGAAGTGCGCGGAGGAATTGGTGGCGATGAATTTCGACGGGTACGCGATCGGCGGGGTGAGCGTAGGGGAGCCGGAGCCGGAGATGATGAAGGCGGTGGAGATCACGGAGCCGCACCTGCCGGAGAACAAGGCGCGGTACGCGATGGGACTGGGGACGCCGGCGCAGTTGGTGGAGTTGGTCGCGCGTGGGGTGGACATGTTCGATTGCGTGCTGCCGACGCGGGTGGCGCGCAACGGCACGGCCTTCACGCGGAAGGGAACGTTCGCGATCAAGGGCGGGGCGGTGAAGGCGGAGTTTGGTCCGATCGAGGAGGGCTGCCCGTGCTTTGCCTGCCAGAACCACACCCGGGCGTACATCCGGCACCTCCTGAACGTGAACGAGATCCTGGGCCTGCGGTTGGTGAGCATCCACAACTCCCATTTCTTCCTGACGGTGATGGCGGAGATCCGGGCGCACTTGGCGAACGGGACCTTTGCCGAGTACCGGAAGGAATTCGCGGCAAAGTATGTGCCGACCGAGAAGGTCCGTGCAGCGCGGGCCACGGCGGCGCCCACGCTGCCGGCGTGACGCTGGGCCATGTCCGTCTCCTTCTCGCAACTCCACTTCGCAGAGCCTTCTCCTGCGGCGCGCCGAATCCTCTGGCACGTGCTCTCGGTCGGGCAGGTGTGGCGCGACGAGCCGGAGCGGCATGCAGGATTGGACAAGGCGGGCCTGTTCCTCTTCCGGGTTGTCTCCGGATCAGGAGATCTCGAGTTCAAGGGCTCGTGTTACCGCCTGAGCCCTGGTCGCACCTGTTGGCTGGTGGACCTGAGGCAATCCAGAAGCTACCTGCCGCGTGGAGGAGTGCCGCTTCGGACGGAAGGTATCCGGTTTGGCGGTCCGGGACTGGAGGGATGGCTTGAGGAGTTGGGTGAAGATCCGGTCTATGAACTCCCATCGGGGCTTCTGGGGCCACTGCTGAAGCGCATCCAGCGGCTTGTGCGGAAGCGCCCCGTCGACTGCGAGTGGCAGATCCATTCCTTGCTTACGTCGCTCCTGGGGGCCTTGCTGGCGCAGCGTGGAGCGCTTCCGTCAGCCCGCGCCTCCGTGCCGAGGCCTGTGGGGTTGGTGCTGGATGCCATTGCTGCGGACCCGGCGCGCGATTGGCAGGCGCGAGAGTTGGCCGGAATCGCTGCCATCAGTTACTCCCGGCTGAGGCATCACTTCCGCAAGAGCCAGGGGGAATCCCTTCACGAGTACCTGCAACGGACGCGACTCGATCTTGCGCGTCACCTCCTCAGTGATCCGAGGATGGCGGTCAAGGAGGTCGCGAACCGGCTTCACTTCTCCAGTGAATCCGCCTTCAGCCGGGCGTTCCAGCAGGGCACAGGGATGAGTCCTACCCAGTTTCGCGAGCGCTGCCGCGACTGAGCCGGGCAGTCAGTTTTGCAAAGCCTGCGGTCAGTTTTGGGATGGATGGCTCGAAGTCGGCCTCGCTAGCGTCAGGAATGTCCCCCTCTGCAGCTTGCTGCCCCGTCGGCGTCGTTGGCCTGGGCCTCATGGGCACGGCCATCGCCGAGCGATTGCTGGAGCGGGGATTTCCTGTGGTGGTCTGGAACCGGACCCGATCGAAGGCCGGACCGCTCCTGGAGAGGGGCGCCGGTTGGAGCGACAACCCGCTCGTGGAATGTCGTCGGGTCGTCGTCAGCTTGTACACCACGGACGTTGTGGAGGCCGTGCTCGACCGTTTCCTCACCGTGCAACGCCCATGTGAGGTGTTGATCGACACCACCACGGGCCAGCCCGGCAGGACAGCAGCGCTTGGCAGGCGACTCGTGGAGCGCGGGGTCCAGTATCTGGACTCGCCCATCTCGGGTTCGAGCCAGCAACTGCGCGATGGGGAGGCCACCGTGATGGTCGGCGGTGACGCGGCAGCCTTTGGCTCCTGTGCTGACCTGTGGCCGGTGCTGGGAAGGAACGTATTCCACGTGGGCCCCTGCGGGAGCGCGGCGCGGATGAAGCTGATCAGCAACCTGGTGCTTGGGCTCAACCGGCTGGCCCTCGCCGAAGGGCTGGCTTTCGCCGAGGCGTTGGCCGTTCCGCCCGCTGCGGCGCTGGAGATCATGGTCGGGTCCAACGCGTATTCCCGGGCCATGGACGTAAAAGGAAAGAAGATGGTCGAGCGGGATTACTCGGTCCAGGCCCGGCTCTCCCAGCATCTCAAGGACGTCCACTTGATCCTCGCCGAGGCGGCGCAGATCGGGCTGGAGCTTCCATTGACTCAGACCCACCGGCGTCTTCTGGAGCGCGCCGAAGCCGCGGGCTGGGGTGATCTGGACAACAGCGCCGTGCTCGAAGTCCTCCGGCAACCTTCACTCCCAGCAAACCCGTGAAGCCGCCGCCACTATCCACTCGCGCCCGATCAGCGGTCCTCGCGGCTGCCATCGGAGGCTTGCTGTTCGATGGTGTCGAGCTCGGCTTGATGCCAGTCGCCTCGTTGTCGGTGTCGAAGAGCCTGATGGGGGTCGACTACACCCCGACGGCGGGCGGCGATTGGTTTGCCCGGTTCACAGCCGCGTTGATGCTGGGGGCGGCGTTCGGAGGCGTCTTCCTGGGGAGCCTTGGAGACCGGATCGGTCGGACGCGGGCGTTGGGGATCAGCATCCTGTTCTACTCGATCTTTGCTGGCCTGGGGGCGCTCGCCCAGACCCAGGTGCAAATGCTCTGCCTGCGGTTCGTGGTGGGGCTCGGCGTCGGCGGAGTGTGGCCGAATGCAGTGGCGCTTGCGGCCGAATGTTGGCCCGACAAGTCCCGACCGGTCATTGCCGGGCTCATGGGTGCGGCATTGAATGGCGGCATCCTGCTGCTCTCCCAAGTGGGCAGGATCTGGCACATCACACCGGAGTCCTGGCGGTGGATCTTCTGGCTGGCTGCCGCGCCGGTCGTCCTGGGACTGCTGGTGGTTGCCTTCCTGCCCGAGTCTCCCCTGTGGCTGGCGTCGAGATCCCCCGGACGTCCGCAGGTGGCCGGCGGGCAAGTCGGGGCGGCCCGACCGATGTGGACCCTCTTCCAACCGCCGTTGCTGCGGACCACGCTGGTGGGGATCGCGATTGGATCGATCCCTCTGGTGGGTGCCTGGGCCGCCAGCAAGTGGATGATCCCGTGGGCCGACAAGGTCGGTGGTGCGAATGCAGCGGGCTACAAGGCGGTGACGCAGGGATGGTGGGCGGCGGGGGCGGTGGTCGGGAGCTTCACCGGTGCGCAGATTGCGGCATGGCTGGGCCGGCGACGGGCCTATGCCTGGATCAGCATCGGAGCGACCGCCCTGACGTTGGGGCTCTTTCTCGGGACGGCGCCGCTCCAGCCGGGATTCCTTCCCATGGTGCTGGCGCAGGGCTTCGTGGCGACGCTCTTCTTCGGCTGGCTGCCGCTTTATCTGCCCGAGTTGTTTCCCACCCATGTCCGCGCTGCCGGGAGCGGCATTGCCTACAACGTGGGACGGTTTGCGACCGCGGCAGGCGTGCTGGGTGCTGGAGTCTTGTTCACGGCCATGGGCGGATCCTACTCCCGCGTTGGTGCCTCGTGTGGCCTCGTGTACCTGCTTGGACTTCTTGCCATCGGCTTCGCGCCGGAAACCGATCGGAAAAAACTCGACGACGCATGAGCCTTTCCCGCGCCAACCTTCCGGATCCCGGCCGGCATCCGTCCGACCGAGGTGACGCAGTCCCACCGGGGAGACTACGGGTCGCCGCGGCGCAGATGGTCTTCGAGCCCACGGTTGAGGGAAACCTCGCCCGGATCGAGGCAGCTTGCTCCGATGCTGCGCGGGAAGGAGCGGATGCGCTGCTGCTGCCGGAATGCGCGACCACCGGGTACGGGTGCGACTTCGGTCAACTGAAGCCTGCCGCAGTGCACGCGGCGGTGATGGCGCTCGGGACATTGGCTGCACGGCACCGGATCCATCTCCTCGCCGGCAGCCCCGTCTTCCTGGGCCGCAAACTCTTCAACGCGCTCCTGGTCTTTGATCGTCGCGGCAACCTCGTGCACACCTACGCGAAGTGTCAGCTGACGGACTCTGACCGGCGTTGGTTCACGCCCGGGAACGGGCTTTCGCTGTTCCAGATCGAAGGTGTTTCCGCCACGGCGATCCTTTGCCATGAGCGACGCTACCCCGAGTTGGTGCGGCTACCGGTCATGGCGGGGGCACAGATCGTTTTCCATCCGAACGCGGGCATGGACACGCTGGACGTCTCCAGGCGCAAGCGCCGTGGAAAGGACGGGATGGCGGTCCGGGCGTTCGAGAACGCGGTCTTCTATGTGTTCGCCAATTCGGTCGGCCCGCAGGGTGGCGGCCGGTGGTCTGCCGGCGACAGCAAGATCGTCGCGCCGGATGGAACCCAGCTCCGGTTGGCGGACAATCGGAAGCCGTCCGTGCTGGTTGCAGACCTCGACCTGGCCCTGGCGACGCGGAAGTACGCGATGGAAAGCCTCCAGCATCCGCGTTTCCTGGCCGAGCATTGGCGCAGGATGGTCGCCGGGATGCGTCGCCGCGTTCGCGAGAACGATCGAGCCTTTCAACAATTGATCCGGGGAGGGCGAGACCGATGAGACCCTTCGAGGGGAAGATGGGCACGTGGCCGGCCTGCGGGTATCTTTCCGCGTTGGCGGTGTGGGCAGGATCAGGGAGGCACTGGCTCGCGATCCTGATCCTGGGTTATGGGATGGCATTGGAATCAGGGACCGCCGCGGACTCGGGCGTGCCGCTGGTCATCTGGCATTCGCAGCCTGTCCGACCGGGACAAGCGGTGCTGGTCTATGGGGACGGGCTTTCGACAGCGCGGGTTCAGGTGCGGCGGATGGAAGATCTCGCTGCAGGTCAGCCTGGCGGAGGGATGGCGGAAGCTGATTCGAATCAGACTGCGGGGGTGGAATTGGTCCCGATCCAGCCTCGTGAACGCGCGCTGAAGGTGGTGCTGCCCGAAGGTGAAGCGCCGGGCGTGTTTTCGATGACGGTGGCGGCGGGGGATCGTCGGCAAAGCCTCCTGGTAAATGCGCCACAACCGTGGTGGGTGCGCGGGGCGCAGAGGCTGGAGGCGGCCCCCGGTGATGAGATCCGGGTGTTCGGACTCGGCCTTGGGTGGGAAGGGGCCCGGGAGCCGCTGGCGGGTCGTCCACCGGGGACACCGAAGACGCGGGTCGTGCTGGTGGGCGGGAGCGTTGTCGAGCTTCCGGTGTCGGAGTCGGACCTCTACTCCGCTCGGGCCGCCCTCCCGGGTGATCTTGCTCCGGGTGAGTATGTGGTCTGGGTTCACAATGGGTGTGGTGGTCCGCTCGCTTGGGGGCGGTGCCCGGAGAAGCTGAGCGTGGCTCGGGCGGTTCCATGGCCTGACCGTGAGTACAACGTGCTTCACTTTGGTGCGCGTGGGGACGGGGTTGAGGACGACACGCCATCGGTGCAGCGGGCACTCGATGCGGCAGGAAACGAGGGAGGCGGGGTGGTCTGGATTCCCTCGGGTCAATACCGGTTCAATCGACCTTTGCGGCTTCCGCGGCGCGTCCTGGTCCGAGGAGCCGGGAGGGACCGGACCCTGTTGCATTGGAGCAACCGTCACTTCGCCCGGCTGCGTGGCATCGTTCACGGGGAAGCGCAGTTCGGGATCGAGGACCTGACGATCTGGTATGTCGGCGCGGAACGCGGGATCGAGAACATGGCGGAGGTGGACGGCAAGTCGCTTTACTCCGCGGCGAACCGTCCGCCTTGGTGGGAGCAGGGTGACATCCTGCTCCGGCGACTGGTGATCCGCTGGAGCCCTTATGCGGCACGGCCGGGATGGGGGCAGTTGAGCGATACGATCGAGATCACCCGGCAGTTGAATTTCGAATCGTTGGATGCTGCCGGGACAGGTGTCGCTGTCTGGCTTTGCGGGCGCGACATCCGGATCGAGGACTGTGACATCTACTCTGGAGGTTTCCCGCTGCTGCTGGCGTTCATGTCGGACGGCAGCCTGGTCCGGAACAACATCCTGCATACGGGGCGAGGCGGGTTGGTTTGGGCCCAGCGCGGACGGAAGGTGATCTGGGAAAACAACCAGATGCTGGGAGCAGACAACATGTCCCGGGCGGGTTGGAGCACGAAGGCCCACCCGTACTACGACCAGGTCTACTTCCGGGGAAACACGGTGGCGTTCGCGCAGGCTGCCGATTACGAGATCGTTGGGTCGGACGGTGCATCGCCGGTTTACTACGGAGGGATTTCGGCTGCCGAGGGGACGTCTGTCCGCTTGAGCCGGAGCGTGCGCTCCTGGCCCTTCGAGCCGGCTGGGCACCTGGCGTTCGTGTTGGCCGGTCGTGGCAAGGGGCAGGCACGGTCGGTGCAGGCGGGCGGGACCAATTCGATCGTGGTGGACCGGCCTTGGTCGATTCCGCTGGATGACACCTCGCTTCTGGGGATCAACCACAGTCTTCGGCAGTGGCTCATGGTGGGCAACCGGATCGCAGACGGTGATTCGATGCAGATGTACGGGTTGAACCATGAGGTGGTCTTCGCCGAGAACCAACTCGAGCGGGTGGGGGGAAGTTCCGAGGCTGCGCTTCGCTTTCTGGCCTTCCAGCACACCAGCGATGGTCCCGAGGCGGCCGAGCCATCGTTCTTCTCCCAGATGCTTGGGAACCGGTTGATCGCACCGAGATTCGACATGCGGCGCTTTGAGTCGGGCACGGCGGCGATCGAGTTAAGTGGGGGTGACGTTGACTCGCTTGGACGGGCAGAGACCCCGTGCCTGATGAATGCAGCGGTCCTCCGGGGCAACGAGGTTCGCGGCGGCAAGATCCTGGTCTCGGTCGGAAGCCAGCTTCCCTACCGGGCAGAAGACATCCTCATTGAGGACAATCGCATCAGCGATGCGCCTGAGGGCATCGACATTGGTGGACGGACGGCTGGCGTGCTGCTGCGGGGGAATCGGTTGACAGGAGTCCGGCGGCCCCTGGTCGGAGCGGGCATCGAGGCTGCGTGGCTCGAGCCGGGACGGCGCGCAGACTACTGGTTTGAGGCTGTGGCAGGAGTCTTGTCCCGCCTGTCCGCCCGGCAGCGTGTGGATCTCCGCCCCTTCCGCGAACGTGCGATGCGGATGGGTCTTGATGCTGGATCGGATCCCCGGTGGCTGGCCATCCGACGTGAGGTTGCCGAGGCCATAGCCCGGGAGTATCCGGCTCCCCACAGCCCGGATCTTGCCGAGGTGCTGTTCGACGCCCGGTTGCGGTTCTCGCCATCCGGCAACCTGGAGGACTTGTTGCGGACTGGAACCGGAGGCAGTGGGGATTGGGGGATCACGCTACAGCGCGGCAGCCCTGAGTCGGTGTTGGTTGAAGTGACACCGCGGTGGACGTTGGACTGGAAGGCGGATCCCGTCCGCGCCGAGATGCCCGCCTCTGCCGAGCCAAACCTGCGGATGTCGGTGCGGATACCGGAGGGTGCGCGTGGCAGCTTTGCCCTTCCGGTGCGGGTCCGGCTTTCGGTTGGGGGGGCGGCAATTTCTTGGGACGAGGTCCTGCGTTGTGGAGCAGGCAGCGTGATAGACTGGTTGGTGATCGGCACGGAATCGGAACGGACGCCGGTGGATCCGGCCGTGTTCTCCAGGCTGCCGGGCCAGTGGCGGTGGGATCAACCGGTGCGTTTCGGCGCGACGGAGAGTCACTGGCAGAGGGTTGCGGGTTCCCGGACGCTGGAGTTCGAGAAGTTCTTTCCGGCGTCCTCCAACGGAGCCGCCATGAATCGGGGAGCCTTCGCCATTGCCGCGGTGCAGGCGGACGGCGACTCCTGGGTTGAGTGGGAGGCGGGTCTGGGTGGGGCGGGATCGCGGCATGAACTCCAATTCCACATGGATGGACGCGAACTGTTCGACCTGCGCCTGGGACGAGAGACCTGGTCCCCGAAACGGCTGCCCATGTTCCTGCGCAAGGGACGGCACGTGATCCTGATCACAGGGAGGACGCGGGACCGAATGCCCGAGGTGACGCTTTCCGTCCGCGAACTCGATGACCATGGCGGTGGCCGGGTTCGACCCGTGATGCCATGAAATGACCCATCAACATGACCCGCTTCAAACGAAGTGTTCCCGCTGCGGACTTCAACAAGGGGTCCCATCGATTTTCCCCCTCCCAACCAGTCATCACGCAGAATCCATGAAAACACAGACGAGAGATCAGGTAGGAAGAGTGGCGCAGTGGGGCCTTTGGCTCGGACTGGCGCTTTCCGCAGTGCCAGCCCAAGCGCAGGTGATCCAGGCAGTCAATCAGGCCAATGGCGATACCGACCGGCCGACCGCCCAGTTCACAGGCAACACTGTGGACATCCGGAACGGCGGAACGCTCCTGCGTTCCGGTTACCGGGTTCCATCGTTCGGTGCCCGCGCGTTGTGCATGACGGATCGAACCCACGAATGGAATGCGGCGGCGACCAACGTGGCGATTCCGCCCTATCTGGCCGGGGCGCCTTACGTGGCGATCGCGAACAACAACCGCGACAACGCCACGCTGGAGGTGGAGATCCAATTGAACGTGCCCTCCCGGATTTACCTCCTGGTGGACAATCGCATCGGCGACAACGATGCCTCCAATCCGCCGAACTTCAGCTCGGTGATGAGTTGGGTCGCCAGCGAGGGGTGGGTGCCCACGACCAACGGTGTCAACCGCGCGGCCAGCACGGCCGTGCCCGACGAGGTTGGGTACGATGAGAACGGCGACGGGAGCATCAACCAGGTGGCGTCGGTCTACGTGAAGACCGTGCCGGCGGGGCCGGTGAAACTCCTGCAACAGGGTGAGTCACGAAACATGTATGGCGTGGTCGTGGTCCCTGCGCTGGTGGGTGCCATCGCCACCACGAACGGGGATCCCGAGAGCGAGCGACCCACGCCGAAACGCACGGGTGAGAAGTTCACCCTCGTGAATGGCGCGTCCACGCTCCTGGTGGACTATTGGATGCCATTCTTCGGTCCGAAAGCCAAGGCGATGACAGACCGGTTGCACGAGTGGAATGCCGTCTCCGCTGCCCTCCCGATTCCCTCCTACCTGGCCGGAAACGAGTACGTGGCGATCGCCAACAACTATCGGGACAATACCGAGCTCGCCCTGGAGGTGACCATTGCCGGCAAGGCGCTCGCCTACCTGATCGTTGACAACCGGGTGGGGGATGGGGACGGCGCGACGCCGCCGGATTTCAATGCCAACATGCTCTGGGTTGCGGAGGCGGGATGGCTTCCGGTGGCCACGGGGATGAATCGGGCTGCCATTGCCGAGAATCCCGATGAAGTCGGATACGACGAGAATGGGGACGGCAGCATCAACCAGGTGGGATCCGTGTACTACCGGATCGTGGAGCCGGGTGTGCTGGCGCTGGGACCCCAGAACGAAGGCCGGAACATGTATGGCCTCGTGGTTGCGCCCGCGGTGGCGCCGACCGCGCCACGCTCGCTTGCCGTGGCCAAGGTCGGGGATGGCAAGGTGACCCTGACCTGGGAGACCTCGGCGGCTTGGTCCTATGCCGTAACCCGATCTGAAAAGGCCGATGGGCCCTTCGAGGTGGTGGTACCGAAGGTGGGCGGGGGTTCGTTCGAGGACTCGGATCTCACCAACGGCAAGACCTATTACTATGCCATCCGTGGGGAGAACGCGGTTGGCCAGTCCGCCGCATCGTCGGTGGTCAGCGCCGTGCCCGCAGCATCGCCTGCGAACGTCACGGCCACCGGATCCGAGACCGGGATTGATGTCCGTTGGGACGCGTTTCCGGGTGCGGCCGCTTATGAAGTTCGCCGGTCCACGACTCCCGGAGGGCCCTACTCCACGGTGGCTCCGGAAGTCGCGGGGACGACTTACCGGGACGGCAGCGCACCGGGAGGTCGCAGCGTGTACTACGTCGTGCTCGCCAAGTTGTCCGGCTCGGAACTCAGCGGTGCCTCGGCAGAGGCGGTTGCGCTGAGTGTCCCGGACGCGCCGGTCATCTCGGTTGTCGAGACCTTCTCCGCGCAGGGAGTCCTCGTGGTCTGGAGTTCCTCAAACCTCGTGGTGGATGAGTTCGTGGTGGAGCAGGCCACTGCAGGTGGCGGCTTCACGCAGGTGGCCAGTGTCGGAGGGCGTGCGACCCGTGCCGCCGCCGGTGGATTGCCGCCGGGTGGCAGCGGGACTTTCCGCGTCCGGGCACGCAATGCCTCGGGCACGTCCGCCGCTTCCGCGACCGCGAGCGGGGTCGCCGCTCCCTCGGGCTGGTTCGTGAACTTCGCCAACAGCTCCTTCACGACCGGTGCTGCGGGCTATCCGTTGCCTGGCTATGGCGATGACTACGGTGATGTCTTTGGTGACCGCGGCGGTGGGATGACCTATGGCTGGCTGGAGGACAACACAGCCAACTCGCGCCACCGCCAGAGCGACACCTCGCCTGATCCCCGCTATGACACGCTCAACCATCTCCAGAAGAACGCAGGCGACATGGTCTGGGAATTGGCCATTCCCAATGGGCGCTATGCGGTCCGGATTGTTGCCGGCGACGCCACGGCCGTGGACAGCGTCTTCCAGTTCTCGGTGGAGGATGTGCTGACGACCACCTATACGCCGTCGGCAGCCGCCGTCTGGGGCACCTTCGATGTGGAGACACGGGTGGCGGATGGATTGCTGACCATCCGGAGCGGGCCAGCCGCAGCGAACAACAAGATCTGCTTTGTCACCGTGCAGTCGCTTCCAGACGTCGCTCCCACGATCGGGATTGAGTCCCGGCGGGTGATCTTCACGGGTCGCCTTCAGTCGGCCGAGTCCATCCAGGGTCCCTTCCAGGATGTCGCCGGTGCCACCAGCCCTTATCAGATCCCGGCGGATGGGACTCAGCTGTTCTATCGATCCGTCAACTGATTCCCCCCACAGGGAATTGGCAGTTCAATGGGAGGGCACCCGGCGCGGGTGCCCTCCTTCCCCATTTGAGCCATCCGCATCCTTTGCTCCTCATGCAACTCGTTCCTCGTCTCCGTGTCCGTCAGCTGATGTTCGCCGTAGCCATGGCGATCGGGGCTTCCGCCTCCGCCCGCCAAGGTCCCGGTTGGCAGTTCGACCGTGACGTGGATGGGAATGCGCTCCCGACGGTGCCGCCCGGGTTCGAGGTGTCGTTCTTCGCCCGCGAGCCGTTGGTCCGGCAGCCGTGCGCGATGGCCTTCGATGCGCGGGGGCGCCTGTGCGTGGGGATGGGGCCGCAGTACCGGAATCCGAAGCCCGAGACGCCCGGTGACGCCGTGGTCCTGGTGCTGGATGACGACGGCGACGGGAAGGCGGACCGGGTGAAGACCTTCGCCGGCGGGTTCAATGCGATCCAGGGCCTCGCCTGGCATGGACGCGATCTCTGGGTGGCGAACTCGCCCGACCTGACCGTGGTCCGGGACCTGGACGGAGATGACGTCGCCGACGAATACGTCCGGGTCTACACCGACCTCGGTAACCTGGAGCACGGCCTGCACGGGCTGAACTGGGCACCGGACGGGAAACTCTACATGAGCAAGGGCAACTCCAAGGGCCTGACGGAGCCGGGGCGGGTTGCACCGAAGCCATTCCGGGAGTTGTGGGGTGTCACGGCACCGGCGGGCACTCCGGACTTTCCCGAGCCGCAGACGTTCACGCGGGACCAGTACCGGAAGGCGTACCATGATCCGGAGGACGATTGGGGTCGTGAGGGCGGCATCCTGCGGTGCGACGACGGCGGCGTGAACCTCGAGATCGTCGCGCGCGGGATGCGCAATCCGTGGGACATCGCCTTTGATTCGGGCTTCCACTGGATCGGAACCGACAACGACCAGACGACCGGGGATCGGGTTTTCATGCCGTTCTTCGGAGCCCACTTTGGCTGGAACCATCCGTGGAGTGCGCATTGGGGAACCGAGGCCCATGAGCCGTCAGCGCCGGTCAGTGGTCCTTTGTTCGAGGGTTCCGGCACGGGTGTTGTCTTTGGCGATTCGCCCGGGTTCCCGGCGTCGCACCGGGGCGTTTTCTTCATCAACGACTGGCTGCGGAAGACGACGTTCTTGTGGCGTCCGCGGTGGGACGGCGCGTTGATGCTATCTGCGGGCGAATGGGAACCATTCGTCCAGGGTGGTCGGGCGCTGTTCCGGCCGACGGACCTTGAGGTGGGGCCGGATGGGGCATTGTGGATCCTCGGTTGGGGGAGCGGATACGGTGCCGAATACCGAGACGGCCAGATGACCAGCGAGGGACGGGTGTTCCGGGTCGTGGCAAGTGGCGGACAAGGTCGGGAATGGCGGTTGCCGAAACGGACGCGGCCGCTGTCGCAGTGGACCGTGGCGGAGCTGATCGAGGACCTGGAAGGACCGCTTCCGGTCTGGCGCATCGATGCGCAGGACGAACTCGTCCGCCGGGGAACGTCGGTCCGTGGGGAGTTGGTGTCGCGTCTGGAGAAACCCAGCCCGGGCGTTGGAACGGAAACGTGGATGGCCTGGGCCATGGGCCGGATGTTGCCGGCGGATTCCACCATGGACGCGTGGTTCGTGGGCCGGTTGCTGAATCCGTCGACAAGCTTCAACCTGCGGTTGCAGTCAGTCCGTATCCTCGCCCACCGATGCCGGGGGCGGGCGGTTGCCTTGCCCGAGGCCGTGGTCGATCTGCTTCGCAGCCCGGAGCCACGTTTGCGGCTGGAGGCCGTCTCGGCGTTGGCCGCGGCCGGAACGGCGGCGCAGGCTTCGGCGCTGGTGGCGTCGATTGCCGGAGAGTCGGATCGGACCATCTACTACGCCTCCTGGCAGGCGCTGCGTCGGTTGGAGGCGCCCTCGGTCTTGCGGGGACGATTGACGGATCCGAGGCCCGGCGTGCGCAAGGCGGCCTTGTTGGCGTTGCTGGAGTCGCACGCGCTCCAGGTCGGTGAAGTACGGCCGTTGGAGTCGGACGCGGATCCTGGGGTCAAGGCCGTGGCCGCGCTGTGGCTGGAAAAGGCCGGGGCAGGCGGGGAGAAGGCGGTGGTGCGCGGGCGTCCGCTGGACACGGGGGCGGAAGCTGCTGCCGGGGCTTCCGTCAAACCGGGCGTGTCGATCGTTCGAGGGGTGCAGGCCCGGAGTCTGCGTCGGTATGCCGTGTTGCCCGGTGGATTGAGGGCAGGGGCGCAGCCGTATTCGGATCGGCGCTACGTCTTGAAGGAGGTTCCGGTGTCGTTGCAGGGATTTGACTTCATCCAGACCGCCAATGAAGACGATGGAGCGCAGGGTGCCGCCTGGCTCCGATTCGAGGCGTTGGCGCCGGTCCGGGTTCACGTGGCACTCGACAATCGGGGGACCGCGCCCGGATGGCTTCGGAAGGATTTCCACAAGTCAGGTGTGGTCTTGCGTGCCGATCACTGGACCTTTGACCTGTACTCGAGGGAGTACCCGACCGGGAACGTCGAGCTCGGAGGCAACACCGACGACGGCAAGGTGGGTGGCAAGGGGAACTACGTAGTCGTGCTGGAACCGTTGCCGTTGGCACCGCCAGCGACACCGACGGGGATCGAGCCCGCGCTCGCGATGTTGGACCGGGGCGACGCCGGACGCGGGGAGTGGCTGTTTCACTCGTCGGCTGGAGCCGGGTGCGTTCAGTGCCATCGGCTGGGTGGCTCGGGGAATCCGTTCGGGCCGGACCTGGCATCGGTCGGTGACCGCGCCAGCGCCCGGCACCTCGTGCAGTCGATGCTCGAGCCGAGTGCGGTGATCACCGAGGGCTTCCAGTTGCAGACCGTGGTGACAGCTGATGGCGAGCAGTCGGGAATCCTGATCGAGGAAAGCGGCCTGAGCCTGACGCTGGGACTGGCGAATGGGGAACGGCGGACGATCCCGAAGGCGCGGGTGACCTCGCGCTCCACTGCGCCGATGTCGGCCATGCCGGAGTACAGCTCGCTGCTGTCGTCGCAGCAGGTCGCGGATCTCGTTGCCTACCTGCTCAGGCAGAAGGCCCCTCCAGTTGCGAAGGCACCGGCTGAATCGTCGGTCGCTCCGAAGGCCAGCCGGGGCGATGTATCCACGATGTCCAAGGACGGATTCCATTGGTCGGAGCAGCCGGGGCGGTTGGTGATCGCGCACGGAGCACGGGCCGTGGCTGAGTTCGTGTTCCGGGACGAAAGGATCCTCCGTCCCTTTCTCGCGAATGTTCACGCCCCGGATGGGACGCAGGCGACCCGGTCGCATCCGCCCGTCCCAGGTGTCGACGCCACCGATCACGACACCATGCATCCGGGGCTGTGGTTGGCTTTCGGGGATGTTGGCGGTGCGGACTTCTGGCGGAACAAGGGGCGAATGGAGCACGTCGGGTTCGTCGAGCCTCCGTCGCTTCGCGAAGGCCAACTGGGCTTCGCAACGGAAAGCCACCTGAAGGCTGCGGACGGGAGACAACTCTGCCGGTTGGTGACCCGTATCGGGTTTCGTGAACTGACGAATGCCTGGTGGATCGACTGGGAGGCCACGTTTCGCTCGGACGAAGGCGACCTCATCTTTGGCGATCAGGAGGAGATGGGCTTTGGAGCGCGGGTAGCAACGCCGATCACCGAGAAGAACGGGGGTTTGGTGACCAGCAGCTCCGGCCTGCGGGGAGCTGCCGCAACGTGGGGACAGCCCGCCATGTGGTGTGACTATTCCGGGGTGGTTGAGGGAAGGAGTGTGGGGATCACATTGCTGGCGGATCCGGGGAACTTCCGTGGGAGTTGGTGGCACAACCGCGACTATGGGGTCTTCGTTGCGAACCCATTCGGGCGTGCCTCCATGAGACAGGGAGCGAAGAGCGCGGTGACGGTTCGACCTGGTGAGGATTTCCGCCTCCGATTCGCGGCCGTGGTTCACGCAGGGGATGGATACCGGCCGGAGGATGTGGTCCGCAAAGGAAGGTGAGAAGGTGTAACGCGGCCCGCAAAAGTAGGTTGCGGATGACTCTTTGCTTGTAGGCCGGGTGCCCTCACCCGGCGGATGTGAGGATTTGAGCTGCGTCCGCAGTGTTCTCGCCGCAAGAAACGCAGAAACCGAAAGAGGAGGCGGTGGTGGTCCGCGCAGTCTTGCGGTTACTTCGCCAAGCCGCGTTCGCTGGACTGGGTGAACGCGATGAGGTGGCGGACTTCCTGGGACTCGCCGAACTCGGATTCGATGCGGGCGAGGGCGTTGGCGGTGGTCAGGCCGGAACGGAACAGGACCTTGTAGGCCTTCGTGAGATGGCCGATGGCGTCGGGCGTGAATCCGGCGCGTTCGAGCCCGACCTTGTTGATGAAGCGGGTTTCGGCGGGGTTGCCATCGGCCATCATGAACGGGGCGACGTCCTGGACGACCTTGGAGCAGCCGCCGACCATGGCGTGGCGGCCGATGCGGCAGAACTGGTGGACGGCGGCGAGGCCACCGATGACGACGTGGTCCTCGACGGTGACGTGACCGGCCAGGGTGGCCACGTTGGACATGATGACGTGGTTGCCGACCTGGACGTCGTGGGCGAGGTGCGTGTAGGCGAGGAAGTGGTTGTGGGAACCGACGACCGAGGCCTGGCCGTCCGCCGTGGCAGCGTGGACGGTGCAATACTCACGGAAGACGTTGTGGTCGCCGATGCGGACGTGGGTGGTGCCACCGCGATACTTGAGGTCCTGGGTCTTGCCACCGAGGCAGGCGAAGGAAAAGACCTCGTTGTCCGAGCCGAGGATGGTGTGCCCTTCGATGACGACGTGGGAGTGGAGTACGGTCCTCGCGCCGAGCACGACATGTTCGCCGAGCACGCAGTAGGGACCGACAGTGCAGTCGTCGGCGACCTGGGCTCCCGGGTGGAGGACGGCGGTGGGGTGGATGCTCGGCATGGACAAAAACGGGAAGCGGGGCCGGCGAAGCTCAGCGATCCATGAGCATGAACGTCACGTCTGCCTCCGAGACTGTCTCCCCATTGACGGAGCAGACACCGCGGGCCTTGCCGATCTTGCCTCGGGACTTGGTCATTTCGACTTCGATGACGAGCGAATCACCCGGGCGGACGGGTTTGCGCCATTTGACGTCCTCGGCGGACATGAAGTAGGCGAGTTTCCCGGCGTTCTCGGCCTGGCGCATCATGAGGATGCCGGCGACCTGGGCGATGGCCTCGAGCTGGAGGACGCCGGGCATGATCGGATGGCCGGGGAAATGGCCCTCGAAGTAGGGCTCGCCGATGGTGACCTGCTTGAGGGCAGTGATCTTGTTGCCTTCGATGCGGGTGACGCGATCGACCATGAGGAAGGGCGGTCGGTGGGGCAGGACCTGCATCACCTGCATGATGTCGAGCGTGGCGCCGTCGCGGATGAGGGCTTCCGTGGAATCTTTGGAGTGGCTCACGGTGTTGGCGGCCTGGGTGCGGCGTTCAGCGGGCTTTTCCGGGGATCTCTCGGGTGCGGGGGAAGGGGGGGGGCGAAGGTCTGGGCGGCCTCGAGGGGCTTGCGCATCTGGGCGATGAGCGCCCGGGCAAGCTCGGTGTTGGCGTGGTGGCTGGGGCGGACGGCGATGACGTGGGCGTGGATGGGGCGGCCGACGAGGGCAAGGTCGCCGATGATGTCGAGGATCTTGTGCCGGACGAACTCCTCACGGTAGCGGAGGGGTTCGGTCGTGAGGATGGCATCGTCTCGGATGACGATCGCATTCTCCAATGAGCCGCCCTTGATCAGGCCGTTGCGGATGAGGAATTCGATCTCCTCGTAGAAGCAGAACGTCCGGGCGTGGGAGATTTCCTTCTCCCAGCTCTCCGGGGTGATCTCGACGCTGAAGAACTGGGTGAAGCGGCCGCCGCGGTCGGAACTGGTGCAGGTGATCTTGAAGCCGTTGTGCGGGAACACGGCCATCTGCGTCTCGCCCACGGTCAGCTCGAGGGGAGCAGTGACCTTGAACGGTTCGATCGTCTCGGTCTGTGCGACGGTGCCGGCTTCGCGGATCAGGCGTGCGAACTCCCGGGCGGAGCCATCGGCGATCGGGGGTTCGTTGGCGTCGAGTTCGATGACGGCGTTATGGATTCCCACGCCGGCCAGTGAGGCGAGGACGTGCTCGACGGTATGGATCTTGACGGCGCCCTTGGCGAGGGTGGTCGAGCGCTGCGTATCGACTACGTGTTCGGCGCGGGCCTCGATCTCAGGCTTGCCGTCGAGGTCCGTGCGGCGGAAGCGGAGACCGGAATTGGCCGGAGCGGGAACAATGGTCAGGGAGACCTTGTTCCCGGAATGCAGGCCGATTCCGGAGTAACTGACTGGATTCTTGAGTGTGTGCTGTTGCGGCACGGGGCGGAGTTGTAACCAAGGGGGTTGCCATGGCGCAACGGGGCAATTCGGGAGAGTTGGAAGATTTCAGTTTCAAGTTTCAAGGTGGGAGGGCTCCAGGTCGCCCCGAAGGCCAACCGGGATTCGGAATTCGGGAACCTCTGCGTCCCGCCCCCTGACTTTGGCTACGGTAGCCGACTAGGTTACGAGGCGGCGGAACGATCCGCCTCCTGAAGTCGGGTGCTACCGGGCTTGAATCTTGAAACTTGAAACTCCCGCCTCTTACGCATGCCAACCGTGGTTCTCGCGGACCTGAAGCATGGCGGCGAGGATGTTGTTCCATGTCTCCTGCTTGGTCATGGTCTCGTTGGGGAACATGCAGCCATCCCAGCAGATGTGCTTGGTCTTCTTGGTGACCTTCCCGGTGTCGTCGCGGAGCCAATAGCCGGCGTCGCGCGGGACGTTGAGCTTGCCGTTGGGATCGTTGACGACGCAGTGCTTGCCCGTCTTGTCGTGGGAGCCGGAGCCCTTCACGGTCGCGTCGTTCTGGGCAACGTGGAAGTCGAAGGTCCACGGCCGGAGGGCGGTGGTCATCTTCTTCATGGCCTTGTGGAAGGCTTCGGGTTCCCAGTGGAACTTGGGCGGGACGATGCGGTGTTCGGGGGCGTTGTAGCCGAGGGTGTAGAGGAGGGTGTGGGCCATGTCCGCCTGGAAGCCGACGACCTTGGGCATGCCGGTTTCCTCGAGGGTCTGGAGCATGTACTTCCACGAGTGCATGCCGCCCCAGCAGATCTCGCCTTCGGCGGCGAGTCGTTCGCCGAGGTCCTTGGCGACCTTGCCGCCCTCACGGAACGTCTTGGCGATGAGCTTGGTGTTGGCCTTCGGATTCGCGGCCCAGTCATGGACACCAGCGGCGGAATCGATCCGGACGACGCCGTAGGGGCGGACGCCCAGTTCGCGGAGTTTCGAGGCGATGCGGCAGGCCTTGCGGACCGCAGCGACCCAGTTGGCGCGCTTGGTTTCATCGCCCATGGCGGAGCCGTCGAACCAGACGGGGGCGACGACCGAGCCGACGACGAAGCCCTTGGCCTGGATCTTCTCGGCGAGGGCCTTGATGCCGTCGTCCGAGATGTCGATGTCGACATGCGGGTTGTAGAGGAACAGGTCGACGCCATCGAACTTCTGGCCATTGACCTCGGCCTTGGCGGTGAGGTCCAGCATGGTGTCGAGGTCGATGAACGGCTCGGCACCGGGGCTGCCCTTGCCGACCAGGCCGGGCCACATGGCGTTGTGGAGCTTCGGGAAATTGTTTGAGACGGGGGCTGATTTGCTCATGGCGTGGAGATTCTCCGGTCTAGTTGCCGGAAAGCGTCGTCGTCGGCAAGGCTGAGTTGAAATTGTCGTGGCGGATCACCCGATCGGGCGAGTCTTGCGGAGGAAAAGTCGCTTGCCCCGGAGGGGGTCGGCCCTAACGTGACGGGCTTCCGCCGCTGGCGGACATACGAACTCTCATGAGCAACGTCCTCGAATCGTCCCAGGTTGATTCCCGCTTCCCGCATCCCGACCGGTTTGTCCGCCGGCACATCGGGCCCGATGCCACCGAGCAGGCGGCGATGCTCAAGGAACTGGGGTTTGACTCGCTGGAAGCGCTGACGGTGGCGGCGGTCCCGAAGACGATCCGTCTGGACCGGACGATGCAGTTGCCCCCGGCGCTTTCCGAGGCCGAGGCGCTGGCCCAACTCCGGTCGATTGCGGCGAAGAACGTGGTCTTCCGGTCGTTCATTGGTGCTGGCTACTACGGGACGGTGACGCCGCCGGTGATCCAGCGGAACATCCTCGAGAATCCAGGCTGGTACACCCAGTACACGCCCTATCAGGCGGAGATCTCGCAGGGGCGGCTCGAGGGCTTGTTGAATTTCCAGACGCTGGTCTGCGACCTGACTGCCCTCGACATCGCGAATGCATCGTTGCTGGATGAGGCGACGGCTTGTGCAGAGGCGATGATGCTCTGCCATCGCGTGAAGGAGGGTGAAGGCGGCTCGGTCCGGGACCTGTTCTTCGTGGCCTCGGACTGTCATCCGCAGAACATCGACCTGGTGCGGACCCGGGCGAAGGCGTTGGGGCTGGAGGTGGTGGTGGGAGACTGGCGGACGTTCGAGTTCGGGCCTCGGGTCTTTGGTGTGCTGGTCCAGTATCCGGGAACGAGCGGTGTGGTGGAGGACTTTGGCACGTTTGCCGCGGCCGCGCACGGGGCAGGGGCGCTGGTGGTGGTGGCCACCGACCTGCTGGCGCTGACGCTGTTGAAGGCACCTGGCGAGTTCGGTGCGGATGTCGCGGTAGGCAGCGCCCAACGGTTCGGCGTGCCGCTGGGCTATGGCGGGCCGCACGCGGCATTCTTCGCGACGAGGGATGCGTTCAAGCGACAGATGCCCGGGCGGTTGGTGGGTGTGTCCAAGGACGCGCGGGGCCGGTCGGCCCTGCGGCTTTCGCTGGGAACCCGCGAACAGCACATCCGCCGGGACAAGGCGACCTCCAACATCTGCACGGCGCAGGCGTTGCTGGCCAACATGGCGATGGCCTACGCGGCCTACCATGGCCCGGCGGGGTTGAAGGCGATTGCCGCCCGGGTACACGGCCTGACGGCGGTTCTCGAGGCCGGATTGCGTCGGATCGGGCATCGGGTGGTGAACGGGACCTTCTTCGATACTCTCACGGTGGAGTTGGTGGGGTTGTCGGCCGCGGATGCGCATCGCGTGGCGGCGCAACATCGGGTCAACCTGAGGGTGCTGGACGGCCAGCACGTGGGTGTCTCGCTCGACGAGGCCACCACGATCGCCGAGGTCGAACTGCTCCTGAAGATCTTCCGGGGTGGGAATGCGGTGGGGTTCCAGACGTCGGCCTTGGTGGACCTGAAGGGCCTCCCGACCGGGTTGGAACGGACCTCCGCCTACCTTGGGCACCCCGTCTTCAATCGGTACCACAGCGAGACCGAGATGCTGCGGTACCTGCGGAAACTCGAGTCGAAGGACCTCTCCCTGTGCCACTCCATGATTCCGCTGGGGAGTTGCACGATGAAGCTCAACTCCTCGTCGGAGATGTTCCCGGTAAGCTGGCCTGAGTTCGCGAACATCCATCCCTTCGCCCCGTTGTCGCAGACCCGGGGTTACCAGCAGCTGTTCGACGAGTTGGAATCCTGGCTGGCGGAGGCCACGGGCTTCGCCGGCGTCTCGCTCCAGCCAAACGCGGGTTCGCAGGGCGAGTACGCGGGATTGCTGGTGATCCGGGCCTACCACGAGAGCCGGGGTGAGGGACGGCGCAGCATCTGCCTGATTCCCACCAGCGCGCACGGGACGAATCCGGCGTCGGCCGTCATGGCCGGCTTCACGGTGGTTCCTGTGGCGTGCGATGCGAGCGGCAACATCGACATCCCCGACCTCAAGGCCAAGGTGGCGGCGCACGCCGCGGACCTGGCGTGCCTCATGGTGACCTATCCGTCGACGCACGGCGTGTTCGAGGCCGGGATCCGGGAGATCTGCGAGGTCGTCCATGGCGCGGGCGGGCAGGTCTACATGGACGGTGCCAACATGAACGCCCAGGTGGGCCTGACCTCACCGGGGGCCATCGGTGCGGATGTCTGCCATCTCAACCTGCACAAGACCTTCTGCATCCCGCACGGCGGCGGCGGTCCCGGTGTCGGACCGATTGCTGTCGCCGAACATCTGGTCCCGTTCCTGCCGGGCCATCCGGTGGTGAAACTCGGCGGTGAAGATCCGATCGGCGCCGTTTCGGCGGCTCCGTGGGGGTCGGCGAGCATCTGCACGATTCCGTGGATGTACATCGCGATGATGGGAGCAGATGGCCTGACGCAGGCGACGCAGGTGGCGATCCTGAACGCGAACTACATTGCGTCCCGACTCGAGCCTCACTTCGCGACCCTGTACCGCGGCGAGAACGGTCTCGTCGCGCACGAGTGCATCCTCGATCTGCGGCCGTTCAAGTCGGTGACGGCAGAGGACGTGGCGAAACGCCTGATGGATTTCGGATTCCACGCCCCGACCTTGAGCTGGCCGGTGGCGGGAACGCTGATGGTTGAGCCGACGGAATCGGAGCCCCGGGTGGAACTCGACCGTTTCATCGAGGCGATGATTGCCATCCGGGACGAGATCCGGGCGATCGAGGAGGGGCGTATGGATGCGAAGAACAATCCGCTCAAGCACGCGCCGCACACGGCCGACGTGGTCTGCGGTGATGACTGGAGCCGACCCTATTCGCGGACACAGGCCGCGTTCCCGGTGGCGTCGCTGCGAGACTTCAAGTTCTGGCCGGCGAGTGCACGGGTCGACAACGTCTACGGCGACCGGAATCTGGTCTGTTCGTGCGTGGGCATGGAAGCTTACGCGACGAACTGATTGGGGGCATCCCATAGGGGGGGCGAGACGCCGTCGAGCCATTGAATGGGCGGCTCGTGAGGACACTCGCCCCACCGTCTGGACGTGCATGCCTCACGGATTGGTCTCTTGTTGATGCAGCCCTCTGCTCAGCACGGGCCGGCAACGTCCCCGTTGTCCTCCGGGGCTCCTGGGTGAGGCGATGAGGACATCGCCGCACCGTTCCCGATCCTCAATTCCTGAATTGTTCGGGTACGTTCCATCGATTGGGGCGGTTCGTGACACCGCTCCCTGATCAAGACGGGGTGGCGACGTCCTCGTCGCCTTGGAAAAGGGCGTAGGAGGGCAACGCGGACGTTGCCGCCCCGTTTGAGGCGTTGGCTGTGTCGAGATGCGCCCCATGGATTGCTTCCGTCCCACCGGCAATTGTGGTGTGTGTGGAAAAGTTTCAATTCTGATCCCCTATCAGGGCCTTGGGGCTTGTCAGATACGTGAAAACCCGTACAGGATCGTTGCGTTCAAGTTAGACGTTGGTGTCAGGACTCCCCCTCTGGAACTGTCCCAGTCGTCGCATCGAATCCATCCCCCCCTGGGATTCGAGCGCCTTCATGGCTGATCTGGAAAGTCCGGCCTGCCGGCACGGCTTCAAGCCTTCCGTCTGAACGGAGGCAGAAATATCGACGGGATGACGATTAAGGCATCCATTCGCCGGCGGGTGACCCACGAGGAGCGCATTACACAGTTGCCATTGCTGTCAGGGATGCGGCGCTGCCGCGTGCAGTGATTCGGGGCGGAAGATGCCTCGGGATGTGGGCTGCGCGTGGTCCGGTTCACGGGCGCATGCAGGGCAGGCTTGGGACTTCGTCGATCGCCCATGGCGATGCTGAGGGCTCGGGTTGGCAACGCGAAACAGTTCGATCCAACACATCATGAAGACTGAATCCGTGGCCACCCGGTTCGACCGGGGCGGCCGATGGCCTTGTCTCCGTGCAGGGTGGCTGATGCTGATGCTGCTGGTGGGGGCAAACGTAGGTGTCGCGCGGGCGGCAGTGCTGACCCAGAGCTACACCGTGGCGATCCAGAATGCCAACTGGACCAACACCATCACCCTGCCGCAGTTCGATACTGGCGTTGGGACCCTGGTTGGGGTCCGGTTTGGAATTGCGGCGACGGCGCGCAGCATTTCCCGGGTTGAGAATCTGGATGCAGTGCCACGTGCGGGGGTGATCTCCGGTGTGCAGGTGGACGGAGTGGTCCGGGACTCACTGGGAGCGCCGCTGGTGACGACTACGACCTTCGTGAAGTTCACGAACAACCTGGCGGCCTACGACGGGTTGGGAGACTTCGGCGGAGGCTCGGGCGTTTCGAACGCGCGCCGCGCGGCCACGAGCACGGCGATCAACGCGCTCGTGCCCCCGTTCACAAGCTTCGAAGGCATCGGCTCCTACAACGTGCAGGTGACGGCGGTCGGGGCCGGATTCTGCATCGGGCCGGCAAACTTCCTCCTGCAGGTGCTGCCGGAGATGGGAGCCACGGTGACGGTGTACTACGACTATGAGGAGGTCGTGCTTCCAACGACGATCGGCAACCTGGTCTGGAATGACTACAACGCGAACGGCGTCCTGGAACCCGGCGAGCCAGGTCTCGCAGGCGTGACGGTCAGCCTGCTGGACGAGTTCGGCGCGCCCGTCGCGGGGGTGTTCCCGACGGTGACGGACTCGGACGGCTACTACAGCTTCACGGGCATGCCGGCAGGCAACTACTACGTGGTGGTGGAGCCGCCGGTTGGGTTCGTGGCGACGTACGACCTCGACGGCGTCGATGGGTCTTATTCGGTCCTTGTCGTGGTTGGAGCCGGGGAAGTCCGGGACGACGTGGACTTCGGCTTTGCGCAGTTGACCAGCACGCTGGGTGATCGGGTGTGGATCGACGTCAATGGCAATGGTGTTCAGGACATTGATGAGATCGGGCTGGAAGGCGTGACCGTGCACCTCCTCGATGGGTTCGGCACGGAGCTGACCTCGGTGGTGACGGACGTCAACGGGAGCTACGGGTTCACCGGGCTTTCGGCAGGCACGTACACGGTCACCGTGACGGGATTGCCGGCGGGTTATTTCGGGACGTTCGATGCCGACGGGCTGGGAACGCCGGATTCGACTGTGGTGGTGCTCGGGTTGGGTGAGGTCTGGGATGCAATCGACTTCGGCTACCAGCCGCGGACCGCGTCGGTGGGTGACCGGGTCTGGCAGGATCGGAACAGCAACGGCGTCCAGGATCCAGGCGAGCCAGGATTGGGCGGATTGAACGTGGAGCTCCGGGCATCGGACACGTCACTGCTCGCAACGACGGTGACGGATTCGGATGGCCTGTACGCCTTTGGCGAGCTGGCCGCTGGTGACTACCTCGTAGTTGTGAACCCGCCGGCGGGATACCTTCCGACCTACGATCTCGATGGAATCGGAACCCTGCATCAGGCCCAGGTCTCCCTGGGCGTGGACGAGGTTCGGACGGACGTGGACTTCGGGTACGCGGGCGGCCGGTTGGGCGATCGCGTGTGGGCGGATGCCGATGCGGACGGCGTGCAGGACGTCGGTGAACCCGGGATCGCGGGCGCATCGGTGACGCTGTCGACGGGGGCCGCGACGACGACCGACTCCAATGGCTATTACTCGTTCGGCGACCTGCCGGCCGGGACCTACACCGTGACGGTCACGGTGCCGTCGGGTTGGGTGGCCACGTTTGATGCCGACGGGCTGGGAACGCCCGGCGTCGCCGAGGTCACGCTGGTTGCGGGACAGGATCTGGACACGGCTGACTTCGGCTACCAGTTGCAGACGGCGAGTCTGGGTGACCGTGTCTGGCGCGATGATGACGGTGACGGCGTGCAGGATTCGGGTGAGACCGGATTGGCGGGTGTCACGGTGGAATTGCGGAATGGCGCCGGGACGACCGTGTTGCAGACGGCGGTCTCGGATGCCAATGGCTACTTCGGCTTCGCCGGGTTGGCGGCCGGCTCCTATGTGGTCACGGCGGTGCAGCCGTCCGCCCACCTTCCGACATTTGATGCGGACGGTCTGACGGTCCCGAATCGGGCCGAGGTGACGCTGGCCGCAGGTGAGGCGAGGGACGATGTCGACTTTGGATATCAGCCGCTGGGAACGATTGGTGATCTCGTGTGGCTGGATCTGGACGAGAACGGTGCCCAGGAATTCGGGGTTGAGCCGGGGCTCTCGGGCGTGGTTGTAACGGCGTCCGGAACGGGCGGGACGTTCACGACGACGACGGACCTCGATGGCGTGTATGTGTTCACCAACCTGCCGCCGGGGACGTACACGGTGGCGGTGACCCCGATTCCAGGACTGGAAGCGACGTACGACTGGGACGGGACGGCGACACCGGATCTCGCCGTGGTCGTCCTCGGGCCCGGGGAAGGCAATCTGGGGGTGGACTTCGGGTATACGATGGGATCGAACCTCTCCGACGCGCAGGTGGGTGACCGGGTGTGGTTGGACGTCGATTCCGATGGCATCCAGGATCCCGGCGAAGCTGGCATCGTCGGGTTGCCGGTGACCTTGTTCGATGGCCTGGGCGCGTCCATCAGCAGCCAGGTGACCGGGGTGAACGGGGCGTACCTGTTCTCCGGCTTGCCTGCCGGGACCTACACGGTCGTGGTGGCCGGCACGGCGGGTTATGTCGCCACCTTTGACACGGATGGAGTGCTCTCGGCGAACCAGGCGACGGTCATCCTGGCCAATGGAGAGCAGCGCCTCGACGTGGATTTTGGGTACCGCGTTCCTCCTCCCCCGCCGGGCTCGATCGCGGGCCGCGCGTGGGACGATGCCGATGCGAGCGGGACACCGAGTGGTCTGGAGAGCGGGTTGGCGGGCCTGCCCGTGGCCCTTCTCGATGCCGGCGGCCTGGTGATCGCCAGCGGATTCACCGATGCGGGCGGGTACTTCGCCTTCACCGGATTGGTTTCTGGCTCGTACTCGGTGACGATGGTGCCCTCGACCTATTGGGGACCGACGTTCGATGTCGATGGAACGGGTACCCCGAACATTGCCGCGGTTTCGGTCGCGGTGGGTGCCGACGTGACGGGTGTTGATTTCGGCTACCAGTACGCGCCGCCGCCGGGCAGCCTGGGCGACCGCGTCTGGCATGACCTCGACGGCAACGGAGCGCAGGACCCGGGCGAACCCGGGCTTGGCGGCGTGACCGTTGAGTTGCGCGACTCTTCCGGAGCGCTGCTCGTCTCGGTCGTCACGGATGGTGGCGGCTACTACGGCTTCCTCAGCGTCGAGGCCGGCGCCTACACCGTTTCGATCGTGCCGCCGCTCTACTACGACGCGACCGGGGATTCGGACGGGGCTGGAACGCCCAACGTTGCAGCCCTTGTTCTGGCTATCGGCCAGGAAGAGGGCGGGATCGACTTCGGGTTGATCTACAACCCGCCGCCGGCCCTGATCGGTGACCGGGTCTGGGAAGATCTGGACAGCGACGGCGTGCAGGACCCGGGCGAGAACGGACTCGCGGGACTGGCGGTGACGCTGCGGGATTCCGCGGGCGTGGTGGTGGACACGGCGACCACGGATTCGCTGGGTGCCTACGAGTTCAGCGGCTTGGCTGCGGGTTCCTACTCGGTGACCGTGACGCCTCCGCTGTACTACATCCCGACGGCGGATCTCGACGGGATCGCGACCACGAACGTCACGACGCTCTCGGTCGCGATCGGCGAGACGAACCGTCTGGTGGACTTCGGAATGATCTATGCGCCGCCGCTGGGCAGCCTGGGTGACCGGGTGTGGCTGGATGGAAACTCGAACGGCCTGCAGGAGCCGGGTGAGCCGGGCATGACCAACATTCCGGTGACCCTCCGCGATTCGGCGGGCGTGGTTCTGGCCACCACGACGACGGATTCGACGGGCGCGTACCGTTTCACCGGGCTCTCGGCCAGGACTTATCAGGTTGAACTCACGGTGCCGCCGACGGCGGTGGCGACCTTTGATATCGATGGCATCGGAACAGCCGGGAGCGCGACGGTGGCGTTGGCGATCGGCGAGGACCGGACCGACGTCGACTTCGGGTACTACATCCCGGCGGCGCCGTTGCCGGGCTCGATCGGCAACCGCGTCTGGCTCGACGGCGATGGCGACGGAGTCCAGGACATCGGCGAGCCCGGGCTGGCGGGGGCGGAAGTGACCCTGCGCAACGGCCTGGGTGCCGCGGTCGGCACGGTGACGACCGATTCGACGGGTGCCTACGAGTTCACCGCATTGGAGGCGGACACCTACACCGTGACGGTGGTTCCGCCGGCGAACCATTTCGCGACGTTCGACCTCGATGGCATCGTCTCGGAGAACACGTGCGAGATCGTGCTGACCCCGGGCGATGACCGGACGGACGTGGACTTCGGCTACATCTACGTGGCGCCGGATCCGATGTCGGCCCGCGTGGGCGACCGGGTCTGGGCGGACGTCAATGGCAACGGCCTGGCCGAACTGAGCGAACCTGGGTTGACCAACGTGGTCGTTGAGCTGGTGGGATCGAGCGGCACGGTCCTGGCCGTTACGACTACGGCTGCGAACGGCACCTACGAGTTCGCCGGGTTGGGCGCCGGGACCTATGCGGTCCGCGTCACGCAGCCGCTGGGATACGTGCCAACGGCGGATGCTGACGGAACGGCCACGCCGAATGTCGCCGTGGTCACACTGGCGGCGGCGCAGGTCCGGACGGACGTCGACTTCGGCTACCTGCCTCCGGCACCGATCACCATTGGTGACCGCGTCTGGGTGGATGCGAACAGCAACGGTGTCCAGGACGCTTCGGAAGTTGGGATGACCAACATCGTGGTGGTGCTGCGCAATGGCAGCGGGACGCCGATCAGCACGAACCTCACAGGTGCGAATGGCCGCTATTCGTTCACGAATCTCGCGGCCGGGACGTACACGGTGGTGGTGACACCGCCGATCAACTACGGGCCGACCTACGACCTCGACGGCACCTCCACCGCCAACCGCGCGACGGTGACCGTGGTCACGGGCGAGCAACGCCTCAACGTCGACTTCGGATACGTGTTCTGCCCGGGGACGGGCCGGATAGGCGATCTGGTCTGGATCGACGCGGATGGCGACGGAACGCGCGACAACAACGGCTGCCGCGGGTCGGAGTCGGGCCTGCCGAATGCCACGGTCCGGTTGTACGACGTCAACGGCTACCTGCTGGCGACGGACGTGACGGACTCCAACGGCCGGTACCAGTTCACGGGCCTGTTGGGAGGCACCTACACGGTGGGGGTCACTCCGCCGGCGGGATATGCGGCGACGTACGATCTCGACGGCGTCATCACGCCGAACCGGGCGACCGTCAGCCTCTCGCAAGGACAGACGCGCAACGACGTCGACTTTGGCTATGTGCGGTACGGCTCCGGCTGTTCGCACGGAGACAAGGACAAGGACAAGGACGGCTGCGGCGACAAGGACGACGATTGCGACAAGGACAAGGACGGGTACGGGGGCGGTTCGGGTGGGTGCAACCACTCCGGCTGCTCCAACCATTCCGGATGCCATCACGGAACTGGGTCGTCGCACTCGTCGGGCTGTGCGCATGGGTCAAATTCCTCCCATCACACGGGCTGCTCGCACTCCGGCGGTGGATCGGGCGGTTCAGGCGGGTCGACCTGCGACTCGACCTTCTGGCGGAGTTCCGGCGGGTGCGGCCTGATGACGCCGTATGACTTCGCGGTGCTGACCTCGCTGCGCCTTTGCAACGACAATGGTTCACACCGCGACTTCACGGCCAACCTGGCATCGAACCGTTCGGCGTTCGCCAGTTGGATGAACTCGACCTCGACGCAAAACATGGCCCGCGCGCTGGCGATCCAGTTGGCGACGTTCCAGTTGAACCTGCTCGACGACAACATCGAGCTCGACGACCTGATCGCGACGCCGGGCATCGGCAGCGGCAGCATGACGGCGGCCCAGTTGGTCAACGCGGCCAACGCGGCGCTGGTGACGGACTCGTACACGCCGAACGGCGATCCGAACCGCGGGTACCAGAGCCTGCTTCGGAGTGCCTTGTCGGCAGCCAATACGGCGGCGCGTCGCTGACGTGTCCCGAGACTCGTGGGGGCGGCCGGTTCATCCGGCCGCCCCTTTTTCATTTCGGATGATGGGCTCCCCGGGGCTCCGACGGAGGTCTGATACCGCGCCGCCGGCTGCCGCGGTAAGAGAGGGGCGTGAACTGTGTGGTGATCCTGGGGACCCCGGTGCAGGCCGGGGCAAACAAGCCATGAAAAGCGTCCTTGAATCGATTGCGGCGGTGCTGGGCCTGGGTAGCCGGCCGGCGGAGGGAAAGGTTGAGATCGAGGAAGGCGGGAGGTGCGGCGCGATCCGTTACACCGAGAGTGCCGGTCATCTGACGTTCTCGTGGGAGTTTGGTGGGCGCGATATCGTCGCGATCATCAGCGTGGGAACCGAGGAGGCCTGGTTGCGCAGGAGTCCTTGGACGGCCGGGCGGCGCGGCGAGATCCTGAGGCATGTGGCCCGCGAAGTGATCCGGCAAAAGGCGCCGAACAACCGGGTGGAGATCGATGACGCGAAGGGGTTCATCTATGTCCGCTGAACGGTCGCGTGGCGAGGCCCCGAAGGTGCCGGTCCGGAGAGTGGACCGGAGATCGGCCCTGATGGGCTGGCTGACCCTGATCGTGTTGGTGCTTGGCGGAGCCGCTGCGGCGGCGCGGAGCCTGTTCTCCGTCCGCGTGCCGCACGGGATTCCCATTGGGCAGTCCGTGAGGACTCCGGGCTCAGTGCTCACGTTGATCCAGACGATGGAACCGTACGTTCCCAGCCTGCACCACGATTCGTCCAAGGAGCGGTTCCGGGTGGGGTTGTATGTCCAGCCGATCGCCGGCGGTGGCGAGCCGCGGATGATTCCGATCGCCAAGGGAGTCCAGACGGGTGCCCTGCATTTCCCGAAGATCCTGGGCCAGGAAGGGGACGTCGTCTGGTGCGACCTGCACGACCTGTTTGGGGTGAACCTGAAGACGGGTCGCATGATCCGGAGTGCCGACCTCCGGGCAGCCAACCCGGGCCTTCCTGAACTCTGGAATGATTCACGGCTGCTGAACTTCATCGATCGCCTGACGTTCCTGACGCCGGATCGGCGGCGGAGCTACGCGTTGGATCTGGAAACGCTGCGGGCGACGGAGGTTCCGGTGAAGCTGAAGAGTCAGGGCCCTTACCTGACGCCGAAGCCGGAGCACTTCCTGAGTGCAGGAGCGATGTTGAGTGACACCGAATGGCTCGGGCTGGCCTCGCAGGAAGAGGCTGGAGAGAACCTTGGTGTGGGATCCACGGTGAAGTCGGTCGTCAGCGTGAACGACCGTAAGGTGGCGAGGCAGTTGTACCGGGCCCGGCTCGGGCCGGGATACATTGAGTCGGTCCGGCGGATCGACGCGTTGGAGTTGATCTCGCCGGAGATCCTGGTGAACGGGGCGTTGGTCTGTACGGAGGCTGGCAAGCCGCCGATCCGCCTTTCAGGTCCGGATGGCTTTGTGGCGATCGGCTCGACGGACACGGCGCTGGGGGCGAGGTTGGTGGTCGTGCGGGTGGATGCCGCGGGACGCGTGTTGTGGCGGCGCGAGACCGAGATCGAGCGGTACGGTCTTGAACAGATCCTGCCGGATGATCGCGTCTTGGGGTTCGTCGGGCCGCGGCCGCCGGTGCCGGGCAAGGTGTCCGAGCCGCTGTTGGTGCTGGTGGACCTGGCCAACGGCGAGGTGAAGACCTCGACCCTGTGGCGTTGAACTGAACCTGAGAGCGGCAGTTGGACTATCCACAGATTTCAGGTATGTGGTTTGTCAACGAGAGCCTGAGAAAACCGAAGGGAAAATCTTTCGTGGGCCAAGCATGCTGACTGCACCAGGGCGCG
Source organism: Limisphaerales bacterium (assembly GCA_965284395.1). Classification (GTDB taxonomy): domain Bacteria; phylum Verrucomicrobiota; class Verrucomicrobiia; order Limisphaerales; family UBA9464; genus UBA6176. The sequence goes on along the minus strand of OZ260084.1, from coordinate 5,950,497 downwards.
TGGTGCCGGCGCCAGCACCCAGCCTGGGAAAGGAGAGAACGGTGGGCCTACGCCTTTGCCGTCCTCCCCTCTCCGTTTCTAGGCGGCCAAAACTTTCCGCCGAAGGCGGCTCTTTTCAATTCCCTTTTGCGCTTCCGCGCTTTTGCCTGACTTCCCCTGCGTCTAGGTCGCCACGGCCGACGCTGGAACCGTCATGACGGCTTCATTGGCAGGGGGCTGCGCTTGCGCACCCAAGTCTTGGGCGGGAGGACTGTTTCGGAGGGTGTACTCCCGGCCCGACTTGCGGGTGCGGAGGATTTCCATCGCCTGTTCCCGAGCGTCCTTGCGGGTGATGCCCAGTGCGTCGAGGCCCTGTTGGCCGACGCGGGAGATGATTTTTCCGAGCTTCTGGACCATGGGTTTGGCGGCTTGCTCCATGGGGTCGGTGAGTCCCATGAGCGAGTACCAGACCTGGGTGATGAGCTTGCGGGCCAAGGCTGCCACCACAAGCGAGACCTCGCCCTTTCGGCCCAGCAGCTTGCGGCCCCAGTCGCTGTTGGGATGCTTGGATGAACGCAGCAGCGAGTGGCCTGCCTCGATGAGAAGGGCGCGGAGATCCTTGTGCCCATGCCCCTTGATGCCGCCTGACTTGGTACCCTTGCCACTGTCGTCGAAGGCGGGGTTGAGGCCGACGAACTTGACGAGGGATTTCGGGGACTTGAATCGGTTGATGTCACCAACGACTGCCCCGATGGCGAAGGCGATGACATCGCGGATGCCGGTGAGTCGGGTAAGTTCGAGGAGCTTTGGATCCTGGAGGACCTGTTGGGCGACGAGGCTGGCCAAGCGTCGCTCGAGTTCGATGTGGTATTCGAGTTCGAGCAAGCGGATCTCCAGGATCTGGGTCTGCATTGGATTCCAGGTCCTGGCCTTGAGGATGGCGGTGCGGCGTTCGTCACGGCCGAGGTCCAGGAGGGACTCTCCCAGTCGGACGCCGTTGTCACTGAGGTAGGAGGAGAGGGAATTGTTGGCGGCAGTGACGCCCTTGACGGCCCTGCGGTGTGCGTGGAAGAGGTCGCGTCGCTCCTGGGTGAGTGGATCGGGGACCCAGACGAGCTTGGCGTTGCCGCAGAGGTAGGCGCGAGCGATGCGGGTGGCGCTGATGCGGTCGTTGTTGGCGTGTGATTCCTTGAGCTTGCCGATGAAGACACTCTCCAGAACGAGAGCGTTGCGCTCGATGGCGCGCAGCTTGCGGACGGCGTCAAAGGTGTTGCCGGAGGCCTCCAGGACAAGGGTGTCGGTGGGGAGGGTGTTCTTCTTGGCCCAGGAAGCGAGCTGGGCGATGGGAACCTTGTTGAAGGTTTGCAGCACAACAGCCGCCAGGGGAGTAGGCCCTTGGAGGATGGAGGCGGTGAAGGAATCCGGGTGGACGTCGAGACCGACGACCCGGGATACGGTGGGTGGTATGGATGATTGCTGCACTGGACAGGATGTGTTAGTGAGCAGGTGGACGGAGACGGGCCAGGCGACTACATGCACTCAGGTATGCGGGGCGGTCCCCAATGTAGGTGCTTTTCGCCGAAGCTCGATTCACAGAAACGGAGTGTTGAGCTCCAAGTGCAATCAACGAGCAACTCCCGAAGTGCCACCTGTCTGTTTAGCAAAGACCGACAGGCCCAAAGGTGTACCCGTCTCCGTCCATCCTGCAATTGCTACCCGAGTGCTCCCGGGACCGCACACAAACCTCATACCCTCACGGATTTCACAGATGTGCCGGGAGAAGAGGCCTCACCGCGTCGCTGTTTCCAGATCACCCTTGGGGTGAAACGACAGCCCCTCTCAACCGGTTTCCAATCCGTGGAATCGCTGTAATCTGTGGATCCAACCGCTGTTTCCAGGCTGAAGGTGGGCGTTTCCTCAACGCAGGCCGTTGAGGAATGCGAGCAGGTCGGCGGCTTCCTGCGCGGTCAGGCCGGCGAGGAGTCCCTCGGGCATGATCGAGGAGGCCAAAGGGCTCAGGCGTTTGACCTGCGTGGCGTCGTGCTCCGCTGACTTGCCGTCGGCGAGCCGGAGCTGGACCGAAGTACGGGTGCGCTGGACGAGGAAGCCGGCGATGTCCGTGCCGTCGTTGAGCTCTCCCTCATGCCATTGAAAACCCGGCGTGATCGTGGCGGACGGTGTCACGATGCTGGTCAGGATCTCCCGCGGTTTCCGGGCGCGGCCGATCCTGGCGAGCGAGGGGCCGGACACGATGACACCGGGTTCCAGGCTGTGGCAGCGGGCGCATCCGGGGCCACTGGCGGAGTGGAAGAGGTCCTTTCCGCGACGGGCGTCGCCGCGCAGTCGGAGGAGGCCTTCGATGTCGGCTCTATTGCCCAGGGTGTCGCGGCGAAGTCCGGCGGGTGCGTAGGCGGCGAGGAGGTCGCGGGCGGCGACGTCGGTTCCGGACATCGCCTGACGAACGATGGGTTCGGGCGGCGGTTCGGGCAGGGTGGCGTCGAGCCAGTGGAGGGCTGAGAGGCTGTTGGTGGGTGCGTAGGTTGGTTGGCCGGGACGTTGGGAGTCCGGAGCGAGGCTTCGGATCCAGTCGGCGACCAGGCGGGAACCGACCGGGTCAGGGAGATGGGATCCGACGGGCGGCATGTGGCCGGCGCCGGAGGTGTTGATCCGGTACCAGGCAGCGGAACGTTCTGGATGGCCGGGTGCGATGATGCGGGCCGAGGGCAGGTTGAAGTCGCCGCGCGTGGGCTTGATGTCGACGACATTGAGGTTGGTCCTGGCCTCGTCGGCGGCGAATCGGGCGGCGACAGCGGCGCCGGCTCCGAAGCGGTGGCAGGCGGCGCATTGGACGTGGAGCCAGGTCCGCGCGCGGAGTTCCAGCGGAGCGCTTGGATCATCCGGCGATGCCAGCTGGAAAGCGGGATTGAGGGCGTCGTTCGGCTGGACGATGCCGTTGGAGACAAGGGAAGGCAGCGAACGGGCCGCGGCGAGTTGCGGCGAGTTGAAGCCCAGGACAAAGCCAGACCACGAGTTGTGGCACCGGAGGCAGTCGGCGCGGGCCCCATACCTCCAGGAACCATGGGGTGATGGTGACGAATCGCCCGCAGCACCCACGAGGACGGCGTCGGTGCCCTCGGGGTTCCAGCGGTAGGTGTATGCCCGCCATCCATCGGTGCCGAGATGGAGCAATTGGGTCTCGACGGGGACTGCGGTGGACGTGGGCTGGGAGGATGGCGGGTGGGAGAGCGTCTTGGCGAAAACGGTTCCCGCCGGGAAGCGGTAGTTGGGTCCGGGCTCGGCCGGCTCGGATCCGGGGATGGCGATCCAGCGTGAGGCCGTGGCGCCGTCGTGCCAGCGGCCGGCGGCGACCGTGTACGGCACGACGCCCGGGTTGGGGACCTGGCGGGCGGTGTCGGCGAACAGGCCCGTCTGGCTCAGGCGCGTCGGGAACGCAGCCGTGGCCTTGGCGGCGTTCGGTTCGAGACGGTGCAATCCGCCCTGATAATCGAGGATGTACATCTCGCGATCCGGACCGGGGGCGAACGAGACGACACGGAGGTTGGTGTCGGCGATCTCGACGGGAGTGGAGCCGGTCTTGGGCTGGAGCGACCAGAGCTTGCCGGTTTCCCAGTCGCCGTAGAGGTACTGGCCGCGCAGTTTCCGCAGCCGCGATCCCGAGTAGAAGTCGCCGCCGGTGATGCTGGAGGACTCATGATGTCCATGGGCGGCCGCGGGCGTACCAACGGGCGTTGGCGCGAGCGTGTCCGGCCGCATGAGGTGCGGCCCTTCGGTGCGGCTCCAGCCTCCGTTGTAGCCGGGCGTGACCCGGTGGATCATCTCCCAGAGTTCCCATCCGACATCGCCAAGCCAGAGGGAACCGTCCCCGGCGAAGTTCATGCGCCACGGATTGCGGAATCCGTAAGCCCAGATCTCAGGCCGGGTACCGGCGCGTTGGACGAAGGGATTGTCCTTCGGCACCCGATAGGGCTCGGCCGGAGACGCGTTGCGGACGTCGATGCGCAGGACGGCCGACAGCAGGTCGTCGAGTGACTGGCCGGTGTTCAGGGCGTCGGCCGGTTCCGGGGAGGAACCGTCGCCGGTCGAGATGTAGAGCATCCGGTCGCGCCCGAACCGCAGGCAGCAGCCGTTGTGGCCACCGCCGAGCCAGGAGAGGACGACGAGTTCGGAGGCGGGATCCAGGGTCGGGGAGGGACCGGGCTTCAGCGTGAAGCGACTGATGCGTGAGCCGTCGGGCTTGGCATTCTCGCGGACGTAGGCGACGTAGACGAAACCGTTGCGGGCGAATTCCGGGTCGAAGGTGAAGGCGAGGAGTTGGATGAAGGGCTTCGAGATTTCGCGGAGGTCGAGGACGGGATCGGCGGCCTTGGGATCGCCCTGATCGGGGAAGGAGAGCAGTTGGCCGGTTTCCTGGGCGACCCACCAACGCTTGCCCTGGGGCTCGTGCTGGACGTCGAGGGGTTGGCGGAAGGTCAGTGCGGGAAAGACCCGCTCGGTGCGGGCGAGGGAGGGTGGTTCGGGAGAACCGGCGACGCGGGAAGTGGTCCAGGGGATCCGCTCGGCGGCGAAGGTTGCGGTGGCCGGGAGCAGGAGGGTGAGCGTGGCACGGGCGATGCGGCACGCCCAGATGCGGAGGAGCGGGATCATGAGTGGGTCGAGACCTGGTAAACGTGTTCCGCGTTGGTCCTGAGACATTGCCGGGCGGCGGCGGGTCCCCGAGGCGCGAGGTAGTCCCGGGCGATGGCGACCACGCGATCGAGCGGGGCGAAGCGTACCGAGACGGGCCAATTGGAACCGAAGATCAGCCGCCGCGGACCGAAGCGCAGCCAGAGGGCGTCGAGGACGGGCGCGTAGAACGCAGGATCCGACGGCGCCGAGCCATCCGAACGGCCGGAGCCCTCGACGAGGCCGGAGAACTTGCAATGCACGTTCGGATGATTGGCGCACGCGTCCATTCCAGCGAACCATGCGGCCGGCGGAGCCTTGCCGTCGATCCGCAGGTTGGCGCAATGGTCGATGACGATGCGGAGCTTTGGGAAACGGGCGGCGATGGTGTTGACCTGGGCGAGTTGGTCGGTGCCGATGAGCACCTCGAGCACGAGATCCGCCTCGGCGAGGCGCCCGCAGTCGTCGAGGAATCCGGGCCGTGCGGCGTCGAGCGGACCATCCCATCCGCCGGTCCGGATTCCGCGGAACGCCGGATTGCGGCGGAGACGCAGGAGGTGCTCCGTGAAGCCGGGTTGGCCGGGCTTCAGGTGACCGATCACTCCGCGCAGGAAGCGGTGGTGCGGCAGGAGTTGGAGCACCCAGTCGTTGTCGGACTCGAGCGGGCTCGCCTCGACGATGACCGTGCCCGAGATGCCGAGGGGGCGGGCGATCGACTCGAACTCCGCCGGCAGGACGGGCCGATGAAGGATCGGATCGCCGGCCGGGGGCCAGGGAACGCCTCCGGGCCGGGTGGGATCGTAGAAGTGGGTGTGGGTGTCGAGGATGTCGGGGCGCTCCGGAGTCTGGGTGGGGGCGCATCCGGCGGCGAGGCCGGCGACGGCGAGACTGGCGACGAAATCCCGCCGGGACAGCGAACCAGCGGATGCGCCCGGCGGTTGGGTCGGGATGGCGTTCACAGGGGAAGGGGCGGGTTGGGTCAGTCGACGAAGACGAACTCGTTCGAAGAGAGCAGCACCTGCGCGTACTTGCCCCACGGCCCCAGCGGATCCGGGTCGCGGGTCGGGCCGCGGAAGTCCCGGGCGCAATCCCACGATTTCGGCGGCATGCCGTCGCTGGATGTCCCCCCCGACTTCGCGACGAGGACCGGTGCCCATTCAAAGGAGTCGGTGTTCTCCGACTCGATGATGTCCACGATGAAGTCGAGGACTTCACCGGCGGTGACGTGGATGCGGTCGACGCCCGTCGAGACCTTCGTCGAGAGTGCCTTCCACTCGCCCAGCACACCCTGGCGATTCGAGACGACCCGGGCGCGGATGCCGTCGCCCGCCTTGCCGGGGTGATTCAACTCGCCGGAGACGGCAATCGTCACGTCGGCGGGCGCCGTCCAGCGGCGGGTGACGGAGAATCTCTGGGAACCGCCCGGGTGCCCTCCCTTCGCGGTGAGCGCGGCGTGGCTGGGTTCACCTTCTGCCGGGTATTTGCCGGCGGCCTGCCAACGGCTGTCCCTGAACTCGGGGAAGGCCTTGAACTCGGTGACGCGTGCGGTGGCGGCATCGAAGCGGGCTGTTCCGTACTTCCAGGTCGCTGCGGGGCGGGGCTCGGGCAGGATGTCCTTCTGGGACTTCACGAAGGCCAGTGCGAGCCGGACCTCGTCGCGATCGGGGTCGCGTTGGAAGAATTGCCGGTGGAGCCAGCGGGCGCGTTCCTCGTCGGTGGTCGAGGCGGTGAAGCCCGCGCGCGTGGTCGCGGTGCGGGCGAGTTCGATGAGGAACGCATTGTTCATCATGAACAGGGCCTGCTGGGGCACCGTGGTCTGGAAGCGCATCGCGGACGACGTGTCCGGGCTGGCAAAGTCGAAGGAACGCAGGATGCCCGGGAGGTTCTGGCGATCGATGTAGCCGTAGAGCGTGCGGCGCGGCGTGGTCTTGTCCTCGAACATCTCGACGGGCTGGCCGCCGATGGTGCCGTCGAGTCCCTCGGTGACGTACAGGAGCGAATCGCGCAGGGCCTCGAAATCGAAGCGCTTGCGGTTCATCCGCCAGTTCCACTGGTTGCCGGGATCGATGGACTGGTTCCTGTCGAAGGTTGCCCGGACGGGTTCGGAGTCGCCGGGATCGCTGGCCTGACGGTAGGTCGCGGACAGCAGGATCTCGCGGTGAAGCTGCTTGAAGGACCAGCCGGACTGCATGAACCGGACGGCGAGGTGGTCCAGAAGGGCGGGGTTCGCTGGCGGTTCCGTGCGCACGCCGAAGTCCGCAGGTGTCTTGACCAATGGCGTTCCGAAGTGGCGGCCCCAGACCCGGTTGACCAGCACCCGGGCGGTCAGCGGGTTCTCGGTCCGGGTCAGGGCACGGGCGAGCTCCAGGCGACCGCTGCCGTCCTTGAACGGTTGGCGGCCGGAGCCTTCGAGGATGCCGAGGAATTGTCGCGGGACCGCAGGGCCGCGGTTTCCGGGATTGCCGCGCTTGAAGACGACGGGTTCGACGGGTTGCCCCTTGTCGAGGAGGGCCATCGCACGCAAGGGCGCACCGGGATGGGTGGCGTCGAGTTCGTCGACCTTGCGGCGAAGGGCTCGGGTCTTCTGGGCCACGGGCGTGTCGAAGAAGCGGTTGATGTCGCCGAGGGCTTCGCGGATCGGGGAATCGGGGCCGTGCAGGAAGGCTCGGAGCGGTTCCTGTGCGGCGTCGGCGAGCGCCTGGGGTTCGGGCTTGCCTGCCTTCCGCGCCTCTTCCCGCGCATCCTGCCAGGCCTTGTCGGCGGCGTTCAGGGCTTTGCTGAACCGCTGGGCGGCATCCGCGAGGGAGGTCGGCGGTTCAGACTTCAACGCGGCCAGCAACGCGGGGTTCGCCGTTTCCGGCCTGGGCGCTGGCCCGGCAAGCAGGGGCTGGATGCCGGCGGGGAAATCATTCGTGCCGATCTCGGCGACGCGATTCCAGAGGCTGAGGACGGCATGAGGTTCCTTGCGGGCGTTTTCGAGGCGGCGTTTCCAGGCGGCGACGAGACCCGGGTCCAGCTTGCGCTCGCGGGCTACGCCTTCGGTCTTCGATCCATCCGCGGTCAACGTTTCCTGCGCGCAGAGGAGGTAGTCGCCAGCCTTGTCGCGAAGCCGTTTCAGGACTTCCTCCGTCTTCTCGGCGCGGTAATCGGCGAGCTCCTTCTCGCGCTTGGCCCGTTCAACCTCATAAGCGGCCGCGGCGTGGGGATTGGGATTGGCGCTGAGGAATGGCTTCTCACCCGGCTCGTGGCTGCTGGCGAAGACGCCGTAGAGCGAATAGTAGTCGGCCGTCGGGATGGGATCGGACTTGTGGTCGTGGCAACGGGCGCACGCGACGGTCAGGCCCTGGGTGCCGCGGAACACGACATCGATGCGGTCATCGATGATGTCGGCCTCGTTGTTGAGGAAGCGTCGGCCGAGGGTCAGGAATCCCATGGCCGCCATGGGCCAGGGATCGTCCTGGGTGGCGAGCTTGTCGCCGGCGATCTGTTCCTGCAGGAAGCGGTCGTAGGGAAGGTCGCGGTTGAAGGCGCGCACGACCCAGTCGCGATAGGTGTAGGCGTAGGCGTAACGGCGTTCCTCTTCGAAGACGTACCCCTTGCTGTCGGCGTAACGGGCGACGTCCAGCCACCACCGACCCCAGCGCTCGCCGTAACGGGGCGAGGCGAGAAGGCGGTCAACGGCGCGCTCGTAGGCGTCGGGTTGGGAATCGGCGAGGAACGCGGCCATGTCCGCTGAGGTGGGCGGGAGGCCGGTCAGGTCGTGGCTGATCCGGCGCAGGAGCGTGCGGCGGCTGGCTTCGGGCGCGGGCGTGAGTTGGTGGGCTTCGAGCTGGGCGAGGACGTGGAAATCCAGGTCCTGCCGCGGCCATCCCACCGCCTTGACCTTGGGGCGCGGGGGATCGACCGGACGTTGAAAAGCCCAATGGCGGGAAGGATCCGGGGGCGCGGTCGCCGCCGCGTCGACGCGCGGATCGGCGGCTCCCGTCCGGATCCATTCTTCCAGGGCACCGATCTGGGCCAGGGTCAGGAATGATCGGCCATCGCCCTTTGGAGGCATCTGTTCGAGGTCCTTGGCCGAGCCGCGGACCGCGGCCAGCAAGAGGCTTTCAGCGGGCTTCCCCGGAATGATCGCCGGGCCATTGGCTCCGCCCTTCTCCCAGCCCGCGCGGATGTCCAGGCGCAGGCCGCCCTTGGTCTTCCCGGATTGGGCGCTATGGCAGGGATAGCAGTGGTCGACGAGGATCGGGCGGATCGATTTCTCGAAGTGCTCGATCTGCGCGGGGTCCGCCGGGTTGGCGCCCGCGAGCGGGGTCGCTGAAAGAAGGCACGCCGCGAGGAGCGCGGTGACGGGGCGGGAGACTGAAGGAGCGGAGTCCATCGGGAATGATCGGGACCACTCTTCCGGCTTGTGGACCCTTGTCAAAAACGGAGTTGGCCCGACGCCTATTCAGTTCTTGTTCTTCGGGGCGCTTCCCGGCGTCCAGATCTCGGGCAGGAGGATGAGCGTGGCGACGACAATCATGGCTCCGGCGACCCAGCCCATGGTCGTGGGCGCGAAGTGCTGGACGACCTGGAACGCGATGAACGGGGCCAGCACACCGCGGATCCCGGTCAGGAAGGTGTGCACGGACATGTAGTCCGCAACCCGCCCGGGTGGCGCAAACTTGGTCACCCAGAGCGCCCACGCGACGTCGCCTCCCGCCGTGGAGACGCCGTAGACCAACGCGCCGAGGACGAGACCCGGGGTCGTGTCCGACGTGAAGAACGCCGCGATGCCGATCGCGAAGCCCAGGTTCAGGGTGCAACGCAGCGCGAAGAAGTTCATCCGATCGAACAGCCATCCCCAGACTGGACTGATGATGAGTCGGGCGAGATTGGGGATGACCAACGTCAGGAGCGCGATCTCGCCGGCGGGCTTCGCGAGGCCGTAACGCGGGTTGCCCAGGTACTCGATGCGGATGGGCAACATGGCGAGGTTCGCGAAGCCCATCAGCATCCAGGCGATGAGCGCCTGGCGGAAGACACGGTCGGACCGCACGAACCGCCAGGCATGCAGCGGATGACTTCCGGCGGAGGAGGGCAATGGCGCGGACGGAACAGGGGCAATGCTCCAGGCCGCGGCCGCAAATGCGCCCGCGAAGAGGAGGATCAGCATGCGCTCGCGTCCGGCAATGGCCGTGATGGGTTCCATGAGACCGTTGAACCACTCCGGGAATCCGGTGATCGGACGCGGGTCAAGCCACAGGCCGGCCACGGCGGCAAAGCTCATGGCGGCGCCGATCCGGATCATGACCGACCGCGAGTAGAGTCGGCCGCGACGTTCGGCCGGGTAGTTGTCCTGGTAGATCTGCGTGAGCAGGGGAACCAGTGAATGCGGCGTGGCCAGTCCAACGACGCAGACCAATGCGAACAGGGCCCCCCACGCTGCGGGAACGATGGACGCCACCAGCATGGCGATCGCTCCGACGGTCAGGATCCGCGCCGCGGCCTGGCTGGGACAGGCGCCGCGCTTCTGGACCCGGTCGACGGTCAGGGGGGTGAGGAGCAGACCCACGCTCCCGCCCGCGGCCACCATGGCCTTGGCTACTGGTCCGGCATCGAAGTGACGGGTGGCAATCAGCAGCAGGAACGTGTTGCCGGCCGTCTCGATGATGCCCGCACAAAACGAACGCCACCTTTCGCGTCGAAAGGTGAGCTCGGCTTTGTCGGCGGCCTCCATGTCCGCTCCAGCATGCGGGGCGGATGGGGGCGAAGGGAAATGAGTAAACCTAGAATCGGCAGTTCATTCATCCGCAGATGGCGCCGATTGCGCAGATGGAAGGGCAGAAATGCCAGCACCCGAGGCTCGCGCAGACGTCACCTTGCGGGTGAACGGCACGCCCAATCCAAGCTCCTCAGTATCTGCGTCATCTGCGCCATCTGCGGATCCAACTGCCGCTTTCAGGGTAAATTGTTTGTGATGCAGGCGGGGGAGACGCGGGGATGAGGAGACGCGGAGGGGAATGGTGGTTTCCCGCTGGGGCGCAGAGGCGCAGGGAAGACGGGAATGTCGCAGGTTGACCCCATTGTCTGGTTCTCGCGATTTCGTCGCTTACGCCGGAGGCGTTACAGCCGATAGCCCCGGGTTGGCGCGTCAGCGCCTACCCGGGGAAAACGTGGGAAAATCCATTCGTACCCCGGCAGGGGTACGAAGGGGCCGGATCGCAGAGGAGCCGCCCTCCTCTAGCTCACCTCCAACCACGGAAGGGCGCGCAGTCTGCAACCCTGCCAGGGTTGATATCGAAATTGGGGCGTTTGACCCGGGGTCGCTTCGCACCCCGTATTGGCCACCGGCTGCGACGCCTCCGGCGGTCGGGGCTGCCTACGGGTTGGAGGAGCCTGGGGTGGGGGCGAGGACCTGGAAAGTGGTGGGCGCGGTCGAAGGACGCCCGTAGGCGCGGTCGCTCGACTGGGTGCCGAAGGTGACGGATTCGAGGAGCGGGTTGAGGTCGGCGTCGGGGCCGACGAGGAGCACCTGCTCTCCGCCGGCAGAGAGCTTGAAACTGGCGTGGAGGCCCGGTGTGTCGGAGCCGTCTTCGTCGCACCACACGAGAAGGAAGGCGCCGGGTGCGATCTTGGTGCCCGCAGGGAAGGACCACTTGCGGGGATTGTCGGAGTTGTCGGAGAGGTAGTGGCCGGTCAGGTCGTAGGACTCCTGGGAGACGTTGAGGAGTTCGATCCAGTCGTCGTACTGGCCCTGGGGATCGAGGATCGTCCGGGTGTTGCTGGCCATGAGTTCGTTGATGACGACGGGCGAGGTTCCGCCAGCGGAGGTGGTGACACGATAGGTGTAGGTGACGAGTTCGGCTCCGGGCGGGCTGAAGACCGCGGCGTTGGCAGCATTGGCAGAGCGGGCTTCGACGTAGTAACGGACCTTCACGCCAGCCAGATGCCCTTCAGTCTCGCCACCGTAGACGCCGTCGCCTGCAGCACCGTCCGAGTGGGCTCCATCGTCGAACATCGGGTGGGCGGTGAACTTGCCGGTGGGACCGCCACGGGACCAGAGCCACACCGACTGGATGCCCTGGCCGCCTTGTTGCTCGACGGTGGCGGTGATGCGGGCGGGCTGACCCGCCGCGGGTGAGGGCGGGGTGGAGACCGAAGCGATGCGCGGGGGCAGCGGAGTGAGCTCGGCGTGGTTGGTGAGGAACTTGTAGCGGTTGGTGACAAAAGAGCGGAGGGCGGTCAGGTCCGAGTCATAGGTCGCCATCGTGTAGCTCTTCTTCGGGTCGGCGGCGATGGCCGCGAGGCTGAGCGAGGACATCCGGTTGATCACCGGGGTGAGGATGTCCGGGTGGAACGACTCTTCGAGGATGGTCCGCATGTGGGCGAGGTAACGCTGGCGCAGCTCGGGAACGCCGAGGAAACGGTAGAGCAGGGGACGGTTGGTCCCGGACGCACCCTGGACCGGACTCAGGGAGACGTCGGCGGCGGTGAAGGCTTCGTTGCCGTCGTGTTCGATGGGATGGATGCGGCCGCTTTCCGGTTCGTAGTAGAAGCCGTAGTCGGCGCCCTTGTTGAAGTAGGAATCGTCGTCGGCGAAGATGTTCTCGACGGCGAGGAACCAGAGCCAGCTGTCGACGGCGAGGACGTCCTCGACGTCGTTGCGGAAGGTGGCGGCGGGGGTGTTGTTGAGGACGTCGATGGCGTGGACGAGACGCTCCCAGGCATTGGTGGAGTTGGAGGTCTTGAGTTCGTAGTAGGTCTGGTACGCGCTGACGCTGGAGCCCTGCCACGAGAGCGCCGAAAGAGCGGACGTGAACCCGCCTCCACCACCGGGCCCGCCTCCGCCGGGACCGCCTCCGCCGGTCGCTCCGCCGATGTTCGGGGCCTTCCATCGGTCGCCTTCGTTGTCGGGGAACCATTCGTCGACGAGGTCGGAGTCTTCCTGCTGGGCGAGCGAGTAGACACCCCAGTTGGCGCCGTTGATGTAGACTTGGGCAACCGAGGCGCGGGGGCTCGGCGCGTAGCGGTTCATGACGTTGAAGTAGAGAGGCTCGCGCAGGATCGTCTCGTCGCCGGCGGCGTTGTTCAGGTTCAGCGTCTTGTAGCCGAGGATGCGGGATTCGGTGTCGATGAAGTCGACCTCCAGGTTGATCGACTTCTTGGTGCCTCCCATGGTGTAGGAGGTATTGCCCTTGTAGCGGGCGCCGACGTTGGTGCGGACGATGCCATTGTCGATCGTGAGCGTGGCGACGGTGTTGGAACCCGTGGTCCGGCCGTTGGCCAGGAGCGTGGCCCAGTTGGCGCTGGAGAAGGTGAGGTGGAACGTGCGGATCAGGCTGGCGTCGTAGAGTCCGTCGGTCTTCACCGCGCGGAAGAAGCGGGCACCTGAACCGAGATCGCCGAGTGAGCGGGTGGGGGCGTTGGTTTCATCGCCGGCGACGAGGACTCCAAGCGCGGTGGCGTTGGACCAGCGGGTCGGGTCGTCCGAGGCCTGCAGGTACCAGTCGTTGTCGGAGTCGCCGATGACCTGGAGCGACGGGCCGTTCGTACCGGTGTTGAGGCGGACGTCGGCGGCATCGGTGGCGAGGTTGGTCGCGATGGCGAGGCCGAGGAGCAGCTTCGTTTTCATGCGTGCGCGTTGGTTGGAAGGTTGGCTGGTGGGGCTATTTCTTCATCGCGGCCTGCACGTCCGGGTTGGCGAGGAGCGCCTTGCGTCGGGCTTCGGCGAAGGTGCGGAGTCCAACGCGGGGGCCCATTCCCGGAGGCCCGAAGTTGCCGCGGGCCGGAAGGGGAGCGGTGAGACTGGCCTCGAAGTCCTCGGTGGAATCGAGCTTGCGGGTGTCGGCGCGGACCCAGGCAGCGATCCGGGCGTGGTGGCCTTCGGCGATCGGGCCGAGGCGATTCCAGTCGAGCCATTGGGTGGCGATCTCGCCGACGAGCTGGAGGTAGCGCGTCCGGTATGCGGGGACGGCGAGCAGGCGGGAGAGAAGCGGCTTGGAGGAGTCCTTGGCAGCGACCAGGGGCGAGAGATCGAGGCTGGGCGCGGCACCGGCCATCATGCCTCCCGGACCGCCAGGCCCGCCGGGTCCGCCAGGGAAGCCCTGACCCGGTTGACCGCCGGGACCACCCGGACCGCCAGGTCCACCGAATCCGCCGGGACCTCCCGGTCCCCCCGGACCGCCGGGACGGCCTTGCCCACCGGCTCCGCCAGGCCCGCGTCCGGGCATTCCGCCGGGGCCCCCCGGGCCTCCAGGTCCGCCGGGCCCCCCGGGGGTGCTGAAGGTCTCGTTGAAGTCGTGGGGTACGAGGTGGAAACGGCCGCCCGGCTCCTGATAGAGGCTGTAGTCCGAGGAGCGGATCCAGTAGCCGTCGTTGTTGATGAGGGCGTTCTCGAGGGCGAGGAAGCGGAGGGCACCTTCGACGTCGAGGATCGGTTCGATCGCGGCGGGGAGTTCGCCGATGTCGGTGTTGGAGAGCGTGCGGGTCAGTCGGATGAGGTCGGCCCAGGCCTGCGGGGTGTCCTTGGACTTCAGGTCATAGATCGCCTTGTAGGACTTGGGATCGTCGCCGAGGTAACCGAGTCCGCCGCGGCCATTGGGGCTGCCGCTGACCTTCCAACGGTTTCCTTCGGTGGAGCCGAACCGGGCCTTGGTGAAGTCCTTGTTGAACTGCTCGAGGCAGACGTAGACGCCCCAGTCCTCGCCGTTGATCACGACGCGGACGAGATTGGCGCGCGGTGTGGGGAGGTATTGGTTGGCGATGTGCGAGTAGAGGACGGGCCGGATGAAGGACGGATCCTCATGCGAATTGATGAGGTTGAGCGTGCGGTGCCCGCGGAGGTTCTGGCCCTTGTTGGCGAGGTCGAGGGAGACGTTGAGGGAGCGTTTGGAGCCTTCGGGGATCATCATGTAGGACGACATGCCGCGGAAACGGATGCCCACCTTGGGTAAGACGGATCCGTCGACGGTCAGGTTGGCGGGGACGTCGACGTCGGTGTTGTGGAAGGCGGCAAGTTCCTTCTCCCAATCGGCGGATTCGAAGTCGATGAAGAGGGTGCGGAGCGCTTCGGGGGCGAAGAGGTCGGCTTCCTTCGACGGGGTGACTTCGGAAGGTTTGATCTTGGCGCCAGGCTTCCCGGCGTTGGCGACCTGTCCTCCGGGACCTCCCGGTCCGCCCGGTCCGCGTCCACCGGGTCGGCCCATGCCGCCGGGGCCTCCGCCGGGCCGATTGGAAGTGTCCTTGGCGAGGGATTCCCGGGCGGCCTTCCGCTCGGTGGTGTCGAGGTAGCCGTTCGAGTCGGTGTCGAACTGGCGGAGGATCTTCTTCTCGGCCTGCATTCCGGGACCGCCCATCGGACGTCCACCCGGTCCGCCTGGTCCGCCGGGAGGGGGGCCGTCGAAGCCTCCGGGAGGTCCGCCGGCAGGCGGGTTCTGGGCGAGGAGCGCGAGGGAGAGCGAGGAGGCGGCGAGGGCCCGGGCGAGG
Source organism: Limisphaerales bacterium (assembly GCA_965284395.1). Taxonomy (GTDB): domain Bacteria; phylum Verrucomicrobiota; class Verrucomicrobiia; order Limisphaerales; family UBA9464; genus UBA6176. Next base: position 5,935,368 of record OZ260084.1, on the reverse strand, counting down.
TGGCGGGTGGGTAGGTTTTTCATGGCGTGTCTCCGGTGTGTCGTAGCTGCTTCGTTCCTGTTACCTGATCTGACAGGGCCTGTGTGAAGGTGCCGTCAACGCCGGGCCGGAGAATTGTAAAGGCGGGGTAAATCTGGTGCGGTTCGCGCATCCGGACCGGTAGCCTGAAAGCAGCAGTTGGGTTATCCACCGATTTCACGGATTTCATAGATGGACTGGAACCTGAGGTCCCGCCGCTTCGCAGTTTGCATTTCACCCGCCGGGTGAAACGACAACCTCTCTCAACCGGCTTCCAATCCGTGAAATCGGTGTAATCTGTGGATCCAGCCGCCTTTTTCAGGGTTAGTTTTCCAACACGGGAAGGACCGAACGATGGAATCGAGCACAACCGAGCCGGCGGGACATCCGCTGCTGGTGATCGACGACGACCGGAAGCTGTGTCGCCTAATCCGCGATTACCTGGAGCCGATGGGCTATCGGGTGGAGGCGGTGCACACCGGGCCCGAAGGGGTGCAGCGGGCGCTGGGCGAGACGTGGCACGCCGTGATCCTCGATCTCATGCTCCCGGGCATGGACGGATTCGAGGTGTTGAAGCGGATCCGGGCGACCTCGGATGTTCCCGTGCTGATGCTGACGGCGCGGGGCGAGGAAGCGGATCGGATCGTGGGCCTGGAGATCGGGGCGGATGACTATCTTCCGAAGACTTTTTCCACCCGGGAACTGCTGGCGCGCTTGCGGGCGGTGACCCGGCGCACGCGCCGTGGCGGGGCGGGTGGATCGGAAGGACCTGAGGAGCTGACGGCAGGTCCGCTGCGGATGATCCCCGAGACGCGGACGGCGACGATGGGCGATCAGGTGCTGGCCCTGACGCCGGTGGAGTTCGATCTGTTGGAATCGTTGGTGCGGGCAAAGGGACGGGTGCGCACGCGGGAGCGGTTGATGTCGGAATGCCGCGAACGGGACTACGGGATCTTTGATCGATCGATTGACGTCCACATCTCGGCATTGCGGAAGAAGCTCGGGGATGACCCGAAGCAACCGCGGTTCATCCGCACCTATCGCGGAGTGGGCTACATGCTGGTGGAACCCGGGAGCGACGAATGACGCTGAGGCTGCCGCTGTACGGTCGGGTGCTGGTCTGGTTCGGGCTGAACCTGATCCTGCTGCTGGCGCTGTTGTGGGTGCTGGCAGGAGCGCGGTTGCCCGTGGATGCGTTGCTGACGAGCCTCGCGGGCGAGCGGGTGCAACGGATCGCGGATGTATTGGTCGGGGAACTCTCGACGCGACCGATGTCCGAGTGGGACCGGGCGTTGGAGCGGGCGTCGTCGGTGTACGGGGTGACGTTCGTGCTGGTGGATGAGAGGGAGGTTCGTTTGGCGGGACCGGAATTGACGTTGCCGCGCGAGGTTCGCGATCGGTTGCTGATCGGTCGGGGCGGGCGTCGTGGAATGCCGCCGCCGGGGCGGGAGGAGCGTCCGCCGTGGATGGATGGACCGCCCGAGGGAGGTCGGGGCCCGGGTGCAGGTGCGGGTGCCGGGTTTGGGCGGGGGCCCGGTGGTCCGAAGGGGCCGCCGTCGGACATGCTTCCGCCGAGGTCGATCCTGCGGGCAGGCGATCCGGCGGCTTACTGGGCGGTGTTGCACACGCCGGTGATGTCGGTGGACGGCGGGCGTCCGGTGCTGGCGCGTTTGATCGTGCGGGCGGATCGATTGGTCTCGGGCGGGGTGTTCCTCGATCCAGGTCCGTGGTGGATGGCGGGCGCGGCGGTCATCCTGTTGTCAGCACTATGGTGGGCCCCATTCGTGGGGTCCATCACGCGGGCGATCCGGCAGATGACGGCGGCCACCGAGCAGGTGGCGCAGGGGCGGTTCGATGTGACGGTCGGCGCGGACCGGGGCGATGAACTGGGCCGGATGGGCGAGGCGATCAACGGGATGGCGCAACGCTTGGAGGGATTGGTGGCAGGGCAGAAGCGGTTCCTGGGGGACATCGCGCACGAGCTGTGTTCGCCGCTGGCACGGATGGAGATGGCACTGGGGGTCCTCCAGCAGCGGGCGGATGCCCGGAGCCAGGATTATGTGGAGGACGTGCGCGAGGAGGTCCGCCAGATGTCGGAGCTGGTGAACGAGCTCCTGTCATTCTCGAAGGCGGGCCTGCATTCGCGGGAGTTGCCCTTGGTCGCGGTCGACGTGGCCGGACTTCTGGAGCGGGTTCGGGAACGCGAAGCCGGTGGGCAGGACCGGGTCGAGATCGAGGCCGGGACCGAGGTCGTTGCGTTGGCGGAACCGGACCTTCTGGCCCGCGCGGTGAGCAACCTGCTGCGGAATGCGCTGCGCTACGCGGGGACGTCCAGAGTGATATGGATGCGAGCCGCGATTGAGGCCGGGCAGGTGGTGATTCGGGTGCAGGATGAGGGACCAGGCGTTGCGCCGGAGGCCTTGCCGCGATTGACGGAACCGTTCTTCCGGCCCGATTCGGCCCGCACCCGGGAACAGGGGGGCGTGGGGTTGGGGTTGGCGATCGTCCGCAGTTGCGTCGAAGCGTGCCGGGGGACGCTCGTGCTACGCAATCGCGAGCCGCGAGGATTCGAGGGCGAGATCCGGCTCGCGCGGGGAACGCCTGCGACCAGCGTCACCACTTGAAGGCGACGGACAGGGATCCAAAGGAGTCGATGTCCTCCTGCGAACGGAATTCCCTGGTGCGGACCATGTGGGTGTACGCGACGTCCCAACGCTTGCCCGAGTAGACCATGCCGATCTTCACCTCACCGAGCAGCGGTTGGATCTGAACCCAGTGGCTGTCATGGAGGAGGTTGCCCTCAACGAGCATGTTGTGCCCGTAGTAGCGGGCCTCGACTCCGAGGTAGATGTACCAGCCGCGGCGGGAGGAATCACCTGAGGTGCGCCCCCCGGATGAGGGCAGGACGTCGTCGATGGAGCGCCATCCGAAGTCGTCGGGGAGTTGCCATCCGATCCGCCATTGCGTGCCGATGGAGGCGAAGGTCTGGACGGTACCCAGCTGGGCACCCGCGAAGGGAAGGAATTGCCCCGCGAACTCGCCTGAAATCGGGGCGGTGTAGCGAAGCCCACGCCCGTAGCGGAGGCCGATGTCGGGTTCGTTCTTGAGCTGGTTGTCCCATCCGCGCGCCTGATCGATGCCACGGATCCGGTGGATGGTGTTCTGGGCCTCGTCGGCAAGGGAGGCAGGACCAACGACGCCGACGTTGGCGGCCCAGTAGTCGAGGATCGGGGTTCCCCGGCTGGATTGACCACGGATGTGGAGGGCGCTGGTGGTGTAGAGCCAGCCGGCGTAGGGCCTCTCCTCCGGGATGACCGTGGTGATGTCGGTGTCGCGGGGGGTGTAGATGTTCTGGGTCACGGAAAAGCCGGGCCGCCAGGCGATGGGTTCCATGCCGAACTTCGGGAGCCAGCGGGCGACGGTGCCGTCCCATCGGATGTCGCCGTCGGTCAGGGCCTGTTCAAAGGCGAGGTAGGAGATGCGCGAACCGTGGGTGTAGTGCTGGTCGGTCCGGACGACGAGGTCGTTCTCGAGCCAGACGTTGAGGACACCGCGGTGCAGATCGTTGGTCGGGGATGCAGGGGCGGCCGCCAGCGAGCACGTTGCAAGGGCGAGCGCGACGGCCAGCGGGGCACCGGAGAGGACGGGACGTTCCATGTACGAGGAGTATATCGTACCGGAGTCCGCAGTCGGGCAAGCGGTATGTCGGGGGATAACCATCGGCGACGCGGACCGGACGCTTTTCCAGCGGCGACGCAGCGACGCGGCGATGGAAGCGGGCCGGGTTCCCGCCGGGGCGGTGGGGGGATGGCTCGATCGTTCTCCGTCGCGATATCGAGTTCGGGGTCGGGGTCGGAATCGGGATCGGAATCGACGGTGATTGGTTCACGCGGAGGCACGGAAGGGGACGGTTTCCCGCAGAGGCGCAGGGAAGAAGGAGCCTCAGTGCTGTCGCTGCCTTCGCCAGGGAATCTCGTTTGCCTAACCCACGACGGTCGGTAGTTTATCCGTGCTCGACACCCATGACACCGCTTCCGCTGACCCTTCGTCTCTTGGCCTGCTGGTTTGCAGGACTGTCTCTTTCCCTGGCCTGGGCTCAAGACCCCGCTGCCTCGCCCACTCGGCTGGTCGTGGAAACCGGTCCCGGCACCCTCCCCGCCGCGGATGGCACCCGCACCTTCAACCTCCGCGTGCGCTCCGCCGGTGAGTTCGGCCAGACGGTGGTGGATCCCAGGACCAACGTCGTCCTGCACGCCTATACGTTCGCTCCCTCCACCCTGGTTGTTTCGGAACTGGCCCGGGATTATCTGGAATTCGAGTTCACCCACGTGGGTGAGGAGCCCTTGGATCTGGCCAACTGGACCCTTCGCACGCTGGACTATGCTTACCAGCAGGGTTCCTCACGCCGCATCTTGGGGACTGCGGTCCTCAGCCCCGGTGGAGTGCTCCGTTGGAGCGCACGGACCAATGTCCCCGACACTTTCCCAAACCTCGCCGAGACCAATCGGTTCGGTCGTGTTACTCCCAGTTTCATCGAGGTCCGCGACGCCGCTGGTGAACTTGTCGATCAGGTCGTGGTAGGGAATCCCTCGCAGATGCCCGAGCCCCTTTGGTCCGGCCCGACTCTCAGTCCGACCAGCAACCCCACCAACAGCCTGCTCCGTTCCGGCAGGCTCAACCGCTTCCATTACCTCGATTGGTCGTCGGGTCCGCCCTCCTTCGGCAGTGTGAATCCCGGCCTCGTCCTGCCATGGATCGGCACGCGGCAACGCGTTCTCCCGATCCCCGCGACGGTGATCCTGACCAACGGCGTCTGGGAAGGGCTGGTTACGGTCCCGACCGGAACCGCCCGCCGCCTGCAATGGGCTGCCGGTTTCGGCGAAGGCCCACTTTGGGACAGCCCTCTCGAAGCGCTGCCTCCGGTCCCGCCCTTGATCCTCGAACTTGCGTCGGGCTCCACCCACGGAACCGAAGCCAACCCCGGCCCTCTGGCGGTGGTTCGACTCCGCTTGCCCCCACTTTCCACCGCGGCCACCGATCTGTCGGTTGCCCTCAGTTGGTCCGCCCCCGGCGAGTTCGCCAGTCCTGTTGAGGCCGTCATTCCCGCGGGGAGCAACCAGGTCACCTTTCCAGTCGAGGCCCTCGACGATGTCCTTGCCGACGCTCGTTCCCGGGTGCGGTTGACCGCCCGCCTTGCGGGTTATGCTCCGGCGACCCTGGACTTCACGCTTGATGACAACGAGTCCGGCACCTTGCGTCTCAGCCTGCCTGTGTCCGGCCACGAAGGTACTCCCCGGCTAACCGATCCCAGTTGGGTGCTGCTGCCGGCGCCCGCCCTCCACGACACCGAAATCGATCTCGGTGGCGAAGGCCGACTGCTTCCCCAAGCCCGGGTCGTGGTGCCGGCCGGCGCCCAGTCCGCCCGGTTCGACCTCCAGATCCTGGAGGATCCCTACTTCAATCAACTACCAGCCGCCGACCTCGTCCGGGCTTCCACCCCCGGTTGGCCACCGGTCACCGGTTCGTTGCCGGTGAACGACAACGACCTGCCTTTGGTCACGGTCGATTTACCCCAGCAGGTGATCGAAGGAACCCCGACGGTTGGCCGCATCAGCTTCCGGTCCCCACTCGACCGCCCACTGGAGTTCCGCCTGACCAGCACTCCGTCGGGGCTGATTCACCCTTCGCGGGTGACCGTGCCGGCCGGGGCCAGTGCGGTGGAATTCCCGCTTTCCCGGACGGATGACCTCCAGGCGACGCCCGGCATTGGAGTCCGGTTGTCGCTCGCGGCGTCGGGCTTCGAACCCCTTTCCGCGTCAACCTCCGTCCTCGACGACGATTATCCACCCCAAAGCCTGAGCGTGCTGCTGGAGGCGGTCCAACTGAGCACCGGGCCATCCCGCCTCCGACTGCAGTTGCTGGATGCCGCGCAGCAGAGCATCGCCCGTGACGGCACGGTCCAACTCCGCGTGGTGGGTGGCTCGGGCAACGCAGCCCTGGCCCCGACCTCGACCTCGGTGCCGTTGGACCGGGGGAGATTTGACGGCGATATCGTCTTCACCGGGACCGGCATCGGCACAGTCCTTGAGGCCGTGTTTGGCACCGTTACGAATCGGTCGTCTCCCTTTGACCTCACCCCGGGGCGCTCCTTCAGCCAGGCGGTGGCCGATGTCGCCCGCTGGCCCGGCCACTCCAACCTGCTGGCCCTAGGCTTCCTGACCAATGGTTCCAAAGTCTCTGGCCAACTGATCGAGCTCGATCCCGCCCTGGGCGCCGTCGTGCGTCGCCTCGATCTCCCACGTCCCGCCGGGCGCATCGCCGTTGCCGACGCCGGTACCGTCGCCTGGATCGGATCCCTCACCAACACCCTCCAACGAATTGATCTCGTCGCGTGGACCGTGGATCGCGAGGTGACCATCGCCGCCTCCAATACGGTCCGCCGCGTCCAGGCCTTGGCCCTCTCGCCCGGAGCCACCGATGACCTGGCCGTGCTGACCCTTCCGGTTCAGTTCGGGGTGCCGGATGCCGTTCGCCTGACCGGCCTGTGGCAGGGTCAGCCTGTCGGTGAACAGATCCTCGACCCCGGTGGTTTCGGGGCGGACGTCATCCCGGGACGCATCCCGGGCGAGTTCTACGCCATCTGCTCGAAGATCGTGAGCCGATGGACCCTCGGTGATTCAGGCTTGGTGCTGGCCGCAGAAGCCAATCTATGGACCAGGCCGAGTGCCTATGTCGTCCATCCGGTGCTCGCGAACGCCGGATTGGTGCTCGGCGATGGTCATGTGCTGGATCCGGAGACTCTCGTCGACCGACCCGATTTCGAACCCCAGACCGGGTTCCCGCGCCGCACCACGGTCCTGCCCTTCCCGGAACTCGACCTGGTTGTCTTCGCGAATGAGTCGCACAACCTCGTGACCTACGATGCGACCCAGCGCACCGAGGTGATCCGACGCATCCTCCCCGCCCCTACGGGCGGTCCAGTGCTGGATCGTTTGGTTCGTTGGGGTACCCGTGGCGCGGCCCTGCTGTCGTGGACTGGACAGCGGCTCATGCTCATCGATGACGCTCCGCTGCGCCCGGGGCCGGCGGATCTGGCACTGGGAATTGCCGTTCCCGGCGAACACACCGCCCCGGCGGATCCAAATGCGTCCATCTCGATTCCCGCGACCTTGTCCGTGACGAATCGGGGACCGGAGTTTGCGGCGGACGTGGTCCTCACCTTCGCGACGTTCCAAAAAATGAACCTGGGCGGCATGCAACCGGGGGAAGTCCGGGTGGTTCCCTGGACCTACAACTCCCTGCTTCTGGGGCGGCGCCCTTTCGCTCCCTCGGTCAGTTCCTCGACGCCCGACCCCGATGTCTCCAACAACACGGCCTTGGGCCAGACCTTCGTAATGGCCCAGTCTTCGACCGATTACCGGGCCGTGGATTTGCCGGCCCGACACCTGGTCAACGGGCCCGACGGGGCCGAACTGTGGCTTGCAGTGGGTCCTGAGGCTGCACCCGAGGGCATCGCGGTGGTGGATCCTGAGACGGGCCAACGACTGCGCACGCTGCCCGTGGGCGAGGATCCCCAGCGTCTCGCGTTCGCGCCCAACGGCCGGGCCGTGTTCGTTCAATTGGGCGCCAATCGACTCGTGCGCTGGAATCTCGACACCGCTGCCATCGACTTTGACCACGAGTTCCCGGGCGACGTCATCCTGGACTTCGTGAGCCTGCCCGAACCCCGAGGTCGTCTCGCGGTCCTGAACGGCAGCCGCATCGCGCTCTTCACCGGCAACGCCATCGTGCAGAACCTCGTGCTGCCCCCGGCCGACAAGGGCGGCCTCGGCGTCCAGGGCGACCGCCTTTGGGTGGCCCGCCAGGACGGTCTTCGGGGCTATCAAATCAGTCCCGGCAATCTGACCCTTGCCGTCAATCACCCCCTGTTCATCCCCGGCGGCAACTTCCGGTTCGCGGTCCAAGGCCGCGAGCTCTTCTTCGATGGTCATGTGATGAACGTGGACGGGAGCGAACGCAGGTATTTCGTGACCAGCGGCATTCCCTGGATTCTGGCTGGCAACGTGGCCTACGGCGCCCAAGGCAGCCTCCTGCGCCGACACCGATTGTCCGACCTCCAGGTGGAGGCGGAAGTGGCTGTGCCGGGTCTCGGCCGCACCGGCGGCCTCCTCGATCAGGTCCGCTGGGGCACCCACGGCTTCGCCTTCCGCACCGAGAGCGGTTTGGTGGTCATCACCCGCGCTCCCATTGTCCTTACAGGCGAAGCCGATCTCGCCCTGTCCGTTCAAGGTCCCACTACCGCCTTCTTCAACCAACCGGTCGAACTCAGTCTCGTGGTCACGAATCGCGGTCCCGGCACGGTCCAATTGTCTCAACTCAAGGTCCGCGTCGAGGGTGGCAGTCCGGTCTCCACCCCCGGGCGCCTGTCCTTCCCCATCGAGGGTTCCGTCGTCCTCCCGGGCGACCCGCTCCCTCCCGGCAACACTTATACGGTGACCGTCCGTACCACGCCGAACCGGTTCCCGTTCCCCACCGAATCAGTCACGGTCCACGCTTCGCTGCTGGCGGGTGCCACCGACCCCACACCGGCGAATAATTCGGTCTCCAGGACCCTCACCACTTCGCTCACCCCCGCCGATGTCGCCGTATCCCTCCTGGTGCCTCCTTCTCCAGACGGTCCGGAGTTCGAGGTGGTCTGCACCTTCACGAATCGTGGCCCCGCTCTCCTGAACCAACCCGGCCTCTACCTTGAACCGGTTTCCGGACTCACCCTGGTCGCCACCGACCGCGGCACCATGGACACCAACTGCTGCTCGTCGACCCTCATCCGGAACGTGGTGCCCACGCTTGCCGCCGGGGAATCGGTGAAGGTCACCCTTCGCTTCCAGCACTCTGGACCCGGTGTCTATCCCCTCAGTCTTCGACCGGACTTCCTCACGATCGATCCCCGACCGACTGACAACCAGGGTCGGGCAGCTGTCCTCGTCCGCCGGCCTGACGGTCAGGCCCGGTTCCCTGGATTCCGTCTTCCGTTCTCCGACGCCCAATGGTCGCCCGCCCGGAATCAATGGATTGTCTCTGACCTACGGGGACTCAACTTCCTCGCTCCGGTCACCCTCGAACCACTAGGAGCCTTCGGCTTCACCGACGAGGTTCGGGAGTTTCACCTCACCGACGATGGACAATCGGTCTGGATTCCGACCGCGCCGAACCAGGCCACTCGTTACCACCTGGATACGGGCGTGGCCGATCTGACCTTCACTTCCTCCCTGACGACTGGAGGCGGCACTGGCCTGCTCATCCCCGTCCCCGGCCAACCCGGCGTCGTGGTGGTGTTCGGCCTCCGTGACTCTGGGCAGATGGAAGTCATCGCCTATGACCAAGGCGTGGCCCGACCGGTGAAATACACCAGTGACCTGGGTTGGCAGGGACGCTCATTGCGGGGAGTCGGCGGTCCGGACGGACGCGTGTACGTGTCCAACGGCGCCCAGTTGCGCGAACTGGAACTCCGCGCGGACGGCCTTCACCTGGTGCGAAATCTGGACGCCTTCAACCGGCATATCGACTACCGCATGGCGGTGGCCAGCGGACTCCTTATCCAGGGCTTCAACGACGCTCTCGACCTTCAGTCCCTTTCCTTCGTGCCGCTGGGCAACTTGACCCGCCCGAGCCCGGGTGGAGTCGGATACCAGCAGGTATTCATCAACCCCGTGGAGCGGGTCCTCCAGTCCTTCGACCTGACACGCCGGCAGCTGCAATGGCAGATCACGCTCCCGTCCGAGAACGGTTTCCTGGCCTCCGGCGGCCCTGCAGGCGTCCTGTTTGTCGGCTCCACAGGCGGTTGGTTCCCCACTCCGCCCAATACCGGATCCGACCTCCAGTTGACCGCTAACCTCCAAGCCCAGCCGCTGGGGGTCGGACAAGCCTTCACCATCGAACTGCAACTCCTTCAGGAGGGCGTCTGGCAGGGCCCCAATCTCAAACTCTTCGCCGACCTGCCCCCGGGCCTCGAACTGGTCAGCCCGGTCGGTAGCGGCCCCGCCGGTCAGTTGCCCCTGTCCGACTTCCTCGGATCCCAGACACTTTCCGTCGTGCTCCGCGCCACCCAATCCGGCGTGCGTCCTGTCACGTTCCGCCTGACCTCGGACGCGCAGGACCCAACGCCTGCGGATGCCACGGCGACCGTGGAGGTATTCGTTCCGGACGAACCCCGCCTTCTCCTGCCGGATATGGCCGTGGTCGACGACGGACAATCGCTCGTGTTGCGGCTGTCCACCCGCGCGCCGCGCCCTCTGACGGTGCGCCTGCAAGCGGAATTGATCGACGCCCAGGCCGACGATCTCACCGCGATGACCTTTGAAGCGCAGTTCGCCGCCGGCGCCCTACAAACCGAGGTGCCGTGGGTCAACTTCGACCGACGGCCGGAGCCCAATGAGCGCTTCCGGATCTCGCTCCTTCCCAGTGACGTCACGGCCGTGCCCGCCTCCGCTGTCGTGACCATCGTCAACGACGACCGGGCGGTCTTTCAGGTCCGTGCCGTCAACCAGCTTGAAGGCAATGCCAACGGCACCGCCATCTTGAGCCTCCAACTGGAAGAGCCACTGACCCTACCGGTCGAGCTGGCTTACAGCACCCTTTCGGGCACCGCCGTGGCCGGCGAGGATTTCCAGCCTGTCGCCGGCCGACTGGCCTTCGCGCCCGGGCAGCAGACCAACCTCATTGCCATTCCCATCGTGGGCGACCGTCGTCTGGAGCCGACCGAGTTCTTCAGCGTGGACCTCTTTGACGCCTTCGGGATGTTGCTGCCCGGCGTGCCGCCCACCGTGACCCTGCGCAATGATGACGCACCGGCCTCTCCGGTGGCTGTCCTGGGGCGCGAACCGGACGGACGCCTGGTGATCTCGTTCCCGAGCGAGCTGGGGGCCAACTACGTCCTGCAAACCCGTACCAATCTAAGCGCTGGGTTCTGGCTGCCCGAGCCGGGTACCCTGCGTGGCACTGGAGGGGTGCTCACGGTGCGTCCATCGGAGCGACCTGATTCCCTGCGTTTCTACCGCCTTCAGGCCAACTGAAGCTGGATGAGGTGGGAAGTAGTCGGGAGGGGCAATGGGGTCAGATCTGTCCATTTGACAAATCGTCATCGGGCAAATTGGCGCTGCGAATCGAAGGGTCGGGACCATGGTGTCGCGTCGTGAACTTGACCCGATTTCCAATCTTCGGCTCGACCGGTGACTGAGGAGGGGCCCTGGAGTGTGTGACGCAGCGGCGGCACATGGGGTCCGCAGCTTCGTTCGGCATGCTTTGAGTTCAACCTAGAAAAGGCTGTTGAAACCGCAGATGGCGCAGATGACGCAGATAATCAGGAGCTTGGATTGGGCGTGCCATTCACCCGCAAGGTGAGGTCTGCACGAGCCTCGGGCGCTGGCATTTCTGCCCCTCCATCTGCGGAATCGGCGACATCTGCGGTTAAATGAACTGCCGATTCTAGGTTCAAATGTCAAACGGACAGATCTGAGCCGTATCGATGCGGTTGAAGGCGGGGACAGGTTCACGCGGAGACGCGGAGACGCGGAGGGAAAAGGGACACCTGGCTGGCAAGCTGGGCGGTCACCGTTTGGTGAGTGGTTGCCGACCCTCGAACATTCGTGACCGGCTTCTCTCTCCGCGCTCTCCGCGGCTCCGCGTGAGAATTCTGCCGCATGGTTACGGCTGAGCCCATTGCCTCCGTCGAGATGCAGACGGCTCCGCTGCGGTTTGGCTACGACCGCCTGGGGCGTCGGAACACGATCAAGACGTACTTGCCGGGAACGCTGGCCACGTCGATCCTGAGCGCATCTCCACCCCCTCCTGTGTCCACCCTCTCCCAGACCTACAGCGACCTTGGCGAACCCGGGATCGAGTCGTGGTCGGGCGGGCCGTTGGCGGGGCAATCGGTGACGACTTCGTGGGATAGCTTCGGACGGCGGCTGGGGGTGACGACCTCGGTAGCCGGGTTCCAGGCGCAGAATGTGACCGCGTATGATCCCGCCGGCCGTCCCGCGATCATCACAGCCGGTTCCCATACGGCCACCTACCGCTACGTCGCCAATTCGCGGATCCGGGCCGGCGTGACCTATCGCGCCAATGGCACCCAACGGCTGGATACCCAGTACGACTTCGACCGACTCAATCGGTTGCAACAGGTCCTCAACCAACCGTCCGCCGCAGGACAACCTGCCGAGCGCCACGCCTACACCTACAACGCGGCGCAGCAACGGATCCGGGATGAGCTGGCGGATGGTTCTTCCTGGAGCTGGGAGTATGACCGGCTGGGACAGGTGATCGGCGGACGCAAGAGCTGGCCCGACGGCAATCCGGTGGCCGGGGAGTGGTTGGCTGATGGGTTGTGGACCTACACGTGGGACGCCGAGAACCGGTTGATCTCGATGCAGAGTCAGTCCCTGGTGCCGGCGGCAGGACGCCGGAAGCTGGACTTTGAGTACGATCCCCTCGGACGCCGCATCGGGCGGATCGTCAGCACCGGCGCGAGCGGGATTTGGGTGCCGACCTCCACGACCCGCTGGCTCTACGAGGGATGGAATCCCGTGGCCGAGCTGAATGGTGCCGGAACCCTGGTGCGGGAATACGTCTGGGGCACGGACCTGAGCGGAGGCTGGCAGGGCGCCGGTGGCGTGGGCGGCCTCCTGTGGGTGCTGGAAGCGCCCACCGTGGCCAACGCCGCCCATTACGCCGCCTACGACGGCAACGGCAACGTCATGGGCCTTATCAAAGGCACCGACGGCAGCTGGAGCGCCCGATACGAGTACGGTCCGTTCGGCGAGGTGGTCCGGGCCACCGGCACCATGGCCGCCACCAACCCCTTCCGTTGGAGCACGAAGATCCAGGATGAGGACTCGGGGTTGAACTACTACGGGTATCGCTACTACTCGGCGGGGGTGGGGAGGTGGTTGAGCGCTGATCCCCTTCTTGACGCTGGAATCCAGGTGTGGGCCAGATCGGATTCGCAGAGGGCTATAGCTGTTCCAAAGCACCAGAGATTCGCCTTCGTGGCAAACTCACCAACAACATACATCGACTTATTTGGCTTAATTGACTATCAAGTAATTCAGTCTGTGTGGACGTTTGGAGAAGGAGGTGCTGCAGCATATGATCGGGAGTTTGGGGGTGGGCATGCAGAGCGAAAGCTTGCTGACGAGGAGGAGATGAAATCTGACCTAGCGAAACTGATCTCAGAGGTTGAACGAGAACTGCGCGAAAGTGGGCTGCTCGGTTCAAAAGATACATTGACTCTTGTCCGCGCTACCACACGTCAGGAGATCAAGCCCTTGTGCGGCAAGGCTGACTTTTCCTTTCTGATTGCTCACGGACGAGTAAAAGCCCCTGGGGGTTATGTCGTTGATCCCATCTCGAAGGCCTATCCAAATATTAAACTGCCATCTGAAAGCGACCTTAAAAAAGAGGTCAACTCATCCACCCAAGTAGGCAAGCGTATGGTTCTAAAATCAAAGGGTAAACTGGTGGCAGTTTGTGGATGCAATCCCAAATCAGGTGAGCACACGGCTAATCAGGTTGTGGAAATGGTTAAAATCGAGATTGAGAAAATTGCTAAGTCAAAGACGGAGGCAAATTAGGTATGAGCGCAAATCGTTGGAGTGGTTACTATGTTCTCATTTTGTGCTGTGCCTTTATTGCAGGATGTTCCGGCATCTCTCCAAGGAGTCGTGAGTTGAAAGGCTTCTGGAAGGAAGAATTTGAGGTTCGAAGAATGATTAGTAGTGGAATGCTGCTTGATTTCGAGGGTGCTTACAGTATGACACTAGAAGTCACTGGGAAAGGCTCAGAGAACGTCTTAAACGTTTTCGTTCATCACAATTATGTTTCAGTGAGAGTAGGGCCCGGACGGGAGGGGTATTGGTATGGGGACCGCATTCGCCCTCGTGGGCCCGAAGCCGCAGCACTCGCTGCCGCCCTATCTCGCTCAATGTGTAAATTCACGGCAAAAGAAGCGAGCAATGCGGAGTTGCTCATCGGCGCTCTTTCGGGGGAGGGAAGACCTTTCAACCGGCGTTGGCACTCCACCCCGCCGAGGTCGCGCGAGGAGGGTGACCGCTAAGAATCCATCTATAGACCGCTTTGTCTTCGACGGCAGAGGGGCAACGGTGTCCATCCGGCGTCAAAGGTAGGCGAACATAGCCATCCTCAAACTGCCCAGAACGTCCCTCAGGGCCAGTTGACCAAGAATTCCATTTCGAACGGCCCGCACGAACTGCGCCGTCCATTGGATCACAGCAGGCAGAAGCTTCTGTGCCAGCGTGACGTGTCGTCCCCCTGCCGCGGCCTTCTCTTCTCGCTCGAGCAGTTGCCCGGCGTGCTTACATTCCACTGTCAGCTAGATCTCCCACAGTTTCGCCAGGGGCACGGCCAGGAAGCGTGGGTCACCGAGCGGGATCAGATGGGTGCCGGCGTGGAGCAGTAGGCCACCCTCGAAATCGTCACCACACTGCGCGGCAAGGCGACGTAGGCCGGAGATGTCCGCATGGGTCGGGGTTGCGGTCGCTTTCACTTCGACGCCCCATGTTCGCCGTCCGCGAGTGATCACGATGTCCACTTCCACCTGATCCTTGTCCCGATAGTGCCAGAAACTCAGGTCGGGATCGGTCCAGCCGGCCTGTGCCGTCAGTTGCTGGAGGACGAAGGTTTCCAGCAGGTGGCCGAAGCGAACCCTTTGGCCATGCCAGTCCTCGACGGCGAGGTTGGCGAGCGTGGCGGCGAGGCCGCTGTCGACGAAGTGCAGCTTGGCTGTCTTGATGAGCCGCTTGGCGGCGTGGCGATGCCAAGGCTGGAGGCGGCGCACCAGGTAGAGCCGTTCGCAGGCGGCGAGGTGGTTTTCCACGGTCTCGCGCTGCAGATCGAGTTCGTTGCTGAGGGTCGAAACATTCAAAAGTTCACCTGTGCGCAGGGCCAGCAACGAGAGCAGGCGGGTGAGATCGCGCGGTTCCTTGATGCGAGCCACGTCGTTCACGTCACGATCGAGGAGGGCGCGCACGTAGTCACGGTGCCACGCGCGTGCACGGGCCGGACTCCGGGTTAGCGGCTCGGGAAATCCACCCGCAATCACACGTGCGGCGAGCGGCAGGGCGGCTGTTGGCTCCGGTGACGCAGCGAGTGCCGGCTTGATGTGGCCGGCAAGCCAGGTCGATAGAAAGCTCCCGGGGGATCGTTCCTGTTCGGACGCGGTGAACGGCTGCAACTCGATGATCGCCATGCGCCCGGCGAGCGATTCGCCCAGCTTGGGGAGGAGCAGCAAGTTGGCAGAACCGGTGAGAAGGAAGCGACCAGGCCTGCGGTCTCGATCCACGGAAAGCTTGAGTGCGCGGAGCAGATCTGGTGCGCGCTGGATTTCGTCGAGGATCACGGGGTCGGGCAATGCCGCCAGAAATCCATTGGGATCCGACCGGGCCAGAGTCAGGGCGTCCTCGTCATCGAAGGTGACGTAGCCATAATCTGGGGCGAGTGATCGGGCGAGTGTCGTCTTGCCGCATTGGCGCGGACCGAGCAGGCACACTACTGGTGTGTCTGCGAGCGCAGCGCGTAGCGCCGGCGCGAGTCCGCGCGGGAGAGGAGCGGCGTCCATTTGCTGGTCAATGAAGCGTCCAATTGCTGGGTATGCAAGCGTCCAATTGCTGGTTATAAGACCGTCCAATTGACGGTTTTGGTGGCAATGAGGGCAGATCCATCCTTTTGACAAATCCGCGTTGAGCCGAGAGCGCCGGGGTGCGGCATCAGATTCCGATGCTGGTGGAAGGAGGGCAGCAACGAACGCCTGCATTTCCGGGTTGTTCGGTGTCTTCTTACGGTCCCTGTGGATGCCTAGTACCGCTCGGGGTGGCGGACTCCCGGTTCCGTCCCGACCACCTCGTCCGACCGCCGGACCTTCGCGTCCGCGCGGCTTCGCGCGAACCCTGCCCAGCATTCAGACTGCCTCGCGCGAAGCCGCGAGGGCGCGAAGCCATGTTGGCTGATTTCCAACACCCAGCCTCCTGCCTTCCCCGGCATCTCTGCGTGAACCATGCCCTTCATCGGCCCTTCGCGGTTGGGTCTCGTTTCGTCTTCTTTCGATTCCTTCGGCGGGAACGTCCCCCCCATTTCGGCTTGGAGCGGCCTTCTTTCGGTGACCCGCCCGGAGGGCGCAATCTGGTCGTGCTTGGTAGATGATTGCGGCGGGGCCGCAGAAGTTTTCGTTCGAGGCATGGAGGCGTCTTGACGGCGGCAGGCTTTCGATGGCTTCTGAGCGTGAATCGACGACCTCCGCATCGAGACTTTCCTCGCGCCGATCCCGGGCATCGTGCAGGGACCATCGAGCCAGCGCGTGCTGGAGGGCCGTTCGGCGAGCTTCGAGGCAGCGTTCAACAACGCGGACACAGCCACCATCCAATGGCTGCGAAATGGTACGCCGATCCCCGGCGCGACCGGACTGGTCTACACGACGGGCCCGACGACGGCCGCTGACAACGGTGCCCGGATCTCGGTCCGGGTGACCGAGGGAGCGAACACCGTGACCTCGACCGAGGCAACGCTCGGCGTCGTGCGGATCGATCTGCCGGCAGTGGCGACGGCGGCATACGACTTCGACGGCGGGATCCTGCCCGACGGATCCCTGGTCTTCGGCGCAGGCCTGGCTGCGGACCAGATCACGCCCTGGACGCCCTTCGCCAGCACTGCGGGCGGCGTGGCCGACTCCGGCGTGCTGCAGTTGACCGAGAGCCAGAACGGCCAGAGCGGTGCATTCCTCGTGGGTGACCTGCACAGCGGTGCACCGGTGTATGGCGTGGCGGCCAAGTTCGATGTCCGCATCGGCGGCGGTACAGCGGTTCCGGCCGACGGCATGAGCTTCAACTTCGGTGCGGACCTGCCGGAGTCGACGCTCGGCGAGGCGGAGGAGGGAGCCGGATCCGGACTGCGGGTCTGCTTCGACATCTATGACAACGCCGACGGGAATCCGAACAATGCCACCGGCGAGGCTCCCGCGATCACGCTGAAGTGGGGCAACACGGTCGTGGCCGAGTCGCGACTCGCGTTGGGGGATCTCGTGACCGGGGATGATTTCGCCGAGGTGATCGTCCGCCTCACGGCCGATGGACTGCTCGACGTGGCGTGGAACGGGAAGGTGCTCCTGTACCGGACCCCGGTGCCGGGCTTCGGCTCCGTTTCGGGCGGACGGTTCGGGTTCTATGCGCGGACGGGCGGATTGAATGCCAATCAGTGGGTCGACAACCTCAAGTTGTATACCTACCTGTCGGCCCCGTTGCGGGTGAGCCAGCAGCCGGTCGCACCGACGGTGCTCGTGGGCCGGTCGGCTACTCTCGGTGTGCAGGTGAACACACCGGATGGTGCAACCTATCAGTGGTATCGGAATGGCTCGGCCATTGGAGGCGCCACGGCGGAAACCTATACCGTGGGGCCGGTGGTGGCGGGAGACCAAGGTGCCAAGTTCAAGGTGGCAGTCACGCAGTCCGGCCAGACCGTGTTCAGCGACGAGGTGATGCTGACAGTGGTGGATCTCGCGGCCCCGGTGGCGCCGCAGTTGACCGTGGACTTCAATGCCGGGCTTCCGGCCGGTGCCGAAACCGGGGGAAATTCTGCACGCATCGACGCCAGCGGCGGCGTCAACGACAGCGGGGTGTTGAAGCTGACGACGTCCGAGAACAGCCAGAGCGGTGGGTTCCGGACAGCCGTGATCGAGGGCGGTGGCCAGTTGCTCGACTACACGCTCGCGGTGGACGTCCTTGCCGGGAATGGAACAGCGGTACCCGCCGATGGCTTCAGCCTGAACATCGGCTCCGGCCTGCCGGTTCTGCCGCCGGGCGATGCCGAGAACGGCACGGGCAACGGCCTGACCATCGCCTTCGACACCTATGACAACGGCGGGGGCGAGGCACCGGCGATCGACGTCCGGTACAAGGGGCAGTTGGTCACCTCGAAGAAGGTTCCGCTGGAGGTCCTGAACTCGGGCGAGTTCCGACTGTTGCTGCTGCGCGTCACCGAAGCCGGCCTGCTGGACCTGGCGTTCGGCGAGATGGTGGTGTTCCGGTCACTGGCCCTGCCCGGGTACGTGCCGCCCAGTTCCGTTCGAGTGGCTGCCTACGCCCGGACAGGGGGGCTCAACGCGAGCTATTGGTTCGACAACCTCCGCCTCGGATATCGTATCCCGGCGACGGTCTCGATCACGCAGGAACCGACCGACAGCCTCGTGCTGGTGGGCGGGCAGGCGTCGTTCCGGGTGCAGTTGAGCAATCCGACCGGCGCCACCTATCAGTGGCGTCGGAACGGCCAGGACATCCCGGGTGCGACCGCTGCCTCCTACACGACGCCCGCGCTGGGTGCAGGCGATGATGGGGCCGGATATTCCGTGGTCGTCCGCAGCGGTGCGGGCGGCGTCACGAGCCGTACCGCCCTGGCATCGGTGATGGATCGCTTTGGTGCTGGCGCGAATCCGACCATCGATCGGAGTTTCAACGACGCCTTGGTTCCGGCCGACGGTGCCGTGTTCGGGAATGCCTTCGTGCAGTCGACCGGCGGAGTCTCGGACTCGGGTGTCGTCGTCCTGACCGAGGCGGCGAACGGGCAGGCGGGATCCTTCGTGCTCTCGACCCCGGCTAGCCCCGCCGTGATCACGGATTTCGTCGCCGTGTGGCGGATGCGCGTTGGCGGTGGCACGGACGTGCCGGCCGACGGATTCAGCTTCGTGCTGGCCTCGGATGTCCCCGACGCGCCGTTCGGAGAGGATGGAGCTGGTTCAGGCCTGCTGGTGGGCTTTGACACCTACGACAACGGAACCTCCGAGGAAGCCCCGGAGATCACGATCCGCTACAAGACGCAGGACGTCGCGACGCGGTCGTTCCCGATCAGTGTGCTTCGCACAGGGGACCAGTTCACGACGATCGGCGTTCGGGTCAGCGCGAGTGGACTGCTGGACGTGTACTACGGCGACACCGCGGTCTACCGGGGGTTGGTGCTGCCCGGCTACGAGCCGTTCGGACCGGGTCGCTTCGCTTGGGGCGCCCGCACCGGTGGCTTGAATGACAACCACTGGGTCGATGACGTGCGCATCGCCCTCAATTCGTCCGGACCCGCCGCGCCGGTCGTGAAGGTGACGCTCTCGGGCGGCAACGTGATCGTGCAGTGGACCGGCAGCGGGGTGTTGCAGTCGGCGGCTTCCGTTCTAGGAACGTGGACCGATGTCGCCGGCGCCACTTCCGGTTACTCCACGCCCGCGACCGGGGCCGCCCGGTTCTTCCGGGTCCGGCAATAGTTGGTGACCAACACAACTCCGGGTCGGCGCGCCAGCGTCCGGCCCGGGGTTGTTTGCTTTTCCCGGGCAGGGGCCGAGGATTGAAACGGGGGCAGGCTCCACCTTTCCATCGAGGCATCGCTTGCGGAATTCCTCCTTCATCTCTTCTCGATCGTCAGGCTCCAGAGAGATGGCGACGCGGTGAGGTTTGGGTTGGTCACGAGGATGGTCAGCGTCTGGTTGGCAGGATCTGCGGTGCCGTCGACGCCTGGCTGGCCAGTCTTGCCGCCGTTCGCGGGTACGAACCGGAAGGCCTCGGTCCAGTTCCTCAGATCACCCGAGTGTCGGAGGTGATAGACGATGTCTGCTGCCTCCGCCCGGTAGGGCAGGGTGAACTGCAGGGTGGGCACGCTTCCGGGAGGCGAGACCAGTTCCGGCGGACGGAATCCCGAGGCGTTGGCACCACCGGGATCCGAACGGAGCGCGTACTCGACCAGGTTGGGAATCCCGTCGTTGTCCGGATCCGCGTCATCACCAGATATCGACGGATTGAAGCTGTTCGGGCCGAACGCGGATTGCTTCCAGTCCGCGTAGTTTGCCTGGGGCGGGCCGGCGAGGCTCAGTGCCATGGCATAGAGGTGGAAGGTCTCGAAGCCTTCGGGCGTCAGGAACACCACGTAGTTGGGGCCCATTGCCGTGAAGGTGTGCTCGATTCGGATGCCCTGGTCGTTGCCGTACTGGTTCTGGCTCACGAGCCGTCTGCCGGAGTCGCCCGCGAACGTGACGTTCCTGGCAACCGGCGGCTCGTCCCATCCGACGCTCAGGAAGGTGGCGCGATACGTCCGGCCGGGTTCGAGCCCGTCGAGGGTCACGATGCCGGGGTTCTGGCCCCAAAGGAAATCCGACGCGATCCGCGCGCTTCCATCGTTTCCGGCGGTCAGGGCGTTCTGGTCGCCGCTGTAAGCCGAGGCAAAGCCCCGGACGCTGAAGCGCCGCGGGACGGCCGGAGTTAGGCCCGGCACGCCCACGACAGGCACCGTGGCGACGCGAACCGTCCCCGAGGAGTTGAAGTGGTAGGCCCACAACGTTTGCCCGGGTGTGATTCCGGACGTCTCGTCGTTGGTCCAGGGCGAGACCGTCCACGCGGTGGGAGGAGAGAGGGGTGCCGCGAGCTGGGTGGCGGCGGTGGCGATGTATCCTTGATTGCGACCGGTCTTGAGGTTGTAGGTCATCCGGAATTGCCGGGGCTCGTTGGCCACGAGCGCGTCGACGGTCAGTTGCATGAACCCGTCGTTGAGGTCAGCGAGCCGCGTCTGGTAGCTGACCCGGTTGACCTTCACGAGGGCGTTCGGCCCGTGCTGGTGGATGTATTCGAAGAGGCCACCTACCTGACCCAGGGCACCGATCGTGAAGTCGATCAACTGCTGTGAGGCGGCGATGAGGCTGTTCACTGCATCCCGCGCCAGCGCCACAACGAGGTACCGGGGATCGATGGTTGGATCGGCGATCGTAGCGATGATCGAGTCGAGTTTGCGGCGGGCCTCGAAGGCTTTCGCCTCGGCGGCGGCGACCCATTGTTCCTTCAGGGCCTTGTCCGAGAGCAATGCCTGGGCGTTGGAGAGCTGTTGCTGGATGGCCACCAGAGTGGCATTGGCGGCGTTGTAGGATTGCTGCGCGGCTGCGAGGGATCCGTTGGCGGCGCTCAACGAAGCCAGGAGCGTTCCGCGGGAGGCCTGGTAACCGACATAAGCAAAGCCCTTCTCGACGGGTTTCAGCCCGTTGTACCAGCGGTCGAGATTCGCGATGGCGCCGTTGATGCGGTTGACCTCGCCCTGTGCAGCACTCAATGCGGTGGCGGCGGCACGGACGGCACCCGACGCGTTCGCGAGTTGGGTCGAGAGGTTGCCACTGACCGATGCGAGGGCGGCGATCGCCTTGTCGAGTTGCGCATTGGCGTCCCGCAGCGCGGCCTCTGCCGCGTCGAGTGCCGTTTCAGCACCGGCCCGGGCGGCCTGCTGTTCCCGCTGGATCTGCGTGTAGAGCGCCGCCAGTTCGACATTGAGTCGGGCCGCGTCCGCTTGATGACCGGCAAGCTTCGCCTCCTCTGCCGCCAGTCGGGATTGGGCGTCGGAAAGCCCCGAGAGCAGTTGGTCGCGCAGCTGCGACTCCAGGGAACCGAGGAAGCTGACGTCCATCAGGCCAAACAGCTCGATCTTGGAACCCAGGTGAACCCACGTCTCCGACGTGCCCATGCCGAACAGGGTGAGATCGCTGGCAAACCGGCCGAACACTCCGTTGCGGTCCACGGTGAGGATCGTTTCGACCGCGCGTTGGCCGGCGATGTCGAGACTGGTGCGTCCTTCGAGCCGGTCGCCGGCGATCTCTAGCGACTGAGCCGAAAGCACCTGGCCGTCGACGTTGAGGCTGCCGCCGAAGGTGCCGGTGAGGAGGCCGTTCTTTCCGATGCGGAGGTTGGTGGACTCGAACCTGGAACCGAGGATTGTGGTCTGGCCGGACCCGCGGATGCCGGTGTCGTCGAGGAGGAAATCTGCATCGAGCGCTATTCCCCAGGGGGTCGACAGATGGGCGTTCGCGGATCCGCTGACCGCACCGCCGGGCCCGATGGATACGTTGAATGCGACGGGTTGGTTGAAGATGTCGACTCCAGCGGTGCCCGCGGCCCCGTTGGCACCGAGCTGGAGATCGAACGAAGCACTGACCTCGCCGATGGCGGACTCGCTCGTCAGGCGAGCCCCGGGCGAGCCCTGGACCGTCAGCCTCACCGAGGTATCGGAATAGGCGCTGCCGATCCTGGTCCGCGCCGATCCGGCGAAGGATCCGTCCGGCGTGAGGGAGACGGCGACGTTCAGCAGGGTCATCCCGCCAATGTCCAGGTTGCCGACGGCACTTCCGAAGAGCAGGCCGTTGCTCCGGATCTCGAAGGTCGCCGTGAGGACGCTCTTTCCCACCACCAGGTCGCCGACACCGGTCAGGCCCCGGTTGGTGATCTTGCCGCCGGCAATGGTGCGCTCGCCCATGGGTCCGAGTTCGACCACGCCCCTCCAGACGCCTTCGGTGACCTTGCCGGACGGATCCACCGTGAAGAAGTCGGCACGAACGAGTCCTCCCATGGGCAGGACGATCCAGCCCGTGCCCGAGATCGTACCGTCCTGACGGTTCGTGCCGATGAAGTCGATGACCTCGAATCCGGCGACCGTCAGGCTTGCCGGGCCAGGGAGGTCATCGCCCCAGTCCTTGAGCGTCAGGCGCGCCAGGGACATGCCCGCGGTGTATCCGCCCTCGGCGGTGAACTCGACTCCCTCGCCGAGGGAGACGCCGGCGCTGGCGCTGAACTCGACGGGCACATCAAAGCCGGCGAGGAGCGTCCCGTGCGGGTCGTTGTAGTTGGGATCATCCATCGAGAGGAGGACCAGGCTCGCCTTGAAACGCGCTTCGAAGGCGATGCTGCCGCCGAACCCGGCGGAGACCTCGGCCCCCACGGTGCCGCTGGCCCCGAGGCTGGGTACGAATCCGATCGAGAGGCCCTGAAGATTCGAGATCAACTGTTCCCTCGCCTCGGCGCGGATCTGGCCGGGGGCGGCGCGCAAGGCGTCGAGCATCGGCTTCTCGTTGGCAGTCACCGCCGACAGGATGGCGCCGCGGAGCAGCGACTCGGTCACCTCGGCCGCGCCGCCCGCGAGCCGGACAAGGGTGCCCAACGACGCGCCCTCGACCTGGAGACTGCCGAACTGGAGCGTGAAGGCGAAGTCATCGAGCGGCTCTGCCACCATTGATTTCCATTCTGCCACCGTCGGTGGAACCGGTGGAACGCCCCGAGGCCGCTGCGGCTGTGCGCCGGGATTGGCAGGGGCAGGGACGGTCCTTCCAAGGCTGAGGGGAGTGGCACCCTTCAGTCCGGCGCTGATCGCCGACTCGGCCAGCCAGGCCATCGCTTGTGCCGTGTCCGAGATGCTACGGGCGAACTTGGGAGACCCTTCGACTCCGTCCACCAGCATCTGTCCGAGCGGGATCTCTACGGTGGTCACCAGCACAGGGACGGTCTGGTTCGCCACCTGACCGATATCGCCGAGGGCGTAGATGCCCATCTCATGGGTCAAGGTGATGTCGCCCACACGGCTGGCGAAGGCGTCCTTCAAGCCCGCGCCCAGGTCGCGGGCTGTGCGCTCGATCTGATCGCGCTGCCGGGCGAGTTCCATGCCATCCAGGCGGCCTTCGGCCATTGCCTGGAAGAGCGAGACGAGCTGGCCGGAACTGTGCAGGCCGGCGTCGAGTGTGGTAGCCAGGGCATCGGCACCGGCCGCGACGACGGTTTCCAGCGGGATGCTGAGCGTGATCTGCGAACCTACCGATGCGAAGTTGATGCCGGTATCCCAGATTCCCACGCCGACTCCGCTGTCCGCCGCGAGGAGGATGGAGATGGCACCGAGTTCCGCGCCTCGCTCGTCCGCCCTCTTCAAGTAGTCAAAGACCTGCTTCAGGACTGGCGCGATCACCCTGGAAGATGCCTTGACGGAGGATGGCGTGGAGGTGCCCAGGCCATTGCGGAGGATGGTCGTGACGTCGGCAACCAGGGTTGCGACCTCGGTCGGTCGGACCTCGACCTCAAGCATGGCCTGGCCCTCGACTTCGAGCTGGATGCCAGCCGCCACGCCGGCACGCAGTCCGATGACGAACTGGAGCTTCAGCGAGAGCGCCTGGGGATCGTTCCCCGCGAAGCGCAGTTGGACCCACTGGTCATGGATCTTGAAGTAGGTCGTCGCCTGGATGCTGACACCGGTATCGATCCCGGCCACCACGGGGCCGAACAGCTTCCGTCGCACCTGGAGGTTCGAGTAGCCGATGGCGACGTCGGCGAAGAGCACGGGCTCGGCGGTTGGATTGACGAACCGTTCCGAGGGATTGCCACCCAGCTGTCGTCCGTTGCTGAGTCCCAGGGTGACCCGCACGCCGCCCGGGGCCGCAATGACGGCAACCACGGACAGGTCCGTTCCGTCGTGTCGGACAACGAGGCGCCCGTCCGGGATGCTGAAGGCGAACTCCTGTTGGGTGGCCATCTTGGCCTGCAGATCGTTGTAGAGCTTGCGCAACTGGCCGGCGTCGAGCTTCCCGACCACCCGGGTCAGGGCCGTCGCCTGCGACAGGGAGTCGGCGACGAGTTCCCGGGCGTTGCCCTCGATCGTGCCGGCCAGGTCATCGATGACCGGTACCTTGCCCTGGGACACATCCTTGGCGATCTCACCGACGGAGGTGAGCGCCTCCTTGAATCCGCTCTTTTTGAATGCGGCGTCGATGTCCGAGATGAGCGCGGCTGGGGAATCACCCCAGGTTCCGGCATTCTTGATGGGAAGCTGGAAGCCATCCGCCATTGCCCGGCCCAACAGGCTCAGGCAAAGGGACGCCACCAGCACGGCGACGTAGGAGTACTTTGCGGAGTACATGGAAAACCAATCGTGCGTTCCCCGATCCATGCGCCGTTCCACGCGGCTTTGGGCCAAACTTTTTCTGCGTGCGTTTCGCCACCTGCTTATCGGGATTCTTCCCAATCGTAGGAGACGACGTGAGGAGGCGTGGGTAAGGCGTTCTCAGAGGCCGCTTCCGAGGGCAGGCACCTGACAGGAAGTATTCATGGAACCGACCGAAGGCGTCGTCGTTCACGACGGCGGAGATCTCCGAGACCTTCTTGAGCAGTTCCTTGAGGAGGGCGCTGGTGAAAAGGTTGCAGGTCTTGGACAGGACACCGGCGAGTTGCGGGTTGTCCTTCTCGATGGCCCGCATGGCCTCGTTGACCCTGGAGCCGATGTTCTCCGCCTCCGGGAGGTTGAGCAGGAAATCGAACCGGGCATTGGCGGCCAGATGGAGGATGCCCTCGGCGTGGTACGCGGCGGGTTCATCGACCCGGCTGCCGCGGCGGGAGGAGGCGGAGGTCTTCTCCGGCTTGGCACGTTGCGCGATGATCCACGAAGGGTTGTTAGTGGCGTGACCATCTTTCACTTCCAGGGGACTGGTGGTGGGCTTGTTGCTCACGCCCGCTTCGCTCAAGACGCGAAGACGCCAAGACAGGAGATCCGAGGTTCGCCCCTTGGCGTCTTTGCGCCTTTGCGTGAGCCGTTATCCCCAAGCAAGCCCGGTGCCCGCACCCGGCGTGGGATGGCGATGCGCCGCATGGGGGCACGCGGCCTACAGCTGATGCGGCGCGAAGGACCACAACCGCGGTGCGGTTGGGATAATCCCGGGGGGCGGCACCCAGGGTTTGCCTCGTGCCTCGGCCAACCCTGGGCTAGGGGACTCAACGCCGTTGGCGTTGGAGGTGCGCGAGTCCGGACGCGGCACTAGCCCCACCTCTCGTGGCATTGGCGGGATGAACTTCGGCGCCATTGCCAGTCGGTGCGGCGTCTGTTCTCCTCCCGGGGAACCTTGGATCCGGAATCAACAGAGCCCGCGGGAGCGTGGGCGGAGGCCGCCCGTTTTCGGACGACGAGTTGGTCGTTGGTGGTGCGTGCCGTGGATGCCTCGGACGAGACGTCGCACCAAGCCCTCGAACGGCTGTGCCACGCCTATTGGCCGGCGATCCATGCCTTCATCGCCCGTCGCGGGCATTCACCGGAGGATGCCAAGGACCTGACGCAGGCCTTCTTCGCCCGCTTGCTGGAGAAGGACTGGCTCCGGGCTGCGGACGCGACCAAGGGGCGTTTTCGGACCTTCCTCCTGACGGCGCTGACTCGGTTCCTCTCGCATGAGCGAGAACGGGCCGATGCGCTGAAGCGGGGCGGCGGGCTGGCACCGCTCTCCCTGGATGTCCCGGAATCGGAGTTGGGGGCGGTGCGGGAACCGATGGATCCGGCGACACCCGAGATGGCGTTCGAGCGGCGCTGGGCGGAGACGCTTCTGGACCGAGTGCTGGAGCGGTTGCGCTTGGAGTTTGATGCCGGGGGGCGCGCGGGACGGTTCCAGGAGTTGAAGACGTTCCTGACCGAGGACCGGGGCGAAACGTCGTATGCCGATGTCGCGGCCCGGCTCGGGCTGAGCGAATCGGCGGTCAAGTCCGGCATCCATCGGTTGCGCCAGCGGTACGGTGAACTCGTCCGCGAGGAGATCGCGGAGACGGTGGAGTCCCCGGACGAAGTGGAGGCCGAGATCCGGCACCTGGTCCATGTACTCGGCACCTGACGGGTGGGAGCGCTGAAACTTCGCCGTGAAAGTCCGTAAGAACAGGCTGGTGACCGGACTTGTCCATGACTGAGCCGAACTGCGCAACGTGCGGCAAGCCCCTGCGTGCGGACGTGGCGGCGGGCCTATGTCCGCGCTGCCTGCTGCTGCGTTCGCTGACCGCGGCCCCGGCGCAGGCACCCCGACTCGTGGAGACGGCTGCGCCAATGGTCCGTCGCATCGGACCCTATGACGTGCTGGACGAGCTCGCGCGGGGCGGGATGGGCATCGTGTTCCGGGCGCGGGACAGCAAGCTCGGCCGCGAGGTCGCGCTCAAGCTGGTGCGCGGGGGCGAATGGGCGTCGGGGGAACTTCTGGAGCGATTCCGGACCGAAGCGCGGGCGGCGGCTTCCCTGCAGCATCCGCACATCGTGCCGGTCTTCGGTTTCGGTGAGGACGGTGGCAATTGGTACATTGCCATGCGGTTGATCGGGGGTGGATCGCTCGCGAAGTGGGGGCGGGCCGAGATCAAGGAAGGGCGCTCGGGCCGGTCTGAACGGGAGGTGGCGCTGGTCCTCCTCAAGCTGTCGGAGGCGGTCCAGTACGCCCACCAACGCGGCGTGCTGCACCGCGACCTCAAGCCGGAGAACGTGCTGATGGACGAGGCGGGGGAGCCGTTCCTGACGGACTTCGGGCTGGCCCGGCTTGCGGAGGCCGACGCACACCTGACGCGTTCCTACACGTCGATCGGCACGCCGGCGTATGTGGCCCCGGAGGTGGCCCGTGGAGGATCGTCCGAGGCCACGGTGCAGAGCGATGTCTACGGACTCGGGGCAATCCTGTACGAACTGTTGACGGGGCGGGTTCCCTTCACCGGGGCAACGCCGCTGGAAGTGCTCCGGCAGGTCGCTGACGCCGACGTGCGGCGACCCTCGACCCTGCTGCGCACGGTGGACCGTGACCTCGAGACCATCTGCCTCAAGGCGATCGCCAAGTTGCCGAGGGAACGTTACGCGGACTGCGGGGCGTTGGCGGGTGACCTGCGTCGGTGGCTCGACGGCGAACCCATCGAGGCCCGGGCCGTCGGTCCGGGCGAACGCGCGGTGAAGTGGGTGCGGCGGCGTCCGCTGGTGGCGGGTCTGCTGGGCCTGCTGGCGATGGCCCTGCTGGTCATCACCGTGGGTTCGTGGATGGCGAGTCGGAACCTGCGGATCGTGGGTGAGCGGCAGCGGCAATCCCTGGTGCAGTTCAACGTGGACACGGCAAACCGCCTCGCGGAACAGCGGGATTCCCCGGCGGCGTTGAAGTTCGCGCTCGACGCGCTGCGGATCGATTCGGCCAATCCGGAGCGGGAACGGATGCATCGGGTGCGCCTGGGGTTGACCCTCCGGGACATGCCGACGCTGGAGCGGCACTGGCGGCACGAGGCACCGGTGACGACCGTGATGTTCGATGCCGTGGGGCGTCGGTTGCTGACGGGTTCCCTTGATGGGACGGCGAGGCTCTGGGCTGTGGATCGGACCAACGCGTTGCTGACACTGCGACATTCGGCGCCCGTCCGGCACGCCTTCCTCAGCCCGGACGGACGTTCGATCGTGACGCAATGCGCGGATGGTCGGGCCCATTGCTGGGATGTGGAAACCGGAGCCGAGCGGTTTGCGGCGTGGCCGGTCTTCGTACACGGATTTGCGTTGCCGATGAACGCGGCGGACCTGTTCACATCGGACGGTTCGAACGTCGTCACCGTGGTGGAGGATCGGGTGGAGATCCGGGACCTGGAGACGGGCCGGCTGGCGCGCCCGGCCCTCGTGGGGGGAGGGCCGATGGCCCATGCCGCCTTCAGCCGGGATGGCCGAAGACTCGTGACCACGGCGGATGAGGGTGAGGTCAGCGTGTGGTCACTGGAGGAGGGCGGCGGGTATCGGGCGCTCGGACGACAGCAGCACACCGGCGGCGGCAGCCTGGCGGCGTTCTCTCCGGCCGGCGATCGGGTGCTGTCGCTGGGGATCGAGCCGGAGGCCCGGTTGTGGGATGCCCTGACCGGAAGGTTGCTGGCCGAGCCTTTGAACCACTCGACCCACCTGAGGATGGCGCAGGCGTTGTTCAATCCGTCGGCAGACCGCCTGCTGACGGTCTCGTACGACAACACCGTGCGCCTCTGGGATGGAACCAATGGCAACCCGCTCATCCGCGGCATCGGTCACCCGATGCTGATCAACGCGGCTCGATGGGATGCGGAAGGCAGGAGGATTGCGACGGCCAGCCATGACGGGACGGTGAGCCTGTGGGATGCCGCCACAGGACGCCCGCTCGGGCCGGGCATCCGCCACGGTGGCTACGCGGTGGATACCGCTTTCTCGCCGTCCGGCGATCGACTGGTCACGGTGTCGCAGGATGGCGGTGTGCGCCTCTGGGGGATCCGCCCGCGGCCGGTCGGCGTCCTGCGCGGACCGGAGTCGCTGATTCCATCGGCGGGCTTCAACGAGGACGGAACCCGGGTGGGAATCGCACGGGGAGGTCCCGACTTTGAGGTCCTGGACTCGGTGTCGGGCGAGACCGTGGTGAACCTGCGTCATTCGATGCAGGTCCGCCTCGGAGCGTTTGAGCCAGGCGGAAGCCGCGTAGTGACCGCCTCGGAGGACGGCGGCATTCACGTGTGGGAACTCGCCGGGGGGCGGGAGTTGCAGTCGGTTCCTACGGATGGGTCGGATCGCCTGTGGCTCGCCTTTGGCCCGGTCGGGGGGCGGTTCGTCACGGCGAACGAGACCCGTGCGCGGGAGTCCACCTTTACCCTCACGCTGTGGACGCTGCCCAACCTGACCCCCACTCGGCTGCCAGCACCGGAGCAGGGGGAGCCGCGGTATCCGGAGTTCAGCCCGGACGGGCGGCGCTTGCTGGCCGAGGCTGGAAAGGGCCGGCTTCAGATGTGGGATCTTTCCACCGGTCGGAGCGAGGGGGCGCCTTTGGTCGACTCCGGTAGGCCGATGGTCCGCGGATGCTTCAGCCCGGATGGGGCGTGGATGGTCGTCCACGAGGCGGACCGATCCTTCGTTCCGCATCCGGCACTCCTGCGGGACGCGCGGACGCTGCAGCCGATAGGGCCACCCCTGCTGCACACCGACAGCATCGTTTCGGCGGACTTTGCCTCGGATGGGACGCGCTTGGCCACGGGTGGACAGGACGCGAGGGTCCGGATCTGGTCGGTGCCTGCCGGCGAGTCCCTGGTGCCGCCGATGCCGCATGAGGGCGTCGTGATGGGTGTGCGGTTCACCCAGGATGGTCGCATCCTCGCCACCGCGACCCGCCAAGGCGCCGTGCGGTTGTGGGATTCGCGCACGGGTCAGCCGCTGAACCCCAGTTACACGGTCACGGGTGGAGTCGCAGCCATGACATTCGTCCGGGGCAACGGGCCGTTCGTGGTCGTGGGCGGGGACGGTTCCATCCACCGATGGGATCTCACGCCCAGTTCGCAATCGGTCGCCGAGTTGGATATGCTGGTTCAGGAGTTGAATGGGGGAAGGCGATGACCGCTGTTGATCACATCAAAGCCGCCCAGAAGGCCGACCTCGTTGGCCGAGACGGCGATCCGGTGGTGCTGGAGTTGGCGCCGGGGCTGGAAGCACACGAGATCGACGCACTGGAGAAGGAAGTGGGTCAACCGCTGCCCGAAGAGTTGAGATCGCTCCTTTCCTTCTGTTCGGGGATTGAGGGTTGCCTGGACGGGATTGATTTCACGGGGCGGGACATGGGCTTCGAGCACAAGGAGGTGTTCCCGAATGGCCTGCCGATCGCCTGCGATGGATTCGGTAATTTCTGGGTTCTGGATATCACGCCACAGACAACCAGGGCGGCCCCGGTGTTCTTCGCCTGTCACGATGCTCCGGTGGTTCTGTACCAGAGCCCCGATCTGGCTTCCTTCCTGGCAGAGGTCTTCCGCATGAGCACGCCGCCACACGAGTCGCTGGTGGACGATGTTCACCAGGACAGGCTCTTCCAGATGTGGCACAAGAATCCTGGCGTCATCGATCAGTCGGTTGCAGCGTCGTCTTCGGATCCCGCTTTGCGTGCCTTTGCCGAGGCATTGCCGGAGGGCTTCCAGATCGTGGATCTGCGCACGGCCAGCCCAGGGATGGGATTTTCGTGGGGTCGATACGGCCCTCGGACTGAACTGCGGCGGCACGGGTACGACAGGATCTTTGGATACGCGAAGCCTCCGAGGGAGGATCCCTTGAGGATGTTCACCAAACAGGGACGAGGCCTCCTGGTTGGTTCGATCATGACTTTGCCGGCCGGAATCTATGTCACGATGGAAGGAGAGTTCTTCCCGCCCGGAGCGTACCCGCTGGTCGTGCTGATTCTTCCTGCCCTCGGTGCGGCGTTGGGCTTGTTCATTGTTGGGTGTCTCCTGTTCAGAGCCCTTGGCTGGAGGGTTCTCAGGGATCCTGACGGGGTAGGGAAGGAGTAGGCCACGTGTCCCCACGCAGCGCTTACCGATGCACGCCGGGTGAGGGCACCCGGCCTACAAGCTTGGGAGGAGGCTGGAAGGGGCAACGAGGACGTTGCCGCCCCGTCTGAGTTGGGGGAGTGTGCCGGAGGTACCGGTATGTGTCGGTTTCTCGATCGGGTGGTTGCAGCTTTTGCCGCTCTAGGCATGATTGCTCATCCTCGGACCTGCCTTGCTGACGATATGAGGACCACCAATAAACCAAGACGATGGGTGGTGTTTGGCGTCGTTTGCTTGTTCGTCATCGCCGCGCTTTACGGGCATTATGGCTATGTGTCGGTATGTAGCCGGTGCGGATTGATGCACCGGACCCACGAGTGGCAGATCCCGTTCACAAAGGTGACTGTCATTCGAGGTTCCACTGAACGTGAGACGCCGGTTTACCAAGTGTTGAAGCGTGCAGGGTTGGTTCCGAAGCACGATCACCAGTGGAACTTCATCGCGGGTGGTGGCAACGGCATCAGCTGCGCGATTGGCAGGGGGCAGCACATTCATCCCTCCGCAAGCTGTGAGGCCGTGGCGCAACTGATCCAAGCCGCAGGGGATTTTGGAGAGGTTCAGTTCCGGGATAAGCTTGTCCGTGAACTGTTCGACCCGGACACGTCGCACGAGGTTTGGGCTCTCGGAAGGCAGATGCCCACCAACGGCTTCGCTCAAGCGTCGGATCTGCACGGGTGGATCGCGGATCATATCGAATGGTTTGACGAGATGGTTGCAGAGCGGAGGAGATTTGCGGAGGCCCTGAGGGCTCCGCATCGGTGACGTGATTGTCGGCCTAGACCATGCCACGAGTACCCGCAAACAAGGATCGGCTTTTCCGGCTGTCGCTTCGGACCGTTGAGTGTTTCGGCGTGGTGCTGGTGGCAGTCTATTGGTTGCTTGTGATCACCGGGGCTCGGTGGGGCGACAAGTTCCATTACAGCTACCTTTTCGACGTCAGCATCCCGGTGATGGGGATGGTTGGCGTGGGCGGGTTGCTTTCGTGGAGGCGGAATCGGAGCCACGCCTTCGTCAGCGTTGCGGTGTTGCTGGCGTGGGCGGTATGGGCGGCACTGCCGCGGATCTGAGGATGCTGTGCCCACAGGGGACATCCGGTACCATGGGTGGGAGAGATCATCGAGCGGTCCATTGTGTTTCCCGTGCGGACTTCGAACAGGATGAGCAGGATTGACAGGATGGCCTGCGAGGCTGGGGCCACAACCACGATGCGGTTGGTGTGGTTTTGGTGCGTGACCCAGTTCTGTAGGCCGCGTGCCCCCACGCGGCGGTTGTCGATCCACGCCGGGTGAGGGCACCCGGCCTACAAGCTTGGGAAGAGGCTGGAGAGGGCAACGAGGACGTTGCCGCCCCGTTTGATGTGTGGGCATCGCCAGGAGGCACAGAGCCAGAGATTGGGTGAGAATTGCATGGATGGAGTGGGGGTGGGAGGCGTAGTGTCCTCGGCCCCGGTGGACGTGATCCGCTGGGAATGTTTACAAAACGCATCATGGATACACTGGCCACCGTCTTCATCAAACCCGGGGAAGCAGACCGCATCGTCGCGGGTCATCCCTGGCTCTACGAGGGTTCGATCCTTCGGCTCACCCGCACTCCGAACGACGGCGACGTCGTGCAGGTCAAGGATCACCGTCAGCGGTTCCTGGGGGTGGGATTCTTCAATTCCAAGTCCCGGATCCGGGTCCGGATGCTGAGCCACGAGCGTGAGGAGTTGGACCGGGCGTTCTTCGTGCGGCGGATTACGGCAGCGTTGAAGCACCGTCGGAAGCACCTGTCGGGTGCGACGTCGTTCCGCGTCGTGAACTCGGAGGCGGACCTGCTGTCGGGCCTGATCGTTGACCTGTACGAGGACGTGGTCGTGGTGCAGACGTCGTCGCTGGGAATGGACCAGCGGAAGAAGCAGATCGCGTCGGTGTTGCAGGAGCTGCTTTCGCCGAAGGCGATCATCGAGCGGAACGACATGGCGTCGCGGCGCTTTGAAGGCCTGGACGAGGCGCAGGGAGTGCTGGCTGGCGTCGCGCCCGAGGGGCTGACGGCGCGGTTGAACGGATTGAAGTTCCACATCCCCGGGGTGGGCGGACACAAGACCGGGATGTACCTGGACCAGCAGGACAACTACGAGGCGGTCGGGCGCTGGGCCAAGGATGGCACCGTACTGGATTGCTTCAGCTTCCTGGGCGGGTTCGCCCTGCACGCGGCCCGCGCGGGGGCGCGGTCGGTGCTGGGCATCGACCAGTCGGCCGAGGCGATCACGGCCGCGACGGCCAATGCGGCGGCGAATGGGTTGTCCGCCAAGATCCAATTCGAGGAGGGGAACGTCTTCGACTGGTTGAAGACGAACACCACGGCAGCACCGAGCGAGAAGGTCGTGCCGAAGTTCGACCTCATCATCCTCGATCCTCCATCCTTCACCCGGAGCCGGGCGGCGGTCGGTGACGCACTGCGCGGTTACAAGGAGATCCATCTGCGGGCGCTGAAGCTCCTGCGGCCGGGCGGCGTGCTCTCGACGTTCTGCTGCTCGCATCACGTGGACGGACGCCTGTTCGAGGACGTGATCCTGTCGGCCGCGTATGACTGCCGGAAGATCCTGCGCCGCGTGGCCATCTACTCGCAGTCGCCGGATCATCCGGTCCTGCCCTCGATCCCCGAGACCGAATACCTCAAGGGGTACGCCTACGAGATGGTGGGGTGAGGTGAAGTTGGAAGATTGAAGTTTCAAGTTTCAAGCGGAGCGGGGCTTGGGCTTGAGACTTGGGACTCGAGAGCGGGCTGCTTGAAACTTGAAACCTGAAACTTGGGACTACAGCGACATTCGCCCCACCGCCCCTACTTGAAACTTGAAACCTGAAACTTGGGACTACAGCGACACTCGCCCCACCGCCGCTGCCGGGGCTTGAAACTTGGGACTTCGCAGGATCCTTGCCTCAGGTCGGAGCAGGGCCTCGATGCTGGTGGGGCGAGTGTCCTCACGAGCCGGGTGGAAGCCCCAATCCCCATTCCCTCGGTGTCGGGGTCGGCATCGCTATCGGCATCGAGCCCCCGGGTTTTTCGATCCCGATTCCGATTCCGATTCCGATTCCGATTCCGACCCCGAGGTGCCCCTCGCTCCGGGTATTGAACCTAGAAAAGGCAGTTGGAACCACGGATGGCACGGATGACACGGATAAGCAGGAACTTGGCTTGGGATCGCCGCGCACCTGCGAGGTGAGCGCTCGACCGGGACGGAAACCTTCATTCCAGCCCCGTCCATCCGTGGAATCTGTGAAATCCGTGGTCAATAAACCGCCGCTTTTAGGTTGAAACTTGAACCTTAAAGCGGCCGTTTACTGGACCACGGATTTCACGGATTGATGGGGCTGGAATGGAGCTTTTCCTCGCGGCAGGCCTCTCAGCTTGCAGGTGTGCGATACGTCCAACCCAAGTCCCTGCTTATCCGTGTTATCCGTTCAATCCGTGGTTCCAACTGCCTTTTCCAGGTTGAATCTTGAAGCCCGGACCTCCGGCCCCGCCGGTGGGGAGGATTCATTGGAAGCAGAAGTTCCGGTGTTGCAGGTGGGGTGAGGAATCCGGGGCGCAGGCTTGACCGGACCGCGGGCGGGCCGGACAAGGGTTGGCGACATGAGTTGCGAGCTGAGTCGTCGGGTGTCGTGGGTGGTGTTGCGGGTGTGGATCGTCGCGTTCCTCCTGCTGGGCGGGTCCCGCGCGCTGGCGGCGGGCTGGGGCGAAGCCGAGTGGCGTTGCCGCTGGTGTGCCATGGCCGAACAGGCCCGCGCGGCGCTGGCGGCGGAGGGACCGGATGGGCCGACGCCGCAGTACTCGCCGAGCCGGGAGGTCGACATCCTGCATCTGGCGCTCGACATCACGCCGGATTTCGCGCGGCGTTCGATCGCCGGGAGCGCGACGTTCCGGTTGAAGCCCATCGCCCGTCCGCTGGAGTCGCTCAAGCTGGATGCGGAGGAGATGACCATCGAGTCCGTGGTGGCGACGGAGCCGGTGCGGCACTGGCACTATGACGATCATCGGTTGGTGGTGACATTTGAGTCGGGAGTTCCGGCGGAGCGGGAGATGACGGTGACCGTGCGTTATCGGACCGAGCCGAAGCAGGGCCTGTATTTCCGGACCCCTGAGATGGGGTATCGGCCGGAGGACATGCACCTGTGGACGCAGGGCGAGCCGATCGAGTCGAGGCACTGGTTCCCGTGCCATGACGCGCCGAACGAGAAGTTCACGTCCGAGGTGACCTGCCGGGTGCCGTCGGGGATGGTGGTGCGGTCGAATGGACGGCTGGTGTCGTCGACGGTCGAGGCATCGACGGGTCTGACGGCGGTGCGGTGGGTGCAGGAGAAGCCGCATGTGACCTACCTGATCTGCCTGGTGGCGGGTCGGCTTCAGGGGATCGAGGACCGGCACCGGGACGTGCCGCTGGGGTTCTGGACGCCGGTCTCGCAGGCAGGTTGGGCGAAGAACTCGTTCAAGGACACCCGTTCGATGATGGAGTTCTTCGAGCGGGAGACCGGTGTGCCGTTTCCGTGGGCCAAGTACGACCAGATCGTGGTCGACGATTACACGTGGGGCGGGATGGAGAACACGAGCATCACGATCCTGACGGATGGGACGCTGTTCCCGGATGGGCATGATCCCGTGCGAAGCAGCCGTTCGCTGGTGGCGCACGAGCTGGCGCATCAATGGTTCGGGGACCTGGTGACCTGCCGCGACTGGAGCCACCTGTGGCTGAACGAGGGATTCGCGACCTACTACGACGCGTTGCAGGGACGCGAGCAGTTGGGCCGGGACGAGTTCCTGCTGCAGATGCGTGGGAATGCAAAGTCGGTGCTCGCGAGCACGGACGGCACGCCGATCGTCTGGCGGAACTACGCGAAGCCGGTGGAGCAGTTTGGGTATCGGGCGTATCCGAAGGGAGCGTGGGTGCTGCACATGCTGCGTTCGCAGTTGGGTGAGGATCTGTTTCGGCGCTGCGTCACGACCTACCTGCAGAGGCATGCGTATGGGGTGGTGGAGACGGGTGATCTGCAGCGGGTGGTGGAGGAACTTTCCGGGCGGAGCTTCGACCGCTTCTTCGACCAGTGGCTGTATCACGGGCATCATCCAGAGCTGCAGGTGCGGTACAGCTGGGACGAGAAGACGAAGCTGGCGAAGGTGTCGGTTTCGCAGACGCAGAAACTGGGCGGGAACGTGATGCTGTTCGACTTTCCGCTGCCGGTCCGGTTCGTGACGCCCAAGGGCACGTTGGATCACGTACTGGAGGTGAAGTTGAAGTCGGAAGATTTCCAGATCCCACTGCCGGCCGCGCCGGAGCTGGTGCGGATCGACCCCGAGTACACGGTGCTGGCGAAGGTGAGTTTCGACGTGCCGGACGCCATGCTGAAGAAGCAATTGGCGGTGACGAATGATGTCATCGGGCGCGTCGAGGCGGTCGAGGTGCTGGGCAAGAAGCAGGATCAGGCGTCGGTGGATCGGCTCGGGGAGTTGCTGGGCTCGGATCCGTCCCACGCGGTGCGTTCGGAAGCAGCGGGTGCCTTGCGGACGATCCATTCTCCGGCGGCGTTCGCGGTCCTGACGAACTCGCTCCAGCAACCGGATCCACGAGTCCGGATCGCGGTGCTGGGTGCCTTGGGTGGATTCTATCGGGACGAAGTGGGGCCGATCGCAGCGGGCGTGCTCAGCCGGGAGGAGCATCCGGATGTGCGGTTGGCGGCGGTGCGGCTGCTGTCGAATCCGGGCGTCACGAACGGGTCGAAGTTGCTGTTGTCGTGGATGGGCACGAACTCATTCCGGCAGGAATTGGCGGAGGCGGCGTTTGAGTCGCTTCGCCGGCGTGAGGACCCGACGGTGGTTCCGCAGTTGCTGGAGTTCCTGGTACGTCGGGCGGGTGATTTTCCGAGCGGCGTGCAGGCGGATGGCCTGGCGGCTTTGGCGTGGCTGGACCGCAACGAGGAGGATCGGTCGGCGGCGCGGGATTATCTGGTGTCGCGGGTGAAGGATCTCCGGCCGAGGGTCCGTCGGGCGGCGATCAGCGCGTTGGGTGTGTTGGGGGATCCGCAGGCGTTGGCGGTGCTGGAGACGTTCGCGCGG
Source organism: Limisphaerales bacterium (assembly GCA_965284395.1). Classification (GTDB taxonomy): domain Bacteria; phylum Verrucomicrobiota; class Verrucomicrobiia; order Limisphaerales; family UBA9464; genus UBA6176. Next base: position 5,898,298 of record OZ260084.1, on the reverse strand, counting down.
GCCGGGAAATCGAGTCCGGAGCAGGCCTCGGCGGCGGCAGCGGTGGCGAAGCTGCGCGAGGCGAAGCGGCCGGCGGCGGAGTTGGGCGACCTGCGGAAGGAGGTCACCGACCTCCAGAAGGAGAACCGGGACCTCAAGCAGGAGTTCGAGGCGCTGAAGAAGAAGCTGGACGCGCTGGTGCCGCCGGGGACGACGAATGCACCGGCTGGGGGCAAGTAGCGGGGGAGTTGGAAGTTTCAAGTTTCAAGATTCAAGCCTGACCGAGGAGGTGATGCGTCTGCCCTCTTGCCCCGAAGGGGCAACCGGTGAGAGCCCGGGGTGGAACCCCGGGGACCACGCCAAACACCGTCCTCCGTGCCCTGAAAGGGCACAGCAAAGAGGCTACGTCTGATCACCGTTCGCCCCGTGGGGGCGAGATGTCCTGAGGCGGGGTGTCCCAGGGTTCTGCTCCGCTCCACCCTGGGCTTTCGCCGTGCGCCGCGTTGCGGCTCAGACCGGCGCGGGATGCCGTTTGGTGAATAGTGTCCGACGTTGGAAGGTTGGTGACTTGCCCCCCTCTCAGGGGTGCCGCGTGGGAATCCTGCCGCATAGACACGGCTCAGCCGTGTCCATGCAGTAGTAATCTCACGCGGAGCCGCGGAGAGCGCGGAGAGCGAGGCCGGTCACGACTATTACCCAACGTCGGCAACCAGTCACCCAACGGTGCATGACCAGCTTGCCCTCCAACTGGCCTTTCTCCGCGTCTCCGCGTCTCCGCGTGAACCTGTCCCCGCTTTCAGTCGCATGGTTACGGCTCAGGGCTTCGATGTCTGCAGCGGCTCGTGAGGACACTCGCCCCACAGGAGGCGGGTGCTCCCACGAGGCGTTCCACCATCACCGCCGGGTGAGGTCACCCGGCCTACAAGTCGCCGGATCCACCTTCCACCGCTTGTGAGACTTGAAACTTGAATCTTGAAACCAGGAACTCCCCCTCAGTTTGCCCCCCACTTGGTGTTGCGGAGGAAGGCGAGGAGGTCGGCGAGTTCCTGGCGTGAAAGCTGGGCGTCGAGGCCGGCGGGCATGAGGGAGACGGTGGCGGGGCGCTGGCTGGCGACCTCGGAGCGGGGGATGCGCTGTTCGGCACCAGGGCCAGAGACGATGACGAGTTCACGGTCGGTCTCGTAGCGGAGGATGCCCTGGATGTCGGTGCCGTCCTTGGTGGAGACGACGACGGACTCGTAGCTGCGGACGAAGCTGGCGCTCGGGTAGACGATGCTCTCGAGGAGATCGCGTTCGGATCGGGCTTCGCCAATGCGGGTGAGGTCGGGTCCGACGAGGCCTCCGCGGTAGCCGATCTTGTGGCAGGTGTAGCAGGAGGCCTTGGGACCGAGGAAGAGCGCCTGGCCGCGCCGGATGTCGCCGGTGACGGACTTCAGTTCGCCGAGGAGGCGATCGAGGTTCTTGCCCTGTTCGGCGACCGAGGCGTCGAGGGCGGTGATCAGGGCGTTGCCGGCCTGCTGCACGGGTTGGGGATACTTGGCGACGAGGGTACGGACGAGATCGGGCCGGAGCGTAGCCTTCGAGGTGGCATCCTTCAGCGCGTTGAGGACGGCGAGACCGAGGGATTCGTCACCGCCGGAATCGAAGGCGGGGAGAAGGGCGAGCAGTTCCATGGGGCCGGCGGTGCGGAGCTTCTCGGCGAGGGTGAGGCGGCGGGGTTGGTTGAGGGAGGCGCGGGCGAGGGCGCCGGCGGCCTCGCGGGAAGGACCGGTGGCCACGAGTGCGTCGAAGTCCGCGGGCTCCGGGGTCCAACCGCCGGGCAGGGCAGCGTAGGAGGCGACGCGGAGATCGGAGGGGTGGCTGGCGGTCCGCGCGGTGCGGAGGAGGGCGGCTTGGACATCCGGGTTCGAGGCCTGGGCGCGGGCGACGGGGATGACGGTGCGGACGAGCTCTGGATCGGCATCGCGGAGGCCTTCGACGAGGGCGTCGTTCCAGCCGGAGGGCGGTTGCTTGACGTTGGCTTCCGCCATGGCGGCGTAGGTCGCCTTGCGAACGACGATGCCGGCGTTGCCGCTCCGGGCGGTCTCGGCGAGAAGGGCCCGGCCATTCTCGGAGGGGGCAAGGAAGCGGAGTTGGCTCGCAACGATGCCGCGGGTCGCGGGGCTGGCGAGTTGTTCGCGGAACCAGCCGACGAGCTGTTCGCTCCATTCCGGGTGACGACCGATGATCCAACGGGCGGCTTGCCAGAGGGCACCGTTGCCCTCGGAGAGGAGCGGGAGGACGTCGCCGGACTTGAGACCGCTGTTGGGGATCTGGTCGAGGGCGATCAGTGCGGCCCGGCGACGTGCGGCTTCGCCGGTAGAAAGGGCGGAACGGAGCGAGGCGGCATCGCCGATCTCGACGAGCGCGAAGATGAAGGCGTGCTGGAGTTGGGGTTCGGTCGTGCGTGCGACGGCGTCGAGGAGGCGATCGACGGATTCGGAGTCGGCGAGTCGGCCGAGGCCTTCGGCCGCGAGGCGGACGGAGGCGTCGGCCGGGGTCTTCTTCTCGACGTAGTTCTTCAGGAGGGAACGGAACTCGCTGAGGCGGCGCTTGTCACGGGTGAGGGCAGCCTGCTTGAGCTTCCACAGGGGGCCGGTGGTCGTGGGCGGTGCGGCGAGGCGGCGGCGGGAGGCGTTGTCGGCGGAGTGCTTGTGGCCGGTCTTGCGGACGCGGTAGATGCCGCCGAGGACATCGGGCTTGGCGAGCTGGGCGGTGGGGCAACACAGCTTGTACCAGCCGCCGGTGTCGACGATGAGCAGGCTGCCATCGGCGTCCTCGAGGACGTCGGTGGGGCGGAAGTCGACATCCTCGGAGAGGACGAAATCGGTGTCGGTGGAAGCGTAGGTGGAGCCATCGGGCCGGAGGGCGTGGCGGCTGACCTTGTGGAGGTTGAAGGTGGTGGCGAAGAGGTTGTCCTTGTGGGCGGGGCCGAAGGCGGTGGACTGATAGCGACAGAGGCCGCTGGGGGCACCGGCGCCGAACTGGACGAAGGGGTGGAGGAGGTCGGGTCCGGTGCGGATGACGCCGCGGTCTTCGAGGACCGAGTTTTCCTTTCCGTAGACGCCGCCGTAGAGGGCGTGGGCGATGCCGTCACGCCAACCGGGCTGGCTGAAGTCAATGAAGGTGCTGGTGAACAGGGGTTCGCCGTCCGGGGTGAAGGCCACCTCGACGGGATTGTCCATGCCGCCGGTCATGACGATCTCGAGGTCGGTGCCGTCGGGCTTGGAGCGGAGGATATGGGCGGCTCGGTCGTGGATGGGAGACTTGCCGGGCCTTGGGTGGTTCTGTTCGGCGAAGGCACCCTTGGTCCAGTAGATGTAGCCATCGGGACCGAGGTAGGGGCCGTGGATGTCATTGGCACAACCGGTCAGGGTGCCGCCCTTGAACCACTCCTCGCGTTGGTCGGAGAGGCCGTCGTTGTTGGTGTCGCGGAAGCGCCAGATGCTGGGGGGAGCGGCGACGTAGACCCAGCCGTCATGCCAGAGGCAGCCTTGGGGAAACATCACCTTCTCGGCGAAGACGACCGACTTGTCGAAGCGGCCGTCGTTGTTGGTGTCCTCGAGGCGGAGGATGCGGTGGGTGGGATTCTTGAGCTGTTCGGCGGGCGGCAGGTTCGAGCCGGAGGAATCGGTGACGTAGAGGCGGCCTCGGTCGTCGAAGCTGGCGCTGACCGGGCGGGGGGCGAGGTCGGAGCCGGCGGCCTTTTCCAGCGTGAAGCCCTCCTCGACCTGAAACGCCCGGCCGTCGACCGTCACGGTGGACGGAGCGGCGGCGACGCGGGCGGACAATCCAAGGGCAAGGAGGCAGGCAAGACGCCAGGGAACAGGACGCATGGGGTGGGTTGTACCGAGCCGGGGCGGTGGGTGCCAGAATCCAGTTGGGAATCCCGGGCTGGATCGCGCAGCATGGTGGCATGCGGCATTTCTTCACCGGCCAGGTGATCAAGACCGAGCTGTTGGTGGAATGGCTCGGCCAGCACGGGATCGAAGCCCGTCAGGAATGGGTGGATCCCAGCCTGCCGGACGACGGGGATCTGTCGCGGGAGGCCCGCGTGCTGGTGGCGGAGGCTGACTACGACCGGGCCCACCAGCTGTTCTTTGCGGATCGGGAGGATGAGATATGAGTGAAAATGACGAGCGGTTGGAGCGCGCGGAGGCGTCGCTGGCGCATCTCGAGCATCAGTATGACCAGTTGAACCGGGTGGTGGTGGAACAGGCCAAGCTCCTGGAACGGTTGCGCAAGCAGGTGGAGCGCCTGACGGAGACGCTCGAGACGCAGGAGTTGGAACGGATCCGGGGAACGTCGGCCAAGCCGCCGCATTACTCCGTATGAGCGGGGGCGCACCTCGACACTGCCCCCATTTGAAAACAGGAACGGAGTGGCGACGTCCTCGTCGCCTTGGAAAAGAGCCTGGGAGGGCAACGAGGACGTTGCCGCCCCGTTTGACGGGGAGGCAGTGTCGAGATGCGCCCGTCGTGTAGGCAGTTCGAAGATTTCAGTTTCAAGTTTCAAGGCGGCGGAAAGTTTGTCCGGTTTGAGTGGGGGACGTCCGTGAAGAGACAGGAATGGAAGGGTCCGACCAGGATCTGTTGAGGCGGTACGTGGACCAGCGGGATGACGCGGCGTTCGCGGAGATCGTGCGTCGTCATGCACCGATGGTGTACGGCGCGGCGCTTCGGCAGACGGGGGATGCGCACCAGGCGCAGGAGGTGACGCAGGCGGTGTTCCTGCTTCTGGTGCGGAAGGCGGCCGGCATGAACGGGGCGGTGGTGCTGGGGGCCTGGCTCTTCCGGGCGACGCAATACGCCGCCAATGACCTGCGGAAGGTGCTGCGTCGACGTGCGGCACGGGAGACACCCATGGAATCGATTCCTGAACTGGCGGAAGCCGAAACGGATGGGCAAACCGGGGCAGCCTGGCGTCCCTACCTGCCGCACCTGGACCGATGCCTCGCGCAGTTGCCGGAGGTGGATCGGCGCGCGCTGTGGTTGCGGTTCTTCGAGGACCGATCGCTGGCCGAGGTGGGGCATGCGCTGGGGGTGGCGGAGGAGGCGGCCCGGAAACGCGTGCGGAGGGCGCTGGACCGGCTTCAAGGGATGCTGGAACGGGAAGGAGCGCGGGTGGATGCGGTGGATCTGGGCGACATGCTCGGTGCGCGGCCGTCGGCCGTCGTTCCAGCGGGATTGGTTGCGGGCACGCTTTCCGCAGTGCTCCAGGGGACAACTTCACCAACGGCCAACGCGGTGGCGGCAGGGGTGGTGCGGGAATGGGTTTGGCTGGCCTGCAAGCCTTGGGCAATCGCGGCGGCCGCGATGGTTACCGTGGCAGCCGGGGTTCAGGCCGTGCGGACGGCCACGGTGGTGGAACCGGTCCGGCCGAAGCGGGCATCCGATGACTATTCGGTTGCCGGATTCCCGGATCCGGCGCCGGTGCATGAGTTGGTGCGGGAACTCCAGTCGGCGATCCTGCGCCAGGACGTGGCCGCGGCGGCGCGTTGGATCCGCTTTCCGCTGCGGGTGAACGCTCCCGGTGGGACTTTCCTGATCGAAGGGCCAGAAGCACTGGCGGGCCGCTGGAAGGAAGTGTTCACGCACGATGTAGCGAGCCTGGTGCTCAAGTCGCCCGGGAGCCGGCTTTACTGTGACAGCCGGGGAGTCATGGTCGGGACCGGAGAACTCTGGGTGAATGCGGACACGGGTGGCGATGGCGGAATCCGCGCCCGGGTCAGCGTGGTCAACACGCGTTGACGATGAAGCCGACGGACATGCAGGCGATTCGTGCGAACCGGCGGGGTGCCTTCACCCTGGTCGAGTTGCTCGCCGTCGTGGCGATCCTGGGATTGCTGGCGGGCCTCCTGTTGCCGGCCTTGTCCAAGGCCCGCAAGCGGGCGGACTCGGTCCGCTGCGCGACCAACCTTCGGCAGCTCGGGCTGGGGATGCGGCTGTATGCGGACGGCGATTCGGAGGGACGATTGCCGGCGCCTGCCCGGGTGGGGCCGGGGCCCATCGGAGCGGATCCGATGCCCGCGTGGGTGTACGTGCTGACCAATGCGATCGGCACGGTGGACCGCATCCGTCTGTGTCCGAGTGACCAGATGCGGGGATGGCTCCGGACGAATGGCGGATGCAGCTACGTGTTGAACGATTACCTGACGCCGGCGCGGCAGGACATCAGCCGGACGGCGATGACGCCCGGGACCGGGCCGGATGGGGAGCCGTTGGATCCGGTGGCGCGGGAGACGCGGTTGGACCGGTTGCGGCGACCGTCGGATACCTTCCTGGTGTTCGAGGCGTCAGAGCTGGGCCAGCGGTTGGGGGATTCGACGACCCATCCGGACACATGGTTCCAGGGTTGGGAGAACGTGGTGGCAGACATTGACCCCGAGCGACACGATCGGGCCTCGAATTACCTGTTCGCGGACGGGCACGTGGATCGGATTGCCGCGGCGAAATTGAGGCGGCGGATCGAGCAGGGTGACAACTTTGCGTTGCCACCGGCGGACTGACGCAGGCGGAACGGGCTGAGGGATGAACCGGTTGGACAACATGGTTGTGGGCTGCGTCGGCGTCGTCGTGGCGACGGCGGCGGTCTGGGGTGCGGATGCGCCGATCGAGGTGGCGCTGCGTCGGGCCACGGCATTGGAGGTGAGGGGGTGGGGGCCACGGCTGGGGTTGGGAGGGGCAGGAGCGGCGTTTGCCTTGGGGCAGGTGGTGGATACGCCGGTCTTCACCTGGGTCCGGGCGCGACCGGACGGGTTGACTGCGGACGGTCTGCTGTCGCAGTCGGGAGGCATCGCCAGCATGCCGGGGACTTCGATGGTTTCGCTTGAGATCACGACTTCGGCGGGTGCGGAGTATGTCTCGGTCGGATCAATGAACGTGGCGGCGGCTCAGTCCCTGGAGGACACGCTTTCGACGGTTGGCATCGCCTGCGGCGAGTTCCACACGCTGTTGCTGAAGCGGGACGGGACGGTAGCGGGGCGCGGCTGGGATGCCTTGGGGCAGGCATCGGTGCCGCCGGGATTGACGAACGTGGTTTCGGTCGGGTGCGGATTGGACCACAGCCTGGCGGTGCTGGCAGACGGGCGTGCCGTACTGTGGGGGAGGAATGATCTTCGGCAGGCGGAAGTGGAGGAATCCGAGAACCACGGGTTCGTGGCCGGGGCAGGCGGGCTCCTGCACACGATCCTGTTGCGAAAGGACGGCACGATCCATGTGACCCATCCGCTGTTCAGGCCGGGGTCGGCTGCCGAGCCGATTGTGGATGCGGTGGCGGTGGCGGCGGGTGCGTCTCATTCGGTGGTCCTGCATGCGGATGGCCGGGTGAGTTCGTTCGGGCGCGGGGCAGCCGGGGTTCTCGCGGTTCCCGCCGATGCCCGGGGGGCAGTCGCGGTGGCGGCGGGTGGGTACTTTTCGATGGCGCTGAAGCCCGATGGGCGGGTGGTGGCGTGGGGGGACGATACGTTCGGTCAGACGCGTGTTCCCGAGGCGGCGACGAACGTGGTGGCCATCGCCGCGGGTTCGTACCACGGGGTGGCGCTCCGGCGCGACGGACGGGTGGTGGCGTGGGGGGAGGGCTCCAACGGAGCCTTGGATGTGCCACCCAACCTGACGGGTGTGCTGGCGTTGTCGGCGGGTGGGTACCACACCCAGGTGTTGGTGCGGGAAGGGGCCAGTCTCGGAGTACCCCACCGGGAAGTGTCCGGGCTGACCAGCGACCTCTTCATGGCCGCTGGAGCCCGATACTCGGTGGAGTACTCCGGGGATCTGCTCCACTGGAGCACAGGTCCTGTCCTGCGCGCCCAGCACGGTCAGTTCTCGGTCCCGTTCCGAGGCCCGACCGACGTGGAATTCCTCAGGGTCCGCGAATGGGTCGGGGCGCGCGGGGAAATCGAGCGCTGAGCCCCTGGCCGCCGCGGACTCCTCGCCGAGCCGGCTACCGCATCACCCACCGACGCTCGATGACCGGCATGACGGCTGCGGCCAGGGCTGCAGTTCTGGTCGCGTCCGGCTTGGCGGGCTTCGGGGTGGGGCGCGGCGCCGGCCGGGTGGCGACGGGCACCGGAAGGTGGTCGACGACGGTGGCGACGATCTCGCCACCATTGCGGCCGAAATCGAGCCGAAGGCAACGACCCGGAGGGGGGAGTTGGATCCGTGTGCGGAAGGACGGACGGCCTTCGAGCGAGACCACGACCGTCAGGGGTTCGTTGGCGTCCACGGTCACCGGTGACATGGCCGGGGCCGTCTCGCGTTGGATGCGGAGGAAGAAGAGGTCGCCGGCGCCGGGGTCGTCGCCGAGTCGGTACCGGGCCACGACGGGACCAACGTCGCCGCGGCGGGCCTCGATCACCAAGTTGGTGGAGATGACCGCCCGGCCTTCGGCCCACACGGTGCCGAACAGGATGTTTTCAGCTTGAGGGCGGCCTGCCTTGGCGCTGGTTGCAACCCAGAGCAACAAGGCGAGCACGGTGGCCAGACGGGCCAGCAATCCGAACGGGACAAAGGGGACAACACGATGGGCATTCATGGGGAGGATGGGGTTGAGATGCCAGATCGAACGGGTGACTCCGCCGGGGAAGGCGGACCAATGGGAACGGAGGTCAGAGACCGATGAAGGGGAGGGGAATCCCCGCGTTGGACCGAAGCCGGCCGTGCAAGGGCCGTGATGGAACTGGACGCCCTGCGACGGGACGTCCGCAGTTGCCAGCCGTTGCGACGCGGCAGGCACCAGGGTGTTGGTTACGGATGCGTCCGGCAGCCGAATGGCTGCCGAGGTCCTGCACGGACCGGCATGACCGGGGTTGGTGCAGGAAGAGGGATCGGTGAGGGTGACCGTGAAGGAGGAAGACTCCTCGGAGGGATGGACCGACTTGGAGTCTGAGGCCGTGTTGACCGTGAGCACGGATTGCTCGGGCTGGCCTGGGTTCCCTTGGCCGGTCGTGGATCCCTGAACGGGTATCGCAGACCTGGCCGGGTCTCCGTGTGGGGCGCGGTCGTTGGGGGTTCCGCGATTCCCACCTGCCTCAGTTGTCGTTCTGTGGCTCTCCTTGTAAAAGCGCCGGGGTACCGGCGCCCCGGACACCCCTGTCCGGAACCAGTCCCTAGCTTGCACAGCGAAGATAATTTGTTCCCGGGTGCGCCGATTCTCAACAAGATTAAATTTCAACCTTTCGGGAAACTCTTCCAGAGGGGGCCTTGTCGTGAACGGATCGGTCGTTGAAAAGTGCCGATTTGCTGGGGATTTTAAAGATCCCAGGGCAGGCGTCGTTTGGTGCGACAGCGCTGGGAGGCGAGATTTTTTCCTGCGAAACGCACCCTTTGGTGGCTTTGCATGGGAGTATTTTGCGATGGAATCCGGGAGAGTCCGGAGCGGTAACGCCGTGGAAGATCGGGAGGGAATGGCCGGCCACTTCGGCTCTCCCCGCCCCGGCGGCATCAGCAGGCGATGAGCTCCAGGCCGCTGATCCCGCTCTCCTTGGTGGCGGGACTCGACCTTGGAAGGTGGGTGGGGCAGGGTTTGGGGCATGGAGCAATGGATTGAAGGATATCTTGCCGCGCAGAAGCGGGCGGTCGACACGTTGAATCCGGCACAGTTGGTGGGCTTGGTTGAGACCCTGCGGGAGGCGCATGCGGCGGATCGGCAGATCTTCGTGATGGGCAACGGTGGAAGCGCGGCGAACGCGTCCCATTTCGCGGTGGATCTGGGCAAGGGGGCGTCGGACAAGCTGGGGAAGCGGTTCCGCGTGATCTCGCTGACGGACAACACCCCTTGGATCACGGCGTTGGGGAACGACTATTCCTACGACGACATCTTCGTGAAGCAGCTGCAGAACTATGCGCGGCCGGGGGATGTGCTGATCGGGATCAGCGTCAGCGGCAATTCACCCAACCTGGTGAAGGCGCATGATTGGGCGCGGAGCCAGGGGCTGAAGAACATCGCGCTGGTCGGGGCCAAGCGGGGACGGATGGCGGAGATCGCGGAGCAGGTGGTCGTGGTGGGCGACACGCACTACGGACGGGTGGAGGACGTCCAGATGCACGTCCTCCACCTGCTGTGCTACGCGTTCATGGAGAATGCCGCACCGGCATGCCGCTGACGGATCACATCCGGAACAAGCTCTCCCAGGTGCCGCACCGGCCGGGCGTGTACCTGCACAAGGACCGCTTCGGCACGGTGATCTACGTCGGGAAGGCCCGCGAGTTGAGGAAGCGGGTCTCGCAGTACTTCCACCCGTCGCGTCGGATGGGTTGGGACCTGAAGTTCAACGCGCTGGTCGAGGCGATCCATGACTTCGACTGGCACGTGGTGAAGAGCGAGGCGGAGGCACTGCTGCTGGAAGGCAAGCTGATCAAGGACTTCCGGCCGCGGTTCAACATCGACTTCCGGGATGACAAGCGGTTCCTGCTCCTGAAGGTCAACCTCAACGACCCGATCCCGAGGTTCACGCTGACGCGGATCCGCAAGGATGATGGCGGCGTCTACTTCGGGCCGTTCGCGCACAGCGGATCGGTTCGGCGGGCACTGACGATGATGCGGCGGAAGTTCAAGCTGCGCGGATGCCGGCCGTTGACGCCGACGGAGTCGGACTATCGCCATTGCCTGTTCGGCAATCTGAAGAACTGCACGGCGCCGTGCATCGGGAACGTGAGTCGAGAACAGTATCTGGAGCAGGTGCGGGCGGGGATCGGGTTTCTGGAGGGGGTGACGGACGAGTTGCGGCAGGAGTTGCAGGCGGAGATGAAGAAGGCGGCGGCGGCGCTGGAGTTCGAGAAGGCGGCGCAATTGCGGGACGCGATCTCGGACCTGGACCGGGCGACGCAGAAGACGGAGAAGTTCGAGCGGGTTCCGTACAAGCTGCCGGTGGCGATCAACCCGGAAGCGGACCTGCGGGAGTTGGGGCGCGTGCTGGGGTTGGCCGAGCCGCCGGCGCGGATCGAGGGATTCGACATCTCGAACATCAGCGGGACGTTCATGGTGGCTTCGATGGTGAGTTTCTGGCACGGGCGACCGGATCGGGCGGGGTACCGTCGGTTCCGGATGAAGACGGTGACCGAGCAGAATGACTTTGCGTGCATGGCGGAGACCATCCGTCGGCGGTATTCGAGGCTCCAGCGGGAGGTGAAAGCCGGAGAAGTCGAGCCGGAGGCCGGGGCTGCTTCAGCGGGGGGGGGCGAAGGCGCCGACTCGCCCGAGCTGGAGGCACCGTGGGTTCCGGCCGTGCCGGCAGCGCCGAGGTTGCCGGACCTGATCCTGATCGACGGCGGCCGTGGACAGTTGAACGCGGCCTGCGCGGAGTTGGGGCGGTTGGGCCTGGGATCGATTCCGGTGCTGGGTTTGGCCAAGGAATACGAGGAGATCCACCTGCCCGATCGGGCAGAGCCGCTGCGGTTGGGTCTGGACAGTGCGGCGGTGAAGCTGTTGCAGCGGGTGCGGGACGAAGCGCACCGGTTTGCCAACACGTACAACGCCCAGTTGCGGCTGAAACGGATCAGCGAGTCGATCCTGGACGAGTTTCCGGGGATCGGGGATGCGCGGAAGCAGGCATTGTTGAAGCGGTTTGGGTCGGTGCAACGGTTGCGGATGGCGACGGTGGAGGAGATCGGGGAAGTCGCGGGGTTCGGGGATCGTCTGGCTGGCGAATTGAAGGCTTTTCTGGACGCGCGGCGGGGTTGAAGGAGGACGACCGTCTGGTTTGGGCGGGGAGGCTAAGTGGCAGATTCGAGGGGATTAAGGCGGTGGTGGCGGTGCGGAGATGGTGGTTTGGGACGTGGTTGTCACAATTCGTTGGAGACAGTCCGGGGGTGTTTGGGATAGGCTTTCCGAACTCACTTCGCGGTGGCCAAAGCCATTGCGCGGTATTTTTCGTGGTGCGAATGAAAGCCTCTCCTGCCTCAAAGCGCTCCGGCATCCTGGCCGGAGGCAATTGGATTATCGATCAGGTCAAGATCATCGACACATATCCCGGGCTCGAACAGCTCGCGAACATCAAGGAGCAACACCAGGGAACGGGGGGGGCGGCATACAATGTCCTTCTCGACCTGGCGAAGCTTGGGGTGGAGTTCCCGCTGCAGGCGGCCGGCCTGGTGGGCAAGGATCCGCTGGGCCAGCAGATCCTGGAGGATTGCGCCAAGCACAAGATCGATACCAAGTACCTGAAGGCCACGGCGGAGGCGCCGACGTCATTCACCGACGTCATGACGGTTGCGGGAACGGGCAAGCGCACCTTCTTCCATCACCGCGGGGCGAATGGGCTCTGGGATGCAAAGGACCTGGATTTCACCAAGACCAAGGCGCGGATCTTCCATCTGGGATACCTGCTGTTGCTCGACAAGTTGGATGTCGTGAACAAGGAGGGCATCACGCCGGCGGCCAAATTGCTGGCGGCGGCGCAGGCGGCGGGCCTGAAGACGTGCGTGGATGTGGTGAGCGAGGCGAGCGACCGGTTCAAGGCGGTCGTCACGCCGGCCCTCAAGCACTGCGACTACGCCATCATCAATGAGTATGAGGCCGGGATGGTCACGGGCTTCAAGATCCGCAAGGAAGGCCAGCTCGACACGGTTTCGCTGCGGCACGCGGCGGGGGCGATCCTGCAGCACGGCGTGAAGGAATTGGTGATCATCCATTTCCCGGAGGGTTGCTTCGCGCGGACGCGCGACGGCAAGGATCACTGGCAGCCTTCGTTGAAGGTGCCTGCCAAGGCCATCGCGGGGACGGCGGGTGCGGGCGATGCATTCTGCGCGGGGGCCCTGCTGGCGCTCCATGAGGGCTGGGACCTGCAGAAGGTGCTGCTCACGGCGGTCTGCGCGGCGGCGGCTTCGTTGAGTGATCCGACCTGCACGGGCGGCATGAAGCCCTTGGCCGTGGTCCAGACGTTGCAGAAGAAGTACGGAGTCCGCCCGGCCTTGGAGCCGAACGAGGACGACTTCTGATCCCGCATGCGGGACCCGGTTGCGATCGGGTGCTCCTGCAATTGCCCCACCCGCCCACTCGGCCGGGTGGGTTTTTTCTTTTGTCGTAACGAATTTGTTCCCTTGGACGCGGGTGCTGGGAACGGAACTTGGGAAGGCAAAGGGCTTCCCGTTTCAAGCTTCGGCCAGCCCTCAATCCTGGTCGGCTGCTCCCGGGAAACAAGGTCAACCATGAGGTCTTCCCAACCGTTTCCTCCTGCTTCCTGGCTCCGCCCCGGCATCGGTCTTCCGATGCCGGCCGCCTTCCGGGCGGCGGGGCTGGTTTCCGTGCTGTGGCTGCTGGCGATGTTCGCACCTGCGCGGGCCCAGACAGCGACGAACCTGCCGCCTTGGCTGGATGCGTCGACCCTGACCGGGCCGGACACCGACAAGGACGGGCTCCCGGACCTGCTGGAGCTTCGGTTCGGGTCGAGCCCGGTGAAGGCGGATACGGATTCGGACGGCTTCAACGATCTGGCGGAGTACATCGCGCAGACCGAGCCTCGGAACAGCAAGAGCTTCCCCTTGTTCTTCGAGGAATTGCGGGACCGGCAGTTGTTGCCGACGGACACGCTGGTGTACCGGGTGCAGCCGATCAGGGAGTTCCTGCTGTCGACGAACACGGTGATCGTTACGAACCCGCCGCCGGACGACATGCCGGACGAGGATCCGACCTACACGACCAACAAGCTCACGGTCACGAACTGGGTGACGTTCCAGTGGTTTTTTGAGGACGCCGCGTTGCCCACGCAGACCAATGCGGCGCTGGTGCTCCACCGGGTGCAGGAGACCAACGCGGGTGGGTACCGGGTGGAGGCCACCGTCTTTGACAGCGTGCAGGTGAGTCGGACGTTGCAGGTCGAGGTGTTGCCGTGGCCTCCGAGCCAGCGGATCGCCCAACCGGCGGGGCGTCCGGTGTCGTGGGGGAACAACCAGTTCGGCCAGACAAACACTCCAGCTGCGGTTGCGGTGGATCCGGCGCGGGCGATCGGAGGCGGCTTGGCCCACTCGGTCCTGGTGGATTCCAAGGGTGAAGTCCGGGCTTGGGGAACGAACGACTTGCGGCAGACGGGCATCCCGGACGGGCTGACGGGAGTCGTGGCCCTGGCCTCGGGTGCGGCGCACACGCTCGCCGTCCGCTCCGACGGGACGGTGGTGGCGTGGGGTGACAACCAGATGGGGCAGACGAATGTTCCGGCCGGTTTGACGGGAGTGGTGGCGGTGGCTGCGGGCTATTTCCACAGCGTCGCGTTGCGTGCGGATGGCTCCGTTGTGGTGTGGGGAGATGACTCCCAGGACCAGACCGTGTTGCCGGAGGGGCTTTCTGACATCGTGGCGATCTCGGCAGGCGTGTTCCACACGGTGGCGCTGGCGTCCGACGGCAAGGTGTTCTGTTGGGGTGGAAACGACTATGGGCAGTGCGACGTGCCCGATCCGCTGGAGCCGGTCGGGCGCATCAGCGCAGGCGGCAACCACACGGTTGCGGTGCTCACCGACGGACAGGTGGTTTGCTGGGGCGACAACTTCTACGGGCAATGCACGCTGCCCACTCCGGCGCCGAAGGCCGTGGAGGTCATGGCGGGGTATGGATTCACCGGCGTGCTCCTGGCGGATACGCGGGTCCTGGTCTGGGGTGAGTCGAACAACCCGGCGTTGAAGGTTCCTGTGGGGCTGTCGAACGTCGTCGCACTGAGTGCTGGGTACTTCCACGCGTTGGCCTTGGTCGGTGAGCCGGATCGGGACGCGGATGGGCTGGACCCGGCCTTCGAGGCGTCAGCCCGGACAGATGCGGCCCGCTTTGACACGGATGAGGACGGTCTGGAGGACGGGGTGGAGCTCCGCCTGGGAACGGATCCGACCAGGAAGGATTCGGATGGGGACGGGTTGGTAGACCGCACCGAGCTTGAGAACGGTTTTGATGCGACGGTGGCGGCCGAGCGGGATGACGGCTGGATCCTGGTCGAGCCGATGTACGAGTTGGAGTCGTTCGCGCGACAGACTCGGCGATACCAGATGCAGTCGTCGAACGACGGCGAGACTTGGTCGGACCTGGGGGCGCCGGCGACGTATCCGCAGGGGCGGACCCGGGTGCTTCGCCTGCCGCCGGCCGGGGAAAGGTTCTACCGGTTGGTGCCGCAGGGCGAGGGTGGGCAGCCGGATCCGGGCCCATGGCCGGTGCTCGGGACGGTGCTGTCGTGGGGTGGGCTGGATGACACCTTGAATGCGGTGCCGCTCGAGCTGAGCGATGTGAAGGCCCTGAGTGTGGGTTGGTACCACACCGTGGCGTTGAAGACGAATGGTACCGTGCAATGCTGGGGAATGAACTTTGACGGGCAGTGCACGCCGCCGGCTGGGGCGACCGACCTGGTGGCGATCTCGGCGGGTGCCTGGCACACGCTGGCGCTCAAGGCCAATGGCCGCATCGTGGCGTGGGGCGGGAGCGATCGAGGGTACGATCGGGTGCCTACGATCGGACGCCCCGTGATCGCGATCGCCGCTGGGGGCGGACACAGCCTGGCCGTGACGGATCAGGGGCGGGTCGTGGCCTGGGGAGACAACCTGTACGGGCAGGCCACGGTTCCTCCGGGGCTGTCGGGCGTGATCTCCGTCGCGGCTGGCTGGCATCACTCGGTGGCTCTCCGGGCGGACGGTTCGGTGGTCTGCTGGGGGCGAGATGAGTTTGGCGCGACCCTGGTTCCCGCCGGGCTGCCGCCGGTCGCGGAGGTTCGGGCGGGCGCGGGCCACACCCTCGTACGGTTGCGCGATGGAACGGTCCGCGCATGGGGCCTGAACACCGACGGCCAGGCGGTGGTTCCGGGGGATCTCGGCTCGGTGGTCCGCATTGACTGCGGCTTCGGTCACAATGTGGCAGAGCTCCCCTCCGGCGAACTCCGTGTCTGGGGAGCAACCGGGCAGGGGCGGGATTCCATCCCGGCGGGCCTGGTTCCGCCGGCAGCCTTTGCCGCGGGTGCTTACCGCACCGCGGCCTTGGCCGTTTCGAGGGATTCCGACGCCGATGGCTTGAGCGACGAGTTCGAGGCACGCCTTGGGACCGATGCTGGACTCGTGGACTCCGATGGCGACGGGTTGACGGATCGGCTGGAAGTGCTGAGCGGGCTGGATCCGGTGACCCCGACCGAAGCGCCGGACGGGAAGGTTGAGGTACGCCCTGCGATCCAGTTGACGACCTTCACGCTCGAGGGCGGGCGATACCGGGTGGAGACCTCGACTGACCTGGTGGACTGGGCTCCGGCGTTGCCGGTGATCAGCGACACGCGTGGTTACACGGTGTTCCAGCTGACGGCACCGGATGCGGCTCGGTTCTACCGGGTCGTGCGGCAGGCGGAGGCGCCGTGAGGGGGTAGAGGGAAGGAAGCTTCGCACCGCCTTCGGGGTGCGGCTATTCCAATCAAGGCAACCCCGGGTAGGCGCTGCCGCGCCAACCCGGGGCTACCGGCCGCAACGCCTCAGGCGTAGTTGTTGGCTGCCATGGCTGCGGAGGCGGCCGGGGTCACCGGCTGGTCTGCATCCGTTCGTACTGAGCTACGGCGGCCTGAGCCCGCTTGTCTCCCTTTTCCGCGAGGGCATAGATCTCGGCCATGACGGCTGCGATGCTGTCTTGAAGGGCCATCCGTTGCTCTGGTGAAAGAGCGGTGGCGGAGCGGAGGATCTGGAGGCGTGTGACGGCGTCTTCCATCTTGCCGGCCTTGTAGTCCTCCATGGCCCCCTTGAGTTGCTGGGAGGGGGAGGCAGCGACGACGCCTTCAGTGGGGGTCTCCGCCGGCGCCTGGGGCGTCTTCTCGAGGACGGCGGCTGCCTTCTCGAGTTCGGCGGAGGGGTCCTGCTTGGACGAGCAGCCAACGGTGGCGAGCAGTGCCACCGCGATGGTCGCGATGGCTGGAATGCGTGGGTTCATGGCGGTAAGCGGTACGGCCTAGCGCCCGTTTGCGGTGTTCGGGTTGCACCACAGGCGGTTTTTGCCCGGGATGTTGCCCTGCCGGTAGAACTCTACGGTCTTCAGGTATTCGATGTGGCCGTCTACGACTCCGACGGTGGTCCCAAGGGAGTGGAGCTTGGTGATGCCTTCGGTCGGGCTGCTGGAGCCGTCGTTGAAATCACCCGGGTTGGTCTCGAGTGCCTGCCAGAAGATGATGGCCTGCGGATCGAAAGCCGAAGCCTTGTGGGAGCCGGGTGAGACGCCTCCGAAGCTGCAGACGGAACCATTCATGAGGTAGCTGGACATCTTCTGCGCGCGCGAACGGAAGGTGGCCTTGTTGGTCGCGTCTGCCGGGCAGCGATAGACGTTCGGGCTTTGGATGTAGGTGTACAGGAGGCCTGTCTGGTACGCGGAAGCTCGGTTGGTGTTGTACGGGGCGCGGTTGGGGTCGGGCGGTGCACCCAGAGCGGCGTTGTACAACCATCCGCGGCGGGTCCATGGCGCATTCCAGTTCGGCTCGGGCAGGTACTCGTTGAAGTCACCGATGTACATGTGCATGCCGAGCGTGATCTGCTTCACGTTGTTCTGGCATTGGGTACGGATGGCCTTTTCCTTCGCCTTGGCCAAAGCCGGCAACAGCATGCCGGCGAGGATGGCGATGATGGCGATGACGACGAGGAGTTCGATCAACGTGAAGGCCTTCCAGCTGCGGGGAGGCATCGACGACGACCGAGGGCATGGAGTTTGCATGGAGGTAGACCTTGGGGGGCCCGAGAACGCGCGCCGGGATGGACTGGTTGTGGCTTCTCCCACGGCGTCGCCGCCTTGGGACAAGTTCGCCGGGTAGGCCTCGCACTTCTGGAACGAGCGTCCTGCCAAGCATGTTTCACCGGTGAGCACATCCGGTTTGTACAGGTCCCGAGGCAGCCCGGGCAACACCCAAGACGGGGAGATCCCCACGCTGGACCCGGCTAGCGGCGCGGGTCGTGGGGGAGCGGGAGTGGCAGACTGATGCTGGTGAATTCGCCCGGCGCCTTCGAAAGGGGTACTCGTACTCGAACTCGTACTCGGGCCGATGGGGAACTGACGGTGGCTGGTTGCCGGGATCGAGTACGAGTACCGCCCTCCGGGCTGAGTACGAGTACGACGGGGAATGACGCGGAACGGCTCGACGGAGTCTCTCCCCACCGGAGGGGGCGGAGAAGTTCACGGAGTTTTTCCCAACCGCTTCCTCGCCATACAAAACCCGTGCAGGGAGCGAGGGCAGTGTGGTCTTCTGGCGGGGTGCCTCGTTCCGTGATCCGGGTGGTAGGAGCCCGCCAGCACAATCTGAAGAATGTCAGCCTGGAGATTCCCCGGGATCGACTGGTGGTGATCACCGGTCCGAGCGGTTCGGGAAAGTCATCGCTGGCATTCGACACCCTTTTTGCCGAGGGACAGCGGAAGTACGTGGAGTCGTTGTCGGCTTATGCGCGTCAGTTCCTGGACCAGTTGCAGAAGCCGGACGTCGACCACATCGAGGGATTGTCGCCGGCGATTGCCATCGAGCAGCGGACGAGCGGGGCCAACCCGCGGTCGACGATCGCGACGACGACGGAGATCTACGATTACCTGAGGCTCCTGTACGCGACGCTCGGGCAGGCACACGATCCGGAGACCGGCGAGGCGATGGCATCGCAGACGGCGACGGAGATCGTGGACCGCATCCAGCAGTTGCCGTTGAAGACGCGGATCATGCTGCTGGGCCCGGTGGTGGATGACCAGCGCGGGGAGTTCCGGGACGTGCTGGAGCGGTTGGCGCGGGAGGGGTTCGTACGGGCCCGGGTGGACGGGCAGATCGTCGAGCTGGTGGCGAACAAGCCGGTCCGGCTGGACGCCAAGACCCGGCACACCATCGAAGTGGTGGTGGATCGTCTGGTGATGGCGGAGGGGATCCGGGGGCGGTTGGCGGACTCGGTGGAGACGGCGCTGCGGTGGGGTGAGGGACGGTTGCTGGTGCTCGACCAGGAGCCGGGAGGGACTTCGGACAAGTGGCGGGAGACCCTGCATTCGACGCGGATGGTGTCGCGGCGGACGGGCAGGTCGTTTGAGACGCCGTCGGCACAGCACTTCTCTTTCAACTCCCCCCGTGGGGCTTGCCCGGTGTGCCTGGGGCTGGGGCAGAAGCACGTCTTCGACGCGGGATTGATCGTGCCGGATGGCACGAAGAGCCTGGCGGATGGGGCTGTGCAGCCGTTCCATCGGCTGGGTGGGAAAAAGATGCTGGGATACTACCAAGCCCTGCTCGAGGGAGTGACCCGGCACTACGGCGCGCGGATGGATGTGCCGTGGAAAGAACTTCCGGAGATCGTCCGGGACCGGGTCGTCCGGGGATCGGGCGGCGAGGAGATCGCGTTTGCATTGGCGCGGGGTGGCAAGGCTGGCGAGACGAAACGGGCTTGGGAGGGCGTGATTGGCAACCTCGAACGGCTCCATGAGGAGTCGGAAAGCGAACTTACGCGGAACCGGCTGAAGGCCTACATGACGCTGCAGCCGTGTGATGCCTGCGGAGGGCGGCGGTTGCGGCCGGAACTGCTCGCCGTGACGCTGCCCGGAGCGGCGGAGATCGGGCCTGCACCTGGGCCGGTGGAAGGGCCGCGGAGGGTGGTCCCGGGGCTGAGCATTGCGGATTTCTGTGGGCTGTCGATCGCGGTGGCGGAGGATTACCTCGCGGGGCTTCCGCTGACCGAATTCCAGCAGCGGTTGGCAGGGGAGGTCGTGGGCGAGATCCGGAAGCGGCTCTCATTCATGCGGCGGGTGGGGCTTGGGTACCTGACGCTCGACCGGGAAAGCGGTTCGTTGAGCGGCGGGGAAGCCCAACGGATCCGTCTCGCAACGCAGATCGGGGCCGGATTGATGGGGGTGTTGTACATCCTCGACGAGCCGAGCATCGGGCTGCACCAGCGGGACAACGAGCGCCTGATCGAGACGCTCCAGCGGTTGCGGGACATCGGCAACACGGTGATCGTGGTCGAGCATGACGAGGACACGATCCGGGCGGCGGATCATGTCATCGATTTCGGTCCGGGTGCAGGCGTGCACGGTGGGCAGGTGGTGGCGCAGGGGACGGTGGCCCAGATCCTGGCGGATGCGAAGTCGACGACGGGGCGGTATCTCTCGGGTGACCTGAGCATCGCGGTGCCGCCCCGGCGCGTGGCGCCCAGGTCGGACAAGGGATGGCTCGAGGTGCTGGGCGCGACGGAGAACAACCTTCGGAACATTGACGTCCGGATCCCGCTGGGGACGTTGACCTGCATCACGGGGGTGAGCGGGAGCGGAAAGTCGACCCTGGTCGATGACATCCTGCGCCGGGCGATCTTCCGCCAGTGGTATGGCAGCCGGGATCGGCCGGGGGCGCACCGGGAGATCCGCGGGTTGGACCTGTTGGAGAAGTGCGTCGTGGTGGACCAGACGCCGATCGGGCGGACGCCGCGCAGCAATCCAGCGACGTACACCGGGATGTTCAACGAGATCCGTGACCTGTTCGCGGGGTTGGCGACGTCGCGGGTGCGCGGGTACGACGCGGGTCGCTTCAGTTTCAACGTGAAGGGTGGGCGGTGCGAGAAGTGCGAGGGCGATGGGGTGTTGAAGATCGAGATGCACTTCCTGCCGCCGGTGTACGTGACCTGTGAGGCGTGCGGCGGCCGGCGGTACAATCGCGAGACGCTTGAGATCACCTACAAGGGCTTGAACGTGGCGGCGGTGCTGGACCTGACGGTGGACGAGGCCGTCGGGTTCTTCCGGGCGGTGCCGAAGCTGCATGAGCCTTGCCGCACCCTGGCAGAGGTTGGACTCGGATACCTACGGCTGGGGCAGGCAGCGACGACGCTCTCGGGTGGAGAGGCGCAGCGGTTGAAGCTGGCGGCTGAACTCTCCCGCCGGCAATCGGGCCGGGTCTTGTATCTCCTGGATGAGCCGACGACCGGGCTCCATTTCGAGGACGTGAACCGGTTGCTGCAGGTTCTCTTCAAGTTGCGGGAGAGCGGCAACACGCTGGTCGTGATCGAGCATCATCTGGACGTGATCAAGACGGCGGACTGGGTGATCGACCTGGGACCGGAGGGGGGGGCGGGTGGTGGACGGGTCGTGGCGGCGGGAACGCCGGAGGTCGTTGCGGGAAACCCGGAAAGCCATACTGGACGTTTTTTGAATCGAATCCTCGGTTCCGGAACGGCGAGGATCCCGGGCAATGGCTGATGCGGCACGGCACGGAAGGTGGTGTGTGATACCCGGAGGATGGCGGATCCTGCGGGTGGCGGTGGTGTGCCTGGGTGTCGGTTTGGGGACGATGGTTGGAATGGCGCAGGAGGCCGGGGCGGACAAGGTGGCGTTCGATGCGGCGATCCGGGCCTTTGACACGGCGATGTTCTCGCGGGCGGTCTCCGAGTTGGAGGCGATGGTAAAGCAGTTCCCGGATTCGCCCCTGAAGCCGGCGGCACTGGAGCGTGCAGCGTTCGCGCGGGGCGAGGCGGCGTTGGCGGAGTCGAAGTGGAAGGATGCAGCGGGGGCCTTCGGGGTATTCCTGAAGGAGTATCCCGGGTCGACGAACCGGTTGCGGGGGACGTTGAGGGAGGCGTACGCGTTGCAGAAGGCCGGGGATCTGGCCGCGGTCCGGGACCGCCTGCAGATCCCGGAGGGAGTCTTCCAGTCAGCGACGCGGGCGGCGGAGTCGCCGGCGGATCTGATATTTGCCGGGTGGCTGTTGTTGGCGGAAGCCCGGTTGGGGTTGGGGGATCCCGTGGGTGCCTTGGCGGCCCTGGAGTCAGCGAAGCCGGTCGCGAAGACGCCGCAAGCGCAGTGGCAGCGCGAGCGGTTGCGGCACGATGCGGCGCGGGAGGCTGGAAAGGCGGATGAACGGTTGGCGGCGGCCGAGACGTTGGTTGGGCTGTCATCGACGGGAGAGCCGGTGAAGCGGGCGGAGGCGGTGTCGCTGGCGGCGCGTGCGATGGAGGCCGTGGGGCAAGCGGACCGTGCCGATGCACTCTGGGAGAGGAACAGCGACGCTTCACTGCCCGCCGAGTACCAGCGGGAGGCGGTGCTGAGGATTGCCGAGCGGTTGGGGTCCAAGTCTGATTTGCCGAAAGCCCGCGCGAGGCTGGAGCGGTTCCTGACGGGGCGCCCGGCAGAGCCCGTGTGGCACGCGGTTCGTCTGGCGTTGGGGCAGGTCCTTTTCCGGCAGTATGCCGAGGCCCGGGGTGCGGCGCCGATGCCGGCCGAGATCGCGGGGCTGCCGGCCCAGATCCTTGGACAATTGGACGTGGTGTTGACGAATCAGCCCGCCGCGGAATTGGTCGGGCCGGTTCAATACCTGCGGGGATGGTGCCTTTGGGAGGAGGGGGTGGCGACCGGCGCGACGAACCGCTTGAAGGACTCCGAGACCGCCTTCCGGGCGGCAGCGGAGAGGTTGCCTGCGTCCGCGGAACAGGCGACGGCGCGGTTCAAGCTCGGGGACGTGGCCTTGCAGCGGAAGGAAGCGGAAGTCGCCCTTACGAATTACCTCGCGGTGGCGGAAGGCTACGTGGGTGACGCCATGGTGGACCGCGAGCTCCGGCCGTTCGCCTGGCAGCAGGCCGTGGTGGCGGCGATCGGCTCGACCAATGCGCCCGCGGCATCGCGGGCGATGGAACGTTTGCTGGCGACGAGCCCGGACGCGGAGGTCTCGGGGAGGAGCGCCCTCCTGGTGGGACAGTCCTTGATGAGGCAGGGCGAAGGGGTCCAGGGCCGGGAATTGCTGTCGCGCTTTGCCGAGCGTTTTCCGGATGCGAAGGTGACGGCGGAGGTGCGGTTGGCGCTGGCGGAGGGATACCTGGCGGACCGGATGTGGACGAACGTGCTCCGGGAACTGGATGGCTGGGTGGTGCGGTACACGAATCATCCGGCGCTGCCGCAGGCGGAGTACGATCGGGCGATGGCGACGGCCGAGGCGGGGATGGCGACGAACGCGGTGGAGCAGTTCCGGTTGTTGTCCCAGCGGTTTGCGACGAACCCGCTGTCGCAGACGGCGCAATTGTGGCTGGGGGAACATTTCTTCAGTCAGGGCGACTACGCCCAGGCGGAGTTGGCCTGCGTCGGGGTGATCACGAACGTCCACTGGAAAGGCACCCGGGCGGTGCAGCAGGCGCGGTTGAAGGCTGGGCAGGCGGCGCTCGCCCGGGGCAGTTCGACCAACGCGGTCGGTTACCTGCTGGACCTCCTGAATGATCCGTCGGCCGCCGAGGACGAACGGGCACCCGCGTATTTCTATCTGGGTGAGGCGCGGTTGGGTGTTGCTCCGGGTACGAATGCTCCCCTCAGCTCGTTCTCGGACGCCTTGGAGGCGTTCCAAGGCGCTGCCCGCTTCACCAACGCGCCGATCGTGATCGCCGCGTGGGGCCGGATGGCCTTCTGCCACCTTCAACTCGGTGCGCAGACCCCCGTCAGCTATCAACGCGCGGCCGAACTCTACCAGCGCGTGGCCGACTCACCCCAGGCGGGCATTGCCGCACGGGCGAAGGCCCGCATCGGGATGGCGATGGCGACGGAGCGCATGGCATCAGGCAAGCCAGCGGCCGAAGGGACCGAGTTGCTGGAGCGGGCGCTGAAGTACTATCTGGATGTCGTGCTCGGATCGGGTTTCCTGCGGCCGGGTGAATCGGTGCCGCCGTTGTTGCTCTGGGAAGCAGGGGATGCCGCCGGCCGCCTGCTTCAGGAACGGAAGCGCTATGAGGAGGCGGCTGGACTCTTCGAGTTGCTGGGACGCGAATTGCCCGCCTACAAGCCGGTCTGGGACGCGCGGCGCGAAGGGGTCCGCAAGCTGGCGACGGCGCAGCCGTAGGGGGAGTTGCCAGTTCCCAGAGGCCAGTTGCCAGTTCTGGAAGCTGGTAACTGGTTACTCGAAACTCCTTCAGGGCACGACCTCGACCCAGGCGTTGTAGTCGGGTACGCCGCCGATGGGATCAGTGCGTCCGTGGGCAAGCAGGACGTTGCCCTCGGGCCAGTGGACCTGGAGGTTGCCGCGTGCGATCTCGGCGGTGAAAACGGTTCCGACCATCGTTCCCTGATCGTTCGTGAGGCGGATGCGATCTCCCTTGGCGAGATGCAGTCGGGCGGCGTCCTCGGGGTTCATGAACACGGCGTCGCGGGGCGCGCCCGTGAGAGGGTCCACCTCGGCGTAGATGAGCGTGTTGAACTGCTTGCCGCGGCGGGTCGAGACGAGGAAGCGCGGAGGCTTGCCGTCGGAACGGAACCCGATTGGCTCGAGGCTTTCTTGCGGGAGCGGAACGGTACGGAAGTGGGCGTGACCATCGACGGTAGCGAACTGGCCACCGTCACAGAGTCTGGGACCGCCGTACTGGATGGCGTCGCCGGTGTCGCGAAGATTCTGGATGCCGTCGTAGAACGGCACAATCCGGGCAATCTCCTCCCGAAGCTTCCAGCCATCCTCGCCTCCAAGCAGGTGGGCCCGCTCAGGATGCGCGGCGGCCGCGACGTCCCGGAGGATCTTCCATTCAGCCCGGGCCTCGCCGACGAGGCGTGGGATCTCGGGTGAGAAGGCGATGCGTCGTTCGGTGGTGGTCTCGATGCCGCCTTCGTCCTGCTCGTACCTTGTCTTGCCCGGGAGGAGGAAGACCGCCTCGCGGGCGGGTTCCATCATCTGGTCGACGAGCACGATGTCCTGATGGACACGGACCGGGACATTGCGCAGGGCGGCCGCGACGTGGGTGGGATCAGGCAGTGTCCGGAGGAAATTCCCGCCCAGGCAGTAGAAGACATCGAGTTCGCCGCGGGCAGCGGCCTCGACCATTTCGACGGACGTGATTCCGGGCCAGTCGGGAATGGGGAACCCGTACTGGGCGGCCAGGTTGGCGAGGTTCGAAGGGGTGAGGGGTTTGCCGCCGGGCAATGCCGTGGAATAGCAACCCATCTCGGCGCCCCCTTGCACCGACGAGTGGCCGCGGATGGGCATGAATCCGTTCTTCTCGCGTCCGACGTATCCACGGGCGAGCCCGAGGTTGAGCACCATGGACACGGCATCGGCGCCGTAGACGTGCTGCGTGATGCCCATGCTCCAGACGAAGACGGCGTTGGTGGAGCGGTGGAGGAGTTGGGCGAACTCGTGCATGGCGGCCCGTGGGAGTCCGGCGGCGGACTCCAGGGTAGGGAAGTCGAGTCGTCGGATCTCGGCGGCGAGTTCATCCCAGCCGCGGGTGTGATCGCGGATGAAGTCGTTGTTGAGCCAGCCTTCCTCGAGGAGGATCCGCAGGACGCCGTAGATGAACGCGATGTCGCCGCCTTGGCGGACGGGGAACCACCAGTCGGACATGCGGGTGCCGAAGACGGCGCTGGAGGCGGTAGAGGGGACCCAGTACCGGCGCATGCCGGGTTCGAGGAACGGATTGACGATGGCGACCTGAGTGCCGAGTTCCCGGGCTTCGAGCAGGTACTTGGTCGAGACGGGTTGGTCATTCGCGGGATTGGATCCCCAGAAGACGATGAGGTCGGTGCCGTACCAATCCTTGTACGAGCAGGTGCTGGCGGCGACGCCGAGGGCGTGCTTCATGGCACCGGTCGAAGGGGCGTGGCAAAGGCGGGCGGCGTTGTCGACGTGGTTCGTGCCCAGGAAGCGGGCCGCCTTCTGGGCCATGTAGTACACCTCGTTGGTCACACCGCGGGCGGTGACGAAGAAGGCCAGCCGTTTGGGATCGACGGTGCGGAGTCGCTGCCCCAGCCGTTCGTTGGCCTCGGCCCAGGAGATCCGCCTGAACCCGGGTGCATCCTTCTCGCGGACCATCGGGTAGGGCAGGCGTCCGAGTTCGCGGAGTTGCGCGTTGTCCCAGCCCGGGTCGCGGGAGTTGTCGCCGCGTACCCTCGCCAGGTGCTCCCGGAATTCGGAGAGGTTGGAGAGCGGTTCCGGGTCAAGCGCTGGCATGGTGTTCAACCGAAGGAGATTCAGTCGGGTCATGCACAGGTGCGGGCCCTTGAGTGTCCAATCATGGAGCCCGGCCACGCCCAATGCGCAGCCATCGCAGACCCCACGGGAGAGGACCTTCCAGGCGTAGGGAAGGTTGTCCCGGTTCCGCCAGATGATCTCGGCCATGTCGCGGAAGTGGCGGGGTTTGTCCTGACCCAGTCCAAAGGGAATCAGGTCTTGCAGACGGTCCACCCAGGACGGTTCCAGCCGATGTGACATGGAGGAAGGATGCCGGAAGCCAAGCGCCGGGTCGAAGGCGGAGTTTGGTTGCGGTTCCGGAGGGGCACATCCCGACACTGCTCCGGCGTCAAACGGAGCGGAAACGTCCTCGTTGCCTCCCATGCCATTTTCCGAGGCGACGAGGACGTCGCCACCCCGTTCCCGTTTTCAAACGGGGGCAGTGTCGAGGTGGCTCTCTCGCCACCAAGCTTGCCTTCGGGGACCAACTTGCCGGAGTTTCCCGGCCGGCATGGCGAAAAAGGCGATCATCACGGGAATCACGGGGCAGGACGGTTCGTATCTGGCGGAGCTCTTGTTGGAAAAGGGGTACGAGGTTCACGGGATCGTGCGTCGCCAGAGCAGCACGGTTCGGCCGCGACTGGATGCGGTGATGGGCAGGACGGATCTTCCGGTGGACAAGCTCCACCTGCACTACGGGGATCTGGCGGACGGGGGGGGCTGGTGCGGTTGGTGTCCAAGGTGCAGCCGGACGAGGTCTACAACCTCGCGGCCCAGAGTCATGTCCGGGTCAGTTTTGATGCCGCGGAGTACACGGTGGACGTGACGGCGACGGGGTGCCTGCGACTGTTGGAAGCGATCCGGGACGTCGGGATACAGCCCCGGTTCTACCAGGCCAGTTCGAGCGAGATGTATGGTCTGGTGCGGGAGATTCCGCAGAGCGAGCAGACGCCCTTCTATCCTCGCAGCCCGTATGCCTGTGCCAAGGTCTTCGCCTACTGGGCGACTGTGAATTACCGGGAATCGTACAACATGCACGCGAGCAACGGCATCCTGTTCAACCATGAGTCGCCGAGGCGCGGTGAGACCTTCGTGACGCGGAAGATCACGCTGGCAGCAGCCCGCATCAAGCTGGGGCAGCAGAAGCGACTGGCGCTGGGCAATCTGGAGTCGAAGCGGGACTGGGGTTTTGCCAAGGAGTACGTCGAGGCGATGTGGCTGATGCTTCAGCAGCACGAAGGAGACGACTATGTGGTGGCGACGGGCGAGACCCACTCGATCCGGGAATGTCTCGAGGTCGCCTTCGAGGCGGTGGGATTGAAGTGGCAGGATTACGTCGACATCGATCCCCGCTATTACCGGCCGGCTGAGGTCGACCTGCTGATCGGGGATCCGGCCAAGGCGGAGAAGAAGCTGGGGTGGAAGCCGAAGACGAGGTTCAAGGCCCTGATCGAGCTCATGGTCGAAGCGGACCTGCGCCTGTTGAAGGACCAGTTGTCGGGAAAGCCGATACTTTCGTACTGAGACGGGCGTTGCCTAGCTGGCTGCTTCTGTGGCGGAATGAATGGGTTCCCCGCGCCGGCCGTCGTTTGGCGGTTCCCTGCGGAAACCAGCATAACGCATTCCCGTCATGAAGATTCCATCCAGCATTGTCATGCTTACGGCTGCCGCCCTTACGTTGCAGGCCGCGCCCAAGAAGGTCGTCGTGGTGTCCGCCACGAAGGGATTCCGGCACTCCTCGATCCCGATCGCCGAGAACGTCCTCGCTACGTTGGGAGAAACGAGTGGCGCCTATCAGGTCGTCGACGTGGTCCGGGGTGGTCCGGACGGCAAGGATGATGCCGAGGTGGCCTCGAAGCTGACGTTGGAGAAGCTGAAGGACGTGGACGCGGTGATCTTCGCGAACACCACGGGTGACCTCGCGATTCCCGACAAGGACGGGTTCATGAAGTGGGTGGAGTCCGGGCACGCGCTGATCGGGATGCACTCCTGCTCGGACACGTTCCATGGATATCGGCCGTTCATCGACATGGTTGGTGGCGAGTTCCTGACGCACGGGGCGCAGGTGACCGTGGACATGTACAACGAGGATCCGAAGCACCCGGCGACCCGCCATCTGGGCTCGGTCTGGTCGGTGTATGACGAGATCTACGAGTTCAAGAATTTCCATCGGAACAAGGTCCATGGGCTGCTGACGCTCGACAAGCATCCGCAGACGCTGGTACCGGGCGACTACCCGGTATCGTGGGCCAAGGAAGTCGGGAAGGGCGGCAAGATGTTCTACACGTCGCTGGGACATCGGGAGGACGTCTGGACGCACCAGATCTACCAGCAGCACATCCTGGGCGGCATCCTGTGGGCGCTGGGTCTGGAAAAGGGCGATGGAAAGGTGACGGACGTCTCGAACCACCTCTCGGGTGCCGAGGCCAAGGAGGGCTTCAAGCTCCTCTTCAACGGCCGCGACCTGACGGGCTGGAAGTACCGCCGGGACGAGGGGAAGCGTTCGTGGAGTTCCCAGAATGGAATGCTCTGCAACGTTCTGGGCAAGGATGAACACGGGACGGACCTGCTGACCGAGGAGAAGTTCCGCGACTTCGTGGTCCGGTATGAATTCCAGGTGCCGCCGGGCGCCAACTCCGGCTTCTACCTCCGCGGCCGGCACGAGATCCAGGTGTTCGACGACTTCAAGTCGGGCAAGGCGGAGAAGGGCGGGAACGGTGCCATCTACAACCTGAAGGCAGCGTCGATCTTCGCGTCGCGCAGACCGGGGCAATGGCAGCAGGCCGAGGCCCGGATCGTGGGTCAGAAGATCACGGTCATCCTGAATGGCGTGAAGATCCACGACGGCGTCGAATGCCCGGCCGGCACGGGTGGCCAGTTGGATGACAATGTCAACGAAGCCGGTCCGATCCTGCTTCAGGGCGACCACGGATCGGTGGCGTTCCGGAACATCCGGATCAAGAAGCTCTGACGCCGGGTAGGGCTTGCACTTGAAACCACGGGCGGCGCCTCCGCAGGGAGGTGGCCGCCCGTTGGCTTTTCAGATGTAGAACATCCGTTCGCGGTCGCTGGCGGAGTCGAGCATCTGTTGGAAGTTGATGCGGCCGGCCTCGGTCTCGACGGCGCCCTGGAGCTGGTGCCAGCTCGCCCGGAGTTCGGGGGGGCACTTGGGGTCGGCCAGGGCGGGTGAGTCGAACAGCGGGCCGTGCACGCAGCGGAGGATGTCCGCAATGCTGATCTCGGAGGGGGGGCGTGACAGTTGGTACCCGCCTTCCTTGCCGCGGATGCTCCGGACGATCTGGTGGGACTTGAGCTCGATCAGGATCTGGACGAGGTAGTTCGCCGGCAGGCCATTCTCGCGGGCGATCTCTTCCACGCGGGTGGGCACATTGCGATGGTGCCGGCGGGCGAGCGACAGGACAGCACGCGCGGCATAATCGCTTTTGACGGACAGCTTCAAGTGGTGGGAATGGTGCCGGTCCAGGGCTTGGGAGCCAAGCGGGGAAGAGGCTGGCGCCTTTTGACACTGCCCCGCGTCAACCGGGGCGGCAACGTCCTCGTTGCCCTCCATTGCCCTTTCCCAAGGCGACGAGGACGTCGCGACCCCGTTCCTCTTCCCAAACGGGGGCTGTGTCGGGATGCGCCCGGAAGAGGCTGGGTGGGAGTTCCCTATTGTCGATGGCGTGCGGTGGCGGCAGGTTGCCGCCTTCACCTGCATCCAGTACGCGCCATGCATTCCCCCCGTGATCCCAAGGCCGAAGGGCCTGCTGACATCACTGTAGCCCGACTGCTCGAGAACGCCGTGGGCTCGCGTCATCCGCTCGAGGAATCAGTGCCGGGGCATGAGTTGTTGGGGAGGATTGGCGAGGGTGGAATGGCGGTGGTGTACCTGGCGGAGCAGTCACTTCCGTTGAGGCGGGAGGTGGCGGTGAAGGTCATCAAGCCGGGGATGGATTCGGTGGAGGTGCTGGCGCGGTTCGAGGCGGAGCGGCAGGTACTGGCGTTGATGGATCATCCGGGGATCGCACAGGTGTACGGAGCTGGGTACGCGTCATCGGGACGGCCGTACATCGCGATGGAGCTGGTGGACGGACCGACGCTGACCGAGTGGAGTCGGCGCCAAGGGTTGAGCCTGCGGGAACGGCTTCGTTTGTTCGTGGAGGTTTGCGGGGCGGTGCATCATGCGCACTTGAAGGGTGTCCTGCATCGGGATCTCAAGCCGTCGAACCTGTTGGTCAAGGTGGTAGGGGGACGGGCGATTCCAAAGGTGATCGACTTCGGGGTGGCGAAGGCCCTGGTGGGGGCCGATGGGTGGGCACGTGCGGACGCGACGCAGTGGACCCGGCCGGGTTACGCATTGGGGACGCCGGCATACATGAGCCCTGAGCAGGCGTCGGGGCGGAGGGATCTGGATCTGCGGAGCGATCTGTATTCGCTGGGGGTGGTGCTGTTCGAGTTGCTGGTGGGCGAGCCGCCGTTCCGGGTGGGGGCGGATGGCACGGAAGGTTTGCTGGCGCAGATCCGGGAGTTGGAGCCCCCGGCACCGAGTCGCGCTCTGCGGGCGCGGTGCCCGAGCGACCCGACCGCACGTGAGATGCAGGGGGATCTGGATTGCATCGTGCTGAAGGCACTCGAGAAGGATCCAGCCCGGCGCTATGCCTCGGCGGCGGATTTCGCAGCGGATGTGATGCGGTTTCTCGAGCACGAACCGGTGGCGGCCCGGGCACCCTCGCGGTCGTATCGGGTGGGTCGGTTTGTTCGGCGGCACTGGTTGCCGGTGGCGGCGTTGGCGGTGGCATGGGTGTCGATGGTGGGTGGGTTGGGGGTGAGCCTTTGGCAGACGCGGGTGGCACGCCAGGAGCGGAACATGGCGCAGGCAGAAAGGATGATTGCGCAGGGGGAGCGGAACCTTGCTCGGAAGGCTCAGGAACGCGCGGAGCGGGTGACCGATGTGATCATGGACTTCGTCGACGCGCCGGATCCGACGGAGGACGGGCGGGATGTACGGGTTCTGGATGTCATCCCGAGGACGTTGGCGAAGGCGGAGAAGGAGTTGGCGGAAGATCCGGAATCCCTGACGAGGATCCGCTACGCGCTGGCGAACACCTTCCACAACCTGGGGGAACAGTCGGAGGCCGAGCGATTGTATCGATTGTCATTCGCGTACTTTGAGAACGCCTTGGGTTCCGACGCCCCCTTGACGGGCGAGTGTGCGAGCCTGCTGGGCAAGGTGCTGTTCGAGGCAGGGCAGACTGAGGAAGGCCTGCGCTGGCATCAGGATGCGGTCCGCCGACTGCGTCGAGCCGGCAAAGGGGGGCAGACCGAATTGGTGTGGGCCCTGGTGCAGTACAGCGGCAGCCTGTTCGGGATGGGGCGGATGTCCGAGGCGGAACCACTGATGCGGGAGGCGCTGCCGATGACCGAGGGATGGACAGGAGAGAATGTGCAGGCGCGAGGGGCATTGTTGCACAACCTGGCGCAGGCACGGGGTGACCTCGGGGATGGGGCGGAGCAGCGGCAATTGCTGGGACAGGCCATCGAAGTACTGAAAGGGATCCCGAAGGCAAACCTCGATCTGGCAACCGCCTACAACAACCTTGGAAACACCCTTCGCGAAGAGGGGCGCCTCGGCGAAGCGGAGGCGGCGATCCAACGCTCACTGGAGATCCGGTTGGTCGCATTTGAACGGAGGCACGTGCACGTCGTGCATTCGTTGGCCGCGTTGGCAGGCGTTGTTTCGATGCGGAATGATCACGAGCGCGCGGAATGGCTGGCGCGGGATGCGCTGGAGCTCCACTCGAAGTTGGTGCCCGAAGGGGGCAGGGAACGGTACGGTCCGCTGATCTCGCTGGCCGGGAGCCTGCTGCGTGCTGGTCGGGCTACGGAAGCCCTTCCCTGGCTGCGGGAGTTGGTGGAGCTCTGTCACGAGTCCTACGAGGCAGGCGCACCGCGGACGATCCAGGCGGAGGCCATGCTGGGCGTTGCATTGGCCGAGACCGGTGAGAGGGAGCCAGGTCTCAAGATTCTGCGACGGGCCATGGCGGACTTGGGCAGGACGCACCCACCAGGCCACCCGTCGATGATGCAGATGCGCGAGTGGTTGGAGCGATTGGCCGGTGGCCGCGCCGGCCTGTGAGGCGGGTTGGGACCGGGGTCAGGCGGCCGACTCGAGGCCTGCGAAGGCGCAGAGCAGGTGCCGCATCTCGGCCTCGACCTCGCGGGCCTCGGAGACCGTGTGCGATACCTCGTGGGCGAGGGCATCGCGGAACCGCTTCCTGAGCCGGAAGAGCGCGACGCGCTCGGCCCCATCGACAGGGCTGGCGTCGTCGGTGGGCTCAAAGTCGGCGAGGCCGAGTTGGGGTTGGAGGCGTTGGAAGACGTCGGCCTGGCCGCGGCGTGAGTAGTCGCTTCCGACCACGTTCATGGCGCGTTGCACGAGGACGGCGGCCCAAGTCCGGTCGAAGAGACGATCAAGTTCCGGGCTATGGATGGGGAGGCCGGCAATGTCCGAATCGAGGACGGCATCGAGCGGGACGGCTTCCGTCCCGCCGCCGCGCTTGAGGCGGCGTTCGGAGCGACGGCGTTCCGCGAGGTGGTTCTTGAAGGCGCCGAGAAGGAAGGAACGGAAGCGGCCGCGTTCCGGTGAGGCGCGGTGGATCAACCGACGATCCAGGACTTCAGAGAAGAATCCCTGGGTGGCGTCCTCGGCTTCCTCCGGGCTGAGCGTCAGGCGGCGGGCGTGTTCGAAGACGGGCTTCCAGTAGGCTTCGCAGAGTTCAGACAAGGCCTGGTGGGCCTCGGGTTCTGGTGCGGCGTTGTCCTGGATGGCCAGGACCCGGGTCCAACGGGTCTCCGGGAAACCCGAGGGGGATGCATCGGTGAGGGACGACATGCAGGAGCAGGTTCGCTGTAACGGTGGGAGCCGGACGGCAGAGTAGGGGATGAGTGAATCCGGGGAAGACAGGAATGGGACGGAATGCATCAGGCGACGGCCGAGGGGCTGTCGTGGATGTGGATCGTCCCGGTTCCGTTCGGGGTCCCGGTTCCAGTCTCAATCAAGGCCGGGAACGGTGTCGTGCCGGGTTGCGCCATGAAGGATCGCCGGGTGGCGATCCCGCGGTGGTCGCGATGCCCGGGAATGCGGTCCCTGCACCGGCCAATACCTCCCTATGAACAGCAGAATCGAGTCCCAGTTCCATCGGCTCCGCCTGGCAGCGGTGCTTCTCGCGTTGAGCACCGGCGCAGGCCGGGCGGGCATCAGCATCGGCGATTACTCCGTCGCGGGGTCCAGTTGTGCCGGGGCCAGTACGGCAGCGGTAACCTTCACGACGCCGGTCGCCGTCCAGTACCGCTTGGAGTCCTATGCACCGCAGTTCCTGGCCGGGCCCTGCCATGGCGTCAACGGCGGCAACGACCAGAATGCCGCACGCGGCTATACACACATCGCGACCGACTGGAACCATCCCTTCGTCGTGCTGACGGACGTGCAGGTGGCCGAAAGCTGGCGATCGGATTCAGGTGGATGCGTTGGCGCGCTGGATCAGGCGTGGAGCTGCAACCCGCGCAGTTGGTACTCCTTCGGGTCGGGTCACACGACGAGGGACCGCTTGGCGTACTACGACACGGTGTACACGGTGGGGCAGGTCCAGTTCCTCGGCGTGAACGAATTCAACTCGGCGTGGGTGCAAGGTGAGATCGCATCGCATCCCAATGGCGGGAACCTGATCGAGGGGGCCGCGTGGGCATCGGCGGAGGGTGAGACTCCGATCGCATTCAGCTACTCCGCGAACACGCCGCCACCGACTTCACTGGGCGTGCACGTGCTGGCGAAGTCCAAGCTCACAACCACGGTCAACGTACCGATGCCGCATGCGTCCTTCGTGTTCATCGAGGGTCAGATGGTTCAGGACGTCTACGCGGCGCTTCCTGGCAGTCCTGCGCCGAGGACGTTCAAGAATCCCTCGAGCCCGACGACCCGTCAGCAGGTCATTGCCAGCACGAGCAGTGCGTTGGGGGTGGTCGGTGGGGAACCGGTGAACGAGTTGAGCGGTTGGGGTAGCGGACCGACGGCCGTGACACCGGAGTGCGGCACAGACCTCACGGCTTGTGACCGATCCCCGATCTACTACGGCGCGCACGCGGGCTTGTTGAACCAGTATGGACTCTATCGGAGTCCCCTGCCGGCGAACGTGACCGGAACCGGGACGACGATCATCGGCGAGGTGGTGACGTTTGAAGTCGTTCCAGCCAAGCCGGCGTATGATGCGAACCTCGGGCCGTACGGGTGGGCGTTCCAGGTGGCTTCGAAACTAGGTAGGGTCGTCAAGCGCCAGCCGATCTATGCGGAATCCTACTACGGCAGCGCGCCCTGCACGCCTCCAACGCTGGCACTGACCACGTCGCTGACGGCGAAGCGCGGCGTCTGGACACGGGTTCAGGCGGTGACCGCATCGACGCCGGCAAACGACGAGATCGTCGTGCAATTCGCAGCGGGCGGCGGGTTGTTGCAGACGAACGCGACCGTTGCGGGGGTGACTGCGACCGGGAGCGGATCCGGGACGGTGGCCTTGCGAGGGCTCCGCTCTGCGGTCCAGACCGCGCTGACCCAGCGCATCGTCTGGTATCGCAACAGCACTCCGGACACCGACGCGGACTCGATCGCAGTCTCGGCCTGGAGGACGGCCTCGCCCACGTGCAAGAACACCCGGGTCATCAACGTCAACGTAACCGAGCAGAACCTGCTCAACATCGACTTCGGCGTCACCGGCAACATGTATGGCTGGAGCGACAAGACCGGCTATGCCGCGACGGGTTTCGGCACGGGCGACATCTGGGAGGCGATCTCCTACTACTACAACTCCGCGCTCGTCTGGTCCGATGGCAGCAACAGCGGCGCCTCGGTCAGCCTGAACAACTCGGCAACCCAATCCGACACCCCGTCGATCGGGTTCTCGCATCCGGACGCGATGTTCAACGACTACAATGTCCGTTCCGGGACGAATGTGCTCGGGGCGACGATCACGCAGCTCCCGGCGGGAACGTATGACGTCTACGTGTACGCCCATCGGGGCACGGCAAACGGAAACAGCAAAGTCACGCTGAAGCGCTCGGGCGTGACGCTGGGTTCAGCCACGACGACCTCGGAGGCGATCTCGTCCACCGAGGTCTGGAATGAGGGCCGCCAGTACGTGCTCTTCCAGAACATCACGGTGGTGGCCGGGCAGAGCCTGGAGGTTCTGTCCTCGGGGCCGAACGGCACGGGTAGTGGCTGCCTGAACGGCATGCAGTTGGTCCGGAAGTGATCCGCGAGTAAGCGACGCCCGCGGGGATTGGAATCCCGCGGGCGTCGTCGCGCTTGCGACCGTATGACTACTTGGGTTGGGCGGGCTGCTCCGAAAGGACCTTCGACCAGTGGGAGAGGAAGGACATCTTCTCGCTGGCAAATGCCTTTGGTGAGTCCTCGAGCCAGGGCCGGAGGGCGGTGGCCATCTGGAAGGTCACGAGGAGGAAGATGATGGACCAGACGATGAACGAGCCCGGGTAGCGTGCACCGAGGGCGTGGAGGCAGGCGCGGCCGAGGCGGAGGCCGAAGGTCGCCGAGAGCAGCCAGAGACACCAATGCATGAATCCGACGAAGCCGGCCGAGGAGGAAGACTCGGAAAAGACCCAGGCCACGGGAGCAAAGCTGAGCATCAGCAGGGTGGTGAGGGCGAGACAGCCGCCGAGCACGATGCCGAGTTGCCGCGGCCGGAGGTCCGCCCCTGCCATCACGGACAGGACGTAGAGACTGGGTGTGCAGATGACGCCGGAGATGAAAAGCCCCCCAACGAGCTTCAACGGGGCGATCCAGAGGAGGTTCCCCCGCGCGAATGATCCGATCACCAATCCATAGATCACCGCACCGAGCAAGGTGAGGCCGATCAACGCCGGGATCCCGGCATCGGACCCGCTGCCGTCCACAAGTGCGCGTGGATTGCGGAGGAGTTGGCCGATCAGGTGCTTCGGCGGCGGGGGCGGCTCGATCGGGCTGGGAGTCGGACCCGGGGTCTGCCCGGGAATCGGGGGAGGCGTGGGATTCATCGGATTTCGGTTTGTTTGGGTTCAGCGGCCGGAGACCGCCTCTCGGGCGGTGTACCAGACCGTTTCAAAGAAGTTGCCCTGGAAGGGATGCTCGCGGAGGAACTCGACCGGGAGGGCATGGGACCCGAAGTAAGGGCGGAGGATCCAGGTGACCTGGGTGCCGAGCAGGAAGTTGCCGGCGAGCCACGCGATCAGCACGCGACGGGCGATATCGGAGGAACCGCCCAGGTGTCGGAGGAGTTGGTACAGCCGGAGATTCCCGCTGACGCCGGCGAAGGCGATCACAAGGACCTGGGTGAACTGGAGTGTGTCGAACGCCTGTCCTCGTGCGCTCCAGGCGGATTCGACGCTGGGCAGGTTGTAGATCTGGAAGGCCACCAGCGGAGCTGCGGCGGCAAGGATGAGCGAACTGATGGCGAAGCTCGCGAGCACCGCCGCGAGGGATTGTCGGAATCCGATGTGGAGGCCCAGCAGAGGGGCGAGCAGCGAATTCAGGAAGGCGTTCCCCGTCGCAGTGAGCAGCAGGATGGCCGGCAGCTTGAGGCCGGTGAACAGCGGCTGCCAGCCGCCCCGCCAGGAGCCGATGGCAACGCCGTAGGCTCCGGCCCCCAGCAGGCTCAGGACCACGAGGAAGATCCAGAACGCCCGGTCGGGCGAAAGGGTCCGCGGGGCGAGTTGATCCACATCCCCCCGCAGGAGGGCCGGGATCAGGGGCGGCTGCACGGGCTTCATCCGGGCGTCCCTCGCTTCAGGCTGCGGCAGCACAGGTGGAGGCGATGCCCAGCAGTCGCGCCTCCACTGAGTCGATCGCCTCGTCCGGCGTCGAGGTCCCGGCCGTCAGCCCTACGATGTCATCGGCATTGAACCAGGCCGGCACGATTTCATCGGCGGATTCCACGTGGTGTACCCGGGCGCAGAAGCGTTGGCAGGTGGTGACCAGTTGCCGGGTGTTGTTGCTGTGCCGCCCGCCGACCACGACCACCACCGTGCTCCCAGCCGCCAGTTCCTCGGCGGCGCGCTGCCGATCCTTGGTCGGCTGGCAGACCGTGTCGCGGAACCGGACTTCGGAATCGGGAAAGCGGTTCCGGAGGTATTGGACGAGTTCCTGGACGCGGGCGATGGGCTGGGTGGTCTGGCTGACGACGCCGAATCGCGGGCGGGGTGTCATGGCTTCGATGTCGGACTCCGACAGGACGATGTCACAGCCTGGGTGATCTTCGGAAAGGCCGCGGACCTCGACGTGGTTGCGCTGGCCAACGATGACGGGGTGGCAACCCTGGTGGACGAGCGAGTCGAGGGCGGCATGCGCGCGGTGGACCAGGGGACAGGTGGTTTCGGAGACCTGGAGGCCGAGCTCCTTGAGAGCCTGGATCCGCTGGCGTGAGGCCCCGTGGGCGGTGATGAGAACCCGTTCGGTGGTGACGTCCGAGGGATCGTGCCGGGTAAGGACGCCATTCTGGCGGAGGCTCTCGATGACGGCCGGGTTGTGGACGAGTTCGCCGAGGATGGTGACGGGGCCGGAGGCGGCGGCATGCTGGGCGTCGCGAACGGCGTCCCGGACGCCGAAGCACCAGCCGAGGTGGGATGCACGATGGAGCTTCATGTTAGCTTTGCGTTACAAAGTTTACAGACACAGTGGTTTTTGCAGCGTTCAAAAAAAGATGGGGAGCTGGGTGCGCTAGCTGATGGCCCGGGCCTGGCGGACGATGTCCTCGAGGCGGATGAGGTAGTCCTCGAAGGCTTTCCGGCCAGCCGGAGTCAGCGAGCAGGTGGTCAGGGGACGTGAGTCCTGGTAAGCCTTGGTGACTGCCAGGTACCCCGATTCCTGCAGTGTGCGCAGGTGGGAGGTGAGATTGCCGTCCGTCAGTTGGAGCGTTTCCCGCAGTTCGGTGAACGACAGGTCCGGACTGGCCGCCAGCATGGACATGATGGCCAGTCGCACCTTTTCGTGGATCACGCGATCCAGTTGCAGGAACGGCTCAGGATTCACGGTGAGCCGTCCTTCTCGGTGAAGTGCAGGTAGGCGCCGTAGGCGAAGTGGCCCAGGCTGAAGCCGAGACCCATGGCGATATGGGCGTCGCCGACCGGTGGGAACTGGTTCAAGGGACAGGTCCACCACAGCAGGAGACCGGAACCGGCGAGCAGGTAGGTCCAGCCGAAGAGGCGGATGCCACGCCGCATGAAGAAGCCGGCGGCGTGGAGGGCACAGCCGTACAGGACCATCCAGAGGGCAGGGAGGAGCCACACGACGCGGCGGGCCCAGGATTCACCGAGCAGGAACGGGATGGCGAGGAGCGCACCTGCGGAGAGCGGCGGGAGGACGGCTGCGGCGACCCGGCGGGTGGGCGGAGACCAGAAGGGCTCACCGGCGCCGATGGCCTGACGGCGGGCGATGAAGAAGGCGAGGGCGAGGGCGGCCGCCGCCGTGGAGAGCCACCAGGCAGCGAAAGCGGTCGAGCCTTCGATGGAGAGGTGATAGGCGGCCAGGGCTGCGGCGCCCCCGAGGGCCCCGATGGCGAGGCAGATGGGACCCAGGGCGCGCCGGTAGAGGGCAGACCGCTCCATCAGGAGGCGGATCGTTTCCAGCTGATCGAGGGCGTCGCGAGGATCCATTGCGGCGTCATCTTTGCGCCGCAAAGTGAGTCTGGCAAGCCCGGCGTTTCAAACGTCGACGACGCGGGCGCCTGTGAACCCGGCTCTGGAAGCCGGTGGGGAGGGACTTCGTCGAGCCGTTGATTCAGGACGATCCTGATCCCGATCCCGATCCCGACCCCGGCTTCGATGAGCAAGGGGTGAACCTTGAGAACCGGGAGGTTCTCACTGCTCGTGGGGACACTCGCCCCACCGCACGACCGGCCCACCGCACGATCGGGCGCAAGGAGGGTACAAAACGAAGCATTGACCGCGACGAGCATTCCCATTCATGGTCTTTCTCGTGAACGCGTGTGTGTTTGCCAGCCGATTTAGCTATTGGTTCTTCGTGAACCGGGCTTGCTGGCGAATGGATTCGTGATTTCCGTGTGAATTAGTCGCCGCAGGCCCCCATGGCCTGCGGTTTTTTTGTTTCTGCAGGTCGGGGTCCGGCGGTTCTTCAACAACAGTCAACCATTGCACCCATGATCATTGTACTGAAGGCAGGAACCAGCGCCCGGGAAGAGAAGGCCGTACTCGCGGAGATCCGTCGACTCGGTTACCGCCCGCACGTGATGCGCGGCGTCGAGCGCACCGTGATTGGCGCGATCGGCGATGAGCGCAAGAACCCCTCGCTTGATTCGCTGCGGGCGTGGACGGCGGTCGAATCGGTGACGCCTGTCCAAAAGCGACACAAGCTGGTGAGTCGCGAGGCGCATCCGAAGTCGAGCACCGTGAAGGTTGGTGACGTCGAGATTGGCGGTTCTGAGATCGTCGTCATGGCCGGTCCCTGTTCGGTGGAAGGCGAGACCCAGTTGCTGACGACGGCTGAAGCGGTGGCGAAGGCGGGGGCCCGGATCCTCCGGGGCGGGGCATTCAAGCCCCGGACGTCCCCGTACGAGTTCCAGGGCCTGGGCGAGAAGGGGCTGAAGATGCTCTCGAAGGCCCGGAAGCGGACGGGGCTGAAGATCGTGACGGAGTTGCTTTCGGAGGAGCATGTGGACCTCGTCGCGGAGCACGCGGACATCCTCCAGATCGGTGCGCGCAATGCGCAGAATTTCCAGTTGTTGATTGCGGCTGCGAAGACTGGGAAGGCCATCCTCCTGAAGCGCGGGCTCTCGATGAAGATCGACGAGTGGCTCCTGGCCGGAGAGTACATTCTGGCCAACGGCAACCGGAACGTCCTCTTCTGCGAGCGTGGGATCCGCACGTTCGAGACCTACACCCGCAACACCCTCGATCTCGGTGCGGTGCCGATCATCAAGAACGAATCCCACCTGCCGGTGGTGATTGATCCGAGCCAGGGTGGCGGAAGGGCGGATCTCGTGGCGGCATTCTGCAAGGGAGCCGTGGCAATGGGGGCGGACTCGCTCATCGTCGAAGTGCATCCGAATCCGAAGGAGGCCTGGAGCGACGGTGCCCAGCAGCTGGACCTCGAGGGGTTCGCTCGCCTCATGGCCGAGCTACGCCCGCTGGCCAAGGCCGTCGGCCGGTGCATCGCCTGAGGCTGAGGTCAACGCCGGGCGCATCTTGACAAGGGCTCTGCGTCAACCGGGGCGGTAACGTCCTCGTTGCCTTCCCATGCCGGTTTGGAAGGCGATGGGGGCGTCGCCACCCCGTTCCCATCCTCAAACGGGAGGAGTATCGAGATGCGCCCGTCAGTGCCTACTGTGCGAGTCGGATCTTGCGCGGCCACTGCTGGTTTGCTTCCCAGTAGGTCTTCTTGTCCTTGATCAGTGGTGAGTCTGCCGGCGGTTGCTGGCGGCCATCCTCGTCGACGGCACGGGATACGACCGTGTGATCGCCTGGAGTGGGACTGGCCCAGTCGAAATCCCAGAGGGTCCACGTGTACTTCGCGGACGAAGGTTTCCGTCGGAGCTGGACCGGCTGCCATGGACCGTCATCGATCCGGATCTCGACGGACCGGAGGGGGGTGCCGTCCGACCAGGCGGCGCCCGTGAAACGGATGGAACCATTTGGGCGCCGGACAGCGCGTGCAGCGATCGACTTGATGTTGATGTTGCAGACGGAGGTCTCGCGCCAATTGGTCGAGCCGTCGGGGCGTTCCTCTCCGCGGAGTGTGACGTATTCCCGTGCCATCCACTTGCCCATGAACCGGCGGTCGATGAGGTCGATCCGGGTCAGCCATTTCACCCATGCGATGCCGAACCATCCGGGCACGATCAGCCGGAGAGGAGCGCCGTGGGTGTCGTTGAGGGGTTGGTCGTTCATCGCCCAGGCAAGCATGACCTCGGACCGGAAGGCGTGCTCGAGCGTCAGGGATCTTGCGAAGCGCTGGAGCACTTCGACCTCGCGGATCTTCTCGGTCTTTTCATCCGCGCCGTAGAAGACGACTTCCGAGGCGCGCTTGAGGAGACCGGCATCGCGGAGGATCGGGCCGAGCGGGGTGCCGGTCCACTTGACGTTGCCGATGGCGCCCATGAACCCGATACCGGCGCCATTGCCGCCGCACTCCAGGGTGGCATGGATATCGCGCTTCGGGAGCTTCTGGATTTCCGCCAGCGAGAAGGAGCGTGGCTTCCGGACAAAGCCGGTCAGGTCGAGCCGCCAGTTCGCGAGGTCGACCTTGGGTTTTCCGTAATGAGAAACCTCGTAGATGCTCTCGTTCGGCGTGACCCAGGTGGTCAGGTCCTGCCAGTTCAACATGGCCCGCCCTTTCGGTTGCACGTCCAGCCAAGGAATGACGGTCTCGGTCGGGGCGGGTTCGAGGCCGAAGGCGGTCAGCGGGCGGCTGGCAAGGCCGTAGGCGGCCAATGCAACCGAGCCTCGAAGCAGATCCCGGCGGGAGAGGGAACGGGGTGTCATGTACGGACGATGCCAGAGCCGCGGTGCCCGAGGCCAGTTTGCAGTCGGTCACGTCTCGGAGTTTGAAGCTGTCAGAATCCAGTTTGAAGCGGGACGCGGACTTGAATCTTGAATCTTCAAACCTGGGACTTTCGACCGGCTCGTGGGGACACTCGCCCCACCGCCGATCAGCACGAATGGGGGGCGAGGTTCCGTCGAGCCGCGCGTTGAAAGAAAAAGGGCACCGGCGGTTGCCGGTGCCCCTGAAGAGGAAGTCCCTGATCCGACGGTCAGACCGTCTTGGACTGGACCTCAATGGCGCCGTCGACCGGGCCCGTCGGGACAGCGGAGCCGATCTCCGGGCGTTCGCCCTTGTGCCACCACAGGACCAGGGCAGAGGCGATGTAGATCGACGAGTAGGTGCCGGTGATGATGCCGGCGAGGAAGGTGAAGGCGAAGTCGTTGATCGCACCGCCACCGAACAGGTACAGGATGATCGTCGAGATGAAGACCGTGCCGGACGTGATGATCGTACGGCTGAGCGTCTCGTTGAGGGCGACGTTGATGAGTTCGCGGAACGTGCCGCGCTTGCCGAGCTTCAGGTCCTCGCGGATACGGTCGAAGATGACGATCGTGTCGTTGATGGAGAAGCCGATGATGGTCAGGAGGGCGGCGACGAAGGTCGCGTTGAACTGCCGGCCGAGGTGGTCCTCGTGGAAGAGGCCGGTGAGGCAGTAGATGCCCATGGTCATGAGGACGTCGTGGACGACGGCCAGCACGGCGCCGACGGCGAAGCTGAACTCGTAGCGGAAGGCGACGTACACGAGGATGCCGAACAGCGACAGGAGGGAGGCAATGATTGCGGACTTCTGGACCTCGAAGCCCACGGACGGTCCGACCACCTCCAGGCCAACGCGGGTGAACTTGGCATTGGGGAAGGCTTTCTTGACGACTTCCTCAGCCCGGACGCCATTGCTGGGAAGGCCCTTGGCGGCGGCTTCGTCGCTGTGCGGGGCGATGATGTTCAGGAACTGCTTACCGGTGCCAGGGTCGTTCTGGTACTGGACGGCGCTTTCCCCGGCCTTGAGTTCCTCGAGGGCCTTCTTGATGTCACCGGTCGGCACCTTCTGGGCGTTGTCGAAGGCGAGGATGAGCGAGTCGCCGCCGGCGAACTCGACGCCCTGCATGTTGTGGCCGCGGACGAAGATGCCGTAGCCGAGTCCGACGATGATGACGGCCCAGGACGCGATGAAGGCAGGCTTGGCCCAGCGGAGGAAGTCGATCTTGGTGCCGTGGATGAGGCTCATCATCGGCAGGCTCTTGCGTTCTCCCATGGAGAGCCAAAGGTCGAACACGAGGCGGGTGACGACCAGGGCGGTGAACATCGAGACCGCGATGCCGATGGAAAGCGATATGCCGAAGCCCTTCACCGAGCCGGTGCCGAGGGCGATGAGGAGGATCGAGCTGATCAGTGTTGTCAGGTTGGAATCGAAGATGGTTCCGAAGGCCTTGTCGTAGCCGGCAGCGACGGCGCCCCGGA
Source organism: Limisphaerales bacterium (assembly GCA_965284395.1). Taxonomy (GTDB): domain Bacteria; phylum Verrucomicrobiota; class Verrucomicrobiia; order Limisphaerales; family UBA9464; genus UBA6176. Next base: position 5,855,390 of record OZ260084.1, on the reverse strand, counting down.
CTGACTTGCCCGCCGCGAGTTCCTCGCGCATGCGCTCGTAGATGAGGACGTTGGCGTCAACGGCCATGCCGATCGTGAGCACGATACCGGCGATTCCGGGCAGGGTGAACGTCACGTCCAGCGAGCACATCACACCGAGGAGGAGGAGGATGTTGAGGGCGAGCGCGATGTTCGCGACGACCCCGGCCAGCATGTAGTACACGAGCATGAAGATCGCCACGGCGACGACCGAGAAGACGGCCGCGCGGACACCGGAGCGGACGGAGTCGGCACCAACCGAGGGATCCACACCGCGCTCGTCGATGATGCGGAGCGGAGTCTTGAGCGGGTTGTCGAGGGCGGACGCGAGATCGTTGGCCTCCTTGAGGTCAAAGTCGCCGGTGATCTCGCCGGAGCCGGCAGTGATGGGACTGTTGATGACCGGGGCGGAGATCACGTCGCCGTCGAGCATGATGCCGAGGCGTTGGCCGACGGAGCGGGTCGTGACGCGGGAGAAGATCTTGGCGCCCTCGCTGTTGAGGTTGAAATGGATGTTCGGCTGGCCGGTCATCGGGTTGAGGATGACCGAGGTGTTGTCGACGTATTCTCCGGTGAGGCCTTCCTCGGCCTCGCGCTTGATGATGATGGGATTCTCGTACTGTTGACCGGTCTTCTTGTCCTTGTGGACGATCGTCTTCCGTTCGTAACCGGGAGGCACGACACCGCGCCCGATGAGCTCATCAGACCGGGGGTGAACCATGCGGAACTCGAGGAATGCGGCGCGGCGCAGGTTGGCGCGGGCGTCGGCTTTGGATGCTTCGGTGAGTCCGGGAAGCTGGACGAGGATGCTCTTCTCGCCGGCGGGCAGGATGACAGGTTCAGCCACGCCGAGGGCGTCCACGCGCTTGCGGAGGACGCTGATGGCCTGTTCGACCAGGTGGCTCATCGACTGCTGGTGCAGGAAGCTGCTTGAGCTAGGGCTGTTGGTGGCCGCTGCGAGGGTGTTCGTCCCGGGCGCGTTGGTGCCGGTGTACCGGCTCGTGTCCAATTCGAGGAGGAACGAGGTGCCGCCCTTGAGGTCGATGCCGAGCTTGAACTGGCCGGCGGCCTCGCGTTGGACGCGGTTCAGGATGGCAACGGTGGGAGGGAGTGAGGAGCCGGGGAGGATGTAGTTCGTCGGAAAATACTTCCGGATGTCCGCCGTGCCGATCGCAGTCAGGAGGTTGGTGTACGTCAGTGTCGACGTGTCCATCCCGGTCGGGTTCTTGGCGTCCAGTTCCCTGGCCTTCTTGAGGATGTCCGTCAGGGCGGCGTCCCCGTTGAGGATCGCAGACTTGTCGAACTGATCGATCAGGTTGCGGTTCTTGTAGGGAAAGATCTCCGTGGTCGCCCAGACGATGGTGAACAGGACGAAAAGGAACTTCCAGAGGTGACTGCGATTCATGGCGTTTGGAAAACTTTTGGCCGGCTCGATCGGCGCGGCGGCGTGGCGTGTTTCAGGTGGAGTATGGCGTGGCGGCTGGTTCAACCGTTTGCGCCCGGAGTCTTGGCAACTTCGCTGATGGCGGACTTCAGGACTTCGATTTTGGCGTCGCCGGACTTGAGGGTCACGGAGTGGTCGCGCACGGACTGCACGACGCCGACGATGCCGGAAGAGGTGGTGACGCTATCACCGGTCTTGAGGTTCTTGAGGAGGGCGGCTTGCTCCTTGGCGCGTTTTTGTTGTGGGCGGATCAGCAGGACCCAGAAGACGACGCCCATGACGACGATCATGCCAATCTGGTAGATCATCTGCTGCTTGGCGGCGTTCGGATCCGCATTGGCAGGCGGAGGCGTGAGGGCCAGCAGGGAGGCTATGAGCGGTGCAAACATGCGTCAGTGAAAAATGAGCCCGAAGCCTAGGAATGGCGCAGGTTTTGGCAAGCGTGGCCTTTTGTGGTGGTTTTTGGTACAGGTCGACCCTCGCATCCGGGTGCCGGCTGGAGCAGGGTTGGGAACGGGCGAGGTACGGATGGAGACACGAGGTGACGAGGGAGCATTTCCGGCGACGCAATGGAGCGTTGTCTTGTCAGCGGGGGGCGCAGGAAGCCGCCCGGCGGCGGTGGCATTGGAAGAGCTTTGCGGTGCGTACTGGTTTCCGCTGTATGTCTACGTGCGCCGCTCGGGATACAGCCCTGCGGACGCGGAAGACCTGACCCAACAGTTCTTCGCCCGGATGCTGGCGGGGGATGGGTTGAGGACGGCGGATCCGTCCCGGGGGCGTTTCCGGACCTTCCTGCTGACGTCGATGCAAAGGTTTCTGGTGAGCGAGTGGCGGCGCGGGCAGGCATTGAAGCGGGGGGAAGGCAAGGTGGTGAGATTGGATCCAGCCCATGCGGAAGAGGTGTTGGCGGAGCAGGCTGGGGCGGTGAGCGCGGAGAGTGAGTTCGATCGGCGATGGGCGGACGCCCTGCTGCAACGGGCGTTGGACCGGTTGAAGGGGGAGATGGAGGCGGATGGGAAGGGACCTGTGTTTGAGCGTTTGAAGGGGCAAGTCTGGGGAGGCGGTGCGCCGCAGTCGGCGCAGGCGCTGGCGGCCGATCTCGGATTCAGCGAAGGGGCGGTGCGAGTGGCGGCGCATCGGATGAGACGCCGATTCCGTGAGCTGCTGCGCAGCGAAGTCGCGGCGACGGTGGGGTCGGAGTCGGATGTCGACGACGAGCTCCGGCATCTGGCGGGATTGCTGGCGGCGTAAGGGCATGAATCCTGGTGCGACCCATTGCTCGCGATGTGGGGGGGGGCTCGATAGTGCGGCACCCCATGGGCTCTGCCGTGGATGCCTGCTCCTGTCGGCCCTGGATGAATCACCGGACGATGCGTGGGTTGCGGGATCCGTTGGGGAAGGCGTGCCTGAGCAGATCCGGGTGCTCGGGGACTATGAGTTGGTATCGGAGGTGGCGCGGGGCGGGATGGGAGTGGTTTACCGGGCGCGGCAGCGGTCACTGGACCGTGAAGTGGCGGTGAAGGTCCTGCTGTTCGGTCAATTCGCGGGCTCCGCAGCGGAGGCCCGGTTCCGGGCGGAGGCGTTGGCGGCGGCACGGTTGCGTCATCCCAACGTGGTGGCCGTGCATGAGGTCGGGCAGGTGGATGGCCAATGGTTCCTGGCAATGGAACTGGTCCGGGGGACGGATCTGTCAAAGCGGGTGGGGAAGGGATTGCTGACGTCGAGGGAAGCTGCGGCCCTGGGACAGTTGGTCGCGGAGGCTTTGGAGCACGCGCACGGGAAGGGGGTCCTGCACCGTGACCTGAAGCCGTCCAACATCCTCATCGATGAGTTGGGACACCCCCGGGTGACGGACTTTGGATTGGCCAAGCTCCTCGATGGGGCGGAGAGCACGACACTTTCAGGTCAGGTGCTGGGCTCCCCGGGATACCTGGCACCCGAGCAGGCTGGATTGGTGGATGGGGCTCGGAAGGTGGGGCCCGAGGCGGACGTTTATGGGTTGGGTGGGACCCTCTACTTCGCGGTGACCGGCCGACCGCCGTTCTGCGGGGAAGGGGTCGCGGCGACGCTCGAGTTGGTGCGGACAACCGATCCGTTGGCGCCGCGGGTGTTGAATCCGGCCGTTCACCGGGACCTCGAGACGATCGTGATGCGATGTCTCCAGCGGGAGCCGGGTAGGCGCTACCGGACGGCAGGTGAGTTGGCGGCGGACCTGGGGAGGTTCCTAAGAGGCGAGCCCATCCAGGCGCGGCCGGTCGCCGGTTGGGAGAGGGCGTGGCTTTGGGCACGGCGGAAGCCGGTTGCGGCGTCGGCCTTGGGTTTGGGGCTTTTGCTGGCGGTTGGTGGGCCTACGGCGGCGTGGCAGATGAACCGGATGCGCCTCCAAGCCGAGGCACTGGCGGGCGAGAGTCGGGAGAGGTTGGCGGCGCTTCAGGCGACTACCGGACTTGGCCTCGCCGAGTCCGGCGCTGGTTTGGAAGCGTTGCCCTGGTTGGTGGATGCGCTCCGGATTGCCGGTGCGGATGGCCAGGCAGCGGCGATCCATCGTCTGAGGCTGGGAATCCTCGGGGCGCGGTTGCCGCGGTTGGAGGCGCTTTGGCAGATGAACGGGCGGGTGAAGGAGGCGTGGCTCGCGGACGGCGGCAAGACGCTGATCACCTGGCACTCGCTGGAGGATCAGTCCGGACCCTCGCTCTGGGCTTGGTCAGTGGAAACCGGTCGACCCGTTGAACTGAACCGACCACCTGGGCGGGCTGGTGTCGCACTCGCCGTGTCCCGGGATCGGTCTGCCATCCTCGTTCCGGAGGACGGCGGACTACGCCTGCGCCGCCGACAGGGCACGAATGTCGTTTCGATGGCTATCCCCATGGACGCGCGACCCACGACGGCGGCATTCAGTTGGGATGCGCGGCGAGTCGTCATCGGTACCGACGCTGGCGGGGTTCGCGTGTTGTCGGTTGACGGGGCCGAGGCGGCGGTCGGGCAATGGAGCTTCACCAACGCGGTCGAACGAGTTGAGTTCAGTCCTGCGGGTGGGCGGGTGCTGGTGCGGTTGGGCGGGGCCTATGCCCGGGTCATCGATCTGGCTACCGGGCGGGTCACGCGAAATGCGGGGCGGAACCACCCGGTGACAGCGGCGGCCTTGAGTCCGGATGGGAATGACGTGCTGGTGGCAACTTCTGATGGGCACGCTGATGTGTGGAGCTTGTTCCGGAGCACTCGCCGATTCGAGGTTGTCGGGGACCCGGGGATCACGGCAGTCGCCTGGGCTCCGATGGGGGGAGTGGTGGCGACGGCCAGCATGGGCGGACGGGTCCGGATCTGGACCGTCCAGGGACGACGATTGGTCTCACCCTTTCTGGCCCATGGGGCGGCGGTGGAGCACATCGTCTTTCTGCCCGATGGGCGCCGGATCCTAACGATTGATGCGACCCGGATCGCGCGGGTGTGGCTGCTGCCTGCGGATTGGAGGGAAGCGGCGCGGGAGGCGGCGGACGATGACGTCGCCGAGTCCGCGAGGGAAACGTTGAGGCCGGATCGGGTGCCATTGGAGGTCGAGGGGACGACAGGGGGGGTGACGTGGATCGGATCGGTCCTCGAAGATGGGCGGGTGCGCACACGAACGAAGAGCGGGGTGACTTTGTGGACATCGGCACCGTTCCGGGCGCCGGTACAGGGATTGGCGGTGGTTGGATCGACAATCCGGGTCGAGTTGGCGGGTGGGGGAAGCCACGAGATCGAGGTGAAGTCGGAACTCCGGCCGATCGAGGCCTTGATTGGATGGGGCGAAGTCCTCTCCGCCCGACGGTTGAAGGCGGATGGCGACACGCGCCCCCTGGCGGTAGAACAACTGATCGAACGCTGGACGGAAGGTGCATCGCGATGAAGCCTTGGGGCATGAGGATCGATTGCGTGGTCTGGACCGGCAGGCTGGGGCTCCTGCTGGCGGTAGGGTTGACGGCGGTGCGGCTTGCGGCCGCAGACGCTGCGGATTCCCGCCGCGCCGTGCAGGAATTGCGATCTTGGCTGCGGGTTCCTCGGGGTGAGCGGGGGCTGCCCGGAGCCGAGCGTTTCTCCGCGGTGGCGCTGACAAGGGCGGATGCCGCCACGGCGGCTGACCTCCTCTGGAACGATCGACTGGAAGGATTGCGGGAAAGCCGTCGGGCGGAGGTCGAGGCTCGTACGATTGAACTCTCGGGCAAGAAGCTGCGTTGGGAGGTCGTGCGTTTCGGGCCCGCGGACACGGCCCCGCCGGGGGGGCGCAGCCTGTTCATCTCGATGCACGGCGGAGGGGGGGCACCGGCTCGGGTGAACGATGGTCAATGGACGAACCAGGTCCGCCTTGGCCGTGGGTACGCACCCAAGGAGGGCATCTACATCGCCCCGCGCGGGCCGACGGATACCTGGAACCTGTGGCACGAGGCGCACATCGATGGGATGTTCGCCCGATTGATCGAGGACTATGTGGCGCTGGAATCGGTGAACCCGAACCGGGTTTACCTCATGGGTTATTCGGCTGGCGGAGATGGCGTCTATCAGTTGGCCCCGCGGATGGCGGACTGGTGGGCTGCCGCGGCGATGAGCGCGGGTCACCCGAACGAGACGCAACCGTTCGGGCTCCGGAACGTCCCTTTCGCGTTACAGGTGGGTGGACAGGATTCGGCCTACCGCCGCAACCAGATCGCCGTTGAATGGGGTGAGAAGCTGAAGGCCCTGCAGGCGGCGGACCCGGGAGGGTACGAGCACCTGGTCAAGGTTCCGCCCAGCAAGGGACATTGGATGGATCTGGAGGACCGGGTGGCGATCCCGTGGATGGAGGCGCGCTCCCGGCAACCGGTGCCGACGCGAGTGGCCTGGCGGCAGGACGATGTCCTGCATCCCAGATTTTATTGGCTGGCGGTGCCGAAGGGCGAGGCGAAGGCGGGCCAGCAGATCGCCGCGGTGCGGGATGGGCAGGCAGTCCGTATCGAGTCTTCCGACGCGAAGCGGGTGATCGTGCGTTGGAATGACGAGATGGCCGACCTCGACCAGGCTGTGCGGGTGACATTGACCGATCCGCCCATGACCCTGCAGGACGGGCGGGTCAACCGGAGCATCGCCACCTTGTCGAAGACGTTGGAGGAGCGGGGGGACCGGAACCTGATGTTCAGCGCTGAGGTCGAGGTCAACGTTCCCTAGTTGCGTGCCTGGGAAACAGGGGGCGCATTATGACACGGCTCCCGCGTGAATCGGGGCGGCAACGTCCTCGTTGCCCCCAAGCCCTTTCCCAAGGCGACGGGACGTGGCCACCCCGTTTCGATTCTCAAACGGTGGTCGTGTCGAGATGCCGCCGGAAACGGAGGCAACCCGAGACGGACTTCTCACGCGCCGGGGCGCCGGCTAGGATCCCGCCATGCCGAATCTGCGCGGAGTCTTGCGGGAACTGGCCTGCCGCCCTGTGACCGGGTTGGGTGGCGGAGGGGGGTGGGCCTGGGGCTGGACGGCGATGGGGCGAAGGCTGGGCTGGGGTATTTGTCTGCTTCTTGCCGGAGTTCCAATGGCCGCCGGGAACGCGATCCGAGCGCCGAAAGGTGAAGCCGAACTGAGGAGTTGGCTTGAGAACATGGTAGGCCACCACGGCTACACGGTGGGCGAGGTCCAGTCCGCAACCGGGTTGGACGAGGAGGTGATACGGGCCGGGTTGGGCCGGTGGAAGATCGAGCCCTATGGAGCAGCGGCCGGCGGCGGTTCGGGCCTGACGGGTATCCGCATCCTTCCCTATCCTGGCGGGCGCCATCCAAGATTGGGGTTCTTCGACGGCGCCGTGGACCCGCAGCGGGAGACCAAGCTCAGCGTGTTCACGCCGTGGGATCCGCGTAGCTACGTCGTGGTGGACGTGCCGGAGGCCATCTTCACCCAGGCAGGGTTGATCTACCTCGCGCACACGCACATTCCGACAGTCTGGGATCAAAGGGGTATCCGGTTGCCCCAGCTGGAGTGGAGCCGTCGGGCGGATGGCGTGCTGGAGATGGAGAGAACCCTGCCGGACGGGGTGGTCTTCGGCGTGATGGCGCGCCCTGGTTCCAACGGCGTCTCGATGCGGTGGTGGATGCGGAACGGATCCACCTCCACGGTCAGCAGGATCCGATCTCAGGTTTGCGTCATGCTGGGGCGCGCGGTCGGTTTCGAAGGACAGACCGCCACCAACAAGCTCCTGGACCCGCCCTTCGCAGCCTGCGGTACTGCGGACGGGAAGCGATGGATCATCTCTGCGTGGAACGGACTGGAACGGGTTTGGCAGAATCCCCCGGTTCCGTGCATCCACTCGGATCCGAGGATCGACGATCTGGCCCCCGGCGAGACCCGTGCGGCCCGGGGTTGGCTGTGGTTCTACGAGGGACGGGATGTCCGCACCGAGATCGCGCGCTTGAGGAATGGGGAAATCGGCCGATCGGACGCGGGCCCCGCGGTCGAGCAGCGGGCGATCCGGGAGCCCATCCCGGACAGGTTGGTGGTGCTGACCTTCGATGACTCGGTCGCTTCCCAGTACCACGTGGTGCGGCCGTTGCTGAAGCGGGCGGGGTTTGGCGCGACCTTCTTCATCACGGAGGGCTTTTCATTCGCCTCAAACAAGGTCGACTACCTCACCTGGCAGCAGATCGGCGAATTGCACCGGGACGGATTCGAGATCGGGAATCACACCCAAAGCCACATGGGCGCGTCCGCGGAGACCTTGGGCCGACTGCAACAGGAGGTTCAGTACATTGCGGACCGGTGCGCGGAGCATGGGATTCCGCGTCCGGTCAGCTTTGCATATCCGGGCAATGCCATCCACGCGGGTGCGCTACCGATCCTGAGGCGGTTGGGGATCCGCTTCGCCCGGCGTGGGGCTCAACCGGAGTTCGCCTATGAGACCGGGAGAGGGGTGACCTTCGAGGCGGGTCGGGATGATCCGCTGTTGGTACCGACGACGGGGGACGCGCGCCCGACGTGGACGCTGGAGGATCTGAAGCGGGCGGTGTCGGGGGCGAAGGATGGGCGGATCGCGGTGCTGCAGTTCCACGGGGTGCCGGACCGCGAGCATCCGTGGGTGAACACGCCGGCGGAACGGTTTACGGAGTATGTCGAATGGCTGAAGGCGAACGGCTACCGGTGCATCGCGCTGCGGGACCTGGATCGGTACGTCGATCCCAGTGTTTCGATGGCCGATCCGTGGGCTGTGATCGACTGGAGGCGGGGTGGAGGCGGGCGTTGATGCGGCCGCAGGTGCCGGAAAACAAAACGGCGCCCTCCGGCCATGAGCCTCGGGGCGCCTTTGGGTGACCGTCCTGCACAAGGCAGGCAGGGGTCCTCCGGTTGGGGAAACCGTTTGGAGAAAGTCCTCAGGACTTTTTCCGTGCGGCCTCCGACTTGGCGTTGTCCTTCTTGCGACGCAGGTAGGATGTGCGGCGACGACGTTTTTCGATTTTGTTGTGTTGCTGGCCCATAGCTTCTTGTATTGCGGAAATGACTTTTGCTTCGCACGTGAAAATGCGGCTTCAACCGGGGTGCATCAACCTCTTTTTCGGCCTGTTCCTGTGGCTTTGCCTCGGGGCGGGGTGTGCCACGGGTGATGACAACCCGTCTTCGGACTCCACCTCCAAGGGCGAGAAGGACGCCAAACCCGAGAAACAGGCGAGCACGATCCGGTTCCACATGGAGACCGAATCGATCGGGATGGGGACTGGAAAGATCAAGGTGATCCGGTCCAGCCCGGTGACGATCAACGTCGAGAAGAACGCCTTTGCCGACGAGGGTTTCGTCGAGCAGGCGCGGGTCGTGGATGGCATGGCGGGGCCGATGATCGTGATCAAGCTGAACACCCAGGGGGCTTTGCGCCTGCAGATGTGGACGGTGGACAAGCCCGGCCGGCGGGTGGCGATCTGGAGCAAGTGGACCGAAGGCCGGTGGTTGGCTGCGCCGCAAATCCGCAAGCCGATTGAGGATGGATTCATCGCCTTCGCCCCGGATGCCACCCGCGAGGAAGCGGAGCGGATCGTGCGGGGTTTGAACAACGTGGCCATCAAGCTCAAGAATCAGGCCAAGCCGGACAAGAAGGCCGAGCAGGCGGCCAAGAAGAAGCAGGAGAAGGCCAAGACCGCAGCCAAGGTCGCCAAGGACACCGACAAGACCCGGACCCCGGAAGAGGAGATGTTCCAGAAATGACCGGGGGTCGACTGGGGGGGCTCGCGATCGCGTGGCTCCTCGGCTCGGGCCTCTGTGCCCAGGCCTTTCTGTTGCCGACGGCGAATCGTTCCCTGCTCGAGCCGGGCGGAGGGGATGAAAAGTTCTTCGTGGGCACGGCGGGCAAGCCGTGGACCAGCGGCCAGTTCGGCTGCGTCCGGACCGAGGGACGACAACTTCACGAAGGCCTCGACATCCGCTGCATCCAGCGTGATCGACGCGGGGAACCGACGGATGCGGTCAGCGTGGCGGCGGATGGCACCGTAGCCTATGTGAACCAGAAGCCCGGCCTGTCGAACTACGGCAAATATATCGTGGTGCGGCACGTCGTGGACGGGATCGAGATCCACACCCTGTACGCGCATCTGGCTGCCGTGACCCCCGGCCTGAAGGTCGGGCAGGCGGTCCGTGCCGGCGAGCGCCTCGGAACGATGGGGAGGACGTCGAACACCCGGCAGCGGATCAGTCTCGACCGAGCCCATGTCCACTTCGAGATCTGTTTCCGGGCCGGTGAGCATTACTCCGAGTGGCATCGGAAGTTCCAGGGGGACACCCGGAACGACCACGGCGAGTTCAATGGCCGCAATTTCCTCGGGATCGATCCGGCTCCGGTGCTCCTCTCGGCGAACCGGTCAGGAACGAATTTCTCGCTCGCGCGGCATCTGGCAGCGCAACCGGCCATGGCGCACGTGTTCGTCCGGATCCCAAAGTTCTCGTGGGCGACGCGGTTTCCGGGGTTGGTCCTGCGCAATCCAGCTGCTGAGAAGGAAGGCGTGGCCGGCTGGGAAGTATTGATGGCGTTCAACGGTGCGCCGCTGCGGTTGATCCCGCGGACGGCCCGGGAAGTACCGGGTACCGCCCGGGTCCAACTGCTCTCGGTCAACGAGGCCGAGTGGCGCAGTCACCCGTGCTCCAAGCTGGTGATCCGTCGGGGGCAGGCGTGGACCACCCTCCCCGCGATGGAGGACATCCTCAGCATCGCTGGGTACTGAGGGACCTCAGTGTCCTTCGTGGTCGCGGACGTACTCCTGCTTCAGGCCGAGGGCTTCGGGGGCGTGCAGGACGAGCATCTTCATCCGGATGTCCGCTGGGACGTCGGCCCTGGTCAGGCGGGACACGACGACCATCAACGTGATGGCCAGGGGAACGCACCAGATGGCGGGTTGCTCGCAGAGGATGCGGACGAGTGGGTGTTCGACCCAGAAGGCGGTGAGGTCGACCTTCTTGAGGTCGCTCAGGTTGGTGAGGACGACAGCCGAGAGGGCGCAGACGCCGCCGGCGAGCATGCCCGTGGCTGCCCCCTTCATGGTCATTCCGCGCCACCAGACGGACATGAACAGCAGCGGGAAGTAGCTGGCGGCGGCGATGGCGAAGGCCTGGCCAACCATGAAGTTGATCTCGAGTTTCTCGACGAAGCACCCCAGCAGCGTGGCCAACCCTCCGACACCGAACGCGCACCACTTGAACATCTGCATGCGTTGGGTGGGGGTGGATTTCGGGGCGAGGATGCGGCCGTAGACGTCGTGGGCCAGCGCCCCGGTCATGGAGACCAGCAGGCCCGAAAAGGTGGACATGAAGGCGGCGAACGCACCGGCGCAGGTGATGCCCGAGAGGATGGAACCCCACGTGCCCTTGAGGACGCGCGGCAGTTCCAGGACGACCTTGTCCGTGCCCTTGGACCCGACGCCTTCGTACAGGGCCGGCATCAGGTTGCGTCCGAGCACCCCGAAGACAGGCGGGAACAGGTAGAAGACGCCGATGAGGATCATGACCCACATGGTCGTGCGCTTGGCGGCGACGCCGTCGGGATTCGTGTAGAAGCGGACGAGGATGTGGGGCAGGCCGGCAGTGCCACAGACCAGCGCGATGATCAGGGAGTAAGTGTAGAGGAGCGCGTAGGGGCGGGACTCGGTGGCTGACAACTTGGCGGCCTTGGCGGCCTTTGAGCTGAGACGGCCGAAGGGATTGATCCAGGTGGCGTCATCGGGCGCAGCGGCGGGAAGCGCGGCGCGGACGACGACGGTCCCGCCTCGCTCCGCGGACGCCAGGATCGCCATGGCGATCGCATTGGTCGGGGCTGGGCCGGTGCCGTTCTTTCCGAGGTGGGTGCCATAGCCGCCGTACACGGCGACGAGGACGAAGATGGGGGCCGAGATGGCGAACATCTTGAGCCAGTACTGGAAGGCCTGGACCAGCGTGATGCCCTTCATTCCGCCGATGGCGACGTTGAGGGTGATGACCGCCCCGACCACGATGACGCCCACCCAGTAGGGGAGTCCGGCCGTGCCGAACCATGTGATCTCCTTGAACACGTAGGCCAGGGTCGTGCCGGCCCCCTTCATCTGGGGCATGGTGTAGAAGAAGCCGATGAAGAGGACGAAGATCACCGCGATCTTCCGGAACATCGGCGAATCAAACCGACCCTCGGCGAAGTCCGGGATGGTGTAGGCACCGAAACGGCGGAGCGGTCCGGCGATGAACAGCAGGAGGAATAGGTACCCACACGCGTAGCACACCGGATACCAGAGCGCATCGTACCCGCTCGACATGACGGTGCCGGCGACTCCCATGAAGGACGCGGCGGAGAGGTACTCACCGGAGATGGCCGAGGCGTTCCATCCGACGGAAACGCCGCGGCCGGCGACGAAGAAGTCCGAGGCGGTCTTGGCCTTGCCGGCGGCCCAGTAACCCATGGCGAGGGTTGTGCCGACGGTGATGAACGAGAAGGCGAAGATCCAGAGATCCACAGCAGCAATCATGGCGGAAGAAGGGAAGAAGGAAGGTCAGCGGCGGCTCTCGTTGGCGGCGTGTTGGCGGGCGCTCTCGGCCTCCTGGTTCTCGAGGGCGATGGAGCGCTGGATGAACGTCCAGGAGATGATCCAGACCAGGGGAAAGAACAGCACGCCGAGGAGCAGCCAGGTAAACGGAAAGCCCCCGACCCGGGTGGCCATCAGGTCCGGCAGGAAGAAGTTCAGTGCGGGAAGCGCGAGCAGTGCCGTCAGGAAGGAGGCGGCGCAGATGACGGACAGTCGGAACTGACGTCGTTGGAGTTCAGCGAGGAACTCCTCCGAATGGATGAAATCCGTGTGCTTCGGATCCGGCGTAGGCATGGCGCAGGGTGATCCGTCCGGGCCCCGGATGGCAATCGTGCATCGGGGTTCACGAGGTGATCGAGTGAGATCGAGTTTCTTGGTAACGGCGCCGGCGCCCGTTCCGTTTCAGTCCTGGGTGATGACCATGCTCCGTGTTCGGACATGCTCGCAATCTCCTGTCGGGGATTCTGCGGCCTGCGAAAGCACGAGCGCATCTCGCTGAGTTGCACCCGCCATCATTGGAAAACAGCCCGCGCTGGCCTCAATCCAGGATTTCTCCATGAGCAACACCTCACTCCGTTCTTTGGTCCTTGGCGCCCTGCTTCTCTGCGCGTTCATCCGCACCGCTGCCGCTGCAGACAGCGGCGCTGATCGGGACTGGCAGACGTTCGAGGCTGCCAGGGACGTGAAGCCCAACGCCCTGACGGAACTGTCGCCCAAGGACCGAGCGATCTGGGGCGAGAACTACGACCTAAAACTGCGCGAACTCGGTTTGGCCTTCATCGCCAAGCACCCGACAGACCCTCGTCGATGGAGGATCGTGCTCAGCTTTGAGCCGGACTACCCGGCCTTCGTCAAGGCCTGGGGCCCCTTGAATGCCGACGGAGTGCCGACGAACAACGTGGTCGACCAGGTCGCGGTGGCGGAATGGAAGGCCAGGGTGGAGGAACTCCGGGTCGCATTGGCGAAGGCCACCGACCTTGCCGAGGAGGATCGGACTGCACTCGCCGCGAAGGAGGTTGAGTGGGCACTGCAAGCGGCGTGGAAAGCGGAGGACGTCGGTCGGCCGGTGGACCTGCCGAAGCTGCGGATGCAGTTGTCGGACTTCGGCCGACAGCACCCCTCGGCGCGGGCCGGCGAATACCTGATCCATTCCTACGCCGAGCTGGTACAGCGACGCGGATTTACGGAGGCGAAAGCCGAGTTCGGCCATTTGGTGGACAGCCCCAACAAGCGCCTCGCCGATGCCGCGAAGGCCAAAGTCGCACTCTGGGAGTTGGCGCAGAAGCCATTCGAACTGACATTCAAGGCCCTCGACGGCCAAACCGTGGAGCTCGCGGCCCTGCGCGGGAAAGTCGTCCTGTTGGACTTCTGGGCCACTTGGTGTGGCCCCTGCGTGGAAGAACTGCCCAACGTGAAAAAGGTCTATGAGAAATACCACCCGCAGGGCTTTGAGGTCTTGGGCATCACGCTGGAAGATGCCGAACTGGGGCCGAAGGACTCGTCCGACGATCGGGCCGCCAAGCTCCAGGCTGCCCGCAGGGGTTTGGAGCGTTTCATTGGCAAGCAAAAGCTGCCTTGGCCCCAGTATTTCGACGGCGAAGGCTGGGAAAACCCGTTGCGGAAGAGGTTTGGGGTGAGCGCGATTCCGGCCATGTACCTCCTGGATCAGGCTGGCCGCATCGTCACCCTGGATGCGCATGGGGACCTGCTGGAAAAGGAGGTCCGGCGATTGCTGAAGCTGTGACCCAGACGGGGCGAAACTCCAAGAATGACAGGCCTGCGACTCCTTGGCTAACCTTGGGGGTAAGGGAACGGTGGACGTTCCAACCCATGGCGAACCCAAGCAAATCCGGATTTCCCGAGACCCGCTGGACCACGGTAGAGTGGGCTACCAGCGCGGACCCGCAAACCGCTTTCGCCGGGATCGAGGCCATCTGTAAGGCCTACCATTCGGCGATAGCGGCTTGGTTCGGATATTGGACCCCTTGGGCAGGAGAAGCGGAGGATCTGGCTCAGTCGTTCATCCAGTCCCTGCTTCTCGAATCGGGACGCCTGTCGCCCGTCGATCGGGAGATTGGCAGGTTCCGGAGCTTTCTGGTGGCTCGGATGCGCAACCACGCCATCGACCGCAAGCGGTATGACTCTGCCCAGCGCCGGGGAGGCGGCATTCCCAGCGTCAGCCTGGCCGACGCCAAGACGCCTCCGATCAGCGGCCATGCCAGCGAGTTCTTCGATCTCAGCCTGGTCCGCCTCGCCCATCAGCGGTCCCTCGACCTGATCCGGAGCAAGCTCGAAGGACCGGAAGCTATCCGTCGCTTCGACCTGCTGGCTCCATGCCTCGTGTTGCCGGAGATGGATCGCAATCTGGGGGAGGTGGCCCGCCAACTGGGAATCAAGCCGGGAACGGCGCGGAAGGCGCTGTTCGACATCCGGACGCAGTACCTGCAGTTGTTTACCGGGCAAATCCGACGTCTCCTCGGCCCCGACGATCCTGCGGGTGACCTGGAGTATCTGGTGGGCCTGTATGGACGGGCTGTCGATTCCGGGGTGCTGGCCGACCCATCCGCTGAATCATTGAGGTAACGGGCCCAGTCCCGGTCCCGTTTCGTAAGATTAAGGTGAATGCCATTGAACATGCGGCGCGGGACGCTCCGGGAATCGTCAATTTCGCGGAGTTCGCTGTCTTTACCGAGCCGGTGGGTCAGGGCGCTGCTGGCAAGGTCTATCAGGCTCAGGACATCCGGCTGGATCGCCCGGTGGCCCTCAAGTTTCTCAAGGACGCAGAATGCTTGTCGGCTGATGCCCGAGCCCGGTTTGTCATCGAGGCCCGCGTCGGAGGCCAGTTGGATCACCCGAACATCGTGCCGGTTTTCCGGTGCAGCGAAGATCCGGAGGCCCCGTATCTGGTCATGGGATGGTGTGGAGGCGGCACGTTGGCGGACAAGTTGGACGGCGATCCGTGGGCGCCCCACCGCGCCGCAGGCCTGATGCGCCGTATGGCGGATGCGGTTGCCCACGCGCACGGACGTGGAGTGCTGCACCGGGACATCAAGCCGAGCAACATCCTCTTCGACGACCAGGAGGAGCCCATGCTGGCCGATTTCGGGCTCGCCAAGATCAAGGATCACTCCACGGCGCTGACCCGCACAGCGGATGTGCACGGAACGCCGGCCTATCTTGCCCCGGAGGTAGCCACCCAGGGAACGGGTGCCTCATCCGAACGTTCGGATGTGTACGCGCTGGGAGCGGTGCTCTTTGAGTTGCTGGCCGGCCAACCTCCCTTCACGGGAGCCGGATCCTCGGAGGTCCTGGTCGCCGTGCGCCGGGGGCCGTCCCCGGATATCCGGGAACGGCGCCCAGACCTGCCGGAAGACCTCGCGGTGATCTGTGACCGCTGCCTGGCCCGTGATCCGGAGCAGAGGCCCGAGAGCGCCGGGCGGGTTGCGCGCGAGTTGGAGCGTTTTGTCGACGGACTGCCCGTGCTGCTGAAGCCGGTACCCTTGGCTGAGAAGTTTGCCAGTTGGGTGCGCCGTCGCCCACAGGTCGCCCTGGCTTCGTTTGCCGTGGTGGGACTCCTCGGCATCCTGACGAGCGCGGCCGTCGTGCAGTGGCGTCGCGCTTCCACTCTGGCAGATCAGTTGGGCCATACCGTCTCGAGACTGTCCGAAGCCAATCGGACCCTGGAGAGCGCCAGCATCGGGCACGATCTCAACGCTGCCCTCGAGGAGACCGGCGCGTCCACCGCACCGAAAGCTCTGGCCCGCATTGCCAACCTGCTGCGCCGGGCGCCGGGACATCCCGCTGTGCCGGTCCGCGCCCGATGGCTCCTGAACGAGAAGTCCTGGATTCGCCCGGGAGGGACGATGGTGGAGGTCGGCAGTCAGGTTCTGTCAGCCTTGTTCCGCCCAGGAACGTCCGAGGTCGTCACTGCCGACGAGTTGGGGCGACTGATCGGCTGGGACCGCAACCGGATTGTCCAATGGCCAGTGTCGAACACCCCAGCCTGGAGCCTCGACGCGAGGTCGCCGGTCCGAGCGATCCACATGGCGTCGGACGGCTCGGGAACCCTTTCGTTTCACGATGACGATGTCGCTCGGCTCGTGGTGTTCTCGCCGTCGCCGCACATCGCCTTGGCCATTTCCAACGTGGCGGCCGTCGCTGCGGACCCGGCCCGGCGCGGCTGGCTGATCGCGGAGAAGTCGGGCCGGATTCATTGGGGGGACTTCCCCGTCGTGCACACGGGAGGAACGTTGGACGGTTCCCAGATCGAGTCGACCCTATTTCCGATTGCCCAGGTTGCCCGCAGTTCAACCCTGGGCACCTTCGCGGCTTCCAGCTCAACCAACGGAGCCGTCACGTTGATTGAGTCCCATACCGGACAGGCGCGCCGACTGGAGGTGCTGAACACCCCGGCGACCGATCTGCGTTTCTCTCCGGATGACCGCCTCCTCCTCGCTCGTAATGAGGTTGAATTGGCTGTCTTCGACCTCGCGGCTGGGCGAGTCCTCTTCCATCGGAGCGAACCGAAATGGAGGCTGTGGTGCGCGACATTCTCGCCGAGCTCCGAAATGGTCGTCGTCGGGTCCGGGAACGGATCGGTCACCGCGCTCAAGGCCAAGACGGGCCAAACCGGCTGGACTTGGGAGCATCCGACGGGCGTTAACTGGGTCCGGTTTGGCCAGGACCCGGATGTGTTCTTCACCATCTGCGATGACGGCACGCTCCGGGCCTTTGACCTGGCCCTCGGTCGTCCGCTCACGCCGGCAAACGGCCATGAATTCTTTGGGTGGACGGTCGACGCATCCCCGGACGGTGATTGGTTGGTTAGTTCCTGTGGCAGCGGGCAGGCCGGCCTGTGGAAGTTTGTTCGCGCGAAGCCGCTTCCCAGGCTGGAACTGAACCAGAGCCTCGTCGGGGCGGCGTGGCTCGGGGCCTCCAACGGCCTGGCCCTAGTAACCACCAACGGGGATCTTCACTGCTGGAATCCCTTGGAACCCGCACCGACAAAACGGTTCTCCGTGGGCACCAATGTAACCAGAGTGATTGGAGCGGAGAACTCCGGGGAGCTGGTGCTGGGCCGTGGTGATGGTTCAGTGGTAGTCCAATCCCTCGGGGCGCGAGCGGCGTTCCGTCAGCTGCCGGGCACGTTTTCTCAGCCGATTCAGCGCTTGCAACTGGATCCATCCGGACGGCGGGTGCTCGCGGCGGACTCGGAGATCTGGCGAATCCTGCGGCTGCAGCCAGGGGTTGAATCAAAACCCGTCGAAGGCCCGATTTTGCAGATACGGTCGGCGGCCTTTAGTCCCGACGGGACCAAGGTCGCAGTGTCCGGAGTGCAACATGTCATTCAGGTCTTTGAGGCGAGCACGGGAAAGCCCCTCGGGGCACCCATGCAGCATGGCGGCCCTGTGATTCAGCTCAGCTTCAGTCCAGATGGACGCCGGTTGGCCGCGGCCAGCCTGGATTTCACGGCCCGCGTGTGGGACGTGGAGACGGGCACACCGGTCACTCCACCCATGCGGCACGCAGCATTCTCGTTCTCGGCTGTCTTCACGGCGGAAGGATCGCGCCTGCTGACCGGTGGGGATCTTGCCGCTTATCTCTGGGACGCGACTACTGGCAAGGAGCTCGCACGCTATCCGCACCCGCGCGAACGGGCATTTCAGGCGGAGCTGACCGTGAACGAACAGCAACTGATTACTGCGCTCGATCTGGGTTCATTCAGGGTCTGGTCGGTGCCCTTGGTCGTTCCCCTGACTGAGCCCATCTCGTTGGCCAATTCGCTGCCAATCTCACAGCGAACCCGCTTCAAACAACTGCCCGCCGCCAACGCCGTGGTCGCCTGGTCGGAGAACGGTCGGGCTGTTTGGAAACCGTTGCCCGAGGAACTGACGCCCAGCCAGATGGCGGACATCTATGAGTTCCTGGCCGGACGCAGGGTGGGCCCCAGCGGCGAGGTGGAGTTCGTTCCTCCGGACGCGATGCGCTGGCTGGAACAGCGGTTAGCGGCAAGCGGCTTGGGTCTGTGGTAGCGAGCTGAAGGCGTTGCGCTCCTGCGTCATCCGAGTCCTGTGCTCAGAGATGACAGTCTCGCTCGCTGACGACAGCAGTCCGAAGGTTGACGGCTTGCCGACTTCCTGGCAGCCCTAAAAGGTTCACTGAGACTCCTGGTAACGCCGATCGATCCGATTTCGATTCAACTATAGATGAAGCCATCGATTTGTCTAAAGACGTTATCCTCTAAACCTATGTGCAAGCGTGTCATTTCAGTCGCCGTCGCCAACCTGCTAATGTCAGCTTGTTCCTTGGAGGCTGGACTGCTTGTTGATTTCACAGGCGTGAATGGAAACTTCTTTGATGGCGGCGGTCGCATGCTGGGTTGGCAGTTTACCGTCAACCAGCCCCTCGTTGTACTGATCAGTGAGCTGCATAGGCTACACTAGCTGCCTTGAAGAAAGACCGGACCAATTCTGGATTTGAGTGGAGCCTCCGAAGGTCTTCTTCGATTCGCTCCTTCATTGATTCATTCTTCTTTAGTGGGCGCTTTGAGACCCCATTGTTCTTCATGTCGCTCCAAACGAACTCGTCCGGGTTAAGATCGGGTGCATAGGGAGGCAGGAAGTGGATTTCCAACCGCCCGTTCATCTCTTGAATGAAGGACTTTACCAGGTTGGCCTTGTGCGCGGGATGCCCATCTACCACCAGGAATACAATGCCTGTTTGTGACTTCATGAAATCCCGGAGGAAGCAGACAAACGACTCAGCATCCAGTTTCCCTGGATAGGTTGCCGCCCAGAACTGACCCAAGGCATTTACCGCGCTGATGGCATTGATGCTCTGGCGCTGTCCGGAGGTCGAAAGAACCGGTGTCTGGCCCTTTAGCCCATACGTGCGGCCGAGCGGAGGGTCAGACTGGAAACCCGCTTCATCCAAAAAGAAGATCTCCGCCTTCTGACGGCGGGCGCGGGCTTTGATCTGTGGGTAGACCTCATTCTGCCATGCCGAGACCGCTTGTGGATCACGCTCATAGGCACGACGAAGTGGCTTCTGGGGCGTGATGTCGAGCATTGCCAGAAGACGTCCAACGGATGCCAGGCAGAGGCTAATCCCAAATTTATCCTGAATCAGTGTCTGCACGATGGACCTTGTCCAAAGCCCAAAATCGAATCCGTACTGCCTGGGGTCACGACCCAGAATCCATGATCTCACTTGGTCGCGCTGCTTATCGTCGAGTTTGGGTGCTGGCCCCTTCGAAATCTTCTCGGCCAACGCCTCCATTCCGCCCGATCTGAACTCTCGCAACCACCGATAAATGCTCGTCCGGCACAACCCCATTGAGGTGATGACCGTGCTGGGAGCTTCCCCGTCCTCAATCACCCTTCGCACAGCCAGCTTCCGTAGATGCTCCAAAGTGCGGTGATCCAATCCCCGGCCATCAACTTTCGCCATGACCCCAGACTCCCGAGGGTTGACGACAGAGTCCAGAAAAATGTAGCGTAAGCCGCTCACTAATCAGTAAATGGTCTGGGCTGGTATGACCATGGCTTGGACGGGCTGGCAACAGCGCACGAGATCGGCATCTGGGATCGAAACAGCACGGCACTCGTTGCATACGCAGTCGTGCCGGCAGGAACCTCGGCTCCATTGGCGAGCTGG
This sequence comes from Limisphaerales bacterium, assembly GCA_965284395.1. Taxonomy (GTDB): domain Bacteria; phylum Verrucomicrobiota; class Verrucomicrobiia; order Limisphaerales; family UBA9464; genus UBA6176. The sequence continues at coordinate 5,835,254 of OZ260084.1, read as the reverse complement.
TTTAGATTTGCCGATCTATCCTCGCCTGTAACCCTGGTGCCTGACATTCCCTATCTTGTTGCCGGATTTGATAACCCGGGATCGGACCCGCATGTCTGGGACAATCCTCTTGGTGGATATAACGCGCAGGTCGATGGATTCTCGGTTTCCCCAGCGGTTACCCTTGGAGCTGCTGGCTCAGCAGTTGGGCCTTATGCAGGTAGCTTTGGTTTTGTAGGATCGACGATTGGTGACACCCGTCAGGCTCTGCTGGGTCCAAACATTAGGCTTGGCGCAGTGCCCGAGCCTTCGTCCTATGCGGCACTCGCCGGCATGACCTTGCTGGCTTTCGGCGTATGGAGGCGCAAAGAAGTTTGGAATGGGTGATTGCGCTGCCGCCTTGCGTGGTCAGTCTCGCAGTGTTGGTTCTGCTGCAAACCCCCTGTTTCTGGAAAGTCACACCCTTGGTACTCGGGACCGCGTAATTTCGACACTCCGGGATTCGATATGAGCGGCTTTTTGGGAGCGGCAGCCGCCTTTTGGTAGTGTCTTCAACTGTGCATTTTGACGCAACGGGAGTTTTGCAGCAGAACCTACTGTTGACATTCTACCCGTATTCATAGGTCGAGACCTGCAGGTTTTTTGGGCAGGTTGCCAACCAAGTGCCAGGACGGCGTTGCTTCCTATGACTGACGCGCGACATCCCGGGGACCGCCGGAGCCCTTCACCGTACGCTGTCGGCTCGGCACATGGAATCAGCGATCAACGACGTGAATCCGCTGCGGTTGGGCCGTGCGACACGCGGTGATCGATGGGGCAAAACAATACGGACTGACTTCGTTGCTCCCTCCCCCCCTTTTCGTGGGCCGGTCCATTTTGTCGGTAACAGCCATGACGTTCATTCCGATTCCCATGGAGAGGAGATCCTCCGAGAACGGGGATTCCCTGATGATCGAATCACATCACCGGTAAATGCCCATTTAACCCAGATACGTGTCCGCATGAAACACCTCCTGTACATCCTCGCCACCTGGCTCACGTGCCTTGTTGCCACCGCTGCTGGCCCCGCCCCCGTTTCTGCGCCGCCGCCGGCGGATTGGGTCAAGCGGTACGCCGAGTACGACGATGCGCTCCGGCGGAGCGATCTGACGGCCCTCGGGAAGATCTACGCGAAGGAAAGTTCAAACGTGGGTGCCGACGGTGTCCTGACGAGCCGCACCGAGTTCTTCCGCCAGATCCAGTCGGGCGAATACCGGGTGGTGGAGTGTAGCACGAGCGGGCTTCAGGTGCGCCGTTACGGCAGGACCGCGGTCGTGACCTGCGTCTGGAAGGCCACTGAGACCATCAACGGGGCCACCGTCAACGGGACGTATGCCTATACCGACACCTGGGTGAGGAATTGGGGACGTTGGCAGGTCGTCGCCTCTCACGGTACGACCATCAAGGAAGCCAAGTGAGTCTGAGCCGGCAACGTCCGACAATGCCGTCCACGCAGGCGTAACCTGCATCCTGTTCCGAATGCGTGGTGGATCGTCCGGCCCAGCATGGAGCCCGTCGGATCGGATGCACCGCACCGCTTTCCATCGCCCTTTCGCCATGAAGTCCTCCCCGTTCAACCTTGCCCGTGCGGCGAGCCCTCTCGCCAGCTGCCCGAGATTTCACCCCGCGCAGGCGTTTCTGGCGTTGCTCCTGTCGACGATGCCTACGGCACTGGGACAAACCATCACCTGGGATGGGGGTGGCGGGGATCTCGACTGGAACAACCGGTTGAACTGGAGTGGCGATGCAATTCCCGACGCCGCGAACGACGTGGTGATTGACGTCGCGCCCGGTGCGACCGTGCTCTGTCCCAGCGGTGCCCGGATCAAGAGCGTGCAGTGCAATGCCAACCTCCTTCTTTCGGGTGGAACCCTGACGGTGACGGCTGGGATATCTGCGATCGAAGGAAGGCTGACCGTCGCGTCGGGGGCCAGCGTGGTTGGAAGTGGCCCCGACGTTCATCTGAGGGCGATTGGGGGAGGGCAAATCGATGGAGCTTCCCTCCAGGCCTACGCCGGCGCAGTGGTGGAGGTGCCGGGGATCGGGCAGGTCAATGCCCACAACTCCATGTCATGGCTGGCTGAAGGCGCGGGCAGCCGCCTGATCCTGTCGGGCCTGACCAACCTGATCGGAGCATCCTCGCCGTGGTTTCGCCTGAGCGCGACGTCCGGTGGCCGGTTGGAACTGACCAACCTGGCCAGTATTCCGGACGGCTACGTCGCGGTCTATGCCGAGGGGGACAACAGCGTGGTTGACCTGTCCGCCGTGGAATCCTTTCAGCCCACCAACGGCCAGATGACTCTGACCGCCTACAACAATGGGGCGATCCGGATGCCCTTGGTGACGGATGGAAGGGCGATCCAGGTAGACCGTCGTTCGGGTGGCCAGATCCCGGTTACCCAGTACTTCCGACTCGGAAGTTTCACTCAGTTCGGAGGGACGACCGTCCTGAGCGGGTTGACCAGCTTGGAGAGCCTGAGCGGACTGTACGCCTACGCCGGCGCGGTGGTGGAGGTGCCGGGGATCAGCCAGGTCAACGCCCACAGTTCCATGTCATGGCTGGCCGAGGGCGCAGGCAGCCGCCTGATCCTGTCGGGTCTGACCAACCTGATCGGAGCAACCTCGCCGTGGTTTCGCCTGAGCGCGACGTCCGGTGGCCGGTTGGAACTGACCAACCTGGCCAGTATTCCGGACGGCTACGTCGCGGTCTATGCCGAGGGGGACAACAGCGTGGTGGACCTGTCCGCCGTGGAATCCTTTCAGCCCATCAACGGCCAGATGACTCTGACCGCCTACAACAATGGGGCGATCCGGATGCCCTTGGTGACGGATGGAAGGGCGATCCAGGTAGACCGTCGTTCGGGTGGCCAGATCCCGGTTACCCAGTACTTTCGCCTAGGGAATTTCACCCAATTCGGAGGCACGGCCGTCCTGAGCGGGTTGACCAGCCTGGAGAGCCTGAGCGGACTGTACGCCTACGCCGGCGCGGTGGTGGAGGTGCCGGGGATCAGCCAGGTCAACGCCCACAGTTCCATGTCATGGCTGGCCGAGGGCGCAGGCAGCCGCCTGATCCTGTCGGGTCTGACCAACCTGATCGGAGCAACCTCGCCGTGGTTTCGCCTGAGCGCGACGTCCGGTGGCCGGTTGGAACTCACCAACCTGGTCAGCATCTCGGACGGCTACGTCGCGGTCTATGCCGAGGGGCACAACAGTGTGGTGGACATGCACCGCCTGTCCGGGTTCGTGACGAGAAATGGCCAAGGCCAACTCTCAGCCACGAGCGGTGGAACCATCCTTCTCAATGCGGAGGGTTGGCTGACTGCAAACCTGTCCATCAACCTCCCCGCGGGCCATCCCCTCCTTCCACCGGTTCTGGCAGCCACCCCGGCCCTTACGGTCCATGGAAGGGCCTGGCGCAGCTACTGGGTTGAAACGAGAGATTCCCGACCGGGAAGTCCATGGGCTTTTGTGGCCCGCGTTCCGCTCACCAACGACACCCAAAAGATCGCCGAAATTTCTCGGGCCAATACGGCCTACCGGATCCGGGAATTTGTGGCGGACGAACCGATCCTTGACCTCAGGCATGTCAGTCAGACCGAAGTTCAGCTGATCCTGTACGGCACTCCGGGCAGGGATTACGAAGTCCAGTCAGCGGACAGCCTCGATTCGCCAACCATCGATTGGGACAGGCTCGACACCACGGGCTCGATGACGAATTCCTTTCGCATCTTCGAATCCTTTGCGCCCAGCGAACCCCGGCAGTTCCATCGGGGCAGCGCGCTGTGACCGGCAGGGTTGGCGAGGTCCAGTTGCCATGCCGGACCGGAGACCTGCGTGTCGGCCGGGCCAACGCGGGCGCGCATCCGGACACTGTCCCAGGGAGAGGTGGGGCGAGTCCTCACTCGCCGCTCAGAAGTTGCGAGTTTCAAGATGCAAGTTTCAAGCCCGGCCGCTGCTGCAAACTTGAAACTGAAATCTTCGATCTGCTGAAGCGGCTCGACGGAGTCTCGCCCCACCAGATTAGGGGGCAGTGTCAGGATGCGTCTCCAGCGCAGTTGAAAGGAACGATGGGGTTGGTCCGTTGTCTGCGCCGCTCCGATGCCGAGACTCCAGGTCCCACAGGCGCCCCGCCCCTGAAATCCGGCGGTTCGCCCCGGGTTTCTTTATGGGCGTGCGGGGCATCGTAGGAAGCGGGCAAGTCATGAGCCTTGAAGAAAGCGCATCGTCACGCCCGCCGGAGACCGCGGTGCGACGGAAGTATGTCCGGGCGATTGGGCCCCGGCTGCGCATCGTGCTGAACGTCGTGTGGGGCATGTTGGCGCTTCTCGGGGCGAACTCGGCGTATCTGGCGACGGTGACCTTCCTGGACTGGCTGGAGCGGTCGAAGGGGGTGAGCTACCAGAATTACTTCTACCAGATCCAATTCCTGGCCCACCTGATCCTCGGGGTCCTGTTCGTGGCGCCGTTCCTCGTGTTCAACGTCATCCACATGATGAACACCTGGAACCGCCCGAGCCGGAAGGCGGTCTACGTGGGCTATGTCCTGTTCGCGATGAGCCTGCTGGTGCTGGTGTCCGGGGTGATGCTGGTGCGCTTTGAAGGATTGGAGGTGGTCGCGGCCAAGACAGAAGGGAGCCGCGGCCTCGCCTACTGGGCGCACGTCCTCGCCCCACTGCTGTGCGTCTGGCTCTATATCCTGCACCGATTGGCGGGGCCGCGGATCCGGTGGAAGGTCGGCATCGGGTGGGCGGGTGCGGTCGCGGCGGCGGTCGTGGCGATGGTGGCGCTGCATCGGCATGACCCCCGTGTCTGGAGCGCCAAGGGGCCCAAGGACGGGGAGAAGTACTTCACGCCGAGTTCAACCCGGACCGCCAACGGCAAGTGGGTGAAGCCGGAGGCGCTGATGAACAACGAGTACTGCCTCGAATGCCATCCCGATTCCTACAATACGTGGATCCATTCCGCCCATCGGTTCAGCTCGTTCAACAACCCATTTTATCTCTTCACCATCAAGCAAACCCGGGCGTTGGCGATGAAGCGGGATGGCAATGTCCAGATGTCCCGCTGGTGCGCCGGCTGCCATGATCCGGTGCCGTTCCTGTCGGGCGCCTTCGATGATCCGAACTTCGACTTCGAGAAGCACCCGACCGCGATGGCCGGCATCACCTGCGTTGCCTGCCACTCGATCACTTCCCTGCAGGGGGCGCATCCGGGCAACATCGGCAACGGCAACTACACCATCGAGGAACCGATCCATTATCCGTTCGCGTATGCGCCAACGAACTCGCTGGCCTTCTGGGTCAACAAGCAGTTGGTGAAGGGCAAGCCTCAGTTCCACAAGCAGACCTTCCTGAAGCCGTTCCACAAGACGGCGGAGTTCTGTTCCGTCTGCCACAAGGTGGGGATTCCGTACGAGGTGAACCACTACAAGGAGTTCCTGCGCGGCCAGAACCATTATGACTCCTACCTGTTAAGCGGTGTGTCCGGCGTGAACGCGCGGGCATTCTACTATCCCGAAGTGGCCAAGGCGAACTGCGCCGAGTGCCACATGCCCTTGAAGAAGTCCGAGGATTTCGCGGCTCGCCAATACGGCACGAACCAGTTCCGGGCCGTTCACGACCATCTCTTCCCGTCGGCCAACACGGGAGTGGCCGCGCGTCGCAACGAGCCGGCCGAGGTCCGGGCGGACATCATCCGCCGGCATCAGGAATTCATGAAGGACTCGGTCCGGATCGACCTGTTCGGACTGAAGGAAGGCGGCGGGATCGATGGCAAGCTCATCGCCCCGATCCGACCGGCGACCCCCACGGTGCAGCCGGGTCAGACCTACCTGTTGGAAGCGGTGGTGCGCACGGTGAAGCTGGGGCATCCGTTGACGCAGGGCACCGTGGATTCGAATGAACTGTGGGCGGATGTGACGGTGACGGATGCCGACGGCAGGGTGGTCGGCCGCACGGGTGGGCTGGGGCGCCACAACGAGGTGGATCCTTGGTCCCACTTCATCAACGTCTACATGCTCGACCGGGATGGAAACCGGATCGATCACCGCAACGCGCAGGACATCTTCGTGCCTTTGTACAACAACCAGATTCCGCCGGGCGCGGCGGCGGTGTTGCACTATCGGTTCACGGTGCCCGCGGGGGCAAAGGGACCGCTGAAGGTCGATGCCAAGGTCAATTACCGGAAGTTCGACACCATCTACCTGAACTACGTCTACGGCGGGACGAACTACCAGCGCGGCGCGCCGTTCGTCCTGACGAATGACCTTCCGATCACCGTGATGGCGACCGATTCGATCGTGCTGCCGGTGGCCGGAGGTCCTGCGGCAACGAACGCGCCTTCACCGATCGTGCCCTGGCAGCGCTGGAACGACTACGGCATTGGCTTGTTCCTCAAGGGTGACAAGGGCAGCGAGAAGGGCGAACTCATCCAGGCGTCGGCTGCCTTCGAACAGGTCGAGAAGCTCGGGCGTGCGGACGGGCCGTTGAACTTGGCGCGCGTCTATTTCAAGGAGGGCCGGCTGGCGGACGCCGTGACCGCGCTGCAGCGTGCGAATGACACCAACCGGTTCACGCCGGCGGGAAACCGGTGGACGATCGCGTGGTTGAACGGGTTGGTGAACAAGCAGAATGGTTTCCTCGACCGGGCCATCCAGGAGTTCACCAGCATCCTGGAGGACCGTTATCCCGAACTCGAGAAACGCGGGTTGAACTTCAGCCGCGACTACGAGGTGATCAACGAGCTTGGGCAGACCCTCTTCGAACGGGCCAAGATGGAGCGCGGCAATCCCGCCCGGCAACGTGAGCTGTTGGAAGCATCGGCCCGCCGGTTCCGCGACACCCTCGCCATCGACCCGGAGAACCTCACCGCGCACTACAACCTCGCCTTGATCCACGCGCAGCTCGGCGATCGCGAGAAGTCCGCCGAGCACCGGAAGTTCCATGAACGCTACCGGCCGGATGACAATGCCCGCGACCGGGCCGTGTCGATTGCACGCCGGAACAACCCGGCCGCCGACAAGGCCGCACAGGCGGTCGTGATCTACGACCTCCAACGCCCGGGCAACTTCGGCCTGCCTGCCGGGCAGGGTACACGCCAGGGAGTGGGGGTGGTTCTTGCCCCTGCCTCCAACCCAAACGGGGCGGCAACGTCCTCCTTGCCCTCCCCAGCCTCTTCCCAAGGCGATGGGGACATCGCCGCTCCGGCCCAACCCCTCGGTGGCAGCAGTGTCCAGACGCGCCCGGGAGTGGCGTCCCGCTGAGCCCGGCTCGCCTCGTGAACTCCAACGTGGTTCGATTCCGCTTTCCGTGAGCAACAATCCAGTCCCACCGGGCCGGCCAGATGAGCCGGAGGAAATCGTACAGGGCGATGACGCCGTCATCGGCCGGGCCGTGCTGCGGTCGCTGGTGGTGATCGCCGCCCTCGGCGTGGTGATGGGGGGCGCATGGCTCGCCGTGCGGGCACTGCGAGGGAAGAGGGAACAACGCGTCACCCAGCTCCAGGCCCCACAGACCGTCACCAACGCGGCTGCGGCCCAGGCTCCTTCGGTCCGGTTCACGGATGTCACCGCCGCCGCGGGTATCACGTTCCGACACGAGACCGGTGCCACGGGCGAAAAGCTCCTGCCCGAGACGATGGGCGGTGGCGTGGGACTGGGAGATCTGGATGGGGATGGCGATGCGGACCTGGTCCTCGTCAACGGTTCGCACTGGCCTTGGGCCAAGCCCGCGGGTGCGGGTTCACCACCCCCGGGCGTCGTCCTCTACCGCAACGATTCGTCGGGCGGGACGGTGAAGTTCTCCGACGCCACTGCCGGGTCCGGGCTCGAAGCGCCCTTTTACGGAATGGGCGTGGCCATCGGTGATGCCGACGGCGACGGCCGACCCGACCTTCTCGTTACGGGTGTCGGCGGTGCCCGGCTCTTCCGCAACCTCGGCGGGATGCACTTCGAGAACGTCACCGCCGCGGCCGGGGTTGGCGGCGATGCCTCCGACTGGAGTTCGGCGGCAGCCTGGTTGGATTTTGATCGGGACGGGGATCTCGACCTGTTCGTGGCCAGTTATGTGAAGTGGTCGCGGCAGGTGGATGCCGAGGTCGGGTACAAGATCGATGGCCAGACTCGGGCCTATGGTCCGCCGATGAATTTCGCCGGATCGTTCCCGCGGTTCTACCGGAACGACGGCGGGAAGTTCTCGGACGTCTCCACAACCGCGGGGGTGCAGGTGAAGAATCCATCCACGCAGGTTCCCGCGGCCAAGACCCTCGGACTGGCGGTCACGGACATCAATCGTGATGGCTGGCTGGACGTGGTGGCGGCGAACGACACGGTCCAGAACTTCGTCTTCCTCAACCAGCGCAACGGCACCTTCCGTGAGGCCGGGGCGGAGACGGGCATGGCGTTCGACAGCTTTGGCAACCCGCGCGGCGCGATGGGTATCGATGCAGGATGCTTCACGCCGGACGGCAAGCTCGGCCTGGCGATCGGCAACTTCGCCAACGAAATGACGGCGATGTACGTCGAGGCCGCCGCATCCACTCCCGACCTTCCGCAGTTCTCGGATGAGGCGATTTCCTGGGGTGTGGGGGGGCCGAGCCGGGACCCGCTGAAGTTCGGGGTGTTCTTCTTCGATTACGACCTGGACGGTCGGATGGATTTGCTGACGGTGAACGGGCATCTCGAGGAGGAGATCGCGAAGGTCCAGCATGGCCAGCGATATCGTCAGTCCGCTCAATTGTTCTGGAACGGTGGCAACTCGGGATTTGTGCAGGTTGGTTCCACCATGGCCGGTCCGGATCTGTTCCAGCCGATCGTCGGGCGCGGCAGCGCCCATGCGGACATCGACGGCGACGGCGACGTGGATTGCGTGTTCACCAGCGTGGGTGGGGCGCCGCTACTGCTCCGCAACGACCAGAAGACCGGTCACGCCTGGGTGCGGGTGAAGCTCGAAGGCAAGGGTGCAAATCGGGATGCACTCGGCGCAACCGTTCGCTTGCGTGCTGGCGGACACGACCAGTGGCGTACGGTGACCACCACGCGCAGTTACCTCAGTTCCAGTGAGGCGATCCTGACCTTCGGGCTGGGGGATTCGAAGGTGGTCGAGGAACTCGAGATCACCTGGCCGGACGGCTCGAAGCAGAAGTTCGATGCCCCCTCCCCGGGCAAGGTGGTGACGGTCCGACAGCTGTAGAACCACGCCGGGTGAGGGCACCCGGCCTACAACCTCTGATCGGTAGGCCGCGTGCCCCCACGCGGCGGTTCGCGATCCAAGCCGGGTGAGGGCACCCGGCCTACAATCTCTGATCGGTAGGCCGCGTGCCCCCACGCGGCGGTTCGCGTTCCAGGCCGGGTGAGGGCACCCGGCCTACAGGAACCTGCCGCTGGGGACCTCCCTCCGTCCCCGAAGCCATGCGTTGCCAGCGGTCGAGGGAATCGGTATCACCTCGGCACCGCATGGGTCTGTTTGGATTCGGCAAGCCGAAGAATCCCGAGGAGCACCGTTATTACCTGCTGCCGGGACAGGGGAGGGGAGCGCGACGCAAGCACCGCCAGCAACTGGTGGCCGCGTGGGTCGTGGGGATTCTGGCGTCCGGGATGATGGGCTTGGCGCTCTGGTTCCTGAATTCCCGCCACTGATCCGGACTCCTTCCGCCTGGAACCCCGACTCAGAGCGGCGTCAGATCCATCCCGTCGAGGAATTCCTGGGCGAGCATCGAGATCCACGGGTGCGAGGACATGGGGTGTCCATCGATCGACAGGATCGGGATGATTCCGGTCGTGCTCAGCGAAATGAACGCTCCGTCGGAACCCGTCAGGAACTCCGGGGTCGCGGGCTCAGTCAGCAAAGGCCAGTCGTGGGATCGGACGGCCCGTTCGATGACACGGGCGGTGATGCCTGCCAGGGCACCCGACTCGCTGGGAGGAGTGCCAACCGCTCCGTTGCGGATCCAGAACAGGTTCCCGCTCGCTGTCTCGGCCACTTCACCGCGGGTGTTCAGCAGCAGGGCCTCATCGGCTCCGCTTGCCTCGGCTTCGGTACGCGCGAGCACCTGCACCAGGCGGGACCCGTGCTTGGTCAGGCCGAGCGGGTCGTTGGCCATGACCCGGAACCGGCTGGTCCGGAGATGCCAACCGCCGTGGGGTTGGGTGGGCGGATCGGAAGGATGCCAGGTGAGGATCCGATTCGGGGAATGGGATCCCCGCGGTGAATAGCCTCGCGGTCCCGAGCCCCGGGTGACCGTCATTCGCACCACGCCGTGGACTGCGCTGTTTGCATGAAGAAGGTCCTTCAGCGCATCGCTCCATTGATCGGCGGAGAGCCCTGAAGCAATGCGGGTGACCACCTCGCCGCGACCGAGTCGATCGAGATGGGCAGCCCACTGCGCGGGCACGCCGCGGCGGATGGGGACGGTCTCGAAGATGGAATCGCCGTACAGGACGGCGCGATCGGTGACGGGAAGGGTGGCTTCGGACGCCGGGACGAGCCGGCCGTTGATCCAGGTGATCAGGGCAGGGGGCGGATTCATGAGAGGGAGGCTCCGGTGGGTGAAATGCCGAATGCCGCAAACAGCCCGGAGGCCTTGGCGACCGTCTCGTCGAACTCTGCTTCAGGAATGGAATCGGCGACGATTCCAGCGCCGGCGTGGAACCATGCGTGCCCCCCCCGAAGGATGGCCGAGCGGATGGTGATGCTGAGCTGGCTTTCGCGATTGAAGCCCAGGTAACCGTGGCAGCCGCAGTAAGGCCCACGGGCCACGGGCTCGAGTTCGTCGATGATCTGCATGGCGCGAAGCTTGGGTGCGCCGGTGATGGATCCGCCGGGAAAGCAGGCCGCGAGGGCGTCGAGGTGGGTGAGGCTGGCGGGCAGGGTGGCTTCGACCGTGGAGACAAGGTGCTGAACCTGCGCGAAGGTCTCGAGCCGGAGCAGGTCAGGAACTTTCACCGTCCCGAATTCAGCGACCCGACCTAGGTCGTTGCGGAGGAGGTCGGTGATCATCACCAGTTCGGCACGTTCCTTCTCGCTGGCCAGCAGTTCTTCAGCCATTCGGCGGTCGGACTCGGCGTCGTGACCGCGGGGCCGGGTCCCCTTGATCGGGCGGGTGGTCACGCGATCGCCGCTGAGTCGGAGGAAGAGCTCGGGGGAACTCGAAATGAGCGCGAAATCACCGCAGTCGAGGAAGGCTGCGAAGGGTGCGGGCGAAAGCCGAAGCAGGGACTCGAACAGGTTCCAGGCCGGCGCTTCCACGGGCAGGTCGAATCGTTGGGCGAGGTTGACCTGATAGATGTCGCCGGTGTGGATGTAGGCCTGCGCCCGTCGCACGGCCGCTTGGTAGAAGGCGCGCGGGAGGGTGGATCGGACCGACGCCGTCGTCGGCGTGGGCGGAGCGGGCGGGGACGGAATGGGCATTTGCAGCAGACCCGACCACCAGGCGACCTCGGACAGCGCGCGGGCCTCCGTCCGGGTGCCGTCCGGGGCAAGGCCGGTGGCAATGATCCAGACCTGTCCCAGTTGGTGATCGAACACCACCAGCGAGCCGTGGAATCCGAGGTGACAGTCCGGAAGCTCCAGGTCGTTGACGGCCAGTCGCTCGAGCTGCGGTGCCAGGTACTGGTTCATCTCGTACCCGAAATAGCCAAACACCCCGCCCAGCGGGAACGGGAGATCGGCGTCATCCGGCAGCTCATACCGGTCCAGCAGGGCTGCGATCAGGCGCCAGGGATCTCCGAACTGGCATTCGTGCCCCCCATCCGCGTGCAAGGTTTCACACCTCGATCCGTGGCTGCGGAAGGTCAGCAGCGGGCGGGCCGTCACAATCGAGTACCGTGCCGAGTGCACCCCCGTCCGGGCGGTCCGCAGGATGACCCGGCCCGGTTCGCGTTCCAGCAACCGCCCGAGGCATTCGGGCGAGTGAAGGGTGGAGACCGGCTGGACAATCGAGCGCATGCGAATTCCGAAGTGGGCGAGCTTCGACGGGGTGAGCCGAAGGTCAAGTGCCGCATCGAATCCACAGCCGGAGAGGGCTCATCCTGACGATGCCCCCGAATCGGGTGGGGCGAGACTCCGTCGAGCCGCTTCAGCAGCGAAGATTTCAGTTTCAAGTTTGCAGCAGCGGCCGGGCTTGAAACTTGCATCTTGAAACTCGCAACTTCTGGGCCGCGAGTGAGGACACTCGCCCCACCTCTCGCAGCGGGCTGGGCCAGGATGCGCCCGGTCAGAGAGGGCGCTCAAGGTGGGAAAGAACCCGCCTCTGGGCCTCGGAGCGGCTGGGAGCGTTGACGTCAAGACGCCAATTCGCGGGAAAGGAAGGGCACAAACGAACACTGGCGGTCAGATGCGTGGCCTGCCATCCTCGGGCAACAATTTGAATCACTCGTGCCACCCCGGGGGCCGAGGGACGTCGAGGGATGTCCCGTCGTGGACCTGGGGGAGCGCAGGTTGCGCGATGCCGACTGGTTTCTCGTCTGGAGCAACGACACATGTCCAATATGGCAGTATTTGGCCTACTCAAAACGATGGTGGTCTCGGTGATACAGTGGTTCGACGCTGATTACCGGTCTGATGAGTTGGCCCTTCGGAAGGACATTCCGAACAAGGTGGAGTGGATCCGGACGATCCCGTTCGTGATCCTGCACGCAGGTTGCCTCGGGGTGATCTGGACCGGGTGGAGCTGGACTGCCGTCGGGGCAGCAATCTTCCTGTATTTCTTCCGAATGTTCGCGGTGACGGGCTTCTTCCACCGCTACTTCTCGCACCGGACGTTTTCAACCTCCCGGTTCATGCAGTTCATCCTCGCGGTCTGGGGCGGCACCTGCGTCCAGCGCGGTGCGCTCTGGTGGGCCTACACCCACCGGCATCATCACCAGTATTCGGATGAGCCGGTGGACAAGCATTCGCCCCGGCAGCATGGCTTCCTGTGGTCGCACATCGGCTGGATCACCAGCGCCAAGAACTTCCCCACCGACTACCGCCGCATCAAGGATCTGGCGAAGTACCCCGAACTGGTTTTCCTCAACCGCTTTGACGTCCTCGTGCCGGTCCTGTTTGCGGTGTTCCTCTTCTTCGTCGGTGTCGGCCTGAACGCGGCCTTCCCGAAGCTTGGCGTGACTGGTGGCCAGATGCTGGTCTGGGCCTTCTTCATCAGCACGACCTTCCTCTTCCACGGCACCGCCTGCATCAACTCGATGGCACACGTTTTCGGCCGTCGGCGCTACGAGACCGGTGATGACAGCCGGAACAGTTTCATCCTCTCCCTCATCACCCTTGGCGAGGGTTGGCACAACAACCACCACATGCACATGGGGTGTGTCCGGCAAGGCTTCTACTGGTGGGAACTCGACATCACGTACTACCTGCTGAAGGCCATGTCCTGGGTTGGACTGATCTGGGATCTGCGCCCCGTGCCGTCCGCCGCCTACGATACCGCCCATCACATCGGCCACGCCTCGGCTACCAAGCCGGATAGCGCCGCCAAGGATGTTGCCGAAACCGAGGAAGCCGCCGCCGTGCGGTCCCTCCCGGTGAAGCCTTGAGCATGGCTCGGCCGACGTTGGCCATCGTCGGGACGGGCGTGGCCGGAATGGGCTGCGCCCACCTGCTTCAGGAGCGTCATGATCTGACGCTCTTCGAGCAAAACGACTACATCGGCGGCCACACCAACACCATCGACGTCCCGGAGGACGGCCGCTCGGTGTCGTTCGACACCGGGTTCATGGTGTTCAACAAGGTGACCTACCCCCGATTGGTCCGCCTGTTCGAGGAGTTGAAGGTGCCCGTGAAACCCACGGACATGTCCTTCTCGGTCCAGCACCTTCCCAGCGGCCTGGAGTATTCCGGTTCCAGCCTCAACCACCTTTTCGCCCAGCGCAGGAACCTCTTTCGACCGCGGCATTACCGAATGCTGCTACAGATCAGTCGCTTCAACCGGGAGGCCATCGACGCCCTGTCCGATCCTCGCTGGTCAGGCGTCACGATCGGCGAATACGTGGAGCTTCGCGGCTACGGCCAGGATTTCCTCGACCTCTTCCTCGTCCCGATGAGCAGTGCCGTCTGGAGCACGCCTCCGGACGGGATGCTGGAGTTTCCGGCAACGACCCTGCTGCGGTTCTTCCACAATCACGGGTTCCTCGGGCTCCATACCCAGCACCCGTGGTGGACCGTGGATGGAGGTTCCCGCGAGTACGCACGCCGCCTGATGGCCCCACTCAAGGATCGCGTCCGACTGTCCGATCCCGTCGTTGGCGTCCGCCGTTTGGCAGGCGGCGGTGCCGAGGTCGAGACCCGGTCGGGGTGGCATGCACGGTTTGATCGCGTGATCCTTGCTGCCCATGCGGACCAATCCCTCGCGCTCCTCAAGGATGCGCAGCCCGAGGAACGCCGGCTTCTGGGTGAGTTCCGTTACCAGCCCAACACCGCCGTCATCCATACCGACCGCGTCGAGATGCCCAGAACCCGCCTCGCTTGGGCCTCCTGGAACTACCGGATCGCCGTGGACCCCGATGGTCGCGTCCGCCCCAGCACGGTGTATTGGATGAACCGGCTGCAGGGTGTCAGCGATCGGGCGGATTATTTTGTCTCGATCAATGGCGGGGCAGATGTTGACCCAGCCAGGGTCATACGCCGGATCGAGTATGAGCACCCGCTGTTCTCGCTGGGCGCGATCCGCGCCCAGGCAAGCCTGCCGGGGTTGAACCGGCGGGATCCGGGGCAGGCGGTGTTTTTCTGCGGAAGCTATTTCCGCTACGGCTTCCACGAGGATGCCTTCAGTTCGGCGGTGGACCTGTGCGAGGTCCTCACCGGGGAAAAGCGCTATCCGGCGGCTGCCGCTTGAATCGCTTGAAACCCGGGTTGCGTCTGACGGGTCAACAGCGCCGCCGGGATCCACAAGGTCGTGGTCCTGCGCGTTGACTCGATCATGATCACGGCCCACGCTCGTCCATCCATGAGTATTGTCCGTCCGTTGGTTGCAACCATTGCCGCCGCCGGTATTCCGGCGGTGCTGGCAGCTGCAGAAGTCCGGCAGGTATCGCTGGATGATTGCCTCCAGCTCGCGCTCCAGAAGAACCTCGACGTCCGCATCGCCCAATACACGCCGATGCTGACCCGGCTCACCCTGAGCTCGGCTTACTGGACCTACGAGCCGACGATCTCGGCCGGTGCCCGCCAGTCCTTCGCCCAGTCCGAGGCCCAGCGGATCGTCGGTGGATTCAATCCGCCCGCCAACGAGTCCTGGAACGAGCGTTACGACACGTCGGTGAACGGCACGATTCCCACCGGCATGTCCTACACCCTGAGCGGGGCGATGAACCGCCAGAGCGGCGAGCAGGGCGGCCTGGACCAGGGCTTCTTCTACACGCCGTCCGTGTCGATGAACGTCACTCAGCCCTTGCTCCGGAATTTCTGGATCGATCAGCCCCGCCTGTCCATCCAGCTCGAGAAGCGGAACCTGAAGCAGGGCGAGTACGATGTCCGGGATCAGGTGATCCGGACCTCGACCGACGTCACGCTGGCCTACCACGATCTGATCGCCGCCCGCGAGAACCTGCGCGTCCAGCAGAAGGCCCTCGAGCTCGCCGAACGTTCCCTCCAGGAGAACAAGAAGCGCGTCGAGGTCGGTGCCATGGCACCCTTGGACGAGAAGGAAGCCGCCGCCCAGGTTGCCCGGAGCAAGTCGGACGTCATCTCGTCCCAGCGGGATCTCGCCCTCGCCCAGAATGCGTTGAAGCGGCTGATCACCGATGACTTCGCTGGTCTCCAGGAGGTGGATTATGAGCCGACTGCGCGGCTGACCGCAGTTCCCGAGGCGTTCAATCGGATCGACAGCTGGCACAAGGGCCTCTCCCTCCGTCCCGACATCCAGCGCAACAAGCTCGAACTCGAGAAGCAGAAACTGACGCTCCGCTTCACCCGCAACCAACTGTTCCCCCAGTTGGACATGACCGGGTCCTTCGGTCTCGGTGGTGCCGACTCCAATTTTGGTCCCTCGCTCAACGACCTCGAGGAACGCCGCAACCCGAATTACAGCGCCGGGCTGCGCCTGAGCATGCCGTTCACGAACAAGCGCGCCCGGAACGAACACCAGGCTGCCAAGCTCCGGAACGAGCAGTTGCTGCTCCGGTACAAGCAACTCGAGCAGAGCGCGATGGTGGAAATCGAGAATGCCATCCGCTCCGCCGATGCTGCCCTCCAACGCGTCCAGGCCACCGAGGCTTCCATGGAGTATTCCGAGGCCGCCCTCCAGGCCGAGGAGAAGAAGCTCGAGAACGGCAAGTCCACCAGCTTCGTGGTCCTCCAACGCCAACGCGACTACACCTCGGCCCAGTCCGAGGTGATCCGGGCGAAGTCGGACTACAACAAGGCACTCGCCCGCCTCGCCCAGGCCGAGGGCTTCACCCTCGAGAAGTATCAGGTCCGCCTTGAGATCAAGTAAGTGCCGTGCGCTGGGCCGGGCGAAACTCCGTCGAGCCGCGCCGGGTGAGGGCACCCGGGCCTACAGAATTGTGGGTTGTAGGCCGAGTGCCTCCACGCGGCGATTCATGGGCCGCGCCGGGTGAGGGCACCCGGGCCTACAGAATTGTGGGCTGTAGGCTGCGTGCCCCCACGCGGCGATTCATGGGCCGCTTCAGGTGGGACACTCGCCCCACCCGTCAACGGGGCCAGTGTCACGCTGCTCACCCCTCCACCGCATGGGAACGGCTGGGCGTGACTTGGTCCTACCCGTCTCGCTAGTTTCTCTGCCACGACCATGAGTTCCGCCCCGTTCGTCCTCACCCGGGTTCCTTCGCTGAAATCTCCGGCGGATTTCCGCCGGCACCTCTCCGGACTGGGGCTGGCGCTTCCCTGTGACGATTCTCTCGTTGCCGGTCCCGACTCACCCCTCCGGCAACCCATCCCGGTCCTGGTCGCCGGTCGCACGATCGGCAACCGCTGGGCGATCCACCCGATGGAAGGATGGGACGCCACGACCGACGGCAAGCCAACCGAGGAAGTGCGCCGACGGTGGCGTCGCTTCGGCGAGAGCGGGGCGAAATTGATCTGGGGCGGGGAAGCCATGGCGGTCCGTCCCGATGGTCGGGCCAATCCGAATCAGCTGATCCTGTCGCGCGAGAATCTGGATCCGATTGCAGCCCTCAAGCGGGACTTGGTTGAAAGTCACCGCCAGCACCACGGCCACACGGACGATCTGGTCGTCGGCTTTCAACTCACCCATTCAGGCCGATTCTGCCGCCCCAACGACAAGAAGCGCCTCGAACCCCGCATCGCCTACCGGCATCCGATCCTCGATCGCAAGTTCCAGATCGATTCTGACGGGCCAGTGCTCTCGGATGCGGATGTCGTGGAGTTGATCCAGGACTACGTCCGCGCCGCTCGGATTGCCTATGAGGCCGGGGCTGAGTTCGTGGACCTCAAGCACTGTCACGGTTACCTGCTGCACGAGTTCCTCGGCGCCCACACCCGACCCGGTCCGTTTGGTGGCTCCTTCGAGAACCGCACGCGCATCCTCCGGGAGATCGTCGATGGAATCCGGGCGGACAAGAACCCCGTCGAGATCGGCGTCCGGTTGAGCGCGTTCGACATGGTGCCATTCCGTCCCGATCCAACCCGCGCCCAGCCCGGCAAGTTGGGACCCGGTGTTCCCGAGGACTTCGCGGCCTGCCTTCCGTACCGTTACGGGTTCGGCATGAACCCGGAGAATCCGGTCGAGCCCGACCTCACGGAGACGCACCAGTTCGCCGCCCTGTGTGCCTCCCTCGGCATCCGTTTGCTCAATCTCAGCGCCGGTTCGCCCTACTACAATCCACACCTCCTGCGCCCCGCGGCCTACCCACCCAGCGACGGCTACCAACCCGCCCACGATCCTCTCATCGACGTGGTGCGTCAGGTCCAGGCGGTCCGCGCCGTCCGGGCGCAGGCCCCGCGCGATCTGGTGATCGTGGGATCCGGTTATACCTACCTCCAGGACTACCTGCCGCATGTCGCTCAAGCCGTCGTACGCGAAGGCTGGACCGACGTCGTCGGCCTCGGCCGCATGGTGCTGAGCTATCCCGGAATCCTATCGGATGCCACCGCCGGGCGTCCCCTCCAGACCCGAGGGATCTGCCGGACCTTCAGTGAGTGCACCACCGCCCCCCGCAACGGACTCCCCAGCGGCTGCTACCCGCTCGACCCCTTCTATGTCGCGCGCCCTGAAGCCCAGACCCTCAAGGATCTCAAGAAGGCGGGCAGGTAGGGCGGGGGGCAAGTTGGGAAGATTCAAGTTTCAAGGGCGCCAATAGCCGCCGAGGTAACGAGGCGGACCTTGGGGCGTGTCGCCAGACTCCGTAGCAAGGGGTGGGGCGAGACTCCGTGGAGCCAGACGGGGATGGTTGTTTGAAGCTTGTAGGCCGGGTGCCCTCACCCGGCGTGGATCGTGAACCGCTGCGTGGGAAGACGACGCCCACAGAACGGATTGAAACCCGGCGATCAGCCCCCGCTGCCCACATTCGGCGGCCCGTTCCGGATTCCGCTACGCCGGAGGCGTTGAAGCGGGTAGCCCCGGGTTGGCGCGACAGCGCCTACCCGGGGTCGGATTGTTGTGATTTGCCGCACCCCGAAGGCGGTGCGAAGACCCCACCCTCTGCAACCCCTCCTGGGTTTGGGATCCATTGCGCAGGTTCCCGGGCTATCGGCTTCAACGCCTCCGGCGTACCCCAAACGTACGCCGAAGAGTCCGACGACTAGGAGGGGCCGCGGACCGGGACTGAACCTGGAAAAGGCTTTTGAAACCGCAGATAGCGCAGATGACGCAGATAATCAGGAGCTTGGATAGGACGCTCCGTGCGCCTGCAAGGTGAGGTTCCCGGAGGTGCCCGCTCGTGTCATTTTTGTGCTCCTATCTGCGCCATCGGCGACATCTGCGGTTAAATGAACTGCCGTTTCTAGGCTGAAGGTTCCCCCGCCGTTGATGCACGCTAGGGGTACTGGTACTCCTACTCCTGCCCGAGCCGATGGAAGGAACGACGGAATCCTCCGCAAATGGTCACCCAGGTCGAGTACGAGTACCGCCCTTCGGGCTGAGTACGAGTACGAGTACGCGGGGCCGCGGACGGGAACTGAGTGTTGCCGCGTCATTGATGCGCGATGGGGGGTACTCGTACTCGTACTCGCACAGAACTGGCAACTGGCTACTGGAGACGGGCGACTCCCCCCGCTATCCTCGCCCCATGCAACACTCACCCGGATTCCTGAAGCTGGTCGATGACGCCAAGAGCCGTGTCCGCGAGATCACCATTGATCAATTGAAGGAACGGTTGGCGGCGAATCCAGGGTTGATCCTGATCGATGTCCGCGAGGAGAGCGAGTGGGCCGCCGGACACGCCGTCCAGGCATCGCATCTGGGCAAGGGGATCCTCGAACGGGATCTTGAAACCCGCTTTCCCGATCCGGACGCCGAGGTCGTCATGTACTGCGGCGGCGGATTCCGAAGCGCGCTTACCTGCGATGCCGCCCAGAAGATGGGCTATCGCAATGTCACCTCCCTGATCGGCGGCTACAAGGGCCTCGTGGCCGCAGGCTGGCCGATGACCCGCTGATCCCCTCGACCATCGCCCATGACCATCATCACGGACGAGCGCTGCCTGGGCTACCGCACCCCGGGCCATCCGGAACGCCCCACCCGGGTCGGGCGGACAACCGATCTCCTCAAGCTGCAGAAGGTCCTCGAACTGAAATGGGCCGAGCCCGGAACCGTCGGCGATGACGTCCTGCTCCGCGCCCATCCCCAGGCCTACCTCGCGCGGTTGCAGGTGCCCGAGGACTTCGATGGCGACACCGCCTACCACCCGGGCATCGCTGACCACGCCCGACGCGGCGTCGCCGGCGCCATCCGAGCCTTGGAGCTGGCCCGCTCAGGGGAGGGGGCCTTCAGTCTCCTGCGGCCCCCCGGACACCATGCCACGCGGAACTCGGTCATGGGATTCTGCTACCTCGGCTCGCTCGCCATCGCCGCCCTTCACGCCCGGGCCAACGGACTCGATCGGGTCGGCCTCTTCGACTTCGATGTCCACCACGGCAACGGCACCGAGGATATCGTTTCCGGCCAACCCGGTATCGTGTTCGCCTCGGTCCATCAGTTCCCGTGCTACCCCGGCACCGGCGGGGAAGACGTGGGCGGCAATTGCTTCAACTTCCCGGTTGCACCGAAGACTCCACGCGATGCCTGGCGCGCCACGCTCCGCCGCGCGCTCGACCGGGTCCTCGCCTCGAAGCCTCAGGTGATCGGTGTGTCAGCCGGATTCGATGCCTATGCCCGCGATCCGCTCGCCAATGGCACCCTGGAACGGGAGGACTTCCACTGGATCGGAACCCAGCTCCGCGAATGCGGCGTTCCCGTGTTCAGCATCCTCGAAGGCGGCTATAGCCTCGACCTCCCGGACCTGGTCTTTCACTACCTCCTCGGCCTGGAGGGGAAGGAGTTCAAATAAATGATCGAAACACGCATCCTCAACCCGCACCTGCTTTCCCTCCTCGCGCGGGTCCGCCACACCAACCGGATCGTCATCGCCGACGCCATGTTCCCCTCCTGGCCGGACATGGAAGAGGTCGATCTATCCCTCGTCGCTGGCATTCCTACCATTCCGCAGGTGCTGGCCGCCATCCGTGCCACCTGGAAGCCCGGGGCCATCTGGATGGCCGAGGAATTCAATCGCCACAACGACGCCACCGTCCGAGCCGAGTTCACCGAGGCACTCGGCGAAGGCTGTCCCATCACCTTCGAACCCCACCTCGCCCTCAAGGAACGCGTCCCAGGCTCCACCGGTCTCATCCGCACCGGCGAGATGCGCATCTATACCAACGTGGTGATGGAATCGCGATGAACACCGAAACCGCCAGTTCATCTATCCGCAGATGGCGCAGATGGCGCAGGTGGCAACGCAGGGAGTCTTGCGTTCGAGCCGGGTCGGCACTCGTGTCGTGGCAAGCGGGGCCTCCCGGGTCAGGCTCTCTGAGGACTCGCCTTGCAGTTTCAGAGTCACTAGGAGTTCGCAGTCTATCCAACGAAGTGAAATCCATTTTGACAAACCGAAGGAACTACGCTGCTATTGGGCAGTCTAAACAACGTTCGATTCCCTGACCAAGACCACCAAGATGGCCCTCGGCCTCCGATCGCCCCTGAGGACTCCCGCACGCTCGACCTACCAGAAATGACCATGATCCAGAGAGAGACGGAGAAGGCGACGGGCAATGGCCACGGCCTGCTTGCGTGGGGAGGGCTTCCATGAGTACCTCTGATTCAATCGAACCATGGCGGTCCAGCGAACGGGCGCCAGCCAGCACGCCGAGTGGCGATGCGGACCTCGCCGGTGGCTGGCTCCCGTCGCTGACCTTTGCGTTCGATTTCCTGACCCCGACCAAGCAGATCGCCACCGGCCTACAGACGTCGCCGCCGGTCCCAGCGCGCAGCCCCAACCAGAGATGACAACGATCCCGACAGAGCGAAACTTGGAGTTGGGCACCGGCCACGGCGGGCTTGCTTGGGACAGTCATTCAGGAGCACATCTGAGATTCATCGAACTAGACGGTCCAGCGAACGGGCGCCAGCCGGCACGCCGAGTGGCGATGCGGGCGCGCTCGGTGGCTGGCTCCCGTCGCTGACCTTGGCGTTGGCCATAAATCACAGGAACGCGTCATGCGCTATCAACTCGTGCTGCAGTTCCGAGGCGATTCACTCGCCGATTACGACCAGATGATTGCGGTTGAGGATCGTCTTATCGAGGCGCTTGGTGACTCCGCCGCCGTTGACGGACACGATGTCGGGATTGGCGAGGCCAACATCTTCATATTCACGACCGACCCAGCAGCGACCTTCCGAGAAGCTCAACCAGTGCTTCGGAGTATGAGGCAGTTGGAGGGGGTGAGGGCGGCGTTTCGTGATGCCATGGGGGACAAGCTCACCGTGATATGGCCCGAGGGTGCCACACAGGAGTTCAGAGTGGCATGAGGTACCGACGGCCAACCAGACGGTGGAGCGAATGGCTGGCCCGGCACGCTGCCTGCGAGTTTGGGCGTTGCTGGAGGGCCAGCCATCGCTCACCTTGGCGTTGGCCCTCCCAGGGAGACCAAGAATCACGACACATGACAGCGACCGGTCATGGGTACGTCGGGTGCGAGGTTTACGTCGTCGGCTCTCGACCACGACCCGACGACAACGATCACCGATGCGGAGCCGGCTCGGTTCTTGCGTCTTCTGCGTTTCTTGCGGCTAAATCCACCGCATTGAGAGGCCAACCAGTCGGTCCAGCGAACGGGCGCCAGCCGGCACGCCGAGTGGCGATGCGGGCGCGCCCGGCGGCTGGCTCCCGTCGCTGACCTTGGCGTTCGATTCCCTGACCACGATCACCAGGATTGCAACCGGCCTCCGCCTACCGCTGACCCTTCCGACCCGCCTTCCCAACCCGACATGACCACGATCCAGAGAGAGACGGCGATTCCGTCGGGTACTGGCCACGCCCCGCTTGCGGGGGAGAGTCTGGCGGGAGTACCACTGACTTTAATCGAACTATCAGGTCCAGCGAACGGGCGCCAGCCGGCACGCCGAGTGGCGATGCGGACGCCGCAGGTGGCTGGCTCCCGTCGCTGACCTTCGACGTTCGATTCCCTGACCCGGACCACCAAGATTGCCACCGGCCTCCTATCACCCCCGAGCATTCCAGCCCGCTCGCCCAACCAGAAATGATCACGATCCCTACAGAGACCGAGATGGCGACGGGCGACGGCCACGGCCTGCTTGCGTGCGGAGGTCCTCCAGGAGTACCTCTGATTCAATCGAACCATGACGGTCCAGCGAACGGGAGCCAGCCGGCACGCCGAGTGGCGATGCGGGCGCGCTCGGTGGCTGGCTCCCGTCGCTGACCTTTACGTTCGGGAACGAGACTGAACACCCTGCGCATCCAAGGATCAAAGGCCAAAGGTGCGCTATTCAGGCCCTCCAACCACGGATGGCACGGATATCACGGATGGGACGAGGGAAGATGCAGTACCCGGTGCGTCCATCTTGGAGGTTGCCGATGAGCCTCCCACCATTAGGGTTCTCGCTATGACCAGTTCAGGGCCCTCGCCATCCCCAGATGCGAAGCGACGGGGCGGTAGCGTTCCGCTGCACCGCCAGTGGCCCAGGATTCAGAAACCCGAACCAGTCGGTCCAGCGAACGGGCGCCAGCCAGCACGCCGAGTGGCGATGCGGGCGCGCTCGGTGGCTGGAGCCCGTCGCTGACCTTGGCGTTCGACAACCCAGAAGCCGAGATCCACGACAGGAAGGTCACTACTCAATGGAGACAGGATTACAGGATGACAGGATGGCTACGGACCACCGCGATTCCCAAAACCATCCTGTCCATCCTGCCATCCTGTCGAAACCAGACTTATGACAGGTTCCATCGGCAGCCTTGAGCATCGGACCCTTCTTCGGTTACCCCAAAAGACAGTCGAACCATCAGGTCCAGCGAACGGGCGCCAGCCGGCACGCCCAGGGGCGATGCGGGCGCGCTTGGTGGCTGGCTCCCGTCGCTGACCTTGGCGTTAGGCCACTTCGAGCGCGCAGCCATGAGACCAGCCCTTGACTACTCCAAAGACCTGCGGCGGTTGCTTGCCGATGGCCGGACGCTCGACGAGGCGTTGTCAGAGTTGCGGAGAGTCGGGGCTTCGATTTTCGACTGCATTGTTGCGGTGAGGACGTTTCGCCGCTGCGAGATTGCCGAGGCCAAGCAGATAGTTGAGACTTCGATTGCGTGGTCTGACCACCGCAGCATCACCGACGAGGTTTTACGAGATTGGAGTGAGACAGATGGCAAGACCGTGGCCTAACACAGCAGCGGAATAGATCGGGCGGAGATGGGCGTGGATCACGATTGAGTGGCCACGCCCGATTTATTTCGCGGTTGGACGAAGCCGCGGGGGAGTCCTCTGGCTATAGGAAAACTACCTCCGCCTGACTGGTCGGAGGGTGCGGCGTACGGAGGCCAGGGCATTCTGGCCTGTTGTCTGGTGCGGTAAGGAGGTTCGCAACTGGACGGACGAGGTGGATGGTGTGTGGTCGTGGCCTTGGAGCTGGGGCTCCGTCGGGGTTTTCCTCCGATGAGGGCGTGGACCTTGCCCGGGCGTCGTTCGCATGCGATGCGGACGGCACCGTCCTCCGTGGCAGGCTGTGGGCTGGGTGCGGCATCGGCTCATGAGGTGTCGCCGATGGCCGGCGGTTCTCCGAGTTGGATCCGGGCGCGGCGAGCGCCCTCGGCCAGTGGAGTGAATCTGCCCTGCGCATCGAGGCGGCCGATGCACTGGAGTTCCGCGGCTCCGCACCGTGGACAGGCCAGGTCCTCTTCGACGGGACGGACTGGGGCGGCCTCCGCCGGCGCGATGGCCACGTGCCAGCGCGAGCCCTTCAACGCCTCGCGCGCCAGCGGCAGCATCCGCTTGCGGCGATTGTTCCCGAGCAGGCCGTAGTGACGGATCTTGGTGAAGCCTTCGGGCAGGACATGCAGGGAGAGGCGATGGAGGAACTCCACGCCCGACAGGGTCATGGTCTTCAGCGTGGATCCGTCGCGGTAGTCCTTGTACCGAAAGGTGACCGTCCGATCGGTCATCGCGGTGATCCGGCTGTTGGCGATGGCGACGCGATGGGTGTAGCGGCCGAGATACTCCAACACGGATTCCGGGCCGGTGACGGATCCCTTTCCGAAGACGATCCACTTGCGGGATCGAAGGGTGTCGATCATGGCCCGCCAGGCGGGATCTTCCTTCCAGCCTGCGAGGGCACCTTCGAAGTGCAGTTTGCCTTGGTGGCGGAGTTGTTGGAGTCCGTCGATGAACTTGCCGGCGAACATCGCGGCGACCGCCTTCACCGGGAAGAGGTAGCGCGACTGGGGCGGACCAAACCAGCGGAGGGATCCGTCCGGGGCGGTGTGCAGTCCACCGCCGGTGACCAGGCAGTGGACATGAGGATGGTCCATGAGGTTCTGTCCCCAGGTGTGCAGCAGGGCGGTGACGCCCAGTTCGGCGCCGAGGCGTTCGCGTCCGAACTGGAGCAACGTGGCGGAAGCGGCGTCGAAGAGGAGCCGGTAGAGCGAGGCCTGGTTCTGGAGGACGAGTGGACGCAGGTCGGAGGGAAGCGTGAAGACCCAGTGGAAGTAGCGGACCGGAAGGAGCGATTGGCGCTGGGCTTCGAGCCATTGCTCACGGCGTTGGCCCTGGCAATCCGGGCAATGGCGATCCCCGCATCCGAGTGGCCGCCAATGCGAGGAACGGCAGAGGGTACACTGCCACATCGACCAGCCGACGCGGCCGGTGTGGCAGTGACTGAGGCGATTCAGGACGTGGAGGGTGTGCGGGGCCTGGGGATAACGACCGGTGAACTCCGGGAGGAAGCGTCGGAGGACGGATCCCACGGAGGGACGGTCGGCGGCCGGAGCCCCGCAACGGGGAGCCTCCATCAGCGTCTGGGATGGAGATCGGTGCGGATCAGCCCGAGAGGGCTCTTGACCTGCCCCATGCGCTCCTGACGGACGTGGAGATAGTTGGCGGTGGTGGAGAGGTAGGCGTGGCCGAGGAACTTCTGGACGAGGGTGATCTCGACGCCGTTCTCGATGAGGTGCGTGGCGAAGCTATGGCGCAACCCATGGATGCCACACTTGGCCGGGAGTTGGGCGCGCCGCCGTGCGCGGTAGTAGATGTTCTGGGCCGTCCCCTTGCAGATGGGGTCCTGATCGGACCCCTGGGAGAAGAGCCATTGGGTAGGGCGATGGACGCGGTACCAGGCGCGCAACTCCCGGAGGAGGTTGTCGCTGAGGGGAACGAGGCGCTCGCGACCGCCCTTGGGATTGGATACGCGGAGTTGGAAGCGGCTGGAGTCGATGTCGGCAATGCGAACATGAGTGGCCTCGGAGAGGCGGAGGCCGCAGCCATAGACGGTCATGAGGAAGGCGCGGGCGAGAGGATCGCCGTCGGTGCCGACGGTGAGAAGGCGCTCGACCTCATCGGGACTGAAGACGCGGGGAGGCTGGGTGTGGCGAGCGGGGCGTTTGATGCCGGCAAGGAGGGGTTCGATCTCACGGCCGAGATGGCCGCCGTAAAAGGAGCGGAGCGCATTGATGGCAAGATTGATGGAGGAGGCCGAGAGCTTGCGTTGGTCGATGAGCTGGAGTAGCCACGAGGAGATCTCGGGGTTGCCGAGGTCGGCAGGTGGGCGTTTGTGGAACCGGGACAACTGGACGATCCAATCCGTGTAGGATTGGACGGTCCGAGGAGCCAGTTGACGAAGGACGAGGTAGTCGATGAACTTTTGCCGTGGTGATGAAGGATTTTGCATGCACCCGGAGCGTGTGCTCCTGGACGACGCCTGTCGTCACCGCTGCGAAGCCCCCCGCGCAGCGGCTTCGTTCAACCAGAGCGCTGCAGCGAACGGCCTCTCCGCCGTCCGTTCGAGCGTCGCGGGAATTCGAGAGCGCACCGTGCGCTCCACCGCCGCCCCCAAGGCCGTCGCTGAGCTTGATCGTTAGGCAATGAGCACTTCCTTCCAGCGCCACCGCGTCGATCTGACTGCAAGCTTCGGCTACGCCTTCGTGCGCGCGTTCTTCGAACTCGATGTGCAAGGCGATCAGCTGGATCCTGCCGCTGTCACAAAGCTCTTGCGCATTGAGCCCACGCGCTCCTACCGGAAGGGCGACGAACATCCGAAGCACAAGACGATCTATTCCACAGGGGCTTGGACACTGAGCTCGGGCGAGATTCGGCTAGATCCTAGTTACGGGGAAGAGGAGTTTGTGCGTTGGCTGAGGAGCATTCCAGCTCGTGGCAGTGCATTCCGAAAGCTGGGTCAGCACTTCCGGGTTACGCTTCGCGTTATCCTCTACGCTCAGGCATACAATTCAGAGTTCTACTTTTCCCCGGAGGCGATCTCACTGCTGAAAGATCGCGGACTCCGAGTGATGCTTGATACCTATCTCTGCCACGATGCGATCCCGAAAAGAGCCTAACCATGACGGTCCAGCGAACGGGCGCCAGCCATCACGCCGAGTGGCGATGCGGACGCGCTTGGCGGCTGGCTCCCGTCGCTGACCTTGGCGTTCGATTCCCTGACCAAGACCACCAAGATCGCCACCGGCCTCCGATCATCCCTGAGCATTCCAGCCCGCTCGCCCAACCAGAGATGACCACGATCCATATACAGACGGAGATGGCGACGGGCGATGGCCACGGCCAGCTTGCGTGGGGAGGGCTTCCATGAGTACCTCTGATTCAATCGAACCATGGCGGTCCAGCGAACGGGCGCCAGCCGGCACGCCGAGTGGCGATGCGGGCGCGCTCGGTGGCTGGCTCCCGTCGCTGACCTTTGCGTTCGATTTCCTGACCACGACCAAGAAGATCGTCACCGGCCTCCGATCACCCCTGAGCATTCCAGCCCGCTCGGCCAACCAGAGATGACCACGATCCATATACAGACGGAGATGACGCCGTGCGATGGCCACGCCCTGCTTGCGTGTGGAGGGCTTCCAGGAGTACCTCAGATTCAATCGAACCATGGCGGTCCAGCGAACGGGCGCCAGCCGGCACGCCGAGTGGCGATGCGGGCGCGCCCGGTGGCTGGCTCCCGTCGCTGACCTTGGCGTTAGCACTTATGCTCACCACGTACGAAGAGATCGAAGCTGAGTGGGAGCGCCTCGTGGCAAATCGTGGAACGAAGTGTCCGCCTGAAGGGAAGGCTACGATGACAGCTTGGATGCAGCACACCGCCAGGTTGCCTGTCACAGCGCGATGCATGCACTGCAGCGAGTTGTTGAGCGTGACGGACCACGGGACAGCATGGACGGTTCGTTGCCCGTGTGGTCGGTCCAAGGATGTGATGAGAGGATTATGAGTGCTAACCATGGGGGTCCAGCGAACGGTAGCCAGCCGGCACGCCGAGTGGCGATGCGGGCGCGCCCGGTGGCTGGCTCCCGTCGCTGACCTTGGCGTTCGATTCCCTGACCAAGACCCAGCAGATCGCCACCGGACTCCAGACGCCGCCGACGTTCCCAGCGCGCAGCCCCGACCAGACATGACGATGATCCCAACAGAGCGAGACTTGGAGATGGGCACCGGCCACGGCGGGCTTGCCTGGGACAGTCATTCAGGAGCACATCTGAGATTCATCGAACTAGACGGTCCAGCGAACGGGCGCCAGCCGACACGCCGAGTGGCGATGCGGGCGCGCTTGGCGGCTGGCTCCCGTCGCTGACCTTGGCGTTGGCCATAAATCACAGGAACGCGTCATGCGCTATCAACTCGTGCTGCAGTTCCGAGGCGATTCACTCGCCGATTACGACCAGATGATTGCGGTTGAGGATCGTCTTATCGAGGCGCTTGGTGACTCCGCCGCCGTTGACGGACACGATGTCGGGATTGGCGAGGCCAACATCTTCATACTCACGACCGACCCAGCAGCGACCTTCCGAAAAGCTCAACCAGTGCTTCGGAGTATGAGGCAGTTGGAGGGGGTGAGTGCGGCGTTTCGTGATGCCATGGGGGACAAGCTCACCGTGATATGGCCCGAGGGTGCCACACAGGAGTTCAGAGTGGCATGAGGTACCGACGGCCAACCAGACGGTGGAGCGAATGGCTGGCCCGGCACGCTGCCTGCGAGTTTGGGCGTTGCTGGAGGGCCAGCCATCGCTCACCTTGGCGTTCGATTCCCTGACCAAGACCACCAAGATTGCCACCGGTCTCCGATCACCCCTGAGCATTCCAGCCCGCTCGCCCAACCAGAAATGACCACGATCCCTACAGAGACCGAGATGGCGACGGGCGGTGGCCCCGGCCTGCTTGCGTGCGGGGGCCTTCCAGGAGTACCTCTGATTCAATCGAACCATGACGGTCCAGCGAACGGGAGCCAGCCGGCACGCCGAGTGGCGATGCGGGCGCGCCTGGTGGCTGGCTCCCGTCGCTGACCTTGGCGTTCGGCGACTTATGACGCGTGTCCTGTTACTCACGGTTGAAGACACCATCTGGATCACGCGACCGGGAACCCAAATGCTTGTTCTCCATCCCGCGTTTCCAATCCCGAAACACTGGAACAGACAATGTTGGACTGAGCGGACTGACCCTGTGATTGTTGTCCGCCCCGACAAACGTGAACTAGAGGCCACCGCGCATATCAGCATGTCGCACCTGAACATCCCCGATCCAAACGTCTCCATAGAGGAGCGCTGGCGGATCACTGTTTGGCTCACGGACAGAACAGCCGAAGAGGTTCCGATTGGCAGCAAGGTCTTCGTGTCACCAGAGGTTCGCGATGCCATACTCTAACCCAACGTCGCCGAACCCGGCTGCTGCAGTGAACGCGACGATTGCGCCTCGGTTCCATTCTGGGCACGGTTGGCGGCGCGTCACTGAGCAGCGACGTTGGCCATCCCAGACAAACCAAGAATCACGACAGATGAAAGCGAGCGGTCATGAGTGCGTCGGGTGGGAGGTCTACGTCGTCGGCCATCGACCACGACCCGATGACAACCATCAGCAATGCGGCGCCGGCTCGGTTCTTGCGTCTCCTGCGTTTCTTGCGGCTAGATCTTGTATATTCGGAGGCCAACCAGGCGGTCCAGCGAACGGGCGCCAGCCGGCACGCCGAGTGGCGATGCGGGCGCGCTTGGTGGCTGGCTCCCGTCGCTGACCTTGGCGTTCGGCTAAAGGATATGCCCCTCCCCCTTGAGAAGATAGAAGAGTTCTTCGCGGCGAGGTTCGAGCCGTGTTCACCGGGTCCTGGCCGGGAACTTCTTTGCTTCGATGGATACGCGCATTGGTCCGTCCTTTACGATGACCGGCAATGTCTCTTCATTACTGCTGACCGCGATGCCGGCAAGAGCGCCTTACCTGTTGTGGAGATTGCGGCATTTTGTTCGCGTGTGTCGGCTTCATACGCAGGCGGCGTCGGTCCGGTATTGATTCTGCACCCGAACGACACTGAGGAGACCATTCACTACGTCGCACTGACGAAAACGCAGCTAGGCAGGATTTCACTGAGCACATCGGTTGGTACAGACACCGGCAGCAGGAGAGCCGAACCAGTCGGTCCAGCGAACGGGCGCCAGCCGATTCGCTCAGAGACAGATCGAGCGTCATCGGCGGCTGGCTCCCGTCGCTGACCTTCCACGTTGGCCATCCCAGACAGACCAAGAATCAAGACACATGAAAGCGAGCGGTCATGGGTACGTCGGGTGCGAGGTTCACGTCGTGGGCTATCGACGTCGACCCGACGACAACGATCACCGATGCTGCGGCGGCTCGGTTCTTGCGTCTTATGCGCTTTTTGCGGCTAGATCTGCCTCATTTGGAGGCCAACCAGTCGGTCCAGCGAACGGTAGCCAGCCGGCACGCCGAGTGGCGATGCGGGCGCGCACGGCGGCTGGCTCCCGTCGCTGACCTTGGCGTTGGGCTACTGGACCAAAAATGAACCCAATCTCGCGCAGTCTGTTCGCGCCAATGGTGCTCGGTGTTTGGGCTGTCGCCTTGATTGTCGGAGTGTACACCGTCGCTGTGATCTCTGGGTTCATCGAGCGTTACGACTTCTATTCAAATTCTGGAGTTGGCCACGCGATGATTGCCACCGCGCTACGGCGCGGCTATCCGCTCGGAGCCGCACTTGGAGCTGGTGTGCTTGTCGTTGGGGTATGGATTCTAAGGAATCCAGATTGCGGTCCGCGGCGTTTGACTTGGTTCGTAGCAGGTACAATTGTCGCGGCTATTGCTTGGTTTGTTTGGATCCTGCTTGCGGAGCGCAGTATTTATGTTCTGTCGCAGCCTGTCTGACATGGATAAGCCCAACCAGGCTGCTTCATTGAACGCGCCGATCGCGCCTTCGTTGCATCCCAAGCACTTTTGTCGGCGCGTCACTGAGCAGCAACGTTCGATTTCCTGACCAAGACCACCAAGATTGCCCTCGGCCTCCGATCACCCCTAAGCATTCCAGCCCGCTCGCCCAACCAGAGATGACCACGATCCATATACAGACGGAGATGGCGACGGGCGATGGCCACGGACAGCTTGCGTGCGGAGGTCCTCCAGGAGTACCTCTGATTCAATCGAACCATGGCGGTCCAGCGAACGGGAGCCAGCCGGCACGCCGAGTGGCGATGCGGGCGCGCTCGGTGGCTGGCTCCCGTCGCTGACCTTGCACGTTGGGCACCCTCACACACCCATGAAGAACGCGAACGTCTTTGTTGATGTCGACCTCACGCTGGTAGACGCCAACGGCAGACTACTTGGCGGCGCGAGAGAGGCGTTGCAGAGACTGCGCGATGAGGGCTGCCACCTGTTTCTTTGGTCGTCTGTCGGCGCTGATTACTGCCGGACGGTTGCGCAGCGATACGACCTCACCGAGTTCTTTGAGGGGTTCACCGCCAAACCGGACATCATCATCGATGACATGCCCTCGACCTGCGCTACCAGTTTCGTTTACGACGTTCAGCAGGAGCAGTCGTGGGGGACGCTCGTCGAGCGCATCATTGACAGACACGTTGACTGAAATGACACCTGTAGCCCAACTAGGCGGTCCAGCGAACGGTAGCCAGCCGGCACGCCGAGAGGCGATGCGGGCGCGCCCGGTGGCTGGCTCCCGTCGCTGACCTTGGCGTTGGCCATCCCAGACAGACCAAGGATCACGACACATGAAAGCGACCGGTCATGGGTACGTCGGGTGCGAGGCCTACGTCGTCGGCTCTCGACTACGACCCGACGACAACGATCACCGATGCGGCACCGGCTCGTTTCTTGCGTCTTCTGCGTTTCTTGCGGCTAGATCTACCTCATTGGGGGGCCAACCAGTCGGTCCAGCGAACGGGCGCCAGCCTTCACGCCGAGTGGCGATGCGGGCGCGCCCGACGGCTGGCACCCGTCGCTGACCTTGGCGTTCGATTTCCTGACCCCGACCAAGCAGATCGCCACCGGCCTACAGACGTCGCCGCCGGTCCCAGCGCGCAGCCCCAACCAGAGATGACAACGATCCCGACAGAGCGAAACTTGGAGTTGGGCACCGGCCACGGCGGGCTTGCTTGGGACAGTCATTCAGGAGCACATCTGAGATTCATCGAACTAGACGGTCCAGCGAACGGGCGCCAGCCGGCACGCCGAGTGGCGATGCGGGCGCGCTCGGTGGCTGGCTCCCGTCGCTGACCTTGGCGTTCGATTCCCTGACCAAGACCACCAAGATCGCCACCGGCCTCCGATCACCCCTGAGCATTCCAGCCCGCTCGCCCAACCAGAGATGACCACGATCCATATACAGACGGAGATGGCGACGGGCGATGGCCACGGCCAGCTTGCGTGGGGAGGGCTTCCATGAGTACCTCTGATTCAATCGAACCATGGCGGTCCAGCGAACGGGCGCCAGCCAGCACGCCGAGTGGCGATGCGGGCGCGCTCGGTGGCTGGCTCCCGTCGCTGACCTTTGCGTTCGATTTCCTGACCAGGACCACCAAGATTGCCACCGGACTCCGATTACCCCTGAGCATTCCAGCACGCTCGCCCAACCAAAAATGACCACGATCCATATTGAGACAGACATGGCTCCGGGCATTGGCCACGGCCTGCTTGCGTGCGGGTGGCTTCCAGGAGCACCTCTGATTCAATCGAACCATGGCGGTCCAGCGAACGGGCGCCAGCCGGCACGCCGAGTGGCGATGCGGGCGCGCCTGGCGGCTGGCTCCCGTCGCTGACCTTGCCGTTGGGCAGACAAGGACCAAAAGTGAAGAAGCCACCAGCAAGGTCAGGTGAATCGCTCTTGCGACGGTTCTTCATTGGTGTCGAGGTGGTGTTGGCCTTGTCGTGGATTGGTCTTTTAGGCCTCAACGGCAAACTCTCCGACATTTGCTTTGCCACCCTTGGGATCGCCATCGTCATCCTGCTCTTCGTTCTTCCCTGGTTCTGGAGAGGCTTAAGGCATATCGCGCTCTTGGGCTGGCTCCTGGGCGCCGGGTCAGTCGTCCTTCTTGCAGCATTCTCGCCCGGTCACAGATGAACACAACTGCCCAACCAGACGGTGCATCGAACGGGCGCCAGCCATCACGCCGAGTGGCGATGCGGGCGCGCCTGGTGGCTGGCTCCCGTCGCTGACCTTCGACGTTCTGCGAATTGAAACTATGAAAGCATCACGAGGTTCCTTCAGCCCCATCGGACTGGTTTGTCTTCGCACAGCTTTGGCGCTCCTTGTAGGTTTCTCATTGCTGGCCATAACCCCATCGCGAATGCCCCTCAACGCTCCGCCCATGTCCTTTGCAGCTGCTCTGCGTCAGATGGAGCTTCTTGGCTTTATGCACGACGGCGAAAATGCAGTGGCACTCTTGGGTTTAGTGCTGATCACAGGTTTCATCGTCCTCTACTCCACAATCAGATCTCGCGTTGGGAGACTTGGAATCATTCTGTTACTGTTGGCGCCGACGCTCGCGGCCGGTGATTTGATTCTCAGGCTTCCTGGAAGAGCAATCGCTGGCGCCTTTCGAGCGGTGAGCGGACAAGGCAACGGGCAGTTTTACGGAGATGGACCGTTCTTTATGGCTGTGTTGGGTTTGTGGATCATTTTTTGCCTCTTGCTCCTGTGTCGGGAGGGTTGGCATTGGTGGTGCACGCGGAAGAGCGCAGAACCAGGCGCTCCAGGCAACGCCGGTGAACGTGTCGGTTGAGGTCTTGCGTCGCAGGTCCGGCGTGCCTGAGCTTGGTCGTTCGATTCCCTGACCAAGACCACCAAGATTGCCACCGGTCTCCGATCACCCCTGAGCATTCCAGCCCGCTCGCCCAACCAGAAATGACCACGATCCCTACAGAGACCGAGATGGCGACGGGCGGTGGCCCCGGCCTGCTTGCGTGCGGGGGCCTTCCAGGAGTACCTCTGATTCAATCGAACCATGACGGTCCAGCGAACGGGAGCCAGCCGGCACGCCGAGTGGCGATGCGGGCGCGCCTGGTGGCTGGCTCCCGTCGCTGACCTTGGCGTTAGGCAGCCTCACACGCCAATGAGCATTACGCCGGGAGTCTCGATCGGGCCGTATGTGATCGGCATGACCAGAGCTGAGATTCATGCCCAGAGCAACTCGCCGGTCACGGCCTTTGCCAAGACGCCAGACTCTGTCCAAGCGACCGATGACATAGCAGAGATCGGTGTTCATGTTCACTACGATGCTGACGGCCGATGCAGCGTGATTGAGGCGTGGACCCGAGTCTCCAGTCGTGGCAGCAAGCTCACTCTTGCCAGCACGGAGATCGAGGCAAAGACAATGGGAGAGTTGCGAGGGCTTCTCGCTCAGCTCTCTATCAGAGCGGATACGCACGACGAGGGGTTCGAGGACGCTTCTAGGGGGCTCGGAGTTTACTGCCACGGCTTTCCGTCTGATAGTTCCTTGCTTGATGGAGTTTATGTTTTCAGACCTCACACGACAGAAGCCTAACCACGACGGTCCAGCGAACGGGCGCCAGCCGACACGCCGAGTGGCGATGCGGACGCTCCCGGTGGCTGGCTCCCGTCGCTGACCTTGGCGTTGGCCATCCCAGACTGACCAAGAATCACGACACATGAAAGCGACCGGTCATGCGTAAGCCGAGTGCGAGGTCCACGTCGTCGGCTGTCGACCACGACCCGACGACAACGATCACCGATGCGGCGCCGGCTCGGTTCTTGCGTCTCCTGCGTTTCTTGCGGCTAGATCTTGTTCATTCAGAGGCCAACCAGTCGGTCCAGCGAACGGGCGCCAGCCGACACGCCGAGTGGCGATGCGGGCGTGCTCGGCGGCTGGCACCCGTCGCTGACCTTGCCGTTGGCCGAAAGCGCACACAGCACCATGAGCTGCCTTGGAGTCCACTTCGCACTGACAGAGAGGCCGAAGAAGCCGAGCGTCAGCGGCGGCTGGCTCCCGGCGCTGACGGCCGCGGGAACTCAAACACGATGTCACCATGGGAATGCGCTTATCATACTGCCGAGTGCCTCCGCACAACGCCAAGTTGCTATTGAGTCAGCCAGCTCTTGTTCACCGTTTCCTAGGTGCTGACGAGGACGAGGTTCCCCCCTCGGGTGGTTTTTGGAGCCGGCTCTTCGGTGGGCGCCCTGCCATGGCGGCGGCCTCTGCGAGCCTGGAGCCTCGGCTTGACGGCGATGAGGTCGATGCCGACAAGAATTCATCAACGCGGCGAGCTGCCGTCGGGCTGTCGATCTTCTTCCTATGGCTGGCCACGAGCTTTTCCGGCAGGGGGCAGGAGCCCTCCGGAACGCGCCCGGATGCCGATCCGAGCGTTGCGCTCTTTGCCGGCCCCGGCTTGGTCTTCGAGCTTCAGGTTTCTGAGGCGGGCATCGCCTCGCTGCGCCGCAAGCCGCGGGAGAATGTGCCGGCGGACTTGACCGTGGGTGCTGAGAAGTGGGCGGTCGCCGTGCATATCAAGGGCAGCGCGGGAAGCGTGAAGCCGGTGGATGACCGCCCGGCGCTGAGCATTGACTGCGACAAGCTCGTGGAGGGGCAGCGGATTTTCGGGTTGAAGCGAATTCACCTCAACAACTCCGCTCAGGATCTCGCTCGAATGCACGAGTGCCTGGCCTATGAACTCCATCGGCATCTCGGGATACCGGTGGCGCGGGTGACTCACGCGCTCGTGAAGCTCAACGGGCGGGAACTGGGGGTGTATGTGCTCAAGGAGGGCTACGACAAGACCTTCCTCGGGCGGCACTTTGCAAAGAGATCAGGAAATCTTTACGATGCGCCGATCGGGAAGGACGTTACCGACGACCTCGAGCTCGACTCAGGCAAGGAACCCGCGGACTACGCGGACTTGAAGGCGCTGCGTGCGGCGATTGCAGAGCCCGACCTGGCTAGACGTCTGGCGATGTTCGAGCGCTGCCTTGACGTCGAGCACTTCGTCGCCATGACAGCGTTACAGGCCTTCACAGCGGACTGGGACGGCTATTGCTACGGGTCGAACAACTACCGCATCTACGTTCCGCCCGAAACTGGTCGCGCGGTCTTCATTCCGTGCGGCATGGACCAGCTTTTTCAGCGCGATCCCTGGCCGTTGGACACACCGTTCAAGGGCGCCGTAGCGAAGGCGCTGTTCGCGATCCCCACCCAGCAGGAGCGGTTGCGCGAGACGATGCTTCGCGTGCACCGCGAAGTTTTCACGCAGGCGCGGATCTCCGAGAGCTTCGCCCCGCATCAGGCGCGTTTGAAGCGCCTCTTGGAACAGGTCTCGCCGGAGGAGGCGAGGCAGATCAGCAACTTCGCGAGTATGGTGAGGGACCGTACCCTTGCCCGCTCCGCCGCCATCGCGCGCCTGCTCGGGTTGGAGGCGCCCGCTGTGAAATCGCCGTGAGCGTCCACCCACCGATATACGGCAGCGCCATGCCAACTCCGAGGCGGCAAAAATGCCGAACATCTCAGCGGATCCGCTGGGTGTGTCAGGACCAGATCGTTGACCCCTTGGAACGCATCGCATGACTGCCGTTAATGAGCGCTACGCGAACCACCTCGGCCCGGTCTTCGTTTGGATGGCTGGTGGTGCTGAGTCGGCGCTACAGGCGGGCACTGCTGAAATTTTGTCACCGCCTGCATCGGCACGAAAGGTGGGCCGATTTGAACGCCACCCTGGAAATGGACTCTGGCTGCATGAATCCGCGTTTGTTTACGTTTGTCGGTGGGAACACCGGGGCGTGGTCTGTCATCAAATTCAAGACCGTGACGGGCGAGTCGCTTCCGGAGCCGAAGAGGCTCGAGGTGATCAACGGACCCCTGCCCGCCTTACCCGAGGGCGCTCAATGGCTCTTGAGAGGGGTCACGAGCAACGTTCGCTACGTCGAACGGGACGAGAAGGTGCAGCTTGACCAGAAACAGGTCCCCTTGGGTAGGCCCGAGGCTACCCACGGTGCCCTCATTCCCATCCGCAAGAACGCCAAGTGGTGGGCTCTGACCCAGAACGAGCGTCGCGCCATTTTCGAGGATCGTTCCCATCACACGGCGATGGGCTTGAAATACCTGCCATCCATCGCACGTCGTCTGCATCACTGCCGTGATCTGGAGGAAAGCGAGCCATTCGACTTCCTTACCCTGTTCGACTACGCCGAGGCCGATTCGGCGGCGTTTGAGGACCTGGTGGGTGCCTTGCGCGCGACCGAGGAGTGGAAGTTTGTGGACCGGGAGATTGACATTCGTTTGGTCCGCTCGTGAGGGTCGTTCTCAACACGCGGGTTCATGAATGCGTCAGCCCCAGTCATCTGCGGTCCCTCCGGGAAGCCGAGTCGGTTCGTCACGGACTATACCGCTGATGAGGTGGCCAGATTTAGGGGGGAATATCGTCCGCTAGCCGCCAAATATCGCCGTCGGTCTCTGATTGCAGGCCTTGTCGTGGTATCGTCGTGGACGTGCATTTTTCTCGGCATGACGTTGCCCTGGCCGTTTGCCCTGTACTTCTGGGCCGATGGGATCTGTTGCCTCGCTGTTTGTCTCTTCGCCAGAAAGGATGTCCCGGAGTGCCCTGCGTGCCGAAGATCACCCGATGCTGGTTTGGGACGGTTCTGCCCGGATTGTGGTAGCCGCGGACTTGAGCCGAGTCCTGGTTGGTTTTCTGATGGACCTAAATGTCGGGCATGCGGTAGGTGCATCTGTCGGGGCAGGGGTGGTCGAATGTACAAGCTTCGATTCTGCACTCACTGCGGATTGGGTTTGGATGATAGAGGATTGTGATGGTTTCGCGGTAAGACTCGATGGTGTCCTTGTTTTGGACAGGATGGGCAGGATTCACAGGATGATGATTGCCGCGGCGTTGATGAGATTCCCCCGAGATCGATGCGTTGATGGCGGCCGATGCAGCCGACTCCCGGCAGTTGGAGTACCCCGCCAGATCCCAAGGACAGGAGTTGCGTCCCATCCACCGGTTCGCTGAGCATGAGATCGTAGAGAAGACTCCACTCATGGAGGCGACGGAATGGATCACTTTTGGGTTTCTCGGCTTTTTGGGCTGTCTGGTCGTTATCGGCATTCCGGCATGGTTTGTGGTGGATTGCATCCAGCGCCGAAGACAGGGCTTGCCCGTTCTGGACCTGGGCGGACCGGCTTGCTCCGTGGTTTTGTATCAGCCGGATGATGTTCTCCATTCACGTGTCAGGGTGGATGCGCTCTCTGATTTCCTCTCACGCTTGCAGTACCAATGCCTTCCGATCCTGGCCCCGGCCATTCGGCACCCGGTGGATGTCGTTGTTGGTTTGAGGCCTGGCAGGAGGGCGCGTTTCTGGATAATGCCGACCTGTCCATCGGCGGAGGTCATGAAGTTCCAGCAGGTGTTTGACTCGATGCCTGTGCCGGAGGTTGCGGGATCAGTAGCTTTCGCGCTTTGTGTGGGGCGTGGGGCACCCAACTCGCCTCCGCTCCCAGATGATTGGAGGAGGGTTGTCACCACCAGACAGGGCCCGACCTTGATTCCCGATGATGTCTTTCAGGAGATCTGGGATGACTGAGCCGGGAGTTGCAGGGGTGGGGGGATTCCCTGCATCGTGTCGGGGATGACGCGATGTGCGGTAACGGTGTGTCTGGTGCCGGAGGCGAGGCTGGGTCCGTTCGTGCTGCACGGGGCGCTGGAGGATTCGCTGCAGCAGGCCGCGGCGGCTGGGTTCGACGGTGTGGAGATCTTCCCTACGCACGCGGATGATCTGGATGGTTTCGTCCTGAGGGAATCGTTGAAGCGGCATGGATTGCAGCTGGCAGCGATGGGAACGGGGGCGGGTTGGGTCCGAAGAAAGCTCTCGCTGACCGATCCGGATCCGCATGTGCGGATGTGCGCCCGGGACTTCATCGCGGCGATCATCGATTTCGCGGGTGGATTCGGAGTGCCGGCGATCATTGGTTCGATGCAGGGACGGGTCCCGGACGGCGTGGCACGCGAGGAAGCCCTGGCTTGGCTGAAGGTTGAACTGGATCAACTTGGGCCTCGGGCGCATGCGCTGGGTGTGCCCTTGCTGTTCGAGCCGTTGAACCGGTACGAGACGAACCTGTTCAACACGGTAGAAGAGATCCTCGCCTACCTGCCAACCCTGCGGACCCAGAACGTCCGGTTGTTGCTCGACCTGTTTCATATGAACATCGAGGAACCGGACATCGCGGCGGCCATCCGGCGCGCCGGTCCGCTGGTGGGGCACGTGCACTTCGCGGACTCGAATCGTGCGGCGATCGGGTTCGGGCACACGGAGGTGGGGCCCGTGGTCGAGGCGTTGAGGTCGATCGGATACGACGGATGGATCTCGGCAGAGGTGCGGCCGCGTCCGGACGCGCCGGCGGCGATGACCCAGACGCTGGCGAGTTACCGGCGCTGGTTCGGACGCTCGGGGTAGGGCGGATGGACTGGATCGGGCCGACGCGGGGTGGAAGGCGATAGAACCGGGGGCGATGATGAAGTCGGGGGGGAATCAGGAATTGCGGGATGCGCTGACGCGGGCGTTGGCGGGGTTCTTTGCCGCGTTGGCGCTGATGGCGGTGGCGGCGTCGGGAATGGGGGGCACGTCCCACCTCGAGTTGGTCTGGCTGGACATCCGATGGCTCCCAGTTGGGTTGGCGATGCTGCTCTTGTCGGTGGCTGGGTTGTTCTGGATGACCCTGGCGTTGGCGCCTGGGATGGGGCGGGGGCGGCGTATTGCGACAGCCGGGGTGACCCTATTGGTCGCTGGAATCGCCCTGGTTAACGCGGCAAACGTGGGTTGGATCTGGGCGACCGGCAGCGTGCGGACGGGCTTCCCGGTGCCCTTGTCCCTGGCTCTGGGGGCGGGGTTGCTCTGGATGACGGGTCGGATCTGGCGCACCGAACCCGGTGAGCGGCGCGCTTCGATCTTTGTGGTGCTTGCGTGCGCGGCCGCGATGGCGTGCCTGTGGCCGTTGCTTCAGATCGTGACGCTGGGACGTTCGGACTACCGCCGTCCGGCAGAGGTCGCCGTCGTCCTGGGGGCTCGGGTCTATGCGGATGGGCGGTTGTCAGACGCTGTGGCGGACCGAGTGCGCACCGCGGTGGAATTGTATCGGGAGGGTCTGGTTGCGGGGCTGATCATGTCGGGTGGTCCCGGGGACGGCGCAATCCATGAGACCGAGGCCATGCGCGACGCGGCCATCCGGGCGGGGGTTCCGGCGGAGGTGATCCGGTTGGATCGTGAGGGACTGAATACCCGGGCCACGGCGGCGAATACGGTCCGGATGGCGGGCGGTGGCGCCCGGCGCCTCCTGGTTGTGAGTGAGTTCTATCACCTGCCCAGGATCCGGTTGGCCTACGCGGTCGAGGGATTGGAGGTGTGCACGGTGCCGGCGCGGCCCCGATATCTCTCACGGTGGTTCCCGCTGGGTTCGCTGATGCGGGAGGTGCCGGCCTACTGGCTCTACTATTTTCGTTCCGTGCTGCCGGGAGACCGGCGTGCCGTCGCGACAACCCACCCGGTGGTTGGACCGGGATCCCACACCCAATCCCATGCTCAAGCACACGCTCATCCATCCCGAAATCAACGCGATCCTGGCCCGTGCGGGTCATCACTCGCGCATCCTGATTGCTGACGGCAACTATCCGGCGGCGACGAAGAAGGGGCCGAATGCGCAGGTCATCAGCCTGAACCTGGCACCGGGTCTTGTCACGGTGTCGCAGGTGCTGGAGGTGTTGCTGACGGCGGTGCCGATCGACGAGATCAACACGATGGGCATTCCCGTCGACGATTCGTATGCGAAGCATGGCGAACCGCCGGTCTGGGCTGACTTTCGACGGATCGTGCGGGAGTCCGGACTGCATCTCGGGATGACCCCGATCCCGAAGTGGGACTTCTACAAGGCGGTGGAATCGCCGGACCACGTGCTCACGATCCAGACGGGGGATCAGGCGTTATGGGCGAATGTGCTGCTGACGATGGGGTGCCGGACGGCTTGAGGGTCAAGCCACGGATGGCCCAGTACGTCATGGCTGCACCGGCCAGGGTCTGAATAGCGGCCAGGGTCGGCGACCCACCGAGGATCTGGAGGGTTGCCAGGCCGAGCAGGAGGGTTGGGCCGGCGAGCCCTGCCCACTCCGGTGTACTGGCCTGGGCCAGCCGCTTGTTGATCCACCAAGGAGCGAGGAAGAGGAGGACGAGCGGAATCCCAGCGGCCCGGATGGCGACTACCGGGAACCCATCGTCGCGAGCTGGCCAGTTGGCGAAGCTGGCGAGTGCGACGGCGGCGACCACGGTGCGGACGAACAGGTGGCGTGGGCCCGGGCCGGGAAGGCGGGCGAGGGGCCGCGAGGCCAGCAGGGAGGCGGTGGTCAGGGACGTCGCCGAGAGGGTGGTTCCGAGGTCGAGCGGTCGCGCGAGGGTGGTGCAGGTTTCCAGGGCGGAGGCGGCTCCGATCGAGATCAGTGCGAGAGCGACAAGATTCTGGGCCGGGAGTCGGCGGGCCTCGGCGCTGAGGACCGCGACCGTGGCGGCGATCCCCAGAGTTGGGGCAACGATCGAGGCAACCAGCGACATTGGGGGTGATTGAACAAGGCATGGGGCAGGAGGGCGAATGGAATCCGGCGGGCGGCTGGGGAGCTCGGGGCGGTGGTTGGGGAGATCGAATACGAGTACGGGTCCCTGACTGACGACGGGGTTTCGGCGGCCGGGCTCGACTCCGTTCTGCAGGTTGCGTGCCCCTACGCAGCGGTGCACGACCCACGCCGGGTGAGGGCACCCGGCCTACCGAAGAGGGCCCGGGATCTTCCACGCCGGGTGAGGGCACCCGGCCTACCGAAGAGGGCCCGGGATCTTCCACGCCGGGTGAGGGCACCCGGCCTACCGCTTGAAAACTTGCGGCTCACTGCCTTCCCGTGACAACCGGAGGCGACGGTTGCAGGCGGCCTCGGGGTTCCCTAGCGTGCGCCCATGAAATCGGCGTACGAGTTGGCGATGGAGCGATTGCAAAAGCAGGCGCCCACGAAATCCCTGACGGCGGCGCAGAAGGCGGAGATCGCCGACCTGGAATCGCTGTACAAGTCCCGGATTGCCCAGTTGGAGATCAGCATCGGTGACGAGATCCAGGCGGCACAGGCGAGCGAGGAGTACGAGAAGGTGGATGAATTGAAGTCGCGACTGGTGCAGCAGCGGGCTCGGTTGGAGGAAGAGCGGGAGGAGAAGAAGGAGCGGGTGCGGCGCGGCTGAGTCTGGAGTCCGGCGCGAGTTCCCGACATGGCCCAGGACTACAATTTTGACGACGAGGAGGAGGGATTCAGGGATCGCCTGATTCCTTGGCTGCGAGTGTTGGTTTTGCTCCTCGCGGTGGGAATCGGGGGATATCTCTGGGGCAAGCCCCTGTATACAGCGTACAAGGTCCAACGGGGGCTGGCGAAGGTGCCCGGGATCGAATCGGCGCTGAAGTCGGGGGATTTCAACACCGCAGCGATGGACATCCGGATGGCGCTGGCGCTGGCGCCGCTTGAGCCGGGAGTCTGGCGGGTGGCGGCGCGGTTCTGTGCCGCGACGGGCAGTCCGGATGGGCTTGGATACTGGGAGCGCCTGGCGGACTTGCCGGACTTCAGCCGGGACGAGCGTCTGGAGTTCGTCGAGTACGCGCAGCGGATGGGGCGGGTCGACCTGGTGGCGAAACACCTGACCGTGCTTCTCGATGGGCCGGAGCCGCCCTCGAGGATCTGGCGATTGGCGGTGGGACACCTGCGCGGCCGCGGGGAGGTGGGGCAGGCGGTCACGGCAGCGCGGCGTTGGCTGGCGCAGGATCCGGCAAATGAGGAGGCGCAGTTCGGCCTGGGTGACGTGGCCTTGCAGCATCCGGAACCGGGGGTCCGCAGGGAGGGACGAGGCCTGCTGTGGACCTTGGCGGCTGGCAAGGGGGCGATGGCGCGGCCGGCCATCGGCGTATTGGTCCAGCAACCGGACCTCAACCGTGGAGAATTGGAGGCGCTGCATCGGTCGGCTCAAGCGCTGGATGCGACGCCGGTGCTCCTGACGAGTCTCCGGCTGCGTCTGGAACCGGATCGGCGAGCAGAGTTGCTGGCGGGATTGGTCCAGGCTTGCAACACGACGAACCTTGCGGTGCGGCGGGAGGGAGTCGCCTTCCTGGCGGACCAGAAGGAGCTGGGGTTGTCGCTGGAGTTGATGCCTTCCGCCGTAGCGCGGACGGATGCGCGACTGCGCGGAGCGCGATTGCAGGCGCTGCTGGATGTTGGCCGGGTGGAGGAAGCAAAGCTCGAGCTGGCTGAGTTGAAGCCAGCGGATGGGGTGGATCTTCATCTCCGGCGCTGCCTTGAGGCCCGGGTCGAGGTGACGGGGGGCAAGATGGATCACGCAGCGACGCTGTTGCGTCAGGCCGTGGATGCCGCCGGAACCAAGGCCGAGCCCCTGCGCTTTTGCGGGATCTACGCGGAGAGGCTGGGGTTTGACCGGGTGGCATTGCTCGCCTACCAACGCCTGGCGGAACTGCCCGGGGCGACTGTTCCAGCCGGACGGAACGTCCTCCGCCTGGCGTTGAAGCTGGATGAGACGCGTGAAGCGCAGGTAGCCATGCGCAGGGTCAGCCGGTTCCTGCCCGGGGATGAAGCCTTCCTGGTAGGATCGGCCTACCTGGACCTGTTGGTCGGAGAGCGGACGGCGCTCGATCGGTTGCCCGATCTGGAGAAGGTTCTGGAGAAGCGCCCCAAGGACGCGTTCACGGTGGCGACCGTGGCATTCGCGCGGTGGCGTGCGGGACGGTTGCCAGCGGCCTTGGAGTTGCTGGACCAGGGCGGCATCGATTGGGAGAAGAGCGAGGCGCGTTGCCAGGCGGTCCGGGCGGCGATCCTGGGCGCCAACCTTCAGCGGGAAGCGGCGCGGCGCATGGTACGGGAATTGGACTGGGAGCGGTTGCTGTCGGCGGAGCGCCAACTGGTGCAGGAGTGGCGATAGCCCGAAA
Source organism: Limisphaerales bacterium (assembly GCA_965284395.1). GTDB lineage: Bacteria > Verrucomicrobiota > Verrucomicrobiia > Limisphaerales > UBA9464 > UBA6176. The sequence continues at coordinate 5,791,330 of OZ260084.1, read as the reverse complement.
TGGGGCCTTGGCTCGGGCGCTGCAATGGGCAGACTGTTCGGACTCGTCACAAAATGAATCGAATCCTGAGCAAGCTGTGGATCGCGCTTTCGGTGCTGGCCCTGGGCATGGCCCGGACGGCGCTGGCGGCGGTGGAACTGAAGCCGGATGACCACGTGGTCCTGGTCGGTGGGGCGTTGGCCGACCGCATGCAACACACCGGTCATTTCGAGGCACTGGTGCACGCGCGACTACCCCAACACCGTTTGGTCTTCCGCAACCTCGCGGCGGCAGGCGACGAGGTGGGAGTGCGGCATCGTTCCGAGAACTTTGGCAGTCCGGATGAGTGGCTGAAGCGGACGAAGGCGGACGTGATCCTCGGCTTCTTCGGGGCGAATGAGGCCGCGCGGGGAACGGCTGGCCTGGAACGTTTCCGCGGAGAGTTGACCGGGTGGCTGAAGCACGTCCGCGGACAGGATTACTCGGGCAAGGGAGCGCCGCGGGTGGTGCTTTTCTCACCGATCCTGCAGGAGCGGCACCTGGACCCGAACTTTGCAGATCCGGCCCCCATGAATGCCAACCTCCGGCTCTACGCCGCAGCGATGGCCGAGGTGGCTCGGAATGAAGGGGTGCCGTTCGTCGACCTGATCGGGGCTAGCGAGACGATCTATGCGGCGGCGAGGGCCCGGCAGGTCTCCCTCACGGTGAACGGCTACCTCCTGACTTCGGAAGGCGACCGGCAACTGGCGCCCTTCCTCTTCGCCGGGTTGTTCGATGCGAAGCCGGCGGATTCGAACCTCGAGAAACTCCGCCTGGCGATCAACGAGAAGAACCACGAGTGGCACCAGCGCTATCGGACGATCGACGGGTACAACGTGTACGGCGGTCGCTCGGCGTTGGCCTACCAGCCGGGCAAGGGTGGGTTCATCAGCGACCGGAATGCACCGGAGCCGTACGTCTCGAACTACAAGGTCATGCAGGAGGAGATGGCGGTCCGCGACGTCCTGACGGCGAACCGGGACAAGGTGGTCTGGGCTGCGGCCTCGGGTCGGGAGATCGAGCCGGACGACTCGAACCTTCCGAAGGTCACCAAGGTGACCAGCAACAAGCCGGGCAAGGGACCGGACGGGAAGCACGAGTTCCTGGGTGGGGAAGAGGCGATCTCGAAGATGACGGTGCATTCGGGCATGAAGGTGAACCTGTTCGCCACGGAAGAGCGCTTCCCCGAACTCGTGCAGCCGGTGCAGATGGCGTGGGACACGCGTGGCCGCCTCTGGGTGGCCGTGTGGCCGAACTACCCGGAGCGGGCGCCGGATTCCAAGGTGGGTGACAGCCTGCTGATTTTCGAGGACACCGACGGCGACGGGAAGGCTGACAAGTGCTCGCACTTCGTCGACGACCTCAACGGGCCGACGGGCTTTCAGTTCTACCAGGATGGCGTGCTGCTGGTGCAGGCGCCTGATGTCTGGTTCCTGCGGGACACGGACGGCGACGGCAAGGCCGACTACAAGGAGCGCGTGTTGATGGGGCTGGATTCGGCTGATTCACATCACACCTCCAATGCGGTGGCGTTGGATCCGGGTGGCTCGATTTATCTGAGCGATGGTGTCTTCCACCGCACGCAGGTCGAGACGGCGTTCGGGCCGGTCCGGAACGACGACGCCGCGATCTTCCGCTTCGAGCCCCGCACGGGCCGTTTCGAGACCTACATCCCGTATGGGTTCGCGAACCCGCACGGCAAGGTGTTCGACCGCTGGGGCAATGACTTCGTGACCGATGCCACGGGCAACAACACCTACTTCGGGCCGGCGATCTCGGGTCGCCTGCCGTATCCCGCCAAGCACGCGGGGATCCGAGACTTCTGGAACCGGCCTTCGCGCCCGTGCCCGGGGACGGGAATGATCTCGAGCCGTCACTTCCCGGAGGAATTCCAGGGGAATTTCCTCAATCTGAATGTCATCAGCTTCCAGGGCATCTACCGGGTCAAGGTCAGCGAGGACAACGCTGGGTTGAAGGGAGAGACCCAGGAGAATCTCATCTCGTCGAGCGATCCGAACTTCCGTCCGATCTGCATTTCGACCGGGCCGGACGGGGCCCTGTATTTCTGCGACTGGAACAACCCGATCATTGGGCACATGCAGCACCATCTGCGCGACCCGAGCCGGGATCACCAGCACGGCCGCATCTACCGGATCACGTATGAAGGGCGGCCGTTGCTGAAGGCCCCGAAGATCGCGGGCCAGCCGATTCCGGCGTTGCTCGACTTGCTGAAGACGCCGGAGGACGGCGTGCGCGAGCTCGCGAAGATCGAACTGGGTGCGCGTGAGACGAAGGAAGTCATCGCGGCGGCAAGGAAGTGGATCGCGGCGCTGGACGTGAAGGATGCCGACTATGAGCACCACCGGACCGAAGGCCTGTGGTTGCACCAATGGCACAACGTCGTCGATGTCGACCTGCTGAAGCAGGTGCTCGGCTCGCCCGATCATCGGGCGCGGGCGGCAGCGACGCGGGTCCTTTGCTACTGGCGGGACCGGGTGCCGAACGCGATTGCGTTGCTCACTGTGGCCGCGAACGACGCGCATCCCCGGGTTCGCCTGGAGGCGGTTCGTTCGGCGAGCTACTTCGACGAGGCGGGAGCCGTGGACGTGGCCTTGTCGGTCTTGAAGCAGCCGCGGGATTACTATCTCGATTACGTGCTGAAGGAGACCCTCCGGCAGCTCGAACCCGTGTGGCGCAAGGCCGTCGCGGACGGCCGGCCGATCGCGGCGGACAACCCCGCGGGCATCGAGTATCTGATGCGCTCGGCGAGCACTGCCGAGTTGCTGAAGTTCCCGAAGACGTCGGGTGTGTTGGGCGCGATCCTGCGCCGGCCGGACGTGGCGGATCTGGACCGTGGAGTGGCCCTGGCTGAACTGGCCCAGAGCCGGAAGGTGAGCCGGGTCGCGGCCCTGTTGGACATCCTGGACGAGACGGCGAGTGGTGAGCCGGCCACGGCTTCGGCGCTGGGCCGGATGCTGGCATCGGAATCCCCGGCCGAGGTAAAGGCGCTGCGAGCCCGCGTCGAGGCGCTGGCGATCCAGTCCTCGAACCAGACGGTGCGCGAAGGTGCGTGGGCTGCGGTGGCGGTGGCGGACGATGGATTCGACAAGGTCTGGGCCACTGCGGGCACGCACGCGGGCCGGGTCACGGATCTCTTGAACGGCCTGCCCTTGATCCTGGATCCGGAGTTCCGGGCTCGGCTTCGTTCCAAGGTTGAACCGATGGCAGTGGCGGTCCCGGCTGACCTCGCGGCGGCGGCGAAGGCCAGGGGCTCGGGAATCGGTCGGTACGTCCGGATTGAGTTGCCGCGGCGCGGCACGCTGACCCTGGCCGAGGTGCAGGTCTTCAGCGGCGGCCGGAACATCGCACAGGGTGCGAAGGCCCGGCAGGATTCCACGACCAACGGCGGCGATGCCGGGAAGGCCGTGGATGGGAAGACGAACGGGGACTTTGCGAGCGGCACCCAGACGCATTCGGTGGAGAATGCAGATCGGCCGTGGTGGGAAGTCGACCTCGGCGGGGAGCAGCCGATTGATTCTGTGGTGGTGTGGAACCGGACCGAGGGCGACCTTGGCCGTCGGTTGGATGGTTTCACCCTCATCGTCCTGGACCGCGATCGTCGGGAAGTGATGCGGAAGACGGACATCCCGGCGCCGGCTGCGTCCGCACAGTTGGCGGTCGGCGGCGACCCGGTGGGATCGATACACCGGGCGGCCATCCGGGCCTTGGTGTCGATGAACGTCGACCCAGCCGGAACGTTCAACCTGTTGACAGGGTTGATCGAGAAGGGAGAGCAGGTGGTGGCGGCGTCCCAGGGCTTGCGGTCGATTCCGCGTGCGGGATGGCCCGCGGCCTCCGCCGGCAAGGCTGCCCGGGCCCTGGTGGCCTGGGCGTCGAAGGTTCCGGCCGCAGACCGCACGGGCGGCGACTACGTCGAGGCCATCCAGTTCGCCGATGACCTCGCCGGCGTGATGCCGGCCTCCGAAGGCGTGGCGCTGCGGAAGGAACTCAAGGGCCTGCGTGTGCCGGCGTTCGTGGTGCGGACGGTGCAGGAGCAGATGCGATACGATGTGCCGCGGCTGGTGGTCGAGGCCGGGAAGGACTTCCAGGTCACGTTCGAGAACGGCGACTTCATGCCGCACAACCTGTTGTTCGTGAAGCCGGGGACCCGGGAGAACGTGGTGGCGGCGGCGCTGGTGATGAAGCCGGAAGACCGGGACCGGCAGGGTCGGTCGTTCGTGCCGGCGGGGGGCGACGTCTGGGCCGGCACCCGGCTGTTGGACGCGCGTCAGCGCGAGGTCCTCAAGCTGAAGGCTCCGGCGGATGAGGGGATCCACGAGTTCGTCTGCACGTTCCCGGGTCACGGCCAGGTGATGTGGGGACAGTTGGTGGTGACCCGCGACGTGGACGCCTACCTGGCGGCACATCCGGTGGCGCCTGTCGCCCAGCCGGCCCGGGCGGGTGAGTGACCCCGGAAAACGGACAAGTGGGATGAAGGATCGCGCTCGTTCCTCGTTGCGGGGCCGGTGGCTGGGGCCGTGGTTTGGCTGGCTGCTCGCGTTGCTGGTGGCCGGACCGGTCGCAGCCGCAGTCAGTTCCTCCATGGGCGAGAAGCTGCGGGCGGCGATCCGCCTGCCGGAGGTTCAGTTGCAGGCCCAGTTCGGCGCAAGCCACGTGCAGGACTGGCACGGCGACGATGACGTCCCGGACCCGCGGTGGGAGGCCGAGCAGTTGCGGCAGACATTGACAGGCCAGCCTGGCGACGCGCCGAAGCTGCTGCGCATCGCGGAGGTGGTTTCACTCACCAAGGATCGCGCTGCGACTGAGGCAGCAGGCAAGGCAGCTCTGGAGGCTGCCCGGCGTTGGGTTTCGGCCACGTCGGGAGACGCACGCTCAACGGTGCAGTTGGCTCTCGCCATCCACTTCGAAGGCGGGGCGGCCGAAGCGGTGAAGATGCTTGAACCCCTGACCGGGCCGGATTCCCGGGACCACGCTGCACTCCATGCCCTGGCGCTGGCTTGCCTTGGTTTGGGGAATTCGGCGTGGATGACCGACACCAATCGGGGAATCTCCGCCCTGGCGGGGGGCAAACCTCCGACGGAGGAGCAGGACCGGGAGGCACGCCGGCATTACGACCGGGCCTTGGCAGCGGCGGGCCGAGCCATCGAACTGAAGGGAGACGAGGCACGCTACTTCACCCTACGGGCCCGGGTGCACGCCATGCGCTCGTTGTTGGAACTCTGCCAGAAGCCCGCCGTGGAGCCGGAGCGGCGGGTATCGGCGATGATGGTGGCTGCGTATCCTGGGGCAGCTCTCCCTGACTTGGTTCAGGCGTTGAAGTTGCGCCCCGACGATCCGCGCCTGGTTGCGGCGGTCGTCTTCCACGAGTGTTCAGCCGCGTTCGGTTCGGTCTATTTCAATTCGGCCGGCGTGCCGGAGGGCGGTGCGGTGATGCGAAAGCTGCCGGAGGCGACGCAGGAACGGGTCCGGGCTGGAATGGCGAAACTGGAGCGACTGGGGGAGGGAGCAGACCGCCGGGTTGCGGCCGCTGCCCTGGAGAACCTAGGGATCCTCCGGGTGTTCGTAAGCATGGACATGGAAGGGATGGGACGCCTGGGATTGCGGGCATTCCGGTTGGATCCACGCAGGGGGCAGGCTTTCGACATGGCAACGAGCTCGCAGGTCTCCAAGCCGAATCCGGATTGGGCCATGCTGGAGGAACTGGTTCGCGAGCGCATGAAGGTCCATCAGGACGAACGGCTCCGACTCCTGCTGGCGAAAGTCCAGGACCGGCGAGGCAATGTCGCGGCCGCGCTGGAGACCATCGGCGAGGCCCGGCGGGCACATCCCGATTCGACGGTGCTTCGGGTGGCGGAGTTCGCCTTGCGGCTGAAGCGGGGCGATTTCTCAGGAGAGGAACAACCTGGGGAGACTCTGGAGGCGATTGGCCGCGGGCTGGAGGCGATGCGCGAGGGGGCGGAACGGGCATCCCTCCATCAACGCCTCTTCATCACGTTGGTGATCGCCAACGCGCTTGAAGGGGAAGTCGGGGTGGCGCGGCAGCGGCTGAGGCAGTTCCTCGCGCAGGTGCCGGACGATGACTACGCGCTGGAAGTGGACCGCCTGTTGAGGGAGATCCCGGCGTCCGAGTAGCGGTGATTGCGGGGTGCATTTGGATACTGCCCGCGGAACTGGTGGGGCGAGACTCCGTCGAGCCGATGATTCGGGTCGATCCCGATGCCGATACCGACCCCGACGCCGATAAGCGGGGCAGGAAACCTGAAGCTCCGGGCCGGCTCGTGAGGACACGAGCCCCATCCCACCGCGTTGTCAGCGATTGTTGTAGCGGCCGCGCTCGCGAAGGTTGTGGAGGCGAAGGTCGGCTTGCAGTTCTCCGAGGGCATCCTGGATGGATCCGATGAAGGCCTCGCAACTCTGGGCGTGGCCGCCGAGGGCGATGACCGTGTCCCGCTCGGCGTGGTCATTGGTGACGACCAGCACTTCTCCGTATGGTCGGAGCCGATAAGTGACCCGTTCGATCATGTCGTCCGCGGTCTGCCCGGCCTTGGAGTACAGGACCTCGACGCTGGGTGTGGACGGAACCTTCGGGGTCCCAGCGGGAGCGCCCTGGCCGTCGAAGAAGATCGTCATCGGGGTGCCCTGTATGTCCTGGAATCGGGTCAGGCGTTCGACGAGGGCCTCGCGGGCGGCGGCAGAATGCGGGGCGGATCCCGGCGCGAGCGAGGGCCACGCGTGAAGGAGGCTGTAACCGTCGATGAGTATCCGGACCAAAGCCATGGTGGGGTCATACTGGCGGCCCTCCCGGGAGTTCGAAGAGAAAAGTTTGGGGCTTGCGCAAAGTGATTGAATGGAGAGTGATGCCGGGCGTCAGCGATGGTCAGATTTTCCGGCTGTCTCCAACCCGGCCTGAAAGCAACAACCTCAGAGCCATGAACCCGATCGAGAGCACTGGTGCTGCGTCGATGCCGACACTGGCCCGCCAGTCCGCCCTGCTGACACTGCTGGCGGATGATGATCCGGCGGTATCGGAACAGATCCGCGCCCAGCTCATCTCAGGAGGGGCCGGAACGCTGGCCTGGCTGGGCCAACACCGATTGCATCCGGACCCGGTCGCCCGGAGGCGGGTGCTCGAGATCCTGGATCATTTCGGAGCGGCGGAGGCGGAAGCGTCGCTGATGACCTTCCTGGCGAACCACGGGGAAAACCTGGATCTGGAGGAAGGGGTCTGGCGATTCGTCCGGACCAAGTTTCCCGAGGCACCGGTGGCGGCGTACCGGGCCCAACTGGACGAATGGTCAGCCCGGCTGGCCGAGGAGATGGTTGGGGTGACCACCGGGGCGGACATCCTGGGGCGGATCAACCGACTTCTATTCACGGAGCTCGGGTTCCGCGGCAACGAACAGCAATACTACGATCCCTCCAATACCTACCTGAACCTGGTGATGGATCGGCGTCTGGGGATCCCGATCTCGCTCTGCGTGCTGTATCTTTTCGTCTGCCGCCGGTTGAACCTGCCGGTAACCGGTATCGGGATGCCCGGACATTTCCTGTGTCGGTACCAGACGCCACGGGAGGAGCACTACATTGATGCCTTCCACGGGGGGAAACTGCTGTCCCGGATCGATTGCCTGCGCCGGTTGAAGCAGTTCGCCGTGGACTACGAGGATACGGTGCTGCAGCCGATCAGTACCCGGCGGATCCTGCACCGAATGGTCTCCAACCTCCACCTGGTCTACAAGGAGCGGAGGGACCGTGCCGAGGTCGCGCGTCTGGAGCGTTATCTGGCGGCACTGACGCGTTGAGAGGGGAACGATTTGCCGGTGGCTGTGCTCCGACCGGAATCAGGGCTTGGGCTTGAGGACGTCGTGTTCGGGCGGCTTTGCTCCGGGATCCGGGTTGGTGCCGGGGGCTCGTCCTCCCTCGGGGGGAGGACCGGGAGGTCGGCCACGTTGTCCGTCGCCACCGCGATCGCGCATCCACTGGTTCCGGCGCTCTTCCATGAGCCGGAAGCGCTCCTTTTGGGCAGGGTCGAGGAGATCCACGATCCGGGCATTGCAGCCCTTCATGATGGCGTCGGTCTGCTTGAAGCTTTCCTTGTGCAGGGCCCGGACCTTCTGGGTCGCCTCCTGGATCATGGGCTCGACCTGCTGAACCTGTTCGGGGGAAAGGACGAGTTCCTTGGTGTACCGTTCCACCATGTGGGTGGCCATGTCCCGAGGAGGCGGCCCACCTCGCTTGAAGACGGATTTGCGCCCGTATTGATAGCCACCAGCGACACCCGCAGCAGCACCGGCGATGAAGACGGCGGCGAGGTAGGTGGCGACCCGGGATCTGGTAAGGCCGTTCATGGGAGCCATCCGGTGCTCATCGCGAGCGCAACCCCGGGGTCGGAGGCGAGATAGGGGTCGTTGACGTCAGCGTCGATGTCTCCCGAGGCGGCGAAGCTGATGCCAACGGCGACGATGGCGGCGCCGAAGGCGGTTGCCAGACCGGTCTGCCATGCCCGGAGCAGGCTGAAGTCCTGGGCTGCGGACCGGGCGCCGCGCCAGGCGGCCAACGTCCGGGTCTGGGTCGCGTATGAAAGGGATGGCAGATCGCGGGCCGGGGCCTGGGCGGCGGCGCGCAGGAGGCGGTCGAGATGCTGATCGAGTTCGCTCATGGATGATTCTCCCGAAGCAATGCCTTCAGGCGTTGCTTCATCTTTTGACGGGCGCGGAAAGCGCGGACCTTGACCAAGGGGGTGCTCCAGCCGGTGACCTGACGGATGTCTTCGACGCTTTTGCCCTCCAGATGGAGGAGCGTGATCACGAGGCGGTCGGCCGGGGAAAGGTCCGTCAGCAGTTTCTCGACGATCTCGCGGGCTTCGAGAGCCTGCTCGGAGGGGAGGTCGCTGGTATCGGCCGCCAGGTTCTGGACGATCTCGGACTCGGCTTCGGAAAGGTCAGCGTGGCGGAGTTCGGGGCGCACGCGTTCGCGGTTGAGTTCGTTGAAGCAGGTGTTGACCGCGACCCGGGAGACCCAGTGCGTCAGGGGGACCTCCCCCCGGAACTGGTCGAGTCTGGTAAACACTTTGGCGAACACGGCTTGCACGAGATCCTCTTCGGCGGTTCGGCGGGGAAGGTGGGCCCGCACGATCTTGATGACGAGTGGGTACAGATGCTCCATCAGACACCGGGCGGCGTCTTCGTCCCCATCGCGCACCCGCGCGACGCAGGCTTCAACGTCCAGCTCCGGATCGTCCATGCAGCTTTCCCCGGGCACATTTCCTGACATCCGAGACCATTGGCAAGGGTTGGGGTTACAAAAGAGGTGGATCCGGCCCGGAACGAATTGCCGGAGAGGTGGTCGAAGGGACAGTTCGCCGTTGCCACGGTCACCGTGGGGGCCTAAAAACGCCGCGCCAGCCGCTCATGATCCATCCAGCACCCAGCCACCGGTATTTCCGCCTGCTCCTCGTGGTTGCCGCGTTGCTCCCGGGCATCGTGGCGCAGGCGAAGATCCAGTTTGACGTCTTCCCGGGCTTCGATTCGGCGGCCCGAGGGGGAGCCTGGTTCCCGGTGGTGGTCGAGGTGTACAACGATGGTCCCTCGTTCGATGCGGTTGTCGAGCTGGCACAAAGCCAGTTCAACGGGGTGCCGCAGCGGTTTTCGGTCGAGCTTCCCCAGAATACCCGAAAGCGGCTGCTCCTGCCGTGCTTTTCGGGCTCACAAGGCCAGTTGATCCTGGACGCCCGCCTGCTCGACAAGGACGGGAAGATCAGGGCCGAGAACACCGGCCAGAGGGTGACGCAGCTGGGTTGGGAGAATTTCCTGCTGGGAGCAGCGCCCCAGACCTTCGGGGGAATGCCGACCTTCCCGGACATCCAGGGGCGCAACGCCGAGTTCCAGCCGCGGGTCACCCGGTTGGCCATCGGACAGGGCATGGAGACCTTCCCGGACAACCCGATCGTGCTGTCGGCGTTGAACTCGATCTACCTGAACTCCGCGAAGGCGCTGGAGTTGAAGGAGCCCCAGATCGAGGCGCTGCAGGCCTGGCTGCACGCCGGCGGCCACCTGATCCTGTCGGTGGACCAACCAACGGACATCAATGCGACGCCGTGGTTGAAGGATCTGCTGCCGGTAAGCGTGGATGGGGTTTCGACCCGTTCCATCGGCAAGCCGTTGGCGGCTTGGCTTAGAAACGGGACGAGCCCCGGAGACTCCGCCAGCCTTCGTTTTGCCGGACAGGCGCCCCCGGTTCCGATTCCGAACCGGGGTGCGGGTGGGATGGGCGATCCGTATTCCGGCTTGGAGACCGATGCCGGCTTTGAGGGCGGGAGCTCCCCGGTCGTGAACCTGAAGGTGAAAAACGGGCAGACGCTGGTATCGGTGGAACAGACGCCGCTGGTAGTGTCCGCCAGCCGCGGGCGCGGCCTGATCACGGTGGTGGCCTTCAATCCGGAGCGGGATCCGCTGAAGGGTTGGAAGCACCGGTCGCTCTTCTGGGCGCGGCTTTCGGGTGTGCCACGGGAATTCCTGGCGAAGAACGAATTCAACGCGTGGGGCGGGAAAGGCATCGACAGCGTCTTTGGCGCAATGATCGAGACGAGGCAGGTGCAGAAGCTTCCGGTAGGTGTGCTGCTCCTCCTGCTGCTGGTGTATCTGGTGGTGATTGGTCCGCTGGACCAGTGGTGGCTGAAGAAGATCAACCGGCCGATGCTGACGTGGATCACCTTCCCGACGTACGTCGCGTTGTTCTCGCTGCTGATCTATTACATCGGCTTCCGGCTGCGGGCCGGCAACAGCGAGTGGAACGAGCTGCACGTGGTGGATGTTTACCCCCGCTCCGGGGATGCCGTGATGCGGGGCTACAGCTTCGGAAGTGTCTATTCACCCGCGAACAACACCTACCGGGTTGCCATGGGGGCTGAGCCGGCGACCTTCCGGCCGGAGTTCCAGGGGCTCTGGGGCAGTGCCGGCAGCGGGGCCCGGATCGCGGTGCGGACCAAGGGCAAAGGGTTCGAGGCCGAGCTGGACGTGCCGGTGTGGACGTCCCAGTTGGGCGTCGCGGAGTGGGTCGAGGCGGGTATCGCACCCATCCAGGCCAAGTGGGATGGCAAGGAACTCGTGATCGCCAACCGCCGTCAGATCGGCATGACCAACGTGGTCGCCGTCCGGGGAACGCGGATGTACCGAGTCGGGAACATCGAAGGCGGCGAGGAAGCACGGGTGAGCTTCGAGGGACAGGCCGAGTCCTATGTGGATTTCGCGCGGAACTGGAGCCCGACCTTCTCGCAGGTGGCTGGTCGGCGCAGCGAGGTGTTCGGCGGGGGCGGCAATGGAGTCGAGCACATCGACGACTGGGCGGGAGCCTCGGTGGCGGCCTCCTTCACGCAGCACACTGCGGCGGGTGACGCTTCCTCGCGCCAGTTCATCTGGCCGCCGACCTTCGATCTCAGCCCGGTGGTTGAGCGGGGCGATGTCGTGATCCTGGCCTATTTGCCCGGGGACAGCGTGGTTCCCGCCTTGAACCAGTTCCAGGCCCTGCGTCAGGCCAAGGGCACCCTGGTCCGATTGGTGATTCCGCAGCCCCGATGATTCTGGAGACGATCTCATGAGCGAAAATCCCCTCAAGTTTGCACCGCAGCAGGGTGGCCCCACCCCACCTCCGGTTCCCGCGGTACAGACCTACGGACTGAGTCGCGTGTATGGTCAGATGACCGCGCTCTCCAGCCTCGACCTGACCGTCAACCGGGCGGACCTGTTCGGGTTCATCGGGTCCAACGGCGCCGGGAAGACGACGACGCTCCGGATCCTGGCGACGTTCCTGACACCGTCGAGCGGGAGGGCTGAGGTCCTCGGCCACGACGTGGTCCGGGAAGCAGACCGGGTCCGGCACTTGATTGGCTACATGCCGGACTTCTTCGGCGTGTACAAGGACATGGAGGTCACCGAGTACCTCGATTTCTTCGGCGCCTGTTACAAGATCCCGGCCAACGTGCGGGACAAGACGGTGGCAGACGTCCTCGAACTGGTGGGGCTTTCCGAGAAGAAGGGCGCGTTGATCGGCGCCTTGAGCCGTGGCATGCAGCAGCGACTGGGCCTGGCGCGCGTGCTGATCCACGATCCGCAGCTATTGCTGCTCGATGAGCCGGCCTCGGGACTCGATCCGCGGGCGCGCATCGAGATGATGGCGATCCTCCAGGAACTGCAGCGGATGGGAAAGACCATCATCATCAGCTCCCACATCCTTTCGGAGCTGCAGACCCTCTGCAATCGGTGCGCCATCATCGAGAAGGGGCGCCTGATCTACTGCGGACCCGTGCAGGGCGTGCGGAACGAGACCCACGCGGGCCGGGTGTTCCGCGTTCGGGTGGTGGGCGAGAACAGTCGTGCACTGGAATTGCTGCGGGCGCGGCCCGAGGTGGTGGAGGCAGACGAAGAAGAGGGGCGCCTTCGGGTGGTGGTGCGTGACGACCAGGCGGAGACCGGATTGTTGGCCGAGACGCTGGTGCGCGGCGGCACGCGCGTGATCGAGGTCCGTGAGGAAGAGTTGGGCCTCGAGGAAGTCTTCCTCCGGGTGACCAAGGGAGAGACCCAGTAGCCTGGACGTGGCAGCCGGGGAATTCGCATGAACTTCCTGCCGGTGGTCCAGCGTGAGCTCCTGGTGGCTGCCCGGAACGGGGCAGGGGTGTGGTTCCGCTTCGTCGCGGCGCTGGCGGGAATCGGATTCTTCGCCCTGCTGTGGATGACGCCAGTGAAGGCGCAACCGCAGATGGTCTCGGACATCGTCTTCCGGGTGCTGGCGGGTGCCCTGTTTGGATTCGGGTTGCTGAGCGGTTCGCTCTACACGGCAGATGCGATGACGTCGGAGAAGCGCGAGGGGACGCTGGGGCTCCTTTTCCTGACCGAGTTGCGTGGGTACGACATCGTGCTCGGGAAGCTGGTCTCGACGTCGTTGCGTGCGGCCTACGGTGTCATAGCTCTGATCCCGGTGCTGTCGTTGCCGGTGTTGGTGGGTGGCGTGAGCGGAGGGCAGGTTTTCCGGGCGGTGGTCGTCATCCTGGTGACGCTCCTGATTTCACTGAGCATCGGGATGATGGCGTCAGTGGTGGCCCGCGAGTTCCGGGGAGCGTTGATGGCGTCGCTGCTGGCCGTTGGGGTCCTCAGCGTGGGCTTGGACGGAGGCGGGTGGGCGTGGGCGCGGGTGACCCGCAAGAGCGCGGACGTCGTTCGAACCCTGAGTCCAATGGCGGCGTTTCGGTGGTCCCAGGCGGATCCGCGGCGGGAGCCGGGCGTGCATGCGCTGTTCCAGCAGGCGTGGCGTCGTCAGGGGATGTTGGCGGTGGTACTGTTGGGCGCGTCGTCGTGGATGATCCGACGTTACCGGGATCGCGTGATCGAGAGCCGTCCGGGCCCGGTCGGGGAAGGGAAGGTCCGTCGGGGAAGCCTCGTGGGGTACCGGCACGTGCACTGGGGCGACATCCTGGAACGTCGTCCGTATGCGTGGTTCCAGTTGGTGATGCGGCCGGTCGAGCGGGGTGCCGAGTTGCTCTTCTACATCCTCGGCGCGGGGTTGGTTGTGGCATTGGGAGCCTCGTTGGCAGTGGCTGGAACGCCGGCAGCGTGGTGGGCGATCGGTGCGAGCCTGTTCCTGCTTTGGTCGATGCACCTGCTGCTGAAAGTCCACGTGGCCCTCGCCGCGACGCGGGGGATTGCCGAAGACCGGGCCAGCGGCGCACTGGAGTTGCTTGTCGTCGCCGGGCAGGGCCGGGATCAGGTCATCCAGGGCCACAACCACGCGCTCTTCCGCCAGCATCGGGTCGCGTTGATCGTGCTTTCGTGCCTCCAGTTCCTGCCGTTGTTCAGGCTGTCGATGGACGACGTGGACATCCGGCACGCCTCAGGTGTGTTCATCGGATTGACCTACGGCGTGGCCATGCTGTGGGTGGATCTGGAGACGTTGGCGCAGGTGGGGCTCCGGCAGGGGCTCAAGGAGTCGTCGCCGCAGGCAGCTTTCCGCGCAACCTTCCTCCGGGTGCTGCTGCCTGGCTGGATCGGCATGCTCCCGCTGGCCGTGATCTTCCTGACCGGTGCGGGGGCCGGGGTCGGATTCCTGGCCTTTCACCTCTGGCTCGGCTGGTCCATCTACACCGTCTATCGGGCGCGCAAACGGGCGCGCATCGACCTGGAGCATGGCTTCCAGGCCCTGGCTGCCGGGCTGGAGTTCGACACCGATGACTGGGAGATGCGGGATGACTTCCGTCGCGCGGCCGGGGCTCAATATCCGTCGGGAGGGCTCCGGTCATGGTGATTCCCCCGGTCCTTCACCGCGAGTTGCGCACGGCAGCCCGCTACTGGGGCACGTACTGGCTCCGGGCCGCGGCCGGAGCGGCGATGGCGGCGGTGCTGGTGGCGACCGCGATCGGAGAAAGCATGCGCTGGGGTGGGGTCGGCAGCCTTTCGACGTCCCTCATGGGTACGTTGATGCTCTCGGCGTTCCACAGTGGCCTGATGATCCTCTTCCTTTTCGCGTGCCCGATGGCGACCGCGGACACGCTCGCACGGGAACGGCGCGAGGGTACGCTGGGCCTGCTCTTCCTGACTTCGTTGACGACGACGCAGGTGGTGATCGGCAAGACGGCGGCGCAGGTGGTCCGGTCGGTGGCGCTGTGGCTGGCGGTCGTGCCGTTCCTCGCCATTCCGTTCCTGCTGGGTGGCACAACGCTGGCAGACTTTGCACGGAGCCTTGCGGCGGAGACGGCCATGGTCTTCACGGGCTTGGCGGCCGGCTTCCTGGGAACCAGCCGGGCGACGAGTTGGATGGGCGCCATCGGTGCGGCTGCGGTCTGGATGATCGCCCTTGTGCTGATGCAGGGCATCCTTTGCACCGTCGTTGTCATTGGAACTGCCGGAGTCCTGGCTCCCGGGACGGACATCCCGTGGGAAGCCTGGCCAATGATCCCGTTCGGGGTCGCCTTCGCCTCGAGCGGGTTCGCCGGGCTGCAGTCGTCCCTGACGGGACTCGCGATTGGGGCCGTTCCGACCTGGGTTGGGGTGGCGGTGAACGGGAGCCTCGCGGCGATGGTCCTGGCGAGCCTGGCGAGCTTCGCAGGGGCGATCCGGTTGGCGGCGGTGCTTCTGGAGCGTCAAATGAGGCGGGAACGGGAGGGAGACATTGGTGAGGTGAGCCCGCGGCAAGACCAACGGGCGCGCGAATTCCGGAGGCGGAACCGGAGATGGATGTCCGTGGACCCGATCCTGTGGTTGGAACTCCTTTCGCCTTCGATCCGGCACGGGCGGTGGGTGCTTCCGGTACTGGTGTTGCTGTTGGGGGGGCTGATGCTGCCCCTTCGGCGTTACGACGGGGTTGCGGAGGAGTGGTTTCTCTTGATCGGGCCGATGCTTCTGGTGGTTGAGGCCCTGTTGGCGGCGGGAAGCTTCCGAAGGGAGATCGAAGAGGGCACACTGGAGATCCTGCTCGTCACGCCGTTGCGGCCTGCGAGCCTGGTTCGCGGAAGGCGGATCGCGCTGCTGGTGGGCATCGGACCGGGAGTGATCGCCGCCAGCCTCTTGGCCCTCATCACGAGGGAGCGCGTTCAGATGGGCGACTGGTTCCTGCACACCCTTTGCATGGCGTCGAGCTGGCTGACGTTGCCGTGGGTCGGGATGCGCTGCGCGATGCGACGGCTGCATCCGTTGAACGGTTGGGCGGTAACGTTGGCCTGGGGGGTGCTGGCTCCTGCGACGGTGGCTGCATTCATGACGGCCTGGCTGGACGCCATGTCCTGGATCCGGTCGGACATCACGGTGTTCGTGATCCTCGGGGTCGTCGCGCAATGGGCGGGGGCCATCTGGTGGGGGCGGATGACCGAATGGGACCTTGCGACGCGCAACTACCAACTCAAGCCGCTCGCCCGGGTGAGGTCCTAGGCGATGTGGCCGATCCTCCAGCGTGAGTTGATCCGCGGGGCCCGTGAGCCGGCGTTCCTGTTGGTGAGATGGCTGACGGCGGTCGGCGGTGTGCTGCTTCTTGTGTTCGTGATTTCCGTCGTCGAGGAGGTCCCGAGCCGAGTGGGCCTCGCCGTGTTCCAGTGGTTCCACTACCTCTGGGGCGCGACGCTGCTCGGGCTCGGTGTCTGGCTGACACTGCCTACGCTCGTGACGGAACGAGAGGAGGGGACGCTAGGATTGCTGTTCATGACGCGACTCAAGCCATTCGAAGTCGTCGCTGGGAAGAGCCTCGGCAGTGCCCTGCGCGCCGGGGTCCTGTGGCTTTCGGCCGTTCCGGTCAGCACGGTTCCACTGGTTGTGGGTTCGGTGTCCGTGACGGACGTCCTGCTCTACACGGGAATGGATTTCGCACTGCTGTCGAGCGGGCTTTCAGTGGGGCTGATGTTCTCCGCGTCCGCCCAAAACTCGGATGCCGCCCGGCGCGGCGGTTGGGGAATTGCCCTCAGTGTCGGCGTGATGGTCATGGGAGGGTTGGGTTTCCTGCGCAGTGTGCTCTCTGGGTTGCCCCAGCTCGTAATCGACATCGCAGGCATTCTGTACGGCTTCGGCTTTGGTCTGCTCGTGGCGCTTGTGGCACTTCTCTCAGCCGGGGTGATGCTGACGCGTCGATGGAACGAGCTCGAATCGCCGCCACCGCCGCTGAAGGAGGGAGAAGAACCGGACTGGATCGAGGTTGAGGAAGCCGCGTGGCGGGCAGCGTGGAGGGCTGGACCTGGACGCAGGCTTCGGGCGCGTTGGCCGCTGGGTTGGCTGCGCCTTCGCGAGGCGGGGCAGGTGGAGACGTTCTGGATCTGGCCCTTGGTCGTGCTGGGTCTTTGGATCGCCGCCTATGCTGCGGGCAACCCGGTCCTGGCGCCCCTTGCCGGCTGGTGCGTTGCCTTCGGGTTCAGCCTGCAGGCAGGCAGCGGATATCGGCAGGAGCTCCGGTCCGGGGCGCTCGAGTTGATGATGACCACGCCCGTCCGTACGGCGTCGTACTTCCTGAACCGGGTCTGGCTGGGGCTCCGGGAATTCGGGCTGGCCTTGCTCGTCCACCTCGGTCTGGCAGTCCTTGCGATCTGGGTCTGGGGTCCGCTGGCCCAACCCCAGAACGGAGGTTGGCCGTGGATGCCGACCCTGGTGCCCGAGTTGCTGCTCTGGCCGCTGGTTGCGGCAGTGGCCAGCCCGGCAGCGGGGCTTCTGACATCGGCCCGGGTCGCGAATCTCCCCGCAGGATTGGTGTCCAGTGTCGTCGTCGGCCTGCTGTTCCCGACGCTGGCAGTCGGAACACAGGCATGGCTGGGCTGGCCGCGGTTGCTGGTCGCGTGCCTGATGGGCGCGTATCTGGTCCAAGCTGCGTGGATGATCCATGCCGTGATCCGGGAGCTGCACTCGCGCGAGTTCGCCGTCATGCAGATGCGTCCCGGTTGAGCCACGGATGAATCCGGTATTCCAACGGGAGATGCGGGCGCAATCGCGGGGGCCGAAGCCGTGGCGCTTGCGGATGTTCGTTGCCGGGGCGGCGATCCTGGGACTGGCGACCCTGGGATTGAAACAGCCCGAGATGTTCGTCGGGAGCGGCAAGGAGGCCTTCCTCGCGATGAACTTCGGGGCGATCGCGCTGCTGGGGATCATCAGCCCGATGCTGACGCATGACCTGCTGAGTCGGGAGCGGCGGGAGGGAACGCTGGGCCTGCTCTGCTCCACGCCGCTGACCTCGCGGGAAATGGTCGTGGGCAAGGTGACGGCGGCCTGCTCGCAGGCGCTGGGGGCGTGGCTGGCGATGGGCCCGCTGCTGATGTTGCCCATGCTTCAGGGCGGGGTGAACCATGCAGAGATCGTGATGATGTTCGCGTTGCAGGGCGGCGTGACGGTCTCCGGCCTGGGCGCGGGGCTTGCGTCCAGCGCGTGGAACCGTCAGGCGGGTTGGGCCCTGTTCTCGGCGTATGCGCTGCTGGCCATGGTGCTCGCCACGGTCATGATTCCGGTGGGCGTGGTGCTGGCGGCGACGTCGGGCCTCGCATCGATGGCGTCGATGTACACGCTGACCGGGGTCGTCGTGTTCTGCACCGCGCTGGTGGCGCTCGGTTTCTACTATCTCGCCGCCCAGGAGGCGGAACACACGTGGACGCGCATCCAGTTCCTGGGCGAGGTGGGCGACGACGCATTGGTGGAGTTGGGCGTGGCGACTGCGCCGAGCGTTCCCGCGGTTTCGGTCCAGCCGAGTCCGAGCCGATCGGAGGCTTGCCATTTGCCGGTTGATGGAACGACGGATCGACCAGGGTGCTCGGCTCCTACACCAGACCGACTGCCAGATCCGATGGATCCAGGGGTGATCCAACGATGGCAAGCGAAGTGCGGCGCCGAGCGCAGGGAGAGTGATCCGTGGCTGTGGCTGGTCTCGCGCCGGACCGATTGGGGTTGGCAGGTCGCCTGGTTCATCCTGGGTGCCTACCTTTGGTGGTTGGGATCCGCCTTTGGTCAGCGTGTCCCGGTGTGGCCGGTGTGGGCGATCCTAGGATTGCTGATGTTCCGGTTGCCATCGCTGCTTCAGGAAGAGCGGAGGAGCGGGTTGTTGGAGGTGCTGGCGACGACGCCCGGTCTCGGTCAGTTGCCCGGCGCAGTGTGTCGCCGGATCTGGTTCGACTTCGGGACCTTTCTGGGAGCACACCTACTGGTGGTTGTGGCGGTCCTCCTGTATGGCGGCTGGGAAGGTTCGCTGCTGCCGGGCCTGGCTGGGATCGTCTCGTTGTGGGCTGCGCCGTGGGTGGGGCTGTGGGTCGTGGGCCGGACACAGAATTACTTCATGGGCGTCCTGGTGGCGGGATTGGGCATCCACGGATGCGCGTGGTTTTGCGGGCTTGCCACCGACCTTGTCGTGAACCGTTGGCTGCACGGGAACTGGTACGATCGCTCGCAGGTCGGAGGCATGGCCGCGATCGTCATCCAGGGACTTGTCCAGATCGGGATCGGGCTGTGGGCACGGCGGAGCGTGAAGGCACGTTTCACCGGTGGCGCCGTGCTGGATGAAGGGAGGTCCAAGTGACATTGCCACTGCGGGGACTCGGCACGGTTTGCCTGCGGGAATTGCGCTCGCAGTCACGAACGCCGGCTACGTGGCGGTGGCGATGGTGGACGGTCCTGGCACTGCTCGGGACGCTGACATTCTCGCTCTTGAACGCGGGGATCGTGGCATCGAGCGCGGCTGCCGGGCTGAATCTGTATCGGACGTTGGCATGGGTGTTGGGGTTGCTCGCGGTCCTTGCGCCCGCCGGCATGGTCTGTGATTCGCTGGCCCGTGAGGTCCGGGAAGGCACGATGCCGCTCCTGCGGCTCACGCCGTTGTCGATGGCAGGGATCATCCTCGGGAAGGGGATGAGCGGAGGGTTGCGCTCGTTCGGGTTGCTCCTCGGAGCGACTCCCATGCTGGCGGTTCCGGTGCTGATCGGAGGAGTTGGCCCCCGGGAAGTGGCAACGACGGCCATTGCGCTGGCCGCGTTGGTCACCATGAGCCTGAGCGCGGGGCTCTGGGCTTCGGCCCTTGCGCGAACGGCGGGAATGGCTCTAACACGGGCATATCTGGCGCTCGCGGTGATCCTGCTGTTGGTGTCGGGAATGGTGTCGGGCATCGACGCTGTGGCTGGCTCGGTGATGACTCCACGGTGGCAGGTGTTCCTGTTCCACGACGCCTGGCTGGAGATCTGCGGTGTGCCGGACGCGGGAGATCTGTACGTGTACTGGTGGCGTCCCCTCCCTCCACCTCTTCCACCGCCTCCACCGAAGACCTTCCTCGATCTGGCGGTCCGGGCCCTCTGGTTGCTGGCGTTCTCGCTGGTGGTGTCGGCTTTCTGGATGGGAAGGGCGAAGCGGGCGCTTGCGCAACAGGCGGTCTCGGAGTCGCTGGGACAGCCGGAAAGTGCCATGGCGAGGCGTTTCGTTCGGGTTCCAGCGGGTCTGGTGGCGCGGCATCGACGGTGGAGGCTCGGGGTGCTGGCGCGGAACCCGTTGGAATGGCTCGCACGCAGGACGCCCCGGCGCGCCCTGATGCGGTGGTTCTGGTTGGGGGCGGCCGGACTGCTTTGGGCTCAGATGGCGATCTCGATGAACTGGATGAGCAGCTATGGCACCGGGCTCAGTTGGAATGTCTTTCCGTGGATCCTCATGGCTGCGGCGATCTGGTCCACGGCGACTGCGCTCCGAGAGGAGCGGCGTACCGGCACGCTCGAGATGATCCTGGTCACGGGGTTGACCGAGTCGCAGATCGTGCGGAGCGTCTTGCGGACGACCCGGCAGACGTATTTGCCAGCGGCGCTCCTTGGGGCGGCGGTGGGTCAGTATCTGGGGACCCTAGGCTATGAGCAGGATTCGCAACCCTTCCTCTGGTCAGCCTTGGCTGCGGCGTGGGCGCTGCCGGGCATCGGCCTTGCCTGCTCGCTGTTGACTCGGTCGCTGGCGGGTTCGCTGGTCCTAACCCTCCTGGTTTCGTGGGGACTTCCGCTGCTGCTGTTCCCAATCGCAAGGGCGCTGGTCGAGGATGGAGCGAGCATGCGGGGATATGACCTGCTCGTGTCTGCCTGGATGCTGATCATGGGCGAGATCGGACGGCGCATGGCGATTTCCCTGATCGCGGGACGCCGATTTACGGCGGGTTGAGACTAGCGTGATGCGGCTCGTGAGGACACTCGCCCCACCGTAGGGAGCTGGGGGTGAGTTCCGGCTGGAGGCTGTCGGTCGGAGGGCTGAGAATGGGGAAGAATGTGGGTCTTCCTGATGCGCGAGTTGAGGGAACAGGCGAGGGGACGATCCCTCGTCTGGCTGCGCGTTCTCGGGGCGGCTTCAGTGCTCGGGGTCTTCCTCTGGTGCTGGTGGCGGTTGAAGGCAGGAACTGGTGCGTCCGGCATTGGACTGTTCGGACTCCTCTCGCGTTTCAGCGTCGGACTCATCTGGTTGGTCGGGCCGATCCTCACGGCGGATTGCATCGCACGCGAACGGCGTGAAGGAACGCTGGGTCTGCTTTGGCTGACGCCCCTTCGGCCGTGGCAGGTGGTCGGGGCCAAGACGGTGGCGCACGGACTGCGTGCGGCGGTGGCGATTGCGGCGGCGATTCCGGTGTTCACGATGCCATTGCTGCTGGGGGGAGTGGGCGGAGCCGACGTCGCGCGGTTGATCCTGCTGCAAGTATCAGCCCTGAGCCTGGCGATGGTGGCAGGCCTGGCGGCTTCGGCGGTGGCAACCGGTTGGTGGAAGGTGCGGGTGCTAGCGGCCGCGTTGAACGCAGGGTTTCTGGTCTTGTTTGTTGGTGCCTACCACTTGATCTGGGTGCTGCCGCACTGGTGGAGCGGTCGAAGCGCCCCGAAAGCACCTACCTTCCTGGCCGTGCTCGAGCGTCGGATCGAGCTTTGGGTGTGGCAGACGAAGATGGCTTGGGTGGGCGTGGAGAAGGGTTGGATACCCACCTATACGCCGGTGTCGTGGACGGTGACTGGAAGGTCTGCGGCACTGGCCTTGGCGTTGGTCCTGCTCGCGGCGGGTGTCGCGCTCGCTGCCGCGGCGGGGTTGCGATGGAAGATCCACCGACAAGCGCGAGGGTCGGAGCGGGGGGAATCCCGGCTACGGAGAGCGGGATGGAGTCGACTGCTCCGCTGGGGTGTTGCTGTGGCGGTCGCCCTCCATTTGCTGGCGGCCATCGTCGACTGGCCAACGGTCGATCATGTCCGGGCTGTCGGCCCGATCGCGGTTCCTTTTCTGTTGCTGGCTACAGTCGCCTGGGGGGCGACCCGATTCCACGAGGCGGGTGAAGGTCGGATCTGGGAAATGCTCGGCGTCGTTCCCGAAGGGGTGGCGGGGTGGATCCGGCGGGAGGCTTCGGAGGGGCTCAGGATCTTCGGCATCGGGGGCGGCCTGATCCTGGGGGCAGCGCAGGTACTCGGGATTGCAGCCACGATGAGTGGCGGTGCTGGCCGATATCCGTGGTGGTTGAAATGGCAACTCGCGGCCATCGGCGCGGAGGCGATCCTTGGGGTTTGGGCAGTCCTTTGGTTGTCGATGGCTTTACGGATGCGGTTCCGGAGGCCTGAGTGGACAGTGGGGAGCATGGTCGGGCTATGGATGATCCTGTCGTTTGTCGTGACTCCGATGCTTCAGGATGCGACGCGGGCATGGGTCGCCGGCTGGCATGGGGCCCTCGCGGAGCCGTGGCTGCAACGTCGTCAGGGGGCGATCCTGACCGGCTCCGCGATCACGGCGTGGGCGGTTGTCCAGACGACCTGGATCGCGCTCGGACTTACCGCGCGTTGGTGGCTGCTTCAGCGGCTTCGGGCCGATGGAGTCAGTTCGAGGATTCGTCCGGGTAGCCAACCGCGGCCAGACCGGAAGTCCGTTGGGCGGGTGTACTCGAGCACGTAGATCCGTCGATCGATGTGGAGCAGGTCGATCGGTCGGCCGAGACCCTTCAGGAACGTCCGAGTTTCGGCGACCCAACCTTCGCCTTCCCGGCGGGGCCGGACCGAAAGGATGTCGAAACCTGGGTCCGTTTCGCCGGTGACTTTCAACAGCGTGCCGAACCGGCCGATGAGGAACGATCCCCGGCCTGCCTCGGGGTAGTCTTCGCCGAGCCACACCATGCCGGCCGGGGACGAATGCGGCGAGAAAGTGGAGCCGGGCAGGGGACCTTCCCACCCGTCCGGGCCGAGGTTCTGCACTGATTTCACGAAACGAAGACCGGCCGGCGCTGGCGGCGTATGGGGGTAGGCTTTGCGGTCTGTTGGCCAATCGCCGAATTGGTAGGGGAATCCGTGATGGCGGACCGTGGTCGGGTCCACGAAGTCGAGTTCCTCGCCGGCGTTCGCGTCGGGGCCATTGCTGGCCGTGAAGAGTTCGCGGCGATCGTTCCAGGTAAAACTCCACGCATTCCGGATTCCGCGTGCCACGACCTCCAAACGGGGCGAGGCAGCCTCCGGATCGAAGCGCCAGAGACAGGCGGTGATGTCGGTTTCGCCCATCCGGCCGAGGGTGGATTCGGATCCCGTTTCGCCACCATCGGTCCGCGAGCCACTGCTGACGTAGAGCAAGCCATCGGGTCCGATGGCCAGGTGGCTGACCCCGTGGTTGTAGGGACCGATGCCGTAGGGATAGGCGGTGCGGAACCAGGGCAGGGGACGGATGGGGTCACCGCCGGGGTTGGTGGTGGACGTCCGAAAGATCGTGACGTGATTCGTGACGAGCGGGCGGGAATCCTGACGTTGGTTGCAGGTGATCCAGAGACGTCCCTTGGGATCGAGAAGCATGCCGAGGGTACCAGGGTCTCCGAGGTGGGCGTCGACGTAGTCCTCAGGGCCGAACAACCGTGTTACCTTGCGCGTAGCCGGGTCGAGCTTCGAGACGACGCCGGATTGTCCGAGGAGATAGATGCGACGGCCATCGGAGGAAGCGGCCATCCGGACGGTGAAGTCATTCAGCCGGACATATTCCCGGACGCTCCACCCGCTAGGCGGGGTTGGGAGGGGTGGGTAAGCGTTGGCGGCCTGGAGCGCGGCGAAGGTCGGGAAACGGCTCTTCGCGCGGACGGCCGTGACCTGGTCGGCCGTGACGATTCCGCCCGGATTCTCCCAGGAGTTGAGGACAAAACTCATGACGTCGGCGACCTGGACGTCATCGAGGACGACCGCTGGCATCTGGTTGTTGTAATCGACGCCATTGACGCGGATGCGGCCTCCCAGGCCTTCAACGACGGCCTGGATCGCCTTGTCTTTCCCGCTGGGCGCGGAAAGGAAATCCGAGCGGGCCAGAGGCGGATAGGTTCCGGGAGTTCCCTTGCCCGTGACCTGATGGCAGATGGCGCAGTGGGCGGTGAAAAGCGCACGGCCGCGGCGGATGGATTCGGCGTCCTGAGCCGTGGTTGCGGAGTGGCCCAAAAGGATGAGGGCTAGAGCCGCCAGGGAATGGGATAATTGGCGCATGGGCGGGATCTCTGGGCTCAGAGTCGGGCGAGGGGTGCTTCGAGTGGCCGATCCACGAGATGGAGCAGGTTGCCTTCTGGATCTCGGAAGAAGAGTACCCTTCCGCCGCCGCCCGCCGGCTTGACGACGTCGCTGAACTGGACGCCCCGGGATTCGAGTTCACCCCGGGCGCGGTCGAGATCTTCCACCCGGAGCGCGAGATGCCGGAATCCGGCAACGTGATTCAGGGCCGTTTCGGGGGCCCGGGAGGACGACGGATAGATCTCGAGCACCAACGGACCTGGAAGTTCCACGAAGAGGGCAGGGGGCGTCGCCCCATTGCTCCAGACGAGCCGTCCGTCGAGGACCCGGCAGTACCACTCAGCCAGTGACGCAGGGTCGGTAGCAGCGAATCCGAGATGTTCAATCCGGCACGAAAACGGCATCGGATTGGCGTAGGCGGCCCGGGCCCCGAGGGC
Source organism: Limisphaerales bacterium (assembly GCA_965284395.1). Taxonomy (GTDB): domain Bacteria; phylum Verrucomicrobiota; class Verrucomicrobiia; order Limisphaerales; family UBA9464; genus UBA6176. The sequence continues at coordinate 5,766,904 of OZ260084.1, read as the reverse complement.
AAGCATGGAGAAATCCCTTCCCAACACGGGTGCGGACCTTATCTTCCCGGCCACTTTCAGAAGGTCCCGGCAGTTCAGTGTCCGGGAGCAGATGGGAGGAATTGAGCTCGATGGACGCCGCGCATATCCGGAATTTCAGCATCATTGCCCATATCGATCATGGGAAGACCACCCTGTCGGACCGCCTGCTGCAGCGCACGGGCACGGTCGCGGATCGGGAGATGGAGGCCCAACATCTCGATGCCATGGACCTCGAGCGGGAACGGGGCATCACGATCAAGGCCCATCCCGTCACGATGGCCTACAAGGCGAAGAACGGTGAGGTGTACGAGTTGAACCTGATCGACACTCCGGGTCACGTGGACTTCGCGTACGAGGTCTCCAGGTCGTTGAGTGCCTGCGAAGGGGCGCTCCTGATCGTCGATGCCGCCCAGGGCGTCGAGGCCCAGACCGTGGCCAACGTGCACCTCGCGATGAAGCAGGGGCTGCACATCATCCCGGTCATCAACAAAATCGACCTCCCGCACGCCAACATCCCGATGGCGAAGCAGCAGTTGGAGGAGATCCTCGCCATCCCTGCGGACGAGGCGATCATGGCCTCGGCCAAGGAAGGCATCGGCATCGAGGACATCCTGGAGGCAATCGTCAGCCGGGTACCGGCCCCCAAGCCCACCGGCGCGGCCTCGTTTCAGGCTCTGATCTTCGACAGCTATTTCGACACCTACAAGGGGGTCGTCATCCTGGTGCGCGTGACGCAGGGCGAGCTCCGCCCGGGGATGAACGTCAAGCTGCTCCATTCCGGTCGCTCGGTGGAGATCAAGGAGGTCGGCTCCTTCAATCCCAAGCCGTACGTCCGCTCACGGCTTGAGGTCGGCGAGACCGGTTACATCACGGCCAACATCAAGACACCCCGGGAGGTCAAGGTCGGCGACACCATCACCGACCCGCGCAATCCGTCAACGGAGCTGCCCGGTTTCCAGGAGATCCATCCGATGGTCTTCTCGGGCATCTACCCGATCAACACGGCGGATTTCGAGTCGCTCAAGCAGAGCATCGCCAAGCTCCAGCTGAATGACTCGGCCCTGACGTTCCAGACCGAGAGCTCGGCTGCGCTCGGCTTCGGATTCCGCTGCGGATTCCTCGGCCTGCTCCACATGGAAATCGTCCAGGAACGACTCCGCCGGGAATTCGGCATGGACATCATCGCGACGTACCCGAGCGTGGTGTACCGCATCCGGAAGTCGGATGGAATCGAGGTGGAAGTGGACAATCCGGCCTTCATGCCGGATGTGACCTACATCCAGTCGATCTTCGAACCGGTGGTGAAGGCCTTCGTCATCTGTCCCGGTGAAAACATCGGCGACATCATGGCCCTGATCTCCGAGAAGCGGGGCTCCATCAAGAACACCGAGACGCTCGACGCCCGGCGCGTGATGATGACCTGCGAGATCCCGATGAACGAGATCCTCATCGACTTCCATGACCGCATCAAATCCATCACCCGCGGATATGGGTCGATGGATTATGAGCCGGCCGGCTATGCGGAGAGCGACATGGTGAAGCTCGACATGCTCGTGAACGGCGAGGTCATGGACGCGTTCTCCAGCCTGGTGCACCGTACGAAAGCCGAGTCCCGTGGTCGCTTGATTGCGGCCAAGCTGAAGGACGTGATCCCACGCCAGCAGTTTCAGGTGGCCATCCAGGCGGCCATCGGTGGCAAGGTTGTCGCTCGCGAGACCGTCAGCGCCATCCGGAAGGACGTCACCGCCAAATGCTACGGCGGCGACATCAGCCGAAAGCGCAAGTTGCTCGAGAAACAGAAGGAAGGTAAGAAGCGCATGAAGGCGATCGGTTCCGTCGACATTCCCCAGGAAGCCTTCATCGAGGTGCTCAAGACGGCCTGATCCTCGCTCCATCCGGCTTCGGCCCACGATTTCCGACCATGTACCTCCTCCGATGGCTTTTGTTGCGACGCGTCCGCAAGGGCTCGGAATTGCTCGGCATCGTCCGCCGCCACTTCAACCACCAGCGGGACATCCTTCCGCAGAAGAACCTCGCGGAACTGGAGTCTGGCATGGCCGAGTATCGGCGCATCCTGAGGGATCCGACCACGACGGCAGCGGCCCTCAAGGATGCGAGCAAGACGTTTGAGGACACTGCCCATCGATGGCTGAAGCCGTACGCCAATGCAGCGTACCGGGATAACTTCGAGAGCTTCCTCGGGACCGCGGTCCTCGTCTTCGCGTTCAAGACGTTCTTTGCGACCCCGATGGAGATCCCGACGGGGTCCGCACAGCCAACTTTCTACGGCATCACCGCCGAGGACCTGCGGGACAAGCCGGAGGTCAAGATCCCGACCGGCCTCGCCCGGATCTGGGAGCGTTGCATCAAGGGTGTCAGCTACTACGAGGTCGTGGCGGAAGCCGACGGAGAATTGCGAGGGCTGACCAATGTCCGGAAGCAGATCAATCTCGGTCGGTTCGGATTCTGGAAGCAATGCGACGTCGTCGTGGGCAATCGGAACTATCCGGTGAAATGGATCCCGGAAAGTCCAGAGGATCATCTGATGCTCCGGGACCGGTACACTCAGCAACCAGTCAAGCCGTTCTTCAAGCGCGGGGAACATATCATCCGCTGCCGGGTGAAGGCGGGTGACCGACTGTTCGTGGAGCGCCTCACCTACAATTTCCGCAAGCCACGCCGGGGCGACTACTTCGTCTTCCAGTCCACCGGGATGCCTGCCACGGTCACGCAGGGTACCCATTACATCAAGCGGCTGATCGCCTTCGGAGGCGAAACGGTTCGGATTGGAGACGATCGCCACGTCTACATCAATGGGCGCCCGCTCGGAACCAACGACCCCGGCTTCGAGAGGATCTACGCGTTCGACCCTCAGGCATCTCCAACCGACAGCGTTTACTCGGGCCACGTCAATGGAACGGTCTATCAACAGGCCTTCGCCAAATACCTGTCCAGCACGCCACACACTGGGGTCGATCCGTCGGAACTAAAGGCCTGGGCCGCCGCCACGGCGAGTCGGTACGCTGCAGTAACGACGTACTTCCCGGACGCCAAGACGGAGTTCGTCGTACGGACGAACTGCTTCCTCGGGTTCGGCGACAACACCATGAGTTCCAGCGATGGCCGACACTGGGGCGATGTCCCACGCGAAAAGGTCATCGGAAAATCGTGGTTCGTGATGTGGCCGTTCACGGAGCGTTGGGGTTGGTAGCGATCGAGGCCGCCGGCTGATTTCGGCGCTTTCGGCGGTGAGAAGATCTCGGGGATTCAAGAACCGGCCCCGATGACGCGTCGGAGTCGGCGATGGAGGCTCTGGGCAGATCCAAGAAGGCGAACCAACGCCTTCAAACGGAGCCATTTGTGGCTTACAATGAATGTTATATTCAGTATTGATGGGGGCTTCTCGGGCGTGCATCGCCCTCTTTCCTGATTGGAATCTTCGGCGGACGCCGGGCAATCGAGATCTGCGGGATGGCGGAAGAGGGACCGAACCCGGTCGGTCGGTCCGAGCGCACCGCCCCCTGCGCGGCTCAGCCGCCAAACAGTCGGTCCACCTGATCCGTGTCCTGTCCGAGGCGGAATCGCGGAAAGGCCTTCAACTGGAACGTGAGAACGATGGCCCAGTCGTCGACTCCCTGGCGGTTGTCGCGGAAGCGGACGCCAAAGGCGGCGGTCCAGCTTCGGAGGTCGCGGTAGACGCTATAGGAATGTTCCTCAAGGACGCCGTCGCGGGCCTCGAAGCGCTGGGAGGCGCGAACGCCCCAGTTCTCGTTCAATCGGAGCGCGACCGAGTTGAAGATCAGGTTGTTTCCAAGGCCGTAGGAATCGAAGTCGGTACGTAGGTATCGATGGCCCAGGGTCCAGGCCCAGGACTGGCCGGGTTGGAACGTGACGTGATGGTTGGCCTCCCGCCAGAAGCCCTGATTGATGTCGTATCGCAACTGCGAGGTCAGGAGGACCCAGCGGGCAGGGGCGAGGTCCATGTCGGAGTAAATCTCGGGGAAAGTGGTCTGGCCCGTTTGAGGCCGGAGGCGCCAGTCGGTGTAGACGTTCCAATTCACGACATCGATGGTCTCCCCTGCCCTTCGGGTCTGGAGCCGATTTCTCAGGGACCAGCGGATCACGTTGCGGCTGTCGATGGAATCGATCGAATTATAGTCCGGAAAATCGATGGGCAGGAGGCGAGGCGTGACGAACTCGAAGTCGTATTGGGGCAACTGTGGCGGGCGCTCGCCCGGCTCCGGGACGTAGACATAATTGAGTCCGGGTTCGACTATGTGGCGAAGTCCTTCGACATCCCATGCCTTGCTCCTGGCGCCTTCCCATGTTCTGGACGCCTTGGCGGTGAATTCGACGCCGGTATTGAACACACCCCGGATCTGATCGTGCTGGATCAGGTCCTGATTGTCGGGCTCCCCGTAATAGGTGGCGCGCGCACCGACCCTGGGAGCGGCGTTCAGCCAACCGAAATAGGTCTTCGGGAGAGTTATCTGATGGTATGAGTCACCTCGGATGCCGGCGTAGTTGGTGCCGCCCAGCATCCCAGGCCTGAACCGCAGGTAGGCGAAGGACGAGTCGCCCTCGTAGTAGAGCGGTGACTCGCCCAACTGTTGGCGAAGCCCGGTCAACTTGATGTCCGGCAGTCGTTCGATTGTCTGGAAGAAGCGATTGACCTGAGGTTGTGCCAGGACATCGAGAGTCCAGTTGCGCCAAGCCTGATTGACCTCGAAGAAGGTGCGGGGCTGGGGGTCGCGGCGGAACTCACCCTCGAAGAAGTCGCGGACGACGAGCGCATCGTTCTGTTCTTCCAGGCGAGCCTTGATGGTGAGTCCTTCCCCGTTGGTCAGCGAATGGAAGAAGCGCGACCTTCTTCGATCCTCCCGGACCGGGAACAGAGGCCTCGTGATCAAGGGGTCTTCGTCATGGGCGAGGTAGATCGAGGCGCTGCCCGCACCCCATCGTCCGAGGTCATAGGTGATGCCCGGACCGCCAGCGAACCCTCGCTCGAGTCGATAATCGACATCAACCGTGTACTGAACGTTGGTGCTCCCGACCCAGTGATACCGATTCAGGGAGAATGGGCCATAGACGGATCTATAGCCCGGCGTGACTGTCCAGAACCGGGTGTGGCGTTGCAGGCTTCTATGATACCTCGGCCAGTAGAAGACGGGGACGTTGCCGAGGTAGACGACGGCGTTCCGCGCCTCGATGGATTCACCGGGTCGGATTTCGATCTGGCGGGCCTTGATCCGGTAGCCGGGTTCGGCGAGGTCGTCGGTTGTGAAAAAGCTCTCCGATGCGGAGTAGAGGTTGTTGGTGCTTGCGCCTTCGACCTTCTGGCCGGCGACGAAGAAGGGGCGCTGCCCGGTTTTGAAGTTCTCTGCGGTCAGGGTCTGGGTGTTGAAGTTGTACCGGGCCTTCTGCCCACGCCACGCCTGCGAACGCCCCCCCTGCCCTGATTCGATCTGGACGTCGCCCTCAGCCTCGACCTCGTTCTCGCCCGAAGACCGGACAGTCTGCGCACGAAGGGTGGTCCCGCGGTGTCGGATGACCACCCCATGGGAGGCTGATGCGGCGCCTGTGGCCGGGTCCAACTCCACCTCGCCAGAGCCATCCACGGATTGGATGCGGATGATGTCTTCCTCGGCAGCATCGTCGGCGCGGGCCAGCGATGCGACGGTGGCCAGCAGGAGGATGCCCAAGCGGGTGAGCTTCATTTCCAGAACCGTATCGAAATGCCAAAAATGAAGCCAAGCGGGAGATGGTGGCGCCCGAGGCAATTGGCGACGCGGGCGTGGGAGGTTTCCGCCGACAAGATTTGGCTCGGGTGGCCATCCTTCAGTCCCTAACTTGTGTGGGCTTGGATGCCCTGCCCGGAACCGTTCGACGCGCTCTGGTGGACCGCTGCGGAGTACCGCACGGTGGCCGGTTGCTGATCGCCGTCTCGGGTGGGGCGGATTCGGTGGCACTCCTGCACGCGCTAGCGCGGCAACCGCGGCGATTCCGGGCTGCGCACCGGGTCGCCCACTTGAACCACGGGTTGCGCGGACAGGAGTCCGACGAGGACGAAGCATTCGTCCGGGACCTGTGCGGCCGATTGGGCATCGAATTGGTGACGGAGAGGCTTCAGATGCCCGGGCCGGATGGGCGGGGTGGGGAGAGCCTGGAAATGTGTGCCCGGAGGCTTCGGCATCGATTCCTGGCGGAGGTCGTTCGCCGCCATGGTCTCGAAGCCGTTTGTCTTGGTCACCACGGGGACGATCAGATTGAGTTGTTCCTGATGCGATTGCTCCGCGGGTCCGGCGGAGAAGGCCTGAGGGGAATGCGTTGGTCTGGCACGTCGCCGGCGGATCCGGGCGTCCGCGTCGTGCGGCCAATGCTTGGCTGTCGGAGAGATGATCTCCGGGCTTTTCTGGCAGCCATCGGCGAGGGCTACCGGGATGACTCCAGCAACCTGGATCTCGCGATTCCGCGCAACGCTGTCCGACACCAGTTGCTCCCCCTTTTGGGTCGGTTCGGAGGAGGGAGAGTGGAAGACGCGATACTGAGGGCTGCGGAACTGGTGGGGGCTGAATCGGACCTGGCAAGCACGATGGCAGACGCGTGGATCCGGGGAGGCTTTCGGGGGCCGTTCCGGGATTTGCACGAAGCGGTCCAGCGCGTCGTCGTTCGGAGACAACTTTTTGCCATGGGGATCACCCCGACGTTCCAACTTGTGGAGGAACTGCGAAGCGCGGCCGCCCCTGCGGTGACGTTCACCGGCGATCGGCGGATTGTCCGGGACTCCGACGGGAGGCTCCGGGATGAGTCCGTGTGCGCCCAGGAACTTGCGGCTCCGATGGGTGGGGGAGTCGTGTGGATTGCGATTGCTGGTGCCGAGGGGTGTCAGCTGCTGCCTGATGGAAGCCGACTCCGATGGCGGATCCTGCCATGCGGGCAAGGGTGGGCACCCCAATTGGACGGCAGAGAGCGGTTCGACGCGGCTGCGGTTGGCAGGTTGCTGGGGGTTAGGCGTTGGCATGCCGGAGATCGCTTTCGTCCACTGGGTGCGGGTGGCGACTCGAAGCTGCAAGATCTCTTCACGAACAGGAAGGTTGCCGCCCCCGAGAGGCGTCGTCGTTGGCTTGCGTACGTTCCAGACGGGCAGATCGTCTGGGTCGAAGGCTTGCCACCGGGCGACTGCTTCAAGGTTACCGACGGGACTCGACTCGTGCTCGAACTGTGGCTGGAGCGGGACCGGCAGCCGACGAGAGGGGGCTGATGGGACCTGAGTTGGACTGGCCCTAAATCGGGCCGGTGGCCCAGGTGGCATTTTTCCGCGCAGGGCCGCTTGGCGTGATCGGGGCTTGGCATTCCCCGCCGAATACCGCTTTTCATCCCGGATGAGCTCGGGCAATTGTTACAGCCAAGCATGCAACCGGAGGACCAAGGACGCGAATCAGGCAGGTCTGAGCAGGACATGGATCGCCAGCACAAGCGGCGGGTCCGGAAGGCCGCGGGCGTCCGTCGGTACCACAAGTTCACCCGATACGTCCTCATCCCGGGAGCGATCGTCATCATTGTAGGCTTGCTGGCCTTTTTCTTCCGGCGCCCCGTCATGGAACAACTGCGGGCTTGGAAGTCCAACAAGGTCATCGAGGAGGCGGAGTCCGAGTATCGTGCAGGTCGTCTGATGGAGGTGCACCGTAAGCTCCAGGTGGCTCTCCAGTTGGCACCGCTGAACCAGAAGGTCCAGAGGTTGGCAGCCCGATTTTACACGGAGGTCAACGTCCCGGAGTCCCTCAACCACTGGCAGATCGTCATCACGGCACCGGATGCCAGCATCGAGGACCGACTCGCGTATGTGGATGCTTGCCTGAAGTTCTACCGCGCCGATCTTGCTTTCGCTGAACTGAACAGCCTTGAAGCGACCATTTCGAAATCGCCGGGATTCCTGCGTCGCGTGGTCCGATACCTGATTCTCGTCAACGATTTCGCCGGGGCGGTTCCGTACGCCCGGGAGGCTCAGGTGACCAATCCGAGGGATGAGGAGTTTGAGTATTTGCTGGGCCTGTGTCTTGTCCGCTCGTCGCAGCCGGACTGGATACAAGAGGGACGCAGACTGCTCTTCGGGCTGGCGATTGCGTCCGGCGTCCAGCAACTCCCTGCATCGAGGGAACTGATCAATACCGGGACCCTGACAAGCGTCGAGGGGCGTCAAATCGCCCGGGCCATGGAGAGGCGGACCGACCTTACCTTCGCGGATCGACTGGAGATTGCGGGGCTCCGGATGGGCAGCGACGCTGCCGAACGGGAGCGCATCGCGCAGTCGCTGGGTGCAGAGACGCCCCCGAAGGATGACGAGGAACGCGTTGCCTATGCGGCATGGACCTTGAGGATGCTGCTCCCGAGAGTCGCCGTGAACTTCCTGAATTCTTTGGCCACTACCAACGAGAGCCTGGTCGTTCTGCGGGTGGAAGCTCTGACGCAGAACGGGGACTGGAATGCGCTTGAAGAGGTCTTACGGCGGGATGGTTCTTTGGTGCCACCCGCGACTGCTGCCGGCGCAAAGGCCATGCGTGCCAAAGCCAAGGGTGAAAGTGAGCAGGTGAGCGCCATTTTGCTTTCGGCCATCGACTCGATCGGCACTTCGCGGAGCCGAAACTGGACGGAACAACTCACGACCCTCTCATATTGGGCTGAGCGCTCCGGCCAGACAAATCTGGCCATGAAGTCCCTCATGCCGCTGCTTCAGGTGAGGTCTGTCCTTCCGAACGCCGGGCGACGGATCCTGGTCCTTTCTGCCAGTGTCGACAGTCTGGAGTTGACCCTCCCAACACTGCGGGCGTTGAGGAGCTATGCGCCGAACGACAAATCCGTGCAGAGTGCCTTCGCGCATGTGGCACTGGTCCTGAATGAGAATGTTGCCGACGCGGCAGCCGCTGCAACCGAGCTTCTCGCGTCGAACCCGAACAGTCTCGGCAACCGCATCCTTACCGCCTTTGCGCATTTTCGGCAGGGCAAGTTTGCGGAAGCGATGGAGACGTTGGAGGAAGGTGGGTTGGACACCTCGGCCGTCGATCCGCGCCTAAAGGTTCTGGTGGCCGTGATTCGGCACGGTGCGGGCCAGCGCGATGCCGCTCGGCAGTTGGCGCGCGAGATTCCCCTGCCCGCCCTGAAACTCGAAGAACGCAGGCTGCTGGAAACGCTTCAGTAGGCCTGCCGGACTGAGGTCCCCACCCTGCCATGCTGAACTGGATCTGGCTCGGGCTCATACTCGCTGGGGCTCTCGTCGCCGGATTCACCGGCACCATTCAGCAAGCGGTGGAGGGTGCCTTCTCGAGCGTATCCAAGGCGGTCGAACTCGCGATCGGGCTGGTCGGAGTCATGACCCTTTGGCTCGGTCTGATGCGCCTAGCGGAAGCTTCCGGGCTGGTCCAGGGCGTCGCGAGGCTGCTTAAGCCCGCGCTCACGTGGCTGTTCCCGGATGTTCCAGCGCAGCACCCGGCCATGGGTACGATGGTCCTCAACCTCGCGGCGAATGCGCTGGGCCTGACGAATGCAGCGACACCGCTTGGTCTCCGCGCAATGCGGGACCTGGAGACCTTGAACCGGAATCCTGGCACCGCGACGGACGCCATGTGCACGTTCCTGGCTCTGAACACGGGTTCGGTGCAATTGCTCCCGATTTCAGCCATCGCCGTCCTTGCGGCAGCGGGGTCCCGGCAGCCGACGGCAATCATCGGCACAACCCTGCTGGCGACGGCCTGTTCGTCGATGGCGGGACTCGTCGTGATCAAGGCGCTGGCGCGTCTCCCGGTGTTCCGCGTTGCCTCGAAGGAGGCGACAGGATCAGCGGGTGTCCGTGTCGACCCGGGCGTGGACTCCAATCTGGAATTGTCTCCCCAGCCCCCGATCGGTGATCGGTGGCCGGCCCGGTCGGCTGGCCTTGCCCTATTGGCATGCTTCGGATGGTTTGCGTGGGGATTGGCAACATCGACCGCGGTGCCTCCCGAGGTTGCCACGGCGCCGTCTTGGGTACGCTGGTTGAACGCCCTTTCCCTTCTCGCCGTCCCCTTCCTGCTCGCCTTCTTTCCCCTCTACGCCGCCTGCCGTGGGGTGGCCGTATACGAGCAATTCATCGAGGGCGCCAAGGATGGATTCCAGACGGCGGTCCGGATCATACCTTTCCTTGTTGGCATGCTCGGGGTGATTGGATTCTTCCGAGGAGCGGGCGGAATCGACATCCTCAGCCGTTGGGCAGCCATGCCCCTGAGCTGGCTCGGGTTTCCCACGGAGTTGCTTCCGATGGCCTTGCTCCGCCCTCTCACCGGATCGGGAACCTTGGCGGCGTTCTCCGATGTCGTGCGGGTGCACGGTGCCGACAGCTTTCTCGCTCGGGCCGGGGGCACGTTGTTTGGGAGCACCGAGACGACGTTTTATGTCATCTCCGTCTACTTTGGCGCGGTGGGAATCCGACGCAGCCGCCACGCCATTTGGGCCGGCCTCGCGGCGGATGTCGTGGGTGCGCTGGCGGCCGTGTACATCTGCCGCGCACTGTTCGGCACGGGGCCTTAGTCAATCCGGGGAGGGCTGGCAGCTGCCGGGCGTGCACCACCGACTGAACCGTGGGACGCACGCCGCTCAATCTCCTTGCTGAGGCCGCCTTTCGGGGCACAGAAATCAGACTTGGCCTAGAGTCCGACCGCCTTGAAGCGGGCGTTGACCTGCTTGAAGTGGAAGTCCACCGAGCAGAGCTTCTCCAGTTCGCCCGACTTGAAGTGCTTCGACACGTCGGGGTCCGCGAGCAGTTGCGCCACGAAGTCGGCGTCGTCCCGCCCGGCGTGTTTGGTTGCCCAAGTCTGCATGGCATTCCGCTGGACCAGGGAATAGGCATCCTCCCGAGTGAGGCCCTTGCGGATCAAGGCCAGCAACACCGTCTGCGAATTCCACATGCCGAGGCTCAGGCCGAGATTGCGGCGCATGTTCTCGGGATAGACGTTGAGCCCGGTCATCATGCGATCCAGCAGCCCGAGCATGTAGTCCAGCAGTGTGCAGGAATCGGGAAAGATGATGCGCTCGACCGAGCTGTGGCTGATGTCGCGCTCGTGCCACAGCGCGACATTCTCCAACGCCGCCACGGCATTGCCGCGAAGCACGCGGGCCAGACCCGTCAGACGCTCCCACGTGATCGGGTTGCGCTTGTGCGGCATGGCACTGCTGCCCTTCTGCCCCTTCGAGAACGGTTCCTCCGCCTCCAACACCTCCGTGCGTTGGAGATGCCTGAATTCCACCGCCCAACGCTCGATGCTCGCCCCGACCACGGCCAGCGCGTTCATGTACTCGGCGTGAAGGTCGCGCTGGACCACCTGGGTCGCGAGCGGCGCCGGGCGCAGTCCCAGCTTGCGGCAGATGTGCTTCTCAACCCGTGGTGAAAGATGCGCGCTCGTCCCGACAGCCCCGGACACCTTGCCCACTGCGATGACCTGCCGAACCCTGCGAAGGCGGTCTTCCGCCCGCCCAAACTCGTCGTACATCAGGGCCAGCTTGAGCCCGAAAGTAGTCGGCTCGGCGTGGATGCCATGGCTGCGCCCGATGCAGGGCGTCAGCCGATGTTCACGGGCGCGCTTGGCGATCGTCTTCCGGGCGGCCCGTACTGCCTCGACCAGGAGGTCGGCGCTCTGGACCAGTTGGACCGCAAATGCCGTATCGACGATATCGCTGCTGGTGAGGCCGAAATGAAGCCAGCGGCTGGCCGGATCGTTGATCTGTTCCGCGACGGCCGTGGTGAAGCCGATGACATCGTGGTTCAGGGTCCGTTCCAGTTCCTTGGCCCGCTCAGTCAGCGCCTTGGTATCAGCAAGGCATTTCTCTGCACCCGCCTTCATGCGGGCGAAGTCGGCGGCTGGAACCACCTTCTCCTTCACCAAGGCCTCGGTGGCGAGGAGTTCGATCTCGAGCCAGATCCTCAGGCGGTTCTCATCGGTCCAAATCTCCCGCATCTGCGGGCGCGAATAGCGCGGAATCATCGGCCGCCAGAGTAGACCGCCGGGCACGGCAGCGTCGAGCTGCTCGTGGAACCTGTAACCCGGGGCGAAGGAAACAGTCTCTCCCTACGGCTCCCATTGCGGTGCCCTCCACCTATGAAGACACTTCTGTTCCCTGCCCTCCTCGTCGTTGCCGCTTCGCTTTCCACCACAGCCCTCGCCCAACAGGGGCCGGAAGGACGTGAGCGCCAGGGTGGAGCTGGCGGCCCCGGTGGTGGACGCGGGGGACGCGGAGGTGGCATGCGCAACTTGCCGGTGATGGCGGCCTTGGACGCCGACAAGGACGGTGAGCTCTCAGCCGCCGAGATCGAGAACGCTGCGAAGGCACTCAAGACTCTCGACAAGAACGGTGACGGCAAGCTCTCGGCCGACGAACTCCGGCCCGTTGGTGGCCCGGGTGGCCCTGGTGGTGAAGGCGGCGAAGGTGGGCCGGGTCGGCGGGGCGGTGATCCTGCCCAGGCCGTCGAGCGCTTGATGGCGATGGACAAGAATGGCGACGGCAAGCTGGCCAAGGACGAGCTCCCCGAGCGGATGCAGGCCATGTTTACGGAGGCCGACAAGGACAAGGATGGTTTCCTTTCCAAGGCCGAACTTACCGCGCGGATTGCCCAGACCGGTGCTGGTGGCACCGGTGGCGGAGGCGGACGCCGGCAGGGCGGCGAAGGCGAGCGCCCTCGCGAGTAGTCCCGTCCCAACCGACCTTCGGACGCATCCTGTCCCATCGACGCCATGCTTCGCCCCCTCCCCTGCCTGATCGCCTCTGTTCTCCTGGCGGCGGCTTCTCACGCCGGTCAATACACGTTCCGGCTCGAAAACGTATTGGGAACCTCATTCGAGCTCCACGTGACTTCGCCAGATGCCGCTTCGGCGGAGAAGGCGGAGAAGGCGGTGCTCGACGAGATCGATCGCCTGTCCGCCATCTTCAATGCTTGGTCGCCGGAATCGGAGTTCAGTCGCTGGATGGGTCGGTCGGGGGTCCGCCAGTCGGTCTCGCCCGAGTTGTTCGAGGTTTTGCAGGCAGCGGAGCACTGGCGCCTGAAGTCCGGGGGGGCATTCAACCCTGGTGCCGCCGTGCTCGGCCGGCTGTGGAAATCTGCCGCGGAACGTAACAGCGTTCCAACCGCGGCCGAACTGTCCGCTGCCTGCGAACAGATCCGTGGCAGCGAATGGATCCTGGATCCGGGCTCGCTCTCGGCTTCGCGCAAGGGCACGCATCCCCTGACACTCGACGCCATTGCGAAGGGCTGGATCGTTGAACACGCGGGCTCGGCTGGCATCCGCGAGCCGGGCGTTACCGGCTTGGCGCTCAATCTCGGCGGCGACCTTCGGGTTTGGGGCGATACCATCCGTTCCATCCGGATTGCATCTCCTCTCGATGACTCCGAGGGCGCGGAGCCAATGTCTGTTGTCGAGCTCAAGGATGCGGCTCTGGCCACCTCTGGCGGCTATCGCCGCGGGATCCGGGCCCAAGGCCAATGGCGCTCCCACATTGTTGATCCGCGGACCGGCCAGCCTGCGACCCGCGTACTCTCCGCATCCGTCATCGGCACGAATTCCGCCACGGTTGACGCGCTCGCCACCACCTTCTGCGTGCTTGATCCTGCAGAGAGCCTGCAGCTTGCTGCTTCGGCTGGCGTCCAATGCCTGTTGGTGACTGCGGACGGCCACGAGATTCGGACCGCTGGCTGGCCAGGGAGTTCCACTTCGTTGGCCCCGTGGGTTCCAGCCGAGCCTGAGGGTTCAGCGGGCACAGCGGGCCTGTGGCCGAAGGACCGCGAACTCGTGGTCAATTTCGAGCTCGATGGCCCAGGCGAAGGTCGTTACCACCGCCCGTACGTGGCCATCTGGGTCGAGGATGCGGAGGGTTTTCCGGTTCGGACACTGGTCCTCTGGCTCCTCCAGTCTGAGAAGGGACAGCGCTGGCTCCCCGACCTGAAGCGTTGGTACCACGCCGATGAAATGAGACGGCTGGTGGATCCCGGCGACCTCGCTGGAACGGTCTCGGCCGCCACGCGGGGCCCTGGCAAGTACCACACCGTGTGGAACGGCCTTGATGATCAGAAGAAGCCTGTGAAGGCCGGCAAGTACACGCTCTACATCGAGAGTGCCCGCGAACACGGCACCTACCAACTGATCCGGAAGGACCTCACCATCGGCCCGGACCCATTCAAGGCCGACCTCAAGGGCAACGTCGAAATCAAGGCCGCCTCCATTGAGTACCGAACCCGCCCTGCCAAGCCGTGAACCAGCGACCGGTCCGAAAGCCCGGTGGCTCCCCGCCCTGGTCCGCTGGATCCACATTTACGCCTCGCTGGCAGGTTTGTTCGCCATCCTTTTCTTCAGCGTCACCGGGCTGACGCTCAACCACCCGGACTGGACGCTTGGCCAACGCCGAGTGAAGTCAGAAGGCCGTGGGTCAGTCGACGCATCTTGGGTCGACCCTGCCCTCGCCGAGGGAAAACTGGACCGGCTCCGTCTGGTCGAACACCTCCGTGCAACCGCCGGGGCTCGAGGCCTGCTGGAGGAATTCCGCGTGGATGAGGCCGAACTGACCCTGTCCTTTCAAGGGCCGGCCAGTGCGCTCGAATTCGTCATCGACCGGAAGACGGGTTCCTACCGGTTCGAAGGACAGTCGGAGGGCTGGGTGGCCTGGATCAACGACCTCCACAAGGGACGCCACACCGGTCAAGGCTGGGCGTGGTTGATCGACGTCAGCGCCAGCCTGCTGGTCCTGGTATCCGTCTCAGGACTGGCGCTGCTCCTTTACCTGCGGCGCAGACGATTTGCCGGCCTCTTGACCACCGCGGCCGGCATGGTTGCGTTTTGCGTGCTCGTTCGCTGGCTGCTTCCGTAAAGGTTACGGGCGCCGGATCCGCTCTCTCGCACGTTCCAAGGCCCTGCGCTCGCGGTCGGTCAGGCTTTGGATTCCCTGGGCATTGATCTTCTCCAGGATCGGGTCGATCTCCCGGGCGACGAAATCGTCGTCGTCCTCCTCGGCCGACGCTGCTGCGGCGACCCGAGGCCTCCGCACCTCGTCGCGGGGAAATGGAATCACCACGCGCCGGGAGGGTTCGCGGTAGCCCATCCATCCAGCCCAAGGCAGCTCTCCGTGCAAGGCGGGCACGATGAAGTAGCCGAGCGCAATCCCGCCCAGGTGCGCCATGTGCGCGACGGGATCCGTGGGAAAGAGCATTCCCATCACGCTGCCGCCGATCACGAGGAGGAGGAAGGTGATCGCCTTCATCCGGACCGGGAAAACGAACAGGATGAAGCTGAACACCTGCTGGGCATGCAGCCGGCAGAAGACTGCCAGGATCGCCGAGACTCCGGCGGATGCACCGATCAGACTCGCGGCCGGAGAACGTCCGATGGCGTAGTTCAGGGCCAGTTGCGCGAGTCCACCCGCGACACCGCCCGCGAGGTAGACCCCCAGAAACCGCCATGGACCAGTAACCTCCTCCACCGCCCGGCCGAAGAAATACAAACCGAGCGCATTCGAAATGACATGCAGGGGCCACGGAACCACATGCAGGAACTGGAACGTCAGCAGCCTCCAGATCTCCCACTCTTCCATCCCGGCCCGGCTCAGGCCCAACGTCTCAACGACCGGCACCTTGCCGACCATCGTCAACGCAGTCTGGATCAGGAAGCACGCTCCCAGAATCCAGATCAGCGCCATGGAGACCCGGATGTTCCGGCCCTCCGGGGCGCGCATGTAGTCCCGATCGGCAATCATGTCCGTGAACGTAGGTCGACCTGACGTGATTTCAACGCGCACCTGGTTTGGCGGGCGCGGGATCGTCTTCAAGGGGAGGCAGTGGCTTCACATCCATCAGGTTGACGCAGCATAGGCCGCCCAGCAGGCCCCCCAGGTGAGCCAGGTGGGCGATGTTCCCGAACGGGAACACGGATCCGATGATGGAAAGCAGCCCCGCGAGCAAGAGCACGATCTTCGCCTTCAACTCGAACGGAATGATGAAGAAGAGATAACCCTTCACCTTTTCCTCCGCGTACAGCGCCCCCAGCGCCGCCAGCAATCCGCACAAACCCGCGGAAGCGCCCACCACCGGGTGACCGAAATACTTTGGGGAAATCGCCGCCCCAGCGAGTTGCACCAGCCCCCCCATCGCCCCGGACACAAGATAGAGGGCGAAGAAGCGTCGTCGTCCCATCGTGGTCTCCAGGATGGGCCCCATGGAATGCAGGAGGACGAGGTTCGCCCCGACGTGCACCCAGTTCCCGTGCAGGAACTGATACGTGAAGAACTGCCACCAGTAGCCGGCCTTGATCCCGTTCATCGAGAGCGAGTACCGCATCTCGAACCAGTGCCTGCCCGGGTCGCGCAACGCCGGCTCGATCAGGAAAACGAAGAGATTCAGGACCAGCAAACCCAGCGTGACGTCCCGCTCGAGGTCCGGGAACGGTGTCTCCGTGGAATGCTGCGTTTCTTTCTTGGCGGCCATGGTTCTGGAGTCAGGAGATCAGGCGAGGGTCGCCAACTCGGTCTGCACGAGTTCCAGAAGCGGCTTGAGCGTTTCCCGGCTGAAGTCAAACCGGCAACCTGCTGCCGCAAACAGCTCAGGCAAGGGCCGGGAACCTCCCAGGGCCAGCCCCCGTCGATACCGCGCCAACGCGTCCTTCGGATCCTTCCTCGAATTCGCCCACACCTGCAGGGCGCCCAACTGCGCGATCCCGTATTCCACGTAGTAGAACGGGTGGATGAAGATATGCAACTGCCGGTGCCATCGGTTCGCCCGGGCGGACTCGAATCCGCTCCAGTCGACATTGCCACCAAACCGTTCCATCAGCTTCAGCCATGCCTGTTGCCGCTCGGCGACGGTGTGATCCGGATGGGTGTATACCCAATGCTGGAACGCGTCGACGGTCGCGATCCAGGGGAATACGGCCACGATCCCCTCCAGATGCGTTCGCCGCGCCCGTCGTGCCTCGTCCCCGCTGTAAAACTCATCCAGCCCCCCAGCAGCCAGCAACTCCATCGACATCGACGCCACTTCGCAGAATTCGATCGGCGCGTCCCGGTACGCCTGCAATGGCTCGTTGCGGCTCGCCAAGGCGTGGAAGGCGTGTCCCGCCTCGTGCAGGAGCGTCTCGATGTCCCGCTGCTGCCCCACGGCATTCATGAAGATGAACGGCAGTCGGGCTTCCGACAGCGTGTACTGGTATCCGCCCGGCGCCTTGCCTTTCCGGTTCGCCAGATCCAGCAGGCGCTTCTCCCGCATCAGCCGGAAGTCGGACGCCAGTTCCGGATCCAACCGGTCGAAGATCCGCTGCGAGCTGGTCTCGAGGACGGCCGTGTCCGCGAACGGCCTCAGCGGCGGACGCCCCATCGGATCCACCGCCGTGTCCCACGGACGCAGCTTGTCCAATCCCATCAGGCGCCGCCGCTCGTCCTGCAAGGCGCGGTAAACCGGCATGACCTCGGATTCGATGGCGTCGTGGAACCGCTCGCAATCGGCCGGGCCGTAGTCGAAACGTCCCCGAGCACGAAAGGCATAGTCCCGGTAGTCGGCGAACCCGGCGTTCCGGGCAATCTGGCGTCGGATCCCGATGAGGCCGTCGTAGAATCCATCAAACGCGGATGCCTCCCTCACCCAACGCTCGGACACGGCCGTCCAGGCCGACTCCCGGAGCGATCGATCCGTCTCCTCCTGGAAACGCCCCATCTGCACCAAAGTCCTTTCCTCGCCCCGGAACTGGACGGTCAGGCTGCCGCTGAGCTTCTGGTATTGCTGGGTTTGCTTCGCCTCCTCGGTCTCCAGCGGGACGTTCTCTTCCCGGAACAATTCGACCTCCAGCGCCTTGCTCCGGTCAAAGACAGCGTAGCGATCCTTGGGGAGATGCGGCCTTTGTGGGTGCTTGAGGTAGAGTTCAGCCAACGCGAAGGCCTTCGGCTTCAGCTGCGGGTCCACTCCTTCGACGAACGCCAGATACGCCTTTTCCACCTCGGGATCGGACGTGTTGCATGTCATCGCGATGTACCGGCGCGCCCGTTCCTCGTCGATGGCTGCCATCACCTCGCCCGCGTCCACCAGCCACGTTTCGAATTCGGCCAGCGAAGTTGCCGCCCTGCCCCGCGCCTCCAACTGGTCTACCCACGGTCCCAGCGCTTCCCAGCTTCCCAGGTCCAGCGAGCAGGGAAGGAATCGACGCGGAGTGTGTGGCACCAGGTCACCAAATGGCAGCAACGACATGCCCCGGAGCTTGGCTGACATGCCCCTCAGCCCCCAAGGGAGAAATATCCGTCCCAAAAAACCCCTGACAATGCGCCCGCAATGACGTTGCATCCGCCCGGTTTTCTAGATCATGCCGAAGCGCACTGACATCCACTCGGTTCTCATCATCGGGGCGGGCCCGATCATCATCGGGCAGGCCTGCGAGTTCGACTACTCTGGCACGCAGGCCTGCAAGGCTCTGCGCGAAGAGGGTTATCGCGTCGTCCTGGTGAACTCCAATCCGGCCACCATCATGACGGATCCGGAGTTCGCCGAACGCACGTACATCGAGCCCATCACGCCCGAAGCCGTTGAGAAGATCATCATTCGTGAGAAGGCGGAGCTCGCGCGCATGGGCGCCCAGGGCAAGCTCGTCCTACTCCCCACGCTCGGCGGCCAGACGGCCCTCAACACCGCCATGGCCCTCCACAAGAACGGGGCCCTCGAACGCCACGGCGTGGAGATGATCGGCGCCAAAGCCGAGGCCATCCACAAGGGCGAGGATCGCGAAGCCTTCAAGCAACTGATGCTCCAGATCGGCCTCGACGTGCCGATCTCCGGCACGGCCCATGACATGGTCGAGGCCCGTGCCGTTGCCGAGAAGATCGGCCGGCTCCCCCTCATCATCCGTCCGGCATTCACGCTCGGCGGAACCGGTGGCGGCATCGCCTACAACCGCGAGGAGTTCGAGGAGATCGCCAAGCGCGGCATCGATCTCTCGCCGGTGTCCGAGATCCTCATCGAGGAGTCCCTGCTCGGCTGGAAGGAGTACGAGATGGAGGTCATGCGCGACCGCGCGGACAACTGTGTCATCATCTGCTCCATCGAGAACTTTGACCCGATGGGCGTCCACACCGGCGACTCCATCACCGTCGCCCCGATCCAGACGCTCACCGACAAGGAGTACCAGATCATGCGCGACGCGTCGTTCGCCGTGATCCGCGCCGTCGGTGTCGAGACTGGTGGATCGAACATCCAGTTCGCCGTCGACCCCGTCACCGGCCGGATGATCGTCATCGAGATGAATCCTCGCGTGAGCCGCAGTTCGGCGCTCGCCTCCAAGGCCACGGGATTCCCGATCGCCAAGATCGCCGCAAAGCTCGCCGTCGGTTACCTCCTTGACGAGATCCGTAACGACATCACCCGGGAGACGCCGGCCAGCTTCGAGCCGACCATCGACTACGTCGTCACCAAGATCCCTCGCTTCGCCTTCGAGAAGTTCCCACAGGCGGACCCCACGCTGACGACCCAGATGAAGTCAGTTGGCGAGGCCATGGCCATCGGCCGCACGTTCAAGGAGAGCCTGCAGAAGTGTCTCCGCTCGCTCGAAATCGGCCGATCCGGACTGGGCGGCGACGGCAAGCCTTGGCGCATTGGGACCGAGGTGTATGGAGATCGCGACATCCTGCCGCGCGACGTCATCACCCGGAAGCTCTCCGTGCCGAACGCCGAGCGCGTGTTCTTCATCCGCCACGCCTTCCGCGCCGGCTTCTCGGTCGAGGACATCTTCAACCTCACCAAGATCGACCGCTGGTTCCTGGTGCAGATGAGGGAGATCGTCGACGTCGAGGAAGAGTTGGCCCGTAGCGTGGCCTGAACGGCTTCGCCTCCTGCTCCGCATGGCCGACGTGCAGCTGACCGAGGCCTTCTTCCAGAAGACCGCCGGGTGGGAGGCCGTGCAGCATGCGCGGCTCCTGCTCGCGTCTGGCAAGGTCCTGTCCTCGAACTGGACGCCCCCGCTCCTCAAGGGGGTCGTCCAGGCTGGCGACAATTCCTACCGCGCCAGCCTCGTCATCAAGTCGGACTTCGACATCGAGAACCTCTGCACCTGCCGGCAGGCCCGTGAGCTCGGCTCCATCTGCCCCCATGTCGTCGCCGTCGGCCTCCATTGGCTGAAGCCCCCGGCACCGGCTGCTGCAACGAAGCCCGCCCCGGTTCCCGCTTCATCCGTGGCGACCTCTGCCCCCGCACGCCCGGTCGCCAGGAAGGATGCCGTCCGGCTCCGCCGTGATCCCTCGGGATCCGCGCTGTCCGTGCATGTGGTCCTTCCCCCAAATTTCCAGGAAGCCCTGCAACGCGGGAAAGTCCTGATCGTGCTCGAGGGCGTCTCGGGCCGGGATCGCGGGCCGCTGGATTCCTTCGTGCGGCGTGGAACCTTCCGGCTCGATGAAGACGACGAACAGGTGGTCACGGCCTTCGAGACCATCACGGGTGGCGACACACCCGGGATGGTGCAATTGGGCCCGCGCGATCTGGCTGCGGCGCTCGCTGCCCTCGGCGGTTTTCCGCGCGTGACACTCGGGCGTTCCCAGCCCCTCCCGATCCGGAAGGAACCCGCCGTCCTGCCCCTGCGTGCCGCGCTTCAGCCGGATGGGACGATCGCACTCGCACTCCAGCCCCAACCACGGCCTCCCGTGGTCGTGCCGCTGGAGACCTCCCTGTGGATCCTGAACCCCGGACCACCGCCATCCCTTGCGCCGTTGGCGATGTCCGGCCCGTTCCGGGAAGCGCTGCAACGCCCGGTCGTGATCCAGCGGCACCAGGTGCCTGCCTTCCTGTCGCAGGATTGGCCGCGATTGCAGGCGTCCGGAAAGGTGGAAGCGAACTTCCAGCTCACCGACTTCGAGCTTACCCCGCAGGCACCACAGTTCCACCTCGACCTCGCCGGCGGGCTCGCCCAGCTCACCGCCACGCTCCAGTGCGCCTACGGCCAGCGAATCATGACTGTCGGTGTCACGCGTGCCGACGAAGCCGCTTGGATACCGGACGCTGCCAACCCGCGCCGCTACGGGACCCGCGACCTCGGGGCCGAGCACGCCGCCTTCCAGCGCCTCCGCCAAGCGGGTTTTTCCGGACCGGACGCGCAGGGACGCTGGCAGCTCAGCGGGCAGGATCGCGTGCTGACGTACTTCGCCCGGCTGCATCCGCGGTTGGAACGTGAGTGGAAGGTGAACCTCGAAGAACGGCTTGATCGGACCACCCAATCCACATTCGAACGCGTCACGCCACAGCTCCGGATCACGTCCAGCGGAGAACAGTGGTTCAACCTCGAGGTCTCCTACGCCTCCGCCGGGGGCAGTGCCATCCCCGCCGCCGAGATCCAGCAGTTGCTCCGTGGCGGATCCCGCCGCCTCCGCAACGGCAAACTTGCGCTCATCGACTCCGGTGCCGTCGAGGAACTCCAGGAGATCCTGGTCGATTGCGCTCCCGAACAGGGTCTCCCGGGCTCGGTTGCCACCCGCTACCGCATGGGCAATGCTCAGGCGGGATTCCTCGAAGCCGGTCTTCGCGACGCGGGTCTCGCCGTTCAGGCGCCAGCAACCTGGCGACAGCAGGCCCGTGCCGGCAGCGGCGAGGTCCAGCTTGCCTGCCCGCCACTCGGTGCACTCGAAGCAGTCCTCCGGCCTTACCAGAAGCAAGGTGTTGCATGGCTCCGGTTCCTCCGCGACCAACAGTTCGGTGGCGTCCTCGCCGACGAAATGGGGCTTGGCAAGACCCTGCAGGTGATCGCCCACCTGAGCGCTGTTGTTCGGGCCCAAACGACCCGGCAACGCCGCCCGTGGCTGGTCGTTTGCCCCACTTCGCTCGTCTACAACTGGGCCGCGGAAGCCGCCCGATTCGCACCTGAACTCAAGGTGGTGCGTCTCCACGGCCCGGATCGGCACCGCCAGTTCGATGCGATCCCCGGAGCGGACCTCGTCATCACCAGCTACGCCCTGGTCCGCCGCGACCTCGATCGTCACCGGGGTACAGACTATGACACGGTCGTCCTCGACGAAGCTCAGCACATCAAGAACCGCGCGACCCAGAACGCCCAGTCGGTGAAGAGCCTCAGGTCCCTCCATCGGCTCGTCCTCACCGGCACGCCGCTCGAGAACTCGGTCCTCGACCTCTGGAGCATCTTCGACTTCCTCATGCCCGGATACCTCGGCAACGCCGACGATTTCCGCGAACGCTACGAACAGCCGATCGCCCGGGAGCGCGACGCCGCCACCATGGCGAGGTTGGCGCGCCGGGTCCGGCCCTTCCTGCTCCGGCGGCTGAAGCGCGACGTCGCCGCCGACCTGCCCGAGCGACTCGAGCAGGTCAGCTTCTGCGAACTCACCGAGGAACAGGCGTCCATCTACGAGCAGCTCCTCTCGGCCACCCGACGCGAGGTGGAACAGGCCGTCGGGGCCCAGGGGCTCGCCAAGAGCCGGATGGTCGTCCTCACCGCCCTGCTCCGTCTCCGCCAGGCATGCTGTGACCTTCGATTGCTCCGCCTTCCAGCCACCGCTGAGGCCGGGGATCCCATCGCCGACGAACTGGCTCCTTCCACCGAACCAGGTTCACCTGCCGTGCCCGCTGCCCCACCCGAAGGCACGAGCGGCAAGCTCCAGATGTTCGGCGAACTGCTCGACGAGATCCTCGACGGTGGACACCGGGCCCTCGTCTTCAGCCAGTTCACCTCGATGCTCCACCTGCTCCGCGACGAACTCGACCGGCGCGGGCTGACCTACTGCTACCTCGATGGTTCCACGCGCGACCGCGGCACCGTTGTTGATCGGTTCCAGAAGGATTCCGGCATTCCTGTCTTCCTGATTTCGCTGAAGGCCGGTGGCGTTGGCCTCAACCTCACCGGTGCCGACACCGTCATCCACTTCGATCCCTGGTGGAATCCCGCCGTTGAAGACCAGGCTACCGATCGCGCCCACCGGATTGGCCAGACCCGGGTCGTCACGAGCTACAAGCTCATCACCCGTGGCACCGTCGAGGAGAAGATCCTCGCGCTCCAGCAGCGGAAGCGGGACCTGATCGCAGCAACCCTCACCGGCGAGGACGTCTTCACCAACAGCCTCGGCTGGGAGGAGATCCAGGAGTTGCTTTCCTGAACAGGAGTCACGCTGGTCAGCCCGAGTGATCTCGGCGGGCCCCACCACTGGCGATCGACTCAACGCCAGACCGAAAGCGTTTCCAGTACGGCGCGCGTCTTCGGGATCTCGTGCGTCCGAAACAAATCGGTCCGGCCGAGCGCCGCCAACACGGCGAAGAATGGCTCAGCGGATCGAACCTCATCCTCGAAGCATTCGAAGGCGTGCGGCAAGGCGTGACAGGTGGGAAACCCGAGGGTCCGCAATCGGAACGTGTTCAGGAAGACGCCCATCTGGTGGCGGATCCGCACCGCTGAGTCCTGTAGGTTGCGGTAGTAGAAGCCGAGGCCGGGATCGATCCAGATCTTCCGTACCCCATTGGCTACGGCCACCTCGGTCTGCCGGGCGAAGTACTCATACAGCATTCCGGTGGCATCGCTGCCGAAGTCAAAGTTCGCCACCTCCCGGACATTTGCACCCTGTACATGGCACAGGATCACTGCCCCGTCATGGTCCGCCACCATCCGGAACATCTCCGGCGTCCGCTGCGTCCCGGTGAGGTTCAACACCCTCGCCCCCGCCTCGAAGCAGGCACGGGTCACCGTGGGATGATACGTCTCCACGGATACGATGTGGCCCGCCGCAGCCAACGTCTGCACCACGGGCAGCAGACGACTGTTCTGGGCGGCCTCATCCACACGCTCGGCGTGGGCCAGTGACGACTCGGCTCCGATGTCGAGGATCGCCGCACCCTGCGCAGCAAGCACGTGGCCCTTCCGGATCGCGGCCTCCGACGAGAGGGAAACGCTCTCGCGATACCAGGAATCCGCCGACAGATTGATTACGCCCATCAGGGATGGTTGGGCATTGCCATCAAACATCCGTCCACCGAGTTCAAACGCCGCCACGCGGGCGTTCAGGGCCCCGGCGTGTCCCGCCGCCAGTGCCGCCAGATCCTCCAGTCGAAGCATGCCGACACAGTGAAGCCGACCCGCCAACCGTCAACCGATCGGGTGCGGGGGAGATCCAACGCCCAAGTTCTCCCGTTTGGAGTCCAACCCCACCCTCGAACCTGTTTCCGCCCCAGCAGCCGGAAGCGCGACCCGGAAACGGCTACCCTCACCCAGTCGGCTCTCCACCTGGATGGTTCCGCCGTTCTTTTCCACGAAATCCCGACAGAGTTTCAGCCCCAGACCGGTGCCCGCCTCGCCACCGGTTCCGCGTTGGCTGACAATTTCCAGCCCAAACAGCTTCTTCAAGACCTCATCCTTCATGCCGACCCCGGTGTCCGAGACCGTCAGGACGTGCTCCGTCAAGCCCGGCACGACCTCCACGGTGATGCGGTTTCCCGCCTTGCAGAATTTGACGGCGTTGCTGATGAGGTTGCGCACCACCAGCGAGATCATGTTCTTGTCGGCTTCCACCCACGCCCCGCTCTGGACCCGGTCCTCCATCGCGATCCCCTTGTCCTCAGCCTTGCGGGCGAAGAGTTGGAGGTTCTGCGTGGTCACCTCCTGCAGGTCGAAGCGCTCGCGCTGGATTACTTCGCCTTCCAACTGGTTCTTCGACCAATGCAGCAGGTTGTCGAGAAGCGTCGATGCGTCGTTCACCCCGCGGGCGATCAACGGGAGCATCTGCCGGAATTCCTCGTCCGACAGCATCCCGGAATCCGCGATCTCCAGCATGCCCGTCAGGTTGGCCAGCGGACTTCGCAGATCGTGGGCGATGATGGAGAGCATCCGGGTCTTCAACTGGTTCAGTTCCCGAAGCTCCGCCGCTTGCGCTTCCAACCGTTGTGCGGCTTGTCTGCGTTCCGTGATGTCCCAGAACGTCAGCAACGTTCCGCACCGCCGTTGATGCCCGTCATGCAACGGGGTCACCGAGACTTCCATGGCGCGTCCCTCGCCCCCCGCGTCACCGGACAGGTCCAGTTCCAGTTTTCCATCCCGCTCGTCGGCTAGACTTGCCGTCAGCGCCCCCTGATTGGGCAGGATCGTAGAGACGGGTAAGCCGATGCACCCGTTCCCGGCTTCTCCGAGAAATATCCTCATCATTGAGTTCAGATCGACGGCCCGGTGATCCTTATCGAGAACCAGCATGCCCTCTCGGATCCCGTCGATCACCCGTTCCCGGGCGAGCGGCACCACGTCAAAGAGCCGGAAGCGGAAGAGGGCAAAACCGAGGACAAGCGATCCTCCAAGGAACGCATAGGGGGTCAGGTCAATATGCCGGTGGAGCTTGAATCCCAGCAGGTACAGGAGATTGCTCGCCCAAGGGATGATTGCCCCGATCAGGACTGCCAGGTTCTGCCTTCGGTAAACCGCGTCTGCCCGGTGGAACCTCTGGACAAGGATGTACATGCCCGCCCCCAGCAGGAGGTAGAAGAAGACCGTGTGGGCCATGTACCACGGCCCCCTTTCGATCGCCAGCAACGGGAACGGTCCGGTCGAATCCACTGCCACCGAACGGTAGTGCAGATGGTGCCAGGAGTTGGTCCAGACCGCGAGGAGCGTGAGCGATGGAAAGCCGAAGACCAACAACCGGTTCCTCCAGGTCAGCCATTCATCCCGCCCCACGAACCGGACCACGAACGCGAACCAGGCCGCAGGGATGAATGAGATGCCCACGTACTCGATCCGGATCCAGAACAGCATCGCTTCCAGAGTCCCGCTCGCCAGTTCGAGGGCGTAGGCGATCGACCAAATGGCGGTGAACACCATCATCCACGCGAAGCTCCGGACCGATGCCTGCACCCGCTCGAACAGGAACAGCGCAAAAAGGAGCACCATCACCCCCGAAACCAGGAGCACGACGGCGTAGACGTTGAAATCGAGCGTCATTCTCGTGAACCAGACCCACCGACCGACCGACCATCTCCTTCCCCCGCGGGGCCTGCAAGAGCCCCGTCCCAATACTCAAGGCTAGTCAGGCGACGGCCCGTGGCAACCCCGTTCCCGACAACAACCAGCCAATCCTTGCCGAGACTCAATCGATCTCATCCATCCCCGTCGGGTAGCCTTCCGCATTGCCGCCAAAGCCCCCACTGCCGCAGAGCGCCAGCGGACGCAGACGTCCGACGTCGGGAAGCATCCTTTGGCACTCGAGTGCTCAGTTGCAGATGCGCAGTGGCTCCTTCCGGTTTGCCCGGATCCTGCGGACGGCGTCCAGCCCGCTCAGCACGGGCATCCCCATGTCCGAAATCACCAGATCGTATGCCTGACGGCCAACCTCGGTGATCAACGCGGTGCCATCCCGGACCCGCGTTACCAGCGCCCCCTCCTTGGTGTGCATTGCGCTCACGACCATGGCGGTGGGGTCGTTGTCCTCGGTCAGAAGGACCCGCTTCCCGAGAAGGATCGCGGTCGCTTCCGGCACGGCGGATTGGGCCAGGTCGGTTGCGCACGAGCGAAGCGGTAGCCCGACCGTAACCCGGGTTCCAACGCCTTGTTCGTTGGTAACCGAGATTTCCCCAATCATCAGTTCCACCAAGCGCCATCAGAACTGGAAGGTGAACTCCATCCAGGCGAAATTTACATCACCCTCGCCCGTGGCGTTCGGCGCACTCTCCATGAAGCGGCCCGCGAACAGGTGAGTGATGCCGGTATCCACCCGGAAGTTGCCCGGCAACACGTCCCACCGGACGCGGAACTCCACTTGCTGCCCCACTTCAGTCCCCGACGCTCCTGTAACGTCCCGGACATTGGCCGGAGTCCAGGCATCCCGCGACTCCGCCAACCAGACAAAGCGATGCGAAAGGCTCAGGTCCAGGCTCGTACGTGGCCGGATCGAGATCGAGTACTCCGGTGAATTCAGGTTTGCCCGAGCAACGGCGCCGTAGATTCCTGTCGGACCGAACTCGAATCGGCGCGCTCCGAAGAGGGTGTCGAACCGACCGTTGTCGAGGTCGTTGGGGTCCGAGTCTCCCGATGCATAGTCGTACCGGACGCCGACGCGCGGCTTCCACGTCGCATCGAAGGTGTACCCCAGGCCGAAATGCTGGTTGTGGGCGAGATGGTCGAGCCGCGCCTGACCGGTGCCGGCCCGGAGCTGGGAGGTGCCGAACTGAAGCGTGCTTTCAACCTCGAGGTCCCACTCGCCGGGCGCAGCCGTCCGGTACAACCGCAGCCCGGGCGTGTTCAGGTGCCGACGGCGCAAGTCGGCGGTCGACTCTTCCTGCAAACGCAGGAAGTAGCCTTCAAGGTGGAGCTTCAGCGGCAACTTGCCCACATCACCGTACACACCGAAGAACTGCTGGTCGAACGACTGCGTGTCGGCAACGACCTGACTATCGAGGAGCGAATCCACGTCTTCAGGCAATCGCCGGACCGGCAGGAAATAGAAGGCCCGAACCCAGGCGCCTCCGTCCGCCTGCCATAGCCAGTCCAAGCCCGTGAACGAGTTGATGGTGTTCCGGAACGCGTTCCGGGCGATCAGCCGACGATTGCCCAGGTCCAGGGTCTCACGCCCGATGCGGATCGTGTTCGTTCCCCCGGGTATCAGGTCTCCGGCATCCCAGCGTGCGTGCGCCTGCAGGATGTCCAGGGCGTTGACCATCGTGGTGTCGATGGGCGACCCGTCGTCGGAAAGGTACTGCCGCGCGTCCAACACCTCGGTCACGATCCTCCCCGGCTCCGCCTTGAACTGCGCCATCAACGAAGTCCGGAACGTCAGGGCCTGATCGCCACCGTCCCGACCGGCGCGGAACTGGCCGTCCAGCGTTTCGTAACGCGTCCGCTGTTCGCCGGAGATCTCGATCCACTTCGGCAGGTCGAGCGCTCGCCCGAGGCGCCAGGGCGGTGCCGGATCGGCGGCCGTTGCGATGGATGCCGTGCAGGCCAACCAGACGGCCCCTGCCCCAATTCCAGAGAATGTCTTCATCAAAGCCACAGCCGAGCCTCCCCGTAGGCACCCGAAGGGCTCGTCCTGTAGCCCAGGAGGTAACGATTGGTCGCCTTGGCCACGTCGCCCACCTTCATCCGGGACAGCCTCCCGAGGGTTTCCAGTTCCACATAGTCCGCCTCGCCCCCGTTGGTGTAGAGTTCGACCCGGCATCCCTCGTCCGCGGGCGCTCCCACCTCACTGGATTCGACCACGATCTTCAGCACCTCTTTCTCGCCCACCCAGAGGATCTCCTTCGAGTCGTTCCCGATCTTGTAGCTGCCCTTGGGCTCACGGCGCATGGAGACGAAGCCTTCCTCCACCCGCACCAATTCCGGGGGCGCCTTCCATTGCCGCGACCAGCCGCCTTCAAACTTCGGATCCTGGGATGCGCGGAAGAAGACGCGTTCGGGATCCCTCATCTGCGTGATGACCCAGATCCCCACTTCCACGGGCTCGCCGGCCACCTTACGATACGTCGTATCGATCGTCATCGCGGCGCCGTTCAGCAGACGGATCCGACGTTCCGTGATGATGCCGAACCGTTCGCTCACCGGTGAAGTCAGGAGCACGGAGTCCCCGTCGATCCGCGCCTCGAGCCCGACCTTGTCGAAGACATCGGGTGGAGGCCAGTTCCACACCGACTGGGGAGCCGGCCAGGTCTT
Source organism: Limisphaerales bacterium (assembly GCA_965284395.1). Taxonomy (GTDB): domain Bacteria; phylum Verrucomicrobiota; class Verrucomicrobiia; order Limisphaerales; family UBA9464; genus UBA6176. Next base: position 5,738,231 of record OZ260084.1, on the reverse strand, counting down.
GTCGCCGCCGAAGCTTCCCACCGCGGCTCCCCATGGGTCCGACGGCATCGGTTTTCCGAGAAGCTTCGGATTTTCCCAGAAGACGCCAGGCCGGTCAGCGAGCCCGAACTGCATCACCCGCCCAACGGAAGGCACGATCACCACCCACGCGGCACCATTCTCCATCCAGAGGGCGTCCGCCCAACCTGCGTAGGGCCTGCGCTTGATGCGGACTCCGGACCTGGCAGAAGAAACACACCCCGCCATGGGGGCCAGCATGGCAGCAGTCCACAGGAACTTCCTTCGGCGCATCAGCACATCCTGCGCGAGGCGGGGCGTCGTCTGCAACCCCCGCTCTCCGGACGAATCCTGACATTCCGCCCGGGCTCGAACGGGGTGGCAACGTCCTCGTTGCCCTCCTACGCCCATTCCCAGGTCGACGAGGGCGTCGCTTCCCCGACGCTGTTCTCAAGCGGGGGCCGTGTCGGGATGCGCCCCCGCCCAAGCGCGTCCCGACTTTGCAGTTCCAATCCACCCACTGGACCCGTATGCCATGCGCCTCATGCGATTCGTCCGAGGCTTGCTGGGCTGGGGTTTGGCGGCTGCTTTCCTCCTGACCGGATGCAGCCCGTCCCGCTTCATCGCCAATCGCCTCGTCAAGGCGCCGAACTCTTATCCCACTTGGTTCGCACCGGAGCCGCGTGTCTACCTCGGGTACCAACCCCGCATCACCGACCAACTCCAGCTGGAGGCGATGCTGGCCACCTGGAGCCGCTACTTCACCAACGGCCATGTGCTGCCCGGTGGACAGTTTCCCTACGAAACCAACAGCGTTGTGACGCCCGCGATGGTCGAGCGGTTTGGCCAGGATCCCGCGCGGATCGTCTACCGTGTTGTCCCGCCCGCCGCCTACAATCTGAGGGTCAAGGCGACGAACTGGATCGAGGGCGGCCGGGAAAAGGCCGAGTTCAGCTTCCAGCGCAATATTCCGGCTCCGCCCCTTCCTGGCGTGGATCGGCCGGTCGGGACGGTCTTCCTGCTGCACGGATACGGTCTCGACCACGAGAGCATGCTGCCTTGGGCATTCTGGTTCGGTCAACGTGGCTGGCAGGCCGTGCTCGTTGATCTCCGCGGGCACGGTCGTTCCACCGGGAAATCGATATCGTTTGGACCCGTCGAGACGGCCGAACTCGGGGGACTCCTCACTCATCTCCAAGGGAAGGGACGTGTTGCCTCGCCGGTCATCGCCATGGGCGTTTCCTACGGGGCCACGGTTGCACTGCGATGGACCGCATCCGACCCGAGGCTTTCGTCCGCCATCGCCATCGCCCCGTACGCCCGCCTCGGCGATGCCATAGAAAACATCCGGAAGGATTTCGCGTCCTGGGTGCCTTCATCCTGGATCCGGGCCGGGACCCGCAGAATCCCGGAGGTCATCGGCACCAATGCGGGTGAACTCGACACGCTGCAGGCGATCCAGGGCCGTTCGGTCCACGCACTCCTGATGGCCGGGGGAATGGATGTCATCGCCCCCGTGTCCGCTGTGGAATCGCTTCAGCAGGTGTGTGCCCCGGGGAGTCACCTTTGGGTGCTCGAAGGGTCGAACCACGAGGCACTCCCGTTTCGGTTCAATGACCTGGCTCCTGCCGTTGACCGGTGGCTCGGTTCGCGTCCAAGCCGTTAACCTGCCTCGACGGCGTCAGGGACAAACTCCCCGATTCAAAACACCGATGCCGGAAGGCCAGTCGTTTCGCGAACGCGCCGGGCAATCGTGGACAGCTCGGCGAGTGTGGCATGGCCACACCGTCCGCCCGCCGCTGGCCGACTCGCGGAGTAGACCTGTACAAACTGGATCTTCGCCCCCGCCCGCCGCAGGTCCTCTACCCGCCCTGCGTACGCGTCCTGCTCGGCCATCGGCATCGCCCTGCCCTGGAGCCGGGGGAACAGGCTCTGAAGGATCACCGGACGGGATCGCGCCGTGCCGAGCAGATTCTCAAGAACCTCTTCAAACGGCACGTCGCTCCGGTTTACCTGCCGATACCAACCCTCGCTCCCTGCGTCGAGCTTGGCCCAGATCTCGTCGTGGTTGGTCAGCATGCGAAGGCCCCGCCTCACCTGTGGCTGCAGCAAACCGGTGCAATTGGTGATCAGGGCCAGCTTGAAGAATCCGTGACGCCCCTGCGCCCGCAGATGCAGGACGTTCTCGACCACCTCTTCGAAAGCCGGGCACAACGTCGGCTCGCCATGGCCGCTCAAGGCGACGTGCCCGAGTCGGAGGTACTCGGCCGGCGCGCCGGCACAGCCTGTCAGGGAGGCCCCTTGCCCCGCCTGGATCACATCCAGCGCTTCCTCCAATTCCTCCATCATCAGCCCAAGGTCCGGGATCGGCGGCGATCCACGCAGCTGCGACCTCTGTACATCACAGTAGGTGCAATCGAAATTGCACCGCCCATCCGGGTTGAGGTTGAGTCGGACGGATAATCCCCTGGCCCGGGGAGACACCACGGCCTGGACAAACCGGAATGTCCTTTTCCCATCACAAACAACCGGTGAAGCGGCTGCATTCATACCTCCATACACTCGCCACGCCCCAGTACGGACCGCCAACCGGCGATTGTCACCCATCAGCCAGCCATTGCTGCTCCTTGCCCTGCCTTGCGCAACCCGCGGAGACCCCACGGCAATCCGGGGAGCGCCTCCAACCACCCGGCCACCCCATGCTCTTTTCCTGCCGGATGCTTGACCCGTACCGGCCGGGTCTGGTCTTTCAAGGATGTCCAAGCCGTGCACCCTCCGACCGGCGCACCGCAAAACTGATTCTGCCATGTCTTCGCACACCACCAATCTCAATGTCCTGTCCTGGGTTCAGGAACAGGTCCGCCTCTGCCAGCCCGACCGCGTCGTCTGGTGCGACGGTTCCGACCAGGAAGCCGAACGCCTTTATCAACAGGCCGTCAACGAGGGCATCCTCCTGCGGCTCAACCCGGAAAAGCATCCCCGCAGCTACTACCACCGCTCCAATCCCAACGACGTCGCCCGCGTCGAGCAGTTGACCTACATCTGCACCCCGACCGAGGAGGAGGCCGGCCCCACGAACAACTGGTGCGAACCACGCGCCATGTATCGCCGCCTGGAAGGCCTCACCCGAGGCGCCATGAAGGGGCGGACCATGTATGTGGTCCCCTACCTCATGGGACCTCCGGGCTCCCCGCTCGCCAAGGTCGGCGTCGAACTGACCGACTCTCTTTACGTCGTGCTCAACATGCGGATCATGACCCGCATGGGCGACGTCGCCTGGCAACAGCTCGGCGATTCGGATGATTTCAACCGGGGGCTCCACTGCCTGCTCGACCAGAATCCCGAACGCCGCCTCATCTGCCACTTCCCCCAGGACAATGCCATCATCTCCGTCGGCTCCGGCTACGGCGGCAACGTGCTCCTCGGCAAGAAGTGCCTCGCCCTCCGCATTGGCTCCTATCTCGGCCGCCGCGAAGGCTGGCTCGCCGAGCACATGCTGATCCTTGGGGTCGAATCCCCAAGCGGAGAGAAGACCTTCGTCGCCGCCGCCTTCCCCTCGGCCTGCGGCAAGACGAACTTCGCGATGCTCGTCCCACCCACCGCCTACAAGGGCTGGAAGATCTGGACCGTTGGAGATGACATCGCCTGGATGTACCCCGGAGCCGACGGCCGCCTTTGGGCCATCAACCCCGAAGCCGGCTACTTCGGGGTTGCGCCCGGCACCAACGGCGCCACCAACCCCAACGCGATGGCCACCATCGCCCGCGACACCATCTTCACCAATGTCGCCCTCAAGCCCGACGGGACGGTCTGGTGGGAGGGACATGACGATCCTCCTCCCTCCGAATGTCTCGACTGGCAGGGCCGCCCGTGGACCCCGGCTTCCAAGGAGAAGGCTGCCCACCCGAACTCGCGTTTCACGGCGCCGATGGCCAACAACCCGTCGCTGGCCCGCGAAGTCAACGACCCGGCTGGCGTCCCCATCTCAGCCATCATCTTCGGCGGCCGCCGTGCCAGCACGCTGCCGCTCGTTTGCGAAGCCTTCAACTGGGTGCATGGCGTGTACATGGGCGCGACCATGGGCTCCGAAACCACCGCCGCAGCCACGGGCGCGGTCGGGCAGGTTCGCCGCGACCCGATGGCCATGCTGCCCTTCTGCGGGTACAACATGGGCTGGTACTTCCGCCACTGGCTCAACCTCCGCAAGAAGATCAAGCTCCCGCCCCGCATCTTCCAGGTGAACTGGTTCCGCAAGGGCAATGACGGCCGTTTCCTGTGGCCCGGTTTCGGCGAGAACATGCGCGTCCTCAAGTGGGTCATCGACCGTGCCAACGGCTCCGTCGGTGCCTGGGAAACACCCTTGGGTTGGGTGCCGCGCACCCAGGACTTCGACCTCGACGGCATGGAGAACTTCGACGCCGCTGACTTCGAGAGCCTCCAGAACATCAACCTCGAGGAATGGCGCCGCGAAGTCCTCTCCCAGGACGAGCTCTTCATGCGCCTCTACTCCTTCCTCCCGAAGGAAATGATCTTCCAACGCGAACTCCTCGTCGCCCGGCTGTAGTTCACGCGTCCAGAGGCATCGAAAGGGGGACACTTCCGTGTCCCCTTTTTTGCGTCTCGCCTTTCTTCCCAGTACAAATCCCACTGTCCTACAACTTTCAGCTTGAGTCAGGAAGACGCCGGCCGATTGTGGTGACCAGCTCTCACCAAAACACCCTCGTGAACACCCGCCGAATCCCTTTCCTCCTGCTTGCCTGTGCCGGCTTCCAAGCCGCCGCGCAATCCGTAACCCAGACTGTCCCCTTCAGTTTCTCCAATTCAGGGCCGGTGCCCCTTACGATTGTCACCTCGGGGCAATTCACGGCGACCGCCAACCCCTTCAACCCAGGCTTGGGCACCCTGGAGTCATTTCAGGTGATTTGGTCCATTGACTTCTCGGCGAGCGGGACCGCGACGGGAGGTACCGGAGGTAGTATCAGCGGATCGACCGGTGGCACCTACTACGTCAACGGATTGAGTTACAGTGGCAACGGCGGCGGTGACTCGGACGGAGGCCCCTTCGGTCAGGGCCTTTCGCTATCCTTCAACGTCAGTGACAACAAACTGTTTCTGGTGAGCGAGGCCGGCGTCTCGTACAACCCCTCGATCCTCGCCGCAGCCCTTGGGGCCAGCGATTTTCCACTTTCCTGGAACGCGGGATTCCAAGTCTCCGGTAACGATGTCGGCAACGTCTCCGGTTCCGCCATCGGCAGCGTCTCCATCACCTACAACTACGTGCCGGAGGCCAATACATACGCCGCGGTCGGGCTGCTTCTGGCCGCCGCAGGCATCGTCGGTTGGCGCCGACGGAGACAGGCCTGAGCCGTAACCATGCGACTGAAAGCGGGGACAGGTTCACGCGGAGACGCGGAGACGCGGAGAAAGGCTAGTTGGGGGGCAAGCTGGTCAGTCACCGTTGGGTGACTGGTTGCCGACGTTGGATACTAGTCGTGACCGGCCTCGCTCTCCGCGCTCTCCGCGGCTCCGCGTGAGATTACTACTGCATGGACACGGCTGAGCCGTGTCCATGCGATTGAAGGCGGGGACAGGTTCACGCGGAGACGCGGAGACGCGGAGAAAGGACACCTGGACGGGAGGCTGAGCAGTCACCGTTTGGTGAAGAGTGTCCGACGTTGGAAGGTTGGGAACCTGACTCTCTCTCTCCGCGCTCTCCGCGGCTCCGCGTGAGAATTCTGCTGCATGGATACGGCTGAGGGCCTGAGTGTTCGACGATCCTAGGCTGCGTGATGCTCGACTGGAGGGTATCCCCTTCCCAAAGTCTCGTGACGAGGCCGCTCCAATCCGCCAGCCCAACCCCGATTTTGACGGATGCGCCGTCAGCGCGGATGCTCAGCCCATGCGGTCCGTCTGCCTTCTGGTCCTGATCCTCTCCGCCTGGCGTCTCCTGAGCGCCGAGCCTTCGTCCCCCACCAACGCGGTCCGGCGGCTCGTCATTCTTGGGGACTCCCTCGCCGCAGGCTATGGCGTACAAGCCGGGGAATCCTGGCCTGATCGCCTGCAGGCTCGGATCCAGAAGGCCGCGTTGCCCTTTACGGTCATCAATGCCGGTGTTAGCGGCGATACGACCGCCGGAGGCCTTCGCCGCATCGATTGGGTGCTCCGCCAACCTGTCGACGTCCTCATTTTGGAACTCGGCGGCAACGACGGTCTTCGCGGCATTCCGCCGGCTTCGACCCGGAGCAACCTGTTGGGCATTGTCCGGAAAACCCGCGAGAAATGGCCCTCCGCCTCGATTGTCCTGGCCGGCATGCAGATGCCGCCGTCGATGGGACGCGGGTTTGCCGAATCGTTCCAGAAGGTGTTTCCGGAGGTCGCCTCCAGCGAACGTCTCCACCTCATCCCACACATCCTCGAAGGCGTCGGTGGCGTCCCTGAACTCAACCAACCCGACCTGATCCATCCCACCCCGGCTGGCCACGACCTCCTCGCCAGCAACGTCTGGACCACCGTCGAGCCCCTCCTCCGCCAACTCACAAAGCCTGCGCCGTAGGAGGTGGGGCGGGTGTCCTCACGAGCCGGGAGGGATCTTCCGGGACAGGGTGTCCGGCGGCTGGAAGCTCGTGGAACGGGCCGGCAACGTCCTCGTTGCCATCCGAGGCCCGTCCCGGAGGCGATGAGGACATCGCCGCTCCGTCGCCATCCTGATCGCTGGGCAGTCCTTCGATGTGCCCGCACAGGGCTCCCCGCGGAAATCGGCGTTGGCCACCGGGCTTCCGCTGCGCTTCACTCGCGCGCGCATGAAGGTCTTGGTTCTCGGCTCTGGTGGACGCGAGCACGCACTCGTCTGGAAGCTCGCCCAATCCCCGCAGGTCACACGCCTCTGGTGTGCTCCCGGAAATGCAGGAACCCAGGGCGAACCCCTCGCCAGCGGCGGACTCGTCGAGAATGTCGCGATCGCCGCCGACAACTTTCCCGCTCTCCTTGAGTTCGCCCGACGGGAACGGCCGGACCTCACCGTGGTCGGCCCGGACGGCCCGCTGGCGCTGGGAGTGGTGGACGCATTCCAAGCGGAAGGATTCGTCATCTGGGGCCCCAACAAGCAGGCCGCCCAGTTTGAGGGATCCAAGGCATTCTCGCAGGACTTCATGGAGCGGCATGGCATCCCCACTGCCCGTTCAGGAACCTTCGAGGATCCGGTTTCGGCCAAGCGGTTCTGTGCAGAACTCGGGGGACGTTGCGCCGTCAAGGCTGACGGCCTCGCCCTCGGAAAGGGGGTGCTCCTGACCGAGGACATTGCCGCCGCGGAGCAGGCAGTCGACGAGATCATGGTGCAGAAAGCCTTCGGCACCGCCGGCAGCCGCATCGTCATCCAGGAACTCCTGACCGGAATGGAGATTTCACTCCATGCCCTGTGCGATGGCCGCTCCGCCCTCCTCTTCCCGACCGCCCAGGATCACAAGCGCGCCCTCGATGGCGACCAAGGCCTCAATACCGGCGGCATGGGAACCTATTCGCCTGCTCCTTTCCTCACCGATGCGGAGCTCGCCGACGTCGGCCGCCAGATCCTCGAACCGTGGCTGGCCGGCTGCGCCGCTGACGGCATCGACTTCCGGGGTCTTCTCTATCCGGGGGTGATGCTCACCCCCAACGGTCCCCGCGTCCTCGAGTTCAATGCCCGTTTCGGTGACCCGGAAACCCAGGTGTATCTCACCCGACTCGAGAACGATCTCGCCGAACTCCTCCTCGCGTCGGCCCAGGGGCGTCTTGGAACCACGCAATTGAGGTGGAAGAAGGAGTTCTCAGTTTGTGTCGTCCTGGCGTCCGGGGGCTACCCCGGTTCATTTCCCAAGGGATTCCCGATCCACGGCCTAGCCGAGGCCTCATCCCTGCCGGGCGTGAAGGTCTTCCACGCAGGCACCGCAGCACGCGATGGAAAGATCGTGACCGCAGGTGGTCGTGTTCTGGGCGTCACAGCCTTGGGTCCAACTCTCCGCGAAGCCCGGGACCGCGCCTACGCCGCCGCACGGGCCATCTGCTTCGAAGGGATTCACTACCGGCAGGACATCGCGGCAAAGGGCCTTCGCTGACACCGGTTGCCCGTTCCGCCAGCACCCTGAAAAAGAAACGCCGCCCATCCCGAAGGACAGGCGGCGTTTCGACCCAAACGACCCTAACCTATTGTCGAACCACTCGGTCCAACACAGCTTTACAAAGCCAGTTCAATGCCAACCTGGGAAGGCTAGACAAAAGCGCAGGATTATTTTTGGCCGATAGGTTTCTTTCAAGACCTCCCCGATTTCAGTGAGGAAACGGCCAAAAAACCACCCATTCCTCAACCCAACGCGGCCAAGGCAACCCGCAGCTCCGCGTCCGTGTTGTAGAAGTGCGGCGAAAACCTCACCACCGCCTGCCCACCCGGCAACGTCCGCACCGAGGCTGTCACTTTCGCCGCCTGCAGCCTTCGCAGCAGTTCGCTCGATTCGACATCCGCCCGGAAGAACGACAACACGCCACCCACGTTCTCAGGCGGCGGATCGGGCTGGAGGACGGTGAATCCCCGCTCCACCAGTTCGGCCGCCACCCAGGCCCTTTTTCGGGTCAATTCAGCCCCAATGTTGCGGATCCCGACCTCTTCGAGGATCTCCAACGCGGCTTGGAATCCCGCCAACCCCACCAGATTGTGCGTGCCCGCTTCGTACCGCCGGGCGTCTGGCTTGAACTTCAGATCCTCCTGCGTGAGGAAATCCGGACAGTCGAGATTGTGCCATCCATGGACGATGGGCTTCAGTCGCGCTTGCACCTCCCGACGCACGTACAGCACTCCCGCAGCACAGGGGCCGAGCATCCATTTGTGGGCGTCCGCCGCCAGGAAGTCCACGTGCTCGACCGATAGGGGGAATGCACCCAACGTCTGGATTGCATCCAGGCAGAAGAGGATCCGGCGCGACCGTAGAAATTTGCCGATGGCATCGACGTTGATCCGCCATCCAGCGAGGTAGTGCGAACTGGCAAGCGACACCAGTCGCGTTTGCTCGTCGACCTGTCCCTGGACGTCCACCGCCCGAACCTTGCCCAGTTCCCGAACATTCAGGAAACGAACCTCGACGCCCCGGTCCGCCAGCGCCATCCACGGGTAGACGTTGGACGGATAGTCGTCGTAATAGACGAGAATGTTGTCGCCCTTCCTCCAGGGCAGCCCGGCCGCCACATACGACAACGCCAGCGAAGTCGGCCCCACCAGCGCCATTTCCTCCGGTTGCCCACCCAGCAGGCGCGCCAGACGCGACCGAACATCCGCAATCAGTTGCCCGCAGGTCGCGACCTCCTGCTCGCTTTCCTGGCAGGCCGTTGCGTATCGGGCCATCGCCTGCCCCACCCGCCGCGGGAGGGCGCACACACCCGCATGGGCCAGGAACGGCCCCTTGGCCACCACGGGAAACTCATGCTGTCGCAGGGCTTCGTCGCCGTGCAGTTGTTCAATGGTCATGAATCCTTCAGCGGTAGGGTTGATGCAGTTTCACCTGTTCCGACTTTTTGCGAACCCGGAGGTTGAGCATCTCCACGCCCACGGCGAAGGCCATGGCGAAGTACACGTATCCCTTGCTGATGTGCTGGTGGAAGCCCTCCGCCAGCAGGAGCGTTCCGATGAGGATCAGGAAGGACAACGCCAGCATCTTGACCGTCGGGTGCCGCTCCACGAATCCACCGATCTGGTTCACGAAAATCAGCATGACGATCATCGCCAGCACCACCGCCGTCACCATGACCGGCACGTGCTGGGCCATGCCCACCGCCGTGATCACCGAATCCAGCGAGAACACGATGTCCAGAAGGAGGATCTGGACGATGGTCGCCGCCAGTGAGGGAGCCACGCCCGGATTGGATCCGCCGTCATGGCCTTCGAGCTTCTCGTGGATTTCCTTCACCGACTTCCACACCAGGAACAACCCCCCGACCGCGAGCACCAGATCCTTGCCTGTATTCGGCAACTCCAGCCCGGAGATCGAGAAATCCCATAGCTTGTTCTTCAAGCTCATCACCCAACTGATCGACAGCAGCAGCATGATCCGCGTGATCAGGGCCAACCCGAGCCCGATCTGCCTGGCCTTGGCCTGCTGCTCCTTGGGCAGCTTCCCCGACAGGATCGAGATAAAGATGAGGTTGTCGATCCCCAGCACGATCTCCAGCACCGTCAGCGTCAGGAGGCTCATCCAAGCCGCCGGTTGCCCTATCCAATCGATCCATTGCGTCATTGGCGCCAAAGGTAGCCATCGCCGCCCGGACGACCAGCGAAAGGATTTTCGGCCCCCGCTCTCCACGCGGGTGGTACGGGAACAGCCCTCCCCAGACCTTCCGTGTAATCAGCCGGCCACACTTCCGTAAATCCCATTGGACCCGGGCCAGAAGCCCGCCCCCCCGGCGGTGTCCTCCCTTGGGGTAGGAAGACCGACGCCGCCGGGGACTCCGGCTTGCGACCGGCCCCGGATCCACAACAGCTCTGAACCATATGAAGCATCTCAATCGCCTCAACCGCACGACCCTGGCAATCCTCGCCAGCCTGCCCCCCTTGTTTCATCCCATGCTCGCCGATTCCTCCTCTGCCAAGGCCTTCCTCGACGAAGCCCACCAGCTCATCACCACGGGCGACATCCCGAAAGCCACCGCGAAACTCGAACTTGCCGAGGCCGAGATCGAAGACGCGCCGGCTGCCGAGAAGGCGGCCTTCGCCACCGCCTTGAAAGCCGCCCGCTCGGAGATCCTCGCGCGCCAGTCCGCCGCGGATCTCCCGAAATACAAGCGCAAGCTCGGCAACCTCCTGGACGACGCCGAGGGCGCGATCGGCAACCTCGCCACCTGGCCTGGCACCGCCAGCCAACTGGCCGAACTCCTCGCCAATCCCGCCGTTCGCGCACTTCTTCCCGCCGAAACCGAGGCAGCCGAAAAGAAGTTCGCCACGTTCCGCAAGCTCCACGGCCGAAAGGCCGCCGTGGAACTTGCCGGCCGGGCCACCGATCTGGTCACCCGGCTCGAATCCACCTGGAAGGAGCACAAGCCTCTCTTCGCCGACCCCGACTCCTCCCCGAACAGCCGCGAGTCCGCCATCGACGACACCCAGCGCGATGCCGATCGGGCCCGCCAGCTCGTCAGCCAACTCCCTCCTGAGGATGAGGTCTCGCGCCAACTCCTCGCCCGGATCGATCTGGTCGTCTCCGATTTCTCAGGCGTCGCGCTGGCCGGGAAGGCCGCCGAGTTCGCCGCCCGCTTCCAGGAAAACCTTGCCAGCTACCGGGACGACTTCGAAGGCTGGGAAAAGGAAGCCGGCCAACCCGCTCCCACCTGGGACGCCTATACTCGGGAAACCAGCCGGCCCATGTCCGCCTTCAAGGCCCCCCGCACGGTTGCTTTCCGCGACCGCGCCGCCGACATCCTCCGCAACCTTGCGGAACGGTCGGACTACAAGGCCGTCGCGGATGCCGCCGCGGTCAAAGCCCCGGTTGCGGCCCTGCAGGCCAAGCTCGACCAGGCCTCCACGTTCCTGGCGAAACGGGTCCAGCCGATCGCCGCCGCCGCCCTCAAGGCCCCCATCAAGGATCCCAATGACCTCTCACGCCTCAGCAGCGACATCCGCCTGGCCCTCGGCGAGGACTCGCCAGTGGCCAAGGACCTCATGGCGCGGATCCAGGCCCGCATCGATGCCAATGAGGCCGCCACCTCCGGCGCTGCCAACGCCACGGAGCAGCTGATCGCCACCCTCCGCACCAAGGCCGACGAAGCCTGGCCCACACTTCAGCAGGGCCTGAAGGGCACCACCGAGATCGATCTCTCGAAGCCCGGCCAGGCCATCCGCTTCACCGCCGACAACCTGATGGGCTACCGCTTCAAGCCCGGTGACTTCTACTTCGCCACCACCCTCTCCGGCTTTCCCGTCGCCGCACGGTTCGATCCCTCCCTCCAGTCCGCCATCAAGGCCATCGAAGAAAGGATCGACCGTTCCATCGGCGACAGCGACGACGACGGAAAGTGGGAGGTCTTCGCCATCGTGACCTCGAAGAAGGCCCGGCTACTCGCACGACGACAGATCGACGCCAAGGGAACCATCGAAGGACTGGATGTCCGGGTGAAGGGCGAGTACGCCGACCCCGTGGATGCCGTCGTCATCGACATCGTCGCGGCCAAGTGCGGTCCCTTCGCCGGTGCGAAGGGACGTGGCACGCTCAAGCCTGACGGGTCCGTCGCGCCTTGAGCATCGCCCCAGTGCCAAACCAGGCGGCAACGTCCGCGTTGCCCTCTCGGGCCCTTTCCAACGGCGCCCTGAACATCGCCGCCCCGTTCCTCTTCTCAGACCGCAGCAGCGTCAAGATGCGCCCTCGCCGATGCCTTCTTGAGAAAAACCGGTGATTCATGGGCGAACCATTGCCAAGGTTCGCCCATGAAGTCCCGATTCCTCTTCCTGGCTGTCTGGGTGACCTGGCTCGCCGCCTGCACCACGGCCCGAGCCATTTCTTACGAGCAACGCCAGAACGTCGTCTACGCCGAGGTTCACGGCACGGGGCTCCTCATGGACGTCTTCATCCCGAAGGACCGGACCAACGGTCTCGCGGTCGTCGATGTCGTCAGCGGTGCGTGGTACTCCGACCGGAACAAGATCCGCGACCACACCCTTGCCGGGATGTACGAGATCCATTGCGCCAAGGGCTTCACCGTCTTCGCCATCCGGCCCGGATCCAAGACCCGCTACACCGCGCTCGAGATGGACCAGCACATCAAGACTGGCATCCGTTATGTGAAGTCCCACGCCGCCGAGTATGGCGTCGACCCGGACCGACTCGGCATGACAGGGGCGTCCGCTGGCGGCCATCTCGCCACCCTCGCCGCGCTCACGCCGTTGGATGCCAACCCGGGCGCCAAGAACCCCCTCGAGCGCTTCAGCACCCGCGTGCGCGCTGTCGGGGTCTTCTTCCCCCCAACGGACTTCGTGAACTGGAAGGAAGGACAACCCGGCGATCCCAAGGTCCTCGTTCCCCTCCTCTTCGTCGGAGGCGGGACCGGCAAGACCGATGCAGAAATCATGGAGCAGGCCCGCCTTTCATCACCTTTCCATCGTGTCACCAAGCCCGAGCCTCCTTTCCTCCTCATCCACGGCGATGCGGATCCTGTCGTCCCGATCGAGCACTCCCGGAAGTTGGTGAAGGCGATTGCCGACGCCGGCGGCAAGTCCGAGCTCATCGTCAAGAAGGGCGGCGGCCACCCCTGGCTCACCATGAACGAAGAGGTCAAGGTCCTTGCCGACTGGTTCGATCGCCAACTCGGCGGCCAGACTCCGCGCTAGGCGAAGCCCTCCCTCCGGCGCGCCCGTGACGGACAGCGCGATTGAAAATCGCGACGCTCCAGGGTTGTATCCACACACGCATCTTCGCGACGCGGATGTCCGGCGCAGGCCGCTCCAATCCAGGGTCGCGCCGCCTCCGTCTGCCTCATCTCATGCTCCCGTGTCCTCGCGTCCTCGGCAGGTCGATCATTCCGCGTGTCCTCGCGCTTGCCTCCTTAGCGCTACTTTGGCGGGCCTCCGCCCTGCACGCGGCCTTCAACGTCACCATCAGCAGCACCGGTCCACAATCCGGCGGATCCTTCGTCAATGGTACCTGGACCCCGACGAACCCATCCTCCGTGATCCTCGTCGCCAGCCTGCTGGCGGAACTGGAGAAAGGCGACGTCGCCATCCTCACCGCGGGCAAGGGCCTCGAACCCGGCAACATTGCGATCCAATCCGTCCTCCCGCTGGACGACCTCATCACCACCAAGGCACCCACCCTGACCCTGCACGCCGTCAACGACATCCTGGTCAATGCGTCGCTCTCCCAGGCCACCAAGGGCGGCGATGACAAGCCCACCCGCGTGCATCTCGTCCTCAACGCGAATTCCGACCGCTCCGGTGGCGGTTCCGCGCAGATCAATGCATCGATCGCCCTCGCGGGTGGAACCTTGACGGTCGGGGGCGAGTCCGCGGCCCAGACCGCCGGCTCGTCCATCACCACCGGTGGCGGAGGCATTGGCATCAACGTCGCCGGGCCCGTGTCCCTCGCGGGGGTATCCGTCAACTCAGGCGGAGGCAGCATCAATGTTCGCGCCGGATCTACCCTGTCCTCCACACTTTCCAGCCTCGCCTCCGACGGTGGCCCCATCACGCTGACTTCGGTAGGCAACCTGGCAATCGTTAGCCCGGTCTCCACATCGGGCGGGACCTTCACCGCCCAGGTCACGGGACCTGGCACGCTCTCGCTCCAGAATGATGTCACGACCTCCGGCGGCCACGTTCTGATGACCACTGCCAATGGCCTCCTGCAAACCACCCTTGGCTCCACCGTCAATTCCTCGGGGGGCGCGGGTACGGGTTCGCTTCGGATCGAATCGCTGGCCGCGACCGGAGCGCTGGTCCTCGGTGGGGATGCTGTCGCCTCCGGAGGAGGCACCACGCTCCGATCCGGCGGAGACCTCACCATCAATGCCCCGGTCGCCGGGAACGGCGGTGCCGTCGTGATCCAGGCGAACACCGACAACGGTCCCACAGGCAATCTCATCGTGAATGCCGCTGTCGCCACCACGGGCTCAGGGACCGTGACTGCGGGCGGAGTCGATTTCACCCAGTCCGCCACCGGTACTCTCTCTACCGCCGCCGGCGCCATAGCGGGAAACTTCTCGGGCAACGCCAACATCGCCCGGAGCCTTGCCTCGGCCACAGGCCCAATCTCGCTCAGCGGTCCCAGCATCACCCTGAACGCAGCCCTCTCCGGCGGTGGAGGAATCACCCTTTCGGGCGGCAGCATCGTCGGCAACGCGGGCGGGACCCTGACCTCGCAGAACCATCCCATCCTCGTCACATCCGCCGCCGCGGCGGACATCATCGGCGCCATTCAGTCGAACGGCGGGCCGATCACGTGTCAGGCAGGCAGCACACTCGATGTCGGCACGGGAGTCCTCAGCAGCGCTGGTGGCAACATCCTCCTCTCCGCCGCCGGCACGCTGCATCTCACTGGACCCATTACCACGTCCGGCGGAGGCCTCACCGTCCAGTCCACATCCGGGGGCGAAGTCCAGATCCAGAACGATCTTACCACATCTGGCGGGACCCTCCGGGTCTCCACAGCCAACGGCCCGATCCAATCCAGCGCGGGCTCCTCCCTCAACGTGGGCGGCGGCGCCGGCACCGGGGGCATTTTCCTGACCGCCCGATCCACCCTCGGCAGCATCACCCTCAATGGAGACCTTCAGGCCGGCGCCGACGGGATCGACCTGCGGGCTGACCTTGACCTCCTCGTCAATGCGGCCATCTCCGTCAGCGGACCCATCACCCTTCGCGCAAACGCAGATTCCATCGGGGGCGGAAGCCTGTTCCTGGCCGCGCCCGTGACCGCCTTCGGATCCGCCCCCATCACCCTTGCCGGCGTGAACCTGACCCAGGCGGGGACCGGCACTGTGTCTTCGGCCGGCGGCAGTTTCACGGGAACCTTCAGCGGATCAGCGACTGTCTCCCGCGCGCTCTCCTCGACGACCGGCACCCTGACCCTCACCGCCGCGACCCTCACTCTCAACACTGCGGTCTCGGGTGGGGGCGGCGTTACCCTCGCCGGCGCCGTGGTTATCGGAAACGCCGGAGGAACCATAACCTCCCAGAACCGCCCCATCCTGATCACGGCTGCCGCCTCGGCGGACATCATCGGCGCCATCCAGTCCAACGGGAGCCCGATCACAATCCAGGCAGGCAGTACCCTTGAGCTAGGCACCGGTATCCTCGCGAGCGGCGGTGGAATCACCACGCTCACCTCGTCCGGCAACATGACCTTGGTCTGCCCCATCGTGACCGGCGGTGGATCCTTCCGGGCCAGTGTCACCGGCGCGGGAACCCTCAGCATCCAGAACGACATCACGACCTCGGGTGGCTCCCTCGAGGTCACGACGGCAATAGGCCTCCTCCAATCAACGGTCGGCTCCACCCTCGACGCCTCCGGGGGCGCCGGCACCGGGTCGATCCGGGCGGAGGCACTCTCAGCGTCCGGCAACCTCCTGCTCAACGGCAACGTCCTCGGGTCGGCCGGCGGGACCATCCTCCGAGCCGGCGGTGACGTCACAGTGAACGATTCGGTGCAGGCTGGCGGCCCCGTCGTGCTTCGCGCCAACTCGGACAACGGCGCCCTCGGAAGCCTCGTCGTCAACGCGCCCGTCACGATCCTCGGAGCGGGCACGTTGACCCTGGGGGGTGTCGGGTTCACCCAGTCGCTCACCGGCACGCTTTCGACGACGGCCGGTTCCATCCTCGGCACGTTCACCGGCCCGGCCACCGTTTCCCGCTCGGTGACCTCCACCTCAGGTGCCCTTGGATTTTCCAGCCCCAAGCTCACGATCAATGCCCCCCTCTCCGGCGGCGGTGGTGTCACGCTCTCCGGTTCCACAATTGCCGGCAACGCGGGCGGAACGATCACTTCCCAGAACGCCCCCATCTCCATCACTTCCACGGCGGCGACGGACATCATCTCCGCCATCCTCTCCAACGGCGGTTCAATCTCGATTCAGAGCGGATCCACCCTCGACCTGGGAACCGGGCTGCTAGGTAGTGCCGGCGGTGCGGTCGCACTCAGCGCGGTTGGCAACCTGAACCTGTTCGGTCCGTCGGTTACAGGCGGTGGATCCTTCCGTGCCATCGTCACCGGAGCGGGAACCCTCAGCATCCAGAACGATGTCACCACGTCCGGTGGCAACATCGAGCTCACCACCGCCAACGGCCTGCTCAGCAGCACGGCCGGATCCGATCTCGACGCCTCGGGAGGCGCCGGTACGGGCTCGATCCGGGCGGACTCGCTTGCGCTCTCGGGACCCTTGACTCTGGCCGGACCCGTCACCACAACCGGAGGCATGGTCACCCTGCGAGCCGGTGGTCACCTGACCGTCAATGCCGCCGTCACCGCGGGCGGTGCTGCCGGAATCCAACTGACCGCCAATTCGCTCAACGGCGCGCTGGGCGACCTCGTCCTCACCGCTCCCGTCACGCTCAACGGCGCCGGCCCGATCCTCCTCAGCGGAGTCTCTCTCGTCCAATCCGGCACCGGCTCACTCACGGGCTCCGGCGGCCCCATCACCGGTACGTTCTCCTCCAAGGTGCAGTTCAGCCGCAACGTCGCCTCTGGCGGCGGACGGATCGCCTTCACTGGACTCGGCGGCATCTCTGTGGAGTCCCTCCTCTCCACGGCCCCGCCCGCCGGCGGCACGGGCCGCCTGCTGACCAGCGCGGGTGTCACCATCAAGACCAACCCGGTCCTCGGCAACGCGGACATCGTCCTGATCGGCACCACCGTCCAGGCCCCCACCCTCGTCGATCCCGTCACCTCGGATGCCAGCCCCACGACCATTATCTTGGCTGCATCCGTGAAGGACGACGGCGGCATGCAGATCCTCGAACGGGGAATCGTCCTCGCGCTCGCCTCGGTCAACCCGCAGCCCTCCCTCGGCGGAAATGGCGTCACCCGCCTCGTGTCCCCGGGCATGACTGGCGAGTTCTCCGTCGGAGCTTCAGGGCTCATTCCCGGCCAGACTTACGCCTTTCGCGCCTATGCCACCAATGCCGCCGGGATCAGCTACACCAAATCCGGCACCTTCCTGCTGCCCACCCCCATCCAGGATTGGCGCAGGCAGTTCTTCGGTTCCCCCGCCAACGCCGGCATCGGCGCCAACTCCGCCACCCCGGACGGCGACGGCATTCCCAACCTCATCAAGTACGGCTTGGTCCTGAGCTCCGGCAAGGCCCTCGCCAGCGACCTGCCGACTCCGATCTTCGTGGATCTCAACAAGGTCTCCCACCTCGCCATCGAACTGCTCCGCGATCCCGCCCGCACCGACATTTCGATCCACGTGGAAGCCTCAGGCGACCTCCGCAATTGGTCCACCGTTGCCAGCAGCGTCCGCGGTGCCCCCTACGAAGGCAAAGGCTTCGTCAGCGAACGCGTGGTCCTGCGCAGCCTGCGCCTCGCCCTCATCCGCGACCTCGCCGATGCCTCCGTCCAACCCGTCCGCTTCCTGCGAGTCCGCGTCGAACCCACTTCCAAGGACTGAGCCTGAAAGCGGCAGTTGGGTTATCCACCGATTTCACAGATTTCACAGATGGGCTGGGACAAGAAGCCTCACCGCTTCGCAGTTTCCATTTCACCCGCCGGGTGAAACGACAGCCTTTCCCAACCTGCTTCAAATCCGTGAAATCGGTGCAATCTGTGGATCCAACTGCCTTTTCTAAGCTGAATCTCGCATCGCCCCCGCCGAGGTAACGAGGCGGGTCAACCTCGTTCCCTCAGCTGCGTCGGCTCCGCTTCCGGCTCGGCCGCAGTCCGCAACACCCACGGCGTGAAGGGATCCTCAAACGTCGCCGCCCAACCCTCGGGCCCGATCGACATCTCCGCATCGGTCAGCAGGCAGCCATCGAGCAACTCAGTGACCTCCTCCCGCTCCAGCGACATCCCGATCACCACGATCTCCTGCCTGCGGTCGCCCCAAGGCTTCTTCCACAGTTTTGCGATCTCCTGGCACTGCTCGTCATCGTCGGGCCATTCATTCTTCGGCACCGCAGCCCACCACGATCCGGCGCACTCAGTCCGACAGGCCGGTCCCGCCTGGCTCCACGCCCCGGCCAGGTCGTTGCGCGTCGCAAGCCAGAAGAACCCCTTGCTCCGGACCACCCCGGGCCACTCGCCCTGGATGCACTTCATGAACCGACCCGGATGGAAGGGGCGCCGCGCCCGAAAGACGAAACTGCTGATCCCGTATTCCTCGGTCTCGGGTGTGTGCTCACCCCGCAGTTCCCGGAGCCAGCCGGGGGATTGCTTGGCTTCCTCGAAGTTGAACAGTCGGGTGTCGAGGACCTCGCGCAGGGGCACCTTCCCAAAGCTGGCCACCACCAACCGCGCTCTGGGATTCAGCGCCGTGAGGATGCCACGCAGCACGTTCAGCTGCTCCGGAGTCACCAGATCCGACTTGTTCAAGACCACCACGTCGGCGAACTCGACCTGTTCCACCAGCAGGTCCACCACGCACCGGTCATCCGATCCGTCGCGCGCGGCCCGACGATCCAGCAGCGAGTCCGCCGAACCGTAGTCCCGCAAGAAATTGAACGCGTCCACCACCGTCACCATCGTATCCAGCCGCGCGAGGTCATTCAGGCGTCGCCCTTGTTCATCTTCGAACGTGAAGGTCTCCGCCACCGGCATCGGCTCGCTGATGCCCGTCGACTCGATGATCACCTGGTCAAAGCGACCTTCCCGGGCCAGCTTCGCCACCTCTTTCAGGAGATCCTCCCGCAAGGTACAGCAGATGCAGCCGTTGCTCATCTCCACGAGTTTCTCCTCCGCCCGGTTCAACCGCGCCCCGCCCTTTGCCACGAGTGCCGCATCGATGTTGACCTCACTCATGTCATTCACGATCAGCGCCACCCGCAGCCCCTCGCGGTTGTTCAGGATATGGTTCAACAGCGTCGTCTTTCCCGCTCCCAGGAAACCCGACAGCACCGTCACCGGAATCGATTCTTGCGTCTTCATGTTCTCGAAAATCACGCTGCCATCCTTCGGCACGAACCGCCTGTCATCCGCGCCACCCAGTCTTCGTACTCACCCACCCAGGCCCAGAATTCACGCTCCGCCTCGGCGTACGCTGCACGCACCCGTGGCATCCGCGGCAACTGATACTCGTCGCCGGCCACACTCCCCGGCACCGGCGGCTCAGCCCCAACATACGCGTAAGTCCTGCGCCTTGGCCTCACGTAGACAAACCCTGTCCGGCCGCCGCCGTAGATCCCGGCACATGTGCTGTGCAACTCGATCCAACGGTCGCGCCACGCCAGCCGATAGCGACTGCTCCCGGCATGCCCTCCCTCCCGGAACCGGACGAATCCATGCTGCACCAGCAGGTTGCCCGAGGCATGCGCAGCATCTCGACCCCAGAGCAACATCTGGGCTTCCAGGCGCCGACTCATGCCACGCACCCCCGGAATCCCGACTCCAACTCCGCCCGATCCAGATTCCGACCAATGAAAACCAGCACGCTCTTCGGGTGTTCCCCCGGGGCCCATGGCCGATCCAACTTCCCCTCGAACAGCATGTGCACCCCCTGGAACACGTACCTCCCACGCGTCCCCTGCACGTTCAGGATTCCCTTGCTGCGGAAAATGTCCGCCCCGCGCACCTGAAGCAGTTCCCCGAGCCAGGCGTTCAACCGCGTCGCATCCAGCGGCCTGGACTCTTCGAGCCCGACGCTTCCCACCGTCTCGTCGTGCGTGTGCCCGTGCCCGCCGTACGCCGTCGCCACCACCGGCTCAACGTCCGCCCCGCCCCGCGTCAGGCGCATTGCGAACTCGTCAGGTCCATGCTGCGTGTACAGCGCGTAGTTCCCGTCCGCAGGAACCTGCAATTCGAACCGGCTCGTTCCCGGCGCCGAGACATCCAGCACGTGTAGCCCCAACCCCGGGATGACACGCCCCCCAGGCAACACCGACACCGAAGCAGCGCTGAAGTCGCGCATCGCGGTCAGCCGTTCCCGATGCAACACCGCCGCGGTCGCTTCCTCCACGCGGACTACGGTGATCCCAATCTCTGGGTCCGGTCCCGCCTCGAAGCACAACTCGTGCAGTCCTCCCCGCAGCCCGTACACCCCGCCCCATTCAAATGGCAGTTCCTCCGTCAGGAAGTCGGAATCCACCTTCAGCTTCGAATCCAGATCGAACGCCCCGATGTGCAGGACTTCCTCCGCGCCAAGGGTCGCACGCGTCGTGCGATGGTACTTCGCCACCGCGTTCATTCCCCGCAACCGCCGCTCCAAGGCATCCAGCTCCTCCGGCGTCACCAGATCCGCCTTGTTGAGGATGATCCGATCCGCAAACGCGATCTGCTTCCGGCACTCCTCCGAATCACCCAGATGCTCCTGCACGTGCCGCACGTCGACCAACGTCACGATGCCATCGAGCCGGAACTGCTCCTTCACCTCGTCATCCACGAAGAATGTCTGCGCAACCGGCCCCGGATCCGCGAGCCCGGTCGTCTCGACCAGGATGTAGTCGAATCGGTCCCGTCGCTTCATCAGGTTGTTCAGGATCCGGATCAGGTCTCCGCGCACCGTGCAGCAGATGCATCCGTTGTTCATCTCGAACACCTCCTCATCCGCATTCACCACCAACTCGTGGTCGATGCCGATCTCCCCGAACTCGTTCTCGATCACCGCAATCCTCCGACCGTGCTGCGCGGTCAGGAGGTGATTGAGAAGCGTCGTCTTCCCCGATCCGAGAAACCCGGTCAGGACCGTCACAGGTATCCGATTGTCCGTTGTGTTCATGGTGAAATTCAGGAACCGGTCCCGTCGCCCCAGAAGCGCAGGCTGGCATTCAGCCGGGCGAAGATTCCGGTGAGGACACAACCGACCAGTGTGATGGCGACCTCCGTGCCTTCGCCAGCCCCCTCGGGTAGAAGCCGCGCCAGAACGAGGAGCAACGAGCCACCCGCAGCCCAACCCAGCACCCGACTCTGGCGATGCTCGCGCAATCCGCCCAACAGCGCTGCGATCGATGCGACCAGCAACAGTCCCGCGAGCGTGGTGTGTGCGGTCGTGCCCCGGATCCACGCGGGCGCCCGATTCGCCATCGCCATCACCCCGACGCAGTGGCCCGCGACAGCGCAGCATCCCACCATAACGGCGAGATCGATGCCCACCGGCTGATCCGAGGACCTCATTCGGAGATCAAACCTCCTTCCCCGGTGGTCCCGGCCTTCACCACATCCCGGACATCATCCAGCCCAACCTCGGCCAGTGCCTTGGGCAGGCGGAAGCGCCGCACGCGTCCATCCTCCAGAAAGACCGCCATCACGGTCTCCACATCCGGGCAACCCGGGTCCGGACAACGCACCTCTGATATTGAGACCACCGTGGTCCTGGGGACGCCGGCAGCCCGGCAGAGAACCGACTTTATCCGACGCAATGCATTGCTCCGCTTTGCCTTGGGAGCAGGATTGGGGTCGCTTTGGAGTGGAATCAGGGAGCGCACGACACTGTTTGCAAATCGTTTGCGTATTTGACCCAAACCTCTCCCAACCGCAATCCATTTTTCCGGAAATCAACCCGTTCCCGCAGTACACCCACCGTCCGCCACCGGGCCGCACAACTCCGGGAACAACCGCGGAACGACCAGGCCAAAACAGTTCCGCTCCTGATCCTCGACCCGCGACCAATACATGCTGTGCGCCCGCATCCCGAGCATCAGGAACGCGGAACCCCAGGAAAGCTGCTCGCCGGGGAAGTTCTCCCGGAATGCCACTTCAAAGGTGGGCGGAAACGCCAACTTCCCCTCCTCGCCATACGAATCCTCCAGCAGCTCACCGCCCTCGCGGGCATCGGTGCTCTTGCAGAACTGGGAAGCCAGCACGTCGACCGGCGAGTAGACGTTGATCCAGGTCGGTGGTGGCCGCTGCGCCGGGTTCCGCTTCAAGAAATAGTTCGGCCAATAGGTCAGGATGAAGTCATACGGCGATCCGATCGTGACCAGGGTGTCGACCCCATCAAGGCAGCGGGCCCGCGTCTCGTCCGGTGTGCAGAAGACATCCAAGGCCACGATGCTGCCGAAGCTGTAGGTCAACATCGCCTTCCTGCTGTAGCGACCTTCGCCCTCGCTCAGGGCTTCGACCAATTCCTCGACCTGCCCGGTGATCTCCGCCCGCCGATCGGCAAACGACAGGTAATAGACCAACGCCAGCATCTCCTCGGAGGCCCGGCGGATAAAGCTCGTCAACTGGCCGCGATCCGGGTTGAGGAGCCCGAGACCAACCAGGATCACAAAGGCCAGGTCTGACTTGGTGTAGATCCAGGACAACGCCCCTCCGATCCGCTGGCCAAACTTCCGGATCGTGGCAGTCCCGGCCAAACCTTCGTGCGAAGACGTGGAATCCGCTTCCCCTGCCCGCCCGGCAACGGCAACAGGACCGTTGGTACCGCTGGCGGCACCCGGCCGCACGAAATCCCGGTTGTAGGTGGTTTCCGCGATCCGGACTGCACCCACCACCAGCATCGCCAGATATGCAGCCACCATGAACATGATCCCGATGGCGTAGATGGACTGGAACCGTTCGGCCCGGCTCAGGACGCTGTGGCGGGGCGCCACCATGGGCCAGACCGCGCGCCGCACCATCTCCATCAAGCCTACCAACGCCAAGGCACACTTGGTGATCACCAGTCCCTGTCGGAACCTCGCCAGCAGCTTGTCCCGGTAGTCCAGACGGAAGACATCTGCCACAGCCCGCTCCCCGCCCGTTTCAGGGTCGGACCGAAGGATTCGGCAGACCTTCTCCTTGCGGCCGCGAACCTCGACGAACTCCGTGGCGACCCGGAATACGCTGCGAGCGACCCGATCATGCCGATCCAGTGCGATGGCGATCTTTCGCCCGATCATCTCCAACTCGGAATCCGGTTGGTCGTCGACGATCGGCGGGACATAGATCAGAGCAATCGGCAATGGTTCCAATGACGGCGTGGGTTGGGGATTCGGGTTCTCGGTCGCAGGCATGGCTGCCCCAAGTAGCCGCGGTTCCCCTATGCGAGGCAAGACCCGGAATAGGCCGGGTGAGTCTATGGGACATCTGTCAGGTCTTGCCTTCCCTGCGGCTCTGCGCCCCTGCGGGAAACCGTCCGATCCCCCTCACCGCCCCGCCGCGTATCCCCCCGCCCCACCTGGCCCGGCCGCCGGCAGCAACGGCTGGTACTTCCCGATCGGACCCAGGTAAGCCGCGGCACCGGCGATCATCAGGCCGAGCTCGCTCGGTCCCATGAGGAACTGGAACCCCTGCGCCCGGAACCGCTCCACGTCCGCGACGGTCACCGCCGGACGCCCGACAAACTTCCCGTTCCGACGCGCTGCATCCGCCACCTTCGCCACGGCGGCCTCCAACTCGGGCACATCCTGACGTCCACGAAAGCCGAGCGAGAAAGACAGGTCACTCGTTCCGATGAACAGCACATCGATCCCGGGCGTTGCCGCGATCTCCTCGATGTTCCGGATGCCTTCCGCGCACTCGACGACCGCCACCGCGAGGACGTTCTCATCGGCGAAGTCATGATAACCCTGTGGCGTCTGCCAACGGCTCGAAGCCAGGTCCGAACCGCATCCCCGCAGACCGTGTGGCGGATAGCGGCAGGCGGCGGCCAGTCGACGTGCATCCTCGCCCGTCCGCGTGAAGGGGCAGATCACGCCCAGCACGCCCATGTCGAGGAACCGCTTCACCGTCCAGAGCTCGTTCACCGGGGGGCGCGCGAAGGGCACGACCGGTAGACCACGCGTCCCAAGGACGATGTTCCGCAAGGACTCCAGCGGAACGGGCGAGTGCTCCATCTCGACCCACAGGAAATCAAAACCGAGCTGACCACCGAGCACGGCCGCTTCCACGTTGTTCGACCAGACCATCATTCCCACCACCGCCTCCCCGCGGCAGAGTTTTTCCTTCACGGCATTGGTCAACGGTGGCGTCCCGGCATCGGTGGAGTTCATGTGCGGCCAAGCATGCGGGTTCCTACCGGGACGGGACAAGCGGTTGCTGGATCAACCACACCTCGGATACCTGGCAGAAGCGACCGTTGCCTCCCTGCCCCGGCTCCCCGGTCCACTGGAGCGTCAGCCTTCCGCCTCGCGTCGCCGCCTCGGGAATCTCGAACTCGATCGGTGCATACGGAAACGGCCGCAACCGCAGCGGATGGATCTGGATCCCGTCATTCGCGACCAGCCGGATCTTTCGCTTCGGATTGTCGCCCCCGTACAGCACGCGCACGCGATAGCGTCGACCGGGCTCCAGTCCCTCGTACTTCAGGATCAGCGGCGCATCGAACATCGACTCCATGTGGTCGCACCACGACACCCGTCGTGCCGCACCCGGATCCTCGTCGGGACTGTCGAGGACCAGATCTTCCTCAAAGTTCGCCCGTGCCGACCGGAAGGAACCGGGGTCCGCATCGAACCCGGCGCCACGCACCAGATGCGGCTGGCGTGCCGGATTGCCCAGGTCGTCGTAGTAGCCCCCCGGCCCGGGATCCGTCCACCGGACGATCTCGCGGATGGCGGCGAGGCGATCCGCATCCGTCTTCATCGCGCGGATCTGCCGGAATCGATGCTTGAGCCAAGGCCGGTTGTTCAACGGGTAATCCAGTGTATCGAGACTCGCCCCGCGGTCCGGCGCAATGGCCCGGTACCGTCGGGTGTCCAACTGCATCGAAATCGATTGGAACAAAGCCTCGCCGAGCGACTCGATGCGGACGCGCAACTCGGGCGCTGTGTTTTCGTGGAGCACGCGATCGAGGAGGATCTCGGCGGCATCCACCGCAGCCAGCGGTTCGCCTTCGCGCACGCGATCGAGGACATCCATCGCGGCGGACTCCAGCGCTGTTTCGTGGATCAGACGGCGACGCGTGTAGGCGTCATAGTAGGCGCGGAAGAGCGCCTGCTGGAAACGCCAGTTCCGCAGCGTTGCCGGTGGCACCTGACGTTCCAGTTCCCGGAACTGCGCCAGCGTCGTTTCAACGCCCCCATTCACCAGCAACGGTCCCTCCCAGTTCCGCTCCAACGCCAGGAGGCCGTCGGCGAACTGTCCGGCGAACCGATCTCCAATGAACACCCGCCCATACTGCTTCAGGATCTCGCGCACCGGCATGTCCGGATCCCACCCAAGGCCGCTCCACAGGAATTTGTTCACGTCATCATTGCAGCCTTCCGAGTAGGTCAGGAAACCGATCGTGCCCGGCTGGGACCGGCGGAAGATCGTCGCCTGCGCGAGCGGCCGCGGATTGATGCACTCCCGGCCCTCCGTCATCGCGTACGCCACGTCCCAGTCCGCCACCGGATACTGACACTGCCGCGAATGGGTGATGTCTGGATAGTTCCGGATGGGATAACGGGCCGGCACCCGCGCCCGCAGTTCCGGAAGGTCCATGCGCACCTGCGGACCGTAAACGATGCCGCCCAGCCACGTCGGTTGATCGCGTTCGAGGATTGCGAAGAACTCTTCCATCCAGGGCGTGGTGAAGCTCTGGGGCGACACCCACATCTGAGCCTTTGGATGCGTCGCCCGCAGGTTGGTCGCCTGCCGCTTCAGGAGGTCCATGAGGACTCCGGGCGCCGTATGCCCGGGATCCCCGCCCGGGACAAACACCGCATCAATCCGCGGCAATCGCCGGAACACTTCACCCCATTCCCTCAGCGCGGCCTCCACCGTCGACGGATTGGCATAGTCCGGGTCCATCGCGGGATACCAGATCCACAGGTCGAGACCGTACTCATCCGCCAGTCGGGACATGCCGACCATCATTTCCATTGGTGGGCGCGGAAAATGCGGGCTGTCAGCATCGTCATCCGATCGAGGCGGGATGAGTTCCACCGCATTGCATCCGAAGATCACCAGATCCCGGTAGTACTGCTCCCACACGGGCAGGTCCCATGCGTCGTAGGAATTGCACTTGGGACGGTAGCCCAGCTGGTGACCGCGGAGCGGATACCGGGGCACCGTAGCCACATCGAAGCTGTCTTCCACGGAGGCAGTGCCTCGATCGAGCTGCATCTGTCGAAGCAGGCGTCCAACGCCAAACAGCAGGCCTCGATCGTCATTGCCGAGGATGTATACGGCGGGGCTACCGCCGCCCGGTCGGACGGCGACACGAAATCCTTCGGCCCCCTTCTCGAAGCGGCCAGCCTTCAACTCTTCCGCATCGCGCCCGCCAATCACCGCCAGAGAATCCACCGGACCGACGGACACGTAAGGGACACCGTTTGTGGGCCAACTCCTCGACACACTCCATCGGATCCCGCTGCGACGCTCCACCTCGTCCACGAGCATCTGTACGGCCTTCTTCCCGCGGGGTGACAACTCGGCCGGTGTCACGACGACTGCACGCCGGAGATCCGCCGCCGATACAACCCAAGCCCCGGCCAGCACGAGGAGACAGACGACGGACCAGGGGCGATGCCCGGATCGAAGCTCATTTCGGGGACGCATGGCCCTAGGAAATCAGGCTTTCCCACCGGCCGGAAGCCGGGCCTTGCCCGACTTCAATCAGCGCGCCGTGCTACGGGCGCGAATCGCCATTCCATGGCACTGGCCGCACTCCCGGGATCGAGTACTCGTTCGGCCGCCGTTCATGCAGTGCCTCCAGAACCTCAGGCATCGCCGCGGTGATCGGAGATGACTCCAGGAATTCCGCCGCCAGCACCTTGTGCCCGCGCGCGCGAAGCGATGCGTACACGTGCAACTCGAAGCTCAGCCGGAGCCGCTGCTCCGTCTCCACCATCCCCAGCGCTCCAAGCAATCCCAGCAACGCCTCGACCGTCGAGTGCTGTCCTTCGCCCTGTTGCTCCCGAAGCCAGTATCGGCTCCGTCCCTCCAATCGGATCGAAACCGGGCGTCCGAATCCCTCCACAGCGCGGTACATCACTCCCGCCTCCCCCCAACTGCCGTCCAGCAACAAGACCTGGGTCGCGCGAATGTCCCGCGCCAGATCCGATTCCGAGGTCAACAGCTCGCCCTTCGGATGCAGCACCCACAGTTGGCATCCCGAACGTAAGATCGCGGACGGCTCCACCGGACGATCCTTGAGGAAGACGTGCGTCCGGGACCCCGTCACCACGCGCTCGATCAGCTTTCCCGTGCTCGTGGGCCGCCACTGTTCGCGCTGATGCATCAGCACATCCACGGCCATGGGACAGGTCACCTCGACCAGCCCACGGCAGACGCACCATCTTGGCGGGAGCAGGCATCGACTGCACCGGTCGGTGCCCGCATACACGACACTGCGCGACATCGCAGGTGCTTCAGAGCCCGAAGACCTTTTCCATCTGCTGCCGCACCGTCGTCAGCCGCTTCACGTCCCCGCCACCAACCTCTGCCGTCGTCCACCCGGTCCAGCGCGTATCCGAAATCGCCTTCCGCACCTGATCCCAAGGCAGGTCATCATCGGCCCCGCCGATCTCCACGAACTGGTTCTTCGCACGGCTGAATCCTTTCACGTCCAGCTTCACCGCCCGCGTACCGAACGCCCGGAGCCATTCGCCAGGTTGGCCATACTTCCAGTGATTGCCGATGTCGTAGTACATGCCGACCCACGGGCTCTTGAAGCTGTCGACGAACGAGATGAACCGATCCGGACCCTGCTCGGGCGGCTTGTCGTGATCGTACATCATCCGGTTCCAGACGTTCTCGAACAGGATGCGCTGGCCGAGCGACGCCGCCAGCGGCAGCGACTTCAGGATCTCCTGGCGGCACCGCTCCTCGATGACCTCCGTCGGACCGTCCCCACCCTGTCCCACGACGATCAGGATTCCGCTCCCGCCCGCCGCGTGGGAAACCCGGATGCAATGATCCATGTTCGCGCGCGACTTGGCGCGGACCTCGTCCTTGGGATCGGTCAGGCGGACGCTCCAGTGGGTGTGGTTGATCGCATTGTGGACGAATACACCCGATTCCCGCACGGCATCGCGAACCTCCGCTGCCGTCACCCCGCCGGCCTCGTCAAAGTCCACGCCGTCAAAGCCCGCTTCCGCGGCCATCTTCAGCCGCTCGGCAATGCCAAGCTTCCTGCCGCCGACCTCGCGGGCGATCATGCCCATCTTGCAAGAGAGGAGAACCGGACGATTCGTCCGCGGCATGGGAATGGCCGCAGGGACGGAGTTGGGGGCATCGGCGGCCAACAGCCCCATTCCGGGCAGGACCACACAGGGAACCGCCGCAGCGGTCGACGTCAGGAATCCTCGGCGAGTCATGCTCCAAATAACCCCGGAGCCACCCCCGGCTGCAAGCCTGCGCATGTTTCAACCTGAAAGCGGCATTTGGGATATCCACAGATTTCACGGACTTCAAAGATGGGACGGGACGAGGGGCCTCGCCGCATCACTGCTTCCATGTCACCCGTCGGGTGGAACGACCGCCTCTCTCAACCGGCTTCCAATCCGTGGAATCGCTTTGATCTGTGGATCCAACTGCCGTTTCTAGGTTCAATGTCGCCGCGCCGCCGTGTCGCCGCTGGAAAACCGCTCATCCGCGCCGCCACTGGGCAATCCCCCGCCCAGACTCCGCAGTTCCGGCCCGATCTCGCTTCTGTCACTCTATGCCCGTGCCGGAGACGCATGCCTTCCTGATAGCGGGTGAGACCAGTGGCGACCAACTCGCCGCCGAACTCGTCCTGCAGTGGCGTCGCCTCCGGCCGGGCCTCCGCTTCTCCGGCGCCGGCGGCCCCGCGATGGTAGCGGCAGGAGTCCAACTTTCCGTCGATCTCACCGCCCATTCGGTCATCGGACTATGGGAGGTCATCCGCCGCTACCGGACCTTCCGCCGTCTCTTCCACCAGCTCCTCGACCAATGCGCCGCCGAACGCCCGGACATCGTCGTGGGCATCGATTACGGCGGCTTCAACCTGCGGTTCGCCACCGCGCTGCGGGAGCGGACGCGCGGAACTGACTGGAATCCGCGGATCGTCCAGTACGTTTCCCCGCAGGTGTGGGCGTCGCGACCGGGTCGGGCCCGGCGCATGGAGAAGACCCACGACCTGCTGCTATCCATCCTGCCCTTCGAGAAGGATTGGTACGCCCGCAACGCCCCAAACCTTCAGGTGGAATTCGTGGGGCATCCGATCGGCGACCGCCACGCGGGTCGATCCACCGAGCCCACGCCGGCCCTGCCCCGCGAGGTGCTGCTGCTCCCCGGAAGCCGGGTCGGGGAACTCCAGCGTCACCTCCCTGTCCTCCTCGAGACCGCTCGCCGGATACGCACCGCGCCCGCCAGCGCCGACATCCGTGCCCGCCTCATCCTTCCCAACGCACGACTCGTTGACCTCGCCCGATCCCTCGGGGCTGGTCGCGATGGAAATCCGGAACCCGAAGTCGGCGGCCTGCCCGAAGCGCTCCAGCAGGCCACGCTAGCGCTCGCCTCGACAGGAACGGTGACGCTGGAATGCGCCTGGTTTGGTGTTCCTACCCTTGCCCTCTATCGCACCTCCTGGCTGACCTATCAGATCGGGCGTCGCGTGATCACGGTGAAGTACCTCGCCATGCCCAACCTGCTGGCCGATGCCACCGTCCTGCCCGAGTTCATCCAGTCGGACGCCAATCCCACTCAACTCGCCGGCCGTGCCATGGAGTGGCTTTCGGATCCTGCAGGCCTTCTCGCCACGCGGCGCAGGCTTCGCGAACTGGTCTCAAACCTTGGAACACCCGGTGCAGCAACCCGGGCAGCGGGTCATCTCGAAAGCCTGCTCCAACGCCCATCGTCCCAGCCGGCCTGAACGGCCTTACTCCGCGGGCTTTGCGGTTTCCGGCAACGGCAGGCGACGCAACGTGAGCCGCGAAACCCTCAACCCGTCGAGATCCTCCACGATGACTTCGTGTCCCGCGAACTCCAGACGTCCACCCCGACGCGGGAATCCGCCCAACTGTTGCGTCACCCAACCGCTCACGGTCGTGACTTCCGTGTCGTCCAGCTTCTCGCCGGTCAACTCGGACAACTCAAAAAGGGGCAGCGCGCCATCCAGTTCCCAGACGCCTTCCTCCTTAACCAGCAGGCGCGGCTTCTCGTGGTCGAACTCGTCCTGGATCTGTCCCACCAATTCCTCGAGCACATTCTCCAGCGTCACGAGCCCGATGGTGCCGCCGTATTCGTCCACCACGATCGCCAGATGGGACTTCCGCTCCAGGAACAGCCTCAACGCCGTCTCCAGACGGGCCGTGGGCGGCACGTAGATCAGCGGGCGGGCCACTGGAGCCAGGTCGGCTCCTTCCTTGGCCCGGTCCCGCGCTGCCATCAGGTCCTTGAAGTGCACCACGCCTCGGGTGCGGTCCACGTCACCCGCCTCCGCCAACGGAAAACGGGAAAAGCGGCTTTGCTCGGCCGTTCGCAGACACTCGGCAATCGGCTCCGTCGTGCTCAGCACGACGATGTCCTTGCGCGGCGTCATCACTTCCCGCACCACGCGTCGACGCAGGTCGAATGCGTTGAGGACGAGATCGCGGCCCAGACTGGATTCCCCGTCCCCATGGCCGGAGCCCGAGAGCATCAGCCGCAATTCCTCCTCCGAATGCTCACCGCCATGTTCGGACGAAGCCTCGATGCCCATCCAGTGCAGGACGCGCAAGGAGGCGACATTCAGGAGCCAGATGAAGGGGTACGAGACCCAGAAGAAGAGCTGCAGCGGCCAGGCCACCCACAGGGACGCCGGAAGCGGCCGCTTGATCGCCAGAAACTTCGGTGCCTGTTCGCCGACCACGATGTGGAGGAACGTGATGGCCGAATATCCCACGACCAAGGCGACGACATGTCGGACCTTCTCAGACGTGACGTGCAAGAGATCCAGCACCGGCTCCATCATGGCGACAAAGGCCGGCTCGCCGATCCACCCCAGCGCCAGGCTCGCGAGCGTGATGCCCAGCTGACACGCGGAGAGGTACGGATCCAGATTCCCGAGGATATGCCGCGCCAATCGGGCGCGCCGGTTTCCCTTCGCAGCCAGGGGTGCCAACTGCGTCTCGCGGATCTTCACCAACGCGAACTCAGCCGCCACGAAGAACCCGTTCAATCCCACCAGAGCCAGCACTGCCGCCAGCTTCAGGATCATGGACCACGCATCGTTCATCGCGCCTCCCCTCCCCCCGGGCGCCCTTCGTCAAACAACGCTCGCAGGATGTCCCACAAGGTGACCAATCCGCGTTCCTGGCCGCTGGCTCCCACCACGATCGCGAATTGGCCACCACTCCGCTGCAATCGCTTCAACGCCTCATCCAATCTCAGGCCCTCGTCCAGGAAGACCGCGGGACGCAGGTGACGCCCGATGCCGCCGGTGGGCGGCTCTGCCGTATAGAGCAGGTCCGCCAGCAGCACCACTCCCGCGATCCGCCTCCTCGCACCGGCCCCCTGCCAGACCGGCAACCGCGACACCCCGTGCTGCCGGCACAGCGCCAGCGCCCGCTCGGCCGAGGTGCCGACCTCGATGGTCACTGCCGATTCCAGCGGACGCGCCAGGCGCGAGAGGGTGGCGTTCTGAAGGTCCAGCACCCGGTTGATCAGCTTCCGTTCCGTCGACGTCAGGGACCCCTCCGCGTCCTGCATCAGCGCCCGGAACTCGTCCCGGTTGCCGAACAGCCGGCCGGTGAATTGCGAACCGCGAGTGACCTGCAGGAGCAATCGGGCAAACCACTCGGCCACCCCCACCAGCGGGCGCAATGCGAAGTGGACGGCCCGGAACGGCAGCACCAACTGCAGGCACAGTCGGTTGGGAAACCGCCGGAACAGCGTCTTGGGAAGCAGGTCGCAGAACACGTACAGCCCCGCACACAATCCCAGCACGCACGACCAGAACGGCCATGGCCGCGCTGCAAATCGTCCCTGTAGATCGGCCACGATCAACGCCACCGCCGAGAAATTCGCCAGCGTGTTTCCCACCAGGATCGTCCAGAGGAAGTTCTCTGGCTTGTCCAGGTACTTCTGCAGCGCCCGCGCCCCCGGCTTGCCAGCCCGGACCCACTGCCGGATGCGCAACGGACTCAGGACCTGAACGCCCGCCTCCATGCCCGACATGAAGAACGACAGCATGAGCCAGGCACCCACCGAAAACCACTGCACCCAGGGACTCACGCCGCACCTCCCTTGCCCACCCACTCGACCAACACCTCTCGCACCCGCCGCTCATCCGCCTCCTGCACCGTCAGCCGGATCCCTCGGCTGTTGTAGCTCGCACCAACGGGCGGAACGACCTCGGCCAGCTTGACCACCCAGCCGCCCACCGTATCCACATCCAATACCTCGCCCAACTGCGGGCACTGCCGGCGAAGATCCTCCAGCCGCATCGTCCCGGCAGCCCGCCACCGGCCCTCGCCCAGCCGTTCGCTCACGAACCCAGGTGCCTCCACCTCCGGCCGGATCCGGCCCACCACCTGCTCGAAGATGTCCTCCAGCGTCACCATTCCCGCGACACCGCCGAACTCGTCCACGACGATTGCCATGCCGCGCTTCTGCCGCTGCAGGGCCTCGAACAGCTGGAGCAGGTTCATGCTCTCCGGCACGAACGACGGAAACTCGATCGCCTCCGACAGGTCCGCTTCCGGCGACAGCAGGAGTGTCCGGGTGTTGAGGATGCCCACGATTGTATCCGGCGTCTCGTCGTACAGCGGCAGGCGGTGACGCCGTGAACTCCGCGCCACGGACAGCATGTCCTCGAGGGTCGTGTCGTCGGCCACCATCACCATCTCGGAGCGCGGCCGCATCACGTCCCGCGCCGCCCGCCGGTCGAGGCTCAGCAACTGCAGCAGGATCTCCTTCTCCATCTCGGCCAGCGTCCCTTGCTGGTGCGCCAGTTCCACCAACTCCGCGTACTCCTCGTCTGACCAGGCCGTATGGACCTTCACCCCCTTGGGCGTGAACAATCCAATGATCCCGTCCACCAACCGCTGCGCTGCCCGATGCACCGGCCCCGTCACGCGCATGAGGATCGCGAGCGGCCGGGCCACCCGCATGGCCCACAGGTCCGGTTGGCGCACGCCGAGGGCCTTCGGCGTGACCTCGCACAGGAAGAGCGTCACCCCCAGCACGCAGAGCGCCGACAGGACGGTTGGCCAGCCACCCGCCACCGCAGACATCAGTCCCAGCACCACCAGGAGCAGATTCGCCGTCGCGTTTCCCATCACCAACGTCGACAGCAGATCCGGCGAATTGTCGAGCAACCGGACCACGGCAGCCCCCCGCACCGGATCCGTCTCGACCAACCGCCGGGCGCGCCAACGTCCCAGCGAGAACAGCGCCGACTCGGCCAGCGCGAAAAAGAAGCTCGCGGCGGCGGCCAGCAGGAACAACGGGGCGGC
Source organism: Limisphaerales bacterium (assembly GCA_965284395.1). Taxonomy (GTDB): domain Bacteria; phylum Verrucomicrobiota; class Verrucomicrobiia; order Limisphaerales; family UBA9464; genus UBA6176. Next base: position 5,704,342 of record OZ260084.1, on the reverse strand, counting down.
GGTGGTGAACGAAAGTTCCAAGACGCGCCGACTATCCGGACAGATCCTTCCCGAATCAATCCACCGTCATGGCCGAACGCGGAATCCAACCGGCCCTGCGCCCATCGACCTCGACCTCCGCCCAGGCCCCATGCTGCCGCAGGACGCGAACCTCCACCCCCTCGGCCAAGGTACCAATGGATCGCGCCTCCCGGACCGGAGCCTGCACGACCGACAGGTCACGCTGGACCACGACGGCATTGGCCGAGAGTCCGCGGCCAATCCACGCCGCCGCCCAACCGGCCACCAAAAGGAGCTGGATCACCGCCAACACCAACCAACGGTTTCCCGAGGTCTCAGGTCGTACTGCCCGCCATCCCAACACCCCACCCAGCCCTGCCGTCGCCATCAGGGCCAGCACGGCCCACTCCTCGTCCCGCAACCACCCGGTCATGACCGTGAGGGGATGCGGCCCGGACGTACCCACCTTCTGCCGCACCTGTTCCATCGCCGCCCGGATTCCAGCGTCGCGGGGAGCGAGTTGGTGACCCCGACGGAAGGCCGCCATGGCCCGTCCAGGCTCTCCCGCCTGGAGCCGGGCCTGTCCGAGGTTGAACCAAAGGTTCGCCGAGAAGGCATTTGTCCGCAGTGTCCGCTCGAGGGCGCTCGCCGCCTCCGAAGGCCGCCCCATCGCGAACAGCTTTCCGGCCTCGTCCGTCGGTCCCGCCGCATGGGCCACGCCCATTGGGGCCGACAGGATGCAGGCCAGCCAGACACCCAACCCAATCCGACCGATCCTTTCCATGAATCGATTCACGAACGCCCCTCCGTCTCCTGAAGCCCGCCGAGCAACCCAAGCGTCTGCTGCCGGAACTCAGCCAAGCCCTCGACGTTGCCCGGCGCAAACCGGAGGGCTTCGTAATCCTCGAACCAGCGCTTCAAGGCCTCGCAGTGGTCGTCGCCCAAGCCTCGGTGCACCAATTCTGCATCCACGATTCCGGATGTAATCCCGTCCGGTGACCGATCCAGATACCACCCAATCCAGCAGCGAACCGCCCGGGAGAGTCCGGACAATTCCGACCCCGGATCAGCGGCCGCCGGTCCTGCGGCCAGCGCTCGGCTCTCCCGCAACCAGACCTCGCGCATCGGTCGAGGGGGACGTGCCGCCCGCAATCTTCGGACGTGCCCGACGACGGCCCAACCCAGGCACGCCACCCAAGGCAGGGCAAACACCGCTCCCAGCCATGCCCGCCGCCCCCAACCCGTGCCCAGCAGTGGCCTGCCGCCGCTCCTCGTGCGCCACTCCAGCACCGGCGCCGCGCCGGCAAGCGCCGCCCCGTTGGTGGTTCCGCCGCCGCCCGCCGCCGCACCCAGGGAATTCGTCCCCGGACTGGCTGGCAATCCCGCCGAAGGCTTCACGGTCAACTCAAGGTCCGACGCAGCCGCCGTTTCATAGCGCCGGGTTTCGGGGTCGAAATACACCAATGGCGGGACCGGGATCTTCAACGTTCCCGGCCGCTCCGGCACCAGCACGTACTCGATCGTCTTGACGCCCTTGAGTCCCAGCGCGTCCGCGGCCTGGAATCCATTCGTTCCCGGATAGACCCGGTACGATGCCTCCTCCGGCCACGGCCCCAAGTCGAGACGTTCGATTCCTCCCTCTCCTTGGACGGTCAGCCGCACCGTCGTCGGATCCCCCACGGTCAACACGGTGGGCGAGGCCACCGCCGACATGCGGAACCTTCCAACCGCCCCGGCATATCCGGCGGGCCGGCCAACCGACGGCGGCGCGATCGCCTTCAACGCCTGCACCGGGCTCTTCACCGTCAGTCGCTTGGCCTCCCGCGGCGGACCAAAGAAATCATCCATCAACGACCCCGGACGCCGGGGCGCGGCACCGAGAAGCAGGGTCAAGTCCACCTCCGCCGGCCCCACCTTCAGGTCGCCCGGCTTGGTCGCCGTCACCGCGAACTTCCAGATCACCAGGCTCCACGTCTGGTTTCCCCGCTGCGTCACTGCCTGGGTCGGCTGTGAACTGCGGCCGACCACAAAACCATCCAGGTCGAACCTCGGTGCGGAAGGATCCCGGATCTGCTGGAAGTACAGGTGCAGTTCCACCGGGAACGCATCTCCAACCACCACCTCGTCCCGGTCGAGCACGAGCTTCATCCACACGGGCTCGTCATGCCCTTCAAACGGCAGCACCCGAACGCGCCCCTCCTGCGTCATCAACGTCTGGTTCCCGGTCCGGACCGAGATCGGCGGGATCACCACGTCGTTCGTCGTGTCCGGCTTCAGGACGAATCGATGGACGACCTTGACCGTGGTCTGTCCATTGATGCTCTCCATCTGGCTGGTTGGCCCCAGGTATTGCGACCGGATTCCCGGCATCGTCGGCAATACCGGTTGGGCGGTCCTCTGGGTACCCTCCACCACGACCTGGAAGCCCAGCGTCTCGCCGAACTCCATCGTCTCACGATCCAGGATCAACCGCGCCTCCGCTCCGGAAAGCGACTGCACCAAGATCGCCAGGATCATCACGAATCCCGGCATCCAGCCCCAGGCCACGCTCCAGCTTTCGCGTCGAATCATCATGTCCGCACACCTTCACCACGTCTTCCGCCGCCCATCAGCCCCCCGTTGCGGCTCCCGCGCCTGCGTCGCAGGTCGCCAGATCAACGCCTTCTCCTCCTGCTTGTGCCCATCGAGCAGTCGTTCCGCGAACCGGACCGCCATCCGCCCATCGACGGAATCCTCACCAGCGTCCCGGCCTGGTTGGCCGCGGCCTGCCGTCCCCGGCTGGCCCGGACGACCCTGTCCCTCCTCCCCGGCCTCGCCGGATTGCCCCTCCTTGCCTTCCTCTCCCTTCTCGCCGCGCTTCGAATCCTTGCCCTGCTTGGCGTCCTTGCCTTCCTTGCCGGACTGCTGCTGCTCCTTCTGGTCCTGCCCGTCCGGGTCGCCGGGCTGTCCCTTCTCGGGCTTCTTGTCCTTCCCGGCTCCGGGATCCTTCTTCGGATCCTGTCCACCCATGCCCTGCTGCTTCGAATCCTTGGGATCCTGCTGCTTCCCTTCCTGCCCATCCTTGGACTTCTGGTCCTGGGACTTCCCATCGTCCGGTTTCTTCTCGTCCTTCCCTTGCTGGTCCTGTTCCTGGGATTTCTGGTCCTTGGAATCCTTCTGCTCCTTCTGCTCCGTCTGGTCCTTGGAGTCCTTTTGATCCTTGGAGTCCTTCTGGTTCTTGGGGTCTTTCTGATCCTTGGGATCCTGCTCGGGCTTCGGCAACCGGGACAGTTGCTCCTGGACGGCCTCGAGGTTGAAACGGGCATCCGTGTCCGCCGGGTTCAGCCCGAGGGCCGCCTGATACTGCTGGACGGCGTCCTCCCACAGGCGGGCCTTGTCCGCCACCTCTTCAGCCAACTCGCCTTGGCGGGACCGGGAATTGCCCAGCGCGAGGAACGCCCGCTGTTGCAACTGGAGATCGCTGGATCCGAGCGCCGACTCAAAATGCCGGGCTGCGCCCTCCCAGTCCTGATGCCGGTACGCAGCGAGGCCGGCATTGAAGGCAAGGCGCGGATCATCCGGGCGCTTGGACAGCAGCGCCTCGTAGTCGCGCCGGGCGCCCACCGCATCGCCCTGCCCCAATCGTTCCATCGCCGTCTCGGGCGTGGGCGCCTTCTCGGCCCGGGCCGCCGATCCAGCCGCGATCAGCAAGGCACAGGGCAACACCCATTGAATCCTGATCCCACGCCGCGTGATTTTGTTCATGACGCCACCTCCGAATCGCCGACCTTGGCCTGCCTACCGTTCTCGGATTGCTTCACCAAACCCCGCTGCCGCTTCTGCTCCGGCAGGAGGAACTCGAAGATGAGGCATGCCGCAACGAGGGCAAGGGGCCACTGGAACCGTTCCCGGGCCTGGCGCACCTTGCCGCCCGCGAACTCGCCCTTCGGCAGCGTCCCCAGCCCGCGCTCGTACAGGATCCGCATGGCCTGGGGATCCTGCAGCGACTGGTAGAAGCCCTTCCCGGCCTCGGCCACTTCACGCAGCAGGCTCTCGTTCAACCGGCTTTTCACCACGTTGCCACCTTCGTCCCGCACGAATACCGAGTTGCCGTACGGATCCGTGGTCTTGAGCAATTCACCCGCTGCCGAGCCCAGTCCCAGCGTGTACACCCGGATGCCGTCCTTGGCCGCCTCGCGGGCCGCCTCCACGGCTCCCTGTTCATGGTCCTCCCCGTCCGTCAGCACGACGATCGCCTTCGATGCCCCCGACTCGCTGTTGAATCCCTGGCGCGCCTCCTTGATCGCCTCCGCCAATGCTGTTCCCGCTTCGGGGATGATCTCCGTGTCGAGCGCCGTCACCGATTGCCGGAACGCCTCCGGATCCAGGGCCAGCGGACACTGGAGGAACGACGAACCTGCGAAGGCAACCAAACCCAGACGATCGCCCTTGGCGTATCGCACGAGATCGTACGAGGCCATCCGAGCCCGCTGGAGGCGGTTGGGCTTCAGGTCGGTCGCCAGCATCGATCGGGAAACGTCGAAGCACACGATGATGTCGAGACCGGAGCCCCGGCTCTCCTCTTCGACGAATCCCCAGAGCGGCCGCGCCAGCGAGACCAGCAGCAGGACTACCGCCACTCCCAGCAGCCAGCGCTTCACCTGTTGCCGCCAGATGCTCACGCCAACCGTCAATTGCTCCAGCAACCGCGATTTCACGAACATCGCGATCGCCCTCTGCTTCGTCCGCCAGGTCCACCACAGGAACAGCGCCACCAGCGGCGTCAGCACGAGCAACAGGACCAGGAACACCGGAACCGCGAAGGGAACAAATACGGGCTTCATGGCAGTTTCCTCCAGACCGTGTTCGCCAGCAGCATCTCCAGCATCAGGAGTACCAGCGCCGGCACCGCTGCATACCCCATCAACTCCTCCCAGGACGCGTACTTCTGCGTCTCCATCTCCGTCTTCTCCAGGCGATCGATCTCCGCGTAGATCGAGCGCAGCGTTTTCGTCGTGTCCGCCCGATAGTACTTGCCGCCCGTCCGCTCCGCGATCTGGGTCAGCGTGTCCTCGTCGATGTCCACCGGCACCTGCCGGTACACCTTGCGGCCAAACGGGTCGTATCCCACCGGCGTCGGCGCCGTGCCCCGCGTCCCGACTCCGATCGTGTAGACCTTCACCCCAAGTGCCTTCGCCGCGTCCGCGGCGGTCAACGGCGGGATGTTGCCGGAGTTGTTCTGCCCATCGGTCATCAACACCACGATCCGGCTCTTCGAGGGAAGGTCGCGAAGACGATTCACCGCCGTGGAAAGGGCCGATCCGATGGCAGTACCCTGCTCGTTCAACGTGTCCAGACGGGTGAGGTTCCGCAGGAGGAAATCATGGTCCAGGGTCGGCGGCGCCGCGATGTAGGCCCGCCCCGCAAACACCACCAACCCGAATCGGTCGCTGGGACGCTGCTCGACGAAGGAACGCAGCACGTCTTTCGCGATCGCAATACGGTTCACCCGCTCGCCATTCAACTCAAAGTCCTCCGCCAACATCGATCCGGAAAGGTCCACCGCGACCGCGATGTCCACACCGCTCGCCCGCACGGGTGCCTTGCCTTCTCCGCTCTGCGGGCGGGCCAGCGCCACGAAGACGAGCGCCATCGAGAGCCAGCGAAGCCCGCTCAGTACCGTTCCGGCACGCGATCGGCTAAGGGACGTGATTCCCTTCACCAGGCCGACGGAGGAGTAGACGAAGGTCGCTTCCCGGGTCCAGCGACGTCGCAGCCACGCGATCAACGGCAGCAGCAGCAAGCCCAGGAGCCACCACGGAGATTCAAACCGCATGGTCACCTCCGGGCTCGGGGCTCTGGGACGGCGCACTCGGCTGGTTCGAACCGGGCGGGTAGACCGTCCCCTGTTTCCACGGCCCCGACGGCGAAGTCTCATCCACCACCCACACAGCCGCCGCCTCGAGGCCATCGAGTTCCTGGGCCCCCGGACGCCACCCCGAGAACTTCACCAGGTCGCACTGCTCGAGGAATGCAGCCAACGGACCCTGATGGCTAGGATCCAGCTGCGGCTTGCGGCTCAATCCGGACAAGAACTCCTCCGTCGTCTGCTCCGGCGCCCGCAGGCCAAAGCGATCTTCGAGGTAATGGCGTACGGCGTCCGAGACTTCGGAGGCGTAGGCCCGCGGGTCCCCGATGCGCGCGCGGGCCGCTTCGATCCGCGAGCGGGCCACCATCGCCGGGTCCGGCAAAGGCTCTGCGACCGGTGCCACGGCAGGCCGCCGAGTCAATCGCCACCACGCCAGCAATGCAGCCGCGGCCACCAGGAATACGAAGCCGACCCTCCACACCCGCTTCCACGGATCCGGGATCTCCACGGGTCGCTGTAGCTCGCCCCTCAGCGCCATCCGTGGACCGGCATTCGTGCCCCCTGCGGCCGGTGTCGGCATCGGTACCAGAATCGGGCCTCGGGTCGGTCCAGAAGTCGTCGAGGCATTGGTCGCCCTCGTCGCGGCCACGCACCGCAGCGAGGCACCTGCGCCCAGCAGGGCGACGAGCATCGGAAGCAGGATCAACCAATGCTTCATCGCCGCCCCCTCTTCTTCTCCCGGTTGTCGAAGAACTCCGCCAATGCCCGCTCGTAGGACTGATCCGTCCTCACACGGATCGCATCGACACCCGACGACCGGAACAACCGGTCCAGTTCCTCCTGGGTCTTGGTCGCCCGCGCGCTGAAGGCGTGCAGTCGACGTTGATCGCTTGTGTTCACCTCGACCACTTCGCCTGTCTCGGCGTCCTGCAGCATCAGTCGACCGATCGCCGGCAGGACCATCTCGTAGGGATCCACCACCTGCACGGCCACGACGTCATGCCGTCGCGCCAATTGGCGCAGGACGCCGGATGAAATCCGCCCCAGCGTCTCGCTATGCAGCACCTTCCGCTTCAGGTGCGCCATGATCTCCGCCCGGCTCGGATTGGTCTCCGGCAGGAAGTCTGATACCAGCACCACAATGGCTCGGTGCGGCAGCATGCGGCGCGCGAACTCCAGTGCCCCATTGATCGAGGTGCCCCGGTACGTGGGCCTGTGGCAGAGGATGTCCCGAACGACCCGCAGCACATGCCTCCGCCCCTTCTGGGGTGGCAGGTAGTGCTCCACGGTCTCCGTGAAGAGCACCAACCCGACCCGGTCCTGATTCCGGATCGCACTGAACGCGAGCACCGATGCCAGTTCTGCCGCCAACTCCCGCTTTGACTGCTCGCCCGACCCGAACATTCCCGAAGCGCTCAGATCGACGAGCAGCATGACCGTCAGTTCCCGTTCCTCCCGGAACTTCTTCACGAACGGATGGTTCATCCGCGCGGTGACGTTCCAGTCAATCGTGCGGACCTCGTCGCCGGGCTGGTACTCACGGACTTCGTCGAAGTCCATGCCCATGCCCTTGAAGGCTGATTGATACTGGCCCGCGAGGGATTCCGCCACGAGCCGGCGCGTCCGGATCTCGATCTGGCGTATCTTGCGGAGCAGTTCCTTGGGAATCATTGAAGACAGCAATCCTCCGTTGGGAATGGATGGCCGGAGCTCAGCTCACGGCACGGGCAATTCGTCGAAGATGCGCTGCACGATCCACTCGGAGGTCCGGTCCTCCGCCTCCGCCTCGTACGTGATCGCCACGCGGTGGCGGAGGACGTCGAGCCCGATGCTCTTGACGTCCTGGGGCGTGACGTAGCCGCGTCCGCGCAGGAAGGCGTGGGCCCTGGCGGCAAGCGCCAGCGCGATCGTTGCCCGGGGCGATGCCCCCATCTGGATCATCCCATCCAGCTTGAGCTTGTAAGCCTCCGGATCCCGCGTGGCGCAGACCACGTCCACGATGTAGTCCCGGACCTGTTCGTCCATGTACATCTCGTTGAGGACCTGTCGCGCCCGGAGGATGGCCTCCGGCGTCACCACCGCCTGCGCCGAGGGTTGCCCGTTCGTCCGGCCCATCAGGTCGAGGATCTGCCGTTCCTCTTCGCGCGATGGATAGCCGATCTTCAGCTTGAGCATGAACCGGTCAACCTGCGCCTCGGGCAGGACATACGTGCCTTCCTGCTCGATCGGGTTCTGGGTCGCCAGCACCAGGAACGGCTCCTCAAGCTTGAACGTCTGGTCCCCGATCGTCACCTGCCGCTCCTGCATCGCCTCCAGCAGGGCCGATTGAACCTTCGCCGGTGCCCGGTTGATCTCATCGGCCAGCACCAGGTTCGCGAAGATCGGGCCGCGGCGGATCGAGAAGTTCCCGACCTGCGGGTTGTAGACCTGGGTGCCGATCACGTCCGCCGGCAGCATGTCCGGAGTGAACTGGATGCGGGAGAACCGGACATGGAGCCCCGTGGCGAGGGTTTTGACGGAGAGGGTCTTGGCCAGCCCGGGAACGCCCTCGAGCAGGACGTGGCCGTTGGCCAGCAACCCGATCACGAGCCGCTCGACCAGGTATCGCTGGCCGACGACGCACTTGTTGATCTCGGTGAAAAGTGGCCCCAGAAAGGCGGAAGCCTCCTGGACGGCGGCATTGGCAGCAGCAGGACCGGAACTCATCGGGGCGTGTATGCCGCACCGACCGCCCCAAGGGCAACGGCGTTCAATCCGGAATTTCAGTTTCCCCCGGCAAGATCCGCCCAGCCATCCCCCGTCGGCGGGTCCGCCAGAGCCGGAACATCATCCACAGGATCCCCCAGGCGGCGCGCGCCGTGCCCACCACCGTGCCCGAGATCTTCGACTCCCCGGCCCGCCGCGGCCGGAACCGAACCGGCATCTCGACGATCTTCAGGCCCGCCTCGACGGCCCGGACCTGCATCTCCACGTTCCATCCAAACCCACGATCGGACAGGTTCAACCGCGGCACCGCCTGCAATTTCAGCGCCCGCAGCGAGCCTACGTCCCCAAATCGAACCCCCCATCCCCAACGAACCGCCCAGCAGAACAGCCAGGTGCACACCCGCTGGGACAGGTTCAAAGCCCGCCGCGACGCTGCATCGGTCGACCGGTCCCCCAGCATCATATCCGCCCCTCCCACGGCCGCGCGCACCCAGTCACCGATCTCGCCCGGTTCCAGCGCATCGCTTCCATCGGCTGAACTGAACAGCACCCACTCGATCCCTTCCGGCAATCCCTGCATCCCGCGCCAAGCCGCCGCGCCATATCCCCGGACCAATTCCTCCACCACCTCGGCTCCGGCCTCGCGGGCGATCCGTGCCGTCTCATCCCGGCTTCCATTGTCGACCACGCGAACCTTCCCGAATCCCAGGTCCAGCCACTGTCGGACCGTGGCCGCAACCACCGCCTCCTCGTTCAGGGCGGGTATCACCACGGCACAGTTGGCCGGGAAGGCGCTGGTGGTGGACTTTCCCACGGAGGTCAACTGGCGTTGCCGCTGATCGCCTCGTAGGCGCGCACCAGTGCCGCCCGCAGTTCCTCGCGCCGCACGGGTTTCGGGAGGTAGTCGTCCATCCCGGCAGCAAGACATCGCTCCCGGTCCTCCCTCATGGCATTTGCGGTCATCGCGATGATGTGGATCCGCGGTGCCCCGGCCCGCTCCCGCTCCCGCAGGCGCCGGGTGGTCTCGTACCCATCCATTTCGGGCATCAGGCAATCCATGAGGATCACGTCCACGGGAATCGTCTCGACCGCGTGCATTACCTCCACCCCGTTCATCGCCGTCTCGGCCCGGCATCCAATCCGCTCCAACATCTTCTGGGCAAGCAACCGGTTCGTAAGATTGTCCTCCGCCAGCAGGATCCGAAGCCCACCCAACGCTCCGGGATCCACCGTCGGCAAGGCTCCGGATGCCGAAGCTTGTGGAACGGGTGTACGACTCCGGGTCCCTGCCCGATCCACCTCGTCACCCGCCATGGGTGCGGCCAACGCCTCGACCAGGCATTGGTGCAGTTGCGCCCGCTTCACCGGCTTGAGCATGAACGAGAGCAGCCCGCAGTCCCGCAGCGTGTTGGAATCCGGCCGCTCATGCGACGACGAGAGCATGACCATCCGAGTCCCCTTCAGGACCGGGTCCCTGCTGATGCGTCTCGCCAGCATCATCCCATCCACCTCCGGCATCTGCAGGTCGAGCACCGCCAACTCGTAGGGACGCTGTTCCTCCAGGCCGCGGCGAAGGGCTGCCTCCGCGGAACTCGCCCCATCCACGGCGTCGGCGGACACCTCCCACAGCTTCAACTGCTGGAGGAGCAACTGCCGGTTGGTCTCGTTGTCGTCCACCACCAGGATCCGGCGGTTGACCAAGGGCGGCAACACCGTCGGTGCCGCCGGGGCCAACGCGGAGTCGAAGTTCGCCGTGAACCAAAACATGGATCCACGCCCCGGCTCGCTCTCGCACCCGATCTCCCCCCCCATCAACTCCACCAACCGCTTGCTGATGACGAGCCCCAGGCCGGTGCCGCCGTACTTTCGCGTCGTGGAACCATCCGCCTGTGAGAACGGCTGGAACAACCGCGACCGGACCTCGGCAGAGATCCCGATGCCCGAATCGCGCACCTCGAAACGCAGGCAGCATCCTCCCTCGGGAAGCCCCTTCTCCAACCGGACCCGCAGCAGGATGTCTCCGCGCTCGGTGAACTTCACGGCATTGCCGGTCAAGTTCAGGATGATCTGCCGGATCCGCGTCGCGTCGCCCAGGACGTACGGCGGAATGTGGTCATCCATCCAGAGGATGATCTCCAGCCCCTTCTTGTGGGCTGTCACCGCCAACAGGTCGACCACGCCTTCGAGAAGGTGACGAAGGTCGACCGGCGCCTTTTCCAGGGTCATCCGGCCCGCTTCGATCCGAGACAGGTCGAGGATGTCGTTGATGATCGTCAACAGGCTCGCGGCGCTCTGCTGTACCAATTCGGCATGCCCCCTTTGTTCGGGAGAGAGTGGGGATTCAAGGAGGAGGCTGCTGAACCCGAGGATGCCGTTCATCGGCGTACGGATCTCATGGCTCATCGTCGCCAGGAATTCGCTCTTCGCCTTGCTCGCCGCCTGGGCCTCCCGGTAGAGCTCGATCAGTTCCTGCTTCTGTTTCTCGATGCTGTCCCGCGACTGGGCCAACTGGTCCGCCATGCGGTTGAAGCTGCGCCCGAGGTCCCCGATCTCGTCCGAGCGGGTCAACGCCACCCGATGATCAAACCGACCCTCGCCGAACTCCCGGGTTGCCTGCGCCAACCCGTGGATCGGCCGGGCCAGGCTCCGCGCCAGCATCACCGCGCCCACGGCCGCGAGCACGGCGCTGAACAGCGCGCTGACGATCAGCTTCTGGGCCACCTCGCGCGCCATCTCGTCGAGAAAGTTCACCGGCCGATCGGCCTGGAGCACCGCCACGACGTTCGAGTCCGCGTTCAAGATCGGCGCCGCCGCTGAGATCCACCAACCATGCTCGTCCCGATAGAGGCCCCGCGATGTGCCCCGCCCCTCCAGGGCCGTCCGATGGTGAGGTTCGATCGGCAGCGCGTTGCCTACGCAGTAGGTGCCGTCGGGCTCGGGATCGGTCATCACCACGAACTCCATCTGGTTCGTCGCGCGCTCCAGCGGGATCGGACGCAGTACGTACAGGGGACTGTGGTTCTGGTTGGTCAGTTGGTTTGCCTGCTTGACCAGCAACAGGAGCTTTTGCAGTTCGAGGAACTCGGAATTGTTGGTGTCAAAGGCCTCACCTTTCTGCGGCGAATTGATGATGTTCAGGGCATTCCCATCGATCGCCGGGGCCACCGAATTCACCACGGCCAACAACTCGCCCTGCAATTGGGCCTCGAGGAACTGCTTCTGGTATCGGTAAGCCGCCCAGGATGACACGCCAACCGCGACCACGATCAACAGCAACGAAAACCCAACCAGACGGGGATACAACCCCACCCTTCGTCCCCGCCGATCCGGTAGCCGCGTTGTGGACTCCATCAAAACCCAGCGTCAGCCAACACCGCCCGAGGCTCGCCGCCCTCTTCCCGGGCGCAACTCCAGAGGCGAGTTGCACGGAAGGGTGGTGAGCGCCCCCCTTTGTCCGTCGGCGGAAGCCCTCGCGTCCAGAATGAAGAATGGCGCGCCTTTTCAATCTTTCGTCCCGACAATACCGTCCACGGCCGATGCCAGCCCCCCTTCCGCCGCCAACCTCCGGAGCTCCGGTAGGTCGGTGGATGCCCTGGATCGGGTCCTTGGCACTGCTCGCCTGGGGGATGCAGTCGCTGCTTGGGAACCGGCCCGGCACCTCGGTCCTGACCTGCGTCCTCGCCACCCAGGCTGTCGGTTGGTTTGCCCTCGCCTGCGTGGCGCGAAGCCCGAACCCTCAGCTGCCTCATGTCGCCTGGCCCTTCGCGTTCCGCCTCGTCGCGGCCCTCTCCCCGCCGCTGATGGAGGATGATTGGGCCCGCTACCTCTGGGATGGGTGGGTCCTCCTGGAATACGGCTCACCCTACGGAATCCCGCCCGAGGCGTTCTTCCAGGACAAGACGGTTCCCGAGCTCCTCCAGCAGAGGCTCTCCGAGATCAATCACCCGAACCTTCCAACGATCTATGGCCCGACGCTCCAGCTGGGATTCGGACTCTCGGCCTGGCTGGCGCCCGGAGCTCTCTGGCCGTGGAAGCTGGTGACGCTCGGGACGGATCTGGCCGTCCTGCTCATCATCCGGTCCGCCGTTGGCCCTCGGGCGGCCATGCTGTACGGGTGGTGCCCGCTGGCGATCCACGAGTCCGTGGTCAATGTCCACGCGGACATCCTCGCCATCCTGCCCTTGGTGGCCGCCTGGCACGCCACAAGGCGCGGCCGATGGATGCTTGCCGGGCTGCTGCTCGGAGTCGCGGCATCGGGCAAGGTCTTCGCCTTTGCTGCGCTGCCTTTCCTACTCGGGTTTCGCCGTCCCGCTGCCTGGGCTGTGGCCGGACTGTCCTGCCTCGCGCTGCATCTGCCCTTCTGGATCCAGGATCGCTCGGGCACGTCCCTCTTCGCCTTCGCGCAGGATTGGGAGTTCAATTCCTCCTTCGTCGGCATCCTCGGGACGTTTCTGCCTCCCATCTGGGCCAGGCTGATCCCCCTGTGCCTGGTCCTCCCGGTCATCGCCGCCCTCTGGCTGCGGCATGATCCCGTGCACGACCATCCTCCGCTTCACCAGGTTTTCGGACTGCTGTTCGTCGCCAGCGCCGTTGTGAATCCGTGGTACCTCCTGTGGATGCTCCCGTTCGCGGCCGCCTCGCCATCGACCGTGACTCCGTGGGTCGCCATGGCTGCCGTGCCGCTCAGTTACGCCACCGTGCTCAACCTCGGCATCACCGGCCCCGGCCCGTACTCGCACCCAGCGTGGGTCCGGCCGTTGGAGTACGGCCTCATCGTGGCCGTCGCGCTGTTCGAGTGGATCCGCAAAGGCAAAAGGGGCGGGGACCCGGTGAAACCGGAATCCACGCCCCCTGCCGGCCCCGCAGCGGACTGACTCTGGGAATCTCGCCGCCGTCAGAACGGGAACGTGGCCGACACGCCGATGATGGTCTTGTCGCCCGTGTTCCGTCCGCCCAGGTTGAAGGCGCCAAACACCTGATAGTACCGACCGCCCGAATCCCGGAAGCCAAGGCCCGCCTCGAAGATCTGGTTGATTTCCTTGAGCGCCGGGAATGTGAAGCCCGGCTTCCCGATGTCCGTACCGCTGAGGCCCTGCACGTGCCGATACGCCGCGTTCAGCGTGAAGGATCCGAAGGTCTTGTATGCACCGAAGAGGCCGAAGAAGTCGTCCGGCACCGGGTTCTCCCGCAGGCGGTACCCCACTTCGCCGTACAGGCCGAATCCCGTGTCGGCAATCGCCTTGGTGAACAGCATCGAAGCCTCACCACCGTGGGCTCCATCGCCACCTGCGAACGGCCGGCCCGGCGCCACCGGCAAGCCCGTGTCATAGGTACCTGCAATGATGCCGCCCAGACGCAGGGCCACCGTGGGCGCCCACTTGCAGGTCGTGGCACGTTCATCAAAGACCTGCCACCGGACGCCGATGCGGGTGTCCGTCATGCCGTCGTCCTTGGTGGTGCCACCAAAGGCCGTCGTGTCGACCCACGTGTAGCCGAGGGTCGTGTCGAGGGCGAGGGTCTCGGTCAGGCCGTATTCCAGCGACAGGCTGGCCGTGTGCTGGACCACGTCGTCCGGGAGCGACGCCTCGTCCTTGCCCATCCAGAAGTCCTGGAAGCTCTGGTAGACGTACATGGGCGTCGCCTCGATCCGGCCTGGTGCCGGGAGGATGGCCGACTGTCCCAGCGCCTGGGAAAGCGATGAAAGCGCGAGGGCAACAACCGTGGTTGCGAGCGGACGGCGAATGAAGGTGTTCATGGAATTCTAGGAGGAGTGTTTGCGGTTTTGGGCTTACTTCGCGGCCTTCTTCAGGTTGTAGCGCACCTCGAGAAAGTGTTGCAGGCCGTCCAACTGGTCCTGCGTCAGCTTGCCTGCCATGGCCGGCAGGTCCGTGGTCCGCTGCACGGCGACCGGCAGCGACTTCTGCCACTCCTTCAACGTCGCGCCTTGCGTCTCCGCATTGCCCGCACCGATCGTCAGTTGGGTCTTCCCGGTGAAAACCGCCTTGCCGAGTTCGTATTTGGCGGTGTCATGCTTGGCTGGAGGACGAATGCCAGGACCCGGGTATGAACCAGAAGCCATGGATGGAACGTCTGTGGCACCGAGGAGTACGGCCGCCACCATTGTCAGGAGCATTGGGCGCATTCCTCGGGTGTACCACTACAACCAAAGTGCCGACAAGCCCCCGCTTCATTCCAGGATTCCACCTCAACAAAACCGGAGGTTGCCCAGCCCCGAAGGCTTTGGCCCAATCCGCCCGATGCCCGTCCTGTTTCTTGCCACCGGCAATTCCCACAAGATCGATGAAGTCCGCTCCATCCTGGGGCCCGACTTCACCGTGCTTTCCCAGCGGGACACGAACGTCCGGTTCGACATCCCTGAGACGGCCGACAGCTTCGAAGGCAATGCCGCCCTCAAGGCGATGACCTGGGCCGCCTACCTCCGGATGGACACCTGCAACATGAACGTGGAGTTCGTCCTTGCCGACGATTCCGGCCTAGAAGTGGACGCCCTTCAAGGCGCGCCAGGCATCCATTCCGCACGTTTTGCCGCCCTTGATTCCGGCGCCCCGGGCAATTCCCCGGACGCGGAGAACAATTCGAAGCTTCTCCGGCTCCTGAAACCGCTTCCCGACGCCGGGCGCTCGGCCCGATTCCGTTGTGTCCTCGCCCTCGTCCCGGTCGCCACCCCGGTGCCGGCTGAAGTCGTCTACTTCTCGGGCAGTTGCCCAGGGCGGATCCAACGACAGCCCGCCGGGTGCGGCGGCTTCGGATACGACCCGCTCTTCATCCCAGACGGCTACAGCGCGTCCTTTGCCGAACTCGGACCCGAGATCAAGAATCGCCTGAGCCACCGCGCACGCGCCCTCGAAAAGCTCCAGGCTTGGTTCGCCGCCCTAGCCCACTGACGGAATCTTCTCAGCTTCGGTGGGGCGAGTGTCCCCACGGGCCGGGCTCATCTCGACACTGCCCCCGTTTGAAAACAGGAACGGGGTGGCGACGTCCTCGTCGCCTTGGGAAATGGCATGGGAGGGCAACGAGGACGTTGCCGCCCCGGGAACTGTCAACTGGTAACTGGCAACTTGCCCCCCTCACACATCGCACTGCGCGACCGAATGCCGCAGGGCCAACTCGCGATCCGGCCACGTCGGCAGGAATTCCTGCGCCACGAAACCCGTGTACCCGGAATCCACCACGGCCTTCATGACCGCCGGGTAGTTGAGTTCCTGGGTTGAATCCAACTCCCCGCGCCCCGGGACTCCGGCCACGTGCAGGTGGCCGATGATGGGTTGCAACTCCCGGTAACGGCGGATCACGTCCCCGTGCATCAGTTGCACGTGATAGAAGTCGAACAACAGCTTCATCCGGGGCGAATCCACCTCGCGCACCAACCGCGCGCAGCGCTGCACGTCGTCACCAAAGTAGCCGGGGTGCCCCTTCATCGGATGGCCAAGGTCACGGCTGTTGAGGTGTTCCAGGCAGAGATCGACTCCTTTCGCCTCGGCCAACGGGATGACCTCCTTCCACGCCTCGACACAGTTCCGCATCCCAGCCTCATCCGTGATGCCCGGCTCCCGCATCCCGGTGAACGTGATCACCCGCTTCGATCCGAATTTCACAGCGGTCTCGATGCCCTCGCGCAATCGCTGGACCACCTCAGCCCGGTTCGCCGAATTGAAGGGCCCCTTCGCAAAGCCGTGCGACCCCACCAACGCGATCTCCAGCCCGAGCTCCCGGATCATCGGATAATGCTGCGCATCGATACCCTCCATCGCCACCAACCCGATCTCCTTGCATAACCGAGCCAGTTCCGGCACCGGCATCGGATTGTAGGTCCAGCCCATGATGGACTGCCGGATGCGCCCATGGCGCACCCGGAACTTCGGATCGGCAGCGGACCGGTCGAGGCCGGCGAAGGGGCGTTCAGTGCTCATGCTGGGGCTCGACAACGGTCCGTCCGTGCAGTCTCAACGACCTGGGCAAACGATCATTCTTCGGCCGCCGTGAGCTTCGCGATCACCGCGAAGTCTTCGAGCGTCGTCGTGTCGCCCTTGATCTCCACACCCGACGCGATCTGCTTCAGCAGGCGCCGCATGATCTTTCCGGAGCGGGTCTTCGGGAGCGCTTCCGCGAACCGGATGTCATCCGGCTTGGCCACGGGACCGATCTCGCGCCCGACATGGTTGCGGAGCTCGTTCTTGAGCTCGGTCGAAGAATGCTGGCCGGTCTTCAAGGTGACGAAGCAGACCAAGGCCTGCCCCTTCATCTCATCCGGCCGTCCCACCACCGCCGCCTCAGCCACTGCAGGATGGCTCACCAGCGCGCTCTCGACCTCCGCGGTTCCGATACGGTGGCCGGCCACGTTCAATACGTCGTCGATCCGACCCACGATCCAGAAGTACCCATCCTCGTCCTGCCGGCAACCGTCACCCGTGAAGTACGAACCCTTCACCTCGCTCCAGTACGTTTCCTTGAAGCGCTTGGGATCGCCCCAGATTCCCCGCAGCATCGAGGGCCAAGGCTTGCGGATCACCAGCTTGCCGCCCGAGTTCTTCGGCACCGCCTTGCCCGCGTCGTCCACGACCTCGGGAAGGATGCCGAAGAAGGGCAACGTCGCCGTCCCCGGCTTCAACGGCGTGGCTCCAGGCAGCGGCGAGATCATGATCGCGCCGGTCTCGGTCTGCCACCAGGTGTCGACGATCGGACAGCGGCCGCCTCCCACCACGTTGTGGTACCAGATCCATGCCTCGGGATTGATGGGTTCACCCACCGATCCCAGCAGCCGGAGCGAACTCAGGTCGTGCTTCTTGACCCATTGGTCACCCCACTTCATGAACGCCCGGATCGCCGTCGGCGCCGTGTACAGGATCGTCACCCGGTATTTCTCGATGATCCTCCAGAAGCGGTCGGCCTCCGGCCAGTTCGGAGCCCCCTCGTACATGACGCAGGTCGTCCCGTTCGCGAGCGGCCCGTAGACGATATAGCTGTGACCCGTCACCCATCCGACGTCCGCCGTGCACCAGTAGACATCGTCCTCGCGCACGTCGAAAACCAGTTGGTGCGTCATCTTCGCCCCGAGCAGGTAACCGGCCGTCGTGTGCAGGATGCCCTTCGGCTTCCCCGTCGATCCGCTCGTGTACAGGATGAACAGCGGCGCCTCCGAATCCATCTTCGCCGGAGGGCACTTGGCATCCACATACTCCAACTCGCGATGCCACCAGACGTCGCGCTTCTCCACCATGTGGATCTCGTGCCCGGTGCGCCGGACGACGATCACCTTCTCTATCGTCTTCGCGAGCAGTTCGCCCGACGCATCCTTGATCGTCAGCGCGTCATCGACGTTCTTCTTGAGCGGCACGATCGCCCCACGGCGATACCCGCCGTCCGACGTCACCACGAGCTTCGCACCAGAGTCCTGGATCCGGTCGGCCACCGACTGGGCGCTGAATCCACCGAACACCACGCTGTGCACCGCCCCGATGCGCGTGCAGGCCAGCATGGCAATGGCCGCCTCGGCGATCATGGGCAGGTAGAGGATCACCCGGTCACCCTTTCCCACGCCATTCCGCTTCAGGACATTCGCGAAACGGCAGACCTCGCGGTGCAGCTGGGCGTAGGTGAACACCCGCTCTTCGCCGGGCTTGCCATCCGAGGCAGGCTCGCCTTCCCAGATGAGTGCCGCCTTGTTCGCGTTCGGAGTGCCCAGCCACTTGTCGAGGCAGTTCGCTGAAACGTTCAGCTGGCCTCCGACGAACCACTTCGCCACCGGCTCCTTCCACTGAAGCACCTTCTTGAAGGGCTTCATCCACACCAACTCCGACTTCGCATGCCGCCCCCAGAACCGGTCCGGCTGCCGGATGGACTCGGTCCAGAGCTTCTTGTACGCCGCCATCGAGGGTACCCGCGACGCCGCGGAGAACTCCTTCGAAGGTTTGAAAACACGCTTCTCCTGAAGCAGTGACGAAATGTTGGCCCCTGCGGACGATGACTTCTTGCTCATGAGCTGGTGAAAACACGGAAACCCTGCGGAATCACCCGCACGGAGTCAACCGACACCACGACAACTGCCGCTGCCGGAGCGGTCAGTTCCCAGTTCCCAGTAGCCAGTTCCCAGAATTCTCACGAGCCGAACCTGAAGGCCTCGGACTCCCGAACGGCTCGACGTCTCGCCCCACCTTGTGCGCCCTAGAACTTCGGCTTCAGCTGCGGGAACAGGATCACGTCCCGGATGCTCTCCTGCCCCAACAGCATCATGCAGAGCCGGTCAATGCCTATCCCGATGCCGCCCGCCGGGGGCATGCCGTGCTCCAGGGCCACCAGGAAGTCCTCGTCCAGCTTCTGTTGCTCGCCGCCCGCCTGCTGCTCCAACCGCTCCCGCTGTTCGATCGGGTTGTTCTGCTCGGTGTATCCCGGCGAGATCTCCTGCCCGTTGATGCAGCACTCGAAGACCTCCACCGTCGTCGGATCGTCCGGCGAAAGCTTTGCCAGCGGCACCAACTCCTTCGGCAGGTGCGTCACGAACGTGGGCTGGATCAACGTCGGTTCCACCAGCTTCTCGAACACCGCTCCGGTTACTTCAAAATCCTCGTAGGCCGCCGCGATGTCGCCGCCCAGCTTGAGGTCTTCGACCGCGCGACGCCGACGTTCTTCCGGCGTCACGCGGAACCAGTCTTCGCCTGCCTTCTCACGGACGAGATCCTTGTAGGCGACCCGCCTCCAGTGCGTGAGATCGATGGTCTTGTAGACGTCGCCCTGCGGGTTCTTGTGTTCGATGACCAACGTCCCGAGGACGGTCTGCGCCACGTGCCGGATCAACGACTCCACCGTATCCATCATGGTGGCGTAGTCCCCATAGGCCTCATAGGCCTCCAGCATCGTGAATTCCGGATTGTGCCGACGCGAGAGGCCCTCGTTGCGGAAGTTCCGGCCGATCTCGAAGACCTTGTCGACACCGCCGACCAACAGGCGCTTCAGGTAAAGCTCCAGCGCGATCCGCATGAAGAACTCACACCCCAGCGCATTGTGCCAGGTCTTGAAAGGCTGCGCCGCAGCCCCACCCGGGATCGCCTGCATCATCGGGGTCTCCACCTCGACGTAGCCCC
This sequence comes from Limisphaerales bacterium, assembly GCA_965284395.1. GTDB lineage: Bacteria > Verrucomicrobiota > Verrucomicrobiia > Limisphaerales > UBA9464 > UBA6176. The sequence continues at coordinate 5,684,689 of OZ260084.1, read as the reverse complement.
GCGCATGGAAGAAATTCCGGATCTCCCGCACGATCGCCGACCGCTTCAGGAACACTGTCTTCACGTCGTCGTTGGCAATCAGGTCGAGGTACCGCTGCCGATACCGCACCTCGGTGTCCTCCAACCCGTGCCACTTCGCCGGCGGCGGCCGCAGGGCCTTCGAAAGGATCACGAACGAGTCCGCCTTCACGCTCGGTTCCCCCGTGCGCGTCCGGAAGATCGTCCCCTTGACCCCGATGAAATCCGCCAGGTCGAGATGCTTGAAGATCTCGAAGGCCTCATCGCCCAACGCCTGCTTCTGCGCGTAGACCTGCACCCGACCCGACACATCCTTCAGGTCGATGAACTGGCTCTTGCCCATGTCCCGGTGAGCGGTCAGACGCCCGGCAATCAACACCGGCGCGCCATCAGCCAATTCGCCGGCCTCGAATTTCGCCCGAGCCTCGCCACAGCCGATGTCCGGCGTGAACTTGTTCATGAACGGGTTGATGCCGCGTTCCTGAAGCGCCGCCAGCTTGGCCCGGCGCTGCTCGATCAACGAATTCGTATCATCCATAAAACGGGGCGCGATGAAACCACGTCCCCGCCCGCATGGGGAGTTTCAAGTTCATCTACCCCCAGCCTCCGCCAACGCCTTCGTCGCGGCCTCTCGTACAACAGAGATCTGGTCGTCCATCAACTCCCTGAGCCGATCCCACGCAGGTCCCTCGCCCCGGTCCCCATTCCTTCCCGTATTCAGTTTGCCCGCCACCAAGGCCACTGACGCCAATCGAACCTGTGGGTCCGCACTTCTGGATGCCGTCAGGAACAGCGAACGACGCCCGGAATCGTCAGGGGCGCTGATTGCTTCGTAGGCAGCGACGATCCATTGAGCTCCATTCGGCGGCGCCTTCGGATACGCCAACTCCAGCGCCCGCAAGACCTCGCTGATGTCACGGCCCGCCGCCAGAGCCACGAGCGCCCGGTCCCTCCTCAGATAGGCCCCCGGATACCGGATCGATGGCAGAATCAGCTTCGACGGGATCCGGCTCTGGACCGAGATCCGAAAGGCCTCAAAGCCCGTATCGTCCCGAACCATCTCCCAAGTGAGATCCGGTATCCACGCGTCGGGTATCCGATCCACGACAGACACCGTCGCAGGCGATTGCTGCGAGGCCGCCTGAACGGCCAACACCCGATCCACCGCCCGCGACAGTCGGGTCGACCACCACACATACCCGCCAACCAACCCGATCCCGACGGTCGCCGCCAACACCCACCACCGCCGCCGGACCTGTAGGGATCGGGCCATGGCCGTTCAAGCCCCCAACGCTTCCGACACCCGCCCGATCGACCGCGCCAACCCCGTCGCCTCATCAATGTCTACAACCGCGCCCTGCAACAGGATCCGGCCCGAAGCCACGTCAAAACGCTGCGGCATCTGCGTCAGGAAGCGCTTGATGATCGGTTCGACCTCGCGCCCCAGCACGCTGTCATGCGGCCCGGTGAAACCGGCGTCGCTCAGGTAGGCCGTTCCCTTCGGCAGCACCCATTCATCCGCGGTTTGGACGTGCGTGTGTGTCCCGATCACCGCGCTCACGCGACCGTCGAGCATCCGTCCCATCGCGATCTTCTCGGACGTCGCCTCCCCGTGGAAATCCACGAAGATCACTGGCGTCCGTGCCCGCAACCGCTCCACTTCCGCCTGCGCCACCAGGAACGGATTCTCCAAGGGTGCCATGAAGGTCCGCGCCTGAAGGTTCAACACCGCCACGGGTGGTCCCGAAGGCCGATCGATCACCACCGTTCCCGAACCCACCACCCCCGGAGGATAATTGGCAGGTCGCAGCACCCGCGGATCCTTGCCCAACAGGCCGATGATCTCCTTCTGGTCCCAGACGTGGTCCCCGCTCGTGATGACGTCCACCCCCGCCGCGAAGATCTCCTGGGCGGTAGCCGACGTGATTCCGTTGCCGCCTGCCGAGTTCTCCCCGTTGGCCACCACAAACTCCAGGCCGTGCCGCGCCTTCAGACCGGGCAGCAACTGCCGCAGCGCACGTCGACCAGGCTCGCCTACGATGTCCCCGATGAACAAAAGCTTCACGGGGAAAACCCTGCACGAAGTCTGGATCGCGCGCGACCCCAGCCTTCAGCATCATCGGACATCAAGACGAGGCCACGAAATCGGCAGGGGAACCGAATCGAAACCCAGCCTCCTTCGTGGCCTCGAAATCCTCAGGCAACCGTTACCGCATGGCCCCGTTGAAACTGGCTTCGCAGCGCCTCCAATTCCTCCCGCTCGCGCAGGTAGGTCTGCAGCCATCCCACTTCCGCTCGTAGCCGGCCAAACTCCTGGACCAGATCGTCTAGTTCCCGACGGGTAATCCGTTCTTCCATCAAGACATCGTCGATATCCCGCCCCAGGGTAACCGCGGCGTGGATCCGAAGGACGCGCCGCAACCGTTGGGCGGCAACCTCCGCGGGCCGATAGCGGTTCTCTTCCCCGCCCCGGCTCTGGGTCGCAATTTCAGAAACGGTCCGCCTCACTTCCAGGGCGGGTGCCGGTCGGACCACCTGCGAAAGCAACGGACCAAACACCGACTGGATCCGGTCCGTCGAAAGCCTCAACCGGAGAACTCCGCGCAACCAGTCGCGGTTCATTTCGTTGAGGCTCCACATCTCGTCCAAGGCCCGGTTCAGGCCGTCCAGATCCGACGCTTCCCCGATGCTGCGCAGGATCTCGACGTCGTGCTGGAATCTCGGGTGATCCATGCCACCCAGAAAGGCGCACAGGATCTTCGCATGCAGCGGAAGCCCCTTCCTGAAAGCTCTGCGCTCAAAGGAGGTTTCCGGACATCGATATCGCGCACAGAACGCGCTGCGCAGGTCTGGGCATTCGCCCTCGGTTGATTTCATAGGTCAGGTGCAAGTCTGAAACGCCGTCGATGCCCCGCCCCTTGCTGTCCCTTCCGAGGATCCACTTAAACGTCAGGAAAAAGACTACACTCCCCTGTCGGGCGGAGGCAATCCCCCTTCTGGGTTTTCTGCACCAATCGGCCACCTTGCCCCCCTGCCCGAAGCCATACCATCGTCGCCCCGGCACCCCCAACTCCGCCCGTCGACCATTCGTAGCGCTCGACCGCTGGATGGCGCCCCAGGATCGCATGGACCGATCTCGCCAAAACCATCCGTCCCCGGCCGTGGATGATCCGGACCACCGTCCACCCGCGCTCCCCGGCAACCCGCAGGTATTCATCCATCACCTCACCCACGTCCGAGGGCCGGAACCGATGCAGATCCAGTTCCGGCCCCGGTTCGAACGGGGGTAGATCTTCCATCACCCTCGTCCCGTCAGAAGGCGAGGCTCGCCGACTGCTCCCGCACCCACTCGATCACCCGCGCAGCCGCCTGATCGATCGGCACCGAGAACATCGGCGCGTTGCGCGGCTTGATCTCGATCTCGCCCTTCGCCAGCGACTTCTCGCCCAGATTGACCCGCAGGGGGAATCCGACCAGTTCGCTATCCTTGAACTTAACGCCCGGCCGCTCATCCCGGTCGTCGATCAAGACTTCGATTCCCGCTGCCGAGAGCTCCGAATACAGCTTTTCGGCCACGGTGATCGGCAGGCTGCCCGGCACGATCGACAACGGCGTCACGCAGACCTGATAGGGCGCAACGCTGACCGGCCACGAAATCCCGAAATCGTCGTGGCACTGCTCGATCACGGCTTGCAGCGTGCGCGTCACCCCGATGCCGTAGCAGCCCATCACGCACGGATGCCGATGGCCGTCCTCGGCCAGGAAGGTGGCGTTCATCTTCTCGCTGTACTTGGTACCCAGCTTGAAGACGTGCCCGACCTCGATCGCCCGGCGGATCTTCAGCGGTTGTCCGGCCTCCAGCGAGAGTTCGCCCGCGCGAACCGTCCGGAAGTCCGCCCACCGCGTCACCCGGATGTCCCGCTCGACATCGACATGCCGGAGGTGGAATCCGTCCTCATTGGCCCCGGTTACCATCCCTGCCGCTCCCTTCAGCGACTCGTCCACCAGCACGGATACCTTCGCAGGCACCCCGCTCACTGCGCCCAACGATCCGGGTCGAGCCCCGAGCGTGGAGACGCATTCGTCCGGCGTAGCCGGGCGCACCTGCACCGCTCCGGTACGCGCCATGAGCTTCGCCTCATTGAGTTGGTCGTCACCGCGCAGCAGGACCAGGATCACCTGCGAGTCGGCCACGTACACCAAGGTCTTGATCTGGCGGTGCGCCTCCACTCCGTACGGAGCCGCGGTCAACGCCTCGATCGTCACCACGCCCGGCGTCGCGAACTTCTCCGGAGCCGCACCCGTCGAAGCCGTCGGCAAAGCCACCAACGGTCCCCGGCTCGTCGCCTTCTCGATGTTCGCCGCATAACCGCTGGCCTCGCAGTACACGACATCGTTCTCGCCTGTCTCCGCCGGCACCATGAACTCGTGCGAGTAATTGCCCCCGATGACGCCGGTATCAGCCTCGACGGGGAACGCCTTCAGACCGCACCGTGCGAAGATCCGCGTGTAGGCGTCGTACATCCGCTTGTAACTCGCCATTGCCCCCTCGTCCGTCGCATCGAACGAGTAGGCGTCCTTCATGATGAACTCCTTCGCCCGCATCAGGCCGAACCGGGGCCGGATCTCATCCCGGAACTTGGTCTGGATCTGGTAGAAGTTCTTCGGCATCTGCCGGTACGAATTGATCTCCGCAGCGGCCAGATGGGTGATGACCTCCTCATGCGTCGGCCCCAGCACCCACTCGCGCTGGGCGCTGTCCTTCACCTTGAACAAGACGTCCCGCGCCGTCTCGTAGCGGCCCGACTGCTGCCAGATCTCCGGCGGCTGAAGCGCCGGCATCAACACCTCGATGCCGCCCGCCCGGTTCAACTCTTCCCGGATGATGTTCTCGATCTTCCTCAACACCCGCAGGCCCATTGGCAGGAAGGTGTACAGGCCACCCGTCAGCTTGCGGACCAGACCGGCCCTCAACAGCAACTTGTGGGAGATGATCTCGGCGTCCGAAGGCGACTCCTTGAGCGTGGGAATGAATGTTTGTGACCAGCGCATGGGATTTCTAAAAAGTTTCGGGGCCCCGGATTCACCCGGAAGCCCCAATCAGATGGAGAGGATTGTTGGCCGGGGTCGGCAGCCTGGTCCCGCTGGGAACCGCACCCGCCCCGCCCGGCCTGAGGCCAGGCTCGCTACTTCACGGTGTTCACCAGGGGAGCCATCCCCTGGATTCGGACCTCAAGACGGTCCCCAGACTCGATCGGCCCCACACCCGAAGGTGTCCCGGTCAGGATGACGTCACCCGGCAGCAGGGTCATGTTCGTCGAAATGAAGCTGACGATGTCGAAGCAATTGAAGATCAGCTGGCTCGTGTTGCCATTCTGGCGGAGCTGCCCGTTCTGGAACAGCTGGATGCTCAGGTCATGCGGATCGATCTTCGTCTCCACGTACGGCCCCAGCGGCGTGAACGTGTCGAACGACTTCGAACGGGCAAACTGGCTCTCCGATCCCTGGATCGTCCGGTCCGTCACGTCCTGTGACGCCGTGTACCCGAAGATGTACCGCGCCGCAGCCGCCGGTGTCACGTTGCGCACCCGCCGACCGATCACGATCGCCAGTTCGGCCTCGAAATCATTCCGATGCGTGGGAAACGGGATCTCGATCTTCGCCCCGTCCGGAATCAACGACGTCGGTGCCTTCAGCCAGAACAACGGCTCCTTCGGCAGCGGCTTGCCCGCCTCCCGTGCGTGGTCCGCGTAATTCAACCCGACCGCTATGATCTTGGACGGTGCCACCGGCACCAGTGTCTTGACGCCCTTGAGCGGCGTCGGCTTTTTATCGAAGGACGGAGAGCCAAACACATCGCCGTTGAGACGGAAGATCTCTCCGTCCACAACTTTGGCGTAAAAAATGTCGTCTCCTTTTTGAAAGCGCCCGATCGCCGCCATAATGCTCGGACCGTATCAGCTGGCTTCCCCTTCTCGCAAGGTGGAATCCCGGAAACCCCTCTGATCGGGCGTTTCCCGTACTCCATCCGGTGGGGCCAACGTTCCCTCGAACCCCTCCGGACGCCTTGCCTTGGGTCCAGCGCGCGTCCCCACGGGCCATTCCTCTCCTTCCGACTTTCCCCGCCCACAAGCTTGACGCTTCCCGACCCCACCCTGATGGTCATCAGGTCAGAACGGATCGGGGGCGTACTGGTTTCGACCTGGGAATCCCGTCCGGATCGGCATGCCGAGGATGGTTCGTTGGCCTCGTAAAACATCGGACCAAAACATAACTGCTAACGAAGAGTTGGCTCTCGCGGCCTAAAGTGCCGTGACGTTCCGCCCGTGACGCCCGCTGACGGGACGGAACGCCTTTAGCGGGTGGGGTCCCCATTCGGAGTTCGCGCGTCTGGGGCCGACAGTTCCATGCGAGCTGGGTCCTGCAGGTGGCCGTCCACCCCTGACTGCAGGATTGAGATATCCCGGTGGGCTAAGCATGTAGTCGGTTCGGGCTGCCTTGCCAGGGACGGGGGTTCAACTCCCCCCGCCTCCACCCGTTTTTCCCGTGAAGGCAGGCGCTCCGGGCTGGAGTTGCCCAAGTCCCGTCACTCCAGTTCGCCAACCGGAGTAAAACGGCCCGTTCTCGATCCGCTCCCCCCCTCATTGCAGGAGCGGATGGAACAGGGACGAAAGTCCGTATTTGCGGCTTTTCTTCGCGGGGTCAGCCACCGTCAGGAAACCCTCCTGACTCCACCGGAACAACAAGTTACGGGCCGTCCGTGGCGAGACCTTAAACAAACGTTCCACCTCTTGGCTGGTGATCATGTCCCGGTCCCGGAAGAGACCCAGCACCTTCCTTTGTCGCGGGTCCAGTCGCCTCAATTGGACTGAGGCGTCGCGGGCTCCGGCACCCGCCGCCTCTTCCGCCCGTTTCCGAACGCTTGCAAAACTCTCTGCCATGCCCCGACAAAAGTACTCCACCCAGTGGGTAAGGTCCGCCTCTGCCCGACCCAGGTAGTAGTTGTGCGAGGGGCCAACGGTCAGTGCCTCATAGTAGGCAGGAAGGTTGCGCGCGTAATACTCTTCCAGCGAATACAGTCCTTTCAGGTCGTATCCCCCGAGATGGAGGATCAGCGTCGTCAGCAACCGCGCGGTCCGGCCGTTGCCGTCGTAGTAGGGGTGGATAGTTGCAAACTGGTAGTGTGCGAGGCCGGCGCGCACCGGACAGGGCAGTCCGGCCGTTTCGGAAGATTCGAACCATGCCGTCAGATCGCCCATCAATCCGGGCACATCCTTCGCCTCCGGCGGCATGTAAACGATTTCCCGGCTGCGGCTGTCGCCGATGACGTTCTGGCCGTCACGATAAGGAGTCGGTTTGACAGCTGCTTTGCCGCCAGCGAGGACGAGGGCGTGCAGCAATTGCACCTGCCGCTCGGTAACCGCTTCCCGGGCGCGGGCGAACTGTTCGACCCTTTCAAGGGCCGCGTAGTAGCCGAGCACTTCCTTCTCGTCGCGTTCGCGCCCAGGAAAATGTTCCACCCTCCCGATAACCCTGGACACCTGTTCCTGCGTCAGGAGGTTGCCCTCGATCATCGTCGAGTAGTGGGTTGAGAAGAGCCGGGCCGTTTCTCGTAGGGTGGTGAGCACCGAGGCCGTGATCGGAAGATGGACGACCGCCTCTTTTGCCCCTTCAATCCGCATGAGGTCAGAAGCCATGCGGGGGGTGATGGTGAACTTGGGTTCAAAGGGCATTGGGGACTTGGCCTTCAGGAATCTGCCGTTATCCTGCCGTTATTCCGCCGTGAATGCAAGGCTTCGGAATCACGAAGGCGGCGGACGTTCAGGGCTGATTCACCTGAATCCGGGCCTGCGGCCCGTGAGCCGGTTGGAAATGGCTCACTGCCGACTCATGGCCCAGGCCGGCGTGCCGAAGTGCTAGTTGCCCTCCGGCGCCTCTTGCCTGCGCCTCTGGCTATGGAAAATCTCGGTCCGGCTGGCGAATTGCCCGCGGCGACACCTGCTGTCGTTTTCTCCCGCTTCCTTCTCGTTGTCGACGCCTCAGCGCTTGAGTGCCGCCATCGCCTTCCCGAAACTCTGTGACCGCCGCCACGACGGCAGTGAATCGGCCTTGGTCCGCTCCTGGTGCCTCTCCAACTCGTACACCCCGATGGCCAGATTGCGCAGGCTCGCCAACACACTCGCCGCCACACGATCCCTCACACGGCAAGCATCCTCGCCCAGGCTCACGTCCCGGCGATAGTGCGTGCCGTTCTCGATCGCCGACCAATGCCCCCGGATGATTTCCATCATCTCCGCGTCGGTGTGCTGCTCGAGCGCACAGCTCGTCAGGTACAGCCCCACCTCGTCCGTCTTCTCTGATTCGCCCTTGCCGAGCGGGATGAATTCCCGCCGGACTCCAACCACCTGCCAGCATCCCACCAGTCCGATCTCTTCCGGCGTCACGGCGATGCGGATCAGTCGACGACGCTCCAGCCGGTCATGATGCTTCTCCCACTGCGCGCTGGCCTCCGAGGGGGAAAATGCGCTGGGAAACCAGCGCCTCGGCCTTCTTTTCGGCACCTTCCTGATTGCCCTTGAGCCCGAAGAGGTAGTCGCCACCGAGTTCCTGTGTGATGAAGCGTGCGCTGTTCTGTTGGCAGTGCAGCGCATCGGCCGTGATGAGGACTCCGGGAGGCAGGGCCAGACTCTCCAGCAGCGGCTGCAAGGCAGGGATCTCGTTACTCTTCTCATCGATGGCTACCTGGCCGAGCGAGAGGCGCAAGTGATGAGTGACCGCCGAAAGCAACTGAAGCGGACGACCGTCGCGCCTGCCACTGCCGCGCAGGACCTTTCCATCCACTGCGAGGCGACCGATGGCCGAGACCTCCTGCTCCAGGAGCCACTGTCCGACGATGGCCGCAAAGGCCCCGGGATCGAGGTTCATGAGCACGCGCCGAAAGGTGGAATCGCTTGGAGCCCTCAGCTCACCGTCTTCATCGGGGAAGCATCCCAGGGCGCGCAACTGACGCGTGGTGAACTTCGAGCAGGTGTCCTCGTAGGCACGATATCCGCAGGCGCCCATGAGGGTGGCCACCGCAGCACAGCCAAGCACGAAGCGCTGGCGATGGTAGAGGCCATGACCTTTGCGCGAGTCGGGGAGTTGGCGAAAACGCTCAAGAAGGTCGTCGAGGGCCGGAGCCTGGAACGGGCATGGGCCAGAGACGTCGGCCTCGAAGGCGGCCAGCGACTCCGGCAGGCGGGCTTGCTTGAGGATGGCAAAGGCCCTCGGGTGCAGCGCGCGCAGGTAGAGCTGCTTTGGCTGGCCGTGCGGGAGGTAGTAGTCGCGAGCGTTGCGGGAAAAACCGCCAGTAGGGCCAATGGCCTCAAAACCGCAGGCACGATAACAAGTGCCCCGGTAAAGCGTTTCGTCGACGAAGCTCTCGACGGCGAGGATGGGATGCTTCCATCGAGCAAGCCAGTCATCGCTCAGGCGGCGCAGGCACAGGCCTAGAACGCGTGAGGCAAGGTTTGGAAGGCTTTGCCGATCGGTGAGGACGAGGAAGCGGCTGTTGTTGGCGATGAAGGACAGGCGACGGGCACGCTGACGAGCTGACCATCCGATGCGTTTGTCGCGGCCCTTGATGTGGAGTGAGGCGGCACTGAAGGCGATGAGTGCGACCCATTGGCCGTCGAGTTCAGCGACGTAGCGAAGGTGCTGACCAACGAGGATGGCGCTATGGAGATAGTGGCGTTCCTTGAGGAGGAGATCGAAGCGCTCGCGTTCGTGATCCTCCAGGAGACGGACGTTGACGCGGGCGAGCAGGTCAGGCTCGCTGGGAATTGGTGGGCGAGGCATGCCCAAGGCTGTCGGGATGGGGGCGGGATGTCCAGCTGGAATCAATCTTCTCCCAACCCGCCAATTCTTTGCTCAGCCCAGATGAATCAGCCCTGGGCGGACGTTCAAGGCCGCCGATACATGCCGGTGGGTACTCTCGAACTCGCCTGTGAGCCGAACGATCTGGAACTCGTAGACGAGGCATGGACGGATGGTGCCAGTCCCTGTACCCAGTCTGGGGAAACTGTGGGCGTTACTTCCTCCCATCCCCCGCGAACCGGAACGGTCTCCCGTCGGTCAGGTCGCTGCTCACAAAGCTCGGACACCAGTGGCGCTCGACGTGGCGGACCACGAGGTCGGTGCCGGTGAAGTGATCGACGCCGGGCGGCCGCTCCGGGTTGTACATCGTATCCGTCAGGTCCCGCGCCAGTGCGACGTCCTTGCCCAGTCGCACCATCTGCCGGATGGCGAATGGGCGTCCCAACACGCACATGTTGAGGTGCACGCCGCACAGGATTACGTGATCAACGCCGCGTTGCGCGAGCAGGTTCCAGGTCTCCTGCCCATCATCGGTCAGCGCATCGCCCGGCTGGATCAAGATCCCCGCATGCTGCCGCTTCCACGCTTCCCGCACCGTGCATTTGGTCCCTGAACAGGAGCAACCCATGTCCGAGTCGTCGATGGGCAGCACCGACTCCCGGGTCGGGTCCGGCCAGCACCACTGCGTCCCCCACCGCTCCGCCTTCGCCAAGGGAACGGGCGTCGCGACGAAGGGTGCCTGCCGAGCCAACTGCCGTGCCGGAGTTCCCTCGTAGAAGCCGGTCACGCTGCTGGGAGCGTGGATGACCAGCATGCCGCGCGTCCGCGCCTCCGCCAGGAACCGGTTCATCGGCTCGACCAGTTCACCCACCCGCGCCGACGCCGACTTGCACCAGTGATCATCCCACATGTCGCACACGATCACCGCCGTCCGACGTGGATCCCAATTCGCCGTGCGGGTCACTGTCTTCCAGTTCCCTGCCCCGTCCCGTTCCTGTCGGCGCAGTTGAAGCTCCGTCCCGCTGCTGCCGCCGGACCGCGGCACAGCCAGGCAACCGGTCAGCGGAACGAGCATCCAGAGCAACCACCAGCGGGAGTTCATGGGTGGAGCGTAACCAACCGCCCGCCCGGCGAAACGCCAAACTCGGGCCGGGCGCACAGACCGAAGGCTTCTGGACTCGGGGATGCGGGCTCCCGCCCGGCTGAGCCGTATTCATGCAGCAGAATTCTCACGCGGAGCCGCGGAGAGCACGGAGAGAGGGGCAGATCCCCAACCTTCCAACGTCGGACACTATTCACCAAACGGTGACTGCTCCGCCTCCCGTCCAAGTGGCCTTTCTCCGCGTCTCCGCGTCTCCGCGTGAACCTGTCCCCGCCTACAATCGCATGGATACGGCTGAGATCTGGAAGAGCGTACTCGTACTCCTACTCGTACTCGAGCCGATGGGCCCCTGAGAAATGGGGGATGCTTGATGGAGTCGAGTACGAGTACCGCCCTTCGGGCTGGGTACGAGTACGAGCGGCAAGCGACAACACCGACACCAATCGAGCGGATCGACGAAGGGAATCTCCATCGTACGGTCCCTCTGCCTTGCCGGGTCGCCTCAACGGCTCCTCTCCGCGTCGGGCCAGTACGTCAGCGCTGCCTTTCGAGTCCAACCCGCCGCGGTCAGCAGCTCCACCTGCTTCCGACAGAAAGCGGGCCACTCCGGGTCTCGGACTTTCCCCATGCTTCCATCCAGCATGCACACCTCGCGCAATCGCGGACCGTAGCCGTATGAGTGATCGCCACCCCGGACCGACCTGCGATCGAACATCAAACACAGATCCCGATCATCGGTGGACTTGAGCCCTTGGACGTAGACGCGGCTGCACTGGTCTTCTGCCACATCCAGCCCCTTCTCGAGAGCTTCGGCCAAGTACTTCCCATCATCTCCTGGGCCGCAAATGTACTCTACGCCGATGACATGCCCTTCCTTCACCAGCAGCAGCATCGCGTCCCCGAATCCGTTGGTACTGAAAGGTAGCTCGCCGCCATGGGCATCGCTGTAGGCCCTGAATCCGAATCCGGTAGACTTGATGCAGTGCTTGTGGACCCGGCTCAGGTTGTAAGCCCAGCCCACGACGAGGAGCATCACGACGCACACCAGCAGGCCGAAGGCCCTGGCAACCGTCCTTTTCACGCGCGAGGACACAGGCGTTGGATCCCGCGAGGAGGATTGCATCACGTCCCCTCTTAACGGCATGTCATTCGATGGCTCGCCAACGCCAAGCATTCCCCGCGTGAGGATCCCACTGTTGCCGGGTCGAAACCCGGCCCTCGTTGTTGCCATGAACACCAAGCACCATCCCCTGCATCGACCCGCGTCTCCGTTGGCCGCCGGATTCACCCTGATAGAACTGCTGGTGGTCATCGCGATCATCGCCATCCTGGCCGGCCTGCTCCTGCCATCGCTGAGCCGGGCCAAGGAGAAGGCGGTCGAGACGACCTGCATCAACAACTTCCACCAAATTGGGATCGGGATGCGGATGTACGTCGAGGACAACCTGTCCCGGTATCCGGCATCGACCGTCAATTGGACCAACGCCAGGACCAAGACACTCAAGGTCTATACCACCGAGTTCACCCTGGGCGGGGCGGTCACCAAGCCGCACGACCATCACATGGAGCAATACCCGCCCCCCGAGGCCCGGCCCCTCGCGAAGTATGTCCCGGCCGCGCGCACCTTCCGATGCGCCCGGGACAAAGGGGTCGAGACGCAATCCTGCGCGGACTGCCCGGCCATGCAGGATACGAAGTTCGAGGAACTCGGCTGCAGCTACAACTACAACATGGGCAGGTTCACGCGCCTGGCCCAGGACACCACCAAGGTTCCCGATGCAGACCCGAACGAGGGCATCGCCGGCAAGACCGAAGGCTGGGAACAGGCCCCGAGCCGACACCTCCTCGTCTTCGAACCGCCCGCGCGCCCGTGGGGATGCCCGGGAAGCGCTGCGGTCTGGGTTCAATGGCACCGGGCCCGGGGCAAGTACGCGTTCCGCGACCCCGTCCCAGCTCCGCCACAGTTCTACTCGCCCGCCCTGTTTCCCGATGGCCATGCCGCCTTCCTGAACTTCTCACCTTCGCTCCAACGCGAGCCCATCTATCCCTACGAGCCTACGACCGACTGGGCCTGGTACAGGCCAGCCGACAATACGGTCGCCCAGAAATGAACCGCACGAGGCGCGGTGCAGGTAGCGCGGCTTGGAATGTCGCCATGCAAGCAGCCGGCCAACCTTTCCTCCGGTGATTCCGCGGCTACAGCCGAAGCCCACCTGGCGGCTAGGCGCCGGGCTCTTGCTCGTGTCGGGTGTGGCGCTCTTCCTCATCCTGGCTCGCAAGCGCACGGATCCATCGGGCCAAGCACACTCCGACGGGAACCCGACGACGGGCACGCCTCGACTGGTCTCGCCCCGGCGGGCATGGGGACGCGACACGCTGCGTCCCATCGATCACCCGGAGTTCGCATCGATCGCGCAGGGAGTCGCGTCGCTGCAGGAGGACGACTGGGTGATCAGCGTCCTGCATCGGGGTAAGGTGCGGGCGTATCCCCTCTGGATCCTCTCCCAGCGCGAGATCGTCAACGACCAGCACGGCGAAGAATCGATCTGCATCACGTACTGTCCGTTGTCCGCCACCGCCGCTGTATTCCGGGCTCACGCAACGGGCAGTCGGCGGACATTCGGGAACCAAGGGCAGCTCCATGAATGCAACCTCGTCCTGTTCGACCGCGAATCCGGTTCGCGCTGGTACCAACTCGGACACGTGGCGCTCGATGGCCCCTGCGCAGGAACCCAACTGATGCTGTTACCCGCGCCTGTCGTGCGGTGGTCGGCGTGGCGAAGCCAGCATCCAGAAGGCGAAGTGTTGGTCGGATCCAGGGACGAGGGCCGCTTCTTCCGTGCGCTGCTGGCGGGCCCGCCTCCGGCTCGATTCGGAGCAACCAATCCCTTCGCCCGCGTGAGTCGCACCGACGATCGGCTTCCACCAATGCTTCCGGTCACTGGCTTTCAGTTCGCCGGCCACTCAGCCTGTATTCCAATCGCGTCCCTGTCCAACCTTCCACCCGGCGAACTCCGGATCCCGGGAATGGCATCGGCGCTTACCTTGCTTCCCGAAGACGGCGTCGCCCGCATCCGGGGTCCCGATGGGACCATCGAGGTCCCACTGGTCGAAGGATACTGGTTCGCGTGGAGTGTCGCCCATCCGGACGCCGCTCTGATCCAGCTACCGGGCCCGATCCAGACGAACCTCGCCCCAGTGATCAGCCCGGTGCCCGCAGTGCCCAGGCACCCTTGACGAGCCTCGTCACCTCGTCTGGCACGTCTGCGGTAGGAGACGACGTGAGGCGGCTCACTCTGGGATCTCCCTCCCCCGCCCCGCCTTCACCAACTCCATGTAGTGCCGCTGGCGTCTCGCATACTCCGCGTCGTTGTACACCTCCCGGAACAGCCACCTCATGCCCGACTCCAGTTCCTCCACGGACATGTTCTTCGGCCGGAAGTTCACATCGAAGAGCGTGCACCGGTCCCAGAACCGCGGCTGGAGCAATCGCCCCTCGCGGGCCAGACGCGCGTACAGAGGTGTTCCGGGAAACGGGGTGAGCACCGTCACCTGCGCCTCGATCAGGCCTGACTTGCGGATGAAGTCGCGCACCTGCGGAAAGACCTCCGGTGTCTGGCTGTCGAGGCCCAGGATGAAGCATCCGTTCACCGTGACCCCGCACGATTGGATCTTCTCGATCGCCCGCAGGTACTGGTCGCACCGGCGTTGCTTCCAACCGCTCGGGTCGATGCCGGTCAACCCTTCCGGGGTCGGACTTTCCAGTCCGACCAGGATCTGCCGACAGCCGCTCGACGCGAGCAATCGGAGCAATTCGTCATCGTCCGCCACTGAGATGTCGGTTTCGGTGAACCAACTCAACCCCATCGGCGCGAGGCCGCGCAGGAACTCCTTTCCCCACGACTTGTTCAGGAACGTGTTGTCGTCGGCCAATTCGAAGAACGGATGCTCCGTCACACCCCGAGCCACCCGGATCTCTTCCAGTGCCCACTCCACTGGCTTCTGCTGGAACGACGACGTGATCCGGAGGCTCGCCGCGCAGAACTCACAATGCAGCGGGCAACCCCGCGAGGTCTGCACCGTGATCCGGTTATAGGGCCGGCCGCGCAGCAGGTTGAAGCGCGGGACCACATAGTCCGGCGAGCGGAACACGCCCGTTCGCAATCCCTCATACCGAGGCTTCAGGCAACCCTTCCGGAAGTCCTCGACCAGTCGTGGCCACGCCCCTTCGGCTCCGTTGACTACGATGCTGTCCGCGTGCGCCGCCGCCTCGTCCGGCATCATGGTGACGTGCAATCCGCCGAGGACCACCGGGACACCCGCCGCACGGTAGCGGTCCGCCAGCGCATACGCCTCGTCGATCTGCGCGGTGAAGGAGGAGATGGCGACCAGGTCGAATGGTTCCAGCGCGTCCTCGGGGCGCACGTCCTGGATCTCCCGGTAGACCACCTCCATATCCGGCGGCGTCAGGGCCGCCACGGTCAAAAGTCCCAGGCTCGGCAACGACGCGATCACACGCCCGCGGTTCACGAAGCCCGGCAACGTCACGCCCAGTTCGGCGAGGTCCTTCGTCCGGACCCGCACCCCGCTCATCGCGATCAGCCCGATCCTCATGGTGTCCTCCCTTCCCGCAATGCGGTGGACGTGACCGAGACGTCAGTCGGGCTCGGACCGTTGCACTCGCGCCTCAACGCCGCCGCGAACTGCCGCAGGGTCCGAAGGCGCGAGAGCTCGGCGTCAGGAAACCGGACGCCCAACCGCAGCTCCACCTCGGCGAGCAGCCGCAGCATGCCGAGGCTGTCGAGGCCGAGTTCACGCACGAGGTCGGCATCGTCACCGACCTGCGACAGATCCCGGCGGCAGCACTCCGCGAGGATGCTGCGCAGCTCCGATTCGATGTTCGCGCCATTCCAGCTCGATTTCATGGGATCCTCCGTGTTTCGACGGACCGGAAGGATTCACGGGCCGCCAGCAACAGCGAGATCGTCACCGCCATTGCCGGCAGGGCCAGTAGATACTTGGCCGGCGGAACCACGGCAGCGACGAACAGGCCGAGAGGTAGTCCCACGTTCCCCAGATTCATCAACCGCGACGCCCACCTCGATGGGGAGTTGTGGAACTCCGTTCGCTCCGCTTCCACGACCAGCAGGAGGTTCAGGATGCCCACACCAAAACAAGCGATGTGGCCCAAGCGGACCAACCGTCTCGCGGTCGATCCGTAGTCCCCGAGCCAGGCCGGTACCGGCAACGGTCCGTCGAAGGACCAAAGTCCCATGACGAGTCCGGTCATGGCCCCGACGGCCATCATGGACCAGGCGATCATTCGGCTCGGCGCGGAACAGGGTGGAGCCCCGGGACGGCTGCCAACCTGCGGTGCTGTCGTTCTCATGCCCCGACTATCGCCCCCGAATCCATCAGCGCGGAATCGATAGTCCCACTGACGCCATCGCCGGGCTCAATGGGAGGGGAGGTTTTAAGAGGCAAGATTCAAGGTTGATGTGCCCGCCCACCACGCCGGAGGCGTTGCAGCTGGTAGCCGGGGTGCGAAGCGACCCCGGGTCCAAGACCCCATTTCGAGATCTACCCCGGCAGGGGTCGAAGCCGGCGCGCCCTTCCTTGTTTCGCGGCGAAGTCCATGATCCGGGGCTTCTACACGATCCGGCCCCTTCGCACCCCTGCCGGGGGACGGATGGATTCTTTCCACGTCTTCCCCGGATAGGCGCTGACGAGCCAACCCGGGGCTTTCGGCTGCAACGCCTCCGGCGTACGGGGCGAAGGCCAACTCCCTTCCCCTCCCCCCGCTTCAAACCCGAATCTGGAAACTTGAAACTCCGACGTCACCCCAGCATCCCCGAGATCACCTCGCCGTGGACGTCGGTGAGGCGACGGTCGACGCCGTTGTGCCGGAAGGTGAGCCGCGTGTGGTCGATGCCGAGCAGGTGCAGGATCGTCGCGTGGATGTCGTACACGGTGGTCGGATGGTTCCTGTCCCGCGGCTTGTATCCCCATTCATCGCTCTCGCCGCACGTGACACCACCGCGGATGCCGCCTCCGCAAAGCCAGTTGGTGAAACAGTAGGGATTGTGATCGCGTCCCTTGCCACCCTGCGAACTGGGCATGCGCCCGAATTCCGTCGTCCAAAGTACGATCGTATCATCCAGCAAGCCGCGTTGCTTGAGATCGAGGATGAGCGCAGCGGCGCCACGCGAGAATCCGCGCGAGAGCGGCCCGTGGTCCTGGAGGATGTTCTCGTGCGAGTCCCAGTTCCGACGCGGGAAGCTGTTGTCGTTCCCGCTCCACACCTGGACGAAACGCACCCCGCGCTCGATGAGGCGTCGGGCGACCAGGCATTTGTACCCGAAGTGATGTTGCTCCTCTTCCGCGTTGATCTCCGTGGGCCACGTCGGTGGATTGCGTCGGATGCCGTACTGCTCCAGCAGGTAGTCCGGTTCCCGCGACAGATCCATCACCTCGGGTGCCGCCAGTTGCATGCGGGCCGCGAGCTCATAACTCCGGATCCTGGAATCCAGCCGTGCATCTCCCTCGCGGTTCTCCGCGTGGCGACGGTTGATCCGCGCCATCAACTCGTGAGTGGCCTGCTCGCTCTCCGGCTTCACGAAGTCGCCGTGCCGATCCGGGAACAGGTCCGCGATCGGATTCTCACGCCCCGGGTACAGGATCGTCCCTGCGAACTGTCCAGGCAGGAAGGCCGAGTCCCAGTTCTTGGGACCGTTCGAGGCGAAGCCGCGGTGGTCTGGCAACACGACGAAGGCTGGAAGGTTCTCGTTGATCGAGCCCAGACCGTATCCAACCCACGCGCCCATGCCGGGAAAACCGGGGAGTTGGAATCCGGTGGATTGAAGGTAAGTAGCCTGGCTGTGCACGCCGGTCTTGCCGACGAGGTTGTGGACGAAGGCCAGTTCATCGACGACCTGCCCGAGGTCCGACACGACGTCGCCGAGCATCTTGCCGGACTGGCCATGCGGCCGGAACGGCCACACCGGTTTCATCCACGGGCCCAACCCATCCTGGAAGGCTTCGACCGGTTCACCGAAGTCGCTCGGCTGTCCGTGCCGCTTCACGAGCTCGGGCTTGTAGTCGAACAGGTCCAGATGACTCGCCGCCCCGGCCATGAACAGCTGGATGACCCGCTTGGCGCGGGGACGGTGATGCGGCATCGGCGCGCCGGGCGTGACATCTCCCGCCAGCAATCCCTCGCGACCCAGGAGACTCGCGAGCGCGATGCCGCCCAGCCCACCACCCGAGCTCCACAGGAACTCGCGTCGCGTCAGCCCGCGGCTTCCGGCAGTCGGCCGATGGAACGGTGAGGATTGATTCATCGCGGGATCAGTCGACGTAGGAGAACTCGTTCAGGTTGAAGAGCGCCCGGCAGAGGTTGGGAAGGCCGTGCTCGCGCGCAAAACCCACCAACTCGCGCAATTCATCCACAGCAGCCGGCCGCCCCATCGCTTCGAAGTGCGCCTGGGCAACCTGCCCTTCCAACGCGCCGCCGGACGCCTCCAAACGCGTCGCAAAATGCCGCGACATCGTCAGCATCAGCGGATTGTTCAGCATGGCGAGGGCCTGCAACGGCGACACGCCCTCATTGCGCCGCCCCACCTGCATCGAGGGATCCGCGCAATCCAACACCGTCATGAACGGTTGCTGCTGCGAACGGACGATGAAGCGGTAGATCGAGCGCCGATGCGACTTCGGATCCTCCGGATCATGGAGGTGGTACTCGTAGTGCGGGGAATGCTCCGGCTTCTCGATCACGAAATCCTGGAAGCTCGCCCCTCCCAGTCGCCGGTCGAGCTTGCCCGACACCGCCAGCACGGCGTCCCGAACTGCCTCGGCTTCGAGCTTCCGACGGTTCTGCCGCCACAGGTAACGGTTGTCCGAATCGATCGCCACGGCCGCGGGCTGTGCAGCATCCGATCGCTGGCGATAGACCGCGCTGGTCACGATCAAGCGGTGCAGCGCCTTCATCGACTGGCCGCCGTCGCGGAACTCCACCGCCAGCCAGTCGAGCAATTCCGGATGGGTCGGCAACGCCCCCATGCGCCCGAAGTCATTCGGCGTCTCCACTAGGCCGCGGCCGAAATGGTACTGCCAAACCCGATTGACGATGGATCGCCACGGCAGCGGGTTGTCCGTCCGGGTGAGCCAACGTGCAAGGGCGGCCCGGCGTTCGCCTTCCGCGTGCGTCTCCGTCAGGTCGAACCGCGACGGCAATCCGTCGACGCAGGAAAGGGCTCCCGGCTGCGCTGGATTGCCTGGCTTCTGAACATTCCCCCGGCTGAGGACGAAGATCGGTCTCGGTTTCCCGCCCTGGCCGCCTGTTCCCTGAAACGCGCCGCCGCCCCGATAGACTGCCGCGACGTAGGCCACCGAAGGCGCGGGCAATGCAGCCAGGTCCGTCTTCACGACCGCGAGGTCCCTCTCGATCCCGGCCAGTTCGTCCCTCTCCTGCGGTTGGGTCGATGATGCCAGCAACCCCTCCCGCTGCTGCTTCAATTGCGCCAGATCGCCCGCCGCACCACCTCCCAAAGCGCCCGCACCCGGTGACCACCCATCCGTCAGGTTGGAGCGTTGCCAGCGAACTGGCGCCTCGATGGAATCCAACGACGCCACCTTCGCGCCCGCTGCCGCGTTCAGGTTTGTCGCGTCCCGCACCTCCAACTCCGCCAACGCGAAGATGTAGTCCGACGAACGCGCCGCCAATCGAGTTGCGGTCACCCGCACGTACCTCGCCTGAACCCCAGCCACCGTCACGTCCTGTGCTCGAAGCCTCGGATTCGGGAAATCCGCTGTGGTCCGGTCCTGGAGCATCAAAGGCGTTCCCGAGAAGTCCTCGTTGTCGGACGCCTCGATCCGGTATCGCACAGGAAACCCAAATCCTTCTCCGATGCCGGCAAAGTCGTCCTTGCAGGGATGCAGCACGACCCGGCTCAAGGCCACGCTGCGTCCAAGGTCCACTTGCACCCACTTGGTGACGTCTGCCTTGGGCTCGATTCCGCTGTGGTATCCGAATGCCTCCGAGGTCTTGACGGCCTTCGTCGCCGACGCAATCCGCCGATCCAATTCGACCAGACGTTCGCCCGCCCGCGCCTGGATCGCGGTCTCGATCGTCTTGCGCCGTGACTGGGCATCCGCCTGGCGCATGGTCAGTTCCTCACGCCTCCGCGCCACCGCCGGATCCACGTCGTACTGTCGATCCGCCCGATCCACCGCGGCGAACACCGCCTGAAGGCTGTAGTAGTCCTCGGCGCTGATCGGATCGAACTTGTGGTTGTGACATTGCGCGCATTGGACCGTCAGGCTCGTGAACGTCTGCATGGTGTTCACGACCATGTCGTCCCGGTCGAGATGCCGCGCGACCTTGCCGTCGATCTTCGTCTCCGGGACTTCCGCATGCCCGATGAAATCCCAAGGGCCGGCCGCCACGAATCCCATGCCCTCGACTCCGTCCTGCGTTCCCGGGAACAGGACATCGCCCGCCACCTGTTCCTGCACGAAGCGGGTGTACGGCTTGTCCGCATTGAAGCTTCGGATGACATAGTCGCGGTACGGCCACGCATTCGGGCGGGGCTTGTCCTTGTCGTAACCATGCGTCTCACCGAAGTGGACCACGTCCAGCCAGTGACGCGCCCAGCGTTCACCGTAGTGCGGCGACGCCAACAGGCGATCCACCAATCTCTCGTACGCCCGAGGGTCGGCGTCGCGCTCGAACGCATCGACTTCGGCCGGGGTGGGCGGCAGTCCGATCAGGTCATAGGAAAGTCGTCGGATCAGCGTCGAACGACTCGCTTCGGCCGACAGCTTCAGTCCCCTGGCGTCCAGGGTTCGCATCACGAAAGCGTCCAGCGGGTGCGCCCCGGCGACGCCGACTTCCGGCACGGCGGGCCTATGCAACGGACGCAAGGACCACCAGTCCCTCGATGCCGCGCCTTTCGTCCGGGACGGCACGGTTTCCTCCCCGCGCAGCGCCAGCACGCCCATCAGCGCCACTCCCAAGGCACACCGCAAGGCGTTCACGACGATGCTGTCAAGGCGGGGAACCATGGATGAAACCAGTACCACCAACCTGAACCCGTGGAAACCCTCTGTGCAGCCCCTGCTTCGGGGAGACTTCCCCCCCGAGGTCATTCACAGCCCTGCGCAGGCGATGCGCTCCAAGCCGGGACTCCACCGTCGTCAGACCCCCGGGGCCGACCACGCACGTCGTCGAGAGTGTCCGCGCAAGTCTCGAGGTAGCCCCGATTTTCGTCCCCTTGGACACCGGCGTCGGGGGCGGAGTCGCCATGGGCATCGAGACCCAACCTGCCTCAATCCCGATTCCACCTCCAACCCCGAGGAACTGCTCGACGAAGAGGCGCCACCAGTCCCGGTGACTGTATCAAGACGAGCGCCGTTCGCCCGGGCGCATCTTGGCACTGCCCCCGCTTCAAACGGGGCGGCAACGTCCTCGTCGCCCTCCCGGGCCCTTTTCCAGGGCGACGAGGACGTCGCCACCCCGTTCCTGTTTTCAAACGGGGGCAGTGTCGGGATGCGCCCCGTTCGCCCCCGGAGCAAAATCCACTGTTGACCTCCCCCAAATTGGGTTTCAAAAGAAGTGGGTCTCCCACGCGGAACCCCTCGCCTCAGGCGAATCACTACCTATGCTAAGTCTCAAAGAACCGATGAAGAGGAAGCTGTCCGGCTTCACCCTGATCGAGTTGCTGGTCGTCATTGCGATCATCGCGATCCTCGCTGGCATGCTGCTCCCTGCCCTCAGCAAGGCCAAGGACAAGGCCCAGACCACACTCGACCTGAGCAACATGAAGCAGGTCATGCTGAGCGTGAACATGTACGCCAATGACGCCCAGGACTACGTTCCGCACCCGTCCTGGGGTGGCGTGGATGGCACGGCCGGCGCTGGTCCCAATGCCTGGGCCTACGCGACCAAGATCGGCACAAGGTTCATTCCCAATGCCGCGATCCCCGCCAATCGCGTCCGCGGCCTTGGCACCGACGAGACGAACCAGACCCCCTTCTTCAAGGAAGGACAGGTCGCCAAGTACCTGACCACCGTCCGGGCGTCCTTCTGCCCGAAGGATGTGGGCGAAATCACCGGCGCCAAGAAGTCCCAGTGGGCCGCCCGTCAGGTGAAGGTCTCCAGCTACACCTTCAACGGCTGCCTCAGCGGCAACGACCAGCAGCTCTCTCCGGCCGGGAAGACCTACAAGCTCGGCCAGTTCCGCCCGATGGACATCTTCGTCTGGGAGGCCAACGAGATGGATCCCTTCTGGTTCAACGACGCCGGCAACCAACCCGGGGAGGGCGTTTCCCAACGTCATGCCGGCGGCAATGCGCGCAATGTCAGCACCGACGTTGGCGGCGGTGCCATCATCGGTCGGCAGACCGGGTCGGCTGAAATGATGAAGTTCCGCACCTACATGGGCATGGCCACCCAGACCGGCCCGGCTGCCTTGCGCGTCCCGCAGTCCAGCCAGGACAACTTCCTCTTCATTGGGCCGCGCTACGGGAAATGATCCGATGTCGTCCTCGAAAGGCACACCCATGAAGAATCCGTCCCGCTTGGCCCTCGCCGCATTGCTGGCCTCCGCGTGCTTCATCTCCACCGGTTGTTCCAAGTCCGGTGAAGGCGAGGTGGTGGATGCCAGCGGCAAGGCGGCCGCTCCTGCCGTCCCTGAAAAGGCCGATCCTGCCGCCAATCAGGCGATCTCAACGGCGAAGACCGCCATCGAGAAGAACGACTACGACGCAGCCATCGCCGCCCTGATGGCCGCGCGCCAGGCCGATGCTTCCATGTCCGAAGAGCAGAAGCTCGCCTACCGCCAGTCCGTCCGGGACTTCTCCACCAAGCTGCTCGAACAGTCCCAGAATGATCCCAAGGCCCGCGAAGCCTACCAGAACTTCGGGCGGCTGATGAAGGGTCGCTGAGCCCGGTCCATGGGCCGCAATCACCGGCGGATGCCCGCGAACTCGCTGGCATCCGCCGTTTTCTTTTCCTGAATGCTCCCTCCAAGGCGAACCACGGTGCTGCTCGCGTCCCTGGCATTGGCCGCCAGTGCGGCCGCCTGGATCCACGGGCGACGCAGCCATGCGAAGCCCGCCGCACCGCCCGGTCTGACGGCTCGGATCACTGAATCCTTCCTCACGCTTGAAGCCGCCGAGTCGGCCATCGAGGCCCGTGACTTCGCCCGTGAACTTGCGGCTGCTCCCGCACTCGATGCCCTGAATGACCTTTGGAATCGCCTGAACCAAGACCCGGAGCCACTCCTCAACCTGACCGACCTCGCCCCCGCGAGCATCCGCATCGATGCTCCCGCGAGGTCCACCGCTTCAAGTCCGCTCCCGTCCGGCCTCCTGCCCATTTCGATCCCCTCTGGTACGGCTTGGAAATCCGCCGACTGGCTTCGGCAGCTGGCCGCGTGGCACAGCGAAGGTTGGCGCCTGCGCCGGTCCCGATGGCAGCTGCTCGACTGGATGGAATCCCCACCAGGAAGCCGATTCGGCGCTGAACTCTTGCTGGAGAACGAACCCACGCGGCGGCGCGCCCGGATCGCCGTCGAAGGATCCGTCGACGGGCCAGGGGGAATCCTTGGACCCGGTGCCAACGTGACCGTCGATCGGTTCGAAGGTGCCGCAACGATCGGCGCACCCCCGATCGGGATCGTGGCCGAACTGGACCTGCCCGTCCCGCCCCACACCGCCTTCTGCGACCCACTACTCGCGGTTCCCAGATCGGATGGGAGCGGCGACGACCTGCTCCTGGTCGGAGCCGGCATCTGGCTGCGGTCGGATCCGGAAGGATGGAAAACCGAGGCATTCGCCGGACTGCCGCCAGAACCAGTCTGGGCGGCAGCGGTCGTCGACTGGAACCGGGACCAGTCCCCCGATCTGATCCTCGCTGGCCGGGATGGAGTCCGCTGGCTTCCGGGTCCGAGGTGGGAAGCGCCAGGTACGGTTCTCTGGCGCCCGCCCACGCCAATCCGCCACCCCCAATCGCTCGCCGCAGCCGACTACGACGGCGACGGCGACATCGACCTGTTTCTCGCCCAGTACAAGCTGCCGTACCAAGGTGGCCAGTTTCCGACGCCCTACCATGACGCCAACGACGGCTTCGAGTCCTTCCTGCTCAGGAACGAGGGCACGACTGGCCTTCGCGATTTCACGCAGGACGCGGGCTTGGCGTCGAAGCGACGGCGTCGAACCTACAGCGCCTCGTTCGTCGATTGGAATGGCGACGGCCGACCGGACCTTGTCCTCAACAGCGACTTTGCAGGGATCGACCTGTTCTTGAACCGAGGAGACGGTCGGTTTTCCGACGAGACCCTGAGCCTCGGCGCGGCCCGCCACCTGTTCGGAATGGCGCATGCCACCGCCGACTTCAACGACGATGGCCGGACCGATCTCTACGCCATCGGAATGGGATCATCCGTCGCTGCCCGGCTTGATCGATGGGGTCTGGTGCGAGGCGAGCACGAATCCGATCGAATCTTCCGCCCGGCGATGATCGCCGGAAGCCGGATGTTTCTTGGGCACGCCGGAGGCCTGAAGGACGCGACCCAGTCGGCGGGACTGGCGGACGGGGGCTGGGCGTGGGCGGTGACGCCGCTGGATGTGGACAACGACGGGCGGTTGGACCTGCACGTCTGCCATGGGCACGAAACCCGGGCCAACGTCCGCGACTACGAACGGCAGTTCTGGCTCCACGACATCCACGTCGCCACCTCGACCAACAATCCCGTCGCCGACCTCTACTTCCGCAATGCCGCCGGTCGCCGGGCCGCCGACCGCGCCTCCTACGGCGGCTGGCAGAACGGGGCCCTGTTCCTTCAGACGACCTCGGGAGCCTTCACGGAGCTCGCCTGGCTCCGCGGCTCCGCCATCCCCGCGGATACGCGGAACGCTGTTGCCATCGACGTCGGTGCTGACGGCCGGATGGATCTGGCCGTGACGACCTTCGAGGAATGGCCTCAACGCCGACAGCGGGTCATCATCCTTGGAAACCAGACGCCCTCGGCGGGCAACTGGATCGGGTTTGAATCCCCCCTGCTTTCGGGCGACTGCCGCGTCCGCATCCAGGTCGGGGGTACAACGCTCGAGCGCCGACTGATGACCGGTGAGTCGTACCGGTCCCAGTCGGTGGGCCGGATCCACTTTGGCCTGGGCCGGGAAACACGGGTGGATTCCGCGGAAGTCCTGCTCGACGACGGCAGGACAGTCTCGGTCCGGACTCCTGCTCCCAACCGCTGGAATCGGATCACCCCTCCGAAAAGGCAAAGGGCCGACGGGCTGGAACCCCGTCGGCCCTGAAGAGTCCAGCCCGCGTCAGCGGGTGATCGAGGTTGCGACGCCCTTCTTGGTGCCGCCTCCGGAAAGCTCGATCAGGTCGAGCAGGATGCGCTCGGCCTCGCGCAGGTGGACATCCACGGCCTGATCCACTTCCTTCTCCGGCTCGCCCTCGTCATCCGGATCAACCTTGGAGCCTTCCGCCGGTGCCTTCCCGGAAGCGTGCGGATCGTTCGCCTTCGCCACCGCGTTGGTCTTGCCCACCGGCGCCGGCAACCCGGGCTCTTCGGCAGACTTCAGCGTGAGTTCGTAGGTGGTTGGCTCCTTCAGCCCTCGTGCCGCCAGTTCCTTCTTTCGGGCCTCAGCCCGGGCGCGATCCTCGAGTCGCTCCCGCACCCGCTGGTCGTAGTTCAGGGAAATGGTCTTCTCCGCCAGCTTCTTCCGGTAGATCTCGACGTCCTGGCGGATGTAATCCCAGTCACGATCGCCCGCGATGCGGTTGGAAGAACGGTCGCGCAGCTGGCCCAGGTAGGGCTGGATGCGATTCAACCGATCGAACTCGGCGCTGGCAATCGTGTCCCAGGGCAACGCGTTCGTGAGCGAGCTCTCGCCTGTCTCGAGGAGATTGTTGACCCCCGGAAGGATCACGTCCGGCACCACGCCCTTCAACTGCGTCGATTCACCCGAGGCCCGGTAGAATTTCCGGATGGTGAGCTTCACGGCACCGGGGTGCACCGGTGAATCCGGCAGGATCATCCCAAGTTCCTGGATCGTCTGCACCGTACCCTTGCCGTGGGTGTTCACGTCACCGACGACCACCGCGCGGCCGTAATCCTGCAGGGCTCCCGCAACGATCTCCGAGGCGGATGCGCTGAACCGGCTCGTCAGCACCATCAAGGGGCCATCGTAGAGTACGGAGGGATCCTCGTCGTCGTCCTGCACGACCCGACCATTGAACTCCTTCACCTGCACGACCGGCCCGCTCTTGATGAACAGGCCCGTGAGGTTGACCGCCTCTTCCAGCGATCCCCCACCGTTGCGGCGGAGATCGAGGATGATGCCCTCGACCTTTTCGGACTGGAGCTTCTTGATCAGCTTCGAGACGTCCGCGGTCGTGCTCTTGTGGCGCGTGCCGCGTCCTCCGACCCCCACCGGGAAACTGGCATAGAACGAGGGGAGATCGATCACCCCGACACGCTGGGTCTTCCCAGCCGCGCCCGGCAGTTCAACGATCTTCGCCTTGGCCTCGCTGTCCTCCAGCTTGACCTCATCCCGGACCAACGAAACCACCTTGCGGGCTGAATCGTCGCCACCCGCGGGGATCGTCGTCAGCCGGACCCGGGTTCCCTTCGTACCCCGGATCTGCTCCACGACGCGCTTGAGCTTCTCGTCCACGACGTCCACCCATTCCCCATCATCGCCCTGGGCAACCGCTACGATCTTGTCACCGACCTTGATCTGCTTGCTCTTCTCCGCGGGACTCCCAGGAACCACGTTCCGGATCACGGTGTAGCCATCCTCGCTCTGCAGGGTGGCCCCGATCCCAAAGAGGGTCAGGTTCATGCTGATGGAGAATGAATCGAGCTCGCTCTTCCCAAAGTAGTTCGAGTGCGGGTCGTAGGAGTGGGCCAGCGAATCGAGATACAGCTGCAGCACCTCGTCGGGCTCGTACTGCTTCAGCGTCCGCAGCGTCCTGTTGTAGCGCCTGGTCAGCTTGTCGAGCGTGTCCTTGTGCCGCTCCTGCGGAAGCTTGCCCGCGAGGTAGGCCTCGACCTCCTTGCGGGTGGTCCACTTCCCGTCGTTGATCTTCGACAGTGCTTCGGCGCCATGCACCTTGCCGACCAGCGCCTCCAGATCGGTCAACACGTTTGTCCCCAGCGGCCGCTTCACGCTCGCTGGCAGCGTCTCGGGTAGCGGTTGATCGGCACCGAGGCCCACCACCTTCCGCCAGACGTTCGTGCTCAACTCCGGGATGGCGGTCTGGTTCAGCTTCTCCGTCAGGTATTCGTACCGGAGCCGGTCCCGCCAGAGCCTTCTCGCCTCAGCCAGATCCTTCGGCCGCGCCTCCTCCTTGCGGTTCAACTGGACCCGCTCGTCCGAATCAAACCGGAAATCCTCCGACTTCAGCAAACCGGTCACATGGGCGTACTGCTGGTCAAACCGCTGCAGGAACCGGTTGAAGATCTCGTAGGCGGGCTGAACGTCCTTCTCGATCATCGTCAGGTCATCGAGGCGGGTCTTGTACTTCGCGAACTCGTCGTAGTCGCCCTGCAGGAAGTAGACCCGCTGCGGATCGAGCGACTCCAGGTAGCGCTCGAAGAGCTTTGCGCTGACCTCATCCCGGAAACGCATCCGCGAGAAGTGGGCTCGCTCCAGCGCCCGAGCGGCTATCTGGGCCACATTCCCTGCCCCGTCCGGCGCAGAGAGCGTGAGACTGTTGGTGTACTTCGAGATGTCCGCCGCCTTCTCCACCGCCGAGGCGGACAGAACCGGCTGGCCGCTACTGATCTTGCCAGGTTCCGCCGGCAGCCTGTCTCTCGGACCGGGGTCGCCCTGGACAATGTCCCCGCGAAGGAGCGGCAGGACCAGCAAGGCCGGGAGGATCAAGGAGAACTTCATGGCGTGAGTATATTGTGCAAACGGGCCGCCTGCCAAACGGGGAATCAAGCAGGCTCTCTGTTCCGCATATCAGCTTCAGACCCTCCCCAGGGGTCCCCGTTCAACCCGGCGCTCGCCGACCTTGTTTCAATCAGCTTCAAGCCGGGGTCGCCCCGTCCGACTGACCTTCCGCAGCCAACTGACGGGCCCGCCAGACGTATCGGAACATGATGACCCGGAGCGCCGCGGTCAGGGGAATCGCCAGGATTCCGCCCAGGATGCCCCCGAGCAGCTGCGTTCCCACCATGACCGCCACGATGATCGTCAACGGGTGCAATCCGACCCGGTCGCCCATGATCTTGGGCGAGATCACCAGTCCTTCCAGCGTCTGCACGACCCCGAATACGACCAGCACCAGCGCCGGCGACTCCCAGCTGCCCGATGCCGCAAAGGCCACAACGAGGGCCGCCGTACACGTCACGATGGCTCCGATGAACGGGATCATCGTCAGCAACGTTCCCATCAGACCCAGCAGGAAGGCGTACGGAAGGCCGATCACGAGGAACCCTACCGTGTAGAGGAAGCCGTCGCACAGGGCCACGAGCACCTGGCTCCGGAAGAACACGATCAGGTAGTCGTTCACCGCCCGGAGGCAGAACACGATCTCCTCCTTGAACCACGAGGCCCGGACCGGCAGGTACTCGGTCCATTGACGTTCAATACCCCGCTTCTCCAGCAGGAAGTAGAACGCATAGATCGGGACCAGGCACAACCCCACCAACACCCCGAACCAGCCGGAAACCCGTCCCAGCTGATCCGCCGCCCACGACCCGAATCCCGGCAGGAGATTCCCCACCCATGCGGTGAACGAACGCAACGTCTCCGGACTGATGCCCGGCAGACGCGTGGTGGGCGACGACACCGTCGTCGTTGCCACTACAGCGACCGCGTTGGTCGCTCCCTCGGGAATGGGTTCGATCGGAACCGTCACGTCAGGGGTGGCATTCGATTGCCGCACAAACAGGTCACGTGCCGCCAGGACCCGCCGCACGACCACGGGGGGATTGGTGGCCCACGAATCCAGGCGTTGCCGGAGCTTGTGGGAATAGGCCGGAACCCGTTCCGCGAACAAGCGGGCTTCGCCGACAACCTGCGGCACGAAGCTCAGGAACACGCCCACCACCAGGGCGCAGGCCGTGACAAACACCAGGGCTATCGCCCGGGCCCGGGGAATGTGCCGCGCCACGAGGACATCCACCAAGGGATCAAGCAGGTAGGCCAGCACGCCACCGAGCGCCAGCGGCCAGAGCACCGGCGCGAGCAATTGCAGCACGCGCCCCAACGCCCACACACCCCCGGCGAACAGAGCCGCCACCACCGCGATCGCGAACGCAGTAATCGAGAACCAGATGATCTTCGACTGCTGGGGCGAAGGAGGAGGGAGTTGGCTCATGGGGAGGTCGTTGGGGTCAACAGACCGGGTTCAGGCCAGTCTCCGGGCCTTGTCCGCCGCAGCACGGACTGCCCCGATCAAGGTTGCCCGCAGCCCGCCCTTCTCCAGTTCGTGGACGGCTTCGATGGTCGTTCCACCGGGACTGCAAACCCCATCTTTCAACGCTCCCGGATGCTGTCCGGTCTCCAGCACCATCTTTGCTGCCCCCAGCAGCGTCTGCGCCGCCAGGCGCTGGGCCACATCCCTCGGCAATCCCGCGGCAACGCCCCCGTCGGCCAAGGCCTCGATCATCATGAAGCCGTAGGCAGGCCCAGATCCGCTGAGCCCGGTCACTGCATCCAGCAACTTCTCCTTCACCTCCAGGGCCAGCCCGACCGAGCCGAGAAGGCGATGGGCCAATTCGGCGTCCGCCCGGGTTGCGTCCGTTCCCAACGCGTACGCCGAGGCGCTCGCGCCCACCAGGGCCGGCGTATTCGGCATGACCCGGATGCAACGGGCACCGGGGGCCGCAGCTTCGAGCTTGGCCAGCGGAACGCCGGCCGCGATCGAGATCAACAGATGCCGCCTTTCCAACTGGCCTTGGATTTCCTTCAGCAGGTCCGTCACCTGATCCGGTTTCACGGCGATGACCAGCACGCTCGCTGCTGCAACAACCTCGTCGTTGGCGGCAAACACGCTTCCGCCGGTTTCCCGAGCAAAGGCCTCCCTCGCCGCCACCACTGGGTCGCTCGCGCTCAACCCTTCCCGGGTCACGCGGCCCGCCGTCAGGAAGCCCTTGGCCAGCGCCGTCGCCATCTTGCCTGCTCCCAGAAATCCGATCGTCGTCATGAGGGAAAGCACTACCAGACTTCGGAAGCCCGGGGCGACAGTGAAAACGGTCAACGCCGGAAGCTCATCGGCGCAGCCTGCGGCATCTCATGCGCGCACGGTTGGTTGGTCGGGGCCTCCGCGGCACGGTTGTTGGGCGCCACGATGCCGTTCTGGAGCATCCAGGCCTCCACCTCGTCACCGCTCACGTCCGCCAACACCCGGCCACCGATCTCCACGCAGGGCTGCTTGGTCTGGCCGGTCTTCTCCACCATCTCCTGATAGCACTCAGGCCTGTTGATGATGTCCCGTTCATCGAACGGCAGGTCGTACTTCTTGAAGACAGCACGCACGCCAGCACTCCATCCGCACCACGGCTTCAACCACGCAACGATCTTCGGCTTTTCCATGAATTGTTCCTTCTGGGACAACCTTGGCCATTCCCCAGCCAAGCGCAAGCGTGCCCTCCTCCCGCTACCCGGCGCATCTTGACACCGCCCCTGAGTCAACCGGGGCGGCAACGTCCTCGTTGCCCTCCCCTGCCTGTTCTCAAGGCCACGAGGACGTCGCCACTCCGTTCCCTTTTCAAACGGGGGCAAGGTCAGGAGGCGCCTCTCGCCGCCGGCGGTGGGGCGAGTGTCCTCACGAGCCACGAAGGAACCCCGGAATCGCCCCCAACATTGACGGAAGGCCTCCTCTCTCGCTCTATTGCCCCCGGCAATGAAGTACTGCGCGTCTCCCTGGAACTTTAACCGTCGCCTCACCCGTGAGGTCACCGTCGGCGATCCCGCCCGCGGCGGCGTCGTCATCGGCGGCCGCCATCCGGTCGTCAAACAGTCGATGCTCACCTGCGACACCATGGACACCGCGCTGTGCGTCCAGCAGACCCTCGAACTCGTCGCCGTCGGCTGTCAGATCGTCCGCATCACGGCTCCCACCGTGAAGGACGCCGCCAACCTCGAACACATCGTCCGATCCCTCCGCGAGCGCGGGTGCCACGTCCCCATCGTTGCCGACATCCATTTCAAGCCCGAGGCCGCCCTGGAGGCCGTCAAGTGGGTCGAGAAGGTCCGCGTCAACCCAGGCAACTACGCCGACAAGAAGAAATTCGCCGTCAAGGAGTACACCGACGACGAGTACGTCGCTGAACTCGGCCGGGTCGAGGAGGCATTCGCTCCCCTGGTCATCGAGGCCCGCCGACTCGGCCGCTCCCTCCGCATCGGCACCAACCACGGCTCGCTCTCCGACCGCATCATGAACCGCTACGGGGATTCACCCCTCGGCATGGTGGAGAGCGCCCTCGAGTTCGCGCGGATCTGCCGGAAGCACGACTTCCACAACTTCGTCTTCTCGATGAAGTCCTCCAATCCGAAGGTCATGATCGAGTGCTACCGCCTCCTCGCGGCCCGGCTCGAGGAACTTGGCCCGGACTGGAATTACCCCCTCCATCTCGGCGTGACTGAGGCCGGCGAAGGTGAGGACGGCCGCATCAAGTCCGCCATCGGCATCGGTTCCCTCCTGTGCGACGGCATCGGCGACACCATCCGCGTCTCCCTCACCGAGGACAGCCCGCGCGAGATCGCCGTCTGCAACGACCTGCTCGCCCAGATCCCTTCCCTCGTCCACCCCCCCGCCGGATCCCCACTGCCCGAGGCCCCGCTCGCGTGGGATCCCTTCACGTTCAAGCGCCGCACGTCTGCTGAAACGGAACTCGACGGCGGGATCCGGTGTGGTGGTGATCAGACCGTCCGCGTGGTCGTCACCCGCGAGACCTTCGATCACGTGGCCCCGCGCATCGCGGCCAAGGCCGACGTCCGGCCCGAGGCGGTCTACGAAGACCTGAACATCCTCGAACTCGACCCCCGCCAACCCATCGCCCCGGAACAGGTCCCGTGCGACACGCAGTTGGTCTCGGTGCGCGATGACGTGCCCCTTCCCCCGATCACCGCCTTCCGGTTGCTCGCCATCCAACTCCAGCGCGTCGGCCGGGCAAACCCGATCCTGCTCAAGGACCAGCTCCGAGCGACAACCTCGCCGCTCTCACCCGACGTCGCGCTCCTCCGCGCCGCCGTCAATCTGGGCGCCCTGCTGGCGGATGGCATCGGCGACGCCATCCTCGTGCGCGGTGAACCCGGCCATGGCCAGTCGCTCCGCCTCGCCTTCAACATCCTCCAGGCTGCCGGCTGCCGGTCCTTCAAGACCGACTACGTCGCCTGCCCCAGCTGCGGCCGGACGCTCTTCAACCTCCAGACCGTCACTGCCCGCATCAAGGGCCGGACCGTCCACCTCAAGGGCGTCAAGATCGCCATCATGGGTTGCATCGTGAATGGCCCCGGCGAGATGGCCGATGCCGATTTCGGCTACGTCGGCGGCGCCCCCGGCAAGATCAACCTCTACGTCGGCAAGAAGCCCGTCCGCTTCAACATCCCCGAAGCCGAGGCCGTCGACCGCCTCGTGGACCTCATCAAGGAACACGGAAAGTGGGTCGAACCCGAACCCGCCACCGCCGCCGTCGCGTGATCGCGGTCGAAGTCCCAAGTTCGAAGTTTCAAGTTTCAAGCCGGCGGCGTGACGCGGTGGGGCGAGACGTCGAGCCGGGCGGAGAGTTCCCAGAATCCAGTCGCCAGCTTCCAGTGCACGGAACTGGGTACTGGAATCTGGAAACTGGAAACTCAGCTCCCAACTTGTCGCTTGGCGTTTCGCCGCCTCCCGCGCCAACCTAGCCGCCCGGTGCGGAAACCGTCGTTGGCCATCATTTTCCTGACTGTCTTCGTCGACCTGGTCGGCTTCGGACTCGTCCTGCCCCTGCTTCCCAACTACTCGCGCTCCTTCGGTGCCACGGCGTTTCAGGTTGGCTGCATCATGGCGTCCTACTCGCTGATGCAGTTCCTGTTCGCCCCCGCCTGGGGTGCCCTTTCCGACCGCATCGGACGCCGCCCCGTCCTCCTGGCCAGCACCTTTGTCGCCGTCCTGTCCTACGCGACCTTTGCCTGGGGCTCGACCCTGAGCGGATCCACGGCCCTGCTCGTGATCCTCGGCTCCCGCGTCGTCGCCGGCATGTGCGGGGCCAACATCACCGTGGCCCAGGCCTATATCGCCGACATCACCCCGCCCGAGGAACGTTCCAGGCGGATGGGCCTCATCGGAATGGCGTTCGGCCTCGGGTTCATCGTCGGCCCCGCTCTCGCCGTGGGATCGCAGGCGCTGGCCCGCTGGTCGGGTGCCAGCCACGCCTTCGTTGCCGCCGCGCCCGGCATGCTGGCTGCCGTGCTCTGCCTGGCCAACTTCCTCTCGACCCTCATCCGCCTTCCCGAAAGCTGGGTCCCTGGCACGGTGCCCTCCACCCGCCGGACGCGGATCAACCAATACCGCAATACGCTGGGCAAGCCGACGGTGGGGTTCCTGATCCTTCTGTTCTTCCTCGCGACATTCGGCTTCACGTGCTTCGAGAGCACCCTCGGCCTGATGATCCAGCAGAACTTTGGCTTGGCCGACGAGGATGCCGCCCGGACAAACGCCGTCCTCTTCTGCTACGCGGGACTGATCGGAGCGATCGTCCAGGCGGGCCCGATTGGGCGTCTGGTGAAAAGCCTCGGCGAAGCCCGCCTCATCGCTGGAAGCCTCTTGATCTTCGGAGCCGCGATGCTCCCCCTGCCCTTCATCCACGGGACGAAGCCTCTCGACTGGTCGGTGTTCCTCAAGCCCGCCGGCGTCCATTGGGCGCTCCTGCTGATCGTCGTCGGGGGGCTCGCCGTCGGATCCGGCCTCACCCGGCCACCCCTGTTCGGGATGTTGTCGCGACTCACCCCTGCGGACGAACAGGGCGCGACGCTGGGGGTCGCCCAGAGCGCCGGTGCCCTGGCCCGCGTCTTCGGGCCACCCTGCGCCGGGCTCCTGTTCGACCGCCACCCCAGCTGGCCTTACATCCTCTGCGGTGCGCTAGCCCTCGTCACCGGCCTGCAAGCCTGGCAACGCCTCGTCCGCACCGCTCCCCCGGCTTGAGTCCATCCCGTCCCGGCCCTAGGGTCCGGGCCACATGACCGCCATGCTGGAAACGGCCGCGCCCGTCGATTCGCTCAGCCGTGAGATCCTCGACCTCAAGAAGCGCCTCAACGCCGTCATCCTCGCCCACAACTACCAGATCCGGGAAATCCAGGACGTTGCTGATTTCGTCGGCGATTCCCTCGGCCTCTCCCAACAGGCCGCCAAGACCCAGGCCGACGTCATCGTATTCTGTGGTGTCCACTTCATGGCCGAGACCGCCAAGATCCTGAACCCCGGCAAGGTCGTCATCCTGCCCGACGCCGACGCCGGCTGCTCCCTCGAGGAAAGCTGCCCCGCCGCCAAGCTCAAGGCCCTGCAGGACACCAACCCCAACTTCTACACCATCGCCTACATCAACTGCTCGGCCGAGGTGAAGGCCCTCAGCGACGTCATCTGCACGTCCGGCAATGCCGCCAAGATCGTCCGCCACGCCCCCAAGGACCGCGACCTGCTCTTCGTTCCCGACGAGAACCTCGGCTCGTGGGTCACCGAACAGACGGGCCGCCCCATGACCCTCTGGAAGGGCAACTGCTACGTCCACGTCGAGTGGACCCACGCCGTCATCACCCGGATCCGGCGCGAGCACCCGGACGCTCCGCTCATCGCCCACCCCGAGTGCACCAGCGCGGTGCGGATGCTGGCGGATGAAGTCTGCTCCACCGAGAAGATGGTCACCTGGTGCCGCAATCACCCGTCGAGGGCCATCATCGTCGCCACGGAAGCCGGAATGCTCCACCGCCTGCAGAAGGAATGCCCGGGCAAGACGTTCATCCCGGCCCCGACCGAGAACTGCCGCTGCAACGAATGCCGGTTCATGAAGATGAACACGCTCGAGAAGCTCCGCGACTGCATGCAGAACCTCTCGCCCCGCCTCGAGCTTCCTCAGCACATCCTCGACCGCGCCCGCGCCCCGATCGAGCGGATGCTCCAGATCTCGGCCCTGCCCGAGGACAACGCCGGTTGAACTGGCTCGCACACGCCCTGCTCTCGCCACCGGACCCCGACATCCGGCTCGCCAACGTCCTTGCAGACATCCTCACCCACCGCGACGTGGAGCGGTTGGGGCCAGCCTTCGCCACCGGCGTGCGATGGCACCGCGCCATCGATGCCTTCACCGACCGCCACCCGGTCGTTGCCCGCAGCCGCTCCCGCATTCCTCCGCCGCACCGGCGCTACGCCGGGGTGCTCGTCGATATCTTCTACGACCACTGCCTTGCCACCCGATGGGCGGTGCATTCGGACGTACCCTTTGCCGAGTTCATACAGGATTTCTACGCCCACGCCTGGAACCGCCTGCCCGACCTGCCCGGCGATCCCGGCGAGATGATCCGTCTCGTCGTCCGCAATGATCGCTTCGGATCGTACGCAACGCTCGATGGAATCCGCGACGCGCTCGACCGACTCTCCGCCCGCATCCGGGAACAGTACGGCCGACAGCTGAACCTCGCGGAGGCCGCCGATACGCTCGAGTCCGACCTCGAGGACTTCCAGACCGACTTCACCCGGTTCTTCCCCGAAATCCGGACGCACCTGTCGATCTCCGCGTCCTGACTTGGGTGAGTGTCAGGCCGCCGAGGCCCGGAGCATCCAGGCTGTCTTTTCGTGCGCGGACATCAGGCCAACCAGAAAGTCATTGGTGCCGGCGTCATCGAACTTCTCGTCCACCTGCCGCGCCGCTGCACGCAGGGATCGGATCAACGCCTCATGATCCGCCAACAAGGCCGCCACCTGCTGCGCGGCAGTCAGGGAAAGGACCTCCGAATCCTCGAGCTTCGCCCCGCCCAGCAAGGCCGCGACCGTTCCCGACGGCACTCCACCCAGGGACCGGATCCGCTCCGCTACCTCATCGATCTCGCCGTCGATGGCGTCGTATTGCTCGCCGAAGAGTTCGTGGAGGGAATGGAAGTGCAGGCCGGAGACGCCCCAGTGGGCCGCACGGGTCTTGGCTCCCAGGACGAACAGATCCGACAACACGCCCTGCAGGAGGTCGATCACCCCATCCCGCGACTTCTTCTCCAGCCCGATGTTTGGTTTTGATTCCATGCGCCACTATTGGCCCGCAATGCGGTCTTGGCAACGCACGGATCCCGGTCGGCCCGGTTGCCTCGCACCTCTCCGCCGCGCGGCTTGAACCTGCGCCGGGAATCCGGAGGATCCCACCCAGCACCGCATGACTCCAGCCTCCGCACGTGAACGCCACGCCGATCTGTCGCTCCAGATCCGGCAGCACGACCGCGCCTACTACATCGACGCCCGCCCCACCATCAGCGATCCGGAGTACGACCGCCTCTATCGCGAGCTCGTCGACCTCGAGGCCGCCCATCCGGAACTGCGGACCGCCGACTCGCCTACCCAGCGCGTCGGTGGCCAACCCATCGAAGGCTTCACCCAGGTGGCGCACGCCTTGCCAATGATGAGCCTGGACAACACCTACTCTCCTGACGAGGTCCGAGCCTTCCTCGCCCGCGCCCAGAAGCCATTCGGCGACGCGCCGCTACGCTGGACGATCGAGCCCAAGATCGACGGCATCGCCGTATCGCTCCGATACGAGAACGGCCACTTCACCGTCGGCGCCACCCGCGGCGACGGAACACGTGGCGACGACATCACCGCCAATCTCCGGACCATCCGGAACCTCCCCCTCAGGCTGACGCCGTCGGAGGGCACCCCGATCCCGGAACTCCTGGAGGTACGTGGCGAGGTCTACATGAGTCTGGCCGCCTTCCAGAAGCTCAACGCCGAGAGGGCCGCCGCCGGCGAGGAACTCTTTGCCAATCCCCGCAACTCCACTGCCGGCTCGCTCAAGCAACTGGATCCGAAGCTCGTCGCCAAGCGCCCCATGCAGGTGGTCGTCTACGGCATCGGGGCCGTATCCGCTCCAGCGGTCCCCACCCGCCAGGCCGACCTGCTCGCCTGGTTCCGTGCTCTCGGTCTTCCTACCCCGGAACGTCTCTGGGTTGCCCACTCGCCAGACGAGGTTGTCCAGGCCATTGCCGAGTTGGATACTGTCCGTCACTCCTTCGCCTACGAGACCGATGGCGCCGTCGTGAAGCTGGATGACCTCGCGCTCCGCGAGCAGCTCGGCACCACCTCCAAGGCTCCGAAATGGGCCATGGCCTACAAGTATGCCCCCGAACAGGCCGAAACCCGCCTCCGCGCCATCACCATCCAGGTAGGCCGCACCGGGGCCTTGACCCCCGTAGCCGAGCTCGAGCCCGTCTTCCTCTCCGGTTCCACCGTCAGCCGCGCCACCTTGCACAATGAGGAGGAACTTCGCCGGAAGGATATCCGCGTTGGCGACACCGTCGTCATCGAGAAGGCCGGCGAGGTGATCCCTGCCGTCGTGCGTGTCGTCCCGGAAAGGCGCACCGGCGTGGAGGTCGTATTCGAGTTTCCCCGGAACTGTCCCGAGTGCGGCACGCCAGCCCAACGCGAGAAGACCACCAGCGGCGAAGGCGCGGTCTGGCGCTGCACGAATCCACTCTGTCCCGCACAGATCCGCGGTCGACTCGAACACTGGTGCGGCCGGGCCGCCATGGATGTCGAGGGCGGTGGTGAGATCACCGTCCAGCTGCTCGTGTCTGCCGGGCTCGTCCAGGACGTCGCAGACCTCTACCAATTGACCGCCCCCGCCATCGCCGGACTGGAGCGGATGGGTGAGAAGTCCGCCGCGAACTTCATCGCCGGCATCGATGCCTCGCGCTCCCGTGAACTGCGCCGCCTCCTGTTCGGACTGGGCATCCTCCACGTCGGCGCCGGCACCGCGAAGGCCCTCGCCCGGCACTTCCCGGACCTCGATGCCATCGCTGCGGCTTCTCCGGAGGAA
This sequence comes from Limisphaerales bacterium, assembly GCA_965284395.1. Taxonomy (GTDB): domain Bacteria; phylum Verrucomicrobiota; class Verrucomicrobiia; order Limisphaerales; family UBA9464; genus UBA6176. Next base: position 5,646,685 of record OZ260084.1, on the reverse strand, counting down.
CTGATGACAGCCGAGGACATCGGCGCGGTCATTGCCGCCTCGGTCCACGCCTGGTTCCGGGATGAGACCAACCGCCACCTGATCGAACGTCTCCGCGCCGCCGGCCTTACGTTCACGTCAGCCACCTACCGTCCCCCGACCGCCGTCGCCGGCGGCCCATTCGCGGGCAAGACCTTTGTCCTCACTGGAACCCTCCCCACCCTCAAGCGAGAGGAAGCCGCAGCCCGGATCGAGGCACTCGGCGGAAAAGTCTCCTCCAGCGTCAGCAAGAAGACCGACTACGTCCTCGCGGGCGAGGAAGCAGGCTCCAAGCTCGAGAAGGCGCGCACCCTCGGCATCACGATCCTGGACGAGCCCACCTTCCTGCAGATGGCTGGCACCCCCATCCCGCAGGAATAGGCGCTACTCCTTCGTGTCCGGCACCGTGGCCGGCACCACGGCCTCCACGCGCAACCCCGTCGGCTCGGCCGCCTCCACGGTCAATTCGCCCCCGCATTGCCGGGCTCGGGCCCGCATCCCCACCATCCCCAGGCTCGGCCGATCGGGCTGGCCCGCGCCCACCGGCAGCCCCACGCCGTTGTCCACGATGCTGAGCCGGATCTTCCCCTCGGCCTCGACCAAAAGGATCTTCACGATGCCAGCCTTCGAATGCCGGGCAACATTCGTCAACGCCTCCTGCGCGATTCGATAGAGATGGGTCTCCGTCTCGTCGGCGAACCGCCCTCGACATTCCGTCTCGACGTCCACGCGGATCCGCGTCCGTTGGGCAAACCGCTCCGCCAACCATCGCAAACCCGCGTCCAATCCGAAGTCATCCAGGATCACCGGCCGCAACAACTGCGACAGCTCCCGTACGTTGGCGATCGATTCGTCCACCAGATGCAGGCAGTCCGCCCGGAGCGACTCCGGATCGAGTACGGACTCCTTCGTCAGGTTCGACCGCAATACCGCCAGCGACTGCCCCAGTTCGTCGTGCAACTCGTGCGAGAACCGCCGTGCAGCCTGTTCCTGGGACTGCAGCATGTGCCAGGAAACCCGGTCGAGTTCGTCCGACTGCCACTGGATGCGGTGGATGCTCTTCCGGGCGAAAACGATCGTCATCACGGCGCAAACCGCCGCGAGGAGGAAGCTGGAACCCAGCAATCGCGTCGCGTCTCCCGTGAGTTCTTCCGACTGCGCCTCGATCTGGCGTTCGGTGTTGGCCAGGCGATCGGAGCTGACCCGGATCAGTTCGTTGACCAGAGTCACCACGTGGTCGTGAAGATCGAAGAGGTTCTCCAGATCCCGTCGGGGCACCGGGCCCGTACCGTCCAGCACGCGGTGAACCTCCCTCGTGAAGGCATTGACGCTGGATTCCAGGTCACGCCAGGCCGCGTCTCCCGCGATTCCCCGGGCCTCCTGCGCCAGCCTCGACAGGTGCTGGTCGCTTTGTTCCAGGTTCCGGAAAAGGGTCTCATGATCCTGCCGGGCGGGTCGGAACTGGGCCAACTGGTGGAGGACCTCCGTCATCGCGTTCTCCTCCATCTGTACGTCGTGCACGAGGCGCGAGATGAGCAACTGGTCCCGGGCCAGATCCGCGACGCTGTTCCGGATACGTTGGCTGTGGCTCACCGCGATCCATCCGCCCGCGCCCAGGAACGCCATCACCATTGCAAACCCGAGCACCAACACCCCAAGGACGTACCGTTCCGTGATCCGAAAGACCGTGAAGCGCATGCTCGAACCCCGTGGAACGGTTCAGTCGATCAACCCGTTGCGCACCGCGAACCGCACCAACTCCCCGATCGTGTGCAGGTTCAGCTTCTCCATGATTCGACCCCGGTGCGCTTCCACCGTGTACACGCTCAATCCCAGTGCCGTCGCGATCTCCTTGTTGGTCTTGCTCTCCGAGATCAGTTGGAGCACCTCCCGCTCGCGCGGGGTCAGCAGGTCGATCGGGTTCGTCACGTGCTTCCGGTAGTCCTCCAGCACGGCGCCGCTCACCTCGGGACTCAGCCACCCCTTGCCCTGGGCCACCGCACGCACCGCGGCCAACAGGTCCTTCTCCGTGCTGTCCTTCAGCAAGTACCCCTTTGCACCCGCCCTCAACATCTCGCGGACGTAAACCGAGTCCTTCTGCATCGACAACGCCAGCACCCTCGCCTTCGGAACGGCCTTCACGATCTGTCGCGCCGCCTCGATCCCGTTCAACTCCGGCATCGTGACATCCATCACCACCACATCCGGCATCAATCGCCCGGCCAACTCCACCGCCTCACGCCCGTTCGACGCCTCGCCCACCACCTCCATGTCCAACTGGGCAGCCAGGATCATCCGGAATCCGTTCCGGACCACCCCGTGATCATCCGCCAGGAGGATACGCGTCGGTCGTACTGCCATCCCCTCCATCAGAACCACTTCCCGCGCGCCAGTAAAGCCGCACATCGGGAGATCGGATTCCCCGGGTGCATCTGGGCATGCTCCCGCCTCAATCGGAGCGGCAACGTCCCCGTTGCCTTCAATTGCCTTTCCAAAGGCGACGACGACGTCGCCACCCCTCTTGACACCCGAATCCCAAACCGGGGAACTCCCCGGCAGCACTCCGCCAACATGTACAGCCCAGCCCATTTCCAAGAGACCCGGCCGGAAATCCTCCTCGAACTGGTCCGCCGGCAACCGCTCGGCACCATCATCGTCCACGATGCGTCTGGTCTGTCAGCGGATCACATCCCGCTCCTGCATCGTCCAGGCGCGGTGGCTTCCGGAACCTTGGCGGGCCACGTCGCCCGGGCGAATCCCCTCTGGCAGAAGGCCGGCGCCGGACTCGATTGCCTCGTGCTCTTCCATGGCCCGCAGCACTACATCTCGCCCGGTTGGTACGCCACGAAGGCCGAGTCCGGCCGGGTCGTGCCGACCTGGAACTACGAGGTCGTCCACGTTCACGGCCAGCTCCGATCGATTGAGGATCCACAATGGATCCGGGGCCTCCTCGACGAACTCACCCACGCCCACGAAGCCTCCTTGCCTCATCCATGGAAGCCCTCGGACGCTCCGTCCGACTACCTTGACCGCCTGCTTCAGGCGATCGTGGGGATCGAGATCCGCATCGATCGCATGATCGGCAAGGCCAAGCTCAGCCAGAACCAACCGCCCGCCAACCAAGCGTCGGTCATCCATGCCCTCCGGAATCGGAATGATCCCGCGGGCGCAGCCATGGCCGCGGCCATCGCTGCACGGTCCACTGCCGGTCACGGAACCCGATGAATCGTCCCGTGGAGGTTCCGCTCGACCACGCCACCATCCGGCCCGCGCACCTTCAGCCGTAGTTCGTAGCAATGCGTCGGCCCCAATCCGGGCGCGGTGATCTCCAACGTCCGCCCGTCCGGACCCACCGTCGCCGATCTCACCTCCACGGGATGCTCATCGATGTGGTTCGATCCGTACCGAGCGCTCCGCTTCAAGGCCCAGACCTTGAGTTGGAAGGCACTGGCAGTGACCGAACCCGGATCCACCGCGTCACTCAACCGGACGCGGAGCCCACCCGATCTCGCTTCGACCGCCACCGGAACATGCGCCGCCCGTTCCGTCCGGCGGATCCGATGAAACCCGCCCGGTGCCGTGGCATTCCCAGCCCAGGCAAACATGCCGCACGTGTACAACGCGTCGTCCTTGCCGAAGCGCCCCCGCATGATGCCGGTCGCGAACGCCGGCATCGGCAACTCACAGACGCTGCCCTGCCAGATGCCACCGATCTCCTCGTGCGTCACCGCGAACGCCCGACCGGTGCCGTAGCTCAGGTTCAACAGCAGACCTCCCAGCGAACCCCACGTCTTCGCGGGTACCCGCACCAACTCCGCCGGGCTGCGATCCTTCGCGTTCGTGATCCACACCATCGGCGGTTCCATCGCCGCGTCCGACGCATCGGTCACGTCGGTGTACCCAAAAAGGTTCCCGTAGAATCCTCCCGGCTTCACGCGGTTGATCCGGTTCTTGGGCGTCCAAAAACCCTCCTGGTCTGTCACCCAGAACGATCCATCCTCATCCAAAGCCACTCCGTTCGCAGCCCGGAACCCAGTCGCCAGGATGTCTGTCCGGCTTCCGTCCGCGCTCACCCGCAGCAACGTGCCGTGATGCGGCACCACCGCCGGAAGCGCATGCCGCCCGGACTTCGCGTAGTAGAAATTGCCTGCGGCATCCGTCTGCAGGCCCATGGCGAACTCGTGGAAATGCTCCGTTACCTGATGGTCCGTGTTGAAGCAGTCCACGAAGTCGACCTCCCCATCGCCATTGAAGTCCACCAATCGGGCCAACTGATCCCGGCACGTTACGAACAACTCACCGTCCCGGTACTTCACGCCCAGCGGTTGGAACAGCCCGCTCGCGATCCGACGCCACTTCAGCGCGGCAGGCACCGGCTCCAGCAATCCATCCACCCGCCACACATCGCCGTTCCAGGTAGCCACCACCGCCCCGCGACCGTCCGGGGTGAAATCGAATCCGCCCGGACGCATCCAACTCCCCCACGGATTCTCCACCGGCAACGGGAAGTCATCCGTCTCGAACGGGCCTCCGCGTTGTCCGGCTCTCGATTGTGTCGTCACCTCGCCCGTCCACCTCCGAGGCCCGCCGCGTGTCGCGGACGAGAGGTCCGTCGGCTCCGTCACCGTCGAGGCCAGTGCCTCCAGGGAAGCCGCGTCGGCACGCGACGCAAACAATCGGGCCTGCGCCCCGGGCGGCAGCTCAGCCACCCAGAAGCCACCCTCCTTCAAGAGTCGCCCTTTGCCCCGAAGCACCACCCGCACCGATTCCGGTGCTACCCGCGCTCGCAGCGGAGCCCTTCCTTCACCCACGTTCAACGTCCGGAGGAACACCGGTGTCGTCCCATAGGCCAGCCAACCCGGCGACTCCAACACCCGGACCCCGTTCACCTCCGTCGCCACCACCAGACGCTCGCCTCCTGGGTACACGCCGAGATGCCGCGACCAGGTCCTGGGCATGGGCCCGTACGGCCGTCCATCCCGGCCGGACGGCCTCGGATCCGACCACTGCCCGTCCGGTCCGGCCCAGCCCGGTCCGACCGGATTCACGACGTGCAAGTCGCCAGTCAGGCGAGTGTGCGTCGCATGGCTGCCATCGAAGGCGATGCCCTTCCAGTCGACGAAGGAACCCGTCGTCGACGCCGCCATCCGACCTGTGTCGAGATCGTAGACCATCCAGGCCTGCCCGGCGCTGACGCCTCCGTGACCTGCGTCCAGGCGCACTGCCAACCCCTTCTGCGCGATGTTCCCGGGCGCCACCTCATAGGTCCAGAAGAGCGCGGGCCCGAAGTCCATCCGCTGGTACTCCGGCAGGGATCGATCCTCCTTCTCGCCCTCAGCCCGCGACAAACCGCGCGGCAAACCCGCCAGGTAGGCCGGGGTCGTCTCCACCCATTGCGATGGATTGTGCGGCCGCACGAACGTCTCCCGGATGTACTGGATGACGGCGTACTTCTGCGCCGTGGTGTACTGCCCCTGCGGCACCATCTGGCCGTAGCCTTTCGTCAAGGTGACGAACATCGAGTAGGGGTCCGATCCGTTCTTGAAGGTTCCCTCGGCAAACCGGAGCGCCGTCGGAAGCGACCCCGCCTGATCCTTGGTCCCATGACAAACCACACACAGCGTCGAATAGATCCGTCGTCCCTCCGCCAACGTCCGCTCGTTCCACCCCAGCACCAGTTCCAGGTGGTCAGTTCGTTCCAACGCCTGCACCCACGCCTCTTTCAGCATCGCGCCAGGCTCCACCGCCACGACCGGACGTCCATCGCCCTCGGCAGGCGCATGCCGGAAGTCAGCCCGGACTGCGGGTCCGATGGCTCCCGACCAAGCCGCGACCTCCGCCTCCGGGAACGCGCGCTGCCAGAGGCGCAACTCCCGGACGCTTCCTGACTTCAATTCTCCTCCGAAATCCGTCGCTGCCCGGCCCACCTTGAACACGGATCCCTCTCGGTCGGGACGGCCGAAGCCACTCCGTTCCTCCACCATCTTACCGTCGAGCCAGAGCCTCAGTCGGGACCCGGCCTGCGCCAGGACCGCGACATGCTCCCGGCCATCGTCAACACGGCCGCCCCCGGACATGGCCCCCAGCCAACCAATGTCGAAGACCAACCGCCCATCCCGGATGAACAACGCCTTCGAATCCGGCGCCCATTTCCCGGTCGCCGGGCAAAGCGCGAACAACGTTCCGTCCCCTCCCGATCGGAATCGCACGACCGCGGTGTAGTCGCCATCCAACCGAACCCGCGCGTCCGGAAAGTCCCTCGCGCCCGATCGGGCCAGCGCCGGCACTTCCTCCGGACCACGCGCCAGGATCCCGCCCGACCACACCCTCAGCACAGGCACACCCGACGCCGGATGCTCGACAGCCAGGTCATGGCCTCCAGCCCCGACCAGCGGCACAACGAGATCGGGTGTCAACCGGACCTGACCTCCCGCTGTTCCCTCGATTTCGACGTGCAACCTATAGTCCCGCGGCCAGGCCGAGATCGTATCCAGCGGGAGCGAATCCCGGGGTCCCACGGCAACCGCCGGTCGCACGGCGAGCAGCATCGCCCCCAAAGCCAGCCCTGTTATCCATCTCATGCTCGAAGCCAGGTTTCCGCGTGGATCACCTCACCACGGCGTATCGCGGGGAATCGCCTGCTTCGCGCGCGGCCGCTTCTGCTCCGGTTCCAGCACCGAGTCGATCAATCCCAGCAGGGCGTTCCTTCCCTGTCCTTCGGCGGCCGAGCAGACAAAGATCTCCGGCGAACCATCGGTCCACTCCGCCAACCGGGCCTTGATGGCGTCGATCACTCCCTGCAGGGCCGGTTGCGAAACCTTGTCCACCTTGGTGAACACCAGCGCGAACGGCACTTCGTGATCCACCAACCACTCCAGGAACTCGAGGTCGTTGTCCTGAGGCGGTAACGATGAATCGATCAGGACGAACACGCATTGCAGGTTCGGACGTTGCTCCAGGTAATCCATCACCGACTTGCTGAACCGGCCCCGCTCCTGCCGCTTCACCCGAGCGTACCCGTAGCCAGGCATGTCCACCAACCGCCAGCGCCCGTTGATCGTGAAGAAGTTCAGGTGCTTCGTATGGCCCGGCGTCGGGGATACCCGGGCCAGATCCCGCTTGCCGACCAGCAGGTTCAGCAACGACGACTTCCCGACGTTGGACCGCCCGGCAAAGGCAAACTCCGGCATGCTCTCGTCCGGACAGGAGTCCAGGTCCGGCGCGCTGCCCGTGAAAATGGCCGTTGATGTGTTCATGCTCAATATCCCGCGAACCCCACCCTGACAGATCCCCCAACCCGGCACACGCGAGGAGTTGGGGGTTTTCAGTCCTACCCCCGCGTGATCCGGACATCCGGCCGGTACTGGATCCGCACCAACAGATCCCCCCGCCCACCGCGGGTCTTTGGCAATCCTTCGCCCTCGATCCGCAGCACCTCGCCGCGCGCCACCCCTTTCGGGATCTCCACCCGGACCGTACCGCCGCCGATCCCCCGCATTGACTCCATCCCGCCGCGCGATGCCCGTTCCGCGGCAATCTTCAGGTCGCACCGTAGGTCCGAGCCGCGCGCCTTGAACCGGAAGTCCGCTCCCGCCTGCACCCGCACCACCACGAACCCACCCCGGAATGCCCCCTCCCGCGGAACACGGAATCGCGTGCCCGGTGCCGTCCCCTCCGGAACTTCCAGCGTGTATTCCTCCGGACCATCAGGATTGCCGGGATCATTCACCCGCACGGTCAATCGCGTGCCCCGGATGAAATCCTCCAAACGCAGGGTCGTGTCCTGGGCCACGTTCTTCTCCACCCGACCCGCCCGTATCGGTCGTGCTGCACGGGTCGCCGCCCCCAACTCCTTGTCATACGCCGCCCGCGCCTCCGCATCCACCAGCACCTTGTACGCCGCATTCAACACCTGGGTCCGCACCACCGACTCCTCGGAGCCGCCGTTGACGTCGGGATGATGCTCCTTTGCCAGGATGCGATAGGCAGTCCGGATCTGTGCCTCCGTGCACTTCCGATGGAGGCCCAGCGTCGCGTAATGGTCAGGAAAATCGTCTTGCACCGGGGTCACGCTAGTCCGGCCATCAGCTGATTGCCAGATCCCGGGCCCTCGCTCGTAGGCCGGGTGCCCTCACCCGGCGTTGCTCGGGAACCGCCGCGTGGGGGCACGCGGCCTACAGGACGGCATTGAAGGCGTTATCCCAGGGGGTGAAGATGGCCTCAATCTCCACACCCCCTGCCGATCGGCTTCCCCAGCCGAGGTCACGAGGCGGGTCGATCGAGAACCAGCATTTCCCCCGGGCTTCAGCCTTGATCCTTCAGCAACGGCGCGAGGTTTTCGTTCCGTTCAGCCATGGCCCGCAGGGCTGGATCCAATCCCAGTGCCCTATGGATGTGGCAACGGGCCTCTTCAGTGCAGCCCAGGATTGCCTCGTAACAGGCGAGGTGAAAATTCCACAGACCGTGCAACCGGGCCTTCGCGGGAGCTTTCAGCAGCACCGACCGGCATTCCTCGATCCGGCCGAGTTCATACAGACAGCACCCCCAGGCGATGAACCGGTCAGCGTCTGCTCCCTTGACCCGGCACAACCCGGCACAGGCATCTGCCGCGGCCTCCCATCGACCGAGGTGCTGGTTCAGCACCAGTCGCAATTCCAGAACCTCTTCTTCGGCTTGGTCACCTGGAGGAAGCGTGTCGATCTCCGCCAACGCCTCTTCAGCCATGCCGAGCTCGAAATACCCGACGGCGGCCTCAAGGGTCCGGTTGAATTGCGTGAACGGCACGTCGTTAAAGTGCCACCATCCCGCCAAACGACAAATGCCGGTCCTTGTGGGACCGGCACTCATTCCCAGGCCAACGGCCCGGAACCTCCAATCAGTGCTTCGGGGCGTTGTCGATGCAGCCAAGCTTCACGAACATGGCACCCAACACCACCAAGGACACGACCAGCAAGGCGATCCCCTTGCCGTTCGCAGCCATGACCACGCCCCCCGCGAGAAGGGCACCCTGAACCAGAAAAACCGCCGTTGCAGCCAGACCTTTCATCGCGGGAATCCTACCCACCGTTCCGGTTTCGACAAGCCCAGCTTCCTTTTGGGGAGCTCCAAGCTTTCAGATTCAAGTTTCAAGGCCTTCATGCCGGGGCGGCAACGTCCTCGTTGCCCCCACTTGCCTTTCCCCGGGGCGATGAGGACATAGCCGCTCCGTTTCCGCTCTCATAAGGGAGCAGGGTCAAGTTGCGCCGCTGCGGAGTTCACAGTCTCCCGGCTTGAAACTTGAAACTGAAAACTCCCAACTTCCCGCCCCATGTCGAATCCGGTCCGAGTCCGATTTGCCCCTTCGCCGACAGGTTACCTCCACATTGGAGGGGCCCGGACGGCCCTGTTCAACTGGCTCTTCGCCCGTCACCACGGCGGCAAGTTCATCCTGCGCATCGAGGACACCGACACCGCCCGCAACTCCCAGGCCGCCATCGACGTGATCCTCCAGGGCATGCGCTGGCTTGGGCTTGACTGGGACGAGGGCCCGGCCACGCCCGATCCCAAGGGGCCTTCGATCGGCGACCGCGGCCCCTACTTCCAATCCCAGCGGAATGACCTCTACCTCCGCCGGATCGCTGAACTCCGCGATCGTGGCATGGCCTACGACAAGGACGGCGCCGTCTTCTTCCGCATGACCCGCGACCCCGTCCTCATCCCCGACATGATCGTCGGCGATGTCCGGCGGGAACTCACCGATCGTGAACAGGTCGACCCCGACTGGGTCATCGTCCGCAGCGACGGCCAACCAGTGTTCCATCTCGTCAACGTCATCGACGACCTGGAGATGGGCATCACCCATGTCATCCGTGGTGAGGACCACCTGTCGAACACCGCCAAGCACATCGCCCTCTTCAACGCCTTCGGCGTTCCCGCACCCCGCTACGCCCACATCCCCCTCATCCTCAATCCTGACGGATCGAAGATGAGCAAGCGCGACCGCGGCGCAATCGTCACCAACTACATCGACGACGGCTTCACGCCCGACGCCGTGGTGAACTACCTCTCGCTGCTTGGCTGGTCCCCGGCGGACGGTCAGGAACTCCTCTCAGTCGCCGATCTCGTCCAACGCTTCGACCTCGATCGCGTCAACCGCAGCCCGGCACGGTTCGACGACAAGAAGCTCGAGGCGCTCCATTTCGAGCACACCCGCCGGATGGCCCCGGACAGTTTTGTCCGGATCGGTGTCGAGCACCTCGCCAAGGCGGGCTTCGACACCTCCGCCTTCCCGGCCGCCTATAAGGCCGCGGCCCTCGAGACCGCCCGCGACAAGGGTCGCCTCTTCAAGGATCTCGCCGGCTTCGTCGACTTCTACTTCAAGGCAGACGACGCGATTGCCTACGAACCCGAGGCCGCCGCCAAGGCCCTGGGTACCGCCCAACGCGAGCAACTGGCGAAACTGCTGGCTGCCTGTGAGACCATTCCCGCGGATGCGTTCAACGCCGCCGCGATCGAAGCCGCCCTCAAGGCCACTGCTGTGGCCGCGGGCGTCAAGGCGGGCGCGCTGACCCAACCCGCGCGCGTCGCCTGCACCGGCCGCCTCGTCGGGCCCAGCCTCTACCACCTGATGGAGGTCCTGGGTCGCGAGCGGACCCTCGCGCGATTCCGACGGGCCATCTGACGGTCATCCCGCCTTCCGGGGCCCCGGCCGTCCAGGCTCACAGGCCAACGTCTACTTCAGCACGCCCGTCAGCTTCAGGGTCGCCCGCAGCTGCTCGCGGGTCTTCTCGCTCACCGGCACGAGCGGCAACCGGATCTCCTCGGTCCCGATGCCGATCATCGCCAGTGCGGCCTTCACCGGTGCCGGGTTCGTCTCCAGGAACAGGTCCTTGAACAGGGGATACAGCTGGAAGTGCAGCTTCTGGGCTGCCTTCACGTCGCCCGACGCGTACGCCTTCACCATCCGACTGACCTGCTTCGGTGCCACGTTCGTCGCCACGCTGATCACGCCGTGGGCCCCCACCGCCATGAACGGCAGCGTCAACGCATCGTCTCCGCTCAGGATCGTGAACTTCGGTCCGCAGGCCGCTCGGATCTGGCTGACCCGATCCGCATTCCCGCCCGCTTCCTTGATCCCCACGATGTTCTTGAAGTCCTTGGCCAATCGCGCGCAGGTCTCGATGCCGATCTCGACGCCGCAACGCCCGGGAATGCTGTACAGGAGCAGCGGCAGCTTCGTCGACCGGGCCACCGCGGCGAAATGCTCGTACAATCCACCCTGGGTCGGACGGTTGTAGTACGGTGCTACCTGCAACGACCCATCCGCACCGACCTGCTCCGCCCGCTGCGTCAGGTGAATCGCCTCCGACGTCGAGTTGCCACCGGTTCCGGCGATCACGAGGGTGCGTCCCTTCGCAAACTTCACCGCCAACTCCACCACCCGGATGTGCTCGTCGTAATCGAGCGTCGGGGATTCTCCGGTCGTTCCGACCGGAACAATCCCGTCCACCCCGCCTTTGACCTGGGACTCAACCAGACGCTGGAGGGCGGTCTCATCGACCTTGCCGTCGCGGAACGGCGTGACAATCGCGGTGTAAGTGCCGGTAAACATGACTCTCGAAGGCCTCAACATCCCCGATCCCGCCCCCCCATGCAAAGCGCCATTTTCCCTCTTCCCCAGCCTCCGTAGACGTCGACGTCAGGAGGCGGGACCGCGGGAATTGCCAGATTCCGGATGCCAGTCGCCAGTTCTGGAATCCGGCGACGGGTAACCTGCTTGAATCCCGCCTCGTCACCCCGTTGGCTACGGCAGGGCGACGCCCCGACGGGGTGAACGATGACCACATGCCCCCTGTTCCATGTGCCCTGGCCGGGCACGGAGAACGGTGTGTGGCGTGGTCCCCGGGGTTCCACCCGGGCTCTCACCGGTTGCCCCTTCGGGGCACGAGCACGGCACGTCGAAGGCGTTCCTGTGGCCCTTCAAACTTGAATCTTGAAACTGCCCCCCTCTCCCCCTCAACCCCGCTTTCCGATCGACAGCAACCGCTTCGCCTCCGGCAGCAGGAAGTGGAAGTCCGTGAACGGCTCGAACCCGATATCTTGCCACCGCACCAAACCCTCGCCATCGACCAGGAACACGCCATGGAGCGCCGTGTTCTCGAAGTCGTCGTGAGCGTGCCACGCCTTGAACGCTGCCTTCGACGGATCCGCAACCAACGGGAACGGGAACTTCCCCTCTGGTCCGGCATTCGCCAGCGCCTTGCCCAGGCCCTCGACCGTGTCAGTGCTGACCGCGAGGATGTCGATGCCCGCCGACCGGAACTCAGGCGTCCGGGGCGCCAGCGACTGCAACTGCTCCATGCAATGCACGCACCGATGCCCGAGGTAGAACACCACCAGCACCGGCTTGCCGCGGTAGTCCGCCAACCGGACCGGCTTCCCATCCATCCCCGGCAAATCCAGCCCCGGAGCCGGCTGCGGATCCCATCGGAACGAGCCGAGGGTCTCGATCGCGGGTCGGTCGCCGGAGTCCGTCGGGTAGGTCGCCACCGGGCGCCAATCACCTGAGTATCCGGCCGCAGCGGCCACCGGTTCCAGACGGCGCATCACGGGGAGGAGAGGATCTGCCCAGGCGCTTCGTTCGCGAAGCGCTGCAAAGGTCTTCATGGCCTCGTTCGTCTGGCCCAGCTTCCAGAAGATCTCCGTCTGGATGGCCAACGGATGGATCTGGTTCGTTGCTCCTTCGACCGCCTCCTTGGCCACCTTGAGGGCCTTGTTCGTGTCGCCGACCTGCAACCACCAACCCGCGAGACGCTCCTTCGAGACCGTCTTCACTCCCTCCAACCGGGCGACCATTCCGTTCGTCTCCCCAGCCTTCAGGTCCGCGACGAGCTTCAGCTCGGCGACGTAGTTCTCCAAGTTTTCCAACGGCTCGCTCGTCTTCTTCACCGCCTCCGCCATCGCCTTCTCGATGTCGCCGCGCCCCTTCTTCTCCTGCCGGGCCTTCGCCTCAGCCGCGTCGACGAATGCCTGACGCTCCTCGCGCAACTCACGCATCGAGTCCTCGATCACCTTTACTTGCGCCAACCCAGCCTCCATCTCCCCCAACCCGAGATGCGCAAGTCCGACCAACCGTGCGCGCCGCCCCTTCTCCTCGGCGAATACCGTCGGCTCCAGGTATGGAGTCTGGGCCAGCCTCAGCGTCTCCTCCCAAAGCTCCCATCGGAGCAACGTCTCCAGCAGGCGCCGCCGCCCCTGCATCGCCGTGCCCGATTCCTCGTACGGGATGCCGTTTGTCTGCTTGTCCAGCGTGTTGAACGCGGGATGCCGGGGCATCTCGATCATGTTCTTCGCCAGTTCCAGCCCACGACCCACCTGCCCGATGTAGTTGTAGGTCTGCACCAGCCATTCGCTGTTGTGCGCGTAGTTGTGGATCTGGTCCGGCATCACCCGATCTCGCATCAACTGCGCGTTGTCCACGCGCACCGATGCTTCCTGTTGCCACGCCATGTCCGGATAGCGCTTCAGCTTGTTGAAGGTGTGCCCCGCCATGTGCCACTGGTGCGCCACGCCCGGCGAACTCTGGCCGGACTTCGAGGCCGACGGCACGGCACGGATGGCGGACTCATCCTTCTCCCCGTCCCAAAGGTGGATCCGATAGTGGTGCGCCGGGTGCATCGGCTGCGCTGCGAAGATCTCCTTCAGGATCGATTCCACCGCCTGCGCGCTGCCGATCGGCCACCCCTTGTAGCCGCTGTCCCACAGGTGAAACACCAGGAACGCCTTCGCCTCCACGTCGTCCGGATGCAGGTAGATAATGTTCTCCAACGCCCGGGTGTATTCCCGGCGCCGTTCCTTCTCGTCGCGCTTGGGGTCCTTGTGGAAGTCGTGCAGCGCGGCGATCCAGAGCTTCTCCCGTTCGGTCACTGATGCCTTCCGCTGGTCGGCTTCCTTGGCGAAGTCCGCCGCCCGCTTCGGAGCGTTGATGTTCGCCATTGCCATGCCCCAATAGGCCATCGCGCAATTCGTGTCGTGCGAAGCCGCCTCGCGGAACGAACGCTCCGCCTCCAGATACCAGAACCCGTGCAACTGCCCCACGCCCTGGGTGAAGAACTTCCGCGCCAGTTCACTCGTGGTCGTGATCGGGAAGCGGACCTCCGGCATGCCGTCCATCAACCGGGCGCGTTGCCGGGGCCCCTCGTTGTAGGCCTGCCCGTGCATCGAATGGCCGGGATCCACCGACTTGGCGTCGTCGGGCTTGGCCGCCGGGGCATTCGTTTGCCCAACCAGACGCAACCCGCACAGCACTACCCCCAGCCACCCGAACCCCCATCGACACGACAACATCCGCAAACCCTATCGTCCCCGCATCCGATGTCCACCCTGCCTCCGCCCTCCCTCCAAACGATCGCATCCGTCCGGTCGTCCCCATTCCTCCGAGCATTCCCTCCCACACTTTCCAGACGGATTTACATCCGCATGTCGCATATGCGACACGCCACTGTAAATCCATGCCCCGCCAGCCTCGCCACCCATCCACCCGCCGGTTACATCCGCATGTCGCATATGCGACACGCCTCTGCACCTCCGCCCAACCCAGACCCCGGCGCCGGGGCTGGCACCCGGGCGGCGCGGAGCGCCGCCGGATCAGCATCGGTTCCCTCGCCTCCAACAGCCCGGGCGCAGTTGAAGACCTTTGGGAACTGGCAACTGTCAACTGGCGCCCCTTCCCTCCCTACCCCGCCTTCAGGAACCGGGCCACCGCCTGGGCGCGCGAATGAACCTGGAGCTTCTCGTACATGTTGCGGATATGCGCGTTCACGGTGGGCACGCTGATTCCCAGACCCGCCGCGATCTCCTTGTACAGGTAGCCTTGGGCCAGCAGGCCCAGGATCTCCCTCTCCCTCGGCGAGAGTTGGGCCATGTCCGGCGATACGCCGACGGGCGTCGGTCGTTGGAACGACTGGACCACCTTGCGCGCGATGGCGCTCGTCATGGGCGATCCACCATTCCGCAACTCCACGATCGCCTCGACCAACTCCTCCTGCGTCGTCCGCTTCAGGAGGTAACCCGCCGCACCGGCCTCCAGTGCCTTGAAGATCCGGTCGGCATCCTCGTAAACCGTCAGCATCATGAACTGCGTCGAACCCAGCGCTCCCTTCAACCGTCGGACGCATTCGATGCCGTCCAGGCCAGGCAGTTGGATGTCCACCAGCACCACCTCGGGACGGGTTGCATCCAACCCGACGATCGCCGATTCGGCGTCGGGGAACTCACCGACGAACTCAATTCCCGGCGACCTCCGCATCCAACCGCCAAAGATGTGCCGGAGCGATTCGTCGTCCTCCACGATGGCTACCCGGATCAGGCCTGGATTGCTCATGAGCTTCGTCCTTCTTCCTGCCCGACTGGCCGCCGTCCGTCCGCCGCCAACGGCACGCGCATGCGGACCAGCGTCCCGTCGCCGGGTGAACCTTCAATCTCTACCTGCCCGCCGATCCGGCCAAGCCGTTCACGCAGGTTCGGCACGCCGCGACCTCCTCGATGGCGCGGCTCCGGCTGATCCGGGCGCTCAGGTTCCGACCATCCCTTCCCATCATCCCGAACACCCAGGACGAAGCCTCCCAACTCGACCTCCAGCGAGACCGTGACGCACCTAGCGCCCGAGTGCCGGACGGCATTGTTGAGCACCTCCTTGAAGGCGAGGAACAGATGGTGACGGACCTCGGCTGGCACCGGGTGGGCAGGGAGGTCCACGGGCAGGCTCAGCCGACAGGAAATGCCAGTCGCGCCCAGGAATTCCTGCGCGAACCCCGCGACATAGTTGGCGATTCCATCGAGGGAATCGTGTCTCGGATCGACCGCCCAGACGATCTCCTCCAGCGCCCGGGTCATCGCCTGCGACGTCCTTTGGATCTGATCCAGTTCCGCCGCCGCCGGCGAACCCGCCGGAACCGCCGCCACCACGGAACGCGATAGATGCGTGATCTGCGTCAGGCTCGTTCCCAGATCGTCGTGGAGGTCGCGGGCGATCCGTGCCCGCTCCCGTTCCAGCGCCCCTTCCTGCTCCAACCGCACCAACTCCCGGCGCATCCGGCGTCGGGTCAGGCCTCGGACCGCAGCTGCAAGCCCGGCGCCCAAGACTGCCAGCCCCGGGATCCATGCAACGGGCGAGCGCCACCACAACTGCGGCACGCGCACGACCATGACCGCCTCGGCGTCGACCCGCTCGCCCAGCGGGGTCAGTCCCTGCACCGCGAACACGTAATCCCCCGGTGGAACCCACTCATAGTCCACCTGACGCCCACCGGCTGCGCCGACCGAATACGCCTCCTTCCACTCCATCCACAAGGGCCCGCCTCCGTTCAGTTCGTCCGGCAGGATCACCTCGCCACGCCATTCCCCGCCGCTCCTGGGATTGTCGTCGACGAGCGCCAGGACATGGCCTCTCCCGGCCTCGCGAACCTGAACGATCTGCGCGATCCTCGGACCGAGGCCACCCCGGACCAGGCCCATTGGCGTTGCCCCGGGCCCGTCCAGGTCCACCCCTTCCTCGAAACCGACGTTCGGAAGCAACTCCACCCGTGCCCCGGCCGCATTCGTCATCCACATCCGGCAGTCATCCAGAGCCGCCACCCCCAGGGCCTCATGGCTAGCACCATCCCGCGCATCCCAGGTGCCGGAACTGAACACGATCCGCAACGAACGAACCCCCGCTGGCAATGGCACCGATTCGCGCCTCTGCACGAACGGAGAATCCACCAACGTCCGACTCCAACCCTCGCTCTCGCCCCTCATGGGTGATTCGAACAGTCCCACCACGTCCCCGGAAGCACTCAGCGCGAGCAGGCTCAGGCGCATCTCGCCGCCCGACTCCTGCCAGCCTCCCTCGATCCCTTGCAAGCGGTGCCGCAACCGCAGCCCACCTGCTGTGTCGTCCACGGGCCCGATCCGGAACGAGATCCGATGCGACCCGGCCGGCAGCTTCAACCCACCCGACCTACCGGCCTCAATGGCGCTCCGCTCCATCGCCCGGCCATCCACGGTCACCGACTGGACCCGAACCTCCCCACCCAAAGCGGCGGCAGCGATGCACACCGCCGCCACGGCCAGTCCCCGGGCCAGACGGCGCCTCACATCCGCGAATGCCCGCATCGCGCGGCTCTCGGACGGCACTCGGCTCAGGAACTCGGGGAACATCCCGGGCGAGCCTGCCGGAGGATTCATTGCCGCCAACCCTTTTCCATGCACGACCCCGTCGTTAACTCTAACGAGGTGACGGCCGGATCCAGCCTGCCAGACTCAACCCCGTGCGGCAGGATCTGCCTGCCCGATCCACGATGAATACGGTTCCCAATTTCCTGAGGGTCGCCCTCCGCGGGATGGCTGCCTTGGCTCTCGGCGTCCTGCTTGCCGCCCGTGGGAGCGCCGCGCCCACCGGGTCCGTCCCGAACTTCGCCCTGCTCGACCTGCTCGGCCACAACGTCGAACTCCAGAAGGCCCAGGGAAAGGCCGTCGTCCTCTTCTTTACCGGTGTCGGCTGCCCGATCGCCCGGAAGAGCACTCCAAAGCTCATCGACATTGCCGACCGCTTTCGCGCCCGGGGTGTTTCCGTCTGGGTCATCAACACTTATCCCGAGGACACCGTGCAGGACGCGTTGGCCGAGGTCCGGGAGTTGGGCTTGCATGGACTCACCTACCTCCGCGACCCCAACCAGATGGTTGCCCTCGCGCTCAAGGTCGAGCGGACCGCGGAGGTGGTCGTCGTGGGACTCGAGAAGCAGAAGGTCGTCTATCAGGGTGCCATCGATGACCAGTACGCCGAGGGCGCCGAAAGGCCCAAGGCCTTGAACCGGTTCCTGGATTCCGCCCTGGAGGATTTCCTCGCGGGTCGTGAAGTCTCCCAACCGAGGACCCTTGCCCGTGGCTGTCGCATCGCCTTCGCCCCCGCGGCCGAACCCTCGGGCAGCCCTGACTATGCCCGGCACGTTGCCCCGATCCTCCGGA
Source organism: Limisphaerales bacterium (assembly GCA_965284395.1). Lineage (GTDB taxonomy): Bacteria > Verrucomicrobiota > Verrucomicrobiia > Limisphaerales > UBA9464 > UBA6176. Next base: position 5,628,682 of record OZ260084.1, on the reverse strand, counting down.
AGAACTGCGCCGAGTGCCATCGTGAGGGCGGCATTGGACCGTGGGCCATGGACGGCCATGGCCGCGTCCGCAACTACGCACGCATGATCGAGGAGGTCCTCCTCACCCGTCGTATGCCCCCCTACGACGCCCACCCGGAGATCGGCCGGTTCGCGAACGCCCATCGCCTATCCCGCGAAGACATCCAGAACCTCCTCCGATGGGTCGCGGCTGGCGCGCCGCGCGGCGAAGGCCCCGACCCTCTCACTGAACCGCTCCCACCCATTCCCGACTGGCCGCTCGGAAAGCCCGATGTCGTCCTCCGTCTGCCGCAACCCGAATCCGTGCCGGCCACCGGAGTCCTCGAGTACCGCCACATCCCCATTCCCACGCCGACCACGAACGAGTTCTGGATCGGCGGTGCCGATATCCGCCCCGGCAACCGCCGCGTCGTCCACCACGCAATCCTCTACGCCCGATGGCCCGGATGTCCCGACGATGGCACGGGCAACGGAGTCCATGTCTTTGGTTGGGCCCCCGGCGCGACGCCAGCCAGCTACCCCGACGGCGTAGGCAAACGCATCCCGGCCGGTGCCACGTTCCAACTGGAGATGCACTACACCACGTGTGGCTCACCCCAGACTGACCAGACCGAGGTCGCCCTCTACCTCCGCTCTGGTCCCCAGCCCCGCAATGCGGAAACCCGGCAGGCATCCGATTACCTGTTCCAGATTCTGCCCGGCGACTCCGATTCACGCCACGTCGCGACCTACGCCTTCAAGGCTCCTGCCACCGTGTATGGCCTCTCGCCTCACATGCATGTCCGGGGGAAATGGATGAAGTACGAACTCCTCCTGCCGAGCGGTCAGCGCAAGCCGCTCCTCTTCGTGCCCCGCTACGACTTCAATTGGCAGTTCACGTACCGACTCGCCCAACCCCTGCACGTCCCGGCCGGGGCTTGGCTGCTCGTCACGGGTGGATTCGACAACTCAGCTGCCAATCCCTCCAACCCCGATCCCTCCCGGACCGTCACGTTCGGTCTGCAATCATGGGATGAGATGTTCATCGGCTTCTTCGACGCCGCCGACGATCCCTCCCCCCGCCAACCGTAGCCGAGGTCACGAGGCGGGACTCAGGGAAGGTTCCCGATCGCCAGTCCCAGTTTCCAAATTCCTGGCATCTGGAAACTGCCCCCCACATTACGTCGCATAGGCCGAGGCTGCGGTGGCAGCCTCGATACCAAGCTACGTAGAAGCCGACCTGCCCAGTTCAGGCTGAAGGCTTTCTCCGAAGGTTCCGTACCCGGAAGCCCGTGACCGTGCGTTCGAGTTACGCCGGAGGCGTTGCAGCGGATACGGGGTCGCGAAGCGATACCCCGGGGAACCTATGGAATGGATCACCAACCCTGGAGGGGTTGCAGAGGGTAGGGGTCTTCGCACCGCCTTCGGGGTGCGTCTACTCCCAACCAACCGAACCCCAGGTAGGCGCTCTAGCGCCAACCCGTACCGGCTTCAACGCCTCCGGCGTAACAGGGCCTGAAACTGGCCCCGGCCTGGGCATCTAAAAGCGGGGAGCTCCCCGTTCACGGGATCTTCAACAATTCCGCCTCGGTCCAGGAATCCTCGCGCGATGCCGTCTCCGCCCGGACCTTCTTCACCGTCTCGATGCTCACCGGGCTCGCGCTGTTCCCCCATTCCCGCCGCACGTAGGTCAGGGCATCGGCGATCTGCTGATCTTCCAACGCCTCGTTGAACGCGGGCATGTTGAGCTCCCACTTCTGGCCCTTCACCGTGATCGCATCCCGAACCCCGTGCAGCACCATGCGGATCATCCGCTGATCAGAGCCGAGCACCCACTCCGACTCCTTCAACGGCGGGGCCAGACCTTCCTGACCGTTGCCGTGAGGTTGGTGACACGCGCCGCAGACGAGCCCGTAAAGCTCCTTGCCCCGGTTCCAGCTTGCCTCTTCCGCAGCGCTCAACTCTCGGACCTTGACCTCCGGCTGGGTCCGACCATCCCCCGTCCATGCGATCAGGGGTGCGACCCGATCCAACCGCTCGCGGATCTCGGGCACCTGGATGCGTTGGAGCGCCTCCCATCCCTTCGGCTGGGCCGTGAAACGAACTGGCTTGATCGCAGGCGCGGGGCGCCCCTTCACGGCCGCCGGTACCGTACTCGCAATCCCGTCGAGCAAGGCCAACTGCTGCCACTCGCCCGTCTTCCGGAGCGACGCCACCTCCAACAGGCGATCGATCCGGGGCGCCTTGCCCTCGAGGGTCACGCACTGCGCCAAGCGCTTCACCAACGACGCGTGCTCCTTCTTCTCGGGGCCGCAGATCGGATCCGAGATCAACCCTTCGAGGAACTCGAGTTCCCGCCCGCCCAGTCCACTGATGACGGCATCCTGCCTCAGGGTGGAGCTGGGACCGTTCATCAGGAGCACCCTGAGGATGGTGTCCGCTTGCGGCGTCGCCGCCGTCGTCAGCGTGAACAGCAATTGCAACTGCTCCGGCCCGGACAGGAATCCCGCCCGCCGCATCAACAGCAGCATCGCCTGCTCCCGTTGGGGCCCGCGGAGCTGGGCATCGAGGAGCCGCAACCCCGCCGCGCGGACTTCCGATGATGGATCCTGCGTTGCGGCTTCCAGTGTGGGGACGTCCACCTGGTCGATCCCCTCCAGCGTCCACAACGCGTGCAGGCGACCGCGTTCCTCCCCGCTTCGCGCCGCACGGACCAGGTCGCGGAGCCGGGGCGCGAGCGCCACGTTGCGACGCTCCACCAACAACTGCTGCGCCCGATCACGCCACCACCCGTTCGGGTGGTTGAGTCGTGCAATCAGATCCTCGTCGGTCGGTTGGGCCGAAAGCGTGTCCGCCTTCCGCGGCTTGCCCGTGTGCACGATCCGGTAGATCCGGCCCTGGTCGTTCGGTGCCTGGAGATTCCGCGATTCGATCTGCTTCCGCAGGTAGGAGGTCAGGTAAATCCGGTGCTGGATCAGCCCTCGGGCCATGTCGACGACGTACAGGCAACCGTCCGGGCCGTTGATCAGGTTGACGGGACGGAAGCGCTCGTCCATCGACGCCAGGAACTCCGTCCCGGGATAGGCATTCGTGCCGGAAAGCACGCCGTCCTTGTCCACGATCTTCTCGCGTCGGATGAAATTGCCGGTTGGTTCGCACAGGAAGGCATCCCCGCGAAACTCGGCTGGAAACTGATCCCCGCGATACACCACGGGCCCGCAGGCCCCGGTGAACGTGGCCAGCTTGCCCTCGGGCGTCAGCTGGTTCGGCTGGTAGCCACGGTTCACACCCGGATTCACCCGCGCCGTGAACACCTTCATGTTCGGCTCGAGCTGCACGTTGCCGCCGTAGGGTTGGCGGAGGTTCGGGTTCCGTTCGAGGTAAGACGTCGGCACCAGGTCGGCCCGGAGCGGATCCGAATTCGAGTTGAAGTAGAGCCGCCCGGCATCGTCCTGCGTCAACCCCCACTGCCCACGGAAGATCGTTGCACCCCGCTGCCAGTTGGTACCCCCACGCCACCGGAACCGGACCGTGTGGTTCGCCGAATAGATCCAGTTGTCCAGGGCCCACGTCGGGCTGTTGCTCGCATGCTCCGGATTCGACTTCGCCCCCAGCTTCGGATCGTTCTGGGTGGCGTAGTCGTCCGTCACCAACTCCTTCGAGTCGCACTTGCCGTCCCCGTCCGTGTCCCGGGCGTACCACAAGCGGGGCGGCTCGGCGATCAGCGCGCCATCACGGAACAACATCACGGACCGTGGCATCACCAATCCCCCGAGGAAGAGGGTCCGACGGTCCATGCGGCCGTCACCGTCCGAATCCGTCAGGATCACCACGCTGCCGTTCGGCTCGGTCTCGCCCGCGCCGTCCACCTGCCGCATGTAACCCGTCATCTCCACCACCCAGAGCCGACCCTGATGGTCAAACTGGGCGGCGACCGGCGTGGCGATCAGGGGCTCGGCAGCCACGATTTCCGCTCGGAATCCTTCGGGTAGACGAAGCGTCCGGATCTGCTCTTCCGCCGAGAGCACGGGCGCGGGCGGAATCAGGCTCGCTGGCACGCGCTCGGCCTGCGCTTCCCCGGCCTTGTCCCCGTTCTGCGCCAGCACGGACGCGGCACACGCCGCGACCCCGATCATCCAACCGAGCCTCTTGACCATGTTCAATCCTTCCACTTGCCGCCCATCTTTCCCGCAACCCTCGAAAGCCAACCGGGCCGGGAGTGTTTCATCTCCCGGCCCGGTTCCTTGCATTCCTTCCGCGCCGGGATCAGACCGTGATGGTCTTGCCCGGGACAGCGATCGGATAGAATCCCTCGGCATCCGGCTGGCTCTTCGGAGTCGCGTCCCACGCGATCTGGTCCGGAGCCAGCGAGATGTTCGAGTTCAGGGCGGCATCCCATTCGATGACCTTGCCGCTGTACGTGGCCAGACGCCCGATGATGGCCGTCAGGGACGACTTCGCACCGTTGAACGCCTCGTTATACTCCGTGTTGCTGCGGATGGCGTCGAACAGGTCGAAATGCTCCTGCTGGTAGGGATCGACCGCCTTGGTCCCACGGAAGCGCCAGGCGTCCGCACCCTTGGCCCGGATGACGTGCCCGCTGACATCGGCATCGCCCTTGGTTCCGACGCAATGCTCGGAAACGGAAGCCCAGGCGCCGCGGATGTGGCGGCACTGGCTGTACATGCGCGTACCATCCGCGAATTCGTACTCCACGGCGTGATGGTCGAAGATCTCGCCGTACTCCTTCGCCGTGCGGACCTGCCGGCCGCCCATGCCGTGCGCGCGCACCGGGTAGGCATTCTTGATCCAGCAGCCGACGTCGAGGTTGTGGATGTGCTGCTCGACGATGTGATCACCGCAGAGCCAGTTGAAGTAGTACCAGTTGCGCAGCTGGAAATCGATTTCGCTCTGGCCGGGCTTGCGCGGGTTCACCCACACGCCGCCGTCGTTCCAGTAAACGCGCAGCGACGTGATGTCACCGATCGCGCCGTCATGGATTCGCTTCAGCGTCTCCAGGTAGCCCGGCTGGTGATGCCGCTGCAGTCCGACGCCCACCTTCAGGTTCTTGGCCTTGGCCTCGGCGGCCGCCGCCAGCACCCGACGCACGCCCGGAGCGTCCGTCGCCACCGGCTTCTCCATGAACACGTGCTTGCCCTGCTTGACGGCCTCCTCGAAATGGAAAGGACGGAAGCCCGGAGGCGTCGCCAGGATCACGACGTCGGCGAGGGCGATCGCCTGCTTGAACCCATCGAGGCCGACGAACTGGCGATCCGCCGGCACATCCACCTTGGCGCCGTGCTCCTTCTTCAGGTTGTTGAGCGAGCCTTCGAGGCGGTCCTTGAAGGCGTCCGCCATGGCCACGAGCTTCGTGCCCGGGACATTCAGGGCCTGGTTCGCAGCGCCGGATCCACGGCCACCGCAACCGATCAGAGCGACCTTGAGCGTGTCGCTGGCCTGCGCGAACGCCAACCGGTCAACGGCCAGCGTGCCGGCTGCCACGGCACCAATCGTGACGCCAGAGGAGGAGAGGAAGCTGCGCCGCGTGATCGGCGAGCCCGAGGGAAGGGAATTCATACGCGTACGTTCGTCTGTTTTTTGACTGGGCCGTCCGACGCACACTCCGGCGCGTCGATTCAGACCAGATCTGCGGTTAGCCGCGGGGAACCCCCAAACCGTAACGGCCCAACCTTCCCACCGGCAATCCCTACTTTCACCGCGCGACCACCCGATACCACATCAACCCCACCACAAACAGGTCTGCCCCGATCAACAGACGCGTCGGCGTCGGCCCAATCTGGCTGAACAGACCCGCCGCCTTCAGCGCGAAGAACCCTGCGCCCACTCCGATCGTCACGACCAACGCCGTGACGATCCGCGCATTCCGCCCCGCGCCTCCTCCCATGCCTGACATGCACCTTGCCTACACCTCCGCCCCGCCCAGGGTCAAAGCCTCGTTTCGACCGAGCATCTGGAGTCCCGCATCCGGAGCGTAACCGCCCCCGCTTGGTCCGTCACCCAAACAGCCCCCGGTGCCACCGCGCGCCGGATCCGCAGGCGAGCCACTCTCGGCAGACGGAGGTTGGCGGGTCGTTCGCCAACCAACAGTACGACCTTGGACGGTCGGACGACGGACAACAGCTCGTCGATCAGCGGTTCCCCCCGGCTGGGCATTCCGGCGATCAGTACCTCGGAGCGCAATCGATCGCCCCAACGAGCCACCAACCTGCGCTGCGCATCCGGGTTCAGGCTCGGGATCACGCAGCAGCGAACGCCCCCCAATGTTCCGTGCAAGACGAGGCATCGGTCGTCCGATCGGATCCCCGCCTCGCCCGCCGGTGGCCACAGCACGTCCCACGATCCGATCGTTCGCCCAGCTACCAGGCGCCGCACCGGAACTCCCCGGGCGTGCGCGGCATCATGGGCCTTCTTCAGCGCGCCACCGGCCCGCCCCCCCTGGACGGCCCACCAGGCACCGACCGGCATGGCCTCCAGCAAACCCGGCCAACCGCCCGCGAATCGTGTCTCAGCGGCACAGGCAATGGCGTCGTCCAACCGGTTGATTCCCCGGGTCGCCAGCCATTCCGGCAATACCCGTTGCCCCACGAACGTAGATCCGACATCCAACACCGTTTCCCGGCCCCAGCCTTCCTCGACCAACACACCCGCCCCGTAAGGCAGGCAGGTCACGCGGACCTGTGCCGAGTGGTTTGCCATCACGGTTGCCGCGGCCACGACCAACCCCGGCAACGGCCACGCCCACCTCCAGGGAAACCTTCCCCGCCGAACCCATCGTGGCAACACCCAGAACCACGCCCAACCGTACGCCAGCCACCACGGCCAGGGCGGCCTCGCCACGCGCCAGTCGCCACCCGGAACCGCCGCCGCCCACTCACCGGCCTGCATCATCCACCGCATCCAGAACCACGCCGACTGGTTCATCCACGCCGAGGCCTCGTCCGACACCGGTGCCACCGCCACCGAAGCCAATCCCGCCACCAGGCAGATCCCGCTCAATGGCACGACTGCCAGGTTCGCCACCAAACCCGACACGCTCACCAACTGGAAATAGTGGATGCCCAGCGGCAACGCCGTGACCCAGGCGGCCAGCGAGGTGGCCAGGTTCACCGCCAGCCACCGACCGACCGCCCGTGCCCAGCGCCACAGCCGGGTCCTCAGCACCTCTGGCACCGCTCCATCGCCTTCGACCCACCGCTCCAGGACCGTCTCCAGCGGACTCACCCACACGACCATCCCCGCCACCACCCCGAACGACAGTTGGAACCCCGCCTGGAACAGTTGCGATGGGTCCGCCCACAGGATGATCCACGCCGAGGCCGCCAGGGAGTTCAGGAGATCCGATGGCCTCCGCAGCGCCCAACCCATCACCACCACGGTCGACATCACCCCGGCCCGCACCGCCGAAGCCTGCCAGCCCGTCGCCGCCACGTACGCCCAGGTCAGCGGCACCACCATCCAGGCGCACCAACCCCGGTCCACCCGCAGCAACCGCAGCACCTGCACGAGCACCGCAGAGACCAGCGCGATGTGCAATCCGCTGATCGCGAAGACGTGCAACGTCCCCGACTCGAGGAACACCTCGCGCCACTCGTCGTCCAATCCCTCCCTCCACCCCAGCACCATCGAACGTACCAGCCTCGCCCCCGCATCGTCCGGGACCCCTCGCGACAACACCCGATGCGCCCACCCCAGGAACCCCTCGGACCACCGCTGCGATGGTGTTGCCCCCAGCGGATGCCAGTCGCCCCGATCCTCGCTCTGCCCAACGCGGACAATCCCCTTCACCGCCAGGTGCCGGCCGAAGTCGAACGCGCCAGGAAGTTCCGGAGGCGCCGGCTCCCGAAAAATGCCGAATACCTGCACCGCTTGCCCGAACGCCGGCTCAATCCCCGTCGAATCCCGGAACCGGATCCGGACCCGACCTTCGGCGGCCTTCCACTCACGGCCCCGGGGGCGCCAGGAATCAAGATCCAGCTCCAGGGTCCGGGAAGGCCTCCCCGACGGAGCGGTCGTCCGGATCGATCCCGGATCCACGACCTTACCCCGCACCCATCCCAGCGTCGGTTCCGCGGGCATCACCTCGGCCACGCCCCGCGGCCCACCCGGATCCATCCTGACCGACTGATGCGCCATGCCGACGAGCACGCAGGCCAGCTTCAACCGGAGGACGGGATCGCCCCGACGCCAGCAGCCCAGGGCCAAGCCCACCAAACCCAACGCCAGCCCCGCCATCGGCGGAAGCGCCAGTTCACGCGACAAGACCATGCCCAGCATCAGGGCCAGGACCGGGCCAACAAAGGGACGTTCCATGTTTGGGTGCGCTCATCATAGCGCCCGGAACCGCCCCGTCTAATCCGCCTCGAAGTCAGAGCGGCAGGACCAGGGTGAACGCCGTCCCGCGCCCCCGGACCGACCACACGCGGATCTCCCCGCGATGCGCCTCCACCACGCGCTTCACGATCGCCAAACCCAGTCCGTTCCCCTGCGGCTTTGTCGAACTCAGCAGCGACGTGAACAACCTCGATTGCTGCTCCGCCGACATGCCCTCGCCGGTGTCCCGGAATCGCACGACGAGACGGTCCGGCGCACCACCGCCCGCTGCCCGCAGGCTCCGGGCGCGGATCATCAACTCGCCCCCCGAGGGCATCGCATCCACGGCGTTCAGCGAGAGGTTGAGGAACGCCTGCTCCAACTGGGTGGCATCCCCGGTGAGGCGAGGCATCCCGGGCTCCAACCGCAGGCTCAACCGCACGCCCGCATGCTTGAGCTTGGCTCGCATCAGGAAGCCCAGGTCGTTCAACAACCCGCTCACGTCGACCTCCGTCAACGCCGGCTCCGCCGTGCGCGCAAAATCCAGGATCCGGTCCACGATCCGGTTCAGGTGATCCATCTTCTCACCCATGATCCGGACGTCCGTTCCGCGCGGATCCCCGGCCGGGAAATGAAGGTTCAACGAGTGATGGAGCATCTTCATCACCGTCAGGGGATTCCGGATCTCGTGCGCCACCTCTGCCGCCAACAGGCCCAAGGCGCTCAGCCGCTCGGACTGCCGCAACTCCTCCTCCGTCGACACCAGTCGGTCGTACAACCGCGTCTTCTCCAGCGCCAATGCGGACAACTCCGCGTAGGCCGACAACGTGCGCACCTCCTCGTCCGCGAAGAGGTGCGGCTCCCCCGTGTACACCGCCAACGCCCCGATCGCCCGATGCTCGAACTGCAACGGCACCGCCAGCAATGAAACCAACCCCTCCTCCCGCGCGATCGCCACGTTGTTGTACCGGCCGCTGACCTGCACGTTCTCCACCTGCATCGGCTTCCTCCGCCGCACCACGATCCCCAGCAGGCTGTCGGACACCGTCAACCGGGGCTTCGTCCGGTACCGTTCGCCCGCTCCGTGCGATGCCCTCAGGTCGAGCCATTCGCCGGTCTCGTCCACCATCATCAGCGAACACATCTTCGCCCCGATCAAGGCCTGCGCCTCCCGGGTCACCACCTGCAAGGCCTCGTCCAGGCTCACCGTCGAATTGATCCGCTGGCTCACCCGCACCAGCGACTCCAGCAACCGCGCCCGTTGCCTTGCCGATTCAAACACCCAGGAATTCTGGATCGACTGCGCCGCCAGGTTCGCCAACTCCTCCAGCAATTCCTGGTCGTCCGCTGAGAAGGCCTCCTTGCGGTCCGAATCCACGTTCAACACGCCGCGCACTTCACCGCTCACCCGCAGCGGAATCGCCATCTCCGACGCCACGCCGCCCTTCAGGTGGATGTAGCGCCGATCGGCCACCACATCGCCCACACGCGCGGCCCGCCCTGTCCGCGCGACCCAACCCGTGATGCCTTCCCCCACCCGCAACCGCAACGTCCGCGCCTCGACTGGCAATCCCTCCGCCGCCTCGATCTCCAGGAAACCACTGGTTGGATTCACCAGGCAGACCGACCCCGAGGACGCCTTCACCAGGCGGACCGCCTCGCCCAGGATCCGCTGCAGCGCCTCGCGCGGCTCCAGCGTCGAGTGGATCACGCGGCTCACCCGCGCCAACGTCTCGGCCCGGTGCAGGCGTTCCTTCAACTCACGGATCTCGGCGCTCGGTTCGATCATGGCACGCGACTCGTCAGGACGATTCCCACCACGGAGAAGACTGCGTTCGGAAGCCACGCCCCAGCCCAACCCGGCACCTGTCCGCTCTGCCCCAGCGCAAACCCGAACTTCTGCAGCACGAAATACGCGAAAGCGATCCCGATGCTCCCCGCCACCCCGTAGAAAAGGTTCCGCCGCCCCGGGGCGACGCTGAACGGCACCGCGATCACGACCACGACCAGGCACGTCCACGGCGCCGCCATCCGGGCGTGCCACTGGGTCTCCAGCGTCGCGCGCAACTCCGGCCGGACCACCGGATGCAGGCGTCGGTAATCGCGGATCTCCGCCAGGGTCAGTTCCGGCCGCTTCATCGCCTTCCCCCTCCGCAGCGAATTCACGCGGATCTCCGCCCGGACCACGTCCGGTGATTCAGACAGCTCGCGAACCAGCAACTCCTCGTGCTGCACCAGCAGCGGATCGCCGTCGTTCGCCCCACGGAACAGGTACTCGGCCACGCGACCGAACCTCCAGCCCTCGCCATCCCAATTGCCGGTCTCACCGATCAACAACCGCCAGGCCATCCGGTCTGCCGGCATCTCCACCCGCACGTCCCGCAACTGGCCCCGCCGCGGGTCCAGTGTGCCCGCGCGCCACTGGACGCCCCCGGGTCCAGTCCCCGACAGATTCGTCCTCCATGTCACGGGTTCCGGCACCATCACGTTCGTCCGCACGCCGGCATTCGTCACCGTCGTCAGCATCGGCACCATCACGACCAGGTCTGAGCCCTCCCATTTGGACACCTGCGCGAGTGTCCCCGGTGCGGGCGGAAAGTCCCGGCTCACCATCGGCGACTGCGTGGGCTTCGGGTCCTCCCCGGAACGATGGATCGATTCCGTCGTGCCGTTGGCCAGCCAGCTCCCATTGGTCCATGTCAGCGTCCGCGCCGTCAGCACCCGGTAAGCCCCCGATGCCAGCGGCAACCGCACCCGCGGCGACTTCATCTCGCCGGTCCCGACATGGAAGGCGCCGACGTTCCAGACCCGACGTTCGGTCGCATTCTCGATGTCGATGCGTTCCTTCCAAGGATTCACCTTGTCCGTCCCGGCAACCCCGTTGAGCAAGGCCTCCTGCGCTTCCCGGAACTCCGGTGCCACATGCTCGTTCAGCAGGTGCAACCCCACCGCACAGACAAGGCCCAACGCCAGATACGGCACGCAGATCCGCCACAGGCTGATCCCCGCTGCCCGGATCGCGGTGATCTCGTTGTTCCGTGTGTGGTTCGTCAGCGCGTACAGCAGCGCCAGCAGCAACCCCACCGGCAGCACTGTCGCGAGCAACTCCGGCAATCCATACCAGTAGTACCGCGCAATCGCCCCCGCCCCCAATCCCCGCGCCTGAAACCCCGACAACTGCCCAAGCAGGTCGAACGAAAGCCAGAAGATGAAGAAACCGCCGAGGCAAAACCCCAGCGGCACCAACAACTCCCGGAGCAGGTATCGGTCCAGCAACCGCATCTGCCCACCATCCTAACCCACCCCCACCCCCGGCACCAACGCTGAGTTCACCCGCCCGCCGCGTCGCTGCGTCGCGGTTGGAAGCTGCCCCCAGCCCACTCGGGGCGGCAACGTCCCCGTTGCCCTCCCATGCCCCTTCTCAAGGCGACGAGGACGTCGCCGCCCCGTTCCCGATCGGAACCAATGTCCAGACGTCGCCCCACCGCCGCTGGCCCATACCCCCATTGCAACCCGCCCCCGGCCCGGGCATCCTCCGGGCCTTCCCATGAAGCGCACCACACGATTTGCCGCGCTCGCGTCCCTCGCGACCGCCTGCCTCGTCCTTCATCCCACATCCGCCCAGGACGCCAAGCCCCCCACGCCGCCACCTGCACGCCCCCGTGCCACGGGCCCGCTGGTCTCGCCGGAACTCCGGTCCGACGGGGGCGTCACCTTCCGCATCCGTGCCCCCAAGGCCACCGAGGTCAAGGTCTCCGGCCAGTTTGGTCCGGATGTGGTACTTACCAAGGACGACCAGGGCGTCTGGTCTGGAACAGCTGCCAATGCCAAACCGGGCGTTCACGAATACCGCTTCATGGTGGACGGCCTGGCCGTGATCGACCCGCAGAACCCGGCGGTCAAGCCCCAGCGCTGGCCCAACACCAGCATCCTCCACATCCCGTCCAATCCGCCCGCCCCCTGGGACCTCCAGGACATCCCACACGGCACGCTCCACGAACACGTCTATCACTCGAAGGCCCTCAACGGTTGGCGCCGGATCGTCGTCTACACCCCGCCCAACGTCGCCAAGGCCGGCCGCCTCCCCGTGCTCTACCTCTCCCACGGATACTCCGACAACGAAGCCTCGTGGACCGTCCATGGGAAGGCCCATTGGATCCTCGATTCCCTCATCGCTTCCAAGAAGGCCAAGCCCATGATCGTCGTCATGCCCGACGGCCACGCGATCGCCCCGGGCGCGACCGGCTTCGCCGAGTACGCCCCGTCCAACTCGGCTGCCCTCGGCAACGAACTCGTCCAGGACATCATCCCGCTGGTCGAATCTTCTTACAAGGTCGTCACCAAACCCACTGGCCGCGCCTTTGCCGGTCTATCCATGGGCGGCCACCACGCCCTCACCGTAGCCCTCAACCTGCACAACCAATTCAACTGGATCGGCGCCTTCAGTTCCGCGCCCCCGCCCACCAACAGCGTCAGCGCCGGCCTGGACCAACCTGCCGCCGTGAACCGCGACCTGCGCCTGTTCTGGGTCGCCTGCGGCAACAAGGACTTCCTCTTCCAGAACAACCGCACGTTCCACGCCCTGCTCGACTCCAAGGGAATCCGCCACCAATACGTCGAGACCGAGGGCGACCATTCCTGGCCCGTCTGGCGCAACTACCTCGTCGAGTTCACCCCGAAGTTGTTCCGGTAGTAACGGGTGGGGCGAGACTCCGCCGAGCCGTTCCGGAGTTCGAAGTTTTCAGATTCAAGTCTGAAGCGGGGGCCGGCCTTGAAACTTGAATCTTGGGACCTCCCATGACCGGCTCACACTGCGCAGGCAGCACCGCCGGTCAGTGCATTCCAGGCCGAACCATAGGCCCCGGCGATGTCTCCCAGCTGCGGCGGGATGATCCGCACCTTCGCCCCGCCCGGCCGCCACTCAAAGCGATCCAGGTGAGCCGCCAGCGGTTCGAACAGCGCCGGGCCCGCCTTCGCCGCCCCCCCGCCGATGATCACCGCCTCGGGATCCAGGACGTTCACGATCGACGTCACGCACGCCGCCAGCGCCTTCACCGACCGTTCCCACAGCCTCGTCGCCTCGGCATCCCCGGCGAGGTGGGCTTCCACCAACTCGCGCGTCGACCGGAACCGCCCTCCACTCCGCGCCGCCACCGTCTTGTGCCCGATCTCCAGCTCGATCGAACCCGGCGTGTTCACGTCATCGAGCGGCCCTTCAAAATCCACGGAGATATGCCCGAGGTGTCCGGCGCGGCCGATGTGCCCCTTCAGCAGCCGATGATCCACGATCGCCGCCCCGCCCACGCCGGTGCCCAGCGTCAGCATCGCCACGTCTTCCATTCCCCGCGCCGCGCCCAGCCACGCCTCACCCAGCAATGCCGCATGCGCGTCGTTCAGGACCGGCACCTGTTCCTTCCGACCGAGGTACTCGGTCCAGTCCAACCCCTCCAGACCGTGCAGCCGACCCGGCAGATGGGAGATGCACCGCCCGGTCCGGGCCGCCAACCCCGGTGCGGAAACGCCCACGCCACTCGCCGCCCCATGCCGCTTCTCGAACAGCGCAATCAGGTCACGGACGGCCCGCGCCCACTCCATGTCGCGGTCCACGAAGGGCTGGTTTGCTTCATCCAGAAGCCTTCCGTCCTCCGTCACCACCGCCGCCTTGATGGCCGTTCCTCCGAGGTCGATCCCGATCAGATGCCGCATAGTCGGCGGACACTTGTCACAGGAACGCCCACGGCGAAAGGGGGAATTCCATCTCACGGTGTTGCGCGGCCCATCTTGGCACTGCACCCGACTCTGGTGGAGCGAGACTCCGTCGAGCCATCCCGCCGCCTCCACGGCCCCCTCGTACTCGGACTCGTACGCAGCCCGAAGGGCGGTACTCGTACTCGATGCCCTCACCTCGTTCCCATGGTGGGGCGAGTGTCCTCACGAGCCGCCCAGCCTCCGCGCCAGGCTCCTGTCTGAAGTCACACCCCATCTCCCCCCCTTGAACCCGTCGCGCAGAAGGAGGACTCTTCCCCCATGTCACTCCGGGGAATCCTGCGTTGCGCGTCGAACGGCCTGACCCGCCTCCTCCTCGGTCTTCTTCCGACGCTGGTCTTCCTGTCACCCTTTCGATCCCTCCAGGCCCAGAACGCCGTTCCCCTGATACCGGCCGGCATGGCCCGCGTGGACATCTCCCCGACCAATGCCGTCCGACTGATGGGCTATGCTGCACGCGCAGACTCGCCCGCACCGACCAACATCGCCCAGCGTCTCCATGCCCGAGCCCTCGCCCTCGGCACCGGGCCTGACGCCATCGTCATCGTCACCATCGACAACTGCATCCTCCCCGGAGCCCTCACCGCCGCGATCCGGGCCCGCGTTGCCAGCCGTACCGGCATCGAAACCAACCGAATCGCCCTGACCGTCACGCACACCCACAGCGCTCCCTGCCTGTCGGGCGCAGCTCCCAACATCTTCGCCCGGGACATCACCCCGGAGGACCAAGCCCAGATCGACACCTATACCCGCTACTTCTCCGGTCGGGTCGAACAGGCCATCCTTCAGGCGCTCGCCGATCGGAGGCCCGCGCGCCTCGCCTGGGGCCAGGGCCGCGTCGGATTCGCCCGGAACCGTCGTACCCCCGGTGGCCCCGTTGATCACTCGTTACCCCTGCTCCGCGTCACCGACCCCGGCGGCCACCTGCGCGGCGTGTTCGTCAACTACGCCTGCCACTGCACCACCCTCAGCGGCGATTTCAACGCCTCGCACGGCGACTGGGCAGGCGTGGCCACGCTCGACCTCGAGTCATCTTTCCCCGGCACCACCGCCATGGTCGCCATCGGATGCGGCGCCGACTCCAACCCCGACCCGCGCGGAACCATCCCCCTCGTCGAGCAACACGGCCGATCCCTTGCCGCCGAGGCCCGCCGTCTCCTCGAACTCCCACTCGCCGAGCTGACCGCCCCGCCCACCGCCCGACAGGAGATCCTGGAACTTCCATTCCAACCCCACTTCACCCGCGAGCAATGGGAACAACGCGCGAAGACCTCCGGCATCGTCGGGCATCATGCCCGCCGCTGGATCGCACGGATCGACGCCGGCCAGCCGCCGCCGCCCACGCTTCCCTACCCGGTCCAGACCTTCCGATTCGGGACCAACCTCGCCATGGTGTTCCTGGGCGGCGAGGTCGTCGTCGACTACGCCCTCCGCCTCAAGTCCGAACTCGACCCCGCCCGCCTCTGGGTCAATGGCTATGCCAACGACGTCCCCTGCTACATTCCCTCCCGCCGCATCCTCCGCGAAGGCGGATACGAGGCCGAATCCTCCCTCTGGTACTACGACCGCCCCCAGCAACTCGACCCCGTCATCGAGGACCGGATCATCGGATCGGTCCGCTCCCATCTCGAACCCGCCTTCCTTCCGCCGCCGAAGCAGGGCGAGATGACCCCACCCCGCGAGGCGCGGCGGGCGCTCGAATCCTTCACGCTCCCCCAGGACCTCGCCATCGACCTCGTCGCGGGCGACGACCTTGTCCAGTCACCGGTTGCCATCGACTTCGGCGACGACGGCCGTCTCTGGGTCTGCGAGATGGCCGACTACCCGGCAGGCCTCAAAGGCGGTCTCGAACCTGGCGGACGCCTGAAGGTCCTCACCGACACCGACCGTGACGGCCGCTTCGACCAAGCCGCCGTCATTGCCTCCGGCTTGCCCTTCCCCACCGGCCTCATGGTCTGGGGAAACCAGATTCTCGTCTGCGCCGCACCGGACATCCTCCTCATCCAGGCGGACGGATCGAGGCGCGAGGTCCTCTTCACCGGCTTTGCCACCCACAACTTCCAGGCTCGCGTCAACGGACTCCGCTGGGGCCTTGACGGATGGATCCATGGCTCCGGAGGCCTGTTCGGGGGGAAGATCCGGCACCCGGCGTCGGGACGCGAAGTCGCCGCCACGGGACGCGATTTCCGGTTCCGACTTCCAGGCGGCGAGTTCGAAGCCCTCCCCGGCGTCAGCCAGCAGGGCCGCGTCCGCGACGACTTCGGCGAATGGTTCGGCAACGACAATGGCAGCCTTCTCTGGAGCTACCCGCTCCCACCCGCCGTTGCCGCCCGCGGCGTCGAGCCCCCCACGGCCCGCATCCCATCCAACCGCGACGACAACCGAGTCTTCCCGACCAGCGTCACGCTCGAGCGCTTCAACGACCCGCACACCGCCAACCAGCTCACCAGCGCCTGCTCGCCCGAGATCTACCGCGACTCCCATCTCGGCGCTGCCTATCAGGGAAACGCCTTCGTCTGCGAACCCGTCCACAACCTCATCCGCCGCGCCACCCTCACGCCAGACGGCCTCGGCCATGCCGCCCGCCGCGCCACCAACGAATCCCGCTCCGACTTCCTCACCAGCTCCGACAACTGGTTCCGCCCTGTCGAAGTCCGCACCGGCCCGGATGGCGCGCTCTGGGTCGTCGACATGTACCGCTTCGTCATCGAGCACTCCCGCTGGATCCCCGCCGAACGGCTCCGGAACCTCGATCCTCGCGCCGGTGCCGATCGCGGACGGATCTACCGGGTCCGCCGACGCAACGAACTCCTGCGTCCTCTGCCCGGGATTGCGTCACTCAAAGCCGCGGAACTCGCAGGCTCCCTCGCCTCGCCCAACGGCGTCCTGCGTGACATGGCGCACCGCCGGTTCCATCGTGAACTCCCGGCCCACGATCGCGACTCCCTCCACGCCCTCGGCACGCGACTACAGCACGTCTTCCGTGATTCCGACCTTCCGCAAGTGCAGGTCCAGACCTTCGCCCTCCTCCAGGAACTCGGCACCACCCGCCCAGGGGACCTCGAACAACTCCTCGATTCACCGGACCCGAGGGTCGTCCGCTTTGCCCTCGGCCGGATTCCGCCCACGCCGGCGTCCCTCGCTCTCCTCAACAAGCGACTCCCGGCGCTCTCCGCCGATCCGGCGCTCCGCTTCCACTTGGCCTGTGCCCTCGAGCGTCACGACTCCAACGCGCTCCATCTCCTTGCGTTCCTCCTTCTCAACCACCCCACGGACCCTTGGCTGTCGGCCGTGGTCGAATGCGCTGCCACCGCGCATCCGGATGATTTCGTCCGACAACTCGCCGGCAGCCCCGAAACGTTTGCCCGGAACGAGACCTCGCTCGCCCCATTCCTGGATCGCCTCACCCCGCGTCTGTCCAGGTCCGCCGCATCGTTGCTGATCGCGCACGCACCCGCCGCAACCCGGGGAGCCGCCCTCGCCTGGATCGCCCGGATCCAGAACCATCCGGCGCTCGAAGCCGCGCTGGATCCGTCCGCACAATCCCGCTTGAAGTCCTGGCAAGCCGATCTGGCACCCCAGGCCCCAGCCATTGCCGCCGGTTCCACCAACAGCCTCGCTGAACGGTCCGCCGCCCTGCTCATCCTCGCCCAGGAAGCGACTTCAAACCCGGCTGCAAGCTCTGCGCTCGTCAGACTCCTCGATGACGAACTCCCGGAAACCCTACGCCAATCCCTCGCCACCCATCTCTCCCGGATCGTCTCACCCGGACTCACCGACCAACTCCTCGCCAACTGGTCCACCCTGCCCCCGTTCCGGCGCGCCGAACGTATCGCCCTGCTCCTCGCCCGCCCCGCGTCCACACGCTCCCTCCTCGCGGCCGTTCGCGCCCAACGCATCGCCGCCGCCGATCTCAGCGCCGTGCAGCGGGATCAACTCCGACGTCACCCGGATGCCGCCCTGGCCTCCGACGCCAACGCTCTTTTCCCGGTTGCCCCCTCCAGTCGCGCCGAAGTCCTCCGACGTTTCCAGCCCGCCCTCACGCTGGCCGGTGACGCCTCCCGCGGCGGGGCTACCTTCGACCGACTGTGCGCTTCCTGCCACTCCCTCCGCGGACACGGCCACGCCGTCGGTCCCGACATCAGCGTCTACCGCGGGAAGTCCTCCGCCGATTTCCTCGCGGCCGTCCTCGATCCCAACGCCGCGGTCGACGCCCGCGCCACCGCGTACCAACTCACGGCCACCGACGGACGCGAACTCACCGGCATCGTCATCGACGAATCCACCAGCACCTTCACCCTTGTCCAACCCGGCGGCGTCCGCGTCCGAGTCCAGCGATCCGAGGTTTCCCGGCTCGATGCCTCGCCCCGTTCACTCATGCCGGAAGGACTCGAGGAAGCGCTCCAAGCGCAGGACATCGCCGATCTGCTCGCCTGGATCCGAAGGACCCCGGGAGCATTCGGTGGCGCTGAACCCGCCGCCCAGCAGGCCGCCCTCGCCCAGTGGCGCGCCTCCGGTCCGGCACAACCCGAAGCCTTCCGCAGTTCGAATCCGCCCTTGCCATATCCGTCTTGGCTCGGCCGGTTTCCCCTCCATTTCTGCCGACAGAACATCGGCCAGGACCGCCTTTCGTGGGAGACCCGCGCAACCCCGGGCACCGGTCGCCTCACCCTGCGCTGGGCCGCGGCCATGGGACTCCACTCCCAACCCACCGGACATTTCACGCTCCACCTCGCCAGCCAACCACTCCTCGACTTCGACGTCTCTCTCGATGATGCAGAATGGACTTCGACCGACCGATCCGCCGTCCTGCGCTACCGCGTCGAGGAGCGCAACGACGAGGACAGCAATGGCATCCTCGAGCTGGAGGTCGACCGCGCCCGGATCCCTGCCGACTCCCGCCTGCGTCTCTCGATCCAAGCCTCCAATTCCAGCAGCCAGCGCTGGTTCGGCCTCTATCAACTGCCTTGAATGTGGCTTCCAACCCGCTCCCTTCCCACGCTTAGATCGACGCCATCGACGCGACATCGTCCAGCATCGTCCCGGCAAACAGGGGTTCCGAACCGCGGATCCTTCTGTCCACCCTCAACGCCAAGTTTCCACACGCGGCGTTTGGGCTGCGCTATCTCCTGGCCAACCTCGGAGATCTCCAACCTCTCGCCTCCATCCGAGAGTTCGACATCAACCAACGCCCGGTCGACATCGCCGAGGAGATCCTCGCGCGTCGCCCCACGATCCTCGGACTCGGCGTCTACATCTGGAACGTCCGCCCCACCACCGAGTTGATCTCGATCCTGCGACGTCTGGATCCCGACCTCATCATCGTCCTCGGCGGACCCGAGGTCAGTCACGAGACCGACCAGCAGGAGATCACGGCCCTCGCCCACCACGTCATCACCGGCGAGGCCGACCTCGCGTTCGCCGATCTCTGCCGCCAGCTCATCGCCGGCACCAGGCCCGCACACATCCTGCACGCGCCGATCCCCGATCCCGTCCAACTCCAACTCCCGTACCACCTCTACGACGAACGCGACTGCGCCCACCGGGTCATCTACGTCGAGGCGTCCCGCGGTTGCCCCTTCACCTGCGAGTTCTGCCTGTCCTCGCTCGACATCCCCGTCCGCCAGTTCCCGCTCGACCGCTTCCTCGCCGCCATGCAGGCGCTCCTCGATCGCGGGGTCCGTCAGTTCAAGTTCGTTGACCGCACGTTCAACCTCCACCCGGTCGTCTCCCGCCGCATCCTCCAGTTCTTCCTCGAGCGCTGGACCGAGGGTCTCTTCGTCCACTTCGAGATGGTCCCCGACCGCCTGCCCGATCCCCTGCGCGAACTCATCGCCCAATTCCCTCCCGGTGCGCTCCAGTTCGAAGTCGGCATCCAGTCGCTGAATCCCGACGTCGAGAAGCTGATCTCCCGTCGACAGGACCACACCCGCATGGAGGACAACCTCCGCTGGCTCCGATCCAGCAGCGGCGTCCATGTCCACGCCGACCTCATCGCCGGCCTGCCCGGCGAAGACCTCGCAAGCTTCGGCCGGGGTTTCGATCGACTGCTCGGGCTGGGCCCACAGGAGATCCAGGTCGGCATCCTCAAGCGACTCCGCGGGACGCCCATCATCCGACACGATGCCGAGTGGGCGATGATCTACAGCCCGACTCCGCCGTACGAGGTCCTCCGAACCCGGCTCATGGACTTCGCCGAACTGGCCCGGATACGTCGATTCGCGGCGTTCTGGGACATCTTCGGCAATAGCGGCAACTTCACCGCCTCCCTGCCTCTGCTGTGGCACCGGGACCCCACCGCTCCAGCCGACCCGCCCGAACCGTCCCCATTCCTGTCATTCCTCCAATTCTCGGACGCACTCCACCAACTGGGCGTCCGAACCTCCGGAATCGCCCTGCCACGCCAGTACGAACTCCTCGGCCAGCACCTGCTCGCCCGGCATCCCGATGCGACCGACAGTATCCTCGCTGCCCTGACATCGGACTACCGCCGCCCAGGCCGACGGGACCTCCCGCCCTTCCTCTCCCAGCAATCCAGTCCGTCCAGGCCGCAACCGACCGCCAACCAACCCGCGAGTCTTCCGCCGCGACAGGCCCGCCACTCCCGCGCCGCTCCGGGCAGCCCGAACTGAGGTGCACCTTGATACCACCCCTGTTTGAAGACAGGGACGGAGTGGCGACGTCCTCGTCGCCATGGGAGAGGGCATGGGAGGGCAACGAGGACGTTGCTGCCCCGTTTTGACGCGGGGGCAGTGCCAGCATGCGCCCCACCTTCGCGCCCCACCTTCGATTTGACCTGCGCCCCACCTCGTCGGAGGATTCGCCCGTCAACCCCACCCCACCGAAACCATGTCCATTGCCTACAAGGATTTCTTCCCGACCGTCCTCAAGAGCGGCTTCTTCTCCACCGAACACGAGGCGCTCCCAGCAACCGTCTCCCGGGCCGGTCAGTGGATCCGGGGCGCCGGCGTCCGGGTGATCAACGTCGAGACCGTCGTGCTCCCCAACATCAAGTCCGCCGAGGAGGCCTCCAGCATAGGAATCCGGACCAGTGGGGAAATCGGGAGCCATTGGTATCAGGTCGTCCGCGTCTGGTACGAGGGACAGATGTGATCGCCATCGAGCCGTATCCTGCTCGGGTCCGTCGAGACGCCCCGACCATGCCCCACTCACTTCCCAATCGCCTTGGCAGCCTGGCCCGACTGGTGGTGCTCCTCGCCTTGGCCTGCCTCGGCTGCGTTTCCCATCGCCCCGCCGACCGACGCGTCACCGCCGGCGAGCTGCAAGCAATCTGGCTGCGTGACCAGCACCTCTCGATCATCACCGAGGTCTGGTATCGGGGTAGCACGGCTGCCGGCGACTTCTTCCTCGTCATCGAACCGGGCCTCTCCAATCCGAGGGAGCGTCGCTGCTGGATCCCCACTTCAGAGTCCCCCGTCACCAAGCGGTTTCCCCTGACCGACGATCGGGCCCAATGGCGACGCCATTCTCCCCCGGGCATCGAAGCCGCGCTTCGACCGTTCCAGCTTCCAGGTCCCTTCCAGCTTCCGCCCGCGACCAACGACCTGCTCAAGCAACCCCTCTTCACCAACCGGGTCGGACTCATTCAACCCTGACCGCGCGTCCATCACCCCCCCCGCGGGGCGGCAACGTCCTCGCTGCCCTCCGTCGCCCTACCCGACGGCGAAGAGGGCGTCGCCGAATCGATGCTTTCCTCGAATGGGGGCAATGTCGGCATGCGCCTCGCTCCAAGCCGTATCCATGCGGCAGAATTCTCACGCGGAGCCGCGGAGAGCGCGGAGAGCGAGGCCGGTCACGACTATCATCCAACGCCGGCAACCCGTCACCCAACGGTGACTGACCAGCTTGCCCTCCAACTGGCCTTTCTCCGCGTCTCCGCGTCTCCGCGTGAACCTGTCCCCGCCTTCAAACGCATCGATACGGCTAAGAATCTCCGCCCTGCCGTGTCGTACCTGTGTATGAAATTCCTTTCCGTCCAGTGCCTCGCCCTCGCGCTCGGCTTTTCCCTCATCACCGCCCCGAAGGCCTGCGCCCTCGGTGCCGATCATCCCTCCGACAAGCCCCTCACCGCCCAGGCCAACTGGCCGGCCGGCCTCGAAAGGCTGGTCAACACCACCAACCGCATCCACGGATTCTTCGTGAACTCGGAGGACTACTACTTCTTCGCCGGTTCCGAGGCTCGATTCGCCGCCTTCCTGAAGGACTACTCCCAACTGGGCGGCACCGACTCCAGGCGCCTGATCGTCCACGAAGGCGTTGGCGAGGCCAAATCGCCCTGGGCCAAGGAGGGTCGCCCCTGCGATTGGAAGCTCTATACCTGTCCCAAGGGCTGGCACAACCTCGCGCGCCTCTCGATGGACAAATCCAGTACGCCCGAAGAACGCCGCAAGGCCGCGCAGGAACCGGGCTACGTCCTCGAACTCCACGTCTGGAAAGGCGGCACCATCGCCCTCGACCGCGTCGAGATCCCGAAGAACATCACCGTCATCCACGACAAGTGACCCCCGCGGCGGGGCGAGCGTCCTCACGAGTCGCTCCAGAGTTCCAAGTTTCAAGATGGAAGTTTCGTGCGGTAGGCCGCGTGCCCCCACGCGGCGATTCACAAGCCAAGCCGGGCGAGGGCACCCGGCCTACAGGCTCCGGATTCCGGCGACTGGGAATTGGGTAGGCGACGAGGTGACGAGGCGGGTGCGTGGTCCGCCTCCTGACGTCGACAGCTACCGGGCTTGAACCTTGAAACTGAAAACTCGGAACTCCCGATCCCACCTGTTTCCGGGGTTGCCCACCCGGCCAGCCATCCCTAGAAAAGCGGCTCAATTTGAATATGTCCGATACCGTCACTCCCGCCGCACCGGCCGCACCCACTGATTTCATCCGGGACATCGTCTCGGCCGACCTCGCCTCCGGGAAGCACCAGCGGATCGTCACGCGGTTCCCGCCGGAGCCCAACGGCTACCTGCACATCGGCCATGCCAAGTCCATCTGCCTCAACTTCGGCATCGCCCACGAGAACGGCGGCCAGTGCAACCTCCGCATGGATGACACCAATCCGGCGAAGGAAGACATGGAGTACGTCGATTCAATCCAGGAGGACGTCCGCTGGCTGATCGGCGGGTGGGCCGACCAATCGATCGGCCTCAAGCCGGTCGGGGCAACCCCGGCAGCAAACCCCGTAGCCGATGGCGTCGACTACCACCTTTCCGCCGTCCTGCCCGGTGCGGCCGGAGACCAGCGGCTCGAACCGTTCTTTGCGTCCGCCTACTTCGACCAGATCTACGAATTCGCCGAACGCCTCATCCTCAAGGGCAAGGCCTACGTCTGCGACCTGACCCCGGAGGAAACCGAGCGTTACCGCGGCGCGCCGGACCGACCCGGCACCAACAGTCCCTTCCGCGACCGGACGGTCGACGAGAACCTCGACCTCTTCCGACGCATGCGCGCCGGCGAGTTCCCCGATGGCAAGCGCACCCTGCGCGCCCGCATCGACATGGCGTCGCCCAACGTCTGGCTCCGTGACCCGATCCTCTATCGCATCCGGCATACCGAGCATCACCAGACCGGCAAGCGCTGGTGCGTGTACCCGATGTACGACTTCGCCCATTGCCTGAGCGACTACATCGAGGGCGTGACCCACTCGATCTGCACGCTGGAGTTCGAGGTGCATCGCCCCCTCTACGACTGGATCCTCGAAGGTCTCGAACTCGCCCGTCCGCTCCCGCACCAGTACGAGTTTGCGCGGCTCAACCTTGGCTACACGGTGATGAGCAAGCGCAAGCTGCTCCAACTCGTGAACGAGAAGATCGTCAAGGGCTGGAATGATCCCCGCATGCCGACGATCTCCGGCCTCCGCCGCCGCGGCGTCTCGCCCGAGGCCCTTCGTGATTTCGCCTATCACATCGGCGTCACCAAATACAACGGGCTCACCGATGTCGCCGTCCTCGAAAAGGCCATCCGTGACGACCTGAACCGCCGGGCCGCCCGGCGCATGGCCGTCCTCCGACCGGTCAAGGTCGTCCTCACCAACATCGCCGAGGGCGAGACCATCCCCTGCGAGGCCGTCAACAATCCCGAGGATCCTGCCTCCGGCACCCGCACCATCCACCTGACCCGCGAGGTGTGGATCGAGCAGGACGACTTCATGGAGACCCCGCCGCCGAAGTACTTCCGGCTCCGGCCCGGTGGCGAGGTTCGACTCAAGTACGCCTGCATCATCCGGTGCGACCAGGTCGTCAAGGATGCGTCGGGCCAGATCACCGAGATCCACGGCTTCGCCGATCTCACTACCCGCACCGGCCAGCCGAACTCGGGCAAGAAGGTCAAGGGCACCATCCACTGGGTTTCTGCCACCCAGGCCATCACCGCCGAAGTCCGCCTCTACGACCGCCTCTTCACCGAGGAGGAACCCGAGAAGGACGGCCGCGACTTCAAGTCGGTCCTCAACCCGCGTTCGCTCGAACCGGTGACGGCCCACCTCGAGCCCTCCCTTGCCACCGCCACGGCCCCGGAGCGGTTCCAGTTCGAACGGCTCGGATACTTCTGCCTGGACCCCGATTCCCGTCCCGGCGCGCTGGTCTTCAATCGGACCATCTCGCTCAAGGACGGATGGGCCAAGGCGCAGGCCTGATCCGCACCCGGGCCGTGCCCCCGCTTGAATCGGGGTGGCAACGTCCTCGTTGCCCTATCAGACCTTTCCCCGGCTCACTTCACGCCCAGCGCGGACATCGCGCGATCGAGCCGGGGAAGGTCCCAGACCTCGACGTCGCCTTCAGTCGTCGTCAGCGCCACCCGCTGACCGTCGGCCGAAAGGGCCACGCCCAGTACCCGGCCGGACTGCGATCCTTCCAGACGGATCACCGGTACTGCGTCCGGCAGGTTCAGGACGTGGATGCGACGATCCCCGGTGAGATACGCGAACCTCCGGCCGTCGGCCGAGAATCCCGCGGTGAGCGAGCCGTAGCTCGAGTTCTGGACATCCGGCGGCAGCGCCACCGCGCGGAGCGGGTTGTCACCGGATGGCAGTTCCCACAGCCGCACACCTGGTCCCACTGCTGCCAGCCAGCGCCCGCTCGGATCGAACACCGGCCGGATCTCCCTGGCTCCCCGGAACTCCTCCCGAATCCGGTTCGTCGAGGTGTTCCAGACCCGCAACACCTGCCCAGCAAACGACCCCAAGGCCATCCACTGCCCGTCGTCCGACAACGCCACGTACTTCGGCGAGTCCAACCGTGCCCAGAGCTTCGGCGCTCCGTCTCCCCGCCGCATCCAGACTTCTCCCTCGGCCAGCCGGGTCCACACCACGCGGGATGCATCGGCCGACAATCCCACGCTCTCGACCGCATGGGGAAACACAAGCCCGGGCCCATCGCCCGCCTCACCATCCCAGGGCAGGACCCGCGGACCCGCAGTATCGAGAACAAACAACCTCCGCCCACCGTTCAGGAACCGGATGACGTGGGGCGAAGCTCCTCCGAGCGGGATCGACGGTGCAGAAACTTCGCCACTCCAGGACCTCAGCCCCCAAGGTCCACCCGCCACCACCGTCTTCCCGTCCGGACTGAACCCCACCACCCCATCGCTCGAATTCGCTCCGCTCAGGCGTAGGCGCGTCACCACCTCCGATTCCCGCTGTTCCAACCACCCAAGCGAATCGCCGCGCGCCAGCAAACCCAGCCGCCCGGCCCCATCCCAGCCCACCCCCACCCGATCGCGTTCATCCGCCCTTGCACGCGCCCCCCCACCGTGTCCACCCAGGCTACCGTGTCGTCATCCCCGACGGACGCCACCAGCGGCTCCCTTCGATGGATCGCCAACCGCCGGACTGCCCCGCCGTGCACCCGGACCTGCCATCGCGAATCCGGATCCGCCGGCTCGAACAGGTAGACGTCGCCTCGCTCCGATCCCACGGCGAGTTGCGTCGCCTTACGGCTCCAGGCCAAGGCTGTCGGTCGGACCCCGGACAACAACCGCCCCCGCGAGCCGTCCGCTTCCCTTTCCCACCACCACAATCCCTGTTCTCCCCCGATCGCCACCCGGCCGCCCGTCTCGTCTGCTGCCGCCACCTCCAATCGGCCGATCGTCCCAGGCCACGCCCGGTCCAGCCGGCTTCCATCCGCCGCGATCCCGACGGGCCCGTCGTCCCTCAACTCCAGCCACGATCCCCTTGAATCCAGGAAGCAACCGTTCCTCCGCGGCCCGATCCACCGTCCTCCTCCAACCTCACCCAGCCAATACCCGCTCCCGATCCGCACCACGACCCAGCGATCCTCCGGTCCAAACCCGACTGCCTCGTCTGGATAACTCGGCAACGCCGGCAACTTCGCCTCCACCTTGCCGTCTGCCGCGGATCGAACGGTTACCGACGCGTCCGGCTCGATCACCGCAACCCGCCGACCACTGCCATCCGGCGTCACCCCCATCGCGTCGCGTCGGCGCAGCCAATCCACTGCCCCCACGAACTGCTGATCCGGCAACGCCAGCGCTGCCGCCGCCTGGGCTCGCAGTTCACGCTGCTGGCCGGCGTCCGGCCCAAGCGCGGCCCCCGCCTGCACCGCTGCCAGCGCCTCCTTCCTCCGGTCGAAGGCACCGGAAAGCCGGATCGCCATCGCCTGCGCCGCGTACAGGTTCACCAACTCGCGGCGACGGCTCCGCTCAGCCTCTTCCACCCGGCGCGTCTGCTGTCGTTCCCAGTCCGCCTGCCGCTGCAACCACACGGCCCAACCCGCCACCGTCAACACGGCCGCCAACGAGATCGGCACGAGCCGCTTCATCCAGAAGGACGCCCGCTCCATCCGTCGCAATGCCCGGACGCTCCGTCCCGAGCGCAGCAAGGCCAGGTCCCCGAGCAACTCCGACGCCGTCCGATACCGGTGCCCCACCCGCGGATCCGCCAACCGGAGGATCAACTCCATCAACTCGAACCGCGCCGGTCCATCCGCCAGCCGAACCCAGTCTCCCGGCACCTCCGGAAATCGCGCCGGCGGGAAGCCCGTGAACATCTCGTAGAGGACCCGGCCCAGCGCGTACAGGTCCGCTGTCACCGTCCCCGGACCATCCACGGGCACGTACCCCTCCGTGCCCACGAAACTCCGCGCCTCGCCACTCGTCGCCACCAGACCCGGATCCCCCAATCGTGCGCGCCCGCCGACCAGCAGGATGTTCGATGGCTTCACATCCCGGTGGACCAACCCCGCCGCATGCAACGCCGCCAATCCCCGCACCAGCGCATCCGCGATCTCGATGCACATCCCGGCGGGAATCGCCCCATGGAAACCCAGCCAGGACCGGAGCGTCGCCGCCTCGTACTCCTCGGGGGACTCCCGGTCTGCATGCAGTCGATCCGCCAACTCGGTGACGTAGTAGAAGGCCGCCCCGTCCGCTGACTTCCCCACGTGCAGCACCGGAAGCAATCCGGGACTCGACCGGCTCAGCGGCTCGTATCGACGGATGCCCTCGAACTCACGCTCGAAGGGACGATCCGAATCGAACTGCGCCCGGTGGACGAACTTCACCGCCCGCAGCGTCCCCATCAGGTTCCGCGCCAGCCAGACCTCGCCGTACGCTCCACGGCCGATCCTCCGCAGCAACTCGTGATCCGGTATGCTCGGCGGATTCATGCGCGCTCAACCCGCCGTGCGGACCGCCTCCAACAACCTCGCGATCCGGCCCGCGTCCTTCATACCGGGCGCCGATTCCACGCCACTCGAGACATCCAGTGCGAACGGCCCGACGCTCGCGATTGCCTGGGCCGCGTTCTCCGGCTTGAGGCCACCCGCCAGGATCAGGGGCTTGCCCAAGGCCTTGGCCTCAACAGCCAGTTCCCAGTCGAACCGCGCGCCCGTCCCGCCATGCGCCCCGGCGACGTAGGCATCCAAGAGGTAGGCATCCGCCACCGCCTCATACGCCGGCATCTCCTTCAGGGTCTCCGGGCCCCGGACACGGAACGCCTTGATCACCCTCGCCCATCTTCCGCACGCCCACGCGACCTCCGGCGGTTCCTCTCCATGCAACTGGACCACGTCCAACCTCGCCACCTGCACCGCCTCCCGCACCCGTTCCGGATCCGCATTCACGAACAATCCCACCGCACTCACAAAAGGTGGCACCGCACGACGCAACAGCGCCGCGACTTCCATCGTCACTTCCCGGGGCGTCCCCGGTACGAATACGAATCCAACCGCGTCCGCCCCGGCGTCCACCGCCGCGCGCACATCCTCCATCCGCGTCAGCCCGCAAATCTTGACCCGTGTCCTGCCAGCCATGCCCGGCATCCTGCTCCCGATCTCCCGTCCGCGTCACGCCACGAACCGAGTCGAAGCTGGAAGATTCAAGATTCAAGTTTGAAGCCCGGTAGCTGCCGACGTCAGGAGGCAGATGACGGAGTCCGCGGTTGTAGGCCGGGTGCCCTCACCCGGCGTCGATCATGAACCGCCGCGTGGGGGCACGCAGCCTACAGAACGGCGTTCAAGCCGGTAGCTCCTGGGTCGGTCAGCGCCGACTCTGCACGCACCAGATCCGCGCTGCCTCCCTACTGCTCCCCGTCCCGCCTTCCCTGCTCGATCCGGACCAACCGCAGCGAAGACAGGTCAAACTCCACCTCGGCCTGCGATCCCTCAGCATCGGCCACGAGGTCCACCTCCGTTATGGGGCCTTCGCACGCGAACGTATGCTCCAAGGGCACCCACGCTCCGCCGCTCACATCCCGGAAGCCTCCCCGGACTCCGCTCACCCGCAACTGCGCGTACCCAGCCCCCAACGCGCCCGCCACCCGGGCCGAGCCTTCCAACCGGTAGACGCCCTCGGCCAGATTCACGCGCGCCCGCCACGACCCAGCTCCCTCTCCTTGGCGCACCCGTACCACGAGCACCTCTTTCGGACTGCTCCGTCGCAGGAACTCGGCCCCCCCGGCCTCACTGGCGGCCGGACGCCACGCCGAAGGACGGGCCGTACCATCCTGGGCAAACTTCAAAGTCGAACTCGGCCGCGCCAACTGCTGGGTGATGCTCGCCGAGCGTGCCTGCACCCGCGCGATGAGGTCGGCCACCCGACGATCATGCGCGTCGGCGAGGCCTGGATGATACGCCTCCAGGGTTGGCCGGATCGTGGCCGCGATTTCCCGGATCCGCGCCTCCAGCCGATCGGGATTGAAGACGTTCGTGTTCAACTCGGCCACCCGAGCCCGGTACAGCTTCCGGGCCTCCGGTGTCGACATCAGGACCCGCGCCACCATACCCCGCGCCTGGGGCTCGATCGTGGCGTCCACCCCCATCCGGCGGCCCATGCCGAACAACTGGTCCAGCCCGTGCGGCATGAAGACCATCCGGTCCTTCGACCGGTCATGGAACACCCGCCAGTTGTTCCGGTTCATGGCGTACCCGTCCCAGTTGCAGAGCATCATGTCCAAGGCCAGCAGGGTGACGAAACGGTCCACGTCCAACGCCTCGGACAACCGCTTCCACCGCTTGGTCCGATCCTCGTCGTAGACCGCCGCCCGCAGCCGCTCCAGCCCCGGATGCGACAGCTGATCCTCGCCCGAGACCACGGACAACTCGCCATCGATGTCCTGCACGAACCCGCCGTCGTACAGGTTCCCGGACACATCCTCGAAATGCTCCTTGAGGAACGGCTTCCCCCAACCCTCCAGCACCACGTACAGGCCCAGGTCCCGACCGTTCACCACCACCGTTCCATGATGCGCCCGCGGTGCCGGAACGCCGGCCGCCACGAAGATTTCCCGGCTCAGCATCTCATTGATCAGGGTCGGATCCTGCACCGAGTTGTTGAGCGAGATCTTCGAGTAACCGTGAAAACGCTGTCCCTTCACGTGCTTCGAGAAGTTCAACGTGAAGGCCGGCGTATCATCGTAGGGCCGGAAACTGCCTGCAGCCCCCTTCAGGTGCGCGGCGACATTGGTGTAGACCCGCCCTCCTTCCCGGACCGTCAGCATCACCTCGGGGCGCTCCGTCACCTCCAGCTGGCCATGCCCCCGGAACTGCTGCTGGTGCTGCCGAAGGGCAGACTCCGCCTTCGGGGTCAGCTCCAGCTCGATCCGCCACAGGTTGGTCGGCAATGTCGATTGCGGCTTCCGGTTGCGCCCCTCAGCTCGCCAGCTTTCCCGACGTTCGCGTCCGCGCTGGTCGCCCCCTCCCCAGACCTGCCCCGGCCAGCCATTGCCCCCTTGATTCGCCTGCCGGAACTGGGGCTCCGGGCGAAACACGAACACCCGGTACAGCACGACTCCCAGGAGAACCCCCCAGACCATCCAGCGCGCAATGCGCCGCCCCAACGAATGCTTCGGCTTTGCGCGCCCACGCACCGGCAGCGGCGGTGGAACCCGCTGCAATGGCGGCAACGGAGGAGGACCCTGCGGCGGCAATACGGGCGGAACATTCATAGGTGCATCCGCCCCCGCTTCAAACGGCACTCAATTCGGGGATCATGGGCGGATCGTCGTGGCCCCGTGGCAAATTGCAACCCACGACACGGGGAGGAGTTTCAGGCGGGTGCATCTCGACACTGCCCCCGTTTGAGAATCGGAACGGAGCGGCGACGTCCTCGTCGCCTTGGGAAAGGGCTTGCGATGGCAACGAGGACCCTGCCGCCCCGTTTGACGCGGGGGCAGTGTCAAGATGCGCTCGTTTCAAGCCCACCTTGAAACTTGAATCTGAAAACTTCCAACTCCTGCCCCCTCACCCCTCCACGCCACCCTTGCCGGGCTCCGGAAGCCAGTGCGTCAACAGCGCCCCGACCAGCGCATAGATGCCCGCCACCACGGCGCCGACGACGGCAATCTTGGCCGGGTCCGGAGGCGTCGATTGCGAGAATGTGATGGTGAACCACGCCGCCGCCGTCCCGATCACCCGACCACCAATGTTCGCCGCGAAGCTTTCGCCCGTTCCACGCAGATGCAGCGGGAACACCAAGGGGATGTAGTTCCCCCAGAAACTGAACTGCGCCACGGTCAGGAATCCGGCCACAAAGACGCCCCCGCGGATCGCATCGAGCGATCCCGCATCCGGCAGCTTGGTCGAGATCCACCAGAACAGCGCCGGGACCACGAACAGGGCGGGGATCTGGAACACCCGCAACAAGGCCCGTCGGCTCACCATCCAACCCGCCAGCATCGCCAGCGCGAACCGCCCCACCAACCCACCGACCTCCTGCGCCAGCGTGATCTTCGCCACCGCGGCATCCGTGGCATTGCCAGCCGCCTGATTCAGCACACGTGCCTCCGGGACCGGCTTGCCCGCCGCCGCTGCATCCGCCGTCGCCTTCTCGCGGGCAGCCTTGGCCACCGCCTGGATCGCCGCGTGCCCCTTCGGTCCACCCAGGATCTGCGGCAACTGCTGGATCGCACCGAACGCGATGCCGTAGCTCGCCGCGAACACGAGCGTCGTGACCACGGTACCGCGGATCAATTGGGGACTGAAAAGCTCCAGGATCGAGGGCCGACGCAACGCGCCGGAGGCCTTCTTCTGGGCCCACACCGGCGACTCAGGCAGGAACGGCCGGATCGCAATCAAGGGCAGCGCCGGGATCACACCCGAGATCAGTGTGTACCGCCACGCATCGTGCCCCTCGTGGATGGCCGGCAGGCTGAGTGCCCACTTGGCCGCCAGCACGTTCGCACCGCCCACCATGAATCCGCCAAACGACGAAAACGCCTGCGTGTAACCCAACACCCGCTCGCGCTGCTCGTGATTCGGGAAGAGCTCGGCCAGCCAGGCAACCGCGGCCACGAACTCGACGCACACACCGATGAACACCAGGCACCGCAAGACCAGCAGTTGCGACAGGGACGTCGCGAACCCGGCACCCAGCGCCGAGAAGGCATACAGGAGGATGCTGAAGGTCAGCACCCGTCGCCGCCCTAGCCGATCCGTCAGGTAACCTCCCAGCAATCCGAACACGCCACCTGCCAGTGCCGGCACGAAGAACAGGAGTCGGGCCCACGCCACGTAGTTCTTTCCTCCCGGTGCAAAGCTGGCCACCGCCTCGGCCTTGGCCATCCCACCGCGCACCAGTTCGTCCACCAGCGGGCCACTGAGCGCCGCGATCGCCGGCTTGATGATCAGGGGGAGCATCAGGAGCTCATAGATGTCGAAGGCAAACCCGATGGCGGCGATGGCGCAAACGAGCCACGTGGTGGTGGTCATCCGGGAAGGGCCGCTGGACGCGTGACCGGGATTGTTCATACGTGTGCGTATCAAAGAACCCCAACCCCTCCCAACGCAATCCCTGTTTTCAGCCCCAGCCCCAATCGCCGCGCCGCCGCGTCGCTGTTGGAAACGGTTCCAGCCGCGCCGCCGTTGGCCCATCGCCGGCGAAAAAGCACTCCCGCCGAAGCGCCGCTTGCCTCAATCTCCTCCCGTGTCGGCACCGGAAAAGGCCAAGCCATCCATCATCGAGCGCGTCCGGTCCTTCGTCGGGGCCTGGCAGCCGCTCACCGGCGCTGGTCTCGCCGCCTTCGGTCAAGCCAGCCTCGCCCGCCTCGCCGCCTTCCAGCTCGCCTCAGCCACCGGCATCGCCCTCCTCCTCGTCGTCTCACTTCGGCTCTGCTGGTTCCCGGTCATCGACCAGGGCCTGACCCAACTGCCTGAGGCCGCACCGCTCGCAGCCGGACACCTTCAATGGCCCGGGACCAACTCGGTCCGCCTCGCCGAGAACCCTTGGCTCGGCCTCGTCGTGATGCCCGTCGCGCCCTCGCCGGAAGACGCCCCCGGACAGACGGCCGACCTGCAACTGGAGATCCTTCCGCGTGGACTCCGTCTCGACGGCGTGTTCGGACATCTGGAGCAGGCCTACCCACCCGAGTGGAAGCTGGACCTCGGCCGCATCCCCGCCACCGCCACCTGGAATGCCTGGAGGCGCCCGATCTCGATCATCGTGGGCACCGGCACCGCTCTCTTCCTCCTCATTTCCTGGTGGTCGCTGGCCACGGCCTACCTGATTCCAGCCTGGATCTTCGCGCGGATCGTCGGGCGCTCGCTCAGCGCCGGATCCATCTGGAAGATGGCCGGAGCCGCCCTCCTCGTGGGTGCCGCGGTCGGTGCCGGCGGCCTCGCGGCCTACGCCTGCGGCATGATCCGTCTCCCCGGGATCCTCGTCTCGCAGATCCTCCACATCCCGGTGGGCTGGATCTGGCTGGCGTGGGGAATCCTCTCCTCCGACTCCAGCCCCGCCGCCAAAGCCGCTCAGTCCAATCCGTTCGCCCGCTGAATCCGATGTCCCTGAACGGGAACCGCAGCACAAGCTGGCAGAACGGGTTTGCCATCACCTGAGCACGACCAATCGCACCGCATCCGAATCGGCCGCCCATCGGTGTAATCGGTGCAATCTGTGGATCGAACCACCCTTTTCCGCGGTGCAATCCCCGGATCAGATCGACTTCGCGAACAGGTCGGCGATCGGCTTCCCATTGCCGTCACGGGTCACGTAGAAGGGACGCTGCTCGATGTCATACGCCAGCTTCGGCGAGATGCCCATGGCCCGGTACATCGTGGCGTGGAGATCCTCGATCACGACCCGATCCTTGATCGTCTTGCACGGGCGCTCGTCCGCGGTCAGCCCGTGGAGGTGGCCTCGCTTCATGCCGCCGCCGAACATCAGGACGCAGCCCGCATCCGTGAAGTGCCGGTGCATGCCGTAGTGGGTCATCGACTCGATCTTCTCGGGCACCGGCACCTGGTTCTGGATCGGTTTGTCGGGCTTGCCCTCCTGCATCATGTCGCGGCTGAACTCGGACGCGAGGACCACCAAGGTGCGGTCCAGCATCCCACGTTCCTCGAGGTCGAGGACCAACTGGGCCACCGCTCCGTCGATCGCCTGCTTCATGTTCACGAGCTTCTCGTGCCCCTGCTCGTGCGTGTCCCAGTTCAGGAACGGGATGTACTCGGTCGTCACCTCGACGTAGCGCGCGCCGGCCTCCACCAACCGCCGCGCCAGCAGGCAACCGAGGCCGAATCGCTGGATGTTGTTCTTCTCGTAGTTGCCGTCCCGGTTGAAATCGCCTCCCAGCCGACGGCTGAAATCCCAGCCGCCCGGAACATACTTGGCCAGCGTCTCGGGCTTCTCCAGCGAGAGGTCGAACG
This sequence comes from Limisphaerales bacterium, assembly GCA_965284395.1. Lineage (GTDB taxonomy): Bacteria > Verrucomicrobiota > Verrucomicrobiia > Limisphaerales > UBA9464 > UBA6176. The sequence goes on along the minus strand of OZ260084.1, from coordinate 5,594,478 downwards.
CCTTCGCCGCGGGCGAGGCCAGCAACCGATGCGCATTGTCCATCGAGCGCACCAGGGACTCGCGCTGCTGCGTGCTGCCCAACTGCCCCACGGGCGAGGCCGCCAGGAGCTTTCGATAGAGCCGGTCCCGGCTCTCGAATCGGCCCGGCGTCATGCCGCCCGGCGGCGTGACGACGTCCTTCGCCGCGTCCGGGAACGGGACATTGAAAGGTCCGAACTCGCTGCCGAGGAATCCGGCCGTCGTGAACGCCTTCAATTCCTCGCTCTCGCCGCCATCGAAGCGCTGCCCGATGTTGATGAACGCCGGCATCGCTGGATCCCGCGGCCCGAGCGTCCGCGCCATGAACGCCCCGATGTGCGGACAGGCCACCGTCTGCGGCGGCGTGTACCCAGTGTGCCAGTGGAACTGGTGCCGCGAATGCAGGATGAAGCCAAGATCACCCGCCGTGTAGCTCCGGATCAGCGTGCCCCGGTCCATCACCGAGGCGATCCGCTCCAGGCCCTCGCTGAAGCGGATGCCGTCAACCTTCGTGGGAATCGACGGGAAGGTCGACAGCACGCGGTTCGGGTCCATGCCCTTCTCGAACGGCACGTACTTCTTCGGATCAAACGTCTCCGTGGCAGCCATGCCGCCGCCCATCCAGAGCACGATCATGGCATCGGCGGTCGCCGGCAGCTTCGGCAGGGCCTCGGAGGCTTCCACCACCCGGGCTCCACCCGCGGCCAGGGCCCCGAGCGTGGCGGCGCTGAGCCGCTTCACAAAGTCGCGTCGCGTAAAGTCGGTTTGCATACGGATAAAGTCGTTCAACGGATGAATTGAAACTCGGGCAACATGGCCACGCTCCAGAGGAGGTCCTCGACGCCCTCGGCCTTGGGTTGATCGCCGACCAGTTCGAGCGATGCCGCCCTTTCCGCACGCGTCGGCGTGCGTCCCAGGGCCTGTTCAAAGACCTGATCCACCAGCGCCCGACCACGCAGGCGCCGTTTCACGAGGTTTTCGGCACCGCGCCGGAGAACCTTCGACAGCGTATCCCCGTTGGTGAGCTCCAGTGCCTGAAGCGTCGTGGGAGTCGTTGGGCGGACGGTCGTGACCTGCTCCCGGTTCGGTCGGCCCAACGCCATCAGCAGCGGATCGGCCGGTGCGAGCGCCGAACGGACCTGACCGAAGACCACCTTGCCGTTCGCCGTGCTCGCGAGCGAAGGCGGGAGGTTCCATGGCCCCATGGTTTCAGGCCCCAGCACGGAAGCCTTGTCCCAGCCCTCCGCCGTGGTCACCGCCGGCCAACCGGCAGGCTTGGTCCGCGAGACAAGCCACCGGCCGTCCGAGGCCACGTCCGCGATCACGCTGCCGGGCTTCGCCATCTTTCCAGCGCGGGACGGCGGAACCTCACCCAAAAGGCGCAGCCGGACGTACGCCAGCAGGCCGGCGGGATTCGGCCCGTCACCGCCGTTGATCGCCTCGATGACGAGGGTGTTCGTGCCGCCCGCATTCAGATGCTCACGGAGATCGTAGACCGCGACCTGACTCCATTCCGCGGCATCGGCGCCGCGGACGCGCTTGCCGTTCAGATACACGCGGGCCGAGTTGTCCACCTGCAGGTACAGGACCGCCTCGATCGGCTGGGTCGGGGTCACCAGGTCACGCCGGATCCAGTTCGTGGACGGCGGCACTCCCTGAGCGGCGTGCGCGTCACCCCAGATCCAGAAGGGTTCGGCCGACGGGGGCTGCGGAGAGCCGGCCGACGGGGTTGCCAGCATCAGGGATTCCAGCCCGCCCTCCGGCTTGTCGAACCACGCGTCCGTCACCTGACCCAACGCGTCCCGGAACTGCTCCGCCGTCAACCGGCGCAACTGGGGGCCACGGAAGGAGAACTTCTCGCCCGCCTTCTCGACGACATCGACCGCCGGCAACTGGTAGGCCCGCGACGTCAGGATGAGTTCGATCGTCCGCTGGAGGTTCCAGCCATTCGCCACCAGGTCCTCCGCCAGCCAGTCCAGCAGGTCCGGATCCCAGGCGGGGTTCTGCATGACATCCAGCGGTTCCACCAATCCCCGCCCCATCAGGCGCGCCCAGAGCCGGTTCACCACCGTCCGGGACAGTCGGCCATTCGAGGGTTGCGTGATGATCTTCGCCAACTGTGCCAGTCGGTTGCTCCGCGGCGAGGCTCCATCCACAGCCCCCAGTTCCGGGAACAGGAACCGCAGCGGCGCCGTCTTCCCCGTCGGCTTGTCGCACTGGACCATCTGCAGCGGGCCGTCCGCGTACACGCCCGCCAACCCGTAACAGTCGCTCAACTGCCAGTCGTCGATGAAGGAGTCGTGGCACGAGGCGCACTTCAGGTTCACGCCCATGAACACCTGCGAGACGTTCTGGGCCGCCTGCATCGGTGGCGTCATCGAGGCATTGACCTCGCCCCGCCAGACGATGCCCTTGGTGAATCCTTCGCTCTCGGGCGTGGGGTTCACCAACTCCCGCACGAACTGGTCGTAGGGCTTGTTGTCGCGGAGCGCCGCGTAGAGCCACTTGTGGATCGGCTTCCGCCCGCCATCGATGTAGCCCGTGCCCTTGTAATCATTCCGCAGAAGATCGTTCCAGAAGGTCAGCCAGTGCTGCGCATACCGCTGCCGGTCCGCCAGCAACCGCTTCACCAGGGCCGAGCGCGGATCCGCCGATCGATCCTTCTCGAACGTCCGCCACTCGTCCGCAGTCGGGGCCAATCCCACCAGGTCCAGATGAACCCGACGCACGTACGCCCGATCATCCACCACCTTCGGAAGTTTCCAACCGCCGCGCTTCGCGTACGCCTCCAGGAAGCGGTCGAGGGGGTGGGCCGCCCGTCCTGCCGGCAAGTCTGGCTTCCGCGCCGCGAGGTTGTTTGCCGGGATCCGCCCAAACCCGACCTTCTCCGGCCAGACCGCCCCTTGATCCACCCACGCCCTCAGGATCCCCACCTGCTCCGCCGTCAGGCGTGTGCCCTTCTGCGGCATCACATCATCGGGGTCCGTTCCCGCCACCAGATGGATCAATCGGCTCTCTGCGCTCTTCCCCGGAATCAGCGTGCGTCCGGAATCACTCTCCGCCAACACGGTCTCGCGATTGTCCAGCTTCCATCCCCCCTTCGCCTTGCCCCGGCCATGGCACTTGATGCAGCTCGCCTCCAGGATGGGTTGGACATCCTTCTCGAAGTCCACCACGCGCCCCGCAGCGGGCGGCAACTGCCGGATCGCGTCCGCCGTCGGCGCCGCCGCCGTTCCAACAATCGAGGACACGGGTCCCAGGCAAAGCCCGACACCCAGGATCACACGGATCCATCGACACAAGAGCATGGACCATTTCTAGGCCTGCACCCCGGCAACCGCGAGCCGAAAGACGGGATCTCACGCACTCCCGTGGGGCGAGTCATCCAGCCGGTGGGGCGAATGTCCTCACGAGCCGCGGGGAGTTCCGCAGTTTCGAGTGTCAGGTTTCAAGCCCTTGGGTGGGACAGCCGTGCCAACGAGCCGGCCCCTTCTTGCTTCAAACTTGAAACTGAAAACTTGGGACTCTGAAGCGGCTCGCCAGAGCCTCGCCCCACCCCCGCCTGCCCACGAACGCCTTCTTGCCTCACCCATCTCTCAGGAACCGGCTCAACTCCGCGCCCAGGGCCGCTTCTCGCAGCGGCTTGCGCAGCAACCCATCCATCCCGCATTCCCGACAACGCTCCTCCACCTCCGGGATCGGGCTCGCTGTCACCGCGATCACTGGGATCCGCCGCCCCCGGCCATGCCCTTCCTCCCATCGCCGGATGGCCCGAGTCGCCTCGAACCCGTCCATCTCCGGCATCTGGCAGTCCATCAGTACCAGATCGTACTCGATCTGCAGGATCATCTCCACAGCCTCCAGCCCATTGCCGGCGACATCGACCCGATGTCCGAACCGCTCTACTAGGCTTCGGGTGATCAGTTGGTTGACGCCGTTGTCCTCGACGACCAGCACCCGCCGGTGCGCGCTGCCGACTCCGGTGGAGCCCGACTCCGCAATCCCTCCCCCTGAGGGGCACGCCTTGCCAGGCGAAGGAAGCGGCGTTCCCAGCTCAGCCAGCTTCGTGAGGAACCTCCGTGCCCGGACCAACGGCCGCCAAAGGACATCCTCCCGTGTCGCCGCCGACAAGCCCTGCCCTCCCCGACGATTGGGACATTCAAAGACCAACAGTGAGGGCGGTGTGCTACCCTCCCGGTCCTCCCTCCATCGCGCCAGGTGCTTTTCCAAACCTTGGGGCGGAACCATCAGGTCCAGGATGACTACATCCCAATCAGCCCTTTCGACCGAATCCAACCACTCCAACCCTGCGCCGTCCCCGCGACCCGGCCTGCGCACGTCATGCCTCACGCCAGCCTCCTTCAACAGCCTCTCCACCAATTCTGCAGGACGATCCCTGTCGACCACGGCGAGGATCCGAAGCCCGCCGGCCAACCGGGGCAACGGCTCCATTCCGTCGGCCGTCGATGCGTCAACGCCTGGCTCCGCGCCGCGCAGGGTGAACCAGAATGTCGAGCCGAGCCCCGGCTGACTCGTGACCCCGATCTGGCCGCCCATCGCCTCGACCAGTTGCTTTGAGATGGCCAGCCCGAGACCGGTTCCGCCATAGCGGCGGCTGATGGAGGCGTCGGCCTGCCTGAAGCGCGTGAACAACTCAGGCAGGACGTCCGCCGAAATACCTATCCCCGTATCTGTCACGCTGAACCGCACGAATCCGCCCTCCCGGCCCGTGGCGACCGGCTCGATCCGGAGACAGATCTCTCCCTTCTGGGTGAACTTGATCGCATTCCCCAGAAGGTTGGTGAGCACCTGCCGGAGTCGTGCCGGATCGGCGAGCACAAGCGGGGGTTCCGCATCCGCCATCAGCACCACTTCTATGCCGGCCTCGCAGGCCCGCGGCACCAGCAGTTCGACCACGTCCTCGGCCGCCAACCGCGACGAAGTCACGCTCGGTTCGAACACCATCCGCCCGCTCTCGGCCTTGGAAAAATCCAGCAGATCATTCAGCAGGCCGAGCAATGCGTCCCCCGATTGCCGGATGGTCTGAACATAGCCGCGTTGCTCGGCATCCAGCGGGGTATCCGCTAGCAGGTTCGCGAAGCCCAGGACGCCGTTCATCGGCGTCCGGAGCTCGTGGCTCATCACCGCCAGAAAGTCTGCCTTGGCCCTGGCTGCCCCTTCGGCCTGCGCCCGCGCGCGCTCCAGCTCATCCGCCTGCCGTCTGGCGCCCGTGATGTCCACCGTGCACATCACCAACCCACCGATCGTCCCGTCGGGGGCCGGCCACGGCCGGGTCTCCCAACGCAGCCATTGGACCTGACCGGACCGGCGCACAAAGGGATCCTCGTCGCAACGCTCCACGCTCCCGCCGAGGCATCGTTCGTGCACGGCGCGCCACGCCTCGGGAATCTCAGGAAAGACTTCGTAGTGGCTTCGCCCCAATAACTCCACCCCCTCCAGCCCGTAGTCCGTCACCCACTTTCGGCTGCACGCCAGGTAACGCATCTCCCGGTCGAACATGGCAACCGCCGCGGGTGCATGCTCCACGAACACCTCCAGCAACCCCTGCGCGCGCTCGGCTTCCTCCGACGCCCGGACCCGATCCGTGATGTCGTTGCTGATGGCAACATACCGTGTCACCACTCCCGTCGGCCCCCGCACCGCCAGCTTCGTCGTGGAGATCCAGTACTCCTCCCCGTTCGGCCGCCGGTTGCAAACCTCGCCTCGCCAAACGCCCTCCGATTCCAGTTCGGAGAAGACCTCACGCCAGAACTCCCCTCCGTGCCGTCCTGATTTCAGCAGCCGAGGATCCATCCCCAGCAATTGCTCCCTCGCGTAGCCCGACAATTCACAGAACCTCGGGTTTACGTAGGTGATCCGCCCGTCCACGCCGGTCTCGGAGATGCCGGAATGTTCATCGAAGGCCTGATAGCGACACTGGAGTTCCTCGATGCGATGCCTTGCCCGGGCCTCGCCTGCGGACCGTTGCTCCAGCGCCGCGTCCAAGGCTCGCGCCAGATCATCCAGGGGATCGGCGCCGCGCGCCAGCGACGACACCTCCCGTACCGCTGCCTCCTCCGCCGGATCCAGTGACCGCATCATCCGCTCAATGGGTACGATTACGTGTCGGCGCACCACCCAGAACCCGATCCCCGTCAACGTCACCAGGCCCAGCACCCCCTGACACGTCAACCACGCCACGGAGGACGGCTTCGCGCTACCCGTGGACCGGATGAGCAGCGCAAGACCCAAACCCCAGATGACGATAAACGCCACCAGGAGCGGAATCAGGATCCGGAAATGCAGGGACGCCCTCTTTGTCATGAAAGGCTCAAGGTCGGATCTGCCCCGCCTCCCCTCACGGAAAGGTTACCCTGCGACCAAGAGTCGATATTCACCCTCTGCCTGTCGTCTCTCGTGTTCAAGGCTTCACACCTCGGGGAAGCTCCCTAAATAGGGGGTCGTCAACGGGCTCGCCACCCCCTACGCTGACGTCCCGTGACGCCCAAGTTGATCAGCGCCTGCGGTCTCCTCGTGATGCTCCTCATCGCCTGGCTGCTCTCCGAGAACCGCCGTCGGTTTCCCTGGAGACCCGTGCTGTGGGGCCTCTCGCTCCAGTTCCTGTTCGCATTCCTCATACTCCGCACCTCACCTGGCCGACGCGTCTTCGACAGCTTCCAGAGTGGCGTCACTTCCTTCATCGCCTTCGCCAACGAGGGCAATTCCCTCGTCTTCGGCCCCCTTGCGAACCGCACCCTGCTCGAAGGAAAACTCGGTCCCGGCAACGGTCTCGTCATCGGCATCACGATCACCGGCACCATCATCCTGATCTCGGCCGTCTCCTCCCTCCTCTACCATTACGGCATCCTCCAATGGGTCGTCCGCGGCATCGCCTGGACGATGCGGCGGATCATGGGCACCAGCGGCTCCGAAACCCTCGCCGCTGCTGCCAACATCTTCATGGGACAGACGGAGGCTCCCCTCGTCATCAAGCCCTACCTCGCCCGCATGACCCGGTCGGAGCTCTTCGCCATGATGACTGGCGGCATGGCCACCATCGCCGGCGGCGTCCTCGCAGCCTACGTCTCCTTCGGCATCGAGGCCGGCCACCTCCTCACCGCGTCCGTGCTCTCCGCACCCGCCTCGCTCCTCATCGCCAAGATCATGCTCCCCGAGACCGAGACCTCGGAGACCGCGGGCGGTGCCAATGCCCGCATCGAACGGGAGACCATCAACGGTCTCGATGCCCTCTGCCACGGCGCCGCCGATGGCATGAAACTATCGATCAACGTCCTCGCCATGCTGATCGCGTTCACCGCCGTCATCGCCGCCGCCAACTGGATGCTCTCGTCGATGCTCGCCATCGCTGGCGTCCAGACCAACAGCCCGCTCCAGACCGCACTCGGCTGGGTCAACGCCCCCTTCGCCTGGCTCATCGGCATCCCCTGGAAGGACTGTCAGATCGTCGGCTCCATCCTCGGCGAACGCATCATCCTCAACGAATTCGTCGGGTACCTGCATCTGGCCGAGGTCGGCGACAAGATCGATCCCCGCTCCCGCACCCTCGCCACCTACGCGCTCTGCGGATTCGCCAACATCGCCTCCATCGCCATCCAGATCGGCGGCATCGGCGGACTCGCCCCCGTGCGCCGGAATGACCTCGCGCGTCTGGGGCTCCGATCCATGTTCGGCGGCCTCCTCGCCTGCTACATCACCGCCTGCGTCGCCAGCCTCATGACCTGACCGCCTCTCAACCGGAGCGGCAACGTCCTCGTTGCCCTCCCATGCCCTATCCAAAGGCGACAGGGACGTTGCTTCCCCGATCCTGCGCCCAAACGGAGCCTTCTCGTATCGGATCCGCACCTCACCCCGCCAAGACTTTCGGTGGCCAGTCGCCGCGGTTTCCCTAGAATGTCGACCGATCACCGGCCTCCGCCGGACGCGTGCCATGAACTTCTATCACCTCCGTGGACTCCTCCTGCCGCACAGGTTCGACCTCCATGGAGGCCTGAATACCGTGGGTCGCAATCCGACCAACGACGTCGTCATCCACGAGGCCTCCGTCTCCGCCTTCCACGCCGAGATCACCATCGATGAACGCGGCGTGATCGTCCGAGACCTCCAGTCCACCAACGGTTCCTTCATCGACGACGAACCCATCACCGAGAAGGAGATCCGCTCGGGCCAGATCGTTCAGTTCGGCACCGTCGCCCTCAAGCTCGGTACCGAGGAGATCCGCATCAGCGTTCCGAAACTCCCCGAACCGTCTGCCGAATCCGCCACGCTTCCATCCGGTGCCGAGATTCCTTGCTCCATCAACTCCAGCCTCCCTGCAACCCACCGGTGCGTGAAGTGCCAGCGCCCCTATCACGAATCCTCGCTCCGAACCCTCCGCATCTCGGACGGCGCCGCCGTCATGCTTTTCTGCCCCGAATGCTCCGCCCAGGTGAAGCCGATCCCCGGCGTTGATCCCCGCAGGTCACGCCGCCCCGGACTCTTCGCCCGACTTACCCAGACCATCCAACTGGGCCTCCGCAAACCCAAATAGGACCGATCAGTCCGATCCCCCAGATCAGACCAATCCGTCTGATCAGCCCTGTCTCCCCCCCCCGCATTCCGGGGACTTGCCGGACCCGCCCATCCTTCGCAAAGGTACCCCGACGCATGAGTTCCGCTCCTGTTCCCGTTCAGACGTTCAACGCCGATCAACTGCCCGTCCTGGTCTTTGCCAACCAGGAGGACCTCGCCGTCCACATGACGCTGGCTGTCCGAGATACTCTCGCTGGTGCCATCGCCCGTCAGGGCAGCGCCGCCGCGATCCTCGCCACCGGCAACTCGCAGATCCGCTTCCTCAAGAAACTCGTGGAGATGGGCGGAGTCGACTGGTCCAAGGTCACCCTCTTCCACATGGACGAGTACCTCGGCATCCCGGCTTCCCACCCCGCCGGCTTCCGCTTCTACATGAAGCAACGCGTCGAATCGCTCCTTCATCCAAAGGCCTTCCACTTCCTGGAAGGCGACTGCCTCCTGCCGCTGGATGAGTGCCAGCGCTACTCGGATCTCCTCGCCGCACAACCCATCGACCTGTGCTGCATGGGCGTCGGCGAAAACGGTCACATCGCCTTCAATGATCCCCCCGTCGCCCGCTTCGACGACCCCCATGCGGTCAAGCTCGTGAAGCTCGATGACGACTGCAAGATGCAGCAGGTCAAGGAAGGCCATTTCCCTTCGCTCGAAGCCGTCCCTCCGTATGCCTTGACCCTCACGATCCCCGCACTCCTCGCGGCCAGGAAGGTCCTCTGCCTCGCCCCGGAGAAGCGCAAGTCCGTGCCCGTCCGGAACCTGGTCCGCGGCCCGGTCTCAACCTCGTGCCCTGCCTCCATCCTCCGCACTGCACCGCATGCGACGTTGCTGCTGGACACGGACTCAGCCAGTCTCCTCTGAGACTCCATGCGAATCCTCGCCCTCGACCACGGTACCGTGCGGATCGGCGTCGCCGTCAGCGACGAACTCAAGATGCTTGCCCACCCGGTCGAGCACATTCCCGCAGATCCCTTCCCTGACTTCCTCGAACGGCTGAAAGTCCTCATCCGCGAAAAGGAGGTCGAACTCGTGGTCGTGGGCATGCCCCGGAACATGGATGGCTCCTACGGCGAGGCCGCGGCAAAGGTACGCTCCTTCGTCACTGTCCTGCGCGAGGCCATCCAGGTCCCCATCCGCACCTGGGATGAGCGCCTGACCACGGTCCAGGCCCAGCGCGGCATGCGTCAGGGAGGTCGCAAGGGCGGCGACGCCCGGGACCGGATCGATGCTGCCGCCGCCGCCGTCCTCCTCCAGGGCTATCTCGACAGCATCGCGATCTGATCCAACTCCGGCCCCCAGCAGACCCGCCCATGCCGGCCCGCACCCGCGAACGCCCGGATCGCGCCCCGGACGACCATGTCCGATTGCGCCTGACCGTGGCCTACGACGGGTCCGGCTACGTCGGCTGGCAGCTCCAACCGGAGGGGATCTCGGTCCAACTGCGCCTCGAGGAAGCCCTCGGCAAGCTCTTCCAGCCCACCCCACGCGTCCACAGCTCCAGCCGCACCGACACCGGAGTCCACGCCCTCGGCATGGTCGTGCACTTCGACGTCGCCCGTGCCCAGTGGCGCATGGAACCGCGCAAGCTCATCCTCGCCGCCAACGCCCACCTTCCCCCGGACATCCGCGTCACCGAGGTCGCGCGGGTCCAGCCTGACTTCCACGCCCGCTTCGATGCCGCCGGAAAGCAGTACCGCTACACCGTCTGGAACCAATCTGCCGAGAACCCGCTTCTCCGCACCCAGGCCTGGCATTTCCCTCGTCCGCTCGACCTCCCGGCCATGAAGAGGGCTGCCGCCCAACTGGTCGGCCGCCACGATTTCCGCGCGTTCTCCGCCACGCCCGGCTACCACCGGGCCAACACCGTCCGCAACCTCACCCGCTGCGACGTCATCCGGTCCGGTGCCCGCATCACCTTCGTGATCGAGGCGGATGGCTTCCTCTACAAGATGTGCCGCGGCATTGTCGGCACGCTTGTCCAGGTCGGCGTCCATCGCTTCGCGCCCGACGCCATCCTGCCCATGCTGGAGGCCCGGGACCGATGCCTCGCCGGCATGACCGCTCCCGCTCTCGGGCTTGTCCTGTGGAAGGTCTACTACCGTCGAAAAGCCCCCTCCTCCACCGGGGCCGCAGTCGAATCCACCGATCCCGAATCCTCCCCGGATGAGTAAACCCGCCTCACCGCTCCGGATCGTCCTGCTCGAACCCGAGATTCCGCCGAACACGGGGAACATTGCCCGCCTTTGTGCCGCCACCGGCTCGGAACTGCACCTGATCGAGCCCTTGGGATTCGAGATCACCGACCGCCACCTCAAGCGCGCCGGGATGGACTACTGGCAGCACGTCCTTTGGAAGGTCTGGCCCGACTGGCCGACGTTCCGTCGAAGCCTGCCCGCGGATAGCCGGCTCTGGTTCGTCGAACAGGCCGCCCCGCGTTCCTACCATCAGGTTTCCTACGCGCCCGGTGATTGCCTCGTGTTCGGCCGCGAGACCGCGGGCCTTCCGCTGCCCCTGCTCCAGCAGCACCCGGATGGATGGATCGACATACCCATGGCCAATCCGGCCGCGCGTTCGCTGAACCTCTCCAACAGCGTCGCCATCGTCCTGTTCGAGTCACTCCGGCAACTCGGCTTCCCCGCAACGCTTCCGGTCAACCCGCCGCCCCACACCGCCGGCTGAATTCCGCCGTCGCAGCCCGGACATCCGGCGCCCTCAGGATCGCCGAGACCACGCACACCCGGCGCGCCCCCGCCGCCAGCACGTCGTCGAGATTCGAGAGGTTGATGCCGCCGATCGCGAACCACGGCGCCCGCGCATTCGCGGCGGCCCAGCGCACATAATCGAGCGTCACCGCCGCCCGCCCCGGCTTCGTCCCCGTCGGAAACACCGGCCCCACCGCGACGTAGTCCGCTCCCGCTTCCTCGGCCCGACGAAACTGCTCCGGGGCATGGCTGCTCAGGCCAAGTAACGGCCGATGCCCATCCCCCGGGAGATCCGCCACGGTTCGAAAACCAGCATCGAAGAAATCCTCCTGCCCGAGATGAACGCAGGGGACCGTCAGTTCACAACCGAGCTCCCAGTGGTCGTTCAATACGAACCAGACCCCCGCAGCCGTCGTCACCGGCAGGACCCGGCGCACCAGGTCTCGAACCTCCGACTCGGATCCGCCCTTGGCACGGACCTGCAACAGGTCCACGCCCCCCGCACAGAGTTGCTCCGCCAGCCAGGCCGGGTCGCGACCATCCAGATAGGCGGTATCGACGAACCCGTAGAGCCGGCAATCAGCCAGGGACTTCATCCTCAACGCGCCAAGGGATCGAAGTACTGCTGCGTCAGCGCCGGCTTCGTGTTGGAGACGATCGGTCGCAGGATCTTCTCCTTCATGAACTCGACGTGGCCATCCATGAAGGTGTTGTTCAACCCGCCATTGTGCAGCGTCAGCTTGAAGTCATCCACCGAGCCGCCCGGGCTCACCGACGCATTGACCATCGCCAATGGATCCTCCTGCATGAACAGGAACTTCCCGACCGGGTTGACCACCGACGTCGACTTCAGCCCCAGCGGCGGATAGCCCTTGCCGCTGCGCCCATCCACGAACGTGTTCATGCTGTAGTTCACCCGAAGCGCCTTGCCGATGATCCCGGCGCTCGGACACGTATACACAGGAAATGTATTCGTGTTGTTCATGATGCTCGTCCCCGTCGCTGGGCGGTTGACCTTTCGGGACATGACGTACGGAAAGATCGCTCCGGCGTCCGCTGCGAACCCGAAACCGCGCGGCGGCTTCGTCCAGTTCGCCTTGTTGTCCAACTCCGCCCGCGTCAGGCCACCCCACACCCAGTCTGCGGCCTGGTTGCCATCAGCCTCTCCAGCCCAGGCGTAATACTCCCGGTTCTCATCCGCATACATCAGCATGCCGAGGCCGAGCTGCCGCATGTTGTTCTTGCAGACCGCGCCCCGGCCCGACTCCTTCGCCCGCGACAAGGCCGGCAACAGCATGCCCGCCAGGATGGCGATGATCGCGATGACTACCAGCAACTCGATCAGGGTGAACCCACCTCGCTGCTGCGAACGAACTTGTCGATTGGACTTCATAGGAGGAACGCACCAACAAACTCGCCCGCATCGCATCGCCACGGCAAGCCCGAATCCAGCCCCGGTGAAGGTGGCAGTCGAAGCCAGGAGGCTCGGTTAGGCCGTTTCCCAGTTTCCAGATGCCAGTCCCCAGTCCCTGGCCTCGCGGGGTGGGGCGAGTGTCCTCACGAGCCGATCCTGAACCGGCTCGACAGAGTCTCGCCCCACCCGCTGGCAGTTGGCAGCTGCAGCCCCGCTTGAATCTTGAACCTTCAAACATCAAACTCGAAACTACCCCACACATGAAGCTGCTCCCAGTGCTGGTCCTCCTGCTGCTCCTCCTCGGAGGCTTCCACCGAGCGCGGGCTACCTGGTACAGCGAGAACGTCCCCGATGGCGCTGACATCATCCAGATGGACCTCCGCTGGCCCTGGTGGCCGTCCGGAACCTACTTCGCCAACTGGAATTCCAGCTTCAACCCGAAGCCCAACAACCTGAGCTTCTACGCTGGCTTCACCGGCTTCCTCCCCGACGGCCCAGGCCAGACGCCCAACCCGGATTCCACCCTCCAGAACTCCTTCCGGCCTGGCTCCGTCTGGACTTTCTGGGGCAGCGACACCAATGGCACCCCTGTTCGCTTCGTGGACGTCGCGCCGAATCTTTACATCAAGAATGACTACGGCGGCGAAGGCAGCAGCGGTACCGTTGGAGGTGAGGTCTGGTCCTTCATCCGCCAGCACCAGTGGTACACGATGCTCGCTCGTGTCTGGCAGCCAACCGAACCCACCAACCACGCCTTCGTGGGCCGCTGGATCAAGGACCACGCCGACGGCACCTGGCACCTCATCGGCGTTGCGCGCCTACCCATCGCGGCCACCTCCTTCGCCGCCAACAGCGGATTCCTTGAACCCCTGACCAGCGAGAAAGCCGTCCGCTCCCTCCATCGAAGACTGGGCTACTTCCGCAAGGACGGTGCCTGGGGAAAGTCCGATACTATCGCCATCGACAAGACCCAGTACGTCGTCGTCAACACACTCGCCGAAGCCGACCACGAATACGCCGCCATCGAGTACGCCCAACGCCCCGATCTCCTTCCCCAACGCCTCACCGGCACCCCGATCTCGGGGGATCGCAAACACACCTTCACCACCCGGCAACCCGACCAACCCACCTTCGATCGTCCCTCCATCACCAATGCCCGGGCTCACCTCGTCGGGGGGCAGATCGCGCTCTCGTGGGAAGTTCCCAGGTCATCATCACCGATGTTCGCCGTGCGCGCCGAGGTCTTCGCCAATCCCGATTGCACCGGTTCGCCATCGTTGAGCCGGGAAGTGCGCATGCCGTCGGCGCGCCACCTCCTCCTCGCCACTACCGAGACCAACTGCACGATCCGCCTAACCCTCATCGACGTCTTCGATCAGGCCACCTCCCCCGTCATCCTCCGTCCCACGCCGGCCCCGGTCCCGCTGATTTCCGCGCCGGCGGATCGCCCAACGACACCCGGTCTCGCCTACGAACTGCGCCACCAGGATGCGCGGCGCCGCACCAACTACTTCAATCCGCCCACGCAGAAGCCCGACGAGTCCCACCACTGGCTGACACTCGCTGAACTGACCTCCGGCAAGATCATCCGCACCGGGCTCGCCCGAGGCTTCGACACCGGCGTCCGGGAGCATCGCAATGGCGGCTATGCCCTGACGTTCACCGGATTTCTCCGCGTGCCCGCTGACGGCGCCTATCTCTTCCATGCCCAGATCGACGGTGCATACCGGATCGAGATCGACGGCGACGAACTCATCTTGCGAGACGGCCAGTGGGGCACCAAACACCACGCCGCCTTCCGGGTCCTGGCCCGCGGCGACCACCCGATCCGCGTTTCCCACGTCTACGATGAATTGCCCGCGCACAACTTCAGCATCGACTGGGAGGGACCCGGCTTCAGCCGCCAACCCATCCCGCTCGACGCGCTCCGCGTGACCGACGCCGGCGCTTACCCGACGCCCACGCTTTCCACATCGGCTCCCGGCGATGGTACAGGGCGGGTGCAGGTCCAAGTGGATCCACGCGGTCACGCCGTCGACCGGATCGCACTGTTCCTCGGCGCCCTTCAACTCGCCGAAAAGCACGGAACCCAGCTCGAATACCGCGGCCCCCTCCCGGCCGGCACCAACCTGCTCTGGGCCCGAATCGTCTTCGACGGATCGCACACGGTCGACAGCGCGCCCTCGAACCTGTCCGTCACCGGCCCGGCCATCCCACCCCCCTGGAAACTCCGCAATGTCGGCGACGCCAAGGCCTCCGCCGGGGTCTGGCCATCGGGTACGAACGGATTCCACTTCTTCGGAAACGGCATGCACACCGTCCTGCAGCACGTCACCGGCGATTTCACCGCCACCTGTCGCGTCGACGACTACAATGGTGCCCGCGGCGAACCTGTGAATCACCGGGCGTGGACCGGCATCACCGCCCGCGAGTTCGGCGATCGCCTGAACTGGGAGTGGGGACAGGATTTTCACCTGGTCCAGACCGCCGCCGAGGGCTTGCGTGCTTCCGCTGACTTCACCGACTTCGGTGCGGGCCGGATTACCTCGTACGAATTCCCGCGGCATCGCCCCTGGCTCCGCATCGTCCGCAACGGCCACCTCTGGACTGCCTGGACCTCGACCAATGGGACGCACTGGGAACTGGGCGCGTACCAGTTCAAGAAGGCCCGGCCGGGCATGGACGTCGGCCTCTTCTTTTCCGCCCTACCCCAGGATACACGCGCGCATTACCACGCAACGGTCTCCAATTCTTCCATCACTCCCGGCGTTGCTCCCGACTCGATCCCGCCAGCACCCATCGCCGCAGGCAAGACCGCTGGGGAACGCTTCACCGGCGTCGTGATGGTCCGCTCCGATCCCCGGATCGTCGTGCTCCGATCCACCGCGCGCGGGCTCCTCCGCAGCACCGACGCCGGCAAGTCCTGGACTCCCGCCAATGGCTCCCTCGGTGGCGATGACCTCGCCGTCCGGAGCGTCGCCATCCATCCGGAGAATCCCAACCTCCTCTTCCGGGCGACCGGACGCGGCACGGCGGGCCGGCTCTGGAAATCGACGGATGCGGGGCAAACCTGGGCCCATATCCAACTCGACGCCGACTTCGACGGCGTGGGCCCATCCGCGCTCTGCGGCGAGGTCATCGCGTTCGACCTGCGCGACCCGCGCAACGTCTACATCGGCTCCGAGTCGAAGGGATTCTTCAAGAGCACCGACCTTGGCGAGACCTGGAGCCGCCTCGGCCTCGTCGGCGAGCGCATCACATCCGTCGTGGTCTGGCCCTGGGAAAAGCACTACCCCGCCCCCGCCCGTGGAAAGTCGCACCTCTGTGTCACGACCTGCCCGGACCGGTGGATGTCCCTGCTCGGTCGCGGGGCACCCGCGGTCTCCACCACCAACACGGTCTCCCGCGGATACGTCTCCCACGACGACATCCGCACCCTGGCCGTCTCGGACGAGCGCGCCGATACCGGCTTCTTCAACGTCGCCTTCGACAAGGCCCTGCAATCCGTCAACGAGATGCGCTACGCCACCGCGCACGGCTACCAGGCCCAGGTCTTCGCCGGCACCCACATGGCCCTTTACCCCCCGGCCAAAAACCTGGAGTGGTTCCGTCCCTTCACCGCCATCGCCGCCACCGCACTGGGGGACGCCAAGTTCGGACGCTGCCTGACCCAGGCCCTCGATCCCGCACAACCGGGCCGCTACTCCCAGAGCGAGCGATGGGCCTTCGAATGGTCCTGGCTCGAACCCCAGGGCGACATCCCGGCTGGTGGACTCATCGCCCTCACCGGTGACGTCCAACTCGGCCAACAGTGGTACTTCCTCCACACCGACGCCCTCTACTCCTCTTCCGACGGCGGCCGCCACCTCACCCGCATCCAGTAGCCGCCATCGTCAGGAGGCGGTCCACCTCTGCCCCCCCCAAGCCTCGCCTTCCCATCTTGGTCCTTGAATCTAGGCCGTCACCAAGGCAAACCCCCGCCATGTTCCCCGTGCCAGCCGCCCTCACGAGTTCCGTCGCCGTCATCGCCTCCCTGCTTGCCTGCTCCGCCCTGGCCCACGCGGCCGGTCCCCAGTGGGTCCTCTCCGCCAACGAGAACAAGCTCGACCTCGCCACCGGCTCCCAACGCGTCTTCCACGACGCCGCCCCGGACTCCCTGACGCTCCTCGATTTCTCCACCTTCCCTCCCCGCACCCGCCACCTCACCAACATCCCCAACACCGTCCTCGGTCCGCCCTCCAACGTCACCTTCAGCCCCGACGGCCAATTCGCCCTCGTTGCGGACTCGATCGTCCTCGACCGATCCCGCACCAACGGCTGGAGCCCCGCCCGGCATATCCATGTCCTCGACCTGCGCCAGGACCCGCCCCGCGTCACCTCCACCTCTGACACCGGCCTCCAACCCTCCGGCATCGCGTTCTCGCCCGACGGCCGGCACGTCGCCGCCGCCAACCGCGCCGATGGCACCGTCTCCGCCTTCACCTTCAACAACGGCCAGTTGCACCACATCGAAGCCCTGCGCATCGCCGAACCCGCCACCGAGGTCGCCGATGTCGCTTGCAGCCCGGACGGCCGATGCGTCGTCGCTTCCGTCAACAAGTCCTCCGTCCTCGCCGTCCTCCGTTGGGAAGGCGACCGACTCATCGACACCCAACGGCGCATCTCCGTCTACGGTCGTCCCTATCGCGTCCGCTTCACTCCCGACGGTCAGTTCGTCCTCACCGCCGGCGCCGGTGCCGGGAACGGCGACGACATCGACGCCCTCTCGATCGTCGAGGTTCGCGGCGACACCTTCCGCACCACGCAATTCCTTCCGCTCGCTTCGGGACCCGAATCCTTCGAACTCAGCCCCGATGGCAAGCTGGGCGTGGGGGTGTTCATGAACGGATCCAACACCACACCGGGTGGCCCGCTGTTCAAGGACCACGGCCTCATCGTTCTCTTCGCCCGCGAGGGCAACCGCTGGGTCCAACGCCAGACCCTGCCTACCGGCCGTATCCCCGAAGGCGTCACCTTCACGCCGGACGGACGCCACGTCGTCGTGCAATGCCATCCTGACCGCGAACTGCGCATCTACCGCGTCGCCGGCTCCAAGCTCAAGGACACCGGCGTCCGCATCCCCGTCCCGGGCATGCCCTCCGGCATGGCCGCCGGCCCCGCCCGGTAGCCGACGAGGTCACGAGGCGGGACTTCCCCCTGCCTCCTCACGTTGGCCGCTTTGTAGGCCGCGTGCCCCCACGCGGCGGGTTACGATCGTCGCCGGGTGAGGGCACCCGGCCTACAAGGGTGGAGTGCAACACGCTTTGTAGGCCGCGTGCCCCCACGCGGTGGGTTACGATCGTCGCCGGGTGAGGGCACCCGGCCTACAAGGGTGGAGTGCAACACGCTTTGTAGGCCGCGTGCCCCCACGCGGTGGGTTACGATCGTCGCCGGGTGAGGGCACCCGGCCTACAAGGGTGGAGTGCAACACGCTTTGTAGGCCGCGTGCCCCCACGCGGCGGGTTACGGTCGTCGCCGGGTGAGGGCACCCGGCCTACAGAAATTCCGTAGCCAACGAGGTAACCAGGCGGGGCCACCCCTCACCGCGGCAATCCACCCGCCGGCAGCTTCTCGTTCAGGAAGGACGTCATCAGACTCCGCAGGTGCATCGTGGTTCCCGTTCCTTCGCTGATGCTGTGCGAGCGGTTCGGATACGCCATCAACCGGAACGGTCGGTTATGCCGGATCAATTCATCCACCAACGCCTCCGCGCCTTGATAGTGGCAATTGTCATCGCCCGTTCCATGGATCAGCAGCAGGTCACCCTTCAACTGGCTCGCGAAGTGGATCGGTGAACCGTTCCGGAAGCCGTCCACGTTGTCCGCGGGCAGCCCCATGTAACGCTCCTGATAGATCGTGTCGTAAAAGCGCTGGTTCGGCACCGACGCGATCGAGATGCCGACCTTGTACAGGTCCGGGAACTTGAACATCGCGTTCAAGGTCATCGACCCGCCGCCGCTCCAGCCCCACACCCCGATCCGGTCCGGATCAATCGACGGATCGGTCGCCAAAAGCTGTCGGATCGCCATGGCCTGCTCCTGCGGTGCCAGGATTCCCACCTGCCGGTAGATCGCCTTTTGCCACGCCCTCCCACGCGGTGCGCTGGTGCCCCGGTTGTCGAAGCTCATCACGATGTACCCTTGCTGCGCCAGCATCGCGTGCCACAGGTGGGACTTCCCGCCCCACGAATCCGTCACCGTCGTGCCCGCGGGCTCGCCATAGACATAGACCAGCAACGGATACTTCTTCGCCGGGTCGAAATCGGGAGGCCGGATGAACCAGGCATCCAGCACCACTCCGTTCGTCAACGGCACCTTGACGAATCCGGTCTTCGGCTGGTCCAGCGTGGCCAGCTTCTCCTTCAGCTTCTTGTTCTCCGCCAGCACCCGCACGACCTTGTGGTCTGGCAAGGTCACCATCTCGGTGACGGGCGGCTCGTTGAACCGCGAATAGGTGTGCACCGCAAACTTCCCGTCGGCCGAAGCCTGATAACCGTGCGTGCCTGGTTGCCCCCCGGGAGTCACGCGCTCCAACCCGTGACCATTCGACCGAACGCGATAGAGGTAGCGCTGGGTCGCGTTCGTTGGTGAAGCCATGAAGTAGACCAGATCCTGCGCCGGATCCGCGTGCACCAGATCGGTCACGTCGAAGTCCCCGGACGTCAGCGTCCGCACCTTCTGCCCCTTCAACTCGACGGTGTGCAGGTGACGCCACCCGTCGCGCTGGCTCCAGAACAACAGCCGCTTCCCGTCTTCCAGCCACTTGAGGTTCTGATGCCCGTCCACCCAGGCATCGTCCCGATCCACCGCGAGTGTCGAGACCTTCGACGTCCCCGCATCGGCCAGCAGGAACCGATTCGTATTCTGCAGCCGGTTCAACTGCTGCAGCAACACCTCTCCCGTCGACTCCACCCATCCCAGATCGAAGAGGTAATGGTTGCGTGGATCCCCGGCCACGTCGAGCCAGCGGGTCTCGCCGCCCGACGCCGCCACGACACCCACCCGGCAGGAGGCATTCTGCTCGCCGACCTTCGGATACGGGATCCACTGAACCTTCGGATAGAGCCCGTCCACGTTGTCCACCAGCGGCACCTCGCGCAGACCCGTCGTGTCCAGCTGCCAGTACGCGATCCGCGTGCCGTCCGGGCTCCAGCGGAAACCCTCCCGCAACCCGAACTCTTCCTCGTAAACCCAATCGAAGGTGCCGTTGATGATCGTCGGCAACGTGCTCTTCGTGAGTGCGGTGATCTCGTGCGTCCGCACGTCCTCGACGTAGAGGTTCCGTTCACGCACGTAGGCAACCCGGGTCCCGTCCGGAGAGAACCGGGCGAACATCAGGCTCGAAGGGGGTGCGTCCCCACCGAGCTTCCTCAACTCCCGCGCCGTCCGGTCCAGTACCCAGTAATCACCGCGACTGTTGGTCCGCCAGACGCGCTTGGAATTTGTATAGATCAGCAGCCGCGAGCGATCCTTCGACCACCAGTGCCCTTCGATCGACAGCGGACCCGACTCGCCCTTCGGGATGAAGTCCGATGATGCCACCAGCACTTCCTTCGCATCGGTCTCTGCGTCGTGCGCGACGAGATCGCGACCGCCCACGCCGTTCGTATTCGATTCAAACGTCGTGTACCTGTGCCCGTCCTCCAGCCATCGCCCACCAAACGAATCGCCGCCGAATTCACCGCCACCAAAGATCCGTTGCAGCGTGAGCTTCGGCGAAGCCGGCGCGTTCGTCGCGGCCTCCTCCGCCGCCACGACCCGATGCCCCGCCCCCAACGCCAGGCAACACGCCAGCCCCACAACCCAGATCCCATCCCGGATACCCAGTGACCATGACTTCATCCAGCGGCAACCCTGCCCGCCCACGCCCCCGCCTGCAAAGACCGAACCTCAGAAACGCGGTTTGGGATAGGAGCGGGATGTTTGGACAGGATGACAGGATGAGCAGGATGAGCAGGATTGCTGCACTACGCCGGAGGCGTTGAAGCGGATAGCCCGGGGTGCGAAGCGACCCCGGGTCGCAGGTTCTCAGGAACGGTCCTACCCCGGCAGGGGTTGAAGACCCCACAACCTTCGCACCCCAGCTGGGGTGCGCATGCCATCCAACCCATGTCCCCGGGTGCGTGCTCCGCACGACCCGGGGCTATCGGCTATAACCCTAAAATCGGCAGTTCATCCTAGAAACAGCGGTTGGATCCACAGATTTCACCGATTGCACGGATTGGAAGCCGGTTGAAAGAGGCTGTTGTTTCACCCCACGGGTGAGATGCAAACAGCGATGCGGTGAAGCCTATAGTCCCGGTCCATCTGTGAAATCCGTGAAATCTGTGGATAGTCCAACTGCCGCTTTCAGGTTCATTCATCCGCAGATGGCGCCGATTGCGCAGATGGAAGGGCAGAAATGCCAGCACCCGGGGCTCGCGCAGACGTCACCTTGCGGGTGAACGGCACGCCCGATCCATGCTCCTCATTATCTGCGTCATCTGCGCCATCTGCGGATCCAACTGCCGCTTTCAGGATAACGCCTCCGGCGTCGGCATCTCACTCGACCTCCGACCTCAATCTTCAAACTTGAATCTGAAAACTTCAAACTCCCCCTCACCCCACCTCATAAACCTGCACCCGTCCCCAGGACGGCCACACCCCATCTTTCCGCTGCGGTTGGCCGTTTGCGCCGGCCAGGATCAGCCGCTTTCCATCCCTCGAGAACCGCGCGTGCGTGATCCGCTTCTTGGTGTCCACCGAATGCACCAACCCGCCCTCCTCCACCCCGAACAACGCCGCATTCCATGTCCCTTGTGCCTGACGCCCCGCCATCACGAAGTGCCGCCCGCCCGGATGCCACACCACCGATTCCATCAACCCTGAACCATGCTGGCCGTCCCGGATCTGGCCCAACCGCTCCCCCGTCCGCCAATCCCACCGCTGCCACGTCATCTTGCCGTTGCCCGCCATCGGATCCGTCATCGGCCCCATGCCGCACCCGACGATTGATTTCCCGTCCGGCGCGAACGCCAGCCCGTAGATCCCCCCGCAGTAGTGGTGGGTCTTGATCGAACCCCACGACGTGAAGTCCGGCGTGTTCCACTTCGACACCGGCTCCTTCGAACCCGACGGAAACGTATCCCACACCCGCACCTCACCGAGCATGTTGGCGGCGGCCAGCTGCCGGCTGTCCGGACTGAACGCGCAACTCAACACCGGCGGCCCATGCGAGTAGGCTCCCACCTCCTCGCCGGTCATGGTGTCGTGGAC
The DNA here is from genome assembly GCA_965284395.1 of Limisphaerales bacterium. Taxonomy (GTDB): domain Bacteria; phylum Verrucomicrobiota; class Verrucomicrobiia; order Limisphaerales; family UBA9464; genus UBA6176. The sequence goes on along the minus strand of OZ260084.1, from coordinate 5,572,467 downwards.
CTTCACCGACGGTTCCGCCTCCGCCGCGGGCTCGTACTTCCATCCACCGGGCAGGTACTGGCCCGTGCACGACGCCACCCGACGCCCATCCGGCGAAAGCGCCAGTTGCCAACTCCAGAACCGGTGGGCCGTCACCTCCCGCCAGCAACGGCCCGTCTCCACCTCATGCCACAGCAACCGACCATCGTACCCGCCCGAGATCACCGTGCCGCCATCCGGCGACACGACGCACCCGCTCGCATACGAATGGTGACGCGCGGCAAAGGCCTCGGACTTCCCCGTCTCGAGGTCCACCCGATGCACGGTGCCATCCGCGCACGACGCGAACCCCGTGATACCATCGGGGCCCAGGGCAAACCCCAGCACGCCCGTCGGCAGCTTGTGATCCTTGATCTGGGTCAGCTTCATCGGTGTTCCGGTTCCTTGCCTTTACGCCAACAGGTCGCGGATGGGTTCCGCCCGGTCTTCCACGCGATGGAAGGTCGGCATCCCGGGTAATTCAAACTCTCCGTGCGGATCGATTCCGAGGGCCGTGAAGATCGTCGCAAACAGGTTCTGCTCGTTGTACGGCTTCTCGATCACGTCCACGCCATCCGCATCGGTCGCCCCCGTCACGACCCCGCGCTTCAATCCGCATCCGGTCATCATCAGGCTCCACGCATTCGGATAGTGATCCCGACCGCGCGCCGGATTCAGCCACGGCGTCCGACCGAACTCACCCATCGCCACGACCAGCGTCGAGTCCAGCAACCCCCGCTCTTCCAGGTCGCGGATCAGATGGAACAGCACCCGATCGAGCTCCGGCACCAGCATCTGATGGATCTCGTGCTGGAAGACGTGGTTGTCCCAGTTCATGCCGTTCGCAACCATCACGAAGGGCGCTCCGTGCTCGATGAGGTTCCGCGCCATCAACGTGTGCTGCGCGAAGCTCCCCGGGCCGTACCGTTCCCGGTCCTTCACCGGGAGCTTGTTCACGTCGAAAAGGTCCGCGCTCGCTGCCATGCCCTTCATCCGCTCGAAGGCGGCGTTCTGGCTTGCGGCCACGGCACTCCGCCGGTCCCGCTCGAACTTCGAGGTCAGGAACCGCCGCAGCTTCTCCCGGGCCTCGCGGTCATGCGCCGGAATTTCCTCCGTCGCCGCCCCGATCAATCGGGAATAATCCCCGCCCACCCGCACCGGCGCGTGCTCCGCCCCCACCCAGCCATTCCAATTCCCCGCCTTGAATGTCTCGAACTCGTTGCCGCCTGGAATCGGGTCGATGAACACGAAGTTCGGGATCGGCGAATCCAGCTGCCCCAAGGCATGCGACACCACGCTGCCCAGCGTCGGTCGCGTGAAGCCCGCCCGCTCCGGGTTGCCCCGTTGCAGGAGATTGATGGCCTGCAGGTGCTCCGGCTGCGCCGTCTTCATGCTCCGGATGATGTTCAACCGATCCGCGATCCCCGCGCACATCGGCATCAACGACGAGAAGTGAACCCCGGGGATGCGTGTCGGGATGCTTCCGAACGGCCCGCTCGACGGCCGGCCCGGCTTCGGATCCCAGGTCTCGAACTGGCTGGGCGCCCCGCAAAGCCACAAGAGCAGGCAACGCTTCTGCGCCTTCTTCGCCGCCGCCGCAAAGGCCGCGTTCTCGAACAACCCCGAGAAGCTCGTCACCGCCGCTGCCGTCCCGCCGGCCAACCCCTTCAGGAAAAGCCGGCGATGCAGCCGATGCTCATCCACCCGGCATTGCCCCGGCCCGTTTTCATTCAGTGGAGTGCTCACGGCGTCGTCAGGAATTCCGCACTGGTCATCAACGCCCACATCAGGTCACGCGCCCGTTCACCCGCCCGTTCGGAACCCGCACCCGCCACCTCGACCGCAGCTTCCAGTTCCCCCGCCTCCGGCTCCCGACCGAACGCCGCCCGGAACGCTTCACGGACCCGTTCCACCCCATCGCCCAGCTTCGCGATCCGGGGCACCGTTCCGCTCCCGGCCGGCTTCAACAACTCCAGCAACGCCGGCGAGTTCGCCAGGAACTGGGCCTGCTGGAAGGTCGCGTTGTAATCCCTCGGCAACACCTCCGGAATCGCGCCCACCGCCGCACGCCGCAACCCATCCTCGTCCGGACCCATCCCGGCCGCCACCCGCCACGACCGCGCCAACTGTTCGCCCGCCAACGGTCGCTCCAACGCCGACGCAAAGGAATCCACCGGTGCCTCCCCTCGCCCCAGCCCATACGCGCGGCTCAGGACCAAGCCCCGCACCAACCGTCGCGGATCGTGCCCTGATGCCGCAAAATCCGCCGCCAACCAGTCCAGCAACTCCGGATGGCTCGGCGCATTCCGCGCGTTCATCTCATCCACCGGATGCACCAACCCGCGCCCGAAGTACACCGCCCACATGCGGTTCACGAACGCCCGCGCCAACAGCGGATTGTCCCGCGTTGCCGCCTCCGCAAACGCCGCGCGCCGGGAGAACTTCGGCACCCGGACCTTCGCCTTCGGATCTTCGTACAGCCCGTCGCGATCCTCCTCCTTCGCATCCGCCGCCGGACGCGCCTCCTCCACCACCCGACCATTCAGCAGCCTGACCACCGCCGGCTGCGATTCCTTCTTCAGGTTCGTGAAATTGATGAAGCCCCCGATCGCCGACTCTCCCACCACGTTCCCGCCGTCCACGTTCTTGCTGCGGTTGAACGCCGCCACCAACCCCCAGTAATGCGCCTGCTTGATCTCTCGCGCCAAGGGATGGTCGTGGCATTGCGCGCAGTCGATCTTCGTCCCGTACACCACCGGCGCGACCGCCTCTGCGATCCCCTGGTGGTTGTTCCGACGCTCATAGAGGAACCACGAAGCTCCCTTTGACTCCGGCGCCTCGCCGCGCCCCACCAACACGTCGCGCACGGTCTCGTTCCAGGGCCGGTTCTTCCGGAATGCCTCTTCCAGGAAACCCCACCATCCATTCTGCCGACGCCGATCCTCGTGATTCTCACGACGCGGACGCCCCATCAGGAACACATCCCACAATTCCCGCATCCGGACCGCGTAGGCGTCCGAAGCCAGCAATCGATCCACCAGTTTCTCCCGGCGGCCACCTGCATCCTCCGCAAGGAACGCCTTGGTCTCTCCCTCGGTCGGAATGCGCCCCGCCAGATCCAGATACACCCGACGACACCACGTCCGATCATCCACGTACCCCGCAGGCTTCACGCCCCGGGTGTTCCATCCCTCCGCGAGCAAGGTGTCCACCGCCTCCGGAATGGATCCGAACTTCCGCGGTTCCTTCGCGGCGACCGCTGCGTTCGTCAGTCCGCCACTCGCGCCAGCCATCGCCGCGATCCACGCCCGGATCATCTCCCGGTCTGCATCGCCCAGCTGCTTCTTGGGCGGCATGTGCGGATCCGCACCGGGCGCCAGGAACTGGTACAACCGGCTCTTCTCCGGCTCACCCGGCACCACCGCCGGACCTTCATCTCCGCCTTTCAACACCGCCTCCGGCGTGTCGAGTTCGAGGCCGCTCTTCCGCTCGATCGGCCCATGACACTTCACGCAGTGCAGATCGAGAATTGGCCGGACGTGCGTCGACCACATCCGCCCGGCATCCGCGCCGACGGCCATGCCCCCCGGACAAATCGCCAGGGCCAGCAACAGCACCTTCCGCATGGAGAAACCGCAACTCATGGACTCGTTCCAACCTCTACGATCTCGGGGTATCCACAATCCAAACCTTCCTGAATCCGGACGGAAGTCCCAAGTTTGAAGTTTCATGTTTCAAGGCTTGGAGGGCCGAGCCCTCCGTCGAGCCGGGCGAAAGTCCCAAGTATGAACCTGAAAGCGGCAGTTGGGTTATCCACCGATTTCACGGATTTCACAGATGGGCCGGGACGAGGGGCCTCGCCGCCTCGCTGTTTCCCTGTCACCCGGGGGGTGAAACGACAGCCTCTCTCAACCGGCTTCCAATCCGTGGAATCGCTGTAATCTGTGGATCCGACCGCCGTTTCCAGGTTGAAGTTTCAAGTTTCAAGGCCGGACTCCGTCGAGCCGTTTCTCTCCTGGTACTCGAGCCGCGGATTACACCTGCCGTTAACAAAAGCAGTCCCGCGGCCTCGAAGCCCTCAACCAACGCCAACGGCGTTGAGTCCCCTAGCCCAGGGTTGGCCGAGGCACGAGGCCAACCCTGGGTGCCGGCCCGCACCCCCGATCATCCCAACCGCAACGCGGTTGTGGCCAACTCACCAAACCCGGCGTGGTTCGCACCCAGGCCCTGCTGCGTCCTGTCCTGGCCGGTAACCTGCCAGATCCTCGCAAAGCCGTCGGCACCCACACCCTCCCAGCCCAAGGGCGGCTTCCCATGCGGAGCGGCAACGTCCTCGTTGCCCTCCCGAGCCCTTTCCCAACGCGACGAGGACGTCGCCACCCCATCCCTGTTCTCAAACAGGGGCAGGATTGGAATGCGCACCTCATCAGCCCTTCCCGGTGCCGAGCCACTCCGACACCAATCCGCGCAGGACCACATCCGCCGAGCCCCGGAGCACCCGGAATCCCCCCGGAACCGCGGGAGGATCCAGATCCACGACCACCTTCTCAGCCTTGTCCCGGGCGTAACGCACGAGACCCGCCGCCGGGAACACCGCCAACGAGGTTCCCGCCACCACGAACCGCGACGCCTCCTCAATGTGACGCCGCGCCTCATCCAGATGCATGACCTCCTCCCCAAACCAGACGATGTGGGGCCGCATCTGTCCGCCTTTCGCGCAGACCTGACCGAGGCCCACCGAAGTGTACCCGATGTCTTCCACCGTTGCCTCGTCCGCCGTGCTCCGGACCTTCCGAAGCTCCCCGTGCAGATGGATGACACACTTGGACCCCGCCCTCTCATGCAGGTCGTCGACATTCTGCGTGACGACGACCACCTCGAACCGGTCCTGCAAATCCGCAATCGCCCGATGCGCATCGTTCGGAACCGCCGACGCGAGCGCCTCCCTCCGGAGATTGTAGAACCGCAGGACCAACCCCGGGTCCCGGGCCCAGCCTTCCGGGGACGCGACGTCCTCGATGCGATGCTGCTCCCAGAGCCCCCCGGTCGAACGGAACGTCGCCAACCCGCTGGGCGCACTCACTCCCGCTCCCGTCAGGACAACAATCTTGTGTGGATTCATGGCTCGTTTGACTGACGCGACCTTATAAACGCTCACCGGTTGCCTTCGACCCCACGCTTTGGCCCGGTGGCAACAGGGATTTGGGAACGGCCTCGACATCCTGGTTCTTCAGCACCTCCTGCACCCGTGCAACCGGCCAACAAGACCAGCATCGCCACTTGGACCATCAATACACGCATCGCACTCCTTGACTCTGTTTGCCGAACGAATGCTCAACCTCTGTCCAACCCAATCCCACGCAGGCCCGCCCCCCACGCTTACTCCGGCACGGTCTGGGCTATCGAGAGCCAGGCAAGTTCTCATCGTTGGGCAACCCTTCCATTTCGCCGGAATCCGATCTCCCCCGCCGGACAGGCGCAGCTTGAAGCCGCTCCCGTTTGAGAAGCCGAACGGAGTGACGACGTCCTCGTCGCCTCCGGTAGGGACCCGGGAAGCCAAAGAGGACCTTGCTACTCTGCTCGAAGTGAGGTTCACGACTCGGGGCGAGCCAGCGCTGGCGGGGATGAATGAAGGCGAAGAGTGCCTCTGGGGACGCTGTCGCCCCGTCCGGGGCTCGTAACGTGCTCCGTCTGGTCCCACGGCTCACGCGGTGGGCTACCGGCTTTCGGCCCTACGGGCCTGAATGGGGAAAAGGACCGGGCCGGCGATGCCCTGATTGCCGCACAAACGCGCATGGGAGGGCAACGAGGACGTTGCGGCCCTGTTTGAAGCGCGGCCGCATCAGGATGCACTCGGATCCACGGCAACCTCGGCGGCAGGCATGGGCTCAGGCCGTTGCCTCTTGAACTGATAGTACAGCACCGGAACCGCCAATCGGCTGATCAACAGCGAGGCAATCTCACCGGCCATGAGCGAAATCGCCAGGCCCTGGAAGATCGGATCGAAGAGGATCACCGCCGCGCCGAACACGACCGCGAGCGCGGTCAGGAGCATCGGACGGAACCGCACGGCTCCGGCGTCCACCACCGCATCGGCCAGCGGGAGCCCCTCACCGACGCGTTGCTCGATGAAATCGACGAGGATGATGGAATTCCGGACCACGATGCCCGCACCCGCCATGAATCCGATCATCGACGTCGCGGAGAAGAAGGCTCCCATCATGCCGTGGGCCGGCAGGATGCCCACGAGCGAGAACGGGATCGCCATCATGACCACCAACGGGGTCATCAGGGAGCGGAACCAGCCGACCATCAGCACGTAGATCAGGACCAACACCGCCGCGAAGGCCATTCCCAGGTCCCGGAAGACCTCGATCGTGATGTGCCATTCCCCGTCCCACTTCAGCGACGGCTGCGCATCGCTCTCAGGCATCGACGCATTGAGCACGCGCAGGGGGGCGGGCGAATCCACGCCGGTCACCGCCTTCATATCCAACGCCGCCAAGGCCTCGTTCATCGCACCGATGGCATACACCGGGCTCTCCACCACGCCGGCGACGTCCCCGATCACATAGGTCACCGGCATGAGGTTCTTCCGATGCCGGCTGCCATCCACCCGGGAGGTTTCCAGCCGCACCAACTCCCGCAACGGAACGAGCGGAGCAACCCCCGAGCCACCAGGCTCCGGAAGTGCATTGCCGTCCCCGGAACGGACCCGCAGCGCCAGCAGTTCCTCCGGACGCGCCCGTGTGGAACGGGGCAACTCGAGCACGATGTTGACGTCTTCCTTCTCCGCCGGCGCATGGAGGAGGTCGACGGATTCCCCGGCGACAGCCAGACGCAATGTCTGCGAGATCGCCGCAGCACTCACGCCGTGCAACGCGGCCTTCTCCTTGTCGATGACGAAGCGGACCTTCGGCTGCGGATCCTCGACGTACCAGTCCACGTCCACCACACCGGGCGTCTTCCGAAACGTGTCCCGCACGGCGCTCGCCAAACCCAATCGCGCCGTGTCGTCCGGTCCGTACACCTCGGCCACCAGGGTCTGCAGGACCGGCGGTCCCGGCGGCACCTCGGCCAGCGCCACGCGCGCCCCGAAACGCTCGGCCACTGCCGTGACCCGGGGACGCAACCGCTTGACGATGTCGTGCGACTGCGCCTTGCGGTCATGCTTCGGCAGCAGGTTGACCTGGATGTCGGCCACCGACGCCCCGCGGCGCAGGAAGTAGTGCCGGACCAGGCCGTTGAAGTTGAACGGCGACGAGGTGCCCACGTAGATCTGGTAGTCCGTCACCTCCGGTTCGCCCCGGATCTCCGACGCGATCGCGCGCGCCGCCTCCGCGGTCCGCTCGAGGGAACTGCCCTCCGGAAGGTTCAGGATGACCTGGAACTCGGACTTGTTGTCGAAGGGCAGCATCTTGACCTTCACCCACCCGAGCCCCACCCCAGCCATCGCCAGCAGGAGCATCGCGGTGATTGTTCCCAGGAAGGCCAACTGCCAACCTCGATGGTGCAGCAGCGGTCCCATAACCCGGCGATAGAGACGCGTCGCGCCGTCCTCCGGGCCCGCCCCATGATGTCCCCCCTCCGACTCGCCGCCTGCCGAGGCGCGCCGGCCCAGGGCCAGGAGGCGCACCGAGGCCCACGGCGTCACCACGAAGGCAATCAGCAACGACCAGAACATCGCCGCGCTCGCACCGACCGGGATAGGCCGCATGTACGGGCCCATCAACCCGCCCACGAAAGCCATCGGCAACACCGCCGCAATCACCGCGAACGTCGCGAGGATGGTCGGATTGCCCACCTCCGCCACCGCCTCGACCGCGACCACCGCCAGCGGACGATCCCCGTTGCCGGGCAGGTTCCGGTGCCGGACGATGTTCTCGACCACCACGATCGCGTCATCCACCAGGATGCCGATGCTAAAGATCAGCGCGAACAGCGTGATGCGGTTCAGCGTGAATCCCCAGAGGTAGAAGACCAGCAGGGTCAACGCGAGCGTCGCCGGGATCGCCACCGCCACCACCCCGGACTCGCGCCACCCCAGGACCAGCCAGATCAACACCGCCACACTCGCGACCGCGATGCCCATGTGGAGGAGCAGTTCATTCGACTTTTCTGCCGCCGTCGCCCCGTAGTGCCGCGTCACGCTCACCTCCAAGTCCGCCGGCAGCATCCGTCCCTTCAGTCCATCCACCCGGCTCAGGACCGCGTTCGCCACCGAGATCGCATTCGCCCCCGGCCGCTTGGCGATGCTCAAAGTCACTGCTGCCTCGTCCAGGCCCACCACCCCCGATCCACCCCGGCCACGCCCATGGAACACGTATTGCGAAGGCTCCTCCGCTCCGTCGACGATCTCCGCGACCTCCCTCAGATAGACCGGGCGCCCGCCCGACACTCCCACGACGATCTGCCCAACCTCTTCAGGCCGCGTCAGGAACGCCCCTGTCTCCACCACGATCTCGCGGTTGGTGGAGACGACTCCCCCGGAGCGGAACTGCCGGTTGGCCGTCTGCAACATGGGTATCAGCCCTGCAGGCGTCAGTCCACGCGACGCCAGCTTCACCGGGTCCAGCAGCACCCGGACCTGCCTGTGCAATCCCCCGATCAACGTGGTCTCTGCCACCTCCGGCACCTGCTTCACCGTGTCGTCCAGTTGCGACGCGATCCGCCGCAGGGCCAGGTGGTCATAGCGCGGCCCATGGAGTGTCAGCGCCAGGATAGGCACGTCGTCGATCGACCGGGGCTTGATCATCGGGAACGACACCCCGTGCGGGATTCGGTCGAAGTTGGAACGGAGCTTCTCCGAGACCTTGACGAGACTGGCGTCGGGTTCAGATCCGACCTTGAACCGCACGATCACCAACGCCTCGCCCTCCCGCGACGTCGAATACAGGTACTCAACGCCCGGGATCTCCCACAGGAGCTTCTCCATCGGGCGCGTCGCCCGCTCCTCGACTTCCTTGGCTCCGGATCCCGGCATCGACACCATCACGTCGATCATCGGCACCTTGATCTGCGGTTCCTCCTCGCGCGGCAGCAGGATGACCGCCGCCACGCCGAGCAACACCGATGCGACCACGAGCAAGGGCGTGAGCTTGGAGTCAACGAACCAGGCTGCAATCCGGCCCGCCAACCCCAGCTCCCGCACGGCCAGTCCCGGACGTTCCGCGCTCACGGCGTCACCTCCAACCCCTGGCCGTCCGCGACCGACGCCGGCGCCTCCAGCACCACCTTCTCGCCGCCCTCCAGTCCGGAAATCACCTCAATCCGGTCGGCCAGGATGCGGCCGGTCCGCACCAGCCGCAGCTGCGCCCGCCCTCCCACGCCCACCACCACGAACTCCAGTTGCCCGCGTCGAATCAGCGCAGCCGACGGGACGCTGAGGATGCTGGACTCGGCGACCGGAATGCCAAGTCGACCAAACTGACCAGAGTGCACACCCTCCAACGGTGGCAGATCGACCTTGACCAGAAAGGTCCGGGTACCGGCGTCCGCCGCCGGAGCGATCTCGGCCACGCGCCCTTCCAGATCCGGTTTGCCGGCCAGCCGCACCACGAGGGCCTGATTGGTCCGGATCCGGCTCAACAGGGCCTCGCCCACGTCCGCTTCCAGTCGCAGGTCGCCGGGCACTTCCAGTTCCAGCAGCGGCCGACCGGGCGTCGCAAGGTCACCCACCTCGGCCACCTTCCGGCTCACCACTCCATCGAAGGCCGCCGTGACCCGCGTATAACCCAACAGGGTTTCTGCCTCGGCCATTCCCGCCTTGGCCACCCGCCAGCGGGAATCCACCAACTCAAACTCCTGCGGGGTCACCGTCTTCTGCTGGAGCAATCCCTGGAACCGATCCCGCTCCCGGGCCGCCTGATCGAGGACGACCTTGGCCTGGTCCACCCGGGCAACCAACTCCGGCGCATCCAACAGGATCAATAGGTCCCCGGCCCGCACCGACTGTCCCAGGCGTACGTCCAGGACCGAGATACGCCCGGTCACCTTCGCCTCAACCACCGTCTTGCGCCGCGCACGGACCGTACCCATCACCTCTTCCACGGCGACGTACGGAGCCAACCGCACCTCGCCCAGCCGCACCCGGGCCGGCGGCAGGTTGCTCGCTGGCACCCCCGGCTTGGGATCGTGGCAACCGGCCCCGCCCAGAAACAGACTGGCCATCAGGACGGGGACCCAGAGGGTGGATTGTGAGGCTTTCATCGGGATAACAGGGTCGGTGGAACACACGCATCGGCAGACTGTCACGAGCACGATCCACCGCAGCAGCCCCCGCCTTTTCCTCCTGCGCTTCCACCGGTGCCGCAACTTCCGCCGCCGCTTCCCAGGCCCATCCGCCGGAGGATGATCTCCGCGGGGCAGAAGCCGGTGAACGCGGACTGGATGAGGTTCGCACCAACGAATGCGGCGAGGATGAGCCAGTTGGCGTGGACGAGCCGGGAGAGGACGACGGAGGTGAGGACGAGGACGCCGGCGAGGATTCGGATGATGCCTTCGGTTTTCATTACACATATGAGTGTATACGCATATGTGTTGACGCAAGCCCATTCTTCGACTTTCTTAACCCACATGGCCAAGAACCACCCTGCCCTCTCCGAGGAAGCCATCGAACTCGTCGCCGCCCGCTTCCGCGTCCTCGGCGAACCCTCCCGCCTCCGCCTCCTCCAGAGCCTCCGCAAGTCCGAACTCAACGTCTCTGATCTCGTCGAGGCTACCGGCCTCGCCCAGGCCAACGCTTCCCGCCACCTCCAGGCCCTCGCAGACGCCGGCATCGTCGGACGCCGACGCGAAGGCCCCAGTGTCATCTACTTCATCGCCGACCCCGGCATCTTCGACCTCTGCGAGATCGTCTGCGGCAGCCTCCAACGCCGACTCCAGAACCACGCCCGGGCCCTCGGCGCTTGATAGCGCGGGAAATCGTTACTTGACCGATCGGTCCACCCGATCCAAAGGTTCCCCTGTAGGTGGCAGGATCATGGGGATCCGGCCCCTCCGGATGACATGGGAAGAACGAGTGATGCCCGCGAGCGGTTGCTGCAGGCGGCGATCGACCTGATCTGGACACATAGCTACGCCTCGGTCGGGGTCGACCAGATCTGCAACCAGGCCGGCGTGAGGAAAGGCAGCTTCTACCACTTCTTTCCCTCCAAGACCGATCTCGCCCTGGCGGCCTACGACGAACACTGGCGCTCGATCCAACCCCAGCTGGACGCCATATTCTCTCCACTCGTCCGTCCGCTCGACCGAATTGAACGTTGGTGCGAGGGCCTGTACCAGCATCAGAAGGCCTTGCACGCGCAGTTTGGAAGGGTTTGCGGCTGTCCGTACGCCAACGTCGGAACCGAGATCGGAAGTCAGGACGAACGGATCCGCTCCAAGGTCAGCGAGTTGTTCGATAGAGCCCAACAGTATCTGGAAAGCGCCCTCCGCGATCTGGCGGCCGAAGGTTTGACCAGTGCACGGGAAGTGAAGGCCACGGCATCCGCCATCCATTCGTGCGAGCTGGGCCTTCTGGTCCGGGCCAAGGTTGCCAACGACCCAGAGATCCTCCGGGAGCTGCGTCCGGCGGTCCATCGCCTGCTCGGCTTGAAGGTGACAAATCGCGCGGCAGCATGACTGGCCCTTGCGCCGGTCGGGACTTCGGCCATCTTGGGGCCGACCGGATAGACGACCGGTCAACAATTTTCTGATAGCCAGAAACAGCTTTATGCAATCGAACCTCCACCGGCTCGGACCCCTCCCCAGCAAGGGAATCCTCCGCGCCCCCCAGCCTGATTCGGCCCTGGATCAGCTCGAACAGCAGTTGAGGATGGACTTCCTCCGCGACGCCCAAACGCTCGTTCCCGTTGCACGGATCGAACACGCCCTCCGCGAGGCTGCCGCCCAGGCCGCCGCCACCGCGTTCCCCGCCCTCTGGTTTCCCGAGCTCGCTCGGGAAAAGTTCCTCGATGCCCTCAACTGGGCGCAGCGCCAGCAGGATATCCGAATCCGTTCGTTCGTCTCGTTCTCGGCCTGAACTCGCTTTCGCCCATGTCCATCCTCCCTTCCGCCGCCACCGGAGTGCTCCTCGCCGGGCTGGTCGTGGTTTCCAGCGGCTGCAACAAGCCCCAGTCCGCCCCGATGCAGCAGCCGCCCACGACGGTCACCGTGGCGCCGCCGGTCGAAAGGGACTTCACCGATGAGGTGGAGTTGAGCGCGCGGGTGGAAGCGGCCGAAACCGTCGAGATCCGGCCCCGGGTCTCCGGGTACCTGAGCGAGGTCCGGTTCAAGGCCGGCCAACGCGTCGCCAAGGGCGACGTTCTCTTCATCATTGATCCCCGCCCCTTCCAGGCCGTGCTTCAACGGGCGGAGGCCGATCTCGCCCAGGCGCGTGCCCGGGCCGATTGGGCGGAACGTGACGAACGCCGCGCTGCCTCCCTCGAGGAACAGAAGGCGATCTCGAAGGAAGAAGGCGACCAACGCCGCACCCGACTCGCCGAGGCGCGCGCCGCCGTTGCCTCCGCCGAGGCCAACGTCACGACCGCCCGACTCAACCTTGAGTACACCGAGGTCCGCAGCCCCATCCGGGGCCGCATCAGTCGGGCGCTCGTCACCCAGGGCAACAACATCTCCGGTGTCGACGGTTTCACCACCCTCCTCGCCACCGTCGTCACCGACGACCCGGTCCACGTCTACGCCGACATCGACGAAGCCACCCTGCATCGCTTCCAGGCCCTCCGCGCGGCGGGCAAGATCGTCAAGGACGCCTCCGGCCGCATCCCCGTCCAGATTTCCATTCCCGACGCCCCGGGCTTCGAGCGATCCGGCTTCGTCGAGTCCCTCAACAACCGGATCGATCCCGATACCGGCAGCCTCCTCGTCCGGGCCGAAGTCGCGAATCCCGACGGTTCGCTTATTCCCGGCCAGTTCGTTCGTGCCCGTGTCCCGGTCTCGGGCAGTTCCCGCGTGCTCATGGTTCCCGAGGTCGCCATCGGCACCGACCTCGCCCAGCGCTTCGTCCTGACGGTCTCCTCTTCCAACACCGTCGACTACCGGGCCGTCGCGCTCGGAGCCGCTGTCGATGGATTCCGCGTCGTCCGCGACGGGCTCAAATCCGGGGAACCGGTCATCGTCAATGGCATCGCCCGGGTCCGCCCCGGCATGCCCGTCCAGGCCGTCCGCGCCACCAACGCACCCGCTGCCCGTCCCGGCGGCGCCTGAACACCCGCGCCGTCCACGTCGCCTCCCCACATGAATTTCAGCCAGTACTTCATCCGCAGGCCGATCCTGGCCGGGGTGCTGAGCATCCTGATCCTCCTGGTCGGCCTGATCGCGATGCAGCGGTTGCCGGTCAGCGAATACCCCGAGGTCGCCCCCCCACAGGTCGTCGTTCGCGCGGTCTATCCGGGGGCCAACCCCAAGACGATCTCGGAGACCGTCGCCGTCCCCCTCGAACAGCAGATCAACGGCATCGAGAACTCGCTCTACATCCACTCGCAGGCCACCGGCGACGGCGTGATGACCTTGACGGTCACGTTCAAGCTGGGCACCGACATCGACAAGGCCCAGGTCCAGGTCCAGAACCGCGTTTCCCAAGCCCTGCCCAAGCTCCCCGAGGAGGTCCGCCGCCTCGGCGTCCTGACCATCAAGTCCTCGCCCGACCTCACGATGGTCGTCCACGTATTCTCACCCAATGGCCGCTACGACGACGTCTACGTCCGCAACTACGCTTCCCTGCAGGTGAAGGACGTCCTCGCCCGCCTTCCCGGCGTCGGCCAGGTCCAGTTGTTCGGGTCCGGTGACTACTCCATGCGCGTGTGGCTCGATCCCGACAAGGTGGCCTCCCGCGGTCTCACTGCCGGCGATGTCGTCAACGCGATCCGCGAGCAGAACGTGCAGGTCGCCGCCGGCGTCATCGGCGCGCAACCCGTGCCCAACGGCGCCCCCTTCGAACTCCAGGTCAACGCACGCGGCCGCCTCGTCTCCGAGGTCGAGTTCGGCGAGATCATCCTCAAGTCCGGCGGCACGGGCGGTACCACGCGCCTCCGCGACGTCGCCCGCATCGAACTCAATGCCGCCGAGTTCGCCCTGCGCTCGCTCCTGAACAACCGTTCCGCCGTCGCCATCCCGATCTTCCAGCAACCGGGCAGCAATGCCATCGAGCTGTCCGACGCCGTCCGCGCCACGATGAAGGAACTTCGCAAGACGTTCCCGGACGGACTCGACTACGCGATCGCGTACGACCCGACGGTCTTCGTGCGGAACTCGATCCAGGCCGTCGTCAAGACGTTGCTCGAAGCCGTCCTGCTGGTCGTCGTGGTGGTCATCCTGTTCCTCCAGACGTGGCGCGCCTCGATCATCCCCCTCGCCGCCGTCCCCGTGTCCTTGATCGGCACTTTCGCCGTCATGCTCGCGCTGGGCTTCTCGATCAACGCCCTTTCCCTCTTCGGACTGGTGCTCGCCATCGGCATCGTCGTCGATGACGCCATTGTCGTCGTCGAGAACGTCGAACGGAACATCCGCCTTGGACTCTCCCCGATCCAAGCCACCGAGAAGGCCATGGCCGAGGTCACCGGCCCCATCGTGGCCACCGCCCTGGTGCTCTGCGCCGTGTTCATCCCGACCGCTTTCATCAGCGGATTGACCGGACAGTTCTACCGGCAGTTCGCCATCACCATCGCCATCTCGACGGTCATCTCGGCCTTCAATTCGCTGACGCTTTCCCCGGCTCTTTGCGCCATCCTCCTGCCACCCCATCACGCCCCGAAGGACATCGTCGGTCGCGTCATGGAGGGCGCACTTGGCTGGCTGTTCCGGCCGTTCAACCGGTTCTTCGACTGGTCGTCCGGTCTCTATGCACGCGCTGTCCGACACGTCATCCGGGCCTCTGCCGTCGCGCTCCTGCTCTACGTCGCCCTCATCGGCGTCACCGGAAAGGTCTTCCAGTCCATCCCCACCGGCTTCGTGCCCGCCCAGGACAAGCAATACCTGATCGCCATCGCGCAACTGCCCGACGCAGCGTCCCTCGACCGGACCGACGCCGTCATCCGGCGGATGTCCGACATCGCTGCCGCCGTGCCGGGAGTGGAGTCGTCCGTCGCGTTCCCCGGCCTCAGCATCAACGGATTCACTGCCAGTCCGAATTCGGGCATCGTCTTCGTGACGCTCAAGCCCTTTGAGGACCGCCGTTCTCCCGACCAGTCCGGCTTCGCCATCGCCAACACGCTCAACGGTCTCTTCAGCCAGATCCAGGAAGCCTTTGTCCTCGTGGTTCCGCCCGCGCCGGTCAACGGCCTGGGTACCTCCGGCGGATTCAAGGTCCAGATCGAGGACCGCGCATCCCTTGGCCTCGCAGCCCTTCAGGAGGCCACCGGCGCGGCCTCGTTCGTCGCGATGACCAATCCCGCCCTCAGCCAGGTCTACTCGACCTTCAAGGTCACCGTTCCCCAGCTTGAGGCCGATGTGGACCGCGAGAAGGCCAAGGCCCAGGGCGTTCCCCTGTCCTCACTTTTCGAGACGCTCCAGGTCTACCTCGGCTCGCTCTACGTCAATGACTTCAACCGCTTCGGCCGGACCTATCAGGTCGTAGCCCAGGCCGACTCCTCCTTCCGCGACGACGCGTCGGACATCACCCGACTCCGCGTCCGCAACAGCAAGGGCCAGATGGTTCCACTCGGCTCACTCGTCCGAGTCCGCGAGGTCTCGGGCCCGGACCGTGTGACACGATACAACGGCTACCCCGCCGCCGAACTCTCCGGCGGTCCGGCCGTCGGATACAGCTCCGGACAAGGCGAAGCGGCCATCGAGGAAGTCCTCCGACAAGTGCTGCCGCCCGGCATGGAGTTCGAGTGGACCGAACTGACCTACCAGCAGCGCATCGCCGGCAACACCGCCCTCTACGTGTTCCCCCTCTGCGTCCTTCTGGTGTTCCTCGTCCTCGCCGCCCAGTACGAAAGCCTCACCCTCCCTCTCGCCATCGTCCTCATCGTCCCGATGTGCCTGCTCTGCGCCATGCTCGGCGTCATGCTCAAGGGATCTGACAACAACATCTTCACCCAGATCGGCCTCATCGTGCTGGTCGGCCTCGCCTGCAAGAACGCGATCCTCATCGTCGAGTTCGCCAAGGCCCTCCATGACGACGGAGTCGACGCCGTGGAGGCGGCCCTCGAGGCCTGCCGCCTCCGCCTGCGCCCGATCCTAATGACCAGCATCGCCTTCATCGCAGGCGTCTACCCGCTCGTCGTCTCCACCGGCGCCGGTTCCGAGATGCGTCAGGCCATGGGCACCGCCGTCTTCGCCGGCATGATCGGCGTGACGATCTTCGGACTCTTCCTCACCCCGGTGTTCTACGTCGTCCTCATGCGCCTCTTCCATTCCCGCCGCGCCAAGCCCGCCGTCGCTACGGGACCGGCACACTGAGTCGCAGCAGACATCCAGTCCCCGGTGGCACCAGACTCTGTCGAGCCGACCCGCCCCACCGGCACCGACCAACGCCATGTCCCATATGCGACATCCCATTGGCCTCGCGCCCGCCCGGCACCCGCCTCGCCTTGCCAATCCCATGTCCCAGGTGGGACACCCCGTTGGCAGGCGCCCCGCATCCTTGCCCCCGCCCGGACACCGTCAGCCCTGACCAACGCCATGTCCCATATGCGACATCCCATTGGCCTCGCGCCCGCCCGGCACCCGCCTCGCCTTGCCAATCCCATGTCCCAGGTGGGACACCCCGTTGGCAGGCGCCCCGCATCCTTGCCCCCGCCCGGGCACCGTCAGCCCTGACCAACGCCATGTCCCATATGCGACATCCCGTTGGCCTCGCGCCCGCCCGGCACCCGCCTCGCCTTGCCAATCCCATGTCCCAGGTGGGACACGCCGTTGGCAGGCACCCCGCATCCTTGCCCCCGCCCGGACACCGTCAGCCCTGACCAACGCCATGTCCCATATGCGACATCCCATTGGCCTCGCGCCCGCCCGGCACCCGCCTCGCCTTGCCAATCCCATGTCCCAGGTGGGACACCCCGTTGGCAGGCGCCCCGCATCCTTGCCCCCGCCCGGACACCGTCAGCCCTGACCAACGCCATGTCCCATATGCGACATCCCGTTGGCCTCGCGCCCGCCCGGCACCCGCCTCGCCTTGCCAATCCCATGTCCCAGGTGGGACACGCCGTTGGCAGGCACCCCGCATCCTTGCCCCCGCCCGGGCACCGTCAGCCCTGACCAACGCCATGTCCCATATGCGACATCCCGTTGGCCTCGCGCCCGCCCGGCACCCGCCTCGCCTTGCCAATCCCATGTCCCAGGTGGGACACCCCGTTGGCAGGCGCCCCGCAGCCTTGCCCCCCCCTCCACGAAACAACCCGACCTCAACTGGCCGCCTCACCTTGCAGGACCGCCCGCAACTCTTCGACCGTCAGCGCGATCGGATTTGCCTTCATGCTGCTCGCGCCCTTCGCGGCAGCCACCACTTCGGCCCACGAATCCGCCTGGAGCCCCAGGGTGGACAGACGCGGAATACCCGCTGTGGCAACCAATCGTTCGAGCCAAGGCGCCAGGCTGTGTCGATCGGATGCCGGGTCCCCCGACAAGCGCCGCATCGCTTCGTCGTACCGGGCCAGCGCCGGGTGACCCGGACTGCGGGCTTCGAGAGCCACGATGTTCGCCTCGGTGCCAGGAGCGAGGAGCGCCGCGCAAACAACCCCATGGGCGATCCCGACCATACCGCCGATGGGACCCGCGAATCCGTGCACAACACCCAAGCCCGCGTTCGCCAGCGCCTGGCCACCCGCAAGACTGCACCACGCCATCTCCGCGCGGGCCGCACCATCCAGCGGATCAACCAGAACACGCGCAAACGCACGGCCGACCCGTGACAACCCTTCGCGGCAGAGTGCATCCGTCATGGTGTTGGACTTCGAGCAGACGAAGGGCTCCAGCAGTTGGGTCAACGCATCCAGACCCGACGATGCCGTCACGGATGGAGGCATCGTCCAGGTCAGGCGTGGGTCAACGACAGCCAGCCGAGGCATCATCCAGGGACTCCGCAGGCTGACCTTCAGCCGGTGCAGCGGCGATGACAGCACCGCATTGCGTGTAGCCTCGGATCCCGTCCCCGAAGTCGTCGGCACGGCAATCACCGGAAGTGGCCGCTCCGGCAACGGACGCCCCCGCCCGATCACCTCGAGGAACTCCAGCGGGTCCCCGGGATTCCGGGCGAGCGCCGCAATCGCCTTCCCGGCATCGAGCACCGCACCTCCGCCCACGGCCACCACCAAGGCCGCACACGATTCGCGGGCTGCCTCAGCACCCCGGACGGCCAACTCCACCGTCGGCTCGCCTGCCACCGGCCAGCGGCCCGCCACCCCAACACGTTCCAGACCGGCGAGCACGGCTCCGTGGCGATCGGGATCTGAACCCGTCACGAGAAACAATGGGCCGCCAACTTCTGCCGCGATGGCAGGAAGCTCGGCGGACACCCCGTCGCCGAACCGGATCCTCCCAGGCGCCACCCAGTCGAAGTTCATGACGATCCCTCAAACCGGCAGGTGGACGTCGCGGTACTTGAGGCTCGTCCGCGGGGAGGCCATCATCGGGGCCACCGCGTCCCGCCACCGCGCATAGTGGGCAGTCTCCTTGTGGGCTGCCGGTGCGGCGTCATCCCGATACACCTCCACCAACACGAACCGGGTCGGGTCGTCTGCCTGCTGCAGGACGTCGAATCGCGCGATTCCCGGTTCGCGTACCGAGTTCGTGGCGTTGTCGAGAGTCGCTTCCCGGAAGGCCTCGAGGAACTCCGGCTTCACATGCACCTGGACGACGATGATGAGCATTCGCGGTAGAGTGCCGCGACCGTGCCCTGCTGCCCAGTGGCGAGTTCGGAACGCCTCGAAGCGCATCAGCCGAGGGGACTGGAAGGGGGCACTGCCCCGATCGCAATGGGAGCAACCCTTCGCGCTGGACCGGAGCACAGGAGGTCGCCGCCGTCGACGGCGAACTCGCGTCGGGCCACCCGACAACTTTCGAGCACCCCAGACCCACACGCGGTCCGATCGCTGCGTCGCCGTACCGCCGTTGGAAGACAGCCTGTCTGCGCCTCCGCTGGCGAGCCGCCTCAGCCCAAAATCCAGCTTGTTTCCCCGGGGCAGGAACGCGACAAACGGCGCGCTTCCCTCCTATGCACGCCATTGCCACCCCCCGATTCCGCCGACTCGGCTTCACGCTCATCGAGTTGCTCGTCGTCATCGCGATCATTGCCATCCTGGCTGGCATGCTCCTGCCGGCCCTCGCCCGGGGGAAGGAGTCGGCCAAGCGCGCCAAGTGCCTGAACAACCTTCGCCAGATCGGCATCGGTGTCCTGATGTACGCCGACGACAACAAGGACGTCCTCCTCGAAGCCCGTCTGGGTGAGGTCCAGGTCTGCCTGAATCCACCCGAGCGCAAGGCCGCAGCCACGGTCGGATTGATCGTCAACTCGAACTCCACCACGCCGATCTGGACCTGCCCGAACCGGCCCACCTTTCCGCAGTATGAAAGGGAGTTCGATCAGTGGGTGATCGGATTCCAGTACTTCGGTGGCATCAAGACCTGGAAGAACCCCGCAGGCAACTTCCCGTCGCGCAGCCCGATCAAGGCGACGCTTTCGCAGCCCGGATGGGTCCTCGCAGCGGACGCCGTGATGAAGGTCGACGGCAAATGGGGTGGTGGCCGCGATACATCGTTCAAGAACATGCCGCCGCACAAATCCGCCGGCAACCTGCCCTTGGGTGGCAACCAGCTCTACATGGACGGTTCTGCCCGGTGGGTGCAGTTCAAGCAGATGCTCTTCATCCATTCGTGGAACACCGGCGGCAGCCGGGACGCCTACTTTGCCCAGGACGACCTCGGCGAACAGCTCTCGGCCAGGATCTCGCAGATCAAGCCAAGGCTCTAGCAGGAGTTGCCAGTTCCCAGTTGCCACTTCCCTGGACTCTCCGGTAGCCGACGTCCGGAGGCGGACCGTGCCGGTCCCCAGCAACCCGCCTTCTAGGTCGCAGCTTCTGCCACCTTTTCGGGCCGCAGCATGCGCACGGCCGCGGAATCCGCGAAGCGCAGGCCCTGCCGGTTGAGGCGGAAGCGATCTTCCGAACGTTCGCCCCAGCCGCATCCGACCAGCGCGCGGAGGTCTTCGGCCCACTCCTCGCGCAGGTCAAACCCGGTGCGTGCCTGAAACTCCGAGTACCGCCATCCGGCATTCATCCGAAGTCCGAATGCCGCCAGTTCGCCCGCTCGGGCCAACGGTCCCAAGGCTTCGGCAAACTCCTTTGCCCGTCGCCCCCGTTCCAACTGCTCGCAATACATCCCGGTGTTGGCCCAGTTCCGGGAACGCACGCCATCGACGTACTCGCTCGCACTCGGACCACACCCATGGAAATCGTGTCCCATCCAGTACGCGACATTATGCCGACACGCGAACGCCGGCACGTCGGCCATGCCTGATCCGCCGGACGCGCTGACCGCGAGGCCACCCACTCCAACACCCGCAGCCGTCGCCCGCACATCCCTTGCGAAGTTCGCCACCTCGTACTGTCGGAACCCGGCCGCCGCGGATCGATCGATCAATTCGTCGTACTGGGCGCAGGCCAAATCCTCGTCGACGTCGATCTCGCCTGCCTTCAACTGCTCGA
Organism: Limisphaerales bacterium; assembly: GCA_965284395.1. Classification (GTDB taxonomy): domain Bacteria; phylum Verrucomicrobiota; class Verrucomicrobiia; order Limisphaerales; family UBA9464; genus UBA6176. The sequence continues at coordinate 5,551,804 of OZ260084.1, read as the reverse complement.
ACAGCGGCGTGTCCTCCTCATAGATCACCTCGTAGCAGCTCAGGTGTTCGGTTCCGAGGGCCAGCGCCTCATCCAAGGTCTGCTTCCATACCTCCATCGTCTGCCCGGGAATCGCGAACATCAGGTCCACGTTGATGCTGTCGAAGCCCGCGCTCCGCAGCGTGTCGTAACTGCGGAAGACCATGTCCCGCGAGTGCACCCTCCCCAACCGCTCGAGGAGTCCCGGATCCAGCGACTGCACGCCCATCGAGATCCGATTGACCCCGGCTGATCGCAGCAGCCGCGCCTTGTCCTCGGACACCGTTGCTGGATTGCACTCCACCGAAAACTCCGATGCCCCCAGCAACCCGAATCGACGCATCGCCTCGAGGACCGTCTCCCACTGCTTCAGCGTCAGCAGCGAAGGAGTGCCGCCCCCGAAGAAGATCGTCTCAGGCCGGCAACGCGGTGCCACCAACTCCAACTCCCGGACCAGCGCCGCCACATACCGGTTCACCTGATCACCCGAGGGCGGAGCCGAGTAGAACGCACAATACTCGCACTTGTGCGCGCAGAACGGGACGTGCACATACAGGTGCCGAACGAGGGAAGTGCCCGGCTGCGGGACCGGCGGATTCGGGGCAAAAGTCATGGGGATTCAGTCGAGGCCGAGATGCGTCCACAGGTCCGAGGGAGTCATGCGGAGGTTGATGTAGAACGGACCGAACTCGCCGTAACGTGCGCTGACTTCGTCGAACCGCATCTCGTAGACGATGCTCTTCACGTCATCGAGCCGCTCGGCCAGCAACGTCACGCCCCATTCCCAGTCATCAAGGCCGGCTGAACCCGTGATCAGCTGCGAGATACGACCCGCATACTTCCGCCCTGTCCGGGCGTGGCCGCCCATCAATTTCTTCCGGGAATCGAAGTCCAGGCTGTACCAGTTGTCGGTGCCGTCCCGCTTCTTGTTCATCGGGTAGAAGCACAGGATCGGCCAGTCGAGCAGCTCCGGATAGAGCCGGTAGTGCTGGTACTCGGCGTTCTTCTGCTTCGCGGCGGTGAAGGCGGCTTCGAACTCGGTCGAACCCGGCTCCAGCTTCCGCTCGCCGTGCTGCAGCATGCGGCGCAGGTCGTCATCCGCGGTCACGTACTCCGGCAGTTCGGTCACGCTCAAGTAGCTATAGACCGGCTCAAGGCTGCCCGCGGGGAAGGCGCGTTCCACGGCCCGCTGCAGGCGACTCACCTCCTGCAACTCGGATGCGAACAGCACCACTGCGACATCGGCCTTGCCCCCGACGTTGGCGAACAACATCACCCTGGGGTGCGCTGGACCGGGGTTCGCGTCACAGAGAGCCTGCAACCGCTCCAACGCCTGGCGTGACTCGCTGGGAAGCAGCGTGAACCAACGCAGGCGGTTGATGCGGAAGAACAGGTGCACCACATGAATGCCCTGCGACAACGGAACGACGGGTAATCCCATGGCAGCGATCCTGACCGAATTCCCGCCGGGATCAATCCACCGCAAGCACGTGTTCGAGCAAATGGGGCAGTTGGTCCAGGATGCCAGCTTCGGCCGCGACCAGACGCGCTCCCGCCTTCACCGCCGCATCCACCAACTTCGAGTTCCTTGGATCGGCAAAGCCCAGAACCGGCACATGATTCGTCTCGGGAAGGCGCTTCAATTCCGCGATCACGGGGCAAAGGTCCCCGGACCTCAAGCCGAGCTCCGCGACGACCAATACCGGCTTTTGGTCCCGCACCTGCGACACCAGATCGGTCGCCAGCTTCACCTCGGAAACCCGCCAGCCCAGATCGGCCAACTTGTGGCCCACCCGGCTGCCCGGAAGCAGCTTTTCATAGAAGACAATCGCCAGTGGTTTCGTCACGCCACGCCAGCGTTGCCGACGACCTGCCCCGATGCAAGAGCCGGGACCGGATGCGTAGTCGCTGGTTGTCAGTTTCAAGTTTCAAGGCCCTGAAGGGGCAAGAGGTGAAAGCCCGGGGTGGAACCCTGGGGACCACGCCACACAACGTTCGCTGTGCCCTGAAGGGGCGCACGGAACAGTCTGTGCGTGGTCCCCGTTCACCCCGTTGGGGCGAGGTGTCATGGGGCGGGCTGACCCCGGGTTCCTCTCCGCTCCACCCGGGGCTGTCGCCGTGCGCCGCGTTGCGGCGAGGGCGGGCGCTGGATGCATGTCCCGGGGATGTGCCCCAGAGGCACACCCGCGGACGTCAGGTGTCAAAGCCCTCTGGTAACAGCCTTCAATCCAGCGATCTTGTCTCCGGCCTACTTGGCCGGTGCTGCCTTGACCTCGATGTGGAGGTCCCGCAGCTGCCGTGCCGCGGCAGGTCCTGGCGAATCCGTCATCAGGCACGTGCCCTTGGCCGTCTTCGGGAAGGCGATCACGTCGCGGATGCTGGTCGTGCCACAGAGGATCGCGCACAGGCGGTCAAAGCCCAGCGCGAGGCCACCGTGCGGAGGCGCGCCGTAGCGGAAGGCTTCCAGCATGTAACCGAACCGGAGCTTCGTCTCCTCGGGCGAAATCGCGAGGATGTCCTCGAAGATCGTCTTCTGCACGTCGGGCTGGTGGATACGGATCGATCCGCCACCGAGTTCGACGCCGTTGACGACGATGTCGTAGTGCTGGCCGCGCACGCGCTTCGGGTCTTCCTTGAGCAGCGGGATGTCCTCTGCGACGGGCGCCGTGAACGGATGATGGCTGGAGTACCAGCGGTTCATCTCCTTGTCGTAGCTGAGCAGCGGGAAGTCGACGACCCACAGGAAGTCGAAGCGCCGCGGGTCGATCACGAGCTTGCCCTGGCCCTTGAGGACCTCGGCGCAATACAACCGGATCTTCCCGAGGATCTCGCAGGCCGTCAGCCATTGATCGGCCGCGAACAGGATCAGGTCGCCCTCCTGGATGGCGAGCTTCGTCGTCAGGGCCTCCTTCTCGGCCGGCGTGAAGAACTTCACGATCGGCGACTTCCATTCGCCGTTCTCGACCTTGATGAACGCGAGCCCCTTGGCCCCAAAGCTCTTCGCGTATTCGGTCATGGTCTCGAGCTGGCCCTGCGTCGCGCCGGCGAGGCCCTTCGCATTGATCGCCTTGACCACGCCACCGCCGGCGACGGCACCGCTGAACACCTTGAACGACGACGTGCGGAACTCCTCGGTGAAGTCCACGAGCTCCATCCCGAACCGGGTGTCCGGCTTGTCGATGCCCCAACGGTTCAATGCCTCGTAGAAGCTGATCCGCTTGAACTGCGCCGGGATGTCCATGTCCAGCGCGGTCTTCCAGACCTTGCCCAGCAGGCCCTCGATCAGCTCGTAGATGTCCTCGCGGTCGATGAACGACATCTCGATGTCGACCTGCGTGAATTCGGGTTGGCGATCCGCGCGCAGGTCCTCGTCCCGGTAACAGCGCGCCAACTGGAAGTACCGTTCCACGCCGGCCACCATGAGGATCTGCTTGAACTGCTGGGGCGACTGCGGCAGCGCGTAGAATGTCCCCGGCTCCCGGCGGTTCGGCACCAGGAACTCGCGGGCGCCTTCAGGCGTCGACTTGAACAGTGTCGGCGTCTCGACCTCGAGGAAGCCCCGGTCGTCCATGAAGCTCCGGATGGCGATCGCCACCTTGGAGCGGGTCTTCAGGTTGCGCGCCATCTCCGGGCGACGCAGGTCGAGGTAACGGTACTGCAATCGCAGTTCCTCGTTCACCTTGTTGGCGATCTCGGGGTCATCGATCGAGAACGGCAGCACGGCGGCGTCGTTCAACACCTCGAACCTGTCGACGATCACCTCGACCTCGCCGGTCAGGATGCGCGGGTTGGCCGTGCCTTCCGGTCGCACCCGGACCCGGCCCGTCACCCGGACCACCGACTCGCTGTGGATGCGGCTGGCGCGATCAAACACATCGGGCGGCAAGACCGTGGGGTCGCACACCGTCTGCGTGCGCCCCTCGCGGTCGCGGAGGTCGATGAAAAGGAGACCGCCAAGATCGCGGCGGGAATGCACCCAACCGTCCAGGATCACAGTCTGTCCCGCATGTGCGGGACGCAGTTCGTTGCAATGATGCGTACGCTTCATTATCTGGCCCGGGCACCCTGCCCCACGCACCCAGCGCGCGCGGATTCGACAGGTTTCGGCCCGAAGGAGGGCGGATATTGGGCAGACCGGGCCCTTTGGCAAAGGGAAGATTCACCGCACGGGCCGACCGGCCCTCGCCGGGGCATCTGCCGGACGCTCGATCCGGAGCCGTTTCTTGGATTCCACGTGGCTGTCCCCGTAGCTGATGTTGCAGATGGCCTGATGCCTCTCGAACGTGTAGCCCAAGTCGATCTCCGCCGCCGTCCTCGGGAACTCCTTCAGCTCCCGCCACTGCTTCGAAACGTTCGCGTCCGTCAGCAGAGGCACGGTCGTCTCCCCGTGCTTGGCAAACAGGTTCACGGCGTAACTCGTGTTCGTCACCTTCGAATCCTGAACCCGGTTCAACCAGAACTTCGTCGTCGGACAGATCAGCACCTGCGCCGTCTTGAATTCCCCCGCCATCGCCCGGAACACGCCCGGATGCAGGGCCAGCACCCCTTCCACGACCGGGACTTCGCTGTTCTCCTCACGCACCCCGCCCTCCGCCCGGGGCACCTGGTGCGGGTACCGGTCGAAGTGGTCCTGGGCATAACCGTGCATCACGAGCGACACCTGCCGCAGGTTGCCCGCGCACCGGACCCGTCTGCCGTTGTGGATCGTCTTGGTGACCGCGGGAACCATCAGCGACGCGAGGATCCCGATGATCGCGCAAACGACCAGGACCTCGGTCAGCGTGTACCCCTGATGCCCAGCACCCGCGCGGCTCACCTTCATGGGTTGAACTGAAGCACATCCCGGGCCGGATTCCCAGCCTGCCACCGCCCGCTCCGATGCGTGAAGACCCGCCAGACACCCGATCGCTTCCTCCGAAGCCATCTGGACCGCCCGACGCCACACACGAGACGCCGTGATCCTGCCGTCCGGCAAGGTGGAGCAGGTCTTCACGCATCGGTCGCAAACCTTCCGCTCCCAACGCCCCCCTGCTTACACGCAGCAACGTCCGCTAGGAATCGGACCTCGGACGGATGCCGGTCGACGTCCGGGGCCGACCTTGGTTCGATTGCCTGAGTTGCAGTCTTTGCGGCACGCCGGGTTCACGCATAGGCTGGCGCGCATGGCGCGAGGTCCAATTTCAGTGGCGGCACTCCTTCTCCCCATTGCGGCGTCGCTTCCGGCGGCTGACCCGATCGCGGGTCCAGGCTTTACGCCGCGGCCGGTCGGCAGCCACGCGCTGGTCGGGGCCCGGGTGTTCACCCGGCCTGGAACCGAGTTCTCCAATGCCACGGTCGTCATCCGCGACGGGGTCATCGTCGCCGTGGGTCCGGACGCCCGCCCCCCCGCGGATGCCCGCGTGTGGAACCTCGCCGGACTCACGGTCTACGCGGGTTTCGTGGATCCCTACGTCGTCCGCGGGACCAACACCACGCCGGTCTCCACGTCCGGATTCGAGCCCGTCCGGCGGTCCACTGACAACCTGACCTCCGGAGCGGGCACGGGTGCTGACCCTCGGTTTCTGGGAGTTCCCGGGCAGGAACGCGACCCAGGTGGACCTGGCCCCGGATCCGGGATCCCGGATGTGCAACCGGAACGCCGGCTGGCTGCGGAATTCAGCCCGGATGCCAAGCAGGTGGAAGCGCTGCGCGAACTGGGATTCACAGCCGCCAATTTCGCACCTGGGCGCGGCATCATCCGAGGCCAGACGGTGCTGGCGGCCCTTGGCGACGAGGGGCCGAACCGGTCCATCCTGCAGCCGGACACCGCGCAGGTCGTCGCCTTTGCGCCCGATCCCGGCCATGATGGCTACCCGAACTCGCTCATGGGTTGTCTCGCGGTCCTGCGGCAGACCTGGCTCGATGCGCGCTGGTACGCGGGCCAGCCGCCCGGGCCGGTCGCCACCCGTTCCTTCAACCTTTCCCTCGCCGCCCTCCAACCGACCCTGCGGACCAACGCTCCGCAGCCGGTCCTCGCGGAGCCGGGATCGGTTCTCATGGCCGACCGTGCGATCCAGCTCGGAAGCGAGCTTGGTTGGAACCTGCAGATTGTCGCTTCCGGACAGGAATGGCGCCGCCCGGACCTCCTCCGGAACCGCAACACGGCCTTCATCGTCCCGGTCGCGTTCCCCTCACTGCCAAAGCTCCCCGATCCCTCCGACTGGGATGCCATCTCGCTCGACCTCCTCCGCCAGTGGGACTGGGCACCGGAGAACCCGGCCGTCCTCCGTCGCGCAGGCGTTGAGATCGCCCTCACCACCCACGGCCTCCCGGATCGGAAGGATTTCCGAAAGAACCTGCGTGCCGCGCTCGACCGCGGCCTGAGCGAAACCGACGCCCTCGCCGCGCTGACGATCGTTCCCGCCCGACTCTGCGGACTCGCGGGTCGCCTTGGATCCATCGAACCGGGTGCCCTCGCCCACCTGACCATCGTCGAAGGTTCCTACTTCGACCCGGCCGCCCGCATCCATTCGGTCTGGGTCGACGGCTTCCCGCATCTGATTCCAGCCCCCAAAGCCAGCGCCCGGCCTGCGGACAAACCGAAGCCTCCGGAAGCTCCCCAACCTCGACTCGCTTCGCCCCCCGGATCCCCCGCTTCTCCCATCACCAATCCGCCCGCCATCCTGATCCGGAACGCCACGATCTGGACCTCCAGCGACCGCGGAATCCTCACCAACGCAGCTCTGTTCATCCGCGGTTCCCGAATCGAGTCCGTCGGACCCGTCCCCGCTTCGCTGCCCGAGGGAACCCTCCAAATCGACGCCGCCGGACGCCACCTTTCGCCCGGCCTGATCGATTGCCACAGCCACTCGATGATCCTCGGTGCTGTCAACGAGGGTACCCTGCCCAGCACGGCCATGTGCCGGATTGCCGATGTCATCAACTCGGAAACCGACAACATCCACCAACAACTCGCCGGCGGCCTCACGATCGCCAACCTGCTTCACGGCTCCGCCAATCCCATCGGCGGCCAGAACTGCGTGATCAAGCTCCGCGACGGCGCCGCGCCTGACGCGCTCCGATTCACCAACGCTCCCGGTGGGATCAAGTTCGCCCTCGGTGAGAACGTGAAGCAGGCCAACTGGGGCGACCGGAATACCACCCGGTTCCCACAGACCCGCATGGGCGTCGGCACGTTCTACATCAACCGGTTCACTGCCGCCCGACAGTACCAGCAAGCGCTGGATGCATGGCGTGCCTCCGACCGTTCCGCGCCACCACCGCGACGCGACCTCGAACTCGAAGCCATCGCCGAGATCCTCGCCGGTTCGCGTCTCATCCACTGCCACAGTTACCGCCAGGACGAGATCCTCGCCTTCCTGCGTGTGATGGAGGGATTCGGCGTCCGGGTTGCCTCCCTTCAACACATCCTCGAAGGCTACAAGGTCGCCGACGAAATCGCGCGCCATGGAGCGGGTGCGAGTGCCTTCGCGGATTGGTGGGCGTATAAGTTCGAGGTCATCGATGCCATTCCCTACGCGGGTTCGCTACTCCACCAACGCGGGGTCAACGTCTCCTTCAATTCCGACTCCAGCGACCATGCGCGTCGTCTCAATCTGGAAGCCGCCAAGGCGGTCAAGTACGGAGACACTCCAGAGCCAGATGCCCTCCGCTTCGTAACGCTGAACCCGGCCCGCCAATTGGGCATCGACCGTTGGGTGGGCTCGCTCGAACCCGGCAAGGACGCTGACTTCGTACTGTGGTCGGGATCACCACTCGATTCCGCCTCCGTCTGCGAGCAGACCTGGATCGAAGGCTCCCTGTACTTCGATCGTTCACTCGAACCTTCACGAACCCGCGCCCTGACGGCGGAGCACGAGCAGTTGGTGGCCAAGGCCCGCAAGCTTTCGGAAAAACCCGCTCCCGACCCGACCGCGAGCCCCGCAAAGACTGAAGCCGAACGCGCGTTGTTCTTCCATCGCGCGCTCGAACAGGCCCGTCACATGGGCGTCGTCGACTGCCAGGATTGCGCCTCCACCCAACGCCCCTGAACCGCGAACCGAACCAACCATGACCTTCCCACACACCTTCGCCCGGATCGCGGCAGCCTTGGCATTGCTCGTGGCTCCCGACCTCACGCGTGCAGCGTCCCTGCGCCTCGACAACGCCATCGTCCACACCGTCTCGGGCCCCAGCCTTACCAACGCACCTGTCCTCATCCGCGACGGACGTATCGCAGCCGTGGGTTCGGCAGCCGCCGGCGCCGCCGCCGACCAGAGCGTCGATCTCAAGGGACTCCACCTCTTCCCCGGGCTCATCGCCCCGGGTACGATCCTCGGCCTCATCGAGATCGACGCTGTCCGTGCCACCCGGGACACGACAGAGGTCGGCGACTTCACCCCCGATGTCCATGCCTGGATCGCAGTGAATCCCGAGTCTGAGCTGATCCCCGTCGCCCGGGCCAACGGCTTCACCCATGCACAGGCCATCCCGCTCGGCGGGATCGTCAGCGGACAGTCCGCCCTCATCCGCCTCGATGGATGGACGATCGAAGACCTCGCCGAACGCCGCAGCACCGCCCTCCATTTGTTCTGGCCGTCGCATTCCCTCGATACCACCCCGAAGCACCTTTCCGGCGCGCCCGACAAGTGGAAGTCGCCCGAGGACCAAGTCCAGGAACGCGACCGCCAGCTCCGCTCCATCGATGCCTTCTTTGATGGAGCCCTCGCCTACCAGCGCGCCCGGGCTGCAGCCGGCCTCCAATCGACGCCACCCCTCGCGGCCGAGGCTGGGGCCGGGCGACGGATTCCAACGGTTGCCACCAACGGCTTTGCCATCGTGCCCGCCTGGGAGTCCATGCTGCCTCTCCTCCAGGGGGAGATTCCCCTGTTCCTCCATGCCGACGAAACGCGGCAGATCCGCTCCGGCGTCCAGTGGGCCCTCCAGCGCGGATTCCGCATCGTCCTCGCCGGAGGACGCGATGCCGCCCGCGTGGCGCCTCTCCTCGCCACCAATCGCATCCCGGTGGCCTACGAACACATCTTCACCCAACCGGTCTACGACACGGCCCCGTATGACGCTCAGTTCTCCGTACCCGCCCGGCTCCACGCGGCGGGCGTCCCCGTGGCCTTCACCGAGGGTACCGATCGCTTCGGCGCCTCCAACATCCGCAACATCCCTTACGCCGCCGCCCAGGCCGTCGCGTTCGGCCTTCCGCGACAGGCCGCCTGGCAGGGGCTGACACTGGAGCCCGCCCGGATGCTGGGAGTCGCCGATCGCCTCGGCTCCATCGAGGTCGGAAAGGACGCCTCGCTCATTGCCGTCGATGGCGACATCCTCGACATCCGGGCCAAGGTCCGACGTCTCTGGATCCAGGGACGCGAGTCCTCGCTCGAAAGTCGCCATACCCGGCTTTACGAGAAGTACCGGAACCGCCCCAAGAAGCCCTGAACCCAATCGGGGCGGCAACGTCCTCGTTGCCTTCTCCAGCCTGTTCCCAAGGCGACGAGGACGTCTCCACCCCGTTCCTGTTTTCAACCTGGACAGTGTCTTGATGCTCCCACCGGAATGTTGGCTCCGAAACGCCTGTTGACGGGCCGGCGCCTCTTGTTGCAGTTTTCCTCAAGGAGTTCCCCCACTTGAGGCGTTCCCTGAACCAACCCGGGATCGCCTCCAGATCGAATCAGTCATGAACAAGACCACCCTTTCACTCGGACTGGCTCTGGCCGGCTTCACCGCTGCCCAGGCCCAGCTTTTCCACCTCGGGATTGATCTTTCGAATCCTTCCTCCGTGGTGATCACGGCCACTGCCCAGGCGGCTCTGGCCAACTCCGCAAACACCAGCCTTTTCGATGGTGCCACCCTCCTGGACTTCTTCACGGCACCCATCTCGCCTTTCGCAGGCGGCTCGGTCAGCGGGACGATCCGGCCCTTCTCGGCCTCCATCGCCTACGACAGCTGGACCTCGGACGCCGTCGGCGACGCGGTTGTGAATGACCTGAACCTCTACACCCTCAACAACGGGAACAACCCTCAGATCTTCGGCAACTTTTTCCAGGCCTTCCTGAGCTCCGGCTCACTCGACCTCAGTCAGTTCTCGGCACAACTCCCCTCACTCGGCGCTACGGGTGGCATCCTGTCCGGCTACTCCGACAATTCCGGCCCCGTCGTCGGCACGTGGGAAATCACCGCGGTACCCGAGCTCCCCGTCGCGGCCCACCTCGCCCTCTACGGCGCGGGCTTCGCCGGTCTTGCGATTTACCGTCGCACCCGCAAGGCCTGATCAGGCGACCCGCATGCCGGGTCGGTCCGCTTTTCACGGCGCCCGTCGCGAGCCTCGCTCCACGGGCGCCTTTCCGTTTCGCTAGGCGATTCAGGCATTGTCACGCTGCCGCCAGGCTCAGAAAACCGCCTTCCAGATCGGCACCACCCGCTTCATCTCGTCGATCAACCACTGGCAGGCAGCGAAGGCCTCCCCCCGATGTGGGGCTACGACCTCCACCCACAACGACGCTTCCCCATTCCGCACCCGGCCCAACCGGTGCACGAGGCGGACCGACGCGACGGGCCATTTCTCCGCCAACCGGGTCAGCAGGAGTCCAAACTGATGGCGCACCATCGCTTCGTGCGCCGTGTACTCAAGTCCCTGGATGGCCTGTGTGCCCTCCAGGTCCCGGACCAACCCGACGAAAGTGATGACGGCTCCATGGGTCGTCCCAGCCGACCGCCCGGCATTGAGCGCCGGCTCGTCGATCGGCTCGTGCGTCAGGATTACTTCGTGTCGCATCCCGTACTCCTTCGTCAACCGCCCTGGACCGGAGGGAACATCGAGACTTCGTCGCCTTCCTGAAGCACCCGATCGTGGTCCGCGTAGTCCAGCCCCACGGCCACCAGCGTGCAGCCCTTGAGCGGTTCCAGCATCGGCCAGCGCCGGTGAACCTCCGTCAGGAACTCGGAAACAGTCGACCCTTCCGGGACCTCGACGTCAGCCGCCTCAACGCCCGTTCGCTCCCGAAAGTACGACCAGAACAGCGCCCGGATCCTCATCGCGCCGTCCCCCTGGCCGTGTCGGCGACCACCTCCGGACGCAGCACCCCGATGAACGGGAGATGACGGTACCGCTCCGCGTAGTCCAGCCCGTACCCGACCACGAACCAGTCCGGAATCGTGAACCCGACATAATCCGCCACCTGCTTCACCTGCCTCCGAGCCGGTTTGTCGAGCAAAACGCAGGTCCTCACCTCACGCGCCCCCAGGTCCTTCAACTTCCGGATCACCGCCGACAATGTCCGCCCGGTATCCAGGATGTCGTCCACCACCAGCACCCGGCGCCCGGTGACCTCGAACTTGAGCTCCTTGGTATACACGAGGTTTCCACTCTCCGTGCCAGCCCCGTAGCTCGAGACCCCGATGAAATCCAGGATCAGCGGCCCCTCGAGCTCTCGGACAAGATCCGCCACGAAGAGCACCGACCCACTGAGCAGCGCCACGACCACCCACTCCTGCTTCCCGAAGTCCCGCTGCACGGATCGACCCAGCTCGTGGATCCGCTGCCGGATCTGCGCCGGCGTCGCCACCAACCCCGACACCACGTCCTCGTATCCCTCGGGGATCCGCGTCGCACACGCCTCGACTTCCGGCACCCCGGTGGACCTTTCAACCCGGAGACGCGGCACCTTGACCTGCCGGACCTTTGGCACTTTCGGCACCTTGGGCTCCGCTTTCGCTGCTGGCTTGGTCTTCATCTCGCCACCGTGAAGATCGCTAGATGTGCGCCGAATCGGTCGCATCCTTCTGGGTGTAGCCGCTGTCCTGCCGCTTGAAGTTGACCTCGTTCTTCTTGAGGTACGCTTGGAAGAGGTCATCCGCGGACATCCCGAGCACCTGCGCCATGCTGATCAGGAAATGCAGCATGTCGACCACCTCCACCCGCGCGTTCTGCTCATCGAACTTCTGGTACTTCGCCCACCACTTCCACGGCACCGAATCCGTCAATTCCGCCAACTCCTGCCCCATCGCCCGGCAGTAGTTGAGGATCCACTTCGTCTTCTCCGCCTCGTCCATCGCGGTCGTATCGACCCCGATCCGGAGGTTGAGTGCCTGTTGCATGCGGAAGAGTTCGCGCAGCTGGTCAGCCGGTTGCATTCCCGGACCATGTCAATCCACCCGCCACGCCGCAAACGCCTTCTCGCTCTCCGGTGGGGCGGGTGTCCCCACGAGCCGTCGAAGAGTTCCAAGTTCCAAGTTTCAAGTCCGCTGCAACTCCACCGAGCGGATCCGCCGCCGCTGGTACCAAGCCACGCCCACCAGATCGAACAACCCCCGCCCTAGCCGGTTCCACACCCCGTACTTGCTGACACCCGCGACCCGCGGTCGGTGCTTCACGGGGACTTCGCGGCACCGGCTTCCATTCCCGGCGACCAGAATGGGCAGGAAGCGGTGGAGCCCGTTGAACAGGAAAACTCCCTCCAGCGAAGACCGTTTGAAGGCCCTCAAGGCGCAGCCGGTGTCAGCAAAATCATGGCGCAAGGCCGCCTTCCGCGCCCAACGCGCCACCCGTGACGAAACCTTCCGCACCCAATTGTCCTGCCGCTCAACCCGGTGACCGCACACGAAGTCCAGTTCCGGCCCCAGCATCGCTACCATCCGCGGCAGTTCCGATGGGTCATTCTGCAGATCGCCATCCAGAGTGCACAGGACCCCGGCCTCCGTCCCGGTCAAGCCCGTCCAGACCGCCGCACTCTGGCCGCGATTCTCCCGGTGCCGGATCCCCCGAACCCGTGCGTCCGCCTTCGAGGCCTGCCCGATCTGATCCCAAGTCCCGTCCCGGCTTCCATCATCCACGAGGAGGATCTCCCAGGCGCGCTTCTCGCCCCCGAAGACCCGGGCCAGTTCCTCCACGAGGGGACGGACATTCTCCGCTTCATTGTAAAGCGGTACGACGATGGCGATCTCAACCGGCACGGGGCGACGCTAGGACGATGGCGCCCGTCCGCGAAGCCCATTCTCCACCTCACCCCCTCAGCCCACCATGCAGTTTCAGGACCTTCTCGCGCCACTCCCGCGACAGCACCTTGCGCTCACCTTCCATCTTCTCCGGCTTCCCGAACCGGATCCGCATCGTCAGGCCCCCATGGCCCAGCATCCCCAGGAAATGCGGACCGAACGTCATATCCCCGTAGTATTCCGGACGAAGCCCCTTGGGACCCCGGCATTCAAACGACAGGGCAAACGGGGCCACCTTCCACCCCGCCTCCACGGCCGGACCAAACAGCGGCGCGTGAAACGGCAGCACGGTCTCGCCACCCGAACTCGTTCCCTCGGGAAAGAACACCACCGGAACTCCGCTCCGGACGCTCGCTTCCATCGACTCTGTCGCACCGGCCACCGCCATCCGGCGCGACCGTTCGATGAAGATCGTCCCGCCGCGCCGCGCCAACCCACCCAGCACAGGCCATTCCCGCACCTCTGCCTTCGCCACGAACGCGACCGGGCGCACCGTCGCCAACCCGACGACATCGAGATAGCCAAGGTGATTCCCGATCCAGGCTTGGGAGTCTCCAGGATCCCCCTCGACCCTCACCTCCAGCCCGAGCGCCCGAGCGAATCCCACCGCATGTCGTCGATTCCATTCTGCGCGCGACAACAGATCTCCCGACGGGCGGTCAATCCCGGCACGGGCACAGCGACTCAGGAATCTCGTAAGCCGGGCATACCGCCGCAAGGCTGTCTTCAAGACAGGATCCGTCTCGCCGCAGCCGGCAGGTTCTCCAAGTCCATCCAGGTCAGGAAATCGATCGTCTTGAACTCCCGATCGAGGGCCGGTGCGCCGCAAATGCAGGCACCGAACGTCAGGTAGGCACGCATCAGTGGCGGAATCTTTGTCACACCCTCCGCCAGTTCGTCGAGGGCACAGGCAAAGCTTGGGGTGGGATGCGTCCGGAACCGAGCCTCCACCAGATGTCGGGGGCCCAGCTCCAGATAGGCCGACGCACCCACCCTGGGGTCCACGGAACGGATCGAACTGCATCCTACCAGATACCTGGCCTGACGCTCTGCCGCATAGGCCACGATCCCCTTCCAGAGCAGTGACAGCACCGTAAGGTTCCGGTGCGCCCGGTCCACGCACGCTCGCCCCAGCTCGACCATCTGGTGCTCCACCGTCTCGAAAGTCCCAAAGTCGAACTCCTGCGCGGAGTAGAATCCCAGATTCCTCCGGGCCATCGCGCCGGTTTGCAGTCGGTAAGTTCCAACGACCTCCCCGGTTTGAGCCTCCTGCACGAGAAGGTGATCACACACCGGGTCGAACGGGTCTTCATCCCGCAAGGTGGAGTACGAACTCTCCAATCCCTCGTTCAGCTCGAGGTTGAACACCCTGAAGCGCAACCCTTGCGCCTCCCGAACCTCTGCCGCCGATCCTGCCAGGCAGAGGCGGTACTGGGAACCCGCCTTTCCCCGGCCCAGGGCCCGCGCACCCAGCCCGATCGGGGCTCCGCCTTCTCCACCCGCCGTCCGGATCGATGTATCGTCCATGCAGCGGTACCCTGCCCCCCTCGGTGGTCCACACGACAGCAACGTCCTCGCAACATCGGCAAATTCCCCGTGACAACCCCTCAACGGGGGCGTGCCGATTCCAACGGCACCTGCACCGCGTGCATCAGGTACCCGATGAGATCCCGCACGGATTCCCCGGGCACTGAACCGAGCAACCCTTCGGGCATCACGGACTGGTCCAGCGTCTCCATCTTGGAGATCTCCGACCTCAGGACCACCTCCCGCATTCCGGGTCCCACCACGGTCACCGAACGTTCCGTCGCGTCCTGCAGCAACCCCGAAACAGTCCGGCCGTCCCGCAGCTCCACCACCGTCAGGCGTTGCTCCGAAGCGACCACCGCCCCTGGGTCCACCACGTTCTCCAGCAGATAGTCGAGATTGGCCCGACCCGATCCCGTCAGATCCGGCCCGACTTCGCCTCCCTCCCCATACAACCGGTGGCAACCCGAACAGAGTTGCTGGTACACGGCCCGGCCTCGACCGAGGTTCGCCTTCGCCAACTCAACCGACGTCAAACGCTCCTTCCACCGGACGATCTCGGCACGTCGGGCCGGTGCCGGTGCCCGAAGTGTTCCCCAGACCTTGCCCAGCAACTCCGTCACCACCGGATCGCCCAATCGCGCCATCTGCCCTGCCTGAAAGGGCGTCACGTCCGTCCGACGCACCCGGCCTGCCTGCATGGCTTCCAGCAAGGCCTTCGCCGTGGGGACCCTGCCCGCCATTGCCGTCACCACCTCCGGGCGCTCCTCCAGTCCCAGCCATCCGTAACGCGCCAATACGACGTCCGCGACCCCATCCCCCCATCTCGATCAGCCCGGTCAATGCAGCAACCCGCAGCGAACCATCGTCTGCCAACCGACGCAGGATCGGCCCCACACCCTCGGCGTTCCCCTGCACGAGCGCCCGCAGTGCGGCGCGGCGCGCAAGAGGATCTCCGCCGCCATCCAACGCCAGTGCCTTCAACTCCTCCACCGCCCGCCCATCTCCGAAAACGGCGTCCAATTCCCGGACCACCGCGACCAGGTCGGGCCGCCCTCCCGCGCGCACCGCGGCTCCGAATGCAGCCCACCCCTTCGGCACACGCGCCTGCCTCACGCCACGCAACGCGTCGCGCAAACCCATCAGCAAGTCCTCCTGCACCGACGGACCCACCCCCTTGCCCCAGGCCAGCAGCCGCTCCGTCCACTCCGGCCTGCCCTCCAACTCCTCTCCCAACCGCCGCATCACGGAACGCCGCACCATCGGAATCCGACTCTCCTCCGCCAGGGCAGCAAACTGCTCCGGAGCCTGCCCTGCCAAGGGCTCGATGCCATACCACAGCAGCCATGGAATCGCCGGATCCCCGGCGTCCTCCGCTCGGCCGACCAACGCCCGCGCCACCTTCACCCGCGCGCCCATCGCCAACCGCTGGAGCACCGACCCCAGATGCAGACGCACGTGCGCCGACGCCTCCGTCCTGCCCATCTTCTCAAGCCGTTCGACCACCTTCGCAGCCACTTCTGCCCCAAGATCCGTCGCGCCGCTCCCCATCCGGAAGTGCTCCGCCAACAATCGAACAGCCCAACTCCGCACATGTTCGTCCTCGTCACCGGTCCTTGCCAGCAGCCAATCCGGGGTCAGCGTTTCCATCGCCTGAAGTCCCCACAGGATTCGCAGCGCAGCCCGACCCCCCTTCTCCCGCTGGAATCGCGAGCGCAACTGCGCGGCCACTTCCCACCGCTCCGGACTCCCCGCACGCGTCCTCAACACCTTCAAGGCCGCCCGCGACGTCCACTCGTTCACGTCGGTCACCAAACCCGCCAGATCCTCCGTCGCCATGGACCGGAAGTCCGGGATCGTCACCCGCCCCGATTTGCCGAACGTAACCTTGTAGATCCGCCCCGAGCTTCGGTGCACGCCGTCGTGCTCGTGGCATTCCCCGGTATCCGACCAGTCTGCAATCGAGACGCCGCCGTCCGGTCCTTCCAGCAACTCGATCCCGCGGAACCACGGATCCCCGACCGGCATCAGGTCCGGCTCGTGCCGGCCAACGTAACCTGACCCGCGCCGCTCCAAGCGCTCCCGGTTCACCCGACGCCCATGGAGGTTCAGCGTGAACAATCCGCCCCGGTACTCCGCTGGCCAGTTCGTCCCCTGATAGATCATCATGCCGACATGGGCATGTCCCCCTCCCAGCAAGTCGCTGCCCGCCGCAGCCTTGCCGTCCGCCGAGGGCCGGGACTTGGTCCAGCCCGCCCCGGTGTCGAAATGGTAATGATCCGCTATCTGCGGCATCAGCGAATACGCCCGCTCCATCACGTCGGACCCATGCATCCGTTGCAGGTGCGCTCCCGGGATCGCATGCCACAGGTGACCAATGACGGTGTTGATGAAGAACGGTTCGCCCACCTCGTTCCAGTCCAGCCCCCATGGGTTCGTCGTGCCGTGACAGACCGCCTCGAACTCACGACGGACCGGGTCGTACCGCCAGATTCCCCCCCGCATCTCGACCCGTGACTCCGCTCCGCTCCCCGGAAGCCCGATCCGAGCCCCACTCGAGATCCCGATCCGGCCCCACAGCCATCCGTCCGGCCCCGTCTTCAGGCCGTTGGCAAACGTGTGACGATTGCCGGTCGTCGTATCGAAGCCATCCAGCAAGACCTCCGGCGGACCATCCGGACGATCGTCGTGGTTCCGGTCCGCCACGAAGAGCAACCGCGGCGGGCACAGCACGTAAACCCCATCCACCGCCGGTTCCACGCTCGTCAGGATCTTCGCCTGATCCCAGAACACCGTGCGCTGATCCGACCGTCCGTCACCATCCCGGTCCTCGAGGATCACGATCCGATCCATGAGGTTGGTGGCAAAATTCACCCCGCTCTCCGCGTACGTATAGTTCTCCGCCACCCACAGCCGCCCGCGCAGGTCGAACGCCATCGCCACCGGCTGCCGGACGTCCGGTTCCGATGCAAACACCCTGGCCACGAATCCCGGCGGCAATTGGAACGAGGCCACCGCCTCCTCTGCCGTCATGGGCGGCCGCGGGTTCCCTTTCTCCGAGTCATAAGGCTGCGGAAACTCCGCCGCCCCCAGCAACGACAGCCCTGCCAGAACAACTACCAGAAACCCGCGGGTGAACATGCCTCAACCCAACCCCGAACCGCGGCCCGCACGCAAACCCGATTCAATCCCGGTGGTGTCAGTGGGAACCTCCGTGAGTGCCACCCAACGCTGGTGGGGCGAGTGTCCCCACGAGCCGTGCCAAGCTTTCAAGTTGCGAGATTCCAGGTTCAAGCCCGACGGAGAGTCTCGCCCCACCCCACGTCATAGTGCGTCCGGTGGGGCGAGCCTCCCCACGAGCCCAATTCACGGCGTCCGCCACGTCCCCACCCACTCCCGGGAATTCCAATCCCACCCCGCCCTACGATGCCCTCCGCTTCGCAACCAGAGCCAGTCCACCGCAACTGCCTCGGTCACGACGACCGCGAAGTTCCGCTCGGAGACGCCTTCCAGGTACTGCTGGGCAAATGGATGGGCTACCGGGTAGCCCGGCGCGCCGACCGTCCCGTAGTTGCCCCGTGCCGCCTCCGGCACCGCAGGCCAGTAGCCCATCGCCACCGAATCCCCCACGTGTACCGCCGCCTTGCCCCGCACCCTCAATTGGACCTGCCACTCCGGGGAATAGAACACCCAGGTCAACCAAGGCGACCGCTTCAGCGCTGCCACCTTCGGAGCCCGGGCATCCGAGTGGAACACCAATTCCCGACGCTCCTCGGACACCCCGCGCAATACCACGACCCGCCCGCCTCCATCATCACCCGCCGTCGCCACCACTGGGGTCCTCCACGGCGCAGACGGCGTCCGGACCGCCTCCCCAAGCGCCAGCCAAACCACCTGCCACACACCTCCCAACTCCATGCTCTCCCATCGCCCGCTCATGCTGGAATCCTCCCCCCGCACCCGCGGTCCTTCAACCTGCAACCCGCAATCCGCGACTGCTCACACCCAAAATCCTTCCTGCCGTCGCCGTTGCGCCACGCACATCCGGGTGTTAGCGTGCCGACAACTTAAGGGCCATGTCCGACGACTCTTTCCCCTCCGGCGATAAGCGCCAGAACGAACCACGCATGCCGGCGCGCACGTGGATCCTCATGATTCTGCTCTCCGCGCTCGTCCCGGTCCTCGTACTGGCCACGCGCAATCGCGGGCCAAATGCCGAGGAACTGGGCCACGCCCAACTGATGAGCCTGGCCCGCGCCAATCGCATCGAAAGCGGCCGGATCAACTACTCCTCGGATTCCCAGTACCTTCGCGAGGTCACCGGGCGCTACATCAAGATCGAGGGCGGGAAGACCAACCTCGTCCCCTTCATCGTCCGGACCCGACTGACCGAGGACAGTGAGGACCTCCTCCTCAACACCGGGGTCTTCAAGGGCACCGCCTCCACCAATGTCTGGATCTCCGTCCTGATCCAGTTGGTCCCCATCCTCGTCATCGGCTTCCTGATCTACTTCTTCTTCATCCGCCAGATCCGCAACGCCGGCCGAGGTGCCCTGAGCTTTGGGAAGTCCAAGGCCCGCCTCCTCACCAAGGAACGCAACAAGACCACGTTCAAGGACGTCGCTGGCGTGGACGAGGCCAAGGAGGAGGTCGCCGAACTCGTGGAGTTCCTCAAGGACCCCAAGAAGTTCCAGAAGCTCGGCGGCCGCATCCCCAAGGGCATCCTGATGGTCGGCCCTCCGGGTACCGGCAAGACCCTGCTGGCCAAGGCCATCGCCGGTGAAGCCGACGCCTCGTTCTTCAGCATTTCCGGGTCTGACTTCGTCGAGATGTTCGTCGGTGTCGGCGCTTCCCGCGTCCGCGACATGTTCGAACAGGCCCGCAAGGCCACGCCCTGCCTGATCTTCATCGACGAAATCGACGCCGTCGGCCGCTCCCGTGGCCATGGCCTCGGCGGCGGCAATGACGAACGCGAACAGACCCTGAATGCACTCCTCGTCGAGATGGACGGCTTCGACACCACCGAGGGCATCATCATTATCGCCGCCACCAACCGCCCCGATGTCCTCGATCCCGCCCTCCTTCGTCCAGGCCGCTTCGATCGTCAGGTCACGGTCAATCTCCCCGACGTCCGCGGTCGCGAAGCCATCCTTCGTGTCCACGCCAAGAACGTGAAGCTCGACTCGTCGGTCGACCTTTCCGTAACCGCCCGTGGCACCCCGGCTTTTCGGGTGCGGAACTCGCCAACCTCCTCAACGAGGCCGCGTTGCTGGCCGCGCGCGGCGGCAAGAAATCGATCGGGCAACACGAGCTCGAAGAAGCCCGCGACAAGGTCCGCTGGGGCCGAGAGCGCCGTAGTCTCGCCATGTCGGAGGACGAGAAGCGCAACACCGCCTGGCACGAGGCTGGCCATGCTGTGGTCAATGTGCTCCTGAAGCACACCCACCCGCTCCACAAGGTCACCATCATCCCCCGCGGCGGCGCCCTCGGCCTGACCATGATGCTGCCCCGGGCTGACATCCTTTCCCAGTCCCGCAAGGCCATGCTCGACGACCTGTGCGTCGCCGTCGCCGGCCGGATCGCCGAGGAATACGTCTCCAACGACATCTCCTCCGGCGCCGCGGGCGACATCCAGGCCGCCACACAGACGGCCAAGGCCATGGTCATGTACTACGGCATGTCCGAGAAGTTGGGCATGGTCCTGTACGGCGAGGCTCGCGAATACGTCTTCCTGGGGCGCGACATGATGCGCGGAAAGGAATACTCCGAGAAGACCGCCCAGGAGATCGACGCCGAGGTCAAGCGCGTCATCGATGAGGGATACACCCGCGCCAAGGACCTGCTCGACACCCACCGCGACAAGGTCGAACTCGTCGCCAAGGCCCTGCTGGAGTACGAGACCCTCGACGGTGCCCAGGTCGAGGAGATCGTACGCACGGGGGCCCTTACCCCCCCTCCGGTCAACCCCTCGAAGGTTGACCCTCCCAGCGGTGCACCCGCCGGCACCCCCCTGCCTGAGGTCATCAAGCCGCTCCCACCGAAGATTCCAGGCCTCGGCTCGCCGCAGCCATCTCCGGCCTGAGCCTGTTGTCCCCAAGCCAGACCGCTTCAAAAGCCCTCCCTGTCCACCGATAGCGAGGGTTTTTTGCCGTCCGGGAGTGCTTCAGCAACGGACCGGCCCAAGCCGTCCTCGGTCACCGGGCAACCGTCCAGGCCGTCACCCACGGATCAATGCGGTACAACACCCAGAACGCCCACTCTTCCCGCAGCCGCATCCACGGATTCCTTGACCGGGACCATCGCTTCCGGTCCACCAACCGACTGTGCCGAACGAGGTCCGCCACGTCCGCCCGCGCCTGCTCCAGCACCTCATGACCGCTCAGGCGCACCATCAACTCGAAATTCAGGTGCAAGCTCCGCGGGTCCAGGTTCGATGATCCCACGTACACGGCGTGCGGAAACAGAAAGACCTTCGCATGCAGCATCTGCGGCGCGTATTCGCGGATGTTGATGCCGGCCCGAAGGAATCCCGCGTACAGCTTGCGCGACGCCAACTGCGAGATCCGGACGTCGTTCTGTAGCGGGACGATGAGGTCCAGCTTCGCTCCCGCCCGGACCGCACGCCGGAATGCCTTCCTCAAGGGTGCCGTCGGCACCATGTACGGACTGACGATCACCACCTCCCCCTTCTCTCGGCCCGCCCGATCCAGATCTTCCTCGATCGCCGTGGTCATGCAGCTCGGCCCGCGGCCCGGGGTCACCGGCAGAATCTGAACCTCGCCGCCGCATTCCCGCGTCAACTGCTCCTGACGCCGCAAAAGGCGGGCCGAGGCCGGTCGCGACCGTGCTGCCGCCTGAAACTGCTCGTCGAACAACTTCTCCAACTGCACCGCGGGATCCCCTTCGACCAATACTCCAGCGTCCCGCCAGCCTCCTTCCACCCCGTCTCCGTCATAGACCGCACCGACGTTGAAGCCCACCACGAAGGCCACCCGACCATCGCAGACCAGCAGCTTCCGATGATCCCGAACCAACGCCAGCGGGCTCCGCATCGGGTGAAAGCTCCGAACCTCCCCCCCGGCCCGCACCAGCGTCCGCCAGTAGTCATCGCCCACCCCACCCGAACCCAGCGCATCGAGCAGGACCCTCACCCGCACCCCTCGCTCCGCCGCCGAAACCAGCGCCTGCCGGAACTCCTCCCCGGGCCCGGCCGCCTGGAAAATATACATCTCGAAGCTCACCGAATGCACCGCCAGCTCGATCGCCGCCAGCATCCGCGGCAGTCCAACACCGCCCGAAGGCAGCCACTCCGATCCGCAACCACATCCAATTTGATCTTTGCCGATGACCACAGGCTTCCTAACTTCCGCCCCCATGTTCGACTCGCTGAGCTCCCGGCTCCAGAATGTCTTCCGCAATCTGCGCGGACTCGGAAAGATTTCAGAGTCCAATGTCAGCGACTCCCTCCGGGACGTGCGCCTCGCACTCCTGGAGGCGGACGTCCATTTCAAGGTCGCCCGCGACTTCATCGAGTCCGTCAAGGCCAAGGCCCTCGGCGAACAGGTCCTGCAATCCGTCCAGCCGGGCCAGCAGATGGTCAAGATCATCCACGACGAACTCGTCGTGCTGCTCGGTTCCGAGAACGCCGGCCTCCAGCTCTCCGGGAGCCCCGCCTGCATCCTCATGTGCGGTTTGCACGGCTCTGGCAAGACCACTTCCTCCGCCAAGCTCGCCCGCCTCCTCCAGAAACAGGGCCGTCAGGTCCTGCTCGTCGCCGCCGACGTCTACCGCCCCGCCGCCATGGACCAGCTCAAGGTCCTCGGCGACAAGCTCGACATCCCCGTCTTCCTCCAACCCGGAGAGAAGGACGTCCTGAAGATCGGTCGCGATGCCCTGGCCCACGCTGCCGCCACCGCTCGCAACACAGTGATCTTCGACACGGCCGGCCGCCTCCAGATCGACGAACCCCTCGTCCAGGAACTCGTACGCCTCAAGGGCCTGATCCAGCCTTCCGAGATCCTCCTCGTCCTCGACTCCGCTACGGGCCAGGAAGCCGTCAACGTCGCCACCCACTTCGACAAGGCCCTCGGCGTCACCGGTGCCATCCTGACCAAGCTCGACGGCGATGCCCGTGGCGGCGCCGCTCTCTCCTTCCGGTCCGTCGTCGGCAAGCCCATCAAGTTCATGGGCACCGGCGAGAAGCCCGAAGACTTCGAGCCGTTCCACCCCGAGCGCATGGCCCAGCGAATCCTGGGCATGGGCGACGTCGTCACCCTCGTCGAGAAGGCCGCCGAGGCCGTGGACCAGAAGAAGGCCATGGAACTCGAGGAGAAGATGCGCAAGGGCAACTTCACCCTCGAGGACTTCCTCTCCCAGCTCCGCGAGATGAAGAAGCTCGGGCCCCTCGAAGACGTCGTGAAGCTGCTCCCAGGGGGCAGCGACATGATCAAGGGCGCCGACCTCTCCAAGTCCGAACGCGAGTTCAAACGCATGGAGGGCATCCTCTGCGCCATGACCCCCAAGGAGCGCAATCATCCGGAGATCCTCAACGGAAAACGCCGCATCCGCATCGCCAAGGGCAGCGGCGTCAACGTCGCCGAGGTCAACAACCTCCTGAAGCGCTTCGATGAAATGCGCGAGATGATGCGCAAGATGAACAAGTTCCAGAAGATGATGGGGAAGTTCGGTGGCAAGATGCCCGGAATGGGGTTCTGAACCCACGAGCACCCTCCGCCCGCTCACCCTTCGTCCCTGTCCGTGCCACGACCGCCGCAACCGGCGGCGAGCGCCCCATTAGACCCGTCGCTACTCTCATCCCCCGTAGCCGGGTCGCCTAATAGCCTCCTTCAGGGCCTTGCACTTCCGCAAGCTGCGGCAATGCTACGGCACCAAGGGATCCTTTGATCTCCGCCATGAACGTTTCAACTGTCCGTACCCAGAGTCTCAGCAACGTCGGGTTCGTCGAAGAGCTCTACGACCGCTACCTCTCCGACCCCGAGAGCGTCGCCCCCGAGTGGCGCAATTTCTTCGCCGACGGCGGCCTCGCCGAACTCGGCTCGGTCAACCGCGCCTTCGGACCCACCGTCAAATCCCACTCGATCTTCTCGCCCGCCGCCCGGGCCGCCGAAGTACGGACCGCTACCGCCCTCCAGGACCGCATCGACCAACTCGTCCGGGCCTTCCGCTTCCGGGGTCATCACATCGCCCGCCTCGATCCGCTCGGGCAGGAACGCCCCGTCCCACCGGAACTCGATCCCGCTTTCTATGGCTTCACTGAGGCCGACATGGACCGCGAGTTCTCCGTCGAGGGCGTCGGGCCCAAGGACCAACCCCGGATGAAACTCCGGGCCCTCCTCAGCAACCTCCGCAACACGTACTCCCGCTCGATCGGCGTCGAGTACATGCACATCGACGATCTCGCCATCCGCCGCTGGCTGCAGGAACGGATGGAGACCACCGAGAACCGTCTCCAGATCCCCCGCGAAACCCAGATCCGCATCCTCACCCGGCTCACCGATGCCGTCATGTTCGAGGAGTTCATCCGCAAGAAGTTCATCGGTGCCAAGTCCTTCTCCCTGGAAGGCTCCGAAAGCCTCGTGCCGCTCCTCGACCTCGTCATCGAGAAGGCCGCCGCCCAAGGCGTCCAGGAGGTCGACATGGGCATGGCCCACCGTGGTCGCCTCAACGTCCTCGCCAACATCCTCGGCAAACACCCCAAGGTGATCTTCCGCGAGTTCGCCGACATGGAACCCGAGAAGTATCGCGGCTCCGGTGACGTGAAGTACCACCTCGGCCACTCCAAGAAGGTCCGCACCGCGGCCGGTCGCGAGGTCCACCTTTCCCTCTCCTTCAACCCGTCCCACCTCGAGTTCGTCAACCCGGTCGTGCTCGGCCGCGCCCGCGCCAACTCCGACCGGCTGGGCGACACCGAACGTCGCCGCACGCTCGCCCTACTCATCCACGGCGACGCCGCCTTCGCAGGCCAGGGCGTGGCCCAGGAAATCCTCAACCTCTCCCAACTCCCCGCCTATCGCGTCGGAGGCACGGTCCACATCATCGTCAACAATCAGGTGGGCTTCACGACCTCGCCAGACGATGCCCGTTCAACCACCTACTGCACCGATGTCGCCAAGATGCTTCAGGTGCCCATCTTCCACGTCAACGGCGAGGACCCCGAGGCCGTGATGCAAGTGGTCAACCTGGCCATGGACTTCCGCGCCACCTTCCAGCGCGACGTCGTCATCGACATGTACGGTTACCGTCGCCTCGGCCACAACGAGGCCGACGAACCGTCCTTCACCCAGCCCCTCCTCTACCGCGCCATCGAACAGCGCAAGCCCGTCCGCGAAGGCTACCTCGACCACCTCCTCCAACTCGGCGGCATCACCCGGGCCGAGGCCGACCAGATCGCCGAGGAACGCCGCCAACACCTCGAGAAGGCCCTCTTCGAATCCCGCGCCCCCGGCTACAAGCTGCCCACCGATGCCGCATCCGGCGTCTGGGCCGCCTTCAAGGGCGGGGCCGACTCCGCCGTCCCCGAGCCCACCACCGGATACGATCCCGTCCGCCTCGGTGAACTCATCGCCCGAACCACCGTCGTACCCGACGACTTCACGCTCCACCCGAAACTGAAGAAGATCCTGGAGAACCGTCGCGCCATGGCCGCAGGCACCGAATCGCTCGACTGGGCCACCGCGGAAGCCGCTGCCTTTGCCAGCCTCGCCGCCGACGGCAACCGCGTTCGTCTCAGCGGTCAGGACTGTGGTCGCGGAACTTTCTCCCAGCGCCACGCCGTCCTCCACGACTTCAACACCGGCAAGACGTGGACGCCCCTCAAGCATCTCCAACCGAAGCAAGGGCCCGTCGACATCTACAACTCCGCCCTCAGCGAGGTCGGCGTCCTCGGCTTCGAATATGGCTACAGCCTCGAATGCCCGGATGGTCTCGTGCTGTGGGAAGCCCAGTTCGGCGACTTCGTCAACGTGGCCCAGGTGATCATCGACCAGTTCATCACCTCGGCCGAGGACAAGTGGAAGCGCCTTTCCGGCGTCACCCTGCTCCTTCCCCACGCCTTCGAAGGCCAGGGCCCCGAGCACTCCTCGGCCCGCCTGGAACGTTTCCTCGCCCTCTGCGCCGAGGACAACATCCAGGTCGCTTACCCGACCACTCCGGCCCAGTACTTTCACCTCTTGCGCCGCCAGCTGCTTCGCCCCCTGCGCAAGCCGCTCGTCGTGATGACGCCCAAGAGCCTCCTTCGCCATCCGAAGTGCGTCTCGCCCATCGGGGACCTCGCCGCCGGCCGTTGGCAACGGATCCTCGGTGATTCCTGGGCCGAAGCCTCCAGCGTCAATCGGATCCTGCTGTGCTCCGGCAAGGTCTATTTCGAACTCGACGCCCGCCGTCAGGAACTCGCCGCGCGGAACATCGCCATCCTCCGCGTCGAGCAGCTTTACCCGCTGGCCCCGGAACATCTCGCCACCGCCCTCGCACCGTACCCGTCCGACGCCCCCGTGATCTGGGTCCAGGAGGAACCCTCGAACATGGGCGCCTGGACCCATGTGCGCATGCACTTCTCCGAGGTGCTCTCGCGTTCCACCCCGCTCCGTTGCATCAGCCGACCGGCTTCTGCCAGTCCGGCCACCGGTTCCTCCAACTCCCACAAGATCGAGCAGGATCTGATCCTCACCGCCGCAATCCCCGCAGCCGGCAGCCAGTAAGCCCCCTCTCCGATTCCATACCCTTCCAATCCATGCCCACCGACATCAAGGTCCCCTCCGTCGGCGAATCCATCGCCGAAGTCGAAATCGGCCAGTGGCTGAAGCAGCCCGGCCAACCCGTCCGCGAGGGCGAAACCCTCGCCGTACTCGAATCCGAGAAGGCCACGGTCGACCTTCCTTCGCCCGCCTCAGGCACCCTCGTTGCGATCCTCAAGCCAGCCGGGCAGGTAGCTGCTGTCGGTGAAGTCATCGCCGTCCTCGACGCCACCGCCGGTGCTCCGGCCTCGCCAACCGCGCCCGCGACTCCAGCTCCCGCAGCCCATGCCCCGTCCCCGGACAAGGTCATGCCCGCCGCTGCCCGCGTCCTCGCCGAAGCCGGCATCCCTCCCTCCGCCGCCACCCCCACCGGACCGGGCGGACGCCTCCTCAAGGAAGACGCCCTGCGCGCCGCTTCCCCCGCAACCGCCTCCGTCCCATCCGTCCCCTCAGTCCCGTCCCGCACCGAGGCCACCGAACACGCGGAAGAAGTCGTGCGCATGTCCCGCCTCCGCCGGACCGTGGCCGCCCGCCTCGTCCAGGCGAAGTCCGAGATGGCCCTCCTCACGACCTTCAATGAGGTCGACATGTCCGCCGTGATGAACCTCCGAAAGGAGATCCAGGAGAACTTCCAGGCCCGCCACGGCGTTAAGCTCGGCTTCATGTCCTTCTTCGTGAAGGCTGTCGTCGACGCCCTCCGGCTCGTCCCCCAGCTCAATGCCGAGATCCGGGGCGACGACATCGTCTACAAGCACTACTTCGACATCGGCGTCGCCATCGGCGGCGGCAAGGGGCTCGTCGTTCCCGTCCTCCGCAATGCCGAACGCCTCAGCTTTGCCGGTATCGAGAAGTCGATCGTCGAATTCGCCACCCGCGCCAAGGACGGCAAGCTCATGCCTGCCGAACTCGAAGGCGGGTCGTTCACGATCTCCAACGGCGGCGTCTACGGCTCCCTTCTCTCCACGCCGATCGTCAACCCTCCCCAGTCGGGTGTCCTCGGCATGCACTCGATCCAGGAGCGCCCCATCGCACTCAACGGCCAGGTCGTGATCCGGCCGATGATGTACATCGCGCTCACCTACGATCACCGGATCGTCGATGGCAAGGAGGCCGTCACCTTCCTGAAGCGCGTCAAGGAGGTCATCGAGAGCCCCTCGCGCCTGCTCCTCGAAGCCTAAGATCCTCCCATGCCCTCCATCCTCATCCTCGGCGGCGGTCCCGCAGGCTACCTCGCGGCCATCCGTGCCGCCCAACTCGGCTTCACCACCACCTGCGTCGAACGCGAGCCCGCCCTCGGCGGAACCTGCCTTCGCGTCGGGTGCATCCCGTCCAAGGCGCTCCTCGAATCCTCCGAGATCTATTCTGCCTCCCGACACGGTCTCGAACGTCACGGTCTCCTCGTCGGGTCCGTGCAACTCGACCTGACACGTCTGCTCAAGCGGAAGGAGGACGTCGTCACCGGACTCACCAAGGGCATCGACGGACTGCTCAAGAAGAACAACGTCACCCGCATCCACGGCCACGCCCGCTTCACCGGCCCCGGCTCGGTCTCCGTCACCACGGCCTCGGGTGAAACAAGCGCCCTTTCCGCCGATCACATCATCATCGCCACCGGCAGCCGCCCCTCCAGCCTCCCAGGCATCGAGATCGACGGCTCCATCATCGGCACGTCCACCGAGGCCCTCTCCTACCCGTCCGTTCCAGGGCACCTCGTCGTCATCGGTGCCGGTTACATCGGACTCGAACTCGGCTCGGTCTGGGCCCGCCTCGGCGCCAAGGTCACCGTCGTCGAATACCTGGACCGGATCCTGCCCGGCATGGACCGCGAAATCGCCGACGACGCCCAGAAGCTCCTTGCCCGCCAGGGCCTCGACTTCCGACTCGGCCACAAGGTCCAGTCCGCCCGCGTGGAAGATGGGAAGGGCGTCGTGCGCTGCGAAGGCCGCGACCCCATCGTCGCCGACCGTGTGCTCGTCGCCGTCGGTCGCGTCCCCAACACCCAGGACCTCGGCATCGAATCCACCGGCGTTCAGCTCGATTCCCGCGGACGCATCGAAGTGGATCCCCACTTCCGTACGTCCGTTGCCGGCCATTATGCGATCGGCGACGTCATCAAGGGCCCGATGCTCGCCCACAAGGCCGAGGAGGAGGGCGTTGCCTGTGTCGAGTTCATCGCCGGCAAGCATGGCCACGTCGACTACGACACCATCCCCGGCGTCTGCTACACGCATCCTGAAATCGCCTCCGTCGGCAAGACCGAGGAGCAGCTCAAGGAATCCGGCACCCCCTACAAGAAGGGCGTCTTCCACTATCGCGCCAACGGACGTGCCCACGCCCTCGCCGAAACCGACGGCCGGGCCAAGATCCTCACCCACGCCACCACGGACCGCATCCTCGGCGTCCACATCATCGGCGCCCGCGCCGGTGACCTCATCGCCGAGGCCGTCGTCGCCATGAGCTTCCACGCCAGCGCCGAGGATCTGGCGCGATGCTCCCACGCGCACCCGACGCTCGCCGAGATCCTCAAGGAGGCCGCCCTGGCCACCGACGGCCGCGCCCTCCATTCCTGAAATTCCCTTCGCCCTCCCGCCGTCCTCGGGCCTATCCTGAGGACGGCACATGAAGGTCTCTCTCGCGTACGGACAAGGCGTCCTGGATGTCGAATTCCCGGACGGCCGCACCCAGGTCATCGAACCCGCCCACCGCGCCGGTTTGCCGGACGAAAAGGGTGCCCTCCTCCAGGCTCTGGATCATCCCATCGGTGCGGCGCCCCTGGCCACCGCCCTTCGCCCCGGTGCCCGGATCACGATCCTCTTCACCGACATCACCCGGGCAACGCCCAACCACCGCATCATCCCGTGGCTGCTGGAGTACCTCCACGCCCACGGTGTCCAGCGCAACCAGATCATCCTCCTCAACCAACTCGGCACGCATCGCCCCAACACCCAGGCCGAGTTGGAGCGGATGCTCACGCCCGAGGTCGTCGCCAACTACCGGGTCCTCAACCACGAGCCCGAGTCCCACGATGCCTGCGTCGCGCTCGGCACCACCCGGACCGGCACGCCCGCCTGGATCAATCGCCACGCCGTCGAAGCCGATCTCCGGATCGTCACCGGGTTCATTGAACCCCACTTCTTCGCGGGCTTCAGCGGCGGCCCCAAGGGCATCATGCCCGGCGTCGCTCATGTCGAGACCGTCATGAGCAACCACGGCCATGCCAACATCGGCGACCCTCGCGCCACCTTCGGCATCTGCGAGGGCAACCCGCTCTGGGAGGAACTGCGCGACATCGCCCTCCGCGCCGGCCCCACCTTCCTTCTCAACGTCACCCTCAATGAACGCCGAGACATCACCGGCGTGTTCGCCGGCGACCTCCTTGCCGCGCACCGTCAGGGCCGCGACTTCGTACGCACCTCCGCCATGCAACGCGTCGAGGCCCCCTTCGACATCGTTGTCACGACCAACTCCGGTTATCCCCTCGACCAGAACCTCTATCAGGGCGTCAAGGGCATGAGCGCCGGGGCCCGCGTCCTCAAGGAAGGCGGACTCCTCATCCTCGCCGCCGAGTGTCGCGAGGGCGTCCCCGCTGGAAGCCCCCTCGACAAACTGCTGCGCGAAGCCTCCTCCCCCGAAGAGATCCTCACCCTTCTCGCCACCCCCGGGTTCGTCCGCCCCGAACAGTGGCAGGCCCAGATCCAGTCCCTCATCCAGCGGCGCGCACGCGTCCGGGTCTATTCCTCGATCGCCCCCGACACCCTCCGCGCTGCCCATCTGGATCCCTGCGCTGACATCGCCGCCCTCGTCCGCGAGGAACTCTCACGTCTCCCGGCCGCCGCCCGCGTAGCCGTCCTCCCGCAGGGACCGCTCACCATTCCTTACCTCGCGTGAACGAATTCCGGCTACGACCGCTCTCTATTCCGATGCTGTCCCGTACGCTGTGCAGACCCTGGGTCTGGCTCTCGATCTGTCTGCTCGGCCTCGCTGCCGCCCCCTCCGTACATGCGCAGGTCGCCCTCACGCGCGATGGCCAGCGTCCCAATGTGATCCTGATCGTCGCCGATGACCTCGCTCCCGGGGATCTCGGCTGCTACGGCCAGCCAGACGTCCGCACCCCGAACATCGATCGGCTCGCCAGTGAAGGGGTCCGCTTCACGCAGGCTTATGCCGGGAGCCCGCACGACTCCGCCAGTCGCGCCGCCATCCTGACCGGCCACCACGCGGGCACCGGCAACGTCCGGGGCGAAGCACAGGGGCCCCTTCTTCCCGAGGAGATCACCCTCGCCGAGGCCCTCCGCGCGGTCGGGTACCGCGCTGTGGGTCTCGGCAAGTGGGGACTCGGCTGGGAGGGAACCACCGGCCATCCCCGCGCCCAAGGCTTCGAGGAATGGATGGGCTTCCTGGAATCCCAGGACGCCCTCCACCCGTTCCCGGAAAGGCTCTGGCGCAACGAGGAGGAATACACCCCCTGGGGAAACCGCGGCGGCGAATCACGCCTTCATGCCCAGGACCTCTTCCTGCTCGCCGCCACCAACGTGATGAAGTTCAACCCGGACCGCCCCTTCTTCACCTACTACGCCTCCCCCCTGCCCCTCGCCCGCAACCCGATCACGACCATCGGCGCCGGCGCTCGAAACCCCGGCCGCTACGCCGACCGTTCATGGTCTTCCGATGACAAACGCAAGGCCGAGGCCATCTCGCGCCTGGACGACGGAGTCGGACTCCTCCTCTCGAGCCTCGCCCGATACAAGCTGACCGACAACACGGTGGTCATCCTGACCTCCGATCAGCCACCCGAGGCCGGCGACGCCCTGAAGATCCGCTCGGGTCCCGACTCCGGCACAAACACCCCGCCCCGCCACACCCTGCGCGAGGCCTCCCTGAGGGTTCCGTTGATCATCTGGTGGCGCGGCGTCTTCCCTGCCGGAAAGGTGTCCGAGGAACCCGTCGCCCACTGGGACCTTTTCCCCACCATCGCGGAAATGGCCCGCGCTCCCATACCCCGAAACCTGGACGGGACCTCGTTCTTCCCGCTCTTCCGCGGTCGCGAGCGTGCCCGCGAACCCCGCCCCTTCTATTGGGAGTCAAACACCAAGGATGCCACGAACAATGCCCGCGCCGCCCGCATCGGCTCCTGGAAGGCCACCCAACCCCAACCCTCCGCCCAGGACCTGCTCCTCCACTCGGTTCCCCACGATCCCCGCCAGACCAACAACGTCGCCAACTCCCATCCAGCCGAACTCGAAAAGCTCCGCGAGGAACTCGACGCCCGCGCCCGACCTTGGACCCCGCCAACCAACCAACCTCCACGCGTGCCCTGGGATTCCAAGGCTTCCCCAAAACCCTGAATCCTGTACCCTTTTCCCGACATCATTCCCTGCATTCGATCCCCAGAACCTGAATCCCACCAATCCCCATGAATGTCTTCGTCACCGGCGGCGCCGGCTACATCGGTTCCGTCTGCGTTGAGGAACTCCTCAACGCCGGCCACACCGTCACCGTCTTCGACAACCTCACCGAGGGTCATCGATCCGCCGTCGACAAGCGGGCCGCGTTCATCCAGGGCGACTTCAATGATCGCGACCTGATCCATGGCACGCTCCAGTCCGTCAAACCGGATGCCGTCATCCACTTCGCCGCCAACGCCCTCGTCGGCGAGTCGATGACCAATCCCTCCAAGTACTTTCGAAACAATGTCGGCGGCGGCCTCAACCTGATCGACGCCGCTGTCGCCGCTGGCGTCCGCAAGTTCGTCTTCTCGTCGACCTGCGCCACCTTCGGCCCACCCGATCGTGTTCCCATGGACGAGACGCTGCCGCAGCGCCCCATCAACCCCTACGGCGAGTCCAAGCTGATGTTCGAGAAGATCCTGCTCTGGTACCGCCAGCTCCACGGCCTCGATTTCGTCGCCTTCCGCTACTTCAACGCCGCCGGTGCCTCCGCCCAGTTCGGGGAACATCACCGCATCGAGACCCACCTGATCCCCAATGTCCTTCAGGTCGCGCTCGGCCAGAAGACCCATTGCGAGATCTACGGCACCGATTACCCCACGCCCGACGGCACCTGCATCCGCGATTACATCCACATCGCCGACCTCGCCCAGGCCCACATCCTCGCACTCCAACCGGACAAGACCGGCTTCTACAACCTCGGCAACGGCGAAGGATTCTCGGTCCGCCAGGTGATCGATGTCTGCTCCAGGATCTCCGGTAAGCCCATCCCCACCGTCGAGAAGCCCCGCCGCCCAGGCGATCCTCCCCGCCTCGTCGCCAGTGCCACCCGCGCCCTCACCGACCTGGGCTGGAAGCCCCGCTATCCCCACATCGAGGACATCGTCTCCACCGCTTGGGCGTGGCACGTCCGCAATCCCCACGGCTACGCAGACTGATGCGGAGTCCCTGGTTTCAAGATTCAAGTTTCAAGCCGGTGGGGCGGTGGGGAGCTGGGGAGTAGCGGTCCGGATCAACCCGGCTTTGTTCGCCGCGTGCCCCCACGCGGCACTTTCCCATCACCGCCGGGTGAGGGCACCCGGCCTGCAGCGTCCTGGGTTGTAGGCCGCGTGCCCCCACGCGGCTCTTTCCCATCGCCGCCGGGTGAGGGCACCCGGCCTACAGCGTCCTGGGTTGTCGGCCGCGTGCCCCCACGCGGCTCTTTCCCATCACCGCCGGGTGAGGGCACCCGGCCTACAGCGTCCTGGGTTGTAGGCCGCGTGCCCCCACGCGGCGAACGCATGGGCTGCGCCGGGTGAGGGCGAATGTCCCCACGAGCCGGCTCGGCGGAGTTCCAGGTTTCAAGCCCTCCCTCTCAGGGCTTGAAACTGAAAACTTGAAACGTGGAACTCCCCGTCCCTCACAACTCCGTCGCCCGCCACAGGTACCACGCGGCGACGGTGCGATGTGGCCGCCAGACCTCAGCCACCGCTATCAGGACCTTGGGCTTCGGCATCTCTTCCAAGCCATAGGCAATCCGGTACCCGTTGCGCACCCCGAAGTCGTCCACGGGCATCACATCGGGCCGCCCCAACTGGAACATCAGCAGCATCTCAACCGTCCATCGCCCTACCCCCCGTGCCGCCGTCAGACGTTCGATGATCTCCTCATCCGTCATCCGCTCGATGCGCCGTGCTCCGGGGATCTCCCCGGTCGCCACCCGGGCCGCGATGTCTCGGATGGCCGCAATCTTCGCCCGCGAGAAACCGGCACCGCGCAGGGCATCGTCGGACACCGCCGCCAACGCCCGGTGACCGGGAAACCGCTTGCCCGGAAAAAGCGCTCGGAAACGCCCCAGGATTGTTTCCGCGGCCTTCCCATTCAGCTGTTGGTGGGCCACCGCCTGGACCAGGGACTGGAACGGACTCCGCCACGGCTCCGGCTTCAACCGGCAGGCACCAACCTTGGCAATGAGTCCTGCCATGACCGGATCAACCGACGCCAGATGCTTCTCCGCCCTCTTGTGCATGCCACCTCCATCCCCGGCCTGCCCTCACAACTCAAGCCCCATCCTTGCCGGCCCGGACACCCGCGCCTACTGTCCGCCGCGCCGTATGGAAAAAGTCGTCATCATCGGGACCGGCTGTGCCGGCCTCACCGCCGCCATCTACACCGCCCGGGCCAACCTCACCCCGCTCGTCCTCACGGGTGTCATGCCCGGTGGACTCCTGACCACGACCTCCACCGTCGAGAACTTCCCAGGCTTCCCCGAAGGCGTCGATGGCTACGAGCTCATGACCCGCATGCAGCAGCAGGCCGAACGCTTCGGCGCCCGTGTCCAGTTCGCCTCCGTCGAATCCGTGCATCTCGACGAAAGCCCCATCCGGCTCGTCATCGATGGCCAGTCCATCACCACGCAGACCCTCATCATCGCCACCGGCGCAGGCCACCGGCACCTCGACGTCCCGGGCGAACACGAACTCGAAAAGAAGGGTGTCACCTACTGCGCCACCTGCGACGGAGCACTCCCCCCATTCCGCAACCAACCGCTCGTCGTCGTTGGCGGCGGCGACTCCGCCTGCGAGGAAGCCACCTACCTCACCCGCTTCGCCTCCAAGGTCTATCTCGTCCACCGCCGCGACTCTCTCCGCGCCTCACGCATCATGGCAGAGCGAACCCTCGCCAATCCGAAGATCCAACCGGTCTGGGATAGCGTCGTGACCGAGGTCCTTGATGTTGCCGCCGGCAAGGTCACCGGCGTCCGCCTCCGGAACGTCAAGACCGGTGCGGAATCCATCCTACCCTGCGCCGGCCTGTTCGTTGCCGTCGGCCACGTTCCGAACACCCAGCTTTTCAAGGGTGTCCTCAACATGGACGAAAACGGCTATCTCCGGCCCACCGAAGGCACCGCCATGAACGTCCCGGGGGTCTTCACCGCCGGCGACTGCTCGGATCACGTCTACCGTCAGGCGATCACCGCAGCCGGCATGGGCTGCTCCGCCGCCATCGACGCCGAACGGTACCTGGCTGGACTCCAACAGTAGGAATCCCGCTCCATGCAGGTGACCCCTACCGAGATCGCCGCCCGCCTCCGGGGCGGCGATCCTGTCTTCCTCCTCGACGTCCGTGAGCCTGGCGAACACGAATTCGTGGCGCTTCCCAGCTCTGTCCTGATCCCCCTCGGCGAACTCGCCCACCGAGCCGACGAGTTGTCCTCGCACCAGAACTCCGAAATCGTGGTCTACTGCCACCACGGCATCCGCAGCGCCCGAGCCGTCGGATTCCTTCGCTCCATCGGATTTCCCAAGGCCGTCAACCTAGCCGGCGGCATCGACCGATGGTCCACGGACGTCGATCCGGCCCTGCCCCGGTACTGATCGGTATCCGCTGGGCCCGGGCCCGGCGTGGGTTCACGCGGAACCGCTGTTCCCCTGACCGCCTCACCCGCCCATGGGCACCCTGCCCACCGTCTCCCCGAGTGCCGAATCCGGCCTCTTTTCCAGCCTTTAACGCGAAAGTGACATTTCACCAAAATGCACTTGTGGCCCCTATATATGGTGGTAGCGTGCCCGCCTGTCCCCAAGGGATAGGGTTGCAAACACAACCCACCCCTACGGGACGCCCGGTACAAACCCGGGGTTTTGAACGACATACAGCACGCGACCAAGTGGATGCAGAACACCCCTGTGAACGATCGCCGGATGATGGCAACGGACGCACCCAGACCCCCGGGCGGCCACTCATCCAGCACATCCCGACGTCCCTCACAGACCGCTTCCCATCGCTCCACCCGCGCTGACTGCTCGCCATGACCCCAGGACCGTTACATCCCAGGTCAATTCCCAGTCCTTGAGCCACCCTAACCAACGCCCAGCCATGATCGACGCCCGCGACTCCGTCGTGCCTTCTGCCGCCACCCAGAATGGCCGCCCATCCAACCGTACCGCGGCACGCTCCGCCAAGGCCCAGCCTTCCGCTTCGGCCGGTCGGAGCAAGCCCCCCGCCAAGCCATCGTCGAAGGCCAGGACTGCCCCTCGCAAGGCCTCCCGCCCGACCCACCTGGCGATCCAGCGGGTGTTCTCGGACGCCAAGGTCCAACCCTTCGACCAGATCGAATGGGAACGCCGCACCGCCGAGATCACCGATGACTCCGGGAAGGTGATCTTCAAGCAGGAGGGCGTCGAGGTTCCCAAGTCCTGGTCCCAGCTCGCCACCAAGGTGGTCTGCTCGAAGTACTTTTACGGCGATCCCGCCAAGCCTGAGCGCGAGAGCTCCGTGCGCCAGCTCATCCACCGCGTCACCCGCACGATCGCGGACTGGGGCATCCAGGATGGCTACTTCTCCAAGGAGGACGGCGAGCTGTTCTATCAGGAGCTCACCTGGCTCTGCGTGAACCAGTATGGCGCGTTCAACTCGCCGGTGTGGTTCAACGTCGGCCTCTACCACCAGTACGGCATCGGCAAGAACTCCGGCCTCGGCAACTGGTACTACAACCGCGAGAAGGGCATCGCCGAGCGCGCGCCCACCCAGTACGAGTACCCCCAATGCTCCGCGTGCTTCATCCAGAGCGTCGATGACAACATGGAGAGCATCATGCGACTCGCCCACGCCGAGGCCATGCTCTTCAAGTTCGGCTCCGGTACCGGCACGGACCTTTCCCCGATCCGTTCGTCCCGCGAGAAGCTCTCCGGCGGCGGTCGCCCGTCCGGCCCCCTCTCCTTCCTCAAGGTCTACGACCAGGTTGCCAATGTCGTGAAGTCCGGCGGAAAGACCCGCCGCGCCGCCAAGATGAATACCCTGCGCGACTCGCATGGGGACATCGAGGACTTCATCACCGCCAAGATGAAGGAGGAGCGCAAGGCCTGGGCCCTCATCGAGCAGGGCTACGACGGCTCGTTCAACGGCGAGGCCTACGGCTCCGTCATGTACCAGAACGAGAATCTCTCGGTTCGGGTCTCTGACGAATTCATGCAGGCCGCCTTGGAGGGCAAGGAGTGGTGGACCCGCTCGGTCACCTCCGGCAAGCCCCTCGAGAAGAAGGATGCCTCCAAGCTCCTTGATCTCATCGCCGAAGGCACCTGGGTCTGCGGTGACCCCGGCCTCCAGTACGACGGTCCCATCCAACGCTGGCACACTGCCAAGGGCACGGAACCCATCCACTCCACCAATCCCTGCTCGGAGTACGTGTTCCTCAACAATACCGCCTGCAATCTCGCCTCGCTGAACCTCATGAAGTTCAAGCGGGCCGATGGCACCTTCGACGTCGAACGGTTCAAGGCAGCCGTCCGGATCTACATCACGGCGCAGGAGATCGTCGTCGACAACGCCTGCTACCCGACCAAGGAGATCGCCGAGAATTCCCACATCTTCCGCACCCTCGGCCTCGGCTACGCCAACCTGGGCTCGCTCATCATGAGCTATGGCCTCTCCTACGATTCCAACGAGGGCCGCGCCCTCGCCGGAGCCATCACGGCGATCATGACCGGCCACTCCTACGAGCAGAGCGCCGACATGTCCGCCATCATGGGTGCCTTCCCGGGCTACCATGACGCCCGGTGCACTGGCGTCGACAAACCCCTGCAACCCGACAACGTCGCCTCCACCCTCGGCGTCATCCAGCTCCATCGCAACGCGGTCGAGGACATCCAGGCCAGCCACGATTTCGCTTACCTCAAGGATGAAGCCCGGCGTTGCTGGGACCGCGCCCTCGCCCGTGGCAAGGAAGTCGGCTACCGCAACGCCCAGGTCACCGTCCTCGCACCCACCGGCACCATCGCCTTCCTCATGGATTGCGATACCACCGGCGTCGAACCCGACATCGCCCTCGTCAAGTACAAGCTCCTCGCCGGCGGCGGCATGCTCAAGATCGTCAACCGGACCGTCCCCGAAGGCCTCCGTCGCCTCGGCTACTCGGACAGCACGATCGAGGGCATCATCGCCCACATCGAGCGCTACGACACGATCGAGGACGTGGTCCTCACCGAAGAGGATGCGGCAGTGAAGGAAGGTCGTGCCAAGGCCGGCGACGCCGCCCGGAGCGGTCTCAAGCCCGAGCACATCGAGGTCTTCGACTGCGCCTTCAAGCCGTTCCGCGGCCAGCGCAGCATCCACTACATGGCCCACCTGGGCATGATGGCTGCCGCCCAGCCGTTCATCTCCGGCGCCATCTCCAAGACGGTCAACCTCCCCCACGAGGCCACCACCAAGGACATCCGCGACGCCTACGTCCAGGCCTGGCGCATGGGTCTCAAGTGCGTCGCGATCTATCGCGACGGCTCCAAGCGCTCCCAACCGCTGAACACCAAGAAGACCACCGAAGGCGGCGACAAGGCTGCCACGGCTCCCGAACAGGTCATCCAGCTCGAAGCCCGCATCAGCGAACTCCAGGCGGAACTCGCCGCTCTCCGCGAACAGGTTGGTCAACCCTTGCGCCGTCGGCTCCCCGACACCCGCATGGCCGTGAACCACAAGTTCGAGATCGCCGGCCACGAAGGCTACATGACCGTCGGCCTCTTCGAGGACGGTCGCCCGGGCGAGCTGTTCGTCACCATGGCCAAGGAAGGCAGCACCATCGGCGGCCTCATGGACACCATCGGCGCGCTCACCTCCATGTCCCTCCAGTACGGCGTTCCGCTGGAATCACTGGTCAAGAAGTTCGCTCACCAGCGCTTCGAACCCTCCGGCTTCACCCGCAACCCGGACATCCGCAACGCGGCGTCGATCATCGACTACGTGTTCCGTTGGATGGGCGTGCAGTTCCAGCAGGGCTACCGCGAGGCCACCGCCCCCGCCACTGCGCAGGCGGAGCTGCCCATGCCGGGACTCAACGACGAGCTCAAAAAAAAAGTGAACCGGCCGGTCCCGGAGCTTCCCGTCGCTGAAGACCTCGGCACCGAGATCCTCATCAAGGCGTCGAAGCCGGGCGGCGCCTCCGCCCCGCTCTCCGCCGGCTCCAAGCCATCGACAGGCGCCAGCGTCCTGACCCACATGATCGCCGGCCAGGCTGACGCCCCCAGCTGCCCGAGCTGCGGCCACATCGCTGTCCGCAACGGGGCCTGTTACAAGTGCCTGAACTGCGGCGAAAGCCTCGGCTGCTCGTAGGCCCTCGCTTCCATCCTGCCTCTCCCGGACCGCGGCCGCCTCCAAGGCGCCGCGGTCTTTTTCGTCTGGGCCATCGCACAACATGAACGGGGAGGCGACGTCCTCGTCGCCCGGGGACGGGGCATGGGAGTGCAACGAGGACGTTGCCGCCGCTACTTGAGCGGGGACCGGGCCAATACGCGCCCCCGTTGTTTCCCCACCGAATGGGAACTGGCGTCCCGTCGGCCCCGGTCTATCCTCCGGCCCATGCCGATCTACGAATTCCACTGCGATTCCTGCGGTGCTGATTCCGAAGTCCTCGTCCGCTCGTCCAACTGGACCGGGACTCCCTGTCCCAAGTGCGGTTCCACCCGACTCGCCAAGAAGTTCTCCACCTTCGCCGCGAGCGTCGCCGGTGGGAGCGGCTCCGGCGGCTACGACACCCCGTCCTGCTCCGGCACCCCCTCGTCCTGCGGGATGTGCGGCACCGGCAAGCCCCACTCCCACTGACCGGAACCCGCCATCCGATGTCACATACCACTGCCCCCCGGCAGTTCGATTTCCTCATCCTGGGTACCGGGATCGCAGGCCTCTCGTTCGCCCTGCGCGCCGCCCGTCATGGTACCGTAGCCATCGTCACCAAGAAGAACCGGGCCGACTCCAACACCAACTGGGCCCAGGGCGGCATCGCCTCGGTCTGGGGCCCGGATGACTCGGTCGAACTGCACGTACGCGACACCCTCGACGCGGGCGCAGGCCTGTGCCGGGAGGACGTGGTCCGAACGATCCTGGAGGAGGGCCCTTCCCGGATCGCTGAGCTCATCGATCAGGGCACGCAATTCGACGACAAGCCCGACCCCCTCCATCCGGAGAAACGCAGCCTCGATCTGACCCGCGAAGGAGGGCATTCCCGCCGCCGCGTCCTCCATGCCAAGGATGCCACCGGTGCCGAGATCGAACGTGCACTCCTCAAGGCCGTCGCTGCCGAAACCAAGATCCAGGTCTTCGAGAACCACTTCGCCGTCGACCTGATCACGACCCAGAAGATCGGCGCTCCCGGACGCAACCGCTGCGTCGGTGCCTACGTGCTCGACCGAACCTCCCAGCAGGTCGAGACTTTCGCCGCCCCTACCGTCATCCTCGCCACCGGCGGATGCGGAAAGGTCTACCTTTACACGACCAATCCCGACATCGCCACCGGAGACGGCGTTGCCATGGCGTACCGCGCCGGAGCCGGGGTCGCGAACATGGAGTTCATCCAGTTCCACCCGACCTGCCTGTTCCATCCAAAGGCCAAGTCGTTCCTGATCTCCGAGGCCGTCCGCGGCGAGGGTGGCCTGCTGCGCGACGCCAACGGCCAACGCTTCATGGATCGATACGACTCCCGCGCGGAGCTCGCCCCACGCGACATCGTCGCACGGGCCATCGACTCCGAGATGAAGCGGACGGGTGCGGACTGCATGTTCCTCGACATCACCCACAAGCCCGCCCGCTTCATCATCGACCATTTTCCGAACATCTATCGCCGCTGCCTGGAGCACGGCCTCGACATCACCAAGGAACCCGTTCCGGTCGTTCCCGCCGCCCACTACCAATGTGGCGGCGTGATCACGTCGGTCGACGGCGAGACCGAGATCCCTGGCCTCTACGCCATCGGCGAGGTCGCGTGCACCGGACTCCATGGTGCCAACCGCCTGGCCAGCAATTCACTTCTCGAAGCCCTCGTCTGCGCCCACCGCGCCGCCGATCGCCTCGTCAGCGACCGCCCAGCCCGTTTCACCGGCGACCTGCCCGCCTGGCAACCCGGCCAAGCAACCGACCCCGACGAACTCGTCGTCGTCTCGCACAACTGGGACGAGATCCGCCGTACGATGTGGGACTACGTTGGAATCGTACGGACCAACAAGCGCCTGCGCCGCGCCGAAAAACGCCTCGGCAATCTTCAGGAGGAAATCCGCGAGTACTACTGGAACTTCCGCGTCACCTCCGACCTCCTCGAACTCCGCAACATCGCCACCGTCGCCGAACTGATCATCGCCTGTGCCCTCCAGCGCCGCGAGAGCCGAGGCCTCCACTACAACCTCGACCATCCCAACCCCGATCCAGCCTGGGCCCAGCGCGACTCCGTCGTCCGCCGCTCCCTCCGGGCCTGAAGCACGCCGGGAAAGGGGTCTACCGCCGAGGCGCTGAGGCGCTGAACCGTATCCATGCAGCAGAATTCTCACGCGGAGCCGCGGAGAGCGCGGAGGGAGGGGCAGGTCCCCAACCTTCCAACGTCGGACACTATTCACCCTAAAAGCGGCGGTTTATTGACCACGGATTTCACAGATTCCACGGATGGACGGGGCTGGAATGAACCTAGAAACGGCGGTTGGATCCACAGATTACAGCGATTCCACGGATTGGAAGCGGGTTGGGAGGAGCTGTCGTTTCACCCCAAGGGTGATCTGGAAACAGCGACGCGGTGAAGCCTCTTCTCCCGGCACATCTGTGAAATCCGTGAAATCTGTGGATAGTCCAACTGCCGCTTTCAGGATGAAGGTTTCCATCCTGGTCGAGCGCTCACCTCGCAGGTGCGCGGCGATCCCAAGCCAAGTTCCTGCTTATCCGTGTCATCCGTGCCATCCGTGGTTCCAACTGCCTTTTCCAGGTTCACCAGACGGTGACTGCTCAGCCTGCCGTCCAAGTGTCCTTTCTCCGCGTGAACCTGTCCCCGCCTTCAATCGCATGCATTCGGCTGAGACAGCCCTTTCCCAGCCCCACCCTCAGCGACCCCTGCGGCTCTGCGGGAGAAAACCCTTCATCCCTCCCTCCCCGAACCCTTCACCCAACTTTCCCACACACCGACGCCACTCCACCCGTCCTCTCTCACCCACCAAACCTCCGCGCCTCTGCGGGCCCCGCGCCTCACCCCTCCGCGAGCCCGTCCACCAAACGCACCTCCCGGGCCGCCCGAGCCGCCACACGCGCATCATGTGTCGCGATGACAAGCGTCATCCGATGCTCCTCGCGCAGTTGCATCAGGAGATCCATCACGCCATCGCCTGTGTGGGAATCCAGATTGCCCGTCGGTTCATCCGCCAGCACCAGCGCAGGTGAGTTGACCAAGCACCGTGCGATCGCCACGCGCTGCTGCTCGCCACCCGACATCTGCGAGGGCCGATGGGTCATGCGATCGCCCAGTCCGACCCGGCGCAGCAGTGCCTCGGCGCGACGCAGGGCCTCGGCTCCCGGCACTCGGGCCATGCGTGCCGGAAGGTAGACATTCTCCAGGGCCGTCAGGTCCGCCAACAGGTGGTACGCCTGAAAGATGATCCCGACATGGCGATTCCGGAACTCTGCCAGACTCGAGAGACTGCGCCCGCTCAACTCCGTTCCCTCGAAATCGATTCTTCCCGAGTCGGGCTGATCCAACCCACCAAGCAGGTGCAACAGCGTGCTCTTGCCGGCTCCCGACGCCCCCCGCAACGCCACGAACTCGCCGCGTTGAACCTCAAGGCTGACGCCGCGCAAGACCTCCAGTCGGCGATCGCCGATCTGATACGCCTTCTTCAATCCACTGGCGACTACCAGCGGCCGTCCCTCCGCAACCGCGTCATTCATTGCGCAGTGCCTCCACCGGCCTCATCGAGGCCGCAATCCACGCCGGCACCACGCCTGCCAAGAGACAGATCACCAGCGACACGCCACAGATCAGCATCAGGTCTTCCTTCAACACCAGCGCCGGAATCTCCGCAAAACTATAGATGGACTGCGGGAACAGCTGGCGCCCCGTCGCCCAGCGCATGAAGTGCAGGAAGTCATTCCGGATCGCTACCATCACCATGCCGGCCCCGACTCCCATCACCACGCCCACCACGCCCACCATCGAACTCTGCGCCAGGAACACCATCACCACCTGCCCGGTCGTGGCACCCATCGACTTCAACATGCCAACCTCGCGCGTCTTGCGGATCACGAAGGCAATCTGGGAACACACGATGCAGAACGCGGCCACGATCATGACCACGAAGAGGATGATCAGCATCGCGTCCTTCTCCACCTCGATCGCGCCCAGGATGTCGCGGTTTTCATCCAGCCAGCTCACCACCCGGAACTCCGGCCCAAGCAACTCCTGAAGCTCATCCTGTCGAAGCCGCGTATTCTCCGGAGCGGAATCCGTGAGCATCACCGAAAGTCCATTCACGCCATTACCCTGGTTGAAGAGCTCCTGCGCATTCGGCAGCGAGACCGCGATGAACGACGCATCAATCTGGTCGTACCCGACCTGGAAGATTCCGCGAACCTCGTAATTCTCGGCAGGCACGAGCTCCGGCTCCTTGGTCTTCTTGCTGTCCAACATCCGCTGCAAGGCACTCGTGGAATGCAACGCCACCCGATCACCGACCTGGATCCGGAGCTGATCCGCCAGCGTGCTCCCGACCAACACCCCGGAGCCGCGCAGGTCAAAGTCGCCCTCGATCACCCGGTTGGTCAGCACGCTGACCCGCCCCTCCAACTGGGCATCGATGCCGCGCACCAGCGGCGCGAAGCTCTGGGGCCCCCGAAGTCGCGGATCCGGCTGCGTCTGCATCAGCACCTGACCCACGATGAACGGCGCCACGCCCTTCACCCCCGGGTGGGTCTGCACCCGTTCCATCGTCTTCTCCCACTCCCCCAGCGGATGCCCCGGGGTCACCACCTTCAGGTGCGCGCTGAATCCGATCAGCTTCTGCCGCAACTCGCGGTCGAACCCGCTCATCACCGCGATCACGACGATCAGGACCGCCACGCCCAGCGCCACCCCCAACACACAGAACAACGTGATCACCGAGACGAAGTTCTTCTTCGGTCGGAGATATCGGAGGGCCAGCCCCAGTTCGAACGGCAGTCGTAGCACGTGCGCGCGACGCTAGCCGCCACACCCACTTTGACAAGCCCGCCATCCCGGATCAGGCCAATCCCGGATCCACCAAACCTCGGATCCGTTCGCAGGCGCGTTCTGGGATCGGATCGCCGTGGGCGAACAGGGCGCGCTCGAAACCCTCACGGGTTAGGGCTTCGAGACTATTCCGGAGTTCGGCCGGATCCGTGCAGTACTTGGACGGCAACAGTTCCAGACCACGCCCCGCGAGATTCACCACGGCGTCGCCGAACACCACCAAACCTGAGGAATCGAGTCGCCATGCAGTCTCCCCAAGCGCTCCACCCGGCAAGGGCACTGCGCGCCAGCCTCCCGGTAACTCGGCTGGGGCCGTCTGGATTCCTTCCATCTCCCACGCCACACCCGCAGGTCCGAACACCGGACAACCCAGACTCGGTCTCCACACACCGGCGGCGCGTTCGTGATTCGCGTTCGTCAGCACGATCGCCGACACGAGGACATCCAGAGGCCACCGCTTCCACGCGGATCCGTTCAACGGAATCGGATCGAAGACGAGATATCGCCCGTCCGCCCCCTTCACGGCATGGGACATCAATTCCACCTTGTGGGCCGGGCTGTACACCGACCAACGAAGGCAATCCGTCCCCCACGCTTCGACCCTCTCGGCTCCCGTCATGCGCGCCAACCTGCACCGAACTCCTCCAGACGTCGACCCAGCCTGCGTCCCCCACGCATCCACGAGTCCGGAGTGCAGGTGCCCAAACCCGGGATCATCCTGTCCATCCTGACATCCTGTCCGAAGCCGGTGCCCAATCCCGTCCCGGCTGCTTCATCCCCCTTCCCACCCCTTGATCCTGTCCCGCGCCCGGCCTCAGTGTCGGGCATGCTGAGGTTCGTCTTCGCCCTCCTTCTTCTCACCACGACGCTCGCTGCAGGCGTCGTCTATTCGCCCCCGCGTTTCACCGATCCCGGCCGGCTCGAACGTTTGACGGTCCTGTTCCCCGAGATCGACGACCTCTACCGTCGTCACGCTACCAACGAGCACATTCCCGGCATGGTCTACGGCGTAATGCTCGATGGCCGCCTCGTCCACACCGGGACGTACGGCACCGCCAATCTCATCGATGGCACCGCGGTCCACCGCTCCACCCGGTTCCGGATCGCCTCGATGAGCAAGAGCTTCACCGCGATGGCGATCCTCAAGCTCCGCGACACCGGTCGTCTCCAACTCGATGATCCCGTCGACAAGCACATCCCACAGTTCCGCAAGGTCCAACCTCTCACGACC
This sequence comes from Limisphaerales bacterium, assembly GCA_965284395.1. Taxonomy (GTDB): domain Bacteria; phylum Verrucomicrobiota; class Verrucomicrobiia; order Limisphaerales; family UBA9464; genus UBA6176. The sequence continues at coordinate 5,506,864 of OZ260084.1, read as the reverse complement.
GATTCTCCCAGGATCACGCTCCGCCATCTCCTGCAGATGGACGTCGGCTTCCCGCAGGATGATCCCTGGGGAGACCGCAAGCTTGCCGATACCGTGGCCCAGCTCGAAGCCCTGGTCGCGGGCGGACTCCGCTTCTCCAATCCTCCCGGTACGACTTGGGAATACAGCAACCTCGGCTACGGACTCCTTGGTCACGTCGTCACGCGCGTGTCCGGCCGCCCTTATCAGGAGTACATCACCCGGGAGATCCTGCGCCCCCTCGGCATGACGAACACGGTCTGGGAATACGACCGCGTCCCTGCCACCGACCTCGCCCTCGGCTACCGCTGGGAGAAGGATCAATGGAGACCGGAACCGATCCTCCACGACGGAACCTTCGGCGCCATGGGCGGCCTGATCACGACGCTCGATGACTTCGCGCGCTACGTGGCCTTCCACCTCGACGCTTGGCCACCCCGCGACGACTCCGACACCGGGCCGGTCCGGCGTGCCACCCGACGCGAGATGCACCAGATGCACTCGTTCATCGGGGCGACCTACGAGACGAATTCCCCCTTGGCTGCGCTGGTCGCCCGGGGCTCCGGATACGGTTACGGCCTGTCCACCAGTCTCGACACCCAGAACGTCTTCCGAGTCCGCCACGCCGGTGGACTTCCCGGATACGGAAGCGAGTACCGTTTCGTCCCCGACCGCGGCCTCGCGTTGATCTCGTTCGCCAACCGCACCTATGCGCCGATGACGGCGATCAACAGCCGTGTCCTCGATTTCATCCTGCACCGGGCCAACCTTCCCCAACGCGAACTTCCCGTCTCGCCCTGGCTCGCCCGACGATCAGAGCAGCTCATGCGCATCCTCCGCGAATGGCCTGCCGCCGACGTGACCGACGCCCTCGCTCCCAACGTGTTCCTGGACCGTGACCCGGCCGACTGGCAGCAACTCGCCCGCGATCAGTTCAAACGCGTCGGCCACCCCGTGACGATCGGCCCCGTCCGTCCGATGAACCAACTCCGCGGACGAATCCGCATCGAAGGCAGCACCGGACGGTTCGACGTATTCTTCACGCTGACTCCCGAAGCCACACCCCGCATCCAGGACATCCGACTGGAGCCGCTGTGATCTTCGGAGCCTCAGATCTGGTGGAGCCCTCCTCCTCACGAGCCGATGGTTGAGCGGCTCGACGGAGTCTCGCCCCCCCACAACGGCTCATCTCCGGTGGGGCGAGTGTCCTCACGAGCCGTCGATCGCAGTCCCAGGTTTTAACCCGGAAAAGGCAGTTGGAACCACGGATGGCACGGATGACACGGATAAGCAGGAACTTGGCTTCGGATCGCCGCGCACCTGCGAGGTGAGCGCTCGACCGGGATGGAAACCTTCATTCCAGCCCCGTCCATCCGTGGAATCTGTGAAATCCGTGGTCAATAAGCCGCCGCTTTTAGGATCAGGCTATCTCCGGGATCGGCTGGGCACTTCACGTCTTCAGCGGGAGGTTCCTGTTGAGCGCCATGCCGGTAATCCCCAAAGCCGCCACCGCCGAGGCGCATCGCCGGCTCAGCCTGACAGCCCTCGCGATTGAACGGTTCCGGCTCCGCAACGGCAACCAGGCACCGCAATCCCTTGCCGAACTCGTCCCGACCTTCCTCCCGGAGATACCCGCCGATCCCTTCGATGGAGGTCTGCTGCGATATCAGCGCAATCCCGAGGGTTACCGCCTGCACAGCATCGGGCGAGACCGCGTCGATCAGGGCGGCAAGGCCGGCCTGCCCCGGAACCGACGCAACAATTACCTTGCGACTGATCTCGTGTTCGAAGTCACCCGCTGAGCCCGGGACAGCCTCCGGATCCAGGCGCCCGCCTCACAACGGCCGGGCACCGGATGGCTCCACATCGACCCGGAAGCCCGCCGTCTGGATCCGGCCGGCGATCCGGGCCTGAACCCAGACCCGATACGTTCCCGCCTTGGGAAACACCATCGGGAACGTGACCTCGCCCCGGCGCAGCAACTGGCCAACGACATCCGCCGGCAGGGCTCCCAGATCGCCGCACACTTCGTCCGCATCCTTCGCCGCGGCATCGCCTCCGGCCCGGAGGGCAAACCGACGCGCCGCCGCCATGGACAGGTTTCCCGCGGGATGCAGGTGGGTGAAGACACTGCCGTCCTCGGCGGCCACTACCGCGTGGCCGGGCATCCGGAGGAAAGGCTCCAGCAGGCACGGTCGGTCATCCGACTCCCGAAATCGGGCCACCATGCGAACCGGCTCCAAGGCCCGCAACCGGCCCTCCACCTCCAGACGCGCCGTGCGCCCGCCGTCCAGCGACTGCGCCTGCCCAACCGGAAGGAGCGCTCCCCGGTGCCAGGCATCGTCCCGATCCGTGACAACCCCTCCCGACACGGACTCCCGGACCGTCAGCCGGTTCGTCAGCGTCTGGACGACGCCCATTTCATGGGTCACGTCCAGGAACACCTCATACTCCCCCGACGGCAGTGAACCGATTGGCGAGCGGGGCACGCCCCCCTCGATCGGCTCCTCCGGATGCAGGTGCAGGAAGACCGGCTCCGGCCCCGGCCCGATGAGGAATGCGTGCATCAACCGGCCGTGATCCGGAACGAGGTCCCACCCGGGCCCCTGAAAGCCGCGTCCTCCCACCCGGAATTCGAGATGTCCGGCCTTCGGCTGGACCTCAAGCCGGAGGTTCTGACCACGCACCTTCGCAGCGTGCGCCCGGTCCTCCACCTTCCACCAACGTTGGCCTCCGATCACCGCCGCACCCGCCGTCACCAAGCTCAAGCCCGCTCCAAGCCACCCACGCCAGCGGCGTCCAACCACCGCCCCGATCACGGTGCTTTCCCGGAAGGTCGAGTAACCGATCGCCACCCAACCCACGCCCAGAAGCACCCCCAACATGCCCAGCATCCAGGCCATCCAACCCGGCATTGGCTTCCTCGCAGTCGCGAGGGAATTGGCGGGAACCACGAGGTTTCCTCCACCTTCCCCGTCGATCTGCACGATGACACCGTACGCACCGGCCCCCATGAACCACAGCTCGCCTTCGTACAGGCCTGGCTCTCCGGCAACCGGCCTCGCGGCATCCGGCCTCGGCGCCCCGCTGCGGTCCGTCTCCCAATGCAGCGGGAGAACCGAGACCGATCTCGGCGTTCCTTCCAACACCCGCACCCCGATATGGGCGAGACCCGGCACCACCTCGGGTTGCTCGACCACGACCCGGACCGGATATCGCCCCGCCTTCCCTTCCAGCACCACAAACGGCATCCCGATGTGCGCGCTCAGGTCCGGAACCATCGCCAGCACCAGCATCGCCACCAAGGCCAACCGACAGAGCATTCTGTTCATCGGCGTACGCTGGAATGAAACCGCCCCGCCACGCCCCCCAACGCGCATGACCCCAGCGCGATCAGCAGCATCCAGCCGAACGTAGCCATCGTGACCGGGTCCTTCGACATCCTCCAGAACTGCCCACGCCACTCCGGCCGACTCGCATAGCTGAAGAAACGGTTGCCGGCGAAAAAGGCGTTGTCGGCGGCCGGACTGACCAGGAACCCACTGAACCACCACTGGACAGGCGAGAACACCACCACAAAGAGAACCGCGCAGCCCAGGGCAAGGAACACGTCGCCCACCCATCCACGCCAGCGCCGCATCCATGCCCCGTAGAGGTCGATCGCCAACGCTGGCACCACCAGCAGGAGCGGGAAGGCCGGAGGAACCATGTGGGTGATCGGATTGAAGATCGGTGCCAGCTTGGGCTCCGCCTCGAACAACGGCAGCACCCAGATCATCGTCATCGAGACCAGCGCGTAGACGAAGGAGACCACCGTCGCTGGAAACCGGATCGAACCCTGACGCACCATCCCGCAAAGGAAGGCCGGGTACATCGCTGCCGACGCCAGATAGAAGGTCTGCGTGCGTTGGAGGTTCGGGAAGCTCAGCTCGGTCAGGAGGATCGACGCCAACGCCATCTGGATTCCACCCGCCACCAGCATCAATACGGTCCCGCCTTCGCCGTTCCGCCGGTTCCGCGAAGCCACGGCCATCAGGACCGCACCGCTGACCACTGCATACATGCCGATTGCCAGCAACGCATGCGGCGGCGACAGGATCTTCACGTCGAGCCCGTAGGCGTTGTGCCACCAATCATCGAGGGGCGCGCTCGTCAACATGGCGACCGCTCCCCATACCGCCACCCAGGCCCCCAACGGCCCGCGGAATCCCAGGATCCCGACCGTCCGATCCCTCCACGCCCCCCGACGCCAGAAGGTTGCAGCCAGGATCATCCAGCCACCCAGCATGCCTCCCAACACCCCGCCGAGATGGATCAGCAGGTGCGCAGGCGTCCAGAACGTGTCGCGCCCGATCGTCGAGTGCCACGAGATGTCCCACAGGACCCCATAAACGATGCAGGCTGCGCCAAAAACCGTCACCCAGGGAACCCACTTCCATTCGCTGGACTCGGTCGAAAGCAGCACCTCGGAACGACCATCACTGGCCCGATTCGTCCGCCAATCCTCCATCCCGACCTCCACCGGGGATGCGTTCTCCATGGGTCGCACTCTGGCTCCGCACCGCAACCTTGGCAACCAACGCCCCGAACGATCCCAACCGTTCACGTGACCGCCATCCACGTTCCATGCCATGATTCCGGCATGTCGACCACCCGCGCAGCGTTCCGCGCGTTCTCGTGGCTGCCGGTCCTCGCTGGCGTGCTGCTCGCAACGGTCCTGTCCGCCAAGCCCATCACTGGTGCCCGACCCAACATCGTCTTCATCCTCACCGACGATCAGGGCTACGGTGACCTTTCCTGCCACGGGCATCCGGTGCTCAAGACTCCCAACATCGATCGACTCCATCGCGAGGGAGCGCGGTTCACGGACTTCCACGTCAGCCCGACCTGCGCGCCGACCCGCAGCGCGCTCTTCACCGGACGCCATGAGTTCAAGAACGGCGTCACGCACACGATCTACGAGAGGGAGCGCCTTGCACCCGGCGCATTCACGCTCGCCGAGGTCCTGCGCGAGGCCGGGTACACCACGGGAATCTTCGGAAAATGGCACCTGGGCGATGAACCCGCCTACCGCCCGGATCGACGCGGATTCGACGAGGTGTTCATCCATGGAGGCGGCGGCATCGGGCAGACCTATCCGGGTTCGTGTGGGGACGCCCCTGGCAACACCTACTTCGATCCCGCGATCCTCCACAACGGACGCTTCGTGAAGACCAGCGGCTACTGCACCGACGTCTTCTTCCGTCAGGCCAGCGACTGGATCACCACCGTCCGGGGCCGCAAGCCGTTCTTCGCCTACATCTCCCTCAACGCGCCCCACGCCCCGCTCCAGGTCCGCCCCGAAGACGAAGCACGCTACGCCGGCCGATTCGCCAACACCAACGCTGCCCGCTTCCTCGGAATGGTCGCCAACATCGACGACAACGTCGGTCGCCTTCTCGATCGTCTCCAGCAATGGAACCTGGACCGCGACACACTCGTGGTCTTCATGAACGACAACGGCACCGACGGTGGGATCCTCGCTGGATACAACGCCGGCATGCGCGGAAAGAAAGGAACCGCCTTCCTCGGCGGCACCCGGGCATCCTCCCTCTGGCGTTGGCCGGGTACCCTGGACCCGGGAGATCGCCCCGGCCTGACCGCTCACATCGACTTCCTGCCCACCCTGGCCGCCATTGCAGGGGCCCGCCCCGGTCCCCGGTGGTCCAGCCAGGTTGAAGGCCGAAGCCTCCTCCCGCTCCTCGAGGACCCATCCGCTCCGTGGCCCGATCGCACCCTCTTCACCCACCTCGGCAGATGGGACCCCAAGGCGAGCCCTGATTCCGCCCGCTACCGCATGGCCGCCGTCCGGACAACCCGCTGGCACCTGGTCTCCGCCGAAGGAGCACGAGAACCCCGCTGGATGCTGTTCGACGTCCAGACCGATCCCGGCGAGACGCGTGATCTCGCCACCGCCGAACCCGAACGTACCCGCCAACTCGCTGCTGGGTTCGACGCCTGGTGGACCAGCCTGCCTCCCTACCTCGTCAACGAGAACGCCACCGGCCCAACCGTGAACCCCTTCAAGACCGAGTACTGGAATCAATTCGGTGGTTCCCCGCCGCGCTGATCGGGGTTTTTCCAGCGGCGAGCACGGCCCGGACCGTTTCCAACAGCGACGCAGCGACACCACGTTGGACACCACGGAAGGCAGGACGAGCCCCCGTAAAACCGCCCCCACTACACCCACGGTTCCCAGCCCCAACACCTTCGCCGCGTCGCCGCGCCGCCGTTGGAAAACAGCGCCGCTGGAGTCAGCCCATCGCGGCTGTCCTCCATCAGCGACCACGGCCCGGACCGTTTCCAACAGCGACGCAGCGACGCCACGCTGGACACCACGGAAGGCAGGACGAGCCCCGTAAAACCGCCCCCACTACACCCACGGTTCCCAGCCCCAACACCTTCGCCGCGTCGCCGCGCCGCCGTTGGAAAACAGCGCCGCTGGAATCTTCCCGCCGCCATTGCCTCCATCAGCGATCACGGCCCAGACCATTTCCAACGACGACGCAGCGACGCCACGTTGGACACCACGCAGGGTAGGACGAGACCCCGTCGAGACGGCCGAATTGTGCCCACAAAGAGAAACCACCACCCCTTCGCCGCGTCGCCGCGCCGCCGTTGGAAAATAAGCGCCGCTGGAGTCAGCCCATCGCGGCTGTCCTCCATCAGCGACCACGGCCCAGACCATTTCCAACAGCGACGCAGCGACGCCACGCCGGACACCACGCAGGGTGAGACGAGACCTCGTCGAGACGTCCGAATTACGCCCACAAAGAGAAACCACCACCCCTTCGCCGCGTCGCCGCGCCGCCGTTGGAAAAACCGCCGCTGGAACCGTCGCCGCTGGGCGAATCAAATCCCCAGCTTCTGTAGTTCCCGATCCAGGTGCATCTGGAACTCCTGGAGATCTTCCTGGGACGGCCGGTAACCGCGGACGGCGGGCACCATGCCGAATCGGCCCATCTGGTCCAGATACCATTGGGCCGTCTGGCCGTCGCTGAACTTCACCGACCCGCTCGCGAGCGTTCCCGGACGCGTGACCGTATCCACCGACACCGAGACCCCGCCCCCGAGGGTGCCAGCCGGTGGCACCACCGTCGTCTCTGCCAGAGGCGCGGGACCGCCGGTCGGAGCAGCCGGAGTGGGAGGCGGCGTGGGAGCCTTGGGCGGCTCCGGGTCTTTCAACTGCACCCGCAGATCATCGACGAGCAACCGCACCTCCATGTACGTGCCCTTCAGCCCGAAATCCTTCTCCAACCGCTTCTGGAACTCCGACAGCTTCATCCCGTCCTCGAGCCATCGGCGTGCTTCCTGTGCCTGTGCCTCCGTCAATTGCATGGCCGACACGTTAGGAACCGGCCGCCCCAACCGCAAGACGCACGACGGACCACTTGCGCCCGTGGGACGGGGAGTACCCAGTTGCCAGACACCAGTTCCCTGGGTCTTGAAACTTCAAACTTGGAACTCCCGACTCTGCTTCACGCCTGCGTCAGCATCGTCCGGAGCTGGGTCTTCAGGATCTTGCCCGTCGCATTGCGCGGGAGCGCCGGCAACAGGATGAACCGGCGTGGTAACTTGAAGTCCGCCAATTGTCCCCGGAGGAACTCATGCATCGCGTGCTCGTCGAACGTCCGGCCCTCATCCAGGCTTACGAACGCAACGGGCCGTTCCCCCCGCTTCTCGCATGGCTCCCCGACGACCGCCGCCTCGCGAACACCCGGATACCGGTAGATCACCTCCTCGATCTCGCGCGGATACACGTTGATGCCATTCGGCTTCAGCATGTCCTTCTTCCGATCCGTGATGACGAAGTAGCCGTCCGGCCGCCGATGACCGATGTCGCCAGTTCGCAGCCATCCGTTCACGAGGGTCTCGGCCGTCTTCTGCGGCGCGTTCCAGTACCCCAGCATGACGTTCCCGCCGCGCACGCAAATCTCCCCATCTGTTCCATCCGGAAGCATGGCGCCCGAGTCATCCTGCACCGTCACCTCCACATTCGGAATCGGCAGTCCGATGCTCCCGGCCATCCACGGCCCCTCGACTGGATTGATCGACACCACCGGGCTGGCCTCGGAAAGCCCGTAGCCCTCGATCAGTGGAACCTTCGGATGCCGCCCATTGAATGCCTTGAGAATCTCGCCTGGCAACGGGCCTGCGCCCGAAATGCAAAGCCGCAAGGGCAATTCGATCCCGGGCGGAAGGTGCGCCAGCGTCCGGAACAACGCCGCCATGGCGGGAAGCACCGAACCCTTCCGCACCAGGATCTCCTGGATCGCCTGCTTTGGCGCGTGCAGCGAGTGGATCAGGACGATCGACCCTCCGACCAGCAGCGGCAGGAGGATGCACGCCGTCAGCATGAAGCTGTGGAACATCGGCAGCATGAGCACGAACCGATCGAAATCGACCACCGAGAGAACCTGCCGACACGAGTCGACGTTGTGCAGCAGGTTGCCGTGCGAGAGCATCGCACCCTTCGGCTGCCCGGTTGTCCCGCTGGTGTAGATCAGCACCGCAAGATCCGATCCGCCCCGCTGGACCACCGGCAGGCCCACTTCCTCAAGGGACGGGCCCGACGGCATCTCCTCCACCCGGATCACCTTCAATCCCGGGCACAGCGCCAGGACCGCCTGCACCGCCTCCTCCATTCCGGATTCGGTGACCAACACCTCCACGCCGGCGTCAGCCACGATGTAGGCGACTTCGGCCGGCTTCAGGAAATTGTTGATCGGCACGGCCACGGCATCCGCCCCGAGCACCCCGAACAGCGCGCTGATGAACTCGGGCCGATTGCGCAGCCACAAGCCCACGCGCCGGCCCGGCTGGATGCCCATCGCGCTGGCCAACTGCCACGCCACCCAGCAGGACTGCCCCAGGAAATGTCCATAGGTCAGCTCATGCTCCGCCCAGTACAGGGCCACTCGGGATCCGTTGGCGCGGGCTGAATCGGCAAACGCCTCGAATAGGTGATGCGAGCTTGTCATGCGGAATGGTGCGGGATCGTACCCGCGACCACGACCTCCGCCAAGGGCGCCGACGTTGGAATACGGTGCCTGCACATCGAGGGGGTCGATGGTCTGGAATCTCGAATCCTCCCACCCGGCTCGTGAGTACACTCGCCCCACCCCGGGCGGGCCATCGGGCGGCGGGCTGGGACTCCGTCGAGCCGCCAAGGCACCGGAGGTCAATCCTCGCCATCGTCCGCCTCGATCTCATATCCGTTCGCCATGAGCAGGCCAGCCGCGCCCCAGATCATCGACAGGGCAGCCCCGCCGAGTATGAGGTAAAAGAGCCGGCCCGTGACCGCCAGCACAGCCCAGAACGCGACGAACAGCAGGACACCCGGAATGAACCGCCTCCAGGCGGTCTTGCGATTCTCGGACTTGTTCGTCCGGTAGATCTCCTCCAGCAACTCGCGCGCCTCGTCTTCCGTGCAGTTCCGGTCCGCCACCCGGAACACCGCCTTCCCAATATCCCTCTCACTGGCCAAGGCCTCGCGCGCGGTCAGGTATCGACGTTCTTCGGGAGTCATGGTGGTGGAGCCTTCCCCGACAAGATAAAGGGACGGCTCGCCGCGAGGCGAGCCGTCTTTCGGATTCGGGTTGCTGGGGAGCGCATCTGGACACCGTCCCAGTGCTAAACGGGGCAGCAACGTCCTCGTTGCCCTCCAATGCCCATCCCCAAGGCGACGGGGACGTCGCCACCCCGTTCCCGTTTTCAAACGGGGGCAGTATCAGGATGCCCCCGTTGTCGGACCGTCGGGACACCTACTTGGCCGCCGACCACTCCAGTGCATTCGTCAGCAGCTTCTGGTAGGCCGGGTGACTGTGCGCCACGCCGTCATGCCCGAGGGTGATCGCCGCGATGCGTGACTTGGGATGCTTCACGACGAAGACCATCGGATAGGTCTTGTTCTTCTGCTTCGAGAAGGCCGTCGCCAGCACCTGGATCTCCGTGCCCTTCGCGTCCGGCTCGAACCAGTACAGCTCGTCCGACAGCGTGAACTTCGCCGGCACCCCCTTCATCAGCGGATGATTCGGCTCCGTCACCGTGACCTCGAACTCGCCGTAGCGGTCGTGCCCGCGGGAACCGCCGCCGCACAACTCGCGGTTGTACTCCGGCCAGTCGCGCTCCCAGTTGTACCAGAGCGCTGGATGGACGATCAGCATCCCCTTGCCCGAGCGCGCATGGTTGAGGACCGCGTCTCGCGTCGCCGCGTCGGTGAACGGCTTGTTGTTGCTCAGGTAGAGCACGTCGAGTCCGGCGATCACCGGAGCCAGCCCACCGGTCGTCTCGGTATAGTTCACCGAGGCCTTGCCTGTGCCCTTCAGTGTGGCCACGTCGGCCAGGTTGAAGAAGCGCTGGAAGTCATGGGAGGAGCCGCCGCCCACGATCAGCGTCTTCAGCCCGGAAGCCCACTCGAACTTCGGTGCCGCCGGCGGCGCGTCCGCCGGAACCGAGATCGGCGACAGCAATGCCCCGTCGTTGCCGGGCAGTTCGGCCGTGATGCCCACCCAGGTGGCCGCGACCATGTTGTTGAGGCTCTCCAGCGTGATCTTCTCGACCACCGCGCGGCCCTTCACGAGCTTCGTGAACGCACGCACCTGCTTTCCGCCGGCCGCCAGATCAGGAACCTCCTTCGACCCCGCCACGTCGTACCGGCCAATGTAGTCCGCCACCTCGATGCCGTTCCGGATCAGGATCTCTTCGGTGCCGCCGCCCGCGAAGTGCAGCGTGACCTTGGTCACGGGCTGTCCCTTGCCGCCCTCGCCACCGTACGGGTACGCCCAACCGCCCACGCCACCGAGGAAGTGCAGGCGCCCGATGGCAATGCCCGCCTTGATCTCGACCTTTGCCGGATAGTTCCGGGCCAACCCCTCGGTTCCCTTGAGGACCAGCAGGTTGTTTCCGGTCTGGCTCTTCTGGATGCTCAACACGTCGAACGGCACGTCGCCGACCTTGATCGTGCCATGCTTGCGGAAGCGCACCGTCTCGTCCTTCGCATCCTCGTTGGCGTAGATGCCCTTGTTGTTCGCCACATTGAACACACCCGTCATGTCGAGGATGCGGAAACGGTTCTCGTCGGCGCACAGGTACCCCAGCAGGTCTCGCAGTCCGTCGGCTCCCAACTGCTCGAAGCCCTCCGGCATCAGGGAACGGCCGGTGTTGGTCCGGGACTTGATGTTGTCCTTGCGGATCGTGTTGTCACCGGCGGCATCGCGAACGAGCACCTCGGCGTTGTTCTCACGCTCAATGATGCCGTTGTAGGTGAGGTCGTCCTTGGTCTCGATCGAAACCGCGACGAAGTTCGGTTCGACCAGGCGATTCGGATCGATGATGTGGACCAGCAGGTCCGCGGCACCGTGCGCGCCCATGCCGGTCAGGTTCGGAGCCAGGTTCCGGCCATCCGTCTTGTAGACATGGCAGCCGGCGCAGTTCGCGAGGAACAGCTTCTTGCCGTTCTCGAGATTGCCCGCCTTCTCGACCTCGGGCTTCAGCCGGGCGATCAACGCCTCCTTCTCCTTCTGCTCGGGTCCCTTGAGGGCGTCGATCACCTCGTTGGCCTTGGCGGCGACCGCCTTGTCCGCGTGCGTACGCAAGCGGTGCTGGAAGGCCGGCCCGACCTGCGGCAACGACACCTTCTTTTCGGAAAGCGCCTGAACCATCTGCATGGACCAGTCGCCCCGCTTGGCGATCGCCCCGAAGGCCAGTTCCTGCAGTTCGCCCGGCACCCGGGAAAACCCAGCAACCAATTGCTCGCCCACCGCAGGCTCGGGCGTCACGCCCAGCGCTTCGATGACGCGGCGCTGCAACTGGACCGAACTGCTCCCACCGAGAAGGCCGCCCACCGCCGAAATGATGCCCGAGTCCAGGCGACGCACACCGAGGAGGTTGACCGCCACCTGCGCCCGTTGGTCATCGGGCACCGAGGCATCGCCAAGCTTTGACCGCAACTGCACGATCACCGGCTTGAGCGCCTCGCTCATCGCGCCGTCCTTGTCCCAGCGCGCCACCAAGGGCAGCACCGCGCCCGGAAGGCCCGGACGGGAAGACTGCAACAACGCTCCCAACGCGGCCTGCAGGTCGCCGCTCCAGCCCGGAACCACATCCGCCTTGAGCGAGGTCGCCAGCGTTTCGAGTGCCGATTGTTTCAGCGCATCGGCCGATGCCGGCTGCTTGGAGAGCAGGGTAACCACCAAGGCCACCTGCGAGGCATCGCCCTTGTGCGCCAGGATCCGAACCGTATGACCGACGAAGTCCGCCAGGAACGCCGGATCCTTCGCGCGGAAGGCGGCCTCGACGAAGAGCGCCGGACTGTTTGCAGCCACACCCAGGGCCGCCGACTGGAGATGCTTGTCCTTGAGTTCAGGCCACAGGCCAACGATCTCGTCCGCCACCTCGGGCGTAGCCTCCAGGTTCCCCATCGCCAGCAACGCATTCAACTGCGCCCGCGCATCCGTCGAGCGGATCGCTGCCCGGACCGCCGTCCCAACCGGGCCGGCCGCCTTCTTCGGGGCTCCGTCCTCGGACACCAGCTTCAGGGCATTCTTGCGAAGCGTAGGATCATTGTCGTTCAGGCACGCGATCAGGTTCTTCTGGTCGAGGCGCCCGATGTTGTTCAACACCCACATCGAGTGGATCCGGGTCTGGGCCGGCCGCTCCGGCGCGATGCCGTCGAGCAGGTTCTGCAGCGCGAAGAATGGCTGCTGCTCCGAGAGCAGGCGATGCGCCGTCATGCGCACCCAGCCGTTGGGATGCTCGAGCAGGCGGACGACACTGGCAGGGCTCTTGAGGTCAAACTTCCAGGCGGGAAGTGCCTTGGCCTGCTTGTGCTGGACGCGCCAGATGCGGCTGAAGTGATGATCGCGGTCCGGACGGGTTGCCGCGTTGCGCGCCCCGTGCGCCGGTCCGCGCGTATCGTTGTGGATCGCCGCCTGGTTGTAGAAATCGACGATGTACAACGCACCGTCCGGTCCGATCCGCTCATGCACTGGCCGGAACCACAGATCCGTCGAGGCGACGAATTCGGTCTCTTCCCGTCCTGCCTCCTTGGAAGCCACGTACGTCACGCCCTTCGGGGTCAGGAGTTCGTTGTGGACGAGGCTCATCGTCGTCTCGGACGTGAAGTGCGAGTTGTTGTAGCGATCCGGCCAGGCGCCGCCGTTGTAGATGCAGCAACCCGCCGCCGCCGTGAAGAAACCGACCCAGTCAATCTGCACGTAGGCCGGGCGAGTGTGCTTCACCGCCGGGAAGATCTTCTGGTGGTCCGGCGCCACGAACGAAGAGCGGATCCCACCCACCGACGCCTTGGCCAAGGCCTTCTCCGGCATGACCACGTGCAGGAAGTGCTCGCCGCAGGTCGCGGTCGTGTAGAACACCTCGCCGTCCGGCGCGAAATCAAAGCCCCACGTATTGCAGGACCCAGCCGCGTACTGCTCGATCGCGCTGCCATCCGGCCGGAACCGGATGACGCCGGCCGTGATCCGACCAAACTCCTTCTTTCCATCCAGCGACTTCGGGGAACCCGCGGAATAGCCGACGGCGCCGTAGATCCATCCGTCCATGCCCCAACGGAAATTGTTGATCACAGCGTGGGTGTCGAACGTGCCGAACCCGGTGAAGAGGGTGGTCTTCTCGCTACCTTCGACCATGTCGCAGACACCGTCGCCGTTCTTGTCGCGCAGCCAGAGGATGTCCGGCGCCTGGGCTACGATCACACCGTCCTTGTGGAACACGAGCGACGTCACCAACTCGAGCCCATCGGCAAAGACGTGCTTCTTGTCCATCACTCCGTCCTTGTTCGTGTCCTCGAGCCACGAAATGCGGTCACGCGCCGGCCGGTCTTCCTTGTCCCCCGCCGGCGTCGTCCCGGGGTTCTTCACGAACACCGGCGCCACCGGACGATCATTCTTGTTGATCGTGCGGCCGCCCGGGTACTCCGGCGTCTCGGCCACCCACAGCTTGCCCGTGTGGTCCCAGTCGAGGGAAATCGCCTTCTCGAGCAACGGTTCCGCCGCCACCAGGCTGACCTCGAATTCCGGATGGGTGTTGATCTTCGACGCCGCCTTCTCGGGCAGGACAGGTCCGCCCTCGGGATACTTGATGGAGGCCAGTTCCTCGGCCTTGCAGAACTCATCGACGTTGTCGCGCCGACCGGCCCAGGCGATCGCGCGGAGCACGAGCGCCTTGTAGTGCGGCGTCTGGAACGAGACGTACTCGTGACCCGGGAGGCTGACGATGGACCGGTAGGGCTTGGAGCCACCCGGCCAGGTCTTCTCGTACGTCCAGACCTGCGGCGCGATGACGAACACGCTGTGGAAGCTGGTTGCCAACACCTGGGCATCCGGCGCCATGTCGAGGTCGTAGTAGATCTCGTCCTTCCAGTCGAAGTTCGAGAACCCGCGCACGACCGGATGCTCGAGGTTCACGAAATAGACGCCGACCTCACCCTCGTACCATTTGGTCTTCTTCTCCCCGTCCCAGCGCCACGAACCACCCGTCACCTGCTTGGCCCAGTCATGCTGGTCGCCCGAGACCACGCCGTCATGCAGGACGACCAAACCGCCGCCGCGCTGCAGGAACTTCTCGAAGTTCGCCCGGTTCTCCCCGGTGATCTTCATGCCGTCCGCGGCGAACACGACCACCACGTCGGTCTTCTCCAACTGGGCAGCCGATGGGAACTCCATCGCGCCGTCGACCTGGATGCCCCGTTGGCCGAGCAACTGGGTGTATTCGCCCAGGAACCGGGGATGATCATGCTGGCCGGGACCGTGCGTCTTCACCCCGGCACGGATGAAGACTCGGAGTGGATCGGCCGCATGGCTCGCGAGGGCCAGGAGCCCGGCAAACAGGAGGCCGCAGAGGCGGAGTAACTTCGTCGTCATGGCAATGCTGTCAGGAAACCGTGTACCGCGACGCGGACTCGGCCAACCAAATTCATGACCGTTCTTTGACGCGGGATCCCCTCCACCTTGGCGTTCCACAATCTGGCGGACCATGCCGACGCGGCACGGGTGCCTATCGGGAATCCACGTCGGCATCCAAGGGGCCGTAGGCCGCCTCCAACTGTTCCGCCATCCGCTTCTCGCCCGCCGCTTCCCCGAACCACCGGTCGAGCATCATCACGTTGAAGCCAGCCCACGCCACGATCCCCAAGGTGATCCAGACCGCCATCGGCGCTCCCATCCACGCCCACAATTGCCAGATCGCCCACCCCGACGCCCCCATCCACACCAGACAGAAGTGAAACGTGAACCAACTGAACGGCGTCCATGTCGCCCCCCAGATCAGACCGCTCAGCTTCCGCGCCTCGTGCGGATAGAAGTACTCCGCCTCCAACTCGCTAGCGATGAGCATCCGCCATCCTAGCAGGCGGTTGATCCTCGCCTCCAGCGCCCGGGCATGGACCCGGGCAAAATCGCAATTGTAGAGGAAGAACGACGCCGTCACACCCGTCGTCACCAACCCCACCGGCACCAGGATCAGCGACATCACCGAGTTGTCCCGCAGTGCCCAGATCACCCCCACCGAACTGAGGGCCAGCAACGTGAAGAACTTCCGGTTGTACGCATACTGCATCGCCCGCATGCGCTCCAACTGCCGCGTCAGGGCGTCATACTTGATCCGGTCAGTCTCGGTCATGTCGTCAACCCTACCCTCGGCCCTCCCCCCTCACAAGCTACCGGCCGTCCAACACCCCGCCGGTGGGGCGAGTGTACTCACGAGCCGAATCCCGCCCCCTATCGCAGTCGGAACCACGCCGCTTCCCCGGTCACCGGAATCCGTACCAGGGCCTCATCGCCCGCGGCGCTCCGTTCCGCCGTCGTCGCCGTCCAGACTCCACCAACCAAGTCCCCGGTTGTTTCCAGCTTCCATCGATTCAACCCGCCGGCCGCCGTCCACGCCATTTCCATCTGCCCATCCGCCAGGCCCACCACCCGCAGCGCAGGCGGCACGCCCCCGCCCACGATCAGTTCCACCTTCCGCAATCGATACGCGCCGCGGGCGGACGTCGTATCGTCCCCGATGAACAGGAAGTTGGGCGTCTCGTACGGATCAATCGTCCCGACGAAGGGCGTGTAGTCGCGGACCAATCCCCCCAGCACCTCGCTCCCATCCAGGCTGACCCGGTACGCATCACCGGCCACCGAAAGCCGCAGCGTCCGCCACCCACCCGAAACCACTACCTCAGCTCCCTCCCCCTGCGTGAACATGGGAGAATCCGTCTGGACCCACACCCGGTTGGTCCAGATCCCGATCTCCACCCCCTTGCGATCCTGCCCCAGGACAATCATCGATAGGCCTGCCCGGTTCGTCGATGCATGGGACTCGCTTTCCAGCAGGAACTCCATCGCCACGGAGAAACCCGCGTTTCGATCGAGCGGCACGGGCGCCTGTCTCGACCAACCCGCGAAGATCGAGCCCGATATCGTCGTGTCCAATCGGGCTGAACCATCGGCAAAGGTCTCGCTCGCGAGGGAGGGAAGCGCGAGGAACGTCCAGGCCTGCCCGCTCGGCGGAGTCCCCAGCCCGCCATCAAAGAGCACCTGAGCGGATGCCGATCCCGCCAGGCCCAGCGCCAACGCCACCACCCGCCCCATCTTCATGCCGATCATCCGACAATCCTAGGTGCTCCTCCTGACCACTCCCAGCACGGATCGGGTGGGGCGAGTGTCCCCACGAGCCGGGCGATTCAGCGGCTCGAAGGCGTCTCGCCCGACTTTTCCGCCAGGCTCCGTTCGAGACGCTTCTTCATCTCGAGGTGGACCTCATTCGTCACCAGCGTGAGATTGGTCCGGGCCGATGCGAAATCCCCGGTCCGGATGTTCCACCGGGCCAGATGCAGGAAGATGCCATTGCGATCGTCCTCGTTGTCGGCCAGAGCGAGCGCCTCCAGCCATCCAGCCCGGGCGGCCTCCGCCAGTTTGAGCTCCGCCAACCGCTTGCCCTCGGGCGTGTCCGCGGGCGCTGGCTTCACGCCGTAGTACGTCTGCGCGTAGTCGAAGGCGTAGCGGAAGTTGTGCGGACGCAACCGACGCACCTCCCGATACGTCGCCAGCGCCCGGTTGAAGACCTCCTGCTCGTCGCAGCGGTAGTACTCCATCGCGTCCTTGCGAAAGAGGAAGACCACCGTCGCGAGATTGTATCGATAGATCGGCTCGTACGGGTTGAGCTCCACCGCCTTCTCGTACGCCGGGAAGGCCTTGTGGATGGGTCCCACATGGCCATACAGATTCGCCACATTGTTCCAGACCGCCGGATCCTTCGGATTGATCTCCGATGCCTTTTCCAGCTGGGCAATCGCATCCACCTCGTTCCCGGACTCCGCCAGGAAGCTCGCGAAGGCATTCCGCGCCGGCGCGTAGTCACTGTGCTTCGCGATCAACGCCTCGTACTGCTTCTGGGTCTCCTCGTTCTTGAGCTCGATCCGCTTGCGGAAAGCCAACTCCGACTCCGCCCGCGGATCCGTCGGATCCATCGCCCGCCTCGCCGTGATCCAACCATCGATCTCCGCATCCGCTGCGTCGTCCGCCTCCATCACCTTCTGCAGTTCGACGTAACGCGGATCCGAGGTGTCCGGCTTGGACACGAAGGCAGATGGCGAAACACCCACCTTCCCCACGACGTAATTGGACATCGCGGCCGGTGAATTGGTAGCCAGCAGGACACTGAGGGCGCCGACGAGCAGGTCGCTCATGATGGTCAGACTAGGGGACTCCCCATTTCGTTCCATGGGAAAATCAACCCGTCGAAGGCGTAACCTCGCACTTGCTCCCATCGTCATCGCTGTTGAACCGCTCAAGAGGAACACAACATGAAGAAGCAGATCCTGATGGGGCTCGCGTCGCTGATGCTGATCGGCACGGCCGGGCTCCGGGCAGCCGAAAACAAGGACGCAGCCCCCAAGCCCGCCGCCGGCGAACGTGCCGAACGCACGAAGCCCGCGCCTGAGAACCTGACGCCCGAGGAACGGGCCAAGCGCCGCAAGGAAGCCATCGAGAAGCGGGATGCCCGCCTCAAGGAACTCCGGGACAAGAAGGCGGCTGGCACCTTGAACGACGTTGAGAAGCGTCAACTTGAACGCCTCGAACAACAGGCGGATCGCGCCAAGCGCGCCAAGTCCGAGGGCGGCCCAGCCCGGCCGAGGAAGGCGAAGAAGGCAGAGTCGGCCGGCCAGGCAGCCGAATAGCCGGACTCCCGACCGCATCCCGCGAAGCGGGCCATGACCCTTGCCGGGTCGTGGCCCCTTTCCTTTCCCCAGGCTGCTCCCCCGCCTTCCGCCATGGAATCCTCCGACACCGAGGTCATCGCCGCCATCCGGGCCGGTGACTCCGCGTTGTTCGAGGAGATCATCCGGCGATATCAGCCAAGGCTATTCGCCACCGCCCGCCGCTACGCCCGGCGCGAAGTCGAGGTCGAGGACATCGTCCAGCAGATCCTCGTTCGCGTCTTCCAGAACCTCGACTCCTGGCGCGGCGACGCCCCGTTTGAACACTGGATCATGCGCATTGCCGTTCGCGTCTGCTATGACGCCCTCCGCGCACATCAGCGCAACCGCGAGCAACCCATCACCGAGCTCTCCTCCGAGGAATCCGACTGGCTCGAGAACCACGCCGCCGCACCGGACGGCTCCACCATCGATTCGGAGGCCGCCCGAAGCCTGGTCGCCCGGGCCTTCGAACAACTCGCACCCGCCTCCCGCCTGATCCTGACCCTGCTTGAGATCGAGGACCGTTCCGTCAAGGAGATCGCCCAACTCACCGGCTGGTCCGTGCCGCTCGTCAAGGTCCGTGCCTTCCGGGCCCGGGCCGAGATGCGGCGCGTGCTCGCCCGGATGGGACTCGAAAAGTATCTTTGACCCATGCCCACCCTCCCTGTAACCCACTCCCCGGGCGGCCCGTCTGCCCACCTGTTGACATGAACCTCGAAGGCCTCCGTCAAAAGCTCATCCAGGCCGCGCGCCATCAACCGGTGTCGGATCGCGTGCCGTATGCCTTTGAACAGCGGGTCCTGCATGCGATCCGGGCGCTGCCGCCCCGGGATCCTGCCCTGGCTTGGGTCGCGGGCCTGTGGCGCGCTGCCCTCTGCTCGCTCGCCATCGCCACGATTGCAGGCGGGTTCCTCTTCACCCAACCAGACGAAGCCCCTTCCGCGTTGGATCTCGTCTCGGACGCCGACCTCCTTGAAGTTGCCACCCTCGGCGACCTCCCCGAATTCGAGGTGCCTGCCCCGGATGCCCCGCGTCCATGATCCCGCCCGCCACCATCAAGATCACTGCCGCGGCGCTGCTCATCTTCGCCGCGGGCGTCGTGACAGGTTCGTTCACCACGACGGCCTTCCGGGCCAACCGCGCGCCGCGCCCGGCGCGCCCGCAGTCCACGGCGCCTGCGACGCCCGCTTCCCTTGGTGCTCCTCAGCCGGCCATCGCCCAAGCCAGTCTTTCCTGGGCAACCACCAACCGCAGGACCGAACGTGTCCTCGGCAAGCCTCCCGGTTGGCAACGCTTCGAAGCCCTCCGCCGCCTCGAGGACCAGATCCAGCTCACCCCCGAACAGCGCGACCGCATCCGCGGACTCATCCGCGAAAGCGAACAGCGCATCCGCTCGGACTGGGAACCGGTTGTCCCTCGCATACAGGCCGAGATCCGCGAACTCCGCAAACGCATCTCCGCCGAACTCGACCCCGCCCAACGCGAACGCTTCGAAGCCTTGTTCGAACGGCGCGAACGCCCGGACCCGACAAAAAACCCCCGGCGCACCAACAGTGCACCGGAGGCTGTCAACTGACCGCACCGTAGCCGCGGACGTCAGGACGCGGGTTGCTTCCCCACTCAGTCCTCCGATCCACCTCCGGACGGCGGCCACTCCCGTTCCTCGCCGTTCTCATCAACCACCAGGGATTCGGTCCCCGCCGGCAGCACCTGCAACGTCTTCAGGAACTCGATCACGGCATTCCGGTCGCTGGACGACAGCGCATCAAATGCCACCCGGGACGTCGCCGCCTCACCCGCATGCGCGGCAATCGCGTCCCGCATCGTCGTGTACAACCCGTGGTGGAAGTAATTGGGCTTCTTGCCGACGCCCCAAAGCTTCCGGGTCAGGAACTTCGGGTTGCCCGCGAAGAAGCCGGGAGATCCCGCGGGCTGGTTCATGTCGAGCTTCTCGCGGTTCGGATCCGTTGGTCCCGAGGTGATGTCGTGGAGCTTGAGATCGGTGTAAGCCGGCACCTGCACCACGCCTTGCTTGGCCTTGAGCCGCGGCTTCGGGAGATTGCTTCCGTTCAGGTTGATCGAGTAGGTCGGCGCATCGCCCGGACGCAGGTTGCCGGGCGGGTTGTACGGATTGGGTTCGGTATACACCCATCCGTTGTTGTTGAGCGGCAGGCTCGGGACGTGGCAACTGGCGCAACCGATCTGCGGGAAGAGTTCCTCACCGCGCAGCACGGCCTTCTCGATCGACTTCTTCTTCGGGATCACGCGTCCGGGCACCGCCATCACCGCCTGGAACACGGACACCGCCGTCACCTCTGCACGCGTCATCTCATTGGACCAACCGTCGCCATCCGGATCCGCATCCAGCCCGAACCGTTCGGCCGTCTGGATGCCGTGGTGATGGTTGAAGGCGTTGTTCGAGAACTGCCGAAGTGACACGACATTGGCCGCCTGGTGGAACGGGCGGACGATCAGGCTGGGTGGCCCCCCGGGCCCCGTTGTCGACAGGCTTGGGGCCGCCAAACCCTCGACCAGGGAGGTGTTCCAGGATCCATCGCCCGCTCGGGACAAGGTACCAAAGCTGACCCCCTTGCTCACCAGCGCCACCGATTGCCCCGGAGCCAGTGCATTCCGCTGCGTCTGGAGGTCGGCCGTCATCTGACGCGATACCATCTCCAGATATCCGGACCCGAACATCCCGGGGGTCGCCCGCGAGTTCGCGATCTCCTGCAAGGTGACGAACTTGCCTTCCTCATCCAACCCGCTCTTCGTCGGCATCAGGTTGCCGTCGAACATCGCGAAGTCGAACCGCTGGCCCAGGACGAACACGTTGGCCACGAAGTCGCCGTTGCCACCGGCCAAGGGCGCATTATGACAGCCCGCACAGGAGTTGGCGTCGGGACCCGACACACGGTTGAAGTTGTTCGGAAAGACCAACGCATCCGACGGGTTGGACAGCGGGTTTCCGGTGCCCTTGGTCAAGGGACGCCCGGCCCCCTCCTGCGAGGTCCAGTTGGCGACAAACAGCGTCTCGCCGATCGACAGCAACTTCTTCGTCGAGACGGTGAACTCCTCTCCATCGAGCAATCGCGTCGGGACACTGACCTCGCGCCCCAACGTACTCGTCGACGTCGCCGAGGAGACGTTCGATTCCTGCGCAAGCAGGGTGGCGGGAGAGAGACCCGCCACGACCGCAATGCAGACAATTCCTGATTTCTTCATAGGGATTAGCTTTACCTCCACTGCCCCGGTACTCGAAGCCGCATCCAAAGTCCACCCGGAACTTCTCTCGACCGAGTTCAGGACAACCATCCATGGGTATGACTGCTCCAATCACTCGATTGCACCAGCCCAGACAACCCTCCGCCATTGGTAAGAACCGTTCCCGGATTGGCCTGACACCGAATCTCCCCAACCTCCATCGCCCTTGCGCTCACGCCGCCACCTCTGGGCTAATCGTCCCACATCACATGCCTGCCGCACGTCCCCTGGATCTCTCCCGACTGCGCGTCCTGCCGCTCGCTGAACGCCGCAGCCTCACCCGCGCCGAGGACATCCTCGTCCCCCTCGACCGTCCGCTGCCCGAAGTCTCTCCACTCGTTCTCAAATCCGTCGCCGAGGCCGCCCAACGAATCCGCGCCGCCCGCGAGAAGGATGCCCAAGTCATCCTGATGTACGGCGCCCACCTCCTCCGCAACGGGGCCGCCCTGATCCTCACCGACCTCATGGAGAAGGGCTGGATCACCCACCTCGCCACGAACGGCGCCGGAACCATCCATGACTGGGAATACGCCTGGCTCGGCCGATCCACCGAGTCCGTCGAACAGAACGTCGCCACCGGCACCTTCGGCACCTGGGATGAAACCGGACGGAACATCCATCTTGCCCTCCTCAGCGGTGCCCTCGGCGGACTCGGCTACGGTCAGTCGCTCGGCAAGTTCATCCTCGGGGACGGCTGTACACTCCCGTCCGCTGAGGACCTACAACTCCTCCTGACACAGTTCGCCGGCGACCCGCTCTCGGGTGCCGTCGCCGACCTCCTCGCCTCCCAACTCCGCTTCGAACTCGCCCCGGGCCAACACCGCGTCGATCACCCCTGGAAGCAGGCCAGCCTGCTCGCCCAAGCCTGGCGGGTCGGCGTCCCGGTCACCGTCCACCCCGGCATCGGATACGACATCATCTCCTGCCATCCGATGTTCAACGGCGCGGTCATCGGGCGCGGCGCGGCCACCGACTTCCGTCTCTTCGCCGGGGCCGTCGAAGGGCTCGACCACGGCGTGGTCCTGTCAGTCGGGTCCGCCATCATGGCTCCTCAGGTCTTCGAGAAATCCCTGAGCTGCGTCCACAACCTCCGGTTCCAGGACGGCCGCCCACCGGTCTCCGGCCACACCATCTACGTCGTCGACCTCCAGGACGGCGGCGGCTGGGATTGGGCGCAGGGCGAACCGCCCAAGACCAACGCCGCCTACTACCTCCGGTTCTGCAAGAGCTTCTCCCGGATGGGCGGCGACATGCGCTACCTGCAGTCCGACAACCTCGCCTTCATCCATCACCTCTGGAAACAGCTGGCATGAACACCGATCGCTTCCAAACCCTCACCCGCCGCTACCCCGGCCTCCGTCTCGCCGTGGTGGGCGACTTCTGCCTCGACCGCTACTTCGACATCGACCCGGCCCGGGCTGAGATCTCCATCGAGACCGGACTTCCGGTTCACAACATCACCCGCGTCCGATGCCAACCCGGCGCCGCCGGCACGATCCTCAACAACCTCGTCGCCCTCGGCATCGGCGCCCTGCATCCCGTCGGGGTGGCCGGCGATGACGGCGAAGGCTGGCAACTCCTCCGCGCCCTCCGCGGCCAGGCCGGCGTGCACCTCGACCACTTCGTCCAATCCCCGGACCGCAACACCTTCACATACACCAAGCCCCTCGTTCACACGCCCGGCGAACCGCCCCGCGAACTGAGCCGGTTGGACCTCAAGAACTGGGACGCAACGCCAACGGCCGTTTCAAATCGCATCGCCGCCCACCTCGCTGCCCTCGCCCCCAGCCTCGATGCCGTCATCCTCATGGACCAGGTCGATATCGCCGGCACGGGCGTTGTCACCGAACCGGTCCTCGCCGCCGTCCGGGAAGTCGTCGAACGTTTCCCGAACCTGCCCATCATCGCCGACAGCCGTCGTTCCCTCCGAGGATTCCCCCGGGTGATCTTCAAGATGAACGCCGCCGAACTCGCCCGGTTCGCCGGCCATCCCGTCGACGACCTCGACGCCATTCGCTCAGCCGCCGCCGATCTGGCGCGCCAAAACCAGCGGGCCGTCTTCATCACCCTCGCCGAACGGGGCATCGTCGGGGCCGCCCCGGACGGAACCCATCATCACCGTCCCTCCCTCCCCATCCGCGGCCCCATCGACATCGTTGGTGCGGGCGACTCCGTCACCGCCAACCTCGCCGCCAGCCTCGCCGCCGGGGCTTCCATCCCCGACGCCATGGAACTGGCCATGGCCGCTGCCAGCTGCGTCATCCACCAACTCGGCACCACCGGCACCGCCTCCCCCCAACAACTCGCCCAACTCCTGTTCCAACGGGCCTGAGCGACGTAGAAGCTGCGCTTCGCTGCCCCAAGCCCCACCCCACCCAAACCTGGAGGGGTGGGGCGAGTGTCCTCACGAGCCGATCCAGAATCGGCTCGGCGGAGTCTCGCGCCCCAACGCCAACGGCGTTGCGCCCAGCAGCCAGGGTTGGCCGAGGCACGAGGCCAACCCTGGGTTACCTTCCTCCACTCCATTCCAACCGCATCGCGGTTGTGGCCCGTCCATTTTCCACTCGAACCGCCGCCTCCAAGCCCCAACGGGGCGAAATGCGATAGCCCAGGGCAAGCCCCGAGTCGGCGAGGGGCGCCGCCCTGGGTAAACCGCCCCTCATCCCACAAGCGCTGAAGGGGCGGCACAACCCCCGCGAATCATCCAGCGCTACGCGCTCTCACCACCCCCATGCAACTCCCGGGCGCGGACGACAAACCGGAGGTACGAGAGACGGGCCCTGCATTGTGGACACCACTTGTCCTTCACGATGACCGGAGGAACCGCCCGAAGGAACTTCCACCCCCCATCCATCCCGATTCTTGCCCGGCGAGGCAGCCCGAAGTAGGTCGGATCGTAGGAACCGAAGTCGCACTGGCAGAAATTGCAGAGCACGAGCGAGAGCTCGCCGAAGATCTGATACTCCGCATAGCTGTGTTCGCCTGCCAAGGCCTCGTCAATCTCCCCCGGACTCCCGCCACATTCCATGCAGGGGGCTACTTCCCGAACCTCCAGGGGCACGTAACAGACTGGGCAATGCGTGGCTTGCATGGGGACCTCCAGAGGGACCAAACCGAACTGCTATGAACTCTTGGGTAGCCTTGGAAGGCACGCCCCTGCAAGGCCGTCTTGCACACGTGGCATCGGCTGGGCGCATCTCAACACTGCCCCCGCGTCAACCGGGGCGGCAACGTCCTCGTTGCCCTCCCATGCCCTTTTCCCAAGGCGACGAGGACGTCGCCACCCCGTTCCCGTTTTCACACGGGGGCGGTGTCGAGGTGCGCCCCGTGTCGCCTCCCCGCGTTTTCCTGATTCGCGGTCCGTTCCCGTCTCTGCCAGTCTTCCGCCATCGTCCGATGAACAAGTCCCTCGTCTCCCCGATCTTCCTGGCGTTGACCGTGGCTTCCGCGTTGCAGGCCGCACCGCCGCCAACCACCGGCCCGGGTGCCCAACCCCTGTTCGACGGCAAGACCCTCAACGGCTGGGAAGGCGCACCCAGGCTCTGGAAGGTCGTCGACGGCGTCATCGTTGGCGGATCCCTGACCGAGACGATTCCCCAGAACGAGTTCCTCGCGACCGAACGCCGCTACACGAACTTCGTGCTCCGCCTCCAGTTCCGCCTGCGCGGCGGTTCCGGCTTCATCAACTCCGGCGTCCAGATCCGGTCCGAACGCGTCCCCAACAGCTCCGAGATGGCAGGCTACCAATGCGACATCGGCGAACCCAACTGGTGGGGCAGCCTCTACGATGAATCCCGCCGCAACCGGGTCCTCGCGTGGTCGGACATCGGCTCGCTCGACAAGGTGATCCGTCGAAACGAATGGAACGATTATGTCGTGCTGGCCGACGGTGCACGGGTCTCCACCTGGATCAACGGCGTGCAGGGCGTCGACTACTACGAGCCCGACCCCGCCATCGCCGGCCAGGGTGGCCGGCTTGGATTCCAGGTCCACGGGGGCGGTGCAGCGGAAGGCTCGTTCCGGAACATCACCATCGAGGAACTCCCGGCCCGCCCTCGCAACGTCGGCGCTGGAGCCCCACCCGCGGCTCCGCATCCCTCGCCACTCTCACCCGAGGAACAGGAACGCTCGTTCTCGGTCCCACCCGGGTTCCGCGTGGAACTCGTGGCCGCGGAACCCGACGGCGGGAAGTTCGTCCCCATCGCCTTTGATCACGCCGGCCGCCTTTGGACGGCGTCGGCACTCGATTACCCGATCGACGCCAACGAATCCCCGGCCGAAGCCCGCGCCCTCTTCGAACGTGGCGGCAAGGACCGGATCCTCGTGTTCGATACGCCCACCGCCCCCGGCCGTCAGAAGGCGCGCGTCTTCGCCGAGGGCCTCGCCATGCCGCTGGGCCTCCAGCCCTACCTCGACGGTGCCTACGCCCAGTACGGCTCCGAGATCCGCCGCTACCGCGACACCGACGGCGATGGAAAGGCCGACCGCCATGAAGTCGTCCTGAAGGGATTCGGGATCGAGGACTCACACCTCTTCCCGCACCAGTTCACCCGGCTTCCGGGGAACTGGTTCCTGCTCGCCCAGGGCGCCTTCAACAACTCCAAGGTCGTCGGCACCGACGGCATCACCACCGAGTTCAACAAGACGAAGATGGCGCGCTTCCGGCCGGACGGCAGCCGCTTCGAGACCGTCGGCTGGGGGCCCTGCAACATCTGGGGCCTCGTCTTCGACCGGCACGGCGAAATGTTCATCCAGGAGGCCAACGATCAGGGCTGGCCGATGATGCCGTTCCTCGAAGGCGGTTCCTATCCGCTGTGCGGCGACGATGTCCCCCGCCCCTTCGCCCCGCCCTTCCCGAAGACCGCCGAGACCGAGATGGGCGGCACCGGCCTCTCGGGCCTCGCGCTCAGCGAAGGCGCTGATTCCTTCCCGGCACCGTGGCGCGACGTCTTCTTCCTCGCCAATCCGATCACCCGGAAGATCCAGGCCATCCGACTCCACCGCGGCACCGGAGTCCCCCAGCCCGAGGCCTACGCGAACGGATGGCAACTGGAACACCTGCCCGACTTCGTCCTGAGCAGCGATCCCTGGTTCCGCCCCGTCGCCCTTTCCATGGGGCCGGACGGCTGCCTCTACATCGTCGACTGGTACAACCAGATCATCTCCCACAACGAGGTTCCGCGGAACCATCCCGAACGTGACATGGTCCGCGGCCGCATCTGGCGCGTCCGCCACGAAAGCCAGCCACACCGGCCCCAGGTGCCGGATCTCGCGAAGATCCCGGAGGCCGATCTCCTCAAATCGCTGGCCGCATCGAGCACGTGGGAAGCGCAGGCCGCCTGGCAGCAGGTCATCGACCGCAAGGCGCGCACCCTGGCACCGCAGCTTTCCCGCCTTTTCGAGGACACCTCCGCGGCGGCTGACCTTCGCATCCGCTCGCTCTGGGCCCTCGAAGGTCTCCGTTCCCTCGAGCCCGTCCCGCTCCAGCGCGCGTTCGAGTCCGCCCGGGCCCGCTCGCTCCGCAAGGAGATCCTCCGGGTCTATGGCGACGCCGGATTCGACTACGAATCGACCCGCCTTCTCGCCGCGCGTGGACTTGCGGATCCCGATCGGATCGTCCGCGAGGAAGCAATCCGGGTCCTCGCTCGCATGATCGAGTTCATCGCGACGGATCCCCAGCCCACCGCCGCCGATCGCGAACACGCCGTCGCCGCCGCATCGCTCCTCCTCCAGGCTGCCGCCGGCGCCGCACCCGGAGACTGGCCGCGCGCCCCGCTCTACTTCCGGGACTTCGAACGTTACCTCGTCCGCGTCGCCCTGGAGAAGCACCGCGGTCTCGTCGCCCGCTACCTCGATGAAGACTCCCGGCCCCTTACCCGCGAGGCCCGCGCTCTCGGTGCTGTCATCCTCGGCGGGCCCGAAGGCGCCCGGCGATTCGTGCGGCTGCTGCCCACCCTCGACCGCGGCCTGAACACCGAGGAACTCCTCTTCGTCGCCGGTGCCGCGGACGAACCAGCCGCCCGCCAGGCCCTCCAGGCCGCGTTGGCGCTGCCGCCCACGCTGCAACTCCTGTACGGCCAGCGAGCCCGCGTCGTGAACCCGGAGAAGCTCGCGCCCTTGCTCGTCGACGCCGTCCGGCAACTGCTCCGCACCCAGGCCGGGGATGCTTCGTCGGATCTCGCCGTGCGACTCGCCTCCGGGTTCCGCCTTTCCGCCCTCGAACCCGAGCTGGCCACCATCGCCGCGACGCCCAAGATCAATCCCGCACGCCAACTCGCCGTCCTCCGCGCCCTGCGCGAGGCCGGATCTTCCCGCGTGGAGATCTTCGCCCAGTTCGCCACCTCGGCCGACGACGGCGTCCGCAAGGAAGCCATCGCTGCCTTGGCCGCCGCCAGGTCCGAGGCCGCACTCCCCGCCTTGCTCGGCCTCTGGCCCAGCCTGACCCCTGCCCTCCGCAAGCAGGTCGTGGACCGCCTCGCCTCCGCCCCCGAATCCGCCAACCGCCTCGTCGCCGCCATCCGTTCCGGCGACGTCCCCCGCGAGGACCTCGACGGCTACGCCCTCGACAAGCTCACAGCCGTCCTCCCCAACGACGCCTTCGTCCAGCAACTCGCGAAGGAACTCGGCAGCTCGCTTCGCCCCATCCTTCGTCTCAACGGATCCGACGCCGCCCGCATCGACGACCCGATCCAGCTCCCCGGTGCGTTCACGGTCGAGACCTGGATCCGTCTCGAACCTGGCCTCTCCAACACGGATTCCATCCTCGCCGGCCCCGGATTCGACCTCAATTTCTTCGGCGGTACCTTCCGCGCCTGGGTGAGTTCCCCGCACAACGACATCGCCGTCGCGACGCGTCCGACGACCGCCGAGGCCTGGGTCCATCTCGCCGTCACACGCGACGCCGAAGGCCGTTTCCGGATCTACGTGAACGGCGAACTCGACCAGACCAGCAAGGCCGTCGAGCCCCGTCCGCTGACCGGCCTGCACATCGCGGATTCCACGCCTCAAGGCGGCACCGCCGCCGATCTCTACGAGTACCGGATCTGGAACGTGGCCCGCACCGCCGACCAGATCCGTTCCTCCGCCAACCTCGCCCTCAAGCCCGGCACCCCCGGACTCCTCTTTCATGGCACCGGTGAATCCTGGGGCCAACGCGGCTCGGGTGCCCGGATCGAGCGCACCGGAGATCTGCCTCCCGTCCAGACCGAGCAGGAAGCCGCTGCCATGCTCGCACGGTTCGACCAGTTCCGCGCCCTCGCCGCCAAGCCCGGCGACACCCAGCGCGGCCGTCAGGTATTCACCACCACCTGCGGCATCTGCCACTCGGTCCAGGGCCAGGGCGGAAAGATCGGACCCGCCCTCGACGGTGCCGGCGTCCACGGCAACGAATCCCTGCTCCGGAACATCCTGACCCCGAATGCCGCCATGGAAGCCGGCTACCGCCGTTTCCGCATCGAAACCCCGGACGGCGAGATCCACGAAGGCCTACTGGCCGCTTCGGATGCCACCAGCCTGACCCTCCGCCAGCCCAGCACCGAAGACCGGCGCTTCCTCCGCTCCGAGGTCCGCCGCTCATCCTTCCTCAAGGGCTCCGTCATGCCCGAAGGCCTCCTCGAAGCCATCCAACCCACCGAGGTCACCGACCTCTTCGCCTACCTCCGAACCCTCGGCGCCGGCCGCTGAAGCTCAACCGCTGGGGCGAGTGTCCTCACGAGCCGTCAATATCCACAGACTTCAAGCATCGACCAAAAGGCCTGGCGTCCTCCTTCGCCTTGAACCTCCGACGAGCGTACTCGTACTCCTACTCGAACCCTGCCCCCCATTGCGACGCCTTCGGAATCGCGCCCAAGCGTCGAGTACGAGTACCGCCCTGCGGGCTGAGTACGAGTACGAGTACAGGCCGTCAAAGTCGGGCAACGCCCCGAGCTTCCGGTTACCCCAAAAGCAATCCGTGAAATCTGTGCAATCTGTGGACAACCCACCCCCAACCCATCCCCTCAACCTAAAAGCGGCGGTTTATTGACCACGGGTTTCACAGATTCCACGGATGGACGGGGCTGGAATGAAGGTTTCCATCCCGGTCGAGCGCTCACCTCGCAGGTGCGCGGCGATCCAAAGCCAAGTTCCTGCTTGTCCGTGTCATCCGTGCCATCCGTGGTTCCAACTGCCTTTTCCAGGCTCAATCCCTGGCCGCCAGGCGCTGCCGTTCCGCCGCCCGCGCGAACGGCCAGTAGATCCCCATCGCGATCAGGATCGAGCACGCGCCCCACACCGCCGCCTTCCAGTCGCCGCCCGACACGAGGTAATGCCCGATGATCGGTGGCGTGGTCCACGGCACGTTGACGAACGGCTTCTGCAGGATTCCGAAATCCATCAGCAGATAACTGCCCGCCGTCAGCGCCAGCGCGCTCAGCACGTACGGCACCATGAAGATCGGGTTCAGCACGATCGGCATGCCGTACATGATCGGTTCGTTGATCTGGAAGACCTGCGTCGGCAACGACAGTCGGCTGACCTTCCGATATCCCGGGTCCCGCGAGTTCAACAGCACCAACGCCAGCGCGATCGTCGCCCCCGTCCCGCCGACGTTCGCGAACGTCGTGAAGAACCCGTTCGCCGTCACGTAGGGCAGTGCCGTCCCGGCCTGCATCGCCGCCACGTTCGCTGCCAGATACTGCGTGAACACCGGCAGAACGATCGCATCCATCGTGTTGTCCCCATTGATGCCCACCGACCACAACATCGTGACGAGGAACGCGTACAGGAGGATCCCCGGAAGCGTGTTCAACGTGAGGACCAGCGGCTTGAACGCTCCCTGCACCAGGGCGTTGATGTCCACGCCGAGCACGAACCGGATCGTCCAGAAGAACAGCACCAGCACGATCATCGGCGTCAGCGAGAGGAACGACTCCTGCACCGCCTCCGGCACGCTCGCGGGCATCTTGATCACCGCCCCGTGATCCAGCATGAACTTCTGCACCCGGACCGAGAACAGCGCCACGAGGATCGCCGTGAACAACCCGTGGGATCCCAACCCCGCCATCGTCAGCGTCTGCTCCTTGAGGTCGACCTGGATCAGCAGGAAAACCACCGTCGCCAGCATCCCGCTCGTGATCGCCTCCTGTTTGAAGCGTTTCCCAAGGTCGTACCCGATCGCAAAGCACACGAACACGGCCAGCAATCCGAACGTCGCCGTCACCGGCACCTGCAGCAGCGGGAGGTACTTCTCGACCTTCTGTTCCCATCCCGGAACCGGTAGGTACGAGAGCACCATGAACAGGCCGCCGATGATGGTCAGCGGCACCACCGAGACCATCCCGGTCCGGATCGCCGACATGTAGATGTTGTCGCTCAGCGCCGTCAGGAACGGAACAACCCAGCGATTCACGAACCCAGCCGATTTCACCATGGTTTCCTCCGTCAGTGTCCCGCGTTGAACCGTTTCCCGAGATAGATGCAGCCGTCGGTCCCCTCACCCACGCGCAGCAGTTCCTGGAATCCCAACCGCTGGTAGAACCCCAGCGCCGTCCCGTTCGCCATGCTCACGCCCAGATGCGCACCGGGCGATCCACGCTGGCGGAGCAGTTCCATCACCTGCTCCAGCATGCGCCGACCAAATCCCCGACCTTGCGCCCGCTCCAGCAGGTCGATGTGCAGGTGCGACGGATAAAGTTCGTACGGCTCAGGACAGGTGTAGTCCGGATGATGGTACCACGAGTGCACCATCTGGGAGCGGGTCCAGGTCGACGGATCCCCGCCCGGCTCCGGAAATTTCGCGCACAGCGCCGGACGCCACTCGCGTTCGTACCGCCCGTAGAAGGCCTTCGAATCAAACGCCCCCAAGGCGTACCCGCACACGCCCTCCGCATCCTCCAGGATCAATGCCAACTCCGGCTCATACGCCAGGTAAGGCCCAACGAAGATGCGCCCCAACGCATCCGGGTCCTCCCGGTAGAAGGGTTCGCCGTCCTTCCCGAAGTTCCCCGTCTTCAGGCAGACGTGGTATGCGGCCGCTTCATCGCCAGGCCGCGCGAATCGGATCTTCGCCTCGCTCATGCTTCCGCTCCTCCCTTCGCCCCCGCCAAGTCCCGCGGCCGGATCGACCCGTCCGGCGACTGCACCAGCAGCGCCTGCAACCGCGGTACCAATCCACCCCGGTAGGTCTCGGTCAGGTGGAAATCCGAGTGGAACGCCCGGCCCGCGTTCGCCGGATCCGAAACGAACCCAAAGTACCGGTCGAGCAGGTCCATCTCTTCCCGCAATTCCCATACGCGCCGGCTCAACGCATGGAATAGGGGACGACACTTGAGCTCAGCCAACCGGGCACAGATGTCGCGCAACCGCTGGACCTCCGCCCGAACAACACCCGCTTCCGCCCCCCATTCCGCCGGATCCCGCGCGAGCAACGCCGCAACCTGCGCGAACAGTCCCGCCGCCTCCCGGCCATCCTCGTGCGGCAGGTAGTAGCAGTCGGCCAACAGGGTCAGGTCCTCGATCGACATCGGCTGGTGCACGGTCTCGAACCTCGGCAGCCATTCCCGCAATCCCGCCTCGTACGCCGCCCGCGGATCCCACGAATCCCCGGCCGCCACATACGCCGCCAGCGTCCGCAGCGCCATGAAGTCCAGCGGCATCTCGTTGTTCGGATTCGTCAGGATGCCCTTCACCCGATCCTTCAACCGCACGTCCCGACCCGAGTACGGCCCGCAGTAGAAGCGCCGGCCGTCGTAGTCGTTCGCGTGGAGATTGTCCCAGATCATCGGCTTGCGACGCAGCTTGGCCGTCATGACCGCCGTCTCTTCCAGCGTGATGGAACGCGAAATGATCTCCGGCCCCGTCCAGAAGACGTCGATGCCTGCATCCAACTCGCGCCCGACGGTCTCAAGGTAGCCCGGTCCGCCCAGTCCCGCCGTCTCCATCCGACCGCAATACGGCGTCGGACAGAACAGGAACCTCGCGCCCGGCGCCCGTCCCGAGACCCAGGCGAATAGCTCGTTCGTCATCGCGCTCTGGGCCGACGCCAAACTCCCCCACCGTTCGATTTCCTCCGGGCGCATCCGGTCGGGAATATCGTCGAACAGCAGGCAGAAATTCCGGCATCCCAGTTCCATCAACTGGGTGAACCGCCCCTTCAACGCCTCCCGATCCGACGGATCGTTGTACCGGGTATCCAGCCCCGGCCCGATCGCGTAGATGAACCGGATGCCCCGCGCCTCACACGACCGGATCAACCGCCCCACCACCGCCGCATCTGCCTCCGAGTACGGGCTCCGCCAGAAGATCCGATGATGCAGGTCGTCCTTCGGTCCGTAGAAGTACGTGTTCAACCCCCACGCCTGCATCCACGACAGCACCTCCTCCCGCTCCGCCACACTCCACGGAGGGCCGTAGAAACCCTCGATCACCCCGGAAAGGAATTGGTCCTCGTTGCGCTCAGCCATGCGTAGTAGGGCCAAGATGAGACAAGGGCCGTGGCAGATGCCAGTTCCCAGTTGCCTGTCCCCAGAGAAGTTCAACCCGTCTCTGTAGGCCGCGTGCCCCCCACGCGGCGCCTCACCTTGGCCGCAAGTGTAGGCCGCGTGCCCCCACGCGGCGGATTTCACGTCATCGCCGGGTGGGGTCACCCGGCCTACAGTCAGGTGGGTTGTAGCGGCGCGTCACCATGACCGCAGGGCAAGTCTCCCCGCGAGCCGTGCTGAAGCGCGAAATCTCAGCAGCCGCACCATTGAACCTCGCGCCCCTCGCCCTTCGACCTCCGACCAGCGTACTCCAACTCGTACTCCAACTCGAACCCATGCTCCCACCCGATGCCGTCCCAAATCCTACCCCGGATCGAGTACGAGTACCGCCCTTCGGGCTGAGTACGAGTACGAGTACGAAAGGCAGCCTCCTTGAAACCTCAATCCTCAATCTTGAAACTTGCCCTCCCCCCATCTTCAGCGCCGAATACAGCACCGCTATGGATTCCTCCACACTCACCCGTCGTCATTTCCTGTCCACGACTGCCCTCGCGGCCGCCGGCTTTGCGGCCGGATGCGCCTCCAAGCCTGGAGTCGGCACCGGCAAGAGCTTCAAGGGCCCGGTCGGCCTCCAGCTCTACAGCCTGCGCGCCCAGTTCATGCGCGACGTACCGGGCAGCATCCAGAAAGTCGCCAGCTACGGCATCAAGGAGGTCGAACTCGCCGGCACCTACAACTTCAAGCCCGAGGCCTTCCGCGACATGCTCCTCGCCGCCGGTCTCCAGCCGGTCAGCCAGCACGTCGGATTCGAACGTTACGAGAAGGAACCCGCCAAGGTCGCCGCCGAAGCCAAGGCACTCGGACTGAAATACACCGGATGCGCCTGGATCCCGCACAAGGGCGCCTTCGACGCCGCCCAGGCCAAGCACGCCGCCAAGGTCTTCAATGACGCAGGAAAGATCCTGGCCGACCAAGGCCTGAAGTGCTTCTACCACTGCCACGGATTCGAGTTCCAACCTGGCGCCGCCGGACCCGGAACGACCGCCATGGACATCCTCATGCAGGAGACGGATCCCCGCTACATGGCCTTCCAGATGGACATCCTCTGGGTCGTGTTCCCCGGCCAGGATCCTGCCGCTTGGCTCATGAAGTATCCCGGCCGCTGGGAACTGATGCACCTCAAGGACCTCAAGCCCGGCGTCGCCACCGGCCTCCACACCGGCGGCACCGACCCCAACAACGACGTCGTCCTCGGCACCGGCCAGATGAACTGGCCCAAGATCCTCGCCGCCGCCCGCAGGTCCGGCGTGAAGCACTACTTCATCGAGGACGAGAGCGTCGACGCCCCCGATCACATCCCGCAGTCCCTCGCCTACCTGAGCCAGGTGAAGTTCTGATCCCCGCCGGGAACGGAACCTCCCGCCAAGGCACCGAGGCGCGGAGGTTCCCTCAAGCCTTCCTTCGTCGGGTGCCGGCGGTTCCTCACGGGGAGAACGCCGAGACGCGAAGGATCCTACGCCCGCCCACCATTGCAGCGTCCCCCTCGCTCAAGTGGCGAAACCCGCCCGAGCAAGACTACCTACGCTGCTGTGCCGCCTCGCGGTTTTTCGTGGGAAGCGGGTCAAACTGATCCGTGGGGAAATGGCGTTTGATGGCAGATTGGTCCGTAGGCCTGGATGCACATCGGTCCGTGGAGCTTCCCGGGATAATCCGGAAATGGCTCCACGGACCCGTTCGCTGTGGTTTGCGGGATTCGGATTCAGGCCAGATCGCGACGCAGCTCAGCGATCCAACCGAGACCTCTGAGCCGCCGGCGCTCAAGCTCCTCAGGATCCTGTGTTGGATGCGGCACTTGGGGCGGTTGTTTTGGCGTCGCTTGCCCGGTGGGCGCGCGCACGCGCAGGCGGCTGATCCCAAGGTCTTCCTCGAATCGATCGGGTTGGAGGAGATTGGAGAGTTTGAGGGCTCCGACGTTGCGACGCGTCGCACGGATCTCGCGCTGGAGGTAGCGCACCACATGCTCGACGTCGGCGAGTGTATGCCCGGCCCGCAGGAGCTCATACCACTGGCGCTCCCGATCGTAGCGGATGGGGAGGTTCTGCCCGGTAAGCTGGCAGTACAGGGCATGGGCCTGGGCGATCAGGGCTGCGTCAACCGGCGTGGGCGGGTTCATGTTCAGCGATGGGTTCCGGAGCCTGGAGTCCGGGCACGCAAGGGACCTGGTCGATGGCGCTGCGAACGTCCTCGGCACTGATCTCGCTGCGTTCCGCCAATGCGGCCGCCAGCCACGCCGCCCGGGCCAGGAGTTGGAGGGTCCGCGGAAAGCCGCCGCTGGCGCCCGTCAACAACTCCGCCGCCGGGGGCGGCAACACCGTCGGGCTGAGGCCTACGGCGCGCAGGGACGTCTGGAGGTATTGGGTCAACTGGGCCCTCGGCCAGGGCTTCAGGCGGAAATGGCCACCGAGCCTTGAAAACAAGGCCCGCTGGTGGCGCAGCCGCAAGGAGGACAGGAGGTAGTCGTCGCCGATGAGGATCAGGGCAAAGAGCGGCCGTTCGGGCAGGTTGAGTCCCAGGAGCAGTCGGACTTCCTCCAGTGACGCTGCGGAGTAGTTCTGGGCCTCGTCGAGGATCAGCACCAGGGATCGGTGCTCCAGTTCCCCGAGGGCCTCTTCGATGCGGGCCAGATTGGTCTCGCGTCGGAAGCCCGGAGCCTTGCCAAGGCGCTGGACCAGGCAGGAGAGCACGCTGGAGCCGCTGAGGGTGGCATGGGTCAGCGCCAGGGGCAGATGGATGCGGGTTTCCAGCCCGCGCATCCAGCGGCCCACGAGGGCGGATTTGCCGACCCCGTTGGGACCGCTGAGGAGCATGGGGGTGCGCAGGGCGGCCGCATGGTCGAGTTGCCGGCGCAGATGAACCAGCTCGGGGGCATCGACCCAGGCGTCGACGGCGTGGCTGAAGGGGACCTCGGAGGCCCCCCAGCGACGAGCCAGGGACTGGAGATCAGCGTTCAACATAGTGGGTGCTGCCAGAGATCTGGCTGTTGAGGTGGAGGTTGACCGGACGAGCCAAACCGAAGGTGTGCCCCTTGTGGGAGACCTCGATGCGGGCCTTGGTCCAGGGATCGAAATGGATCTGGATCTCCAGTCCCCGCAGGGCGGGATCGACTTCGTAGAGCTGGCTGTCCAGACGGATGGTGCCGTCCTTGCGGACGGTGCGCTCCAGGCGGCTGTAGAAGAGGCGGTCCAGATCGAGGGAGGGATCCACGCTGCGGATCTGGTGGGCGGCGTTCTGGAAGCGGGTTTGCGGTGGCTGGTCGGTGCCGTCGTGGACGCGGACGTGGTAGACGCTCTGGAGCCAGTCGGCCAATCGGCCGTTGAGGTCCTCGAGGGTGGCCGGGCCATGGCCGGGTCGTCGCTGGAGGGCCTCGAAGTCCTCCTGCACGGTGCGGAAGAAACGTTCGATCTTGCCCTTGCTCCAGGCGTGGTAGGGCTTGGCGTGGAGGAGGCGGATGTGGAGGTTGGCGCAGACCAGGCGGGTGTGATCGTTGACAAAGGGACCGCCCTGATCGGTGTAGAGCTTGCGAGGCAGGCCACGGCGTCGGAGGGCTTCCTTGAGTGTGGAGTGGAAACTGCGGGTGGTGGCGTCGGTGTGGTAGAAAGCGGCAACGATGAGTCGGGAGTGATCGTCGATGATGGCGCACAGTTGGGTGGCCTGCGTGGCGGTCTTGCCGGGAATTGGCAGATGCGGCCCCGGGGAGAAGTCGGCCATCCAGAGAT
Organism: Limisphaerales bacterium; assembly: GCA_965284395.1. Classification (GTDB taxonomy): domain Bacteria; phylum Verrucomicrobiota; class Verrucomicrobiia; order Limisphaerales; family UBA9464; genus UBA6176. The sequence continues at coordinate 5,470,103 of OZ260084.1, read as the reverse complement.
CGTTGACGGCCGGGGATTCGAAGGCCTTGGTGGGGCCACTGAGGGTCTGTCGGAGTTGGAAACGGCGGGAGCGCTGGTCGAGGTCGTGGGAGCGCAAACAACGGTAGATGGAGCTGATCGCGGGCAGCGTGGGATCCTCGGAGCGCCAGAGGCGGTAGAGGACCTTGATGGAAATGGCTGGCTGGGAACGCACGGCTGCGAGGATGCGCTGTTGCTGCTCGGTGGTGAGGGCACGGGGCAGGCCCCGGTCACTGCGGGACTTTGGGTGGAGGGCCTGGAAGCCGCCGTGACGGAAGGCGTACCACCAGTCCTCCAAGGTGCGGACAGCAACGACGAACTCCAGGCCATCGGTCCCCTGGACCGGGACACGGGAGACCGTCTCCAGTGCAGTCCGCAGTGGGATGCGCTGGTGGAGAAGATCCTGGACCTTTGTAACGAGGGCGAAACGCTGCAGGGCCAGGGCCTGGGCGCCGCCGGGAGGCATGTTTTGATTCATCGACGGGAGTCTGAGGCATGCGGCCACCAATCCGAACGGTACGATTGTGTGGGAACGCCAGGACTCCGGGCGGAGGAAGGGAGATCCGGGATCAATGCGGTGCAGGACGCAGGCAGAGGTAGTCGCCCAGAAGGCTGGTGTTGTGGGAGCGGCCGAGGAAAAGCAGGATGCCGGGGAGTGACTGTTTGGCCTGCCTCATGGCGATCCAGAGCTGTGCTTGGTCGTTCACTCCGGACGCAATCAACTGGCCGAAACAGAAGCGGAGGGCGGCGAGTCGCATGGCGAATCGAGCCCAGGCCCGGCGCAGCGCTGCTGCCTCGGGCCCGTCGGGCGGGGGATCGGGTTCCTGACCCACCCCCGCCTGACGATCGGCAAAGGCCTCGAAACGGCTGACGCGGATGTGCCGGTAAGGAAGCAGGTACTCCGGCAAGATGGAGATGGTCAGCCGGCAGAGGGAGCAGAGGAAACGAGGGACTAGAACCGTGGAGTTCCCTGAGACCTCGGAGTAACGGTGGTAACCTCCATGCCGATGGACGGGAGCCCGGCAGCCCCGAGAGCACTCAGGCCGGACATCGAGAAGTGGATCTGCGCGAAGTTGGATTCCCTTTCCAATCCGGAAAGGGCCTTGAAGATCAATTCCTCAGTGATCCCGGGACCACGGTTCCTCGTCCACGGACCAATCCACCCGCGTCAGCCTCCCTGTCCACGATTCCCTGCGGAGCGTTACACGCTGCGTCGCCGCGTCGCCGTTGGAAGAATCTCCGCTGGCCCCCGCCCCCTCTCGCCCAAGACGCGCCCCCCTCCGAACCCAAGCACCCTACGCTGCGTCGCCGCGTCGCCGCTGGAAGAATCTCCGTTGGCCCCCGCCCCCTCTCGCCCAAGACGCGCCCCCCTCCGAACCCAAGCACCCTACGCTGCGTCGCCGCGTCGCCGTTGGAAGAATCTCCGCTGGCCCCGCCGTTGGGCCCGCCCCACTCAACCCGCCTTCTGCCGCCGGAATTTCAGCCATTCCACAAACATCGGGATCATGCTCACAAAGATGATCCCCAGCACCACCACCTCGAACCGGCGCCGCACGAACTCGCGTTCCCCGAAATACCACCCGCACGGCAGGATCAGCCCGATCCACAGGATCGCCCCGATCACGTTGAACATCATGAACCGCCCATAGTTCATGCTACCCATCCCCGCCACGAACGGCGCGAACGTCCGCACGATCGGCACGAACCGGGCCAGGATGATGGCCTTGCCACCGTACTTCTCGTAGAAGGCGTGGGTCTTGTCGATGTGGCTCTGCCGGACCAACCGCGGAAACCACGCCTGCACCTTCGTCCCCAGTTTTGCCCCGACCCAGTAATTGACCGTATCTCCCAGGATCGCTGCCACCAGCATCAGCCCGCCCGCGATCCAGATATTCAGACCCGACTCCGGATTCGCCGCCACCGCCCCCACGGCGAAAACCAGCGAATCCCCCGGCAGCACCGGGGTGATCACCAATCCCGTCTCGGCAAAGATGATGCCGAACAGGATCGCGTACACCCACGAACCATATTCCTTGGTCAGGGCGAACAGGTGATCCTGCAGGTGCAGCAGGATGTCCAGAAAGTGCTTCAGCGTCTCCATCGCGGCCCGAGAACCTGCGGGAAGTTCGCCTTGCCCCGCAAGCCGCATGTCCGTGACGTTTCCACCCCATGCGCGCCGCCGTGCTCCACGGAAAGGAAGATGTCCGGATCGAGGACGTCCCCGAATCCCCCCTCCAACCCGGCGAAGTCCGCGTCCGGATCCACGCCGCCCTCACCTGCGGCACCGACCTCAAGGTGTTCCGACGCGGCTACCACGCCCGGATGCTCACCCCGCCGTGCACCTTCGGGCACGAACTCTCCGGCACGATCTCCGAAGTCCACCCCGCAACCCCCGACTGGCACGTCGGCGATCGCGTCGTCGCCGCCAACTCCGCCCCCTGCGGCACGTGCGCTCCCTGCCGCCGCCACCAACCGAACCTCTGCGACGACCTCCGCTTCCTCAACGGCGCCTACGCCCAATCGATCGTGATCCCCGCCCGGATCACCGAGCGGAACCTCCACCGCATCGCCGATTCCACCCAGTTCGCCCACGCTGCCCTCACCGAACCCCTCGCCTGCGTCGTCCAAGGCATCCACGATCTCCGACTCCACCCGACCGAGCACCTCCTCGTCCTCGGCGCCGGCCCCATCGGACTCATGGCCGCCGTCCTCGCCCGTCACCGCGGCTGCCAGGTGACTCTCGTCGGACGCGACAGCCCCCGCCTCGACCACGCCCGCGCCCTCGGCATCGACGACATCCAGATCAACAGAGCCTCCGAAGGCATCGAGTGCCCCAAGCTCAACCCCGGTTCCTTCGACGCCGTGTTCGAAGCCGTCGGAAAACCCTCCGTCTGGGAAGCCACACCCGACCTCGTTCGAAAAGGCGGCCGGATCAATCTCTTCGGCGGCTGCCCCGCCCAGACCACGGTAAGATTCGACACCGCCCGACTCCACTATTCCGCCCTCACCCTCCTCGCCTCCTTCCATCACACTCCCGACACGATCCGCGAAGCCCTCCGCCTCATCGAATCCGGCGTCATCCCTGCTTCGCATTTCATCAACGCCACCGTCCCCCTCTCCCAACTTCCGGCCCACTTCCGAGCCATGGCCGCCGGCAACCAGGCGGTGAAGACGTTGGTCGAAGTCGAGGCGTAGGGGGAGAGTTCCGAGTTTCAAGATTCAAGTTTTCAAGCCCAGATGAGCCGTAACCATGCGATTGAAAGCGGGGACAGGTTCACGCGGAGACGCGGAGAAAGGCCACTTGGATGGGACGCTGAGCAGTCACCGTTTGGTGAATAGCGTCCGACGTTGGAAGGTTGGGGACCTGACCCTCTCTCCGCGCTCTCCGCGGCTCCGCGTGAGATTACTACTGCATGGTTACGGCTGAGGTGGGCGAGACTCCGTCGAGCCGCCCCAATCCCTCGCGCACATCTCGATCCTACCCTCGGCGAGAGGCGGGGTGAGTGTCCTCACGAGCCACTCGGAAGCGCCCGGATCCAGACCCGGTTCCGCTTCAAACCCGCCCCGAGTCTCGCCCCACCCCTTCGGCAAGCATCCTCCCTTCTGTCCCAGCTCATCTCGGTGCCGGGACGGGGGCGCTTCGTTCGTGGGCGAACGTCAAGCGCGTCGTCGATTGCCGCCCCTGCCGGAACTTCCAGAACTCAGCAGACCCCGATCCCGTCCGATCAACACCAGGCGCAGGAGCTTGAGGGTGGCTGCCTGTTCAAACACGGCGGAGTGAATGTTGCCCGCCTTGTTCGGCAGAAGCCCGGTGACGTCCACATCGAAGACGTTGTCGTACACCGCATCCGGGTCCGACAACCCACTGCGGCCCAGCCGACGTTTGCCGAAATGCTTGAGCCCGGCAGAGGCACCAAGGACTTCGTCCCGCCCGGTGAAGAGAGCGCCGATCCGGTAGCAAAGATTGGCCATGAGGGAACCGTCGCTGTCCGGCGACTGGTCCTCCTGGAAGAGATCGCTGTCCACGTCGGCCGCCACCATCGCAACCTGATGGATCAAGGTGATGAGTTGGGGATTGTTCAACTTCCTCGACGCCACCGCCAACGCCTTCTGAAGCACGTAATTCCCCATGCTGTGCGCAATCACGGAGATCTTCGCGCGGCACGGGGCGGAACCGGCGTTGATCGCGGCGGCACGCTGCATCCTCGTGAGGTGATCGTGCACATCCACGAAGATGTCCGCCAGATCCGGACCGCTGGCGCGCGCATCCTCGCGATCCGGCAGGTAGCCAAACGTGCTGCCGTTCGAAGGCCATGTGAAAAGTACCAGCTGTCCCAGCCCGTCCTGATCCCCGTACAGGTCCGCTTGGAGCTTCCGATACCGAGCGAGGGCCTCCGTCCAGGAATTGTTGTAGCCATGGATGAAGAAGCTGACGTGCTTCTGCTTCTCGTTCTCAGCCTCTCCGATCTGTGGGAATTGGCCGGCGATCTGGATGAGTTGGTTGCGGAATTCATCGCGACTCAACTCGCGCCAGCTGGAAAGCGTTTCGAGATTGGATTCGTCGCTCACGTAACAGCGGAGCTGGTCGTGTTTGTTTCCCAGACCAGAACCCTCGGGATTCCGGTTTGTGATCATCATCGCGGTAGGCATGGGGTGAGGCAGGTTGTGGTAGGCAGCCGCGAGGCTTCTAGGGTTGGGCTCGCTTGTCAAAACATGGCTCGCGCCTCCGCCCCAATCCCTCGCGCACATCTCGATCCTACCCTCGGCGAGAGGCGGGGTGAGCGTCCTCACGAGCCACTCGGAAGCGCCAAGATCCAGACCCGGTTCCGCTTCAAACCCGCCCCGAGTCTCGCCCCACCCCACCCTTGAGCACCCCTCGCCCAGCGGAATCCATCGCGACGTGTCTCGCCGTCTCGGGCCTCCCGCCGTCTGGGCGCTCGTCCTCCTGCTGCTCTGCCCTGTCTGCGGGCTCCAGGCCACCGAAGCCGTCGCCCCGGCCCCGGTACCGGCAACCTTTCGTGGATCTCCGCCACCGTCCATGTCCAACTCAGCGAAACCGAGGCAGCCCAACACATCACCCAGGCCGGCCCCGCCGCTGACAAACCTGCAAGGTAGGACGCCCCGACGAAGGCTTCATAGCCATGAAGGTGCCAGTTCAGACACCTTCCAGTCGCACCTGCCTGGATACGGCCTCAAGGCGACGAGGATGTCGCCGCCCCGTCCGTCTTGTGGATCGGGGGCCATGTCGGGATGCGCCCCGGCCTTGCGACTTCGCGCGGGCCTGGCCAGGACTGAACTTGCCGGTTCCTCAAGGCCTGGACAGGCGATAGAAGCGCGTCGGCATTGCGGTCGGGATCACGGCGGGGTTGTTTGTTCCGCTGGGCGCGTTGGTCCAGCTTGGCATCGAGAGGCTTTCGACGGATTGCAGCACGAAGCCGGGCGTGGACGGAGACCAGGAGAGTTCGAGGCTGCCCGGATCGATCTGGCGGAAGCGCAGCGTCGGCGCATCCGAATGTCCGGGCACATAGGCAGTGATCTCATTGGTCACGCACAAGCCCTGATAGTTGACCACCACGATTGCGGTCCCGGGGCCGACCCATCGCCATCGGGTTGAATTCGTGGCGACCAGGACGGAGGTATTGCCGGAGGAGGCGGTCAACTCCTCTGCGGTGACGTGCCGTTGGATCACGCTGCCATCGCTATAGCGTGCCCAGAGCTCGACCGGCACTTCGCTGCCCACGGGTAACGCGGCCCGGTTCGGCTCGACCACGATCCCGATCATCGAGGCGTTGGTCGGCGCTGCCGAGTAGATGCGCCGCGGTTCGACCAGCAACAAGGTGCCATTCGTCGCGAGCGCGCTGGCATGAAGCACGACATCGCCAACAAACCCGCCAGGCACCTGCACGGTGACCCGAAGCGAGTTGGTTGGATTCACGCTCAGCCACCCTGGCTCGGTCCGGAGCCCGGCAGCGCCCAGCGTCTCGACCGTCCAGACCACTCGATGGATCGCAGGCAAGTGCGGCGGAAGGGTCAGTGCGTAACGGAGTGTTTGCGCGCCGCCATCCTCGGGGCCTTGGGGTCCGGCGTTCTGATCCGCTCGGATGGCCGAAGCCACGTACTCAAAGATGAACGCGCTCGCCCAGTGGTCGATCTGCCCGCGGATGGCGTCTTCGAGAAGTTCCGGCACCCGAAAGCTGCCGAAGGCCCGGTGGCTGGCGGGTACGGCGGGATCCTGGTCCAAGGCGGCAATGACGTGCGCGCCGACATGCGGGGATGCCGTCTGGCCGACACCCGCCCCGAAGACGTCCGGCGGCGGACAATGCGAGACCAGCAGTTCGGGTGACAGTTGGAAAACATTCTGGTCGGGGACCTGATTGGGCCCGTGACCGCCCATGCTGTCAAAATCCACCACCCCATCCGAGCCGCGTGGCAGGACCGCCGGTCCAGCCAGGGGATGCAGCAGCCCCAGCAGGAGGTACGGGGGCGACGGTGGTTCATCGTAGGGCGAAGGCGTCCCACCGCGGTTGATCGTCGTGCGCACCAAGTGGAACTTCGCCGCCGGGTCGGGCTTCCACCGCGAGTCCGGCGACGGATTGTTCAAGTCGCGGATCTGGACGCCGAACGGATCGAACTTCTCCTGCGCAATCTCCAGGAGGACGCCAGCCTTGCCGATGGCCAGCGGCAGGCTGTTCTTGAAGCTGCTGTACCTCGATTCATCCAGGGCGAGCAGATAGCGCAGCAACCGGGTCCCGTTGTGGGGCGAGCCGATCGTGACCACCCGATGGAAGCGGCCCCGGTAATGGTTGAGTTCATTGCGGAAGGGACGCGTGAGGGTTCGACTGGTCCGCTCCGAGCAGAGCATCCGCGTCAGCAATCCTCCCTGGCTGTGACAGACGGCGTCGTACCGAGTGAATGCCCACTGTTCGCGGAGCGGCGCCACCGCTTCCTCGAAAGCCTGCTCGGCCAGGGGCACCAGGTCCGCCAGCGGCCACAGGGTATTGACCAGTTGGCTGACATACGGGCTCCGCCCGGGTTCGCGCGCCTGGCCGTAGCGGGCGACCCGCACCCACCCCGGCTCGTCTACGGGTAATGGTCGCGAGCGGCTCAACTCCAGCATGAAAGCGTCCTCCCAATCATCCCCGGTGGTGTTGTAGCCGTGGATCAACACCACGGGCGGCTTGCGCAGGCGGAAGCGGAACTGCTGGACGACCCGCTGGCTAACGACGTCCGTCACCGCCGCAGACAAGACCAACTCACGCGCGGCGGAGAGCTTCAGGGCATCCGCTGCCACGGGTGGCAGCGTGACGAATGCCGTGGGGGCATCGGCGGTGAGCGTGAAGCGGTTGGTGGGCACCCACCCCCCGTTGCGCAGCAGGCGGAGACCCTCGGCCAACGCACGTCCTTCCAGGCTACCGCCGCTCTCGATGCCCAGGTCGAGACGGAACTCGCGCCCCTCCGGATGCAAGGCCAGGGCGCCCGGGAACGAATTCACCTGGAGCAGCAACGGAGTCACGCCATCGGCCACCCAGCCTCCGCGAATCCACGGCTGCGCCAAGAGCGCACCCGCATCCGCCACCAACTCCAGCGGGGCGTCCGCATCCGCCCGGCCTGCCTGGATGCTGCCCGCCGTGTAACCTCCGGATTCAACACGCCGGAGCCCGATCTCAATCGGCACGGGTTCGCGGCTCACCACCGCAGCCACGGAGTCAACGACCTCGGCCTCGCCTGGGTTGGACAGCGAGGCCGTAACCGTCACCTGGTCCCTATCCTTTGCCGAGACATCGCTGATCTCCAGGCTCAGGTCCAACGACGCGCCCGGAGCCATCGTGGGCGTGCGCCAACCACCTGCGGTGAGCACGTTCGCCAGGATGTTCGAGGCCGCATCGCGCACGGACACCCGCCAGTCCGCAGGGCTGGGTCCCGCGGTCACGCGCAGGTCAAACGCCGCGGGCTGCGGGGCGTCGTTCTGCAACCGGACGCTGAAGCGGTTCGTCTCTCCCGGTCCCTGGGCAACCAGACGCATCTGCGCACCGGTCGGCGTGCCTTCGTAGAGGTCATTGCCGGAATACATCGCCTCGGGTTCGACGGCGCGCTTGATCAGGACATCGCCGAAGTTCACCACATGGATCGGCTGCGAATACGTGACCGGCGTGTCATTCGTGGTCCCGCCCCCAATCAAACGGCCCTGGCTGGACCAGGCGGAGACACCCACGCTGGTCGCCCGGATCTGCTGATGGACCTCGAAACTGCCGAACGCCGGCACGGTCCGGCTTCCCGTCGGCGTGGAGGCACCCACCAGTTGGAATCGCGCCGTACCATTGAAGCGGAACCCGATCGGGAGGCCGAGGTTCCGCGGCGTGCTCGTGAGATTGCGAACCCGCAGCGTGAAAGTGAAGGTGTCGCCCACCGCGATCCGGTTCGTGCTGAGGAACACCTCCGCGTCCGCCACGGGGCGCATCACGATCGGCACAGCCTGCTGTCCCTGCGAGGTGACACCCCAACCCGCGATCCAACCCCGGTCATTGATGGACCAATTGCCACCCCGGCGCGGGATGAGACCCTCGCCGGACGACACCAACTGGCGGAGCGCGATGGAGCTACGCTCCGACCAAAGGTACAGGTTGTTGTTCGGAGCGGTTCCGTACGTCCACAGGATGTTCCCATTGTCGTTGAGGTCATACACGGTGACCCCCGTGTCCGCAGCGGTGTAAAGGGTATGGAGTCCCGGCCCGAGCCCATACGCCGCGCGCGGCAGCCACAGGAACAGCTTGTTCGTCGTGCCCTCACGGATGGCCCCCGCGATCTCACCATGCAGGTTGATCCTGGCTGGAACCATCGTCCCACTCCCCCTGTACCCCGTCACGTCGTGCAGATGGCGGAATCCCGGATTCCAGAGCGCGGGGACCCCGCTGGGAAGGACGCCGATCACCTGTCCACGATCGTTCAGGTCCAGTGCACCGCCCGTCGGCAACTCACGCAGGAAGCTGTATCCTCCTCCTCCCAGGCTTCCGAGAAAATCACCGCCCAGTTGCGCGCCCGTCAGCCGATGGGTGATGGGGTACCGCCCAAGCAGGAGTTCTTGGTTGTTGACGCCGATCGCGAGCGGATTCCATCGCACGACGTCGTTCGACAGCGTGCCCACATACGTGTGGTACCCGAGCCGTCGTGGAACCGTGGCATCCGGATCCAGCGCCACCAGATCGTGGAACAAACCCAACTCCTGGATCCGCGCCGCTCCGGCGTTCTCGAAGGTTGCGTTCACCAACCCCTCATACGTCTCCCAGCCCACCGCCGTCCCGTTGTCGTTCAATGCCACGAGCGACAACCGCGAATAGGCCCAGGTCAGGTCGGTGGGATGCTTCGGAACCGAGGCGACGATCCTGCGATACGTGATCCGCGAATCCGCCTCTGTCGACCAGCGGGCCATCACGGCTCCCTTCTGACCGGTGAAATTCCGGTTCTCCTCGGCGTTATCGAGCAGCACCTCGCCCCGATTGTTGACCTCGATCGGAGACAGGGCCGCCATCTCCCCAGGCCGAAACGTATCGGGAGGTGGATTCAGTCGCCGGATCTCATACAGCGTCTGGCCTGAAGCACAGGTCATGGCCAGCGCCGCGAGGATCCCGCTCAGGATTTGTCTGAAGAACTGCATGCCGGAATGTTGTGTGAGGGCTCTCCGCCGGGCCGAGAATCATCAGATTCCTAGCAACCCATCGCGGACTCGCAAGCCCCGGCTCAGCCCCCGACTGCCGGCGTTGCAACCCGTCGGCCGCATCGTGCCACCGCTCTCATCCAGAGGTGGGGCGAGACCGTCGAGCTGCGGCGCCCACGAATCCTGCTCCCACCGGCCAACGGCGGTGCTGGCGAAGATGAAGACTTTCTTCCCGTTCCCACGCTTGGCGATGACGTACCACTCGCGAAAGAGAGCGTCCCGGGAGGTGAAGGTGTACTCCAGTCGGGCGTACACGAGGCTCCCAACCGAGGTGTGGGTGGAGCGGTCGAGCAGTTGAAACCACGCCTTCTGCTGCTGGAGCGCCCCCGGCGCGGCTTCCAGCCAGTCCGCCAGACTCCGACTGTCCGGATCCGGATTGTCCTCGAGGAACAGATTGACCTGCCATCCATCGTGGACCTCCGCCTCGACGCCCCCTCGGACCGCAGCTCGCCTGCCCCATGCGACGCGGATGGTAGGACATCGGTCGGAGACATTCCCCACGCGACTAGGCCAAAAATGTAGACAATACGGGACCGACCCCATTTGCCCCGGGACCGACCAAGTTGCCCCCTTCCTGAACACAGACGTGTGCTTCCGAACTTCACATGCGCCGGCAGCTCGCCTTCAACCAATCGGCGTACTCCGCCTCGGTCATCGCGCCAGCCGCGAGAGCCAGCGTGCGCAACGTCGCATCCACTTCGCTGGCCTCGAGACGCCATCCGTTGATCTGCAGGAAAGCGATGGCGACGACGAAGCCCGTTCTCTTGTTTCCGTCAATGAACGGGTGGTTCTTCACGATGCCGAAGGCGTAGCTGGCGGCCAGTTCGAACAGGCTGGCCTTGCCGTAGGCGAACAGGTTGTGCGGCTTGCCGAGCGCCGAATCAAGCAAGCCCTCGTCGCGGAGGCCGTCCGCCCCCCCGAACTGGGCCAGCGACTGCTCATGCGCCAGCAAGGCAACCTCGCGGAGGATCCAGATGGGTTCCTTCATTTGGCCAACTCCCGCAACGTGTGGCGGTAGCGGTTGATGACGTCCTGAACGGCTTCCATCTGGCGGGCAACCTCGGCCTTGTGCGGGCTCAACCGCAGGCCTCCCTCGGCGGCATCCGTCACGGTCACGGTGTCTCCTTCCTCAACCTTCATGTGGGCGAGGGCTTCCTTCGGGAGCACGAGACCGACGGAATTGCCGACCTTGCGAAGCTTGAGTTCCAGAATCATCCCAGCATCGTAGGTACGGATGTTATTACGTCAAGCCAAGGACCACACGGAGCACGGAGCCCATCCGCGAGAATCACCTTGTCCGACACTTCTGCGTTCAGTTCAGTGCGCATCGCCACCGATGCCTTGATGAGATCGAAACTTCACGGATTGGAGACCCTTCGTGCCTACGCGATTTTCTCCGTCCTGCTCTTCCACTACCAATACTTCTTCGCCCACCCGGGATGGCTGGAAGCCGGCTTCGTCAAGTTTGGTTGGTCCGGGGTGGATTTGTTCTTCGTCCTCAGCGGTTACCTGATCACCTCCCAATTGCTGGCCGAAGTGGAAGCCTGCGGAGGTGTGTCGCTCCGCAGGTTCTACATCAAACGGGCCTTTCGAATCCTGCCCCCGTTTGGGTTCGTACTCGCACTCTACGTTCTTCTTCCTTGGACCCGGGAGAAGGAGTCCCTGCCGCCGCTTTGGAAGTTGCTCACCTTCACCCAGAACCTCGGCCTCGACGTCGCCAACCACCGTACCTTTTCGCACGCCTGGTCCCTGTGCATCGAGGAACAGTTCTACCTGCTGCTACCCCTCGTCTTGTCCGTGATCGCCTTCGCCAAGGTGCGGGATCGAACCGCTTGGACGATCGGCATCCTCATGGCCATGGGAGTTCTCGTCCGCTTTCTCAGCTTCCACCTACTCGTCAAGGATCAGCCCGACTGGATGGCGTGGATCTATTATCCAACGCAGACCCGCCTGGACGGCTTGCTGGTGGGTGTCTTCATCGCGTGGCTGTTTCACTTCAAATCGTCCGCCCGGGAATGGTTGGCCGCGCGGCACCTCCAGACCCTGCTCGCCGGGATCGGCCTGGTGGCGATCTCCTACTTCTTCGTGCTTCAAAACACGCCCGATCGAGCCACACGGGTCTACGTCGGCATGCTCACTCTCCACCCGAGCCTGTTCCTTTTCCCGCTGGTCTCGCTCGGATTCGGCCTGGTCGTCGTCTCAGCCATCAGCCCCAACTCCTTCCTCTACAACCTGCGTTCGCGATCACTGGGGTGGGTCGCCACCCTGTCCTACTCGCTCTATCTCTCGCATAAGATCGTCTTTCACGTCGCGCAGGATTGGCTTGAAGAACCGGTCGTTGCCGCCGATGGACCCATCATGATGCTCCTTTGCTTCGCGTCCGCGGTTGGCTTCGCCCTGCTCATGCACCTTGCCATCGAGCGTCCTGCCTTCCGTATCCGCGACTGGCTCCTGGCCAGACGCTCCGCCGGATCCTGAGCCTCCCACCCTGCCGGAATGGCGTCACGACACCGTGCCTCAATGGGCCAAACGGCGGAAGCCCAGGGTGGATGGCCGGAGCGCCTTCACGGATTCCGCGGAGGCTGGGTCTTGGAAATCAGCCTACATGGCTTCGCGCCCTCGCGGCTTCGCGCGACCGCTTCCCGAGGGTGGGTAGGGTTCGCGCGAAGCCGCGAGGCCGCGAAGGTCTGGCGGGCGGACTGCAACTAGGATCGCCCCGGGAAAGATCCACCTTCCCAGCGACTCCGAGCCTCTGCGGGAAACCGTCTCCTGGGTGTCTTTCCGGGTCGGCAGAGCAGATCCGCCCCCAGCGCGCTCATCCCGAGCCACGGCTGTTCCCTACTCCAGCGGCCCGATCAGTTCAACGAACGTGCCGTCGGGATCCTGGATGAGGACAAAGTGCGAGTTGCCGCCCAGCGAGATCGGGGTGTCGCCCAGCAGCTTTACCTGGTGAGCCTTGATCCGTTCCAACACAGGCTTGAGGGACTTCACGTGGATGGTGATGTACTGCATGCCGGTGTCGTCCTGCAGGTGGTTCTGCTTCGGGTGCGAGGCTGGTTTCCCGAAGCTCATCAGCTTCCACTCGGTGGCGGTCTTGCTCTCACCCAGCTTCAGCACGGTGATGCTCACTGGTTGTCCGTCCGTCAGCCCGGTGCGCCTGCCCATGTCGGCATTCACCGAGAACCCGCCGGTCTTCTTCATGCCGACGACCTGGGTGTAGAACTCGACGGATTTCTCGACGTTGCTGACCACCACCCCGATGGAGATGGTTTCCGAGGTAAACTCGTTGGTCTGGGCAAGTCCGCGGGTCCAGAGAATGGCGGTGGCCACGAGCAGCAAGAGCAGGCGTGCGGATGATTTCATGATGAGGGCATCACGCTGCTCGGTTCAGTGCGGCCGCGCCAAGGGAAAATCCAGGGTGGCGATCAGACCTGGGGCAGAACGGCAGGTCGTGCCTCCGGACGGCATCCGGGACCGGCGCTCGAACTTCGGGGCGTCACGCCAACCCGATGAGCCGCCCTTTTCTCCCTACATTCCAAACTCCATCCCCAAGAGCCTTTGGTGGCGGTGGACGGCACCCTCGAATGGACTGGTCCAGGTAACGACGCAGGGGAGCAGCGTCTCGACCGCTTTTGCGGTGTATGATGGATTCCCTCGGGCAACGCCCTTGAACCGGGTGTACGAATCGGATCAAGGACCGGGATTCGGTCCCATCAGCTTCCTCAAGTTCAGTGCGAAGGCCGGTACCAACTACTACTTCCAGGTCGAGTCCGGGTACCGGGGTAGTGGGTTGATCGGTTTCAATCTGGCTTACCTGCCCATCCCGGAAGCGCAAGTCGGCTTTCCGTCACCTCCGAATGACCACTCCACCAACCGCACCCTCATCCCTGCCGCACCAGCGGTGGTCCTCGCGGATACCCGGGGTACGGTCGAGGATTCTGTCGAACTGGGCTCTCTGGAAGGGGGATGCCTTGGGAAACATGGTGCGCGTACCGGTCACCGCCAACGGACCATATTATGGCAACCTCTTAATTTCCGAACCGAATTCCACGTACTTCCTTCAGACCGCAACCACCACGGGCCTGCTCTTCGACCTCTACTTCAATGCCTCGCTTCCCGCCTTTGAGGACCGCGTGATCCGACTGGAATCGGCTGGAGGCGGCCAGTTCCAGCTTCGTTACGAAGGGGAGATCGAGGGTGCAGGTCTGCTGGAGTCTTCACCCGATCTTCGCGTCTGGTCTCCGACGACCAACCGGCTCTGGACGCCGAACACCGTCTTCGAACTCCCCGGTGCGGGCGAACCCTCACAGTTTTATCGTCTCAGGATGGAATTCTAGGTGGGCAGCCAATGCGTCCGGTCGGCAGCAGGCCGCGCTTTCGGGCGCTGCCACCTACTGCCTCCAAATTCTCGCCTTTGTCCACCTCGACGCACCACTCGACCGGCTGTCAGCGCCCGCGTGAAAACCGTCTAAAGCTGCCGGTTTGAAATCCGTGGTGGCATCCGGGCATGAAAAGGGCCGCTGGGAGCCTTGCTCCAGCGGCCTTGCTATGGGGTGTCCCGGTGGCCTACGGCGTTTCGGTGTGCTCCCGGCTGCGGTAGCTCCGGCCCTCGATCAGGATCGTTTCCACGTGGTGCAGCAAGCGGTCCAGCAACGCGGCCGTCATCGTCGCGTCGTTGTTGAAGATGTGCACCCACTCCTTGTACGCGCGGTTCGTCGTCAGCACCGTCGACGCCTTCTCGTACCGCTCGGCCAGCACCTGATACAGCAGGTCCGCCCCCGCCTTGTCGATCGGCAGGTAGCCGATCTCGTCCAGGATCAACAGGTCGATCCCGGCATACTTGCGGATCGTCTTGCGCAAGCGGTGGGTCTTCTGCGCCACCAGCAGCTCGTTGATCACATGGATGGCCGAGGCATACAGCACCGTCCGTCCCGCCTGGCATGCCTCCAGTCCCAGCGCCACCGCCAGATGCGTCTTGCCCAGTCCAACCGATCCCATGAACACCACGTTGGTGTGGGTCTCCATGAACTTCAGGTTGAAGAGTTCGCGCACCGCCATCTGGTTGATCTTCCGCGGCCACGTCCACTGGTACTGCTCAAGCGTCTTGCGAAACGGGAATCGTGCCCGGCGCAACCGCTGTTCCAGCGCCTTCTGCCGCCTCTGGCCCACCTCGCCCTCGATGAGGCGGTTGAGGTATTCCCCGTGGGACCACTGTTCTCGTGCCGCCTGCTGGGCGAGGGAGCGATGCTCCTTCTGGATGTATTCCAGACGGAGGTAGTCGAGGTGCTCGTTGAGGATGTCCTTTTTCATGGTTGGTCGTAGAGGGAGAGGTCGGGTGCGGGGACTTCGAGATCCAGCAGGTCGCTGGAACGGGTGAGATGCAGGGCTCCACATTCCTGGGAGATGCGCTGTCGCTGGGTGGCGAGGTTGGCGATGTAGTCGGCACCGAAGGCCTCCAGTTCGAGGAGGTCCTCGAGCAATCGGGAGACGAGGTCCACCCCGTGGGACTCGCTCAGCGCGACGATGCGCTGGACCTGGGTGAGGGCGTCGGGCCGGCGTTGCTGCAATTGCTCCCAGTAGCGTTGGGCTGCCGGACCGAAGGTCAGGAAACGCACCAGTTGTCGTTGGCGATGGGCCCGCATCCGTTGGTGCAGCAACGGCTCGATGTGTCCCCCGGATTTCGAAGTCCCGACGCCGTTCGTAGGAACGCGGGTGATCCGCGACGACCTGGTCGCCGTTGAGGATCACGATCCGGTCCGTGGACGCCTTCAGCGTTAGCAGTTGCCGCGCGTTGGTGGCCGGAACGGAATAGGTGTTGGAATCAAAGCGCACTCGACAGGTCCGGTCGGATCGCAGTGGGTGGATGGTGGCCGTGTCGTAGGCGTTGAGGTGGAGGGGGCGGAGGTTTTCCTCTGCAAAGAGGGCATCGGGTGTCTTGCCTGTATCCCCATGCACGCGGACGTTGGCCACGGTGTTCATCCACAGCCGCGCCTCGGCGTTGATGGCGTCGAGGGAGCCGAGTTCGCGTCCGGCCAGGAAGTTGCGTTTGACGTAGCCGACGGCGCGCTCGACGCGGCCCTTTTCGTGGGGTGAGAGAGGGTTGCAGGCCCGCAGACGGCAGCCGTGGTGACGGACGAAGTCGAGGTAACGCGGATTGAAGGCAGGCTCCTCCCCACGACGGTGGTGGAGGACGGCGACCTTGCAATTGTCGACGATCAGTTCGTTGGGTACGCCCTGGAAGAAGACGAAGGCGTTGTGATGCGCGGCCAGGAAGTGTTCCTGGGACTCGCGCAGGGTGAATTCCACATACATCCGGCGGCTGTGGCACAGGACCATGACGAAGAAGGAGAGGCGGCAGCGGGTGTCGCCGACCTGCAGGTAGCCTGCCGATCCCCAGTCCACCTGTGCCGCCTGACCCGGGATGAACTGAAGGCGAAGGAAGGCCTGCCGGGTCCTGGGGCGGACCCGCGCGACATAGGAACGAAGGATACTGGAGCCGCCCCTGTAGCCTTCCTCGCGGATGAGCCCGAGGACCTGACTGGCGCTATAGTTGTGACGCTCCAGGAGCCGGCTGATGGAGCCCTTGAAGGGATCGAGCTTGCTGGCGCGAGGATGCTCGGAGCCCCGCTGCTCGTACTTGGGACGCGAGATCCACTTGGAGACGGTCTCGCGATGGAGACCGAGTTCGGTGGCGATCTGGGTGATCGACAGTCGATCGACGTCGTGGAGTTGGCGCAGCTTGCAGAAGGTCTGGAAGTCGATCACTGGGCACCTCCCGCGCTGAAGACGCGACGAAGGATGTCCCCGACGGAGGCGACCTCGCCCAGACGCTGGGAGGGAGGCGGCGTGGAGGAGTCGGGCAGGCTCAGGACCTGGTAGTGGGGCCGACGGTAGGCGATGAGGTCCGCTCCAAGGAGTTCGGCGCGTGCCGCCGAGAGGGCAACGGAGTCCAGCCGCAGGGATCGACCGATGCTGGCGTCGGAGTAGTAGCTGAGGCCGCGTGAGTCGGCGACGGTGAGGAGGAAGAGGTACAGGGCCATGGCGTCGGATCCGCAGCGGGAAGTGATCCCGGAGCGGAAGAGACGTTGATCGCACCAACTGAAACGGGGTGGGACCTCACGGAGCCGTTCGGGCCGGAGGAGGAGTTTGTGTTCATTCATGATGGAGGCGGAAACCGCCCGGCACCCTGCCGAAGGATTTCCGCTCCCTTGGATGCCACACGATGCATGTGATGGTGGATGTCATCTTGTAACGCAGAGCCGACCTGGAGGGCGATAAGGCCCACAACAATAGCAGGATAGGAAATCACGAGATCTTGTAACGGGGGCACGAGATCTTGTAACGGCGCCGGGAGTGGATCTTGTAGCGGAG
Source organism: Limisphaerales bacterium (assembly GCA_965284395.1). GTDB lineage: Bacteria > Verrucomicrobiota > Verrucomicrobiia > Limisphaerales > UBA9464 > UBA6176. Next base: position 5,453,002 of record OZ260084.1, on the reverse strand, counting down.
CAGCTGTAGGATACTGATGGAGAGGTGGTTGCAGCTCAGGAGAGGGAGCCTTCCGGGCTGAGGATCGCTTGGAGTAGCCGGGATTGGCTTCGCGCCACCGGCGGACACGATCGACGTGGTGGGCGCCCTTGAAGTAGTCGCGGTTGGCGGGCTTTGCGACCCACTTGGCCTGAGCCGCCGCCTTGCTGGCCACGCGACAGGCGGGCTTGGGGCAGTAGAGCTGACGGGTGCGGTTGCGGAGCCCCGGGGAGAACGGGTGATTGCAGCAGAGGCACTTGATCAGGGACCGGGAGCGAGCCACAGGCCGCAAGAAGACGGGACGCGGCCAGGGGAAGCGAACCGACGCGGAGACGGGAAGAAGACGGAGAAGAAGCAAGAAGGGCTGACGCCTCAGGAGGAAGAAGACGCCGCCAAGAAGACGCCACCGATGCCGGATTTCAAACCGGCAGAATCAGCGGAATTCCAGCTCGGCGATGACAGACCGGCTACAGACGTCCATTTGGCGCCACACCAAACACCCAGAAAAAAGGCCGCCCGTTGCCCCAAACCAGTGCGCGCAATCGATTCTCCCACGGCTCCGCCATCGCCCCGTCGTACAGCGCCAGAAGGAACTCTGAAATCCTGCCTCGCCCTGGATGAATTTCGAGGTAGTCAAAATCGACGACGAGCCAACTGGACTCAACCGCGTCCACGCCAGACTGTAAGAAGAACTGCATCCGCCCTACTCCACCAATTCCGATCAAACCACCCGGCTCAGGGTAGAATTCTATACCCAGCTCACTCTCCCAAAAGCCCATATCCTCCCGAAAGCGGCAGAGCTGCTCTTTGCAGAGACACATCTCTGAATTCCCTGACAACGGGGTTGCAAACCATAGCTCGCCCCCGAATCGCCCCCATCCAATTAGAGTAACCAATTCTTTGAAGTCGCCAGGCAGCGGCACTCCGAGATTCTCCTCACACCGAATCCAATCTTCAGCAGTAGGCTGTCCTAATGGAGCATGCGAGAGGACAAGCGTCGCCATTCTCTCCAGTGCAGATTCACTCATGGGGAAATGGGGCAGTCCGGTGAAAGGTAACCGGTTCAGTCCCGCACTATTGACATCCTTCGCGTATTCGCACCACGAATTCCTCCTGTTCCATTCCGTCCCCCGCCTGTCGCCAGAACCGTCTTACCCACTGCGCCGAGGCCCCGCCCTTCACCTCAGGCCTCTTCCCAGCCGCTTCCACGAACCGCCCCCCCATCCCATCGCCGTGTCGCCGTGTCGCCGTTGGAAAAGAGTCCGTCCGCGTCGCCGCTGGGGATAGTGCAACAACCCAGGCAACGAGGACGTTGCCGCCCCGTTACCCGAGCAACTGCCCCACCTTGTCGCCGATGCTCGGTGCGCGCATGAGCGACTCGCCCACGAGGATCGCGCCCGACCCACACTCGCGCAGGCGGACGACATCGGCACGCGAGTCGATCCCGCTCTCCGCCACCAGCAGGCGATCCTTGGATCCGTCCGCCGCCCACAACCGGCGGGCCAGACGCTCGGTCGTTCCGAGGTCGACCTTGAAGGTCTTCAGGTCCCGATTGTTCACGCCCACCAACCGCGCTCCGGCCGCCAACGCACGTTCCAACTCCACCTCGTCGTGCACTTCCACCAGCGTGGTCAGGCCTGCTGCATCCGCCAGCGCATGGAAGTGGCGCAACTCGTCATCCGACAGGATCGCCACGATCAGGAGGATCGCATCGGCGCCCCACTCGATCGCTTCGAGGATCTGTCGTTCGTCGATGATGAAGTCCTTCCGAAGCAAGGGCAGCCCGACCGCTGACCGGATGTCCCGCAGGAACGCGAGTGAACCTTGGAAGAAATCAACGTCGGTCAGCACCGACAGGCAACTGGCCCCGGCCGCCTCGTACTCGCGAGCGATCGTCACCGGATCAAAGTCCGCCCGGATGATGCCCTTGCTGGGAGAGGCCTTCTTGACCTCGGCGATCAACCCCACGTCTCCACGGCGGGGATGACGAAGGGCGGCGAAGAAGTCCCGCACGCCGGTTCCGCGACGTTCGATGGCTTCGCGGAGTTGGCGGGCAGAAACCGGACCGGGAGGCAGGGAAGCGACTTCGACGCGCTTCCGGGCAACGATGGTGTCGAGGATGTTCATCCTGAAAGCGGGAGTGGGGCTATCCACAGATTTCACCGATTGCACAGATGGACTGAAGCAAGGCGACCTATTCCTCCTCGTCCTTGAGGCCGGGAATGCGCTTGAGCGGGCAGCCGGCCCGCAACCATCCGTTCACGTAGGCATCCAGGTCTCCATCCATCACGCCCTGCACGTCCGACGTCTGAACGCCGGTGCGGAGATCCTTCACCATCCGGTACGGCTGGAAGACATAGCTGCGGATCTGGTTGCCCCAGCTGACGCTGCCCTTGTCACCGTAGAACTTCTCCATGTCGGCCTTGGCCTGGTCGAGCTTCAGGGCGTAGAGCTTGGCCTTCAGCATCGACATCGCGGTCGCCTCGTTCTGCGCCTGCGAACGCTCCTGCTGGGACGCCGCCACGATGCCGGTCGGGATGTGTGTCAACCGCACTGCGGTTTCGACCTTGTTGACGTTCTGACCGCCCTTGCCGCCGGAACGGAAGGTGTCGCGCTTCAATTCACTGTCGGGAACGACGATGTCTGCGAGCGAGAGGTCGTCGAGTTCCGCAACGACGTCGATCGAGGCAAAGCTCGTGTGACGGCGTTTGTTGGAATCGAACGGCGAGATGCGGACCAAGCGGTGCACCCCGCGCTCGGCCTTGGTGAAGCCGTAGGCGTTCTGGCCGACCACGCGGAACGTGACGGACTTCAACCCCGCTGAATCCCCGGGGAGTGCATCGGTTACCTCCCACTTCCAACCCCGCGAATCGAACCAGCGGCCGTACATGCGGGACAGCATCTCGGCCCAGTCCTGCGCCTCGGTGCCGCCGGCTCCGGCCTGGATGCTGAAGATCGAGTTGCGACCGTCATGCGGTCCCGTCAGCAGCACCTCCAGCTCGAACCGGTCCAGGTCTCGCGTCAGTGCAGCCAACTCGGCATCGGCCTCCTTCTGAACAGCGTCCTGACCCGCGGGAGGCTCGGCCTCGCCCAACTCCAGCAGCACCCGGACGTCGTCCAGGCGCTTGTCGAACGACGCCAACGGCTCGGCCTTCCGCTTCAGCCCGTTGAGGTCATCGATGACCTTCCGGGCCGCGTCCTGATTGTTCCAGAACGTGTCCGAAGTCATCTGCGCCTCCATTTCCGCGATGCGCTTGAGCACGATCGGGAGATCGAGGAATTTCTTCAGCTGCGCCAACTTGCTGGCGATCGCGTCCACGTTGGATCGCGTTACTTCGAACATAGGGGCGGGACGGTAGGACGAAGACCCGGGCCGTGTCGAATCCGGACTCCCGGCTTGTGCGTGGGCACCGGAGTCCCATCCTGCCGGCACACATGAGTCTGGTTGACGACGTCCTCTGGCCAGGAGGGCGGTTCCTTGGAATTGAATGGCATGCCTGGAAGGTCATCGGGTGGCTGGGAAACGCCGTCTTCACCAGCCGTTTCCTCGTCCAGTGGTACGCCACCGAGAAGCAGGGGCGCGTCGTCGTGCCACCGCTGTTCTGGTGGCTGAGCCTCGCCGGCGCGCTGCTCCTGCTTTCCTACGCCGCGCTCTACCAGCGGGATTCCGTCTTCGTCGCCGCCTACGCCTTCTCCTGGCTCCCGTACCTCCGCAACCTCCTCATCCATCACCGTACCGAGAAGGCGCGCCCCACCTGCCCCAGCTGCACCCACCTCGGAAACACCGGGGACCGGTTCTGCTCCCGTTGCGGCCAGCAGCTTTCCTGATTCGTATCTCGACGTCCCCAGCGGCGATTTGACCAGCGGCGGGAACTTTTCCCAACGGCGACGCGGCGACGCAGCGTTCTTTACGGGCCCTTGCCCTTCCACCATCCGCGTGCGTCCGCCCAGACGCCTCCGCACACCCGTCGCCACCCAGAAACGGCGCCGCGCCGCCGCGTCGCCGTTGGAAAACCCGCGCCGAGTCGCTGCGTCGCCGTTGGAAAATCCGGGCTGGTTCGCCGCTGGAAAATCCTGGAGCGGCCGTTACCGGCCCGGCGGCAGCTGTGGCGCCGGCGTCGAGGTAGGCGCGACGGGCTCGATTCCATGCTTCCGGAGGATCTTGGCGAACTCCGCATGGGTCAGTGCGTAGCCCTGCAATTCGGTCAGGATGGCCATGTGTTGCGCGATGTCCTTGTGGATCTGGGGGACGTGTGCCTGGGCGGCCTCCAACCCGCGGTGCTGCAGCAGCGCCGCCCTCCACACAAAGGCAACCAAGGCGAGGATCAGGAGCAACTGCACCCGGCCGGCCATCGCCAGCCGATGCTCCAACTGGGAGACCTGATCCGACAACGCGTCGATCTGTTCCTGGGGTTCGATCATGGCTCAGCGTCGGTTGGGGGCGTTGGTCCGGGTCGCGGCCGTGGGACCCTGCGCCGGCTGGCCCGACAGCTTGTTCAGCACAGGAATGATGGAAGGGTCCCGCTGCGCGTAGACCGCGGCTTCTTGCAAGACCTGGGCCATGGCCATCGAATTCTGGGCGTGTCCCGCCACCAGTTTCTGGTGCGCGCTGGCCACCCTCGATTCATGCACGTACCACCCGACCATCCCAATCAGGGCAAGGGTCGAGAGGTTGATCCCCCACTGGACGAACCGATCTGGACTGGACTCCTTCACGGCCTTGGGTTCTACGCCGCTGGGCCCGCCGATTCCACACTGAATTCCACGATCTGGCCGGGTTCCGGCACGATCACTTCCGCCTCCGGCTTCAGTTCACGCAACGTTCCTGCAAAGGCGATCGACTGCTCCTCCTCCCCGTGGATCACCGTGATCTTGCGGATGTTCCCTGTCAGCGACTTCACGTAGGCGGAAAGCTCCGAACGATCCGCATGCCCCGAGAACGCGTCGATCGACGCAATCTCCGCCCGCACCGCGTGCGGTTGGCCGAAGATGTTGACCGGGCTGCGACGCGACACGATCTGCGCCCCGAGCGTGTGCTCGGCACAATAGCCGACGAAGAGGATGAGGTTCCGGGGATTGCCGATGTGGTTCGACAAATGGTGCCGGACCCGGCCCGCCTCAGCCATGCCCGACGCGCTGATGATGATTGCTGGACCGTCCAATTCATTGAGCTTCCTGGACTGCGATGCCTCCCGGATGTACGTCAGGTTCTCCATCCCGAATGGATTCCGCTGTTCCCGGAGGAACTTCAGGGTCTCGTCATCGAAGCACTCTGGATGCAACCGGAACACCTCCGTCGCGTTCACGCTCAACGGGCTGTCCACGAAGATCGGCACCCGCGGCAGGCAATCCGTATCCGCGAGTTGGTTCAAGACGTAGACCAACTGCTGCGTCCGCCCCACCGAGAACGCCGGCACGATGACCTTGCCCCCGCGCCGAAGGGCAGCCCCCATCAGGCGGCACAGCTCCTCGCGAGCATTCACGGCGTCCTGGTGCTCGCGCCCCCCGTAGGTGCTCTCCACCTGAAGGAAGTCGACGTTCTCCACCGACTCCGCGTCCCGCAGGATCTCCTGCTTCGGCCTTCCGATGTCCCCGCTGAACAGGTACCGGAACGCCCGACCGTTCTCCTTCACGTCCAGGATGACCTGCGCCGAGCCCAGGATGTGCCCCGCATCCGCGAATCGCAGGCTCACCCCTTCGGCAATCGGCAGGGGCCGATGATAGTTCAACCCGACGAACTGCCGCACCGCCTTCTCGGCATCCTCGGCTGAGTAGAGCGGCAGCACCGGCGGCTTCCCTTCCTTTGCGCGCTTCTTCGAGACGAACTCCGCGTCCGCGCGCTGCACCGCGGCTGAATCCGCCAGCATCACCGCCGCGAGGTCGCGGGTCGCGAAGGTCGAATAGATGTTCCCGTGGAATCCCTGCCGGCAAAGGTTCGGCAGGTTGCCGCAGTGATCGATGTGCGCGTGGCTCAGCACCACGCACTCCAACGCCCCGGGATCGAACGGGAACTTGCGGTTGCGCTCCACCGCTTCATCCCGATGCCCCTGATAGAGGCCGCACTCGAGGAGGATCCGGCTGCCGTTGACCTCCACCAGGTACATCGAGCCCGTGGTGGTCCGGGTTGCCCCGAGATAGTGGATGCGCATGGCCCACAGTCTGCGGACGAATCCGTCCCTTGTCCAAGAAGGTTCCACGCCCGAACGGAGCGGCGACGTCCCCCGTTGCCTCTCCAAGGCTTTTGACACGGCTCGTGAGGACACTCGCCCCACCGTCGGGCCGTCCTTCCCCCCTTGAAACTTGAGACCGAAAGCTTCGAACTCCCGATCAACTTCCCGGCTTCTTCCACTCCACCCGTTCGGGCTCCGGCAGGCCCAGCACCCGGTACGAGGTCCGGAAGTGCATCTTGGCCACCTTGCCCAGCACCGCCGCCCCCTGCCGGGCCACGAACTCCTTCGCCGCCGCCTCGACCGTGTCCGAGGCCCCCTTCGGAAAGACCATGCCGTACTGCTCGCCCATTTGCCGCAAGCGCGTCACGAACTCATCGCGCGCCAGGATCGAGGCCGCAGCCACCGCCGGATCTTCTTCGGCCTTGTGACGCTGGACCAACTCGATGGTCCGGCCCGCCGCCATCAACGCCTTTTCCACGGTCGCCTTGCTGGCTGCAAACTGGTCGCTGATCGCCCGGACCGGAGCCGGGTTCATCCGATGCTTCTGCCCGAGGAGGTTCTCGATCACCCGTGCGTGGCCCCAGGCCAGGATCCGGTTCACGCTTCCGTTCACCCCGTGCATGCGGTTGTAGGCCTCGTTGCCCACCGCCACCAGGTTCCAGACACACCCCGGCGTTTCCCGGATCTTCTTGGCCAACCGCGCCACCTGCGCGTCGCTGGTGATGTTCTTGGAATCCCGGATCCCGACGTCCTTCCAGGCGTGGAGGACATCCCGGTTCACGTAGACGCCGGCAATGCACATCGGCCCGAAGAAATCCCCCTTGCCGGACTCATCCACGCCCAACCGTGGGTCGAGGCGGCCGGGTTCAAGCGTATCCTCGTAACCGAGGCGGGCCGAGAGCAGGACCTGGGGTTCGATCACAAACTCGACGAATTCCTGCGTCCCCTTGCCCTGCACCACCAGCTTGCCCGACTCATAGAACGTGACGTGCAGGTCCGGCTTCGCACCGCTGAAGCGCGCGTGCGGGACATCCCGGAGCTGGAAGCTCCCGTCCCGGACGAGTGGTTCGAGCCGGGCTGCCTCCTCCGGAGTCAATTTCGCCGTGTAGGTGGTCACGAGCCGAGTACATTCCCTGCCACCCGGGCTCGCTTGTCGAGCCACATTTTTGGATTCTGTCAACCTCTTCGACACCACCCCCCGGCTTCGACCAACGAATTGCCCTCCCAGCCTCCTCGGCGCATCCTCCTCCCATGCCGCCCGCTGCGCGTTCTCCAAAGCCCACGCCTGGATCGGTCGCGCCCCGGCTGCTCGACTGGTTCGCCGGGGCTGCCCGCGACCTGCCCTGGCGCCGCACCACGGATCCCTATGCCATCTGGGTCTCCGAGGTCATGCTCCAGCAGACTCAGGTCCGCACGGTCATCGGATACTGGGAACGCTGGATGGCGGAACTACCGGACATCCAATCCCTGGCCGCCGCCCCTACCGACTGTGTCCTGAAGCTCTGGGAAGGACTCGGATACTACACGCGCGCCCGCAACCTCCAGCTCGCCGCCCGCCAGATCCTCGCCGAGCACCGCGGAGTCTTCCCCCGCCAGCCCGACCAGATCCTCGCCCTTCCCGGCATCGGTCGGTACACCGCCGGGGCCATCGCCTCCTTCGCCTTCAACCTCCCTGCCCCGATTCTCGATGGAAACGTCGTGAGGGTCCTCACCCGCCTGCAGGCGCTCCCCGGGGATCCCCGGCAGCGCGAGACCAACACCCGTCTCTGGAAGGACGCCACGGAGTTGGTCGAGGCCGCCACCGCCCTCGACTCATCGCGCATCCAGCGCCCTCGCCCCCCGATCCAGCTGGCCGGTCCCTGCTCCCAACTCAACCAGTCCCTCATGGAACTGGGGGCCACGGTCTGCACGCCTGCCAACCCCGACTGCCCGAACTGCCCTGTCTCCCGACTCTGCCGGGCCAAGGCACTCGGTTCGCAGGCGGAGTTCCCCCAGAAGGTCGTCCGTCCCGTGGTCACACCCCGCATCCTCGCCACCGTCGTGTGGTCTCACCGCCGGCGCTGGCTCCTGCGGCGTCGCACGGACGATGTTGTCAACGGAGGCTTCTGGGAATTCCCGAACATCGAGTGCGGCCCGCTCGCCGATCCGGCGGCGAGCCTCGCCCGCTGGCTGGGCGTCGGCACCGATCGTCTGGAACCCATGGGGCAACTGCGCCACTCGATCACCCGGTACCGATTCGTCCAGCACCTGTACGAACTGAAGGTCGCCGAAGTTGCCAACCCACCCGCTGGAGAACTCCGCTGGGCAACCCGCCCGGAACTGGATTCACTCCCGCTCACGGGTGCCCACCGACGTCTGGTCGCCCGGCATCTGAAGGCCTGAGGCCTCATCCCACCGAGACCTCCAACCCCGATTTCCGCCGCCCATCCTGATTCCATGTATCAACAGACCCTGCTGCCCAACGGAACCCGCGTCGTCACCGCCCAGATGCCCCACATGGCCTCCGTCGCGGTTGGCGTCTGGGTCGGCGTGGGAGGCCGCCACGAACCCGCTTCCCTCAACGGCATCTCCCACTTCATCGAGCACCTCCTCTTCAAGGGCACCCGGACCCGATCCGCCGCCGCCATCTCCCAGGCGATCGAGGGCGTCGGGGGTTACCTGAATGCCTTCACGGACGAGGACCACACCTGTTTCTACGCTCGCGCCCATGCCGACCGTTGGCCCGAACTCCTCGAGGTCCTCGTCGACATGTTCCTCAATTCCCGGTTCGCGCCCACGGACATCGCCCGCGAGCGCGACGTGATCCTCGAGGAACTCGCGATGTACCGGGACCAACCGTCAGAGCTGGTCCACGACCTCCTCAATGCCACGCAGTTTCCCCGGCATCCCCTCGGCCGCCCGGTCATCGGGACCCGAGCCACCCTGAAGCGCCTCCGCCGGGCCGATTTCCTGCGGTACATGGATTCGCACTACACGGCCCCGGCCACCCTCATCGCCGCCGCCGGCAACCTCAGCCATGCCGACCTCGTCCGCAGGGCCCGCCTCCACGCCCGGACGTTCCGGCCCGGGTTCGTCGCCCCCTTCGAACCCTGGACCGCCAAGCCCAACGGCCCGCGCGTTCGCATGCAGGTCAAGGACGTCGAACAGACCAACGTCGGACTCGGCCTCCGCACGATCTCCCGCCATGACCCCCGTCGCCACGCCCTGCGCGTGCTCAACGTGATCCTGGGGGAGAACATGAGCTCACGCCTCTTCCAGACCGTCCGCGAACACCACGGCCTGACCTACAACATCCACAGCTCGCTCTCCGCCTGGGCCGACACCGGGGACCTGGTCATCTCGGCCGGACTCGACGCCGCCGATCTGGAGAAAACCCTTCGTCTCGTCCTCCGCGAGTTCCAGCGTCTCCGGGAACGTGCCCCGTCCTCGGCCGAACTCCGACGCGCCAAGGACTACATCCTGGGCCAGTTTGACCTCAGCCTCGAAAGCACCGAGAACCACATGATGTGGCTCGGCGAACACTGGCTGAATCACGGCGCCTTCACGCCCCCGGACGAGATCCGTCGCAACATTGCCGGCGTCACGGCAACCGAGGTGAACCGCGCCGCCCGGGAATTCCTCGGGCCCGAATCCCGTTCGCTCGCCCTCGTCTCCACCCGCACCTCCGACCGCGGTCTCGCACGAATCCTGGCCAGCTGAGGGGGCCCATCCTGGCACTGCCCCCGCGTCAATCGGAGCGGCAACGTCCCCGTTGCCCTCCTAGGCTCTTTTCCATGGCGACGAGGACGTCGCTACCCCGTTCCGGTTCTCAATCGGGGGCAGTGTCGAGATGCGCCCCCGCCGTCGAGCCCACACCGCCAGCCTTGAATCTTCGGCAGGCCCTCGTGAATCTAGGGGTGTGCCCCCCGCCTCCCAGTCCGCCACGCGCACGGCGTGGCTCGTCGTCGCGCTGCTCGCGCCGGTAGCCCTCCTCAACTACCTCGATCGCCAGATGCTGGCCTCCATGAAGTTCTCCGTCATGGCGGACATCCAGGACATCGGCAACGACGCCAACTGGGGACGGATGCTCGGTCAGTTCAAGTGGGTCTACGCCTTCCTCAGCCCCCTCGGCGGGGTCATCGCCGACCGCTTCAGCCGCCGGTGGACCATTTCCGCAAGCCTCTTCGCGTGGTCGATCGTCACCTGGATCACCGGCCACGTCTCGACCTACGACGCCCTGCTTTGGACCCGAACCCTCATGGGCGTCAGCGAAGCCTTCTACTTTCCAGCGGCCCTTGCCCTGATTGCCGACCATCATTTCGGCCCCACCCGTTCCCGCGCCATCGGAGTCCATCAGATGGCCGTCTACTCCGGGGTCATCCTCGGTGGATTCAGCGGATACATCGCTGATTTCCCCAGCCTCGGATGGCGCACCGCCTTCACCTTCTGCGGCGTCGCGGGCGCCCTGTACTCGATCCCCCTCCTCGCGATCCTCCGGGATCCGGTGCGGCCCACGGACCCGACCGAACCCCGGAAGGAGTCCTTCTTCGCCTCCCTGCCCAATCTCCTCGCCAATCCATCCTTCCTCCTGCTGGTCCTCTACTTCACGCTCCCTGCGCTGGCCGCATGGGTCGTCCGCGACTGGATGCCAGCCATCCTCAAGCAACAGTTCAACATCAAGCAGGGGCCCGCCGGCGTGGCCGCGACCAGCTCCTGGCAGATCGCCGCCATCCTCGGCGCCGTCATTGGGGGCTTTCTCGCCGACCGCTGGATGCTCGTCACCCAGCGCGGCCGCATCTACGCCAGCGCCATCGGCGTTGCGTTCATCGTCCCAGCCATCTTCGGCGTCGGCAACGCCTCCAGCCTGACCATGGCCATCGCCTTCCTCGCCGTGTTCGGGCTGGGATGGGGTTTCTTCGATTGCAACAACATGCCGATCCTCTGCCAGATCGTGCGCCCCGAGCTCCGCGCCACCGGGTACGGCCTCATGAACCTCGTCTCCATCAGCTGCGGCGGCCTCGCCGACTGGGGATTCGGGAAACTCCGGGACGCCAAGGTCCCCCTCAACGTCAGCTTCACCTTCTTCGCCGGTGCTGCCGTCCTCGCCATCATCACCGTCCTCCTGATTCGCCCCCGTCCCGAGGCTACCCAACCCGCCACCCGCCCCAGCGCCTGACCCGGGCCCATTTACAATCCCATGTCGCAGGTGCGACACGGGATTGTAAATCCACCCCCTCCCGCGGGCCACCCGGCCCCTCGTCCGATTTACATCCGCGTGTCGCAGGTGCGACATGGGATTGTAAATCCAACCCCGGCAGGCCCGACGATCGCGGTCCGGCGACGGGAGCCCCATGGCAATCGACGCTCTCTGGATTCCCAACGGTCACCGCCCGCAGGGACTGGAAACTGGGAACTCCCCCGCCGCCTGCCCATGCCCGCTTGACGTCCGGCCGATATCCAAGACTGGTTAGGGCGCATGCGGATCCTCGTCCTGTTCGTCCATCCGGCCCTGCACCGCTCGCGCGCCAATGCCGCGCTGGCGTCCGCCGTGCGAGACCTGCCCGGCGTCACCTTCCACGACCTGTACGAGGCCTATCCCAACCACCTCGTCGACGTGGATCGCGAGCAAGGCTTGCTCCGTGAACACGATGTCATCGTCTGGCAGCATCCGTTCTACTGGTACTCCTGTCCCTCCCTCCTGAAGGAATGGCAGGATGTCGTCCTCGAGTACGGCTTTGCCTACGGCGAGAAGGGCACCGCGCTGCGCGGCAAGTCCCTCCTGAGCGTGCTCACCACCGGCGGACCGGCGTCGGCGTACCAACCGGAGGGTTACAACCGCTACACCCTCCCGCAACTGTTGGCCCCGTTAGACCAGACCGCCCACCTCTGTGGAATGAAGTACCTCGATCCGTTCATCGTGCATGGCGTGCGCCAACTCACCGACGCCCAGCTCCAGTCCGCAGCCGCGGCGTACCGCACCCGCCTCATCGGGCTCCGGGACAGCCCCACCGCCTGAGCATCACTCTCCTCCTGCGATGTCCCAGACCTTCCTTCTCCAGGCCGTCATCTACCTGCTCGCCGCGGTCGTTGCCGTTCCCATCGCCAAACGCGCCGGACTCGGGTCCGTCCTGGGTTACCTCATCGCCGGGGTGCTGATCGGCCCGTCGGTCCTCGGACTGGTCGGGGCCGTCGAGGACGTCCAGCACTTCGCCGAGTTCGGCGTGGTCATCATGCTGTTCGTGGTCGGGCTCGAGCTCCGGCCCAGCCTCCTTTGGCGGCTGCGGGGACCGATCCTCGGCATGGGTGGGATCCAGGTGGTTGCCACCGCCGCCCTCGTCGCCGGGCTGGCCCGCCTGCTGGGGCAACCCTGGCCGGTCTCGGTCACGATCGGCCTGACACTCGCGATGTCGTCGACTGCGATCGTCCTGCAGTCGCTGGCCGAACGCGGCCTGCTCAATGGCCGCGGCGGGCAGGCCTGCTTCGCCGTCCTTCTCTTCCAGGACATCGCCGTGATCCCCATCCTCGCCGTCCTGCCCTGGCTCGCCCGCCTCATGGGAGCGGCACCAGCGACGGACGCGCACACGACACCGCTCTCCCAACTGCCGTCCTGGGCGCAGACCCTCGTGACGCTGGCGGCGGTCGCCGCCGTGGTCTTCATCAGCCATACCGTCCTCCGGTACGTCTTCCGGTTCGTGGCCGCCTCGAAGCTCCGCGAGATGTTCACCGCCGTGGCCCTGCTCGTGGTGGCAGGCGTGGCCTGGCTGATGCACCTCGTCGGCCTGTCGGCCGCGCTGGGAACCTTCATCGCCGGCGTCGTCCTCGCCGAGAGCGAATACCGGCACCAACTGGAAGCGGACGTCGAACCGTTCAAGGGCCTCCTGCTCGGCCTCTTCTTCATCGCGGTCGGTGCCGGGCTCGACCTCCGGCTCGTGGCCGCCCAACCCCTGCTGGTGTCGGGACTGGTCCTGTCCCTGATCGTCCTGAAGTTCCTGCTCCTCGCGGGAATCGGCCTTGGCTTCCGGATGGGTTGGGCCGCAACCCTGCTCTTTGCCTGCGCCCTCGCGCAGGGCGGCGAATTCTGCTTCGTCCTGATCTCGATGGCCGGTCAGCTGCAACTCTTCCCCGACGCCGTCGCCCAACCGCTCAAGGCCGCCATCGCCATCAGCATGGCCCTCACCCCGCTGCTCCTTGTCTTCAACGACCGCGTGCTCCAACCCCGGTTCGCGAACTGTGCCCAGCCGGACGAACGCCCCCACGACGAGATCGAGTCGCACAACCATCCGGTCATCCTCGCCGGCTTCGGCCGATTCGGTCACATCGTCGGCCGCCTCCTACGAGCCAATGGATTCGGGGTCACCGTGCTCGACAACGACCCCGACCAGGTCGAGACCCTCGCGAAGTTCGGCATCAAGTCCTACTACGGCGACGCTTCCCGCGCCGACCTTCTCGCCGCAGCCGGAGCCGCCAACGCCCGGCTCTTCATCTCCGCCGTCGACGACCCCGAACGTTCCCTCCAGATCATCGACCTGGTCCGACACGAGTTCCCCAACCTCCAGATCCTCGCCCGCGCCACCTCACGCGCCCACGCCTACGAGCTCATCAAGCGCGGCGTCCACCGGTTCCAGCGCGACACCCTCGGCAGTGCCATCGACCTCGGCGTCGATGCCCTGAAGGCCCTCGGGTTCCATGGCCACCGCGCCGTCCGCGCCGGCCAGATCTTCAGCCAGCACGAGGACGCCAGCCTCCGCGAGATGGCCGTCCATTACGGCACCGACGAAGACCGCTACGTCTCCGCCGCCCGCCAGCACATGCAGAACCTCGAGAACGTCCTTCAACGCGATCGACGAGACCGCACCGACGACGCGCAAGACGCCTGGGACTCTGCTGGGCCCAAGTAGGTTTCAAGGTTCAAGATTCAAGTTTGAAGCCGCGATGGTGGGGCGAGTGTCCCCACGAGCCGTGCAGAAGCTCCCAGTCTCAAGATTCAAGCCCCCTGCTTGAAACTTGAATCTCCCAACTTGAAACCCCTCTCCCCCGCCCCGCCCTTGAAACGCAGCCCCGGAACACGCCATCCTTCCGCGTGCTTCACCTCCGCAACTTCGCGAGCCTCGCGATCCCGTGCGCCGCAGCCGTCGCCATCGCCGCTCCGTTCACGGCCAAGGATCGACAGCCTACACCCGAGGAACTCATCGGAATGCCGGCCGTTGCCTCCGCCGAGAAGGCCGCCGCACTCCTGAAGGACGTCAAGGTCCCCGACGGCTTCGAGGCATCCATCTTCGCCACCCCTCCCGCCGTCAACTACCCCGTCTTCGTCGCCGCCGCCCCGGACGGCACGGTGTATGTCTCCTCCGACGGCAACGGCTCCCTCGACCGCAAACCGCACCTCGGCCGCGTCCTCCGCGTGCGCGACACCAACGGCGATGGCCAGGCCGACGAGGTCCGCGCCCTCGTCCCCGACATCGATTCGCCTCGTGGCCTCGTCTGGGACCACGACCGGCTCTACGTCCTGCATCCGCCCGACATCAGCGTGTTCGTCGACCGCGACGGCGATGGCGTCGCCGAGGAACGCAAGACCCTCGTCAAGGGCATCGCCTTCACCTTCAAGGATCGCCCCGCCGACCATTCTTCCAACGGGCTCGAACTCGGCGTCGATGGATGGCTCTACGCCGCCATCGGTGACTTCGGCTTCATGGAAGCCGAAGGCACGGACGGAAAGAAACTCCAGCTCCGCGGTGGTGGTGTCGTCCGGGTCCGGCCCGACGGCTCCGGCCTGGAAGTCTGGGCCGACGGCACCCGCAACATCCTCGAGGTGGCGGTCAGTCCGCTCCTTGACGGCTTCGCCCGCGACAACACCAACGACGGCGGCGGATGGGACATCCGGCTTCACCACTTCAGCGGGATGACCCAGCACGGGTATCCGCGCCTCTTCAAGAATTTCGGTGACGAGATCATCCAGCCACTGGCCGACTACGGTGGCGGCTCCGGCTGCGGCGGAGCGTGGATCGACGAGCCCGGCATCCCCGCCGCCTTCAACAACGCGCCCTTCACTGCGGACTGGGGACGCGACTGGGTCTACCAGCACGGACTCACCCCTCGCGGCGCCACCTATTCCGCCGGCCAGCAGGAGTTCCTTCGCCTGCCCCGCGTCACGGATCTCGACGTCGACGCCCACTCGGCCATCTACGCCGCCAGCTGGAAGGGTGCGTCGTTCACCTGGGTTGGGCCCGAGGTCGGGTTCCTCGTCCGCGTGACACCCAAGGGATACAAGTCCGATCCCCTCCCGAACTACAGCCAACTCACCGATGAAACCCTCGTCTCGGAACTTTCCTCCCGTTCGCATCGCCGCCGGCTCGAAGCCCAGCGCACCCTCATACGTCGCGGCCTCAAGAATGAGACCGCAGCGCGGGTCGCCCGGTTCGCGGCCGACGCCGCACAGCCGCTGCCTTCGCGTATCGCAGCGGTCTTCGCCCTCAAGCAGGCCCAGGGTGCCTCCAGCCATCCGGCGCTCCTCGCCCTGCTTTCCGACGCCACGATTGCTCCCTGGGCCCTGCGCGCCCTCGGCGACAGGATCGACGAAGGCGCACAGGTCCCGGCCGAAGCCATCGCCGCCGCCTTCAAGTCCCTCGATCCGCGAACCCGCAAGGAAGCCTTGATCACGACAGCACGCCTTCGGCAGGCCCGCTCCGCCACCGCCCTCATCCCGCTTCTCGGCGACGCAGACCCGATCGTCGCCCACACCGCCGTTCAGGCCCTGGCCACGCTCAAGGCAATCCCGGCAACCTTCCACGCCCTCGACCAGACCGACACCGCTCCAGCCGTCCGACGCGGCCTGCTCCGAGCATTGCAATCCTGGCACGAGGACGAGGTCGTCGATGGCCTCGTCCGCCGCCTCGAACGCGAGAAGGAGCCCGTGCGTCGTCAGGGAATCCTGACCGCGCTCTGCCGACTCTACTACGTCGATGGCCCCTGGAAGGGCGACTCGTGGGGAACGCGCCCGGACACCCGTGGGCCGTACTACCAGCCGGAGGAATGGACTGCTTCTCCGCGCGTCCTCGCCGCACTCCAGGCCGCCGTTGAAGGCGCCGGTGCCGAGGAAGCCGCCTACCTCGGTCGCGAACTCTCCCGCCACCGCATCCAGGCCGGCGCAGCACTCCGCAAGCTCGTCCGCCTCGCCGACAAGGACCCGGCCCTCCTGCCCGCCGTCGCAGCGCAACTGGCCTCCGCCGAGTTCATCCCTGCCGACGCCATCCCCGCCCTCGGCCGAGCGGCCACGGAGAAGTCCGTTCCCGACGCCGCCCGGGCCCAGGCGATCCAGGCCCTCGCGAAGTCCGATTCCGCCGATGGCTGGCGTTCGCTCCTGGCGGGCCTTCCGGCCGCCCTTGCCACGAAGACCGAGAATCATCAGGCCGAGAAGGCACGGTCCGCCTTCCTCAATTCCCCTCATCTCGAGACCCGCCACGACGTGCTCGCCTCCGAGGCAGCCCGCCTGAACGGAGAGAGCTCCCTCTGGGCCGACGTCGGCCTGCTAAAGGTCGCCGGACGCAAGACCGCCTCGGTCGAGCCCAAGGCCGCCGCCAACAAGGCCCTTGATGACGGATGGACCATCCCCGCCCGCCGCGTCCAGATCCTCAAGGCCGCTGCCGTCGCCGGCGATTCCGCCCGCGCCGCCCAGTTCGTCGCCGCGCTGGACGACGCCAACGCCGACGTTGCCGATGCCGCCCGCAAGACCGTCCAGAAGCTCAAGATCGACCCGGCCAAATTCGCCGCCGAAGCGAAGCAAACCAAGGTCGGCGAACTCACCGTCGACGCCGCCCTCCTCGCCGCCTTCGAGGCCCGTGGCGAAGTCTCCCGCGGCGAACAACTCTTCGCCCAGGTCGGGTGCAACGGCTGCCATACCGTCCGCACCGACGAGCCGCTCAAGGGCCCGTTCCTCGGCCACATCGCCAAGACCTATCGCCGCCGCGAACTCGCCGAGGCGATCCTCGTCCCGGGCAAGACCCTCGCCCAGGGCTTCGTCACCCATCACTTCGAGCTCAAGGATGGGTCCGAGGTAGACGGCTTCGTCGTCCAGGAAGCCGCCGACGCTGTCACCATCCGGACGGTCGCCGCGCAGGAGCAGAAGATCGCGGTCAAGGACATCGCCAAACGCAAGAAGCTTGAACGTTCGCTGATGCCCGAGGGCCTCGTCGCCGGACTCACCGTCAAGGAGTTCGCGTCGATCCTCGACTACCTCGAGGCGCTCGCGAAGAACGCCCCATGACCCAGCCTCCCACACGGTGGGGCGAGTGTCCCCACGAGCCGCTCCAACCTGCCCGGCTCGACGGAGTCTCGCCCCACCGAATCCGGCTGGGAGCCCTCCTGGGTGTCGCTCTCGCCACCCTGCTTGCCGGATGCGACAAACCCGCCTCCTCGCGTACCAGCGGCCCGAGCGACGCCGCCCTGCCGGGAACCCCAGCCCCGGCCCCGGTTCCTTCCTTCTCCACGAACCAACCCGCCACCCCGGCACCCGCAGGCATGGTCTGGATTCCCGGTGGCGAATTCCTCATGGGCGGCCCCGCGCCCGATTCCTCCGCCCAGCAACACGCCGCCACTCACCCCGGCGACCCCGTGTGTTCCGGCCTCCTCGCCGGGTTCCCCGATGCCCAACCCGCCCACCGGGTCCGGGTCTCGGGCTTCTGGATGGACCTCACCGAGGTCACCAACGCCGAGTTCGAGAAGTTCATTCGCGCCACCGGTTACATCACCGTCGCCGAACGGAAGCCCACCGCCGAACAATACCCGGGTGCCGACCCCGAAATGCTCGTCCCGGGTTCCGTTGTCTTCACGCCACCCGAGTCGCCGATCTCCCTCGACAACCCGCTCGAATGGTGGAGCTACACCCCGGGTGCCAGCTGGCGTCACCCGTTCGGTCCGCAGTCGGACCTCACGGGCAAGGAGAACTATCCCGTCGTGCACGTCTGCTTCGATGACGCCGTGGCCTACTGCAAGTGGGCCGGCAAACGGCTGCCGACCGAAGCCGAGTGGGAATTCGCCGCCCGCGGCGGACTCGATCACAAGGAGTACGCCTGGGGATCCGATCTCAACCCCGACGGCAAATGGATGGCCAACTCGTTCCAGGGAACCTTCCCGGTCCGCGACACGGGCAACGACGGATTCCGCGGCCTGGCCCCGATCCGGTCGTTCCCGGCCAACGGTTACGGCCTGTTCGACATGGCCGGCAATGCCTGGGAATGGTGCGCCGATTGGTATCGCCCCGACACCTACGCCTCGCGACCCGCCGCCGGGGTGACCACGAACCCGACCGGCCCGTCCGACAGCCACGATCCCGACGAGCCTGGCATCCCCAAGCGCGTCCAGCGCGGCGGATCCTACCTGTGCTCTGACCAGTACTGCGCCCGCTACCGAATCGGCACCCGCGGGAAGGGCGCGGCCGACACGGGCTCGACCCACGTCAGCTTCCGCTGCGTGAAATCGCCTTGAAGGGGAAGAAAGAAATTGGTGCCAGAGGGGAGAATCGAACTCCCGACCAAGGGCTTATGAGTCCCCTGCTCTACCGCTGAGCTACCCTGGCACCGAAACTGTCCTGCCGATGGCTCCACCGGATCGGTGACCGCGCTGCGGCGACCGCGGTGACCGTGGCGCAAACCACGGGCCTCTCGGCAAAAACGCCCTCGCAGCGGTGCGAAGGCGCGCGAGAATTAAGGGGAGAGTACCCATCGGGCAAGTTCTTTTCTGGCTTCACCTGCCTTCAGGCGTTTTCATTGCCCCACCAACATATCCCCTATGGCTTCGATCAAGTTCGGTACAGACGGCTGGAGGGCCGTCATCGCGGAAGACTTCACCTTCGCCAACGTCGATCGGGTCGCCCAGGCGACCGCCGATTACTGGAAGGCCAACCCCGTCGCGGGCACCACCGCCCGCGTCGTCGTCGGCTACGACCGGCGGTTCCTCTCCGACCAGTTCGCCACGCGTGTGGCGGAGATCCTCGCCGGCAACGGATTCCTCGTCACCCTGACCACCGCCCCGACTCCCACGCCGTCCGTCTCTTACGCCGTGAAACAGCAGAAGGCCATCGGCGGCGTCATGCTGACGGCTTCGCACAATCCGCCGGCGTTCAACGGATTCAAGTTGAAGGCCTGGTACGGCGGCTCGGCCGAGCCCGCGATGTGCCAGGCGGTCGAGGGGTTGCTCGACAAGTCGCCCGTCCAGTCCATCCCGTTCGATCAGGCCCGGAAGGAGAAGAAGATCGTCCTGAAGGACGTCCGCCCCGCCCACTACGCCGCGATCAAGCGACTCATCAATTTCGATCTCGTCGCCAAGTCCGGCCTGCGCTTCGCCCATGAGGCCCTTTACGGCGTCGGAGCCGGTTGCTTCGACGAAATCCTCGGCGGCACCTCGTGCCAGGTCACCACCCTCAACGGCGAGCACAACCCGGGCTTCGGCGGCATCAACCCCGAACCCATCGCCAAGAACTACGTCAAGTCCGCCGCCTACCTCGCCAAGCATCCCCACGACCTCTGCCTCGTCACCGATGGCGATGCCGACCGCGTCGGCGGCATGGACGGGCGCGGCAACGCGCTCTCGACCCACCAGATCATCTGCTTGCTGCTCCAGCACTACATCGTCAACCGCAAGCAGACCGGCCGCGTCATCAAGGCCCTGACCACGACCTCGATGGTCGACAAGATGTGCGCCCGGTACGGACTCGAACTGGTCGAGACCGGCGTCGGCTTCAAGTACATCGCCTCCGAGATGATCCAGGGCGGCGTCCTGCTCGGATTCGAGGAGAGCGGTGGGATCGGATTCCCCGGCCACATTCCCGAACGCGACGGCATCGCGGCCGGACTGGTGTTGCTCGAACTGCTCGCCACCGAGAAGAAGCCCCTCACCAAGCTCCTCGCCAACCTCGAGAAGGAATACGGCCCGCATCGCTACGCGCGGATCGACACCCACTTCCCCCTCGAGAAGCGCGCCGCCCTGATGGAGCACTGCAAGAACAAGGGCCCGGCCACGCTCCTCAAGTCACCCGTCAAGGAAGTGAAATCTTTCGACGGCGTGAAGTTCGTCGCCGAGGACGGCACCTGGCTCATGCTCCGCGGCTCCGGCACCGAACCGATCCTCCGCATCTACGCCGAAGCTCGGTCGGACGCCGACGCTCAATCCCTGCTCAAGCTCGGCGTCAAGCTGACCAAGCAGGTGTAGGTCCGGCGTTGGCCAGCGGCGGCGCGGACAATCCGTTTTCCAGCGGCGACGCAGCGACGCAACGTTAAACCTGAAAACGGCAGTTGGATCCGCAGATGACGCAGATGACGCAGATAATCAGAAGTTTGGATCGGGCGTGCCGCTCACCTGAAAGGTGACGTCTGCACGAGCCTCAGGTGCTGGCATTTCTGCCGTTTCATCTGCGCAATCGGCGCCATCTGCGGATAAATGAACTGCCGATTCTAGGTTATCGCTGCCCGCCCGCCGCCGAATTCGATCCCGGATTCGGCGGCGGCGGGGGCTGTTGCATGAGGTTTTGCCGGGCCAGGAATTCGTGTCCCTTCTCCCGGCCGGCCAACTGCGCCTCCACGGACTCGGCCCGACGGATCAGGAACCGATGGATGCGGTGCACGGGCCGGAACGGATCCGAAATGTTCGGCTCCGGTTCATCTTCCGGCCAGGTGTCCAGATGGGTGCGGTCGAACCGGTCCACCCGATAGTCGCTCTCCTCGAGAACCGTTGGGCGGACCAACGCGGACAGGGACCGGGCTTCAGCGGCCAAACGGGCAACGTTGAAGTGTTCCCGGAAGATCCGCTCGTACTCGCGCAGGTACAGCTCCCGGAATCCGGGCGCGGCGAACAACCGCTCCAGCAACCGATGATCAGCAACCCACGGACGCCGGATGCTCGCCGTCTCGCGCTCGCGTCGGGTGCCAACCAAGGCGAACGATCCCCACGCCTGATCCATGTCCCAGGGAATGAACCCGAACCGGCCGGATGCGACGTCGAGGTACATCACGAAGTTCTGGCCGTTGCTGAGGAAGCCGTCGTAGCTGCTCAAGAGCGACGTGACCGCGATGAACCGGGCCACCTCCAGCAGATCGAAGAACTCGCCCATCCGCGCCTCGAACTCGTCATCGCGCGCCTGGCTCACGAATCGGGCGGCCTGCATCACCCGCGACTGCTGCGCCGGGGTCGCCGGGCTCTTTGGATCATAGATCCCTTCGTAGGCCGACCAGTTCGTCCCCAGATACTCAAAGAGTTCATACGTCACTGGCTTGAACAGCGCGACCTCACGCCCGCCGAAAGCCTCGCGTGCCCATCGTTCGTCCAGGTTCTCGACCAACACGTACAGCCCCAGTGGGCGTCGAACGAACTTCCCCTCCACGCCCAGCAGGAACCGGCCAAACGCGGTCCGCGGCGCCGGCACACCCGCACGCCGGTAGAACCCGTAACCCATCGTGTCGCTCACCCCGGAGAAGTCGGCATTGAGGTTGTTCAGGTTGAGGACCTCGAACCCGGCGATCCTCCGGTCCTTCGCCTTGCGTCCGAAGTCGACCTTGAACGGACGCTTATGCGTCGCGAGGGACCCGACAAACGTGCCGTTGCCCTTCAAACGCACCGAAACGTTGGTGAACGTCTGCCCCCCGACAACGACGCGGGCCTTCGACCACGGCTGGCTCAATCCCAGCACACCCGCCAGGCCATTCCGGGCCGCCGCGGGATTCCTCAGGGGAAACTTGATGGGTGGATCCGCGAAGTTGACGCCGGGCGGATTCGCCTTCGGCTGCAGCTTTTCCCACTCGTCCTCGGTGAAGGCGAGTTCCACCTCCCAGATGTTGGTGCCGCGATAGAACCCGGCGGCAGACTGGATCCCTTCCAAACGCTCACGCGGTCCGGGCCATGTATCGGGCGGTTGAACCCCAGCCGGCGTTCCGGGCGGTGGCCAAGGTCTCTCGGTCGGCGCTGCTGCTTCGGTCTCGTTCGCTCCCCGGGTCACCATCCACTTCATGATCCGCCCCGACCCCCACATCCACCAACCGACCAAGGCCAGCACCAGCACCAGGCCAAGCAGCGATCCGATCGCCCACAGGAACCACTTCAGCATCCGCCACCAGAGCGGGCGACGCGGCTTCGGCTTGACCATCGGCGGGATCAGTTCAGGCGATTCCACGCCCCGATCCTGACTCCAATCCGGCACGTCGTCGACACACGGCGTGGGAGAGCTCCGAGTTTCAAGATTCAAGATTCAAGCCCTCGGTGTGGGTCTTGAAACTTGAAACTGAAAACTTCCAACCCTCCCCCACTACTTCACCTCGTTGACCTTGAGGTCATCGAAGCGGATCGGCGTGCCGCTGTAGGGCATGCCCCAGACACCCGCCATCCCGGGGGGAGGCAATTCGGTCGCGTCGAACTTGAGCGTCCAGTCCTTGGGCTCCTCGCCGCCCTGCCACGCCTTGCCCTGCACCTGCACGCCGGGGCCCGCAGCCACCAGACGCAGCTTCAGGTGCGTCCATTCCCCGCTCTTCCACGCGAACGGGGCTGTCGCCTTCACCTCCAGCGCATCTCCGACCACCAGTTCCACCGCGTTCTTCGCCGGCGATACCCGGATCTTGTAGCCGTTCACCCCGTTCAAGCCCGCGGCAAACGTCGGAAACTTGCGACCCGTCTTCGTCCCCAGGATCCGGGCTTCCACTTCCCGCCCATCCTTGGCTGCCGACCCAAACAGCACACCGAACGACTCCAGTGGCGAACCCGGCAACTCCAGGCACCGGTCTGGCCCCGTGCCCTTCACCGCGAACTGGCCATCCAGCACCATGATTCCATCCGGAACCGCCTCTCCCTCCACCGCCGTAAAGGTCTGTTCGTACAGTGGTGCCGCCTGCACCACTCCGGCCACCGCCAACGTCAGGAGAGCTCCCCAGATTGTCTTCATGCGTGAAACGTGTTGCGACTCCCGACGCATCGCAAGCCGCCGTTCTTCAGCCGGGATCCACCGGAACGGGGTAGCGACGTCCTCGTCGCCTCTGGAACGAGCTTGGGAGGGCAACGAGGACGCTGCCGCCCCGGTCGACGAGAAGGCAGTGTCAAGATGCGCCCCAAGAGAACGTGCACGCGGTCCCCGACTTCAAACTCCCCGCCTTGAAACTTGAAACTCTCGCTAAAACCGTCCCCCGCCTTGACCCCACCCCGTGCGCCTGTTCTCCTCCCGGCCATCAATGACGCCGAATCGCATTCTCCCTGATCTCCAGAGCTCGCTCGTTTGCGACAACATCCGCCAGGAAGCCAATGGCAACCTGATCCTGCTGGGTGTGCTCAGCCAGGTCATGTCGCCCCAGTTCCCCATCACCGCCCAGCAGTTGCTCATCGTCAACCGCTGGACTGCCGGGAAGGGCACCTTCACCCAGGCCGTCCGCGTCCTGAGCTCCGACTCCAGCACCGTGCTGACCAAGTCCGAGTCGAAGTTCCAGCTGAACGACCCCGTCTTCTCCGCCACGACCGTCGTTGGCATCCAGAACCTCACCTTCAAGGAACCTGGCCCCTACTGGGTCGAGGTCCTCGTCGACGACGTCATGAAGCTCCGCTACGCCATCCCCGTATTCCAGGTCCAGCAGCAGGCGGGCGCCCCCGGCCAGACCGGCGGCCAGTAAGGCCACCCGGAGGCCCGATCAGGGCACCCACGAAGAAAGGGCCGTCGGCATCGAGCCGACGGCCCTTTTGCTTTCCAAACCGGCCTTCGCCTATTTCGGAGCCGATCCTTCCCGCTCGGCTTCGACATGGATCAGCACGTAGACCCGGGTCCGATTCGTCTGCACCGACTCGTTCCGGAACAAACGTCCCATTACAGGCACCGAACCCAGAACCGGAACCCGGCTCTTGAAGCGGACGACTTGATCCGCCGCCGGTCCCCGCAGGATCAGGGTCTGTCCGAGCGGGAACGTCGCCTTGCCGGTCGCCGTCCGGATCCGGACGCGGGGCAACGCCGGAACTGCCTTCACCCCGCCCACATTCTTCCCCTTCTTCGGCTCATCGTAACCAAGGAACTCGGAGTATTGCGCCAGCACCGACAACTCGACCTGCTCACCCGTCCGGCGTGGCACCAGGTCAATGGTCGTCCCAACCGGAAACGGGACCGATTCATATTGGGCCCCGGACTGGTTCGTCCCTCCGTTCGTCTGCTCCTTCGGCCCCACCACGATGGAGCGGACCTCCGTGAGCGCCACCTGCGCCTGCCGCCCGGACTCAGTGATGACTACTGGCGCAGCAAGCAGGTCCACGTTGTGCGTCTGCTCGAACCGATCGATCAGCGCAGCGTGCTGCTCCCGGTCGAGGACCCGCCACTCCGCATCCGTAAAGAACTCTTCCCGCGCGATCCCATCCACGATCGCGGGCGCAGGTGCGGCGCCTGAGCCCACCTGCTCACCACCCGCCTCCTTCTCGCTGGTCCGTCCGAAGATCCAGTCCAGCCAACCGGGTGCGCCCGGCCCTTCCCGCAGTTCGACCCACTTCGCCTCCAACCTCAATTTCTCGGGCGCGGCAGCCGCAGCGGCAGGTGCTTTCACCGACGATAAAGAGACTGGCACCGCCTTGGCAGGCTCCGTCGGCAAGGCAGTCCCAGTCGGCTTCGCCCCGTCATCCCGGAGGTGGACGTAAGATTCCGTCACCAGATACCCCGAAGATGCCCCTTCCGCGGGCAGCGACAGCCGGATGTCTTCATCCCGGAAAAGCTTCGCTTCGATCGGTCGTCCCACCTGGCTTCCCGCCACGCTGCCGTCAGGGTTCAGACGGCTACGGGACACAACCACCGGGACCGCCGGAGAAGGAGATCCCGGAGGAATCGCCACCATCGCCTGCATCGCCTGCGTCGCCGGCTTCGGCGCACTCGGTGAGGCGTCCGAGGATGGTACGGATGGAGGCCTTGAACCCGGCGCCTTCTCTCCACCCCGAACGCCCACCGGCAGCACAGCCATGCCCACCACTGCCAAGCCAACCGCGAGCCTGACCGCCACTCCCCATCCGGGCGTCGCTTGGGGAACCGCTTCAGGAGACTTCAAGAGCGCTTCCACCCGTCGCGCCAATTCCGAGCGCCGGCCACTCCCTCCAACCCCAACTCCCCCGTCCACCGTCAACGTTCGCCCCAATCGGACCAACGCCTCGGCCAGTGCAATCCTGCCACCGGGAATCAGCCCACTCCCTTCATCCGCCACCTGCTCGCTGGCCGCCCGAAGTCCTCGCCGCGCCCACCACAAAACCGGATGCCACCACGCCATCGCACAAAGGAGATCCATCAACAGGAACCACACCGGATCACGCCCCACGAGATGTCCCAACTCATGCGCCAGCATCGCCTCACGCTCCTGCCGGCTGAATCGCACCTTGAAGTCAGCCGGCACCGCCACCGTCGGCAGCAAGACCCCGAACGCCACCGGCCCGGGCAGCCCGTCCCACCGCCGGATCCGGATCCCCGCGACCCCAACCTGCGCCACCACGGCACCGAATTCTGTAGCCTCCCCGCCGATGCCCCTGCGATCGCGTCGCCACAACGCCCATCGCCCGCCTGCCAAT
This sequence comes from Limisphaerales bacterium, assembly GCA_965284395.1. GTDB lineage: Bacteria > Verrucomicrobiota > Verrucomicrobiia > Limisphaerales > UBA9464 > UBA6176. The sequence goes on along the minus strand of OZ260084.1, from coordinate 5,427,287 downwards.
CGAGCCAACAGCCCAAGGGTCCCCGACACCCAGGCCAGCACCAGGGCTTGGCCCAGATCCAACGAGGACACCGGTTGCACCGGCCGGACCGGCCCCAACCCCAACCCTGCCCGCTGCTCCTCTGAAGACCGCCCGGCTTCGGGAAGCCCTGCCTCCACCTTCCCAACCCGGACGGTCGCCACCCTCCCGGACAACACCGGAGCGAACCCACCGTTGCGACGCCACCCAACCACCTCGATCCCGACGATCCCCACGACCGCCAGGATTCCCGCCTGCCAGAGACATCGCCTCAGGGATGCAGACCGGACGAATCCTGCAGCCACCCCGACACCCAGCAGCACGACCGCCATCTCCAGCGCCACCAGGCCCACCCAGGCCCCGAACCACTCAGGCAATGCGGCGCTCATCGCACCCTCCTCTTTGCCTCGCGGATCATCTTCTCCAGTTCATCGAGCTCCGCCCGGCTCACTTCGCGCGTCGTCAGCAGGTGACTCACTGCATCGGCCAGGCTGCCCTCGAACAGGCGGCCCACGAAGTGATCTCCAGCGCTCCGGTTCACCTCTTCAGCCTGCACCTTCGCGCGGTAGAGGAACGCCCGTCCCTCCTCCCGATGCTCCACCAGCGCCCGCGCCTCCATCTTGCGCAGCATCGTCGCCACCGTCGTGTATGCCAGCTCCCGTTCGGGCCGCAGGACCTCATGCACCTCCGCGACCGATGCCTCCTTCCGCTCCCAGAGGATCTCCAGGATACGCAGTTGCAGGTCGCCCAACCGAAGCGGTGGATTCACCATGACGACCATGGTAATACTACCTGTGTAGTAGTCAAGCAAACCATCACCCCCACGACCAATCCCATATCCCACCTGCGACATCCCATTGGCACGTCACCCCCCGACACCACCGATCCTCGCCACCCATCCCCTGACCAATCCCATGTCGCATATGCGACATCCCGTTGGAAATTCTCCCGCCACCCGCCCGTTCCCATCTTTCCCATCCCCCCACCCTCCCGCTAAGGTCAACCCATGTCCCGTCGCCCCTCCGCCGTTGCCCCCGCCTGGTGGGATTACACAACCCTCGATGCCGAGATCATCGACGCCGTGGCCCGCCTGTCGGTCCGCGACCTCCAACGACTCTCCCGCCCCGGATTCCAGGTCGTCCTGTACGACACGCTTGAGGACTTCTATCTCGCCGAAGCCCTCGAGTACGTCGACGCCTGGCGACGCTCCACGCCCGACAACCCGGTGGGCATCTGCGGCCCCATCGGCCCCACGGAGCAACTCCCGCTTGTCGCGCGGATCGTCAACGCCCTGCAACTCGACATCCGCAACGGCCATTTCTGGGGAATGGACGAATGGTTCGATCCGGCCACCGGGCTCGAGACCCCGGTGACCCATCCGCTCAGCTTCGAGAAGGCCGACCGCGAACTGTGCTTTGATCGGATCGAGCGGAAGCTCAGGATTCCCGATGCCCACCTGCATTTCCCCAAGGCGGATACCGCGCCGTATCGGGCCACCTGGGGTTCCGGGGTCCGGTGTGCGGTCATGCAAGGGGGCCAGGGTGACGTGAAGCACTGGGCGTTCAACGATCCACTGCCGCGAACCGGCAAGCATCGGCATTCCTCACCGACCAAGGAAGAGTACCGGAAGCTCGCCACCCGGGTCGTGGACTTGCACCCGCTGACCATCGCGCAGAACGCGAGGACATCCGGCGGCGGCAACATCTCGATGGTCCCGACCAAGGCCATCACGGTCGGCCCGGTTGAGACCTGGCTGGCCGACAAGGTCTCGATCTGGCATGCCGGCAATCACGACAACCCCTTCGGGCAGCGCCTGACCGCCTACATGATTTCCAAGGGCATCGTGGACACCGCGGTTCCCATGTCCCTCCTGGCCGACCACCCGAACGTCCAGTTCAACTACTTCCGGGGCGGCATCGGCACCTGCAGCGTCGAGATGCACTGAACCGTGAAGCCCGGCCCTTCTCCACTCCCGACCCGCCACGCGGAATCCAGCGCCGCCGGATTCCTGCTGTTGCTGCTCAGCGCCCTTGTCGCACTCCGTCCCGGCACCGCAGCAGCAGCCGCCAACGACCCGGTCCCCCTGCTCCGCGCGGGCGCTGCGACGTCCGTGGTCACGCCGCCGATCGGTACCGTGATGAATGGCGGCACCGCCCCGGTGGTGTCGACGCATGTCCACGACGAACTCCACGCGAGGACTCTGGTGCTGGAATCGGGCACCAACCGGATGGCTTTCGTGCAGATCGACAACTGCCTGATCGACCGTCCGCTGATGGACCTGATGAAGGAGCGGATCCAGATGAACACGGGCCTTGCCGGCACCAACATCTGCATCGCTGCCACCCACACGCACTCTGCCGGCTCGCTGACCTCCGTTCACCTGGCGGAGGCGGATCCGGCGTACCGTGAGTGGATCCCGGGGCCCGTCGTGGACTCCGTCAGGCGTGCGCTGCATCAACTCGCCCCGGCCGAGATCGCCTGGGGCAAGGGCACGCTTCCGCAGCACGTCTTCAACCGCCGCATCCGCGTGAAGCCGGGAGCCCCGTACACGAACCTGCTCGGACAGGTCGGCGACCAGGCCAAGATGAACTGGTCCTCGCCGAGTCCCGAGGACCAGGACTTCGCCGGGCCGGTGGATCCCGATGTCTTCGTGCTCTCCGTCCGCCACGCCAACGGCCAACCGCTCGCGCTGTTCGCCAACTATTCGCTCCACTACGTCGGCGGGACGGGGCCTGGCGAGCTCAGTGCCGACTACTTCGGCGAGTTCTGCAACCGGATCATGGACCGCTTCGGTGCCCATCGACAGGACCCGCCGTTCGTCGCGATCCTTTCCAACGGCACCAGCGGTGACATCAACAACATCGATTTCCGCAAGCCGCGGAACCGCGTTCCGCCCTACGCGCAGATCCGCCGGGTGGCCGAAGACCTCTCGGCGGAGGTCGCGCGCGTCGTCTCCACCCTTTCCCACACCAACCGCGTCCTCCTTCGTTCCCGGGCAACGGAGGTCCGCGTGCGCGTCCGAAAGCCCACGGCTCAACAGGTCCAGGCCGCCCAGGCCCTTCTCGGTGGGCGGACGGCGTCCGAACTCCGGTCGTGGCCTGAGATCCACGCCCGTGATCAGGTCCTGCTCGCCGGATATCCGGATGATCTCGCCCTCCCCATCCAGGTCTTCCGAATCGGCGGCCTGCGCGTTGCCCAGTGGCCCGGCGAGATCTTCGCCGAGAGCGGGCTCGCCCTGAAGAAGTTCGCGGCCCCGGGGCCACTTCTGAACGTCAGCCTCGCGAATGGCTGGTTCGGCTACATCCCGCCACCCTCCCAACATGCCCTCGGTGCCTACGAAACCTGGCGCCTGCGCACCAGTCCCCTCGAATCGGATGCCATTCCCCGGATCATCGATGCCTTTCATGGTCTGATGCGCGAACCCTGACTCCCGGATTTCCCGACCTCAGACCAAGGACGGATGGCAAGATGCACCCTTCCGTGGCTACATGCACCCAACACATCCATGAGCGCCAAAAAGATTCTGATCATCGAGGACCAGGTGCCCATGCGGCGCAACATCGCGCTGCTCCTCGAGATGGAAGGGTTTGAGGTCGTCACCGCCGGCAACGGCGTCACCGGCGTGGAGGCGGCCCGACGCGACCGCCCCAACCTCATCCTCTGCGACGTCATGATGCCCGAGATGGACGGTTACGGGGTGGTCCAGGCGCTGCGCGCCGACAAGGACCTCTCCTCGATTCCGTTCATCTTCCTGACGGCGAAGGGCGACAAGTCCGACATCCGGGTCGGCATGAACTTCGGTGCAGACGACTACCTCACCAAGCCGGTCATCCGTGAGGATCTGCTCGCCGCTGTCCATGCCCGCCTCGCCCGGGCTGAGGCCCTGGACGAGCGCATGACGGATGCCGTCAACCGCGCCGGTGGCGGGTTCAACCCCGACTTCAGCAGCCCGGGTCCGCTCCAACGCGAGTTCGGCCTGACCGCCCGTGAGGCCGAGGTCCTTCTCTGGGTCGCCCAAGGCAAGAGCAACCTCGACGTCGCCACCATCCTCGGCATGTCCGACAAGACGGTGAAGCAGCATATGGGAAGCATCTTCCAGAAGATGGGCGTCGAAGGCCGCAACGCCGCCTCCCTGCGGGCCGTCGAGGTGCTCAACAAGCCGTCCTCCACCTCGGGACGCTGAAACCCGCCCCCGCAAGCGAGCCCCCTCTCCGCCCGACTCACCTGAGCCAGGGCTGGGCTCTGCCAATCGACCGCCTTCCCGCCATGAAAAAGCCGTCGACGCCACCGCCACCGCCTGAGGATTCGCTCCCCCCGGTCCTGCGGGCCCTGCTGGACGCCGAGCTCGCCGCGGGCAATACCATCACGGAGGTAGGCCATACCCATCCGGCGCCGCCCGTCGGTGCCTATTTCAAGCTCGCCCGGCCCGTCAGCACACGCCCGCGCGAATCCGGGGGTGGACTCCAGTTCTACGAGCGCAACTCTTCGCAGTACTCCGGCGAGTTCACCGACGCGAAGCGCTTCTTCTGGATCCTGGAGCCGCCGCTCCCACCACCACCCGAGCCTGACATGGACGCCATCCGCGCCGCGATGGACCGCGCCGCCCGCGAATCCGCAGCCCGCCCCGCCCTGGAATCGGTGCCGGTTCAGCCTCGCGATACTCCGAAGGCCTCCCCCCATTCTGCGTTGGTCGAGAGTTTCCGTCGTAGCATGCGGCTCGACTTCGAGACCTGGAAGGAAGGCACTGAATACGATGTCGGCCTGATCCAGGAAGCCACCCCGACCGAACTCCTCGAACTCGAGCAACTCGTCTTCAGCCATTCCCCACGCAACTGGCGGGACGTCCAGGCCCTCGCCGCCCTCGACAGCCCTCGCACACGGCCCACGCTCCTCCAGCTCCTCGACGATCCGAACCCTGAGGTCCGCGCAGCCGTCCTTCGCTTCGCGCCAGCCCTGGTCGATGACCCTACCCGCGTGCGGGTCCTCATCCAGAACATCCAGTCGGCAGAGCCCTTTCTGGGTCTCAGCGCCACGGTGGACCTGATTGCTGACTTCCATCCGCCCGAGATCATCGACGCCCTTCTGGCCGCGTGCCTCAGCCGATCAGGGGACATTGCCTGCCTTCTTGGCGCGCTCCTGCTCTACATCCATGGCAAGGCCGAGTCGCCCTTGGCGATGGAACACCGCCCGTTCTGGCTCCAACTCAACACCGACAACGCCACCCAACGCCGCCGCGTCCTCTCCGAACTCTGCGAACGGATCGGCGTCGCCATGCCCGCGGCCCGCCGCAGGACCGGTGGGGCGAGACGTCGAACCGCGGATTGAGCGGTGGGGCGAGACTGTCGAGCCGCCTCGGAGTTTGGAGTTTTCAGTTTCAAGTTTGAAGCGGGAGCCAGGCTTCAAGCTTGAATCTTGAAACTTGGGACTCCTGGGCGGCTCGTGGGGACACTCGCCCCACCGCTGACAACACTCACCCCTCCGGTTGGACCACCAGCCGTGGCTTGATTGCCTACTGCGACCGTCTCGGAACCCGGTAGGCGAACAACCGGTTCCGGTCGCGTGCCACGAACAGTTCTCCATCCAGGACCGGCGCGGCCCGCACGCCACTACCCAGCACCTGCGCCCGGCACAGCGGCTTCCATCCTTCAGCCGTTGCCTCGGCCTGGATCAGCTCCCCTGACTCCAGCAGCACCAGCAGACGATCCCCGGCCAGGAGGACCGAACCGATCCCGGTCCGCCCGGAATCCCACAACATCTTGCCGGTCGCGGCCTCGAAACAGCGGAACGACCCACCCTGCTCCTGTCGTCCGTGAAACCCGAAATACCATCCCCCTCGCCGCACGGGAGTCGAGATGTGGGATGAAAGCGCTTCCTCATCGGTCCACACGCTTTCCAGCCCGGTCCCATTCCAGCGGAGCAGCGCGGCCCCGGTGCTGTAGCTCGCAGTCACGAGGATCCCGGCGGGCCCGGCGATCGGGGTGGCTGCGTTGACGGAGGCGCTTTGCCTCGAGCGCCAGGGGAACCCGGCCAGCATCCGGCCGTCCGCCGGGTCGAGCACCTTCACCCCGGCCCGTGTGAAGCAGACCAGGCGTTGCTGCCCGCCGAGCGTGGTGAGTATGGGACTCGCGTACCCCGCCTCATCCGAAGTCGACCTCCACGCCAGCCTCCCGGTCTTGCCATCCACCGCCACGATCCCGGCACCATCCTCGCCCCCGAGTTGCAGGATGACGCGGTTCGAGAGCACCAGCGGGGAGCAGGCAAACCCGAAGAAACCCTTGTCTGCCCGATGCTCGCGTCCGAGCGGTACCGTCCATGCCAGTTTTCCATCCGCCCAGGCAACCGCCGTCAGTCGCCCCTCGGCGCCAAACGTGTAAACCAATTCTCCCGACACCGCGGGGGTTCCGCGGGGACCGTTGTCGAACCCGAAGTCGTCGGAATAGGAAGTCGGCTGCGCTGCCTTCCATCGGGACTTTCCGGTCGTCCGGTCAAACGCCTCGAGGATCTCCTCATCGCCCTGGCGGTGGTGAAGCAGCACGAGGTCGCCCTGGGTCACCGGTCCGGAGAACCCCGAACCCACTTCCGTCTTCCACAGCAACTGCGGACCGGCCGGCGGCCAGGTCTCCGGCGCGCCGCCTGAGGCTACGCCATCCCTCGTCGGCCCGAGGTATTGCGGCCAGTCAGCGGACAGGAATCCCATCCCGGCCCATGCCAAGGCCGCCGCCAACACCACGCGTCCGATGCCCAACAGGTTCATGCACCCGCAGTCATCGACCGGCAGGCATCTCGCTGTCGAGTTGGAAGGAGACCCTCGTGATGCCAACCGACTTTGCGGTGTCGATGATCCGCAGCACATCCCCGTGCGTCGCCATCGTATCCGCCTTCACGTAGACCGGCAGGTTCGTGTTGGCCTGATGCCGCTGCGTCAGGAGGGTGATGAACTCCGGGAGCGAGTGATGCTTCGAGTCGATCGTGATGTCACCGTTGCGATTCACCTTCACCTCGACCATGTCGGGCTTGCTCGTCGACTTCGCCTTCACCGCCGACGGCAGGTCCATCTTCATCGTCCGGAGCCGCTGCATGCTGAGCGAGACCATCATGAACGAAGCCAGCAGGAAGAACATCACGTCAATCAACGGGATGATCTCAATGCGCGCCCGCTTCAGGGGAATGGGAGATCCAAGTCGCATGGCGTTCCTCAGGGAGTGGCTGCGGGTTTCGGCGCCGGGGTTGGGCTCGTGCCGCCAGGCGGCCCCGAGTCAGTCACGAAGGCCACCTTCATCACGCCCGCCGCCCGGACCCGCTCCAGGACGCGGTTGACGTGGCCGTGCAAGGCGGCGCGGTCCGCCGTGACGTACACCGGCGTGTTCGTGTTCTTGGAGAGCCGTTCCTTCAGGATCCGCTCCAACTCATCGAAGGCCAGGTGCTTCTTCTCGATCGAGACCTTGCCATCCTTCTCGATGCCGATGTTCAGCATGTCCGGCTTGAAGTCCGGGGCTGACGTCGACGCGACGGGAAGGTCCATCTTGAACGTCTCGGCCTTCTGCAAGGACAGCGACACCATCATGAACGACGCGAGCAGGAAGAACATCACGTCGATCAACGGGATGATCTCGATGCGCGCCCGCTTGAGCGGGACAGGAGTGCCCCACTTGGTCTTGCGCGTGGGTCCCGCCGACCCTCCTCCTCCACCAGCCATGCGTCAGGCGTTGGAGGTTTCGCGCCGGAAACTGATGGTGTCGAAGCCTTCCTGCTTCGCCTTCGTCACCATCACCTCGACGTTGGTGGCGGCCGTCTCCAGATCGAACTGGAGCTTGGCCAGGAACTCATTGAAAAGGTTCAGGAAGAAGACCCCGGCGATCGCGATGCCCAGGCCCGCCGCGGTCGCGATGAGCGCCTCACCGATGCCCGCCGAAACGGCTTCGACCGCAAGGTCACCGGTCACCTTCTTGAACGCCGCCATGATGCCCACCACCGTGCCAAGCAAGCCGAACAACGGCGCCAGCGTGATGCAGGTGTCGATGATCACCATGAACCTTCCCGCCCGCTTGATCTCCATGCCCGCCGCCACCTGCAGCGCCCCGGCAAGGGATCCGTGCACGTGCGTCAGACCCTGGTGGATCATCCGCACCACCGGGTCACTGGATCCGTTGGCGACCGTCACCGCCGCCTTGAAATCATGGTTGTCCATGGCGGCGAGCACCTTTTCCAGCGCCGCCGGATTCCGGCGCCGCCCCAGCACGAACCAGAAGACGGTCCGCTCCGCGATCACGGCCACCATCACCAGCGCGACCACCAGGATCGGCCACATGATCGGACCGCCATCCAGGAACAACTCCACAATCGCATTCGCAAGCATTCGAGTGATTCGGGTTAAGTTAGCGTTTGAAGGAACTCTCTTCCTGCGGCGGGCTCAGCGCTGGGCCGCCATCTGATAGACAAACTCCGTGTGCAGGATCTGCTTCTTGCCGGGTGGGAACTTCCAGCGACGTTTCACCCAGGAAATCGTATTGTTATCGAGGACGAACGAACCCGACGGCACCAGCTTCCGAACCTCCCCGACCGAGCCGTCGTCGTTTACCTCGATCTCCAGCTTCACCGTACCCTCGATGCCCTTGCGCCGCGCGTCGGCCGGGTACTCGGGCTGCGGGGCAAAGATGCCTTCATTGCTGCCATCGCCGACCCGGAAATTGCGGGGGCCGGTGTTGACCGCGGGCGCCGGCGGTGCCGTCACCACCGGTCTCGGCGGCGGAGCACTGGCCTCCTGCGGCCGGAGGGCGACCACCGTCGGGCCCACCGTCGGCACGGCGAACGGAACCAGCGACTCATCGGCCACCACCGCCACCGGTTGCACCACCGCGGGGGGAGCGACATCCGGCGTCGAGTCCCGGGGAACATCCTGCTGCTCCTGCGGGGTCTGGTTTGAGACCGGTGGCGGCGTGAAATCCACCGGAACAATCGGAGCCTCCTCCACCACCGCACGGCGCAGCACCAGATTCAACGGGGCCTTGATCCCGATCACACCCGTGGCCAGGAAGAACGCACAGATCGCATTCACCCACATCACGCGCCGACCCGGATCCCGCTGGCTGCCGGGCAAGCAGGCCATCGCGATCTCGGACCGCAGCCGATACTCAGGCGTCGGCGTCGGCGCCGACTTGACCGTTGCGGATGAACTCATGTCGTGGAGTGGAGAGCCATCGTCCTGCGGATGGCAAAGCAATGCCGATGCCGCGTTTTGGATCGTCGGCCGGAACCTAGGGGCTCAACCCCGCCGTTCAAGCGCGTTGTCTCCTGTCCCTGAGGAAAAGTCCTGTGTTTTGGCCCTTTCAAACCGTCGCCTCCATTCCGCCCCAATTCTCCCCGTGTCCCGCCCTGTGACGCACGCCGCCCATCCCGGGCCAACCGGGTGGATGGATTTGCCCAGCCCGCGCATTCCGCTGCCATCTCGCTTCGGAGCGGGTGGCGGGGTTCCGGTCGCTGCGTGGCAGCCCTTCTCCGGGCGATGAGGACAGCGCCGCCGCTCCGGGTTCAGACTTCATCCGGGGGACAGCCCCTGGGCGGCTCTCCCAACCCCACTCCCAACTCCCTCCCCTTGACCGCGCCGACTCACTACCGGCACGATCGGTTCCAATGAAGCTCACCTTGCCCCGGCGGCGGTTCCTGACCGCCGCCATTGCCGGCACTACCCTCCTCGTCGGCACCTCAGTCACCTCCCTCGCCCAGACCGACCCAGCTCCACCCATCGGCTTCACCGCCTTGTTCAACGGCCGTGATCTGGTGGGTTGGCGAGGCGGCGACACGTTTGACTACCGCAAGCTGATGGCGATGCCCGAGGCCGAGCGGGGCAAGATGCTGGAGAAGTGGACCGCCTCCATGCACGAGGTGAACCCCAAGACCGGCAAGCCACACTGGTACGTGGAGAACGGCGAACTGGTGAACGACGGCTTCGGCGCCTACGCCTCCACGGATCAACCGTTCGGGGACTTCGAGTTCTTCGTCGACTACAAGACCGTCCCGAAGGCCGACTCCGGCATCTACCTCCGCGGCGTGCCGCAGGTCCAGATCTGGGACCATACGGAGGCCGACCCCCAGGGTCTCGGCCGCGCCAAGGGCTCCGGCGGGCTCTGGAACAATTCTCCTGGCAAGCCCGGCAAGGACCCAGCCGTCCTCGCCGACAAGCCTTTCGGCGAATGGAACAAGTTCCGCGTCCTCATGGTCGGTTCCCGCGTCTCCGTGTGGCTGAATGAAAAGGAGGTCGTCGACCACGCCATCCTCGAGAACTATTACGACCGCAAGACTCCGGTGCCCGCCATGGGGCCGATCCGCCTCCAGACCCACGGCGGCGAGATCCGCTGGCGCAACATCTATCTGCGGACCATCCCCGGTGACGAAGCCATCGGCATCCTCGCCCGCAAGGGTGAGGACGCCGGCTTCAAGCAAGTCTTCAATGGCAAGGACTTCACTGGATGGGACGGCCCGCTCGACAACTACGAGATCGTCGATGGCGCCATCCGCTGCAAGGCCCACAAGGGCGGCACGATCTACACCAAGGAGCAATACGCGGACTACGTGGTCCGCTTCGAGTTCAAGGTGCCCCCCGGAGGCAACAACGGCCTCGCCATCCGCTACCCCGGCAAGGGCGATACCGCCTATGACGGGATGTGCGAACTCCAGATCCTCGACGAAAAGTACGAGGAGGTCACCAAGTCCAAGCTCGACCCCCGTCAGGTCCACGGATCCGCCTACGGCATGATCGCCGCCCACCGCGGGTACCAACGCCCGGCTGGCGAGTGGAACTTCCAGGAAGTCACCGTCCAGGGTTCCCACCTCAAGGTTGAACTCAATGGAACCGTCATCCTCGACGGCGATCTCAGCCAGGTGAAGGACTTCATGGCCAACTCACCCCACCCGGGCAAGGACCGCACCGTCGGTCATTTCGGATTTGCTGGACACAGCGATCCCGTTTCCTTCCGGAACATCCGGATCAAGAAGCTTTGATCCGCCGCCGTCCACCCACGGGTGGAATGAGTGTGGATCCGCAGGCCGGGTGCCCCACGCACCCGGCCTTTTCATTTCCCGACGCCAACCACCCCGCCTGCGAACTCGACCGCACGACGCTCGGACCAGTACTCCCCATTCCCACCCATGCTGACGAAGCCGACATGCCCTCCATGCTCCGGCATCTCCAGATGCAGCCATTCACTCGCCGCTGCCAATTCCCGAGGAAAACAACCCGGCGACAGGAACGGATCATCCATGGCGTTCACCAGCAATGTCGGTACCCGGATCCCTGCCAGGTACCTTCCCGACGAACTCCGCTCCCAGTAATCCTCCGCATCGCGGAATCCATGCAGGGGCGCCGTGTATCGCCCATCAAATTCCCGGAACGTACGGACCTTGCCGTATCCTTCCATGGAGATCCGTCCCGGAAACTGGCGGGACTTCGCCTCCATGCGGACCCGCAGGTCCGAAAGGAACCGGCTCATGTAGATCCGATTGCCACCCGCCGCCATCGTCTCGGCCGATCCTCGAAGGTCACACGGCACCGAATAGGCCACGCCGCACCGGACCGCAGCCGGCAAGGTCGCGCCCGACTCCCCCAGATACTTCAGCGTCAGGTTGCCTCCCAGGCTGAAACCCACCAGGGCTACCGACCGGTATCCCCCAGCTCCCGCCGCCCAATCCACCACTTCCGCCAACTCGTGCGACGCTCCACTGTGCGTGAACGCCAGCAACCGGTTCTGCTCCCCCGAACTTCCCCGGAAGTTCCAAGCCACCGCATCCCAACCGGCCCGGTTGAACGCCCGGACCATTCCCAGCACGTATGCCCGACGCGAGTGTCCCTCCAGCCCGTGCGAAATGACGACCACCCGATCGGCCCCAACCCCGGAGCAATCCAGATCAACGAAATCCCCATCCCTCAACTCCAGGCGTTGCCGAACATACGTCACCCCGTCCACCCGTCGTGACAACGTCGGGTACACCGTCATCGCATGACCGTCTCGAAGGAGACGAGGGGCCCGGTAGCTGGAAGGATCGATCAAGGGCATTCGATGGGATGGATGGCAGAGGATGGGAGGATCCGGATCATCGCCAGGGCTTCAGCAACGCCTCGTAGGCAGCCGTCGCGGGTCCCTCGGGAAGGGCCCTCACGATCCGTCGCGCCGCCTCGCGCTGATCGTTCGCTCCCAGCAGCGTGGCGTACACGACCTGCTGCCTCACGTTCAGGCTATCGAGTTCCACCGGCACCTTCTCCACCGTCGCCAAGGCATCGGCCGCCTTGCCGTTCCTCCACTCGCCCAGGGCCAGCACAAAGCGCAAGGTCGCGTCGTCCGGTCGCAACTGGGCAAGGCGCTGCACCTCCCCCAGGGCCCAGGCCGGATTCTCACCCGCCAGGAGCTCGAGCCATGCCCTCTCCACGATCACGGAATCCTCGGTCGGCAACTTGGCGTGAAGCTTCCGCAGCGTCTCCAGGGCCTGCCGAGGGTCCGGCGCCGCCTCCAGCAACCGCAGGATCCGGCGCGCCGCTTCCATCCCCATCCCAGGCGCCTCCATCCACAGCTGCAACGCCTGCACGGCCACCGGAATCATCCGGTAGCGCTCCGCCTCACGCGCCACGAACGGCGCCACCAGGACGACCCGGCTGCCCGCGGCGTCCAACGCAGCCCGGAACGCCCGCTCTGCCTCGTCCCGTTTTCCCTGCTTGCCCGCCAGCGCTCCAACCGCCGCCGATCGCATCCCGGAATCCAGCACGTTATCCTTGTCTGCCACCGCTGCCGCCAGTCCGGCCGAATCATCCACGCCCACCAGGAAGTCGAGTCGTGCCGCCATCAGCAGCAGGTTCGTCCGGCACCGGGCCTCCGGAAGGTGCCCGGCCGCCAACCTCAGCCCGTCCCGCTCCGTCAGCCACAGGACCAGCTGGCAAACGTCTGGAACCGGGCCATTGGTCGGTACCAACGCCACCGCCTTCCCCATCCATTCCTCCCCGCGCTCTGGATGCGCCCGCATCCTCAGTTGCAGGGCGAGCAGGGACCGCGACAAGTTCTTGGCCGATCCAGACTCCAGGACCCGGGCCAGGGTCTCGGACTCCGCTGGCGTAAGCCCCGGCAGCTGCGCCAGGGTCCTTGCGGACTCCAGATCAAGACTGGTTCGCCCCAAGGCAAGCCCCCAAAGGATCCGACGGCCCTCCCCCATCAACACCGGCTTCCGGGTCGTCAGCAACAGGGTCGCCAGTTCATACTCCGCCTCTGCATCCCCACCAAACCGAGAAACCACGCTCCGAGCCATCGAGATCGCCCGTCCCAACTCGCCTGCCTGGCGGGCATGCGCGAGGGCCAGCCTCCACACGTGGCGGTTGGTTGGCGACTCCGCCGTCAACTCGGCCAACACCGGCCGCGCCACATCAATCCGCCCAAACCGGATCGCGGTATCGGCCATGGTGATCCGTTCTTCCAGCGTCATCCGGCCTGTCGCCCGGTAGGCCATGAAATAGGTTACCGCCTCCGGCCGGCCCAACCGCGCGCTCAACAAGGCTACCACCCGCAGCACCTCCGGCTCGTTCGGCGCCAGCTCATACGCCACCCGCGAAAGGCGCGCCGCCTCCTCCAGGCGATCAACCTTTACCATCTGCTCCGCCGACAGCGCCGACTTCCGGGCGCGGCTCGCCTTCACCATCCCATAGAGCGGCGGCGCACCGAAGCGGCAAGCGATCCCAAGAACCACCAGCAACACCATTCCCACCAGGAATTGCCGCGAATGGCCAAACCGCCGGGTTGGCCTCGGAGGCCCCTCCCTTCGGACTGCCTCGAACTGCGGCTCGCTCATGGATTCGCCCCCGCGGCACCCTCGATGACGACCGGTTTGTAGCGGAACATTTTCGGAATGGCGGTTCGCGCCAGCTCCGTCGGGATCTCCCCCTTCTCATAGGGAACCATCACCGAGACCAACTCGACCCCCAGCATGTGGCGGTCCGTCGGGAACATTCCGTACTTCTCGGGCAACGCCGTCAGCTTGTCGCTGAAGTCGAAGGGCACCGGCCGGCCATTCCGCCACACTCCCCAGAGCATCAACGCCTGCACCCGGCGCCCGGCCTTCTCCTCGCGGCTGAACCGGAAGATCAGGAATTTCAAAGGTTGCCCGGACACCTCGACCGTCGTCTCCCCCACATCTCCCTCCGCCTTCCATCCGGAACCCGGCATGCAGACGTCAGGCCGATGATGCAGCGCCGTCCGACTCCTCGATGACGGCTTCCAGAACAGGTGGAAGCCCGAAACCACGCCGAGTGGAGCCGCCGGCTCCCGACGGATCATCGACTCCCCCTCCGTGGCTCCCAATTGCGACCAGACCTGCCCGTCAAACTCCTTCTTCTCGTTCCCGGAACCGCTTTCCAGCACCGACGCAAAGGCCGGCTTCGTCTGCGGCTTCGCCAGGTACTCGAGTGCCCAATACCACCCGTGCACCGTCATGAACATCGCCACCGTCACACCCAGCAGGGGACGAAAATCGGGCACGTGCTCCCAACTGAGCTGAGAAATCCGCTCACCCCACGTCCCGGCGTCCTGCCTCGGCCAGATCCCCTGCCGCCCCCGCGCCAGCCACATTCCCCAACCAAAGATCAAGGCGTACAGCGAGTACATCGCCGTGTTGCCTACCATGTCATGCTTGGCGTGCATCGCCTCCGAGCCCAACTTCTCCACGATCCAGCACAGCACGAACGTCCGCACCAGATTGCTGAAAAGCGCCAGGAGGATCGCCCCAACCACCAGGATCGTCCGCTGCTTGCGCGTCAGCCACATCAACTCGCCCACCGCCAGGCTGACCATCAACCCCGACTGCAGGGAACGGATCCCGCTGCACGCCTCCACGATCCCGACCGTTCCATTGGTGAGCTCCAGGACCGCCCCTTGGGTCCGGACCGGCACGTCCATCCACAGCAGGATCTCATTCAATACCTGCGCCACCCCAATCATCAGGTTCTGCTGGAGCGGATGGGCAATACGCGCCGGCCACGGGACCGCCGTCAGGAAGAACAGCAGGGGAAACAGCGTCACCAGCAACAGCCGCCGCCCCCCCAACCACCACGCCCCCGCCATCGAGAACGCCACTTTCGCCATGTTGATCCCCCACAGGACGATCCCGGATTGGTGGTACTCCTCCCGGTACACCTCCAGGGGAAACAGCAGGATGCCCGGGATCGCGATGAGCCACGGACTCACGGCCCACGTCGCACGCCCCTCCCGTCCGCAGTCCACCCAGAACTGCCGATCCTGGCTTCCCAATCGCATCCAAAGGAACAAGAACATCCCCACCGGAACAAACCACCCATAGGCATAGTCTTCGTTCTCCAACCAGTAAGGCACGCACACCAGGATCGACCACAACCACAGCACCCCCTCCAGAAAAGTGAAGGCCCAGTTGACCTTCAGTTTCGCGACCGGCCTGGAATTGCTCCCCTCGGCCTTGGTGGCCTCGTCAGACAACATGCCCGAGACCCTGCCAATCCAGTCTGGAAGGGTCAACGCATGAGCCGTTGCGGTAAAAGCCCCTTGACGTTCATTCACTCAAAAATCTAACGTGCGTTGCTATTACAGCTTCCCGGTTCGGCTTCGGCCGGCCAGCGAGAGTCGGAGGTGAAAACTGCCGACTTTTTTTTGTCCGCATGGGGAGCCGACCGAGCGCGTATGAACGCAGAATTTCTTGCAGTGCTGGACCAGTGGGAGAAGGAAAAGGGGATCCCCAAGGATCGCCTCCTCAACGCCGTGCAGGAATCGCTCGTCGCGGCCGCCAAGAAGGCGGTCGGCCCTGCGAGGGAACTGCGGGTCTCCATAGACCCCAGGTCCGGAGCCACCAAGGCTTGGGCCAAGCTGATCGTCGCCGAGAAGGTCCTCTCCAAGCACGATCAGATCTCCATCATCGAAGCCCGACGCCAGGGCTTCGCTGAAGTCAAGCAGGGCGATGAGATCGAGATCGAGGTCACCCCAAAGGACTTCGGCCGGATCGCTGCCCAGCACGCCAAGCAGGCCCTGCTCCAACAGGTCCGGCGCGCTGAGAAGGAGATGATCTTCTCCGAGTTCAAGGACCGCGTCGGTGATATCGTCAACGGCACCGTCCGCCGCTTCGAACGTTCGGATGTCGTCCTCGACCTTGGCAAGGCCGAGGCCCTGATGCCCAACCGCGAACGCGTTCCCACCGAGGAGTACCAGATCGGCGAACGCATCCGTTGCTACGTCAAGGCGGTCGAACAGACCCCCCGCGGCCCCGAGGTCATCCTGTCCCGCGCCGACCCCGCCTTCGTCCTCAAACTCTTCCGCCTCGAGGTCTCCGAGATCTCGGACGGCACCATCGAGGTCAAGGAGATCGCCCGCGAACCCGGTTTCCGCACCAAGCTCGCCGTCTACAGCCGCGACTCCAAGGTTGACCCTGTTGGCGCTTGCGTCGGGCTCCGCGGCCAACGCGTCAAGAACATCGTCCGCGAGCTCAACAACGAGAAGGTCGATATCATCCCTTGGTCCCCGGATGTGAAGACTTTCATCGCAAACGCTCTTGCCCCGGCAAAGCTCAAGGCCTTCCAGATCGATGAGGCCGCCCGCCGCGTCCACATCAAGTGCGCGCCCGACCAACTCTCCCTGGCCATCGGCAAGCGCGGCCAGAACACCCGCCTGACCGAGCGGATCACCGGTTGGCGCATCTCGATCGAGCCTGAGGCCGATCGTGCCACCGGCTTTGCCGACAAGGTCGAGCATGCCGTCCAGGAGTTCGCACACGTTCCGGGTATCACCTCCGAACAGGCGCGTGCTCTCGTCAACAACGGGTTCCATGCTCTTGAGGATCTCGTCCAGGTCGACGTCCCCGACCTCCAGGACATCCCGGAGATCGGAACTTCCGCGTCCCTCATTCTCGAAGCCGCGCGCGGCGAACACGCACGACGTCAAGCCGGTGGCAATGCCACGGGCTCACTGTAATCCAACCACCACACTCCGTCCGCCGTCCTTTTCCCGATTCCCGGTATGCCCGTCCGCATTTACGACATCGCCAAGAAGCTCAACCTCGAGAGCAAGTTCGTTCTCGCCAGGGCGAAGGAAATGGGAATCGCCGCCGCCAAGGTGCCGTCCAGTTCCCTGGACAAGATCACCGCAGAATACCTCGAACAACAACTGCTGCCCCTCGCCCAGCCTCACCCGCCGACCCCGCAGCATGAGTTCGCCCCGGTAGCCATCATCCGGGTGCCCGATCCCGTTCCAGCTCCTGAACCGGAACCCGAGCCGGCCCACTATCAGGACTCGGAAGGTCAGGATGACTCCCTCGATTCCCAGGATCAGCAGGATCACACTCCTGCCCGCGCCGCCTCCCACGTCGAGGATCGGCCTGAGGCACACCGGGAACCCGCTCACACGACCCCGAGCGCTCCTGCCCGTCCCGAGCCGCAGCCCGAGCCCGAGGCTTCGATCCCGACCGAATCCATCCGGGAATCGGCTCCGCCCTCCCCGGCTCATCCGGTTTCCGAGGCCCGTCCGTCCGCTCCCGAGCGTGCCCCGGAACGTTCCAGCCAGCTCCCGCCCGCCCAAGCGCCCGTTCCCGAGGCTAGCGAGCCACCCCTTCAATCCCCATCCGCGGAAAACCCGCCCGCTCAGGTGAGCTCCATCCCCACCCAGCCGGTGCCTCCGCCGGCCCCGCAACCCGTGGCTCCTGCGGCAAAGCCATCTGTTCCGGCGCCTGCTCCTGCTCCCGCTTCAGGCACGACCCAACCCCCGCCTTCGCCAAGACCCGCACCCGCACCCAGTCAGGCTCCAGTGCCTGCGCCCGGGACACCCGGCAGTTCCGGTGGGTCAACCCCGCCCCAGCCGATTGGCGGTGCTCCTCGCCTCGGCGAGAAGATCGGGTCGATTGATCTCTCCAAGCTTGGCTACCGCCGTCCGGGTTCAGATCCCCGGGGTCGTGATGGTCGGCCCGGCGGCCCGGCAGCGCCAGGAGCTCCGGGCACCGGTTCCCAGCCCACCGGCAATCAACAGGGACAGCAACAGCAGCCGAACCGCCCTCCCGGCCAAGGCCAGCCGTTCCGCCCTGGCGGTCCCCAACAGCAGGGTCAGAACCGGCCTCCCGGTCCCGGGCAGGGGCGACCCGGCTTCAACCAGAACCGCCCCGGTGGTCCGAATCAGGGCCGTCCCGACCAGCGCTTTGGCCAGAACCGCCCCGGCAACCAGGGCTACAACCGCGGTCCTGCCCAACCCCAGCGTCCCGCCGGTCCGCCCAAGCCCCAGCTCAACGTCGACGCCCCGACGATCCAGCTCCGCCCGCCCATCGTCGTCCGCGAACTCGCCGAGAAGATGGGCCGGAAGCCCTTCCAGGTGATCGCCGACCTGATGCAGATGGGCGTCTTCGCCACGGTCACCCAGACCATCGATCCGGAAGTCGCCGTCAAGGTCTGCGCGAAGAACGGCTTCCGCTTTGAGACGGAGAAGCGCGACAAGGCGGCCCACGTGGTCAACGTTCCCCGCGAACAGCGCGTCGAACTCGATCAGGAGGACAAGCCGGAGGAGATGAAGACCCGGCCGCCCGTGATCACCATCATGGGACACGTCGACCACGGCAAGACCAGCCTCCTCGACGTCATCCGCAAGGCCAACGTCGCTGCTGGCGAGGCCGGCGGCATCACCCAGCACATCGGCGCTTACTCGATCTCCTACCCGCATCCCGAGCGGAAGGACGAGGTGATGCAGCTCACCTTCCTCGACACCCCAGGTCACGCCGCCTTCAGCGCGATGCGGGCCCGCGGTGCCAACGTCACGGACATCGTCGTCCTCGTCGTGGCTGCCAACGACGGCGTCATGCCGCAGACCCTCGAGGCCCTCGCCCACGCCCAGGCCGCCAAGGTCCCCATCATCGTCGCCGTCAACAAGTGCGATCATCCTGCCGCCAACCCGATGCGGGTGAAGCAGCAACTCCAGGACAAGGGCCTCGTGCCGGACGACTGGGGCGGTGACACGCTCTATGTCGAGTGTTCCGCGCTCACCAAGCAGGGTGTCGACAAGCTGATCGAGAGCATTCTCCTGCAGTCCGAGCTCCTCGAGCTCAAGGCGAACCACGAGCGCAAGGCGAAGGGCAACGTCATCGAGTCCGGCGTCGAACCCGGTGGCCCCGTCGCCACCGTCCTCGTCCGCAAGGGCACGCTGCGCGTCGGCGATGTCGTGATCTGCGGCCAGTTCCACGGCCGGGTCCGCGCCATGATGAACGACGACGGTCTCCGCCTGAAGGAAGCCGGTCCGTCCTGCGCCGTCCGCGTCCTCGGTCTGAACGGCGTTCCCGAGGCTGGCTCGGAATTCTCCGCCGTCGACAACGAGAAGGCCGCCCGCGAACTCGCCGAGGAACGCGAGGAAGCCCGCAAGAAGTCCGACCTCGAGGGCGTCCGCCCCCGCCGTCGCACCCTCGAGGACATCTTCACGAACATCGACCAGATGTCCGCGAAGATCCTCAAGGTCATCGTCAAGGCCGATACCCAGGGCTCCGTCGAGGCCATCTGCGAGGCCCTCCGCAAGATCGAGACCTCCAAGGTCCAGCTCGAGATCATCCACAGCGCCGTCGGAGCGATCTCCGAGGGCGACGTGCTCCTCGCGTCCTCCGCTGACGCCGTCATCCTCGGATTCCATTCCCGGGTCGACTCCAGCGCCGCCGAGACCGCCAAGCGCGAGGCGGTCCAGATCAAGCTCTACGCGATCATCTACGAGTTGATCGACCACGTGAAGGAGGCCATGTCCGGGCTTCTCGATCCCCTCCTCAAGGAGGTCATCATCGGCCAGGCCGAAGTCCGGAAGATCTTCGACCTCTCCAAGGGCGGTCGGGTCGCCGGTTGCGCCGTCAGCAATGGCCGCCTCGTCCGCGGCAAGATGCGCGTCCGCCGCCGCACCCACGTCATCTACGAGGGCGTGTCCCTCACCCTCAAGCGCTTCCAGGACGAGGTCAACGAGGTGCGCTCCGGCCTTGAGTGCGGTATCCGCCTCGAGGGTTTTGACGACTTCCAGGAAGGCGACTTCATCGAGTGCTACAGCGTCGAGAAGGTCGCCCAGAAGCTGGCCTGACCTCCGTCCACAATCCGTAGCCCCGGCTCCGCGCATCACCGCCCGAAGCCGGGCCAACTGCCATGCAAGCTCCGAAGCCTCCCAGCAGGCGCCTCCAACGGGTGTCCGAGCTGCTCCGCCGTGAGATGTCCGAGATCATCCGCCGGGATTTCCCCATCGAGCAGGCCGGGCTCCTGACCATCAACGACGTCATCGTCGCCCCCGACCTCCGGACCGCAACGGCCTACATCGGCTTCGTCGGAACCCCGGCCCAACGCAAGGCAGCCCCCGAACGCCTCGAATCCCGGGCCTCCCGCTTCCAGCAGATCCTCGGCAGCCACCTCCGGCTCAAGTGGACGCCCGTCGTCCGCTTCGTCCTCGACGACTCCGTCGAGCGCGGCAACCGCGTCCTGGCTGTCATCGAGGAGATCGAACATCAAACCCCGGCCCCGCCCGCCAAGACGCCTCCGCCCGCCTCCTGACCGCCCGGTCCCCACCTTTCCCCGAACCATGAAGGACCTTCCCAAGGTCGTTGAATCCATCCTGTCCGCCCTCAAGGACGCGAGCTCCATTTGCATCGTCGGCCACGTCCGCCCTGACGGCGATTGCATCGGCTCCCAACTGGGCCTCGCGCTCGCCCTCGAGGCCGCAGGCAAGGAAGTCACCGTCTGGAACCAGGATCCCGTCCCGCCGAAGCTCCGTTTCCTCGACCCCGATCGCCGTTTCCGAAAACCCTCTTCGGGTCAACGCTTCGATGTCGTGGTGGCCACCGACTGCGCGTCCCTCGACCGCCTCGGCCGGGTGGCTGACCACATCAGCGACCGCGGCCTCTTCATCAACATCGACCACCATGCGTCGAACACGAAGTATGCCGACCTCAACTGGGTGTCGCCGCGCGAGCCATCGACCGGCGAACTGATCTTCGATCTCTGCAACTGGGCGAACTGGAAGATCACCCGTCCGCTCGCCTCCTGCCTCTTCACCGCCATTTCGACGGACACCGGTAGCTTCCAGTACCCGAGCACGACCCCCGATACGCTCCACACCGCCGGGGAACTCGTCGAACGGGGCGCAGACCTGGGCCGGATCTGCGAGGAGGTCTACCAGAGCTATCCGCTCACCCGCGTTAAGCTGCTCCGCCACGTCTACACGACCTTCCGCCTCACGCACGACGAGCGCACCGCCTACTTCTGGCTCCGCAAGCGTGACTACACCCGCGCCGGGGCCTCCACCGAGGAAGCCGAAGGCCTGATCGATCACATCCGCTCCGTCGACGGCGTCGTCATCGCGGTGGTCTTCGAGGAACTCGACGACGAGGTCACCCGCATCTCGTGGCGTTCCAAGACCCAGGCCGTCAACGTCGCCGCCCTGGCCGAAGCCTTCGGCGGTGGCGGTCACAAGGCCGCTGCCGGGGCCCGCGTCCAGGGCAAGCCGTTGGGTGTCCAAAGGCGCGTCCTCGGCGCCATCAAGCGTGCCCTCGCGCAGGCAAACGCCCGCTGAGCCGGCGTTTGCCCCGCTCACGCATCCCTTTCCTTACACGTCCCAGTCCGTTTCCTGACCATGCTCCAGATCTCCGCATTGGACGGCGCCCTCGTCGTCGACAAGCCCGCCGGTTGCACTTCCCACGACGTCGTGGACCGCGTTCGCCGCCACTTCCAACTCAAGAAGGTCGGCCACTGCGGCACCCTCGATCCCAACGCCACTGGCCTGCTTGTCCTCGTCCTCGGCCAGGCCACCCGCCTCTCGGAGAAGTTCATGGCCGCCGACAAGGTCTACGAGGGCGACGTGAAGTTCGGCGAGGCCACCGACTCCTACGACACCGATGGCGAGATCACCGGCGCGCTCCCCGTGCCGCCCATGACCCTCGACCAGCTCAACGCCGAGACCACGTCGTTCCTCGGCGACCAGTACCAGACCCCTCCCATGGTCTCCGCCGTGAAGATCAAGGGCGTCCCCCTCTACAAGCTCGCCCGCAAGGGCCAGGAGGTCGAACGGCAGCCCCGCTTCATCCACATCTACAGCTTCCGGTTCACCTCCTACGAGGAACCCGTCGCCCATTTCCGCATCGCCTGCACCAAGGGCACCTACGTCCGCACCGTCGCCCATGAGGTCGGTCAGAAGGTCGGCTGCGGCGCGCATCTCCTCACGCTCCGTCGCCTTGCCTCCGGCAAGTTCGACGTCGCAGACGCCCACCGCCTCGAAGACATCCTCAAGTGGGACGAGGCCGACCTCACCCGGAACGTCATCCCGTTCCTCAAGCTCAAGCAGTACGAGTAGCCCCGGCCGCATGCGTCTCCTCGGTGATCCAGCCGATCTCGGACGCCCCAGCGCAGGCGTATGCCTCGCGCTGGGGATGTTCGATGGCGTTCATCTGGGTCACCAGCACGTCGTCCGTCATGCCGTCCTTGACGCCCGGGCCCTTGGCGCGCGTTCGGTGGTCGTGACCTTCGATCCCCACCCGCTCGCCGTCGTCTTCCCCGACCGCGCCCCACGCCTGCTCCAGTCGGTACCCCAGCGTCTCCGCGCCCTCGGCACCCTCGGCGTCGACGCCATCCTTCCCATCCACTTCACCCGGGAATTGGCCCAGATCGACGGCGATCGCTTCATCCGCCAGCTCGCGTCCGGCTTCGGCCGCCTGCGCTCGGTAACCGTCGGCAACGGGTTCCAGTTCGGCCACCGCCGCTCCGGCAACGTCACCCTCCTGCGCGATCTCGGACGCGAACTCCACTTTGTCACCCACGAGGCCGCCGCCATCCACGTCGGCGACGAACGCGTCTCCTCCACCCGCATCCGAGCCGCCCTCCGCGAGGGCAACCTCGCCGACGTCGCCGAGCTCCTCGGCCGCCCATACGCCTTGGCCGGCACCGTCACGCACGGCCGCCAACTTGGTCGCTCCCTGGGCTTCCCGACTGCCAACATCGACGTCCCCAACCTCGAACTCCCTCCCAACGGCGTCTACGCCGCCCGCGTCCGGCTCGGCGACTCCGATCACCTCGCCGTCCTCAACCTCGGCCTCCGCCCCACCGTCGACGCCGGCGGTACCGTTCCCCGCCTCGAAGTCCACCTCCTCGACTTCAGCGGCGACCTCTACGGCTCCGAGGTCGAGGTGGAGTTCGTCCAGCAACTCCGGCCGGAACAGAAGTTCCCGTCGCTCGACGCACTCCAGGCCCAGATCCGACTCGACGTCGATGCCGCCCGACTCGCGCTGGGCTGACATCCGGCCTTTCCCGTCCTAGTCTGCGGCATGGCGCGCCACTCGCGGAATGATCAGGCCGGTATCGACCTCCCCAAGGCCCGGCTCGACCGCGAATCCCTTTCCCAGGTCCTCGAACTCCTCCGCTACCTCCGTCCCTACCGCCTTCGCTTCGTCCTGGCCCTCTTCTCCCTCTTCAGCTCGAACCTGCTCAGCCTCGCCTTCCCCTACCTCGCGGGTTCGCTCATCGACGCCGCCAACCGCCCCGGCGCCAGCGTCAATGGCACCGCCCTCCTCCTCGTCGGCATCCTCGCCGTACAGGCCGGCTTCCTCTTCTTCCATTCCCTGTCCTTCGCCACCGTCGGACAATGCGCCATCGTCGACCTGCGACGCGATGTCTATGCCCGCCTGATCTCGCTCCCGATGGCGTTCTTCGGGAACCGCCGCGTCGGCGAACTCGCCAGCCGACTCTCCGCCGACCTCGTCCAGATCGAGGACACGCTCATCGCCCTACTCCCCCAGTTCCTCCGTCAGATGACGCTCCTCGCCGGTGGCATCGTGCTCATCGGAATCACCTCCCTGAAGCTGACCGGCATCATGCTCGCCAGCCTCCCCATCCTGACCCTGGTCGCCGTCCTCTTCGGACGCCGCACCCGCCGCCTCGCCCGCGAAGCCCAGGATCGTCTCGCCGAGACCGCCACCATCGTCGAGGAAACCCTCCAGGGCATCGTCAACGTGAAGGCCTTCGCCAACGAATCCTACGAGCTCCGACGCTACCACTCCGGCCTCCTCGGTTTCCTCGAAGCCACCCTCCGCAGCGCCCGCCTGCGTGCCTCCTTCGTCTCGTTCATCGTCTTCGCCCTCTTCGGTTCCATCGTCCTCGTCCTGTGGAGCGGCGCACGACTCCTTCAAGCCGGCGAGATCTCCTTCGGCGAACTTACCCGCTTCATCCTCTATACGACCTTCGTGGCCGGAGCCATGGGGCAGTTCGCCGACCTCTACAGCCAGATTCAGAAGGCCGTGGGTTCTACCCAGCGCGTCCGCGAACTCCTCCGCGAAAACCCCGAGGTTGAAGCCACGCTCACCCCGCCACCCGCATCCACCCTCGCCCGACTCCGGGGCGAGGTGTCCTTCGAGGACGTCCACTTCGCCTACCCCGCCCGCCCAGGCGTCGAGGTCCTGCAAGGAATCCAACTCCACGCCCAACCCGGCCAGAAGATCGCCATCGTCGGTCCCAGCGGCGCCGGCAAGTCGACGCTGCTCTCCCTCCTCCTCCGTCTCCACGATCCCACCCGAGGCCGTATCCTCATCGACGGCCGCGACGCCCGCGACTACCCGCTCACCGACCTCCGCAACCAACTATCCCTCGTCCCCCAGGAGGTCCTCCTGTTCGGCGGCTCGATCGCCGACAACATCGCCTACGGTCGACCCGGTGCCTCCTTGGCCGAGATCGAACAGGCTGCCCGCCTCGCCAACGCCCACGCCTTCATCCACGCTTTCCCCGAAGGATACCAGACCACCGTCGGCGACCGCGGGATCCAACTCTCCGGCGGACAGCGCCAGCGCATCGCCATCGCCCGGGCCATCCTGCGCAACCCGGCCATCCTCATCCTCGACGAGGCCACCAGTTCGCTGGATTCAGAGAGTGAACGCCTCATCCAGCAGGCCCTCGAAACCCTCATGCAGGGCCGCACCTCCTTCATCATCGCCCACCGCCTCGCCACCGTCCGCAACGCCGACCGCATCCTCGTCGTCGACCAGGGCCGCATCGTCGAGTCCGGAACCCACGCCGAACTCAACGCCATCGAAGGCGGCGTCTACCGCCACCTCGCCGCCCTCCAGTTCCACGCCCATCCCCTCCCCTCGCCTTAAGTCCGCGACGGGAAGAGCAAGGCTGCCACAAGCGACGCAGGTGACCGGACACCGGTCGGAGGCCTTCCCCGCGCGACCCAGCGCCAAATGTAGATAATATGGGACCGACCCCATTGCCCCCACCATCGTCGAGGAAACCCTTCAGGGCATCGTCAACGTGAAGGCCTTCGCCAACGAATCCTACGAGCTCCGACGCTACCACTCCGGCCTCCTCGGTTTCCTCGAAGCCACCCTCCGCAGCGCCCGCCTGCGTGCCTCCTTCGTCTCGTTCATCGTCTTCGCCCTCTTCGGCTCGATCGTCCTCGTCCTCTGGAGCGGCGCACGCCTGCTCCAGGCCGGCGAGATCTCCTTCGGCGAACTCACCCGATTCATCCTCTACACGACCTTCGTGGCCGGAGCCATGGGGCAGTTCGCCGACCTCTACAGCCAGATCCAGAAGGCCGTGGGTTCTACCCAGCGCGTCCGCGAACTCCTCCGCGAAAACCCCGAGGTCGAAGCCACCCTCGCCACCCAACCCGCATCCACCCTCACCCGACTCCGGGGCGAGGTGTCCTTCGAGGACGTCCACTTCGCCTACCCCGCCCGCCCAGGCGTCGAGGTCCTGCAAGGAATCCAACTCCACGCCCAACCCGGCCAGAAGATCGCCATCGTCGGTCCCAGCGGCGCCGGCAAGTCGACGCTGCTCTCCCTCCTCCTCCGTCTCCACGATCCCACCCGAGGCCGTATCCTCATCGACGGCCGCGACGCCCGCGACTACCCGCTCACCGACCTCCGCAACCAACTATCCCTCGTCCCCCAGGAGGTCCTCCTGTTCGGCGGCTCGATCGCCGACAACATCGCCTACGGTCGACCCGGTGCCTCCTTGGCCGAGATCGAACAGGCTGCCCGCCTCGCCAACGCCCACGCCTTCATCCACGCTTTCCCCGAAGGATACCAGACCACCGTCGGCGACCGCGGGATCCAACTCTCCGGCGGACAGCGCCAGCGCATCGCCATCGCCCGGGCCATCCTGCGCAACCCGGCCATCCTCATCCTCGACGAGGCCACCAGTTCGCTGGATTCAGAGAGTGAACGCCTCATCCAGCAGGCCCTCGAAACCCTCATGCAGGGCCGCACCTCCTTCATCATCGCCCACCGCCTCGCCACCGTCCGCAACGCCGACCGCATCCTCGTCGTCGACCAGGGCCGCATCGTCGAGTCCGGAACCCACGCCGAACTCAACGCCATCGAAGGCGGCGTCTACCGCCACCTCGCCGCCCTCCAGTTCCACGCCCATCCCCTCCCCTCGCCTTAAGTCCGCGACGGGAAGAGCAAGGCTGCCACAAGCGACGCAGGTGACCGGACACCGGTCGGAGGCCTTCCCCGCGCGTCCCAGCGCCAAATGTAGATAATATGGGACCGACCCCATTGCCCCCACTCCTGCTCAGCCCGCAGGGCGGTACTCGTACTCGATCCACCGCGGCTTCATCTTATCCCGTCCACATCATCATCGGCCCGAGTACGAGTAGGAGTACGAGTACGCACTCCAGTCGCTCCGCGCGAGGGAAGCCCAACGGACTCCGCGCCTTCTTATCGCCCCGCCTTGCGGCGCCCTCCCCTCGTACTCGTACGCGTACTCAGCCCGCAGGGCGCTACTCGTACTCGATCCCCATCCCCACATCCCGAACCCAAAATCCCCCCGCAGAGAACGCCGAGACGCGGAGGACTTCATGCCTGTCCGCCACCACCCACTCTCCGCGTCTCCGCGCCTCCGCGTGAACCCACTTTCCAATGTCCCGCCCTGGCTCCTTCCCCGATGGCCACCCCAACGCCAACGGCGTTGCGTCTCCTAGCCCAGGGTTGGCCGAGGAACGAGGCCAACCCTGGGTCCGCATCCCGGATTCAATCCAACCGCATCGCGGTTGTGGCCTTCTCAGACGCACGCTAACCAACCGGATCACCGCGACCTGTGCACGCCTAAGTCTCGCCTCATCCCGCGATCACATCCGCTCTGCGTGGGCTCATCGAAGGGAATCCACGATGCCCTTGAAGACCGGGGAATCCTGCTCCCACCGGCCGACGGCGGCGCTGGCGTAGATGAAGACCTTCTTCCCATTCCCACGCTTCCCCACGATGTACCACTCCCGCAGGGGAACGTTCTTGGAGGTGAAGGTGTACTCCAGGCGGGCGTACTCGAGGCCTCCTGCCGACGTATGCACCGAGCGATCCAGCAGGTTGAACCCCTGCTTCTGCTGCCGGAGCGTCCCCGGCACGGCTTCCAGCCAGTCCGCCAGACTGCGACTGTCCGGATCCGCTTTCTCCTCCAGGAACAGATTGGCCTGCCATCCGTCGTGGACCTCCGCCGCCATCACCAGCAGCCCATCCTGAACCTTCTCCGCGGTCCAACCCGAGGGCACCTTCAGGGCGCTCCCGGAAAACCGGACCACGTTCGTCGGCCCACCGGCACGGGCAGGAGGTTCAGGCTTGTCTTGTGAGCAACCCGTCGATGTCACGACTGCAGCCACGAGGACCGCACCAAGCACACGAACCGATTCCAGCCGGGGAGGGATCACCCGAAGAAGGAACCAACCTGCACCCGCAGCCACAAGCCCGATCTCAATGCGGCATCAGACCAAGCCAAACCCTTCGCGGCCTCGCGACTTCGCGCGAAGCTGCTCCGGTGCGGGATGGAGTTCGCGCGAAGCCGCGATGGCGCGAAGGGGGACAAATCCAGAGGGAACCGACCCTGACGACAATGGCCCGAGGACAGTCGCGCCAGAGCGCTGGATATGCGGATTGGTCAGCCCGCGCCTCCAGAGCTTGCGGACGCCCTTCCCCGAGGCGGCCAGCAATCCGTCCCGGCTCCACTCCCGCACACGATTTGCCCGGTGGTCCCGCCCGGCACGGCTGGTCTGACGCCAGCAGATGCCGCTGCTGAGGCTGGTCGTCATGAGTTGCCATCACAAACGAATGAAGCTCGCGTGAGAACGGCTCGTGCGGTGCCGACAACAATCCAAGGACTCGGCCTCGATCCGGGTCGCCGCAGATCTGACACCGTCGCCCCTCTGACCCCGCTGCCCTCTCTACGGGACTGACCTCACCGCACGTCAGTCCTCCGCGTGTCCCGCAATCACCCGCGGCCAACACCCCCGGACAGTAGGACGATGAATCTGCAGGGTGGAATCCCTCCCGATCCAACCTGGCAATCCCTTGCCATCCACAAACGCGACCCCCAAGGGAATTCCCGGCATCGTGTCAGCGACGCGGGTGATCTCCGCGTCTGCCCGGTCCGACATCGCGATCCAGTCCCTTTTCAGTGCGACGGGATCGAGCTGACGGGCTTGAATGGTCTCAAGTTGGCGTGGGTTGATTCTGGCAAACCGACGCATCATCTCCAAAAGCAGCATCGGGCTAAACCCCTGGTCCTTTCCGCATGCGGCCCACACGATGGCCTCCAAGGGATAAACGCGGTCGAGTTCAACGATGTCCACGTAGTCGCGCGTGACGGACCGGGCAGCAAGCGCCAGCGCCTTGTTCGTCGCCATATCGAAGAGATGCAGCCGCCAGCCCAACACAGGATCAGGCTCGATGGGAAAGAATCGGAAGGCGCAATCCGCCGCCCAGTCGATCTCGAGCTCCTCCCCTCCGTGAATCAGCTTCGCTTTGCGAAAACTGACCGGGTTCTTCCAGTCGCCCCCGGTCTGATGAACCTCGTAGCCGGCGGAGCGCAAGGAGTCGACATCGAGATCGCTGGCGCGCGCCACCTCAGCTTCAGCTTCGTGGAAGATGTCGAAATCATGGCTGTAACGCGGAGAATCGTCTCCTGCATTGAGGACCAAACCACCCGCAAAGTGACTCTCCTCGCTCCGATTGGCAGCCAGGACCCGCAGGATCTGCTTCTGGAGGGGGGTCAGAGGCATGCATGAAGTTCCTGGGCCCGCTTCCATGCTTTGTGGTCGCCCTTGCGGAGATTCAGCACGATCTCTCGCACATCCGCTTCGGTCCGAGGAACGAACTCCGGGTTCCACCACCAGAAGCAGCTGTGGAAATCCCTCACGGCACGCCGGGCCATCTCCATCACCTCAGGCGAGATGGTTCGACGATCTGTCACCGTTGCGGCGGACCCAGCATTCACGGCCGAAAGCTAGCCGGCTTGAACCTACGGCTCAAGCATCGCAACGGCTCGGCAACATCCCCACCCTGACCTCCCAAACATCGCCGCCGTCGCTGTGAAATCCCCGCGTCGACGAAACCTGCCAACCGCCCGCCCAAACCAACTCCCAAGGTTCATGCCACGCCACTCCCATGCCGTTCCCGTCGGGAGGGGACGCACAGTCCAACCCCAATCTCTCAAATCCACACGAAATGTAGCATGTATGGGACTGACCCCATTGCCTTTCCACCGTCGGGAGGGGACGCACAGTCCAACCCCAATCTCTCAAATCCACACGAAATGTAGCATGTATGGGACTGACCCCGTTGCCTTTCCATCGACGGCATCCACGGTGACCTAGCCATGACACTTGGGGGAATGGCTCACGCAAAGGCGCAAAGACGCAAAGGGGGAATCCTCGGATCTCCTGTCTTGGCGTCTTTGCGTCTTGAGCGAAGCGGGCGTGAGGCATCATCCCATTCTATCGGGTCGTCGTCGTGCGCTGATTCAACCCGCAAGCGCAGACGCCCTCCGCCGATCGGACCCATAGGAGAGTCCCACCGAGACAGTCGCCCCACCTTCGCGCTCTCGCGTCTTCGCGCGAGCCCTCCCCAAAGCCGACTTCCGACACCTTGCCCCCTTCCGTCGAGCCCGCTCGACATCCTCCCCCGCCCCGGTGTGAAATCCTGCGAAACCACACCTTGCCATGCCCATCAGCGAGAAATCCCGATTGATCCTCGAAGCCATCGCCAAGGGGCACACCTACGAACAAATCCTCGTGCAGGAACTGGCCTGGACCTACCATGACATCTTCGCCGCCGCCGCGGAGGCCTTGGGCCGCACCCCTACACCGCCGCCCGCGAACCGGTTCCCCCCTCCAAAGCCGCCTGCCAGCGCCACCACCACCCCGGCTCCAGCCTACTCGTTTGACGAAATCCGGACCGAGCATGCCAACGCCTACCGCCCATGGAATCCCGATGAAGAAGCGGAACTTCGCCGTCTTCACGCCGAAGGGCTTTCCGTGGATGCCATCGGCCAACAGATCGGCCGCCAATCCGGCGGTGTCCGCTCCCGGCTGAAGAAGCTCGGGTTGATGCAGTAGATCACCTGCCAGCCAAGCCAACCTCCGCCGAAGCCTCAAGTCATTGAACAATCCTGAGCACCAACGACGTCGCCCATGTTGAAGCCACCCATCCTCCGGATCAGCTTCAGCCGATTCATGGCCTTGAGTCGGTGGTTGGCGGTCGTGAGTTCCGTATGTGTGGTCGGGTTTGTCTTCCTGACCCGCCTTCCGAAGGCCGCGGCACTCCTGATGATCGTGGGCTGGATTCTGGCCATTCTTGCTTCGGTGATCTGGGGCTTGTGGGTGTTTCTCGGAAGGATCGAGATTCTCTGCATTCGATGTGGATCCAGTGGAACGATCCAGCCCGGCGTGGCCTCTTCCCCGATGGCCACCCCAACGCCAACGGCGTTGCGTCTCTTAGCCCAGGGTTGGCCGAGGAACGAGGTCAACCCTGGGTCCGCATCCCGGATGCAATCCAACCGCATCGCGGTTGTGGCCTCCTCCGACGCACGCAAGCCAACCGGATCACCGCGACCGCTCCAAGCCCAAGTGCCGCCTCATCCCACGATCCCAACGGCGCCGCGCGAGTTCACCGAAGGGAATCCACGATGCCCTTGAAGACCGGGGAATCCTGCTCCCACCGGCCGGCGGCGGCGCTGGCGTAGATGAAGACCTTCTTCCCATTCCCACGCTTCCCCACGATGTACCACTCCCGCAGGGGAACATCCTTGGAGGTGAAGGTGTACTCCAGGCGGGCGTACTCGAGCCCCCCTGCCGACGTGTGCACCGAGCGATCCAGGAGGTTGAACCCCTGCTTCTGCTGCCGGAGCGTCCCCGGCGCGGCTTCCAGCCAGTCCGCCAGGCTACGACTGTCCGGATCCGCCTTCTCCTCCAGGAACAGATTCGCCTGCCATCCGTCGTGGACCTCCGCCGCCATCACCAGCAGCCCATCCTGAACCTTCTCCGCGGTCCAGCCCGAGGGCACCTTCAGTTCGCTCCCGGAAAACTGGACCACGTTCGTCGGCCCACCGGCACGGGCAGGAGGTTCAGGCTTGTCTTGTGAGCAACCCGTCGATGTCACCACTGCAGCCACGAGGACCGCACCAAGCACACGAACCGATTCCAGCCGGGGAGGGATCACCCGAAGAAGGAACCAACCTGCACCCGCAGCCACAAGCCCGATCTCATCGATCGCGAACCGTTCCTAGTCGATCCCACCGCCGAGAGGTCGGACGAGCGTCCTCACGAGCCGCAAGGGACCGCCAGAGGTGAAGTCTCAAGCCCCGCTCCTGGTTCAAAGTTGAACCTAGAAACAGCGGTTGTATCCGCAGATGGCGCAGATGCCGCAGATAGGCAGGGGCTTGAACCGAGATCGCCTTGCACCCGTGGGGTGAGCGCCTGACTGGTTCGAGTTCGAGCCTTTTTGCCTCTTCATCTGCGCAATCGGCGCCATCTGCGGATAGATGAACTGCCGGCTTCAGGTTGAATTCCAGGTTCAGGCCCGGCTGCCGCTTCAAACTTGAAACGGACAACTTCCAACTCCCAAGCGGCTCGACGTCTTGCCGCACCGCACCCTTGACCACCCCTCGCCCAGCGGTATCCATCGCGGCGTGTCTCGCCGTCTCGCGCTTCCTGCCGTCTGGGCGCTCGCCATCCTGCTGCTCTGCCCTGTCTGCGGTCTCCGGGCCGCCGAAGCAGTCGCCCCGGCCCCCGTTCCGGCGAACGAGTTCCTCACCCGGGCCGTGGAAGCAGCCGAAACCGGGGACACTCCCACCCTCCGGCACCTCTTTTCCGGCACTCCACCAGCCCCACCTGACCCCGCGTCGCACCATGCCTACTACACCTCGCTCGCCAGTACCTGTCTCGACGCCAGTCTCTGGCGAACCGCGATCCAACTGATCCAGCTCGCCGGCGTCCCTCCGCCCGGCACCGGCAACCGTTCGTGGATCTCCGCCCTCGCCCATGTCCAACTGGGCGAAACCGCAGCAGCCCAACGCATCGCCGCGCTCTATCCCAAGGACTCCCCCGCGCGCGACTATCTGGAAGCCGTCCGCCTCTACTTCGAATGGCGCGAACTCGGCCCCGCAAACCCCTCCGCCACCCGACTGCACGCGGACGCCCAAGGCGCCATCGTCCGAGCCACCCGCGATGCCGCCCTCCGGCACCCGGACTTCTCCCCGCGCTTCCACGTGCTCCGATGCTCGATCCTGGAAGCCGTCGACGACCCCACGTACTACGCGAATGCCGCAGCCTCCCGCGCCTTGGCCTTCCCGCGCAGGGCCTCGTTCCTTCGCGCCCGCCTCGCTGGCAGTTGGCCTCTGGAACCCGCCGCCTTCGCCAAGGCATCGGCCGCCGCCGGCCTTTCCCCGCAGGAAACCGGCGTCTGGCAGCGCTTCGTCGAGGTCCGGGCCATTGACATCGACGAACTCCCGTCCCAGGCCGCTGCCAAGCTCGCCGTCCTGCCCGATCGCGCCGAGTTCGACGAGGCCCGCCTGATCACCCTCCGTCTCGCCGCCCGCGAACTCACCGACCGGATCGGCAATGGTGACCCGGAACATCTCGCGCTCGCCCGACGCTACGCAGAACTCGCAAGCAAGCTTTCCCGTCCCGCCGACGCCCTCCGCGCCCTCCGCATCATCGATGCGCGACGGGCTGCCGCTCCCTCCGACACCACCTTTGGCCCGGACGCCGAGTCAGACCTCGCCCAGCTTGCCGGCGACACCCCGCGCGCCCTCGCGCGGATACACGCCCAGGCCAGGACCCGGTCCCGCGAGCTGGAATGGCTCAAGCGCGAGGTCGCCTATGTGCAGCGCCACGACACCTTGCGTGCCGCCCATGCCTTCCTGAAACGGCTGTCGGAACTGGAGTCCGACAACCTAGGCTGGAAACTTGCCATAGCCGATCTCCCGGACCGGACGGGCTCCGTCGACCAGGAGCTCGCTGACGCGAAGGAGAAACTGCAGATCGCTGCGGAGGCCGTGTCGCTGACGCCAGAGCAATTCAATTCGCGGCCCGAGACCGTCCTCGACAGCCCCACACACCGCCTCGGCCTCTATGCCGAGATCTTTGCCCAGGTCCCGATGCGGATCGTGCCTCCTTCCCGCTCCTGGCTGAACTACGAGCGAGCCCTCGCCAGCTCCGCCGAGATGCCTTTCCTCGAACCCGGATCCGCCGCGGCGCGCCGCCGCGTCTTCCGCGAACTCGTCGAGCGCTGTTACAAGGAAATGCCCGGTCATCCCGTCATCCAGGCCCAGTACCACCGCATCACCCAGGGGGGTGCCGCCAGCAACAAACCTTCAAAGGCGGACGCCCCGACGAGGGCATCACGGCCGTGAAGGCGCCAGCCCTGACAGCTTCCATGGTCACTCGCGGAAAATCTCCCCATGCTGCACCCGCGGCAGTAAACGACGACTTTGGTCTCGCCGGACCCGGGAGCAGCGCCCGTTGGGGAGCCACCCTGCTCCACCCGTTGCTGACGCAATGAAAAGAGAGGACATCAGTCCAAGCCTCCCCTTCGCGACTTCGCGCGAGGCTCCTCCGGACCGGAATGGATTTCGCGCGAAGAGGGAGGGCAGAGAGCAAGGCGTGCCGATGTAACTGCCCTTCGTCGGCCCTCAATCCGCACTTGTTCCACTCCCGCACACGATTTGTCTGTTAGTCCCGGCCGGCTCGGAGGGCCTCACGCCAGCGGATGCCGCTGCTCAGGTTGGTCGTCATGCCCCCCTATCAAAGGACACATTGCATGTGATGCTCATCGAATCCCTTGCCATCGACGAACGCAGCATTGGGCTCCGTGCCAAAAATGATGATCGCCCTGAACGCCTCCAGGTCCGTGGATGCCAAGAGCTGTCGGATCTTCATTCTTGCCTTACGTCATTCGCCCGCCGCCTCGGACGCCGGGATGCCCAATCCCGGGCGAAGCCAGGCAGCCGACGCGCCGACGCGCCGACCACTGGTGGCCTCGGCGGCCGACCTGATTGAGCAACACTCATCAGAGGGGCCTCACAGCAGACTCAAAGCTGAGCATCCCAACTCAAACGCCCCCTGACGTTGAAAACACTATCCGACGCCCAAAGAATCTCAACGATCGCCTTGCCCTCCCGACCGCGAACTCCTCACGCGGACAGCGCCCAGCCGTGGAGGGACCCCGCCCCACCCACCAAATGCCATCCGCGGCGTCCCCACGTGAACTCAGCCGCACACCCTTCGCAACCACGGTCCCGGACTCTCCGCGGGAACCCACACTCCAAAGCTGCCGCCTTCTCTCGTTCCCCAAAGGCCATCCCCAACGCCAACGGCGTTGCGTCCGTTAGCCCAGGGTTGGCCGAGGAACGAGGCCTACCCAGGGTCCCCGTCCCGCACCCCAACCAACCGCAACGCGGTTGTGGCCAGCAAAGTCGTGTCCCGCCGGATTGAACCATCAACCAACCTCACAGATCCCCGCATCCCGAAGGCCAGCACCCCTCCAGGTCCCGGGATCCGAGCGCACTGGTGTCAGTGCCGGCGCGGACACCGACGCCGGCTGCCGGTTTGAAAACCAGCCCTTTTCAGGCATGCCGGTTGCTCGCGCGAATCGCCGCTCTCGCCCCGCCTCGGCGCCTGGGACGAGCCCGCCAATACGGCGCTGAACGCGTGTTGCCCCGATGGAAGAAGGAAGAAGGGCTGGCGCCGTTGTTTGAAGAAGACGCCGCCACAGCCCTGAGTTTTGCCGGTTTTCAAACCGGCAGATTTCGCGGAATTCCAACTCGGCACTGACAATCGCCATGCACCCGCAAGGTGAGCCCCGTGCCGGGCTCGAATCCGGGCATTTCCCCCTGTCCATCTGCGCAATCGGCGTCATCTACGGATAGATGAATTGCCGGTCTCAGGTTCAGAGCCCGACGGGCGTCTCCACTTTGGACCACAACCTTCGCCACCCTGCCCATGGGTGGAACCTTTGTCAGTCGAAGAAGGGCACGGAATCGATTCGCGTACGGGCCTCGGGTCGGGACGATGGATTCGTAGGAACGGACACGGCCACAACCGCGTTGCGGTTGGGTTCCGTGATCGGCTCGAACCCAGGGTTGGCCTCGTTCCTCGGCCAGCCATGGGCTAACGGACTCAACGCCGTTGGCGTTGGCAGGACGCGAAGGGGGAAACCGCCCTCCCGCCGTGCCAGCCCACTTCCGAGTCATCGCGTCACGGCGTGAACCGTCTCCCGCCCACATTTCACGACGACGATATCAACGATGGCGACGCCGCCTGCTTCGCTTCCGTCGGTGTGGAATTTCCCGTCCACTCTGTGCCCTCTGTGTCCTCTTTGGTGAACCATCCCCCAGTGTCCTCTGTGGTGAACCCTCGCCCATCCTCCCCTCCTCCGCCGCGGGCCTAACTCGCCGGGGGCTTGGCGATGGGCGGTCGGAGGCGGAAGAAGGCCTGGTTGGTGCCGCGTGGGAGCGTGAGCGTGTAGCTGGTTTGGTCACCTGTCGTCAGGACCGTCCACGCATTCGAGGTCAGCGTGCCGGACCATTCCAGCGAAGAACGGGAGCGGAGCGGGCTCCACGACAGGATGGCCTTGTTGCCCTGGAGGGTCAGGTCGGGGGCGGCGGAACCGGATCCGACCAGCACGGGCTCATTGGCGGTCGGGTGGAGGCCGTAGTCGATGAAGTCGAAGAACGAGGAGTAGAAGGTCTGCCAGCCGCTGACCCCGTGGATCTTGATGTAGTAGTTGAACTGGATCCATCCGTACCGGGTTCCCGTGCCCGAGACGAACTCCACGGCGACAAAGCCGTTGGTGCCATCCAGGATCCGATCCGGTGATCCGGCGCTCCGCCAGAGGATGACCGGTGCATTCGTCCACCACGAACCCGGCGGAGGAATCGGTCCAGCGGTGGTGCCTCCGCGCGGCGAGTACAGCGGAGCCAGGATCCGGTGATTGCGGAAGGGATGCAGCCAATGTTCCGGGCTGCCGGATTCCAGCCCGACGGGCTGGTACGCGAAGTCCATCCGACGATCACCGTCCAGATCGATGGGGATGCTCGGCGACTGGGAGTTCATCGGAGGCTGGCCGACCACGAGTGGGCCCTGGTTGATATGGGAATGACCGACGAACCGGTTCTCCCCGCTGGCCAGCACCTCGATCCACCAGCGATCCCCGGAAGTGTTGCCGATTCCGAGCAGGACGGCCGGCCGCCCGGCGAGAGGGCCCGAGGCTCGGATCGGTCCGCCGGTGGGTTCCACCTGGTCGAGCAAAAGCAACGGCGTATTGGGATCGGTCCAGGAGGCATCCGAGGGCGCGGTGGCCGACAAGAGCCGTCGCTCTTCGAGGGCGACTGGCACCGGTCCGAGAGTGGGATCGGGTCGGGTCAGGCAGGTCAGGTCCTGGGCGACCTCCAACAGGAGCTTGCGGGTGACGTCGCCGGACGTGGCGTTGGTGGTGACTTGCGTGGTGACGCTTCCCAGGACGGTCGCCGAACCGGGAATGCGGATCTGGCTCGAGTTCGTCGAGCCCGCGTCCTCGATCACCCGGCCAATCTCCAAGGGGGTGTTCACCCTCGATTCGGCGGCGAAGCGGGCGACGGCAGGCGGCTGATCCGGAGCGGCGTTGGTGAACTGGATCCAGCCGTAGTGAAGGCCGGCCGGGGATGAGAATCGGACCGCGGCATAGCCGTTGGTGGCCGAGTGAAAGGGGCCGAAATAATAGGGACCGGCGATACCTGAGAACTCATGGGCCAGCAGTTCTCCCATCGCTCCCCAATTCATGAATCCCGGTGGTGACGCCTCAGGCGTCGAACCCACCGGCAGGCTGGCCATCAGCGGCGTACAGCCGCCGCCGGATCGGAGGACCTGATTGCCGTTGAGTGCAAACAGGCCGTAGCCCGTGGCAATGAAACCCGGATTGAAGGGGGAGCAGCTGGGATTGAAGGTTTCACCGCCCCGATACTCGAAGTCTGGGGTGCCGTTGCCGTCGACGTCGATCCGGGTAATCAACGTGGGGTGAGAGGGCTCGGCCGTGGCGACACCGGGGAGACAGAGTCCGAGCAGCAGGCCGACCCAACGGAGCGGATGCCGGAGTGCCTTGGGAATCGCTGGGGATCGCCGGGATCGCGCGGCGGAGATGCATGCCGTTTTCATGGGTCGATGGGGGACGGGGTTGCCCGGGACGGATATGGTTCAGGGAATCTGAACTGATTAGAAGCCGGAGGGCGCGGGCACGGTCAACGACAATTCCGGGGGGAGGTTTCGCGCGGGCGCATCTCGACACTGCTCCCGTATGTTAAACAGGAACGGGGTAGCGACGTCCTCGTCGCCTTGGAACGAGGCATGGGAGGGCAACGAGGACGTTGCCGCTCCGTTTGACGCGGGGGCAGTGTCCGTTTCGCGCGAAGCAGCGATGGCGCGAAGGGTTTGGGAAAATTCACAACGACGGTAGCGACGGGAACGACGCTCCGGTCGTATCGACTCGGTTTGCCTGACGGTCGAGCCGCGGAGCTCGCCGAGGTCATCGTCATGGAATACCTCCCGTCAACCTTGGTGCACCTTCGCACGTCGTTGCCGGCCCAGCCTCCCAAGAAGACGGGCTCTCCTCCGCGCCTCTGCGCCTCTGCGAGAGAACCTCACCCTCCCCTCCGACACCTCACCCGCCGGACAGCGCCGCGATCAGGTGTTGGAGTTCCTCTTCGGCGGAGCCGTCGACGGGGAGGGTTTCCCGGACGGTGGCGCGGACGAGTTCGCGGAAGCGGCGGCGCAAGCGGTGGACGGCCACCTTCACGGCGCCCTCGTTCGTGCCGAGGGTGCGGGCGGCATCGGCCTGGGACCCCGGTTCCTCCCCGAACGACAACCATGCCTTCAACACCGCGAACTGGGCCACGGTACCCGACTGCTCGGCTTCGCGTTCCAATCGGGCGAGGGCATCCTCGACGACTGTGAACGCCCATTCCCGGTCGAAGAGCGCATCGAGTTCCGGTGTCGCGGGATCGGGCAACAGGGCTTCCCCGGATCCGTCGCCGAGATCGAGTGGGACGTGTTCGGAAGTGCCCCCGTGACGCTGTCGGGCAGCCCGGCGATGCCGGTTCGCGACGAAGTGCTTCAGGGCACCCAGAAGGTAGGACCGGAATCGTCCCCGGCCCCGGTCCGCCCCATCGAGCCCGCCGCCGGCCAATACTCCGGCGAAGAAGGCGTGGGCGACATCTTCGGGTTCCTCGGCACCGGTGCCGGTCCGGCGCAGGAAGGCGAGGACCGGGCGGTAGTAGGTGCCACACAGGTCGGCCAGGGCCACGCGAGCGGACTCGGACGAACCGCGGGCGGCGAGCACCTGAGTCCAGCGGGTCGTGACGAAGGCGTTGGGGTCGGGTGCGTTCATGGCCTGCGGACCTCGGGCGATACCACGACGGGCGACGGGAGGACGGATGCCGGATTGGAAACCCGGAACTTCAGCGCGCGCCCCCGCCAATCGAACACTTGAAACTCCTCGCCGGCCAGGCCGTTGGCAGAACTGCACGCACCTTCCCGAAATGCTGCCGCGATCTCGGCGAATTCGCCGTCCACCTCCTCCTCGAACGTCTGCCCGAGGAAGCGAGCGAAGATGCGCGTCCGGCCCGGGGAGACTTCGCGGATCCGGACACCCAACAGACCTTCCAGCAGGGCACGATTCCCGGCCACCACCCGCGAAGCGCGGAGGTCGCTGAACTGGGCATCCACCCGGCACGGCCCGCCGACCGACAGCGTCCATTCCGTGGTGAACTCCTTGTCGGCGACGAACGACTTGGAATGAACCACCACCACGTCGTGGTCCCAATCCGGCAGCGGTCGGCTGAACGAAACCGTGCCCACGTACCGGCGCCCGTCCGAGCCGATGGTATCGAAGACCTCCTGCGTGTCGCCGCCAAGCCCGACGAACTCCCGCGCCGACAGGCCGCGGAACGTCTCGGCGGCCGCGGCTGCCGAAGGAAAGACAAAGCCGACCTGCCACCAGTTGGACCCGCGCTCCTGCCATTGCCACGTGCGATTGCCGGCGGGCGTTCCGGAGTGGATGCGGGCCGCCGGCAAGTTGGCCTTGCGCTGGTCGAGGTCGGCGAGAACCTCCGAGGACAGCGATGGCCCGGACAGCCCGACCCGAAGCACGGCGGGGGATACTTCGACGTCGGTCCCCAGATTCACGACGAGCACGTTGCCATCCACCTGCACGGGCTCGACCCGGAGGGACACGGAGGGTTGTTCGAGCGGGTCCGCCAGCCTTGGGGAACTGGTGAGGGGACGTGCGGCAAGCCAGATCCCCGCCAGGACGAGGGCGGTGAAAACGAGAAGTCCAACGAGCATCCATTGCCGCCCGTTGTTCCCGCCCGGCC
Organism: Limisphaerales bacterium; assembly: GCA_965284395.1. Classification (GTDB taxonomy): domain Bacteria; phylum Verrucomicrobiota; class Verrucomicrobiia; order Limisphaerales; family UBA9464; genus UBA6176. Next base: position 5,387,632 of record OZ260084.1, on the reverse strand, counting down.
GCCGACGGCGGAACCACTGGAAGAATCCCAAGGTCCCGGCATAGGTGCCGAGGGGAATGGCCACGAGCAGCAGGATGAACAGGAACGAGTTGTCGGCTCGGGGCGGATTCCGTTGGAAAACCATCGTCAGGAAGATCCCCATGCCGGGCATGGCGAGGATCAGCGGGAAGAGGAAGACGGCCCACGACCACTTCCCCTTGTGCGCCAATTCCACGGGCGGTGGCTCCGATGGCGCGCGGCCCGTGCGATCCAGGACTGCCTTGCGGAGCGCCGCAGCCCACTCGGCCACGCCGGCATTCCAAGTCCATGGCCATGCAAACCAGCCTGGGGCTGGCAGGATCACCACGCATCGTTCGGCACCCGCTTCCAGGAAGGTCACCTGCAGGAGATCGAGGCCGGCGGGATTCATCGAACGGGGCATTTCGCCCACGCTGACTCCGCGGATGGACGTCAGGGGAATCACCCAGGACGTTCCGCCTTTCAGATAGGTGAGCCGATCGTCGTCAAGGATCAGTTGCCCGCGCCGTCGCCAGGCGCAGAACTGTCCTTCAAACGTCGAAAGTTCCTCCGGGCGATACAGGAATCCGGCCGAAGTCTGGAGGATGTTTGGAGCGGTCCGCGAAGTGGCCGCACCGGGCCCTGCGGAAGGCCCGGACTGCGCCCTGCCATCCATCGCCACGGAGGTCACCTGGGTCCGGAACTCCGCAGCGGTGGCGTAGCGCAGTTCCGGTTGCACGGCCAATGCCCGGAGCACGACACCATCCAACCGGACGTCGATCTCCACCTTGGTCGACGGCGGTTCGAGCCGGGCGGCCGGCAGTTCGCCGGTCAGCAATTCGTACAGGACCACGCCGAGCGAGTAGATGTCCGCCCGATGATCGGCGCAGCCCGGTTGCCTTTGCTCGGGAGCCATGTATTGCGGCGTGCCGGCGGCGGTGAACACGGTCGCTGAACCCGACGGTGAAGCGGGTTTGTCGGTTCCCGACGGGGTGGAATTGGGTGCTTCGGGGCTCGGCGATTCAGCTCCGAGCATCCGGGCAATCCCGAAGTCCGCGATCTTGATGTGGCCATTGCGGTCGAGGAGCAGGTTCTCGGGCTTGATGTCCCGATGCACGATGCCGCGTTCGTGGGCATACTGCAGGGCGAGACAGACCGGTGGCACGATGGCGAGGGCCTGTTCCGGGGTGAAACGGCCGGCCTGCATGGCCTGACAGAGGTTCACCCCGTCGACGAACTCCATCAGGAGAAAGTAGAACGGGGCCGTCCGGGAGCCCGAAGGCCCCTCGGCTACGCCGAAGTCGTGGATGGTGACGATGTTCGGGTGGCTCAGCTGGGCCAGGGCCTGGGCTTCGCGGCGGAACCGTTCAGCGAAGGCCGGATCGGTCACCCGTTCGGGCGCGAGGAGCTTGAGCGCCACCGGCCGGTTCAACGACTTCTGTCGCGCCCGGTAGACGACTCCCATCCCGCCGCGCCCGATCAGCTCGAGGATCTCGAGTTGGGGGAAGGCCGAGGCGACATCGGCCAGATCCGGCAGGGCTGCGGTGGGGCGTGAGTCCCCGGATTCGGTCGCAAACGCCGCCCGGACCAGAAGGCAGCGGGCGCAGAGGCCCCGGGCGCGACCGGGCTCCAGCGGTCGCTGGCATCCGGGACACCTTCTTTCGTTCTCAGGCAGTTCCATACACCCCAGTCCTGACCCCTACCGGAGCCGAGGTTACGGAGAACCCAACCGTTGGGCGAGGCTGGGGGGAGTAAGCCGCCAGCCCCCAATTACCCGCCTCCTGACGTCGGCGGCCACCCGAACCTCTGCCTCCTCACGCAGCGTACGATCCATCCGACTGTAGGCCGGGTGACCCCACCCGGCGATGACGTGAGATCCGCCGCGTGGGGGCACGCGGCCTACACCCTTGGCCAGGGTGAGGCGCCGCGTGAGGGCACGCGGCCTACGGAGACATGGGACTTGAATCAGAAAACTTCCCACTCCCCGCCCCTTTGCCTCCGCGCGACGGTTCGTCTAGCATCGGCTCGTGGCCAATCCGGACACTCCAATGACCGTGCCGGCGCCGGTGGTGACGCCGCGCAGTGAAACGCGCGAGGCGCGGGCGCCGGGCTACCTCGTGATCTGCTGGGACGATCCCGTCAACCTGATGAACTACGTCACCCATGTGTTCCAGGTCGTGTTCGGCTGGGATCGCAAGAAGGCCGAGCGCCACATGCTGGAGGTCCACGAGAAAGGCAAGTCGGTGCTGGCCCGGGAGACCTTCGAGGAAGCCGAAGCCCACGTGCACCAGCTGCACGCCTATTCGCTGCAGGCCACGGTCGAGCGGGATGATGCATGAAGCTCCTCGTCCGAGAGCCCGGCAGGCTCGTCTTTCAACTCCGCGCCCGGGATCGCAACAGCCTCCGCGGGATCCTCCGGCTGGGTTCGCAGCTGCGGCGTCGTCCGCCCCGGTTCACGCGGGGGCCGATCGGGTTCGTCCCGGCGGATTCGGATGAAATGCTGAGGGAGTCGGCGCTCCAACAGCAGCAGGACAGTCGGGAGAGCGCGTTGGGATGGCTGGAGGACCCGGCACGCTGCGTGGCGGGCAAGGGCGGTTTTGGGCTGACGCTTACGGAGGCCGAGGCTGAAACGATGCTCCAGGCGCTCAACCACGCCAAGATGGCGTTCTGGGAAGCCTTGGGCTGTCCGGATGAGAATGCCCCCTTCCAGCCGGCGATCAGCCCGGAGATCGAAACACTCCAGCAGGCGAAGGAGATCGCCAACGCGTACATCGCGTGGTGGGTGGATTCACTTTCCGGAGACAACCCCAACGCCTGACTTCCGTGCCCGCCCCGGTCATTCCAATCCTTGGTCCGGCGCTTGAGTTCCCGCCGGCGGATGCGGCGCCCACGCAGGGGTTGGTGGCCCTGGGCGGGGACCTTTCGGTGGAACGTCTGCTCCTCGCGTACCGACGCGGGATCTTTCCCTGGAGCGCGGCCCCGATCACCTGGTGGTCGCCGGATCCGCGGGCGATCTTCGAGCTCGACCGAATCCACGTCGGACGGAGCCTGCGTCGGACGCTTCGCCGGGCGCCCTTCGCCATCACGGTCAACCGTTGCTTCAGCGGCGTGATCCGGGCCTGTGCCTCGGTGCCGCGGGAAGGAGACTCCACCTGGATCACGCCTTCGATCATCGACGCCTACGAACGGCTGCATGCGGCGGGATGGGCCCACAGTCTCGAATGCTGGCAGGGAAACCAGCTGGCTGGGGGAATCTACGGGGTGTCGATCGGGTCGTTCTTCGCGGGCGAATCGATGTTCCACCATGTATCCGACGCGTCGAAGGTCGCCGTCGTCCACCTCATGGAGCACCTTCGCGTCCGGGGTTACACGTTGTTTGACACCCAGATGCTGACCGAGACCACCCGATCGCTGGGCGCTTTCGAGATCCCCCGATCCGAGTATCTCCGGCGCCTGGCGGTGGCCATTGAGCGGCCGGCGTCCTTCACGTCGATCCCGAAGGCCGAACTACCCCACAGCGATCCAGCCAGGCGGCTGGATCCGACGTGAAATCCGCCAGAACGCGGTCCTGAAGTTCACCGGGAACGGGGATGAACTTGCCGGTGGCCTCGGCGAGGACCGAGCCCGAGGCGTCCCTCAACTCTGCCCGGGCGAGGAACAGGCGTCCGCGGCGGTTCTCGACGAGTTCGCCGCACCCTACCACTTCGCTTCCGGGCGCGACTGGCCGGACGAAACGCACGTTGAGCTCGGCGCAGTAGGCCAACCGCCGGGTCGCGACGCCGCACGCCCACGCCATCAGTTCGTCGAGGACCGTGGAGAGCAGTCCGCCGTGGACGGTCGCGGCCAACCCTGTGTGTTCCGGCCGGAACTGGAACCGGGTCTCGACCCGCGATCGGTTCGTGCAGACGCCGATTCCGAGGCCAAGCGGGTTCTCCGTACCGCAGACAAAGCAGCTCCGCGTGCGGGGCAAATCGTCCATGTCCGGAGCCTGCAACGTCGCCGCTCCGGGCGTCACGCATGCAGAAGTGGCCTGCGACACGCCGGTGGGGCGAGTGTCCCCACGAGCCGATGGCCGAGTTGAGACCGCTCGGCGGCAGTTTCGGGTCGAGTACGAGTACCGCCCTTCGGGCTGAGCACGAGTACGAGTACGAGTACGAGTACGAGGGGACGAAAGACAAGAAGCGGCTCGACGAGTCTCGCCCCATCCGGGTTTCGAGGCCTGCTGGAAGGCCCCCGATCCGCAAGAGAACCGAAAACCCCGTTTGACCCCGGGCGCTTGCTGCCCATACTCCGCGCCGTTCTGACTTTCGGGAGGCTACCCGCCCCAGGGTCTGGTCCCCACACGTGACGACATGAGTACACGCGCCGTTCTCGCCCTAGCTGACGGAACCATTTTTCACGGCACCGCCTTCGGTGCCCGGGCCACCTCCGTTGGCGAGGTGTGCTTCAACACGTCGATGACGGGTTATCAGGAGATCCTGACCGATCCATCCTACCGTGGGCAGATCGTCACGATGACGTATCCCCAGATCGGGAACTACGGTGTGAACACCGTCGATGTCGAATCGTGGCGGCCCCATGCCTCCGGTCTCGTGGTGCGCGAGCTTTCGCCGATCGTGTCGAACTGGCGCGCGGATCAGGATCTCGCGAGCTACCTGGTCGACAACGGCATTCCCGGGATCACCGGCATCGATACGCGGGCACTGGTACGCCGACTCCGGGTGCAAGGGGCCATGCCGGGCACGCTCTCGACCGAAGACATCACCGACGCCGAGGCGGTGGCGCGCGCCCGTTCGTGGGGCAGCATGGAAGGCCGCGACTACGTCTCCGAGGTCACCCACCCCGCCCCGTTCGCCTGGGATGCCGATGATTCCCTGAGCCCGGCGTTCCGGTTGGTCCAGGGCAGCGTTCCCCATCCCTTCCCCCGGGCAGCCCGTCAGCCCCTGCCCCCCGCGGACATCCCGATTGTCGCGTACGACTTCGGCATCAAGTACAACATCCTGCGCCGGCTTCGTCAGAAGGGATTCCGGGTTCAGGTCGTTCCCGCGCACACCAAGGCGGCCGATGTTCTGGCGTACAAGCCTGCCGGAATCTTCCTATCGAACGGTCCGGGCGACCCGGCGGCCTTGGGTGGCATCGTGCGGGAGGTAACCTCTTTGGTGGATTCGGGAATTCCGATCTTTGGCATCTGCCTGGGTCATCAGATCCTGGGCCAGGCGCTCGGCGGGAAAACCTTCAAGCTGAAGTTCGGCCACCGCGGCGGCAACCAACCGGTCAAGGATCTCGAATCCGGCCGCGTGGAAATCACGTCGCAAAACCACGGTTTCGCGGTCGATCCGGCCTCTTTGCCGTCCAATGTGGCCGTCAACCGGATCAACCTGAACGACCAGACCGTCGAGGGTCTGCGTCACCGTTCCAAACCTGTTTTCTGTGTCCAATACCATCCCGAAGCATCGCCGGGACCGCACGACAGCACGCCGCTGTTCGACGAATTCCGTGAGCTAATCCTGCGTCACGGCTGATTTCCGCGATTGACCCTCATTCATTCCGCCCGCTTTACTGGGCTGCACGCACGCTATGGCTAAGCTGGTTGTCCTCACCGAAGGTTTTACCGGTCGTACCCTGGATCTCGCGACCGCGAAGACATCCCTCGGGCGCGTCGATGATAACCAGTTCACCCTCCCGGAACCGTCCGTCTCGAGTCACCACTGCGAGGTGTGGCTCAAGGGCGACGATCTGATCGTCAAGGATCTGGGCTCCACCAACGGCACATTCCTCAACGAGGTACAGCTCGCTCCCGAGAAGGAGGGGACCCTCAAGCCGGGCCAGATCCTCCGGCTCGGCCAGGTCGAACTTCGCTACGAGACTGGCAAGAAGCAGTCCGAGCAACCCCGCCAGACCGTCCGCATCGGCGAGGGCAGCACGATGGTGATGACCAAGGAGGCGGGCTTCGGGAAGAAGAACAACAAGGTCAACAAGATCTTCATTGGCGTCGGCATCCTTCTGGGTGTCGTGACCCTGGGTCTTCTGGCCCTCGCCTTCCTCAAGCTCAGCGGTTCGTCGAGCTAGGGCGGGTTGGGGACGCTTCGGAGCGTACGACCGGGAATTGGATGCAGCATGGCCCGGCTCGTGGGGACACTCGCCCCACTTGGTATGGGTCTTGCCGCTTCAGGGGTTTGACCTGCTCCTGCAACCCCTCCGGGGTTGGATTTTCTTCGACTTCCAAACCCGGGGTGCGCTTCGCGACCCCGTATTGGCTCCCATTCCTCCGGGATGAGAACGGCTGCCTCCGTCGTACTCGTACTCGTACTCCTACTCAGCCCGAAGGGCGGTACTCGTACACGGTCCGGGACGCGATATCCTCTGCGCCGGGCATTGCCGTCGTGACCGGAGTCGAGTCAACCTCAAGCCTCTGCACGAGGCATCATGGCTGACCTCCAAATGACCCCCGGAACCGGCGCCCGCATCGTCCACCACGCCGGAGACCGAATCGCGTTCACCCTGCAATCGATCCCGCCGGGGTGGCAGGCGCGCTTGCGGACCAACATTGGCCGCGCCCACCGTCTCCGCGAAGAGGTGGTCCGATCCCATTTTGAGAAGATCCCACTCGCCGGTGCCTCCTGGCGCGACCTGCCGATGACGGTCGATGGCTCGACGGCACGCATCGAACTCCCGCTGACGGAAGTCGGGTTCTTCCGGGCCAAGGCCTTCGCGATCGATCCCAACGGCAACCAGCACTGGCCGCAGGGCGCGGATGCGGGCATCTCGGTCCATCCCTCGTGGACCCGCACCGCGAACATCATCTACTGCGCATTCCCGCGGATGTTCGGCGCCTGGTCCAAGGACCGGGAGTCCACTGCACCTGTGCACTCGACCCCGGACCTGAAGACCCTGGATGGCGCAGGTTGGACGGTGATTCCCCCTAGCGGAACGTTGCGCGGCCTGATCCAGGAGCTTCCCCACATCTTCGACCGGCTCGGCTGTCGCATCCTGCACCTGCTCCCAGTCAGCCCGGCTCCGACCACCTTTGCCCGGTTCGGCCGGTTCGGATCCCCCTACGCGCTCCAGGACCTCACGGCGATCGACCCGGCGCTGGTCGAGTTCGATCAGCGCACGACCGGCGTGGACCAGTTCATCGAACTGGCCCGTGCCGTCCATGCGCGACAAGGGCGCCTGATGCTGGACCTCGTCATCAACCACACCGGTTGGGGCAGCCGCGAGTGGAACGATCACCCGGAATGGTTCATCCGTCATCCTGACGGCCGATTCCACAGCCCGGGTGCCTGGGACGTGGTCTGGGAAGACCTCGTGGAGTTCGACCAACGGCACGTTCCCCTCTGGGACTATCTCGCGAAGGTGTTCCTGACCTGGTGCCGACGCGGGGTCGACGCGTTCCGATGCGACGCTGGATACAAGGTGCCCGTCCACGTCTGGCAGTTCATCACGGCCCGGGTGCGGCAGGAATTCCCGGACACGGTATTCCTTCTGGAAGGGCTGGGGGGCCCCTGGGAAACCACGAACGCGTTGCTCGCCGAAGGCGGCATGCAATGGGCCTACAGCGAGCTCTTCCAGAACGCGGGTCCCGGAGCACTTGGCGGTTACCTCCAGTACGCCACCCGCACGTCGCATGAGCACGGCACCCTCGTCCACTACAGCGAGACCCACGACAACACCCGCCTCGCCGCCCGCGGTGCGAGCCCGCACGCCCCACTGACCCCGGAGGGCAGGCGGTGGTCGCTCTACCGCAATCGCCTGTGCGCGTTGACCAGCGTGGTTGGCGGTTTCGGTTACACCAATGGCGTCGAGTGGTGTGCCACGGAGCAACTCAACGTCCATTCCTCGCGCGGCCTGCATTGGGGGAACCCCGATCACATCATCAACGAACTCGCGCACCTCTCCAACCTGCTGTCGTCGCACCCGTGCTTCTTCGACGGCGCGCGCCTCACCCGGGTCGATCCGTCGGGTTCTCCCGTGGTGGCCTTGCGTCGGGATTCCGCCGACGGCGCCGACACCTGCCTCGTCCTGGTCAACGCCGAGTTCGACCAACCACACACACTCGTGCTCCCTGAGGCAGTCTGGCACGAGCTCGGAAGCCCCACGTTCGACCTGGTCGAACCGGAGTGCCCACGGCTCGCGGCCATCGTCGAGCGACCCGGTCAGGTTGAAATCCACCTCTCGCCCGGCGCGGTCCACTGCCTCTCTCCCGTTCCTGCCGCCCGAAGCCTCGCCGGAAGCGGATATCGCAATGCCCGCGCCCGCGCCGACTGGGGACTGATGGTACTCAACACCGCGTCCAGCACCCCGATCGTCCCGTCGGAGGATTGGCAAACGCTCGCGCGGCTGGTGGATCAGGATCCGGTCGCGTTCCTTGCCCGCACCGTGCCCGACCATGGCGGATTTCCGTCGGTCGTCCGCTGGCTGGAGGCGGACACCCGGCGCTCGGTGCCGATTCCTCCGGGGCACTGGTTGCTGGTCGAGCACCCGGCCCCATTCCGGGTGAGGCTGGTTCCCCGCGATTCCGGCACATGGTGCGTTGCCGAATCCATTCCGGCTGGCGGGCGCCACATCGCCGCCCTGCCCCCACGCCACGTCCGGGAGGAGGCTGCGCTGCTCGTCGAGGTGAACGGCTCAACCGGCGCCAGCTTCAGCGGACAACTCCTCTACCTGGGTGCCGAACCTCTGGTGCGATGCGAATCCGAGCGTGCCACCTTCCACGGCCCCCTTGTCCTGCTCACCAACGGACTGGGAGGAATGGCACGCCTTGGGGTCGACCTCGGGCGGATCACCTCCAAGTACGACTGCCTTCTCGGCGCCAACCTCCATCCACGAGTGCCCGTCGACCGGCATGTCTTCGCCAAGCGCGTCCGGGCCTGGATCAATGCCGACGGATTCATCTCCCCGCTGAACATCGACAACCTCGTCGACTTCGAGCCCGGCCCCCCGGCGCACTGGCGGTTCGTGGCGAACGCGGGTGATGGACGGTCCGTTGAGATCCGCCTGCTGGCCGACCTCCTCCAGGACCGCAACACCCTTGTCCTCCAGTTCACCCGCTCCAACGGGAACCCGGCGTACGGACGGGCGCTTCCGGCGGAGGCCGACGTCCGCATCATCGTCCGGATTGACCTCGAAGACCGGAGCTTCCACTGCGAAACACGTCGGAACGGGGGCGCAGATCACCATTTCGCGTCCTGCACCCGGACTCTCGACGGGGCACACGGGTTCCGTTTCGCGCCTGCAACGGACCGACAGTTCCGAGCCTGGACCGATTCGGGCACCTACCAACCGCAGCCGGAATGGAGCGAAAACCTGCCGCACACGGTGGAGTCCACCCGGGGCATGACCGGGTCCGGAGATGCGTGGTCGCCGGGTTGGTTCAGCATCCCCCTTGCACCCGGGGCCTCCGCGGCCCTGGCCGCCAGTGCCGATGCCGAACCGCCTGACGCCGCGACGGTCGCCTCGTTCGTCACGTCACGCCTCGCACGGAATGACGCGGCCCAATCGCGCGCCGGCATCCCGGCCGGTGATCCGTTCGGTCGGCAACTCGTCCTCGCAACCCAGGCCTTCGTGGTCCGGCGCGACGATACCCGGACGGTCATCGCAGGTTATCCATGGTTCCTGGATTGGGGCCGCGATTCCCTGATCGCTGCCCGGGGCCTGATCGCCGCGGGAATGCTGGACGAAGTCCGCGACCTCCTCGTGACCTTCGCCCGCTTCGAGAAGGACGGCACGCTGCCGAACTCGATCCATGGCGAGGACGCGTCGAACCGCGACACCACCGACGCCCCGCTCTGGTTTGGCGTCGTCTGCGAGGAACTCGCCGCCAGCCTTGGATCCGACGGACCGGCCCTGTACCAGACGCGCATCGATGACCGGGGCCGCACGCTTGTCGACGTGCTCCGTTCGATTGCCTCGGGTTATCTGGCTGGCACTCCGAACCGGATCCGGGTTGATCACGCCTCCGGGCTTGTCTGGAGTCCCTCCCACTTCACCTGGATGGACACCAATCACCCGGCCGGCACGCCCCGAGAGGGTTACCCGGTCGAGATCCAGGCGCTCTGGATCCGGCTGTTGCTGCAACTGGCGCGCCTCGGGGCCGCGCCGTGGGATGGACGCGGCGAGAGCTGGGCCGACCTCGCGCGCCGGACCCGCAAGTCCTTTGAGACTTACTTCTGGCTTGAGGACTGCGGTTGGCTCGCGGATTGCCTGATCGCAGGCCCCGACGTTCCAGCCCGCACGGCCGCGCCGTCGAATGCACTTCGCAGCAACACGCTGGTTCCCGTCGCGCTGGACCTCATCGAGGGCGAACGCGCCCGACGGATCGTCGAGGCTGCCCGACTGCATCTGGTCATCCCGGGTGCGCTCCGTTCCCTGGCACCGCTGCCTGTCATCCCGCCGCTGCCAGTCCGGAGCAGCAACGGCCAGCTGCTCAACAATCCCGACTGGCCGTACTGGCCCAGGTATGAGGGCGACGAGGATACCCGCCGGAAGCCCGCGTACCACAATGGGACGGCCTGGACGTGGACGTTTCCCACCTTCTGTGAAGCCCTTGCCAAGGCCTACCCGGGAAGCGCCCCGGCCCGGGCTTCAGCCAGGGCTTACCTGTCGTCCATGGCCGAACTGCTGGGACAGGGGTGTCTCGGCCAGGTGCCGGAGGTCATCGACGGTGACTTCCCGCACACCCACCGCGGCTGCGACGCCCAGGCGTGGGGCGTCACTGAGGCGCTCCGGGTCTGGCGGATGCTTCAGGCCGAGCGCACATCCTGACCACCGATTTCAGCGATGGATGGGGCGTCCGTTATCCACAGATTCCCCTCTAAAATCGGCAGTTCATCCTAGAATCGGCAGTTCATTGATCCGCAGATGGCGCCGATTGCGCAGATGCCAAGAGGCTGGAAACCTCCCAGCCTCGAATCCGCGATGTGAGCTTTCGCCTTGATCGAATCCGCGCGCTTCCGCCGGTTCATCTGCGTCATCTGCGCCATCTGCGGATAGAACCCAAGTTTTTCCATCAGTGCGCGTGCACCGGCGAGAGGAAGTAGAGGCGACCTTGGGGAAGCTTCGATTGGATGCCCATGCCGAGGTCGACACGGACTGTCTTGGCCTCGGACTGAGCCTTTCCGAAAAGCCGGAACAGGCTGCCGAACGAAATCGGCGGGTCGAACGACACGAGATTTGCATCCTCGATACTTGCCAGCTTCCGGGCCCGGCCCACGGCCGTCCGGAAGTTCCCCAACTCATCCACCAACCCCTGCTCCAGCGCCGCACGGCCTGAAAGGATCCGCCCGTCCGCGATCGACTCCCAGTTGGCCGCGAGGGTCTTTCCCTCGCCTTGATTCCGGTCGGCCGCCCGCTTGCGTCCTTCGCGGATCACCTGTTTGAAGCGGCCAAAGCTCTCGTCGATCATGGACTGCATGATCTGACGTTCCTCCGGGAGTTCCTCTTCCGCGGTTTTCTCGCCGCTCATCATGTCCTTGAGCTTGCCGCTCTTCGTGATGGCCGGGCGGACTCCCACCTTGTCCATCAAAGCCCGATAGTTGTAGCCGTGGAAGATCACGCCGATCGAACCCGTCATGGTCAGTTCGTTGGCCACGATCCACTGGCAAGGCGCGCTGACGTAGTAGCCGCCTGATGCGGCGAGGGACCCCATTGAGACCACGATGGGCTTGTCCTTGTGCGCCTCCATGAATTCCCACAGCAGGATGTAGATCTCGTCGCTGGCGAGGACCTCGCCACCCGGGGAATCCACCCGAAGCACGACGGCCTTGACGGCATCGTCCTCGGCCGCCCGTTCCAGCTGATGCTTGACCAGGTCCACGAGCGTGCGCCCATCCGCGTCGATCGGGCTTCCAGTGATCACGCCCTCGACGGACAGCACGGCGATCTTGTTCCTGGAATCGTTGTCCTCCAGCACCACCTCGTGCAGTTCCTTGCTCCCGGACGCCCCATGGGATCCGCTCCCGCCCGCAGCCGCTCCCAGGGACGAAAGCATCACAGCGAAGATCCCGACCACTCCCAACACCACGACGCCGACGATGCCGAGAGCCCAGATCCAGCCATTGCCTGATTTTCGGGGTGCGGCTGCCGGGGTACCCGGAGGCGCGTAGTATTGGGGCCGCTGAGGGGCACCCTGCGGGGGAGGTGAGAACGGCGGAGGCTGAATTGGCGGCACATCCATGCGCCGACCTTAAACGTTCGCCGCCGAATCGGCAATCGACGGGCTTGGACGGTGTTCATCACATCACCAGCAAGTTCACAACAACCTCGAAGGTGATGAAGGCAATTTAGTTACTGCAACAGCATTCACGTTCAATCCTTCCCAACCCGACGCCCACCTACTCTTGAGGACTTAACCTCAAGATGTTGTCCCCTTCGGCAGTTGCCAGTCCCGCTCCAGCTTCCGCGTCCTCGTGGGATCGGATCCGTGTGATGCTCGCCCTCCCGGTCAGCGGGACCTCCCTCGCGGTGTTCCGGATCGGCTTCGGCATCGTGATGTTCCTGGAGGCACTGACGCTCTTCCGGGGATCCGCCAGTGCAGCCGGACGCACGCACATGGAAACCTACTTCACCGGTGCGGCTGGCAGGTTTCACTTTCCCTACGCCGCCTTCGACTGGCTGCCGACGGTACCGGACTGGGCCATGGCCGGGCTCGGTTGGGGACTGGCCGCCGGAGCCATCTTCCTCGCCCTTGGCCTTTGGCATCGCGTCGCCGCCGGAATCGTCCTGTTGTGCTGGGGGTACCTCTACGCCATCGAATCCACCCGGACGTACTGGATGAGCTACTACTACCTCGAGTTGCTGGTGGCGTTCCTCATGGTCTGCATGCCCGCCTCGAGCCGGTACTCGATCGATGGCCTCCGCTCGGCCCGGTCGCCGGAGGATCGTACGGTTCCCTACTGGTGCCTCGTCCTGCTCCGGGGGCAGTTGGTCATCACGTATTTCTACGCAGGCGTCGCCAAGCTCACCCACGACTGGATGGTCGACTTCATGCCAGTGAAGTGGTTCCTGGCCCAACCCCACGTCGGGCAGCGCCTGGAGAGTTTCCTTGGCAACAGCTTCGCTGCCCAGGTCAAGCCATGGATCCTGGGCAACGCGGGAGCCGCGTTCTTCTCGTGGACGGGCGCCATCTTTGACCTCGCCGTCGGGTTCCTCCTCCTGGCCCGCCGTACCCGGTTCCTTGGCCTGGCCCTGATGTGGACCTTCCATGGCCTGAATCACTTCCTCCTCTTCACCGACATCGAGTGGTTCCCGCTGGTCGGTGCCACCACGGCTCTGATCTTCCTGGATCCGGATTGGCCTGAGCGCGTCGGCCGATGGTTCCGCCGGCCCGGGTTCCGTCGACCCGACCTCCGATGGAGCATCCCGGGCGCGCTGCTCCTGCCCGGATACGGGGCGCTGCTGGGGTGGCAGCCGAGTCCGTCGAAATCCTCCCCGGCCGATGCTCGACCCGGGATTGCCCCGTGGGCCGCGTTCGCGTGCGTCGGATGGATCGCGTGGCAAAGCCTGATGCCCCTTCGACACCTGGTGATTCCGGGCGATGCCCGGATCACCTTCGAAGGCCTTTCCTTCAGCTGGCGCCTCAAGGCAGAACTCTACCAGTCACACCCAGCGACCCTGTTGATCGACGACCCGAAGATTCTCTCCTCCGCCAACGGGACCAACCGTCTCGATTGGGCCGAATGGCCCGGCGAAAAGGTGCTCTACCGGGAAATCATCCGGGGTCAGGTCCCCTGGAAGGATCTGGCGGCAATCGTCGCGGTGTCCGAACCCGAGTTCGGCGAACGGATCCTGTTCAATCCCGAGGCTGCTGGCATCCGGGTGAACTCGGAGGCGGAAGCCCGCGAAACTGCGGCGCGCCTCTGGAGGGCGCTGTATGGCCGTCCGCCAGCCGCGATGCATCGCCCGATCTCCATTGGCCAACTCACGGACGCCTATGCGAAGGCGGCTGAGACCCGGGGGATCCGGCTCCCCGAACGCTCCCAGGCGACTGCGCTCATGCTCCGCGAACACGGCCCCGCAGGGAACGGCCAGATGCTACCATTCCTCCGGCGGACGCAGCCCTTCGCCACGAGCCTGGATGACGTCTCTTCCGGCTGGTTCCTGTGGATCGACGATCCCGCTGTCATGCAGCCCGGTTCGAAGACGCCCACCCGAATTGACCGCAAGCAATGGCGTTCGGGAACAGCGACATTGGGCCAGATCGATGCGCGCCGGGTCGACCTGAACGGCAGCCCCCTGATCCTGCACGCCGAGGATCCACTCGAGGCCGGTGCTCCCTACCCGGAACCAGCCACTGTCTGGCAGTCCACCACTGGATCGGACACCGCGCCCGAAATCCGTTGGGATACTCCCACGCACCTGGGGATCTCCAAGACCATGCACGTTGGAGTCAACCCGTTCCTGCTCCGCCGCTATGCCCGCCACGTGGCTGACGCCTGGAAGGGCGGTCGCGGGGATCGGCCCGCGATCCGCGCGCGGACCCGTGTCGCCCTCAATCTTCGGCCGCTGCAACCGGTCGTGGATCCCAAGGCGGATCTGGCGTCAGTGAGCGAATCGTGGCTCACGCACAACGATTGGATCCTCGGTCTCGCGACGGAGCGGATTCCGGCCGGATCCAATCCGGTGGCCCCGCCGCGCTGAACGCGGTTTCAGGGTTCGAGGAGCGCCCGTTGCCAGGGCAACTGCTCCTCCTGGATCCCGGGGTCGTTCCGCGCCAGGGCGTACATGGTCGCCTTGGACGCGATCAACGTGGGATCAATCCCCAGTTCAGCCGCCCGCCGGTCCCGGATCACCCGCAGTTCCTCAACCCGATCGAGCTCCTTCTTGGTCATCCGCCGAACCCGGACCCGGATGTGGGCGGGCCGATCGCTGGCCGGCACTTCGAGCCCTCGCTCCACGGCCTCGATCACACCATGGCGTCGGCGTGGAGTCAGATAGGGCGGGAGCTTGAGGCCCCGTGAAGACCGGCGCTGGGCCGCGTCCGCAGCGATCTCGCTGAGCGATTCGTGCCGAAGGATGAAAAACGGGGGCTTGTTGGAGCGCACGGCATCCTTCTCGCGCCAATGCCAGAGTTCGCGAAGGATCGCCAGTCCCAGGGGATCCAGCTTGTCGTGTCCCTTGATCCGCCAGACTCCGTCGAGATCCACCTGATCGGCCCGGGCGCAGTCGTTGATCAACCGAGCGCAGGTCTGCCGATGCCACTCCTGACGTCCCTTCTCGACCAACCGGGACCGCAGCGCCTCGCTCAGCTCGTTGAGGTAACGGACGTCATTGAGCGCGTACTCCACCATGCGATCCGTCAGCGGACGCCTGCCCCAGTTGGCCTTCTGGGCACCCTTCTCCAGTGTCACGCCCAGGAACTGGGTGAGGCAGTCATTCAGGCCAAACTTGGGCTCCCCCAGCAGGCGAGCCGCCCACATTGTGTCGAAAATTGCCGTGGGCCGGAAATGGTGCCCCTGAAAAAGCAGCCTCAGGTCGTAATCGGCTGCGTGGAAGATCACCTCCCGGTCATCCAACGCTTCCCAGAGCGGCTCGAGATGCAGGTCCGCCAACGGATCGATGAGCACCGCCTCGCCGGGAATCGCCAACTGCAGCAGGCAAAGCTTCTCGGGATACGCGTGGAGCGAATCCGCCTCTGTATCCAAGCCGACCCAGGGCGCTTGCCTCAGGCGGTTCGCAAAATCCTTCAACTCTTCCGTACTGCTGATCACCGGTGCCGTAGGTTGTGCAATCCGCAGGGCTTTGGGAATTCTGAATTCGGCAATTCAATGGCCTCCACCCAAAACGCCCCCAATCCTGACCCCCGGAACGGGGAACGCCACCCATCCGACAGCGCGGACCTTCCTGTCTCGGAGCATCATTCCCCGTTCCGGAGCCCAGCCCCCGGTGGCAGGGCGCCAGCGGCCGTACCCCTTTGGCCGCTGGCGCCCACCACCCATCCGCGGATCGTGACTGGTTCGTTGTCGCGGTCTCCACCCAACTGCTTATTCGTTGCGGACGCGTCTGATCTTTCACCCGTACCGCGAAAAAACTCCATCCGACTTTGGGAGTAGTACCAACCTGACGTCAATCGACCACGACGGAACGGAAGTACCGGGCGGCCGCGGTCGCGGCAACACGCACGACTTCAGCCCGGCCTGCTCCAGCCGGAAGCCGAACCACGGTCTGCCAACCCTCCGGACCCGGAAGCCCGGAACTGGCCTGGATCTCGACCGAATTTCCAACTGGTACCAATTGGTTCAGAATCACTTCCGATCCTTCAAGCCGAGCCACCAACCCTTCCCCCAACCCGGCGCTGGCCGGGTCCAGGCGGCCGGGCGAACCCGAGATGGCGGCGCTCGCCCGCCAACTCGAACCCAACCCAGCCTGCCCCGGCGACATCCCCTCGGAGACGGGCACCAGGGAACGCCCCAAAGCCGGGGCCGCTCCCAGCCATCCTGGCAGGTACGGAACGGAAACCACCGTCTCCCCCAACGGCCCCGTCACAAGGAGGCTCTCGCCTTCGTTCGCCAATCGTCCCGAGAACTCACCCAGGATATTGGTC
Source organism: Limisphaerales bacterium (assembly GCA_965284395.1). Classification (GTDB taxonomy): domain Bacteria; phylum Verrucomicrobiota; class Verrucomicrobiia; order Limisphaerales; family UBA9464; genus UBA6176. The sequence goes on along the minus strand of OZ260084.1, from coordinate 5,371,095 downwards.
ACGCCCGGATACCGACGCCAGAAGGCGGCCCGGTCCGCCACCACCACCCCCCGGCCTCCGGCTGCCAGACTCCGCCAACCGTTGGTCGGAGCCACCCGGAATTCCACCGCTCCGGTGATTGCCACCCCGGTCAGGTCCAACGGCGTGGCGCCGGCATTCCTCAATTCGACAAACTCGAAATCCTCCGGCCCACCATCCTCCCCGTCCAACGGCGCAAAATGGATCTCGGTCACTTCCAACGGCAGCGGATCGGTAATGAACGCCCCGGACACCACCCCGGACCACGTCGACATCAGAGGCGGATTCCCGGCCCCGGTCAGCGCCGTGTGCGAGGGGTTCCGTGCCCTCGCCCGCAGCCTCGTGTTCGATGCGATCGGAACCGGCCCCGAGTAAACCCGTGCCGCCGATGCAATTCCTCCCCCGGGCAATCTCGGGTCCGTCCCGTTGGTGGTGTAGTACACGGTCGTTCCCGCCGGAACGGTGAGCGTCACCGTCGAACCGCGCGTGATGGTCCCGGGCGTCGTGCCCAACGCGGGTGGCCGTACGAACTGTGAATCCATGAACGCCGTGCGCGCCCGCATCCAGCTCTTCATCAGGTTGATTTCCTGCTGGTAGCTGGCTGCCCGCGGCGAGGCCCCCCATTTCGCCCAGTCGCGAGCCGCCGCCCGGCGCACCTGATCAGCCATGGCATCGACCCGCTGCCCCAGCGCGACGTCGCCCATCTGGCCGGCCCGCAACTCCTGATACCGGTCGATGTAGGATTGGAAGAACTCCGGATCGGTGAACATCCGCCCCCACCACGTGAAATTGAAGAAATCGGTGCCGCGGTCGCCGACCGTGGACATCCAGGTCGACGGATTCGCATCACGCCCGTCCATGGATCCGAGCGCACGGTCGAAGTCCCACAGCGGCCCGAACTCGAGCTTCCCACCGCGCCTTTTGCCGAAGTAGGCGCTCAGCCGGAGGGCATCCACATTGAACGCAAACGTGTTCAGGATGTGGTGATCGATCCACGATCCTTCATCCACGTAGGCCCGGAATCCGCTCACCGGATCCCGGTAGTTCGGCCCGTTCAAGGCCGCCGCGAAGCCGTCCATGTGGTTCCTCAGGTAGGTCAGCTGCGGCGCCCGTGCAGGCTCCTCCAATTCGGATTCCTTGGGTTCCACCATCCCGAACACCAGGCCGCCCGCCGAGATGCCCGAGTCGCCTGGATCCAACCGGTCAACCTTCATCAGGTAGCCGCCGGTGATCGAGGGCATTGTGAGGTTCTCGGGCTCCAGCGAGCCCAGATCCACGCGATCCTTGCCGATCTCGATCCGTTCCATGGCCACGTACACGCCATTGTAGGACGCGCTTTGCACCTGATTGGTCCCCGACGTCACCAGGAACACCTCGCAGAGCCGCGTCCGCGGCGAGTAGCGGCCGATCGCCCGGCTCAGGTCGTGCATCAGGGGATTGTGGATCAGGACCGGCTCGAACGTGTTCGGGCCATACATCACCCAGTCCCCCTCCTCGGGCATCCCGAGGAACGAGATCCGCCGGTCCTCGTCGAAGTCGTCGCGGAACTCGACCCGCAGGCTGACCTTGGGCAGTCCTTCCGTGCTGGAACCCCGCGCCGAAATCCCGGCCCGGGAGACCATGGTGGGCCGGTTCGTCAGCACGGTGATCCCGTTCGTGCCCGGTTCGAACACCTGGAAGAACGCCGGTACCCGCTCATTCGCGGGCGGACGCCCGCGGTTGAAGTCATGGATGACAATCACCGGCAGGTCCGACGTGAACCGCGCCACCGTGGTCACGAGCGGCAATTGTACATGCGTCGATGGCCGCCCCGGCAGGAGCCCGGGTACGTAGGCCCGCGCCCGGACCTGCACCGCCTGATTGCTCAAGGCCAACGGGCCAGACCAGACGGGAGAACCCTCACCCGGCAACGTTCCATCCAAGGTGTACCGGATCACCAACCCCGCAGGCGGCGCACCCGTTCCCACGGCAGGGGTCAGGGCCATCGAGATCGGCGTCGTGTACGTCCCGCTCGGCGGCAACGCTTCGACATCCGGTGCAAATCCCGGCCCGCCGGCCGCATTCGGAGCCCGGGGCGTCGGAGTCGGCAGAAAGCCGTCCTGCGACGACCCGGGCAAACGCCCGTAGGCCACGTCGCCACGCTGCCGGGGGTAACTCGGAGCGAAGGAGGACACCACCGCCCCTTCCGGCGAGACCAGGGCCAGGAACTCGCCAGTGTCGCTCAGACGGAAGTTCGTGTGCAGGGGCGCGGCGGGATTGGTCCGGTTGTTCCCGCTCGCCCAGGCCAGCGTGTACCCACGGGCTGGGATCGAAAGCGCCGGGAACCGCCACTTCCGCAGATCCGCCGCGTCATCCGTCAACGACCACCCCAGCAACGACACCGTCGTGGTCCCCGGGTTGTGGATCTCGATCCAGTCGGACTCGTTGCCATCCTCGTCCCGGATCCCGCTGTCGTTGTCGGCGAGGAATTCGTTGATCCGCAGGTTCACCGTCACCTTCGGGTCCACGGTGTACGACCAGTTCGTCAGCACCAATGGCTGCGCGGCCGAACTGAGGTCGGTGATGCCGTGCCCTGGCCGGAATCCAATGTTCACCTTCCCCGGGGCCGGATTCGCCAGGGCGAAGACATACTGGCCCGGCGAAACCTGCGTGACACCCGTTGCCGCCACCCCATTCGCCGTCAGGTCCGCCGCATCCACACCCCTGACCGCTTCCGAGAATTGAACCTCCAGCGAATTCAAGGACGGCACGATCGCCCCTGGTTCCGGCAACACCACCGTCACCTCGGGCGACTCCAGATCCTGTTCCGCCACCAAGGCCGCCCGGAAGACCAGATCGCTGCTGGTGAGGTTCACGTTGAACACCTGCACGGCCAGCACGTTCTCCCCTGTCCGCAGCGGCGAAGCCTGGTTGCTCACCGGATAGTCCAGGTCCGCCACTGGCTCCGGCGCTGCGGACAAGGCCGTCGACAGGATGTCCAGATCACCATCCGGCACGTTGTACCGGGCGATTTCCTGACCGTTGATCCAGGCTACAAAGCCGTCATCGCACGCGACCCGAAGCACCGCGTCCCGCACATCCGCCGCCGAGGCCAGGTTGAACCGGGTCCGCACGAAGTAGGTGGTGTACTGGTTCTGCATGTCCGTGATCGCTGTTCCTCCCAGCCCTTCGCCGTAGGACAAGGGCAGCACCCCGGAAGTCCAGGCCGAATCCACGAACCCCGAACGTCGCCACGCCGTCGTGTCCGGGGTCGAGGCCTCGGTCAGCCCGGGGCGCATCCGCCACGACGCCGACGCCGGCACCAACTCGACCGGTGCGGCCTGCACGGCCCAACCTCCTGCGACGAAGGCCCAGACCATCAACTCCCGCCTCCAGCGACTCTTCACGTTCAATCTCATGCCTCAGGATCCACCCCCGCACACCACGACCGGAATTGAGCCGTCCCCGGGGACGGCCCACTCCCGAACCTCGTTGCATGCGATGGAACAAACCTATTCACAGCAGTCGCTTTGCCAAGCTCCCCCCGCGACTTCGCCGGAGCGGGCGTCCCCTCCGGTGGGGCGAGTGTCCTCACGAGCCGACGGGAAGTCCCAAGCCTTCAGGCCCCGTTCAAGCTTGAAACCTGAGTCTCTGCGATCGTGGGCTCATCTCGACACTGCCCCCCGCGTCAAACGGAGCGGCAACGTCCTCGTTGCCCTCCCATGCCCTCTTCCGAGGCGACGAGGACGTCGCCACCCCGTTCGTGCTTTTTCAAAACGGGGGAAGTTTCAAGATGCGTCCTGCGACGGCTCGACAACCCAACCCGCCGCCCCAACCTCGAAACTTGAACCTTCAATCTTCCCCCGCCCCCGCTACCTTCCCCCCGCAATGACGTTGGACTTCATCAAGATGAGCGGCGCCGGGAATGACTTCATCCTTCTCGACAACCGCGATGGCCGCATCTCCCTGACCCGCGAACAGGTGGCCAGACTCTGCCACCGCCAGTTCGGCATTGGTGCTGACGGCCTCATGCTGCTGGTGCCCTGCACCTCGGGCCGGGCCGACTGGGCCTGGACGTTCTACAATTCGGACGGTTCCGACGCCGAGATGTGCGGCAATGGCGCCCGTTGCTTTGCCCGCTACGTGCAGAAGGTCACGGGATGGCAGAAGCCCTCGCTCTCGTTTGAGAGCCTCGCCGGAGTCATCTCGGCGACGTTCCAGGGAGAACGGGTGACGATCCGCCTGACCAGCCCTCAGGGCCTGCGTCTCAACGAGCCCGTCCCCACTCGCGCCGGCCTGCTTCACGTTTCCTCCCTCAACACCGGGGTGCCGCACGCGGTGGTCTATGTTCCCGACGCCGACCAGGCCATGGTCCAGCAGCTGGGCGCGGAGATCCGCTATCACGACCATTTCAAGCCCCGCGGCACCAACGTCAACTTCGTCCAGGTAAAGGCACCCAACTTCATCCGCGTGCGCACCTACGAACGGGGCGTCGAAGGCGAGACCCTCGCCTGCGGCACCGGCGTCACCGCCAGCGCCCTGGTGTCCGCGCGCGTCCACGGCTTCACGAGCCCCGTCCGCGTCCAGGTGCAGGGGGGCGACGAATTGGCCGTCTCATTTTCGGAAACCGACGGCCAATTCTCCAACGTCGACCTGAATGGCCCGGCCACGTTTGTCTTTGAGGGTCGAGTCCACGTCTGACCCCACGCCCCGTGTGCCCGTCCTGCAAACGCTGGCTCGCTCTCGCCACCTTCATCGTGGCCATGGATGGGCCAGCGGCGCGGGCGCACGGCCCCGACCACGAGGTCATCGTCGCCCTCACTGCCGAACTGGCCCGCAACCCGGGCGATGCGGAGCTCCTGCTCCACCGGGGCGAGCGGTACCGCAGCCACGGTGACCTCGCCTCCGCCCGACTCGATTTCCAGGCAGCCCTCTCCAACAACCCGGCCTGCCATCCGGCGCGTCTCCGCCTCGCCCTCGTCGCCCGCGACCAGGACCAACTCCCGGAGTCCCTCCGACTACTCGACCAAACCCTGGCCAACCAACCCACCAACCTCCTCGCACGCGTCGCCCGCGCCGATGTCCTGATCCGATCCGGCCGGCCCGGCGAGGCGATCCCCGAGTACGATCGGATCCTCGCCGAGTCGCCGCAGCCCAGGCCTGACCTTTTCCTCTCCCGTTCCCGGACAATCCTGGCGCACGACACCAACGGGTGGGCCCGGGCGCTGGACGGAATCGAAGACGGAATCCGCCGGCTCGGCCCCGTCCCCTCGCTCCAGTTGCACGCCCTTGAACTGGAGGAACGCGGCGGTCGTGTGGACGCTGCCCTCGCCCGGATCGACTCCATCATGGAGGGCATGGATCGACGGGAGCGCTGGCTTGCCCGACGCGGGGATGTGCTTCTCGCGGCGGGCCGTCCCCGGGAAGCCCGGGCCGAGTACCAGCGGGCCCTCGCTGCCCTCGATCGGCTTCCGGAACGACTTCGCCGCACCATCGCCTCCGAAGAGTTGCGGCGCGAACTGGACGCCAAGCTTGCGGTGACCCCGCCCAAGGCACGAACCTCTCCGAGTCAATGATCAATCGATGGACATTCTGGCTGGCAGCCCTGTGGATTGGCTTCATCGCCACACCCGGGCTGCTCGCGCAGAAGCTGGTCCGCGGCCCTTACCTCCAGCTTCCCACCCAGAACTCGATGGTCGTCCGCTGGCGGACGGACAAGGAAACCAAAGGCTACGTGCGCTGGGGACTTTCACCCGAAAGCACCACCAACCGCGTCAATCACCCCGGCAGCCTGACCGAGCACGTCGTCCAGATCCGGGGACTCAAGCCCAACACCCGGTACTACTATTCGCTGGGCACCGAGACCAACAACTGGCTCACGCCGGTCGCACCGGACTACACGTTCATCACGCCCCCCAAGCCGGGATCCAGCCAACCGGTCCGCGTCTGGGCCGTCGGCGACCCGGGCACTGCCTCCACCAACCAGGCCAACGTCCGCAACACCTTCTACGAGCTCCACCGGCAGCGGCCCGCCGACCTCTGGCTGATGCTCGGCGACAACGCCTACTCGTCCGGCACGGATGCCCAATACCAGCGCGCCGTCTTCACCGTCTACAGCGCCATCCTGCGCCAGTCCCCCGTGTGGCCCACGCTCGGCAACCACGATGCCTACCACGCGGACTCCCCTACGGTCTCAGGCCCCTACTACGACATCTTCACCCTGCCCACCCTCGGCCAGTGCGGTGGCCTCGCCTCCGGAACCGAGGCCTACTACTCGTTCGACTTCGCCAACATCCACTTCGTCTGCCTGGACTCCGAGGATACCGAACGTAACCGCGACGGCGCCATGGCCGCCTGGCTCCGCGCAGACCTCGCCGCCAACACCCGCGACTGGGTCATCGCCTTCTTCCATCATCCTCCCTACACCAAGGGATCCCACGACTCGGACAAGCTCTCCGACTCCGGCGGACGCATGGCCGAGATGCGAGAGAACTTCCTGCCGCTCCTCGAGTCGGGCGGAGTCGACCTCGTGCTCACCGGCCACTCGCACAGCTACGAACGGTCCTACTTCCTCAATGGCCACTACGGGCTCTCGTCCACGCTGCAGCCCTCGATGATCCTCGATCCAGGATCCGGCCGGCTCGATCTGGACGGATCGTTCAGGAAGGACGCCGGCAACGCCCCGCATCAGGGCGCGGTCTACATCTGCGCCGGTTCCTCCGGGCAGACTTCCGGTGGCCGGCTCAACCACCCGGCAAACTGGCTTTCCCTGAACAAGCTCGGCTCCCTCGTCCTCGACATCGACGGCCTCCGTGCCGACATCCGCTTCATCGGCGACCAAGGCCAACTCCGCGACTACTTCACGATCGAGAAGAGGTAGGGACACCCTCCGCATCCCGGGGCGTGTGATGGGATAAGTGTCCTCACGAGCCGCCTGAGCGTTTCAAGATTCAAGATTCAAGATTGAAGCCCTGCAATGCCTCCCTGCTTCAAACTTGAAAACTTGAAACTTCGAACTCCCGAGAGTCTCGCCCCACCGGATTCGTGAACCCTGTCACGGCAACTCGCGCGCCCGGAGGAATACATCCCCGGCCGGCACCTCCGGCAGGAGACGCAGCGTGGATTGCATGAGTTCCTCGCGCCACGGCGTCCACACCCCGGGCTCTTCCAGTGCCACGGAACTGTCGATCGCGTAGCGCACACCAGGCCGCCCGTAGAGACGGGCTGTCCGATCGGCCAACGCTTCGAGCAGCGGTTCGCTTCCCAGCAAGACCACCCGGCCTGCAAACTGTCCAACGCGGTTCAACACGGTACCTCCAAGGGATCCTTCCGTCCCCACGGGTTGCAGCCGGACAAAGGCCGACTCCGCGAACGGATCGGATCCAAACCCAAGCCGCGCCGCCACTCCCTGCATCCGCAACGATTGCCCGGCTCCGGCGGCGAGCACGAGGGCGTACTCGTCCGCAGTCACAGGCTCCAGCGATGCACGGGCAACGACCGACGCGAGGTCCCCGATCGACAACTGGGTGAGTCCCGACTGGCTCAACCGGATCCGGGTCTGGATGGACGCGAGTTCCAGTTCGGACTCGACCGTCACATCCACGGCACCGGACTCGCCCGCGAGGATGATCGTCTCACCCAATTTCAGGCGGAAGTCCGCCTGCGTGTCGCGAACGACCACCACGAAGTCGTCCTGAGTCTCCAATTCCCCGTCCGAGACTGCGACGCTGATCCGATTGGTGCTCGGTCCCTGCGTTGGATCCGGACGCCACCGGAACACGCCGGTAACGGCGTCCAAGGTTGCTCCGCGGGGCGCCGCATCCACGAAGCGGAAGCGGAGTCGCTGCGCGGGCAAATCCTCGTCGGTCGCAGGCACGGGAAACTCGAGCAGCACCGTCTCGGCCACCACCCGGTCCGGCAGCGCGCCCAACCGCGGCGCCTGGTTGTCTTCGGTCACCGTCACCGTCACGCGGTGCGTCGCCGTCATCGGCGGAAGACCGTCGTCAGTCGCGATGATCTCGATCTCCCATCGGGAGGGACCACTGCCCTCGCCTGTCGGCCAAGTCACGCGGCCGGTGCGCGGATCGATCTGAATGCCCGCGGGAACGTTCGTTCCCAGGCGGTGAGTCACCGAGTCGGCCGGACGATCCGGATCGGTCGCGACGGCCTGGAACGAGAGCAACTCTCCCTCAGCGACCGTCACCTCGGCGGGCCCCTGGAAAACAGGGGCCTGGTTCACGAGGGTCACGCGAGTGGTGGCGTCGGCGTCGGCGGGAATGGATTCGCGGTTGCCCGCCTCGTCCACCGCCACGGTGTAAAACGCGTAGGTGCGGCCCATCTCGCCCGTGTAGAAGCCCGACGTCTCGCGGGTCGCGGACCGCCAGGTCACGAACGGCCCTCCATCCGTCGAGACAAGGACATCGAAGCCCCGCACGCCGCTTCCCGCATCCTCGCCGCTCCATCGCACGGCGAACTGCGCCCGACTCTCGGCAGGCAACGGAAGCACCTGACTCACGGGCGGCGCCGTGTCCGGAGGAACCGGCGGCGCGAACACCACCGTGTACGTGACCGGGCCTCCCGGCATCAGGTCGAACAGATGCAGGTTGTTCTCGTAGGTCGGACGACGGCCGCCCGCGATGAACGTCCGGTCGGTCGTCCACACGTTCCAGCCGAACGGCACCTCACTGCCGTCGGGACGCAGCACCCGCGCCAGCCCCATCGTTCCATCCGCAGGATCCGGGATCCGCAGATAGGTCCATCCGGCCGGTGCATCGAATGTGATCCGGACCTCGCGATCCGAAGGCGTTGCGGGTCCATCCAACTGCGCCGTGCGCAGGACCTGCACCCGGTTCGTCGATCCATCGCTCAGGTAGAGCGTGTCCGGGAGGAAGTCGTCATCCGGAACGTCGTTCACCAGGAAGTCCGGCTTCCCATCCGCAAGCCCCCGATCCGCCTGCACGAGGTGAATCATCTCGTGGATGGACACATCCCGGACCGACGCCAGCTCAGGCCGGCCACTGAACGGACCCGTGTGTTCGAAGGCCGCGCTGTACTCGATGAACTGGCCCTGCAGCGTCGACTGGAACAGCCAGCGACCGACCGTGGTCTCGCCGGGGGGCACATCGCCGAAGTCGGCCGTCAACGAAGGCACGAGGTTCTGCCCGGCCACCTCGGTCGCGATCAGGTCGAAGTCGATCAGGAGCCCTTTCTCGTTCTCGATGATCTTGGGTTCCGACGACGTGATACGCAGGCTGCGGGCCGTACCGGCGCCACGGTTGTTCACCAGTACAGCCAACGAGTAGGGAATGCTCGGCTCGATCGGGTCCGTGAACGGGTCATCCGAACGGACATCCCGCTCGTGGAAGTACTGCAGGACCAACTGCGGGATCGGCAGCACCGTGATGGGCACGGGCGTGATCGGCAGGCGTACGGTCAGGTCACCCTGCCTGTACTCGATCGTGCCGCCGACGAAATGCCGCGCGGGCGACTCAGTCGGCGCGGCATCCGGTCCCGGGATCAGCGTCCAACGGGCGGTTCCGGTGCTGGAGGTGTTGACCCGGCCAGTGCCGTCGACGGCCCCGATGTTCGAAAGTTCCGGAGCGAGGATCCCGAACCGGCTGTTGGACGGATTGCCCAGTTCATCGACAACGCTCAACTCCACCTTCACGCCGTCGAGGGCGGCATCCGAGTTGTTGACGAGTTCGAGCGAAGCCCGGAAGCCCTGTCGGGCCTGGACAACGTCCTGCTCGAGCCGCAACCGGACGCGGGCGCAGATCGAATCGCCGCCCGAGCCCTTCTGGATCTCGGCCTTGAGACGGTCCACCGCGCTCACCACGCCTGACATGGGTTCGAGGAAGCCCTGAGCTTCGTTGGCCAGGATTGCCGTCTTTGCCTCACCCAGCACGCGAGCGAACAGGTCGCGGTCGATGAACTCCACACTCCCACCGGCTGGAACCTGGGACAGCAGGTGGATTCCGCGGCGGTGGTAGTCCTGAGTGCGATTCCAGCGATCGGCGGAGCGGCGGACGTCGTCGGCCGAAGTGTTGGCCGGGCGTCGCGCCGCCAGCAACCGGTCGAGTTCACTCACCGAGATCATGGCACCGGCATCGCTGCCGACGGAGGTCACGACGAGGAAGGCCTGCAGGAACGTCTCGTTGACACCCGCGGCGGGCATCAGCAAGGCCCGGTTGCCCACCAGCAGGACCAGGGGTTCGAGAATCGCCCGAAGCCGCAGGGTCTGTTCGTTGACGCCCTCCAGGCCAGGAACGACCGCGGAGATGGAATTCGCGGGACCTGCAAGGCGACGCAGCCCACCGCGATTTCCGCCGTTCTCGCCACCTCCCCCACCTCCTCCTCCTCCTCCACCCCCACCTCCGCCCCCTCCTCCGCCAGCACCGCCGGGACCCGAGCAACCGTCAGCGGCTTCCTTGAGACCGAGCAGACAGTCGATCACGCTCAACAGATCGCCCGCCAACGGAATCTCTTTTCCTGCGGCCTCGAGGCAGCTGATCAACGCCGCCAGACACCCGAGGATGTCCGGGTCACTGATGCAATCGTAGGTGTCCTTGATGCACCCCGGTATGTCTCCGAGGGGAATGAACCCGATTGCGCATTCGAGCAGGGCCTTGGCAACCTCGTCGGTGCATGGATCGCATGACCCGAGGCTGGTCGCGACGCCATGGGGAGTGATCACTCCTCCTCCGCCGGTCCCACCGACCGGCCAGATCCCACCGCCGCCACCGCAATTAGCCCCCTGGATTCCCACGGAACCCGAGTACCGGTTGGTGTCATTCCCGCACACCAACTCCCAGAAGATGCGCACGCTCGGACAGCCTCCTGACGCAGCAGGTCCTGCTGCTCTTGCGCCCGCGGTCAAACGCTCCAGCACGACCGGGACCGTCACTGAACTGCGCGCCGGCAGGTCGCCCAATTGGGTCTGCAACGTCGTGAACCGCCAACCCTCCGAATTCGAGAAACCGATCTCCATCGCCTTCGCCGCGATCAGTCCGTGGTTGGTGATCTTGAACTCGAATTCGGTCCGGTCCTGCGCGATCGCGTCCAGGTCGATCGACGTCGGCTCGATGGTCACCACGGGCATCGGCACCGCCGTCTCGAACACGGTCTCGATCGTGACCTTCGTCCGATCCTCGATGCTGACCTCGTCCACGCTGAAGAAGTACTGAACGGCAATCCGCGGAAGGAAGACCGTGGTCTCCGTCGGTGGCCCAGACCGCACCAGCAAAACGCTCCTGCCGGGCTGATGCCCGTCGGCGGTGGCACTCACCTCATACCAACCTTCGCGGATCCCCGGGAACCGGACCCGGCCGCTGGCATCCGCAACCGCTTCCACCGAGGCACCCGTTCCGTCCTGTCGCACGGCCCGGATCCGCGCCCCGCTGACCCGTGGCGCGCCATCCGCGTAGTAGGTGTATTCGTCGACGGCTTCCACTTCGAGGGTTCCCAGGGCGTCCGAGAGGATCGCGATCGAGAACGGCAACACGGCTGAAGCCTGGCCGTCGCCGAGGCCGATGCTCCCGGATTGCTCGGTCAACGGGAGGTCGGCCGGCGGCCGGACCACCAGGTGGAACTCCCGCGATTCACCCACGTCCAGCGAAGGCATGGGCTGCTCCTCAGCCGCCGTGAACCACTCCACCGGCGGCAACGCCAGCTGCAGCGGCCCGGTCGGGCGCCCACCGACATTCCGGACCATCACGGGTATCACGGACTGACCGCCGCGCACGGCCCCCACACGCAATTCGGTCGGCTCAAAGACGAGACGGGGCCGGGCCGACAGCACACGGATGGGCAGTCGAAGCACGGCTTGCGGTCCACCCGGAGTTCCAACCCGCAACACGGCCTCACCTTCGACATCCGCATCCGCCGTCGAGGCCACCACCACCGTCATCGGCACCCGGGCCATTCCGGGCACGCTCTGCGGGGCAATCGCGGAAATCGTCACTCCCGGAGGCACCGATTCAGTCGAGACCCCCAACGCCGCAGCCAGGAACGCACCATCGCTCAGGTTGACGAGGTCGAACGTGTTGCTCACCACCGTCAACGCCGGCACGTCGAAGGCCAGCAGGTCGGGTTCAGCCTTCAAGCCCAGGAGCCGGAAGGCGTCTTGCGCCGGAGCCGTCGTATCGCCCGGGTGCGCGGCACCGATCGTGTACTCACCCGCCTCGCCTGGCAGCGGCCGGAAGACGAGTTCGAACCGCCCCGCGGCATCGGTCAGCGCCGAGATCACCCGACGGGTGCCGCGGACAAGGATATGCACGTTGACCAACTCGAAAGCAGCGGGGCCGCCGTTGCGACGGGTCGCCAGCCCGGACATCGGAATCGGCGTACCGGCGACACCGGTCTCGAAGGCGGTCGATACGACCGCCGTGTACGCCGAGCTCACCAGGATCGGACCCGCGACGCGTGCGTTGTCGGTCTCGGATCCCTCGATGATCGAGTTCTCCACGTCGCTGGCGGCGATCACGTAGTACTCGCCCGCGACCCCGGGCGCGCGGAACTGCGCGGTCCGCTCGATGAACTGGGTCGGCAGCATTTCGCCGTTGAACGGATACTCGGCCAGCAGGACGTCACCCCCATCGAGGATGCGGTCCTGCGACAACCAGAGCCTCAGTCGCCACGAACCATTCGCGGGCGCATTCCCGAGATTGACCTCGCGCACGGTCACCAGGAAGGGAGCCCCGGTGTCCGCGGCCGGCGGCGCGGTCAACTGCGAGAAGAGAAGGTTCGGCAGCGGAACGGGCAAACGCAGCTGGAACGTCGCGCTGTCCGCGCCACCCGCCCCGTCCTCCACCCGCACGGTCACGGAAACCGGACCATTCACCGCCGCGGGAACGGTCCAGCGAAACAGGCCCGCCTCGGTGATCGACGCACCCACCGGCCCGTTGACCAGCGTGAAGCGGAGCGCCTGCACCGGCACGTCGGGGTCCGACGCGATCAGCGTTTCCGAATACTCGCGGCCAGCCTCCACGAAACGGTCGGACCGGCTCAGGAGGGTCGGCGGCACATTGACCTCGCGCACCGTCACGCGCACCCGCGCCTCGGCGCTCAGTGGGTTCAGGCCATCGTCCGTCACGCGGACCACGAACTCGTGCACACCCGGCCCCGCAGTCTCCGGGGGCGCCCAGCGGAAGACGCCGCTCGCGGGATCCACTGCCGCACCCGCCGGGAACGGAGGCACCAGCCCGTACCGGACGGTCTGGCCCAGGTCCGGATCGGTTGCGCCAATCGCTGCTTCCAACAGGGTTCCTTCATCGACCGTCCGTTCGATGAGCGCGGCCGCCACCGGCGCGCGATTGAATTCCACCGGCAGGCTGAAGTTCACCTGATCGATGGCGGCCGTGTCGGCATCGCGACCCAGGCTGGCCCGAATGCGGGCGATGCCCGGCCGTGAGAACGTCACCCGCTCCTGGGCGCCGCTGCCGCCATGCAGTTCCCGCCGTTCGAGCACCCCACCGTCCGCATCCAATGCCTCCACCACGGCGCCGACCGATTCGGCATCGATCACATACAGGCTCACGAAGTCGCTCACGGCCCCGGCATCCGTCCCCGGGACCACGAAGCGCATCTCCACCGTCCCTGCGGCCGCACCGCTGGTGGTCGGATCGCCCAGCACCCGATCGATCGACACCGGAACGAAACGGTCGGGCCGATCGGAGGTCACCCTGATCCCCGCGGTGGTTGTGAACAGGACACCGAGGTTCCGGAACTGGTTCGAGACAACGGTTCCCGCCGGCAACTCCTCGAAGGTGATCTGCCGGTCGCCGAGGTTCGGCGATGTGTACAGGTCGGATTGCGGCACCACTTCCACCTGTCCATCCCGATTGATCCGGGACCACTCGAGACCGCTGGCACCGACATCATTCGCGGCGAAGAGCAGGTTGACCGGGTAAAGACCGGGTGCCTCGAAGACGACGTCGAACCAGGAATGCGTGAAGCCGCGATCCCCCACCTGCCCGACCGTCACGCCCCCGATCTCCAGAAGGAAGCCATCGTCCGAACCCACTCCCAGCCGCATTTCCACGGGCAACGTCGTCGGATCCATGTCCGACTCCGGGCCGACACGCAGGAAGAACGTGTGGCGAAGGATGAAGTTCCGGGCCGCCAACACCCGCACCGATTCCGGTGGGACCACCGTCGAGGCGAAGAACCGCTCGAAGCTGTCCCCAACCCCAATGATCGTGCCCGGCCTCGGGAAATCGATCTCCGGCGAGACCATCCTCGCGTTCGGCGACAATCCGGCCAGGTCCTCGTTCCGGGGGGCTGGCCCGCCACCAATGCCATTGAAGACCTCGATGATCACGCCGTCGCCGGCCACGCTCGGGAGGTTCGTCCGCGCCGCGCCCACGACGGGCACGATCGCATCCGCAACCCTTACCTGGATCGGGTCCGACATCTGGCGACCTCCCGCATTGGAGACCTCGACGCGATAGCTGCCTTCGATGCCGAAACTCGCCAACCCGAGATCCAGCGTCGCGGCTGTGGCGCCACCGATGACGCCGCCTTCGCGATACCACTGGTAGGCGATCGGCGGCGTGCCCTGGACTCCCACGTCGAGGACCACCGACGTCCCGACCGGAACGACGCGCCCCGACGCCAGCCGCGTGATTTGCACAGGCTGGACCGCCGGATCCCGGGCAACCACACGAAGGTCCAGGGTTGTAGCCGTGTACTCGGGATTCCAGGACAGGCCGGGTGCCGGTATGGGAAGATTCAGCGCCGCGAATCGTCCCACCCGCAACCCTGCCTGGATGACGGTGGCAACATGCCCTGCCCCCGGCGACGACGCACCCGGCAGCAGCCCCAACTCCAGGGCGCCGTCCAGGGAAGCTGTCCCATCGACAGTGAACCGGTCGTTCGCGCCATCCTGCTGCCGCATCCTCAACAGGCCACCAGCCTCCTGGCGGAAGGTCCCCGCCACCCGGGCCGAGCCAACCCAGCCGGCGAACTCGAGGAGGCCCAGGTTCTCAACGGCTGTCCCCGCACCCATGAACTGGTTGGATGTATGGAGCCGGAGCGTCGCCCCGGAACGGTTCACCAAGCCACCCTGCCACTCCGCATCCGATTGCACTTCGAGCTCCCCGAAGTTCTCCATGTGACCGGCGAACACACGTCTTCCACCCGAACCCAGCTGGACCTGGAAGACGGCGCCCGACTCATTGCGGATCTCGCCGCCCGGATTCTGGAAAAGTGTCGTCGTCCACCCCGCGACCTCAGACGCAATCTCGATGCGCCCGCGGTTTGAAAGGCGCTGGGGCACGGTCAGGGTCGAGTGCCCGTCGTTGGGTGTCGAATGGAAGCGCAACGTCGTGCCGGCGGGCACATCCGAGACCAATCGACTCCGGTCTCCGGCAATGTAGAGGGTTGAGCCCGCCTCGGGCGGAATGCCCAGATCTACCGTCGACGCGTTGAACTCGACCTCGGGAGAGACAAAGCCCCCGAGCGAGGTAAAGGCCCCAACGAAGGCCCAATGACTGCCCGCAATGCCTTCCAACCGGCCTGCATTGCGAAGGTTTGCCACGACCGCACGCCGGCCTCCGCCACCCTCCGCGGAAACAATCCTCCCGGTCGGCCCGTTCTCCAGCGTCACGCCAGCGTCCGCGAGCATGTCCGAGATCCACGGCGCGTTCACCGATTCCATCCGGATGAGCCCCAGGTTGACCGCCCCGGCGAGGATCTGAACCCGCGAATGACCCGCGTTGGCCCCACCACCCTGGATCCACAGACTCACGCCGGGTGCCCGTTGCTGCACCAAGGCCGAGCGGTCGCCGCAGACGATGATTTGGCCTTCGGGTCCAGCAACCGGAACGTCAATCTGCGACCGGACCGCGTAGACCGTTCCCTGCATCCGCCCGCCCGTGAACCGGAGGGTTCCCCCCTCCACCAGAAGCGCTCCCGCCACTTCGACCTCGATCGATCCCGCGGCCTGCTCCAGAAACGCACCGCCCGTCTTCTGGACCTCCAACGTCACGCCCGGCTCGACCTGGATGACGCCCCGGTTCGTCAGTTCGCCTCGGATCCAGCGCGGCCCTTGCGACCCGGCTCCCACCACGATCCGGCCCAGATTCTCGACCCCGAAACCATCCGGGCCCGGCATCTCGATCGCCGAGATCCATCCGGCATTCTGCGACTGGAGCAGCAGGGTGCCGGCGTTCCGGAAGGAGCGGGCGCTGCGCAGGAATGCGTGCCCTTCACCTCCGCCTCGCACATGAAGCGTGTACCCCGCCGGAACATCCGTCCGGAGCGTGTTCTCACTGCCGTCGAGGGTCAGCCGGTTCGCCTCGACCGGCGGCTGGATCAGGCTGAGGGCCGTCCGAAGGAATCGTGCATCCCCGACGACCACGCCGCCCTGCCCTTCATAGGCACCTTCGAGGACGGTTCGGCTGTCCGGCTCGCCTTCGAGCCGACCCGCATTCGCCAACGTCCCGCTCAAGCCCCGGAAACCGCCTGTTCCCGGACGGAAGAGCAATCGCCCGGTCACCGCGTTGCTCAGCCGGAAGTTCCCGAGTTCTGCCCGGCTCCACCACCCCGCGTTGCGCGAATCAAAGCGCAGTTCCCCTCGGTTCACCGCATCCGCCTCCAACCTCATCGTGGTATGCCCGGCGAGGCTGTTGCCTTCAACGAGGAGCGTCGCCACGGGCGAATCGTTCCCGAGGAACACGAGATTGCCCGACGCAACGACCGTTCCGGCCTGGGTCACCCCAGAGGTCACCCGGACCTGGCTGCCCACGGCCATGAAACGACCGGCGCCCGAAACCTGTCCTCCGTCCCAGGTGAAACTGCCGCCCTGAACCTCGACCCGGGATCTGTCCGCAACGTCGATGCTACCACCGAGCTGCTCCACGATGCCGAGCACGCCAGGAGTCACCTCCAGCGCCACGTCGGCTTCGACGATCCAATTGCCCGAGTTCCGGACGGAACCGTTGATCACCTTCGAACCGCCCGATCCGGGCGCCACCACGATCCGCCCCGCTGCGGCGTTCACCAGCGGGATCGCCCCCATCTCCAGGCGCGCCCACCACCCGGCGTTCACGCTGTCCAAGCGGAGGGTTCCGTGGTTCACCCCGCCGGACTGCCACAGGGTCCGGCTATGCCCGCCAGCCGAGGACCCCAGCACCGTCACCGACAATCCGGCCGGAACATCTCCATCCAGCGTGCAGTTGCCCGTCAACCGGATCGCTTCCGCGCTGGATGCCGCTGGCGAAAGAACCAATCCCGAATGCACGAGCTGTACCGGCCCCTGCAGCGACCCACCGTCCAGGATCAACGCGCCAGATTCGACTCCCAGTCCCGCTGTCGTCGTCAGCCCGCCCGAAACCACGCGCAACGGTCGTCGCACCGTGGCCCGATTCACCACCACCGCCGCTCCCTCGATCTGCACCTCCGGTCCAGCCCCGATCACTGCGTCGTCCGCCGCCCCGGGAAGTACGTCCCCACTCCAGTTCGCGGGATCGTGCCACCGCACCCCATCGCCACCGCCGTCCCAGTTGACGGTCGCGGCCGTGCTGCGGCCCACAACCAGCAGGGCCGCCAGCAACCCGGCGGCCCGGAAAAAGCGTTGAAACAGGATCATTTCAGGAATTCTCAAAGTCTTTCAGACAACTCGCGCAGGCGGAGACCCAGCACGCCGGATGCCTTTCGCACCGACAACCTGGGATGGGCACCGGATGCCCGATCTTGCACGACCTCCGAGACGGATGAACGAGCACCGCGTTACACCCGGGCCTGGGAAGAGTCCAGCAGGCCTGGGTGGTCCGCGTCCAGAGATGGCCCCGGATCAAGCCTCTCCCGCTTGCATCCTGACACTGCCCCGAAACCGGTGGCGCGAGACTCCGTAGAGCCGCCCTCTGGAATCTGGAGACTGGGAATCGGGAACTCACCGCCCGGCTCGCAAGGACACTCGCCCCACCCCTCCTTGGGGGCAGTGTCCCGATGTGCCTGGCGACGGGAACGTCGCCACCCCGGGATCCGTCGGAATGCCGCCAGCTATCGGCCATCCGCCTTGCGGAACCCCGCCACGGCCTCCAGACGCCGCACCAGCCACTTTCCCTCGACCCGGACCATCTTGAGTTCGAATTCCTGGGCCGTGAAATCCCCCCGCTTGCCACCCGTCTTGGCGCTGGCGGTCATCGAAACTCGGGCCTCCCCCTCGCCACCCAGCGTCACCTGGACGTCGTGCACCTGGACATCCACCGCGCCCAGATGCGGCGCCGCCGCCATCATCAAACCCTTGATCGCATCACGGCCACTCAACGCAGACTCCACGGGCAACACCTGATCCACGTGCAACTCAGCATCCGCCGCGAACCGGGAACTCAATGACTCCACCTTCGCCAACCGGGCAAGATTGCCTTCTCCCCCGGTGAATGTCGCGTCCCGGGCCATCCCCTCGATCGTCTTCCGGATCCGTTTTTCCTCGCTCGGCAGGTTGTACCAGATCCCGAACCCGGCACCGGCCACGACCAGCAGCACCATCAACCAGCGAATGGAGCGATTCATAGAAGTACCTTTCCCACGATCTTGGACCGGCGTACCGCCCCGTGATCATGGTCCCTCGCTGCCATTCCACGATTGTCTCCCACCAGGAAGTACTCGTCCGGCCCCAGCACCATCTCCGGCTCGTTCCAGGGCGCCCGGTTCTTCACGTACGGCTCCGGCAATTCCTCCCCGTTGATGAAGACCTGCCCGCGGTAGAAAACGACCTTCTCTCCGGGCATTCCGATGATCCGCTTGAGGTACAGCACGCTCTCACCCGCCATCCGCACCGCCACCACGTCCCCACGCTGCGGCTCGCTCGACCGGTAGGACCAACGGTTGATGAAGTTCACCTGGTTCAGCTTGTACGTCGGCTCCATGCTGATCCCCGCCACCCGCATCGGCCGCAGGACATACCCGAACACACCCCACGCCAGGACAACGTAGACGAGGATCCGGATGATCGTGAACTTGGGACTCCGCCCGATCACTCCGATCAGGACGATGCGCAACCAGGACCGGGAAGGTTCGACGTCGGGGCTTGCGTTGTTCTCACTCATGCACTGGGGGGCGAACGGCCGCAAACCTAGGCGGACCGGCGCAGACGGCAACGCGCAATTCACACGCGATGTAGTTCCGATTCGTCAGCCCCAAGGATCGCCACCGGTGGAGCGAGCGCCCTCACAAGCCGCCCAGCCCATCATCCTGTCCCATCCCATCATCCTGTCCCATCCCGTCATCCTGTCCTTCCCATCATCCCGTCCGCCCAGCCGCAATTCACATGCTTGCGCCATCCCGCTCCTTGGGTGATCGTTCGAAAACTGTATTCCGCATCCAGAATTGAACCGCGCCATGAACATCCTGCTCTCGCGTCGTCAGGTCCTCCGCACCGGCATCCTTGCCACCGCCGCCCTCGCCAGCGGCACAGCGTTCGCCCAGGCCGCTCCGGCCGGCCCTCATAAGCTTCCCGAGCTGGGCTACGGCTTCGACGCCCTCGAACCGTACATCGACGCCCAGACGATGCAGATCCACCACGGCAAGCATCACGCCGCGTACGTCACCAACCTCAACAAGGCTCTGGCCGATTACCCCGACCTCCAGAAGCTCAGCGCGGAGGAACTGCTCAAGAATCTCGACAAGGTGCCCGAGCGCATCCGCACCACGGTCCGGAACAACGCGGGCGGTCACGCCAACCATTCCCTCTTCTGGAAATGCCTCAAGAAGAACGACGGCATGAGCCCCGGCGACCGTCTCGGCGAGGCCCTTCTGGAAGCCCTCAAGGCCTCCTCCCGCGAGGAAGCCCAGGAGAGCTTTGCCAAGGCCGCCATGGCCGTCTTCGGCAGCGGCTGGCTCTGGATCAGCGTCAACCCGGACAAGTCCCTCCGCATCGAGTCCACCCCGAACCAGGACTCCCCCCTCATGCAGGGGCGCGAACCCCTCGTCGGCATCGACCTCTGGGAGCACGCCTACTACCTCAAGTACCAGAACCGCCGCCTCGACTACGTCTCGGCGATGACCGAGGTCATCAACTGGGAGTTCGTCGAGCAGCGCTACACCAAGCTCACCTCCTGAACCGGCTCGATCACTGCGTCGGATCCTGACCGGCGGCACTGCCCACCCGGGCGCCGCCGGTCGCCGTTTTCATTCCCGTCCCCTTTCCCCTCGTGGCCGAACCTCAGGAAAACCCGGACTCCTCCCTCGACCGTCTCTGGAAGGAGTACGGAAGGGCGTTCCGCGACTTCGATGACCTGACCCTGGCCCGCTGGTGTTCCCAGACCCTGGGACAGCTCCACGGCAAGGTCTGGAGGATGTCCCATCCCCTCGTTGGTGCCTATCGACTCGCTGCCCAGTCCGCCCACGAACGAGGCATCTGGCATCAGCGCCTCGTCAACATGCCGGTCGGGTACCGGCCCTCGGACTGCTGTCAGGCCCCCCTCCTTCCGCTCTTCACCCGTGAGGTCGGCGAGTACGGACTGCTCTGCCTCCACTGCAGCGAGACCGCCATTCCCGTGGATCAGATCCCGTCAGACCTGCTCCCCCGGGTCCAGAAGTGGGCCACGGATTACGGCAAGGTCCATGAGGTCGCCCACTGGGATGACAAGCGAAGGGACAAGCCGGACTACGATGCGAAGTACGAATCCGCCGCCGAGCAGGCGGAACGGATGCTCGCCGAGGCCGCCGAAGACCTGATGCCCCAGCTTCTGGAGCATTTTCCGACCCTTCTGTGGGAAGATCAGGACGAGTGCCTCGAGATCCGTCCCGAGGACATCCCGCTGTAGTTTCCTGAGAGTCCCAAGCTTCAAAACTGAAAACTCCGAACTCCTGCCCTTCGAACTCGCCCGCTACCCCTTGGGCCGGGGTGCCAGTTCCATCTTGAGCGGGCGACGTCCACGAGCGACGCGGGGGCCGGTCCCCTTCGACAGTTCTGCGAACTCTACCTGACACCGGCGCGCCGGTGCCCCCTTCCGCTTCGGCGCCATCTCATAGCTGCCATCGGGCTGCAGGATCCGCGCCTTCGCCGTGTCCGCCAGCTGACGCTCCAGCACCTCGGTGATGATCCGCTCGCGGAGGACGCCATCCTCGACCGGGAATACCACCTCGATCCGGCGGAAGAAATTCCGCGGCATCCAATCAGCACTACCGACGAAGACCTCCGGGCGCCCGCCATTGCCGAAATGCCACACCCGACTGTGTTCAAGGAACCGGTCGATGATGCTCCGAACCTCGATGTTCTCGCTCATCTCCTCGACCCCCGGCCTCAGGCAACAGATGCCGCGGATGATCAGGTCGATCTTCACCCCCGCCCGGGATGCACGGTACAGGGCCTCGATCACGTCCGTATCCACGAGCGAGTTCATCTTGGCGACGATCCGCGCCGGCAGTCCTTCGCGGGCATGCCTTGTCTCGCGATCGATCAATTCGACAACGCGGTCATGCATCTGGAAAGGCGCGACCAGCAACCGTTGCGTGCCCTGGAACTGGCAGATCCCGGTCAGCAGGTTGAAGAGGTTGGTGACGTCATCGCCCAATTCCGGACGGCAGGTCAGCACGCCGAGATCCGTGTAGAAACGCGCCGTCCCCGCGTTGTAGTTGCCCGTGCCCAGATGGACGTAGCGCCGGATCCGATCCTCATCCGCCCGGACCACCAAGGCCACCTTGCAGTGGATCTTGTAACCCACCAACCCGTAAACGACGTGCACGCCCGCTTCTTCCAGCGCCCGCGCCCACCGGATGTTGTTCGCCTCGTCGAACCGGGCCTTCAACTCGACCACCGCCGTCACCTGCTTTCCGTTCTTCACCGCGCTCATCAATGCACCGACGATCCGGGCGTCACCACCGGTTCGATACAGGGTCTGCTTGATTGCCAGGACCTTCGGATCCACCGCCGCCTGCTCCAGGAACCGCACCACCGTCTCGAAGCTCTCGTACGGATGGTGCATCAGGTGATCCCGCTCCCGGATCGCCGCAAAGAGGTCCTCACGATCCCGCACGGATGCCGCCTGCGGGGCGATGAAGGGAGGGTCTCGAAGCTCCGGCGAATGGTCCCCCTCACAGATCGCCATCAGCCGTGTCGGGTTCAATGGACCATCGGCCAGGTAGAGGTCGTCGACAGCCAGTCCCAACGTCTCGAGCAGTTCCTGCCGGATGTCGACCGGGCAGTCCTTGTCGACCTCCAACCGGACGGCCTCGCCCTTGCGTCGATTGTGCAACTCGGCTTCAACGGCATTCAGCAGGTTCGCAACATCCTCCTCGTCGATGTACAGCTCGCTGTTGCGCGTCACCCGGAACGCCGACCACGCATCGAGCTCCGTTCCCGGAAACAGATCCGCCAAACGGCTCCCGATCAGGTCAGCCAGGAACACGTAGTCCTGACGGCCGTCATCCCGCGGCAACCGCACCAACCGCGGCAGCACTCGCGGAACCTGCACGATCGCCAACCGCCGTTTGACCTCGCCCCCCTGACTCACCGTTACCCGTGTGATCAGGTTGAGGCTCTTGTTCAACACCTGCGGAAACGGATGCGACGGATCCACCGCCAACGGCGTCAACACCGGATAGACCTTCTCCCGATAATACGCATCGATCCATTCCCTGTCCGAACTTCCCAGCAGCACTGGATCCAGGAACTGGATGCCGTGCTCGGCCAACGCCGGCACCAACTGGTCGCGCCAACATCCATAGGCTGTGTCCACGAGCTTCCGGACCCGGCGCGTCACCAGCCGCAACGTCTCCGATGCCGTCATCCCGTCCGGCGATCGCTCGACCACATCTGACTCGATCTGCTGCTTCAATCCAGCGACGCGGACCTCGAAGAACTCGTCGAGGTTCGAGTGCGTGATGCAGAAGAACTTCACCCGCTCCAACAGCGGCACCGAAGGATTCAAAGCCTCATCGAGCACGCGCTGGTTGAATTCCAACCATGAGAGTTCCCGGTTCAGGAACGGGGACTGGGCGACCGGCTTGGCGGGGGCTTTGGACATAAGCAACGTGCGCACGATAGCCACACCCGCACAATCGGGCCAACCCGGAATCCACGGCAGCCCGCAACCATCAGCTGAGCGGCCGGGCCCAACCCCATCCTGTAGGCTGCGTGCCCCCCACGCGGCGTTTCTCGATTCACGCCGGGTGAGGGCACCCGGCCTACATCTGAGGCATCAGGCAAGTCCCCCAGCCCCACCTCCTCCTCTCGTCGGATATCCAGCTACATCCGGAGACTTGCCCCTCAGGGACAGGCATTCAAAGTCACCGCCATGACCTTCACCGCACTGAATTGCCCCCAGTGCTCCGCCCCCCTGCCACGCGTGGCGCTGTGGCGCTCGGTCAAGTGCTCCTCCTGCGGGGCCCTCATCGCCCGGTCGGGATCGCTGGTCCAGCGCGACCCATTCCGGCAGGCCCTCCTGCGGGCAAGACAGGCGGATCCATCCGCTGCCTCGCTCACCTTGGGTGGATCCAGCTATCGCATCCTGCAGGACCTGGGTACCGGCGAACACTCGACCGTGCACCTCGCCCGTCGAATGGGGCCTCTTCCGATGCTCGTAACCGTCAAACTCGCGTCCTCGGAAGCCGGTGCCAGGAGCCACACCCGCGAGGCAACCATCATCCGCGAACTTCAGGCCACGGATCCGGGTGGGCCTGGCGCGTTCTTCTCGCGACTGCTTCCGGAAGTTGTTGGGCTCGGAGTGATCGACGGCAACCAGCGGCACGCCCTCATCCTTCGGAACCCCACGGGCTATTGGGGCAGCCTGGGCGCCTTGGCGGATCACTTTTCCAGCGGGCTCGACCCTCGGCACACGGTCTGGATCTGGCGAAGGATCCTCGCAGTCCTGGGCTTCATCCATGGACACGGGTGGTCGCACGGGGACGTCCGCCCCGAACACGCGCTGGTCCATGCGCCAACCCACGGCGTCCGCCTGATCGGATGGGCATCCGCCCGGCGGGGATCCGGCTCCACCGAACAGGCCGAAGACCTCCAGCACAGCGCGCGGATCATCCGGGTCCTGCTCTCAACGTCCGGGGGCAGCCTCCCATCCGGAACCCCGGCGGGATTCGCTCAACTGGTTGACCGGGCATCCAACGATCCGGACTTCTCCCGTGCGCACGGAGCACCGGGCCTCGACGAACAGGTCAGGATCGAGGCCAGGAAGGCTTTCGGACCTCCGACCTTCGTCCCACTGACAATCTGAACCGCTGGTTCATCCTCACCACTCAACAGCAGGCACAACATGGGCTACGGAAACTACTCCTTCGATGCGCACGCGGCGCTGACCGCAGGGCGCGCCAACCAGGCTGGAACCGAGATCTTCCGCCAGACGCAATGCCACGCCCTGATGAACCCTCAGGGAATCAAGGTCCGCGAGTGTCGCGACAGCGCCGAGCACCCGGATTCGCTCGGCATTGCCTTCGCCCTCGACGTCACCGGCTCGATGGGAGACATCCCGGAACTTCTGGCGCGAAAGGAATTGCCCAGCTTCATGCGCCTCCTGAACGCCTGCGGCATCGCCCACCCGCAACTGATGTTCATGATGATCGGTGACGCCACCTCGGACGGGGCGGCCCTCCAGGTCGGGCAGTTCGAGAGCACCGCCGAGCTCATGGACCAGTGGCTCACCTGGAGCTACCTCGAAGGCGGCGGCGGCGGCACCGGCGAGGAAAGCTACGAACTCGCCTTCTACATCGCTGCCCAGCACACGGACATGGACAACTGGGTCAAGCGACGGAAGAAGGGATACCTTTTCCTCACCGGCGACGAACTTCCCTACCCCGCCGTTTCCCGCCATCAGATCGAAGCCCTCGTGGGAGAAAAACTCGACGAAGACATTCCCATCGAGGAGGTCATCGCCGCCGCCGCCGAGACCTACCACATCTTCTTCCTGATCCCCGATCTTCATCGCCGCCGCGGCTGCGAGCCGCGCTGGCGACAACTCCTCGGTGACCACACCATCTGCATGGAGTCCGCGGCAGACACCTGCGCGGTCGCGGCCGCCATCGTGGCGCTGACCGAAAGGCAGATCCCCAATCTGGACGCACTCGCCGTCATCCTGGCGAAGAATGGATTCACCCCTGAGCACGTGGGATCCACCCTCCGCGCCCTCGAAGGCTACGCCGCACTCCTCCATCTGCCGCCGGCCACGTCGCTCGGTTCCCCCATCGGGAAGTGGTGGCGCAAGCTCTTCCGCTAGGCCCCTGGCCGATGGAAGCGACCCGGTACACCTCCGTGCTCGGACTGGGGTTTGGGGACTGTGGCAAGGGCCGGTTCATCGCTGCCCTGACCCGACGCTGGTCCTCCCAAACCGTGGTCCGGTTCAATGGTGGAGGCCAGGCCGGCCACAACGTGCTCGACGCCGGCCGACACCACACCTTCTCCCAGTTCGGCGCCGGCACATTCAGCCTTTGGGTCCGCACTCTCCTGGTCGACCCGTTCGTACTCCATCCCACCGCGTTGCTCGTCGAGGCGGAAGCTCTGGCGCGCATCGGCGTCACCAACGCCCTTTCCCGACTCGTGATCGATGGCCGATGCCGGGTCACCACGCCTTACCATCAGGCCGCCGGTCGCCTCCGGGAAATCCTCCGTGGATCCGACGCCCATGGCACCTGCGGCGTCGGCGTCGGCGAGACCGTCCGCGACTCGCTGGCCCATCCCGACGAAGCCCTGCGTTACGCCGATCTATCCAGGTCGCCGCTGGATCGACTCCACGCCCTTCGAACCCGACTGCTGTCGGAACTGCTTCCCCAGTGCGACCCGCTTGATGCGTGCGCTGCCGAGCTTCGCGTGCTCCGCGATGAATCCCTGGCCTCCCGCTGGGTCAATGTCGCCCGCGCCCTCACGCGCCAGTGTCCACCTGCCGCGCAAGAAGCGATCCACGAGATCCTCCACGGACCAGGCTCGATCCTCTTCGAAGGAGCGCAGGGCATCCTCCTCGATGAGTGGCGCGGGTTCCATCCACACACGACGTGGAGTTCTCCAACCACCGCCACCGTCGACGCGGTAGCGTCGCGATTCGGCCTCGGCGACCCGGTCCGACATCTGGGAGTCCTCCGCAGCTACCTCACCCGGCACGGCGCGGGGCCGTTCCCGACCCACGATCCCGGCCTGGATCTCCTTCCGGAGCCCCACAACACCAGCCACGGCTGGCAGGGCCCTTTCCGCCGCGGGCATCCGGATGCCGTGCTGCTCCGTTACGCACTGCAAGCCGTGGGCAACCTGTCCGGACTGCTGGTCAGCCACCTCGATGTGTTCGACCACGGCCGCCCCCTCCGCTGGTGCTCAAGCTACGACTCCGGCCCGCAGCTTCCCTTGGGTACATTGGGTGACCTCGACCACCAGCAGAAGCTGACCCGACGCCTCGCCAGTGCGCGCCCAATCTACGATCCCGAACCCCTCCGGTCGGCCACCGACTGGTTTGGGTGCCTCACCTCGGTCACACACCTCCCCGTGCTGTTCCAATCCCGTGGCCCACTCGAATCCGACCTCCAAGAGTACGCTCACTGACCCCGGGATCGCCCCGCATTCCCAGCGGTGGGGCGAGTGTCCCCACGAGCCGCTGCAGAGCTCCGGTTTTCAGGACTCAGCCTGAAAACGGCAGCTGGGTTATCCACCGATTTCACGGATTTCACCGATGGACCGGGACTGGAGGCTTCACCGCCTCGCTGTTTGTCTCTCACCCGTGGGGTGAAACAACAGCCTCTTTCAACCGGCTTCCAATCCGTGGAATCGCTGTAATCTGTGGATCCAACCGCCGTTTCCAGGCTGAAAACTTCGATCTCCACCGGGGCTCGACAGTCTCGCCCCACCCCTCTGGAGGCCTCACGGCAACAGCACCGCCCGGTAGAGGCGGGGTCCATTCCCGGGCTCCGGCGTGGCGAGCAACGTCAGGCCGGACGGATCCGCCGTCCATTCCGTGAGCGACACCCACACTCCCCACACGGTCGAAGTCTCCACCCGATATCGGCGGCCCGTCGTTCCACGGAGCACGATGCGGACGCGTCCATCCGCCTCGAATGAGGGCAGGTCAAACGCCGGAGGCACGGTCACGGTTCGCGAGACCACAATGTTGAAGCCAACTTCGCCTGACAGGATCGGGCTTCCATTGTCGCGGACGCGGACGACCACGGCATTCGTGCCTGCATCGGAATCCGTGGGAGTCCAGCTCACCCGACCCGCACCCGAGACGGTCAGCGCCGACGGCCCGCTGACCCGTTCAAACGACAGCGTCTGAAGGGGCCGGTCCGGATCCGAGGCCACCAGGTCCAGGCTCCATGCCTGGCCGACGGACAAGCGCTGCTCGGAGACCGGCTGGATCGCGGGTGGCAGGTTGACCTCACGCACCAGGATCTCGAACTGGTTGGTCACCCTCAACGACGGTGAACCATTGTCGGAGACCCGGACGACCACGACGGCCGCCGAGGGGCCATCGGCTTCGACGGTCGACCAGGTGAGCCGTCCCGTGCCGGAAACCGCGAGTCCCGTCGGACCGGACAACCGCTCGAAGGTGAGCGTCTGACCGGGCTGATCTGGATCCGAGGCCGCCAACTGGGTGTCGAGCATGGATCCTTCGTCGATCGACAAACCAATGACGGGCGGGAACACGGGTGGACGGTTGACGGCCAGCGGCGAGTTGGGGGCTCCCGGCGTCGGTGCAACCTCGGCAATGCCCGGCACCGAGCCATCCGGAAGGCGTCCGGAAGCCACGTCCGGCAAGGCCGGAACGCTGGCACGCAGATGATCGATGGCCTGGGTGGCACCGTTTCCGACGCGACTGAGTGTCAGACGCAGCGGGGTTCCAGCGGTGGAAGCCAGCCTGAATCCGGCGTGGAGTTCACCACTCGTGGACTGCGCGGGCTCACCATCCGCAAAGACCGTCAGGAATCCTCCGGCGGGAATCGCCGCACCCGACGGGAACGCCCACCGGGTCGGATTGGCGTCGTCATTGGAGAGGTAGAGTCCCTCCAGCGCGACCAACTGCGCCCCGGTGTTCACCAACTCGATCCAGGGTTCCCGCACGCCGCCTTGATCGGTGATTCCGGTCGCGTTGCGGGCGAGCACCTCGTTGATTCGAAGCGTCGGGAACTCCGCCAGATCGCCGGAGACGCTGTTGGCGAGTCCGGGCGTCGAGGCAGGCGCGGTCCCTCCCACCAGCCTCATCTCGAGTCCGAAGACGATATCGGAGCTGCCGCTGGCGTTCTGGTGGACCTCGACCGCGAAGGTGTTCTCGCCGGGAACCAGGAAGGAGGCCGGGATCGTGAACGGTCCCTCCAACACGGCATCACCCGCCAAACGATTGGAGAGCGTGTCGTGGGTGGGGTCCGCCTCGTCCATTCCAAGCGAATGCGCCCGACGGCCATTGATCCAGAGCACGTATCCGTCATCGAGGATCGTGTTGACCTGGATCTCCACGTCCGCGGGCAGCGCGGGCAAGGTCACCTTCCGGCGGAAGTAGTACGTGAGCTGCCCCAGCGTCAGTGCCGTGGTCTTGTTGGTGGGAACTGCGGCGTTCTCGACGTACAGCAACCCTCCCCCAGACGGCCACGCCGCATCATTGAAGCCCGCGGTCCGCCAGTTGGTGCCACCGGCTGGCGGCCCATCCTGGAAGTAGCGCCAGGAATCGAGGAAGCCGATCACGTTGCGGTTCCCCGTGAACGCCGTCGCCACGCCCCAGTTGCCGGCACGGTTCCGGTCACGACGGGCATCCAACAGTTGCATCGAGAGTGCCGACGCCCCCGCCGGACCGGGCCATGGATAACCCGAATCGTAGTCCAGTCGATCGCGGACGACACCCGCGGCATCGCGCAGGACGATCGAGTCCGAAACGGATCCCAGACTCCCCGTCCATGTGCCCACGACGGTCGCGGCAGCACCGAAGGCCGCGCGGAAGGACGTCAGGGATTGGACCACCACCAGACGCCCACCAGGTGGCAGGATCGTGTTCGCTGGGAAAGTGAAGCTCAGGTTGCTTCCCCCCAGCTGGAACCCCGACAGGTTCCACGACGTCACCGCCGAGGCATTGAAGAGCTCGATGAACTGCGTGTTGGGCGTCACGGGTTGCCGCAGCACTTCGCTCAATACCACCTGGAACCGGGGCTCGGTCACCACCGTGAACGTCCGCGTCGCGCTCAGGTTCCCCGGCCCGTTGTCCGTGACCCGCACCGTGATCGAGTTCGTCGATGCCCCCTGATCACCGCCGGTGGTCCATGCGAAGTCGCCCGTCACGGAATCCATCGTGGCGCCAGCGGGCGCACCCGGATCCAGGCTGAAGGCCAGCCCCTGCAACGGCCGGTCCGGATCCGACGCCACCGCGCGGAACGTGACCGTCCCACCCTCCACGACCGATCGGTTCGCGATGACCTCCAGCACTGGCGGTTGGTTCTGCTCCCGGACCGTGACCGAGAGCTCGCGGACCAACGAAAGCCCCTCCGGAGATCCGTCCGTCGCCCGGATCAGCACGACGTACGCACCCGGCCCCTGATCTTCCGTCGGCGTCCATTGGATCCGCCCGCTGGATTCGTCGAGCCGCAAGCCCACAGGCACCGTCCCTTCGAGACGGAACCGGACGGCCGTGCCTTCGGGGTCACTCGCCACCAACTGCACGTCCAGTTGCCCCAGCTCGTCCAGAACCACCGGAGCCGGTTGGCTGAACACCGGAGGATTGTTCACCTCGGCCACGGTGATCCGGACCTCGGCGGCCGATGAAGCCGCCGGCGATCCGTTGTCTGTGACCCGGTAGCGCACGATCTGGACCGAGCCGCCAAAGGCTTCGCCGGGAAGCCAGGTCAGCAGGCCCGAAGGCGAGAGGGTAAGTCCTGCGGGAAGGTCTCCTTCAACCGCGAAGGTGAGCCCGTTCGCCGGAACGTCCGTGTCTGATGCCGGCAACTGGAGGCTGAGCAGGCTCGCTTCCGCCGCCGCCACGTTGGTCAATCCGACCACGATCGGAGGCAGGTTCACTTCGTTGACGGTGATGTTGACCCGGACCGAGCCAATGCGTGGGGGCGTCCCATTGTCCATCGCCCGTACAAGAAAACTGTAAGCGGCCGGTCCATCGGATTCCGACGTGGCCCACCGGAAAGCTCCGGTCGTGGGATGGATCGTCGCCCCGGCGGGCGCATCCGGTCCAAGCGAGTACTGGATGACCTGGCCGACGTCTGGATCAACTGCCGAAGCCGTGAAGGCGATCTCGGTCTGCTCCGGCGCAATGAGGTCGCCAATCGCGGTGAACACCGGGGGACGATTCGCACCCGAAAGCACGTTGGGCGCGCGCGGCGTGGGCGTTTCCATGAAGTAGAGCGGAGGTGCCGCGGCATCCGGGAACCGCCCGAGCGAGATGTCGTTGGTCTGGGAGCCAAACGTGAAGCCATCGACGAGATTGCCGGCCGGGTCAAACAACCCCACCTGTTCACCGCTCCGCGACAGGGCAAAGCCGGCGTGCAGGTCGGCGTTCGCCGGAACATTCTGCCCGGTCTCGTTGTCCGCCCAGACCAACAGGAAACCCCCGGCGGGAATCGGATAGCCTCCCGGGATCCGGAACATCGCCGAGACCGAGTTCGTCAAGTTGTCGGTGAGATAGTAGCCCGCGAGATCGACCGGCTGCGAACCGGTGTTGTGCAGCTCGATCCAGTCATCCCAGTCACCGTCGGCCGGATCGGCGACGGTCCGGGTGTTCTGCGCCATGACTTCGTTGATCACCACGTTGACCACCGGTGCGGCGGGATCGTTCGTCGCACCCGGCGTCGGATTGAACAGGATCCGACGCGTTCGGGGTTCGCCATCCGGAATGGAACCGAAGCTGCGGCCGGCGGGCAGTTGTTCCCAGGTCACGTAGTCCAGGACTGCCGGCGAGTTCCCGGCGCCCTGACGTCGGACCAAGGCCACCGCGCCGGAGGTCGGGTTCAGCCGGAATGACGTGTGCGGGACGCCTGGGACGGATTCGCCCGGCTCGCCGTCCGCCCAGACCGTGAGGAAGCCACCTGCCGGGATCGCCGTTCCCGCCGGGAACGTCCAGGCCGGAAGGTTGGTGAAATTGTCCGTCAGCATCAGGCCCGACAGGCTCACGGCCGTCGCGCCGGTGTTGATGATCTCGACGTACGGATCCCGGTCCCCGGCATTGTCCTGTGGCCCCGCCGCGTTGTTCGGCAGCACCTCGTTGATCCAAAGGCTCGGGAAGGCCGCGAGCGATTGCGCCACGGAGCTCGGCGCGCCGGGCGTGACACGGTTCGCGACGTTCGTCGCCGTCGTGGCCCAGTTGGCCACCCGCCACGAACCCCGGGCTGGATCGACCAACTGCAACGACGGACCAAACCCCGCCGCGTTGGTCGGCCAAGGCAGCCGGTTGTCATACCGGACGTCCGTGATGAGCAATTCTCCACCAGCGACCGGCTGCACCAAGGCGATCCGTTCGCCTCCGTTGTCGAGGGATCCCGTGAACTCGTCGAAGACCTGGACTCCCGCACCATACGCCAGCGAGAACGCCGCTCGGTCGCGAACCAGGACCCAGTACGCCCCCGGCGGGAGCACCGAACCCGGCGGGAACGTGTAGCCCACGCCATTGATGCGATACCCGGTCAGGTCGAAGGCCGTGCTCGCGGAGCGATTGAAGAGTTCGAGGAAGGACGCGCCGCTCACCGCGGCATTGTAGTGCACCTCGCTGATCACCACGAAGTCCGAGGCCTTCTCGAAGGCGCCCGAGTACGAGACGGTGATGGAGTCGGTCAGGCCGGGGATGGGGTTCCCGTGGCGATCGACGCCGGTGATCGCGAGGGCATTGACTGCCTTGGTCAACGGGACGCGGATGCGGAACCGCTGCACGTCGAGCCACTCGGTGGGAACGGGAAGTCCGTTGACCCAGATCTCCGCCGCGGCGAAGGGCGCTGTGCCCTCGAGGACCGCGGTCGGGGTCGACGACGTGAAGTTTGCGCCGTTGTTGCTGGTGATAGCGAAGGTAGCGGTGTCAGCGGCGTTCAACTGCGCCCGGATGAACTCACGCCGCGCATCCAGGTAATCCGCCATGGGCTGCGGGCTGGAGGTGCCTTCGATGCGGTTGAAGGCAAGCGCCGAGCTCCGGGCGTTGAATTGCGGCAGATACGACGTCCGTTGGAACGGCCCGTCCACGGCCTCACGGTACGCGCGCCAAGCCATCCGCCGGAACGCCGGCCAGTCGAACATGTAGTTCACGTTGCCGTCCTGGCCGCCGAACAACTGCCGCGAGGGTCCATCGCCCGCACCCAGCACCCAGTCCATGTCCCAGGGCAGGATGTTCCACCGCCCACCGGGCTGGTAATAGATGTACTTGTTCTGGTTGTTGCCGACACCCCACGTGTCCCAGTTGCCCAAGCTGGCATCGAGCACGAACATCCGCATCCACTGGTCGACATCCACCAGGTTCAACAGGTTGGCCTCGTAGTTCGTCGCACGGCTGTTCGCCGCGGTGATCAACGCGAAGAAGTTCGTGAAGTCGTTCGCCGTGGTCCCGTTCGGGCGCGCCTGCCAGTTCCACCGATAGCGCGAGAGGTTGTACTGGCCGTTCGGATTCCGGTAGTTGCCCAGGTCGGCGCCGACGACGTCGAAGCCGCCGTCCTCCCGGAACTCGAACCAGAACGCCACCTTGTGCAGGTCGCCGTCCCCTCCGTCCGGAAACCAGCCCTCGGCGAAATCGTTGTTGGGCTGCTCGAGATCCTCGCCCACCGCACCGTGCGGACTCCCATTCCGGAAGAACCGGATGTAGTTCGCGTTGAGGTACGGCAGGCGCAATCCGCGCGTGAACCAGTTGGCAATCTGGTTGCGCATCCGCGTGCCCTCCTCGCCGCCGTTCCCGGTCAACGCATAGACCCGGTCGCTCGCCCCCAGCAGCAGGTCGTCCGACGGCACCGTCATCGCGAAGTCCGCCTGTCCCGTGAACGGGCTTCCCTTCCGCCGGATCCCCGCGTTGTAGATCACCCGCAGGTTGCCGTGGACCAGCGTTCCGTCCCGGTAGGTGTTGTTGAGGCCGTCTGCACCCAGGGCATTGT
This sequence comes from Limisphaerales bacterium, assembly GCA_965284395.1. GTDB lineage: Bacteria > Verrucomicrobiota > Verrucomicrobiia > Limisphaerales > UBA9464 > UBA6176. Next base: position 5,338,113 of record OZ260084.1, on the reverse strand, counting down.
CGACGTTCTGCGTCGTCCACGAATGGATGTGCTCGAAGGTGCCGAACGGCACCGGATCACCCCAGCGGATGTTGGCCTCGGTAACCGCCGGTGAACCCGCAAAGACCGCGCCCGACGGGAACTGGGCGGACACGACCGTCCCGGCGTTGTCGAAGGCCTGGACAAAGAACTGGACCAAGGTACCCGACGCCCGCCCGGCCAGCGTCGCCGACCAGACGCCATCCCCAGCCAACGCGTCGCCACCCGTCCCGTCATCCCGCATCGCGACCGACGTGAACGCCCCGGACTCGCCCACCCGCGAACGCAGGCTGACGGAGCTGATGCCATCGGGATCCGACACCCGTGCCGAAACCACCACCGCCTGGCTGGCATCCGGCACCGCGGGCGAATGCGTGACCGCGAAGATCGCCGGCCCGGCGTTCGTCACCCGCCGGCTGTTCGCCCGACCGGGCGTACCCAGGTTCCTCGGCACCGTCATCCGCGCCGTCAGCTCCAACCCGCCGCCCCGCGTCCGGATCAAGAGTTCCGGCCATCCAGCGACCCAGCGCACCCGCGTCCGGATCGTTCCCGTGAGGTCGTTGTTGAGGCCCGCCGCCAACGGAGCCCGGATGCAGTTGCGTCCCGCATCGAGATCGCCTGGCGCGATGACCCGCAATGCCCGCGCCCCCGCAAATGCGCCCACCGACACCCCCCGCGACGCCGAGTGATGTCCGAGGAACGACCACCCCGTGGCCTCCGTCCCCGTGCCGGTCTCGAATCCGCCGTTCGCCAATAGCGCGACATTCCCGGGTCCGAGGACCTGTACTTCATCCACCAGGCACTCGCCTGCGCCCATCATGCCCACATGGATCGCATCCGGCGTCTGGGATCCGAATCGCAGGGTGTCCGTCAACGCGACCTCCTCCCAGGATGCCTTGGTCGACTCGTCGGAATCCGCCCAACTCGCCGCCCGAAGCGGGTCTGCCCGTGGATCGATCAACTCCAGTGTCGACCCACCGCCGTCCGCCCACTTACCCCATCGCCCGCCATCCCGGTATCGGACGTCCGCCACCAGGATCCGGATGGTCGTCGTCGTGACCTCGCCCACGTCATTCGTCGAGAGGACCGTGTCCGGCTTCGAAAGTGACAGTCGTTCGCCTCCGTTCGACAGAGAGCCCGACCAATCACCAAAGACGATCGCCGGTTCCAGTCCCGGGTGGTTGGACAGCAAACGCGCCCGGTTCCCTCCAACCACCACGAAGCCCCCGGCAGGAATCGATGCACCCGTCGGGAACGTGAATCCCACGCCGGACTCGAATCGCCACCCGGCCAGGTCCACCGCCGATCCGGAGCGGTTGTGCAACTCGACGAACTCATCCGCGTCGTCCTCGGTGATCGGGTGATAGTTGATCTCATTGATGACGATATCCTCCACCCGTCGCGCTGCGTTCGCGGCCCCTGGCGTCCGCGAGGCCAGCCGACGCCACTCGCCGGATCCATCGGGAGACCGTCCGGACGAAACACCATTCTCTTGCCCGCCGGTCCGAACCGCATCAATGACGCGGAGCCCGTTCGAACTGACCAGGAACACCGTCTCACCCGCGGCGCTGAGTCGGAATCCCAGCTGCGTCTCGTCGAGCGCCAGGAAGCCACGGGCCGGAATCGTGGTCCCCGCCGGGAAGCGATAGCGGTTGGTGGTGAAGTTGTCGGTAAGCACGCACCCGGACAGGTTGACCTCAGCGCGAGTCCGGTTGTGCAACTCGACGAAGTCCACCAGGGGCAGATCCGTATGCGTCAGGGCTTCGTTGATCACGACGCCATCAGCCGGGTCGACCGCGATCGGATCGAGGTTGCCCGGACTGCCCCCGCGGAAGGCGCTCGCTGTCCAAGCGCGCGGGTCGTCCTCGCCGTAGCTCGGGTTCACCAGCACCAGGGAATGTCCCGTCCCCGATGCCGACACCCGCCACGGATCTTCATTGTCGTACTCCACGAACAGCTTCCGGGCACCCAGTTCATCCCGGATCTCCACCTCGTCGCCGCCGTTGTTCAACGCCCCTGCGAACGGCCCCAGAACCGAGCTCAGCCCGGTCGCTGCCTTCAGCGCCGCCGGATCCGCAGCCACCACCACGAACTGCCCTGCGCCCAATCGGAATCCGTCCGGGAAACGGAACGAGACCCCGCCGCCAATGGTCCACCCGGATAGATCCTCGAAGACATCCCCGGCATTGAAGAGTTCGATGAACTCGGAGGCCGACCCAGGCCCCGCCACCGCGGTGTCGTAGTGGATCTCGCTGACGACGATCCGCGTCCGCCGACTCGAAGCCCCCAGCCCCTCCCGCACCGGCACGAAAGGCGAGTTCACTGCCCCGGTCGCATTCCCATAATCCCGGAATCGCGCCGTGGCCACCGTCGCCGCATCCCGACCCGCCAGTGCCAGACCGACGGAGAGTTGGGTTGGCAACGTCGCCGTCAGGCTTCCTACCTGCGTCCAACGCTGCCCATCGAGCGAGCCAAAGCCCGCCAGCTCATTGCCAACCCGGCGCAGGCGCAACCACGTGTACGGATAGTTCACCGGATAACCACCACGAACCGTCGCCACCGTGGCCTCGCCCCCCACCGTCCCGCGACTCTCGAAGAAAACGCCCGGCCGTGATGACGAGGCAAAGGTCCCGGCGAAGATCCCGCTACCTGCCTGCCCAACGCGCGCCATCAGGCCCGCCACCGCATAGGGATCGTTGATGACTAGGTCCGCCACCCGCACCCGCAGGTCGAAATTGCCGTTGAGCGGCTGCCACGCGAACGCCGCCCCATCCAGAGTCCCCCCGATGTCCCCGCCCCGCGCCGTCAGGTCAAACTCGCCCAACGCCCCCCGCGTCACCGTCCCTGCAACGGATTCCCGCCCGAGATTCGAAGGCGAAAGCTCCGACGCCACAAAGGACACGGTGGAGCCCGGAGCGATCGGATTCGGGTTGTCGGCACGATCCGTCACACCCGTGACAGTCACCGTGTACCGCGTCCCCACCGTCATCGGAGCAACCGCCAGGACGATCCGATAGGAGACATCACCTTCGCCAGCGCTGTTGATGGCGAGCGCCGGCGTCAACTGGAACGTCGTGCCCACCGGGCCCGCAGGAATCCGCACCGGCTCGTCAAACTCCAGGACCACGCTTCCCAATCCGTTGTTGAAGGCCCGCACCACGGTCGGCGGCACCAGATCCCGCGTCACCACCAGGGAAGCTTCGGCACTCGTCGTCGCGCCAATCTCGTTCGAAACCACCACGGAATATTTCGCACCGTTGGCCGACAACGGCGCCGCCGGCAGCGTGAAGGTCGGTCCGGTCGCACCGGCGATGGGAACGCCGTTGCTGCGCCATTGCCACGCCGACGCGTCACTGTCGACCGTCGTCACCGCAAAGGTCACCGGACGCCCCTCGATCACCGCCGCACCTTGCGGCTGTTGAGCAATCCGCGGAGCCGTCGCCGGAACCAGCAGGAGGTAGTCGAGGTCACCGCTCGCCGGACTCATTCGCAGCGTCGTCGTCCCCCCAAACTGTACGATGCGCGCCGCCCCGTTCGCATCCCGCAGCGTCACCAGCCGGTTGACGCCCCACCCACCCGTCCCGTCGCCATTGAAGGTCCCAAGCTCCTCCAGCGTTTGCGACGTCGTCGTCGCCCCCGCCGTGACCCGCTGCAACGAACCCCGGAGGGCCCCCGGCGTCGACTCGCCGTGGCTCATCGCCACCAGCACCCGGTACCGGCCCAGCGGAATCGTCCGGGTGTAGTTGTACCATTGGCCGTCCCCAATCCATCCCATCTTGTAGTTCGCCGTCATCGTCCAGGCACCGTCCGCCCGCGACACATCGCCCGTCTGGTCCATCGGGATTCGATTGTCGTTCCGATACGCCGGACTGGAGCCTTCCGCACCCCGGTTGAAGTCGACATTGAACGTGGCCTGCAACCCCGCGTAGGCCCCACCGCGGTACGGCATGACGCTCGCCGACGCGATCGTCTGGCCTGAGTTGAAGTTGAAGTCCTCCGCCTCGATCAGGAAGGGACCACTGGCAGTCGTCGTCAGGTCGACTGCCGTGTTGGGCGCGATCACGTTCGCCGCCTGCGCCCGATCCGACACGTTGTTGATCGTGAGTCGATAGGTCGTTCCGATCGTCGCCGCAGCCGTCGTCAGGCGGATCCGCCGCAGGTCGGCGTCCTGGGCCGCCGCCGTCACCGACAGGGCGGGAGCCAGGCTGAAGCTGGATGAGGCCGCCCCAGCCGGAACCCGCACCGGCTCGCTGAAGAGAAGCTCAATCTGCGTCGCCGACGCGAACGCCGCCGAGACCAAGACCGGCCGGGTCGTGTCCGCCGTCACGGTCAAGAGCGCTTCCGAGGAAATCACGGTTCCCAGCGCGTTGGTCAGCAGCGCCGTGAACCGGGCTCCGTTGTCCGCCAATGTCACCGGCCCCACCACCAGCGTCTTGGCAATCTGGCCTGGCACCGTCGCCCCGTTTCGCCGCCAGAAGATCTGCGTCGGGCCCTGGTTGTCATAATCCACGCTGAAAGTCGCCGTCCCCCCCTCGACCACCGTCGCCCCCACCGGTTGCTGCGAAATCCGCGGAGCTTGCGGGATCTGTCCCCACGCCGTGAACTGGTCCAAGGGGATCGGCCCCTGGTCCACGCCATCCGGCCGCAACCACCGCACCGCCAGATTGTCCCCGCCACCACCCTCCTTGTGCTGCGCCTCGATGTAATAGCTCTGCCCGGCCGTCAGCGGGATCAGGGCGCTCTGTTGTTCCGCCGAAGCCCCCCAATCCCGGGAGGCGGTCCAACCGGAGACACTCGCAATGGCCCTCCGGTTCGCCGGGCTGGCGTCCGTGCTCAGGAAGAGCGTCGACGCATCGTCGCTGGCGATCCAAAACCGGTAATTGCCGGAAACCGGCGCGATGAACGTTGCCCGCAAACGCTGGCCGTAGTTGTCCTCGGAATCCACCGGCGTCTCGAAGAAGTCCGTGATCGTCGAGGTCCTCGAAGGCGACGCCGGGAACGCGGGATTGTTCGTCAGGTCCGCCAGCGAACTGCCCCCGATGCCGGCATAGACCTCCCTGAGGATGCTGCCCGCCCTCGCGCGCCCAACGCCCAAGGCCAGCCAGAGCATCAGGACGCCAACAACCCACCCCACAGACCGTGAATGCTTGAACATGCGGAATGTACCACCCATAGCAGGAATCATGCTTTTTGACCAATGCATGAATCGAATGGGGCGAAGCGGTGACGGGCGGCAAAGTCCCTAGATTGAAGTTTCAGGTTTCAAGCCCTCATGGCTGCCAACGTCAGGAGGCAGGGGCAGTAAAGTCCCCAGTTTCCAGATGCCAGTATCATGGACAGCGCCGGGTGGGGGCACCCGGGCCTACAGCCTCGTGGGTTGTAGGCCGCGTGCCCTCACGCGGCGAAACTGGTGACTGGGAACTCCCCATCGGTAGGCCGGGTGCCCTCACCCGGCGTGAATCATGAGTCGCCGCGTGGGGTACACAGCCTACAGTTCGGCTCCCATCAGCCCCAATCCCCAGTCTCCGGTTACCAGATCCCAGCTCACTGCGACATCGAATCCTTGCGACCCCGCAGGTCTGAAAAAGGCACGGCCTTCACGTCCATCGCCCGGTAGACCGAGGTGTTCCCGTCCCGACGGGGAACCAGGGACAGCGGCTCCGCGATGCGCAGCGAATTGGAGTGGACCACCTTGTGCCCCGACCGATAGACGATGAACAACTGGCACTCCTTGATGGAGCGATCAGCATGAGGGAATCCAAACATCTCAAAGGGAATCCGGTAGGCGATGGTGGCGCCGGGCTCAACTTCAGGAATCGAGTAGAGTCCGTGTGCATCGCCATAACAGTCGAACGCCTGCACCTCTGTATCTGAACCGACACAGAAGAGCCTGAATCCTGGTCGAAGATAGTCCTCACGGACCGTCTCGCTCCCCCGGTACTCCAAGGTCACCTTGAAGATCCGCTCGTCGCGATCCACGTCGAGATGCAGGGCCAAGTCCATTGCCCGCGCGGGCCGGAGCTTCACCCGGGGCGAAACCTCCCGACGATGTACACACCCAGCGCACACCAGGACGGCCAGCAGCAGCAGCAGGTGCGTTCTCATCGTTGCTTCGCGTACCGTTACGGGACGAGTACTCTCATCTCTGCAGTGGACTCTACGCGCCCGCCAGTTGCCTACCAATGCCCAATCTCGCGAGCCAGACAACAGCCAGATAACAAAATTTGCGCACGGGATGTCTGCCGTGGCATCCTGACGTGGAGCGGTCAAACTCGAGGTGACGCATGAATGTATCGCTGGGAGTGCAGTGGGAACAGTTCGTGAACGAGAAGGTCGAAAGCGGTCGCTACCTGACCGCCAGCGAAGTGCTCCGCGACGGCCTTCGCCTGCTGGAGCAGCGCGAGAAAGCCCTGCGAAGCATCTCCCCCCGGACTTCAGAGGATCTGGAAGATATGCTCGAAGTCGGCGTCAAGGAGCTCGATGCCGGCAAGGGCGTCCCTGGTGATATCGCCGTGAGAACCTTGCGCCAACGTTCCGCCGCTCGTCGCCGCGCCCGTGGCTGAGTTCATTCTTTCTGAACAGGCCGTGGCGGATGTGGACGTGATCCACGCCTACATCTTCGCGGACAACCCTGAGGCCGCGGATCAAGTCCAGGAGGCGATTTTCAAGGGGTTTGGCCTTTTGGCGCAGAATCCCGCCCTCGGCCGAAGGCGGAAGTTCCGCCGTCTCCAGAACATCCGCTCTTGGGTCGTCACGGAGTTTGCCAACTACCTCATCTTCTACCGAGAACTGCCCACCAACTCCGGGGTCGAAGTCCTCCGCGTCCTCCATGGCGCGCGCGATCTGGACACACTCTTTGAAAAATGAGCGGTTGGTGCACCGCGCCCGTGGGCGCTTTGGCCTCGGAGTGCACGGAATGCGGATCACCCCTACCGCTCGGCGATCCGCGCATCCCAAATCCGCTCGACCTCCTCCCGGATCCTCGCCGCATCCCCGGACGAGAACACCTCACCCAACCGACGTTTCTCTCCCTCCGACGCAGTCCGGCAGTAGTCGTCGATGAGGTCCGGGCTCAGCCTCAGGATCGGCCCAGGACGGCCATGTCCATGTACCAGGGACCTGCCGAAGAAATTGCGCCCGGTACCGGCATAGCTGACCCAGTCCTGCTGAAGTCCGGCAGGACGATCCCTGCGCAGGAAATCCTCCAGCGCAGTCTGGCTATACCACTCCCCCGTCCGCCAACCGAAGCACCACTCGCGATACCCCCGGCGCGAACCGGTGGCCCGGTCCACGAACGCGCAATCACTGTAGACCGGAACCGCCGGAAGCAGGAGCGCCAGCGTGACCAGGATGGTCAGCGCAATGCCAACCACTATGCGGCGTGTTCTCACTCAAACGTCCGTCAAGTGATGGGCCGATGCGCCGACGGATCGACCCGCGGCTGCCGGTGCATCAGCGTTTCCAGGACTTCATCCACCATCCCCAGATGATCGTGCCCTTCGTACTGGGCTTTCACGTCCACCAGGTACCGGTTCAGCGTGTCCAGTCGCCGGGCCAGCAATCGAGCCACGTGCAGGGTCGCCTCGGGTGAAATCCGCAGGAACTCATCGGAATTCTCGACCACGGCAAACGTTGAGGGCTTCAGGGCGCGCACGGTGGCGGTGCAAACCGTCCCCAGCAACGCGGCCATCTCCCCGAAGACCGACCCCGGCTCGGAGGTCACCGCCACTCGCACGTCATCCCGGAGGATCTCCACCTCGCCCTCGATCAGGACCAGCATCGGTGCGGCAACCTGCCCCTGTTCGAGCACCGGATCGCCCGGCGCAACGCCGCGTCGGGGACAGTCAGCCACGAGTTGAAGGACTCTTACCATGTCAGGCCTTGAATTACCGGCGGTTGTCGAAGGGAGCCAGTGGAGATTCTTTGTGCCCACGATCCATCCGGGTCATGGGCTTCCCAGCATCTGCTTCACCGGCCCCTGAAAACTCGTCCATTCGGCCGCCCCGGTCCCGAGGTCGATCGAGATGCAGGTCGGCACCGGCCCGATCTGTCGCCCGGGATTGAACACCCACGTCCCTTCGATACGGTCCATCCATCCACCCCGATCCAGGAACGGCGCATTGTGGATGTGGCCGGACAGGACCATCTGTGGGCGATGCGCCCGGATCCAGCCCCCGAGGAACTCGTCACCCCCGAACCGCTTGCCGGCCCAACTGACGGGGCTCTGGTCGGGCGGAGAGTGATGGATCCAGACCCACCGTTCCCGGGGCCTCACCGCATCCCGCGCCAGTTGCCCCTCCAGTTCCGCCCTCGACACCGGACCATCCCACCACGGGCAAACCGTGAAGAGAGTCCCGGCGATCTCCACACTGTCGCCATCCACGTACAGTTGCCCCTGCCGGACCTCCTGGAGCCACCCGGCCACCGATTCATCCGCCGCCGAACGACGGTCGCCATCGTGATTGCCCGAACTGACGATCAACGGGCGTCGCTCCGCGATCCGACGCAGGTACTTTTCCACCACCACCGCCTGGACCGGAGCTTCGAGGATCGACGCCCGGTCCAGCAGGTCCCCTCCGATGACCACGACATCATGGGATTCGGCCTGCGAAAGCAGCCAATCGAACTGTCTCAGCGAGTAGTGCAGGTCCGCGACGAACAGGATGCGCATGAATCGTGGCCCGGTGCCGGTCAATGCAGGCTTCGGGCCGAGGATTGCGCTGCCCTGCTACCGCAGGCGACGCCCAAAGCCCTCACAAACCAGCAAACGTTTTCATGCAATCCATCAGCCAGTTCACACACACGCCGTGAGGTGGGGCGAATGTCCCCACGAGCCAGCCACGCCGGGTGAGGGCACCCGGCCTACAAGCATCGTTCTGTAGGCCGCGTGCCCCCACGCGGCGGTCCGCGATCCCCGCGCAGGGGCGAGTGTCCTCACGAGCCGACGCAAAGATCCGAGTTTCGAGATTCAAGGTCCAAGTCCAGCTCCTCCGACTTCCAACTTGAAACTGAAAACTTCGACCTCTGAAGCGGCTCGACAGAGGTCTCGCCCCACCCCTTTCGCGGCAAAATCTGAATGTATCCCAACCAGGGTCCGATCCGATCTCCCGGTTGATGCGGGTCCGCCCTGACGCTAACCATCGCCCGTGCCGTCCTTCCTCCAGTCCATCGAATCAAAGCGCGATGGTGGTGCGCTTGCCAACGAAGACATCCTGGCCTTCGTGCAGGGCGTCGTCGCGGATGACGCCACGCTCCGCATTCCGGATTATCAGGTGTCGGCCTTCCTCATGGCCGTTTACTTCCGCGGCCTGGATGACCGGGAACGCCGGACATTGACGCTCGCGATGCGCGATTCAGGCGAGACGCTCACCTTTCCCACAGATCCGGAGCGCCCGGTCGTGGACAAGCACTCCACCGGCGGAATCGGGGACAAGGTTTCCCTGCCCCTGGCTCCGCTCCTTGCCTGCCTCGGCTTCCGCGTCCCCATGATCTCCGGCCGCGGTCTGGGAATCACCGGCGGCACCCTCGACAAGCTGGAATCCATCCCCGGCCTGACCACCCGACTCGACCGGAATCGTATCCTGCGTCAGGTCGAACGTCTGGGCGTGGCCATGGCCGGACAGACGGACCGGATGGTCCCGGCCGACCGACGGTTGTACGCCCTCCGGGACGTGACCGGAACCGTACCCAGCCCGGACCTCATCACGGCCTCGATCCTCTCGAAGAAGTTGGCCGAAGGCCTCGAAGCGCTCGTCCTCGACGTGAAGTTCGGCTCTGGGGCCTTCATGCGGGAGCGGGATCAGGCCCGCGAACTGGCCATCCGCCTTTGCAACCTTGCGAACGACTGCGGCGTCCGGACACGTGCCTTGCTGACCGACATGGACACGCCGCTCGGACGCGCCGCCGGCAATTGGCTGGAAATCCGGGAAACCGTCGAATGCCTTTCGGGTGCAGGCCCGGCCGATCTCCGGGAACTGGTGCTTTCCTGCGCCGCACACCTCCTGCTCCTCACCGGCCGGGAATCGTCCATGGATTTCGCCGTCAGAGCCGCCAGCCGTTGCCTCGACTCCGGCGCACCACTGGCCCGATGGAACGATCTTCTCGCCGCCCAGGGTGCAGATCTCGCCCAATACGCCGCCATGCTCTGCCGGGATCCGCTGGCCCCAGCCATCGGCGAGGTCCACGCCTCCGTCGCCGGCTACGTTGCACGATGCGATGCCCGGGTGCTCGGTGAGGTCATCCGGGATCTGGGCGGCGGGCGGACGACCCAGGACTCCATCATCCTGCCCTCCGTTGGAATCGACCGTCTTCGGAAGCCCGGAGAGCGGGTGGAATCCAACCAACCGCTCTGCCGTGTGCACGCCATGGATCGGGTGACCCTCGACGCGGCGATGCGTCGGATCCCCGATGCGTTCACGCTGGTTGCCGAACCGCCTTCAACCTCGCCGCGGATCATCGAGGTCATCGGCAAGTGACCGGGTGACAGGGGGTGGGGCGAGACTCCGTCCAGGAACGGAGTGGCGACGTCCTCGTCGCCCCGGAAAGCGGTCCGGGAGCGCATCGAGGCCGTTGCCTCTCCGCTGGGCGCGGGCGCAGCCTCAAGATGCGCCCAGCGGCGGGAACTCCCAGATCAAGTCCTTGCGGCCAAGAGTTGCAACGGCCAAGTTGCCCGCGCACTTCGCATCATGAGAACGCCGTTGTCCCAGGTCCTAGCCTTCTTGCCCCTGCTCTTCCTGAGCGCCCAGGCAGGCCCGATCTCCGTGGCCGAGCTGAACTACCGGCCCGCGACTGACACCGACGAGGAGTACATCGAACTGATCAACACCTCCGCGCAGTCTTACGACCTGACGGGCTGCCGGTTCACCACAGGCATCACTTACACGTTCGGTTCGGTGTCCGTCCCCGCCGGGGGGCGGGTCGTCGTTTGCCGGGACCGTTCCAAGTTCGCCGCCCGCTACGGCACCGTGCCCAATCTGGTTTCCAGTTCCTACAGCGGTCGACTCGCGGACGAAGGCGAGACCGTCGTCCTGACCGCAGCCGACGGCTCGGAGCTGGTCCGATTCCAATACAGTCCTTCCGGCGACTGGCCCTCACGAGCCAATGGCCTCGGCTCCAGCCTCGAGGTCATCGATCCCAACGGAGACCTCTCCGCAGCATCGAACTGGCGATCCTCCACCGAATACCTCGGCTCGCCGGGCGTGGCCGGTGTCGGACCCCTGCGACGGATCGTCATCAACGAACTCCTTGCCCACACCGACCCGCCGCTCGAGGACGCCATTGAACTCCACAATGTAACCGATCAGGCCATCGACATCGGCGGGTGGTACCTGTCCAGCCAGCGCGCCAAGCCCACCCGGTTCCGCATTCCCAAGCCCTGGGTCGTCCCGGCCAAGGGCTACACGGTCTTTTACGAGTACCAGTTCGACAGCGCAGACCCGGCCGCCGGCGATGACCCGTTCGCCCTCAATTCCTCCCAGGGCGACGAAGCCGTCCTCATGTCCGCCGACGCCAGCGGCAACCCGCAATACTGGATGGATGCCGTCAGCTTCGGGGCCACCCAGAACGGCGTCAGCCTCGGGCGGTTTCCCAACGGCACCGGCCCCATCGTCCCGATGTCCCAGCTGAGCTTCGGCACTTCCGTCGCAGCTCCCCACCCGCCCGAGTTGATCTCGGTCTTCCGTACCGGCACAGGCGCGAGCAACGCCTATCCATTGGTCGGGCCCGTCGTCTTCAACCGGATCATGTATCGCCCGGCCGCGGGCGGGGACGAATTCGTGGAGTTGATCAACAACGCCGAGTACGAGGTCGCGCTGTATGACCCGCTCTATCCGGAGAACCGGTGGAAGATCACGGACGGCATCGAGTACACCTTTGACGAGCAGATCCTGCTCGCCCCTGGGGAGAAGATCCTTGTGGTGCCCACCAACGCCCCTGCCTTCCGGGCCAAGTACAACCTGCCGGCCTCTTTGCGCGTCGTGGGGCCCTACACGAACCAACTCAGCAACTCGGGCGAAAAGCTCTCCCTCTACAAGCCTGATCCCCCCCAGCTTCCGCCTCACCCGGACGCCGGCCTGGTGCCCTACATCCTTGTCGAATCGGTGGAGTACCTGCCGTCGGCTCCCTGGCCCACCGCCGCGGACGGCACCGGTGCCGCCCTTCAACGCCGCGACCTCCATCAGTTTGCCAACGACTCCGCGGCGTGGACCGTCGATACGCTCGCCCCGATTCCTGCCCTGCGTGCCGCGTTGAACGGAAGTTCGCTGTCACTCGCCTGGACTCCAGTGACCGACCAGCAACTGGTCCTTGAATCCACCGCCTCACCGACCTCACCTGCGTGGACCCAGGTCGCCATCATCGAGCCCGGCATTGGTTCCCGCACCATCACAGCGTCCGCCACAGCGCAGTTCTACCGCCTCCGCCGCCGCTGACCGGTCGTCTCCGGGCTGGGTTTTTCCACCACCATCGCTAGCATCCTCTCATGCGATCCGTTCCGTCGCTCGCGTTCCACGCCAGCTTTCCAGCGGTCCAGTCGAGGCGACTCTCCCTCCACGGGCTGCGGGGTTGGATCCTGTCCCTGGCCCTCACCGTGCTCGGGTCGGCCCAGGCCCAGACCCCCCTGCTGCCGGCAAGCGGCATCCAAGCCCTCGGCTTGCAGCGGCCCGACGCCGCCAGCGCCACCCGAACCGTGGTCGCCGTTTCCGGACAGTCCTTCGCCCAGGCGGTGCGCGTCGTCACCGCGAAGGTCCCGGCCAACGCCTGGAACACCCAATTGTCGCTGGCCACCACGTCCGCGGTCGCGGCGGGAGATGTCATCGCAGGTGAACTTTGGCTCCGCCGGGTGGCCCCCGTGCCCGGAGCAGCGCTGGCTGAGATCGTCTTCGAGAAGGCAGGACCGCCCTACGACCAGTCCATCGTCCGCGTCCTGTCCGAGGAGAACGGCAACTGGACCCGGTTCCGCTTCGCCTTCACCGCGCGGGCGGCCTACGCCGTAGGCGGCGCGCAGTTCAACATCCGTCTTGGTCACGCGGCCCAGACCATCGAACTCGCCGGCCTGACCCTCAACAACCACGCCAAGACCGCCCCTCTTTCCGCCTTTCCCAACGACGTCACCTACGCCGGACGGGAACCCGATGCCGCCTGGCGCACCGCAGCCAACGATTCGATCGAGAAAGTCCGCAAGGCCAACCTCACCCTCGACCTGCGGGACGCCGCCGGCTTCCCGCTCGCCGACATTCCGGTCGAGATCAAGCTCCGCCGCCACGCCTTCGCCTTCGGATCAGCCGTCGCCGCCAGTCGGTTGCTGGCAACCGGAGTCGACAGCGATCGCTACCGGGGCGTGATCACCCAGTGGTTCAATACGGTCGTCCTCGAGAACGACCTGAAATGGCCCCAGTACGAGGCCAACCCGACGCAGGCCCAGCGGGCCGTCGACTGGCTGATCCAGCGCAACATCCAGGTCCGCGGCCACAACCTGATCTGGCCCGGAACCAACCAGGCCTCGTTCCTCCCCGCCAACGTCCCGCCCCTCTTCTCGGATCCCACCCGCCTCCGCGCCCGGATCAACGGACATTTCACCAATGTCCTCGATCGGTTCCGCGGCAAGCTGGCCGACTGGGACGTCGTCAACGAACCCCTTCATGAACGCGTCATCGAGGGCATCCTCGGCCGGCCCGAGGTCGCCGGCTGGTTCCAACTCGCCCGTACCCTCGACCCGTCCGCCACCCTCTACCTGAACGAATACGTCAACCTCGAGGCCGTCACCCGCGCCGGCTCCAAGGAATTGCGCGAATACGCCGACTCACTAAGGACTCTCGGCGCGCCGATCGATGCCCTCGGCCTCCAATCCCACTTCGCCGGATTCCTGACCTCCCCGCCGGAACTCCTCGCCCGACTCGATCTCATCTCCGGCATCCACGGAGGGACCGACACCTATCCGCTCCGCATCACCGAGTTCGACATCAACACCCCGGACGAAGCCCTTCAGGGGGACTACACCCGCGATTTCCTGACCGCCGCCTTCAGCCACCCCTCCGTCACGGGCGTGCTCATGTGGGGCTTCTGGGAAAACCAGCACTGGCTCCCCAACGGCGCGTTGTTCCGCGGCAACTGGCAGGCCAAGCCCAACGCCATCGCCTGGTCCAACCTCGTCTACAACACCTGGACCACCCGCACCAATGTCCAGACCGCGTCCTCGGGCAAGGCCACGGCCCGCGGCTTCAAGGGCGAGTACGAAATCACCATCCGCCTCCCCGGGACAAACGTCACCGTCCTCACCCGCCTCGACACGGATTCCACCGTTCGCCCCACTCTGCCCGTCGTCCGCCCCGAGATCCGGGTCACCCAGGGCGACCTCTTCGAGTACTCCTGGCCTGCCTTCGCTTCCGGATACCAGCTCGAGGTCACCGACCAACTCAACCCGGCCGACTGGCAACCCGTCGATGGCTTCGCCCGCCTGTCCCAAGGCGCCTGGCGAATCCAGCTCCCCTCCCCTTCCCAGACCCAGTTCTACCGCCTCCGCCGCGGCGGCCCATGAATGGGTAGCCGCCGACAGGAGTTGTACGTTCAGGCTCGGAGGCCGGGTGCCCTCACCCGGCCTGAATCGTCAACCGCCGCGTGAGGTCACGCAGCCTACAGAAAGGAGAAGACAGCCCTCACCCAGAACAGGACACGTCGGCTTCGCACCGCTCTGGCATCCGGGAACTGGCGACCGGAATCTCCCCTTGGCCCCGCCTCGTCACCTCGGCTACCCCCATCGGTAGCAGCAGACGTCAGGCTTGAATCTTGAACCTGAAAACTTCGAACTCCCTCCTGCGTGACACCCACAACTAGCAGCTTGTCCAAAACGTTGGCGCCGTAGGAAGCTGCTCGCGCCTGACGCATGGCCGCCGACACCCTGATCATCGTCCCGACCTACAACGAGCGCGACAATCTGCCGCAGCTCGTCAAGCGTCTCATGGCACAGCCCGCCGTCCTCGACATCCTCGTCGTCGACGACAATTCCCCCGATGGCACCGGCCAACTGGCCGATGAGATCGCCACCCAGAATCCCCACGTCCACGTCCTGCACCGCTCCGAGAAGAATGGACTCGGCCGCGCCTACATCGCCGGGTTCCAGTGGGCCCTCCAGCGTGACTACGAGTTCATCATGGAGATGGACGCAGACTTCTCCCACAACCCCGTCGATGTCCCGCGTTTCCTCGAGGTCGCCCGCGCCGAGGACTCCGATCTCGTCCTCGGCACCCGATACCGCGATGGCATCCGCGTGATAAACTGGCCACTCAATCGTCTCCTCCTGAGCCTCGCCGCAGCCCGTTACGTCCAGATCATTACGGGGATGCCCGTCAGCGACCCCACCGGCGGATTCAAGTGCTTCCGCCGGCGCGCGCTCGCCGCCATCGGCCTCGAAACCGTCCGTTCCAACGGGTACAGCTTCCAGATCGAGCTCTCCCACCGCGTCTGGCGCCGGGGCGGCAAGATCTCCGAGGTCCCCATCGTCTTCACCGACCGTTTCCAGGGCACGTCCAAGATGTCCAAGGCCATCGTCCGCGAGGCCCTCTGGATGGTCTGGAAGCTCTGGTTCGAAAACGCTCTCCAAAGGCATCCCCGGCCCGACGCCACCGTCCAGTTCCACTGAAACCCAGTTCCCGCATGAAGCTCGAAAACTCGTCGTTCGGATTCCTCCCCGACGGCCGCGAAGTCCGCCTCATTACCCTCACCAGCCCTTCCGGCGCACGCCTGCGCTTCATGAACCTCGGGCTGATCGTCGTCTCGCTCGAGGTCCCCGACCGGTCGGGTACGCCAGGCAACGTGGTCCTCGGCTTCGACAACCTCGCTCGCTACGTCCAGGGCCATCCCTTCTTCGGTGCCATCGCCGGCCGCTACGCCAACCGCATCGCCCACGGCCGCTTCACCCTCGACGGCCAATCCTACCAACTCGCCACCAACAACCACGGCATCCACCACCTCCACGGCGGACGGGAAGGCTTCGACAAGAAGCTCTGGACCCCCGGCCAATCCCACGCCGACCAGCACTCCGCCTGGTTCGAGTGCTCGTACCAAAGCGTCGATGGCGAGGAGAACTATCCCGGCACCCTCGAGGTCACGATCCGCTACACGTTCAGCGCCGATCACACCTTCCGCATCGATTACCGAGCCACCACGGACAAGCCCACGATCGTCAACCTGACGAACCACAGTTTCTTCAATCTGTCCGGTAACGGCTCGATCCTCGATCACCAACTCCACCTCAACGCTTCCCACGTCACCGCGGTCGACCCCACCCTGATCCCCACCGGCACGCTCGCCCCTGTCGCTGGCACCCCGCTCGACTTCCTCCGCCCCACGGCCATCGGTGCCCGCAACATGGCCGCCGGCCTCGCCGTCCCGGGCTACGATCACAACTTCGTCCTCGATCGGACCGGCCCGGGTCTCACCCTCGCCGCGCGCGCCACCGACGCCGCCTCCGGCCGCGTCCTCGAGTGCCACACGGATCAACCCGCCGTCCAACTCTACACCTTCAATTTCGCCCCCGCCGAAGGCATCGTCTGCGCCAACCAGATCAGGTTCGACCGGCACGGTGCCTTCTGCCTCGAGACCCAGCATTTCCCGGACTCGCCCAACCACCCGCACTTCCCCTCCACCGTCCTCCGACCCGGCGAGACCTTCCGCTCCACCACCGAGTACCGGTTCTCGACCCTGAAGTAGGTCTCTCTCGCCTGCCCCTCAGTCCACGCCCAGGTCTCCAGCCTTGAACACCACGCTCCCCCGCGTCGCCCTCGTCTTCACCGGCGGCACCGTCGCGATGCGCCATGACGCCGCTGCCGGCGGCGCCGTCCCCGCCCTCTCCGGCGCCGAACTCCTCCAGCAGATCCCCGCCCTTGCCGGCATCGCGGACCTCGCCGTCGCCGACTTCGACCGCGTTCCCGGCCCGCACATGACGCCCGAACGCGTCCTCGATCTCGCCCGCCTCATCCGCCCCCTGCTCGCCGATCCCGCCATCGCCGGCATCGTCCTCACCCACGGCACCGATACCCTCGAGGAAACCGCCTACCTCCTCGACCGCATCCTCGCCCCGTCCAAGCCCATCGTCCTCACCGGCGCCATGCGCCCAAACTCGGACCCCACCTGGGACGGCGCCGCCAACCTCACCGCTGCTGTCCGCGTCGCCGCCGCCCCCCAGACCCGCGATTGCGGCGTCCTCGTCGTCTTCCACAACGAAATCCTCATCGGACGCGACGCCACCAAACGCCACACCGACGATCCCACGACCTTCGGCTCCCGCGACGGCGGCCGACTCGGACTTGTCGAGCGCGAGGTCGTCCGGCTTGACGCCCACCCCTCACCGCCGCGCCCGGTCCTCGCCCCCCGGCTCGCGGGCCCCGTCGAGGTCATCACTCTCCCCATGGGTTCAGATGGACGCCTGATCGATCTCGCGCTCAGCGCTGGCGTCCGCGGTCTTGTCCTGCAGGGCCTCGGCTGCGGCAATATCCCCATCACCGCCGTCCCCGCCGTCGAACGCGCCCTCGCCACCGGTATCCCGGTGGTCATCTCCACCCGATGCTGGGAGGGTCCCACCCTCGACACCTACGCCTACCGCGGTGCCGCCCGGACCCTCGTCGCCCAGGGTGCCCTCCTCGCCGGCCATCTCCCAGCCCACAAGGCCCGCCTCGAACTCATGCTCCTCCTCGGAAACGGCCTCAACCCCGCCCAACTGGCCTCCGAAGCCGTCGTCCCCTCCCCTTGAACCCGCCCCAACGCCAAAGGCGTTGCGGCTCCCAGCCCAGGGTTGGCCGAGGCACGAGGCCTACCCTGGGTTCGATGCCATTGCGAAAACCAACCGCATCGCGGTTGTGGCCCACGCCTGGCGTACCCGTGAAGAATGTCCTCCCTCGGATCGAGACGTTCCCACACGCCACAACCGCGTTGCGGTTGGTGATCATCATCGACGCCACTCCCAGGGTAGCCTCGCAAGCTCGGCAACACTTGGGCTGCTGGCCAGAATCCCGTTGGGATTCGTCGCAGACCTCTGGAATCTGCCAACTGCCAACTGGCATCTCCCCCAAACCGCAGCTATCTATAGCCCCATCATCGCATGGCTACTCCGGCTGATCATCGCATTCCCGTCACCGTCCTGACCGGCTTCCTCGGTGCCGGGAAGACCACCCTCCTCAACCGCATCCTCACCGCGAACCACGGCAAGCGGATTGCCGTCATCGAGAACGAATTCGGCGAAATCGGCATCGACAACGCCCTCGTCATCAATGCCGACGAGGAAATCTTCGAGATGAACAACGGTTGCCTCTGCTGCACCGTCCGCGGCGACCTCATCCGGATCCTCGGCCAACTCCTGAAGCGCCGCGACAAGTTCGACTACATCCTTGTCGAGACCACCGGCCTCGCCGATCCCGGCCCCGTCGCCCAGACCTTCTTCACCGACGAGGAACTCAAGGCGGCCTTCCGCCTCGACGGCATCGTCACCGTCGTCGACGCCAAGCACATCTCCCTCCATATCGACGACGCCCCTGAAGCCAAGGAACAGGTCGCCTTTGCGGACCGCATCCTTCTCAACAAGATCGACCTCGTCACCCCGGCCGAGCTCCAGCAACTCGAGGCCCGCATCCGCGGCATCAACCGGGTCGCCCAGATCCACCGCACGACCCAGAGCGACCTCAGCGTCGACAAGGTCATCAATATCCACGCCTTCGACCTCGACCATAAGCTCTCGCTCGAACCCGGCTTCCTCGACAAGGCCCTGCCCTTCGAGTGGTCCGGTGCCTACCACCTCGACGCCGGCGAACACACCCTCCGACTCGAGGCCGGACCCGACCCCGTCATGGGCGTCGTCCTGCTCCAACTCGACACCCACGACCACAAGGACTGCGGGCACGATCACGACCACAAGGATTGCGGCCACGACCACGGCCATGAACACGGTCACGACCACGACCATGGCGACGGCGAGCATTGCCACGGTGGGCTCCACGACGCCCTCCACCACGCCGAGGACGAGGCTGCCGCCATCTTCGAGCAGCAGGCCTTCTCCGTACGCGCCGGCGGCCTCATCAAGCCCGGTCGCACCCTCCACAAGCTCGTCCTCGGATCAGATACGACCAGCTTCCGCGTCTCGATTCCCGCCCACGGCAACTACGCGCTGTTCACCCAGCACGGCCTCGATGAATTCGAGGGCGCGCTGCTCAAGGGCGGAGTGAAGATCGAGCCCGGCCACACGCACGAACACGGCGGCCACGCCCACGACCACACGCACGACGAAACCGTCACCAGCGTCGGCATCGAGGAGAAGCGCGAGCTGGATCCCAAGAAGCTCAATGCCTGGCTGTCCGAGCTCCTCCAGACCAAGGGCCAGGACATCTTCCGGATGAAGGGCATCCTGCACATCAAGGGCAGCCAGAGCCGCTTCGTGTTCCAGGGCGTCCACATGCTCTTTGAAGGCAAGGCCGACCGTCCCTGGGGCGCTACCGAGGAACGCAAGTCCCAGCTGATCTTCATCGGCCGCAATCTGGACCGGGACGCCCTGAACGTCGGCTTCCGCCGCTGCCTCGCCTGAGGAACGGAACCACCACTCCCGCACGCACCCGCCATGCCGGTTCCCCTTCGGTCCGCCGAACACCGCCTCAGTGTGCCGGACGCCGTGGTCGCCCTTTCCTGGGCACCCGATTCGTCCCGGGCCGTCATCGGCGGCGCCGCCGGCCAACTCTGGATCATCAGTCACGAGGGTCAGATCCTGGAGAGCCTGCCCGGCCACGCGGACGGAGTCTTTCGTGTCGGCTGGCAACCGGGCGGATCCCTGGTTGCCTCCGTCGGCCAGGATGGCCACGCCCGATTCTGGGCTCCCGAGGGCGGTTCAGCGCCGCCCCCGTTCAAGGCCGGAAACGGTTGGGTCGAAGAACTCTCCTGGTCGCCCTCCGGCGAATGGCTGGCCATCGGAGCCGGGAAGACCCTCCACCTCTGGCACCGGGAGCGAGGCTGGATCCACAGCATCTCAGGGCACCCCAGCACCGTTTCCGGATTCGCGTGGCGCGCCGATTCCAAGATCCTCGCCGCTGCCGCCTACGGCGGCGTCCGACTCTACGACGTCGCGACAGCCCAACTCCTCGGCGAACTTCCCTGGAAGACGTCGATGGTCTCGCTTGCCTGGTCACCCGACACCAAATGGGTCGTCGCAGGAACGCAGGAACTCGCGATCCAGGTTTGGCCGTATCCGTTCAAGACCGGCGAGGAACTCGCCATGTCCGGCTATGCGGCCAAGGTCCGGGAACTCGCCTGGCATTTCTCAGGACGTTACCTCGCCACCGGCGGCGGCAACGAAGCCATGGTCTGGGACTGTGGTGGCAAGGGCCCAGCCGGCTCGACCCCGCGTATCCTCGAAGGCCACACCGGCCGCATCACCGCCCTCGCCTACCAGAACAAGGGTCACGTGCTGGCCTCGGGCGGACTCGACTCCAGCCTCTTCTTCTGGAACGCCGGCAAGTCCTCCACGGCCACCCGCCAGATCCGGCTCAACTCCGCCATCACCGCCCTCGCCGCCTCGCCCAACGATCATTGGCTCCTCGCCGGCTGCCACAACGGTGACCTCGCCCTGGCACGCTTCCCGGTCTGACCTTGCTGGGCGGCGGCCCGCACCTCCTCACAATGGCCGCGTCCGCGGCCATTCCAGTTCGAATCCCTGGTTCCGCAACCGCTGCTGGAATTCCCCCAGCAGCTTCCCGTCGTTGCGAACCTTCCGGGGCGCCTGCTTCCGATCGACACAGAAGGCTGCCAACGCTCCCGCAGCCTCCCCGATGTTCCACTCGACCGGATGCAACCGGTAGCACCCGTTGGTCAGGTGCGTCACGCCAAGGTTCTTGCAACCGGCGAAAAGGTTCTCCACCCGTTTCGGAATCAGCGAACCCAGCGGGATCTGGAACGGCAGCGAGCCCAGGTCGACGTAGTTCCGGCCAGACGTCGACGGGTGGAGGTCAATCCGGTAAGCGCCTACGCCCACCGAGTCCGCGAATGCCTCCGCCGTCACCTCGTCCTTTGTTTTGCCCGTCGCCTTCATCCGGGCATCCGTGCCGACATGCAGCTCGGTCACGGTGACCTCGGCCTGGATCCGGCGCGCTTCCCGGATGTAAACCGCCTTCGCCAATCCATCCGGCCCATCCGTCACGTCCTCGCGCAATCGCAGTCCCTTCCAGCCCGTCCCGCCATCCGGGCGAGGTGCCTCCGTCTGCATCCAATACAACAGGCACAGGCTGACCTGACGCGCGTCCTTCAACCGTTCCTGACGCTGCGCCTCGGTTACTCCCGGACCGATCAGCGGTGCCAACCAGTAGTCGTTCTGCGGCCAGTTCACCACCGTGACGCCACTCCGGTAGGTGCCCGGCACGAACAACCCCGCATCCGCAATGCGTCGATACGACCACAGGTTCAAACCCGTCATCTTCATCGTCGGATCAAATCCGATCCGCCGCTTCGCCAGGCTGATCGGATCCGTGCAATCCCACGAAAGCAACTTGCCCGACCAAGCTGGCTTCAAGGGCGGAACGTAGGCGCTCCAGAAACTCCACCGCTCCGGCTTTGCGATCACGTGATCCTCGCCCTCCAGGTGGTCCATCGCGAAGCACCAGGTCACCGCCTGTTGATCCATCGGATCCGCCACTTCGGGTGCGTTGGGTTCACCAGTGTCCTTCCGTGATTCAGCCCCGATCACGTGCTCGACACCGGCCATCGGCAAGACGTCCCCCAGTTCGGTCGCGTCGACGAAGTACTTTCCGACCAGCACCGACCGACCCCACTCCGCGGACTCCACCGTCACCGCCCGGACCCGATCTCCGTCGACCTCAGCCGACACCGGGCTTGTCCTCAGCAGAACCTTCAATCGGCCCGTGGCCACATACGGCGCCAGCATTTGCTGCAACACCGCCAGGGCCACCCTTGGTTCGTGGCACAACCGGGACACCCAGCCATTGCCTGGATTCAGACGAGGACTCGACCGCGGCTCATCCAGCAGCGGAAAGTGCTCCCGGTAATACTGACGGACACCATCGCGGAACTGTCGGTAACTCCGCGTGCACCCGAACGACTCAATCCACGGATGCTCGTCCGGCGGGACCGACTGCGAAGTCAACTGGCCGCCGATCCAGTCCGTCTCCTCGGTCAGGATCACCCGGAGACCCGCCCTGCACGCCGCCAGCGCCGCTGCACAACCGCCCACCCCACCACCCACCACGACCAGATCCGCTTCGCGTTCACGCCCGCCCTCCGCCGCAAACGAAAGCCCGCCCGCAGCCAACCACCCTGCGGCCGCCAGGCCGCTACGAACAAAGTCGCGCCGTTGCATCCCCAATCCTTGCCCCAGCCGTCTCCATTGTCACCCCTCGGCAACGCACACCTTCCCCCAAAACCGCCCCCGCCCACGCCACCGCCCGCGACCAATCCCATGTCGCATATGGGACATCCGGTTGGTCATCGGCCCCCCACGGGCACCCATGCCCTCCCCCCAAAAAAAACGCCACCGTCCACGACCAATCCCATGTCGCATATGGGACATCCGGTTGGTCATCGACCCCCACGGGCACCCATGCCCTCTCCCCAAAACGCCACCGTCCACGACCAATCCCATGTCCCATATGGGACATCCGGTTGGTCATCGACCCCCACGGGCACCCATGCCCTCCCCCCCAAACGCCACCGCCCGCGACCAATCCCATGTCCCATATGGGACATCCGGTTGGTCATCGGCCCCCACGGGCACCCATGCCCTCCCCCCCAAACGCCACCGCCCGCGACCAATCCCATGTCGCATATGGGACATCCGGTTGGTCATCGCCCCCCACGGGCACCCATGCCCTCCCCCCCAAACGCCACCGCCCGCGACCAATCCCATGTCGCATATGGGACATCCGGTTGGTCATCGGCCCCCACGGGCACCCATGCCCTCCCCCCCAAACGCCACCGCCCACGACCAATCCCATGTCGCATATGGGACATCCAGTTGGTCATCGCCCCCACGGGCACCCATGCCCTCCCCCCAAAACGCCACCGCCCACGACCAATCCCATGTCGCATATGGGACATCCAGTTGGTCATCGACCCCCACGGGCACCCATGCCCTCCCCCCAAACGCCACCGCCCACGACCAATCCCATGTCGCATATGGGACATCCGGTTGGTCATCGCCCCCCACGGGCACCCATGCCCTCCCCAAAAACGCCACCGCCCACGACCAATCCCATGTCGCATATGGGACATCCGGTTGGTCATCGACCCCCACGGGCACCGAGCTGTCACCTCTTGGGCGGATCTCGACGCGGCCCCGTCATTCAGCGGAACGGCAACGTCCTCGTTGCCCTCCCGAGCCCGTCCTCAATGCGACGAGGAGGTCGCCACCCCGTTCCCATTCTCAAACGGGGGCAGTGTCGAGATGCGCCCTGGCCGCTTTCACCGCTGAGATCCGGCTTCCCTCCCGGCCAATCCCAATCGCATCCTCCGGCCAATGGTCGGTGTCGCAGGACCCGACTGGATCTCAACTTGCGTTTCCACCCTCCAGCAGCGCGTGCAGAATGGTGCGTCGGCTTCGGCAGCCGCGTCCTTGCAGCATGGCTGTTTCTCGTGGTTCTGGCTGGCTCGCTGGAGGCGCAACAGAAGGCCCCGCGCTACCAACTCGATCCGCTTTGCCTCGCGCCCCAGTCGCTCCCGGTGCCGCTCGACCCTGGCAATCCGCCTCCATCGAACCGTCGGATGGCCGAACGTCTGGCGTGGTTCCGGGACAACCTCGAACCCGACGGCATCGCCTTCCGCAGCGACCGCCTCGTGCCCCGCCTGCAGGCCCAATGGGAATCCATGCCGGAGGGGCCCGACCGATTCCAGGTCGGTTTGCAACTCGCCCTGCACCAGGCCCAGCTTGGCCGTCCGGATTCGGCCCTGAACACCTATGACGCGATGGCCGAGATGCTCGCCGCCTCCGGAGCCGAGCTGCCCGCGAAGGTCAGCTCCCAGATCCGGATGCGCCGCGCGGTTGCCTTTCTCCGGATGGGTGAGCAGGAGAACTGCATCGCGCGGCACGGGCCGGAGTCCTGCCTCTTTCCGCTGTCGCCCGCAGCCCACCACATCTTGCCCCGCGGTTCGCTGGGTGCCATCGAAGTCCTCACCCAGCATCTCCAGGCAGCCACCAACGACCTCTCCGCCCGCTGGCTCCTCAACATCGCCTACATGACGGTCGGCCAGTACCCGGACAAGGTACCACTCCAATGGCTGGTCCCTCCCGCGGTGTTCCGTCCGGACCATCCGATGCCGCGGTTCCCGGACGTTGCCGGCCAACTCGGTCTCGACATCAACGACTTGGGCGGTGGGACCATTGTCGATGACTTCGACAACGACGGTCTGCTCGATGTCTTCGCCTCCGCGTGGGGACTCGATGGGCAGATTCGGTTCTTCCGCAATCAAGGTCGTGGCCGCTTCGTGGACCGCACCAGCGAGGCTGGGCTCGTGGGAATCACCTCTGGCCTGAACATCATGCAGACCGACTTCAACAACGACGGCTGGCTGGATGTCTGGGTCACACGCGGTGCGTGGTTTGGCCGGCATGGAAGCATCCCCAGCTCGCTCCCAAAGGAACAACGGCGACGGCACGTTCACGGATGTCACGGAGGCCGCCGGCCTGTTGACGCTGCACCCCTCGCAGACCAGTCGGTGGTTTGACTTCGACGGAGATGGCTGGCTCGACCTGTTCAAGGGCAACGAGACCATGAATCCGAACGAACCGGATCCTTGCGAACTCTTCCGCAACAACCGCGACGGCACTTTCACCGAGTGCGCTGCGGCGGTCGGGTTGCAGGTCGTGCAGTTCGTGAAGGGCATCGCATGTGGCGACTTCGACAATGATGGCCGCCCCGATCTCTACCTTTCGTGCCGGAACGCCCCAAACCTCCTGTTCCACAACGACGGTCCCGCCGGTGCGGGTGCTTCGACGAATCAGTGGCGCTTCTCCAACGTCACCGAACGGGCCCGCGTCGCTGACCCGGTCTTCAGCTTTCCCACCTGGTTCTTCGATTACGACAACGATGGCTGGGAAGACCTCTTCGTTTCGGGGTACGGCATCAACAACGTCGGCGACATCGCCGCAGACTACCTCGGTCTGCCGACGCCCGCAGCGCTTCCGCGGCTCTATCGCAACAACCACGACGGATCCTTCAGCAACGTGACCGCGGCCGTGCGCCTCAACCGCGTCTGCCACACCATGCGCTGCAATTTCGGGGATCTCGACAACGACGGTTGGTTGGACTTCTACCTCGCCACCGGGGACCCTGACCTCGCGACCCTCGTCCCCAACCGCATGTTCCGGAACCACCTCGGCACCGGGTTCCAGGATGTCTCGACCGCAACGGGCACTGGTCATCTCCAGAAGGGGCACGGCGTGGCCTTCGCGGACATCGACAACGACGGCGATCAGGATGTGTACGTGGTCATGGGTGGAGCCTTCCCCGGCGATCGTGCCCACAACTGCCTCTTCCAGAACCCGGGTTCCTCCAACCGCTGGGTCCACCTGTCGCTCGTCGGCACTCGCGCCAACCGTCCGGCCATCGGTGCCCGTGTGCGCGTGCATCTCCAGGGCCCGGACGGTCCTCGGACCGTCCATCGCACGGTCGGCTCGGGCGGGAGCTTTGGTGCCAACCCGCTGCGTCAGGAGGTCGGTATCGGCAACGCGACAGCAATCACGTCGGTTCGGATCGAATGGCCTGGTTCCGGCACACGGCAGACCGTCACCGGGATAGAGCCGGGCAAGCGCTATCGCATCACCGAGGGGCGGCAGGAGGCAGATCTCATCACGCCGCGCTGACAACGCTCCAACACCGAGGCCATCACTCATCCGCCGCCGCGAGGGGTGGGGCGAGTCCTTCACGAGCCGATCATTGCCCGGCTCGACAAAGTCTCGCCCCACCCCATGAGTCTCTGCCGGAGCGGCAACGTCCTCGTTGCTTTCCCATGCCGCTTCCCAAGGTGACGAGGACGTCGCCACCCCGTTGCTGTTTTCAAACGGGTGCAGTGTCCCGATGCGCCTCCGACCGTGATCCACCTGATTTCGCCCTTCATTCCGTCGCTGGCGTCGCTAGGTTGCTTTGCATGCGTCGTCTCCCCGCCTGGATCCTGCCATTTCTGCTCCTTTGGAGCGGGCGGAGCGCGGCCGCGGTCCTGGTGGGCGTCGATGATGAGTGGCGTTACACCAACTCGATCGTCCTGGCCGCGGACGCTCCATGGACCCAGGCGGAGTTCCCGGACGGAAACTGGCCCTCGGGCCGATCCGGATTTGGTGCCACCACCTACGGCGAACAGACGTGGTTCTCCAACCTCCCCGGTGACTGGCGCAACATCGTCTTCCGACGGAAGTTCGTCCTGCCTTCGACCAACGGCCTTGGGACCGTCGTCCTCCGTATCGACTATCGCGATGCCTTCGTCGCGTACCTCAACGGGCGCGAAGTTGCCCGGCGCGGATTCACCCTGCCCACCGATGCGCCGGTTCCGTTGAACGCATTCCCGTTGCCCCGCGCCGCCGGCAATCCTGAGGAAATCCGTCTGGGAGTTGGCGCCCAACTCCTGCTTCCGGGCACCAACGTCCTCGCCATCCAGGTGCACTCGGACAGCGACTTTGACAGGCCCGCACTGATCCCCGAGCTCATCACCGACTTTCTCCGAGGCCCGTACCTCCAGATCACCGGGTCCAACGCGATGACCCTGACCTGGCGCACGACAGATCCCCTTCCCGCCCGCCTGCATCTGGGAACCTCCACCAACCCGCCCGCCATCGTCGATCTTCCGGCCGGCACCAATCACTCCTGGACCGTCCGAGACCTCATTCCCGGTCAACGCTACTACTACTCGGTCGCATCGCTTCCGACCGGCGAACCTCCCATACGATCCGAGGAATTCTCCTTCAAGGCCCTTCCGGACCACGGCCCGCTCCACGTTGTCGTGATCGGCGATTCCGGAGCCGGAACTTCCGGCCAGTTTGCCATTGCCCGGGCCATTGCCGCCGCACAACCCGACCTCGTTCTCCACGCCGGCGACATCATCTACCCCTACTTCAACGAGCCACTGACCGATACGCGCCTCCTGAGCGTCTACCGACGTCAGATGGCCTCGTTCCCCTTCGCCTTCGCCTGGGGCAACCACGACCTCATGTACGGCACCGGCCCCATGCGCGCCGTGGTGCGGACACCCACCAACCCGACGCCATCCGAAGTCCACGTCACCGAAGGAACGACCCCCGACTCCTACTATTCCTTCGACGCGGGCGAGGTCCACGTCGCGGTCGTCTTCCAACCCGTCCTCAGCCAGTACACCCTCCGCACCAACTCCGCCCAGTACGCGTGGCTCGATGCCGATCTCGCTGCCTCCATCAAACCCTGGAAGGTCGTCATCGCCCACCATCCCGTCGCGACTTCCGGCGGCCACCGCTTCACGGACTACAACGCCAACGGCCTCCCGGACTGGCAGGAGTTCAGCTCGGTGCTTGCTCCGCTCGCCCAGAAGCATGGCGTGCAGCTCTACCTCTCCGGCCACGACCATGTGTACGAACGCTTTCTCCCGCAGCAGGGCCTCCACGCCGTCGTGACCGGCGGCGGCGGCACGCCCCTCTACTTCCTCCGCGCCTACGACGCGATCTCTGCCCAACTCCACATCACCCATCATTTCACCAGGCTCCAGTTCGACCGCGACACGCTCCGGGTCCGCGCCGTCTACGCGAACGGCAACAACTTCGACGGATTCAACATCCAGCGCACCCCGCCGCCGCCCCAGCCGCACTTCGCCGCCTGGTCCACCCCCCAGGTCGAGACCAACGCCCCCAACAACGGCGACGGCAACCTCTCCGGCCAACTCTACGATCTCTACAACGCCCCTGAACTCCGCCCGCTCACCGGCCGATTCGCCAACCTCGGCCGCGCCCGGGTCGCCATGGACAAGTCGCACCTACACCTCGGACTCGAGTTCGTGATGATCCCGGCGGACACCGATGTCTGCCTCTTCCTCGAAGTCCCTGGCCTGCCTGGTGTCCCCACCCTCGCGGGCCTCGGCAATGGGATCCCCGATCCAAACGGCGAAGGCGTCGACGCCCTCGACACTTTCGAGAACCTCTCCTTCGGAAGCTTCCGCCCTTCGATCGCTGCTGTCCTCGGCGATGAATTCGCCGACGGAACCGCCCGCGGATTCCGCCGGCCCGGTCACCTCTCCGGCCTGGGCCAGGGCGTGTTCCGACTCGAACCCGGCCTCCGCTCCGTGCCCGGCGTCCGCATCCAGCAGTTCAACCGTTCTCCGCAGGACAACGTCGCGCCGCCCGAACAGAACGCCGACTTCATCGAGGTCTCCATTCCCCGCTCCCAGCTTGGAACACTGGCTCCCGGCGGAACCCTCCGCCTCGGCATTGTCGCCGCCGGCGCACCCGATCCCGCCGGTCAGACACGCATGGTCGACACGGGATACCTCGGTTCCGCCTTCACTTCCGACGGCCACGGCCCCGCCATCCTCGAAGGACTCGTCATCCAACTGCCCCAGGATCCCGATCCCGACAACGATGGACTCACCGCGTCTCAGGAGACCACCCACGGCACCAATCCCAACAATCCGGATTCCGACGGCGACGATCTCCCCGACGGATGGGAAGTCTCGATGAACCTCAGGCCCCTCATTGCCGAAGGAATCGACGGCGCCGACGGCGACCCGGACAACGACGGCTTCTCCAATCGCGTGGAATTCGAGTTCGGATCCAGCCCCCGCGATCCCCTCCGGCCGGTCTTTCAGATCGAGGCCCGCCGGCTGGCGAACGGACAACTGACCCTGCGCTGGCCGGCATCCCTTCGGCCGGTTGACCTGCAGCAGGCTCCAGCCCTCGAAGGTCCATGGTCGAGCATTCCCGGGTTTCCCCGCACCTCCAGCGGCGTCCGGGACGAAGCCGTGTTCCCCACTCCTGCTGGGGCCACCTTCTTCCGCGCCCAACGGCCCTGAACCCGCATCGGTGCCTGTAGGCCGGGTGCCCTCACCCGGCGTGGCTCATAAATCGCCGCGTGGGGGCACGCGGCCTACAGAACGGAGTCGAGCTTGTAGCCCTCACCCGGCGTGGCTCGTGAATCGCCGCGTGGGGGCACGCAGCCTACCGAACCGGGTTGAGCCCCGCCGTCAGCCCCCCAATCCCCACCTCTACTTCGGCGTGTTCGCAGCCTGGGCCGACTTCATCTCATTCATCCGCTTCACCGCCTGCATCAGGAACTCCACGTCGGCGAATGGCTTGCCGCCCGTCCGCTTCCAGTGGACCCGACCTTGGGTGTCGATGAGCACCGTCGAGTGCAACTCCAGATCCTCGAAATCATCGTACGACGCGAACCGTCGGGCATTCTCATGATTCGTGTCCGACAGCAGCCGCAAGGTGAGCTTGCCGAGCTTGGGTGAGGCCTTGTTCTTCTCGGGCGATACACTGCTTACCCCCAACACCACGGTATTCTGATTGCTCCAATCCTCGCCCCGCCCGTTGATTGCCTTCAACTGCTCCATGCAGTGCACGCACTCGTCGTTCAGGTAGAACACGAGCAGGACATTCGTTCCCTTGAACTGGTCCAGCGTGACAGGTCGACCTTCCACGTCCAGGCAGTTGAGCCGGGGCGCAGCGTAGGGTTCCCAGTTCTGCGGCCCGATCTTCGCGAGCTGTTCCGGACGATACGGACGTTCGACCGCCAGGGTGGGTGCGATGGGCTTGGCCTGGATTCCCAAAGCCGTGGCCGCCGTCATCCACTTCAGGTCCCGGTCCGCGCCTGACCACACGTGCTGAAGTCTCCCCAGGGCGTCCTCGGCCCTCTCCCGCGCCCCGGTTGCCGCGTAGGCCCGGGTCAGTCCCGAGAGCGTGAACGCGTCGTAGGGCTCCTGCTTCAACGCCCGTTGGTAAGCCTCAATCGCCAGTCGCGGTTCGCCGCGTTCGAGGTAGACGTCTCCCACCAACCGTGCGATCGGCCATGCCATCCCCGGCGGATCATTCTCGTAGCCCAGTGCCTCCCGTTCCTTGCGCTCCGCCTCCGCCGCATCCAGCAACAGCCGGGTCGAGTCGAGAAGGTTTCCTTCGGCACCGAGAATCAGGCCCTCGGCAATCTTCACCGCATACCGCGTCTGCACCTCCTTGTTGGTCCCCACCAACTGCCTGAGCTCGTGGAGCTGGATCCGCGCGCGGTGCAGATCCTTCTTCCCGGTGTAGGCAAGCGTCTCGGCAAAGGCGCGGAGCATCTTGTCGCCTGGGATGTCCCGCCACGGGATCGCCACCGAGTTCGACTTCGACAGGATATCGTCCCAGCGCTCGAACTTCACCAAGCCCCGGACGAGAGCCACCATGCCCTGGTCAAATGCCCCGTACTGGTTGTCCTTGTTCGCCTCGGGATCCCGGGGGGCCGCGAGCAGATCGCGCGCACCGTGAAGCGCCGCCGACACCATGCCCAGTTGTTCCTGGATGTAGCAGAGATAGTTCCTGTTGTGCGCGAAGTTCCAGGTCTCAAAGGGGAGCGCCAACTGCTCGCTCATGTAGCGCAACTCGATGCGCGTCGCCGTGTCCATGGACCACGCCGCCTCATGCCAGAGCCCCATCTTGGTGTAGTTGTGACCCGGCATGTGATCGGCGTGGCCGACCTTCGGCGCGACCTGTCCGTAGCGGATACAGCTGGGAAGCCCCTGCTCGGGCATCGAAGCGTCCCAGTTGTGGATCCGGTAGTGATGCGCCCCGGGATGATCCGGTTCCTTGGCGAGCACCTGCTGGATCAGCAGTTCGGTCCCCAACGACCGTGAGGGATCAATCGAGAAGAGTGCCGTCAGGGCCTTGGCTTCGATGTCTTCTGGATACTTCAGGGCCAACGCCTGGAGACGGCGGCAGAGGATTTCAAACCGTTCCTTCCCACCCAGGCTGAACGCGTCGCCCGTGAACGAATCGGCCCAGGCCTCGATGTAGGCCCGTTCACGATCACTGACCGTCCCCTTGAGCCGGACCGCGTCATTGAGGAAGTCGAGGTAACGCTTGGCCTCAGGCACGTCCAACGGCCCGCGGCTGAACCAAGTCAGACCACAACGCGCCAGACCCCAGTAGGCCATGGCATTGTCGGGATCGAGCTTCAGGCACCAGCGGAACGATCTCTCCGCCTCCTCGAACCAGAACGAATGCAGCAGCGTGTTCCCCTGATCATACCACTCCTGCACTTCCGGGACCTTCGTCGTGATCGGGAAATGCGTGTGGCCAATGCCCTCCATCTTCCACGGCTTCTGGCGCAGACCGGAATCAAAGGCCGTCCCGTGACGCGAATGCCCAGGCCCTTCATCCGCCCGACAAACAGCCCCGACACAGGCAAGGACGGTGGCCAGGATGCCGAGAAGTCCGGGATAGCGAATCATCCAAGCGACCCTGCCGTCCCGTCCCGAGCCTGACGAATGAAATTCCATCCCCTCCCATTCGAAGGGCGCATCTTGACACTGTCCCAATCTGAGAATGGGAACGGGGCGGCGATGTCCTCATCGCCCTGGGAGGAGGCTCGACAATGCCGGCCTTCGACCGCCAGCACCATGGAGAGCGCATTCTGGATGAACTTCGGGTGATGCGTCTGCCCTCTTGCCCCGAAGGGGCAACCGGTGAGAGCCCGGGGTGAAACCCCGGGGACCACGCCACACACCTTCCTCCATGCCCTGAAAGAGCACGCCAAAGAGGCTTCGTCTGATCACCGTTCGCCCCGTTGGGGCGAGATGTCGTGAGGCGGAGTGTCCCAGGGTTCCGCTCCGCTCCACCCTGGGCTTTCGCCGTGCGCCGCGTTGCGGCTCAAACCGGCGCGGGATGCATGCCCGAGGGTGGCCGAAAGAAGCGCAAGGGGGCGGTGGGGAGGGTGGCGGTTGGGTGGGGCGGATTTCCCGGTGCCTTTCGTTCCTTTTTGGGTGAATGGTTGCCGACGCTCGAACATTCGTGACCGGAGGCTCTCTTCGCGCCCTCCGCAGCTCCGCGTTAGACTGCTACTGCATGGATACGGCTAAGCCGTATCCATGCGATTGAAGGCGGGGACAGGTTCACGCGGAGACGCGGAGACGCGGAGAAGGGACACTTGGACGGGAGGCAGAGCAGTCACCGTTTGGTGAATAATGTCCGACGTTGAAAGGTTGGTGACCTGACCCTCTCTCCGCGCTCTCCGCGGCTCCGCGTGAGAATTCTGCTGCATGGATACGGCTAAGGCTCCGCATCCGCCCGCTCGAACACCCCCAGGATCCGCCCAAAGGATTCCCTCACCTCGGACGACGCGGCCACCACCACCGTGAACCGTCGGTCGCGGTTCAGGCGATTCACGACGTGTCCATCCGAGTGCAGGACATTCACGGATTGCTGCCGATGATGGAACCGCGGGAGGACATTGAACGGCGCCAGATCCGGCGGGCATTCGTACTGCACGTCCACCGCCAAGGCCGTGATCGGCTGCCCCTGACGGTTGATCCCCAGACTCTCCAACCGAACCGGCGGAGGCGGCCATGGGGCGGAAGGATTGTCGAAGAGCTGGGTGCTACCGCCGTGCCGATAGTAGTAGCTCCCCTGCGCCTGCAAGCGTCCCACCTTCGCCAACTCCGCCTTGGCATCCACCGGCTGATCCGACGCCGGACAAAACACGACGCGCGCCTGCGCCCCGAGATGGTTGGTCAGCAACAGTCCCAAGCCGACGGCCTCACCCGACTGCAAGGAAAGCAGGCTCGTCGGTGTTCCCGTCGACGGATAGAAGCTCGCCGGACTGGTAAAGGGCGGCGCCTTGGGTCCGTAGGGAATCCGACCGTCCTGATCCCCGGCATAGCCGCTGATCGCAATCCCGATCTGCCGAAGATTCGAAAGACACGCGGAGCGCTGAGCGGCAGCCTTCCCACGCGACAATGCCGGCAGAAGCATCCCCGCCAGGATCGCGATGATCGCGATCACCACCAGCAGTTCGATCAGCGTGAACCCGCCGCGCTTCACTCCACGCGCTCCGCCAGAAGGCTGTAGAACCGTTGGTCACCGCTCCCCACGGGCAACCGCACGGACAGCTCGTTTCCGTTCCCGATGCGTGCTTCGCCCAGAACACTCCAGCCTCCCAACTCCGTAGCGTCGCGCACCTGGTACCGCCATCCCGTCGCCGAGACCCACTTCAACCGGATCTCCCCGTCCACGCGCTCCACACCAAGCTCCGGCACATGCGGCGCCAATGCCTCCACCCGGATCCGGTCGATATCCCAGTAGCCGCCCTGGTTCGCCAGGGTTGCCCGCGAGACGACCTGCACACCGATCGGCTGGCCTACCCACGGATCGCCGGGTTTCACGGCGGGCAAGGTCCGTTGGTAGGTGGTCAGCTGATTGCGGCTCGGGAACGCCGCCGCGCTGTTGGTGATGGTCACCCCCCCGACCACCACGCGGTTGGTCCCCTCAACCCATCGGAACAAGGACGTCTCCAGTTCGACCCCATCGAGCATGTTGCCCCCGGCCCCGAGGACATCAATCGACACCCGATACGACCGGCCCACTTCGAACACCGCTGGCGCGGTCCCGGCGGCATTCTGGACCCCACCGAACAAGCCGGCCTCGGGAACCGCAAACAGCCACGCGGCCTGCTGGCCGTCCAGCGCCTCGATGTGATCCGCAGCACCGGGCGCGGTGTTCAGGAAGATGCCCGTCAACTGGCCCCACTGGAATCCGCCTTCCTCGACGTACCAGCCCGGTTTTGGAGTGCGCTGCCAAGACTGGATCAGCAACGAGACGAACGGCGTCGCTGGCGACTCGAACGAGCCGTTCGGCACCACCAGCAGTTCATCCGCCGCCCATCCCGCCACGCAGGCACTCAGGCCAGCAAGGCCGGCCAGCAATTTTGCCTTCCCGCCCGTTCGCAAGATCCAGTCGCGTTTCATGCAGCGTCCACCCAACCATCCAGAGATCGCGGCCGGTCTGCCGCCCGGACGACGCGCCCGGAATCAGCCCCGGACGTTCCGGCGCCAACCGGCCACCAGCAGCAGGCCGGCACCCGTCCCCAGCAAGGCCCAAGTGCCGGGCTCAGGCACGACCGTCGCCTCCAGCCGCACGTTGTCCAGATCCCAGTAGCCCACGCCCGTTCCACTCGTCGCGATCAATTGCACACCGATGGGCTTGCCCGCCCACGCGTCACCCGCACCGACCGTCGGAACCGTCGTCGAGAAATCAACGAAACTCGTCGTTGTCGGGAACGTGGTCAGGCTATGGGTCACCGTCGTACTGCCCAACGGCACGGCGTTTGCGCCGTCCACGTAGAACAAGCCGAGCAGGAACGTCGATCCCTCCGGCAGGTTTCCGCCACCACCAGCCGCCCCGATCGTCAGCGTGTAAGAAACACCCGCCTCATACGTCGCCGACAAAACCTGCGTCAGCCCCGCGGTCGGCAATGCAAACAGGTACAGGGCCTGATTGCCGTCGATGTTGGTCTTCCGCGTGGTCTGGCCCACCGGTGGATTCGCAAAAACCCCCGAGACCTGGTCCCAGGATGCGCCCCCGGCCAGAACGGGATCAAACCACACGGGTGCCGGAGTCTTCGACCAACCATCCAC
The DNA here is from genome assembly GCA_965284395.1 of Limisphaerales bacterium. GTDB lineage: Bacteria > Verrucomicrobiota > Verrucomicrobiia > Limisphaerales > UBA9464 > UBA6176. Next base: position 5,303,505 of record OZ260084.1, on the reverse strand, counting down.
CCGCGTGTCCACGAAGCCCGTGGCAGGGAGCTCAAAGGAGGGGTTCGACAGGGAAACCGGGGTCGCGGAAACCGCCAGTGTTGCAAGGAAAAGTCCGCCCAAGGCGGCGCTGGCGCGCAAACCGCACCACGTACTGATGTTCATGCGGAACAGGATGTCGACCAGCCACCTCGGCACAAGGAGTATTTCGCCGCGGATGTTCCGTGGGTGCATCGCGACACTGCCCCTCCGTCAAACGGAGCGGCAACGTCCTCGTTGCCCTCCCATGCCCTTTTACAAGGCGACGAGGACGTCGCCACCCCGTTCCTTTCTTCAAACGGGGCAGTGTCGGAATGCGCCCTGTTCCGTGGGTGCATCGCGACACGACGCCTGTGCCGGGCGGTGGGGCGAGTGTCCTCACGAGCCGCTTTTGGCCTGCTTCAAACCTCAAGCTGAAAACTTCGATCTCCTGCACGCCTCATCCAGAGTCTCGCCCCACCTGCACACCATTTCACCCGCCTGCTTGCCACACCCCCACCTGACCGTTCAATCTTGGCCATGGCAGCTGCCGACCTGCTGAACGAGATCGATCGCAATTTCTACCTGTCCGCCGAGGAGTTCTTCCCGGCGCATCAACGCACCGCGCTGACGTACGACGACGTCACGCTGGCCACCCTCCACTCCGAGGTGCTCCCGCGGGACACCCAGCTCGACACGCGTCTCGCCGAGGGACTCGAGCTCCGCATTCCTCTCGTGTCCGCGGACATGGACACCGTCACGGAGTCCCGCATGGCGATCTCCATGGCCCTCAACGGCGGCCTGGGCCTGATCCACTACAACATGCCAGAGCGCGACCAACTCCGGGAGGTCGCCCGCGTCAAGAATCACGTCCACGGCCTCATCCAGGAGCCCATCAAGGTCAGCCCGGACCAGTTCATCGGCGACGTTCTCCAACTCATCGAGGAAAAGCGCTTCGCCTTCGCGACCTTTCCCGTTGTCGACGCCTCCGGCCGCCTGCTCGGCCTGCTTCCCGGCCACGTCGTCAAGCCTCGCTACGCCAAGCGCCGCGTCGCCGAAGCCCTCACGCCCCGTTCCCAGGTCAAGACGATCCACGTCTCCGAACTGCAGCCGGACCCGATCGCACGAGCCGACCGCTTCTTCACCGATCATCCCGGCATCCACAAGCTGCTCGTCGTCGGCGACGATGACCGGCTCCACGGTCTCTTTACCCTGAGCGACATCGAGCGGATCACGCTCGAACGGAGCGCCCTCGTCAAACCCGCCCGCGATCCGCAGTTCCGCCTGCTCTGCGGCGCTGCAATCTCCACTCCGCGCACGTCGGACGGCGCCCTCGACCGCGACCGCATCATCACGCACGTCGGTGGGCTCGTGGACCGGGGTGTCGACGTCATCGCCATCTCCACCGCCCACGGTCACAGCAAGGGAGTGGGTGAAGCCGTCCGGATGATCCGCGACGCCTTCCCCCGCATGCCGATCATCGCGGGCAATGTCACCAGCGGCGCGGGGGTCGAGTTCCTCGCCGACTGCGGTGCCAACATCGTGAAGGTGGGCCAGGGACCCGGCTCCATCTGCACCACCCGGGTCGTTGCCGGTGTCGGCATCCCTCAGTTGACCGCCCTCTACGTCGCGTCCCGCGCCGCCCGCAAGAAGGGCGTCACGCTCCTCGCCGACGGCGGCATCACGAAGTCCGGCGACATCGTGAAGGCCTTGACCCTCGCGGAAGGCGTCATCTGCGGCGGCTTGTTCGCAGGTTGCGCCGAGGCCCCCGGCCAGATCATCGAGATCAACGGGAAGCTCTATAAGCAGTACCGCGGCATGGGCAGTCACGCCGCCATGAAGGCCGGATCCGCCGCCCGCTACGGACACACCACGGACACCACCCGCAAGGTCGCCGCCGAGGGCGTCGAAGCCCTCAAGGAAGTGTCCGGCTCCATCGACACCGTACTGACCCAACTCGTCGGTGGCATCCAGTCGGGACTCGGCTACCTCGGCGCTCCCAACCTCGCCCAGCACCGCGCCCGCGCCCGTTTCATCCGCGTCAGCCCCGCCGGTCTCCGCGAAGCCGCCCCGCACGACATCATCGAGGTCAAGGCCACCAGCAATCCCAACAACGGCTGAGCGGGACCATCCACGGCCCAGCGGAGGGAGGGACTTCCAACGGCGACGCGGCGACGCAACGCGGTTGGAAACCAGCAACCAGCCAGGCCCCAGTTCCCCCGCCGCGCCGCTGTGTCGCCGATGGAAAATCGGAGGGATCTTGCTGAGGACACTCTCAGTCGGGCTCGATGATCCTCATCCTTGGGAACCACCTCGCGAAATCTGCTCCGTTTCGCGTGATCAGGCCGCGTCGGTTGCTGGCGAACGCGCCGATCAGAATATCGGCCACCGGCCGGCGAATCGACTTCCGCGCCCGTCGTTCGCGCACATAGAGGTCCCACGCGAGGTAGGCGGACTCCATGTCCGCATGCGTCCAATTCTCGCTCCAGGAGATACCCGCCATTTCCAGAAAGCGCCGCTGCTCGCCAAGATCCCCGGAGAAAGCAGGGGCCAATTCAACCATGCTGATGGGCGAAACCGCGAGCCCTTCGCCCGCATGCTTCTGCAGGAGCTTTGCAGACTTCAGTCCGAAAGAGGGATCCGCCTCCAGGATGTCGATCACGACGCATGTGTCGACAATCCAGGTCATGCCTCACCCTCTCGAAGCTCCTTCATCCAGGAAGTCGTTGTCCGCGACGCGTCCGGTCGAAGTCGCCGGGCGTAGCCAAGAACGGCAAGAGGACCAACCGGCTTCTCCCGATGCACCATTACCCGAAACTCAGTTTCGGAGACCTCGATGAACCGAAGTTTTTGGCCGGGTTTCAGCTTCATCGACTTCCTCAGTGAAGCAGGAATCGAAATCTGACCCCGCTCTGTCAGGGTACTGTCGCTCATGCCGGGATTGTATCATGCAGATTTATCATGTCACGCGGGAGTCCTGCGCTTCCCCTTGTGGATCGCACGCCCCATCCGCGAGACCCAACCTCCAACAGCGACGCGGCGACGCAGCGCGGTTGGGAATGAGCAAAAAGCCAAGCCCCAGTCCCCCCGCCGCGCCGCTGCGTCGCCGATGGAAAATGGCGAATTGGCCGCGTCGCCGTGGGGACCAGCCACGCCCCATCCGCGAGACCCAACTTCCAACAGCGACGCGGCGACGCAGCGCGATTGGGAATGCGCAGAAAGCCAGGCCCCAGCCCCCCCGCCGCGTCGCTGCGTCGCCGATGGAAAATGGCGAATTGGCCGCGTCGCCGTGGGGACCAGCCACGCCCCATCCGCGAGACCCAACTTCCAACAGCGACGCGGCGACGCAGCGCGGTTGGGAATGAGCAAAAAGCCAAGCCCCAGTCCCCCCGCCGCGCCGCTGCGTCGCCGATGGGAAATGGCGAATTGGCCGCGTCGCCGTGGGGACCAGCCACGCCCCATCCGCGAGACCCAACTTCCAACAGCGACGCGGCGACGCAGCGCGATTGGGAATGCGTAGAAAGCCAGGCCCCAGTCCCCCCGCCGCGTCGCTGCGTCGCCGATGGAAAATGGCGAATTGGCCGCGTCGCCGTGGGGACCAGCCACGCCCCATCCGCGAGACCCAACTTCCAACAGCGACGCGGCGACGCAGCGCGGTTGGGAATGAGCAAAAAGCCAAGCCCCAGTCCCCCCGCCGCGCCGCTGCGTCGCCGATGGGAAATGGCGAATTGGCCGCGTCGCCGTGGGGACCAGCCACGCCCCATCCGCGAGACCCAACTTCCAACAGCGACGCGGCGACGCAGCGCGATTGGGAATGCGTAGAAAGCCAGGCCCCAGTCCCCCCGCCGCGTCGCTGCGTCGCCGATGGAAAATGGCGAATTGGCCGCGTCGCCGCTGGTTAAAAGCCGCGACCGCCGCTGGGCAACCCACATCTAAGCCAGGATGGGCCGGATCACCTCGCCGTGGACGTCCGTCAACCTCCGCCGCACGCCGTTGTGGTAGAACGTCAGCTTCTCGTGATCGATGCCCAGCAGGTGCAGGATCGTGGCGTGGAAGTCCGGGATGGTGACCTTGTCCCGCCCCACGAAGTACCCGATCTCATCCGAGCTGCCGTGGTGATGGCCGGGCTTGATTCCGGCCCCGGCGAGGAAGCAGGTGAAGGCGGTCGGATGATGGTCGCGTCCGGGCGAATCGATTCCCTGAGTGGCCGGACTGCGGCCGAACTCGGTTGACCAAACGAAAAGCGTATCCTCGAGCAACCCGCGCTGCTTCAGGTCCTGGATGAGTGCCGCCACGGGCCGATCCATCGTCGCTGCCTGCGTGTCGTGGTTCTCCTTCAGGTTCTCGTGTCCGTCCCAATTGATGCGGGGCGACCCGAACGCGCCGCCGTTGATGATCTGCACGAACCGCACGCCCCGTTCGAGAAGTCGCCGGGCCATCAGACAATTCCGGGCGAACCCCTTGTTGGTTGGGTCATCGATCCCGTACAGGCGCCGGATCGACTCCGGTTCCCCGGCGAGATCCGTCGCCTCCGGGATGCTCGATTGCATGCGCGCCGCCAGTTCATACGAGCGCAACCGCGCGGCAAACGCCTGATCCCCGGGATGTGCGTCGGCGAAGTCGCGGTTCATCGACGCCAACAACTCCATGTCTGACTGCCGCGCCGACGGAGTGACCGCCTCGGGCGTGCGCAGGTCCACGATCGGATCGCCGCCCTGGGTCCGGAACGGAACACCCTGATGGTTGGCGGGGAGGAATCCGGCCGCCCAGTTGATCGACCCGCCGGCAGGCAGGCCGCGCGGATCCGGCAGGACCACGAACGCGGGCAGGTTCTCGTTCTCCGTTCCCAGGCCGTAGCTGAGCCAGGCACCCATGCAGGGGAATCCGTTCAACGTGAACCCGGTGTTCATCTGGAACGTGGCCGGGGTGTGGTTGTTGCTCTTCGCAAACATCGAGTGAATGAAGCACAGGTCATCCACGCACCCGGCCAGATGCGGGAACAGGCTGCTCACCCACGACCCGCTCCGCCCGTGCTGACGGAACTCGTAGACGCTCTTCATGAGCTTCCCCGGTTGCCCGAAGAAACCCAGGTTCTCTCCCTTTCCTTCCATCGCCTTGCCGTGCATCCGCTCGAGCTCGGGCTTGTAGTCGAACGTATCGAGATGGCTGACACCGCCGCAGCAGAACACTTGCACCACCCGCTTTGCCCGGGCCCGCCCGTGCAATCCGGCCGCCAGCGCAGTCGCGTCGCCTGCCAACCCGCGGTCCCGGCTCATCAGCCACGCCAGCGCCACGCCGCCGATCCCACCGGCGGTGTTCGAGAGGAAATGCCGCCGCGACAACAGCGGCCCGTTCGCCTGGCCACCCATCCCTGGATTCAAGTCACCGGACATAGACAAACTCCGTCGAATTGAGCAGCGCCCAGCAGACGTGCGGAAGTCCCCGTTCGCGAGCCGCCGCACCGGCTTGCCGGATCTCCGCAGGCTTCGCCGAGCGCCCCAGCGCCAAGCGGTACGCCGCATCGACCGCCCGGTCCACGTCGCCCCCCGACATCTTCTGCGCGCGCTCGGCCAGGCCCGACGCCTGACGTTGCACAAAGCTCCCGTTCATCAGGCCGAGCGCCTGCAGCGGCGTCGTCGTCACGCCGCGACGGGGCGTCTTCACCGATGGATCCGGACAGTCGAACGCGTCCAGCAACGGTTCCTTCCCCGAATTGATGTTCATCCGGTAGACCGTGCGCCGGTTGAACTCCGGGTCTCCCTTGTCAAACAGGTGATAGAACATCGCACCGTACTCCGAGGTCGTGAACGGCCGGAAACTCGGCCCGCCCAACTGGAGGTTCAGGTTGCCGCTCACCGCCAGCATGGCGTCCCGGATCGCCTCCGCCTCCAACCGCCGCGGCGGAAACCGCCACAACCATCGGTTGTCCGCGTCCACCGACGCCGCCTCCGGCCGCGAATCCGACGACTGCCGGTACGTCGCCGACGTCACGATCCAGCGGTGCAGCGCCTTGATGCTCCAGCCCTGCGACACGAATTCCGACGCGAGCCAGTCGATCAACTCGGGATGGCTCGGAGCCGCGCCGCTCCTCCCGAAATCACTGGGCGTGGCCACGAGGCCCTGCCCGAAATGAAAATGCCAGACGCGGTTCACCAACACGCGCGCCGGAAGGGGATTCGCCGGATTCGCCAGCCATTCCGCGAATTTCAGCCGCCGCTGGGCTTCCGGAGCATCCGCCGCGAGGCCGAAATCCGCGGACACCGTCCGGATCGCCCCCAGCCCGCCCGGGGTCACGACGCCTCCCGGGGATTTCACATCGCCGCGCTTCAGGGCCCGCGTGGGCTCGGGTTGCACCCGCGTTCCCACATAACCCACCGGACCGGACTTCGACGCCGCCGCCACGATCTCCCTCGCCTTGACCAACCGCTTCAACGCTTCGTCGCGTTCGCCCTTCTCGCCATCCGTCAAAGCCGCGACCGATTCCTCCTTCGACACCGCAAATCCCCCCGACCGGAACGCAGCCCCCACCTCGGCCGGCGTCAGCGCCCGGTCATACAACGCCGCCTGTCGGATCGCGCCCGTCAGCCACGGCCGGGTGCCGCCCTGATGGCGTCGCCCCAGGACCACCCGCGCCTCGCCGGCCTTGAACGTCCGCAACGGCGACGACGCCACATACGACGCCCCGTAGGGTTCGCCATCGCGGTAGAGCGTCACCCGGTTGTCCGAACCGTGCACCAGGACGATGTGCACCCACCGATTGGATCCGGAGTCGATCTCCGCCGCCCCATCCACGTCCTTTGTACGCACGAAGCCCTCGCTCCCCGCCATCCACTTCCGCCCCTGTCGTTCGCCAAAGACGATCGCATCGAAGCTCCCACCATCCCGGCTTTCGAGCGAGATGGCCGCGCCGCCTCCCTGCTCCAGATCGGACAATGAGACCCACGCTTCCAACGTCTTCTCCCGGATCTCGCGCGTGAGGGGCGTGGCCTCGAAGTAGGCGCCGGCCTTCGGGAGTTGGAGCCCGTTTGGCCCCACCACCGCCCCGCCCTTCGCCTCGCCCGATGGCGCCGTGCCGCCCGCTCCATCGAAGGCCCACCGTTCAAACGCCATCGGTCCCGCCTCGCGGGGCGCATCCGATCTCCGGGCCATCACCCGGCTCGCGCCCGTCTCTTCCAGGGCTGATACCGCCTTCTCCCATCGCGCGACTTCTTCGCGGGCCTTGGCCAGACGGGCCTCCCGGGCCTTCGCCTCCGCCTCGTCTTCGATCGAACGGTCACCGTGCTTCACCCCGTCGAAGACCGCCTTCACCCGGTAGTAATCCGACAATGGAATCGGGTCGAACTTGTGGTCGTGGCAACGGGCGCAGTTGACCGTCAGCCCGAGGAACGTCTGTCCCACGACGCTGACCAGGTCCTCCATCTCTTCCTCGCGCGTGATGGCGCGCTGGGTCGCGTTGGCCTGCGAGTTGCCCGCCTGATCCCACGGCCCCGCAACCAGCAATCCCGCAGCCACCATCCGCTCCCGCGTCACCGGCTGCATCACATCCCCGGCGACCTGCTCCCGCATGAAGACGTCGTACGGCTTGTCGTCGTTGAAGCTCCGGATGACATAGTCCCGGTAATGCCACGCGTGATCCCGAAGCCGGTCGTACTCGAATCCCTGGCTCTCCGTATAGCGCACCACGTCGAGCCAATGCCGCGCCCACCGCTCCCCATAACGCGGCGACATCAACAACCGGTCCACCAGCCGTTCATACCGGTCAGGCGCCGGATCCGACACGAACGCGTCGATCTCCGCCGGACTGGGCGGAAGCCCGATCAGGTCGAAGTACAGCCGTCGCACCAACTCATGGAGCGCTGCGGGTGGATTCGCCTGGAGTCCCTCACGGCGCAGCGCAGCGCCAATCAGCGCATCGATCGGATTCGCACCCGCGGGCACAACCGGACGCCGGATCGATTCGAGCGACCAGTGGTTGGTACGGGGCGGCACACTCTGGGCCAAGCTCACCGGAACCGCCGACAGCCCAAGCCAAAGCGCTCCCAACACCGCCAGGAAGCTGGACTGGACCGGAGGCTGGAATGAACGTCGACGACGGATCATGGGGAAGACTCACGTCAGTCTGCCGTCTTCCCGCCCACGGCCAAGCCCCGATATCGGGCAGGCCTGCTTCCGCGGCAGCCAACAACTGAGGTTGGCCGATCGAGGGATTCCTGGATTCGGAAGCCATGGTTTTCAGCCTCCTGGAAAGGGGGCAGTTCCCGGTTGCCAGATCCCGGGTCCTCACTTGTAGGCCGGGTGCCCTCACCCGGCGTGGATCGTGATCCACTGCGCAGGGGCACGCAGCCGACAGAACGGAGTTGAACCCGGCGGTTAGCCCGGAGCCAGTTTCAGATCCGGTTACGCCGGGGGCGTTGAAGCCGGTAGCCCCGGGTTGGTTGAAGTGGCCGCACCCCGAAGGTAGTGCGAAGCCCCCCTCTTACCTGCCGTAACGCCTCCGGCGTAGACCGCGCAGGCTTCTGGGAACTGGCCTCTGGAACCGGGAATCTCTCCCTGCCCCTGCCTCCTGACGTCGGCAACTCCAGAGCTGGGGAATCCTCGAATCGTCACCCGCCGGGACACTTGTCCTGTGGCGCTCGTCGGGGCAGACGTGGATTCTCCTTGGCATGCGCATCCCCCCTTTGCCCCGTGCGCCGAGGATCCTCGCCCTGGCCCTCTGCTTGCTTTCCCGCACCGCCCGAGCAGCCGAAGACGATCTCCCGGCGCTGTTCCTCTCCCAGCCCGCCACGAACTTCCACTCCTCGTTCACACTCTCGGACTGGAAATTCGACAGCCGGGACGATACCGCGCGGCAGACGCTGACTGCGCCCTCGTTCTTCCGGGTGTACCACCTGCACATGAACCATCACGCGTCGCATCTCAACTCGGATGCCGACACGGGTGCCCAGTTCCTCAATTTCCACCAGACCCTCATCGCCTCGTACAACGTGTGGCGGATGGAACGTGGCCTTGAGGCTTCGTTGTCGTATGTCGCCTGCAACCCCATGCCCGTTGGCCACACCGAACTCAACAATGGCCTCGTTCGACCACCGGGCGCACCCATGGAGGCGCCATGCGCTCCGATGCCCCTCGGATTCCGTGTTCCTCCGATCGGCACCTTGGGCCAGGCTGGAACCACTCCGCCGCTGAACTCGTACAATGCCGTCGGACACTCCCTCAACCTGACGTGGCACTCCGGCACCCATTTCGCCCTGGGTTACCGGAGCCTGCTCGACGACGGCCGCAATGGCGACATGGGCAGCACCGACAAGAGCCCGCTCGATCCCGCCTTCTGGATGTGGCACGCCGCCGTCGCGGACGTGGCCGACGTCTGGCTTAGGACGCAGCCCACGGACATCGTCGTGGCCGTGGATCGGTCCGGATCGATGGGCCTGCCAATGTCTCCAGCCGGTTCCACGACCCGGCTCGCGGCATCGCAGGAGGCCCTCCAGTTCCTCGGCCGCCTGATCCCGCAGGTTGTACCCGGCGGGGACGGAAGGCCTCACCGGCTTGCCCTGGTCTCGTTCAACGACACGGCCACCACCCAACTGAACCTCACTGCCCTCAACTCCGCCGGCTTCGCCTCCGCGTGGTCCAACGCCGTCGTGTCACTGACAGCCTCCGGCGCGTCAGGAATCCCCGCCGGCATCAATGCTGCACGGGATCTTGCCCTTTCCGGCACCAACGAAAACCGTGCGGTTCTGGTCCTCTCCGATGGCTCGACGGGCAGCTCAACCAGCCTCTGCACAGCCTGCGGCACGAACTGCCAGTGCTCGGGCGGATGCAGCTGCGGCGGACATGACCACGGCAACGGCCACGGTCCCACCGTCCCCGTCCACACAATCGCTGTCGGCCCTTCCTGGTACGAGACGGGTTCGCAACTGACGCGGACCGCTGTCCATCAGACAGGGATTCCGTGGAGTGCGGACGCCGATGCATTCCAGCTCAAGCAGCGGATGATCCATTTCCTGGCGCAGGAATTCGAAGCAGGAGTCTCCTTGACCACCAACCTCGCCTTGGCGTCCGGCACAGCCCGTTCCACCGCCGTCTCAGTTCCTGTCTCGGGCGATCCGGCGGTCACCTTCGTGCTCCTGTGGGATCGTCCAGTAACGCCCGGCAACCTGAGCCTAGAGGTCACCAGTCCGGCCGGCACCGTGCTCAACCTGGCCAATCCAGCCATCGGGGTGACCACGGCAGGCCTGTTCCAGGTCGTGCGGGTCGGCGTCCCCCCCTCGGGCGGCAACGACGGAAACTGGACGGTGCGGGTCGCGCGACGCACCGGGTCCGGTCCCGGTGAGGACCAACGCCTCCACATTGCCGTCCTCGGGAACGGCTGGGGCCGGGTCGAACCCGCGCCCTCGACCCCCTACGCGTACACGGGTGAGCCTGTCCGCGTGACGTTCCGCGTCCGGGAATCCTACTGGCCTACCAACGGCTTCGACTCGGTGACCGCGGCAGCCGTCGTCACGAGTCCCACGACGGGCACGGGCGAAGCCGCGGCCGGGCTTGGCCTCGGTGCAGCATCCATCTTCCAGGGAGACGAACGGTCGGGTCTTCAACTCGCCCTCGATGGAATCGCCGGCTCGCTGGCCTCCCGCACCACCTCAAATCTCAGCCTTGGCGATGCTGGCCCCGGTGCAGATGGACTCGGCGGCGATCGGCACCCCTCGGATCACTACTATTCCGCGTGGTTCGTCCCGACCCGCGATGGCGACCATCAGTTTGCGGCCCGATTCACCTTTGTGGCAGCCGGACGGACCTTCGTGCGCGAAGCCCATTACTCCCTACGGGTCCAGCCTCGCATGTCCACGGCCAGCCAGCTCGTGGCGGGGACCCAGACCACCAATCTCGCCGGCGAAATCATCACTCCATTCACCTTCACGCCCCGGGATATCCTCGACCAGAAGGTCGGCCCGGGCCGCGCTGCCGAAGTACTCCTCCGCCCCGCCGACGAAGGAATATCCGTCGGCCCTGTTACCGATCTGGGCGGCGGCGCCTATCAGGTAACCACCACGGGCCTCGTGCCGGGAGTCCCCAGCCTCACCAGCCGTCAGCCCGGAAGGAACGCTGTGAATTGCGGCACCACCACGGTCCCGGCCTTTGCCTCCAAGCCGGAGGTCTATTCCCACAAGCCCGGTGAAGCGATCGTCGTCTGGTCCACCACCGCGCCAGCGACGGCCCTCGTCGAGGCCGGCGAGAGCATCGGCACCTGGACCAGCACAGCCACCTCCCCGGCCGGTACCGAGCATCGGGTCGTGCTGGATGGCCTCCGCGGCAACCGCCGTTACTTCATCCGGATCACCAACCGACACGCCTCCGGACGCGAGGTCTGTTCGCAACTGGTCGAGTTCATCACCCCGCCGCCCTCGGTCACCCGGATCACGGTCGACCGACTCGGCTACAACGGTGCCGTAAGCAACTGGATCACCGGACGCGTGTTCCTGAGCGAACCGCTCGACCAACCCCGCACGGTCGCGCTCTCCACCGCCCAGACCTTCAACACGGACAACCCGTTCACCAACGCGACCGCCACCGTGACCATCCCGGCCAACGCGACCTCGGTTGAGTGGTCCCTGCTGGCGGGGCCAGTCGAGCGCGACGTCGAACTCCACGCCAGCGTCCTCCTCGGTGACTTCCCGCCCCACGTCATCCTCAAACTCATCCCGCCGGATACCCAGGTGCTCACCGCACCAGACCCAGCAGGCCCGTTCACTACCAATTCGAGCGTCCGAATTGATCCTTACCACCGGATCCTCGACCTCCCGGTCCAGACCGAGTCCGCCCTGTTCCTCAAGCTCCAGGCCCCGACCCAATCCGTGCTGACCCTGGAAAATGCCACTCCGGACCAGATCCGAATCCGATACTGATTAGTCCGGTGGGGCAAGTGTCCCCACGAGCCAATGCTTGCGGACAGCCCCCGCCCCGCCTGATTTTCAAGGCATGTGGCCACGCCTCTCGCTGCTCGTCTTCTCGCTCTGGTTGGGCGCCGGAATCGGCGTTTCCTTCGTGGCCATCCCGGTCGTCTTCGGTGCCCCGATCAAGGACAGCCTGCCCCCGGGCGAGGCAGGCCGCGTGGCCCAGGCAATCCTGCTGCGACTCTTCCAGTGGCAGGTCGGCTTCGCGGGTCTCGCGGGACTGCTCTACGGGATCGAGAGGTTGCAGGATCCGGTTGCCGCCGGCCGGCTGCGCGCCTGGGTGTTGCCCCCGCTCTGCGCTCTGGCCCTGCTGGCACTGGCCTGGATCCACCCCATGCTCGCCAACATGCACGCCGAACGGTACGCGGTTGGGACGCCGGAACCGCGTCGAAGGGAGCTCGCGGCGAAGTTCGGCGCGTGGCACGGCGCGTCCCAGGCAGGAAACCTCATGATTTTGGTCGGCGTACTTGCATGCTGGCGTAACCTGTCGCACCCTGTCCGAAATTCCGTAGTACGGAATGGGAGGGATCTCCGATAGTAGCTGTAGGGGGAACTATCACAGGGGCTCTGCTGAGGTGCTTGGGACCTCGAACCTTCCAAACCGCACTACGTCAGGGAGAAGTCGGCGAGCATATGGGAAAGCCTGAACTGAGTTCTGGAGACGACGCGCTGCGGGTGGAGACGCTGCGTGTCGAGCGCAAGACCTTGACGCTGATCCTCAAGGAAAACCCCCGGGGACGCTTCGTGCGCATCATTGAAGACGTCAATGGCCGGCGGGACATGGTGGTCGTGCCTGCCGTCGGCCTCCGGGAGCTTCGTGACGCACTCAATCGCCTGATCGAGGCAGACGAAGCAACGCCGCGCCCGCCCAGCGTGCTGCCTCCAGGCTGAACCCGGCCGAGGTCCTTGGCAGGCTGGCCCTGACGGCTCGATTTGCCGCCATCCACGCGGCTCCCGTTGAAAACGGCAGCGGCACGCCAAGTCTTGGGGCGTCCTGCTTCAATCCTCGTCTTCCGACTGCTCTTCATCCTTGGCTCCAGCCTTGGATGTTTTTGCTGACGACTCACCAGCCTTGCGCCGGCCGGCACGAATCCGGGGTGCATCGCCCCACAGGCCCTCGAGATCGTACTTCTCACGGGTCTCCTTCCGCATGACGTGGACGATCACGTCAAAGAAGTCCATGACCAGCCAGCTTCCCTGCGCGGATCCCTCGGTGGATCCAGCTCGAATGCCATGTTCCTCGGTCAACCGCCCCACCAACTCATTCTCGATGGCGCGCAGGTGCGGCTCGCTCGTGCCGGTGGCAATGACGAAGTAATCCGTGACACTCGACAGCTTCCGGACATCCAGGACTGCGACGTCCTCCGCCTTCCGGTTCTCTGCCAACTCGCGGCACAGCAGTGCCAGCTTCCGTGAATCCATGTGGGCGGGATGTTGCGTGACGCGGGCTTCGGAGTCCATGGGCTTTCACGTCCCCTCAATCGGAACGCCCAACGCCACACGCCCGACACTGGTGAGCTTCCGGATGCGGTCGCGGAGCGCCGGCACGTCCAGCCGAGGCCCGATCAGCACCCCGAACGGCTGGGGATCCGGCTTGGCCGGGAATTCCTCGACCAGATGATGTCCCCAGACCCGCTGGAAAACGTGGACCCGATCCGGCGACTCCCGGAACCGGACAAATCCCTTCGCCCGGACCACGTCGGCCGGATTGAGGCTCCCAAGGAAATCCATGAACTGCGCGCGGGCGACCGGCGTCGGGAAGCGCCAGGTGATGCTCTGGTAGGTCGAGTGCAGGTGGGGGCGATCCTCGGCGGGTTCCGCTTCCGCGCACGACTCTGCTGGCGGCCTTGCGAGGATCCTGCCCACCTCGGGAAGGCCAAAGGGCAGCCGGACCAGTTCTGCGGTCGGATTCCACTCCCGCAACTGGGCCTCGACAGCTTCGATTTCGGCGGGTCCAAGCAGGTCACACTTCGAGAGGGCCACGACATGAGCAAACTGCACCTGTCGCCGGGCCAGCACCCTTTCTCCGATGGAATCGCCTGAACCGTCGCCAGGCCGCGCGAACCAAGCCGCGTCCAGCACGGTGACAACCGCCTGCAACCGGACCTCCGACACGAGGTCCGGGTCGGTGAGTACATCGATCACGCTGTCTGGATCGGCCAGGCCGCTGGTCTCCAGCACAAGGTAATCGCATTCGCCGGATCGCACCAACTCGCGGCACGCCCGATCGAGCTCCGACTCCGGCGCGCAGCAGACACAACCGCCATCGACCTGCCGGATCGGAAGGCCCGGACGCCGCACCAATTGACCATCCACGCTTTCAGCCCCGAACTCGTTCATCACGATTCCGACGCGAAGGCCGGTGGCGGGCGACTCGCGGAGCCATCGCAGCAGCAGGGTCGTCTTGCCCGCCCCGAGGAAACCCGTCAGCAGGATGACCGGCAGGCGTTGCGCCGGATGCTGCACAGCGGTCACGGAGTCGCTCATGGGCGCGACTCGACCATCGCCTCGGTCAGACGCGGCCACAGATGCACGGCCATGCGCATTCCGGCCGAGTAGGCATCGAGGTCGAACTTCTCGTCCGGCGAATGCGCGTTGTCGTCGGGCAGCGCCATCCCGAGCAGGAGCGTGTCGGCTCCCAGATGCTGCCGGAAGGCCGACACGATCGGAATGCTTCCACCCTCGCGGGTCAGGAGCGCCGGGTGGCCGAACCCGGATTCCAGTGCCTTCAACGCCGCCTGAGCGAGTGGGCCATCCGGCGAAACGATATAAGGCTCTCCGCCGTGACCGTGCTTGATGGTGAGTCGGACGGTGGGTGGACAGAGGCGTTCGAGGTGGGCCTTCACGCTGGCGATCACCTTCGCAGGCACCTGGTCAGGCACCAGACGGAGGGTGAGTTTCGCGCTCGCCCAGGAGGGGATGATCGTCTTGCTGCCTTCGCCTTGATAGCCGCTCGTCAGGCCATTGATCTCGAAGGTCGGGCGCGCAGTCCGCTGTTCCTCATAAGTGAATCCCTTCTCACCGAACAACTGCGGAGACCCCGTTAGCACCCGATACTCCTCGGCGGTGGCCGGGATCCGCGCCAACTGCCGGCGCTCGTAGTCCGAGAGCGGAGCCACGTCGTCATAGTAGCCGGGCACAGTGATGCGCCCGTCGTCGTCGCGCATCTTCGCCAGCAATTGACAAAGCGCCATGGCCGGGTTCTCGACCGTCCCCCCGAACAAGCCTGAGTGGAGGTCGCGCGAGGGTCCGTCGATCCTCACCTCGATCGCGGCGATGCCGCGCAAGGCGTAGGTCAGCGAAGGGTACTCCAGTCCCGGAATGCCGTTGTCCGAGATGATGATGGCGTCACAGGCGAGCTCTTCCCGCTGTTCCGGGAGGAATCCGTACAGGGCCTTCGACCCGATTTCCTCCTCGCCTTCGACGAGGAAGACGAGGTTGCAAGGCAGCGGCGTCCCGGTTCGGAGGTAGGCCTCCACCGCGTTCAAGTGGGCCAGATGCTGCCCCTTGTTGTCCGTCGTCCCACGGCCGAAGAGGCTTCGGCCACGGACCTGGGGATCGAACGGCGGCGTGGTCCAGAGCTCGAACGGCTCGGGCGGCTGCACGTCGTAGTGGCCATAGACCAGGAAGGTCGGCGCACCTGGAACCTTCGGCGTCCGCGCGACGACGATCGGGTTGCCGGAGGTCGGGTGGACCTTCGTCTCGAGGCCGAGGGCTTCGCATCGACGGGCAAACCACTCAGCACACGCCCGGACATCGGGCGCATGCTTGGGCTGGGCGCTGACACTGGCAAATCGGACGTACTCGCACAGGTCCTGGACGAAACGGTCCTGCTCCCGTTCGAGATACCGGAGGGGTTCTTGCATCAGTCAGTTGGATGAAGGCTTCGGTGCCCGTCACTTCTTGCCGCGACCGAACGGGAGCAGGTCCAGCGGACTGGTCGGCTTCGGTGCCGCGTTGGTGTTCGCCGCCGGGGCGTTGGTGTTCTTGCCGCCGCCGAGGACGTTCAACAATCCGCCAACGGCGCTTGCGGCCCCATTCGTCGGCTTGTCGCCGCCGGGCACCAACCCACCCACCGCATTGCCGATCTTCTGGACGGCACCTCCCGTGGCCTGGTTGAGCTTCTCGACGCCCTTGGCGCCGAGGTCGCCGACGTTGCCCACGCCGGGAATCGAAACCGCCCCGACGACTGCTGCGATTCCCACGAGGTCCTTCTCGAACTTCTCCACCCCGATCGTGCCCGCAACACGCCCCACCTTTCGGGGTTCAGGCATCTGGCCATTCGAAGCGAAAGCGAGTGCGACGGGAAGGTTCAGAGTCGAGTTCGTCAGGTTATCTGCGAACTGGATGTCACCGCCGACAGTGGCAACGAAGGCCGAGTTGGCGACCCTCGTATTCGTGAGGATCACCCCGCCCTGTCCCATCAGGGCATGGGCCTCGACGATGCGGATCGGCTCAGACAGGACGGCCGACTTACCGATCAGGCTCAGCACGAAGGTCGGATTGATCTCGGAAGGCAGGATCGGGATGAGCGTCGTCACCAGCTTCGGCACCGGGATCGGGCGATTCGGGATCCGGATCTGCGCGTTGGTGGCCTCCATGGTGGCGAAGCCGTTGAGGTTGCGACGCAGCGACGCGCCGGTCAGGCCAGCCCCCCTCACCTGAAGCGCCGCACCCGCCTCGCCCTGAGCGGCATTGTTGAGCACCGGAACGAACGAGTTCGCCAGCGGCCCCAGCGGAACCCGGTCCGCGGCAAAATCCACGTCGTACTGGTATCCCGGAACGGCGAGATTGGCCCGGGCCTTCGCCCGCACCGGAGCACCGTTCAGCGTCAGCCCAAAGCCATCCAGGCTCACGACATCATTGGATGCCCGGGCAGTTCCCTTGAGCCCCGCGACGTCAATCTCCCGCAGGAATACCCGCGCGATGTCGAGGGTCAACGTCGCATCACGGATCGGGAGGTGCACCGGGGCCGGTTCCACGTTGCCCGCGTCAGGCTTCTGCACCGGCGGTTGGGCAGTCGCAGGAGCGTTCGTTGCACCGGCCACGAGGTTGTAGAGCGGAGTGAAGTCGAGTCCCGTCGAACGGACCGTCAGGGCCGTCGGCGCAGGCTGGTTCGTCCCCAGATCGATCAGGCCAGCGATCTCGAGGCGGTTGGTGGCGCGTTCGGTTGCCCCGAGGTCCACGAGGAATTTGCGGACCTCCGTGCGGACGCCGTTGCTCGTCACATCGATGTCGATGCCGAGCTGGATCGGGGTCTTGGGAGTCCTGCCTGTCGGATCGTCCACGACGAGGTTCGACAGCTTTACAGCCGCGGTAAGGGCCGAAGAACCAGTCAAGGCGACGTCCGCCTTGCCCTGGATGTCGAGGGCAACCGAGGTCACCTTGCTCGGGGCCAGCGAAGGCGCCAGGAAGGGCCCGAGAGCGCTTTCGTTAACGCCGACCGTGTTGAACTCAATCGTGCCTGCCTCGCGGACGAGGTTGTACTTGCCGCGGGCCATGAAGCTGCCGCCCTGCACAAATCCGCTCTGGCTGGCGAGACTTACCCTCTGGACGTCGACCTCCTCGCCGCGGATCGCCGCCGCGAGCCCAAACGTCACTTGGTAATCCTTCAGGACGATTGTTCCCAGCGTTCCGCCCAGGTTCGCGAGCGAGACATTGACGTCCGCCGCCGAACCCGTGCTCCGCTGGGTGAACGTGGCGCTCACCTTCGCGCCGCCTGAACTCAGGTTGACCCCTTCCATCGGGTACAACCCCAGCAGCGGCGGCAACTGACCCTCGACGGACAACTGCGCACCGCCCTGAGCCGTGTCGAGGTTCCAGTCGGCGACACCATTCAGCCCAAGGAGCTGATCCCGCCCCATCCGGACATCGACCTGATATCCCTCCACCACCACGGCGGTGAAGTCGGCCACCGTTCCCGTCACCAGGATCGATGCCTGGGCATCCCGCACCCGGGCACTGCCAACCGACGCGGTCAACTGGTCCAACTTTGTATTCAGCGCAAACCGCAGCAACTTGCCCGCCTGATCCGAGGTTACCTTGAAGTCGGTCGAAACCAGCGCGGTCGGCGCGTTGCTCGGCAACATCGCCCGCCACTGCGAGAGATCGATGGGCCCCGCCTTGAGGCTGAAAGTGGATTCCCGGAAGCCAGGAGCCGCCTTGTCCCACGAAACGCTCATCGAACGATCCAAGCCGCCCTTCACCAACTCGCGTCCGGCTTGCGTGCCCAGGATGTCCAGGCGATCCACCAGCGCCTTCTTGTCCAGGGGATTCACCAGGACCCGGTACTCGGTCGAGAGGTTCACCGCCGGCGTCCGAGTGCCATTGCCCGCGAGGCTCAAGGACTCGATCTGAAGCTTTCCCGACGAGGCGTACTCAGCCCCGCCCTTCAGGACGTCAAAACGACCCGTCGCTCCCACCTTCGTCTCGCCCAGGTCCAGTCCCGACGCCGCTCCGGCAAGGGCCAGGATCCGTCGGTCCAACCCGCGGATCTCGTAGGTCAGCCGCGCCTCCTGCTTCTGCAACTCGAGCGCTCCCTTCAACCCGATCCGGGCCAATTCCTGCCCGCGTTGGGAGAAGCGGAGCGCCAGGTCCTTCAGGTCATCCTTGGCAAAGTCGACATCCACAGAAAGCCCAAGCCCGGCGAAGCTCTGCAGTCCCCCGGTCATGTCGGTCAGGTCCAACCGGATTCCTCCCTTGCTGGCAGTCGGGAGAAGTTGGTCGTCCAGGGTCACGTCGATCGTGCCACCCAGCTTGCCAGCCGCGCGACCCGCCTGAGGTCCGCCGATCAACTCCGCCTTGGCCTCGGCCCCCACCGTGATCTTGGAACTCTGGCCGTTGACCAACTGATCGACGGCCACTCCAAACCCGGAAATCTCCGCCTGCGTCCGCTCGCCGGTTGGAGCCGTCCGTTCGAAGCGCACGGTGCCGCCCTTGACGGAGACATTCCGGACCGCCAGACGCGGGGCCGGGCTCTTGCCCGTCTCCGGCTCCGACTTCGGCAGCGACTTCAGGAGCGTCGCCAGGTTGCCGGATCCGTCGGCCTTCTCGATCACGTGGATCGAAGGGCCGTCCACCGTCACCTCATCGACCTGGATCTTTCCACCCAGGATGGCGAACAGACTGAAGCGGGCGCGGAACTCCCGAACCTCCGCCAGCGCCGCCTCACCCTTCGGAGTCACCTTCAATCCGCGTACGGTGACCGAAGAGAACGGGCTCAGGGAGATATCCTCCACCGAGACCTCACTGCCGATGGCAGACGAAACCTTCGGCAGGACGAACGACTTGAGGAAGACGCTGCTCGTCAGGAAAAAGTAGCCGCCGACCAGAAGGACAACGACGACGCCCAGGACCTTGGGCCACCGGCGCCGACGCTGGATGTAGGGGGAATTGGATGTACTCATTCGTTAAAGGGGTCAGGTATGTGCAGGATGGCTGGGCTATTCAGGATTTGGCTTCAAGCAAACGGACGTAGTCCGCGATGCCCTGTGCGGGCGGCCACGCCGGCGTGAAGTCCAACTCCACCCGAGCACGGGTCATGTCCGCCTGTGTGTAGGGTTGATAGAAATGTGCGTATGGATTCTCGACGTACTCCGTTTCGAGCGCGGTCCCGAGACAATCGTTCAACGACGCGATGACGGCATTGAACGAGGTGGCCAGCCCCGAACCACAGTTGAAGACCCCGCTTCGCGGGGCGGTCGCCGCACGGATCGTCAGGGCCACCACGTCCTTCACGTAGACGAAGTCCCGGCAATGTTCGCCAGCCCGGAAGACGCGCGGACGCTTGCCGGCCTTCATCTGGAGATAAAGTTGGTAGATCATGCTCGCCGCCGCCTTCTTGTGACCCTCCCGCGGTCCGTAGACGTTGAAGTACCGCAACCCCACGATCCGCCAGGCTGGATTCCGCCCCGCCTGCTCGCGCGCCAGGTTGTCCAACTGGACCTTGGAGAAGGCATAGACGTTCGCCGGCGCCGGAGCTTGATCCTCAACCTGCTTGCCATCCGCCATCCCGTAAGTCGCCGCACTCGATGCGTAAACGACCGGCGTCTGGTTGGGCTCCGCAAACGCCAGCAACCGGCGGAAGCCCTCGACGTTGTCGTGCACCTGCAGGAATTGGTCGTGGACCGTCGTGTCCGTGATCGAGGCCAGATGGAAGATCCCGTCAAACACCCGATCCCCGAACTGGGCCGCCCAGTCCAACCGCGAAACATCCCCGGCCACCACGTCCCCGCGGAATCCCCGCAGGTTCTTGAAATCGCCTGAGCGGAAGTCGTCCACGACGACGATCCGCGCCTCCGGATACCGAGCCTGCAGCTCCAGGGTCAGATTCGACCCGATAAACCCCGCACCGCCTGTGACCAGGATGTTTCGCACCCGCGCAAGTTAGGTAGGGGCACGTCAGGTGCAAGCCTGCCCTTTGACCGGGAAGAGTCCCCAGTTCCCGGTTGCCAACCCCAGTTCGCAGCGGACGGCCGCTTGGAATCCGACGACGGGCCACTCCGCCACCCCCACCTGGACGCATCCTGACATTCTCCCCGCATTCGATGGGCCTGCAACATCCTCGTCGCCCTCCCCAGCGCTTTCTCAACGAGACGCGGACGTCACCACCCCGTCCCCATTCTCGAACGGGGACAGTGTCGAGATGCGCCCCCCCCACCTCACCGACCCTCCCACGGCTTGACGGAGCCGCGCCGAATCTTCAAACACCCATCGAAACTTCCACCACCCCGGTCCTCCCCCCCTTAACTCCCGATGCTCAACATCCACCACCTCGAACTGTTCTACTACGTCGCACGGTTCGGCGGCATCATGGAGGCCGTCCGGAACATCCCCTACGGCATCCAGCAACCCGCCGTCTCCGGCCAGATCCTCCAGCTCGAATCCGACCTCGGCCTCAAGCTCTTCAATCGCCGCCCATTCGAACTGACCCCGGCCGGCCGCGAACTCTACGACTTCATCCGTCCCTTCTTCGGCAGCGTCGAACTCGTCGGCGAGAAGATCCGCGGCGGTACCACCCAGACGATCCGTATGGCTGCTCCCGCCGCGGTCCTGCGCGATCATCTTCCCGAGGTGCTCCAATTGGTCCGACGCCAGTTCCCCAAGCTCCGCCTCATGCTCCGCGACGCCCATCAACCGCTCGTCGAGGCCTGGCTCGAACGACACGAGATCGACTTCGCCGTCACGGTCATCGAGGGGCGCCCCCAGTCTGGGCTGAACGCCGAACCCCTCCTTGAGCTCCCCGCCGTCTTCCTCGTTCCCAAGTCCTCGCCCTTCACCACCTCCGCCCAGATCTTCGAGGCGCTCGCCCGCGGTTCGTCGGGCGACGACTCCCCGACCCTCGAGTCCCTCGTCTGCCTTCCTGCCAACGAAACCCTTCCCCGACAGTTCCGCGAACTCCTCGCCAAGCGCGACCTCGAATGGCCGCCCGCCATCGAGGTGAACTCGCTCGACCTGATCGAGATCTACGTCGCCAACGGGTTCGGCATCGGTGTCACCTTCTTCCTTCCCGGTGCCAAGGGGTCCCCAAAGATCCGGAGCATCCCCATCGCCGAGATGCCTCCCCTCACCGTCGGAGCCGTCTGGCGCGGCAAGGCCACCCCCCTGATCGAAGCGCTCCTCGATGCCCTCCGAGGCCGCGCCCGCCTCTTCAAGGAACTCAAGGCTTAGGCCCACGGCGCTGCCCCCTGCTCCGACGGGGCGGCGACGTCCTCGTTGCCCTGCCAGTCCCTTTTCCCAGGCGACGGGGACGTCGCCACCCCGTTTCTCTTCTCAAACGGAGGCGGTGTCGGAACTCGCCCCGGCATCGGAATCGTGGAACTTGATTCTGGAATCCGCACCCGCCAGCCCCTACAACCCGGCCGTGCCGATCCTGGCCCATGTCCTGACCGCTCTGTGTGCCTACCTGTGCGGGTCCATCCCCACCGGTTTTCTGGTCGCCCGCGCCAAGGGCGTTGACATCCGCAGCCACGGCTCCGGAAACATCGGGGCCACCAACGTCTTCCGCATCCTCGGCAAGGGACCCGGCATCTTCGTGCTCCTGGTCGACGCCCTCAAGGGCGCCCTCCCCGTCCTCTTCCTCCCCCAATCGATCGGGCACGCCTCCGGCCCGGACGCCATCCCCTTCGAGATGATCGCCGCGCTCGGCGCCGTCCTCGGTCACAATTTCACCTGCTGGCTCCGGTTCAAGGGTGGCAAAGGGATCGCCACCTCCGCCGGCGTTCTGGCCGCCATGGTCCCAATCCCGTTCCTGATCACGCTGGGAGGCTTCCTCGTAGCCCTCGCCCTGACCCGCTACGTCTCCCTCGCCAGCATCGTCGGGGCCGCCATCCTACCCTTCGCGGTCGCCCTCACCCCACCCGGCGATCGTCGACTCGTCATCCTGACCGCCATCCTCTCGGTGCTCGCCATCGTCCGGCACAAGGCGAACATCGTCCGTCTCCTGAACGGAACCGAACGCCGACTCGGCCAACCCAAGCCCAGCGAACCCGCCTCAACATGAACATCACCGTCGTGGGGGCCGGCGCCTGGGGCACCTCCCTGGCCCTGCTGCTCGACCAGAACCGCCATCAGGTCCGCATCTGGGGCCACAACGCCGAGCACCTCGCCGAGATCGCCCGCGAACGGACGCACGACCGGGCCCTCCCCAACATCCTGCTCCCCCCGAGCCTGTCGTTTGAAGCCGACCTCGATCGGTCCATCGAAGACGCCCACGCGGTGGTCCTCGCCGTCCCTTCCCGTGCACTTCGGGCCGTCGCCACCAGGATGGCTGCCTTCCGTGGCCCCGTCGTGAGCGTCACCAAGGGCATCGAGGCCGAGACTGGCCTCACCATGTGCGGCGTCCTCCAGCAGGCAATCCCCGGCGCGATTCCCGCCGCCCTGTCCGGCCCCTCCCTCGCGCTGGAAGTCGCCCGCGGCATTCCTACCGCCGTCGTCGCCGCCGCCGAGGAACCCGCCACCGCCCGACTGGTCCAGGAGCTCTTCCACCGCCCCGCCTTCCGGGTCTACACCAGCACCGACCTCATCGGTGTCGAACTCGGCGGCGCCCTCAAGAACGTCATGGCCATCGCCGCCGGCGTCTGCGACGGACTCACCTTCGGCGACAATTCCAAGGCAGCCCTCATCACCCGCGGCCAGGCCGAGATGCGCCGCATCGGCATCGCCTGCGGCGCCCGGCCCGAGACCTTCGCCGGCCTGAGCGGACTCGGCGACCTCACCGTCACCTGCTTCTCCCGCCTCAGCCGCAACCGAACCTTTGGCGAACGCATCGGACGCGGCGAATCCGTCCCCACCCTCATCGCCGAATCCCGCAGCGCCATCGAGGGCTACCCGACCGCCCGTTCCGCCCGCGAACTCACCCGCCGACTCGGCGTCGTCGCCCCCATCACCAACGAGGTCCACGCCATGCTCTACGAGGGCAAGGATCCACGCCGCACCGTCCAGGACCTCCTCAGCCGCGATTCCAAGGCCGAGGACTGACCCCTTCCGCTCCACGCCACCCTTCTCCCACCGTACCGCCATGACCATCCGCGTCCCCGGCACCACCGCCAACCTCGGCTCCGGATTCGACACCCTGGGCCTCGCCGTCCGCCTCCACAACCTCGTCACCGTCCACAAACGCGAGGACCGGAAGGTCGAGATCACCTCGCCCATCGCCGACGAAAGCCGCGCCGGCGCCACCAAGATGGTCTCCGAGGCCGCCCGATACTTCTTCCGCCGCACCCGCACCCAGCCCTTCGGATTCTCGGTCTCCATCACCGGCGATGTGCCGGTCGCCCGCGGACTCGGCTCATCCACCACCGTCCAACTCGGCCTGCTCGCCGCACTCAACGAGATCACGGGAGCCGGCCTCGACAAGCACAAGGTCTTTGAACTCGTCCACGTCCTCGAAGGCCACCCCGACAATGCCGCTCCCGCCACCTTCGGCGGATTCACCGTCGCTGGTGCCGTCGGCAAGGAGGTCCGGGTCCTCCGGTTCCCCGTCCCCCGCAACGCCCGCTTCGTAACCCTCGTCCCCACCTTCGAGGTCCGCACCAGCGACGCCCGACGCCTCCTCCCGGATTCGTACCCGAAGCCCGACCTCGTCCATAGCCTCAACCGCGTCGCCCTCATCAGCGCCGCCTTTGCCTCCGGTGACCTCACCGCCCTCCGCGGCCTGTTCGACGACCGCGTTCACCAGCCTTACCGGACGCCCCTGATTCCCCAGCTTCCCAAGGTCATCCAGGCCGGCGTCCGCGCCGGTGCCATCGGCGGTTGGCTGTCCGGATCCGGCTCCACGATCATGTGCCTCACCCTCGATCGAGCGGACGAGGTCGCCGCCGCCATGTCGCGACAACTCCCCGGCAGCGCGATCCACGTCCTCGCTGCCGACACCACCGGCTACACCGTTGTCGGCCGCGGATGATCCGGGTTTGCGGCGTTTCCAACCTTGGCCTCAACCCTGCCCGGAAGCAGGAGCGAGAGGCGTCGACGGTCCTTGGTCGCCTCGCCGGGCCTCGTAAACCCGAGGCGGAAGAGCCCCACGCACTCGCTCAGGAACACCCGGACCAAACGGGGGAAGCCATCGAGGGCGATGCGCCGCTGGATCGGGTCACGAACGAACAATTGCCGCAGGATCCAGAGCGGCCGGCTATAGAAGATGACTTCACTCAACTTCACCGCGAGCGCCTGTTGGAATGGTGACATCCGACCGGATTGGATCACTGGCTTCCGGAAATCCCACTGGCTCTGATCCGGCTGTATGATCTGATCGAACTCCACGCTCCTTCCTTCCTTGGTCCAACTGAGCGGTGTCAGGTGCAGGGCGTTGTAGAAGTCCGGCCCCGCCCGGCGCAGATCCCAGGTCGTCTTCAGGATGCTCCCCCACGATTCGTCCTTCAGTCCATGGATGACGTTCACCACGCTCAGGATCCCGTTCTGACGCAATAGCGAGATGGCCTCGCGGGTGATTCCCCCTGGATTCGCCTTGTTGACCTTCGCGAGCACGTCGTCGTTGAAGGACTCGATACCCATCATCAGACAGGCGATCCCGGCCCGCTTGTACAGCGGAAGGACCTCCCGATCCCGCACCACATCCTTGGCGCACATCGCACAGAAGATGCGTATCCGCAGTCCTCGCTCCGCGATGGCCGCCAGCAGGCGATGCAACAACTCAGGGTCCTCACCCCAGTTCTCGTCCGCTGTCCACACCATGCTCACCTCACACCGCTTCTCCAGGAACTCGAGCTCATCCACGAACCTCGCGATGCTCCGGTGACGCCACTTCTTCCAGAACTTCCACTGGCCGCAGTAGGTGCAGGACAGTGGACACCCTCGCGAGAACTGCACGAGCGCGATCCGCCCCGGTAGGTGGTTGTTTCGATAGTTGCCCCAATCGAGCAACTCCCACGCGACGCGGAACTGGTCGAGATCCTGGATGGGCGCCCTAGCCGGGTTGTGGACGATCTCGCCCCCACGGCGCCACGATAGTCCACCGATTCCATCGAAGGATCGTCCAGCCTCCCCAAGAGCGGAGGCCAACTCGGCTACGGTCACCTCGCCTTCACCCCGGACGATGAAGTCCACCTCGGGGAACTGGCCCAGGATCTCCTCGCTGGCATAGCTCGGATATACCCCTCCATAGACCGTCTTGATCCCTGGTACCGCCTTCTTGATCTCCCGACACAGGTTCAGCGAATTGGGATTGGCCACCATGGACCCCGAATGTCCGATCAACGCGACTTCGACACCTTCCTGGATCAGGCGCTGGATCACCTCCGGGATCCGCAGGTGCCCAGCGTCCGCATCGATGAGACAGACTTGGTGACCCTGATCAATCAGGGGACCCGCCAGCGACAACAGGCCAAGCGGGGGAAGATATCCGTGGCCGTGCTCATTGACCGGGAAGTGAAGCGGCGGGACGACACAGGCGATTCTCATGCAGGAAGCTTGGCGAGTGTCTGGCCGGGATTTGGTTCTCAGGTCGCCCGCAGGTCATCTGGTCAGTCGAAGGCGCCCCGCCGAGTTACTCCACCTCCGTGACGTGCGCAAGCACTTGGCTCAAACGTCCCGCTTCCCGATCATCACCTTCGCCGGACGAGACCTCACCCCGCTCCGCGGATTCTTCAATGGCCGCGTCCAACATCCTGGCCGCTCATACCACTGGCCACACCGCCGTCGACCAAGGATGGGTTGAAGGTCTCAGCTTCCGAAGCCCGGTGAGGCCAGGATGCGTCTGACTGCTCGACACTCCTTTCCCGCCGAATTACCAACGGGCGCAGGTGGAAGGTAACACATCGGATTGAGATCTACCTGAGCCACTGGACTTCCAATCTTGGTCATCATCCGCCGATCCGAGGGAAGACCACTGCAGAACCTGATGAACCTCCCGTTTTTCCAACGTCTGTCCCAAACCAAGACCGTGCTGCTCGCCGGTGCGGGAGGCGGCTACGACCTATTCGCAGGCCTGCCCGTGCTGCATTGGCTGCTGGCCCAGGGCAAGCGCGTCCACCTTGCCAGCCTGACATTCAGCGACGTCAGCAAGGAGGTCTGCGAACGCCCGGTGCCAGCCCTCGCACTCATCACTCCCGATACGCATGGCCTCGCTGCGTCGTGCCCGGAACTACACCTTTCCCGCTGGTTGTCGGACCAGTACGGGGAAATGCCCGTCTACCTTCTGAAGCGAACGGGTGTGGCACCGATCGTGTCAGCCTACCGGTGGATGACGAACGAACTTCGGCCTGATGCGATAGTGCTGGTGGATGGCGGTACCGACATCCTGCTGAGAGGCGACGAGGTGGGACTTGGCACCCCAGAGGAGGACATGGCGAGCCTTGCCGCGGTCAACGAACTGAGTGATGTACCCAACCGATTTGTCCTTTCCCTCGGATTCGGCGTGGACGCGTTCCACGGTGTCTGCCACGCGCACGTCCTGGAGAACATCGCTGCATTGGCGGCCGACGAGGCCTTTCTGGGGTGCTGGAGCCTTCTGAAGCAGTGCGAGGAGTTCACCTTCTACAGGGCCGCCTTCGACTACGTCGCCAGCCGGCTTCCCAAGCATCCGAGCATTGTAAACACCAGTATCGTCGACGCCACGTCAGGCTGGTTTGGCGATCACCACGGGACCAAGCGGACCCAAGGCTCGGAGCTATTCCTCAATCCGCTAATGTCTCTGTTCTGGGCGTTCGAGGTCCAGACAGTCGCCCGAAGAAACCTCTATCTGGATCAGATCCGGCAGACCCAGACCTACGCCGAGCTTTCGCTTGCCATCGAGAGCATCCACAGCCAGCAGCCGAAGCTACGCCCTTGGCGAACCATTCCGTGCTGAGGCGGAACGGCTGAGGACGAAAGGTCGATGAGCGGCTCGCGCCATCGGCTCTGACCAATTCCATGTCCCACCTGGGACACGTCATTGGCATCGTCACCGCTGCCCGCCCTCAGCCACTCCAACCCGGACCGACCCGCCCCTGCCAATCCCGTGTCCCAGGTGGGACATCTCGTTGGCAACCGCACCCCCGGATCTTCCCTCGCCCACTGCCTGATGCCATCGGCCCTTGACCAATCCCATGTCCCATATGGGACACGTCATTGGCATCGTCACCGCTGCCCGCCCTCAACCACTCCAACCCGGACCGCCCCGCCCCTGCCAATCCCGTGTCCCAGGTGGGACATCCCGTTGGCAACTGCACCCGGATCGTCCTTCCCCCGGGCATCTGATGCCCTTGGCGAGTGACCAATCCCATGTCCCACATGGGACATCCGTTTGGCAATCGCACCCGGATCGCGATTGTCGGCGGTCGAAGAATTTCGTGCGTGCCGATTTTTCACGGGCTATCGGTCTGGAATGAAACCCAAGACCGAACTGCTCCTTTATCACCTGCTGTGGCACGCTGATTTGCTGATGCGTCCCAGCTTCCGCAACCTGAATGACTCCTACGAAGGATGGGCATACCGACGCGGATTCCTGCGTCAGATTCGTAGGCTCGAAGCCCAGGGCCTGCTGGAACAGAAGCCTGATACGGCGGACGCCATCTACAGGCTGAGTGACACGGGAAGGATAACCGCCCTCGGAGGCCGTGATCCGGAGCAAGCCTGGAACCGAACATGGGACGGCGTGTGGCGCACTCTGGTGTTCGATGTTCCAGTCACCCAGGACAGCGCCCGAAAACGGCTTCGCCGACGGTTGAAGCAGTCCGGGTTTGGATACCTGCAAAACAGCGTCTGGATCTCACCGGATCCGGTGCCACAAGATCTGGAAATGCTCGGACGAGAGATTGCCGGCGTGGAGTTCCTCACCTGCTTCGATTGTCTCACCCGCAATCCGGATACAGACATCCGCATTGTTCGTGCTTCGTGGCCATTCGAGGCGATCCATGAACAATACGAGCGCTGTCGAAAAGTCCTGATGGATTTTCCGGGACCGGGGTTCGGTACGGCATCGCAACGGCAAGCCCTGCTGAACTGGGCCCGAGCCGAACAGGCAGCGTGGAAGTCGGTGGTTGAAGTGGATCCCTTCCTGCCGGCCGCCCTGCAGCCAACCGGGTATCGTGGCCGGGAGGTCTGGCGACTCCGGGGCGAGGTGCTCCGGCAGGCCGGCGAGGCCATTCACGGACTGAATTGTGCAGCCTGAAAACCGGGACGAAGGAGCGCCTTGAGGTTCAAAACTGGCAAGAAGGCTCCATGCACCCCATGCTGGCAGCGGCTTATGCACGTCCTCTTTCCCGCGGACAGTTTCCGTCCCCGGCTTCCCGATGACGCGTATGCGGAAGAATCCGCAGCGGCAGAGGTCGCCGGCTTAACCGCATCGGTGTTCAACTTCGAAGCCTTCCAGGAAGGAACGTTCGCACACCGGGGAATCATCCTACCGGAACAGCCGATCCTTTACCGCGGGTGGATGCTCTCGCTCGCTGAATACGAACATCTCTACACCTCCATCACAGCTCTCGGAGGAAAACCCATCACCTCCCCGCAGGACTATGCTTCCTGCCACCACCTGCCGGGTTGGTATCCCAAACTCACGGACATGACTGCCGAGACCCGCATCTATCCCGAGTCGGCGGATGTCGTGGCGGATTTGGCAGCCGCCGGCTGGAACGACTGTTTTCTGAAAGACTATGTTAAGTCCCTTTCGACCGATGGCGGTTCCGTTGTCCGCGAACTCAGCCAGATCCCGAAAGTAGTGGATCGGATGCGTAAGTTCCGGGGACGAATCGAAGGCGGGATCTGCGCGCGGCGGCTTGAACAGTACGAACCGGGCTCGGAGCGCCGGCACTTCGTCTGGAGGGGCCGGGCCTATTCGGCAGATGGTGACGTGCCAGATCTGGTCCATGAGATCGCGCGCCGGATCCGGCACCCGTTCTACAGCGTCGACGTCGCACGCCGCACGGACGGCGTGTGGCGGCTGATTGAATTGGGCGACGGTCAGGTATCCGATCGGAAGCACTGGGACTGCGGCAGCTTCTTCTCAATGCTCTCGGGTGGGACAGGCTACAGGTAGGTCGGCGCGTGGTGCAGAATGAGTCGGGGGTGTAGCCAACTCGACAAACTCCACAGCATCCCGTGCCCAGAGGAGACCAAGGGATGTCGTGCATGCGGCGGGTGGAGTGGTAGGTTGCCGTCATGGCCAAACCAAAAAAAGTCACCTCCGCCCCCGCCCCCCTCCTCGTTGCCCCACCTCCGCCGAAGGCTGAAGTCCCGGGAGCGGTACCGCTCGCAGAACAGTCCGCACGACGGACGAAGAAGCCGCTCGCACCCAAGGAGAATCCAGGCGCGCGAGATTCGCGCGGCAAGGCGAGCAGGACCGAGGTCCGTGCGGTGGCACCACGGGCAAGCGCTCCCCGCCGGACAGGCAAGCCTCCCGAACGATCCAGCCAACCGCGCAGCCACAAGGCGGGCAAGAAGTAGGAACCCGTCAGCAACGGCAGAACGCGAAGGCTCCGAGCCACGCCTGAAAAGCAAAGGACCGGTTCGCGTCTTCCGACACAAACCGGTCCATGAAAAACCATCTCAGGGCGTCAACCGCCTCAAGGCAGCTCGGTGCGCCCCATCAGGAACCGATCCGCCTCGCGGGCGGCACCGCGACCCTCGTTGAACGCCCACACCACGAGGCTCTGGCCACGACGACAGTCACCGGCGGCAAACACCTTGGGGATGCTCGTCGTGTACTTGCCATGGTCCGCCTTGATGTTGGAGCGGGGATCCCGTTCCACGCCGAGCGATTCGAGCAGCG
The DNA here is from genome assembly GCA_965284395.1 of Limisphaerales bacterium. GTDB lineage: Bacteria > Verrucomicrobiota > Verrucomicrobiia > Limisphaerales > UBA9464 > UBA6176. The sequence goes on along the minus strand of OZ260084.1, from coordinate 5,273,352 downwards.
GCTGTTCCGGCCCGAGGAAGCCCATGGCGAGCAGCACCAACTGGGCTGGCACGACGCGATCCGTGCCGGGAACGTCCACGGGGATGAACTGGCCCTTCTCGTTCTTGTCCCACTTGATCTGAACCAGGTGGACTCCGGAAACATTGCCTGCTGAATCGGAGATGAACTTCTTCGCGGTCGTCAGGTAGACGCGGGGATCGGCGCCAAACTTGGCGGCCGCCTCTTCCTGACCGTAGTCCATCTTGTAGACCTTGGGCCATTCCGGCCACGGATTGTCGGGCGTGCGGGCATCCGCCGGGCGCGGCAGGATCTCCACCTGGACGAGGCTCTTGCAGCCATGGCGCATGGAGGTGCCGACGCAGTCCGTGCCGGTGTCGCCACCGCCAATGATCACGACGTCCTTGCCCTCGGCGGAGATCGGGGGTGCCGACTTGTCGAGGAGGGCCTTGGTATTGCCGTGGAGGAACTCCATGGCGAAGTGGACACCCTTCAGGGAGCGACCCTCGATGGGCAGATCGCGAGGCTTCGTCGCGCCGGTGCACAGCACGATCGCGTCGAACTCTTCCATCAACTGTTGGGAGGTCACGTCCTTGCCGACCTCGCAATTGCAGCGGAAGGCCACGCCTTCTTTCTCCATCTGGCGGAGACGGCGGCGGACGACCTTCTCCTTGTCGAGCTTCATGTTCGGGATGCCGTACATGAGGAGCCCGCCGGGGCGATCGGCCCGTTCGAATACCGTGACCCAGTGACCAGCGCGATTCAGCTGGGCGGCGGCGCACAGACCGGCAGGACCGGACCCGACGACGGCGACCTTCTTGCCGGTGCGCTTCTTGGGTGCTTCGGGCTTCACCCAGCCTTCATCCCATCCCTTGTCGATGATCGAGCACTCGATGTTCTTGATCGTGACGGGCGGGGCATTGATGCCGAGGACACACGACCCTTCACAGGGAGCGGGGCAGACCCGGCCGGTGAACTCGGGGAAGTTGTTCGTCTTGTGCAGGCGGTCCAGCGCCTCGCGCCAGAGCCCGCGGTAGACGAGATCGTTCCACTCCGGGATCAGGTTGTTGATCGGGCATCCGCTCGCCATGCCGCTGATCAGCGTGCCGTTATGGCAGAACGGGATGCCGCAATCCATGCACCGGGCACCCTGCTGGCGCAGCCGGTCTTCGTCCATGTGCTCGTGGAACTCATTCCAGTCGCGGATACGCTTCACTGCGCTCCGGTCGAGCGGCAGTTCGCGGACGTACTCAAGGAATCCTGTGGGCTTGCCCATGTCTCAGTCTCGTTCGAATTGGTATCGGTTCGTTGTGGTACCCTGGCGTCTCGATCTCAGCCGCCTCCAACCCGGGCCGCGTCCTTGGCATTCGCCTCGAACGCGCGGTTGAGGGCATCGTCGCCCGTGAGCCCGTCCGCCTGCGCCTTCTTCAAGGCCGCCAGCACGCGCTTGTAATCCTTCGGCATGACCTTCACGAACTTCGGCAGGTATTGCTCCCAGGCCGCAAGGACCTGAGCTGCCCGCTTGCTCTTCGTGTTGATCGCATGCTCCTCGATGATCGCCTTCAATTCGGCGACATCCTCGCCCTCGACCTTCTCGAGGCCGACCATCTGCTGGTTGCAGCGGCGGGGGAAATCCCCGGCCTCATCCAGCACGTAGGCCACGCCGCCGGACATGCCGGCCGCGAAGTTCCGGCCCGTCGAGCCCAGGACGACCACCCGGCCACCGGTCATATACTCGCAACCATGGTCGCCCACGGCCTCCACGACGGCGGTGACGCCGGAGTTGCGGACGCAGAACCGTTCACCCGCCATGCCGCGGATGTAGACCTGGCCTTGGGTGGCACCGTACAGGGCAACGTTGCCGACGATCATGTTCGACTCCGCAGCGAAGGTACTCGCCGCGGGCGGATACAGGATCAGCTTGCCGCCGCTGAGTCCCTTGCCGAAGTAGTCATTCGCATCGCCCTCGAGGACGAAGCTCATGCCCGGTGGCAGGAATGCGCCGAAACTCTGACCGGCACTACCCTGGAAGGAGATGAGGACGGTGTCCTCGGGAAGCCCCTTGGCGCCGTGCACCCGGGTCAGCTCGCTCCCGGTGATCGTGCCGACCACGCGGTTCACGTTGCGAACCGGCAGGCTCGCCCGGACCTTTTCGCCGCGCTCGATCGCAGGACGGCAGATGTCGAGCAGCTTCGTCAGGTCGAGTGACCGCTCGATGCCATGGTCCTGGGCCATCTGGCAGAAGCGCCCGACCTCCGGACCGACGTCCGGCTGGTAGAGGATCTTGCTGAAGTCCACGCCACGCGCCTTCCAGTGTTCGACGGCGCGCCGGGCCTCCAACCGATCCGTGCGCCCGACCATCTCCTCGATGGTGCGGAAGCCCAACTGGGCCATGATCTCGCGCACCTCGGCGGCGATGAAGCGCATGAAGTTCACCACGTGGGACGGATCACCCGTGAACCGCTTGCGCAGCTCGGGGTCCTGCGTCGCCACGCCCACCGGACAGGTATTCAGATGGCAGACGCGCATCATGATGCACCCGAGCGACACCAACGGAGCCGTCGCGAAGCCGAATTCCTCGGCACCGAGCAACGCGGCGATCACGACGTCGCGGCCGGTCTTCAACTGACCGTCCGTCTCCACGACGATGCGGGAGCGGAGGTTGTTGAGGACGAGTGTCTGATGGGTCTCGGCCAACCCGAGCTCCCAAGGGATGCCTGCGTGCTTGATCGACGTCTGCGGCGAGGCACCGGTGCCCCCATCGAAGCCGGAGATCAGGACGACATCGGCATGAGCCTTGGCCACGCCGGCGGCGACGGTGCCGACACCGACCTCGGAGACCAGCTTCACGCTGATCCGCGCGTGGCGGTTGGCGTTCTTGAGGTCGTGGATCAACTCGGCGAGATCCTCGATCGAGTAAATGTCGTGGTGTGGCGGGGGCGAGATCAGACCGACGCCAGGCGTCGAGTGCCGCGTCTTGGCGATCCAGGGATAGACCTTCCCACCGGGCAACTGGCCGCCTTCGCCGGGCTTGGCGCCCTGGGCCATCTTGATCTGGATTTCCCTGGCGTTCACGAGGTACTGGCTCGTCACGCCGAAGCGGCCGGAAGCCACCTGCTTGATGGCGGAGTTCTTCGAGTCGCCATTCGCCATCGGCACATAACGCTCAGGATCCTCGCCACCCTCACCGGTGTTTGACTTGCCGCCGATCCGGTTCATCGCGATCGCCATGGCCTCGTGGGCCTCCTTGGAGATCGAGCCATAGCTCATGGCGCCCGTCTTGAAGCGCTTCACGATCGACTCGATGGACTCCACCTCTTCGATCGGAATCGCCGTGGCCGGCTTGAAGTCGAGCAGGCCGCGCAGCGTGCACCAGTTCTTGAACTGTTCGTCCACCTGCCGCGAATAGTCCTTGAAGGACTTGTAGTCGGCGTTCCGGACGGCCTTCTGCAGACGATGCACGGTTTCCGGGTTGAACAGGTGGTACTCACCCTCGCGGCGCCATTGGTACTGACCGCCCACATCGAGGGTGGTGACCTTGAGCTTCCGGTCCGGGAACGCCTTCGTATGCCGGGTCTCGACCTCGCGGGCGATCTCTTCCAACCCGATGCCCTCGACGCGGGTCGAGGTCCAGGTGAAGTACTTGTCGACGACGGCCTCGTTGATGCCGACCGCCTCGAAGATCTGGGCTCCGCGATACGACTGGATCGTGGAGATGCCCATCTTCGACGCCACCTTGACCACGCCCTTCGACGCGGCCTTGGTGAAGTTCTTGCAGGCCGTCTTGTGGTCAACGCCTGTAAGCAGGCCCTGACTGATCAGGTCGTCGATCGACTCGAACGCGAGGTACGGGTTGATCGCGCCGCAGCCGTAGCCGAGCAGCAGGGAGAAGTGATGCACCTCGCGCGGCTCGCCAGACTCCAGGACGATTCCAACCCGGGTACGCGTGCCCTTGCGGATGAGGTGATGGTGAAGGCCGCTGACGGCCAGCAGTGCCGGGATGGCGGCGTTCTTCGGCCCGATACCCCGGTCCGAGAGGATCAGGATGGTGTAACCTTCCTCGATCGCCTTGCTGGCCTTCTTGAACAGGTCAGCCAAGGCCTTTTCGAGGCCCTTCGCCCCCTTGTCGACCTTGTACAGGATCGGAAGGGTGATGGAACGGTAGCCGGCCTGATCGATGTGCTTGAGCTTGGCGAACTCCTCGTTGGTCAGGACGGGGTTCTTGAGCTTGATCAGGTGGCAGCTCTCCGGCTGGGGATCCAGCAGGTTGCGCTCGGCACCGATCGTCGTCTCCGCGCTGGTGACGATCTCCTCGCGGATACAGTCGATCGGCGGGTTGGTCACCTGCGCGAACAATTGCTTGAAGTAATTGTAGAGCAGTTGGGGCTGGTTGGAGAGGACAGCCAGCGGCGTATCCGTTCCCATTGAACCCACGGCCTCGACGCCATCACGAGCCATCGGGACCATGAGCATCCGGAGATCCTCGAAGGAATACCCGAATGCCTGCTGCCGTTGCAGCACGGACGAGCGGTCAGCCTCGGGCTCCTTGTTGGGCTCGGCGACGTGGGCAAGGTCGATCAGGTGTTGATTCAGCCACTGACGGTAGGGCTGTTCCCGGGCGATCTGCTCCTTGATCTCCTCGTCGGCCACGATCCGGCCGAGTTCAGTGTCGATGTAGAACATGCGGCCGGGCTGCAGGCGCCCCTTCTCGCGGATGTTCTCAGGCGCCACGTCCAGCACGCCCACTTCCGACGCCATGATGACGTAGTCATCCTTGGTGACGTAGTACCGGGAAGGCCGGAGACCATTACGGTCCAGCGACGCGCCGATGCGGACGCCGTCGGTGAAGGCAATGCACGCGGGGCCGTCCCACGGCTCCATCAGGCAGGAATGGTACTCGTAGAACGACTTCTTCTCGTCGCTCATCGACTCATGGTTCGACCACGGCTCCGGGATCATCATCATCATCGCGTGGGGCAACGAGCGCCCTGCGAGGACGAGCAACTCCAGGACGTTGTCGAACATGGCCGAGTCACTGCCATGGGGATCGACGACGGGGAGGATCTTCTGGATGTCCTCGCCGAAAAGGTCGGAGGCGAAGAGGGCCTCCCGGGCGTGCATCCAGTTGATGTTCCCGCGCAGCGTGTTGATCTCGCCGTTGTGGGCGATGTAACGGTACGGGTGGGCGCGATTCCAACTGGGGAACGTGTTCGTCGAGAACCGCGAGTGGACCAGCGCGAGGCCGGTCTTCATCGACGGGTTGCGCAGGTCCGGGAAGTACTTCGAGACCTGATCGGTCAAGAGCATGCCCTTGTACACGAGCGTGCGGCTCGAAAGGCTGCAGACGTACCAGTACTGGCTGCCGTCCATCGTCGAGCAGCGGATCTCATTGAAGGACCGCTTGCGGATGACATACAGCTTCCGCTCGAAGCTCAGCGTATCGGCGACGTCCGCGCCCCGGCCGATGATCGGCATCCCGATCCAGGGCTCGGAGGCCTTGGCGGTGTCACCGAGCGAGGAATTGTCCGTGGGGACCGCACGCCATCCGAGGAATTCCTGCCCCTCGGAATTGACGATCTTCTCGAAGGCCAACTCGACCTTGCGCCGTTGTTTTGGATCGCGCGGCAGGTACACCAACCCGGTACCGTACTGACCGGCTGCCGGGAGTTGTAGGCGCGCCTTGGCGCAGGCCTCGACCAGGAACTCGTGCGGCATCTGGATCAGAATGCCCGCACCGTCACCGGTGTTCACCTCGGAGCCGCAGGCCCCCCGGTGATCGAGGTTGTTCAGGATCTGGAGCCCCTGCTCCACCAAGACATGGGTTTTTTCCCCGCGCAAATGCGCCACGAAGCCGACGCCACAGGCGTCGTGCTCCATGCCGGGATCGTAAAGGCCCTGCTTGGCGGGCGCCTCGGCCCGCGGGGAGATGCGCTTCCGCGCCGTTCCATTTTCCATGCTCATGATGACTGCGACGCCCCAGTAAAAACGACCGAGGCAAGATTCCGAAAGAACTTTCCTCCATTCAGGGGACAATCCGATGAAATAATTTTCGCTTTCACCGTTTGCGGGAAATTGCCGCGCTCGTCCGCCTGAATGCCGGCCGACGCCCCACCATGGCTCCGATCCGCGCGGACCGCCAACTGGGTCCATTGTTTCGCTTCCCTCCCGGGAACCCAGACGCCACCTTCCCTGCATGGTTCACGTCGGCATCGGTTACGATGTCCATGCATTGGTCCCGGGGCGGCGTCTCGTCCTCGGCGGAGTGGAGATCCCCCACAGTCACGGCCTCGATGGCCACAGCGACGCGGACGCGCTGTTGCACGCCATCACGGACGCCGTGCTGGGTGCGGTGGGTGAAGTCGATATCGGCCACCTGTTCCCGAATACGGACGAACGTTGGCGCAACGCTCCCAGCCGGATCTTCGTCGAGGAGGCCGCCCGGCGGGCGCGCTCCCGCGGGGGACGGATCGTGAACATCGACGCCACCCTCATCGCCGAGCGACCCAAGATCTACCCGCACATCCCGGCCATGAAGGAGCAGATTGCCGCCGCCCTCGGCATCCCGGTTGCCAAGGTTGGCATCAAGGCCACCACCAACGAACAGATGGGCTTCGTCGGCCGACAGGAAGGCATCGCGGCGATGGCCATCGCGGCGGTGGACCTGCCTGAGGACCCGGCCTGACCGAGCGGGGCACACCGCATACATTTCAAAGCACCTATGGGAGCCAAGGCAGAAATCGGATGGACCACGGAGGGAGACGACGGCATCAAGCGCCACGTCTACGCCCAGCACATCGGCAATCGTTGGGCGTTTTTCGAACGTCCCAAGCGGCGCGGCCGCGACATCGAGTGGATACCGATGCCGGATCCGCCGCTCTCCGACTGGCTGGAACTCCTCGACGCCCTGGAGCGCGGCCATGTCCGGCGCCGATACAAGCCCGATGACATTGCGGAGGTGCGCAAGCGGATCCTGGAACTCTTCCCGGACTTTCGCTTCCCGAAGAAGTCAGACAACACGGCCGACTGACCCCCCCGATCATGGCCCGCCCTACCAAGCCCAGCCGCCCCCTCATCCTCATCACGCCCAGCACGCAGGCGCAGGGCGCGGAGTTTGAAGACCGCAGCATCAGCCTCTCCCTGCGGTACACGGATGCCGTCATGCAGGCCGGCGGGATGCCCTGGATCCTGCCGCCGACGGCTGACCCGGAGCTCGTGCGCGATGCGATCGGCAGGTCGGATGGCGTCCTGCTGAGCGGCGGCGACGACATCAGTCCAGCGGTTCACCGGCCAGACGCGCCCGAGGCGGTGCAGCGGCTTTCGGGTACGCCGGACATCCCCCGGGACGTCTTCGAATTGCTGGTACTCCAGCAGTTGTTCTCCCAACCGCGCCCGCTCCTGGCCGTGTGCCGAGGTCACCAGCTCATCAACGTCGCGTTGGGAGGAACGCTGTATCTGGACCTCGCGACGGAGCGTCCCTCGGACGTGCCGCACAACGCCTGTGACCGAAAGGATGAAGGTGTGCATCCGGTCGCACTGGATCCACGCTCGATCCTCGGCAAAGATCAGTCGCCGCCGCTCCCTGCAGGTCAACAGCACGCATCATCAGGGCATCGACCGACTCGCGCCCGAACTTCGCCCCGTCGCGGTTGCCCCGGATGGGCTCGTCGAGGCCACCGAGCTTGCCGAGGGGGCCGAGGGATTCCTGCCGTGGTTTGTTTCCGTCCAGTTCCACCCCGAGCGACTGGCGGTGAAGCACCCCGAGCAGCGTCGACTGCTGAAGGCATTCGTCGAAGCCTGCATCGCCAGAAAGTAGGACCCTCATGAATGCCTCATCCCGTGCGCGTTGGCTGGCGATGCTGACCCTCTGCATGCTGGCTTGGAGCGGACTGGCGGCGCCGCCGGCCCCGCCTGAGCCCCTCTATACACAGAAGCCGGGCACGCCCGACGGCATGGGCAAGTGGTTTCTCGGCCGGGAGATCGCCCATTACATGACTCACCATGGCGCTCCTTGGCTGGAGCGGCCGGAACGCGAGGAAGAGGAACGTCCGCGGCTTCTTCTCGACGCGCTCGGACTCAAGCCCGGGCAGGCGGTGGCCGACGTCGGGGCCGGCTCGGGTTACCTCACCTGGCGGATGGCGGAGCGGGTCGGCCGGACAGGCCGTGTCTACGCCACCGACATCCAACCCGAGATGATCGCCATCCTGCGCACCAACATGGCGGCCCGGGGACACACCAACGTCGTACCAGTGCTGTCGACGCCCGAAGATCCGCACCTCCCGACCAACGCGCTGGACCTGATCATCCTCGTCGACGTGTATCACGAGTGCGAGTTCCCGTACGAGATGGCTCGCGGGATGACCGCGGCCCTGAAGCGTGGCGGGCGCCTGGTTCTGGTGGAATATCGTGGCGAAGACCAGTGGGTGCCGATCAAGCGCCTCCACAAGATGACCGAGGCACAGGTTCGGCGTGAAATGGCACTGCATGACCTCGAGTGGGTCTCCACAGGACGTGAACTCCCCCGCCAGCACATCCTCATCTTTCGTCGCAAGTTGGAGGACGCACAGATCCCCGCCGGCGCCGAGCCCAAGCCGGGACCTTAGCCTCGCCAACGGCATCCGGCCCGTGAGTTGCTGCCTTTCGCTACCTGCGAAATCCCGTGAGCAAAGAAGAGTCCAGATACCTTCCTCCAGAGGGTTCAGCCGTGGCTGAACCGGGTGCAGCGGCCTTCAATACGACCCACTGGAGCCTGATCCGCCTGGCCGGATCCGGCTCATCGCCGGACGCGATGGCGGCGCTCGGATCGCTTTTCCGGGCCTATTGGTACCCGGCGTATGCCCATGCTCGGCGGTCCGGGCAGGATCCAGCCTCTGCCCAGGATATCGTCCAGGAAGTCTTCTACGCCTTGTTGAGCAACGACCAACTGGCCGGCGTTGGGCCGGGCCGCGGCCGGTTCCGTTCGTACCTGCTCGCCGCCATCAACCACCACATCGCCAACGAATGGCATCGGGGCCGCCGTCAGAAGCGCGGCGGAGGCTCGCCCCACATCGCCCTCGACAGCCTCGAAGCCGAGGAACGGTTCGCGCTCGAACCTCTGGACCATCGGACCCCCGAGACCCTCTTCGATCGCCAGTGGGCTCTGACGGTCCTCGACCGCGCCACCGCACGGCTTCGGCGGGAGTGGGCGACCGCAGGCAAGGCCCAGGCGTTCGACCAGCTTCAGCCCTACCTCGCCGGCGACCATCAAGCCCCTCCCCAAGCCGAAGTGGCCGCGCAACTCGGTTTGAACGAAGGCGCGGTCCGCGTAGCCATTCACCGGATGCGTCGCCGCTACCGCGAACTCGTCCGCGACGAAATCGCCCCGACGGTCGCCGCCGAGGACGAGATCGAGGACGAGATCCGTCACCTCATGATTGCGCTCCGGAGCGGAGGCTGAGCCAGTGGACGGACGGGTGAGCGAGTGACCTCAATAGCCGCCGAAGAGTTCGAAGTTTCAGGATTCAACCTGAAAGCGGCAGTTGGGTTATCCACCGATTTCACGGATTTCACAGATGGACCGGGACTAGAGGCTTCACCGCATCGCTGTTTTCATCCTAGAATCGGCAGTTCATTGATCCGCAGATGGCGCCGATTGCGCAGATGGAACGGCAGATATGCCAGCACGGGGGCTCGTGCAGACGTCACCTTGCGGGTGAAGGGCACGCCCGATCCAAGCTCCTCATTATCTGCGTCATCTGCGCCATCTGCGGATCCAACTGCCGCTTTCAGGTTCATCTCACCCGTGGGGTGAAACAACAGCCTCTCTCAACCGGCTTCCAATCCGTGCAATCGGTGAAATCTGTGGATCCAACCGTTGTTTCTAGGTTCAAGTTTCAAGCCTGCTTTCAACCTGAAGCTGAACACCTCGAACTCTCGAACGGCTGGACGGCGGGCTCGCCCCACCCGATTTCCAGGCGAGCGCGTCCCAATGGGTCCGTCGTTCAGCTCACGGGCGGCAAGTAGTACTTGCGGGTGTATTCCTGGACCATCCGCCAGGTGCTGTACTCCGCGGCGAGAGTCGCCAGGGAACGCCGGATCCGGTGGATCCACTGCCGGGGAATGCCGTCGGCATCCCGGTTGAAGAACTCCGGAATGACCTCCTCGGTCAGGGCCTTGTACAGGTTGAACGAGTCGACTCGGTCCTGTTCATCGACGTCGGACGGGTGCGAATCAGGCCCGATGGCAAAGCCGTTGGTGCCGTCGTAGCCCTCGCGCCACCAACCGTCGAGGATGCTGAGGTTGAGGCAGCCGTGGGAAGTCGTCTTCATGCCGCTCGTACCGCTGGCCTCCAGGGGCCGGCGCGGATTGTTGAGCCAGATGTCGCACCCGGACACCATCATGCGGGCGACATGGATGTCGTAGTTCTCGATGAAGACGAGGTGTCCCTTCAGTTCCGAGAACTTCGAGAGGTGAATGACTTTCTGGATGAAGGCCTTTCCGGAATCGTCCCTTGGATGCGCCTTGCCGGCGAAGATGAACTGGATCGGCCGGGCCGAGTCCTTCACCAATTTCACCACGTTCTCGAACTGGTCGAAGATCAGCGGCGCGCGCTTGTAGGTCGCGAATCGCCGGGCGAAGCCGATCGTCAGGGCATCCGGATTCAGGAAGCCGTCGAAGGTGATGAAGTCGTTCCGGCCCAGCACCTGCCCCTGAAGCAGCAACCGACGCCGGGTGAACTCGACCAACTCGCGGCGCAGGCGATAGCGCAGGGCCCACAGCTCGGAATCCGAAACGCAGGCTGGGTCCGAAGCCTCCTTCCAGAACTCCACCGTGTTGGCGTCCGCCAGCCAGTCGAGGTCGCCCTTGTCCGGATGCAGCTTCTGGTACTTCGCACGCCAGAACCGACGTACCGTGCCCTTCATCCAACCGACGAGGTGGACGCCGTTGGTCACGTGGCCGATCGGCACCTCCTCGACGGTCTTGCTCCCGTAGAAATGCTGCCACATCTCCCGGCTGACCAATCCGTGCAACTCGGACACTCCGTTGGCTGCCCGGCTGTAACGGAGGGCCAGGACCGTCATGCAGAAGGGCTCGGACGTGTCGCCAGCGCGGACGCGGCCAAGGTCCATCAGTTCCTCGTGGGAGACCTTCAGGTCCAGCGTGAAGCCGTGGGCCGCGTAGGACATCAACTCGCTGCTGAAGCGGTCGTGCCCTGCTTCCACGGGCGTATGGGTCGTGAAAAGGCACTCCCGGGTCGTTGCCTCGGCCGCATCCGCGAGGGACTTCCCGGCCGCCAGCTTCTCCCGGATCAGCTCCAGCGTCAGGAACGCAGCATGGCCCTCGTTCATGTGGAACGTGGAGGGCGAATAGCCCAATGCCCGGAGCAACCGCACGCCACCGACCCCGAGGACGATCTCCTGCAGGACGCGGGTCGTGCTGTCGCCACCGTAAACCCGAAGCGTCAGGTCCCGGAAATGGGGTTCGTTCTCCGGACGGTTGGTATCGAGCAGATAAACCGGCACCCGACCGATGTTCACCCGCCAGGCGTGAAAGAAGACCGTGCTGGCGGCGAGTCGGACCGAGCAGACCAGTTGCTCGCCGCGGGAGTTCAGGACCGGCTCGAGCGGAAGGTTCTTCGGGTTGAGGAGCGTGTAGTACTCGGTCTGCCAGTTCTCGTGGTTGACCGCCTGCTGGAAGTAACCCTCGCGGTAGAAGAGGCTGATGCCGACGAACGGCAGGCCCAGATCGCTCGCGGACTTGGCGTGATCGCCCGCCAGGGCACCCAGGCCCCCCGCCGCGATCGGAAGCGTCTCGTGGAATGCAAACTCGGCGCTGAAGTAGGCCACCGGATGTTCCTTGAGCCCCGCCGCCGCCCCGGCCGCCCAGGTGTCCGGCTGGTTCAGGTACGCATCAAACTTCGCCAGCACCCTGCGCACCTTCTCCGCGAAGGCAGGGTCATTCAGGCGCATCCTCAACTCGTACTCCGACAACTCGTGGAGGATCGCCACCGCATTGTGATAGAGGTTCTGCCACCCCCGCGGCGACAGCTCGTGGAAGACATCCTGCGCATCCTGGTCCCAGCTCCACCAGAGGTTGCGGGCGAGGCGGTTCAGTCCCGAGGTCATTTCCGTGAGCTCGGTCAGTGTCAGCGGCGATGTGGCCATGATTCGATGAGTCTCCAACGTCCGCGGATTCAGGCCGCGAACCGCCCCCAATGAACCATGCTGCCCCTCCGGGACGCCAACCGAATTCTCCCTCGCCCCCTCCCGCCGGACCATGAATTCACCCAATGGTCTCAATGAACCATTCCAACTCGATGCGCACGCTTGCACCCCTGCCCCGCCCGTCCCACTCTCCGCAGACCGTGATTCGATCGATCCACGACATCCACGTTGCCGACGCCCAGTCCGGCCGCCCCTCGTTCTCCATCGAATTCTTCCCCCCGAAGACCGAGGAGGGCGAACGCAAGCTCTTCACAGAAACCATCCCGGCCCTCGCCCGACTTCCGGTCGGATACTGCTCCGTGACCTATGGTGCCGGCGGCAGCACCCGGGACAAGACCCTCGGGATCGTGGACCGCATCCAGCGTGAGCACCAACTCACGACCATGATGCACCTGACCTGTGTCAACGCGACCCAGGCCGAGATCGCCTCCGTCGTCGATGACGCCGCCGCCCGCGGCATCCAGAACATCCTCGCCCTCCGCGGAGATCCCCCCGGGGGCACTGGCGAGTTCGTCAAGACCGAGGGCGGATTCGAGTTCTCCAGCGAACTCGTCGCCTACCTGCGCCAGCGCGGCGGCATCACCATTGGCACCGCCGGATTCCCCGAGGGCCACATTGCCCAGAAGGGGGGACGGATTGCGGACTGGAAGCATCTGGCCAACAAGATCCGCGCCGGTGCGGACTTCGTCGTGACCCAGCTTTTCTTCGACAACGCGGACTACTACGCCTTCCGCGACTACCTCACGAAGGTCGAGAAGGTGGACGTTCCAATCATTGCCGGCCTGCTGCCCGTCGTTGCCCGGAACCAGACCAAGAAGTTCGTCGAGCTCTGCGGGGCCAAGCTCCCTCCCCAGTTCCTCGCCCGTCTCGAAGCCCTCGGTGATGACGATGCCGCCGTGACGGATTACGGCATCGAGTACTGCACCCGCCAGATCGAGGATCTCGTCCGCAACGGCGCCCCCGGGGTGCACTTCTACACGTTGAACCGCGCCCTTTCGACCACCCGGATCCTGACCAACCTCGGGCACGGCCCGAAGGCCTGAATATCCAAAACACTGGGTCGGGGCCTCCCGAGAAGCCCGTCTTGAATCGGCTGGACAGAGTCTCGCCCCACTACTGGGTGCCCAGAAGAGTCAGGTGATGCGGCCTTCCCATCCGATCGCGGCTTCCAGTCATCGGGGCCGGCGCCGCCATTCGACGAAGTTGAGCACCTTCACGAATACCAGCACCCCCAGCGCCGCTCCGACCGAATCAATCCCCACGTCGATCCACGAGCCCTGCCGACTGGCATGGAACGATTGGTGGAACTCGTCCGTCATCGCGTAGACGGTTGCCAACACCCAGGTCCCTCCCGTCCAACGGGCCCGCGGCCCCGATTCCCTGCCCAACCGAAGCGCACGTGCCAGGAGCACCGCCAGCACGGCGTATTCGCTTACGTGACCGCCTTTCCGGATGACCGCGCGGATCGACTGCTCAGTCTCCGGCTGGATGCCCGGGACCAGCCACCGAAGGAAAGGGCCCAGGAAGCGCGAGGTCCGATTCGCCGACAACGCGTCGGTCGAACCCCAGAAGATCATCCCCATCCAGACCACCACCGGCATCCAGTAGAGCCCCAGAACCCGCCCACGCGATTGCACGCCTGCAAAAGAACAGATCCCACTCCCGAAACGCCAGCGGAGTCTGTGCTTCTCCGTGGCTGTATTTCAGTGGCCTTTCCGCCATCCTGTTCCCGCACATGCACGAGTTCGAGTTGATCAGCCGCCTGAAGCCCCTCCTGCCCGCGAACGACTTTGTCGTCCACGGAGCCGGCGACGACTGCGCGGTGCTGGATCTGGGGGATCCGACGGCCCACACGCTCTTCAAGACCGATGCCGTCGTGGAAGGTGTCCATTTCACTCCGGACGCCGATCCGGAGAAGGTCGGGCACAAGGCCATCGCGCGCTGCCTCAGCGACATTGCCGCCATGGGCGGACGGGCGACGGCAGCAGTGGTGACGTTGGCCCTGCCCCCCGGACGGGACGCCGGCTGGTCCGAGGCCGTCTACCGGGGCCTGTGTCGCACCGCTGCCCACCATCAGGTGGCCATCGTGGGCGGCGAAACCACCACCAATCCTGGTCAGGCCCTCATCTCCGTCGCCCTCCTGGGCCGCGTGGCCCGCAATCAGGCCATCCTCCGGTCCGGTGCCAGGGTCGGGGATGCCATCCTCGTCTCCGGCGAACTCGGCGGATCCATCGCCGGCCGCCACCTGGAATTCGAGCCCCGCTGTGACCAAGGCGCCTGGCTCGCAACCACCGGGCTGGTCCATGCGCTCATCGACCTCAGTGACGGGCTCGCGGGCGACCTCCGCCACCTCTTGGCCGCCAGCGGCGGACTGGGTGCCGAGGTACACTCGACCGCCCTCCCCATCTCCCGCATCGCCCGGATCCGGGCCCGGGAAGGCGACCTCGCCAAGCCGGCCACGCTGGCCGCCCTCACCGACGGCGAGGACTTCGAACTGCTCTTCACGGTCGCCGCCTCGAACGCCGTCCGCGTCATGGATGGTTGGCGCGAACGCTTTCCCAGTACCCGGATCAGCTGCATCGGGCGAGTCACCGCCGGACCGGACGTCCTGCTCCGCGACAAGACCGGGATGCGCCACATGCCCCCTGCCGGATACGAACACTTCCGCGGTGAGGATTGAGATCCAACGTCCATCCCGCATGCCCACCGTCGTCACCCAATCACCGGAGGAAACGGAACAGCTCGGCGAAGCCCTCGGCCGCCGGGCTTCAGCCGGGTCCGTCTTCGGCCTGACAGGGGATCTGGGCGCCGGCAAGACCGCCTTCGTCCGCGGTTTCGCCCGGGGCGTCGGCTCCACCCGACGCGTGCATTCCCCCACCTTCGCCCTGCTCCACGAGTACCCCGGTGGACGGCATCCTGTCTTCCATCTCGACCTCTACCGACTGAACTCCCCCGAGGAGATCCGCGCCGCGGGACTGGACGAATACCTCGAATCCCCCGAGGGCATCACCCTCGCCGAGTGGATCGAACGTTGGGATCCCTCGCCAGGCGGCCACATCCGTCACATCCGGTTCCGTTGCCTCGACGAACACCGACGGGAAATCACCCATGACGACGATCCTCTGCCTTGAGTTCGCCAGTGAACGCCGATCGGCTGCCGTGGCCCGCGACGGAGTGGTGCTTGCCGAGTCCCACATCCTCGCCGGACGCGCCACCTCGGCACCGAACCTCATCGGGGTTGCATTGCGCGATGCCGGGCTCTCACCCGGGGACGTGAACCAACTCGCACTGGGGATTGGCCCGGGAAGCTACACCGGAATCCGGCGGGCCATTGCCACCCTGCAGGGCTGGCACCTTGCCCGGGGAACGCCCATCTCGCCCGTGAACAGCTTCCTCACGCTGGCCGCGCTGGCCGCCCAACAGTCCCCGGCCCCTGCCCTCCTCGCGACTGACGCACAACGCGGCGAATGGGCCGTAGTCGAAGCCGAGGCAGGCCATCTCGGCGGTGAACTCCGCCTCGTCGCCCGTGCCGAACTGGATGGCTGGATCTCCGCAGGCAGGCGCGTCATTAGCCCCGACGCCCACCTCAGCGGCGCCACACGACTCTTCCCCACCGCAGCACAGGCCGCACTGCTGGCTTTCGGGATGCCCGCAGTGCCGCCGGAAGTCCTGGCCGCCGTCTACCTCCGGGAAGCAAGCTTCGTGAAGGCCCCGCCGCCAAGAGCCCTGCCTACGGAACCCTAGCCTCCCAAATGCCGGCTTCCGTTCCCGGCCCGGGCCGGGCTAGGCTCTTGGTCCCACGCCGACCCGGATCGTTCCATCGATCCCCGGCTGGTTTGTCGAATGAAGCGCGTTGAATCCGGAATCATGATCGGGACCTTGGCTGCCCTCCTCCTGGCGGCCGGCTGCAAACCCAAGTCCGCCCCGGCAGGCGCGGGGGGTGGCGGAGGTGGTGGTGGCATGGCGGTCCAGGTCGTAGCCATCCCCGTCCGGCAGAAGCCCGTCGTGGAAGTCGTCCCACTCGTCGGTTCCATCGCCGCGAACGAGTTCATCGAGGTCAAGTGCGAGGCCGATGGCCTCGTCGCCGAGATCGGCTTCGAGGAGGGCCAACGCGTGGCCAAGGGATCACTGCTGGTGGCGCTCGACGAATCCAAGTTCGCCGCTTCCCTTCATGAGGCCGAGGCCAACCAGAAGCTCGCCGAGGCGAACTTCGCCCGCGCCCGCCAACTCGCCGAAGCCAAGCTCATCTCCCAGCAGGAGTTCGAGCAGACCGCCGCTGCCTTCACCATGAACGAGGCCACGGTGGAACTCCGTCGCCGCCAACTCCGCGATGCCCGCGTCCTCGCCCCGTTCGCCGGCACCGTCGGTGCCCGTCAGGTCTCTGCCGGGCAGGTCATCTCCCGCAACTCGATCCTCACCACCCTCGTCGACCTCGATACCGTGAAGGTCGAGATGAACATCCCGGAAAGGCACCTTGGCCAAATCAAGACGGGCCAGAAGATCCGGTTTCGCGTCGATGCCTTCCCCAAGGACGAATTCGTCGGCGAAGTCTTCTTCATCGCGCCCCAACTGGAGGCCAACACCCGCACTGCCCTCGTGAAGGCCCGCGTACCGAATCCGGACGGCCGGCTGCGCGGCGGAATGTTCGCCAAGCTCGACCTCTCCATCCAACTCCGCGAGAACGCCCTCGTCGTCCCGGAGCCCGCCCTGCTCTCCAATGGCGACCAGATCTCGGTCTTCGTGGTCACTCCGCAGACCAACGTCGTCCTCCGCCCGATCCGCACCGGCATCCGGCTTGCCGGCAAGGTCGAGGTCGTTTCCGGCCTGACCAACGGCGAGAACATCGTCGTCGAGGGCCACCAGAAGCTCTTCCCCGGCGCCCCGGTCCGCTTCGGTCCCGCCGCTTCGTCCGCCCCGTACCTCGACTGACCCGCCTCCAGCCTCCTGCCCCATGTTCCTCAGTCGAATTTCCATCCAGCGCCCGATCCTGGCGACGATGCTGAATCTGTCGCTGGTCCTCTTCGGCATCATCTCGCTCGGCAAGCTGCCGGTGCGCGAACTACCGGACATTGATCCGCCGATCGTGTCGGTCACCACCGTCTACCCGGGCGCGAATGCGCAGGTCATCGAGACCGAGGTCACCGAGCGCCTTGAGGAGGCGATCAACAACATCGAAGGCATCCGCACCCTGACTTCGGAGAGCCGCGAGCAGGTCTCGAACATCACCATCGAGTTCGACCTCAACCGGCAGATCGACCTCGCCGCCCAGGACGTCCGCGACCGCGTCAGCCGCGTTCGCGGCGCCCTGCCCGAGGACATCCTCGAACCCGTCGTCGCCAAGCAGGACGCGGACGCCCAGGCCGTCCTGTGGGTCGCCATGAACAGCGACCGCCACTCTCCGCTCGAGCTCAGCACCATCGCCGAACGCGTCGTGAAGCCCCGCTTCCAGACGGTGTCCGGCGTCTCCTCGATCATCATCGGCGGCGAGAAGCGCTTCGCCATGCGCCTCTGGCTCGATTCCGAGAAGATGGCCGCACGTCAGGTCACGGTCCTCGACGTCCAGCGCGCCCTCCGCGAGCAGAACGTCGAACTGCCTTCCGGCCGCGTCGAGAACCTCGATCGCGAGATGACCATCCTCACCCGCGGCGAACTCAAGTCCGCGGACGAGTTCAACGAACTCTCCATCCGGGCCGACGGCACATCCGTCGTCCGCCTGCGCGACATCGGCCGGGCCGAAGCCGGCGTCGAGGACTACCGGACCGTCGCCCGCGCGATGGGCAAGCCCACCGTCTTCGTCGGGGTCGTCAAGCAGTCCAAGGCCAACACGGTCTCGGTGGCGAAGGGCATCAAGTCCCAGGTCGCCCAACTCCAGGCACTCGTCCCCGCCGGCATCACCCTGACCGCCACCTATGACGAGTCGGTGTACGTGGAGAAGGCCGTGAACGAAGTCTGGGAGACGCTCCTCATCGCCTTCCTCCTGGTCGTCTTCATCATCTTCATCTTCCTGCGCAACCTCCGGGCAACCCTCATCCCCACGGTCGCCATCCCCGTGTCGATCGTCGGCACCTTCGCCATCCTCCACGCCTTCGGGTACTCGGTGAACATCCTGACGATGCTCGCCCTCGTCCTTGCGATCGGTGTCGTGGTCGACGACGCCATCGTCGTGCTGGAGGCAATCCACCGGCACATCGAGGAGGGCATGCCGCCGCTCCAGGCCGCCTACAAGGCCATGGAGGAAATCAGCGTCGCCATCATCGCCATCACGCTGTCCCTGGTCGCGGTGTTCCTCCCGCTCGCCTTCCAGTCCGGCCAGACCGGCCGCCTGTTCGTTGAGTTCGCGGTCGCCGTCGCCGGCTCAGTCGTGATCTCCGCGATCGTCGCCCTCACCCTGTCACCCGCCCTCGCCGCCCGAGTGCTCAAGCCGATCAACCGCGAGAAGCACGGATTCATCTACAATTCGCTCGAGGCGATCTTCGACGGCATGAGCCGCGGCTACGCCCGCGTCCTGCGGCCCTGCGTCCGGGTCGCACACGCGGTGATGGTTCCCATCGCCAAGCTGCCCGCGCTGATCCGAGGTGCCGTCGCGGTGCTCGTCGTTGGAGTGCTGCTCCTGCTGTCCGGCGGGCTCGTCTATCCGCTCTTCCAGAAGCTCGAGAAGGACTTCCTACCCGAGGAGGACAAGGGCCGACTGTTCTGCTTCATGGTGACGCCCAACGGCTCGACCGCCGAGTTCACCGACCGGCAGTTGCGCAAGATGGAGGCCTTCGTCTCCGAGGTCCCTGAGATCGTCGCCTATGCCGCCATCGTCGCACCCGGATTCTCCGGTCCGGGCCAGGCCACTTCCGGCATCCTCTTCGCCACCCTCGCCGATGGTGAACGCCGCTCGATCCAGGAGATCGTCAACGGGCCGGGTGGACTCCGTTCGAAGTTCATTGGGCAGGTCGAAGGCGGGCTTGCCATTCCGAACATCCCGAAGGCCATCGGCCGTTCCTTCGGTGCCCCTTTCGAGCTGGTCGTGCAGAACCAGGATCTCGAAGGCCTGAACCGCACGGCCGCCGACGTCGCCAACCAACTCCGCCAACTCAAGGACGCCCGCGGTTCCAACGTGCTCCAGAACGTCCGCGTCTCCTACGAGGTCAACAAGCCCGAGCTCCGCATCGGCATCGATCGCCAGCGTGCCGCCTCGCTCGGCGTCACGGTCGAGGACATCTCGCGCACGCTCCAGATCCTCTTCGGCGGCACGGACCTCTCGCGCGTGAAGGTTGCCGGCAAGGAATACCAGGTCATCGCCCAGCTCGAACGTGCCTCCCGCCTCACCCCGCAGGACCTCGACAAGATCTTCGTCCGCTCGGGCTCCGGCGGCCTTATCCAGCTCTCGAGTCTCGTGAACCGCGAGACCGGCGCCGCGGCCAACGCCATCAACCACTATGGCCGCCTGCGTTCCGCCACGATCTCCGGCTCTCCCATTCCCGGCGTTCCGCTCGGCACGGTCGTTGGCCTCGCCGAGGAGATGCTCTCACGGGATCTCCCCGCGGGTACTTCCTACGCCTGGACCGGCGAGGCTCGCGACCTGCGCGAGGCCAACACCGAGGTCTGGTGGATCTTCGGACTGGCCCTCGTCATCGTCTACATGACGCTCGCAGCCCAGTTCGAGAGCTTCGTCCATCCATTCACCGTCATCCTCGCCGTTCCGCTCGCGCTGATCGGTGCCTTCGGCTCGCTCCTGATCCTCCATTACCTCGGCCTGACCGGGGTCATCAAGATGCTGCCCTCGATGAACTGGAACCTGTTCTCGCAGGTCGGCGTGGTCCTGCTCCTCGGCCTCGTGACCAAGAACTCGATCCTCCTCGTGGAGTACGCCAATCAACAGGCGGAAAAGGGCGTGGATCCCGTCGAGGCCATGGTCCAGGCCGGCCTCGTGCGGTTGCGTCCCATCCTCATGACCGCCCTTTCCACGGTCGCTGGCATCCTGCCCATCGCCATCGGCTTCGGTGCCGGTGCCGAGTCCCGTCGCCCCATGGGCGTCGCCGTCGTCGGCGGCATGGTCACCTCGACCGTCCTGACCCTGCTCATCATCCCGGTGGTATACGTGCTGTTCGCGTCGCTCCAGAAGCCCCACGGGAAGTCAGCCGCGTCAAATCCTGGCATCTCCTGAATCTGACCCCATTGCCCCTTGGCGACGCCCTTTGCCCCAACGGGGCAGACGGTGACAGCCCGGGGTGCAACCCCGGGACCACACGTTCCCAATGATCCGCGCCCTGAATGGGCGCACCGAAGCGGCGGTTGAACGAGGCCGGAAGCGATCGTCAGGAACAGACACCGGTGCGACGTGGCAAGGTCGCTGCCCGGCCCGAGTCGGAAGCGATGGTGAAGGCTGCCGAAGACATTCTGGGCCGGGAATGGGAGGACATGATCCTTCGGCACGGACACTGGGGCCGGGACAGACTGGCATTCGCGACGCCTCTGCCCCAACGGGGCAACCGGAGACAGCCCGGGGTGAAACCCCGGGACCGTCCGTTCCCAATGACCCGCGCCCTGAATGGGCGCGCGGACCCTGTGCCATAAGCCAACCCCCGGTCTTCCCCGCGCCTCTGCGCCTCTGCGGGAAACCCTCCACACACACCACTTCCGCCCCCGCCGAGCCGACTAGACCGCCGCGGGCTCGCTCCATCACAGTTCGAGTTCAAGCGGGCCGTTCGAAACGGAATTCTTGGTCAAATGACCCTGAGGGACGTCCTGGGCAGTTTGAGGATGGCTATGTTCGCCTACATTTGAAGCCGGATGGACACCATTGCCCCGCCCCTTTGCCCCTGCCTCATGCTGCGGTCTGGCTTTTCCCACGCCCGCTTCGCTCAAGACGCAAAGATCGCCAGGCCCTTGCGGGATCCGCCTCCGCCCTTCCCCCTTTGCGTCTTGGCGCCTTTGCGTGAGCCCATGTGGACAACGACAACCAAGAATCCCCACTATTTGGGGCACCAAGGGGTGGTCGAGAGTCCGTGGGAACGATTGGTAGGGGGCGTGATCCTGGGGAAGGAAGAGGAATCGTTGCGGGTGTTGAAGGAGGCCGGAGGGAATCGACAGGAACAGAC
This sequence comes from Limisphaerales bacterium, assembly GCA_965284395.1. Lineage (GTDB taxonomy): Bacteria > Verrucomicrobiota > Verrucomicrobiia > Limisphaerales > UBA9464 > UBA6176. The sequence goes on along the minus strand of OZ260084.1, from coordinate 5,252,066 downwards.
ACCGGTGCGACGTGGCAGGGCGGCTGCCCGGCCCGAGTGGGAAGCGATGGTGAAGGCTGCGGAGGACATTCTGGGCCGGGAATGGGAGGACATGATCCTTCGGCACGGAGACTGGGGTCGGGACGGACTGCTGGCCGTCGCGACGCGACATCTTGGGTGGCGACTGGGCGAGGTGGTCGAGAGGGAACCGGGAGTCAGCTACGCCGCCGCGGCCCAAGGCATCCGCAGGCTCTGGAATAGGGCACCCAACACCCCTGAAATGCAGGCCTTCGTTGCCGCCCTCCTCGATCAATTGTCAAATGGACAGATCTGACCCGATTGACCCTTTTCAACGGTGTCCATCCGGCATCAAAGGTAGGCGAACATAGCCATCCTCAAACTGCCCAGGACGTCCCTCACGGCCAGTTGACCAAGAATTCCATTTCGAACGGCCCGCACGAACTGCGCCGTCAGTTGGATCACAGCAGGCAGAAGTCTCTGCGCCGGCGCGACGTGGCGTCCCGCCGCCGCGGCCTTCTCTTCTCGTTCACGCAGTTGCTCGGCGTGCTTCCGCTCCACCTTTTCCTCCGTCATGCCGTGCTCCCGTCCCAAGGTCTCCCGGAATAGCAGCAACAGGTTGTGTGTCAGGGCGACCAGGTGGGCCCGAATGTCCTGGGCGGTCGCACCCACCGCCCAGCCCTTGGTCTCTTCCAGTTTGTTCTTCGTCGTATCGAATACCTTCTCGATCCTCCATCGAGCCAGATAGAGCAGTGCGATGAGTCCGGGTGGAAAATCGTCCACCGACGTCAAGAACTCGTACCGGGTCCCTGTTTCCGGATCCCGATACCGAACCCTCCGCATGGCCATGGCACCATCAATGCCCACAAACTCATCGGCCTCGACCCCGTCATTGACCGGATCCGTCGTGTCCCACGCCATGCTGTTGTACACGATGGGCTTCATGTTGGCCTTGGTGCGCGTGATGAACCTCGCACTCACCTTCGTCAGCGCCATACGGGTCCAAAACACTTTGTCCACGAAGGCGGGATCTCCGATGAAGATCGGGGGATGCTGTCCCCTGCGAGCCTTGTATTCCGAGAGTTGCATCTCAAGTCGGCTTCGAAACACGGGCAATTCGTGTCTATGTCGACCGTCGCCTTGGACGACCCCAAAGTTGCACATGAACCCTGTGTGAAGGCAGAGGAGGTACAGATTGTTGGCGGAGACCTTCTCCCCCTTGGGATCGTCGGGGGAGTGAACGGCATGCTCGACATGATGGCCATCGACCGCGAAGACGGGGACTCCCTTCAACTGCGGAAAGCTTCGGAGGAGATCAGGCATGCATCCGGTGTTCCGCAATACCAACTCATGATTCAACTGCTCCACCATCTCACAGCGGTGCTTCTGATGAAGGCTGTCAAAGAACGAGGATCGAGCAATGGATTCGTCGAAGACCTCGCGCAAGACCTGGAGGAAGTCGCGCCCGCTGGCGACCTGTGTAAGGACCCGACAAACACCGAGACGTACGAACCGCACATCATCAATGGCCCCGGTACGCCGAACGCCGCGGATGTAGTTGTTTAGAATATGGAGGGCCGGTGCGAGGATGTCGTCGAGGAGGTTAGGGTTGAGGTCTTGGATAGAGGAGAACGGATCGAGGGCACGCATTCGGGAACTGTATCGAATGGAATGCAGGAACGAAGCCTGGAATATGAATAGAGTGAACCTCGCTGCAAACGCTCCAATAGGCTGCCTATGGCGATATATCCGCCCGGAGGGTGATTTCGCGTCTGGCGTCTAAAAACGCCTCAGAGAGGCGTATAAGCGCAGGGAAAAGCCATATAGCGCATGGCGGCCGGCCGCCAAACCCCTGCTGAGCATATAAACCTACTTCGAAAGCCTCGTGCACAAGACAAACGATATGAGGGGCTATTACAGCGATTTCTATATGCCCTAAAATTTTGAACTAAAGCTGCCCAATGGACACCGTTGGAGGGAGGCAATGGGGTCAGATCTGTCCGTTTGACATTTGAACTCAAAGCATGACCGCGAAGCCGCGGATCCCGTGCGCCGCCGCTGCGTCACGCACTCCAGGGCCCCCTCCTCAGTCACCGCTCGAACCGAAGATTGGCAATCGGGTCAAGTTCACGACGCGATACCACGGTCCCGACCCTTCGATTCGCAGCGCTTCTGGGCTCGACGACGATTTGTCAAATGGACAGATCTGCCCCCATTGGCCCGCCCCTTTGCCCCTGCCTCATGCTGCAGTCTGGCTCTTCCCTGTCATCGCCGAGCTGGAATTCCGCTGATTCTGCCGGTTTGAAATCCGGCATCAGTGGCGTCTTCTTGGCGGCGTCTTCTTCCTCCTGAGGCGTCAGCCCTTCTTGCTTCTTCTCCGTCTTCTTCCCGTCTCCGCGTCGGTTCGCTTCCCCTGGCCGCGTCCCGTCTTCTTGCGGCCTGTGGCTCGCTCCCGGTCCCTGATCAAGTGCCTCTGCTGCAATCACCCGTTCTCCCCGGGGCCCCGCAACCGCACCCGTCAGCTCTACTGCCCCAAGCCCGCCTGTCGCGTGGCCAGCAAGTCGGCGGCTCAGGCCAAGTGGGTCGCAAAGCCCGCCAACCGCGACTACTTCAAGGGCGCCCACCACGTCGATCGTGTCCGCCGGTGGCGCGAAGCCAATCCCGGCTACTCCAAGCGATCCTCAGCCCGGAAGGCTCCCTCTCCTGAGCTGCAACCACCTCTCCATCAGTATCCTACAGCTGCTCCGCTACAAGATCCACTCCCGGCGCCGTTACAAGATCTCGTGCCCCCGTTACAAGATCTCGTGATTTCCTATCCTGCTATTGTTGTGGGCCTTATCGCCCTCCAGGTCGGCTCTGCGTTACAAGATGACATCCACCATCACATGCATCGTGTGGCATCCAAGGGAGCGGAAATCCTTCGGCAGGGTGCCGGGCGGTTTCCGCCTCCATCATGAATGAACACAAACTCCTCCTCCGGCCCGAACGGCTCCGTGAGGTCCCACCCCGTTTCAGTTGGTGCGATCAACGTCTCTTCCGCTCCGGGATCACTTCCCGCTGCGGATCCGACGCCATGGCCCTGTACCTCTTCCTCCTCACCGTCGCCGACTCACGCGGCCTCAGCTACTACTCCGACGCCAGCATCGGTCGATCCCTGCGGCTGGACTCCGTTGCCCTCTCGGCGGCACGCGCCGAACTCCTTGGAGCGGACCTCATCGCCTACCGTCGGCCCCACTACCAGGTCCTGAGCCTGCCCGACTCCTCCACGCCGCCTCCCTCCCAGCGTCTGGGCGAGGTCGCCTCTGTCGGGGACATCCTTCGTCGCGTCTTCAGCGCGGGAGGTGCCCAGTGATCGACTTCCAGACGTTCTGCAAGCTGCGCCAACTCCACGATGTCGATCGACTGTCGATCACCCAGATCGCCACCGAACTCGGTCTCCATCGCGAGACCGTCTCCAAGTGGATCTCGCGTGCCAAGTACGAGCAGCGCCGCTCCGAGCAACCCCGCATCAGCAAGCTTGATCCCTTCAAGGGCTCCATCAGCCGACTCCTGGAACGTCACGACTACAGCGCCAGCCAGGTCCTCAACCTCATCCGCGAGGAAGGCTACCAGGGCAGTTCCAGCATCCTTCGATCCTATGTTGCACGCGTCCGGCCGCGCACCCGACAGGCCTTCCTGCGGCTTCAGTTCGTTCCAGGCCAGGCGGCACAGGTCGACTGGGGATCGGCGGGCTACCTGCAGGTCGGCGACACCCGCTGCCGCCTCTCCTTCTTCGTCATGGTGCTGTGCCACAGCCGTCGGATGTATGTCGAATTCACCCTGCGCGAGTCCCAGGAACACTTCCTGGCCGCGCATCACAACGCCTTCCTCTTCTTCCAGGGCGTGCCCAACGAACTGATCGTCGACAACTGCAAGGTCGCCGTCCTCCAGCACCGCCGCGGCGAGGAACCGGCCTTCAATCCCCGTTACCTCGACTTCGCCCGCCATTACGGATGCAGCCTTCGGGCCTGCAATCCGCTCTCACCCCACGAAAAGGGCCGCGTCGAACGCGCCGTGGGCTACGTCAAACGCAACTTCCTGGCCGGACGCGAACTCGGCTCCCTCGACGCCATCAACGCCGAGGCGCGGCTGTGGATGAACACCGTGGCCAACGTCCGCGTGCATGGGGATACAGGCAAGACACCCGATGCCCTCTTTGCAGAGGAAAACCTCCGCCCCCTCCACCTCAACGCCTACGACACGGCCACCATCCACCCACTGCGATCCGACCGGACCTGTCGAGTGCGCTTTGATTCCAACACCTATTCCGTTCCGGCCACCAACGCGCGGCAACTGCTAACGCTGAAGGCGTCCACGGACCGGATCGTGATCCTCAACGGCGACCAGGTCGTCGCGGATCACCCGCGTTCCTACGAACGGCGTCGGGACTTCGAAATCCGGGGACACATCGAGCCGTTGCTGCACCAGCGGATGCGGGCCCATCGCCAACGACAATTGGTGCGTTTCCTGACCTTCGGTCCGGCAGCCCAACGCTACTGGGAGCAATTGCAGCAACGCCGGCCCGACGCCCTCACCCAGGTCCAGCGCATCGTCGCGCTGAGCGAGTCCCACGGGGTGGACCTCATCTCCCGATTGCTCGAGGACCTCCTGGAACTGGAGGCCTTCGGTGCCGACTACATCGCCAACCTCGCCACCCAGCGACAGCGCATCTCCCAGGAATGTGGAGCCCTGCATCTCACCCGTTCCAGCGACCTGCTGGATCTCGAAGTCCCCGCACCCGACCTCTCCCTCTACGACCAACCATGAAAAAGGACATCCTCAACGAGCACCTCGACTACCTCCGTCTGGAATACATCCAGAAGGAGCATCGCTCCCTCGCCCAGCAGGCGGCACGAGAACAGTGGTCCCACGGGGAATACCTCAACCGCCTCATCGAGGGCGAGGTGGGCCAGAGGCGGCAGAAGGCGCTGGAACAGCGGTTGCGCCGGGCACGATTCCCGTTTCGCAAGACGCTTGAGCAGTACCAGTGGACGTGGCCGCGGAAGATCAACCAGATGGCGGTGCGCGAACTCTTCAACCTGAAGTTCATGGAGACCCACACCAACGTGGTGTTCATGGGATCGGTTGGACTGGGCAAGACGCATCTGGCGGTGGCGCTGGGACTGGAGGCATGCCAGGCGGGACGGACGGTGCTGTATGCCTCGGCCATCCATGTGATCAACGAGCTGCTGGTGGCGCAGAAGACCCACCGCTTGCGCAAGACGATCCGCAAGTATGCCGGGATCGACCTGTTGATCCTGGACGAGATCGGCTACCTGCCGATCGACAAGGCGGGGGCGGACCTGCTGTATCAGGTGCTGGCCGAGCGGTACGAGAAGGCGTCGACGGTGCTGACGACGAACCGCGCGTACAAGGAGTGGGCGCACATCTTCAACAACGACGCGACGATGACGGCCGCGTTGCTGGACCGCTTGCTGCACCACGTGGAAACGATCCTGATCGAGGGCCGGAGCTACCGCAGCCGGGAGCACACCGAAACGCCGTAGACCACCAAGACAACCGGATCGCAAGGCCGCCCGGGATCATCCCAGGCGGCCGTTTTCATGCCCCGATACCCCCACGGATTTCAAACCGGCAGGTTTTGCCGGTTTTCACGCAGGCGCTGACACTTCCCACGCCCGCTTCGCTCAAGACGCAAAGATCGCCAGGCCCTTGCGGGATCCGCCTCCGCCCTTCCCCCTTTGCGTCTCTGCGCTTTTGCGTGAGCCCACGTGGACAACGACAACCAAGGATCCCCACTGTGTGGGGCACCAAGGGGTGGTCGAGAGGGAGCCGGGAGTCAGCTACGCCGCAGCGGCCCAAGGCATCCGCAGGTTCTGGAAGAGGGCACCGAACAACCCCGAAATGCAGACCTTCGTTGCCGCCCTCCTGGATCAATTGTCAAATGGACAGATCTGACCCCATTGCCCCTCTACAAGTCTGCCCCCCTGCCCCAACGGGGCAAACGGCGAAAGCCCGGGGTGGAACCCCGGGGCAGTCCGTCCCAAAAGATCCGCGCCCTGAATGGGCGCACGAACCCTGTGCCATGAGCGTTGCCGATCTCCGGGGTGTCGTCGTTCCGGTCTTCCCCGCGCCTCTGCGCCTCTGCGGGAAACCCTCCCCCCCCGCCTCCGCCGAGCCGCACAGAACGCCGCGGTTTGGCCTTATGATCGCCCGAGTTCGTGCGGACCGCTCGAAATGGAATTCTTGGTCAACCAGCCTTGAGGGACGTCCGGGGCCGTTTGAGGATGGCTATGCTCGCCTACCTTTGAAGCCCTCCGGACTCCGTTGCCCCCCTCGCGTCCTCGCGGCTTCGCGCGAACCATTCACCTGTTTGAAGGAGGGTTTCGCGCGAAGCCGCGAGGTGCGTAGGATGAAGGTTGGGTTTACGACAACGGCAGGGCAGCGGCGGGAACCACGTTGCTCCTTCCCAGCGCCTCTGCGACCCTGCGGGAAACCGCCCCCCTTCCGCGCCGCGGCGTCGCCCCTGGTCCACCCCAACCCCTCACAGCCCCCCGAACGGCACCCGACTGGTGTAGATCCGGTACTGACCGATCCGCCCGTGATCCTTGTCCTGCCGCGGCAGGTACCGGACTTCTCCCACCTCATACTCGTGCCCCAGATCCAGCACGAGCTGGTGTGGCAACGGATCCTTCGTCCCATCCCAACGGCTGTGCCAGAACGTGTCCGGTTGTCCGTCCAGCGCCCGGTCCGCGGTGCCGTCATCCCCGAACAGTTCCTCGCTATCGGCATACACGATGCGCCATTCCGCCCGTGGCAGGCTCGTGCCTGAAGCATCCACGACATCCAGCTCGGCGCAGGTGCTGTAGCCGTCGTTGGCCAGCGAGGTCACCGCCTCCAGGCACACATACCGGACGGGACGCGGTTCCAGCTTCACCCGCTGCCACTGGGTGTCCGACGCGAACTGCCCCTCCTTCACCGGTTTCACGCCCTCCAGCTTCAGCTGCTGACCCGGTCGGCGATGCAGCCGCCGGGCCGATGCCAGGTTCAGCTCGTTGAGGATCGGCGAGGTCCGACCCGCGATCTCGGCCTTCGACGGTCCCTTCAGGTCCAGCACCACGATCTCGTTCCCCCGCGACTTCAGCCAGGGCCCGGGCAGATACAGCGTCTGCTGGGGTCCGATGCTCCAGTACCGGCCCAGGTTGTGCCCGTTCACCCACACCACCCCTTTCGACCACGTCCGCAGGTCCAGGAAGGTGTCGCCGATCTCCTTCAGGTCGAAGGTCGCGCGGAAGAAGGTCGGCTCCCGCTGGGGAACATCCCGATCGGGGTACGCCGACGGCGGCGGCGCGGTTGGAATCCCCTTCCCAAATCGCAGGTCGCTGATCGACGACGCGGTCAAGGGCATCGGGAACATTTCCCAGTCCAGCAGCTCCCGCAGGCCACGGCCGTCATCCAGTTCCACCCGCTCCGTGATTCCCTTCCGGTCCCGCGCCATGTTCGGCCCGTAGTTCACGTGCCCCATCGCCTCCACCAGCAGGTCGAGGGTGGTGTCGGTGCCCCGCGCCGGGATCCACAGGCTCGTCTCGCGACGCATCCGATCCATCTGGCTTGATGATCGCTCTGGTCCACCTCTTCGCACCGATCTTAGCGCATTTCTACGTGCTTTTGCCGCGGTAAGCGGAGTCATTGGGGTCAGACAAGCGACGGGAACCCCGTTTCGCCCTCCCAGCGGCTCTGCGCCTCTGCGGGAAACCCTCCCCCGCGACCTCCGCGTCAGCGACTCCAGAAGGTCCATGCAACCGATGCCACCTTCGTCCTCGTACTCCTACTCAGCCCGCAGGGCGGTACTCGTACTCGACCCAAACACCACCCTTCCCACACCTCAACTCACCCATTGGCCCGAGTACGAGTAGGAGTACGAGTACCCCCTCCCCGCACGCCGCCGCTGCGTCACGCACTCCAGGGCCCCCTCCTCAGTCACCGCGCGAACCGAGGATTGGAAATCGGGTCAAGTTCACGACGCGATACCACGGTCCCGACCCTTCGATTCGCAGCACTTTTGGGCCCGACGATGAATTGTCAATTGGACAGATCTGACCCCATTGCCCCCTCTCTCTCCGAGCTTGGGGCTCTCTTGAATCAGAGTGAGGCAGCTGTAGCAGTAGGTTTCGCTGGGTTTGTTACGGATATAATACCACAAGGTCTACGTAGAGTTGGACGGTTCGACTTTTCCCCCGAGCCAGGAAACGTGGCAGATTTTAATAAGGGAAGGGGAATCCGCGGCTCGAAGTTCAGCATCCGAAAGGATTATGAGGCGAGCGACGTCCTGCATGAGTCCATTCACGCTTATAACCACCATATTCTTGGATTTACTGATCAGTGAGCTGCATAGGCTACACTAGCTGCCTTGAAGAAAGACCGGACCAATTCTGGATTTGAGTGGAGCCTCCGAAGGTCTTCTTCGATTCGCTCCTTCATTGATTCATTCTTCTTTAGTGGGCGCTTTGAGACCCCATTGTTCTTCATGTAGCTCCAAACGAACTCGTCCGGGTTAAGATCGGGTGCATAGGGAGGCAGGAAGTGGATTTCCAACCGCCCGTTCATCTCTTGAATGAAGGACTTTACCAGGTTGGCCTTGTGCGCGGGATGCCCATCTACCACCAGGAATACAATGCCTGTTTGTGACTTCATGAAATCCCGGAGGAAGCAGACAAACGACTCAGCATCCAGTTTCCCTGGATAGGTTGCCGCCCAGAACTGACCCAAGGCATTTACCGGCTCCAGATGACTTTGTGTGGGTGGGCGGAGCCCTTGCCCTCCGGGTTGGTGGGGCGTCGGGGCGGATGACCGCCCCCGGTGACCCACTGGAGAAGCCCCCGGGACAAGCCCTTGGAGGGGCTTCTCCAGTGGGCCACCCGGGGCTGGCTTCGAGCCATTTCTTGGGGTTTTCGTGCGGCGGAATGCGATCCGCGATTGGGCCGTCCAAGCCCCAGCTAGACTGGTCCACTTTCTGCCCGCCTGCGGGTGTGTTCTCGCCGGGGGGCCGTCGCCGTTCCCGCGACGTACCCACACAAAGTCACATTGAGGCCATTTACCGCGCTGATGGCATTGATGCTCTGGCGCTGTCCGGAGGTCGAAAGAACCGGTGTCTGGCCCTTTAGCCCATACGTGCGGCCGAGCGGAGGGTCAGACTGGAAACCCGCTTCATCGTAACCGTCCGGCGGACCCGTCATGCGCTCGGCTCGGGGATCCGTCAGGGTGGGTGAGTGAAATCCATTCCTCGAACCGCCCGGTCTGCTGCCGGGCGTCCACATCGCTCTCACGACGAGATCGCAGCCATCCTTGGGCAACATCGCCTCAGCGGCTTATCGCTGCTCGCCTTCGCCCGCGAACACGACCTGAACTACGCCACACTGCTGCGGTGGCGTCGACGGGCGGTCGATCAGAGCGACGTCCAGACACCAGCACCGATCTGCCGCCCATCCTTCATTCCGATCGAAGTTGAGCCTGCCGGCGCGGGCGGGGATTTCGTCCTGAACTGGGCTCCAAGTCGATCCCTTCGGATTCCTCCCGGTTTTGATCCCAGCGAACTGCGCCGACTCCTCGACCTGCTGGGGGTGCGGTCATGACCGGATTCGTCCCATGTGCGTTAACCTAAAAAATCTACCAAAATCCCCGTAAAGACAACAATGTCGCGTCATGGCCTCCGATTTGGACGCGCTTCCAGAAGAGTGGGACATCCTCGCTACCTGGCTTCCCGCCAATCTCGACACCCTGGCGCGCGAGCATGGTTTCATGCGCAGGGCACGCGGTCTTCAAGAACCTGCCCGATGGCTTCGGCTCTTCTTGATGCATGTTGGCGGTGGACTGTCGCTCAAGCAAACGGTCACACGCGCCTCTGAACTTGGACTCGCCGATGTCAGCAGTGTCGCTCTCTTCAAGCGTCTGAGGGTTGCCGAACCCTGGCTGCAGGCGCTGACCTCACACCTGCTCTGTGCCCAGCGCCGGAGCCTCGGAATCTGGGCCGCCCGGTGGAGTGGTGGGATTCGGGTTGTGGACGCCACGGATGTCAGTGAACCGGGCGCGACCGGAAGCTCATGGCGCATCCACTATAGCGTGCGGTTACCCGAGTTGGTCTGCGATCACTACGAGCTCACCGACGCCAAAGGTGGAGAGAAGCTTGGACGATTTCCAATCAAGCCCAGGGAACTGGTCTTGGCCGATCGCGGCTACAGCCATCGCGCTGGCGTAGCGCATGTTTTGGGTTCTGGTGCTGATGTGGTGGTGCGATGGAACCATGCGCTGTTTCCACTGATTGGGCAGGATGGCAAACCGTTCGAAGTGCTTCCAAAAGCCCGCAAATTGAAGGTTTCTGAAGAGGCCGAGTGGCCCGTGACATTCGAACACGGAGGCAAGCGATACAACCTGAGGCTATGCGTTCGTCGTAAAGGGCGCTTGGCAACCGACAAGGCGCAACGAAAGGCGCTGCGGAAGGCGGAGAAGAATGGAACGAAGGCAAACGAAGCGAGCCTGGAACTGGCTGAGTACATTCTCGTACTGACCTCGGCGCAGGCCGATGCCCTGACGACCAAGGCGGTGCTGGGGATCTATCGAAGCCGGTGGCAGGTCGAGTTGGTGTTCAAGAGATTGAAGAGCCTCTTGGGTTTGGGGCATGTGCCAAAAAGCACAGACGCATCCGCCAGAGCGTGGATGCAGGCAAAGATCCTAACCTCACTGCTGATCGAGAGGGTGCTCCTGGAAGCGGAGCTTTTTTCCCCCTGGGGAGACACCCGAGGAGAATGAGAGTCGGTGGCGGGCGTTCGTCGAGGTGCGCGACTCCGTGTTGTCGATCTTGGCGCCGGCGATTCCGCTGCGACATCTGTTGTCAAATGGTCGGCGCATTGCTCGTCGACTTGCAGACATCCAACGCAAGCGGACTCGGCAACTTGTCGGCATGAAGGCTTCGATCGATGGAAAATTAGGTTAACGCACATGCGGATTCGTCCCCACCACAGGAATCTTCGTCGCCTCGGCCCCGGTCGATCTCCGCAAGGCTTTCGACGGGCTCGCCATCCTCGTGCGCAACAGTCTCGGTCACGATCCTCTGGACGGATCCCTCTATGTCTTCAGCAACCGCCGTCGCGACCGCATCAAGATCCTCTTCTGGGAGCCCGGGGGCTACTGGCTGTGCACACGGCGACTCGAACAGGGGACCTTCCGCTGGCCCAAGCGCGACGAACCCTCGGCCCGCTATAGCCGCGAGGAACTGACCCTGCTCCTGGGCGGCATTGACCTCGCGCAGACTCGAAAGCGGAAGTGGTACCGCCGGGAGACCGTGGCCGCCTGATCACTTTTTTCTGGTCTCTGTCCCCGCCCGCTGCTTTCCTCGTCGGCGGTGATGGACAAGGCCCCCAGATTGATCGACGGCACGCCCTGCCAGCCTCACCAACTGGAGGAAGTGCAGGCGTGGATGGTGCAGAATCCCGGGTGGAGCCGCTACCGGCTTTCCCGGGAACTGTGTACCCGCTGGCAATGGACCCGGCCCAACGGGCAGATGGCCGACATGGCCGCCCGCCATTTCCTGCTCAAGTTGCACGAGCGGGGATGGATCAAACTGCCGGCCTGCCGGCGTCGGAGTCCAAACCGAATGCACCACCGGCAACTGGTGCGGGTGGCGTTGGATCGGAGTCCGGTGCACGGCGCCCTCGCCAGCCTGGGAGAGCTGGAGTTGCACGAAGTCAGTGCCGATCCGGTGCGTCGCGGCGTCTTCGAGACCCTCCTGGCCGAGGAGCACTACCTGGGCTACCGCAGCGCGGTGGGAGAAAACCTGAAGTACCTGCTGTGCCAAGAGGACGGCCGTCCTGTGGCCGCGTGGTTGTTCGGAGCAGCAGCCTGGCGGTGTGAGGCGCGGGACCGGTGGATCGGGTGGAGTGAGGAGGAACGTTCGCGCGGACTTTCCCGTGTCACGAACAACACGCGGTTCCTGATACCGTCGTGGGTGAAGGTGCCGGGCTTGGCGAGTTGGGGATGGTCGCGGGTGAGTCGACGGCTGGTGGCGGACTGGAAGGCCAAGTACGGCCATGGAATCGAACTGGTGGAAACCTTCGTGGATCGGAGCCGTTTCCAAGGCACCTGCTATGCGGCCAGCAACTGGGTCGAAGTGGGCCTGACGCAGGGACGCAGCCGAGGGGATCGATATGGAACGATGGAGGTGCCGGTGAAGGCGGTGTACGCGTACCCGCTGCACCGGGCGTTCCGGGAAAGGCTGCGGGCATGAGCGCGACGGAGGCTGGCAGCGTGGATCCGCAGGAACTCGCGTCGTTGAGGCGTGCCCTTGCTGAAGCGCAGGCCACAGTGCGGACGCTGGAAGCTGAGCGCCAGACGATGGAGCAGCAGCACCGTGTGATGGAAGCCGAGCGCCAGGCGATGGAGCAGCAGCTTCAGGAGTTGGAGCATCAGTTGAAGCTCCTGAAGCGATGCCTCTTTGGCTCCCGTTCGGAGAAGGTCAGCACGAAGGAACTCGAGGCCCGCATCAAGGAACATGCCCAGGAGGCTGCCGAGGCGGTGGCTGACTCCAAGCGGCCGGACGAACCGCCCGCCGAGGCCGAGGAGGAGAAGCCCGAGCCGAAGACGCAGCAGGACAAGGACAGGAAGCAGAGGAAGGCCCGCCCCCATGGACGAAACCCGTTTCCCGAGCACCTTCCCCGGGTCCGGATAGAACACCCGATTGATCCCGCCCGTAGCACCTGCCCACACTGCCCGGACCATCCGCCGCTGGTGCAGATCGGCGAGGACATCCGGGAGAAACTCCACAAGCTCCCGGTGCAGTATGTGGTGCACCAGCACGTGTACCCGAAATGCGCCTGCCAGCGATGCCACGACGGCGTCGTGATGCCGGAGGGTCCCGATAACGGTCTCAAGGCGGACATCACGGTGGTAGCAGATGTCGTGGTCCAGAAATACGCGGAGCACAAGCCGCTCTACCGCCAGCAGCAGGCCTTCGATCGAGTGGGGATTCCCCTGCGACGGCAAACCCTCTGCGACTGGACGGGATGGTGTTCAGATGAGGTGGCCCCAGTGGTGCGTGCCATGCGCGAATACATCCTGAAGCAACCATGCGTGCAGTCCGACGAGACGCCTGTCCGGATGCAGCTGGCCGACGGAACGATGCAGGTGGCGCGACTGTGGGCGTTTGGATTGCCGTGGGCGGAGGTGGTCTTCGACTTCCGAACGAACAAGGCCCACCAGGGACCGCAGGAATGGCTGACGGGAGGGCAGACCCGATATGTGCAGGCCGATGGCGGCAGCTCCCTCGTACCGGTGCTGCGGAATCTGAGCCTGCAGCACGTGGCGTGCATGGCGCACATCCGCAGGAAGATCTTTGAGGCACGGGAGGATGCGGCCGAGGCGTGCGATCAGCTGCTGGCGCTGATCCAGAAACTCTACCGCATCGAACAGCAGGCCAAGGAAACGAACTTGGATCGGAGCGCACTGCTGGCATTGAGGGAGGCAGAGGCCCGGCCGGTCATGAGGGATCTAGGAGAACTGCTGAACCTCTTCGTCCCGATGAGACCGCCGAAGAGTCCCTTTGGGCGGGCGATGACTTATGCCGTGGGCCAATGGGAGGCAATGATGCGCTACCTGGAGGTGCCGGAGGCTGAGTTGGACAACAACTCGATCGAACACGCCCTGCGCGGCGTCGTGATGGGACGACGCAACTGGCTGCATGTCGGGCAGGAGTCCGGGGGTGAACGGGCCGCGAACCTGTTCACCCTGATGGGAACCTGTCGTCGCCTGGGAGTGGAACCCTACGAGTACTTGTGCGACATCGTCCCCCGACTGGGGCGGCATCCGCAGAAGGACATCTGGGAGCTCACGCCCCGCGGCTGGCGTGATGCCCGGGCCAAGGCCGCCGCATCCGCACCACCCCCTGCCTGAAGGGCACGCCGCCAAACTGGGGCCAAGCAACCGTCCACCTCGAACTCAACCGCCGCAGGCCTCACACGGGTCCGCCGGACGGTTACGCTTCATCCAAAAAGAAGATCTCCGCCTTCTGACGGCGGGCGCGGGCTTTGATCTGTGGGTAGACCTCATTCTGCCATGCCGAGACCGCTTGTGGATCACGCTCATAGGCACGACGAAGTGGCTTCTGGGGCGTGATGTCGAGCATTGCCAGAAGACGTCCAACGGATGCCAGGCAGAGGCTAATCCCAAATTTATCCTGAATCAGTGTCTGCACGATGGACCTTGTCCAAAGCCCAAAATCGAATCCGTACTGCCTGGGGTCACGACCCAGAATCCATGATCTCACTTGGTCGCGCTGCTTATCGTCGAGTTTGGGTGCTGGCCCCTTCGAAATCTTCTCGGCCAACGCCTCCATTCCGCCCGATCTGAACTCTCGCAACCACCGATAAATGCTCGTCCGGCACAACCCCATTGAGGTGATGACCGTGCTGGGAGCTTCCCCGTCCTCAATCACCCTTCGCACAGCCAGCTTCCGTAGATGCTCCAAAGTGCGGTGATCCAATCCCCGGCCATCAACTTTCGCCATGACCCCAGACTCCCGAGGGTTGACGACAGAGTCCAGAAAAATGTAGCGTAAGCCGCTCACTAATCAGTAACTGGGAACGTGATGATGAGAAAGACGAGGTTTTGGCATACCTTGGAGAGAGTCATCTCTCCTTTTTAGAATCGAACTCGGCTTGGAAAAGCTTGTTAAAGCCCCAGACGTGTGCAACAAGCAGGCGCTGTTGAAAAGAGAGTGGATTATACTATGGAAGCGATTCGATAAGGTCGAGAGGTGGGCATCTTATCAATTCAACTTTGGCGCCCCAAGCAGGAGCTCAACTGAACGGGATTTTGCCCTGTTCAATGGCACTTATGGCCTAAGGCAAGTAAATTGCGGGCTAGTAGCTGGATCGGTGTTACCCGATCAATAGGATGAGATTCGACTATAGCATTGGATAGGTCAGCACCTGTTCGCGCTTAGGGCACGCCAAGAAGCCCGTGGACAAGGGATTGTCCCCGCCCGTTGAAAGGTGATGGTGAGGCCATTCTGTTGTTATGCCGGCCTATTTCATTCGCCACGGAGCCGATTCAGTCGCGCCCTTGAGGCTGGAGGTCGGCCTCAACCTTAGCGAGAAGGCCTCTTGCTGAGCCGGAAACAGCCTGCCACGCCGTTCTAATGCTCAACCCCTTGAGTGACCACCCTCAGGCATCAAGACCCGCTATAGGGCAACAGGGCGCGTTCCAGCCACATGCAACTTTTCACCCACTCCTCTCGGATTCTGAGTGAACCCGCCGCATCATTTCCTATACTTGTCCGGTCTATGATCCACCCGGTTACGGATGTCTTGCTCCACCCCGCCCTCAGTCTCGTCGAGTCCCTCGACAACCACATGCCCAAGCTCGACTTCTCTGATTCCGAGTTCATCTCCCTCGGCATCCGGCGTATCCTGACCCGTTGCCCTTCCGGCCGGGCCTTCCTGCAATCGGTCCGGCAGTGCGACATCTCCGATGTTTCCCTTCGCGCCTACTTCGGCGCTGTGAGCAGTCCGCGGCGCCTCGCCCTCCTTCATGAGCTGATCGGTGTTACCCGATCAATAGGATGAAATTCGACTATAGCATTGGCTAGGTCAGCACCTCTTCGCGCTTAGGGCACGCCAAGAAGCCCGTGGACAGGGGATTGTCCCCGCCCGTTGAAAGGTGATGGTGAGGCCATTCTGTTGTTATGCCGGCCTATTTCATTCGCCACGGAGCCGATTCAGTCGCGCCCTTGAGGTTGGAGGTCGGCCTCAACCTTAGCGAGAAGGCCTTTTGCTGAGCCGGAAACAGCCTGCCACGACGTTCTAATGCCCAACCCCTTGAGTGATCACCCTCAGGCATCAAGACCCGCTATAGGGCAACAGGGCGCGTTCCAGCCACATGCAACGTTTCGCCCGCTCCTCTCGGATTCTGAGTGAACCCGCCGCATCATTTCCTATACTTGTCCGGTCTATGATCCACCCGGTTACGGATGTCTTGCTCCACCCCGCCCTCAGTCTCGTCGAGTCCCTCGACAACCACATGCCCAAGCTCGACTTCTCTGATTCCGAGTTCATCTCCCTCGGCATCCGGCGCATCCTGACCCGTTGCCCTTCAGGCCGGGCCTTCCTGCAATCGGTCCGGCAGTGCGACATCTCCGATGTCTCGCTTCGCGCTTATTTCGGCGCCGTGAGCAGTTCAAGGCGCCTCTCCCTCCTTCATGAGCTCAACGCCCGGCTCTCCCTCACCATTGTGGCCAGCAAGGACCGCTTCGCCTGTTTCCCAGAACTGGCCGGTCGCGACATCCTTGCCATCGACGGTCACGATGTGCGCCGCGCGTCCCACGAGCCCAAGGAGGTCGTTTCGTCCGGCCGCCTCGAGGTCCCTGACACGGTGACCGGCATCTTCTTGCGTCATCTGCGCACCGGTGCAGCCCGGGTTCTGGCTCAGACCTCTGGCCACGAGCACGAATGGGCCGCTGTGAAAGCAAGACCGTGGAGCGAGTTCCTCTGGAGCCCCGGTGCAAAGGGGACCATCCTGGTAATCGATCCCGTTGCCGTGGACTTCGGGTTCCTTCGCGCCGCCAAGATCAAGGCCGGTGCCACGGTCATTACCCGCATGAAGGACAACCTGGTGATCACAGAGGCGCGAGAACTGCAATGGGACAGGAACGATCGACGCAATGACGGCGTCATCAAGGACGAACGGGTGCGCTTTGGGACAAACGGCGAATTTCGGCGGGTGACCTACCGGGATCCCGAGACCATGGAAGTCCACGAGTTCCTCACCTCCGAGTTCCATCTGGCTCCAGGCGTGATCGCTCAGCTCTATCGACTCCGCTGGGATATCGAGAAGTTCTTTGACGTCTGCGAGAATCTGCTGGGCGAAGCCAAGGCGTGGGGGACGGGGCCAATCCCGGCGCAGGTACAGAACGAGTTCCTCTGCCTGACACACAATCTCCTGCTGCTGGTCAGCCACAGACTGGATGAGCAGGAGGGGATTCGTGACGAGAAGGTCGAAGACAAGTACCGAGCGGCGCTGGCGGCACGCAAGCGACTGGCCGCTGAGCGGGGCACAACCGTTTCGCCATGGGTAGAGACGCTGCGCCAGTTGACCCGATGGAGTAGTCAGTTTGTTCGCTGGTTGAGCGATGCGGTGACGCACGGCTGGGAATGGACGGCCGGGATCGTCAAGCTGCGCCCCCTGATGCGTGCCTACATGCGCTGAGGCACCAAGGTGTCATCGCACTACCCATGCCAACCCCCTATCCGCGCGGACACTCCTGAGCGCCTAGATCAGCCCGGCGCTATGAGAAATCACCCCAGCATTGATGAGCCCCTAATTGGGGCGGTAACACCGATCCATGAGCTCAACGCTTGTCTCTCCCGCACCATTGTGGCCAACAAGGACCGGTTCGCCTGTTTCCCAGAACTGGCCGGTCGCGACATCCTTGCCATCGACGGTCACGATGTGCGCCGCGCGTCCCACGAGCCCAAGGAGGTCGTTTCATCCGGCCGCCTGGAGGTCCCTGACACGGTGACCGGCATCTTCTTGCGTCATCTGCGCACCGGTGCAGCCCGGGTTCTGGCTCAGACCTCTGGCCACGAGCACGAATGGGCCGCTGTGAAAGCAAGACCGTGGAGCGAGTTCCTCTGGAGCCCCGGTGCAAAGGGGACCATCCTGGTAATCGATCCCGTTGCCGTGGACTTCGGGTTCCTTCGCGCCGCCAAGATCAAGGCCGGTGCCACGGTCATTACCCGCATGAAGGACAACCTGGTGATCACAGAGGCGCGAGAACTGCAATGGGACAGGAACGATCGACGCAATGACGGCGTCATCAAGGACGAACGGGTGCGCTTTGGGACAAACGGCGAATTTCGGCGGGTGACCTACCGGGATCCCGAGACCATGGAAGTCCACGAGTTCCTCACCTCCGAGTTCCATCTGGCTCCAGGCGTGATCGCTCAGCTCTATCGACTCCGCTGGGATATCGAGAAGTTCTTTGACGTCTGCGAGAATCTGCTGGGCGAAGCCAAGGCGTGGGGGACGGGGCCAATCCCGGCGCAGGTACAGAACGAGTTCCTCTGCCTGACACACAATCTCCTGCTGCTGGTCAGCCACAGACTGGATGAGCAGGAGGGGATTCGTGACGAGAAGGTCGAAGACAAGTACCGAGCGGCGCTGGCGGCACGCAAGCGACTGGCCGCTGAGCGGGGCACAACCGTTTCGCCATGGGTAGAGACGCTGCGCCAGTTGACCCGATGGAGTAGTCAGTTTGTTCGCTGGTTGAGCGATGCGGTGACGCACGGCTGGGAATGGACGGCCGGGATCGTCAAGCTGCGCCCCCTGATGCGTGCCTACATGCGCTGAGGTACCAAGGCGTCATGACACTACCCATGCCAACCCCCTATCCACGCGAACACTCCTGAGCGCCTAGATCAGCCCGGCGCTATGAGAAATCACCCCAGCATTGATGAGCCCCTAATTGGGGCGGTAACACCGATCAGTAGCTGATATTCTGAATGAAAAGCTTCAAGAAAGTGGTTGCTGCTTCAGATTCTCGTGTGAACTCGGCAACCATCCTGAGAGGGATATCTCCCCTATGTATCCAATTGATCCATTCTTAAAGTGAACTATGCAACTATATAAATGCGATAGTCACAGCTGCTTGCTTCTGGCGCGCAAACTGAGCGGGAAAGTGCAGGTGTTATCCTTCTTACTTCTGTGCTCCTTGCTCCTCGGTTGCGTTGCTCCCCGGCCTATGAAGGTTCCGTTTAAGCGAACAAACGAGTTATTGACGGTAAGGTGGCTCTGCACCATTCTGCTAAGTGATGGCGTGGTAATGCCTGATCCTGATGGGTACGTTAATACGGCTGGAGTTGTTGACTATCTTGGTCGAGGCACAGCCGATTCTGACCTAACTCGGGCGGCACTCAGTGAGTGGACATGGGGGCGCTGGCTAAGAGCTGGGAGGTGCACTGATTTGCTTGGGCGGGAGTATATTGTAAGGACCCTTAAAAAGTCTGGCGAAGACTATATCAGTATTTCGCTGCCAGAAATTGAAGTTAATGGAATGGTGCACGAGGCTTATTCTAATTCTTGGGTGATTAGGACTAATTGATCCCACTGGAGGGTCGGGTAACTGTGTTCGGCCGATGAGCTTTACCTGGAAGTGGCAGGCTCTGGGAAATGCTGCGGACGCCCATTGTCGGTAAGCGTCACGCCGAGCACCACTGGTTGATGAGCGGGGAAATGCGGTAGGGTTGGGTTGATGAAGCCCATGCAGACGGGAGCCCGGCTGTTGCCGGTCGACCAAAACGGACGGGTTCGGATGCCCGCCGCCCAACGATCAGCAATCCTCGCCGAATTCGCCACCAGTGGCATGACCGGAGTCGCTTTCGCCGCCCACGTCGGTGTGAAGTATCCAACTTTCGCCGGCTGGATTCGTCAGGATCGCGCGGTCAGGGGTACGGAGCGGCAACCGCGCCGTGCGAAGCAGGTCTCCCAGCGCCTAAGGTTTGTGGAGGCAGCACCTGTCCAGGCACCCACCGTGAACGTCCTTGAAGTGGAACGTGTCCCTTCGGTAAGCGTGCGCTGCGCGCTTGCCGGTTGAGTTTTCGGCGTTAGCGCGGCCTACAGGCCCCCCGCCTCTTCAGGGTTGCTGAGGTGTTGGCGGGTCTCCGGATTCACCGGCCGTGGCCTGTTCGTAGTTCCACGGCATCCACCTGCCCGGGTCCGCCAGGACTGCTTCCGGGTTCCTGACTACCGCCATCATGTAGTCGAATGGGTTCACCCCGTTCGCGCGGCAGGTCTCGATCACCGTCATGAACGTGTCCCCGACGTCCGCTCCCCTCTGCGTCCGGTAGTGGAGGCTGTTCTTGCGATGCAGGATCGCGTTCTTGAGCAACCTCTCGGCCTCATTGTTGTCGATCGGAGCCCCGGGCACCTTCAGGAACATCGTCAGCGTGGACCATCGCTTCAGCGTGAAGGGGGCAAAGGGGTCAGATCTGTCCGTTTGACATTTGAACGAGAAGCATGCCCACGGAGCTACGGATCCCGTGCGCCGCCGCGTGCGTCACGCACTCGAGGGCCCCCTACTCAGTCACCGCTCGAACCGAAGATTGGAAATCAGGTCAAGTTAGCGACGTGCTGCCACGGTCGAGACCATTCGGTTTGCGGCGTTTTTGGGCCCCCGGACGATTTGGCAAATGGACAGATCTGCCCCCGTTGGCCCGCCCCTTTGCCCCTGCCTCATGCTGCAGTCTGGCTTTTCCCTGTCAGCGCCTGCGTGAAAACCGGCAAAACCTGCCGGTTTGAAATCCGTGGGGGTATCGGGGCATGAAAACGGCCGCCTGGGATGATCCCGGGCGGCCTTGCGATCCGGTTGTCTTGGTGGTCTACGGCGTTTCGGTGTGCTCCCGGCTGCGGTAGCTCCGGCCCTCGATCAGGATCGTTTCCACGTGGTGCAGCAAGCGGTCCAGCAACGCGGCCGTCATCGTCGCGTCGTTGTTGAAGATGTGCGCCCACTCCTTGTACGCGCGGTTCGTCGTCAGCACCGTCGACGCCTTCTCGTACCGCTCGGCCAGCACCTGATACAGCAGGTCCGCCCCCGCCTTGTCGATCGGCAGGTAGCCGATCTCGTCCAGGATCAACAGGTCGATCCCGGCATACTTGCGGATCGTCTTGCGCAAGCGGTGGGTCTTCTGCGCCACCAGCAGCTCGTTGATCACATGGATGGCCGAGGCATACAGCACCGTCCGTCCCGCCTGGCATGCCTCCAGTCCCAGCGCCACCGCCAGATGCGTCTTGCCCAGTCCAACCGATCCCATGAACACCACGTTGGTGTGGGTCTCCATGAACTTCAGGTTGAAGAGTTCGCGCACCGCCATCTGGTTGATCTTCCGCGGCCACGTCCACTGGTACTGCTCAAGCGTCTTGCGAAACGGGAATCGTGCCCGGCGCAACCGCTGTTCCAGCGCCTTCTGCCGCCTCTGGCCCACCTCGCCCTCGATGAGGCGGTTGAGGTATTCCCCGTGGGACCACTGTTCTCGTGCCGCCTGCTGGGCGAGGGAGCGATGCTCCTTCTGGATGTATTCCAGACGGAGGTAGTCGAGGTGCTCGTTGAGGATGTCCTTTTTCATGGTTGGTCGTAGAGGGAGAGGTCGGGTGCGGGGACTTCGAGATCCAGCAGGTCGCTGGAACGGGTGAGATGCAGGGCTCCACATTCCTGGGAGATGCGCTGTCGCTGGGTGGCGAGGTTGGCGATGTAGTCGGCACCGAAGGCCTCCAGTTCGAGGAGGTCCTCGAGCAATCGGGAGATGAGGTCCACCCCGTGGGACTCGCTCAGCGCGACGATGCGCTGGACCTGGGTGAGGGCGTCGGGCCGGCGTTGCTGCAATTGCTCCCAGTAGCGTTGGGCTGCCGGACCGAAGGTCAGGAAACGCACCAATTGTCGTTGGCGATGGGCCCGCATCCGTTGGTGCAGCAACGGCTCGATGTGTCCCCGGATTTCGAAGTCCCGACGCCGTTCGTAGGAACGCGGGTGATCCGCGACGACCTGGTCGCCGTTGAGGATCACGATCCGGTCCGTGGACGCCTTCAGCGTTAGCAGTTGCCGCGCGTTGGTGGCCGGAACGGAATAGGTGTTGGAATCAAAGCGCACTCGACAGGTCCGGTCGGATCGCAGTGGGTGGATGGTGGCCGTGTCGTAGGCGTTGAGGTGGAGGGGGCGGAGGTTTTCCTCTGCAAAGAGGGCATCGGGTGTCTTGCCTGTATCCCCATGCACGCGGACGTTGGCCACGGTGTTCATCCACAGCCGCGCCTCGGCGTTGATGGCGTCGAGGGAGCCGAGTTCGCGTCCGGCCAGGAAGTTGCGTTTGACGTAGCCGACGGCGCGCTCGACGCGGCCCTTTTCGTGGGGTGAGAGAGGGTTGCAGGCCCGCAGACGGCAGCCGTGGTGACGGACGAAGTCGAGGTAACGCGGATTGAAGGCAGGCTCCTCCCCACGACGGTGGTGGAGGACGGCGACCTTGCAATTGTCGACGATCAGTTCGTTGGGTACGCCCTGGAAGAAGACGAAGGCGTTGTGATGCGCGGCCAGGAAGTGTTCCTGGGACTCGCGCAGGGTGAATTCGACATACATCCGACGGCTGTGGCACAGCACCATGACGAAGAAGGAGAGGCGGCAGCGGGTGTTGCCGACCTGCAGGTAGCCTGCCGATCCCCAGTCCACCTGTGCCGCCTGACCCGGGATGAACTGAAGGCGAAGGAAGGCCTGCCGGGTCCTGGGGCGGACCCGCGCGACATAGGAACGAAGGATACTGGAGCCGCCCCTGTAGCCTTCCTCGCGGATGAGCCCGAGGACCTGGCTGGCGCTATAGTTGTGACGCTCCAGGAGCCGGCTGATGGAGCCCTTGAAGGGATCGAGCTTGCTGGCGCGAGGATGCTCGGAGCCCCGCTGCTCGTACTTGGGACGCGAGATCCACTTGGAGACGGTCTCGCGATGGAGACCGAGTTCGGTGGCGATCTGGGTGATCGACAGTCGATCGACGTCGTGGAGTTGGCGCAGCTTGCAGAAGGTCTGGAAGTCGATCACTGGGCACCTCCCGCGCTGAAGACGCGACGAAGGATGTCCCCGACGGAGGCGACCTCGCCCAGACGCTGCGAGGGAGGCGGAGTGGAAGAATCGGGGAGGCTCAGGACCTGATAATGGGGACGACGATACGCGATGAGATCTGCTCCAAGGAGCTCAGCGCGTGCCGCCGAGAGGGCGACGGAATCCAGGCGCAGGGAGCGACCGATGCTGGCGTCGGAGTAGTAGCTGAGGCCGCGTGAGTCGGCGACGGTGAGGAGGAAGAGGTACAGGGCCATGGCGTCGGATCCACAGCGGGAAGTGATCCCGGAGCGGAAGAGACGTTGATCGCACCAACTGAAACGGGGAGGGACCTCACGGAGCCGTTCGGGCCGGAGGAGGAGTTTGTGTTCATTCATGATGGAGGCGGAAAGCGCCCGGCGTACTGCCGGAGGAATTCCGCTCCCTTGGATGCCACACGATGCAGGTGCTGGTGGATGTCATCTTGTAACGCCGAGCCGGCTTGGAGGGCGATAAGGCCCACGACGACAGCTGGATACGAAATCACGAGATCTTGTAACGGGGGCACGAGATCTTGTAACGGCACCGGGAGTGGATCTTGTAGCGGAGCGGCTGGAGGATCCTGATGGACAGGGTTTTGAGGCTCAGGAGAGGGAGCTTTCCGGGCTGAGGATCGCTTGGAGTAGCCGGGATTGGCTTCGCGCCACCGGCGGACACGATCGACGTGGTGGGTGCCCTTGAAGTAGTCGCGGTTGGCGGGCTTTGCGACCCACTTGGCCTGAGCCGCCGCCTTGCTGGCCACGCGACAGGCGGGCTTGGGGCAGTAGAGCTGACGGGTGCGGTTGCGGGGCCCCGGGGAGAACGGGTGATTGCAGCAGAGGCACTTGATCAGGGACCGGGAGCGAGCCACAGGCCGCAAGAAGACGGGACGCGGCCAGGGGAAGCGAACCGACGCGGAGACGGGAAGAAGACGGAGAAGAAGCAAGAAGGGCTGACGCCTCAGGAGGAAGAAGACGCCGCCAAGAAGACGCCACTGATGCCGGATTTCAAACCGGCAGAATCAGCGGAATTCCAGCTCGGCGATGACATTTTCCCACGCCCGCTTCGCTCAAGACGCAAAGATCGCCAGGCCCTTGCGGGATCCGCCTCCGCCCTTCCCCCTTTGCGTCTTGGCGCCTTTGCGTGAGCCCACGTGGACAACGACAACCAAGAATCCCCGCTGTGTGGGGCACCAAGGGGTGGTCGAGAGTCCGTGGGAACGATTGGTCGGGGGCGTGATCCTGGGGAAGGAAGAGGAGTCGTTGCGGGTGTTGAAGGAGGCCGGAGGGGATCGCCAGGAACAGACACCGGTGCGACGTGGCAAGGTGGCTGCCCGCCCCGAGTGCGACGCGAGGGTGAAGGCTGCCGAAGACATTCTGGGCCGGGAATGGGAGGACATGATCCTTCGGCACGGAGACTGGGGTCGGGACGGCCTGCTGGCCGTCGCGACGCGACATCTTGGGTGGCGACTGGGCGAGGTGGCCGAGAGGGAGCCGGGAGTCAGCTACGCCGCCGCGGCCCAAGGCATCCGCAGGTTCTGGAAGAGGGCACCGAACAACCCTGAAATGCAGGCCTTCGTTGCCGCCCTCCTCGATCAATTGTCAAATGGAGGTTCTGCTGAAAAACCAGAATCGCCCGCTAATCCGCACTTTTGTCCGAGTCGACTGGCCGGGCGGTCGGGCGCTTGAGCCGGAGGTCCGTCCGGTTCAGCAGCTGCCAGTGCACTTCCTCGCCACCCTCGATCCCCAACGCTGCCGCCAGCGGCAGTGGGATGTTCACATAGAAGCGTGGCGGCTGCTTCTTCGACCGGATCACCTGCACCTTCATCGGGTAGTTGGCTTGCATAATCATTGCGCTACCCCATGGGGTAGCGATACTCTCCTCTCCAAGTTTTCCAATGAGTCTGCCCTCCTTCTCCACCCAAGGCTCCCTCTTTTCCCTTTCCTCCGTCTCTTCCTCCCTCTTCCCGGAAACCGATCGCTACCGCCTTTTCGCCAAGCTGGTCTTCCCGCGAATCGTCGCCGCCCGGGCTCAGGTCGAGGTAGCCTATTCCAAGAGCTCGGGACGCACGGCCATCGAACCAGTCGTCCTCCTGGGTGTTTGCCTCCTGCAGTACCTCGAGGGTGTCCCGGACCGCCAGGCCATCGACATGCTTCGCTATCACGCAGGCTGGAACTTCGCCCTCAACCGCCAGCTGGGAGACCCACTCTTCCATCCCACCACCCTCACCCGATTTCGGGACCGACTCGAGGAGCACGACCTTGCCGCGGTCGGGTTCAAGGCGATCCTCGACGGACTGATCGATGCAGGCTTGGTCAAGCGTCGCACCAACCAGCGCATGGATTCCACCCACGTCCTGGGCCTGGTCAGCCGGATGAGCCGCGTTGAATGTGTACGCGAGTCGCTTCGACTGGCCTTGCAGGAGATCGCGCCGGCAGTGCCACTGGCGCAATGCCCGGCCGACTGGACGACATGGTGGGAGCGGTACGTGGAGAACAAGCTCGACTACCGATCCAGTCACGATGTGCTCGTCAACAAGCTGCTCGAAGCCGGCAAGGACGCCCAGAAGTTGGTGGCCTGGGCGCGCGAACGGGATGCGCTCTTGAAGGGCGAGCATGTCCAACAGCTCATCGAGGTCTTCGGGCAGCAGTTCGTGCTGGAAGCCGACCAGTCGGTTCGGCCCCGGGGCAAGGGGGAACTGGGCAGCGGGCGGATCCAGAATCCACACGATCCGGACGCCACCTACAGCGTGAAGGGAGCGGGGAAGCAGCAGATCGAGCATGTCGGCTACAAGGTTCAGATCGCCGAGTCGGCGGAGGAGCGCCCGCTGCAACCCGGCGAACCCACGGCAGGCTTCGTGGTGGGAGTGGTCACCCAGCAGGCGCACGGGAGCGACGAAGCGGGGGCACGGGAGATGGCCAGCGAGCAGGCGTCCATGGGGCTTGCCACTCCGCCGGTGCTCTATGTCGACGGAGCGTATGTGTCGGCGGAGAAGCTGGCCCAAGCCAAGGCAGAGGGAGTGGAGCTCATGGGGCCGGCGCAAGCGGCGTTGAAGAGGCGCCCGGAGTCCTACTCGGCGGAGGACTTCGACGTGCAGGTCGAAGAGCGCAAGGCGACCTGTCCTGCCGGCGTGGAAAACACCCAGTGCAGCCGACTGGATGGAGAGAAGGCACCGGGTGTTCAGTACCGCTTTGAATGGAACCAGGGTCTTTGTCGGGAATGTCCGATGAAGGATCGGTGTCTGGGGCCCGGACAGAAGTATCGAAGCCTGGTGGTGGGCGAGCACCACACGGAACTGCAGAAGCGCCGGAAGGAGCAGAAGGAGGCAGGCTTCAAGGAGCGGATGAAGAAGCGCAATGCGATCGAAGGAACCCACAGTGAACTGGTGAGGGCTCACGGGATGAGGCGCACACGCTTTCGGGGACTGGAGCGGGTGAGCCTGGGGAACTACTTCACTGTGGCGGCCTGCAACATCAAGCGATGGATCCGCCGCGCCGTGTGGGAGGCCAGCAGGCCCGGCAAGGCCGGCAGTTGGGTAAAAGCCGAGGGGATTGGATGATCTCAGCCTGGGTGGAAGTCAGAAACGGAGGAAACCGGTCGGTGACTGAGGGGGCACGGGTGGCAGCCCTCGTGGTGATGAGGACCGCCGACTGCCAAGGCGACTGGGGAGGTTAGGGGGCCGGCTCGGAGAGATCATAAGGCGTTGGGAAAATACCGGAAAATCGGGTCGTGATACCCCTGCTGAAAAATAGGGAGTTTTAGAAGCAGAACCAAATGGACAGATCTGACCCCATTGCCCCTTTCTTCCACACACGCCTCTTCCGCCCCCGCCGAGCCGACTAGAACGCCGCGGGTTCGCTCCATCGCAGTTCGAGTTCGTGCGGGCTGTTTGAAGTGGAATTCTTGGTCAACTGGCCCTGAGGGACGTCCTGGGCAACTTGAGGATGGCTATGTTCGCCTACCTTTGACGCCGGATGGACCCCATTGCCCCTCTCAACTACTCGTTACCCGCTCCAGCTCGCTCCAAACCCCTTTTAGCCCATTTCCCCTCATGAAACTCACAAGACTGAGCGGCTGCTGAACGCCGATATCTTCCCGCCTCAGCCAGGTTGTTTCGCACTCCTCGCATACGAAAAGTTCTTTGCCGAGCTGTGGGACGCGAACATGAACCAGCCAGCCCTGTCCACAGCCTGGACAGCAGACACTGCCTTTTGGTGTGTTGTTCATCGAACAGGGAAGGCGGTGATGATTTCACTCGTCCCCGGAAGCACTGAGATGTTCACAGCAGTCTCGCCGCCTAACCCGATAGGCCTTCCTGTATCGATTCGGTAGTTCCAGTTGCCCGAGTTATGGATCGTATAAGACCCTCGGTTAGCCCAAGCCTCGTCAAGAAGTCCAAGCAATTCGTTACGCTGGACGTTGAAGAGCGTGTGGGTCGGCTTGCCAGGGCGAGGGGTCAGATGGTCAAGAACATGTAGCACGCGATTTCCATGGATGGACCCTTGTCCGTAAACCAAGCCCCCAGCTGAGGTCCAAGTCTTCGAAGCCGCATCGTACGTCAATGTTCCTGGTCTCGGCGCGGAAGCCCCCGGCTTCCCACCACCCCCTGGAACCGCACATCCCGCCCCGCTGGCGTTATGAACCCAGATCCCGCCCTGCCCCACGAAGTACGTGTGCAGGCCGGCGACGGAGAAGTTGTATACGGCCTCGGGGACCGGGCGTCGACGGATATCCTCCACCACCACCGACTCGCCCCGCAGGTTCACCAGACAATCGCCCACCTCCAGTTCGCCGGCATCTTTCCAACCGTGGTCCAGAACCCAGAACGGATGCCCGGGCGTCGTCGCCACCGTCTCACCGCCGGCGGTCACTTCCACGATCACCGGCGATTCGTTGCGGTACGTCTCCTCCACCTCGCACAACCGCACCTCACCCGTCACCTCATCCCGGGCCCACACCCAGTCGCCAGCCTGCACATCCTCGATAGGCACCAACCCACAGGCTGTCGCCACCAGGGTTCCGGCCACGAAGCAATTCAGACACTGCTTGGCTTGCTTGCCGGCGGCCTCCATGGCCGCTTCCAGGGCTGGCCCACCCAGCTTCCCGCCAGCCTGCATGATCTTATCAGCCGCCTTTCGGATTGCAGAGAGTGCCCCACTCGTCGCCAATGCCATCAGGGCGTCCAGGACCGCATTGAAGCCCAGTTTCCCCAGCGTCTCGCAGAACTTCGGACTACCGATTGGCTCCTTCAGCAAGATCAGCAACTCCGGCGGGAAGAACGCCTCGATCAGCTTCTTCAGCTCGGGGTTCCTGAACATCTCCACGAGATCCTGAAACGCCGAAACCACCTTCTCCCACCGTTCCCGGTTCCGCCGCATCGCTTCGTCCCGCAACTCGCCGCTACCCGCCAAGGAGTGGTATGCATCCTTACCAAACGACAAGATCCCGGCCCCGAGGCCTTTCACCATCTCCACGGTCTCATCGAACCCCTTGAAGAAGCCGTCCACGACACTGCACGCGCACTTCACGAAGCTCCGCATCAGGCCCTTCATCTGCCCGTCGTTCGATGGGCCGAGCGTCGGATCGCTGTTGCCGGCACCATACACCGGCCGATTGACGATAAGGCCACTCCCCCTCAACCCCAACACATCCTGACTGTTGACCGGGTCGTTCCCGGCGAATCCGTAGAGGTTCCTACCGCCGGCTTCCCCGATCGGGTCCCGGCTCAGCCATCGTCCGAGTCGTGGGCTGTACACCCGGTACTCGTAATGCACGAGGTCCGTGGTCGGGTCCACCCGCTTGGTTCCCCAGCGCCATGGATTGTCCGCTGCCAGCGCATCGCCGCTCATCCGCAGCAATTCCCCGAACGGACCGTACTCGTATCGTGCGGTCACCTGGCCGGTCGTCCCGATCAGTCCCAGCACCGATCCGTTCCCATCATACGCCGCCACGTGGCTGCCGTTGGTGGCGGTGTTCAACCACAACAACCCGCCCAGGCCTCCGGCACCGCGGCGGCTCTCGGACAGGTCGAGGCCCCAGACGTGCGTCCGTCGGGTCGCTCCACTTCCACTGAACTCCGCGATGCATTGCCAGCCGTCGTACAGGTAGCGATTGGTCTGCACCCCCGACCACGTGCCGCCGCTCCACACAAACTCCCGTCGTTCCAAAACCCGGCCTGAGGCGTCGTAGTCGAATCGGACGCGCTGACGGGGCACGCCGTTGGTGTACGCATTCTCCCGGGTGCGGACGTCCACGAGACGGTTCTCCCCGTCCCAGCCGAACTCCCACCGGCCATCCGCGGTCAGGTTTCCATCCGAGTCATGGACGATCGACTCCGCCTGCGGAGGCACGTAGGTCTTCCTTCCGGTGATCGCGGTTCCCCCTGTGACCGACACATCCACGTTCTGCCAGGCGGGCTGCGTTCCCGACGTCGTCAACTCCTTGCGGAAGTACTCGCCCTGCCGCTCCGTGCTGGTCCCGTTGACCGTCACCGCCGCAGTGGCCTGCGCCGCGCCCTGCACCTCGCTGTAGCGGTGGTTGGTCACGGACGTGGGGCGGTCCAGCACGCTGTTGACGTAGGTCGTCAACCGAAGCTGGCCGAGGGCATCGCCGCCCCGTCCATCCGAGGTCCGGTTGCCGGAATCGTCGTACCCGTAGCTGAACTGTTGTCCCAGAACTGCCGTGCCATCCGCCCAGAAGTGCCGGGCCGAGGTGACCTGGCCGAGCCGGTCGTAGGCATAGCGCCAGTACGTCCCGTCGAGGTAACGCGCTTCCGTACGCTGGCCCAGGTGGTTGTAGTCGTAATCGACTCCCAGCAACGTGGCACCACTCGTTGCGGTACCCGCCGTCGTCTGGCTCAGGATCCGGTTCAGCCGATCGAACTTCCGCGTCGTATTGGCGATCACCGTGCTCCCCGACTTGAAGAGGATCTGTGATGCCAGGTCACTGTTGGGCTCGTAGCAGTAAGCCGCACTCAGGGTCCCATCCTGCACCAACGACAGACGTCCGGCGGCGTCGTAGCCGTAGCCAATGTTCAGGAACGGCGAGCCCGAGAGCCGGGCAACCAGGTTGGTCACGCGCCGGACGCTGTCGTAGGTCCGAGCTACCGACCGATTCGCGAGGGGACCCGCGGTCCAGACCTCATTGGTCCGTTGGCCGGCCTCGTTCAACTGGTACTCCACCCGCGTCAGCACGGCGCCGTTGGTGGCGCTGACCTGTTGCTCGGCGGTCAACCGTCCCAGGCGATCGTACTCGAACCGACTGTTGCGCCCGATCGCAGCCCCGTCGAGGTCCACCTCCCCGTCGTAGTCAATGCGCCGGAGGTCACCGGTGGCCGGGGCGGCGCCTCCTTCCTGGAAGCCATAGCGCAGCCGGTTTGTGACGCCCGTCCTTGCCCAGATCTGGGTCCGGAGCCGACCGGCGGGCGTGTACTCGTAACGGGTGGCATTGCCATCGGGAAATCTCCGGGCGGCCAACCAACCCCGTTCGGAATCGAACTCCCACCGGTTGGTCGCCTTGCCGGTTCCGGCTGAGAAGGACTGCCACGAGATCAGGGCGGTCTGCCGGCCCTGGGCATCGTACTCGAACTCCGTGGGCAGGACCTGACTCCCGGTGAGTCGCTTGAGCAGACCGGAGGGGAAGTACTCGTTGGTGACCACCGTCCCATCGGGCCGGACCAACTGCACCGGTCGGAGCGCTGCGTCATAGGTGATGGACGTCGCCGGGCCGCCCACGCCAGTCCCCGGCGCAGGCTCTGTATGCGTGGCCACCAGATCAGCACCATTGTAGCCCAAGGTGGTTGTTCCCTGCCGGGCATCGGTGGCGGAGAACACCCGGCCATGCGGGTCGTAGGCGTAGGTGACGCGCCCCACCTGCGATCCGCTGGAACCGTAATCCGTGCTCGAAATGGCGCGACCACCCACAAACACGTCGATCCGATAGCTGTTGTCGGGGGCTGTGACCGTTTCCGTCCTCGTCTGGGTGGCCGGGGTGAACGAGGTCTGCCGGCTGCTGGTCAAGCCGCGCTCGATCGTCCACGACTGAAGCCCGTCCATCTTGAGCAGGTGCTCGCGGATCAGGTTCGTGCTGGTCGAGGAACCGGCAACGGGCAGTTCGTACCAGCGGGTCCGCTCCACCGTCTGCGAGAGGTAGGTCGTGACGTCGCGCAACCTCTGGACGACCCGGTCATTGGCGAGGTCGATGGAGGGATTGCCGTCCGCATCGAAGGTGGTGTTGGCCGGATTGACATCGGTTGCCGTGTATTCCCAGTCACCCAGGCTGTTGTACCGGTACAGGCTCACCACCCCGTCGGCGTCCTTCTCCCACACCCGTTGCCCGAGGCGGTTGTACCGAGCCAGGTGCTCGGCCAAGGCCCCGCGCTGGATCATCCGCACCTGACCGTGGCTGTCCCTGAAGATCGTGGTTGTCTCAGCGGTATCCGTGCCGTTGGAATCCAAGGCGATCGCCTTCTCCACCACGAATTCCTCCGGGAAGCCGAGGCCCACGTCCCGATAGTCGGTGTAGTACTCGTATCGAACCGGCGCCGGCTCGCTTCCCCCAATCTGGCGCAACCGTCCGTCCCGGGCGTACAACTCGACCCGCACCGCTCCCACGGGATTCGTGCGGCTCAGCAGGATGGCTCCGTTGGTGGCATAGCTCCAACCCCATCGCGTGATGCCGCCCAAGGCGTTGGTCTCCGCCCGAAGCGTCCCGGTGGAATCGTACCCACGGCTCGCCAGCGTCATGGCTGTGCCGTTGGTCCCGACGCGCACCTCGCTGAGGACGTTTCCAGCCGGGTCGAGCAGATTGGTTTCCAGGATCCCAAGCCGGTACCGCCCGATCACCCGCAGGGCCGGATCCCGGATGAGGGTGGAGATCACGCCTTCTCGGTCGGTCTTGGAGTCAATGCCGCAGCAGGCGAAATCCCGATCAACGTAGGTCCCATCCAGATAGCGCTGTCGCCGATACCGACGGAACTCGTCGAAGTTCTCATGAACGAGGATGGCCGTGGGCGTCAGGACGCTGTTGGCGATGACGAAATTGGTCTGCGCCAGGGTCTCTCCAAAGGCACCCCGGACGGTCGTGCTGGCGATGCCATCGACGATCGCAGTGCCGCCGGCGTTGGGCTTGCCTTCGGTGGTCGTGACGGTGTTGGTGGTGCCGGAGCTGGTGCGCGTGATCAGGCTCAAGCGACCATCGGCGTGGCTGATCTTCCACACTTCGCCAGCCTGCGCATGACCGGTGGGACGGTGATAGGTCGTGGTGACTCGATTGGCTGGATCATTCCAGGCCGATGTCGGGCTTGCTCCCTCGATCTCCCGAACGAAATCGCTTCCGTGGACCCTCCAGCGGACCGCCACCACCTGGGTCCCAATCTGGTCCACTTCGCTCCGCACGGAATTCTCGTGAACCGCAAGGCCAGTGTCGCCCGAACCTGGGATGGGTGCGTAGCCCAGAGTCTTCTGTCGGACCACAGTGGCTGCGCCGTACGCGCCATCATCCCAAGACCGCCGTTCGATGACCTGCCGTCCCTGCGCGTCATAGTCAAACTCCACCCACGATCCATCCCACTGTTGGGCGACCTTCAAGCGACCGTCCTTCTCGGGGTATCCCGTGAAGGCGTGGTACTCGAAGAGATTGGTCCGGGTCTCCGCTCCCATTCCGGAAGTCTGCCACAGCACCACCTCGCCCCGCTGGCTCGGAACAAAATGGGAAGTCTCGGTCCGAACCACATTCGTCGTCCCGGGCCACCGCCATTCCATGCGGGAGGTCCGGGACAGGTCGGAGGCCATCTCCTGACGCCAGCGGTATTCCAGTGTGTTGCCAGGATGGGTCACCGCCCATTCTATGACGCCTTCCGGAAGACCGTCGATCGCCCGGAAATAGGTGACCCGCGCGGTGCCTCCGGCGGGAGTTGCAGTCACCTGGATCTTGCGGCCATCCAGGACACCCGCCACCTCCGGCTCCACCCGGATCACAAGGTCTGCGACCGCACCCGAAACCAACGTCACACCCGAGGCATTGGTCGAGGCGACCGCCGAACTGCGGTAGAGCGAGATGCCGAAGCCTCCGGCAGGAATGTTGGTCACGGCGGCGAAGGCCTGGTCGGTGAGGACGTGGGTCTTGCCGGCGTCGATCCAGTTCTTGCCGCCACCGAGGGCAGGGAATCCGATGCTGCCCTTGTCCAGGCTTCCACCCTTGGGCTTGGAAATCTGCCAATCGATGGAACCACTGGCGAACCCGCCGCCGCTGAAGCCCATCGAGGTCTTGAATCCGACCCCGCTATGGCCTGTGAGGTTGCCCATTCCAGAACCGCAACTCGAACACCCGCCAGCATCCATCCCGCCGGCATCAGGCAATCCACTCACCGCCATGGAACCCGGCGCTCCAGCTCCCTTGTCAGGAGAGTCGTCCCCTTCCTCTGTCACCCGCGTGTAGCGATAGGTGATGCGGCCCCCCTCGGCTGGCGGAGGCTCGGCTGCAATCGAGGCAGGAGCCTCGGTATCCATCCCCTGGCCAACAATCGTCTGGTACTCCTCCGTCTTGCTCACCTCACCCGTCTTGCGGAGGATCTCCTTCGAGTACCAAACCCGGTACTTGCGATCCTTCACTCCCAGGACGAAGACCTGAAGGTCGCGGATGCCTTCCACGGATCCACCACTGGCGTCATCGTCTATCTGAAACGCAGCAGAAACCTCGCGGAACGCCTGAGATCCACTCATGGGATCCGGATCCAACTGCTCAAGCAGATAGTCCCGAAACTGGGCTCGGGTGTAGGGTTCTGACAACGTTTGGGTGGTAGTCGCGAGAAGCTCCACATCCGTTGGGATCGTGTCATGCCACGGCTCCGTCCAGTCCTGGAGCCAGAGCTCCGTCCAAGTCTTTTGCGTAGGGACTGTGGAAACAGTTCCGGAAGCAATTTCGATGTCATCCAGCGGCTCTGGAGAGACGGAATAATTGGCGTTGGTGGTCCATGCGGGGGTGTTCAGCTCCTGGAAGACGAGATGCCAGGAGTTTGTCACGAGCATCCACCCGTCGCCCGCCGAATCCGCGCTGAAACCGTCGTGAGTGCTCGAGTCGTATGTGAGGCAACACCAATCGTCCCCTGACGAGTTCCAAAATTGCCGGCTGTCCGTCTTGCTGACCTCACGCCTGTCGAATCCCGCGAAAATCGTGGGTAGAGCGGCGCCCGTGTTGCTGATTTGCAGCGTTTTGCTGTAGTCAAACTCCCATGAACCGTCGAAGGAGAACGTCCCCGGGTGAATGGTCGTTGACCCAAGGGTAACGTTGGTCGTCTGGGTCCAGTTTGTGGAATAGCTCCCGGCTCCAAACGACCGCCAGGTGGTTCGAAGATACTTGGAAGCCAAATTGGTCGTGTTCAGCGGTTCTGTTGGCGTCGCAAAGGGCAGATTGCCATGCCAGAGTCCGGAGGCGTTATTCACACGGGC
The DNA here is from genome assembly GCA_965284395.1 of Limisphaerales bacterium. Lineage (GTDB taxonomy): Bacteria > Verrucomicrobiota > Verrucomicrobiia > Limisphaerales > UBA9464 > UBA6176. The sequence continues at coordinate 5,217,965 of OZ260084.1, read as the reverse complement.
GCGCAAGCCGCCAAAATCCAGAGGGCACGATTGCCCCGGCCCGGCGGACCGCAGGATCAAGCCGCCCGAGAAGACGAGGAGGAGCAAGGCTCGAAGCAACCGGTAGCGAGGTCGGAAGGTCATAACAAAAGGGGTTCTTCGGCTACTTGAGCGGGCTGAAGAGGGAGAGGCCGCCGGTGACGATGCCGTTGGCGGAGGTGTAGTTGGTCCAGGAACTGGGGGCCCCGGATGTACTCCCATCCCCATTCACATCCTCCATCCAGTCCGGGATGCCATCGCCGTCGGTGTCCAAGGGAACACCACCCGCGGAAGTCTTGAGGTAGTGGAAGCCGATTCCAACTGGGCCCGAGCCCATCGACACCAGATTGGTGGCGATGACGTGATGGAAGAGACCGGCGGTGGTTCCGGTGCGGTAGCCGGCTCCCACCAGATTGGTGAACCCACCGGAGGAACTGCCGGCGGATGGGTAGTAGTTGGTACCCAGCGGACCGGTGAGGTGCTCGGACACCGTCAGGGTGACGTTGCCACTGCCGCCGAAGCTGCTCGCGCTTCGATAGGCGTTGTCGGAGACCGACCAGAACGTGGAGCCGGTCGTCTGGTTGGCGGTTCCATCGAACAGGTTGTCCCGCAGCGTCCAGTAGCCTGAGAAGCTGGAACCCAGCTTCACCAGACCGGCGACCCACAGGTTGTTGTAGGCGTTCAGCGTGAACGGGTGGTAACCGGAGTAGTTCGGCTGGAAGAAGTCCACCGACGCGCGATGCCATCGATTGTTCTCCAGGGTGACGCTCTGCCCAGGGGTGTAGGCGTACGCTCCGTGCCAGACATTCCACAGAGCGCAGTCCTTCATGGTCCAGGTGGTGACCACGCTCCCGGACATCGCGAGCAACTGCTTTCGGCCCGTGGCCTCCGCGGCTGCGCCGACGCCGGTGAAGCGCAGTTCCGCACGGGGCACCGTGCTGCCCCCGAGAGAGGACAGGATTGGCGCATTCAACGGATCCGCCGTAGTCCCCTCCTGCACCAGCGCCAGACGCGTCAGCCAGTTCATCCGGTTGGGACTACCGCCGCTGCGCACCACGGCACCGGAACGCAGGTTGATCCCGACGCTCCCATACGTCGCCAGGCGCACGCCGTTGGTCAGCGTCAGCACCGCGTTGGTCAGGGTCACGCCGCTCGCGGCATAGTCGATGCGGGGGTAGTGGTAGCCGCGGTCCAGGACACCGATGTCGACGGCAGCGATCGGACGCAGGGTGGTATTGAAGGCGATCTCGCCGACCAACTCGCGCGGCGGTTCCGTGGTCATCTCGCGGAGTTCGGTCGTGAGGGTGGAATCGACGGTGGCCGTGCCCGCATCCAGGTGAACACTGCCCGCCGGGAGGTAATGGGCACCGCCACGCTGGGAGGCGAAGGTCACGGTGTTGGCCGTCGAGCCGCTGTTGTCCGAACCACCGGTATAGGATGGCGGGGTGTTCGTCAGGGCGTTGATCAGGCAATTGCGCAGGGTCAATGCGGTCGGGGAAGTAAACACGCCTGATACGGCCAGGCGATCAGCCCCGTTGACGGTCAGGTGTTCGACCACGGCGGTGGAAGCTCCGGTTCCACCGAACACACCGGTCAGTGCCCGCACCACCAACGCGTTGCGCACGTTGACCGTCGTGCCCGTGGTGAGGCGGATGGCTTCGCCCACATCCACGAACTGCGCGTGCCGCACCACGTGTCCGCTCCCGCTGACGTACTCCAGGCCGCGACGCAGATTGCGGACCCGCAAGCCGTTCAAGACCGTGGTTGTAGGCCCGTTGAAGCGCAGGCCTGATCCGGCATAGCCCGCCTGCACCAACGGGGTCGTCTGGCCCGGGGCCGTCTCGCCGAAGCCCGAGTCGTCGCGGGCGGTGAGGGTCACCGGGAGCAGGGGGCTGGCGAGCCACGCCACCGGTCCCTGGATCTCCACCTGCGCGGTGGTCGCGGTGCTGACACTCTTAGACCATCAGGCCCAGCGATTCGTCCTCGGAGCCCCAGCGGAAGTAGCGGCCCGTCCCGATGCGCATGGAACCGAAGTCCAGTTCCACATCCTTGCGCGGCTGGGCGGATGCGGTCGGATCCGACTCCTCGCCGCGAACCATGGGTTCCAGCGGTTCGTCGAACTCAGTCCATACTTCGAGCCGGGAAGTCTTGGACGACAATCCATAGGTCTCCGGCGGTGGCGGGGCGTCGCGCAGGATGATGTCCTGTTCGAAGGAAGACTTGGTGAAGGTATAGCGGAGTTCGGCCGTGATCTCCCCTCGGAGGGCGTCGGGATAGACGATGACGTTGTCTTCCACGAGGAGGCCCTTGGAATCCGTGACCTCGGCCAGAAGGACGGACTCGCCTGTGGCCGTGTCATACCATCCCACGCCGTGGACATGACTGGAGAGGAGGCTTCCATCGGGCAGCCGATGCTGGACTGCGGCGGGCGTATTCGGGTTATGGGCCAACGTCACCCGATGCTGCGCCTGCCAGGCGCGAGCGGCACCGGGAACCAGCTCGAAGGCCTCGACGCTTTCGGCCCATTTTCCGCTGTCATCCACGTAATGCAGGCCCGTGGCGAGCTCGACGATGGAGTTGGTGCGCGAGCGGGTGGAACCATCCTCGGCGAGTTCGGTGGTGACGCTTTCGAGGATCCGATGGTTGGCGGCGCGGGCAGTGACGGAGAGCTTCGTTGGAGCGTCCGAGTCCGCCTTCTGCAGCACCTCCTGCGCGACGCAGGCCGTGGAGAGAATCACCAAGGCAATAGCGGTCGGCACCAGACGACGGGGCGTCCAAGTGACGCGACACTGAGAGTCGTGGACTTTGGCTACAGGACCACCATGGGGACCAGCCTCGTTACCTCGTCTGCTGCGAACGAAAAGGGCAGGAGTCTTCATGATTGCTGGGCGCTCTGACACCACACCGACTCCCTTCACCCCCAAAAATGTGGAACGTATAGAGTTGGCCGGGTATCTGACCTCAACTTGAACCAGAGGGGGGGGGTACGATGCAAGCAGAAGTTATAGGAAAGGCTGAAAAGATTGAGCCGCGCAAAGCGGATGCGAGACAGGGCAACGGGGACGTTGCCACCCCGTTCAACTCCTTCGCGGCTTCGCGCGAACCATCCACACTACCGAGAGGGCTTCGCGCGAAGCCGCAAAGGCGCCAAGGGATGGGGATGTTCACAGCTACGAGAGCGACGTCAGCGACGATCGTTCTTCTCTGCGCCTATACGAGAAGCCGTTCCACTCCGCGGCGCCGCGCCTCCGCGGAAGCCAATCCTCATGCCACCACTCGGCCGCCCCGTCCGGGGCTCTTTGTCGCTTCCACGTGATCCCCGGGGTTTCACCCCGGGGTTTTCACCGTTTGCCCCGTTTGGGCCGGCCCCCACATCCCCCATTTGTCACCGGACTTTTCCTAGCGGAACCTTGGGACCGGCGCTTCCATGGAGCTCATGATGCGTTTGCGGGCATTTTCATTCCTCTCCGGTTTCCTCGCCGCCTTCGGTCTGGGCGCCACCTCCCACGCCGAGCCGGCCAAGGCGCCCCGGCTCAATACCGAGAACGTCATCCTGATCACGACCGATGGCCTCCGCTGGAACGAGATCTTCCAGGGCGTCGAAGAGCCGATGATCAGCAAGGTCTACGGCAACATCTCGAACACGAACGCCATCCGGCAGCAGTTCTGGCGCGAGACGCCCGAGGCTCGGCGTGAGGCGCTGTTTCCCTTCCTCTGGGGAACGCTCGCCAAGCGCGGTCAGATCTGGGGCAACCGCGACAAGGGTTCCTCCGTCCGGGTCTCCAATGGCCACAACTTCTCCTACCCCGGATACAACGAGTTCCTTACCGGCATCCCCGATCCCGCAATCAACAGCAATGACAAGAACCTCAACTCGAACACCAACGTCTTCGAGTGGTTGAACACCCAACCCCGCTTCCGGGAACGCGTCGCCGCCGCGGTGAATTGGGACGTCCTCCCCTGGATACTTAACGGGCCGCGCTCCCGGATTCCCATATGGACCGGATTCGACGTCCCACCCGGCACCGTCCGCATGAAGGTTCCCCCCGCCCTGACCGAGATGGTCGAGCACGGCCGTACCGTCTGGAATGGCGTCCTGCTCGACACGTTCGTCACCTACGCCGGCCGCCATGCCATCAAGGAACTGAAGCCCCGCGCCTTCTACCTGTCCTACGGCGAGACCGACGACTGGGCCCACGAAGGCGCGTATGAACGGTACCTTCGCGCCGCCGTCGAGTTCGACCGCTCCCTCGCCGGCCTGTGGGAGCTGTGCCAGTCGATCCCGCAGTACCGCGACAAGACAACCTTCGTCATCACCGTCGACCACGGCCGTGGCCCGGCGCCCATCGCCTGGAAGAGCCATGGACGCGAGATTGCCGACTCGGCCTACATGTGGTTCGCCGTGATGGGTCCCGATACCCCCGCCCTGGGCGAACGCACCAACACGCCGCTGGTCCTTCAGGCCCAGATCGCTTCCACGGTCGCCGCCTTCGTCGGCCAGGATTTCCTGAAGGCCTCGCCCAAATCGGCTCCTCCGATCGAGGCGGTGCTGGGACGTACGCGCTGACTCCGGGCCTTCGGCGGGATTTGAGAGGCTGATCATCCTCCCAATGGAGTACGTCTCGCTGCCATTCCCCGCTGGAATCCCGCCCCGAACGGACCAGTCTCCCCTTGTTTTCGGCGGTCATGGGGTCGCCTTGCCAAGATGAATCCTGCCCGTATTGCCTCGCTCTTCCTCCTGCTGGTCCTCGCCAACCTTGCAGCCTCCGCCGCAACGATCACCTGGAAGAACCCAGCCGGGGGGCTGTGGAGCCAACCCACCAACTGGCAACCCGCCCAGGTTCCCGGCCCCCTCGACACCGCCGTCATCGATCTAGCCGGCGTGTTCCCGGTCCAGGTCAACTCGGCAACGACCGTGTCGAACCTCAGCCTCGGCGGCCCGGGCTCCAACCCCACGCTGAGCCTGACTGCGGGCGTCCTGAACGTGTCGCAGGCCGGAAGCATCCGCGCCGGTGCCGTGCTGGACTTCTCGGCCGGCGGACTCCGCGGCAACTGGACCATCGAAGCCGGAGCACGACTGGACCTTTCCGGCTCCGCCCAGAAGCAATTCCTGGATTCGCGCATCCTGAATCAAGGCACTCTCCGCTGGCTCGCGGGCACCGTCTTCTATGACTCCAGCGGATCGACATCCGTGCTGACCAACGCCGCCCTGTTCGAGATCCACAACTCGGAAACCTGGTCCTTCGGGTACAGCGGTACCGCACCCCGCGTCCGCAACGAGGGCACCTTGCATAAGGTGGCCGGCAATGCCGCCACCACCTTCAACGGCCTCCAGTTCGAGAACGTCGGCACGCTGCTCGTCGACCAGGGCGTCCTGACCCTGACCGGCATCACCGGCACCCTCAGCGGATCGGCCAATGTCGCCGGCGGCGCCCGTCTCGTCTTCTCCCAGTGTTCCCTCACCAATTCAGCGCCGGTCAGTTTCTCTGGCCCCGGCCGCTCGACGTTCGAGTCCGGCAATCTCTGGCTCGGGGGCGCAGCCCAACCGTCCGGACTCCAACTCGTCGGCGGCAATCTCCAATTGCTCCCCACCTTCCAGGGCGGATCGATCACCGATCTCACGCTGCAGGGAATCCGGCTCACCGGCACCAATCAGATCACGGGACAGCTTGTCCTCAGCAATTCTCCCCTGGCAGGGAAGTACGTCATCCAGGCCGGAGGGCGACTCGACTTCGCCGGCAACAGCACCAAGGTGCTGTTCGAGACCCAGATCCTGAACCTCGGCACGATCCGCTGGCTCGAAGGGATCATCGCCTACGACTCCACCGCCTCAGGTTCCGTCATCACCAACCGCGGTCTCTTCGAGATCCAATCCGACTCCAGCTTCACCTACGGCTACAGCGGTTCCCTGCCCCGGTTCCAGAACGAGGCCACGATCCGAAAGTTCAACGGGACTGGAACCACAACCTTCAACAACCTGGCGTTCGACAACCTCGGCTCGATCATCGTCGACAAGGGCCGGCTCAACCTTCAGGGGATCGTCGGATCACTGGAAGGCACGGGCGAAGTGGCCCTCGGGGCAAGCCTGACCTTCACCCAATCCAGCCTCACCAACTCAGGGCCCGCATCCATCACGGGTTCCGGTCTTGCCACGTTCGATTCCGGGACCTTGACGCTCGGCGGCGGAGCCCCACCCACCGGACTGCGCCTCTCCGGAGGCAGCCTCAAGCTGCTTCCCTCCTTTCAGGACGGCACGATCACCAACCTCGTGCTCCAGGGAACCCAACTCACCGGGACCAACGTGATCACTGGCCTCCTCGTCATCAGCAACGCTCCACTGTCCGGCCGTTACCTCATCCAACCCAATGGCCGGCTGGAACTGATCGGAAACGCCCAGAAGCTCCTCTACGATTCCCACATCCTGAACCTCGGCACGCTTCGTTGGGCCGAAGGCACCGTCGGTTACGATTTCACTGCCTCCGGCTCCACGTTCACCAACCTGGGACTCTGGGAACTCGCTCCATCCGGAACCTGGGCCTACAGCTACAGCGGTCCGACACCGCGGATCCGGAACGAGGGAACCATCCGTAAGGCTTCGGGAGCTGGCATCACAGCCCTCAGCAACCTGGGCTTCGAGAACGCGGGACAGGTCCAGGTCAGCCAAGGCCGGCTCAACTTCCAGAGCATCGACGGAGTGATCAGCGGCACCTTCGAGACGACCCAGGGATCCACGATCGCCTTTGTCGCAGCGACACTCACCAATTCCACCCCCGTCTCCTTCACTGGGCCCGGCAAATCCCTCTTCGAATCAGGCAACCTCTGGCTGGGCGGCACCGTCCAGCCCGCCGGCCTCCAGCTCGTCGGCGGCAACCTCCACCTCCTCCCCACCTTCCAGGGCGGCGTGATCACCAACCTGACGCTCGAAGGCATCCGTCTCAACGGGACCAATCAGGTCGCCGGGACACTCGTGGTGAGCAACGCAGCAATCCTTGGACGGTACGTGATCCTTCCCAACGGTCGGCTCGACCTCGTCGGTAGCTCCGGAAAGCTCTTCTACGATTCGCACATCCTCAACCTCGGCACCCTACGTTGGCTCGCGGGCACGGTCAGCTACGACGTGACCGGAGCCAACTCAACCCTGACCAATCTGGGAGTCTGGGAGATCCACGCTGACTCCACCTGGGTGTACAGCTATTCGGGCCCGAAGCCCTCGATCCGGAACGAGGGAACAGTCCGCAAGTTCAATGGTCCGGGCCTGTCGACGTTCAACAATCTCGCGTTCAACAACGCGGGGCAGATCGTCATCGACCAGGGTCGACTCAACCTCCAGGGCATCGACGGACAGCTTACTGGTTCCGCCAACATCGCGCTGGGTGCCACCCTTTCCTTCTCCAACGGCAACCTCACCAACTCGGCGCCCATTTCCATCACGGGCCTCGGCAAGGCCGTCTTTGATTCGGGTTCCCTCTGGCTCGGGGGATCCGTCCAGCCTCAGGGACTCCAACTCACCGGCGGCACCCTTCGCCTCCTCCCCACCTTCCAGGGCGGGACCATCTCCAATCTCGTCCTGCAGGGAATCACCCTCGTGGGCACCAACCGCGTCCAGGGCCTCCTCTCCACCACCAACTCCTCCATCTACGGATCGCTCGTCATCGAACCCGGCGGTCGCTACGACATCTCGGGCTCAGGAGTCTCAGCCAACGAGGAGTGGAACGTCCTCAACCTCGGCACCGTCCGCTGGCTCGCCGGCACGATCACCTACGCTCCGTCGGCCGCAGGCTCCCGCTTCACCAACGCGAACCTGCTCGAAATCCATGGCGACGGCAGCTGGCTCTACAGCTACTCCGGCCAGGTCCCCACGTTCCGCAATGAAGGAACCGTCCGTAAGCTGAACGCCACCGGCAACAGCTACTTCCAGAACCTCAACTTCGAGAACCCCGGCACCATCGAAGCCGCCACCGGGACCCTGAACCTCCCGGCTTCCTACATCCACTCCACCGGAATCCTTCGCCCCACCGGCGGAGCCATCGGCGTCCAGGCCGGATTCGACGTCACCGGCGGCACCGTCGAGGGCACCGGCACCATCCTCGGCGCCCGTTTCCTCGGCGGCCTTCTCTCCCCAGGCGGCGAATCGACGGGCGATCTCCGGTTCCCCAACGGTCTCAGCCTCGCCCCGAACGTCACCGTTCGCATCCAGGCAACCGGCCCCACCCCGGTCACCCAGCACGACCGCATCCGCGTCACCGGTGCCATCGACCTCGGCAGCGCCAACCTTCAGATACCCACAGCCACGGGGATCGGATTCGGCCAGTCCGTCCTCTTCGTCGAGAACGATGGTCTCGACGCCATCACCGGCACCTTCGCCGGACGCGACGAAGGCTCGCTCTTCGATGTCTCCACGCGCCTCTACCGCATCCGCTACAAGACCGGTACCGGCAACGATGTCTCCCTGATCCGTGACGACGGCGCCATTGTGCTCACCCCCCGGCCCATCCTGACCAACGGTCTCTACCGCGTCCTGGGCCTCGGCACGAACTTCGTCAACTATCGTATCGAGGCCTCCACCAACCTCACCGACTGGATCGAACTCGGCACCGTCCCAGCCAACGGCGGTGGCGAGTTCCAGTTCGACGACCCCGACACCGCCCAGTTCCCCCACCGCCTCTACCGCGCCATCGGGCCGTGAGCGACTCGCCCCCCGTTCGTGCCCGGTCGCCCTCCGACCGAAGCCACGGATTTGCATCCGCATGTCGCATATGCGACACGCCAGTGTAAATCCGCCCCCGCGCGTCACTCCAAACGCCCCAACGCCCGATTTACATCCGCGTGTCGCATATGCGACACGCCAGTGTAAATCCGCCCCCGCGCGTCACCCCAAACGCCCCGACGCCCGATTTACATCCGCATGTCGCATATGGGACACGCCAGTGTAAATCCGCCCCCGCGCGTCACCCCAAACGCCCCAACGCCCGATTTACATCCGCGTGTCGCATATGCGACACGCCAGTGTAACTTACCGGTCCCCACCCCCTTCTGCCCATGCGCTTCCGCGCCTCTGCGGGAGTCGACCTCCACTCCTCTACCGCCCCAAAAACCTCGCCATGTCCCGCCTCGCCATGACTCGCTCCCCAAGCCTTCCTCCCCAGTACAGCCCCGCTCCGCGCCTCCGCGTCTCCGCGTGAACCAATCCCCCCTGCCCATGCGCCTCTGAGGGAACCCTCCCCCTGCACCCCGCGTGCCCCCAACCCAAAAAACTCCTTCCCTGCCCGGCACCCCTCGCGTTGACTCACTCCCCGTGCTGCCGCGGGAACCATTCCGGGGCCGCCATCGTCATCGTCATCGAAAATGAAAATTGTCCTCGCGTACTCGGGCGGCCTCGACACATCCGTGCTGCTCTCGTGGATCAAGGAAACCTACAACGACGCCGAGATGATCGCGTTCTGCGCGAACATCGGGCAGGCCGAAGAGCTCAAGGGTCTTGAGAAGAAGGCCAAGAAGACCGGCGCGTCGAAGATCTACATCGACGACCTCCAGGAGGAGTTCGCCAGCGACTTCATCTACCCGATGCTCCGGGCCGGGGCCATCTACGAGGGCCAGTACTTCCTCGGCACCTCCATCGCGCGCCCGCTCATCGCCAAGCGCATGGTCGAGATCGCCAAGGCCGAAGGCGCCGACGCCATCGCCCACGGTGCCACCGGCAAGGGCAATGACCAGGTCCGCTTCGAGCTCACCACCGCCGCCCTCGCCCCGAATCTCGACATCATCGCTCCCTGGCGTGACGAGCGCTTCCGTTCCCAGTTCCCCGGCCGCGCCGAGATGATCGCCTACTGCGAGTCCAAGGGCATCCCCGTCCAGGCTTCCGCCAAGAAGCCGTTCTCCATGGACCGGAACCTCCTCCACATCTCCTACGAGGCCGGCATCCTGGAAGATCCCTGGTTTGATGCCAGCGCCCCCAAGAACCGCGATTACTTCACCACCCTCTCCGTCTTCCCCGAGGACGCCCCGGACAAGCCCGAGATCGTCACCCTCGACTTCGAACGCGGCGATTGCGTGGCCGTCAACGGCAAGAAGCTCAGCCCGCTCGCCGTCATGCAGGTCCTCAACAAGATCGGCGGCAAGCACGGTGTCGGCCGCGTCGACATGGTCGAGAACCGCTTCGTCGGCATGAAGAGCCGTGGCGTCTACGAGACCCCCGGTGGCGCGATCCTCCACTTCGCCCATCGGCAGGTGGAGTCCCTCACCATGGATCGCGAGGTCATGCACCTGCGCGACTCGCTCATCCCGAAGTACGCGGAGCTGGTGTACTACGGATTCTGGTTCGCGCCCGAGCGCCTCGCGCTTCAGGCCCTCGTCGAGGAGAGCCAGAAGAACGTCTCCGGCACCGTCCGCGTGAAGCTCTACAAGGGCAACATCAGCGTCGCCGGCCGCAAGAGCGCTGTCTCGCTCTACAACCCGCACATCGCCACGATGGAGGCCGACCCGACCAAGGCCTACAATCAGGACGACGCCACCGGCTTCATCCGCCTCAACGGCCTCCGCCTCCGGGTGAACTCGCAGGTCAACGGCCCCGCCAACCTCGGCAAGGCGAACTGAGGTCCTGCCCCATCCGTCGGCCTGACGGGCCGAAAGCACCGAACCCACGGGCATTCCCGTGGGTTCTTTGCATTTTTGGTGAAGCAACGAAGCGGGCCACTGATGACAGGGAGAACAGTCTCACGCGGAGACGCGGAGACGCGGAGGGGGACCCCTTTTTATGGGAGCAAGGTCAAGCGACGAGGGGCTTCGGCACGCGCTGGATCGAGGGAGGACGGCCGGGTCCATGACCTCGGCGAACTCCGCGGCTCCGCGTGAGGCTCCCCTCCATGTCTGCACGCTCGCCATTCGTCCCTACCCTCTCCAGACTCAAGAGTCCTCCGGCCTCGGCTTCCTGACCATCGATGCGAAGCGAACCTCACTCGCCCCCATGCACCGAAAGTTCCGACGCGCCTGCGAAAGGCTGAGGCTTCCATTCGGCCCGCCGCGCACCTCATCCGCGTGCGGGTCGTCCTGGCCATCATCTGTCCACCAACAGACCGGGCAAAGCTCAAAGACCCCGCGTTCCGACAGGGTTCGGTAGCCACAACACGGGCAAGCGGAACGAGCCCCTCCCCGCAGGTCGCCTCCAGCGCCGGAGGCGCGCAAGAGAGTAGACCCGGGCGTCAGCCCGGGTTCCGACGCCCCGTTCGAATCAGCCCCAGCGGGGCGACAGAGGCGGTCATCTGCCATCCTCACTTCCCTGCTGGCCGGATCTGTGAGCCGCAAAATCACCCGCCCTCACCCCGATCCGATGCAGGGCATCGAGCGAGACGCCAATTCCTGCCAGCGGCGCCATCAGCAACCAGATCTGCCCGTCACCCACCAAGGCCGTCGCCCCGAGGAAGGTGCAGAGGAACAGCCCGAAAGCCGCCAGCCACCGGGCCGCTTCCTGACGTCGGGTACCGGGCTCAACGCGTCGCAGCGTGAAGAAGGAAACGGCGCCGCTCGCGACCAACCCGATCCCTGCGAGGCCCACCGCGGTCAAGGTCTGGTAGTTCATGTGCTGGTTTCGACCGTCCCGATTGAAATTCGTTTCGCGCTGCCGCAGCAACACGACCCTCAAACTCCTTCCACAACCGCGACAGCAACGAAAGCGACGCCAGGGAAACAAGCCTCCTTGACTTCCTTCGCTGCCGTTGTTGTTAAAACCCGTCTACCCTCGGGGCCCTCTGTGTCCTCTGTGGTAAAAGCCCCCGCGAAGGACCCTAACCCCTCACCTGCCCCTGCCCGTACCCCAGCCACTTGTAGGAGCAAAGTTCTTCCAGTCCCATCGGCCCGCGGGCGCCGATCTTGTCGGTGCTGATCCCGATCTCGGCTCCCATCCCGTACTCGTATCCGTCCGTGAAGCGCGTCGACGCGTTCCAGTACACCGCCGCGGAATCCACCTCGGAAAGGAACCGTCGGGCCGTGGCCTCATCCGAGGTCACGATCGCATCCGAATGCGCCGACCCGAACCGCGCGATGTGCTCCACCGCCTCGCCGACCCCGTCCACGATGCGCACGTTGATCACGTAGTCGTTGTACTCGGTCGAGTAGTCGCTGGTGTCCGCCAACCGGACGATGTTGTCGCGCCCGGCGAGTGCCTGCCGGATCAAGGGCAGCGATCCCTCGTCTGCATGGAACTCGACTCCCTTGGTCGCCAACCGCGTCGCGGCAGCCGGAAGGAACTGCGCCGCCACCGGACGATCGACCAGCAACGTCTCCGCTGCATTGCACGTTGAAGGCCGCTGGCACTTCGCGTTGAAGAGGATGTCCTCTGCCATCCGGAGGTCGGCCGCGCGATCCACGTACACATGGCAGACGCCCTTGTAATGCTTGATCACCGGCACCCGGCTGCTCGCCGTCACCGCCCGGATCAGGCTCTCGCCCCCGCGGGGCATGCAAAGGTCTACGTACTCGGTCAACGACAGCAACTCGGGCACCGCCTCGCGATCCGTTGTCGGCACCACCTGGATCGCATGCGCCGGGAATCGATCCCCCAGCACCCGCCGCCCCGCCGACACCAGCGTGTCCGCGATCAGCCGGTTGGAATTCAGGGCTTCCTTGCCCCCGCGCAGGATCGTGGCGTTGCCGGTCTTGAAGCACAGCGAAGCCGCCTCCGCCGTCACGTTCGGACGCGACTCATAGATGATCACGATCACCCCGATCGGCACCGCCCGCTTCTCCAGCCGCAGACCGTTCGGCCGGACCCGCTCGTCGAGCTTCCGTCCCACCGGATCCGGCAGGGACGCCACTTCCCGCAATCCCGCCGCCATCGCCGTGATCCGCGACGGGTTCAACGCCAGTCGATCCATCATGGCCGTGGACAGTCCCAAGCCGCGACCGACCTCCAGATCCCGCGCGTTGGCCTCCGCCAGCACTGGTGCTGCCGCCTCGATCGAATCCGCCATGGCCCGCAGGCAAGCGTCCTTTTCGGCCGACGTCAGGCCCGCCAGCGCACGCGAAGCCGCCCGCGCCTGTTTTCCCAATCCAATCATCTGCTCTCGGAGCGTCACGCGCCCAACCTACGGAACCGGGATCGCTTTGGAAAACCGCTTTTCCGGCCAACGAGAGGTGGGTCGAGTGTCCCCACGAGCTGGGCGGGGAGTCCTGAGTCTCAAGATTCAAGTTTCAAGGCCGGCTCCGGCTTCAAACCTGGATCTGAAAACTTGCGACTTCAGCAGCGGCTCGACGGAGTCTCGGCCCTCAGGAAATCGGCGTCGGGGTCGGAATCGGTATCGGCATCGAGCCCCTGCTCTCTTCGATCCCGATTCCGATTCCGATTCCGACCCCGAAGGCGCGGCTCGACGTCTCGCCCCACCTCCCGATTCCACGACTTTCCGGCCCACCGCATCCTGACTTTCCGATCCGCGAACCCACGCTAACATGCCCGCATGAAGTCCATCGTCGGGGCGACCCTCGCGGCCATCGGCCTCGCCAGTGCCCTGTTCTCCCAGGCATTGGCCGCACCCGCCGCGAAGCTCCGGCCGATCCGCACGCCGACCAAGCCACCCACCAACGCCACGACAGCCGCGACTTCATCCGACCCGGCCCTCTCCACCGAGGAACTCGCCCGTCGCACGCGCCCCAGCCTTGTCGTCCTCGCCACCCGCGGCCGCGACGGCACCGGCGAGGGTGTCGGCACCGGATTCGTCATCGACCCTTCCGGCCTCGTCGCCACCAGCCTCCACGTCGTCGGCGAAGCCCGCCCCGTGGTCGCCCGGCTTTCGGACGGCCGCGAGGTCGAAGTCGAATCCATCCACGCGTTCGACCGCCACACCGACCTCGCCATCCTCCGCGTCGCCGCCACCAACCTTCCCGCGCTCAACCTGGCCGACTCCGCCACGCTCGCGATCGGCGCCGAGGTCGTCGCCATGGGGAATCCGCTCGGACTCGAGAACTCGGTCGTCGCGGGCGTGCTCTCCGGCCGGCGCACGCTCGAAGAAGTCGAGATGCTCCAGGTCGCCATCCCCATCGAACCCGGCAACTCCGGTGGCCCATTGCTGGACCGGGCGGGACGTGTCCACGGCATCGTCAACGCCAAGTCGCTGCTGACCCGCAACCTCGGGTTCGCCACCCCGATCAACCTCCTCAAGCCGCTCCTCGAACACCCCAATCCCGTCTTGTTCGAGCGTTGGGTCCGGACCGGCGTGCTCGACCCGGCCCAATGGGAGACCCATCTCGGAGCCCGCTGGCGCCAACGAGCGGGCAAAATCGCTGTCGAAGGTGCCGGGACCGGCTTCGGCGGCCGCGCCTACATCCTCAGCAAGACCGAGTCTACGGCCCTCCCGACCGAGCTTTCCGTCTCCGTCCGGCTCCGCGACGAATCCGGCGCCGCCGGCCTCGTATTCGGTGAGACCTCGGACGGTCGCCACTACGGCTTCTATCCCACCGCCGGCCAGCTTCGCCTGACCGCCTTCGAGGGACCTGACATCTTCTCCTGGCGCATCATCGGCACCGTCCCGAGTGCGTCCTACCGGCCCGGCGACTGGAACCAACTCCGGGTCCGCCACGACAAGGGTCGCATCCAGTGCTGGGTCAATGGCGCGACGGTCTTCGCCGTCGACGATGACGCCTTCAGCGGCCTTCGTGTCGGCCTCACCAAGTTCCGCGATACCGCCGCCGAGTTCCGCGACTTCCGCACCGGATCCCAGCCCGACCAACCGGCCTCGCTCGATCCCGGCCTCGTCATGGCCCTCGGCGGCGTCGACCTGCCGTCCTCCCGGATCAGCCCGGCGGAACGGATCGCCCTTCGAACCAACCTCCCCGCTGCCCGCTCGTTCATCGCCGGACGCGCCCGCCAACTCGAACTCGAAGCCGCCCGCCTCCGCGAACTCTCCCTCCAACTCCACCGCGACCAGGTCCGTGACGAACTCGCTGTCGAACTCTCCCGCCCCGAAGACTCCATCGACCTCGCCCGCGCCGCCCTGCTCGTCGCGCGGCTCGACAACCCGGACCTGGACGTCGACTCCTATCGCCGCCAGATCCAGTCGCTCGCCGGCGAGGTGAAGAGCCGCTTCGCCGAAGCCACGCCCGCCGGCGAACGCGTTGACATCCTCCGCAAGTTCCTCTTCGAGGAGAACGGATTCCACGGCAGCCGCCACGACTACTACAACCGCGCCAACAGCTACCTCAGCGATGTCCTCGACGATCGCGAGGGCCTTCCGATCACCCTCAGCCTCGTCTTCCTCTGCCTTGCCGAACACGCCGGCATCGAGAACGTCCGCGGCCTGCCCCTCCCCGGCCACTTCCTTGTCCAGCACGCCCCGCCGGACACCACTGCCCGGCTCATCGACGTCTTCGACAGCGGCCGTTACCTCACCCATTCCGAGGCCGACGAGCTCGGCAGCAGCTTCGCCGGGGTGCCCGTGCGGTCCGACCTGATGCGTCCCGCCACCAAGCGCGACATGCTCGTGCGCCTGGTCACGAACCTCCAGGCCTTCACCGAACGGGAGTCCGGGGCCTCCGCCTCTCTCCACTACGCCGACCTCCTCGTCGCCATCGCTGGCGACCCACGCACCGAGGCGGCCCAGCGCGTGGATCGCGCCCGACTCCGCGCCCAGTCCGGCGACATCACCGGCGCCCGCGAGGACCTGACCTGGATCCTCGAAGCCGCCCCCGCCGGCGTCGATCCCGAGCGCATCGCCGACATGATCCGGAGGCTCACGCCTTAGCCGTATCCATGCGATTGAAGGCGGGGACAGGTTCACGCGGAGACGCGGAGAAAGGACACTTGGATGGGTGGCTGAGCAGTCACCGTTTGGTGAATAGTGTCCGACGTTGGAAGTTTGGGGACCCGCCCCTCTCTCCGCGCTCTCCGCGGCTCCGCGTGAAAATTCTGCTGCATGGACACGGATTAGCCGTATCCATGCAGTAGTTGTCTCACGCGGAGCCGCGGAGAGAGAGGCAGGTCACAAATGTCCCAAAGTCGGCAGGGAGATGGCCTGGGAGGGCAACGGAGACGTTGCCGCTCCGCTTGGCGCAGGGGCAGTGTCAAGAAGCGCCCACCCCGCGTCTCCCACCCCAAGCTCGCGCTGGGAACTTGGCTGACCCGCGTCTATGATCCCCCACATCTCCCATGTCGCCTTCCGTCCATCGCGTCCTGCGGACGCCGTTCCTGATCCTGCTGCTCTTCCTGGGCAGCAGCCTTTTGCCGGCGCGGGCCGCGCTCCTGGTCGCCACCAACGCCGCCTGGCGACTGTTCAAGGGAACCGCCGAACCTACCCCTTCCCTCGCCACCTGGCGACAGCTCGGGTTCGACGACACCGCATGGCCCGTCGTCCTCACTCCGGTCAACTACGGCGACGGCATCGTCAGCGGCACGTCCCTCCCGGACATGCAGGGCAACTACGGGACGATCTATCTCCGCACCCGGTTCCAGATCACCAATCCGGCCCTCTACTCCAAGCTTGTCCTGCGCGCGGCTTGTGACGACGGCTTCGTCGCCTGGCTCAACGGACAGGAGATCGCCCGATACAACGCCGGTCCCGGCGATCGTCCGTTCAACAGCCACACCCTCGCCGACCACACGACCACCTCGGTCGCCGAGCCCGTACCGTTCCTCTCCTATCCTGTCGACCAGGCCAACCGCCTCCGCACGGGCGAGAACGTCCTCTGCATCCAGGTCTTCAACGCGACCCTCTTCAGCAGTGACATCCTGTTCGACGCCGAGCTTTCCGCGTCGGCCAACGAGACGACACCACCCACCGTCCTGTTGACCAGCCCGGCCGCCGGTGAGGTCACCAACCTCAACCTGGTGGCGGTGATCTTCTCCGAACCGGTCAACGGGGTGGATGTGGGCGACCTCGTGATCAATGGCTTCCCGGCGACGGGAATGACGGCTCTCAACGCCACCACCTACGCCTACAGCTTCACCAACCTGCCCTACGGACCACTCCGTGCCTCCTGGGTCGCCGGACATGGCATCGCCGACACCGCGGCAACTCCGAATGCCCTCCGCGAGACCGATGCCGTCAACTCCTGGCAATACACGCTCATCGATCCCAACGCCCCCAACCTGATCCTGCGCCTTCCAGCCCCGGGTGCCGTCCGGCAACTGTCGTCCGCCGAAGTCCTCTTCTCCGAACCCGTCAACGGCGTCGATGCCGCGGACCTCCTCATCAACGGCGTTCCGGCCCAGGCGGTCTCCGGCTTTTCCGCCGGCCCCTACCGGTTCACGTTTCCAGCCGCGGCGGCGGGCCCGGTGGAGCTCCGCTTCGCTACCGGTCACGGAATCACCGATCTCGGCATCCGCCCCCTCGCCTTCCCCGGTGCCACCTGGAACGTCAACGTCAACCCGTCCCTCGCCAATCCAACGCTCCGCATCAACGAACTCGTCGCCGCCAATGCCACCGGACTCCGCGACGAGGACGGCGAGGAGCAACCCTGGATCGAGATCCACAACTTCGGCGCCTCCGTCGTCAACCTCGGGGGACTGTCCCTGACCGATGACCAGGACGACCCGGGTGCCTGGACCTTCCCGAACCTTTCCCTGGCCCCGGGACAGCACCTCGTCGTCTTCGCCAGCGGCAAGGACCGCACGGTGCTCGCCGACGGCCGCCGCCTCCATACCAGCTTCACCCTTTCCCGTCGGGGCGAGTACGTCGGGCTCTTCAACAGCGAATCCCCGCGCCGCCCCATCAGCGAACTCATCGACGGCTATCCCCCGCAGCGCAACGACATCAGCTGGGGCCGACGCCCGGATGGGACCTGGGCCTACCATCGTTCCCCAACCCCGGGCGCGTCCAATGCCGGTGCCATCGTCACCCAGGCCTGCGACGAAGTCCGTTTCAGCGTCGAACGCGGCTATTTCACGGGGAGCTTTGACCTCGTCCTCTCCACGACCACGCCCGGCGCTACGATCCGGTACACCCTGAACGGGTCCGATCCGAACCCCACCAACAGCGTCGTCTACGACGCGCCCATCCTGGTCAACCGCACGCTCGTCGTCCGTGCCACCGCCACCCGCGACGACCTGCTGCCCTCCGAGACCCGCACCCACACTTACCTGGTCAACGCCTCCGTCGCCCAGCGCGGCCTGCCGGCCATCTCCCTTGCCACCGCCACCAACAACCTCACCGGCCCGACCGGCATCGTCGGCATGCAGGGCGGCACCCGGGACGGCGGTGGTGCCTGGGTTCGCCGGCTGCCCACCGACTACTACAATCCGCTCAACCGCGGCCAAGCCTGGGAACGCCCGGTTTCCGTGGAGTTCCTCAATCCCGCGAGCAACGGCGAGTTCCAGGTCGATGCCGGCCTGCGCCTCCACGCCTCCGACTACTTCCGCCCGCGCCTGACGCCTTCCAGCAAGTTTTCCTGGCGCCTCTATTTCCGCGGCGACTACGGCCAGGGCCGCCTCCGCTACCCGCTCGTCCCCGTCTCCCCGGTGGATGAATTCGACGCCCTCGTCTGCCGCGCGGGCTCCAACGACCTCAATCCCTTCGTCCGCGATGAAATGCAGCGCCGACTCTTCGCCGACTGCGGCCAGGTCTCGGCTCGCGGCACCTTCGCCGTCCTGTTCCTCAACGGCCGGTTCTCCGGCTATTACAACCCGGTCGAACGGATCGAATCCGACTTCCTCGCGATCCAGCACGGCGGCTCGGACTCGTGGGACGTCATCTCGCAGTCCGGCGTCCTCGACGGCGATCGCTCCAGCTTCAACGACCTGATTTCCGCCGTCCAGGCGGGGACAGCCACCGACAACGCCTGGTACCAGGCCATGACCCGCCGGCTTGATGTCACCAACTTCGTCGATTACCTGCTCGTCAACGCCTACGGCTACAACGGTGACTGGCCCGGCAACAACTGGCGTGCCGCCCGCGAACGCCGCGAGGGTGCCCTCTGGCGCTATTACATCTGGGACGCTGAATGGTCCTTCGGCTTCGGAGGCCGCGCCATCACCGGCAACACGTTCACCGAACTCGGCGGAACCGAGGTCGGGACGCTCTACTCGCGACTCCGGCAACACCCCGAGTTCCGACTGCTCTTTGCCGATCGGATCCACCGTCACCTCTTCAATGGCGGTGCACTCACCGAGACCAACGTCGTCCAGAAGTTCGCCGAGACGACCGTGGGCTTGAGCGCCCTCATCTCCGGCCTCGACCGTTCCATCACCAACACCTGGACCCGAAGCCGCCCAGCCCAGCTTCGCTCCCACCTGATCGGCCAAGGGCTCTTTGCCTCGTCCAACGCTCCGGCATTCCGGCAATTCGGCGGCGTGGTTCCCGCCGGGTTCGTCCTGTCGATGACCAACCTCTCCGGCGACATCTGGTTCACCACCGACGGCACGGATCCGCGCACGCCCTTCACCGGCGACATCACCGGCCGTGCCACCCGGTACCTGTCCAATTCCCCACCCACGCTCGCCAACTCGGTCACCATCCGTGCCCGCTCGCTCCAGGGCTCCACCTGGTCCGCGGTCACCGAGGCCACCTTCTCCGTGGGGACCCCAGGAACGCCCGTGCGCATCGCCGAGATCCAGTTCGATCCGCCGGGCGGATCCGCCTACGAGTTCGTCGAATTGCGGAACCTCGCCGGCCGCTCGATCGACCTCTCGGGCTTCAACTTTGAAGGCATCGATTTCCGATTCCCCGCCGGAAGCATCCTGCCCGCCCGCGCCGTCTGGTTGCTCGCGTCCAACAACGACCCCGCCGCCTTCGCTGGCCGCTACCCGGGAGCCGCCGTCGTCGGATACTTCGCCGGGTCACTCAACAACGCCGGCGAAGCCCTCGTCCTCCGCGACGACAACGGCGCCCTCGTGGATCGCGTGCGCTTCCGACCGGACCGCGGTTGGCCCAATGGCACCACCGGGACCGGACGTTCGCTCGAACGCGTCCGCTTCGACACCGATTCCAGCGATCCCGCTGCGTGGATTGCCTCCAGCCTGATCGGCGGCTCCCCGGGCGGCGCGGTTCCTCCTACCGCTCCGGCGCCCGCCATCCGGATCGACGAAGTCTTCGCCTCGAATGAGGGCCAGGTCGTCCGCGGCAATGGAACCCCGGATTTCATTGAACTCCTCGGACTGCAGCCCACGACCGATCTCTCCAACTGGTCCGTCTCGCGCGCCGACCGCACGAACCGCGTCGTCCTCCCGGTGGGAACGCGCCTGGAACAGGGCGACCGGATGGTCGTGTGGTTCGGTGAAGCGGCACCGGGAGACTTCGCCGCCGACGTCCGCCTCGATTCCCAGGCCGGAACCATCGTCGTGCAGGATGCAACCGGCGCGCGTCGCGCGGTCTTCGCCTATGGTCCGCAGGCAACCGGATGGTCCGTCGGCTTTCCGCCTGAAGGCACCGTCCCCGCGCTGCTCTCACCCACGCCCGGACAGCCCAACACCGCCGCGTCCCTCGCGCCGCTCACCCAACTCTCCCTCAATGAGTGGCTCGCGAATCCTGTCACGGGTGAATCCGATTTCATCGAACTCTTCAACCGCGACGAGCAGCTGCCGGTCTTCCTGCCCGGCCTGTTCCTGACCGTGTCCAATTCGCCTGCCCAGCTACTCCTTCCGTCCGCCGTCGCGCCTCGTGGCTTCGCCTGGTTCAAGGCCAACGAAGGCGGTGAACCCGACGAACTCCCTTTCCGCCTGCCCGCCGACGGCAACCGCATCCAGATCCTCTCCACCGCGGGCGTCGTCCTGGAAGAGGTCCGGTACACCAACGCCCTCGAAGGGGTCGCCCAAGGCCGGTTCCCCGACGGCTCGACCAACATCGTGCAACTCCCCTTGGGAGGAACCCCGGGCGAACCCAATCTCCTCACGCCACGCGCCGGCCCCCGCCTGAGCGAACTGTTCGCAGCCTCCACCGGCAACGCCTCCACGCCCGACCTCCAACGCGACTGGATCGAACTCGCCAATTCCTCCGCGACAGCAGCCCCGATCGCCGGCTGGCGCGTTGTCCTCACCGAACCGACCCGCAACTCGTGGACGGTTCCAACCGGCGTCCAGATCCCGGCCAACGGCCACCTCCGCCTGTTCGCGAATCCTGCCTTGCCCCCCAGCGTCACCGCCGGCCCCAGCCTCAACCTCGGGTTCGCCCTCCCCGATTCCGGCGGCACCGTGGAGCTCATCGCGGCCGACGGCGTCACCCGCGACCGCGTCAACTTCGGCCCCCAGATCCGGGGCCGTTCCGTGGGCTTCGTCCCGGCCACCACCAACTGGGCGCTCCTCGAGACCGTGACGCCCGGCCGCACCAACGCTCCGCCCGCCTTGCTCGCCACCGGCGATCTCGTGCGCATCAACGAGTGGCTCGCTCTCTCGACCAACGCCCCGGACTTCATCGAACTCCACAACGCCTCGGAACTGCCGGTCGAACTCTCGAACTGGCGCCTCACCGACGACCCCTCGCTCGCCGGCGTGAACCGGTTCCGCATCAGCCCGCTCTCCTTCATCGACTCCTTCGGCTGGCTCGCCTTCACCGCCGACGCCAATCCCGCCGACGGCCCCGATCACCTCCCGTTCCAACTCGCCGCCAGCGGCGAAACGCTGCGCCTCTACCGCCCGAATTCGAACCTCGTCGACAACGCAACCGTGCTTCCCGCCGATGCCGGGATTTCTGCCGGCCGCTTCCCCGATGGCGGTACGAGCTTCCTCTTCCTGACCCAACCCACACCGGGACGTGCCAACCTCGCCAACGTGGACTCCGACAACGACGGCCTGCCCGACGCCTGGGAACTCGCCAACGGCCTCGACCCCGCCGTTCCCGGCGATGCCCTCCTCGATCCCGACAACGACGGTCGCACGAGTCTCGACGAATGGCGCGCCGGCACCAATCCCCGGGACGCCAACTCGGTCCTCGCGCTCACCGTCACCCTCGGCACGCCATTGCTCCAGATCGGATTCACCGCCGAACCCGATCGTTCTTACGCGCTGCAGTACCGCGATTCGCTCACGGCCAGCTGGGTGACGCAGGAAGTTGTCCCCACGGCCGCCACGCGTCGCAGCCTGCAGTTCCAGATCCTTCCCGACGCCCAGCTCGGCCAACGGCTCTACCGCGTCGTCACGCCCGCACCCTGATTCCACAGCCGTGCCTCCCTCGATCTCCAACCCGGGCCCCGCCAGAGTCCACCCGACACGCCGCGCGCTGGCGGTGCTGCTGCTCGCATGCCTCGGCTTCACCCTCCAGGCTGCGCCACCACCTGACGCCCACCGCCACTGGGCCTTCCAGCCACCGAAAGCCACGCCCGTCCCCTCCCTAGAAGGCTCTTCGTGGCCGCAGACCGAGATCGATGCCTTCATCCTCGCCCGCCTCCATGCCGCACACCTGGAGCCCGCCCCGCCGGCCGATGCCCGGACCCTCCTCCGCCGGCTCTCGTTCGATCTCACCGGTCTGCCGCCTTCCCAGGGCGACGTCGACGCCTTCGCCGCCGAAGTCGCCATCGACCGCCCGGCCGCCGTCGCCCGATGGGTCGATCGTCTCCTCGCCAGCCCCGCCTATGGCGAACGCTGGGGACGCCACTGGCTCGATGTCGCCCGCTTCTCAGACACCAAGGGCTACGTCTACGGACGCGAGGAACGCCGGTTCATCCACGCACCCGCCTATCGCGACTGGGTCATCCAAGCCTTCAACTCCGACCTTCCCTACAACCGCTTCCTCCAACTCCAGATCGCCGCCGACCAACTCGTCGCCCCGGATTCTGCGGACCTCGCCGCCATGGGTTTCATCACCATCGGCCGGCGCTTCCTCGGGGTGACCCACGACATCATCGATGACCGCATCGACGTCGTCACCCGCACCACCCTCGGTCTCACCGTCACCTGTGCCCGCTGTCACGACCACAAGTACGATCCGATCCCCACCGACGACTACTACTCGCTCTACGGCGTGATCCAGGGCGCCGACGATCTGCCGGTCGCCCTCGGCGAGGTCCAGGACGCGGTCGCCCGCGAACGCCTGCAGACTTACCAGGCCAAGCAGGCCCAACGCCTCGCCGAGGCCAACGCCCGTCTCCGCTCACGCCTCACCGACTACCTCGTCGCCCAACTCGAACTGCAGAACTACCCCGAGGAAGGCTTCGAACAGATCCTCTCCGACTCCGACATCATCCCGCACTCGGTCCGCCGTTGGCGCGATTTCCTCCGGCAATCCCGCGGCAACCGGCACCCGATCTTCGAGCCATGGCACCGCCTCGCGGCCATCGAGCCCCGCGACGGCCCATCCTTCGCCCAGCAGGCCCGGTCGATCCTCGAACCGCTGCTCGCCGACGCGCACTTCAACGAACGGGTCCGTCAGGCCTTCCAACGTCCCATCGATTCGATGCGCGGGGTCGCCGCGCGGTACGGTGAGGTCTTCCAGGCCGCGGAAGCCGAGTTTGCCTCCGCTTCGAAGACCCCCACGCCTCCCGACGAGGCCGTCGTCCGCCTCCACGAGTTCCTCCATTCCCCCGATTCACCGACCACGGTTCCCGACACCGCCATCGTCAACATCGAGTACTACCTCCCCACGCCCGTCTGCGAGGAACTGAACAAGCTCCGCGCGGACGTCGACCGCCGCTGGCTCGAGATCGGGCAACCCGCCTCCCTCATCCTGCGCGACCGTCCCGCGCAGCCGAATCCCCGCGTCTTCCGCCGCGGCAGTCCATCCCAGCCCGCCCACGAGGTTCCCCGCCAGTTCCTCGGCATCCTGTCCGGTGTGGGACGCCGCCCGTTCAGCCAGGGAAGCGGCCGACTCGAACTCGCCCGCGCCATCACCGATCCCGCCAATCCGCTCACCGCCCGCGTACTCGTGAACCGCGTCTGGCAACACCACTTCGGTCGCGGACTCGTCGAGACGCCCAGCGACCTCGGCCTCCGCGCCCAACCTCCCACCCATCCCGAACTGCTCGACTGGCTCGCGCTCCGATTCATCGCCGATGGCTGGAGCATCAAGTCGCTCCACCGGCGCATCGTCCTCAGCGCCGTCTACCAGACCGCGAATCGCCCCGCTCCGGAATCCGACCCGAACCACCGGCTGTTATCCTCGTTTCCTGGCCGACGCCTTGAGTTCGAGCAGGTCCGCGACGCCATGCTCGCCGCGTCCGGCCGCTTGAGCCTCGCCCGCGGCGGCAAGTCGTCCGAACTCCTCGACGGCGCGAACCACCGTCGGACCGTCTACGCCTTCGTCGATCGTCAGTTCCTTCCCGGCGTGCTGCGCACGTTCGACTTCGCCAACCCGGATCTCCACGTCGCCGTCCGCCACGAGACCACCGTCCCGCAACAGGGCCTCTTCTTCCTCAACGGTCCCTTCGCCGCCCAACGCGCCCGCGAACTCGCCCAGGCCTCGCGAGACCTCCCGGCGCAGGATCGCATCCGTCATCTGCATCAGGCCCTCTTCCAGCGGAACCCGACCGCCTCCGAACTCACCACCGGCCTGCGCTTCATCCAGCAGGCTGGAGATGCCGATGCCCGACGCGCCAAGCCACCCGAGCCTTCGCCTTGGCTCCACGGGTTCGGTGAGTACGACGAGGCCGCCCGCCGCCTGAACTCCTTCAAACCACTGCCGCATTTCACCGGCACCGCGTGGCAGGGAGCGGAATCCCTTCCCGGCGGTGAAACCGGCTGGGCCCAGCTCACTGCCACCGGCGGTCACCCCGGCAATACCCGCGCCTTCGCCTGCATCCGCCGCTGGACCGCTCCGCGAAAGGCCACCGTTTCCTTCTCCGGGACACTCGTCCACGAACCCACCGAGGGCGACGGCGTCCGCGGCTTTGTCCTCTCCAGCCGCCATGGAACACTCGCCTCCGCCACCGTCCATCACAGCCGGGCGGAACTCGCCGCCAACGCCATCGAACTCGAGGCCGGCGACACCCTCGACTTCCTCGTCGATATCGGCGGAGGCCTTGGATACGACCAGTTCCTGTGGAACCCTGTCGTGACCTCCGGCTCCTCCTCGTGGGAAGCCGCGCGCGGCTTCACCGGCCCGGCCAATTCCAGCCACCCGCTCGACCCGTGGGAGCAATACGCCCACGTCCTTCTCCTCACCAACGAGTTCGCCTTCGTGGATTGACCCCCTTTCCGCCATGAACCCATTCCACTCCCGACGCGACTTCCTCCGGCGCTCCGGCATGGGCCTCGGCGCGCTCTCGCTGGCCACTCTCTCCCAGGCGGCCCCGCCCACCGCCGCGGCGCCCGCGCCGTCTCCGCTCGCGCCCCGCGCTCCCCACTTCGCCCCGCGCGCCAAGCGGGTGATCCACTTCTTCCTCAACGGCGGTCCGTCCCACGTCGACACCTTCGACCCCAAGCCGGCCCTGACCCGATACGCCGGCAAGCCAATCCCCGGCGACTACCTCCGCACCGAGCGCAAGACCGGCGCCGCCTTCCCCTCGCCGTTTGCCTTCCGGCCGCGCGGCGAGTCCGGACTCGAGATCTCCGATCTTTTTGCTCGGACGGCGGCCCACGCCGACGACATCGCCGTCATCCGCTCGATGTACGCGCAGGTCCCGAACCACGAGCCCTCGCTCATGCTCATGAATTGCGGCGACAGCGTGCAGGTCCGCCCGTCGTTCGGGGCCTGGACGCTCTACGGACTCGGGAGCGAGAACCAGAATCTCCCCGGGTTCGTCGCCATGTGCCCCGGCGGAATGCCCATCAAGGACTCCGAGAACTGGCAGTCCGCGTTCCTCCCGGGCGTCTTCCAGGGAACCTTCGTCGACCCCCAGCACCGCGAGGTCGCCAAACTCATCGAACACATCCGCAGCCCGCACGCCGACGTCCCGACCCAGCGCCGCCAACTCGACCTGCTCCAGGAACTCAACGCCGCCCACCAGCAACAACGCGGCAACGACCCACGGCTCGAAGCCCGCATCCAGTCCTTCGAGCTCGCCTTCCGAATGCAACTCGAGGCCTCCGACGCCTTCGACATCCAACGCGAACCCGCCCACGTTCGGGCGGCCTACGGGGACACCGTCCACGGCCGACAGACCCTGATCGCCCGACGCCTCCTCGAACGCGGCGTCCGCTTCGTCCAACTCTGGCACGGTGCCGGCCAACCTTGGGATCACCACGAGAACATCGAGGGCAACATCCGCACCCACTCCAACGACATCGATGGCCCCATCGCCGCCCTGATGTCTGATCTCAAGCAACGCGGCCTGTTCGAGGACACGCTCATCCTCTGGGGCGGTGAGTTCGGCCGGACCCCATCCGTCGAACTCGGCGACGGCGGCAAGTCCAAGCTCGGACGCGACCACAATCACTACGGATTCTCCGTCTGGATTGCCGGTGGCGGTGTCCGCGGTGGTACCGCCTACGGCGCCACCGACGAGTTCGGGTTCCGCGCCGTGCAGAACCGCACCAGCGTCCACGACCTCCACGCCACCCTGCTCCATTGCCTCGGCTTCGATCACGAACGCCTCACCTACCGCCAGGCCGGCCGCGACTTCCGCCTCACCGACGTCTCCGGCGAGGTCATCCGCGACGTCCTCGCCTGAGCACCCGTAGCCAACGACCGAGGCTAGCCGCCTCACTTGTAGGCCGGGTGCCCCCACCCGGCGTGGATCATCCCGCATCCCCGCTTGTAGGCCGGGTGCCCCCACCCGGCGTGGATCGTCAACCGCCGCGTCGGGGCACGCAGCCTACAGAACGGAGTTGAGCCCGGTCGTCAGCCTGGGGCCGGCTTCAGAGTCTGTTACGCCGGAGGCGTTGAAGCCGGTAGCCCCGGGTTGGCGCGGGAGCGCCTACCCGGGGTTGGATGGGTTGAAGTAACCGCACCCCGAAGGCGGTGCGAAGCCCCCACCCTCTGCAACCCCTCCAGGGTTGGTGACTCACTCCACAAGTTCCCGGGGTATCGCTTCGCGACCCCGGGCTACCCGCTTCAACGCCTCCGGCGTAAACCGAACGCACGGTCACGGGCTTCCGAATGCGAAGCCTTCACCCTAAAAGCCGGAGTTGATTTGCCCACGGATTTCACGGATGGACGGGGCTGGAACGGATGTTTCCAGAGCGGTCGAGCCCTCACCTCGCAGGGGTGCTGCAAGCCCAGCCAAAGTCCCTGCTTATCCGTGTTATCCGTGCAATCCGTGGTTCCAACTGCCTCTTCCAGATTCACAGACTGGAATCTGGCAACTGGGAACTCCTTGGGGCCCGGAGAAACCACTGGCACCGGCTCCGCCCCCTGCGACATCCTCACTCAAGTCCATGAGGTTCTCATCGCTGTCCCTTTTCCGTGCCGGCATTGCCGCCGCGCTGTTGACCACCCACGTCTTCGGCCAGGACGCCTCCCGACTGCGCATCCCGGCCACCGACGACGGGCTCCCGGGCGCGGGTCCGATCCGTCGATTCGACTGGTTCCAGAAGCTGTGGATCGAGAAGCGCACCCGCTGGGCGAAGCAGGCCGAACTGGATCGGCACGCGCTCGTGTTCCTCGGCGACTCCATCACCCAGGGTTGGGGTGACCGCATGAACGACGAGTTCACCGGCGTGAAGGTGGCCAACCGAGGCATCAGCGGCGACACGACCCGCGGCGTCCTCATCCGCCTCCAGGAAGACGTACTGGCGCTCAAGCCCATCGGGGTCGTTCTCCTGATCGGCACCAACGACCTCGAGGAAGGCGCCACTCCCGAGACCATCGCTGACAACGTCCGCCTGATCCTCGACGTCCTCAAGGCCCACGACCCACACCTGCCGGTCGTGCTTTGCGAAACCTTTCCGAGCGCAGCGTCCAAGTCGCGGCCTGCCGAAAAGATCAAGAAGCTGAACCAGCTCTATGCCGCCCTGGCCAAGGGCCGTCCGCAGGTGACGCGGCTCGAAACCTGGCCCTTGTTTGCCGATGCCAACGGTGACGCCAAGCCCCCCGAGTTCCCCGACCTCCTCCACCCCAATGCGACCGGCTACCGAATGTGGGCCGCCTCCCTCCGCCCGGTGTTGGCCACGCTCGGATTCCTCGAGACCGCGGACGACGCCTTCAAGCCCGAGCCGGGATTCACGAGCCTCTTCAACGGGCGCGACCTCACGGGCTGGGGATTCCGGACGAACAACTTCGACGGCATGACCCAGAGCATCGACGGCCGGTACCACGCCCGACACGGCCGCCTCATCGTCACCACCCCGACCGAGGGACGCCGCGTCCAGCAGATCTGGACCACCCGGGAATTCCCGAAGAATTTCACCCTCAAGCTCGAGTTCCGCGCCACCCCCAACGCCGACAGCGGCATCTTCATCCGCAAGCCGCAACTCCAGTGCCGCGACTATCCGATCGCTGGGCCCTACAAGACCCTGAAGCACTACAAGCCGCAGGACTGGAACGAAGTGATCGTTGTCGTCCGCAACGGGGTCGCCCACTGCACCTGCAATGGCGAGGTGCTTGAGGCCGCGCTCCCGGTTCCTGCCACCGGCCCGATCGGCCTCGAAGGCGACAGCGGCCAGATGGAGTACCGCCGGATCCGCCTCCGCGAGGAACCCTGATCCGCGCCGCACCCCGATTCCATCCATGTCAGATCTCGCTGCCAACCTGGCCGCCATCCGTGGCCGGATGCACGAAGCCTGCCTGCGTTCCGGTCGGCCCATCGACACGGTCGAGCTCATGGCCGTCTCGAAGAACCATCCGCCCGAGGCCGTCGCCGAGGCCGTCGGGTTGGGTCTCACACTCTTCGGCGAGAACCGCATCCAGGAAGCCAAGGCCAAGATCCCACTCAGCCCATCGTCCGCCCGCTGGCATTTCATCGGGCATCTGCAGACCAACAAGGCCCGTGATGCCGTCGCGCTTTTCGAGATGATCCAGGGCGTCGACTCGCTTGATGTCGCCGCCGAACTCCAGAAGCACGCCGTCAAGCAGGGGCGACGGCCCGGCATCCTCCTCGAGGTCAACATTGCCGGGGAGGAGTCGAAGTTCGGATGGAACCCGGAGGCTGTCCTCGACGCCCTGCCGGCGTTCCGGACGTTTGATCACCTCCGCCTTGAAGGGCTCATGACGATCGCGCCTTACTCCGAGGATCCGGAACTGGCGCGCCCGGTCTTCCATCAACTCCGGGAGCTGCGCGATCGCTGCGCGGACCGCATCGGATCCCCGTTGCCCATCCTCAGCATGGGCATGAGCGGCGACCTCGAAGTCGCCATCGAGGAAGGCGCCACGCTCGTCCGCGTCGGGACGGCGCTGTTTGGACCACGTCCGTCACGACCGAAATGATCGGAGCGGCAACGTCTTCGTTGCCATGGCATGCCCTTTCCGAGGGCGACGTGGACGTCGCCACTCCGATCGCATTTTCAGCCGGAGCGGCCTCGGGATGCGCCCTACCGCACTGCGCCCTCACCCAGCCTTCCCTCCAACTCCCGACGCAACTCCACGCTGAGCAACGATCGCTGGAACTTCGGCGGCAACGCATCCAACGCCACGATGGCGTTGGAGTAGCAACGCCGCGCGTCCTGCAACCGTCCACCCCGACGGAACAGTTCGCCCTGCTCGAACAGCCATCGCTCCTTCCGCGCAGATCGATCCGCCAACACCCCGATCCGGGCCACGGCCGCCTCGACCGCGCCACGACCGAGCTCCACTTCGGCGGCCTGGCGGAGCAACTGGGGAGACGGGCCGATCCGGGCAATGCCCTCATCGAGGCCCTTCAGGATGTTCGCAGCTGGATCACCCGCCTGCTGCTGGCACTGGGCCCGATCGAGGAAAAGCTGCACACGGGATTCCGACGGCGACGCCAGCACGATGGAGAATTCCCGGACGGCATTGCTCCATTGGCGGGCGCCCATGCAGGCCTGCGCCAGCGCCAACCGCTCCTCCAACCCATCCGGATGTTCCCGAACCCATCGACCGAGGTGCGGCAGGGCCTCTTCGGCTTTTCCCTGCCCGAGCAGGATGACGCCACGCCGAAGGCCGTTCGTTGGATCCGCGGGCGAGAGTCTCTCCAACTGGACGAGGTCCGTCATGGCATCCGGCCAGAGCGCGTGGGCGCGTTGGATGTCGCATCGACGCGCCAGCAGCGGCCCGTCACCCGGCCTCGATTGCAGTTCCAACGTCAGCGCCTGGATTTCCTCGTGGAACGGACCATGCGCTGTCGCGGCACACACCCAGAGACCGAGCGCCGCCATCAGGCCAGGCCAACGGAAATGGACTCGATGTAGTTTCATCGTCTCCGACCTGGTTCCGAAGAGTGATCAAAGCACCGGAACCACGCGCAGGAATCGAAGGTCCGATCCAACCGTGACGGGCCAGAACGACGGAACCGAAGTTGTCGTCACCTCGCCCAGCGCCGTCCACGTGACCACTCCCAACGGCAGCGAGGCCGCCTCCTCGATCCGATAGCGGTGACCGGGCCGACCTTCAATCCGAAGCCGGTGACCGCCCTGCGGCAACCGTTCGATGGCAACCTCCGCCTGTCGGCTTACCAAGGTGAATTCGTCCAGCAAACGGCTGCTGGGATCGTAGGTTTCCCAGGTCATCCGACGGCCGTCCACGCTCATGATGTCGAAGTGGTACTGGCTGTACTCGACCTTCACGTGGGGCCAGAAGGCCACCCGTTGCGTGTCGAGCGCTCCGCCACCGCCGCCGCTGACGACGTAGACCACCCCATCCTTCGTCCCGCGGGTGTAAGCGTGCTCGTGCCCGCAGATGACGATGTCCACCCCCTGGCTCCGGAAAAGCGGCACCCACTCGTTGATCACGAAGGGCTCCTGGGTATGCCCTCCGCCATTCCAGAACTGGCTCCAGGGCGGCTTGTGGAAGCAGACCACCCGAAAGGCCGCCCGCTGCGTCTCCGGTCGTGCCAACTCCGCCCGAAGCCAGTTCAACTGCTCCGGCGACGTCGATCCGTCCGCCTCTGAATCCAGGAAGATGAATCGCGAGTTCCCGAAGTCGAACGCGTACCAGGACTCGTTCCCGGGCAACGCGCTGTACGCATACGAGAGGGCGTGTTCCCCGTCATGGTTCCCACGCGCAAAGATTACCGGCGTCGTCTGCGCCGCATCCAGATGCTCCAGCGGCTTGAACCAATAGTCGTTCCACTCCGACATCGAGTTGCCGCTGTTCACCATGTCGCCCGCAACGCAGATCATGTCGGGCGAATGACCCAGGATGTTTGCCACGTGGGTTCGCAGCGTCCCCGTTCCCGCGTGGTTGTCCCCCCACCACGCCGTCACGAATGGCGTCGCCGGCAAGGGCGCCGTGCGGAACCGGTACTGCCCGGAAACCGTCGCCCCATTGCGCACCCGGTAGACGTACTGGGTCTCCGCCTTCAATCCCGTGATCACCGCGCGGTGGACAAAGTGCGTCGTATCGATCTGCAGGGTCTCGACCTGCGTCCACGTCCGATCCGAAACCTCCGAGAGCCCCCACTCCACCAACGGCACGCTGAGATTATGCGACGTCTCCCAGATCACCGTCATCGCATCCGTCCGCACCCCCTGCAACATCGGCTTCTTCGTCAGCACCGGCGGAGGTACCGCCGCCGGTGCCACCCTCAACCGCACGCCCAGATCATCCGCCATGCTGTCATTGTCGGCATCGCGCCGATGCCGCCCCACCACCTCCAGATGCAGCATCCGCGTCCCCGGTGGCAGGACCGCCGTCAGGCTGCGCTGCAGCCACGCGTCGTCCGCCGCCACCATGCTCCGGACCGACGAGATCTCCCGGCCTGCGGCATCGACGAACGCCACCCGATGGAACACCTGGTCATCGAAGACGCCGGCCGGATACCAGTTCCGCAGCCAGGCCTCCGATTCGAGCACGGCTCCATCGAGCTCGTTTGTCGTGAATCCATCCAGGGAAATGACCTGCCGCACGACCATGTCCCCGGGCCGGTTCAGACCGCCGTGCAGGAACCGGCTACCGCCATGCGAACTTCCCTTCGCGACTCCGGTCAACCGGACCGCTGGACGCCCGGCCACGGTCGTCCACCCGGCAAACAGCCCTTCGAATCCGCCATTCGTCTGGAGCGATTGGCCGAAGAGTGGATTTACCGGCTGGCTCGGCGTCGAGGGAATCCCGGCGGCCGTCGGCCCGCCCAAGGCGAGGATCTCCGCGTCGGTCAACGCTTGGTCCCGCAGTTGGATCGAGTTCACCAGACCGGGAGCGTTCTCCTGGTCGTTGTCGGCGAAGAGCAGGAAGGCCGACCCTAACGAGAAGCGCCCATCCACGGCCAATCCCCCCAACTGCTGGGCGAGGCTGCCGTTGATGTAGCTCCGGTAGGTGCCGCCGACGCAATCCACCACCAACGCCAGTCGCGCCCACGTACCGTCCGTCACCCGCCCCCCATACACCCCGGAGATCCCGATCCGCTGGGACGGATCGATGAACCAGTCGCCGTCGTCCGTGTTCGAAGGATTGCTCTGGAGAAGCGCCGCCCAACCCGACGGACGGCTGGGCGTGTTGAGATCGAGGATCAGCGTGTATTGGTTGAGTCGCGTTCCCCCACCATTGGCCCCAAGGCCATGGTTCACCCGGAAATGAGTCCCCCGACCGAAGCTCGCCGCACCCGCAGTCACCCCACCGATCGACGAGGTCGTCCACGAGACCTGCGGAGACGCAGCTGGCAGCGCAGCGCCCGGCACCAACGCCGACCCGCCCGATGACGACGCCAAGTTCCCATTGAAATCCCATTGCTCCAACCCGGCCGCACCCGCCACTGCCGCTCCCAGCCAAAATCCCATTCCCCAGCCAACCCATCGCATGGACTCATCAACCCAGCCCGCAACCACTCCGTCCATGCCGAATTGCATCCCACCCCGAACGGGCGCCTTCTGGCACTGCCCCAAAGCCCTGATGGGTGGGTCGAGGCGCGCGGCTCTAACGCCTCCGTCGTGAGGCCATCCCGGAGGGATCGGAGCCGATAGCCCCGGGTCGTGCCAAGCACGCACCCGGGGAAGGGAGAGTTATGATGGATTCCGCACCCCGGCAGGGGTGCGAAGGCCGCGGAGCCTTGAACCCCTTCAGGGTTCTTTACCTTTTACACGGAAACCCGGGGTGCGCTTCGCGACCCCGGGCTACCTGCTGTCATCCCTCCGGGATGATGACATCGTCAACATCCTCGCCTACCACGCCTTCGTCATGAAGGGAGCCGGACTCACGGACCCGTCCATCCTCGTCATCAGCGCCCTGGCCGCTTACCTGCTCTGGGCCGGCCGAAAGGAATTCCTCGGGCTCATCCCGGGAACTTCAGCCGCTGGACCTCGGTCTTCGTGAGCTCCCCGCCCCACCGCCTACGACTCTCCAGGGGTGGGGCGAGACTCTCCGTCGAGCCGCTTTGGAGTCCGAAGTTTTCAGTTTCAAGCATGGAGGGGAAGTCGGGCTTGAAACTTGAATCTTGAACCTGGGGGCTCCCTGACTCAGCTGACAAACTCCAGCGGCGGTGCCTTCGGCAACACGCCCAGCGCCTGACCCCGGTTGAGGAACCGGCGGATGCTCTCCCGCCCCTTCTCACCGTAGTCGAGCGTCCAGTGGTTGACGTACATGCCGACGAACTGGTCCGCGAGGTCGATCCCCATGTCCCGCGCCCACTGCATCGCGTGCGCCACGGCCTCAGGCCGATGATCGAGGCTGAACTGGATGCTGGCCGTCAGCACATCCGAGATCCGCTTCCGCACTGCCGGCGCATGACGCTTGTGGATGACGTTCCCTCCGAGCGGGAGTGGCAGCCCTTCATTCTCGCTTCCCCACCAGATGCCCAGGTCGGCGCAGAGATGGAGTCCCTCGTTCCGATAGGTCAACTGCCCCTCGTGGATGATCAACCCCACGTCCGCACGCCCGTCCTTCACGGCGGCGAAGATCTCGTCGAAGGGCACGACGATGTAGTGGATCTCGGATGCCGGCCGGCCCAGCCAAAGCTGCAATGCCAGGAAGGCGCTGGTCATCAACCCCGGCACCGCAATCCGTTTCCCGGCGACCTCTTCCCGGGTGTACGCCTGCTTCGCCACCAGCATCGGGCCGTACCCGTCGCCCATGCTCGCCCCGCTCGGCAGCAGCGCGTAGGTCTCGCTCACGTAGGCATAGGCGTGGATCGAGATGGCCGAGATGTCGAGTTCCCCTCGGACCGCCCGTTCATTGAGCGTCTGGATGTCCTGCAGGATGTGTTCGAATTCGAGTCCCGGCGTCTGGATGAGCCCCCGGGCCAGCCCGTAAAACATGAAGGCATCGTCCGGATCCGGCGAATGCCCCAGCGTCAGCTTGAGTGTGTCCATCGTGATGGGTGTTGGATCAGCCCTTGCGCCGGCCCTTCGTGAGTTCATCGACCAACGCGCCCGCCCCGTAGACCTTCCGGAGCGATTCCAGGATGCCCGCGCTGTGCACGGAGAGGGAGCGCGCCTGCTTCTCCTCGAACGCGAAATCGAGCACCAGCGACTGGATGTTCCCGTCGAAGATGATCCCGACGAACTCACCCGCCCGGTTCACCACCGGACTGCCGGAGTTGCCCCCGATGATGTCGTGCGTCGCGACGAAGTTGAACGGCACGTTGCCGTCGATGGCCCGGCGCTTGTCGACCCACCGCTTCGGAAGGTCGAATGGCGGCCGGTATTCCATGCTCGCCGCCCGGTCATACAAGCCCGACATCACGGTGAACGGCGGCACCTGCTTGCCGTTCTCCTCGTATCCCTTCACCACGCCATACGACAAACGCAGCGTGAACGTGGCGTCCGGATAATTGCTGGCACCTTCGAGGGCAAAGCGCGCCTTGGCGATTGCCGCATGCCCCTGCCGCTTGACCTCATCCAGAGACTCCAGCCTGCGTCGCACCTCGCGCGCATCCGCGTCCACGATCCGAGCCAACTCGATCATCGGATCCTTCGACGCAACCACCGTCGATGCCCCGCCCTGATACAGGCGTCGGCGCTCCGCGACGTCCACCAAACGGCTGCCCTGGATCAACTCGGTCGCACGGGCCCGGGGCGACTTGCCCGCCAGCACCCGCTGCACCAGCGCATCCCCGTGACCCAGCTTCTCGGCCAGGAACGTCAGGCTGTCGGACAGCGCGAGGATCTCCAGGTCCGCGTGGATCGGCTTGTCCGAGAACAACTCCATCTCGAACGATTCCCGACCGGCTTCCGCGTACTCCCGCAAACGCTCGCCGTTCGGCTTGGCGAACTCCTCGGAACCGCGCAACAGCTTCCGCGCAATCCCGAAGACCTCGCTCTCGAACCCGTGACCACTCTCCAGGAGTCGCGCCTTCAGCGCGATCTGGCGGATCTCGGCCTGAGCCTCGGCGATCTTCTGATAGGCAGACTTCGCCGCCAGCAACTCATCCTGTCCCTCCAGTCGCGCCCGGAACGCCTTCTCCGCCTCCACCTTCGCCGACATGATCGCCGGATCGTAGAGGCCCGCGTGCCCGCCATCCCGCGCCTTCCGCGAGTTCTGGATCCCGAAGAGCTCGTCCTTCGCCCGACGCCCATTCTCAGCGCTCCGCTGGCTCCACGAGTTCAGCAGCACTTCCCGGCGCTTCAGGAACTCCAGCGTATACGGGAACTGGAAGTCCCGCAGGTACTCCAACTCCGCCACCGTCAGGAGCCGGCTCGTCCGCCCCGGATGCCCCGACACGAACGTCAATTCGCCCGGTGCAGCCCCTGCCTTCGACCACTTCAGGTGATGCGGCACCCGCGCCGGCTTGCCGTCCTCGTAAACCCGGAAGAAGCACACATCGAGGTTGAAGCGCGGATACTCGAAGTTGTCCGGATCGCCGCCGAAAAACGCCACCTGCTGTTCCGGCGCGAACACCAACCGGACGTCCGTGTACTTCTTGAACCGGTACAGGTGATACACGCCACCCTGGTACAAGGTCACGACGTCGCTCCTGAGCCCAGTCTTCTCCAGCGAGGCCTTCTCGATCTCCGCCATCACCCGACGCCTGGCCTTGAACGCTTCCTCCGCCGAGGCTCCCGGCGGCACCGCCGCGTTCACCTGCACCGTGACATCCTCGATCGACTGCAGGACGTTCAGCTCCAGATCCACGCACCGGACCTCCTCCGCCTGGGACCGCGCCTGGAATCCGTCCCGCAGGTAGTTCTTCTTCTCCGAGGACAACTTCTGCAAGGCATCCGCTCCGACATGGTGGTTCGACAGCACCAACCCGTCCTCGGAGACGAACGAACCGGAGCCCCCAGAATTGAACCGGACCGACGACTTCATCAGGTGGTCCAACCACTCCGAGGTCAGTTCAAAACCGTATCGGGACCGGATCTGTTCCCGGGGCGGATTGGTATAGAGCCACATGCCCTCATCGGAACGGACGGACTGGGAGAGGGCAACGGCCGCACCGGCCGCTACAAGCCAACGATTCATCGTGCGCATGTCTGCTGCACGTTGGTCGCGAACCCCGATCCCGGCAAGCGCGGGAACTTCCGCAGCCGACAACGGGGCGGCAACGGCCTCGTTGCCCTCCCCAGCCCCTTCCCAAAGGCAAGGGGCATGAACCTACCGCCAGAACCACGCGATGGCCGAGGCGACCCCGGCCGCCAGCGCGAGATTGGCCAAGGGGACCGGCCTCAACCGGAAAAGCATCAGCGGCAACGTGAGCCACACCAGCCCCGACACGACCAGGAACACCGCCACCACCCCCCGCGACTCCAGCGCCACCCGCCCCGTCATCCCACCCGAGAGCAAGATTCCATGAGCGACCGTTGAGCCCAAACCCGCCAGCACCAAGGGCACCCTCGGTCCCTTCGGCAGGCCCAGCAACGTCACCCCATCCAGGACCGCTTTCCAGACCAGCAACCGCCCGTCGCCGGTCATTCCCGAAGCCGCCGCCCCCAACCAACCGGCCGGATTCAGCACCAGCAACACCATCAACAACCGCAGCGCCGATCCGATCGGAAGCACCGCCAGCTGGCCGAGGCGCCCGGCCGCATCCTGGACCTCCGAGTTGACCCAACGCTGCAGACGCGTCCACCTGCCAAGCAACCCAGCCCCCATCAATCCCAGGATCGCGCACCCCGCCAGCCGCCAACCACCCCCGGAATTCAGGCGAACCCCCTCGACGACTTGCCACACCGCCAGCAGGACCGCCGTCACCGCCAGCGTCGGAACCAGCCAACGCTGTCGCGGAATCGACGACCGCAGCCGTTCCCACGAACCGGCCGCCGCGCACAGGAGAAGGACCGCAAGATAGACACCGATCTCAGCCACGCGCCCACCATCCAACCCACCCACCGATCGCGCCAAACCAATTCAATTCATCCCGGCAAAGCGGTGGGGCGCCCGCATCTTGACCCTGCCCCCGCCGCCATCAGGTCGGCAACGTCCTCGTTCCCCTCACAGGCCCTTTACTCAGGCGACGAGGACGTCGCCACCCCGTTCCTGTTCTCAAATGGGGCCTGTGTCGGGATGCGCCCGCGGCGGGCAAACTGTAGGCCGCGTGCCCCCACGCGGCGCATCCTCAACCCCGCCGGGTGAGGGCACCCGACCTTCAATCAGGGCCGCAGCTTCGGAACGAGCGACCGCCCGATTTGACGCGGGGGCAGTGTCAAGGTGCGCCCCATCCACAGGTTGTTCACAAGCAGGCCTTGACCATCCTAACCGGGAAGCCCCACTCTCGCCGGGTGCTGGTTGGGCACAATTCATGTTCGCACAACTAAAAGGTCTCTTCTCCAACGATATCGGGATCGACCTCGGAACCGCAAACTCGCTCGTCTATGTGCGGGACCAGGGGATTGTGTTGCGTGAACCTTCGGTCGTCGCCATCCAGGCGGGGACTACGAACGTTTTGGCAGTGGGCGAAGAAGCCAAGCGCATGCTTGGTCGTACGCCCGGCAACATTGTTGCCATCCGCCCCATGAAGGACGGCGTTATCGCCGACTTCGAGATCACCGAGGCGATGCTGCGGCATTTCATCCAGAAGGTTCACCATCGCAAATTGATCGCTCCCCGGGTGGTCGTCGCTGTCCCCAGTGGCATCACCGAGGTGGAGAAGAGGGCCGTGAAGGACTCGGCAACCCACGCCGGAGCCCGCGAAGTCTACCTGATCGAGCAACCCATGGCCTCGGCCATCGGTGTGGGGCTCCCGGTCCACGAACCGGCTGGCAACATGATCGTCGACATCGGCGGGGGCACCTGCGAAATCGCGATCATCTCGCTGGCCGGCATCGTGTTCTCCCGGTCCGTCCGCGTGGGCGGGGACGAGTTCGACGACACGATCGTCGCGCACATGAAGAAGGCCCACAACCTGATGATCGGCGAACGCACCGCCGAAGAGATCAAGATCCGGATCGGTTCGGCCCACCCCCTCGAACAGGAATTGACCATCGAGGTCAAGGGCCGCGACCTGTCTGCTGGACTGCCGCGAACGGTCATCGTTCGCTCCGAGGAAATCCGTGAGGCCCTGAAGGAGCCCCTCTCGAGCATTCTCGAATCGGTTCGCATCACCCTCGAACGTTGCCCACCAGAACTCTCGGCCGACCTCGTCGACCGCGGGATCGTCATGGCGGGCGGCGGCGCATTGCTCCGCAACATCGACCGTCTGGTCTCCCAGGAGACCGGCCTGCCGGTGCATATTGCGGACGATCCGCTGAGTGCGGTCGCAACCGGGACGGGACGTGTGCTCCAGGAACTGGCGTTCCTCAAGCGCGTCGCTTCTTCCACGGCCTGACCCACCGCGCGCATGTCCTCACCGATCTTGACCCCTTCGCCCCGCGTTCGCCCCGGATAGGACGGGACGAACCTTGTTCAAGCGCTCACATTACATCGCCCTCGGCGCCTGCGCGCTGGTCCTGCTGGTCCTCCTGAACCTGCCGGCACCCGCCAGCGCCCGCCTCAAGCTGGCCATCGGCGGCGTCTTCCTCCCCCTGTTCGGCCTGTCCTCAACCGGCCATTCCTTCGTTGACCAGGCGTCCTACCAACTCCTTCCACGCCAGACGCTGATTTCCGAGCTGCGACGCCTGGAGGATGAGAACGCCCAACTCCGGTTGCTCAGCGCCCAGGCCAACGATGCCATCGCTGAGAACAACCGGCTCCGGACCCAACTCGGCCTCCTGCCCCGCGGCCCCTGGAAACACCGGCCGGCCCGCATCGTCGGCCGAGATCCCAGCACCTGGTGGCGAACGCTGCTCATCGATTACGGCGCCCGCCACGGCGCTGCCCTGAACCAACCGGTGCTGACCGCCGACGGACTCGTGGGCCGGATCGCGGTCGTCGGCCACAGCCACAGCCAGGTCGCCCTCATCGGCGACTCCGCCTGCGGCGTGGCCGTGCTCATCGCGGAAACCCGAGACCAGGGCGTCATCAAGGGCCCCCAATCGACCGTCGAGTCCGGCATCGTCGAAGTTTCCACCTTCCAGCACAGTCCCCAGATCCTGGCCGGCCACACCGTGGTCACCAGCGGGGATGGCGGCATCTTCCCGAAGGGTCTTCCCGTCGGGAAGATCATCGACACCCGCCCCGCCAACGCGGGCCTGTTCACCACCGCCCGGATCCGGCTGGGCGCCAATCTCAACCGCCTTGAGGAGGTCTGGGTCCTCCAGTCCAACCCATGACCTGGCTCTCCCCCACGCTCCTGTTCCTGGTGACCTGGCTGGCGGTCTTCCTCCAGACCGGAATGCCTCCCTTGCGGGCTCTGCTCGGCGCACCCCCCAGCATCCTGCCGGCCATCGTGGTCTACGCTGCGTTCACCCACGGCCTCGCCGCGGTCTCCTGCCTCACCATCGTCGCCGCCCTCTGGACGGATGCCCTCTCCAGCAGTCGCCTCGGCACCGGGGTTGCGCCCCTTTTCGTCCTCGGTTTCCTGCTCCATACGCGCCAGCACCTTCTCCTGCGCGAACAACGCTACGCCCAGTTCTGGCTCGGCTTCGCCGGGGGCGTCGGTGTCCCACTCGCTCACGCCGGAATCCTGCTCCTCGGCTCCTCGGAGCCCGCCGTGGGATGGTTCACCCTGCGCCAACTCCTCGGCCTCGGCCTCCTGAACGGCCTCGCCTGCCCCGCGATCTTCCTCCTGTTCGACCGGCTCCAGGGAACGTTTGAGTACCAACCCGCCGGTCCGGGTCCATACACGACGGCAAACCGCGAGATGAAACGCGGCCGCCACTGACCTGCCATGCTCGTCTTCGACCAACTCAACAAGGGGGAAAGCGCCCTCCGGATCCTCGCCTGGGGTGTCGTCGCCGGGTTGGGTGTCCTGCTCGCCGGCCTCTGGCGGGTCCAGGTCCTCTCCGGGGACGAATACCGCCGCCGCCAGGAAACCCAGAGCTACCGCAGCGTCCGCGTGCCGGCCATGCGCGGCCGCATCGTCGACCGCAACGGCCTTGCCTTCGCCGAGAACCAACCCCGCTTCCGCCTCGACATCTACCTCGACGAACTCCTCCCCCAGTTCGCCAAGATGGACGGCCAGCTCCGCAAGCAGCTCCTCGCCTCCCGCGGTGCCACCAACACCCCGGACCCTGGCCTCCTCGACCGCTTCCTCGCAAAGTTCTCCAAGGCCCCGAAACGCGTCCTGATCACCCCCAACGAGCGCGAATGGCTCCGCCGCCAGGCCCGCTATACCGTCGTCTCCAACATCATCCAGCTCATCAACCAGCGTCTCGGCACCCAGATCGTCAAGACCGAGGCTGACCTCTACAAGCACTGGCAGCAGCAACGCGCCCTGCCCTTTCCCGTCATCAACAAGCTTACCCCGGCGCAGGTCGCCATCCTCACCGAACAAGGCTGGTCCTTCCCCGGCGTCGAACTCGAGCTCGTCCCCGTCCGCTCCTACCCCAACGGCCAACTCGCCGCCCACATCATCGGCGCCGTCCGGACCTACGACTCCGCCTCCGAGGAGGACGAGGCCTTCGACTACCGACTCCGCGACTACCGCGGCCTCATCGGCCTCGAGTCCGCCTTCGACCGCCAACTCCGCGGGCACCCGGGTGCCAAGAGCATCCTCATCAACAGCTCCGGCTACCGCCATCGTCAGGGGGAGATCATGCTCACCGAACCCACGATCGGTGACACCCTCGTCACCACCCTCGACCTTGGCCTCCAGAAGGCCGTCGAGAAATCCCTCGCCCAGGTCAGCGGGGACGAACGAGGCGCGGCCGTCGTCGTCGATACCCGCAACGGCGACATCCTCGCCTGCGCCTCCGCCCCGTCCTTTGATCCCAACGCCTGGGTCGATGGCATCAGCCACGCCGAGAACACCCGCCTGCTGGACCCGAAGATGAAGTACCTCTTCAACCGGGCGACCTACGGCTCCTACAACCCCGGATCCACCTTCAAGATCGTCACCGCCCTCGCCTGCTTCGAGCACGGAATCCTCACCACCGAGAATGCCCACGACCGCATGCGGACCCTGGGCTACTACCGGATTGGTCGGAATCACACCATCGACGACACCGCCCCAGCCGGTGAGTACGACTTCAACCGCGCATTCCTGAAGTCGAGCAAC
The DNA here is from genome assembly GCA_965284395.1 of Limisphaerales bacterium. Lineage (GTDB taxonomy): Bacteria > Verrucomicrobiota > Verrucomicrobiia > Limisphaerales > UBA9464 > UBA6176. The sequence goes on along the minus strand of OZ260084.1, from coordinate 5,176,646 downwards.
GCCTACTTCATCGAGCACGGCCTCCGCCTCGGCATCACCGACCTCCTCGAATACGCCCGCCGCTTCCACCTCGGCGAGAAGCCCGGCCTCCGTCTCCACGAGGAAGCCGCAGGAATCGTCCCCGCCGTCGAAGATGTCCCCGCCGGCGGCATCCCCGGCAAGACCGCCAACCTGAGCATCGGGCAGGAACTCACCGTCACCCCGGTCCAACTCGCCATGGTCATCGCCGCCGTCGCCAACGGCGGCACCGTCTACTGGCCCCGCCTGATCGACCGTTTTGAGCCGGGCGACGCCCTCTCAAACGACCCGGTCCAACGCGTCCGTCCCGGCCAGGTCCGAACCAAACTGTCCATCCGCCCGGAACACCTCGCCATCGTCCACGCCGCCATGCGCGATGACGTAGCCCTCGACGAAGGCACCGGAAAGCATGCCCGGGTAAAGGACTTCGCCGTCTGCGGCAAGACCGGCACCGCCGAGGTCAAGGCCGGCAACCGGCTCATCGACCGCATCACCTGGTTCGCCAGCTTCGGCCCGTTCGAGTCCCCTCGTTACGCCGTGATCGTCATGGTCGAGAGCGGCGGCTCCGGCGGCGGCACCTGCGCCCCCGTCGCCAAGCGCATCTACGAATACCTCCGCGACCGCGAACGCGGCGCGGTCGCCCTCGGACAGAACTGAGATGTTCCCCGCCAGCCTCCAGTCGAACGTGCAGCGCGAACGGTTGATCGACCGTCCGCTCTGGCTCGGCGTGTTCGGGCTGATGTGCGTCGGCGCCGCCTTCATCTTTTCCGCCACCGGCACCAACGAGTCGGCACGAAACGCCAGCTGGTACGACTATACCGCCGTCCGCCAGTCCATGGCCTACATCCTCGGCGTCTTCCTCGTCGGCTGCGTCTGCCTGATCGACTACGCCCGGCTCGCCCGCTGGGCCCTGCTCGCCTACTGGTTCTCCATCGTCCTGCTCGTCGCCGTCTACGTCGTCGGCGTCGAACGCCTCGGCGCCAAGCGCTGGATCGACCTCGGTCCAATCCAGTTCCAGCCGTCCGAGTTCGCCAAGCTCGCCTTCCTCTTCGCCGTCGCCAACTTCCTGTCCCGGCCCGTCGGCGAACTCTCGTCCCCGGCGCTCTTCGTCAAGGCGCTCGGGATGGCGCTCCTCCCTTTCGCCCTCGTCGTCAAGCAACCCGACCTCGGCTCCGCCCTCGTCTTCCTCCCCACCGGCATCGTCATGATGCTCGTCGCCGGAGTGCCCCGGCGTTTCCTCCTCCGCTTCTTCGCCGGCGCGGCGTGCCTCGTGTCCCTCGTGCTCGTCGACGTCCTCTTCGCCCCGGCGAACTGGCGGTTCATCCAACTCGAGGAATACCAGAAGCACCGGCTGCTCGTGTACTTCAACCTCGACTTCGCCCCGCGCAACGCCACCGAGGCCCAACGCCTCGCCGCCCGCGCCGAAAAGGAGAAGAAGAGCTACAACGTCAAGCAGGCCCTCATCTCCGTCGGCTCCGGCGGCACCTGGGGCAAGGGCTGGCGTCAGGGCACCCAAGGCGCCCTCGGCTACCTCCCACGCGCCGTCGCCCACAACGACTTCATCTTCTCCGTGATCGCGGAGGAAACCGGTTTTGCCGGTTCCCTCCTCGTCCTCGGACTCTATTCCGTGGTCCTGTTCTCCGGCGTGAAAATCGCCGGTCAGGCCCGCGACCGCCTCGGCCGCATCCTTGCGGCCGGGGTTGTCGCCCTCCTGTTCACGCACATCTTTGTAAACATCGGTATGAACATCGCACTCATGCCCGTCACGGGCATACCGCTCCCACTGCTCTCCGCAGGCGGGACCTCCGTGATCTGCTCACTGCTCGCCATCGGCATTCTCCAGAATATCCATCAGAACCGCCGTCACTACTGATCCCTTTCCCATTTTCCCATTTCCTCCCAACCTGAACCCACTCCCTCATCCATGAGACATCAGACTTTCAAGAAGGGCCGGGGACCCGCCCGCTTCCGCCCCACAGGTGGTCTCGGCACCCGACTGCCCAACCGCCCGGCCGCTACCCCCGCCGGGGAAACCGTCGGCGGACGCGCCGATGAACGCGTCTTCGATACCCATCAGTACGAGGCCGAGGTCCGCCGCGCCGAGAATGTCGCCGCCGGGCTCCCCGAGGACGCCGAGCACGAACACCAACCCGACCTCACCACCACCGGACGCGATCAGTCCTTCCGCAACCCCGACTTTTCCCGCGGCCACCACGAGGACGACCACGACCACGATCACGACTCCCATGCCCACGGCGATGGTCACGATCACGATCACGACCACGGCGAGGACGGACACCATCACGACGACCCGGACCGCGACCGCGATCCCGAGGCCTCCGACGACCGGGGTCCAGCGCCTTCCGAAGGCCGCCGTCAACCCCGCTCCTCCGAGCCCGGCCCCGCCCGCGATTCGGGTCGGGGCGGAGATTCCCGCGCACCGCGCCCCGACGGACGCGACCGTGGCCAAGCTCAGGGCCGAGGCCGGGATGGCCGAGATCGCGACCGCGGTCGTGGGCGCGACAGCCGGGACTCAAGGGATTCCCGTGACTCGCGTGACTCCCGGGATTCCCGCGAAGCCCGCGAACCCAGGGATCGCCGCGACGCCGTGGATTCCCGCGATTCCCGCCTGCGGAATCAGGCCGAGTCCCAGCGCCCCACCCTCATCGACAAGGCCCGCGCCGCCGTCAAGGAAGTGGTCCGCAAGGTCCGGAGCCTCATCGAACCCGAGCCCAAGACGGTCAAGGAAGTCATCATCAACGCCGAACCCCTCGAAAGCCGCGTCGCCGTCCTCGAAGACGGCCGCCTCGAGGAATTCACCGTCGAACGGACCAACGACGTCCGCCTCGTCGGCTCGATCTTCAAGGGCAAGGTCAAGAACCTCGAAGACAACCTCAAGGCCGCCTTCGTCGACATCGGCTTCGAGAAGAACGCCTTCCTCCACTACTGGGACATCGTCCCCAATTCCCTCGACTCCAATGTCGAGATCATCGAACGCGATGACCGCGCCCGGCGCCGCGACAAGCCCAAGTTCACCCAGAAGGACGTCCCCCGGCTCTATCCCCCGGGATCGGAGATCATCGTCCAGGTGACCAAGGACGCCATCGGCACCAAGGGCCCGCGTGTCACCACCAATCTAGCCCTCCCAGGCCGTTACCTCGTGCTCCTCCCCAACTCCGATCAATCCGGCATCTCCCGGAAGATCGAAAGTCACGAGGAACGCCAGCGCCTCAAGAAGATCGTCCGCGAACTCTCCATCCCCGAGGGCATGGGCGTCATCGTCCGCACCGCGGGCGAAGGCAAGTTGAAGCGGTACTTCATCCGCGACCTCGCCATGCTCCTCGAGGAATGGTCCGGCGTTCAGAAGAAGATCAAGGAACAGCCCCTGGCCACCTGCGTCTTCCAGGAACCCGACCTCATCGAACGGACCGTACGCGACTTCCTCACCGAGGACGTCACCCGCATCGTCATCGACAACAATCCGAAGTTCGAATACATCCGCGACGCCATCGAGCGCATCTCCAAGCGCTCCGTGAAGAAGATCCACTTCTACAACGAGGCCGAGCCGCTCTTCGACCGGTTCAACATCACCCGCCAACTCGAGTCCGCCTTCTCACGTCAGGTCCAACTCAAGTCCGGCGGCTACCTCGTCATCGACGAAACCGAGGCCCTCGTCGCCATCGACGTCAACACCGGCAAGCACAAGGGCGGCAAGGACCACGACTCCGCCATCCTCAAGGTGAACATCGAGGCCGCCGATGAAATCTGCCGCCAGCTCCGCCTCCGCAACATGGGCGGCATCATCGTCCTCGACTTCATCGACATGAAGCACCGCAAGGACCAGCAGCAGGTCTACCAGCGCGTCAAGGATGGCCTCCGCCGCGACAAGGCCAAGACCCACGTCCTGCCGCTCTCCCAGCTCGGCCTCATGGAGATGACCCGCCAGCGCCAGACCGAGTCGGTCCAGTCCTCGCTTTACGAGGATTGCGTCCACTGCCGCGGCCGCGGTTTCATCAAGTCCGCCGAGACCATGTCGGTCGAGATCCAGCGCAAGCTCACCGCGATCCTCAAGGCCCGCCCCCGCGATGAGTCGGACTTCCAGGTCAAGGTCGTCTGCAATCCGCGCGTCCTCGACCGACTCCGCAGTCGCGATGAACAACTCCTCATCGACCTTGAGAAGAAATTCTTCGCGAAGCTGACGTTCCGCCCGGACGGATCCTTCCACAACGAGCAGTGGATCATCTACAACGCGATGAACAACGACGAGATTGCCCGCTCACGCGACGACCACGCGCTCACCGCGAACAATCGCTGAGAACACCAGAAAGCCCATGCCATGAATCCCCCGCAGCTTGCGTCCCTGGTCATCCTCGGTGTCGGCAGTCTCTGGCTGTTCACTCCACATCGGGCAGACAAGGACTCAGGCGGCGGGGGCTCCGCAGGGCCCGTTCCGGCACCGGAGGCACCGATCATCGCCAAGGTCCGCTCGGCCATGGGCTCGCCCAGCGTTCAGGATCACGGTGCCGACAGCCCTTGGACCGACGTCGGGGTCTCCTACCAACTGAGCCGTAACCATGCGACTGAAAGCGGGGACAGGTTCACGCGGAGACGCCGAGACGCGGAGAAAGGCTAGTTGGAGGGCAAGCTGGTCAGTCACCGTTGGGTGACTGGTTGCCGACGTTGGATACTAGTCGTGACCGGCCTCGCTCTCCGCGCTCTCCGCGGCTCCGCGTGAGATTACTACTGCATGGACACGGCTGAGGTCGGGCTCCACTGTCGTCACGGACTTCGGCGAGGAACTCACCATCGACCTGCCGTCCGGTGGACAACTCACTCTCGGACCCGGTTCCCTCCTCGAGACGTCCATCGGCCTCGACGGCACCCCGTTGTTCCGCCTCCATCGCGGCGGCCTCCACGGGTTCGTGGAAGGCGGAGCAGTCGCCTTCGAAACCGCCTTCGGAGGCGGCATGGTCCTACATCCCAACCCCGGCAGCCGATCGCGCGTGAACCTCGGAGACCGGCCCTCGCCGGTCATCGGGCTGAGCCCGGCTCCCTGGGTCTCCGGCGACTGGGGCGTGTCCGATCCAAACATCTTCGTCCCGATGGTCTTTCGTGGCGCCTACGGCAACCCACAGACCACGGTGATCCCGGAACCAGGCCCGATCGCGCTGCTCTCCATAGGAACCCTGATCCTCGCCTCCCGACTCCGGCGTCGGTCCGCCTGATTCAAGCTGAAAAGCGGTAGTTGGGTTATCCACCGATTTCACAGATTTAACAAATGGCCCGGGACGATAGGCCCCACCGCATCGCTGGTTACATGTCACCCGCGAGGTGAAACGACAGCCCCGCTCAACCGGCTTCCAATCTGTGGAATCGCCGAGATCTGTGGATCCAACTGCCGTTTTCAGGATCGAGCCCCTTCCTATCTGCGTCATCTGCGCCATCTGCGGATACAGCCGCCGCTTCTCGGTTCAGTCTCACTTCCCCGCGTTCAGGCAGATCAACCGGTTCTCCGACCGCAGGAAAAGCCGCTTCGAACTGAGGATCGGCCCCGCCCAGCACGGGTACTTCATCGTGGGCACCTGCCATCGCCCGAGTTCCCGGCAACCCGCTGGACTCGGCTCGAACAACCCCAGCAATCCACCCTCCCCGAGCGCGACCAAACGTCCGTCGGCCAGGATGAAGGATCCCCGCCCGAAAACCGGCGGCTGATCCGCGCTGTGCGGAGCCCACCGCTCCGAGCGTTCCCACTTCACCGCACCCGTGGCCCACTCAACGCACCGCAGCACCGAATCTGGCTCATTGCGACCGCTGAACCCATACAGGTGCCCACCATGCAGGACGGGTTGGCTCCAGTGCATCTCCAACCCCAACCCCTTCCAGACCTCCGTATAGGATCGATTGTCCGCCCCCAGTCGCACCAGCACCGAACCCGAACGGTAATAGGCACTCGAAATCAGAACGTCGTCCCCCACGACGACCGGCGTCATCGCATTCACGGACTCATCCACCCGCGCCCGGAACCAACGCGAGAAATGTACGGCCCCATTGGTTGGGTTCAACGCCACCAACCCCTGCCGCATGCAGGCAAAGAGGACTCGCTCGCCATGCACCGTCGCCGTCCGGAGGGATGAGTAACTGGCGGTCTTCTCCCACTCGCGCCACTGCACCTTCAGGTCGCCCGGCCATCCGAGCATCGGCAGGCCTTCCCAGTTCTTCTTGCCGACCGACTCCCACCGCGTCGCTCCGGTCTCCGGATCAAAGGCCACCACCCCCGAATCCGTCTGACCACCCACCATCACCAGCAACAGTCCACCCTCGAGGATCGGCGTGCTGCCAACCCCGAAGAATGCCTCCGGCACGGTGAAGTCCTTCGCCGTGTCCTTTTGCCACCGGACCTTGCCGTCCGCCGTCTCCAGACAGGTGAGCTTTCCCTCCGCCCCGAACGTATAGACCCGGTTCGTCGTCAGGATGGGTGAACACCGCGGCCCGTTGTTGTAGCCGTATGGATCCCGATAGGCACTGGGATACGCGTGCCTCCATCGCGACCTGCCCGTGGAGGCGTCGAGCATCTCAACGACCTCCTCGTTCTTCTCGCGATGGAAGAGCACCAGGTTCGTCCCCAGCACCACCGGCGCCGAGTAGCCCGTCCCAACGTCCCGACTCCAGACTTCCGGAATCCCGTTCGTGGTAAGGCGATCGAACAATCCCGTCTCGGCCGAGGTCGCGTCCTGCCTGGGCCCCAGAAATTGGGGCCAGTCCTCCGCCAACGCCGGTCGCGTCAGCACGAAGGTCAACAGGGCCAGAGCGAATCCAGAAATCCGGGGCTGCATGCCCCGGATTTCGTACCCGCAAGGCTTGGGAAGCAACCGTTGTTTGCCGGACGGCGTGCAGGCGGGCCCTACTCGCCCGACTGCCAATCCCCCAGCTTCAGGAACTCACGGGCCTTGCGGCGCTCGTAGCGGTGTTTCTGGGATTTCCGCGGACGGTCTTCGACCGCACGGAAGGGATGCTTGGGATCGCGAAGTGTCTCCGAGAGGAGATCATTGCTCTTGGTCATGGCGTGTCACTCGTTCGTGTTGACGATCGAGGCCGACGTCGTCCTCCACCCTGGGTCCCTTGGGAGCACGGCGCCCGACCGGGAAGAAGTCCATGTTGTTCAAGAACCCTCCTCCCGAGGCTTTATGTTCCGACACGCCCCCCTCCTGTCAACCAAAGGTTCCAGGATTGTTGCTTTGAGATGGGGCGGACCACCTATCAGCCCTTGCGGTGGGGCGAGTGTCCCCACGAGCCGTTCGAAGGTCCCAAGTTTCAGGTTTCAAGTTTCCAGCCAGAGCAACGGCGACTCGCAGGCTACTTCAAACTTGAAAGCGAAAACTTCAACCTCCGGAGACTCGTGACAGTTCCCTTCTTCCCCGGTCTCACAATCCGTGCTCATCTGGTCCGAACCGGAAGGAATCCCATGATCAACCCCAAATTCCTCATCGTCGCGGGAGGATGGATGTTCACCGTCCTCGTGTGGTCGATCTGGAAGTTCCGAACACCCGACGGCGAGTCGGTCCCCAACTGGTTCCGGGCACTCATGACCCTCAACTTCCTCCTCACGCTGTGGGGAGGAGCCCAGCTCGCCAAGGCCTTCACCGCGGGCATGACCGGCGCCTACGCCCAGATCATCGCCATGACGATCTTCATGGGTGGGTTCCTCGGCATCTTCGTTCTCTGGCACAAACCGATCCTCGGCTTCTTCGCGTCCCCGATCACTTCGGCGATCGCCGGTGGCAACACCCAGATCATCCCCAAGCCCTTCTACTCCCGGGCACATGCACTCCGCAAACAGGCCCGGTACGACGACGCGCTGGCCGACGTGGACCGTGAGCTCGAACGTTTCCCGAGTGATCCTGAAGGCTGGCTTCTCAAGGCCTCCATTCTGGCCACCAACCTGAATCAACCCCAACTGGCCATCATCACCCTCCAGGAGTTCATCCAGATCGCTGAAACCAGCCAGCGCTCCGCCGCCTACCTCCAGCAGGCTGACGTCCAACTCAACCACCTCCACGACGTCGACGCCGCACGCGCCACCCTCCACCGCGTCATCGACGAGTTCCCCGGCTCCGACGTCGCCCGCATCGCCCAACAGCGCATCGCCCATCTCCCCAGCGAGGCGTGGATGAACGGCAATCCCCTCGGTGAGCGCGAATCCCTCACCGTCACCGAACACACGCTCAAGATCGGTCTCACCCACGACCTCGGCGCCTCCCAACTCCGCCCCGATCGCGATCCTGAGGAAATCCGCCAGGAACTGGTCCTCCAACTCGTCCAGAATCCTTCCGACAACGAGGCCCGCGAGAGGCTCGCCCGGTTGTTCGCCGGTCCCCTCGACCGCCCCGACCTCGCCCACATCGAACTGGAAACCCTCATCGCCGGCGCCGGCCAGAAGGACCGGGAGATCGTCCGCTGGCTCAACATCGCCGCCGACATCCACCTCCGCCGACCCGACGGTCTCGCCGCCGCCCGCCTCGCCCTCGAACGAATCATCGAGCGCTTCCCGGGTTCCGCCGGTGCCCACATGGCCGCCCAACGCCTCTCCATCATCCGGCTCGGCCTCGCTCCCGTTTCCGCCGAACCCACCCTCCGTGTCGGCCCGCCCACCGGAAACGTCGGCCTTCAGACCGATCGCCGATTCTCCGCCACCCGCGCCCACATCCCCGGCCTCTTGCCCGACCCCGAGGCCACCGACTCCCCGCCCGGCAGCGCATCCTGACACGACCCCAGATCAACCGGAGCGGCAACGTCCTCGTTGCCCTCCCATGCTCCCTCCCAAGGCGACGGGGACGTCGCCACCCCGTTCCTGTTCCCGAACGGAGCGGCAACGTCCTCGTTGCCTCGCCATGCTCCCTCCCGGGGCGACGGGGACGTCGCCACCCCGTTCCTGTTCCCGAACGGAGCGGCAACGTCCTCGTTGCCCCCCATGCTCCCTCCCAAGGCGACGGGAACGTCGCCACCCCGTTCCTGTTTTCAAACGGGGACAGTGTCAAGATGCCCCCGGTCCCGCAGGTGAAGTCCCATCGGTCGTTGTATCGGCTTCTCCCATGGCCTTATTCTCGACTTTCTGATGAGCAATCCGGCCTGCCCGATGTGCGAGATGACCGAAGTCCTGGAACACCCCGAGAAGTGGGAGTGCGTGACCTGCGGTCACGAGTGGAACCGCGAACCCGAACCCGAAAAGGCCCGCGTCGTGAAGGACGCCCACGGAACCGTCCTCGTCGACGGCGACAGCATCGTCCTCATCAAGGACCTTCCCCTCAGGGGATCCTCCCAGATCCTCAAGGGCGGAACCAAGGCCAAGGGCATCCGCCTCGTCGAGGGCGACCACGAGATCTCCTGCAAGATCGAGGGTAGCGCCATCGCCCTCAAGGCCTGCTACGTCCGCAAGGCCTGAAGCCGCGCCCCCGGTGGGTCGAGTGTCCTCACGAGCCGCCTCGCCATTCCGCCCGGAGGAAGGACTGGCGGTTGGCCAAGGACGCGGCATCCTATCCCCATGCAGAAGCTCGGTGCACTGACGCTCCTCCTCGGCCTCCTGGCCGCCCCATTCCTCCATGGCCAAGCCCCGCGCGGACTCGACCCACTCGACTTCCGCGAAGTCGTCAAGAAGGGCAAGGACCGCGTCTTCCCCGCCGTCGTCTTCATCAAGGTCCTCCGCCAGGACATGCAGCGAGGCGAGAAGACCAGCCAGGAAGTCAGTGGCTCCGGCGTCATCATCAGTCCCGAAGGCGACATCCTTTCGAACTGGCACGTCGTCGACAAGGCCACCGAGGTCCGCTGCCTCCTTCTCGACGGTCGCGCCTTCCCGGCCAAGGTCCTCGGCTCGGACAAGGACACCGACGTGGCTCTCCTGCGACTCCAGTTGCCCGACGGAACCCCGCCCCTTCCCCACGCCACCCTTGGCGAGTCCACGTCCCTCACCGAGGGTGATTTCGTCATGGCCATGGGTGCCCCCTGGGGACTCAGCCGGTCGGTCTCCATCGGCATCATCTCCTGCACGCGCCGTTACCTGCCCGGTTCCAGCGAGTACTCCATCTGGCTCCAGACCGACGCCGCGATCAGCCCCGGCAATTCGGGCGGACCGCTCGTCAACATCCATGGTGAAGTCGTCGGGTTGAACACCCGCGGCATGATGTCCGGCGGCGGTGACATGGGCTTCACCGTCCCCATCGAGGTCGCCCGCGCCGTGGCCGACCAGATCCGCCGCGATGGCCGCATGGAATGGGCCTGGACCGGCCTCCAGCTCCAACCGCTCAAGGACTTCAACCGGAACGTCTACTTTCCCTACGACGAGGGCGTGATGATCGCTGAGACCGACAACGAAAGCCCCGCACGCCGGGCCGGCATCCAGGCCGGGGATCGCCTCGTCCGCATCAACGACCAACCCGTCGTGGCCCTCACCCAGGAGGACATCCCCGCCGTCAACCGCCGCCTCGGACTCCTCCCCAAGGGCAAGCCCACCCGGCTCCATCTCATGCGCCGTGACGCACCCGTGCAGGTCGACATCACCCCCCGAGCCAAGGGCCGCGTCGAAGGCGAGGAACTCGACTGCCCACGATGGGACTTCACGGTCAAGGCAATCAATCAGTTCGACAATCCTGACCTCTACTTCCACCGCCCCGAGGGCGTCTTCATCTTCGGCGTCCGCTATCCCGGCAACGCCGCCGGTGCCGGCCTTAACCAGCAGGACATCCTCCTCAAGATCGACGGCAAGGAGGTCAAGACGCTCGACGACGTCCGACTCACCCACAAGGAAGCCATCTCCTCCATCGGCAACAAGCACCGCGCCCTCGTCTCGCTCCTCCGCAACGGCGAACTGCGTCAGGTCGTCCTCGATTACTCCCGCGAGCACGTCAAACAATAGGCGGGCCTTCCGGCAGGTTCCGTGGCAGGATCCGCGGCCATGTCCCCTGCTCGCCTGACTCCGGTCGTCGCGCGCCTGCTCGTCGCCACCGTCGCGCTTTCCGTTGGGCGCTTCAGCACGTCCGCCCAAACCGGCCCGCAGTCGTCCACCAACTCCGCCTGGTCCACCGCGCAGGACCACCGGAACATGATGGAGCAACTCGGGATCACCCGACTGCGCCCCGGCCGAAACGGCAATCCGAAGGCCACCAACAATCCCGCCAACTACGATCCTGCGAAGGCAAACCCCTTCCCCGATTGGCCGGAGGCCCTCGCCCTCAAGGACGGCACCCGGGTCACCACCGCCGCGCAATGGTGGAACCAGCGCCGACCCGAGATCATCGAGGACTTCGAACGTGAGGTCTTCGGTCGGATCCCCGCCCACGTCCCCGCCGTCTCCTGGACCGTTACCACCCAGGCCACGGACCGTGTCGTCGGCAATCTTCCAGTCCACGCCCGACGCATGGTCGGTCATGTCGACAACTCCGCGCACCCCGCCATCAGCGTCGACATCCAACTGACCCTCGTCACCCCGCGCGACGCCAAGACCTCGGTCCCCGTCCTCATGATGTTCGGCGGTTTCGGTGGCTCCGGATTCCCACGCCGTGCCGGGGAACCGGAACCTACCAACCGCTTCGGCGGATTCGGCGGCGGTTCCTTCGCCGATCCGCCTTCAACCGACCAACTCATCGCCGCGGGCTGGGGCTACGCGACCCTGTCACCCGGCAGCATCCAGGCCGACAACGGCGCCGGCCTCACCCAGGGCATCATCGGCCTCGTCAATCGCGGCAAGCCCCGCAAGCCCGAGGACTGGGGTGCCCTGCGTGCCTGGGCGTGGGGTGCCTCCCGGGCGCTCGATCACCTGTCCACGCTTCCAGAGGTTAACGCACGCCAGGTCGGCATCGAGGGCGTCTCCCGCTATGGCAAGGCTGCCCTGGTCACCCTCGCCTTCGATTCCCGCTTCGCCGTGGGCCTCATCGGCTCGTCCGGCGAAGGCGGAGCCAAGCCTCACCGCCGCGACTTCGGCGAGGCCGTCGAGAACCTCACCGGCTCCGGCGAATATCACTGGATGGCCGGCAACTTCCTCAAATACGGAACGGCCGAATCCCGCTTCGGCACCCGCACCGCCGCCGACCTCCCGGTCGAATCCCACCAACTCATCGCCCTCTGCGCTCCCCGCCCCACCTTCATCAGCTACGGCATCCCGGAGAAGGGCGATGCCCTGTGGCTCGATCAGCAGGGCTCCTTCATGGCCACCGTCGCCGCAGGCCCCGTCTTCCGACTCCTCGGCATCCGCGACCTCGGAGTCACCAACGACTACCGCTCCGCCACGATGCCACCCGTCAACAAAGGCCTCCTCGACGGCCATCTCGCCTGGCGTCAACACGACGGCGGACACGAGGACCGATCGAACATGAAGCACTTCATCACCTGGGCTTCCCGCATCTTCGCCCATCCGCTTCCAACACCCGCGTCCACTCCCCGCCCCTGAGCCCGTGGATCCGCAAGGCATGCCCCTCGTTCCGATGCGCCGTCTCGCCCTCCATTTCCTCGCCTTCGCCACCTCCTGGGTGCTCCACGCCGTCGAACCTCTCGGGTTCACCATCGAACTCGAAACCGCCCTCGAGCACGACGACGGCCAGTTCCTCTGGTTCCACCCACGGGCGACTCCTGCGCCCGGGGGCATCGTCATGACGATCCAGAAGCATCTCAAGATCTCGGACTATTACTCGGGACTTCACGTCATGACCCGGTCCGGACTATCCGGCCCATGGTCTGGACCAGACCTGCCTCCCGAACTCGACTGGCAACGCCTCACCAACGGCGTCACCGTCAGCGTCGCCGACGTCACCCCGGGATTCCATCCGCCCACAGGCCGCGTCCTCGCCATCGGCTGTCAGGTCCGCTACGGCCCCGCAGGCCAGCAACTCGACGATGTCCGCCGCGCCCACCAGACCGTCTGCGCCGTCCTGGATCCCGCCTCCAACCGCTGGTCCCGATGGCAACGCCTCGAGCTCCCCACCGATGAAGAATTCAACTTCGCCCGGAACGCCTGTTCCCAATGGATCGTCCGACCCGACGGGCATCTCCTCGTCCCCCTCTACATCGGGCGGTCGGCAGATGCCCCGTACTCAACCACCGTCGCCGAATGCCGCTTCAATGGCGAACGCCTCTCCTATGTCCGCCACGGGACTATCCTGCGACTCGATGTTCCCCGTGGCCTTTACGAGCCATCCCTGACCACGTTCCGAGGACGGCATTTCCTCACGCTTCGCAATGACGTCCGCGCATACCACAGCACCAGCGCCGATGGACTGGCGTTCGCCCCACCTCGGCCCTGGACCTTCGACGACGGCACCGAACTCGGCAGCTACAACACCCAGCAGCACTGGCTCACCCACAGCGATGGTCTCTTCCTCGTCTATACCCGCCGCGGCGCCACCAACGATCACATCGTCCGCAACCGTGCCCCGCTCTTCATGGCCCAGGTTGATCCGGATTCCATGAACCTCCTGCGCCGGACCGAACGCGTCGTCGTTCCCGAACGTGGCGCCGAACTCGGCAACTTCGGCGCGACCTCCATCAGTCCCGACGAATCCTGGGTCACCGTCTCCGAAGGCATGTTCATGAAGGACTCCCGAACGCGCGGTGCCAGAGGCACCACCTTCATCGCCCGCATCCGATGGTCGCGCCCGAACCAGATCGCACCCCGCTTCTAGTCACGGCCCCCAAACAACCGCACCGGCGTCACCTCCACCGACCGGGAACCTTCGCCAACCCAGATGCTCCCATCCTGCACCGTCACCTGGATCTGCATGGAACGTTCCGACAACCCGCCCAGCGCCCGGCTCTCTTCCATCGGCACCTGCCAGACGTCCACGTTCCGCACCCGCGTCAACCGCGACTCCAGCCCCTTCCACCAGACCACGGTCCCCGAGCCAAAGCTGTAGATCGTCATCCGCTCCACCCGGGCCGACACCCGCAGGATCCGCTTCTCATCCGGTTGCCCCACCTCGATCCACCGCAGGATCCGCCCCGTTGGATCCTTCTGCCACAGGCTGGGCTCGTCCGGCTCCCACATGTCCTTCGCGAACTCCAACGGAGCATCGCCCACGTCCGAGGGCGCATTCAGCGCGAACGCCAGCAACCGCATCAGCATGCGTTCATCCGTCTCCGACGGATGCCGCGCGATCGTCACCGAATGATCGCCATAGACCTGCCGGTCCATGTCCGAGACCTGGATGTGTGCCTTGTGGATGATTGCCTTGAGCGCCATGAATTCTGTTTCCCCCCCGCGGGTGCCAACCCTAACAGGGATCCCTCTGGAATGCTCCTCCCAAACTGCACACCTCCCATTCCAGGCTGAATCCCGGCAGGGCCGCGAATTCCCGTGCGGCGAGACTCTGTCGAGCCGCTCCTCGGTGTCGGAATCGAGATCGAGATCGGGTTCGAAGCAAGCCGAGGCTCGATACCGATGGCGACTCCGCCCCCGACCCCGATTTCCTGGGGCCATATCCGGATGCGCAACGCATTCCACCCTCCCTGCCACCGCCTTGCCAATCACATGTCCCACCTGCGACATCGGATTGGCAAGGCGGGCTCTTGCGACCTCGCAAACCGCCGTGCCAATGGCATGTCGCATATGGGACATGGAATTGGTCAGGACCAAGGCCATCAGGCCGAGCACCGCGGCCGGTGGCCGGCAGCCATTGCCAATCGGATGTCCCACCTGCGACATCGGATTGGCAACGGGCGCTCTTGCGACCTCGCAAACGACCGTGCCAATGGCATGTCGCATATGGGACATGGAATTGGTCAGGGCCAATTTCGGAGCCGTTGGCGCAAATGGATCGGAGCCGCGAATCGCACCCCGATTCCACTGGGTTCTTGCCTCGACGCCCACGGTCCCGCACAACGACGGCGTGCCCCGGATCCCGCCATCACTCAGCCGCGCCTGGATGGCGCTCGGATGGATCCTTATCGGCGGTTGGCAACTGGCAGCCGGGGACCAGCCCCCCAGTTCGGCACATTGGGCTTACCGGCCTCTGGAGATTGAGGGCCCAGCCCATTCCCGCAACGCCGGTGCCTCCTCCTCGCCCCACGCGATCGACAGGGCGCTCGATCAGGCGTCCCGGGACGCAGGCATCGCTCCCGCAGGGCCCGCCGATCGGGCGACGCTCTGTCGTCGTCTCCATCTTGTCCTGACCGGCCTCCTTCCGACACCCGAGGAACTCCACGCCTTCATCCGCGACGACTCCCCCGGCGCCTACGAAGCCCGCGTCGATCGGCTGCTGGCTTCCCCTGCCTTCGGGGAACGCTGGGGCCGACATTGGCTCGACGTCGTCCGCTACGCCGATTCCGTCACCCTCCGTGGCCTCGTGTTCCAGGAGGCCTGGCGCTACCGGGACTACGTCATCCGGTCCCTGAACCACGACCGCCCCATCGACCAGTTCATCCGCGAACAGGTCGCCGGCGCTCTCCTCCCGGCCGACGACCTCGAATCCCGGCAGCGCCACCTCGTCGCATCCACCTTCTGGCTTCTCGGCGACTCCAACCTCGAGGAACAGGACAAGCGCCAACTCGAACTCGACATCATCGACGAACAACTCGACGTCGTCGGCAAGGCCCTGCTCGGTCAGACGATCGCCTGCGCCCGATGCCACGACCACAAGTTCGACCCCATCCCCGCCAAGGACTATCACGCGCTTGCCGGAATCCTGTCCGGAAGCCGGATCCTGGAACATGCGAACGTCTCCGGGTGGACCGAACTGCCGATCCCGGGAACCGACGAGGAAGAACGCCAATGGGCCCGCGCCGAGGCCGCCCTCCGCGACGCAGAAGCCGCCGTCAAGTCGGCCAAGGGCTCCACGAACCCACCCATACCCGCCCCGGACCTGAAGCGCCTGGAGGCAAGCCTCGCCTCCGCTCGCCTCGCCGCGTATCGCCCGCGGGCCATGGCACCGATTGAAACCGGTGCTACCAACCTCCCCATCCTTCGCCGCGGGAACTGGCGGACTCCGGGCGACACGGTTCCGCGCGGTGTCCTCACGGCCGCCTCGCCCTCATCACCACCGACCTTCGCCCCGGACCAGAGTGGACGCCGCGAACTCGCGGACTGGCTCGTCAGCCCATCCAATCCGCTCACCGCCCGGGTCTTCGTCAATCGGGCGTGGCACTGGACGTTCGGGGCCGGCCTCGTACCCTCCACCGACAACTTCGGCACCACCGGCGACCTCCCCAGCCACCCCGGACTCCTCGATGACGTCGCCGCCGACTTCATCCACGACGGCTGGTCCCTCAAGCGCCTGATCCGTCGCCTCGTGCTGACGCACGCTTTCCAACGATCCAGCGAACCCGGCGACCCGCAGGTTGCGGCCGCGATTGCCGCCGATCCTGCGAACCGCTGGCTCGCCCGCTTCGCCCCGCGCCGACTTGAGGCCGAGGTTTTCCGCGACCTGCTCCTGCGCGTCGGCACGGGACTCGACCACGGCGGCCTGGGCGATCGCCCCATGCCGCGTTCCCTCGCTGCGGACTTCGACTTTCAGTCCGATTCCCCCCGCCGGAGCGTCTACCTTCCCGTGTTCCGAAACGCCCGCCCGGAAGGACTCGCCGTCTTCGATGCCGCCGACCCGAGCCGCGTCACCGGCGTCCGCGAAACCTCAACGGTCGCACCGCAGGCGCTCTATCTCCTCAACCATCCGTTCGTCCGCCTCCAGGCCCGGGCGGCAGCCCGTCGACTCGCCGCCGAACCCGATCCCATCCTGACCCTCTGGATGCGTGCCCTCGGACGACCACCCTCTGCCGGCGAGCGACGACACGCCGAACAGCACCTGCGCAGCGCCACGTCACGCGAAGACGCCCTAGCGGAACTCGGACAGGCTGTGTTCGGCACCCTCGACTTCCGAACCCTCCACTGAACCCGCCCGACATGAACCCGCCCTCACCCCACAGCCGGATCACCCGCCGCAGCGCACTCGCCCGGCTCGGATGCGGCTTCGGCGGGCTCGCGCTGGCTGCCATGGCGGCACAGGACGCCGCCCGTTCGGCCTCTCCGCGGTCCGATCCGCTCGCCCCCAGGCCCACGCATCATCCCGCGCGAGCCCGTCGCATCATCTTCCTCTTCATGCAGGGCGGCCCCAGCCAGGTCGACACCTTCGATTACAAGCCCACGCTGGAACGCCTCGACGGCAAGTCCCATTCATTCGACGACGCGCGGACCATCGCCAAGATCGGGACCCGCGGCACCAACCAACGGGTGATGCGCTCTCCGTGGAGCTTCGCCCGGCACGGGCAGTCCGGGCGTTGGGTCAGCGAGCTCTTCCCGCACACCGCCCGTCACGTCGACGAGCTCTGCCTCCTCCACGGCATGCACACCGAAGGCGTCGCGCACGGTCCTGCCACGCTGTTCCTCCATTGCGGTTCCACCAACTTCGTCCGCCCGGGCATCGGCGCCTGGGTCAGCTACGGCCTCGGCACCGAGAACCAGAACCTCCCCTCGTTCGTCACACTGGCCCCCAGTCTCGGGAACGGCGGTCCACGCAACTGGGGTTCCGCGTTCCTTCCCCCCATCCACCAAGGCACGCCCCTCGGCAGCGCCGGCCGCCCGGCGAGCGAACTCACCTTCCGATCGTTGCCCGATCCGAGTTCCGACCCGGCCGCCCGACGACGCCAGTTCGAACTGCTCCAGGCCCTGAACGCCGAACAGGCCCGCAACGCCCCGCACGATCCCTCCGTCGAGGCGGTCCTCCACTCCTACGAACTGGCCTGGCGCATGCAGTCCCAAGCCCCCGCTGTCCTCGATCTTGCCTCCGAATCCCCCTCTACCCTCGCCCTCTATGGAATCGGCGAGAAGGCCACCGATGAATTCGGCCGGCAATGCCTCGCCGCACGGCGACTCTGCGAGGCGGGCGTCCGGTTCATCCAGGTCACCTACGGCGACAACACCGCCAACCCGCGCTGGGACCAGCACTCCGACCTGCCACGCCACGCCATCCATGCCCAGGCCACCGACAAGCCCGTCGCCGGCCTGCTCGCCGACCTCCGCCAACGCGGGCTCCTCGAGGATACTCTCGTGTGGTGGGGATCCGAATTCGGCCGTACTCCGTACGCCCAGGACAACGGCACCGGACGCGACCACAATCCCGGAGGATTCACCACCTGGCTCGCCGGTGCCGGCGTCCGGCCCGGATTCTCCCACGGAGCCACGGACGAACTTGGCCACCTCGCCGTCGAAGGCCGCGTCCACATGCACGACCTCCACGCCACCCTCCTCCATCTCCTCGGACTCGACCACGAACGCCTCACCTTCCGTCACGAAGGTCGCGACCACCGCCTCACCGACGTCCGTGGCGAACTCGTCCACCCCATCCTCGCCTGACACCCTTCACCCCATGTCCTCCCCGAAGTGGCGCTGGTGGTGCGCGGTCCTGCTGATCCTCGGAGCTGGGCTCCGCCCATTCGCTGCGGACCCCGTGTTCCGCGCCGGTGCCTATGTCACCGACATCTCGCCCCTGCAGTTCCCCGTGCGCGTGAACGCCATGTTCACCGAACGGTCCGCCGATCGCGTCATCGATCCCCTCTCCGCCAAGGCCCTCGTCCTCGACGACGGCACCCAACGGATCGCCTTCTGTATCGTCGATTCCTGCATGGTGCCGCGCGACCTGATCGACCAGGCCAAGGACATCGCATCCAAGACCACCGGCATCCCGACCGATCGGATGATGGTGTCCTCGACCCACACCCATTCCGCTCCATCGGCCATGGGCTGCCTGGGAAGCCGCGTCGATCCCGTCTACGCCGCCTCCCTGCCGCCGCGTATTGCAGAGGCCATCATCGAGGCTCACCGCAAGCTGGCGCCGGCACGCGTCGGATGGACCGCCACGAACGACTGGCACCACACCTTCAACCGCCGCTGGATCCGCCGCCCCGACCGACTCATCAACGATCCCTTCGGTCAACCCACGGTCCGTGCCCACATGCACCCCGGTCACGTCAGCCCGGATGCCATCGGACCTTCCGGCCCGGTGGATCCTGGCTTCACGATGCTCGCGGTCACCACGACCACCGGTGCACCACTGGCCGTCCTCGCCAACTATTCCCAGCACTACTACGGATCGCCGCTGCTCTCGTCGGACTACTACGGGCGGTTCGCCAAACACCTCGCGGAGTCCCTGCACGCCGATCCGTCGTTCGTCGCCATCCTTTCGCAGGGCACGAGCGGCGATCAGATGTGGATGGATTACGGCGCTCCGGCGCGGGAGATTGGATACGACGCGTACGCGCGGGAACTCGCCACCGAGGCCGAGGAACTCTTCCGTCGGATCCGCTTCGCCGATCACGCGCCCATCCGCATGGCCGAAGCGCGACTCCCGCTGCGCTACCGCACGCCAGATCCAGCGCGACTGGCCTGGGCCCGGAGCGTCACGCAGGCCCTCGGCGATCGGTTGCCCGCGAGCCTTCCCGAGATCTACGCGTGGGAAACCATCCACCTCCACGAACGCCAGCAGACCGAACTGAAGCTCCAGGCCATCCGCATCGGCGAGTTCGGCATCGCTACGTTGCCGAACGAGGTGTTCGCCATCACCGGCCTCAAGCTCAAGCTCCAGAGCCCGCTTGCGTTCACCATGAACGTCTCCCTCGCGAACGGCGCCGAGGGTTATATCCCGCCACCGGAACAGCACGTGCTCGGCGGCTACACCACCTGGCCGGCCCGCACGGCCGGACTCGAGGTCGAGGCGGAGCCCCGCATCGTCGCCAGCCTTCTCACGCTGCTTGAACAGGTTTCCGACCGACCGCGCCGCTCCATCCCCGAACCCATCGGACCTTACACCCGCGCCCTCCTCGATTCGCACCCGGCCGCATACTGGCGCCTCAACGAGATCGTCATTCCCACCGCGCACGACGCCTCGGGCAACGGCCGTCATGCCACATTCGAGAAGGGCATCGCCCTCTACCTGCCAGGGCCCGGCAGCGGAACCGGCGTGTCCCCGAATCCGGAACTGACGCCATCACCATTCTCCGGCGACCAGATCAACCGCTCCATCCACTTCGCCGGCGGACGCCTGCGGACTCCCATCCAACCCGGCGAACAGTACACGGTCGAATTCTGGCTCTGGAACGGCCTGCCCGACGATGCTCGTGCCGTCACCGGCTATCTCGTGTCCCACGGCGTCGAAGGGGATCCAACCGCCACCGGCGAACACCTCGGCATTGGCGGCACGCACCAACCCGATCTCGCCGGGCGCCTCTTCCTGTTCAATGGCAATCAACACGACGAGATCCTCGCTGGTCGGACCCGTCTGGTTCCCAAGGCCTGGAACCATGTCGCCCTGGTCCGGGACGGGCAGCGTCTCCGCGTTCACCTCAACGGTCAGGCCGAACCCGAGATTGACGGCTCCTTCCACCATGTCTCAACGGCGTCCGGGCGAACCCTCCTCTTCGGCGGTCGCACCGACGGCCTCTTCGGGCTGGAAGGCCGCCTTGACGAAATCGCCTTCCACGACCGCGTCGTTCCGCCCGCCGAGATCGCTGCCCACTTCCAGGCGTCTGGCCTGACGCCGCCCCAGTCCGCGGCCACACCTCCCCCGGCGCCACCCGCTCCGGCGTCCCAACCGCTGTCTCCTCGCGAATCCCTTGCCCGGATCCATGTGCCCGCCGGATTCGCCGTCGACCTCGTCGCCGCGGAACCACGCGTGCTCGACCCCGTCGCGATCGATTGGGACGTCGCGGGCAACCTCTGGGTCGTCGAGATGGCCGATTACCCGATGGGCCTCGACGGCCGAGGCAAACCCGGGGGCCGGGTCCGCATCCTCCGCGACACGGACGCCGACGGTCGGCCCGACCAATCCTCGATCTTCGCCGAGGGCCTCAGCTTCCCCACCGGCCTCATCACCTGGCGCGACGGGGTCATCGTCACCGCCGCTCCCGAGATCCTCTGGCTGCGGGACACCGACGGCGACGGCAAGGCCGACCAACGGACCGTGCTCGTCAGCGGCCTCCTCGAAGGCAACCAGCAACTCCGCGCGAACGGCCTCCGTTGGGGACTCGACGGCTGGATCTATTGCGCCGCCGGGGGACACCACATCGGCAACGGCGCGGGCAACCGACTCCGCACCAGCAAAGGCGAATTTCCCGTGGGCAGCCGCGACTTCCGCTTCAAGCCTGACACTGGCGAACTCGAACCCGAGAGCGGTCCTTCACAGTTCGGGCGCAACCGGGACGACTGGGGAAACTGGTTCGGAACCCAGAACATCCGTCCGCTCTGGCATTATGTCCTTTCCGACCGCTACCTCCGCCGCAACCCTCATGTGCCGTCGCCCGATCCCACGCACCTCGTGGTGACGCCGCTCAGTCCCGTCGTCTATCCCGCCAGCCAGGCCGAGAAGCGCTACCACAGCTTCAACGAAGCCGGCCATTTCACCTCCGCCTGCGCTGGCACGCCCTACCAGGACGAGCTCCTCTTCGGTCCCACCCGCGACACCCTGCAGGCCTTCACCTGCGAACCCTTCCACAATCTCGTCCAGAGGAACGTCGTCACCGAATCCGGCGTCAGCTTTGCCGCCACCCACGACCGCCTCGGCAGCCCATACGATTTCTTTGCCTCCGAAGACCGCTGGTGCAGGCCCGTCATGACGCGCACCGGACCGGATGGTGCGCTGTGGGTCGTCGACATGTACCGCTACATGATCGAGCACCCCGACTGGCTCCCAGAGAAGGGCAAGGCCGACCTGCTGCCCCACTACCGGCTCGGCGAAGATCGCGGCCGTCTCTACCGGATCCATCCCGTCGGCAAGCCGCCTCGCCCGATCCGGCCGCTGGCCTCGCTCCCTCCCACCGCACTGGTGGACAGCCTCCGCTCGCCAAATGGGTGGACGCGCGACAAGGCCCACCAACTCCTGCTCTGGAAGCCAGAGGCGGCCACGTACGAGCCGCTGGAAAAGCTCACCGCAGGCGGTCCGAACGTCCCCGCCGTCGCGCGGGTCCACGCCTTGTGGATCCTGGATACGCTTGGCCGTGCGAAGCCCGACTCGATTGCGAGCGCACTCAGGGCGTCCGAACCCGGCCTCCGCATCAACGCCTTGGTCCTCGCCGAACGGCATCCGACGCTCGTCACGTCCGCGGCGGCCCTCGTCGACGATCCCTCCCCGCGTGTCCGACTCCAACTGGGGTGCACGCTCGGCCAATGGGAGTCAGCCGAAGCCGGCCAACTCCTCGCCCGGCTCGCCCTGCGCGATCACGCCGAACCGTTCCTGCGCGCCGCCGTGATGAGTTCAGCCGTCCCCCATGCCAACGCCCTCGCCACCGCCGTCGCGCAGGGTTCTGCCTCGCAGCGCGACGCCTATTCCGAGGGGCTGACCCGCATGGCGCTCGGTCTGGGCCAACGCGACATGCTCGCTCGGCTCCTCCAACCCGTCCTCAAACCCGATGGCGATCGCTTCACCGCGGCCCAGGCTCGCGAAGCCACGCGCTTCCTCAACCTCCTCGCCCTGCGCCAGCTCACGGCCGAGAGCCTTCAGCAGCCTTCCGACCTCCTCGCCCGAAACCTCGAAGGGCTCGGTCGGATGGCCACCTGGGCGCGTTCTGCAGCGAACCCACAGAATGCCGGTATCGACACCGACACGCGGATCACCGCCGGCACCTTCCTCGCGCGCCACTCCGCCTCCAGCGCCGAAGCGATCCCGATCCTCGCTGCCTGGCTGGCCCCTACCCAATCCGGCGAACTCCAGCGCGCCGCCATCGACGCCCTGGCCGCCACGGGATCCGATGACATCGCCAGTCCCATCCTCCGCAACTGGCCGTCGCTCACTCCGGCCGCACGCAATGCAGCGCTCGATGTCCTGACTGGACGCGAGCCCTGGGCCGTGGCCCTGGTGGAACGTTCCCTCGAACTCCAGTTTGCCCCGCCCGACGCCGCCCGACGCGATCGCCTCACCCGCCACAAGTCCGCCCGGGTGCGTGGACTCGCCGCCAAGTGGTTCAGTGTCCCCGCCGCGCGGGCCGAGGTACTCGCCCGCTTCCAACCCGCTGTCGCCCTCACTGCTTCCGGCATCCACCGCGACGGGTCCGCCACCTTCGTCCGACTCTGCAGCCCCTGCCACAAGCTCGGCGACACCGGCAATCGCGTCGGACCGGATCCCGCGTCGTTCGCGACGCAATCCCCGGAGAAGCTCCTGGCGAACATCCTTGTCCCGAACGCTGACATCCAACCCGGCTTCAGCGCCTACGTCGCCCGGCTCCGCGACGGCTCCGAACTCTCCGGCGTCATCACCTCTGACACCGGCAACAGCCTCATCCTGACCTTGACCGATGGTTCCACGCGCACGCTCCTCCGATCCGAGATCACCTCGCTCGAGGACACCGGACGATCACTGATGCCCGAGGGGCTCGAGTCCGGCTTGACCGTCCAGGACATGGCCGACCTCCTCGCATTCCTGCGGCAACCTGCGTTGCCGAAGTAGGCCACCAAATCAGTTGCCGGTCCTCGACAATGGGCTTTCCTAGCGGCGTGTCCGCCACACCGTCACACCCGCCGACCCGCAGCGCCTCAGGAGCCCGGAAGTGGCTGCTCGGATCGACTCTCGGTCTGCTTGCCTTCGTCCTGATCAGTTCGGCCGGGCTCTTCGTCGCCCTCCGGTCCAGCCTCCCGAGGCTCGACGGCACCGCCAACCTCCCAACGCTTTCGGCCGAGGCCACGATCGAACGCGACGCCGAGGGGCATGTGACCATCCGTGCGGCCAACCGACTCGATGCCGCCCGTGCCCTTGGTTACGCCCACGCCCAGGACCGGTTCTTCCAGATGGATCTGCTGCGGCGACTTGGCTCCGGCCGGCTCGCCGAACTGGCCGGGGCCGCGCTGGTCGAACAGGACCAGGCCAACCGGATCTTCCGCGGGGCCGCCTTGGCCGATGCCGCGTTCCTCCTCCTGCCAAAGCCTGAACAGGACCTCCTGCTGGCCTACACCGAAGGCGTGAACGCGGGTCTCGATTCGCTTTCCGTCCGGCCTCCGGAATACCTGCTCCTCCGCAAGTCGCCGGAGCAATGGCAGCCCCGCGACTGCCTCATCCTGAACCTCACCTTTGGATTCAATCTCCAGGATGCCACCGGCGATCCTGATCTCCGTCGCGAACTGCTCCGGCGCTCGCTCCATCCCGCAGCCTACGCATTCTTCGTCCCGCGCGGAACCGACCGCGATGCCACCCTCGACGGCCACCAGTTCCCCGAACCCCGCGTGCCCACTGCCGAGGAATTCACGGCTCCTCCTCCGCCCGCCGCCAAGACCAACACCCTCACTGCCGCTACCCACGAACCGGATTCCGATCCTGTCGTCCCCGGCAGCAATGCCTGGGCCCTCGGCCGCGGTGTCACCCAGTCCGGAGCGGCGCTCATCGCGGACGACATGCACCTGGAGATCACGGCACCCGGCGTCTGGTACCGCGCGGTGATCGTCTGGAAGGAGTACGGAATCGAACGGATGCTCGCCGGCGTGACGCTTCCGGGCGCCCCCACGCTGATCACCGGTTCGAACGGCAACATCGCGTGGGGTTTCACCAACAGCCAGATCGACACCACCGACCTCGTCGAACTCGAACTCGATCCCGCCAACCCCAACCGGTACCGCACTCCCGATGGCTGGCGCGACTTCGAGGTCATCGACGAACCCATCCTCGTCGCGCACTCGGATCCCATTCCCTTCAAGGTCACCAATACGATCTGGGGCCCCGTCATTCCTCCGTCGACCAACCTGCCCGCCTATGCCGCCTGCTGGGTGATGGCCCGGCCCGAGGCGCTCGCCCCGCTCTCTTTCCCGCTCGAAGACGCCAGCAACGTGAGCCAGGCCATCGAGGCTGCGCACCGGACGCCTCGTCCGGCCCAGAACTTCGTCATAGGCGACCGCTTCGGAAACATCGCTTGGACGCTCATCGGCATGGTCCCCGACCGCGGCACGGGCACCGGCGAATTTCCGGAGAAGTGGAGCGCTCCGGGTTCGGCCTGGAAGGGAACGCTCGCCCCGGACGATTTCCCAACCGTCCTCAATCCCAAGGGCGCCCGCATCTGGACCGCCAACCAGCGCATCACCGGCGATTCCCGGTACCTCCGCTTCGGCGATGGTGGCTGGGATTCCGGCGCACGCGCAGCCCGGATCCGCGACGATCTCCTCTCGCTCTCGAACGCCACGCCCGCCGACATGCTGGCCGTGCAACTCGACGACACCATCCCGCTGATGCAGCCATGGAGGGACCGCCTCGTCACCGCCGTCAACCGCCTGCGCACCGAATCGGTTGCAGCCAATCCTACCAACGCCGTCGCCTGGGACGGGCTGACCTCCGAACTTCAAAGCTGGAATGGCCGGGCCGCAGCCGATTCAACGGCCTTCCTGCCCATCGCCCGCTTCCGACGCCAGACCCACAACCTCCTCCACGAACCCCTCTGGTGGACCGTCCGTCGGCTCGATCCCCGATTCGGCGGCACCGACAACCAGTCGGAGCGCACCGTCGAGATCCTCCTGCGCGAGAAGCCTGCCCATTTCCTGAATCCGAAGTTCGCCTCGTACGACGCGCTCCTCGACGAAGCCGCCCGACGCGCCCTCTCGGTCACCAACGGCTTGCCCGCGCCGCCGCGGACCTGGGGTTCCGCCAACAAGACTTCCGTCCGTCACCGCCTGAGTCCGGCCTTGCCCGACTGGCTTGCCCGCCACCTCGACATGGAACCCGAGCCGCAATCCGGATTCTCATATGGATTGCCTCGCATCGCCGCTCCGGGGTTCGGCGCCAGCCAGCGATTCGGCATCATCCCCGGCGACGAGGCCACTTCCTATCTTCACACCCCGGCCGGCCAGTCCGGCCATTTCCTTTCGCCGTTTTACCGCAACAGCCATCCGGCCTGGATGCAGGGCAAGCCCACCCCGCTCCTCGGCCTCGCTCCCCGACACCGCCTGACCCTCCGGGCCGCTCGATGACGGTCGAGAAGTTCCCAGCCCTCCTCTCCATGCCGGGTGCCCTCACCCGGCTACGATCGTAACCCGCCGCGTGGGGGCACGCGGCCTACACCCTCTTTGTAGGCCGGGTGCCCCCACCCGGCGTGAAGATCCCAAGCCCTCTTTGTAGGCCGGGTGCCCCCACCCGGCGTGAAGATCCCAAGCCCTCTCTGTAGGCCGGGTGCCCTCACCCGGCGTGAAGATCCCAAGCCCTCTCTGTAGGCCGGGTGCCCTCACCCGGCAGAATCCACGCCCCTCGGAGCAGTACGGCAAACCGTTTTTGATATTGCCGCATGCGGTCGGAAACGGAAAGTGGGCGCGTGAAACCCCTTCGTTTTCTCGCGGCAGCAGCGCTCTGCTTCCGACTCGCTGCCGCGGATCCGGCCATGGACATGGCCGACGCCGCCACCCGCTTCGTGGCGGCCCTTTCCGATGAGCAACGTGCCAAGGCGACGTTCGCCTGGTCCGACGACGAACGCCTCAACTGGCACTTCATCCCGAAGGAGCGGAAAGGCGTCCAACTCCGCGAACTCGGCGTCGCCCAGCAGCATCTCGCCCAGGGGCTGCTTGGTTCCGCCCTCAGCCAGCGCGGCCTCCTCAAGGCCACGACCATCATGAGCCTCGAGCAGGTCCTTCAGGAGATGGAAGGACCCAAGCGCACCTTCCCCCGCGATCCCGGCATGTACCACGTCAGCGTCTTCGGAACGCCCGGTCCGAAGGGCACCTGGGGCTGGCGCTTCGAGGGACATCACCTCTCGTTCAACTTCACCATCGTCGACGGCAAGGTCGCCGCCGGCACCCCCACGATGATGGGCACCAACCCCGCCGAGATCCGCCAGGGGCCCCGTGCAGGCCTCCGCACCCTCGCCGCCGAGGAAGACCTCGGACGCGAGCTCATCACTTCCCTCCCCGAGAACCTCCGCACCAAGGCCATCTACGACCAGAAGGCCCCGGACGACATCCTCACCGTCGCCCAGCGCAAGGCGAAGCTCGACGACAAGCGCGGCGTCACCCTCGGCGAGATGCCCGCGGCACAACGCGAACTCGCCCTCCGCCTGATGCGCGAATACCTCGGCCGCCTCCGTCCCGAGATCGCCGACGCCGACTTCGCCAAGATCGAGAAGGCCGGGCTCAACCAGGTGCTGTTCGCGTGGGCGGGCAGCCTCCAGAAGGGCGAACGCCACTACTACCGGCTTCTCGGACCGACCTTCCTCCTCGAGTACGACAACACCCAGAACAACGCCAACCACGTCCACGCGGTCTGGCGCAACTTCGAGAACGACTTTGGCCTCGACGTCCTCGCCGAACACCTGAAGAACGACCACGGCCGCTGATCCAGGCCCGGTCTCCGCCGCCCGCGCGGGTCCGCCCACATGAACCGCCTGAGCTGTATCCATGCAGTACTAGGCTCACGCGGAGCCGCGGAGGGCGCAGAGAGAGAGGCCGGCCCCGAATCCTCCGGGGGCGCCGGCCATTCACCCAACGGTGACTGCCCAGGTTGCCACCCAAGTCTCCTTTCTCCGCGTCTCCGCGTCTCCGCGTGAACTTGTCCCCGCCTTCAATCGCATGGTTACGGGTGAGGGCGCTCCAACGCCCTTTGATCGCCGCCGCGTTCCTCGCGGCGGCGATTTGCGTTTCTTCCGCCGCCCCACCTCCACCTCCTGCCTGGCAGGAAATCCCCGGGGCCCGCTGGACCCCCATCCAGGCTGTCGCCCCGGGCGCAAGAACCGGTTTCACCCTCGTCCCGTCCGACGCCTCCGGCATCGCCTTCACCAACCATCTCGCCGAAGCCTCCGCCGCCAACAATCGCATCCTCGAAAACGGTTCCGGCGTCGCCCTAGGTGACGTCGACGGCGACGGCTGGACCGACATCTACCTCGCCCGCCTCGAGGGCGACAACGTCCTCTACCGGAACCTCGGCAACTGGCGCTTCGAGGACGTCACCGCCCGTGCGCAGGTCGGCTGCCCAGGACAGGCCTCCACCGGAGCACTCCTCGCCGATGTCGACGGCGACGGCGACCTCGACCTCCTCGTCAACGCCATCGGCGGCGGCACCCGGCTCTTCCTCAACGACGGCAGCGCCCGCTTCACCGAACTCACCGACTCCCGCCTCGTCCGCCGCTTCGGTGCCAGCTCGATGGCCATGGCCGACATGGACGCCGACGGCGACCTCGACCTCTACGTCACGAACTACCGCACCGACACGTTCCGCGACGATCCCCCCGGTCTGCGCGTCGAGGCCATCCGCCAACCCGATGGCTCGATCAAGGTCACACCCGAAGGACGGTTCATTCCCGTCGTGCCACCTGGTGGCGCCGGCGTGGAACTCATCGAACGGGGCGAACGCGACTTCCTCTACCTCAACCAGGGCGGAGCGCGACTGGTTCCCCTGAGCTGGACCTCCGGTGCCTTCCTCGACGAATCCGGCCAACCGCTCCGCGAACCACCCGCTGACTGGGGACTCGCCGTCCAGTTCCGCGACTTCACCGGCGACGGCCACCCGGATCTTTACGTCTGCAACGACTTCGCCTCCTCCGTCGACCGCATCTGGATCAGCGAGGGCGGCCGTCGGTTCCGCGCCGCTCCCCGATCCCTCTTCAGTCACCTGGGCCTCTCGTCGATGAGCGTGGACGTGGCGGACATCAACCGCGACGGACGCGACGACCTCTTCGTCGCCGACATGCTCAGTCGACGCGCTGCCCGCCGTGCCTGGCAGCGCCCGAACACCCTGGCCGGCCTGTTCGCGCCGCCCGTCCACGACCCGGGCTATCAACCCGAAGTCACCCACAACACCCTCCACCTCGCCCGCGACGATGGCAGCTTCGCCGAGATCGCCTGCTTCGCCGGTGTCGCTGCCTCCGAATGGTCCTGGAGCGGCATCTTCCTCGACGTCGATCTCGACGGCTGGGAGGACCTCCTCCTCGCCACCGGCAACGGGCACGACGTGCAGCATGCCGACACGCTCGCCGAACTCTCCCGCATGCGGGCCGCACCCACCGCCGCAACCCGCCTCGCCAACCTCCAACGCTTCGCAGCCCTTCCCACCCCGCTGATTGCCTTCCGCAACGAACGCAACCGGACCTTCTCCGACGCCAGCCAGTCCTGGAACTTCCAGCTCCCAGGCGTCCACACGGGCATGGCCGTCGGCGACCTCGACAACGACGGCGATCTCGATGTCGTCGCCAACCATCTCAACGGCCCGCTCACCCTCCTCCGCAACGACACCGCCGCACCCCGCATCGCCATCCGCCTCCGCGGTGCCAGCGCCAACACCCGCGGAATCGGCGCCCGCATCCGCGTCCTCAACGGCCCCGTCCCGCAATCGCAGGAAATGATCGCCGGCGGACGCTACCTGTCCTCCGACGATCCCATTCGCACCTTCGCCGCCGGCCCGGGCGACACCGCCCTCACCCTCGAGGTGACTTGGCGAAGCGGTCGCGTCTCGCGCATCCCCGACGCCCGCCCCGGCCGCATCTACGAGATCATCGAACCCTCGACTCCGCCCGAAGCCCGTCCTGCACCCGCTCCCCCGAAGCCCTGGCTTGTCCCGGTCCCTCTCCAATCGCCGCACCGACACCAACCCTTGGTCGTGGACGAATACTCCCGCCAAACCCTCCTGCCCCGTGCGGTGGTCACCCGATCCCCTGCCGTCGGCTGGATCGACCTGGACGCCGATGGCGCCGATGAATGGCTCGTCGCCGGCGGGCACAACCAACCGGACCACTGGCGTCGTCTCGACACCGCCCAAGGCTGGGTCACGAACGCTTCGCCAGCCTCATCCAATACGAGCACCTCTGGACGCAACAGCACCGCCGTCCTCACGACCGGTTCGCCAGACGGATGGCTGGTGGCATGTGATTCGCCGGAACCCGGACCCACTCCCGTCCTGCGCGGCGGGCCCGCGTGGGCCGGCATTGAATCGGTCTCCCGCTACCTGAACCCGGGTGCCCTCGCGGCTGCGGACCTCGACGGCGATGGACAACTGGAACTGTTCGTTGGCGATCGCGGCGTCCCCGGCCGGTGGCCTGCCGCCGCCCCGTCCCGATGGTTCACCCGGCGCGATGGCAAATGGACCGAGGGCGGTTCCATCGACAGCCCCGGCCTCATCACCGGGGCCGTCTTCACCGACATCGACCTCGACGGAGATCCCGACCTCGTGACCGCATCGGAGGCCGGATCCGTCCGCATCTGGCGCAATGACCGCGGTTCTCTCGCCCTGGCCCTCTCACCGGGGCTCGACGACCTGACCGGATGGTGGCAGTGCCTCGCCGCAGCCGACTTCAACGCCGATGGTCGGATCGACCTCGTTGCCGGCAACTGGGGCGACAACTGGCGATCCGAACCCATCGATCCCAACCGCCCTTCGATCCGCCTCGCGTGGGCTGACTTCGCCGGCAACGGCCGCATCGAACCCGTCCTGGCCTCGTGGGAACCCGCGGAGGAACGGTGGTTCCCACGCCGGGAATGGAAGGCGCTCTCAGCCGCACTTCCGTGGGTTCCAGTCGCCTACCCATCCCACGCCGAGTACGCGCGCGCCCGCTTCGAGCAAGTCATCGCCGGCAAGCCGGACGGCGTCCATCGGGCCGAGGTCCAGATTTCCCGCTCCATGGTGTTCCTGAACCGCGGCCAACGCTTCGAGCCCATCCCACTGCCCGCCGAAGCCCAGTGGACGTCCGCCAACGCCATCGTTGCCGGTGACCTCAACGGTGACGGTCACATCGACCTGGCCCTCTCCCAAAACCTGTTCCGCGTCGATCCCGAGACCACCCGACAGGACGTCGGCCTCGGACTGGTGCTAACCGGCGACGGCACCGGTCACTTCCGCGCCTTGGGCCCCGCGGAGTCCGGTGTCCGAGTCCCTGGAGAAGGTCGTGGCCTCGCCCTCGCCGATGCCGATCGGGACGGCCGGCTCGATCTGCTCATGGGCGTGCACGGCGGCGAATCCCATCTGTGGAGGAATGTCGCGGCGCGCCCGGGCATCCGGGTCCGCCTTCGTAATCCTGCCGAGTCGATCGGGGCCCGGATCCGCTGGGTCAAGGGGACCAACGCTGGCCCGGTCCTCGAGTTGCGCGCCGGCAATGGCAGCGGCAGCCAGGACTCGTTGGTTCCCGTCGTCACCGGCGTACCTGACGGCGCGGAGATCGAGGTGAAACTCCCCGCTCAACCCGCCCGCCGATGGCCCGCCCAGGGTCCCGAGCTGATCATCGACTGAACCTGGAAAAGGCAGTTGGATCCACAGATTACAGCGATTCCACGGATTGGAAGCCGGTTGAGAGAGGCTGTCGTTTCACCCCAAGGGTGATCTGGAAACAGCAGCGCGGTGAGGCCTCTTGTCCCGGTCCATCTGTGAAATCCGTGAAATCTGTGGATAGCCCAACTGCCGCTTTCAGGCTGAATCACGCCCCCCCGCCCAGCACCGCCTGCACCCGGCGGGCAAACCCCAGGCTGTCCTCGATCATCGCCCCCAACGCTGTCGCATCCCTGCGGATCTCCTGATCGTTGGTCACCACGAAGACCATCGGAGCATCGGTCCCGCGCCGTAGGTGCCTCAACTGCCCCAGCAAGACCCCATCCGCCCGGTTCCGCCCCTCTCCTCCGGACCAGACGATCCGCAGGTTCGAAGCCAGCGTCCGCTGGTTCGAGTCGTGCCCATCCGCCACCACCAGCACCTGCGCCTTCGCGGCCCGCGCCGCAATCCGCCCGAGCAGCGGATGCAATCGCCGGAGCGAATCCACGAACCGCGCCGGATCCGAACTCACGCCCAGCTCCTCGCCCGCCGCCCCGATCCAGTTGTAGGCATCGATCAGGATCACGCCGGCCGCCGTCCCCCGCAGGACGTCTCCGATCCGGACCGCCACAATCGCCGGACCACGTCGCAAGGGATCAGCCATTGCCGACTTGCGCAGGGCCGCCCGCTCGCGGAACCAAGCGAGGACCGGCGGCGTCAGCAGGCCCGCCCCGGCCAGCGCCTCCGCACGGAACACTACCGAGTCCAGCAACGCAGCGCTCGTGGCCAGCGCCAACTGGGCCTGCAGGTCGCTCATCCACTCCGGGGCCTCCACCGGCAAATCCCCCAACAGCTCCCGACGCTTGGCGATCGCAGCCTCGGCCCGACGCAGCAACGCCGGCCATTCTCCCAACGGTTGCAGCGCTTCACCAGCCGCCAGTTGAGCCTGCGCCTTCAACTCCGCCAGCACCTCCAGTTCCCGGCGCAACTGCGCCCGATTCCCCTGATGCCGGTCCGCTTGCCGCTGCCGCTCCAGCGCCCCGCGCAACTCGCCCGCAATCCTGTCGAACTCTGGCGCTGCCGAATCCGAGGCCGCCTCCGTCGCGATCGCCCGCGCCAGCCATGGACGCACCTGCGCATCCAACGCCGCCTTCACCTCCTGCTGCACCTTCGTCACGTACTCCGATCGCAACACCTGCAGTTCCTTCTTCGCCGCCTCCCGCTCCGCCATCAGGGCCGTTTCCCGCGCCGATGCCTGATCGCGCAGCTCGCGCACCAGCTTCTGATGCGCCTGCCCTTCCGCAGCCAACTGCGCCCGCGCGTCCTTCAGCCACTTTCTGTGCTTCTCCAGGTCAGCTGAATCATTCGCACCTTGGGATGGATTCGACGCAACCGGCGACAGGACCGCCGGGGCCTTCGTCATCGGCATGCCGAAGGGTTCCAGAAGACTCATCCACACCCACGCCCGCCAGCGTTCATCCCCGTCCTCCAACTTCGCCGGAACCCGTGCGAGAAGTTCCGGCTTGGCAAGCGCCGCCACCGCTGGCCGCCGATCCAACCACAGCGCCACCACCGCCGCCTCCGGCCCGATTGACTGCATCAGGGACTCGATCCAACCGGGAATCGCCGACGGATCCAGCTGCGCCAGCACTCGGCAGGACGCCATCGACGACCTCAGGATCTCCGCCAGATCCGGAGGCAACCGGACGTTGCCCATCATCAGCCGACGCCACTGCGCGAGGATCGCCACACGCTTGGTGAAGCCCCCCAGCATCTGCCTCCCCATCTCCCGCACGCAATCCTCCGGCAGATGCTCGCCGATGACTCCCATCGCCGGCCGCAGCCACTCGGGAACATCCAGGGATTCCGTCGGAGGATTCATGATCCCGGAGGCTACACCCAAGGCCAACCCCGGTTAAAGGAACTCCATTGCCGCACCGGTGGGGCGAGACTCTGTCGAGCCGGCCTTCGCCCTGCCCTCGGACTCGTACTCAGCCCGAAGGGCGGTACTCGTACTCGATCCAGGACTGCTCCCCATCATCCCGGCGACATCGTCATCGGCTCGAATACGAGTAGGAGTTCGAGTACGATCGCCCCCTCAGCGCCTCTTCTCGATCGGGGCGGCAACGTCCTCGTTGCCCTTCCAAGCCCCTTCCCAAGGCGACGAGGACGTCGCAACCCCGTTCCTGTTTTCACACGAGGGCAGCATGAGGATGCACCCAGATCTTCCTCTCCCTCACCTGCGTCCTCGCCATCCCCCACCCCACGAGTATCCAATCACGGCATGGAGCTGACGACACAACTGGCACTGTTCCTCGACAACAAGCCCGGCTCGCTGGCGCGCGTGTGCGAGGCCCTCGCCGAAGCCAAGATCAACATCTACGCCATCTCCACCAGCGATACCGTCGACCACAACGTGATCCGTATGGTCGTCAGCGATCCCCGCCGCGCCCTGGAACTGTTCGAGGAACGCAACGCCCTCGTCGTCGAGAGCGACGTCCTCATGATCCACGGGGACAACCGCCCGGGAGGACTGGCTGCGATCGCCCGCCGCCTCGGCGACGCCGGGATCAACATCGAGTACGCCTACTGCGCCACCAGCCCAAAGGCCCGCAACGGACTGCTCATCCTCCGCCCTTCCAATCCCAAGAAGGCCCTCAAGGTCCTCAACCAGTCCGAGTAGCGCTGGAGATGGAAGTTTTCAGTTTCAAGGTTTGAGTTGTAGGCCGGGTGCCCTCACCCGGCGTGGCTCGTGCACCGCCGCGTGGGGGCACGCGGCCTACAAGGGCATCTCGAACCCACCCGCCTGTAGGCCGGGTGCCCTCACCCGGCGGCGATCACAAACCGCCGCGTGGGGGCACGCGGCCTACAGAAGCGGGGGCTTGAAACTTGAAACTCCGAACTCCCCCGCCTTCCCTTCGATGGGCGCTGCGGTCACACTCCGCCCTGACACGATGAGTTCGTCACCCGTCTCCCGTTCCGGCCGGTTCGGCAGTGGTCCTGCCGCCGATGTTGCAGCCTTTTCCGAGTCGATCTCCTTCGATTGGCGCCTCTGGCGGCACGACATCCGCGGCTCGATCGCGCACGCCACCATGCTCCGGAAGATCGGCATCCTGAGCGCCGCCGAGCTCAAGGCCATCCAGGCCGGGCTCAACCAGATCGCCAGCGAGATCGAGGCCGGCACGTTCACCTGGAAGATGGAGCTGGAGGATGTTCACATGAACATCGAGGCGGAGCTCACCCGCCGCGTTCCCGCCGGCGCCAGGCTTCATACCGCCCGTTCCCGCAACGATCAGGTCGCCGTCGACATCCGCCTCTGGCTCCGCGACGAGATCGACGCCCTCGCCTCCGAGGTCCGCCAGCTCCAGAAGGCCCTCGTCGGCCTCGGCTCCCGCCACGCCGACGTCATCATCCCGGGCTACACCCATCTCCAGCGGGCCCAGCCCGTGTACTTCGCCCACCATCTCCTCGCCTACGTCGAGATGCTAGACCGCGACCTCGGCCGCCTCACCGATGCCCGCGAGCGCGTGAATGTCTGCCCGCTCGGCTCCGGGGCGATCGCCGGCTCGACGCTCCCCCTCGACCGCGAACTCGTCGCCACGCTCCTCGGCTTCACGGATTCCAAGGGACGCCCCCGGGTCACCCAGAACTCCATGGACGGCGTGAGCGACCGTGATTTCCTCATCGAGTTCGCCGCCGCCTCGGCCCTCCTCGCCGTCCACCTGAGCCGGCTCGCCGAGGACATCATCCTCTGGGTCAGCACCGAGTTCGGCTTCATCCGCATCGCCGACGCCTACACCACTGGCTCCTCCCTGATGCCGCAGAAGAAGAACCCCGACGTCGCCGAACTCACCCGCGGCAAGACGGGGCGCGTTGTCGGCAACCTCATGTCCCTCCTGACCCTGCTCAAGGGTCTCCCGATGACCTACAACCGGGATCTGCAGGAGGACAAGGAACGCGTGTTCGACACCGCCGACACCGTGCGCGCCTGCGTCCGGCTCATGGGTGCGATGCTCGACAACACCCGGGCCGTGCCCGAGTCCTGCCGTGCTGCAGCAGCCGACCCGCTCCTTCTCGCCACCGATCTGGCCGACTACCTCGTCCGCAAGGGCATGCCCTTCCGCCAGGCCCACCATGTCGTCGGTTCGGTCGTGGCCCTCGCCGAGAAGTGGGGACGCCCGCTGAACCAGCTGACCCTCGAGGAATTCCGGAGCGTGGACATCACCTTCGAGCCGGACGTCACCGAGGTGTTCCAGCTGGAGAAGGCCATGAAACGCCGCCAACTCACCGGCGCTCCCGGCACCGCCGAGGTCAAGGCCCAGCTCAAGCGCTGGACCCGGATCCTTCGCTGATCCTCACACGTCGCAGATCGACACGCCCTGCTTCAGCGAGCCGAGCTTGTCGGCGCGCTTGGGGATGAATTCCTGCGCGACGTGGCCCTTGTAACCGGTGGCCACGATCGCCTGCATGATCGCCGGGTAGTTCAGCTCCTGCGTCTCGTCGATCTCGTTCCGGCCCGGGACGCCACCGGTGTGGTAATGCGCGAAGTACGAACCATCTCGACCCGTGGTGGATGCGGTGCTCCCGGGGGAGGAGCTTCCATCTCAATCCCTGAAAGGGACGATCTCGAACACCCCGAGAACCTTGAAGTCCCCCTCGTTGTTGGTGATGACGCGCTGGATCCCGGAGCGATGGAAGGTGGCAGCGAGCATTGTGTCCAACAGGCGCTTGCGACCCAGTTGATGGCGGGCGAGCCAATGGAGGAAGTCCACGACGCACTGCCCCTCGGGGAAAACACGCACTACTTCAGCAGCCTGCCACCAATGCTCGGCACGACCTATGGCGGACGCCATGGAAAGCGGCTGTGGCATCCGCTTGGGGTCGGTCACGACATGAATGAACTCGGCAAGGGTCTGGGGGGCGAGACCGAAGTCGTGACCTTCCGCAAGCAACCGCCTCAGCAATTCATCCGCTCGATGGTGAAATGGGTGATCGCGGATTTCGACCGCAACCAGGAAGTCGGTGTCAACGCCGTGCGTCATGGAGCATCTCTCCCAGAAGATCGTCTCCGCTGCTCAAGGGTTGGATGGGACCGCCAACGCTCGTGGGCAGGCGGTCGCGCAGGGACGTGCGGTGTTGCATGTGTTGCTGTCGATACAACTCCATGGCCTCCCGGATGAGCTCGGCCGCCTTCCGGTCCGCCCGTCTGGCGAATTGCTGAAAGTCCGCATATACGGCTTCCGGCACCTGGACCGTGATCGTCTTCATTCTGTGCATCCAATGTAGATGCGAGGGAGCGGTGTCAACCCTTCACTTGGATGAGTCGGATTCGCACGACGAACCCGGCCCAACCGCAGGCCTGGGCTGATCCTCACACGTCGCAAATCGTCACCCCCTGCTTGAGCGAGCCGAGCTTGTCGGCGCGCTTGGGGATGAATTCCTGCGCGACGTGGCCCTTGTAACCGGTGGCCACGATCGCCTGCATGATCGCCGGGTAGTTCAGCTCCTGCGTCTCGTCGATCTCGTTCCGGCCCGGGACGCCACCGGTGTGGTAATGCGCGAAGTACGCGTTGCTGCGCCGGATCGTCGCGATCACATCTCCCTCCATGATCTGCATGTGGTAGATGTCGTACAGCAGCTTGAAACGCTCGGACCCGACCCGCTTGCAGAGCTCCACGCCCCAGGCCGAGTGGTCGCACATGTAGTCCTTGTGATCCACGCGCGAGTTCAGCAACTCCATCACCAGCGTGATCCCGAGCTGCTCGCACAGCGCCATCAGGCGCTTCAGGCCCGTCGCGCAGTTCTTGAGACCCGTCTCCTCGTCCATCCCGCCGCGGTTGCCCGAGAAGCAGATGACGTTCTTCAGCCCGGCCTTCGCCGCCAGCGGGATCCATTCCTCGTAGCCCTTCACCAACCGGTCATGATGTTCAACCCGGTTGAACGCCTTCGAGATTCCACCAATGCCTTCGACTTCCGGATTGCTCGTGATCGCGCAGGTGAGGCCGTACTTCGCCACCACCGGCCACTCCTTCGGCCCGAGCAGTTCGATGGACTTCAGCCCGATCGACGGCGCCGCCTTGCACAAGTCCTCGAGCGAAGTCGACGGATAGCACCACTTGCACACGCTGTGGTTGATTCGTCCCTTGGTCGCGGCGGCCGAATCCGCCGCCGACAACCGGACGCCCAGTGAACCCACTGCCGCCGCGGCCGCGGCAGCCCCCAGCGCCTCGCGGCGCGACATCTTGATGGAAGACATGCCCCAAAAGGACTCCCGCCTCCCCCCTCGACGCAAGTTCAAATCCGATCGGCAGGCAGGGTGGGGCGCATCTTGACACTGCCCCCTTCAACATCTGCGAAAGTGGTAAGGCACGCAGGCAACGGGCGGCTGGGAACTGGCAATGCACCGCCCCTACTCCCCGACCACTCTTCGATTGCCCCCTCCCCACCGGCTTGGAACCCTCCCCACCAATGTCTGCCCACATTCCCAAGGCCGTGGTGTTCGACCTCGGCAAGGTCCTCCTCAACTTCGACTACGGCCTCGCTGCCGCGACCCTCGCCCCGTTGACGCGCATCGATGCCGCCACCATCCGCCGCCTGATCGACCAATCTCCCCTGCTCTACCAGTTCGAGACGGGGCTCATCACCTGCGATCAGCTCATCGCCGCCTTCACCCAGGAATCCGGGTACAGGGGGGACGTGAAGACATTCCGCTCCGCCTTTGGCGACATCTTCTCGGAGATTCCCCCGATGGTGGAACTGCACCGGCAACTCCATGCCCGGGGCATCCCCACGCACGTCCTCTCGAATACGAACGAGATCGCCGTGGAATGGGTCCAGAAGCGCTTCCCGTTCTTCGCCCACTTCGACAGCTACATCTACTCCCACGAAGTCCGCGCCATGAAGCCGGCCCCCGCGATCTACGAAGCGCTCGAACGTTCGGCGGGATTCGCCGGTGCGGACCTGCTCTACATCGATGACCGGGCTGAGAACATCGACGCCGCGATCGAGCGCGGCTGGCAGTCGCTGCTCCATCACGATCCGGAGGTCACCATCCCCGAGGTGTGGCGTCGGCTTGGGCGCTGAATTTCGAAACCTGCAGCCACCATCCGCCCGCACCCAGCGGACGGATGGCGCACCGGCCTCACGATCGAGCCGCCTCAATCCTCGCTGAAGAGGTACTCGAGGTCGTCCTTCGTGAGGTTCGTCGCGAAGCCCTCCTCGCCCAGCACGTCCTGGATGGTCTGCGACTTGCGCTGCTGCAATTCCCAGATCTTCTCCTCGACGGTTCCGGGCGCGATCAACCGGTACGCGTTCACCGTGCGCGTCTGGCCAATCCGGTGCGAACGGTCGATCGCCTGCGCCTCCACGGCCGGGTTCCACCACGGGTCATACAACACGACGTAGCTTGCGGTCGTCAGGTTCAGGCCTGTTCCTGCGGCGCGGAGCGACAGGAGGAAAACGCACGGCTCGGTGTCCGCCTGGAAGGCGTTGACCACTTCCTGGCGGCCCTTGGTTTCGCCGGTCAGGATGTGGGTCCGGATACCCCGTTCCTTGCAGAGCGCTTCCAGGATCCGGAGCATCTCCACGAACTGCGAGAACAGGAGGATCTTGTTCCCGGAGGCCAGCACGGGCTCGAGGAGTTCGAACAGCGTCTCAGTCTTGCCGGAAGCCGACTCGTTCCCAACCAACCGGGGATGACAGCAGATCTGGCGCAACCGCGTCAGCGCCGCCAGAACGTGCATCTTCGACTTGGCCACGCCCTTCTCCTGAAGGGTCTTCATGACCTGCTCCCGGCTCCGTCGCAGCTCGGCCAGGTACAGCTTCCGCTGTTCCTCATCGAGTTCGCAATCCATCCGCTCCTCGATCCGCTCCGGCAGGTCCTGCGCCACCTGACGCTTCAACCGGCGCAGCATCAACGGTCGCAACTTGGCGCTCAACCGGCGTCGCATCGTGCCCGCTTCCCACTCAGGACCCTCGCCCTTGGATTCGTACGTCTCGTTGAACGACGTCTGGCTGCCGAGGTACCCGGGCTGGATGAAGTCCACGATGGACCAGAGGTCCAGCAGTCGGTTTTCCAGGGGCGTGCCGGTCAAGGCGAGCCGCTGTTCTGCCTCGATCTCCTTCACCGCGACCGTCACCTGCGCGGTCGGATTCTTGATGAACTGGGCTTCGTCCAGGATCAGCGCCCGGAATTCAAACTTGCCCAACTCATCCAGGTCACGACGCAGGATCGCGTAGTTGGTGACCACGATGTCGTTCTCCGGAATCTGCTTCCGGAGGTTGTGCCGGGCCGCGCCCGACTGGAGCACGAGCACCTTCAGGTGCGGCACGAACTTCTCGGCCTCGCGGCGCCAGTTGTGCAGCACGGACGCGGGACAGATCACCAACGACGGCTTCCGGTCCTTCTTCGGCGCCGAATCATGCAGCCAGGTCAACCAGGTCAGCGTCTGCAGCGTCTTTCCGAGACCCATGTCGTCGGCCAGGATTCCTCCCAGCTTCAGCCGGGTCAGGTTGCACAGGAAGTTGAAGCCCTCCTTCTGGTACGGACGCAGGTCGGCGTTGACCCCCTTCGGAAGCGTCGTGTCCGGAACCCCGCGGAAGTTCGTCAGCTTCTCCTTCAGGGCCGCGACCGCCTTTTCCGTCCCCAGCGCTGCAAGCGTCTGCTCGTCCAACTGGGTCGCGTGCAGCAACGACGCCTTCTGCGCATCCGGGCTCAAGCCTTCCAGCCCCAACGTCGCCGCCGTCTCGTGGGCCTTGCGGTTCGCGTCCACGTCGATCTCCACCCAACCGCCATCCGGCAGTTTCACGAACCGGGTGTTGGCCGCCGCGAGCCGCTGGACGTCCGCTGTCGTGAGCTTCAACCCCTCGGCTTCCCACTCGGCGCTCACCGACAGCCAGTCGATGCCCGAACCCTTGAGAACGATCCGCGGCCGGACCACGCGGCGGTTCAGGAACAGCCTTTGGAACGAAGGATTGCCGAGGAACTCCGAGTCCGCCGGACGATCCTGCCAGGCGAACGCCAACTGCGAGAGGGCGTGCTCGTTCGCGTCCAACACCCAGAGCCCTGGCTCCGGTGTGAACCAGTCCGCCCGCTGCAACCACTGGATCGCCGGCGTCAGACGGGGATCCTCCAACAGTTCAGGACGGGGATCCGCCCCGCGCCTCTGCACCACCCGCTGCCACTCGTGGCCGTTCCACTGCCACTCGGATCCGTCCCGCTCGCTGATTGCCAGCAACCGGACCCGAACCACCTCATCCGCCAACTCGAAGACAAACTGGGGCTTGGCGGGATGCGTTTCGCAAAGCGAATTCCAGTCCGCGACCTCCGAACCGCCGGGCCGCGTCTTGCGCAACTCGGTCAACAATCGTTGGGAAAGGCGGCGGACAGGCACCACGGGGCGCTGCGCCCAATGTCCCAACAGGCGCGCGGGCGGTGCCTCGCGCAGAACGAAGAACTCGCCATCGACCAGCACCAAGGGCGGCTCACCGATGAAGAAGCGGCAGTCCGGCAGCAGGTGGCTCCGGTCGTCCGACAGGCGAAGCACATGGGTGAAGCTCATCTCACCCTCGATCGTGTCGAGGCGGGGCTCCAGTCGGGCGATCCGCCCCATGAACGTCACGTTCGTGGCCGTACCCAGCAGTTCCAGACGCTGGCCATGCCCGAACTTCGCCAACCAGGTCAACAGGTCAGCCCCTTCGAGGATCAGCGTCTCTTCCTCCTTCACCTTCTCGGCCCAGTTCCCATGCAGCCAGTCGATGACCGCCCAGTCCTCCGCCGGAAACAACTCCGCCTCGTGCGCCGCCCGGGTGCGAAGGTCACAGAGGTCCGACAGGAACCGCTCCTTCTCGCCCGATCGGCTGCGGAAAAGATGGAAATGCACCGCCAGCCGCCATTGATTCACATCCTCAGCCGCCCGGAGCGGCTCGCACACCACCCGGAGCGCCGCCCGCGGCGAATCGAGGTGGGTGTGATGCGGCGGGAACAGCCAATCCTCCAACTCCTGCACGAAGCCCGATTCCTTCTCCGACTGTTCCACCTCGGCGAAACGCTCGAAGTTCGCGTGGGGGATCAGCTCGGTCGGCAGCGAGCGGTTCGACCGGAGGAAAAGCATCGCGACTTCCTCCAACCGCGCCTTCGCCGAAGCCACCTGGATGCGCGCCCACCAGTCATGCTGACCGAAGTCCGAG
This sequence comes from Limisphaerales bacterium, assembly GCA_965284395.1. Taxonomy (GTDB): domain Bacteria; phylum Verrucomicrobiota; class Verrucomicrobiia; order Limisphaerales; family UBA9464; genus UBA6176. The sequence continues at coordinate 5,135,295 of OZ260084.1, read as the reverse complement.
CGGCGCAGCGCCAGCTTCTCGAGATAGTCGTCGAAGAGCAGGTAGGCCCGTTGCGGATCGGCGCACCCGGCCAACTGCTTCAGCACCGCCTCTCGTTCCGCCACCTTCTCCTTCGAATCCGACAACTCGCGGCGAAGGTCCGCAAAATTGCCGTAGGTGTTGCTGAGCACCTTGTGATGGGCGTCGTACTTGGTCGTATTGACCACTCGCGGGGCTGCCAGCTTGCTGTTTGCCGCGTTCCGGGATCCTCTAGCCATGTAATTCCTGACAAAATCACCGGTCAATCTGACCGGCACGTGGGGTAATTATGTCTCCGGGACGCCCACGTGGGGTCAACAGCAAATACATTTCCCGTCGAGTAACGCTTCTCCGGACGGAATCCGGTCCACGTACGTCAAGCCCAGCCAACGCATCGCCGATCGACCTCATCCAACCGCTGCCGACGGGCTGGACGTGAGGGATGGGGCGAGTGTCTACACGAGTCGATTCGGGCATGCTGGAATCCCTGGAGCGTCTCGACGGAGTCTCGTCCCCCCGATTTCGAGGACAGCGTCAAGCCCAGCCCCGAAGCACATTCCTTCTGAATTCCGCCTTGCCTTTCAGAACTCCGCCCTCACCCTGCGCGGCTTACATGAGCAACGAGAATCAGGAATCCACGCGGGAATCCTCGCTGCAAATTGACCTGTTGGCCTGGTACGAGGTCAACAAGCGCAACGTTTTTGTCGGCCTTGGACTCATCGTCGTCGCCATCGGCGCGACCATGGTGTTCAACCATCAACGCGAGGCCAAGGTCACGAATGCCAGCCGGGACCTCATGCTGCTCCTCACCCCCGGAAAGGGCGATGACCAGGCGCCGGATCCTGCCAAACTGATCGAGGTCGCCAACAAGCACGCAGGTGCCCCGGCAGCCGCCCACGCCAGCCTTCTGGCCGGCCGCGAACTCTTCACCGCCGGGAAGTACGCGGAGGCCCGCGCCCAGTTCGACAAGGTGGCTTCCGACGACGGCGTCCTGGGAGCCATCGCAGCGTACGGCAATGCCGCCTGCATCGATGCCGAGAAGGGTGGCGCAGAGGCCCTGACCGCCTACCAGTCCGTCATCACCCATCCCAAGGGTGACCTCGTCGCTGGCCGAGCCCGTCTCGCCAAGGCCCGCGTCCATGAGAGCCTCAAGCAGAACAAGGAGGCGCTCGCGCTCTACGACGAGATCGCCAAGGACACCAAGGATCGGCAGCTCGCCAGCGACGCCTTCGTCCGCCGCGCCACCCTCCTGCGCGCCAATCCCGAACTGAACAAGGCGGCCAGCCTGACCAATTCGGTCAACGTCGTCCCTGCCGCCAAGCCCACGCCCTGACCGTGGGTCACTCGACCGTCGTCGATGTCGCCGCCGGTCTGGTCTTCCGCAACGGCAGGCTCCTGATCACCCAGCGTCCTGCCGGCTCCCATCTTGCCGGCATGTGGGAATTCCCGGGAGGCAAGCTCCAGCCGGGCGAAGCATGGGAGGCCGCCCTACGGCGGGAATTGGAGGAGGAACTGGGCTTCGTGGCATCGGTCGGGCCCCTCTATCAGGAACTCACCCACGCCTACCCGGAGAAGACCGTCCGGCTGCGTTTCCATCTCTGCCAGATCGCCTCGGGCGAGCCCTCGCCCATCGAGTGCGCGGACCTTTCCTGGGTGGATCGCACCCAACTCGGTGACTTCCTGTTCCCTCCCGCCGACGCGCAGCTTCTGGCCCGTCTCCGGCAGGACGCCGCCCTCTGGATCAATCCCTAGGCCCGGCCATCAACTCCCGGACCCGCGCGTCCACGACGTCCACCGAGAGTCCCTCCAACCCGTCGGCGTGACGCAGGCTCACGAACGCATCGCTCCGCGGCCGCCACGTCGCTTCGTGCGTGGGGCCCCAGAGGACCAACCCGTTCACGCCCGTGGCAGCCGCCAGGTGCGAGACCCCGGAATCATGCCCCACAAACAGCCGAGCGCCCGCAATGCGCTCTGCCAGTTGCGGCAGCGCTTCGTTCTTCACGATTCGAACGCCGCTCAAGCCTTCCGCCAACCGGCCAAGCAGATCTCCCTCCACTTCGCCCCCGACCAACTCCACCTCCCACAATCCTTCACCTGCCCAGCGTCGCAGCAACTCCCGCCACCGGGGTTCCGGCCAGTTCTTCCGGGGACTGCCACTGCCCGGGTGGATCACCAGGCGCCTGGATTGACTGGGTAACTCCCCCGCCCCCAAGGCCCGCGCCCGGGCCACTCCAAGTCGCGGAGAGGAATCCGCATCGAAGATCGCCAACTTTTCCACCGGCCTCAACAACTGGACGGCCGCGTGCTCGCCACGCGTTTCGTCCGGGCGATGCGGTCCCACCAGCAACTGGGCCTTGGAGACCCGGGCAATGTTCGTCTGGAAGAAGAGATCCGGATCGTACAGGTAGCTCAGGATCAGGTTGAACCCCGCGAAGTACTCCGACCACATCCGGTCCAACTCGCCCCTCCTCGCAAAGAATCCCGCCAGTCCCCGGGACTCCAGCGCACGGAATCCGTCCGCGTAACCTGCGGATACGGCCAACTCCGCGCACCTGGGATAGGCCAGCAACTCGAGATGTGTCTCCGGGAACTGGGCCCGCATCGCCGCCAGGACTGGCAGGGTCAGGACGAAATCTCCCAACGCTCCACCCCGGATGATCAGCATCCGGCCCTTCGGCCTCGACACGATCGTCGGCGCACCTCCCCCGCCCGCCCTTGGCAACTCTTCCCCGGACCGTGTCGACGCCATCGTCTCGTCAGGATGAGTTCCGCGCTCAGGATGCCGCTGGGGGCATCGCCTCGTAGCAGACAAGGTCGCCGGCGGCATTCCTCAGGTACACGCGACCGTTGGCGAGCACGGGCGGCGTCCAGCACTTGCCGCCCAACGCCTGAAATCGTCCCAGGTTCTCGAACCCGGCGGGGGACACCTTGCCGAGGGTCAACTCACCCTTGTCGCTCAATACCAGGACCCGGTTTCCATCCGCCGCCACCAACGATCCCCAGCCAAACCCCTTCTCGCTCCACAACACCTTCCCGGTCCCCCACTCCACGCAGCGAAGGGCTGCTTCGGGCGCCTTCACCCCACACGTATTGATCCCGTACAGGTGCTCGCCCAGCAGGACCGGGGTGGACATGAAGTTCCCGAACTCCCGGGACTTCCAGACGACCTCCGGCTGGCCGGCACCATACTTCACCAACTGCCCGCCATGATCCGAAGAACTGATGAACACAGACTCCCCGCGCACGATCGGGTCGCTTGCGTGACAGAAGTATCCTTCGCCGAATGGGTGTCGGAACTGCTCCGCACCATCCTTCATCCGTACCCCGACCAACGCGTTCGTGGCCAGGACCAGCAACGTCGGTTCGCCTCCGATCCGACCCAGCGCGGGCACGTTGAAACTCGACCCCTTCGCGCCCGTGCTCCAGCGCATCTTCCCGGTCCGCTTGTCCAACACGGTCCCGTTGCTGCCGTAGTTGAGGATCACGTCTTCGCCCGCGATCCGGGGCGCGCCCGTGATGCCCCACGGCGAGAGATCGGTCTTCAGCAACTCCGGAAGCTGCACGTCCCACTCCACCTCACCCGTCGACGCCTTCAGCCGCAGAACCCGCGCGGGCTTGATCACGACATAGAGCGCTCCGCCCTCCACGACGGGCGTCGCATTGGGCCCGCCCTCGTACATCGTCGGCGCCAAGGCACTCGGCCAATCCTTGCTCCAGACCTCCTTCCCCGTGGCGGCATCCAGACAGAACAGCGTCGCGGTGTCGGACTTGTCCCGGTTTCCCAACGTGTACAATCGCCCACCTGAGACCGAAACCGCCGCGAACCCGATCCCCACCTGCGCCTTCCACGCCCGCTTCAGTCCCTCGACCGGGATCTGATCCGGCAACCGTTCGCTGGATACACCATCCTCACGGGGGCCGCGCCACGTGGGCCAGTCAGCCGATTGAAGTAGGGAAGCCGAGGACAGCACGCCGGCAACAGTCAGGATCTGGAGGGTCTTCATGGTCACTAGCTCGCCCGAGCGTACCGCCCCGCGGGCGCTGCGCAAGCCGTGGTCCTTCCCCACCGGACCTGTCGCCCCGCCGCGTCGCAGCGTCGCCGTTGGAAAACGGTCCGTCCGCGACAGGTCAGTCCACCCGATCGAGGTTCTCCTCGCGCTCCCGCCCAATCCCGCGCGGTCGCGGGTCTGCATTGGGCCGGAGCATGCGCTTCTGACGCTCGCGATCGCCCGCGCCCTTCACGACCGGGATGGGCAATTCGCTGTTGATGTCGAGGCCGGTCACGTACATCGCAGCAGAGCCGGTCATGGGGAGCGGAATGAAGTCCTGCACCTGCTGGAGGTTCCACTTCTCCTTCTTCAGGAACTGCTCGACCGCTCCCATCTCCTTCTCGGTGCACCCGGGGAAACTCGAGATGAAGTAGGGCACCAGGTACTGTTCCTTCCCGGCCTCCTCACTCAGCTCAAAGAATTTTTCCATGAACGCCGGGAAATCCCCGGCCGGCTTGCGCATCCGTCGCAGCACCTCCGGATGCATGTGCTCCGGCGCGACCTTCATGTGCCCGGAGACATGGTTCTGGACCAGCTCCTTCATGTACTCCGGCGTCCGCAACGCCACATCCATCCGGATGCCCGACTGGACGAACACGTGCTTGACCCCCGGCTGGGTGCGCGCGCCCTTCAACAGGTCGATCCCCGGCTGCTCGTTGATGCCGAAGTGCGGGCAGATGCTGGGCCAGAGGCAGCTCGGACGATGACACTTCTTGCAGGCGTCCACATGCCCGTTCTTCGCCGCGTACAGATTGGCCGTCGGCCCGCCCAGGTCCGAAATCGTCCCGCGGAACGTGGGTGAATTGGCCAGACGCCGGATCTCCTTGAGCACCGAGTCGACGCTGCGGCTCGACAGGAACTTCCCCTGATGGAAACCCAGGCCGCAGAACGTGCAGCCTCCGGCGCACCCGCGCGAAACAATGATCGAATCCTTGATCGTCGCGAAGCCTGGCACCGGAAGCTTGTAGCTCGGGTGCGCCAGACGCATGAAGGGCAGCTCGTAGAGCGCATCCAGGTCGGGGCCATCGACTGGCATGGCCGGCGGTTCCTGGTACACGGCGCGGTTGCCGTGCATCTGCACCATCCGCTTGCCCGAATACGGCGTCTGCTGGGCCTCGACCACCTTCGTCAGGCGCATGAGATGCCTCTTGTCCGCCTGCAACTCCTCCCAGGACGGCAGGATGATGCAGTCGGAGAAATCCATCGACGCCGTCGCCTTGCTCCCCAGGAACAGGGTTGTCCCCGGAATGCGGCTGAAGTCCTGATTGCCCTCGCGCAACCGTCGCGTGATCTCCCGGACCGCGCGCTCGCCCATCCCGTAGACCAGCACGTCCGCCTTCGCGTCGGCCAGGATCGAAGGCTTGAGCTTGTCCTCCCAGTAGTCGTAATGCGCCACCCGGCGCATGCTGGCCTCCATTCCACCGAGCACGACCGGCACTCCCGGAAATGCCCGCCGGGCCATCTGCGAATAGACGACCCCTGCATGGTTCGGCCGCTTCCCCGGGATGCCGCCCTCGCTGTAGACGTCCTCCTTGCGCTTGTGCCGCGCCGCCGTGTAGTTCGACAGCATCGAGTCCAGATTGCCGGCCGTCACCCCGACGAACAGCCGCGGCTTCCCCATGACCTGGATCGACTCAATGTCCTTCCAGTCCGGCTGTGCCACGATGCCGACCCGCAGGCCCTCCGATTCCAGCACGCGGCCGATCATGGCCGCCCCAAACGACGGATGGTCCACATAGGCGTCCCCCGTGATGATCAGGACATCCAATTCCTCCCAACCCCGCGCCTCCATCTCGGCACGGGTCATCGGCAGGAACCCTTCGTATTCCGGCGGGATCGACTTCTTGACGGCACTCATTTCCAGCCTCCGAGCATGCCCGTGTGTCCCAGAATGCGCAACCGTTGACCATGGAAGAGTGGCGACACGGCACACCTCGATACTGTCCCCGTCTGAAAACAGGAACGGGGTGGCGACGTCCTCGTCGCCTTGGAAAAGGGCCTGGGAGGGCAACGAGGACGTTGCCGCTCCGTTTTACGCGGGGGCGGACTCAGGACGCTCCCCGGCCACCCGCCGGCCGCCCCACGCGGCCTCACCGATCCCGCACGAAATCCACCCGGGCACTCAACTCCGGGGTCAGGTAACGATCCGGCGTCCGGATCTGGACCTTGACCTGCAACGTGCCCTTCTGACGACTCGCCTCCGGCGCGATCTCCGCAACCACCCCTTCATACTTCCGGTCCGGATACGCCTCCGGTGCCACGACACACCGTTGCCCGATCGCTACCTTCGCCAGGTCGGACTCGCCCAGGTCCACTTCCACCTGCAGATCGCCCAGGTCAGCAACCGCCACCAACGACGTACTGGGTCCACGCCCGCCACCGAAGGTCTGCGGCGTCACGAGTTCGTTCGCATCGACCAACTTCTCCAGCACAACCCCATTCACCGGGGACCGGATCACACACCAGTCAATCCAGGTCTGCAGCAATCTCCGAGCACCCTCGACCTGCTTGACCGCCGCCTCGGCCGACGCCATCGCGAGCCGCGCGTCATCGAGCAGTTTCTGCATCTCGACCCGGCTCGCCACCAACCCTTCCGCCCGCTTGAGATCCGTCCGGGCCCGGTCCACCGCCACCCGGGCCACGGCCAGTTGCCCATCGTTCTCCGCCAACCGGGCCTGGTACTCCGAATCGTCCAACCGGACCACGACCTGCCCGTTCGTCACCGCCTCTCCCTTCCGCACCCCGATCCAGCTCACAATCCCCATGAACCGCGGACTGATCTCGATGCGTTCCCGGGCGATGATGTATCCGGTCGCCGTCAGCACCGAGCCTTCCACCCGTGCCGAACCGGATGCCGGCGAAGGGGCATTGGTCGTGCCCGCTGCGGAGGCTCCAGCCTGCGCCTTGCTGGAACCGGCACCGCTCGGTGCCACGGGTTTCCCGGCAACCGGCTTGGTCGCCACCGCGACCGGAGCCCTCAGGTTGTCGCCCTCCCGCGGGATCGCGAAGTAGGCCGCAGCACCGGCGACCACTAGGACTCCGACCACGATCCACGTCACGGAACTGCCGCGACGACGTTTCTGCTGGGAAGAGATCCGGAGACGTTCCAATGGGTCCTGGCTCATACAGACTTCAAGGCAGAGATGACGGGAATGCGGGCGGCCCGGAGCGCTGGCAGCAGGCTGCCGATCACCCCGATGCCCACGGCAAACAAAAGTCCCTTCGCCATCAACATCGGCGTGACGCGGAATTGGAAGACCGTTTCGGCGAACGACTGGAAATCCAGGGTGCCCGTGCTGAACCCATCCGTCGTCCTCGCCAACGCACACCCCACGATGCCACCCATCGCCGCCAGGCATGCACCCTCGATCAGGAAGCAGATCACCACCGCCTTCCGCGAGTACCCGAGCACGCGCAGTGTTCCTACTTCCCGGGTCCGGGAAGCCACGCTCGCGTACATGGTGTTCATCGCGGCAAACACCGCGCCGATCGACATCGCGATGCCCAGCAGGCCGGCGATGATCTTGATCGGCTTGGCGGTCACCGTCTGCTTCTGGTAATACGCCACCTCTCCCTCCGCTCGGAGTGCCAGCCTCTTGTCGGTGTGGATGCGGTTCGTCAGGACCTGCATCGACGCCTCGTCCCGCGGACGGAGGAGGATGCTCGAATACTGGTCGCGCTCAAAGATCGCCCGCGACTCGTCCGCGTCCATCCAGGCCTCGGAATCAAACGCACTTCCGCCCCCGTCGAAATGCCCCACCACCGTCAGATGGGTCGGCCCCGCCTTGACGACGCCGCCCAGCTCGAATCCGCGGAATCGCTTGGCCAAGCGCTGGGCCACGACGATCTCCCGCTTCCCGGCCTCGAACCAGCGGCCCTCCTGAAGCGTCACCTGAGGGCGCAATTCCATTCCCCGCGGGGTCACGCCGCGCAACAGGGTATTCGCCTCGCCCGTGCCGTCGATGCGCGGCACGGAAACGATCATGACCACCTCCGCGGAAATCAGGGGCTGCCCCTGCTCGTTCCGGGCAATCTCCTCCATGTAACCCAGCGTCTTGAAATGCTCCCGCGTCACGAGGCTTCCCGACTCGGCCTGCGAACCTGGCCGAACGACCAACAGGTTGCGCTCGTCCCCCGTGTTGCCCGAACTCGCTTCGATTCCCCTGGCGACTGCCTGCAGGACCACAAAAACGGCGACCACCGCTCCAATGCCGAGGATCGTGGTCATCGAGGAGCGCCAGCGGACCAGCACGTTGCGGACGTTGTACTGGATGGGCAGCCCAGCCAGCGTCGCCAGCAACCAGACGAGGCCGCCTCCGGCCGCCACCGTGCCCGCCAGCATCACCCACTCCAGCCATGTCGTTGCGGATCTCATCAGGGTGTCCTCAATCGAGCGTCTTGAGTCCCTCGACCACGCTCATCCGCCCCACGGCTACGGCCGGGCCGATGGACGAGAGGATCCCCAGCAGCGTCGCCACCGTGGCGGCCGTTCCCATGGTCCGGGGCGTCACCTCGAACACGATCAGGAAACCGCTGGTCAGGGCCTGGATGTCCGTGAGCGTCCACAGGGCCCAGGCCCCGCCGATCCCAAGGGCTCCTCCCACCACCGACAGCCCGAAACCTTCCGCCAGGATGAAACCGAACAGGTCCCGTCTTTGGAATCCCAGCGCCTTCAGCACCGCCAACTCCCGGAACCGCTCCCGTACCGCCATGCTCATCGTGCTCACCGCCACCAGCGCCAGCGTGAAGACCACCACCAGGTTCACGCCCCGGATCAGGTTGCTCACGTTGCCCCACATGCTCACGAACCCCATCTGGAAGGCCCGCTCCGACTCCGCACGCACCTCCGCCGACGTGTTCGCAAAGGTGTCGTTCACCTGCTGGATGACCCTGTCCGCAACCTCCGCCGACTCCGCCCGCAGATACCAGGTCCCCACCGTCCCCGGATCCCCGGTCAATTCGTCGAGCAACTTGTGATGAAAGAAGATGTTCCGGTCATCCACGGTTCCCTCGTAGATGGCCTCGATGCGCAGGTCGAGGTCGCACGGATAGAAGGTTCCCCGGAAGCGCATCTGGTCCCCCACCTTCAAGCCATACCGCTTGATGGTGTCCGCGCCGACGAAGCAACCCGTCCGGTTCTTGACCCAAGCATCATAACTCCCGTCGGTGATCCGGCCATCGACGATGATCGCCTGGAAGGCCACCGGGTCGACGGCGAACTGGGCGAAGCTCGTGAACTCCTCCTGGGCATAGAGGCCGCCAAAATAGGTGAACGGCGTCACGGTCACCACGCCGGGAATCCGCTGGATCGCTGGCAACTGCTTCGACGGCAGCGGTTGCATCAACGACACCTTGTTCCGCGCGATGATCCGCAGCGACGCTCCTTCGGCCTCCGGCGGCACCGTCAACTCCCGCTCCAGCGTCATCAGCGAAACCAGCAACGCCGAGCTCACCGCGACACTCGAGATCGTCAGCAGCGCGCGCCGCGTGTTCCGCAAGGCGTTCTTCAGGATGAAGCCGGTCACCGTCACGCGACGATCTCCCCCTTCTCCAGATGCAGGCTGCGAGTCCCAAAACCCGCCGCCTTGGGATCGTGGGTCACCATGATCACCGTCTTGCCCGAGCGACTCGACAGCGCCCTCAGGATCTCCAGCACATCCGTGGCAGACTTCGCGTCCAGGTTTCCGGTCGGCTCATCCGCCACGATCAACACCGGATCCGTCACCAGCGCCCTCGCGATCGCCACGCGTTGCTGCTGGCCACCGGACAATTGGTCCGGCCGATGATGGCTCCGGTCTCCCAGACCGACCAACTGCAGCGCGGCCTGCACTTGCTCCCGCCGGGCCGCCCGGTTCAACCGGGTCAGCAACAGCGGCAACTCCACGTTCTCGGCCGCCGTCAGCACGGGAATCAGGTTGAACGACTGGAAGACAAATCCCACGTACTGGTTCCGCCAGACCGCCAGGTCAGACTCGGAAAGGTTCGCCACGTTGATCCCCTGCACCATCACGTCACCGGAGGTCGGCCGGTCGATGCCAGCCACGATATGCAAGAGGGTGGACTTGCCGGATCCGGACGGGCCCATCAGCACCACGAATTCACCAGGCTGGATATCTACCGTGACGTGGTTCAAGGCGGTGACGTCAATGTCACCCTGACGGTAAACCTTGGATAGGTCGTGGACCTGTACGATCGGATCAAGCGCCATAGGGCGCACCACTCCTAGGGCAACTCGCCCGAAGTGGCAATCCCTCAGCCGTATCCATGCGATTGAAGGCGGGGACAGGTTCACGCGGAGACGCGGAGACGCGGAGAAACGCCACTGGGAGGGGAGGCGGAGCCGTCACCGTTTGGTGAATAGTGTCCGACGTTGGAAGGTTGGGGACCCACCCCTCTCTCCGCGTTCTCCGCGGCTCCGCGTGAGAATTCTGCTGCATGGAGACGGCTCAGGGCTTCGGCTTGGCAGCCTTCGACGCCCGGTTGGCCTTGTCGGCTTTCGCCGGGTCCGGAAGGGCAACGTCATTCGTCGTGTAGTTCGACGGCCCCGGAACTCCAAGATCCCAGGCCCGCGGATTGAGGCTCAACTCACGCGTCACCCGGGCCGAGATCGCCTCGGCTTCCTTCGGCGTGTTCACGATGAATGGACGGATGATCACCACCAACTCCGACCTCTGCTTCGACTTGTTGTCCCGTCGGAACGCCGCCCCCAACACCGGCACCCGGCTCAGGTACGGAACCCCAGACCGATCGACGGATTCCGTCTCCTCGATCAGGCCACCAATGACCACCGCCTGCTCGTGCTGCGCCATGAAGGTGCCGCTCACCGTCCGCGACTGGACCGTGTCGACGGCCTGGCTCCGGAATCCACCGCCTTCGGTCGGGACGGGGATCGTCGCGCCGTTCTTCCTCAACGTCGAATTCTCCTGGACCAACCGCAGCGTCACCGTGCGGTCCGCGTTGATGTTCGGCGTCAGCAGAAGCGTTGTTCCGACAGGCCGGAATTCGAGCTCCGCATTCGCCGCCTGCGATACCACGCCATTGCCGCCGGTCGGAATCGCGCTGCCACCCGTGAACCCACGGGTGATGGGGACCTCCTCTCCCACGAACACCCGGCTCACCTCATTGTTCGCCGTCAGGAGGATCGGGCTCGCCACCGCGTTCAAACGGCCCTTGGTCTCGAGCAATTGCATCCGCGCACGGACGTTCTGGCCGAGGTACTGGAACACCAACGCCTGCGCATCCACCCCACCGCCTCCCGGATTGAAATTCGGGGTTGCCCCTCCCGAGACCGCAGCCGGTGGCAGGATCTCTCCGGTGTTGAAGGCTCCGTTGGCCTGGCCGTCCCCGACACTCTTCAGGAACGAGTAGTCAAACGCCGAGGTAAATCCGTCGCCCAGGTTCACCCGGAGCACCCGCACATCGAGCAACACCATCGACTGCGGCACGTCCAACTTGCTCACCAGATTGCGGATGTCCGAGATCGCGCTCTCGTCCGCCGTCCGCACCAGCAGCTTGTTCTGCCGCCGAAGCACCGTGACGTGGATCGTCACCCGCCGCCCAAGGGCCTGATCCAACTGCTCCACCGCCGGCCCGAGCTCGCCATTCTGCTGGGCGTCGGAGAGCGCCTGGACCTGCTCCGCGTTGAGGTTCGGATTGCTGAGGATCTGCTGCTGTTGCTGCTGGACGCTCTGGGACTGGGTCCGACGCCGCTGGGTCTGGCCAGCACCGAAGCCACCCATCCCGAGTCCGCCCATCCCGTTCATCCCCATCCCACCCATCCCGCCGAAACCACCCATCCCGCCAAATCCGCCCATGCCGACGTTCCCCATGCCGCCCATGCCGCCACGGTTGCCTCCCTGACTGCCTCCGCCAAAACCACCGCCCCCCTGCCCACTCGCAGACATTCCCAGTCCGGACGCCCGTTGGTCGAGGATGTCGAAGCGCATCATCCGCTGCTGGAGCTCCATCATGGACTCCATGTCGTTGTCGCCCGTGCTCACCTCGACCCGGTCTCCGAACAGGTCGGCGATCGCATTCGCGATGTCGAAGGCGTTCGGATAAAGCAGCGTGAAGATCTCCGTCCTCTCATCCCGGAACGAGGCAAGATCCTTCCGGAATTCACCCACCGTATAGACCCGGATGATCCCGGTCTTCTCGTCCGGACGCAGCCAGAGCCCGTTCGCCGTACACATCGTCTCCAACACGTCCTGCACCGGAAGATTGGACAGGTACAGCGTCACGCTGTTGGTCCCCGCGGCCGTCGTCGGCGCAATGTTCAGTCCGGTCAACCGCGACAAGGCCCGGGACACCTCCCCGAATGGAACCGCGCCGACGTCGATCAACCGGACCATCCGCTCCGGCGGCTTGGCCGCCCGGTACATCTCCACCTCAGCCGGCGTCGCATTCGTGCCCACCCCGAGGATCTCGATCTTCATCAACCGGACCGGACCGCCGCTCGGACTGCCGGCCTGCAGCATGTCCTTGAGTCCCGGCCCGGCCAGCGTCGGATCACGGAGCGAATTCAGCGTCTGGCTCAACCGGGCATCGACCGGCCCCTGGGCAGCCACCCATCCGGCTTGAAGCGCCAGCAGCACGGCAGCGGCGAGAGGATGGGAACCGGACGGACGCATGGACTTTAAGGAGATCATTTTTGGGAGCCGGCTGCGGCGTAGATGGTCAGGAAGAAGGTGATGTAGACGAACCCGACCACGCCTCCGACAAAGACGATGATCGCCGGTTCCACGATGGCTGAAAGCTGACGGATGAGGACGGCCAGTTGATTCTCGAAGAAGCGGGCAACCTCCTCCAGGACGTCGTCAAGGCGCCCGGAAGATTCACCGACAGCGATCATCCGGCCCAGCATCGGCATGAAGCCTCCCGGCTCCGTCAACGCCTCCGCCAGGGAACCACCGGAAAACACCCGCTGGCGCGTCTTCGCCACGATGCCGGCCAGATGCTTGTTGCTCCCGAGCGATTCCATCGTCCGCAACGCGTCCAGCACCGTCACGCCAGAGCGCAGCAGGATGCCGAGTGCCCGGGCAAACAACGCCGTGCCGGCGACCCGCATCACCCGCCCAATCAGCGGAACGCGGAGCACCAGACGGTCCAGCGTTCCCCGCAAGCCTGGCATCTGCGTCGCGAAGAGGATGCCCAGGACCAGGATCGCCAGCACGACCAACAGGGTGGTTCCGTTCGTCCTGAACCACGCCGAAATGTCCATCAGCATGACCGTCGTCGGCGGCAGCTTCCGCCCGAGCGCCTTGATGAAGATCTCCAGTTTCGGAATCACGTTCAGCACCATGAACAGCGACACCCCGATCGCCGCCAGCAACACGATGAACGGATAGGTCAACGCCGTCATGACCTGCTGGATCAACTGTCGACGCCGCTCCATCGCCTCCGAGGCGCGCACGATCACCACGTCAAGATTACCCGTCTGCTCGCCGACCTTCACCAGTTGGACCGTGAGGTTGTTGAATACCCGATGTTCGGCCAACGCATCCGCGAATGAACTGCCCTCCTCGATGCGGACCATCACCCGGCGCAGGATCCGTTGGAGCTTCAACCGTTCGGTGTGCTCGGCGGCCGTGTGCAAGGCATTCAGCAGGGTGAGGCCCGAGCGCAGCATGACCGCCAGCTGCTGGAGGGACATCTCGACGTCGATCGAGCGCACCGGCAACCAACCCCGCGGATCAAGGGCATCCGTGAGCCCCGTCCGGGTCTCCGCCGCAATCTGGATGTCCAGCACCAGCCAACCCCGCGCCCGCAACTCGGACGCCAGCACCACGGCGGAGGCAGCCGACTGCACACCTCGCTGGGTGCGTCCAGCCGTGTCGCGGGCAGTGAAATTGAAGGATGGCATAATTGTCCTGAAACGGATCCTTCACCAGGCCGCTACCGCGTTGCGGACTTCCTCGAAGGTGGTCACCCCGGTCCCCAGTTTGTGCAAGGCGTCATCCAGCAGGAGGGGCAGTCCCCGCTTCCTCATTTCTTCCAGGATCTCCACTTCCTGGGCCCCCCGATTCACCGTCTGAGACCAAGTCTCATCCAAAGGCAGGAATTCGAAGATCGCCAACCGCCCGACTGTCCCCTTCCCCCACAGTAAAGGCAGCCCCCCTTCGAAAACGTCGGCTTCCCCTCGGCATCCGGCCGTCCCAGGGCCGTCGCTTCCCCGACCGTCAGCGCTCCGGGCCGGCGGCACCGCGAGCAGAGCTTGCGAACCAATCGTTGGGCAATGCTCAGGCGAAGTGTCGACGCAATCAGGTATCGCTCAACACCCATGTCACCCAACCGGGTCACCGCGCCCGCTGCCGTATTCGTATGTAGGGAACTGAAAACCAGGTGACCGGTCAACGAGGCCTTCACGGCGATGTCAGCGGTCTCCCCGTCGCGGATCTCGCCGATCATCACCACATCCGGGTCGTGTCGCAGGATGCTCCGCAACGCGCCTGCGAACGAGGTCTTGTCCGCCGAGTCCACGGTCACCTGCGCGACGCCGTGGATGTCGTATTCCACGGGGTCCTCGACGGTGATGATGTTGAGCGCCTCCAGTTCGAGGAGTCGCCGGATCCCGGCGTAGAGGGTGGTGGACTTGCCCGAACCGGTTGGCCCAGTCAGCAGGATCATGCCGTGAGGCTGGGCCAGGGCCGCCTCGAACAGCTTGAGGTGACCGACATCCATCCCCAGGCGTTCCAGCGTGAGCACGCCCGTCTGGAGACCGAGCAACCGGAGCGTCAGGCGCTCTCCCCACTTCGTCGGAAGGGTCGCCGCCCGGATATCCAGCGTACGGTTGTCTCCGTACGTGTGACGGAATGCCCCGTCCTGCGGCGCACGCTTCTCCGAGATATCCATCTGGGCAAGGACCTTGAACCGGTTCGTCAGGTTGCCCGCCACCGTCATCGGCAGCCGCTGGATCTCCTCCAACCCGCCATCCACACGAAACCGGATCCTCAGTGTCTCCGGACCGGGGTCGATGTGGATGTCGGACGCCTGCCGCAGGATCGCCGAATAGAGGAGCTCGTCGGAAAGCCCCGCACCGTCAATGACCTCGACGTCCGACGCCCGGCCGGTGGGCTTCCCCAAGGCGGCCGTGCTTCCCGCCCCGGGCTTCAGGCTCCCATAGATCCGGGCCAAGGCTCGCCGGAGCGACTCCGCCTCCGCCATCACCGGCTCGATCGGCAACTCGAACGCCCGTTGGACCGCACCCAGGCTCGCCGCATCCCGTGGATCGGCACAGGCCACGTGCACCTTCCCGCGCCACTCCACGAACGGAAGCATCTCCCGGCGAACCGCCAGATTTGCCGGCACACGCAGTGCCAGCAACGGATCCACCCGCACTTCGTCCATCTGCAGCGGACCTGTCGGTGCAGCTGGCTCCGGCGTTACCTGTGGGCTCGCTGCACTCATCCCTTGCCCGGAAGCGGATTGGGGCGACGCAACAGCGCGGGGTTGCTCTTGAATCGCTGGATACGTTCCTTCAGCACCGCCGGACTCTTCGTGAAGGAGAAAGCCGTCGTTTCCGAGATCATGCCGTCCACCAGCAGGCGCGCGAGGTCCTGCTCGAAGGTCTGCATCCCATGCAGGCCGCCCACCTCCATCGCCGAATAGACCTGCGCTGACCGCGCCGTCGCGATCAGGTTCGCCACCGCCGGATTGATCAGCAGTACCTCGCTCAGCGCAACACGCCGGCGCCGACCGTGCGCTCCCAGCTGGGCCTGCGGGCCATCCGCCAGCAAAAGCTGCTGCGCAATGACGGCCCTCAACACCAGCGAAAGCTGCCGACGCACGCCATCCTGCTCTCCCGCTGGGAAGACCGATACCAGACGCTCGATCACGCCCACGCAGTCGCCCGCATGGACCGTCGTGAACACCAGATGTCCCGTTTCCGCCGCCGTGATCGCCGTGCGGATGGTGTTGATCTCGCGGATTTCGCCCACAAGGATCACATCCGGGTCCTGACGCAACGAAGCCACCAACGCATCGTAGAAGGATCCGCAATCCACCCCCACCTGACGCTGGTTCACCAGGCTCTTCGCCGGTGGATGCACGTACTCAACCGGGTCCTCAATCGTGATGATGTGCGAATTGTACGTCCGGTTGATCCGGTCGATCATCGCAGCCAACGTCGTGCTCTTGCCCGCACCCGTCGGCCCCGCAACGATGATCAATCCATCAGGAAGGTCACAGAGCGTGTAGAGCGACTCCGGAATTCCCAACTCCGCCAGCGACCGGAAGCGGTCGTCCAACCGGCGGATCGCCACACACAGTTCACGCCCCCGGCTGAAGACGTTGAAGCGGTACCGCACCCCATCACACGTGATCGCCCCATCCGCGTCGCCCGCACTCTCGAGATGCTTGCGGTCCCCGAGGTTCAGCAACTCTGCGGTAATGCCACGCATGTCCTCCGCCGTGAGGCGCTCCTCGCCCGCCAACGGATGCAACTGCCCCGCGGTCCGCAGGAGCGGATACTGGTCGGGCACAAGATGCAGGTCCGAAGCCTGCATCTGAACCGTGGCGCGCAGCACCGCTCGCAACCTCGGGTGCGTCGCACCCTTGCTGGGGCCTACTGCCAGAGACGGATTTTCCACGTTTTTCCAGGCTGATTGGGGGTGTCGGACATCTCCAGCGCCACCGGCACCGCCGCCACGTCGGAACGGGAGAGTTCGTCCAACGCCTCCAGCATGTTCAGGAAGCCACCTTGCAGCTTCACTTCCCACAGCACCGGATACCGCCCCGGCCCGAGGGTCGAGCGCGCCCGATCGGCCAGCTGCTGCAGCGCCGGCGCCAGGATCGCCTCGTTCGTCAACGCCGCCTGCTCCTGCAACCGGAGCCCATGACGCGACCACAAGGCCGACAGCATGTCGCTGCCCATCAAGCGATCCGTGCTGTTGGTCCACGAAGCCGTCAGTCGCCCCAACTCCTCACGAAGCGGCTTCAGCTCCGCCCGGGCCTTCTCCAGGTCCCGGCCCAGAAGCACGCCCCGCACCCGCTCGGCCTCGACATCGATCGGGCGGGGTGCCCGACCTCGCGCCGCCTGCACCTGCGCGTCGAGAGCCTTCAACCGCTGGATCGGTGCCTTCGTGAAGGCCCAACCATAGACGATGACGATGAAGAGCGCCGGCAACACGACCAGCAGGATCTTGTCGCGCCGCGTGATGGTGATTCCGCCTGAGGTTCCCATGGCTTTGCTGGTTGAGGTTGCGGTTGATCAACGACCCGAAACACCCTCGCCCGCCACCGTCGCCGCCGCGGCAGCACTCGCTGCACCCGCCGCAGCCCGGATGGCCTCTGCCGAGGCGGTCGGAGCCGAATTCGTGGGAGCCGGTCCGGCGACACCCGGGTTCTGGATCACCGTCCTCAGTGACCAGTCCAATTGCCACGGACCACCGTCCGCAGCCAGATTCAAGGCCCGTCGACGAGGCGGCTCGATCCGCCATCCAAAGGGCTCGACGGCCGATGCCACGTTCGTCGCGAAACCCGGGACATCCGGGGTCATCGATAGGCCTGTCAGGTGCAATTCGCCCGAATACTCATCAATCGTGATGATGGCCAGATCCGGAGGCGTCGCCTGGGCCAGGGTCAGCAACAATGTCGCGTGACGCCGATGCTCCTTGTCGAGCGTGTCCTTCCAGAACTCCCGCAACTCCCGCAACTCCTGGGCCTCCCGCCGAACCTGCTCGAGCTGCCCTTGCAACGAATTCGCGAACGCGGTGTGCTCCGCCAACTTCTTGGCCGGTGCCTCGGCCTCCATCAGCTCCCGCCGCAGGACCCGGTCCCGATGCTGCATGAAGAAGAAATGCCCCACGCAGATCGCTCCAGCCGCCAGCGCCAGCGACGCCGCCAATGCCACGCGTTGCGCATCTGGCATCGGCTTCGGAGCCGGCCGCACCAAAGGCATCCGGCTCCGCTCACCGGTCAGGTCCGTCGCCCATTCCTGCAACCAGGACTTCAGGACCATCTCCTCGTCCAGCGACACCGTCGGACCATCCGCATACTGGATCAGCGAACTGTCCGCCACCATCACCGCCCTATCCGAAACGTTGGCCCCGAACCACTGATCCACCTGCGGCCGCCACATCCCGCGTGATGGCGCCGTCCCGACCACATGCGCCCGCGGCGATTGCGGGGCACTCCCGTCCACGCACAGCACGATGTCGTTCCACAACTCCACCCGCTGCCACCCCGACGTCGCATGGCCAAGCGCCCGAAGCAGCCCCCCCGGATGGGCAACCCCCCTCAGGAAAGCCTTCCGCTGATGCAGCGATTCCTGGATCTGCGCCAGATCCGCCTGCGACATCTGCGTCACCCAGAACGAACGATCCGTCCCGCTTCCACCCGCCGGCACCGCCGCCAGAGCCGAATCAAACGGATTGATCCCCGAGATCGCCTCCGCCTCGAAGCTCAACGCATTCGACAGCTCTTCCCCCTCCAGACCCGCCACCTTGCCTGCTGGCACCTGAAGGACCTGCGTCGACAACCCGGCCGCCAGAACAAACACCGACGCCTTCCGCGGCGCCCCCAGCATGAAGGCCGCCTCCACCAACACCGGCAACGTCTCACCCGACGGCGCCCGCGCCTCCCAGATCTGCCGCAACAACGGCTCCCGCTTCCCGTCGAAATCCGCACGGACCAACCGCGTCGGCGTAATCAACAGGATCGTCACCGAATCCCGGCTGGGACCGGCACTGAATGGCAAGGGTATCATGGCAGGGGAATGTTGATGTTCTGGATGCCCGGTCGGATAGGGAAATATATCACACGGCTGTAGACAAACGTGGACGCACCAGTCCGAAGTATCGCCCGCAAGACCCGAGTCCCCACCGTCGGTGCGTTCGCGTTGTCAAAGGTGAAGGCGACGTTGTAAGTCGCGTTGAACGGTGCCTGTTGCGCCCAGACACGAATGGCTCGGGTATCCGACGCCATCTCCGGATTCGGCCCGTAAAGCATGACCGTCAGGTTGGCGGTGGAACTGAGCGCGTTCGTGGATGCGCAATTCACCACCACCGTCAACGGTACCCGATACTCGTTTGTCGTGATTGCCGAATAAAATCGCCCCGAATACGCATCGGTTCCCACCGGAGCACCATCAAAGCCGGACTGCGTAAACAATCCTACCACGTCCCGGCTAGCATCCGTGACCGCCGTGTAATTAGCGTTCTCCGGCAAGGAGAATGGCTGGGTCGTGCCGTTCGTTCGAAAGGCGAGCAGCATGGTCGGCCAAAGGTTGAGGTCCGCCAAGGCCGAGCCCAAATCCAATCGACTCACCAGTAGCTTGCTCCAGCCGTCCACCAGGCTGTACTCCGTGGCCGACTTCCTGAGGTAGGGCCCGCGCCAACCCGCCGGCACCCGGAGGTTGGTATCGTAAAGAAGCGTCGTATTGGTACTGGAGACACCCGCGATCGTCCCGTTCGTCGCCAGATTGCCGGTCGTTGCGGAATACAGCCCAAATGTCCTAAGGCTAGCGGGCAAGTCTTCAGAATACAGCTCGCTCAAGTCATAAAGCGTCCCGAGATCGGGATGCGCCAGTGACCGGGACCGCGGCGGACGCCCCATGTCCGCGATGAATCCCGTCACCATCGGCGTACCGTCGGGAGCATTCTGATTGGCCGGCCCCAAGGTCGCCTCACGAAAGGTCGCCAACCCCCTCTGGGTCACGTCATATCGCGTCTGGTTCCCGATATCCGTGGTGGACTGGATCGCCACCGTCGCCAGAACCGCCAGGATCGCCACGACCACCAGCAACTCCAGCAAGGTCATGCCGGAACGCCCGGTCGCTCCCCTGCGGAAACGCCGGGATCTCACGACCGCCTCCGTCTAGTGCTGCAACCAGAGGACGATGTCGTCGCCCGCCAGGGTTGGATTGAGCTGAAAGTCATCGTATGTTTGCAAGCTGTTGATATTCAACTCGGTCTGAAGGATCCCGTCTGGACCCGCTGAAACCAGCCTCGAGTTGGACGCGATGAACACCGCCATCGTCGCATCTCCGCGCGCATCACCGAAATCCACCGTCCCGCTTCCATAGTAGGACGACGGCCATTGCATCACCACCGGGTTTCCCCAGGCATCGACCGGCGAACGATAAACCCCGCCCCCAAGGCGTGCTGTGAATCCCCGGCCGGTATCCAGAGGAATCAGGTCCCCTTGATATTGGAGGTACGGCCCGCGCCATCCCACCCGGCGGGACGCGCTGTAACTCAGCATTGAAGAAAAGTAGGCTGCCGAATCCGAACTCGCACCCGTAAGATCCGCGGCGTCCGACGGAGCCCGCGACAACCACTCCAGGTACCTCGGCCAGAACCACATGTCGCGGTTCATGTCCTGCCAGTAACCAGGCGATTCGGCGGACCCAAACATTGCCGACTTCAGCCGTGAGAGCGTCGCCTCGGTCGCGATCCGGCCGGCCGTCTTGTTCCCTCCGGCCCCGCCGAAGGTCAACTGGGTCGGGGAAAGATTGTACGTCACCAACCCCGCCATGAAGGCAAGAATGGCCACCACCACCACCAACTCCATGAGCGTGAGCCCTGAAGTACGGACCTTTTTCGTGTGCAGTTGCATTGGCTACCCCCTTTTCCCCAAAGCCCGAAGCGTCCCATCCATCAGACCTCCCCTGGAGGCCCGACCCAACAGGCGCCCGCCCGCTTCGCAGACGGGCGCCTCCAAGAAACTATCCGTTAGTTTCCGTAGTACTGTTGCAAGTTTCCTTCAGCCGTCGTGATGCCGGCAGATCCGAAGGCCACCGCACCCAGGAAACGGGCCGTCCGGGCCGTCGCACCGTCGATCAGGAAAACCAAGCCGTAGCGCTGATAGGAGGTCGTCGGATTCTCGTTTGCATCGGCACCAGCCCGCACGGGCGCGTCCTGAAGGATGCTGTTGCCACCCACGATGGTCGCGGCCTTGTTGACGCCCAGGACAACATAGACACCAGTGCCCTGGACCGCGTAGTTGCCTCGGACAGTGTTCTGGACCGTTGTGTTGCTGATCGTCGCAACCGGAACGTTAGCAGTCACAGCCACCGGAGTTCCGGTCTGGGTAACATTGAACGTCGCGTCGGTGGACGTGGACGTGAGGTGGTAAATGTTGTTGATCCCAAGCGCAGCCAAAGCCGCAGCATCGGTTCCGTTCAAAGTCGTACGAGCCAGCTGAACCGAGGCCGCCGCAGTCAGGTTTGAGTACAACGTCGCGCCACCGGCGTTCAGAAGCGAGTCGTAGCCCGAACCGTAGCTCAGCTGCGTGTTGTAGTTGATCTGCACCGCCCGGGCGATGTCCTGAATGGAGGAAGCCGAGGTGGAGCGGCTGGCGCGGCCGAGGAGGCCGGGGAAGAACGCGAGGACGAGTCCGACGAGCGCCACGAGGATGGCGAGGACGACCACGAGTTCGATGAGGGTCAAGCCGCGGGCGGCCTGCTTCCTGGTATTCTGGAGTACGTTCATATTGTTGATGTGTGTCTTTGTGTGTTGGTACATCGCCGAGCCGAAAAAGTTACAGGAGGCAGGGGGGGGACCTTGTAACCACCTTCGACTGACTGCGGGTTGAGCTTTCGTTACCCCCCCGGTTATCAGCAAGTAGTTTTTCTTCGATAGTTTTCGAAGGTTTTACTGATCTGATTGTAGTGTCTTTCCCTAGTGCAAACTACCCAATCCATGCGCACATTCTGCCATTTGGTTGCCCAGTCCTGCGCGGAAATGGAGGTACAACCGGGAGCTGGCCTGCCTGAACTAGGAGCTCAACGACCTCTGCCACAGCATCTTTCAGTCGATCTCGAGGACGAACACCGGGAGTCCATGGGCAGCTCACGATTGGAGCCCGGAAAATACCCCTTATCAGGCATCTTTGGAGTCAGGGTTTTTCCAGCGGAATGCCCCGCCGCAGGGAGGGTCGGACCTGAGAACGAGCCCCGTTCGAACCCTCTGGGACGGCAGGAAATGTCGTCCCAGCCTGACCAATTTACCGGCTGGTGCCCGATCCACCCCCTGTTTCGGGGCCACGGCACAGACGACGCAGCACTGCGCTGACGTAGGCGGCTCTCAGGAGAGGGCTCCCCTCCCCTGTGCCCTTGCAAATGCGGGCAAGGCAGGTCGCCAAGCCCGTCAACCCAAGGCCGCGAAGCTGCCCAACGGACGGCACCAGCGATTCGATTGCCTTGCGCCCGCCCCCTGCGGTGCCTCCCTCGGCGATGGCGAGCAACGTGGCATCCACCCGGTCCAGGACCCTTGCCAAATCCGGATGACAGTCCACTCCCCCCCCGAACTCCTCGCCATCCTCCAGGCTTGCGGAGTCCGGCTTCGTCTCGAGGGCATCCCTTTCGCCAGTTCCAACGGAGCTCGGGACGGGCAACACCTCCGCCCTTGCGAATCCAAGCTGGATACCCGGAGTGCGAGGCGGGTACACCGCAAACGGGACCATCGAGAGTCCAGGCCCGGATCGTTCGAGGCGCCCCACGACGACGGCCCCGGTCAGGCCGGTTGGATCGAGACTTTCCAGGCATCGGATGGCTCGTTCATTCAAGGGCGTGAAGGCCAGTTCCAGCGAAATGCCATTCCCAGACGGGGCGCCACACGGCCACACCAGTTTCTGGCGCACTTCGTCGAACATCCGGATCCCGCCCGAATGGATCCGCAGCGCGACGATCCGGGACAGGGGATCCTCAGGGCGCAACCCAGCGGGCTGCGACCTCAGCCAGATGGCATCCAACCCCGACCAGTCGTCGAGGATCGGCATGCCGCACGAGGACGGCTGGGATGCGCCGAGAACCAGACATCGGCTCTGCGAAGAGGCTGACAGCCGCCCGGATCCCGTCCGCCGCGCCCGCATCAACCTCAACCGGGAACCTACGGCCTGGCGTGGCGAGTCGACTCCTGCCCACGGACCCGGGTGTCCAAAACGTGCTGCAGGCTCGAACCCGGCGGCGGCCAACCGTGGGCGGGCCTCGCTCCACGTGCTCCAGCTCCGGGCTGAATCATCCCAGAACAGGACCGTCAGGCCGACATAGCCGGAGGCGGTCTCCCAAGGCCAGGCGGCGACGCCGGAAATCTCGATTGTTCCCACCTCCTCGAATCGGGCGCGCTGGCTACCCACCAACTCCGGCCGGGCGGATCCACGTTCCTGTCTCAGTGCCTCGCAAAGGGCTTCGGACTCGGCGAGCCGGGCCAGCAACCGGGCGGGATCACCTCGTGCATCGCGCCTCCGGCAAGCGGCCACCTCGTCCTCGATCGCGCGGAGCAGGTGCGAAAGCCGAGGAAGGTTCACAGCCAGAGCGGACATCGCGATGGTTGTGAGGCGAGGCTCAATGCTGTCGGAGAGCCGTGCCAGCCCTTGAGCGACCATCTCCCGCGCCAACCGCTGGCACGCCACCAGCACCTCCTCGCGACTTCGCGGGGCACCAGCATCAGGCACCAAGGCCCCACCGCTGGCGGGAAGGCTCCAATCGGCACCCTGCGAGCGTTGCAAGTGGACCAGGGCGGCCACGACCCAGCTTGATTCGTCCCCGACGCGCGGTCCCGAGGTGATCGCCCCTTCCAGTCCTGAACCCGGGACGAAGCGCACCTCCACATTTCGGGCCCGGAACCGAACGTGAACCACCGTCCCAACCTCCACTTCTGCCTCCATTCCAGCGGCCAACACCAGTCCGGTCCGATAGGCTGCTGTCCCGGCCCACTGCGCGAGCGCATCGGCACGGATCTCCATCCATTCCCGGAACGGATCAGCAGGACCGTTCGGCTGCTTCTCGGGCGCGGTTGCCGCTGCCTCTTGTTCCTGCTGCAGGAACAACACCGCCATCACCACATGCTGGCAAACACCGTGCGCCGGGCATCCGCACCGGGCCCGGGCGAACCCGTGCTCATCGACGACCACCTGCCATTCACCCACCGTGAGCGTCACACGTGTTGGCTCCGCTTTAGCCACAGCCACGGCCAACCCACGTTCCAGGTCCTTCTGCGCGCGCCGTACGAGCCCGCGGTTCGACAGGGCTTCGAGGCTTGCCTGATCCAGGCTGCGCGCGGCAGCCCGTAGTCCTCGTTCGAATGGCGTCATCGCGAGTTCAGGATTCCCGCTAGCCAATCGGCCAGCTTCCGGGGCGTCAGCGCGGCGATGCGCATGCCCGTCTCGCCCAACCGTTCGGCCATGGCGCGGTCGTAGGTCGGGTTCGCGTCCGAATCCAGGGCTGCCAGGCCGAGCATCTTGACACCCGACTCGGCCATCCTCCGGGCCGTGCCCAACAAGACCGCCGGCGGACCGCCCTCGGCGAAATCGCTGACCAACACCACCACGGCCCGACGCGGATGCTCGATCAGGGTATCGCAGTACCGCAGCGCCTGTCCGATGTCGGTGCCGCCTCCGAGCTGCACGCTCATCAGCACTTCCACCGGATCCCGCACATGCGGTGTCAGGTCCACCACGCTGGTGTCGAACACCACCAAACCCACGTGGACCAGCGGCAAACCCGCCAGGATCCCAGCCATGACCGCACTGTGGATCACCGAATCCGCCATGCTTCCGCTCTGGTCGACGCAAAGGATCACCTGCCATGGCAGGAAGCGTACATTCGAGCTGAAGAACCGCGCCTCGCGGATCACCAACCGTCGGTGTTCCACGTCATAGTTCTTCAGGTTCGCCCGGATCGTCCCCCGCCAGTCGAGGTTGCGCGCCAGTTTCTGCGGCCCGTGCCGGAACCGGTTCACCCGACCGGTCAACGCCGTCCGGATCTCCGGCTCCAACTTCCGTCGCAAGTCCTCCACCACCTGTCCGATGATGCGTCGCGCCATCGGAACGACCTCGCCCTTCAGATGTCCGCGGAAGCTCATGAGGGTCTTCACCAGATCCAGGTTCGGCTCGAGGCGGCCCAGCGTCTCCGGATCCGTCACCAATTCCGTCATGCCATAGCGATCCAGCGCGTGACGCTCGATGACCTCCACGACCTCCTTGGGAAAGAGTTCCCGAACCTCCGACAGCCACTGCGGAATCGTGATCTGCGACGGATCGAGGCCACCTGTCCCGTCACGATCCCGGACGCCGCGGCCGCGGTGTTCCCGCGAGTACAGGTGATCCAGCGCAACCTCGATGCGCCCTTCCCGGCCAGACAACGGGTCGCGCAACTGCTGCGATGCAAACCTTCCCAGCACCAGTCGCCATCGGGTCAGGGAATTCATGCGTGCTCATCCTCCTTCACCCAGTCGCCCAGGCCATCGACCGTCATCACCCGCGCCAATTCCGACTCCATGCGGGCAAACTCAACGGCATCTTGGGCGCTGAGCCCGCCTGCGCCCAGCCACGGCACTGATTCGCCACCATGCAAACCCGACACCACCTTCGCCACCCGATCGATCTCGCGGGGCGTCAACTCGGCGAACGCCAACCGGAGGTGCGGCAGCCGCTCCACAAACTCGTCCTCGGTCCAGCCCTCGAGCAACCGGTCGACCGACTCCGCCAGTCCGGGCATCTGCCATGCCAGTTCGCGCGCCGTCCGGAGCAATCCGGTGAGGAATGCCATCTGGGCGCTGGGATCCGCCGCGGCCGCCCCCAGGGCCCCCGAAAGCAACCGCATCAACCCGCCGTCGGAGAGCCGCTCCGCCCCGTGCAGGATTCCGGCAAGCCCGCCGAGAAGCAGGGCCGGGCATCGCGGATTCACCCGCGCAGATTCCAGCAATCCCAGAAAAACCTCCGCATCCAAGCCGACCCGTTGTCCCATCTCACCCGAGGTGATGTCGCGTAACTCCATCAACGCGCCGAGCACGTCCGCAGCCGCGTCCTCAGGCGTCTCGGCCAAGGCCCCCAGCAACTGACCCGCCCGCTGGTAGGAGGCGCCGATCAGTCCCGGAATCTCCCGAATAGCGTGGGCCTCCATCGGCTCACGGGATTCCCAAAGCAACACCAGCTGGCGAAGCGCCGTGGTCACCGACACCACCGAGGGATCCTCGACCAGCCGTTCTGCGATGGCAGCGGCGCATCGGGCGGCGTGTCGATGCAGCCCCATCCGACACGCGTGGATCAGAAGCGCCACCGCTTCGCCTGCGTCCCGGCCCCGCCCCTTCGCCTCCAGGCCCGCCACGCACAGCAACCATCGGTTCACCGTCGCCTCCTCCACCGTCGCCCCGTGGATACCAGCCTCCACCAGTGCTCCCTCCACCATCGGGGTCCACACACACGTCCAGTGCTCGAACAATCGTTCCAACCCCTGGCCGGAAACGAAGTCCGGACCCGCCTTCAACTCGCCGAGTGCGACGCCGAGGAAGGCCAGGCTGTGCAGGAACCGGCTCAACTTCCGGTGCCGGACCTTGCGATAAAGATCCAACTCCAGCTCCCGGATCCTCGAATCCGTCGTGCCCAGCCTCAGGTCCTCGGCCGTGCGCCGCGCGTCCTGCACCAGAGGCGCAAGCCCGGCTCCGGGACAAACCTCGCCCAAGCCGGTCCCGCCCATCACCCGCCACGCCAACCCGAGCACGGCTTGGCCCTCGGCATCCATCGCCCCTTTCACGAGGCATGATCGGACGCCATCCATCAGATCTTCCCGCGTGGGTCCCGGATGATTCCGCAACTGCGCCATCCGACAGGCCTGCTCCAGCGCCGCGATCTCGTCCGCCGTCGACAGGCTCGTCAGCCAGCGTTCCTTCCGGGTCGTCCGCCCCAACTCCACCAACACCCGCGCGGCCACCTCCCGGGCCGCCTCACCGCCCGACAACCTCCCCGACTCCTTCCACAGCTCGTTCCAGTACCAGGGCGACACCATGCCCGCGCTGTATCCATTCAGCGCATCCAACGCCTCAAACCCGTACCGCACCAAGACGCCCTCGTTCTCGGCAGCCGACGACGTCGGGAGGTGCAGCCTCCCCTCCACCCCTGCCGGCAACACCACCGAATGAAACCCACCCGTCACCACCACTACCCGCCCTTCCCCCGATTCCAACTCCCGGCGGATCGCCTCAACCATGGCCTTTTCCCGCGCCAGCGTGCCGTCCCGTTCCAATGCCTCCGCCCCGGCGTCCGCCCTCGCGAAATGGCACCACGCCCCCACATCGCGCATGAAGTTCCGAACCGCCTCCAACTCCGCCCCGGCCGCGTACCCGATCCGGGTCTCGAACAGGTGCTCCCAAAGATCGTTGTGATCCCGGCATCCACACCGCCGGGCCAGTTCCCGCAGATACCGGCTGCGTTGCAGGTGCCGCTCCTCCAACAGCGACTCCACCCGCGGCGGGCCAGACTCCAATTCCGGCTCCACCCGCTTCTGGGCGGTGAAATCCAGGTCGATGAACTGCAATCGCGCTCCCAACTCGGCCCCGACCCGGAGCGCCACCCATTCAGGCGAACTCTCGCAAAAGGGGAAGTACGCCGCGTGCCGTGCCACTCCGGGCAATGCCGGCACCCGCCCCGACCCTGCCGTCCCGTGCGGCTCGGTCCTGGGGCAACTGACATAGACCGCCACCGGTGGACGCGTCGCCGGATCCAGCAGTTGGGGAATCAGCCACGTGAACGACGCCGGTCCCTCGATCAGCACCGCCGCGGGCTTCCACAGCTTCAGCAACCGTTCCAGGAATCGCGCGCACGCCGGGCTGTGATGGCGGATCGGGAAGTAGGCCACCCGATCCGAGAGCAGCGCGTCGAGAGTGGAATCGAGGCCGTGCGAGCTCACGGGCGAAGCGACTTCCGGGCTTCGTAGAACTGCTGCCACGCGGCACTGGTCTTGCCGCGGACCTTGGCCACCACCTCGAAGTAGTTACGCAGCTTCGAGGCGTCGTCGGGATTGTCCTTCAGGATCGTCCCCAGGATCTGACGCGCGACGTGGCCGCCTTCCATCCGGCCGTTCCCGAAGTGCGCTGCCTCCAGGGCAGCCGAGTGGCTCACGGCCACGGCCTCCGCGGTCGACATGACCGTCGAAGGCTTCTCAACGACCGTGCCCTCCGCTGTCCGGCCAATCCGCAGGTCCTGGAAGGTCGTCACCAGCAGATCCAGCACCTCCTCGGGGGTCTCCACCTCGACCGCCGAGTGCCTCAGCAGGACTTCCGTCTGGGCCCGGACAAGCGCCAACTCCTGGGCCTTGTCCGACAACGGCACCACCGTCTCGAAATTGAACCGGCGCTTCAGCGCCCCGGACATCTCGTGCACGCCCCGGTCCCGGAGATTCGCCGTGCCTATCAGGTTGAATCCCTTCGCGGCAAACACGACGCCGTCGGCTCCGGCCAGCTCGGGCACCTGGATGCACTTGTCCGACAGCAGGCTCACGAGCACGTCCTGGATCTCCGGCTGGCACCGCGTCAATTCCTCGAACCGGACCACCGCGCCCATCCGCATAGCCTGGTACACCGGCGATGGCACCAGCGCCCGTGGACTCGGCCCCTCCGCCAGCAACATCGCGTAATTCCAGCTGTAGCGGATCTGGTCCTCGGTCGTGCCCGCCGTGCCCTGCACCGTCAACATCGACGTCCCGGAGATCGCGCAGGCAAGGAGCTCGGACAACATCGACTTCGCCGTACCCGGTTCGCCGACGAGCAGCAGCCCGCGGCTCCCCAGCAGCGTCACGATGCAACGCTCCACCAAGGCCTCGTCCCCGTAGAACTTCTGCGTGATCGCGACCTTCCTGCGCTTTCCGCCGGCCTCGATCGTCAGCGGCGAACCAGAGCCCGTGATGAACTGGCGGACCGCCCGCGGCGACAGATTCCACCCCGCGGGCCGCGTTCCCTTGTCGTTGGCCGCCAGCGCCGCCAACTCCTCGGCGTACACCTTCTCGGCCGGTGCCCGAACCACACCCGCGGCTGGATTACTCACTGGCTTCCCCTCCAGCTTCCCCGGCCTTGCCACTGGTCTTCCCGAGATCGCCCATGGCCTCCGAGTACGCGATCACCGGCACTGCACCAAAAGCCACCAGCCTCGGGTCCGCCTCGTCTCCCGGCTCGTCGTAGGTGTAGCTCCCGATCGCCACGGAACCGTGCCGGACGAAGAACACCTTCCCCAACGTCACCTCCGACTCCATGTCCATTCCCACATACATGCCTTCGGTGCCCACAAACACATCCACACCCGCCGACGGAAACGTTTTCAGATAGAAACTGATTCCGCCCGCGTCACACACCGAACCCCGGGTCCACCCCAACCGCTCGGCACGTCCCTTGAAGGTCATGCCATTCAGCGTCGTGCCGGCAAAGCGATCCCCCATGAGCCGCGCGGAATCGGACGGCTCGACGAGGACCACCGGACGCTCCAACTGCGCGAAGGGCGGCTCGACATCGTAGTCCGCCAGGTGCTTCACCCACGCCAACCGCCTCTCCGCTTCCAGCTCCAACGGATGCAGGATCCCCACCGTCGCCATGGCCTCCAGTTCCACCGGATCGTCCGCGACATCGGTCAGCGTGCGATCCTCCAGGGCACGGAAGGTGGCGGTCAACGCACCCTTCGAATCGTACGCGCCCCACACGAGACGCTGTGCAAATGGGAACAGCAACGGATGCAGCAGGAACAGCTCGCGCCACCGTGCCGAGGACCATCGGAACTGCCGGACCATCAGCGTCTCCATCCGCAGCAACTGCGACTTCACCGCCTCCTTCAGTCCGGCGTTGATCTCCTTGAACTCGGCCTTCAATTCCTCCGGCGCGCTGTCCGGAATCTTGGCCACCTTCTTGTTCGTTGCCGCATCCCGGAAGGCCAGCTTGAAGTCCGACGTGATCCGCACCTCGATGCGCGACTTGCCGGCATCCACGGTCCTCGGCTGGCCCGGCTCGAACCCGAGCCACGGAACCACCAGGTCCCCCAACTCCTCCACCGTCAGGCCACGGACCCGCGCCGCTTCCGCGAACGCCTCCGATGCCGCCTTGCCGATGTTCTTGTTCTTTGACCGGTACCGGATCGTCATCGCGTCGACCGCCAGCAGGGCGGCATCTGATCCCATCAACGCCAGCGCCTGCACTCCGTACTCCGCAAGCTTTCCGCGCATCGCATCAGCCCAATCGCGGATCTGTCGGCTCAGCACGGGCACCAACCGCCCGTCGCCCAACAAGGCCGCGAACGCCATCGCCCACCGATCGTCCGCGTCGCAGTCGCTGGCGAAGTAGGCCTGCACCACCGCCAGCGCGAGATCACCCGAGGTGCTGCGATCGACCCGTGAAAGAAGCGGACGGGCCTCGATGTCCGCCCGCATTTCCTTCACCCGCGATTGCCGGAACAGGAGATATCGGAGGGTGTCCACATCGACGGACTTCCCATCCTGGAACTTCGGCAACGGCAATTTCTTCACGTCCAGCCAGGAGGCCGGCGATGCCCCGGCCTTTGCCAGGCAGCGGGAGATCCGTTCCTGCATCTCGGCCGGGCTGATGCCGTCGCCTCCAGCCCCGAGCTTCTCCAGGGCCAGCAGGATCGCGTCCCGGACGCCGTCATCCGATTCCTTCTCGAGGCGTCCCTTCAACTCCGTCGCGGCTCCCGGCGAGCCCATCGCCTGGAGCCATGCCACCGCCGCCATCCGGACGTCAGCCCGCTTCGCCGCCCACAACCCCGATGCCCGCTCCAATCGCGATTCTCCGAGCTTGCCCAACGCGACCGCCGCCGTATCCCGCACAGGCCGCGACTTGTGCGACAGGCATTCCCAGACCTGTTCCTCGATCACCTCCGGGAACTGCTGCATGCCCAACCGCACCAGCTTCGTCACCAACCCACCGTCCCCCGATGCCTTCAAGACGTTGAATCGTTCGCGGATCCAACCCGCATCATCCGAGGTCCGAACCTTTCCCCACGCGATCAACGCGTGGACATGGACCTCCGGCAAATCCGTGGCAAAGGCCGCCTCCACGACGGAGCGCGCATCTCGGCCCGCCTTCGCCACGGCGGCCTCCACCAGATCAATCCTCAACTGGACCATCGTCCCCCTCCGCCACGGCTCGGATTTCAAGGGCGCCCGCAAGATCTGCTCGAGGACTGCTCGAGGCGCAGGCCACCGATGCACGATCAGCCAGACGCCGGCCGTGCGTTGATCCTCCGTCAATCCGCCGTCGTCCTTTCGGTTCTGGCTGGCGAGCATCGCGAGTCCCTTCTCCTCAGCCAGCTTTCCAAACCGCACCGCGTCGATCTGTGCCAGCGCCGACGCGAGTCGGAAGGCCTGCCATGGATCCTGGAGCCGCCCAACCGCGGCATGGGAAACCTCCGTGAAGACCGCCGGATCCTTCGCCAACGCCACGAGCAAGTGGTCCGCTCCGAGGTCCCCGCTGTTCTCCAGGCCGACCACGGTAGAACAAATCCGATACCAGCGCCGTGGATCCGCGCTGACGAACAATTCGGCCACCTCCTTGGGCGGTTGCTTGAGTCGGCCAAGGCGCTGGAAGAGCCCGCTGATTCCTTCATCCGACATCGCCAGGAGCGCCTGCCCTCCGGGTGGAATCACCGTTGATCCCGGTGTCACGCATGGGAGTTGGTTGGCGATCAGGCGGGCGATCAACGCGGGTTCGTAGCCCGCCCGCTCCAGCACCGCCATCGCGAGGCGAAGTTCCTCTGCAAGATTGGGAGCACTCCGGATCTGCCAGAGCCAGGTCGCTGCCGCATCGAACATCCCCGCGTGATGACAGGCCGCGAGGAACCGCTCCATGGGCTCGTCAGCAGCAGATGGGGGCGGAAAGGTCTCGCTCAAGGCCGTCGGGACCCAGAGCCAATCTGGCATCTCGGGAACCCTGACGTCCGGGTCCGCACTGCCTGTCCGGATCCAGGCCAGCCAGTAGGGACGCGACCAGTAATCTGCGATCGCAGAGCGCCGGGAAATCTTCGTCAGGTACTCAACGAGGGAAGCCATGGTTGGGATGCGGTGGAACGTTCGCCCGACCCTTTGCCAGCTTTCCCACGCGGCCGCCACCGGAATCCCCAATCGATGGGGCCATCCGTTGGGCGAGACTCCGTCGAACCGCGCCGAGCCTCCCCGTGTGCCCGTAAGCGTCCACCATCAACAACGCCGGAGGCGTTGCAGCCGATAGCCCCGGGTTGGCGCGTCAGCGCCTACCCGGGGGCAGGCGTTTTGAAAGAACCGCACCCCGAAGGCGGTGCGAAGACTCCCCTCCCTCTTCAACCCCTCCAGGGTTGGAAACTTCTACCCCATCGGTTCCCCGGGGTTCCGCTCCGCGACCCCGTTGTTGGCTAACCGCTCCTACGCCTCCGGCGTACCCAACGCAGTCACCTCAAATTTCCAGTCGTCCCCTCACCCCCGGACCTCCGCCTCCCAATCCTTCATCCGTCGGTCGAGGAACAACGGCGCAAACGGCACGAACGACAACACGAAAACCAGCACCGCCCGGAAGAACGGCCACCGCGCCTGGATCAACACCCGGAGCAGCGCCACACACAGCACCACGAACAGCAGCCCGTGCAGCGACCCCACCACCCGCACGGCCATCGGCATGTTGGCCCAGTACTTCAGCGGCATCGCCACCAGCAACAGCACCAGGTACGAGATCCCCTCGGCCATCGACACCTTCCGCAGAAACGAAACGGGCTTCATCATCCAGAGGACAATGAAGCCCGGTTCCTGCGGAACACAATGGCCGGTTGAAGGGCCAAGTGTTCCGTTTCAAGTTTCAAGCCACGGTGGGGCGAGCTCTGTCGAGCCGCTTCAGAGCTCAGAGATTGCAGTTTCAAGTTTGAAGCCGGAGCCGGGCTTGAAACTGGAATCTTCAAATTCGGAACTCTGCCGCGGCTCGTGAGGACACTCGCCCCACCTCTCGCCGGGAGCATGTCAACCCGTGCCCCGCTCTCCCGACGACCTACTTCTTCTCTTCCTTCTTCTTGTCGTCCTTCTTCTCTTCCTTCTTTTCCGCGGGCGGCACGATGGTGAGTTCCGCGCCGGTGTTGATGTCACAACCCGGCAGCGCGGCCTGCAGTGCCTTCACGCCCTCGGGCGTCACCTTGGTCTGCCACAGGTACAGGCTCCGAAGATGCTTCAGGCCCTTCAGGTGCTCCAATCCGGCGTCCGTCACGGCCGTCCCGTACAGGTTCAGCGAGACGAGGTTCTTCAAATCCTTGATGCGCGCGAGGCCGGCATCGGTCACCGCCGTCAGTTCCAGGCCTAGCACCTGCAACTGCGAAAGGCTTCCTACCGGCGCCAGGCCGGCATCGGTGATCTTGGTCGTGCCCAGGCGCAGCTCGATCAGACTGCCAACGTCCTTCAACGGCTCCAGGGTCTTGTCCGTGACCTCAGCACCCTTCAGGCGGAAATTGGCCTCGCGCCACGGCGAGTTCTGCGCCACTGGACGCGCCTCGACACCCGATTTCGCCAGCGCCGCCACCGCGGCCGCCTCGGAGGCCGCGGGCTTGAAGTCCTTGGGAAGCTCCGGCAACGGCGGACGGGGCTTGGCCGGCATCGCCGGAACCGCCGGAGGCAGCGCAGCAGCCCCACCGGACTTCGCCGCCACCTTCACCACGAACCCATCCGGCCATGCCGCTCCACCCGCCACCCAGTCCTTCAGTACCTTGACCGCCTTCTCCGGCAACGGCCCACCCTCCGGCGGCATGATCTCGTCCGAATCCTTCGGCAGCGTGATGCGGTGGATGATGTCGGACTTCGCCACGTCACCCGCCACGATCGACGGCGTCCCACTCTTCCCGCCCTTGAAGGCGTCTGCCTTCAGGTCCAGGCGGAGCTTGCCCTTCTGCTTTTCCTCGCCATGGCACTTGATGCAGTGCTCGGCGAGGATCGGGGCAACTTCCTTCTCGAAATCCACCTTGTCGGCGGCACGGGCGAGCCCGGCGGCAACCGAAAGGCCCACGACGATGATGGCGATCTTTTGCATGTCCGGCGTAATTGACTCCCAACCGACGACCGGCATCAGGCCGGCATTCGCGCGGGAATGGGGGGATCCTAGAACGGTTCCCCGCCCGGGTTCAAATGATGCCTTCGGTAATGTTGGGGGAGGAGGGTTCCAGGTTTTCAGATTCAAGTTTCAAGCCGGGGTGGGGCGTGTGTCCTCACGAGCCGGTCAGGAGCCCCAGGTTCCAAGATTCAAGTTTGAAGCCTGGCTCCCGCTTCAAACTTGAAACTGAAAACTTCAAACTCCGAAGCGGCTCGACAAGTCTCGCCCCACCAGTCTCGGAGCGTCTGGCAACTGGCATCTGCCCCCCGCCCTCAATCAATCCTGTTCAACTCACTCCCCATCGTCGCTATCCTCGTCCGCATGAAGCGTCTCTTCGTCCTGATCGCAGTGATGGCCGCCCTTTTTGCCGTTGGCAGTGGCTGCAAGTCCGATCCCGGGAGCCGGGAATACATCCCCGGCAAGGGCTGGCGCCCGGTCTGACGGGACTCTCCGCCGGACCCACCCGGTACCCGGGCCGACCGCCTTCTGAATCCTCCGCCGACGTGTTCTTCTTCTGGGTCACCGCAGGCCTGGCTGCAGTCGCCTGTGCCATCCAGGCATGGCAGTTCGTTGCCGCCCGGTGCTTCCCCTTGCACGAGAGGGTCCCCAATTCCTGCCACCATCCGCCGATCAGCCTCCTGAAGCCCATCAAGGGCGCGGATCCCAACCTGCGCGAATGCCTCACCAGCTGGCTTCGACAGGACTACCCCGGCCCCGTGGAGTGTCTGTTCGCCGTCGGCTCTCCGGACGACCCTGCCTGCGCCGTGGTCCGCCAGCTTTTGGAAGACCATCCGCACAACGACGCGCGCCTTGTCGTGTGCCCGGATCTCGTCGGTGCCAATGCCAAGGTCGCCAAGCTCGCCGTCCTGGCTACGCAGGCCCGACACGAGCATTTCGTCGTCAGCGACGCCGACGTCCTCGCCCCGGCCGACCTCCTCCAGCAATTGGCCGGGGCCATGGCCGATCCGACCGTTGGCCTGGTGAATTGCTTCTATCGGCTGGCCAACCCCGTTACCGCCGCGCTCCGGTGCGAGGCCGTCGCGGTCAACGCGGACTTCTGGAGCCAGGTCCTCCAGTCGCGGTCACTCGTCGAACAACGCTTCGCCCTTGGCGCCGTGATGATGCTCCGTCGCGCGGACCTGTCGGCGGCCGGAGGGTTCGAAGGACTCGTCCACCATCTGGCCGACGACTACCACCTCGGCTATCGAATCCATGCGCTGGGGCGGCGCATCGTCCTGTGCCCTGTCCCCGTCGACTGCTGGGATCCGCCGGCGGGATGGACCCAGGTCTGGCAGCACCAACTGCGCTGGGCCCGGACCATCCGCGTGTGCCAACCGTTGCCCTTCCTCGCCAGCATCGTGAGCAACGTCACGCTCTGGGCGCTTCTCCACCTTGCCGCAGCAATGGGCTCGGGCAGGGCCACCTGGCCCGTGGCGGCCGCCCTGGCGTCGCGGGCCGCCCTGGCTCACCTGCTCCACTCCCGGATGTGCCCCGGCGTCCCCATCTCGCGGGCCCCGTGGTGGACCTGGATCAAGGACCTTCAGGCCGCCTGCCTCTGGGCCGCCGCCTTCCTCGGCAACACCGTCGTCTGGCGGGGCGACCGCTTCCGCGTCTCGCCCGACGGTCGCCTGACCCGCATCCGCCCCGCCTGAACGCCGCCTCGCCCCCATCGAGGATCGGGCGCGTCTGGACGAAGCCTCCCAACCCCAAACGGGGTCGCAACGTCCTCGTTGCGCCCTCACGCCTCCGAGTGTGCCGAGGACTTCGCCGCCCCGATTCTGTCCTTGAACATGGGTGGAATCGGGGTGCGCCAGTTGGTGACCGTGCCTTCCCTCCGCGTTCTCCGCGGCTCCGCGTGAAATATCCCCTTCCGGGAATCGGCTCACGCCTGCGGCCACGCGAACCGAACCGACTTCGCCTCGTCCGGCGTGTGGTCGAACTTGCGCAACCGGACCACCACCTCGATCTCGCTCGGCTTCCCACCAGCCACGTGCACGCGAAACTCGATCTGACGCGGATCCGAAGTGCTCGGCTCGAAGTTGTATCCCCACTGGAACCAAGGCTTGCCCTGGGCACCCGTCGACCGCGCCTGGTTCTGGATCATCTGCGGCTCGAACACCGCACCCGCCGTCTGGGACGAACGGATCCGGATCCGCCAATCCCCGTTGCTGTCGGTCTCGCGGTACGCAACGAAGGCGTAATCGCAGTTCAACACCGCGTCATACGCGTCGAGGTAGGCCAGCGTCTGGTACTTGACCGAGTCGGTGGAGGCTGGGGCTTCGATGAGGGGCTTTCCGCTAACAGTGCTCATGATCGTGTCTTCGAATGTCGTGCCGGACGTTGATCGTTCCGACATCCCCACCATCCACGACTTCGCCGCCCCACGAAATCGGCCCTTGGTCGGAGGGACTTTGGTCGCACCCGGTCAAACTTCCGTCTCGCGTTGGGGGGCTCCGGACATAGCCCCCGCCTCCAGCGGGGCGGCAACGTCCTCGTTGCCCTCGGGGCCCGTTCCAAAGGCGACGAGGACGTCGCCTCTCCGTTCCTGGTCTCAAGCGGGGGCAGTGTCGAGATGCGCCCGTTGAGAGCGGGAGCCTGGCTTGAAACTTGAATCTTGAAACCAGGAACTCTGCAGCGGCGACAAGACTGCCCCGAATCGCTCTCCCTCAAGAATGGCGGCGGAATCCGCGATTCCATCGGTGGCGTCCTCTCCTCGGGCGGCAACAGCCAACCGGTGTTCGTGCCGCCCCTGGCCAATCCCCGGGTCGGCAAGAGGGACGGTGAGATCAGCCAGCTCGACATCGAGAATTCGCTCCGCTTCAACAACGGACTCGCCCTGATCACCCTCACGGCGCAGCAGCTCCGCGATGCGATGGAATGGTCCGTCGCCGCCACCACGGCCACCGCGACCCCGGGCCAGTTCCCGCAGGTCGCCGGCATGGCCTTCGCCTTCGATCCCGCGCGGCCGGCCATGACCTACACCCGGTCCACCAACAACACCATCACCGGCATCGCGACTCCCGGCCAGCGTCTCCGCTCGCTGGTCGCCACCCGCGGCGACGGCTCCCTCGACCTCGTCGTCGAGGACGGCGTCCTCGTCGGTGATCCCAACCGGACGTTCCGCATGGCCACCCAGTCCTCGGGATTCCCTGAACGAGCCCGGCGCTGCCCCACATGGCCGCGCCGGGCTTTTTCTACCCCCGGCACCCCATCCGCAGCTTGAAACGGGGCCCGGATTGAGGGTGTCCTCAGCCCGTGCACCACCGATGGATCCACCGGGCTTCACTGCGTCCCGCCTCGCGGATTGCCCTCTGGGCGTTTCTCGCCGCACTGGCCGCGCGCGCCGCGGACGAGGATTCCTCAAACCCTCCCGGCAAGGCCCCCGCCGACGCCCGCACGGAACTCCTGCGGAAGTTCGACGCCAATCGCGACGGGCGCCTGGATCCCTCCGAACGCGAACGCATGCGCTCCGCCGCGCGCGAGTCCAAGGCCACCGCGAAGTCGATGTTCCAGATTCCCCCGGAGTTCCTCGCCCGCTACGACGCCGATCACGACGGCGAGATGACCGGCCCCGAGTGGAAGGTGGCCTGGGAGGCCGAGACCAAGGTGCTCCGCGAGACCTACGACACCTCCAAGGACGGCAAGCTCGATGCCGCCGAGACCGCCCGGATGCTCGAGGCCGTCAAGACCGGGAAGCTCACCGGCATCCCCGCGTTCTTCGCGTCCCGCATGGCGGAGGATCCCGCCTCGGGCGGCGCCGCCGAACCCGCGTATCTCGTCCGCCAACGCGAACTGCTCGTCTTCGACGCTGACTCCGACGGCATCGCCAGTCCCGCCGAACTCCAGAAGATCCGGGAAGCCCGCTCCGCGTCCGCTCCGAAGCCTCCTGCCGCCGCTCCCCAGCGCTGATCACGACCGCACCCAGCGCCCAACTTCCCCACGCCTCCATGTACCTCTTCTCCGTCCGATTCGCACTGCTTGCGGCCGTCTTCATGGCGTTTGCGCTGCCTTCCGCCAGCGCCCAGAAGGCAAAGGCCGGTCGAAATGAAAACGCCGCGCCCACGGTGGCGGACGTCAAGTTCGACCAGCAACGCGGCTTCCATGAACGCCCCTTCCAGCTGGCGCTCTCGTCGAGGACGCCCGACGCCATCATCCGCTACACGCTGGACGGTTCCCAGCCCACCGCCGGGCACGGCACGGTCTACTCCAAGCCGGTGACCATTGACCGGACCACGATCCTCCGCGCCGCCGCCTTCAAGCCTGGCCTCGCTCCGTCCCGCACCAAGACCCACACCTTCCTCTTCCCGGGCGATGTCATCCGCCAGTCCCCGGACGGCCTCCCGCCCGTGGGGTTCCCGTACGAATGGGGAAAAAACCAGGTGAACTACGGCATGGACCCTAGGATCGTCGACGACCCGCGCTACCGCGACGAGATCATCCCGGCACTCCGCAGCCTTCCCACCCTGTCGCTTGTGGCGGAGGTGGCCGACCTCTTCGGCTCGACGCGCGGCATCTATTCCAATCCTGGCGAACAGGGTCGCGAATGGGAACGCCCTGCCTCCCTCGAACTCATCCATGCCGACGGCAGGAAGGGGTTCCAGATCGACTGCGGCATCCGCATCCGCGGCGGCTTCAGCCGGATGCCCATGAACCCGAAGCACGCCTTCCGGCTCTTCTTCCGGGACCAATACGGCGAAGGAAAGCTGAAGTACCCGCTCTTTGGCACGAACGGGGCCCAGGAATTCGACAACCTCGATCTCCGGACCTTCCAGAACTACTCGTGGAGCCTCGCCGGCGATACCCGCGCCGTGTTCGTCCGGGACCAGTTCCACCGCGACCTCCAACTTGCCCTCGGACAACCCGCTGCCCGCGGCGACTTCTGCCACCTGTACATCAACGGCCACTACTGGGGACTCTACAACACCTGTGAACGCCCTGAGGCCTCCTTCGGCGCCGCGCGATTCGGCGGTCGCAAGGCCGACTACGACGCCATCAAGGTGGACTCCGGATTCACCACCCGCGAAAGCACGTACACGGTCATCCCCACCGACGGCAACCTCGAGGCCTGGACCCGTCTCTACCGGCGCGCCGCCGCCGGCCTCACGAACAATGCCGACTACTTCGCAATCCAGGGCCGCAATCCGGACGGTTCCCCGAACCCCAGCCTCGAGAACCTCCTCGATGTCGACAACCTCATCGACTACATGCTCCTCATCCTCTGGGGTGGGAACCTCGATGCACCCATCAGCGCCTTCAGCGACAATCGCGCCCCAAACAACTTCCACGCTCTCCGCCGCCAGAAGGGCGACCGCGGCTTCCAGTTCTTCATCTGGGACGCCGAGCACACCTTGCTCAACGTCGCCGAGGATCGCACGGGGCCATTCCGCGCTGGCGACAAGCTCGAGACCAGCAACCCCCAATGGCTCTGGCAGCAGTGCCTCGACAACCCCGAGTTCCGCCTCCGCGTCGCTGACCACGTCCATCGACACTTCTCGCCGGGCGGCATCCTTCACCCCGATTCCCTCAAGGCCCGCTTCGCCGCCCGCACCCGCCAGATCGAGTCCGCGGTCATCGCCGAATCCGCCCGCTGGGGCGATGTTCCCTTCACGGTTCCCGGCGACATCCCGCCGCGCCCACTCCGCGATGGCAAACCCCTGACCGGTCCGTTCACCCGCGACGACGACTGGCGTCGCTCGGTCGCCTCGATCCTCAACGAATACCTGCCACGCCGCAGCGGCATTGTGGTCGGACAACTCTTCGCCCACGGGATCCTCCCGGATCTCGCGCCCCCCACCGCCGTTCGCGAGGGCACCGGTGATTCCACCCGGATCCGCCTCAGCACCTCCACGGCCTCCGCCGTCATCCTCTACACCATCGACGGAACCGACCCGCGCCTCCCCGGCGGCGAGCCGTCTCCATCCGCGCGGACCTACGCGGGCCCCGTCGCGTCTTCGTCCGGCAGCCTACCGCTCCACGCCCGTGCCCGGATCGGATCCGACTGGAGCGCATTGACCATCGCCCCGTAGCGACGGGGCCACGTACCCGGGTTCCTCGGGTCGATCCCACGAGTGCCAATCGCGCCCCCCATTCGTACTCGTACTCGTACTCAGCCCGAAGGGCGGTACTCGTACTCGATTCCCTCATCCCAACCCCAAGAGTACCGTCCACGCATCCCATCGGCTCGAGTACGAGTACCCTCGTCGAACGCCAACACCCTCTGCGCCTCCGGGCCTCGGCGGGAAACTATCCCCCACCGCGCCAATCCGTGACCAAAGTCCGCCAATCCCAACTGGCGGATAACGGCTGGAGTTGGCGCGCGGCTTCGAATTCCATCTCCCTCATGGATCCACGACAGGAAGCCGAACTCACCCGGCATCGCCTGACCACGCGACGGCATTTCCTCCGCGACTGCAGCACGGGCCTCGGCGCCGCATGGCTCGCCACGCAGGGCTTCGCGGGCGCGCCCTCCGTCACGCGCGATCCGTCCCGTCCGTTCGCCCCGATGAAGCCCCACTTCGCTCCGAAGGCGAAGCGCGTGATCTTCCTCCACATGGCCGGGGCCCCGAGCCACCTCGAGCTCTTCGACTACAAGCCCGAGCTCGTGAAGTTCAACGGCAAGACCTGCCCGGAGTCCTTCCTCGAAGGCAAACGCTTCGCCTTCATCCAGGGCATCCCGAAGCTCCTCGGCCATCAGTTCCCCTTCGCCCAGCATGGCAAGACCGGCGCTTGGCTCAGCGACCAACTCCCGCACTTCTCGCGCGTCGTCGACGACGTCTGCTTCATCAAGAGTCTCCACACCGACCAGTTCA
Source organism: Limisphaerales bacterium (assembly GCA_965284395.1). GTDB lineage: Bacteria > Verrucomicrobiota > Verrucomicrobiia > Limisphaerales > UBA9464 > UBA6176. Next base: position 5,094,615 of record OZ260084.1, on the reverse strand, counting down.
ACCACGCCCCCGCCCAGCTCGCGATGCACACCGGGTACTCGACGCTCGGCTTCCCGTCGATGGGCTCGTGGGTGACCTACGGGCTTGGTTCCACCAACGAGAACCTCCCCGGATTCATCGTCCTCCTGAGCGGCGGCAAGACACCCGACTCCGGCAAGTCCGCGTGGGGATCCGGATTCCTTCCGTCCGTGTATCAAGGCGTCCAGTGCCGCTCCAAGGGCGAGCCCGTCCTCTACCTCGGCAACCCCGGCGGCGTGAATCGCGACCTCCGCCGGCTGTCGCTCGACGCCCTCGACGACCTCAACCGCCGCGCCCACGAAGAGGCTGGCGATCCCGAGACCCTCACCCGGATCGCCCAGTACGAGACCGCCTTCAAGATGCAGGTCAGCGCCGCGGAGGCCTTCGACATTTCCCGCGAGCCCGAGGACGTCCGCGCCGCCTACGGCGTGAAACCCGGCGAGGAAGCCTTCGCCAACAATTGCCTCCTCGCCCGACGACTCGCCGAACGGGGCGTGCGCTACATCCAGCTCTTCCACTGGGGCTGGGATTCCCACGGTGCCAACGAACGCGAGGCACTCGGAGTCGGCTTCAAGGAACGCTGCCTCGAGGTCGACCAACCCATGACCGCACTCCTCACCGACCTCAAGCAACGCGGGCTCCTCGACGAGACGCTCATCGTCTGGGGCGGCGAATTCGGTCGGACTCCCATGCGCGAGAATCGCGGCGGGACCGAGATGCGCTGGGTCGGACGCGACCACAACCCCGGTGCTTTCACCGTCTGGCTCGCCGGCGGTGGCGTGAAGCCCGGGACCTTCGGTGAGAGCGATGATCTGGGGTACGAGGCCGTCGTGGACAAGGTCAGCGTCCACGACCTCAAGGCGACCATGCTCCACCTGCTCGGATTCGATCACAAACGCCTCACCTACCCGTCCCAGGGCCTCGACCAACGCGTCACCAACGTCACCAAGCCCTCCGAGGTCGTGAAGGGAATCCTCGCCTGAACCGCGGCTATCGCCTCTTCCATCTTCCATGAATCCCTCCCTTTCCCGCGTCACGCCGGTGCTGGCTGCATCGCTCGCCCTCACCCTCGGCGGCGGCGCTGCCCTAGCCGCCGTCGACTTCAACCGCGACGTCCGCCCCATCCTCAACCAGCACTGCACCGCCTGCCACGGCGGCGTCAAACAGGCCGGCAACGTCTCCTTCACCCATCGCGACAAGGCCCTCGCCACCGGCAAATCCGGCAAGGCCACCGTCGTCGCCGGCAAGCCCAACGAATCCGAACTCCTGCACCGCGTCCTCCTTCCCGCCGGCGACGAGGATCGCATGCCTCCAACCGAGAACGGAAAGGGCCGTCCCCTCAACGAATCCGAGATCAACACGCTCCGCCAATGGATCGCCGAGGGTGCGAACTGGGGCGAGCACTGGTCCCTCGTTCCACCCCGCCAGCAGGCCATCCCGACCGTCCGCAACCCGGCCTGGGTCCGCTCCAGCATCGACCGCTTCATCCTCCATCGCCTCGAACAGGAAGGCCTCAAGCCGTCTGCCCCCGCCGACCCGGCGCAGTGGCTTCGCCGCGTCACCTTCGACCTCACCGGCTTGCCGCCCACCGACGCCGAACGCGCCCGCTTCACGGCCGGCCTCGAATCGCCAGAACAGGCCGTCGACCGTCTCCTCGCCTCCCCGCACTTCGGCGAGCGCTGGGCCGCCCTGTGGCTGGATCTCGCCCGTTACGCCGACACCCAGGGCTACGAGAAGGACAACGGCCGCGAGGTCTGGCCCTGGCGCGACTGGCTCGTCCGTTCGCTCAACAACGACCTTCCCTTCGACGAATTCACCATCCGCACCCTCGCCGGCGACCTGCTCCCCGACGCCTCGATCGAGGACCGCGTCGCCACCGGCTTCCATCGCAACACGCAGACCAACACCGAGGGTGGCACCGACGACGAGGAGTTCCGCCTCTCCGCCGTCATCGACCGCGTCAACACGACCTGGACCGTCTGGCAGGGCACGACCTTCGGGTGCGTGCAATGCCACTCCCATCCCTACGACGCCTTCCGCCACGACGATTACTACCGCTTCCTCGCCCTCTGGAACTCGACGGAAGACGCCGACATGAGCGACGACTTCCCACGCCTGCGCGTCCCCAACGATTCCACCCGATACGCCGAGGCCCAGCAACTCGACGCGTCGATCCGCGACCTCCGCGCGCGCCTAAACGACGCCGCCCGCCCACTCTTGGCGTCCGAACCCTGGAGGCCGATCGAAGGCTTCTCGATCACCGGTCCCGACGAGGCGCGATTCGATGTCTCCGGCAACGAGGTCCGGGTCGAGGGAACGGTTCCGAACGGCGCTGCATTCACCGTCCGGTTCCCCGCCGGCACCGAGATCGGCGCCCTGCGGCTCGACATCCTCCCACGCAAGTCCGACCCGAAGCAGTGGCCCGAGCACGGTGCCGTCGTGGGTCACACCTGGCTCGAGATTGAAGACCCGGTGAAGGTTGCCGCCGCGAAGATCGAGGCCGCCCGCATCGATGCCGAGAACAAGGCCCAGGCCGAAGCCGACGCTCGGGCAGCCGAAGAAGCGAAGAAGAACGGCACCAAGCCTCCCCCGAAGCGTGAGCCCAAGCCGCTTCCCACCGGCCTGGAACGCATCGAGTTCGTCGCCGTCTACGCCGACACGCTGTCCGGTCCCTACGATCCCGAGGAAAGCCTCAAGCCTGGCTGGGCCGGCGGCGGCGCGTTCCCGAAGCTCTTTGGCCCGCGTTGGCTCGTCCTTGTTCCGAAGGAGCCAGCCAAGGCTCCAGTCGGTTCCACCCTTCGCCTCGTCCTCAAGCACGAGATCTTCGACGCCGAGACCAAGGGTTCCATCGTCCGCCACTTCAAGCTGTCTTCCGCCAGCTCCACGGCCTGGACCACCCTCGTCAATTCCAGCAGGCGCGAGGATATCCGCAAGCAACTCGCCGAAGCCCGCGCCCGACGCGACGCCATTCCTTCCGCCAGCACCCTCGTCATGCGCGAACGGCCCGAGGAAGCGCGGCGGGAAACCCGGCTGTTCGTTCGCGGCAACTTCCTCGCCAAGGACAAGGTCGTCGAACCCGGCGTTCCCACCGTCCTTCCACAACTGCCCTCCGGCGAAGCCAGCCGTCTCGCCGCCGCCCGCTGGCTGGTCAGCCCGTCGAACCCGCTCACGGCCCGCGTCTACGTGAACCGGATCTGGGCCGAGCTCTTCGGCATCGGCCTTGTCGAGACGCTCGAGGACTTCGGATCCACTGGCACCGCCCCTTCCCACCCCGAGCTCCTCGACGCCCTCGCAGCCCAGTTCCCGTCCCGACATCGCTGGAGCCTGAAATCCATCCTGCGCGAACTCACGCTTTCGGCCACCTACGCCCAGGACCACCGTGCCACGCCAGACCTGCTGGCGCGCGATCCGCGCAACCGCCTCCTGGCCCGTGGCCCACGCACCCGTCTCACCGCCGAGATGGTCCGCGATCAGGCCCTGGCCGCCGCCGGACTCCTCAGCTCCAAGGTCGGCGGTCCTCCCGTCATGCCGCCCCAACCCGACGGCGTCTGGCAGGTGGTCTACAACGGTTCCGAATGGGTCACCCCGAAGAACGACGACCGCTACCGCCGCGGGCTCTACACCTACTGGCGTCGCACGAGTCCCTATCCGTCCTTCCTGACCTTCGACGCCTCCAGCCGCGAGGTCTGCACCGCGCGCCGCGTGGTCACCAGCACTCCGCTCCAGGCCCTCGTCACCCTCAACGATCCCGTCTACTTCGAGGCCGCCCAGGCCCTCGCCCGACGCATGGCCAGCGCCCCCGGCTCCCTCGACGCCCGCATCGCCTGGGGCTGGCAACGTGTGCTCGGCGAGGAACCCACCCAGGCCGAAACCGCACGCCTGGCCCGACTCCACGGACTCGCCCTCGACCGCTACCGCGCCGACGAAGCCCTCTCCAGGCAGGCCGGCGAAACACCCGATGCCGCCGCTCTCACCCTGGTCGCCAGCACGCTCCTCAACCTCGACAAGGCCCTCACCAAGTAAGTCTCCGTTTCCCGTTCTCCCACCCAGCTGCATCCATGGAAAACCTCCCCGATCCCTTCCTCGAAAAGCGCCGGGAATCCGGCGTCCTCCAGACCGACTCCCGCGGCGAACCCATCGCCATGATCCTCCGTCATGAGGACGTCCGGAAGGCCGCCAAGGACTGGAAGACGTTCAGTTCCGACGCCCCGTTCCGCGTGCCCATCCCGTCCGAGGAGGACGTCCGCACGATGCGGCAGATCCCCGTCGAGACGAACCCGCCCGAACACACCGAGTACCGCGACATCGCCGAGCCCTTCTTCCGCCGTGCCAAGGAACCCGCGATGATCGCCGGCGTCGAATCCATCGTCGACGCCCTCCTCGACGAAGCCCTCGGCCTCGATTCCATCGAGGTCGTCCGCGAGTTCGCCCTCCCGCTCCAATCGCGCGCCCTGACCCTCCTTCTAAACATGCCCCTCTCCGAGGCCGAGACCTGGATCGGCTGGGGGATCCACGTCTTCCGCGACGGCGGCGACGGCAAGAAGAAGGGAGCTGCCCTCGAGGAATACCTGCACGCCCAGTTCGATCGCGCAGCCGCCAATCCCGGCGACGACTTCTTCAGTGCCCTCACCCAGGCGACCTATCAGGGCCGCCGCCTCACCCGCGACGAACTCATGGGCTTCGCGAACCTCACCTTCGCCGGCGGACGCGACACCATCATCCACACGGTCTCTTCCGTGATCGCCTACCTCGCCCGTCGCGCCGAGGCCCTCCCATTCCTCCGCGAAGACCCGCGCCGAATCGTCAACGCCGGCGAGGAGTTCTTCCGTGTCATCTCGCCATTGACCCACATCGGGCGCGTCTGCCCCGTCGATACCGATGTCCACGGCGTCCAAGTCCCCGCCAACGGCCGGGCCTCGCTCTGCTGGGCCTCCGCCAACCTCGACGAAAAGGCCTTCGAGGCCCCGCGCGAGGTCCGACTCGACCGCAAGCCCAACCCCCACCTAGCCTTCGGCAGTGGCGTGCATCTCTGCATGGGTGCGGCCCACGCCCGCCTCATCGTCCGCACCCTGCTCCAGAAGCTCGTCGACCGCGTCGGCTCCATCGCGATCCTCGAAGCCCGCGAACACCTCGAAGCCGAGACCGGCTACCAACGCGCCGTCGGCTACGACCTCCTCCGCGTCCGGTTCGGCCCGGCAGAGAGTTCCCAGTAGCCAGTTCCCAGTTGCCAGAGCCCTTCAAGCCCTCACCCGGCGTGGACGATCCCGAATCCTCGTCTGTAGGCCGGGTGCCCTCACCCGGCGTGGCTCGTGAACCGCCGCGTGGGGGCACGCTGCCTACAGAACGGAGTTGAAGCCGGTAGCCCGGATTGGCGCGGGAGCAACTACCCCGGGGGTGGGTTCCTCTTCGCGCCTTCGCGTCTTCGCGCGCGCCGCGATGCCCTCGCGCGCCCCCCTCCCCCCATCGCGCCTTCCTCCCCACCGTTGCAACCCACCCCTGCCTCGGCGAACCTCCAGCCCATGGAAGAATCGGAGTCGGTCCAGTGTCCCTTCTGCGGGCAGGCCTTCGAGCTCGTCATCGACACCAGCCTGCCCACCCAGCGCTTCACCACCGACTGCGAGATCTGCTGCCGCCCCTTCGAGGTCGTCGCCGAGTGCGAACCCGGCGAGATCGTCGCGCTCGAAGTCCTCCAGTAATCGGACCCCGGCGACGCCATGTCCCGACTTCGCCACCGCGAACTTCTCCTCTCGCTCAAGGCCTCCACCGTCGAGGCCTGCTTCAGCGTGCCGATGCTGAACCTGACGATCCCAAGCTACCCGTTCGTCATCACCTTTGCGGTCGCAGCACTCGGATGGGGCAGCACTGCCGTTGGCCTCATGGCCGCCCTTCCCCACCTCTGCAATCTCGTCCAACCCGTCCTCGCGACCTGGCTGCGTCAGCGCATGGCCCTGCACCCGATCATGGTGCTGACGTTCATCTTCACCGCCCTTCCCTGGGGACTCGTCTCGGCCCTGCCCTTTCTTCCCCCTTCCACGCACGACCTCACCTTCGCGCTCATCCTCGGCGTCGCCACCCTCGCCAACAGCCTCGGCGGCGTCTCCTGGTCGGCCGCGATCGGCGAACTCGTCCCCGCGCGCATCAGCGCCCGCTTCTTCAGTCGACGCAACCTCGCCTTCGGATTCTGGACGCTCCTCACGGTCAGCATCGCCAGCCAGATCGCAGAACGCGGCCGAAGTTCCCTCGTCGTCTATGGATGGATCTTTGCCGCGGCCGGCCTCGCCCGCCTCGCCGGACTCGTCTTCCTCTGGCGCATGAAGTTCCCGGACTCCGTCATGAAGCCCGGTGCCGAACCGCCCGCCTGGGCCGAACTCTGGGTACCCCTGCGCGACCGCAACTACCTCAAGCTCGCCGCCTTCATCGGCCTCTGGGGTCTCCTCCTCAACCTCGGACAACCGTTCTACCCGATGTTCCTGCTCCAGGTCGTCCAGAGACCGGTCGGCGATGTCGGATGGCTCACCGCCCTCGCCGGCATCGGCGGGCTGCTGACCCTTCCGGGCTGGGGCAAGCTCTGCGACCGCTTCGGAATCAAGCCCGTCCTCTACGTCTGCTCCCTCGCCTGGGCGATCGTCGGACTCCTCTCCTGGACCTCCGCCGGAAATCGATGGTGGATGCACCTCGTCGGCACCTATCTCTTCATCGGCGGAACCACCTCGGGATTCCAGCTCTGCCAGTTCAACCTGATGCTCAAGCTGGCCCCGGCCAATCGCGCTCCCTACGTCGCCGTCTTCCTCGCCCTGACCAGCTCCCTGACCGCCATCGGCCCCATCCTCGGTGGCGCCCTGCTCCGATTCCTCCCCGACCAACTCGGCTCCTTCCTCGGCCAGGAGATCCGCGACTACCACGTCCTCTTCGCCCTCTCGATGTTCGGCTGCCTCGTCTCCGTCCACCTCCTCGACCTCGTCCACGAAGCCGAAGCTCACCCGCCCGAAACCGTCTGGCGCACCATGCGCTCCATGCGCGCCTTCAATCCCGTCCTCATCGCCCAGTCCGCCGCCCAGCTCATCTTCACCCCGGTGGGCCTCGTCGCCCTCGCCCGCCAATCCGTCCGCACCCTCCGCAAGCAGGCACGCCAGATCACCGACGTCGGCGACGACCTAGTCGAAAGCACCACCGAAGCCATCCGCCCCAGCCGCCGAGACCCACCCGAGAAGTAGAGACCCATAGGTCCCATCCGTCCCATGGGGCCTATAGGTCCCCTCCCCCTTACCGAGTCATCGCCGGCCGCGGCCGCGGCTTGTGAAACGCCAGCACATCCGTCTGGTGCCGGTGCCCGGACCTCGAAGTGGCCAGCCCCGCGCCACCAAACACCGGACTGTCCATCCGATCTGACGCACGCCCAGTCCGGATCTCATCCGTCAGGTCCGCCACCGACTGCAGCACCCGCGTCGGCTGGTACACATAATCCGATAGATTCTCCAACTGGGTCGATCCACTCAGTACCAGGTAGCTGTGCAACCCTGCCTCCACCGCGCCCCGGATGTCCGTCTCCATCGTGTCGCCGATCATCACGACCTGCCCCACCGGACCCATCGCCAGGTCATGCAGCTTCTGCCGGGCCTTGTGGAACATGTACCCGTTCGGCTTGCCCAGGTAATACGCTCTGCGCCCGCTGCTCGCCTCCAGAAACGACGCTGTCGCTCCCGCCCCAGGACGCGTCTTCTCGGCACCCACCGGACACCAGTTGTCGGGATTGGTCGCCAGCAACCGGGCCCCACGCTCCAGGCATTCATGTGCCTTCGCCAAACGTTCCATCGAGGCCGAACCCTCACCCACCACGACGTAAGCCGGACGGATCCCGTCGTTGGCGATCTTCCGCTCGTGCAACGCCGTCTGCAATCCGCCCTCCCCGATCAGGAACACCGTGCAGCCCGGATGCGTCTCCACCAGAAAGTCCGCCGTGTTCAGCGCCGAGGTGTAGAAATGCCGCGGCGAAATCCCGAGGATCCCGAGGTGATTCAACTGCACCGCCAGATCCTCCGGCGTCGGCGCGGAATTGTTGGTCAGGAACAGGAATGGAATGCCCATCGACCTCAGCGCATCCACGAATTCCACCGCTCCTGGGATCAGGTGGTTCTCACGGTAGATCACGCCGTCCATGTCGATCAGATAGCCCGTCTTGCTCATATCGGATCCCTTCCCAGCACCCGACCTGCCAGCCGGCCCGACTGGCCCCGGTTGCGCCACATTGTCCCGAAGAACCACCGAAACCGATGACCCGTTCCGCCCACGCTGGCTGTCGGTGCCCATGCCTCTCTCGGAGCGGCAACGTCCTCGTTGCCTTCCCCGGCCTTTTCCCGAGGCGATGAGGACATCACCTCCCCACCCCGCAACCAACCCACACCCGCCGTTGCCGGATCCCTCCACACCCCTCATCCTCGACCCATGGATGACGCCCTGCGCGCGTGGTTGGAAGCCCGCTTGCCCGAGACCCTCGCCCACCTCAAATCGATGGTGGACGTGAACTCCTGGACCCTCAATCCCGCCGGGGTCAACCAGGTCGCCCGCATCACCGCCGACCTCTTCGCCCCGCTCGGCTTCACGGCCACTTCCGTCCCCTCCGTCAATCCCGCCTACGGCGACCATCTCGTCCTCACCCGACCCGGCTCCGGCCCCGCGTCGGTCGCGATGGTCTCCCACCTCGACACCGTCTTCCCGCCCGAGGAGGAACAGCGCAATCACTTCGGCTGGCTCCCGGAAGGCGACCGCATCTACGGCCCGGGCACCCACGACATCAAGGGCGGCACCGCCCTCCTCTGGCTGACCTTGTCCGCCCTCGCCGCTCACGACCCCGCCCTCTTCAACGCCACCACCTGGCAAGTCTTCCTCAATTCGTCCGAGGAAGTCCTCTCCGCCGACTTCGGTGATGTCGTCCGCTCCCGCCTCCAACCCGGTGCCCGGGCCGCCCTCGTCTTCGAGGCCGAAGGCCGCGCCGGCGACGTGCGGAAGCTCGTCGTCGCCCGCAAGGGACGCGGCACGTGGCGCATCACCGCCCGTGGTCGCGGATCCCACGCCGGCGTCACGCACCAACGAGGCGCGAACGCCATCGCCCAGCTCGCCGTCACGCTCCAGCAGGTCCACGCCCTCACCGACCACACCCGCGACCTCACCTTCAACATCGGCACCATCCGCGGCGGCTCCGGCCTGAACCGCGTCGCCGAGGAAGCCATCGCCGAGGGCGAATTCCGCGCCTTCTCTCCTGAAGTCTGGAACGATGGCCGCGACCACTTGTTCGCCCTCGCCGGCCCCGGTGCCATCCGCGCCGCCTCCGACAGCTTCCCCTGCCAGGTCTCCGTGGAACTGCTTTCCAAGAGCGACCCCTGGCCGCGGAACCCCGGCACCGACGCCCTCTTCGAACATTGGGCAACTGCTGCCCGCGAGATCGACTTCCCGCTGCTGCCCGAGGCCCGCGGCGGACTCAGCGACGGCAACCTCCTCTGGCACGCCGTCCCCACCCTCGACGGCCTCGGTCCCTCCGGCGACAACGACCACTGCTCCGAACGTTCCGCGGACGGCACGAAACTCCCCGAGTACGTCCTTCCCGCCTCCTTCGTCCCCAAGGCCCACCTCAACGTCCGCGCGCTCCAGCGCCTTCTCCGCTGAAGATCAGCCGATCGGTCTGATCCGTCCGATCAGACCGATCCCCGGCCCCTCTACCCCTCCCGCCGCTCCGGCAGCCACCACGCCAGGAACGCCGCCGGGAAGAACAGCATGCCCGCGTAGAACAAGGCCTCGCCGACGTTGGTCACGCTCGTGTACCGGCCAAAATACACCGTGCCACACGCCGCCACGATCCGACCGAAGTTGTAGCAGAACCCCGCCCCCGTCGTCCGAAGCAGCACCGGGAACAGCGGCGGCAGGCACATCGTGAACAGGCCGAACACGCCCTGGCACACCCCGATCGCCACCATGAATCCCAGCGCTGTCCCATGGGACAGCGTCTGCCCGAAGGCCACCAGCATGAGCGCCCCGTATGCCAGGCACATCACCGCGATGGTCCGCCGATAGCCGAACATCGACGCCAGCCAACCCGCCAGGAAGTTCCCCACGATCGAACCCGCCATCACGCACGTCAGCGCCACCAGCGCTGCTTGGTTGCGTGCGGCGGCGTCCAGGTTCACGACCTCCGGCAACTTCCGGATGTAGGCCTGTTGCCAGTACATGAACGTCCAGTGCGCCGTCAGCGACACCCCGCAGATCGCCAGGACCCGCCACGTCGTTGAAGCCACCTCGCCCTGGAACAGGTCCAGGATCCCGGGCGGCTTGCCTGCGTTCTGACGGGCCGCATGCCATTCCTCTGGCTCCGGCACCGCATGCCGGATCCACAACACGAGGAACGCCGGCACCACCCCCACCAGGAAGATCCATCGCGGCTCAACCTCCTTCATCGCCCAACCTGCCACGCACGCCAGCAACACGCCCACGTTCACCGCCGTCTGCAACGTCGCCGCAATCCACGGGCGCCACCGCTTCGGCCACGTCTCCGACAACAGCGACGCTCCCACCGCCCATTCCCCACCAATTCCCAGCGCCGACAGGAACCGGAAAGCCATCAGATGCCACCACTCCGTCGAAGCGGACGACAACCCGGTGAAACACGCATAGGTCAGGATCGTCAGGCACAACGCCCGGCTCCGTCCGATCAGGTCACCCAGCCGCCCGAAGAAAGCTCCACCCAGCGCCCACCCCACCAGGAACGCCGCGTTGATCAACGCTCCGTGCTTGCCCACCTCCGGGTCCGTCTCCGGCAACTTGAGCAGCAACGCCACGAATGGCACCGCCACCAGCGTGTAGATGTGCATGTCCAGCCCGTCGAACATCCAACCCAGCCAGGCGGCCAGTCCGGACTTCTTCTGCTGCGACGACAGATCACTCCAACGCTGCGTGTCACTCATGGGGAACCCGGCCACTGTCCGGCCCAAGCCCCAACTTCCAAGCCTGAACTTCAGCCAACCCCAACACGCCCTATTTGCCACCCTCTCTCCCTCCCCTACCCTCCACCCCAACCCAAATGGATCAGTCCGATCGGTCTGATCCGACCGATCCGACTGATCCCACCTACCCCACCCCAACCCACCCCCAACGCCCCATGCACCCTCGCAAGCTGCGCCCCGGCGGCGGCTACCGTGCCCTCCGCTCCTTCCAGGTCGCCACCCTCATCTACGATGGCACCGTCCGCTTCTGCGACACCCACCTCGACCGACGCTCCCGGACCCACGACCAGATGGTCCAGGCCGCCCGCTCGGGACGCCAGAACATCGCCGAGGGCAACCGCATGGGCGCCACGAGCTCGAAATCCGAGCTCCACCTCACCAACGTCGCCCGCGCGTCGCTCGAGGAACTGCTCCTCGACTACGAGGACTTCCTCCGCCAACGGGACCTGTCCCTCTGGCCTCGCGAAAGCCCCGAAGCCCACGCCGTCCGGCAGGCCCTCTGGAACCAGAGCCGGAACGAACCCGATTCCGTCCTCACCTCCGCCGGCGACGCCGGCTCCCGGGCGCGTTGGCAAGTCTACCGTCCGTGGCTCGACCAACCCACCCCCGTGCTCTCCGCCAACGCCCTCATCTGCCTGATCCATCAGGCAAACTACCTCCTAGACCAGCAGATCACCGCCCTGGAACAGGCGTTCATCCAGGGCGGTGGCTACACCGAATCCCTCGCGGCCGCCCGCCTCCACCACCGCTCCCAAATCGATCAGTCCGATCGGTCCGATCAGACCGATCCGACCGATCCTCCCCAGTCGCCCCCACCCAACTGTCCCCGATGCCAGTCCCCCATGCTGCTCCGCACCGCGCGCACCGGCTCCGCCAACGGCTCCCGCTTCTGGGGCTGCACTGCCTTCCCCACCTGCAAGTCCACCCTCCCCCTCCAATCTCCCACCCCGAACTGATCGGTCGGATCAGACCGATCCGTCCGATCGGTCTGATCCCCCCACCCCCTCAAAACCACTCACTCTTGGACTTTGCATCATCCTCAGTCCGCTGTTTCATCCGTCCCACATGACGACAGAAACGCTCCACTTCGAGAGCGCACGCGCCGCCCAGCAGGTGTTCGGTGGGGACGACCGCAACCTCCGTTCCCTCGAACAGGAACTCGGGGTGAAGGCCACGGTCCGAGACGGCATGATCCGACTCGACGGTGAAGCCGACGCCGTCGGCCATGCCAAGCGCCTGTTCACGGTCCTCGCCGACCACATCAAGGCCGGCAACACCGTCCGCGCCCGCGACTTCGCCCACGCCCTGCACGTCGTGAAGCACGACGGCGACGAAGCCCTCCAGAACCTCTTCGACCAGAAGTTCGCCACCTCCACCAAGAAGGCCCCCGTCTATCCCAAGACCGTCGGCCAACGGAAGTACGTCGAGGCCATCCGCGATCACGACGCCACCTTCGGCATCGGGCCCGCCGGTACCGGCAAGACCTACCTGGCCATGGCCCTCGCCGTGAACGCCCTCAAGGACGGCAAGGTCAACCGCATCATCCTCACCCGTCCCGCCGTCGAGGCCGGCGAAGCCCTCGGCTTCCTCCCGGGCGATCTCTACCAGAAGCTCGATCCCTACCTCCGCCCCCTCCACGACGCGCTTCACGACATGATGGTCGCCGACGAGATCCAGCGGAACATGGAGAAGGGCATCATCGAGATCGCCCCGCTCGCCTACATGCGCGGCCGCACGCTCAACCAGTCCTTCATCATCCTCGACGAGGCCCAGAACACCACCACCGAGCAGATGCTCATGTTCCTCACCCGCCTCGGATTCGGCTCCAAGGCCGTCATCACCGGCGACGTCACCCAGATCGACCTCCCCCGCAACAAGCGCTCCGGCCTCATCGAGGCCGCCCAGGCCCTCCAGGGCGTCGAGGGCATCGGCATCGTCCAGTTCGACAAGCGCGACGTCGTCCGCCACCCGCTCGTCCAGCGCATCGTCCACGCTTACGAACGTCACCGCGGAACACAGCCTCCGGCCTGACACCCCGCGCCTCAAACACCGTCCCCTTGAACCCGAATCCCCACATCCTCGAAATCGACAACCGGCAGGAAGACCGGCCCGTCGACCTCCGCCGCCTCCGCGCCTGGACCCTCGCCGCCCTGGAGTCCATGGGCTGCACCGCCGAACTCGGCATCCACCTCGTCGGCGCCCAGGAAATGGCCCAGGTCAATTGGGACTACCTCCGCCACCAGGGCTCCACCGACGTCATCACCTTCGACCACGGTTCCAACCCCGATCACCTCCACGGCGAACTCTACATCTCCGTCGCCGACGCCATCCTCCAGGCCGACGAGTTCGGCACCACCTGGCCCGAGGAACTCGGCCGTTACGTCATCCACGGCCTGCTCCACCTCCACGGCGAGGACGACCTCGAACCTGCCGCCCGTCGCCGCATGAAGAAGCGCGAGAACCAGCTGGTCCGTCAGGTCGGCGACACCGTTCCCTCCGACTCCCTCGAACGTCTCCCGGGATCGCGTCCCCCATCCTCCAATGGATGAACGTTCCCACGGAACCATCCTCCGCATCCGTCCCCTCACCGAGACGAGCCTGATCGTCCACTGGCTCACTCCCGAACACGGTCGCCTCGCCACCGTCGCCAAGGGCGCGCGCCGCCCCAAGTCCCCCTTCCTCGGCAAGCTCGACCTCCTGCTCTCCGCCGACTTCAGCTACCAGCCCAGCCGGCGCTCCGATCTCCACACCCTCCGCGAGGTCGCCGTCCTCGACCGCCGCACCCAGGTCGTCACCGACCTCCAGGCCCTCCGCATCGCCGCCTACGCCACCGCCTGCATCGAACAGTCGACCGAGTCCGACACCCCCATCCCCGAGGTCTACGAACTCTTCATCGCCCTCCTCGACTACCTCGGCCAACACCCGCCCGCCGCACGCGCTGTCCTCGCCTTCGAACTCAAGCTCCTCGCCTGCCTCGGCATGGAACCGGACCCCGCCGAAACCCGCCTCCCACCCGGCGCCGCCCAACTCGCCCACGACCTCCTCGACACCGACTGGATGGACCTGCCAGCGCTCGCCGCGTCGCCTTCCGACGCCCGCGCCGTCCGTCAGTTCCTGCACGGCTTCCTGATCTTCCACCTCGGGAAGCTCCCGCGCGGCCGCGAGGAGGCCCTTCACCCGGTTCCCTGAAAGATTTCACTTCCCCCGGGCCGTCCGACTCCCAAACTGCGCGCCCGATGAGTTCCAAGACGCTCCGCATCGCCGCGCTTGCAGGCGACGGCATTGGCCCTGAAGTCATGCGCGAGGCCCTGAAGGTCCTTGCCGCCGTGGGCCGCAAGTTCGCCATCTCGTTCCAGGTGACCGAGGCCCCCGTGGGCTGGGCCGGCATCGACGCCGCCGGAAAGGCCCTGCCCGACGCCACCCTCGCCCTCTGCCGCAATTCCGACGCGATCCTCTTTGGCTCCGTCGGGCTCCCCGATCGCGATCCCACCATTCCCAAGGAGGAGCGCCCCGAACGCGCCGCGCTGCTGCGCATCCGCAAGGAGTTCGGCCTCTTCGCCAACCTCCGCCCCGTCCAGCTTCCCAAGGCCCTCTCGCATTCCTGCCCGCTCAAGCCCGAGCGTCAGGGCGATGGCATCGACCTCCTCGTCGTCCGCGAACTCACCGGCGGCATGTACTTCGGCCAACCGAAGAAGACCGAGGAAATCACCCTCCCGGATGGATCCCGCACCCAGCGCGCGATCGACACGATGGTCTACACCACGCCCGAGATCGAACGGATCGCCCATGTCGCCTTCCGCGCCGCCCGCCTCCGCCGCAAGAAGGTGACCTCGATCGACAAGGCCAACGTCCTCGAGAACGGCGTCCTCTGGCGCGAGGTCGTCACCCGCATCTCCAAGGAGTACCCGGACGTCGCCCTCGACCATCAGTTCGTCGACAACGCCGCCATGCAGTTCCTGCTGCGACCGACCCAATTCGACGTCGTGCTCTGCGAGAACATGTTCGGCGACATCCTCTCCGACGAGGCTGCTGCGCTCGCCGGTTCCCTCGGCATGCTGCCGTCGGCGAGCCTCGGTGCTACCTCCGCCGAACAGACGTTCGGATTCTACGAGCCCGCCGGCGGCACCGCCCCGGACATCGCCGGCAAGAACCTCGCCAACCCGATCGCGCAGATCCTCTCCGCGGCCATGATGCTGCGCTACAGCTTCGGTCTCTCCGAGGCCGCCGGCGCGATCGACGCCGCCGTCGGCACCGCCATCGCCCAGGGTTGCCGCACCGGCGACATCTTCAATCCGGCCGACCCCACCGCCCGCCGCGTCGGTACCCGCGAGATGGGCGACGCCATCGTCGCCGCCCTCGGCTGAGCGCGCTCGAGTTGCACCGCCGCCGGGTACCCGCCCGGCGGCCTTTCCATGATCAGCCACCACCGGACCATGCTTCGCTTCCCAACCCGCTGGATCCGGTTCTGTCTCGCCGGCCTCTTCGCCGCCATTCTCGCCGGCTGTGCCACCCGCAAGTCTCCGCCCCAAAGCCGGTACGAATTCACGGCCGTCCACATGGCGATTCCGTTCCGGATCGTCCTCTACGCCCCCGATGGCACCTCGGCCACCAACGCCGCGGATGCCGCGTGGGAACGGATCGCCGTCCTCAATTCCATCCTCAGCGATTACGACCCGGATTCGGAACTGAGCCGGCTGGGCAGTTCTTCTCCGCATTCCATTCCCGTTCCCGTCTCCCCCGAACTGGCCCGCGTCATTGAGGTCTCGCAAAAGGTCAGCGCCGCCTCGGACGGTGCCTTCGATCTGAGCGTCGGCCCACTCACCCAACTCTGGCGCCGTTCCCGACGCCAACGGCTATTGCCCGAACCCGACAAGCTCGCCGCGGCCCGAGCCGCCGTGGGCTGGCAGTCCATCGTCCGGACCTCAGCAGGAGTCCGCCTCGCCAAACCCGGCATGCGCCTCGACCCCGGCGGGATCGCCAAGGGCTACGCCCTCGACGAAGCCACTCGCGTCCTCCGCGCCCACGGAATCCGATCCAGCATGGTCGCCGGTGCCGGCGACATCGTCGTCACCGAACCACCCCCCGGCGAACCCGGTTGGAGGATCGAGGTCGGACGTCTCGACACACCGGATGCGCCCGGCCCACGGCAGGTCCTCCTCCGCAACGCGAGCCTCTGCACCTCCGGCGATCTGTTCCAATTCGTCGAGATCAACGGCACCCGCTACTCCCACATCGTCGACCCCAGGACCGGCCTCGGCCTCACCGACCACTCCCTCGTCACGGTCATCGGACCCGACGGCATCACCACCGACGCCCTCTCCACCGCCTTATCCGTCGCCGGACCGGACCGCGCGGCCTCCATCGCCCGCCGGTTCAAGGCCGAGTTCCTCCTCCTGCGCCGCCCACACACCACCGTCGTCCAACTGGAATCCCCCGGCTTCCAACGCTACCAAACGCGGTAGGCCGGGTGCCCTCACCCGGCGTGAATCGACGACCGCAGCGTGGGGCACGCGGCCCACATTCCACTGTAGGCCGGGTGCCCTCACCCGGCGAATCCTTCGACCCGCCGCGTGGGGGCACGCGGCCTACACCCCGTTGTGGGCTGGCCGCCCTCAATCTGCGTCCTTGGCATCCGCCAATCCTGCGGCATGCTTGGCCCAACGTTCGGGGAGCCGTGGCAAACGGCTGAGAGTTCCGCTACCGCGGAAGACCCGTCGAACCTGATCCGGGTCATGCCGGCGAAGGGAAATGCAACAGAACCGAGTCCAATTCCACGGCCCCTTGGGCCTTCCCGCCGCACCGGCGCCGATCCCTTCGATCGGCGCCTCCGCTTGCCGTCCTTCCCAAACCTGACTTTCCCATGATCGCCAAGCCTGAGTTCATCGAACCGCACAGCCGCACCCCGCTGCCCAAGTCCACCAAGGTCTACCTGCCGGGCCGACTGCACCCCGATGTCCGCGTGCCCATGCGCGAGATCGAGTTGCACCCGACGACCGCACGCGACGGCCGGATCGAGGTCAACGAGCCCGTCCGCGTATACGATTGCTCCGGCCCGTGGGGCGACCCTGCCTTCGAGGGCGACGTCACCCAGGGACTGCCTGCACTCCGACGCGACTGGATCCTCCGGCGCGGGGACGTCGCCGAGTACGACGGCCGTCCGGTGACGCCCATGGACAACGGTTACCTTTCCGCCCAGCACGCCCAGTACGCGAGCCAGGCCGAGCGCAACCGCCTGATCGAGTTCCCCGGCCTTCGTCGTCGACCGCTGCGTGCCTCCGCCGGCCACCCGGTCACCCAACTCTGGTATGCCCGGCAGGGCATCATCACGCCCGAGATGGAATTCATCGCCATTCGCGAGAACCAGGGACTCGATGCCATCCGCGCACAGGCCGGCTCCACCCGCTCCCGCGATTCGCTCCTCCAGCAGCACGCCGCCCCGAACCCCGACTCGCCCTACACGCCGTCCGTCTTCCGACGGTTTCCGCAGCGCATCCCGCAGGTGATCACGCCGGAGTTCGTGCGCGACGAGATCGCCGCCGGCCGTGCCATCATCCCTTCCAACATCAACCACCCGGAATCGGAGCCGATGATCATCGGCCGGAACTTCCTGGTGAAGATCAACGCCAACATCGGCAACTCCGCCGTCGCGTCCTCGATCGAGCAGGAGGTCGAGAAGATGCGTTGGTCGACCAAGTGGGGCGCGGACACCGTCATGGACCTCTCCACCGGGAAGAACATCCATGCGACCCGGGAATGGATCCTCCGCAACTCGCCCGTGCCGATCGGCACGGTGCCCATCTACCAGGCGCTGGAGAAGGTCGGCGGCCGCGCCGAGGAACTGACCTGGGAACTCTTCCGCGACACGCTCCTCGAACAGTGCGAACAGGGCGTCGACTACTTCACGATCCACGCCGGCGTCCTGCTTCGGTTCATCCCGCTGACCGCCCGCCGCCGCACCGGCATCGTCTCGCGCGGCGGATCGATCATGGCCAAGTGGTGTCTGGCCCATCATCGCGAGAACTTCCTCTACACCCACTGGGACGAGATCTGCGAGATCATGGCCGCCTACGACGTCAGCTTCTCGATTGGTGACGGTCTCCGCCCAGGCTCGCTGGCCGATGCGAACGATGAAGCCCAGTTCGGCGAACTCAAGGCGCAGGGCGAACTCACCCGCCGCGCCTGGGACCGCGGCGTCCAGGTCATGAACGAAGGCCCCGGGCACGTCCCCATGCACCTGATCGAGGAGAACATGGTCAAGCAGCTCGAATGGTGCGGCGAAGCCCCCTTCTACACGCTCGGGCCCCTCACCACCGACATCGCCCCCGGATACGACCACATCACCAGCGGCATCGGTGCCGCGATGATCGGGTGGTACGGCTGCGCGATGCTCTGCTACGTCACGCCCAAGGAACACCTCGGCCTTCCCAACAAGAAGGACGTGAAGGATGGCGTCATCACCTACAAGATCGCCGCCCACGCCGCCGACCTCGCCAAGGGTCATCCCGGTGCCCAGTATCGCGACAACGCCCTCTCCAAGGCCCGATTCGAGTTCCGCTGGGAAGACCAGTTCAACCTCGGCCTCGATCCCGAGACCGCGCGCGAGTTCCACGACGAGACGCTTCCGCAGGATGGTGCCAAGACCGCCCACTTCTGCTCCATGTGCGGACCGCACTTCTGCTCGATGAAGATCACCGAGGACGTCCGCAAGTTCGCCGCCGAACAGGGTGTCTCGGAAGAGGAAGCCCTCAAGAAGGGGCTGGAAGCCAAGTCCCAGGAGTTCGTCGAGAAGGGCGCCGAGCTCTACTCGAAGGAGTAGTTGCTGCTTCAGGCCGCGACGATCGTCACACCGCTCTTCGCGGCCACGGCCTCGGCCTCCGGGCGATCGAGGAGGATCGTGCGTCCCGGCTCGAACGCCAGGACGCGCACCCCCGACCGGGCGCACACCTCGATCGTTCGCGGGCCGATGCACGGGAGGTCGAACCGCACGTCGTGCCCGACCTTGGCCAGTTTCACCGCGACGGCTCCCCCCGACTTCCCCGCCAGCTTGCCACCCCGTTCGAGGCAGGCATCGGTTCCCTCAAACCCCTCCACGGCCAGCGTCGTGCCGTCCTTCACGACGACGCTCTGCCCGATCTCCAGTCGCGCAATCTCCCGGGCGATCCGGAAGCCATAGGCGATATCCGATTCTTCCCGCTCGTCCAATTTCGGCCCCACCGCGAACCCGGATCCCGGCATCCACGCCCCCAGCCAGCCCAGCGGATCCACCAGCCGCACACCCTCCTTCTCCATCTCTTCCCCGATGGCCCCGAAGATCGTGTGTGCGTTCTTCTCCTTCAATCGCAGCAACAGAGCCATCGCCTTGAGGTCCGGCCGGAGGTTGAAGAGGTTGTTCGGCGCGATCTGTCCGAGCATCACGCATTCCTTCACTCCGTGATCCTTGAGGGCATCGATCATCTTCCCCAACTGGCCAACCCGGACCCACGTCATCCGATCCACCTCGCGCTCCAACGCCGGATCCGTCTCCCCCTCGAATCCCACCGCCGCCACGCGCTGCCCGCGCCGCCGCGCCTCCGCCGCGAACACGAACGGCAACCGTCGGCTCCCCGCAATCAATCCCATCGGCGCTCCCGACTCACTCATGCCCGACCATCCTGCCGCAACCGCCCCCGCCGTTCCCGAAAAAACTGCCCCCGTGTGCGAACGGGGCAGCAACGTCCCCGTTGCCATCCCAAGCCCGTTCTCAATGCGACGGGGACGTCGCCACTCCGGCCCTCTTCTCGAACGGGGTGGCAACGTCCCCGTTGCCTTCCCACGCCCTTTCCCAATGCGACGAGGACGTCGCCGCTCCGGCCCTCTTCTCGAGCGGGGCAGCAACGTCCCCGTTGCCATCCCAAGCCCGTTCTCAATGCGACGGGGACGTCGCCGCTCCGGCCCTCTTCTCGAACGGGGCAGCAACGTCCCCGTTGCCCTCCCACGCCTTTTCCCAAAGCGACGAGGACGTCGCTACCCCGACTTGAAACTCCCCCGCTTGAAACTTGAAACTCCCCCCGCTTGACATCCTCGTTGCCTGTACGACTAAAAGTCCTGTTTTCCGGCGGCCTCGTAGGCTTCTCCGGAACCGGAATTGACGCGACCTAACGAAAGAACATGAGCCAGACCGAATCCCATACGTTCCAGGCCGAGATCCAGCAGGTTCTCGATATCGTCATCCATTCCCTTTACACCGACCGCGAGGTCTTCGTCCGCGAACTCGTCTCCAACGCGGCCGATGCCTGCGAAAAGCTCCGCTTCCTCCAGGCCGGTGGCACCTCCGCCATCCACCAACCCGATGCCGCAATCGGCATCCAGATCCGGGCGGACAAGGACGCCGGCACCCTGACCATCGCCGACACGGGCGTGGGCATGACCCGAGACGAACTGGTCCAGAACCTGGGTACGATTGCCCACTCGGGCACCAAGGCCTTCCTCAAGGCGGTCGCCGAAGGCCAGAAGAAGGACGCCAGCCTGATCGGCCAGTTCGGTGTCGGCTTCTACTCGGCCTTCATGGTGGCCAAGAAGGTCACCGTGCTCACCCGCTCCCATCAGCCCGGCGAACCCGCCTGGCGCTGGACCAGCGAGGGCGCCGGCGGCTACGTCATCGAACCCGCCTCCGACCTGCCACGCGGCACCCAGATCGTCCTCGAGCTCAAGGACGACACCAAGGAGTTCTCCGAGAAGGAACGCGTCGAGGGCATCGTCCGCCGCTACTCGAACTTCGTCTCCTTCCCCATCGACATCGACGGCAGCCGCCTCAACACCGTCCAGGCCCTGTGGGCCCGCAACAAGGCCGAGGTCACCGAGGACGAGTACCGCGAGTTCTACAAGTTCGTCGGACACGACTCCGAGACTCCCCTCTACCGCCTGCACTTCACCGCCGACGGCCCCCTCAGCATCCAGGCCCTGCTGTTCGTCCCGGCCCAGAACCTCGAGACCCTCGGGCTCACCCGCGTCGAATCCGAGGTGAACCTCCACTGCCGGAAGGTCCTCATCGAACCCAAGGCCAAGGGCCTGTTCCCCGAGTGGCTCCGCTTCCTCAAGGGCGTCGTCGACTGCGAGGACATCCCCCTCAACGTCTCCCGCGAGCGGATGCAGGATTCGACCCTGATGAAGCGCCTGAACCGCGCGCTCACGTCGAAGTTCCTGAAGTTCCTCGCCGAGGAATCCGGCAAGGACGCCGAGGCCTACGACAAGTTCTACGCCCAGTACCAACGCTGCCTGAAGGAAGGCATCCTCGCGGACAACGAGCACCGCGACGCCATCGCCAAGCTCCTGCGCTTCGAATCGTCGACGGTCGACGCCGGCAAGCGCACCAGCCTCGCCGAGTACGTCAGCCGCATGCCCGAGGACCAGAAGGAGATCTATTACGTGATCGCCGCCTCCCGCGAGGCCGCCCTCTCTTCGCCCTACTACGAGGTCTTCGCCGCGCGCAAGTTCGAGGTCCTCATCCTCAACGAGGCCGCCGATGAATTCGTGCTCGATCGCGTCCGCGAGTTCGAGGGCAAGTCCATCGTCGCCGCCGAGCGCGCCGAACTCGAGGTGCCCGCGCAGGACCCAGTAGAAGGCCAACTCAACGACGAGCAGGCCGGCCTGCTCGCCGGTTGGCTCAAGTCCACGCTTGGTGACTCCGTCGACAACGTGACCACCTCCAAGCGCCTCGCCACCAGCCCCGCCCTCGCCGTCGAGCGCGACCACTTCCTCACCGGCACCATGCGCCGCACGCTCAAGGCCATGAACCGCGACCGCCAGGACGCGCCCGACGTGAAGCCCGACTTCGAGTTCAACCCGCGCCACCCGCTCGTCGCTCGGCTCGAGCAGATCCGCCATCAGGATCCCGACCTCGCCGCCAAGGCCGCCGCCCAGATGTACGACAACGCCCGCATGGCCGCCGGCCTCCTCGAGGACCCGCGCCCCATGCTCCAACGCCTGAACGAACTCCTCGCGCAGGTCCTCGCGCCGAAGTCGTAGCATCCCCTGAATTCATGAAGGACCTCGTCCTGATCGGATCCTCGGCCGCAGCGTCGGCACCGGAATGGCAGCGCCGTTCCGGTGCCGCCGGCTTGCGGCTGACGGCGCCCGGCGTGATCCGCCTGTCCGGGACCACCGGGGACCCGGCACTCGTCGAGGCGGCCCACGCCGCCCGCCTCGATGCCTTCTTCCTCGATCCCATCCTGCGCCGCTCGGACTTCCGGCTGCTGGCCATGGACATGGACTCGACCCTCATCACCATCGAGTGCATCGACGAGATCGCCGACATGGTCGGCGTGAAGCCCCAGGTCGCCGCCATCACCGAGGCCGCCATGCGCGGGGAACTCGACTTCCCGGGCGCACTCCGAAAGCGCGTCGCCCTCCTCGCCGGTCTCGAGGCCTCCGCCCTCCAACGCGTCTACGACGAACGTCTCCGCCTCTCACCCGGTGCCGAGAATCTTCTCGCCGCCGCACGCGCAGCGGGCTGGACCACCCTGCTCGTCTCGGGCGGGTTTACCTTCTTCACCGACCGGCTCAAGGCCCGGCTGGGCCTCGACCACACGCTCGCCAACACCCTCGAGATCGTCGACGGCCGCCTCACAGGGCAGGTCCTCGGCGACATCATCGACGCCGCCGCGAAGGCGGCCCGGGTGCGCGCCGCCTGTGACGCCCTCGGTTGCCCGACCTCCGCGGCCATCGTCGCCGGTGACGGCGCGAACGATCTCGCGATGATGCGCCTCGCCGGACTCAGCGTCGCGTTCCGCGCCAAACCCGTCGTCCGCAAGGAAGCCACGATCTCCATCAATCACGCCGGACTCGATGCCCTCCTCCACCGCCTCACCGACTGACGGCAAGGTCTCCAAGCCGCAGTGGTGGTCCCGCATGGGCATCATCATCTGCGGCGCGGTGATCGTGCTCTGGACCCTGCGCCCCGGCGCCGGCGGAGGGTTCCAGCCCGTGCCCATCGCTCAAGTCGCAGCGCCGGCGTGGAACGTCACCAACGTCCTCGGCGGCACCCTCGCCTCCACCAACCTCGCCGGACACGTCCTCGTCGTGAACTTCTGGGCCACCTGGTGCCCACCCTGCATCAGAGAACTTCCCGACCTGAACGCCTTCCACCTCGCCCACACCAACCAGCGCGTCGCCGTCATCGGCATCTCCGTCGACCAGGACGGACCCGAGGTCGTCCGCAATTTCGTCACCCGCAACAGCCTTGCCTATCCCGTCGGAATGGTTGTTCCCGAGATGTCCCAGGCCTTCGGTGCCGAGGGTGCCATCCCCACGACCTACATCATCGATCGCCAGGGAAAATTCGCCGCCCGTTACCTCGGCCCCCTCACCCGCGAGGAGCTCGAACGCGTCACCGCCCCGCTCATCGCGGCGCCTTGAGCCTCCCTCATTTCGGGTGCCCGAATTCAGGGGATGGCGCGCAGGACGGCGCGTGCGAGGATAGGGGCGACGAATCCGTCCGACCTGATGCAAACTCTCTCCTGCCGTGTCGCCGGCCAGCCCACGGGCTCCGGTCCGCTTCTCGAAGTCCGCAGCCCCTACTCGGGTGAACTGGTGGGTACCGTCGCCACCGTAGGTCGCGCCGAGGCCGAGGCCGCCCTCGCCGCCGCCACCAGCTTCCGCGCCACGCCCACCCGATACCAACGCGCCGACATCCTTGAGAAGACCCGCGCTGCACTCGAAGCCCGGCGCGACGAGTTCGCCCGCATCATCACCTCCGAGGCCGGACTCGCCCTCCGCGAGGCCCGCTACGAGGTCGGCCGCACCGTCGACGTCCTCCGCTTCGCTGCCATGGAGGCCCTGCGCGACGACGGCCAGATCTTCTCCTGCGACGTCTCCGCCCAGGGCAAGCCGCGCAAGATCTTCACCACCCGCGAACCCCTCCGCTGCGCCGTCGCGATCACGCCGTTCAACCACCCGCTGAACCAGGTCGCCCACAAGCTCGGGCCCGCCATCGCCGCCGGCACCCCGATCATCCTCAAGCCGTCCGAGAAGACCCCGCTCGTCGCGCTCCGCTTCGCCGAACTCCTGACCGAATCCGGCCTCCCCGGTCCCATGCTGTCCGTCCTGCTCGGGCCGACCCACGAGGTCGCCGAGACGCTCGTCCGCCACCCGGACGTCGAGGTCGTCGCCTTCACCGGCTCCGTTCCCGTCGGCAAGAAGATCGCCGCCACCGCCGGCTACAAGAAGCTGGTGCTCGAACTCGGCGGCAACGATCCCCTGATCGTCCTCGAGGACGCCGACCTCGACCTCGCGGTCACGCTCGCCGCCGAAGGTTCCTACCGGAACTCCGGCCAGCGCTGCACCGCCGTGAAGCGCATCCTCGTCCACGACGCCATCGCGGCCGAGTTCACCCGACGCCTCGTCGCCAAGACCGCCGAGTACGTCTGCGGCGATCCCATGGACGAGAACACCAAGGTCGGCACCGTCATCGACGAGGCCAGTGCCGTGTACCTTGAGACCGTCGTGAAGGAAGCCGTCGCCGCCGGAGCCCGGGTCCTCACCGGTGGGCAACGCCGCGGCGCCCTCCTCCAGCCCACGGTCATCGACAACGTCCCGCGCGACTGCCGCATGGTCGTCTGCGAGAGCTTCGGCCCGCTCGCCCCGATCATCACGATCCGCGATCTCGACGACGCGCTCACGCTCGCCAACTCCACCGCCTACGGACTCAGCTCCGGCGTCGTCACCAACAACCTCCAACACGCCCTCAAGGCCGTCCGCACCCTCCGTTGCGGCACCGTGAACATCAACGAGGTCCCCGGATTCCGGATCGAGTCCAGCCCCTTCGGCGGCGTCAAGGATTCCGGCCTCGGCATCAAGGAGGGCGTCATCGAAGCCATCAAGGGCTACTCCTACGTCAAGACCTTCAGCCTCCCCTGGTAAATGAGCATCCGCCCGTCCGCCCCGGCCCAATCCTCCTGGCGCGAGCGCGCCCTCGCCGCCCTGCCCGCCGGCTCCAACGGCGAGTTCGGCCTCCCACCCGAACTCGTTCCCGTCATCGAACGGGGCGCCGGCCCGCTCGTCTGGGACACCGAGGGACGCGAGTTCGCCGACTTCACCATGGCCTGGGGCGCTGCCCTGCCCGGCCATGCCCGACCGGAGATCGTCGTCGCCGCCATGAAGGCCGCCACGGACGGCGCGAACTTCGCCGCCGTCAACCGCCGTGCCGTCCAACTGGCGGAACGCCTCCAGCAACTCTGCCCCTGCGCCGAGCGCGTCCGCTTCGTCGCGTCCGGCACCGAGGCCACGATGCTCTGCCTCCGCGTCGCCCACGCCGCCACCGGCCGACGCAAGGTCCTCCGCTTCGAAGGTGCCTACCACGGCCAGCATCCGGTCGGTGTCGCGGGCATGATCCATGGCCAACCCCGCAACCTACCCCACTGCGATCCATCCGGAGCCGGTGCACCCTGGGTCGAGAACGACGTCCTCGTCGCGCCCTACAACCACCTCGAACAGACCGCCGCGATCATCAGCGCCCACGCGTCCGAACTCGCCGCGGTCATCGTCGAACCCTTCCACCGTTGCCTCAGCCCCGCCCCTGGATTCCTCCAGGGCCTGCGCGAGGTCACCCGCAAGCATGGCGTCGTCCTCGTCTTCGACGAGGTCGTCACCGGCTTCCGATTCGCCCCCGGCGGTGCCCAGCAGTACTACGGAGTCACCCCCGACTTGGCCGCCTACGGCAAGGCCCTCGGCGGCGGATTCCCCATCGGTGCCTACGCCGGCCGGGCGGACATCATGGACGCCGTCAACGAGCACAAGTTGCCTGGGCCTGGATACGCCTGGTCCGCCTCCACCACCGGCGGCAACCCCGTCTCCTGCGCCGCCGCCCTCGCCACGCTCGATCTCCTCTGCCAACCCGGTACCCACGATCACCTCCACGCCCTGGGCCGGCGATTCCGCCAGCGACTCGCTGACACGCTCGCCGAACTCCACGTCCCCGCCCAGATCCTCGGCGACGGACCGATCGCGCAACTCGCCTTCACCTCCAGGCCGGTGACCGATCACGATTCCTATCTGGCCACCGATCGCGTCCTCGGCCGCGCCGTCATGCTCGGGCTCATCCGGAACGGGATCTTCCTCAATCCCATGGGCACGAAGCTCTACCTCTCCCTCGCCCACACCGACGCCCAGCTCGACCGCTTCTGCGACGCCCTCCGCGCCAGCCTGAAGCCGTAGCCTGGGAAGTTCCCAGTTCCCAGTCGCCAGTCGCGGGGGCTTGTAGGCCGGGTGCCCCATGTGCGTTAACCTAATTTTCCATCGATCGAAGCCTTCATGCCGACAAGTTGCCGAGTCCGCTTGCGTTGGATGTCTGCAAGTCGACGAGCAATGCGCCGACCATTTGACAACAGATGTCGCAGCGGAATCGCCGGCGCCAAGATCGACAACACGGAGTCGCGCACCTCGACGAACGCCCGCCACCGACTCTCATTCTCCTCGGGTGTCTCCCCAGGGGGAAAAAAGCTCCGCTTCCAGGAGCACCCTCTCGATCAGCAGTGAGGTTAGGATCTTTGCCTGCATCCACGCTCTGGCGGATGCGTCTGTGCTTTTTGGCACATGCCCCAAACCCAAGAGGCTCTTCAATCTCTTGAACACCAACTCGACCTGCCACCGGCTTCGATAGATCCCCAGCACCGCCTTGGTCGTCAGGGCATCGGCCTGCGCCGAGGTCAGTACGAGAATGTACTCAGCCAGTTCCAGGCTCGCTTCGTTTGCCTTCGTTCCATTCTTCTCCGCCTTCCGCAGCGCCTTTCGTTGCGCCTTGTCGGTTGCCAAGCGCCCTTTACGACGAACGCATAGCCTCAGGTTGTATCGCTTGCCTCCGTGTTCGAATGTCACGGGCCACTCGGCCTCTTCAGAAACCTTCAATTTGCGGGCTTTTGGAAGCACTTCGAACGGTTTGCCATCCTGCCCAATCAGTGGAAACAGCGCATGGTTCCATCGCACCACCACATCAGCACCAGAACCCAAAACATGCGCTACGCCAGCGCGATGGCTGTAGCCGCGATCGGCCAAGACCAGTTCTCTGGGCTTGATTGGAAATCGTCCAAGCTTCTCTCCACCTTTGGCGTCGGTGAGCTCGTAGTGATCGCAGACCAACTCGGGTAACCGCACGCTATAGTGGATGCGCCATGAGCTTCCGGTCGCGCCCGGTTCACTGACATCCGTGGCGTCCACAACCCGAATCCCACCACTCCACCGGGCGGCCCAGATTCCGAGGCTCCGGCGCTGGGCACAGAGCAGGTGTGAGGTCAGCGCCTGCAGCCAGGGTTCGGCAACCCTCAGACGCTTGAAGAGAGCGACACTGCTGACGTCGGCGAGTCCAAGTTCAGAGGCGCGTGTGACCGTTTGCTTGAGCGACAGTCCACCGCCAACATGCATCAAGAAGAGCCGAAGCCATCGGGCAGGTTCTTGAAGACCGCGTGCCCTGCGCATGAAACCATGCTCGCGCGCCAGGGTGTCGAGATTGGCGGGAAGCCAGGTAGCGAGGATGTCCCACTCTTCTGGAAGCGCGTCCAAATCGGAGGCCATGACGCGACATTGTTGTCTTTACGGGGATTTTGGTAGATTTTTTAGGTTAACGCACATGGCCGGGTGCCCCCACCCGGCGTGTCAGATCCCGCACCTCAATTGTAGGCCGGGTGCCCCCACCCGGCGATGATCCGTAACCCGCCGCGTGAGGGCACGCGGCCTACAGGACGGAACTGGGCCCTACCGTCGTGCCCCTGTCGTCCGTCCGGGGCCCGTTTCAGATTCTGTTACGCCGGAGGCGTTGAAGCCGGTAGCCCCGGGTTGGCGCGGGAGCGCCTACCCGGGGTTGGGTGGGTTGAGGGGACGCACCCCGGAGGCGGTGCGAAGACCCCCACCCTCTGCAACCCCTCCAGGGTTGGTCATCCATTCCGCAGGTTCCCGGGGTATCGCTTCGCGACCCCGGGCTAGCCGCTTCAACGCCTCCGGCGTAGCCCAAACGGACGGTCACGAGGCAGGGCCTCAGAACTGGCAACTCCCTGCCACGACGCTAGCCCATCTCTCCGCGCTCTCCGAGGCTCCGCGTGAGAATCCTAATGCGTGGATGCGGCTCACGGCGCCTCGAAGAAGGCCTCGTGCCCCCGGTGCCGCCTACGCAGCGGCGCCCGACAGGCATCGCCCAGGCAATGCCGATTTCGCGCAACCCAGGCATACGCCCGGTCCACAACGCCCCGCACTCCCGGAAGCTCGGCAACCCAGGCGAACGGTGCCAGCCATCCGACCTGCTTCGCCAGGTACAGCATGGCATCGGTCCCTCCGAGTCTCCGGCCATCCGCGAGGAGGAGCTGGATCTCCCCGGGCAACTCGCCCGGGGCGAGGTTGAGTTCGCGGGAGACGGCTGGATCCTGAAGCGGCACGAACGGGAACCCTCGTGGGGCGAGGACGGGGTGCCATCGGTTGCGGAGGGCGGAACAGACGGGACAGAGGGCATCGAAGGCGACGCGACCGCGTGTTCCAACAGTTGCTCCACAATCAACTTTCATTTCAGTATTCACAGAAACCTCCGTTCAAAAAATTTCCGAGTCCGTGTCCGTTCCGTGTGTTCCGTCGTCTGGTTGATCCCGAACCGTACCCCAAAAACATCACCCCGTCACCCGGCCCCGATACCGAGCATCTTCAGCGCCTTGTCCCCCATCGACGCCAACCGGGACAATGCCGCCGGCGACCATCCCCGCAACTGCGAGTACCAACCCGTTGTGGTCTCAAAGAAGCCCAGCAACTCCCGCAACTTCGCCTCGGTATGGCTGTCCGACGCCTTGTTCTTGGTCGATTCCGCGATGCACTCCCGAAGCACCGCCAGCGTTGGATCCACCTCCCGCTTCTTCCGCTCCTCCGCGATCGTGCGGAACAGATCCCACACGTCCTTCAGGCTCTCGAAGTGATCGCGTCGATCCCCCATGACATGGACGCGCTTCACGATGCCCCAGCCCTGGAGTTCCTTGAGGCTGTTCGAGACGTTCGAGCGGGCGACGCCGAGGGTCTCGGTGATCTCCTCGGCATGGAGTGGGCGCGGCGAGATGAACAGGAGCGCATGGATCTGGGCGACGGTGCGGTTGACACCCCACTGGGTCCCCATCTCGCCCCAGTGCAGGATGAATTTTTCCTGGACCGGGCTCAATTTGCGTTCATCAGCCATTTCTGCCATGACAGAAACCACGGATGCAGGCAGCTGTCAAGCCACGTTCCGTGGTGTTCACCTCTCCAGCGGGAAATCCGCCGCGTGAGGGCACGCGGCCTACAGGCCCCACCAGTTCCGAGCGCAGCGTCAGACTGCCTCCCATCGGATGATCCGTCTCCGCGATCGCCGAGCCCCGATGCTCCCGATAGACTCTCTACCGATTCCCGCTCACCCTCCCGCATCATGATCCTCCGATCCCTGCTCCTCACCCTCTTCGTGGTCGGCACACCGCTCTGCCACGCTGAGGACTGGCCGCAGTTCCGCGGCCCCCGGGGGCTTGCCGTGTCCGAAACCGCCAGCCCACCCATCGGACTCGGTCAAACCAGCAATCAGCTCTGGAGCGTTGTCCTTCCATCGGGCCATTCCTCGCCCGTCGTGACCGGCGACAAGGTGTTCCTGACCGGAGCCGATGGCGGCCGCCTGGTCACGCTGTGCCTCAATCGCCTGGATGGCCGTGTGCTTTGGAAGCGGGAAGCTCCCATCGAGCCGCTCAAGGCCTGGGACCCCATGACTCCGGGCCCTGCCACGCCCACGCCCGTCACGGATGGTTCCTCGGTCTACGTCTTCTTTGGAGCCTTCGGCCTGATCGCCTACGACCTCTCCGGACAGGAACTCTGGCGCCAACCGCTCGCCCGGCCAGACCTCGAAGCCAGTGCCTCCCCAATCCTCATCGGTCAAAGCCTCATCCTGGTCTGCGATCGCGACCGTGACTCCTTCCTGGAGGCCCGCGACAAATCGAGCGGGCGCCAACTCTGGCGCGTGGAGCGATCGCAGTTCAGCCGCAGCCGGTCCACGCCGTTCCACTGGGTCCACAGCAAGGGCGAGGAACTGATCGTCCCCGGTTCCCTCTCGCTCACTTCGTACAACCCGCTCACCGGAGAGCAGAAGTGGTACTACAACGGAACCTCCCGAGTCGCCACGAGTTCAGCCACCGCCGACGGCAGCATCCTGTTCTCTTCCAGCTCGAACATTGGTGACAATGATTCGTTCTCGGCATCCCCGAAGGAGCCTGATCCCGGCAGCTTCGGCGTGTCGTCCGACCTCTTCCCGGCCGCCCCTCCGGCACCCGGTCCGGACCGTCCGCCGGGAGGCAAGGGCGTGCTCGCAATCCAGTCCTGCGGGCGGGGAGACATCACCAAGTCGCACCTCGTCTGGCTGAGCACCCGGAGCCTCCCCTACTCGGCCTCGCCGCTCCTCTATCGGGGACGCCTCTTCACCATCAAGGCGGGCGGCCTCGCTTCCGCCTACGAGGCGAAGACCGGTCGACCGATCTATCAGGACGAACGCCTTGGTAAGCCCGGTGTCACGTTCACGGACTTCTACGCGTCTCCCGTCGCCGCTGCGGGCCGCATCCATCTCGTGTCGGCTGAGGGCATCGTCACCATCATCGACGCCGACGCCGACAGCCTGGTCGTCCTCGACCGACACGCACTCGGTGAACGCGCCACCGCCACGCCTGCTCTGGTGGGCAAGATGATCCTCATCCGCACCGACCGCACCCTGCACGCATTCGGCAGCCCCCGCTGAACCCGGTTCAGGCTACATTAGACACGGTCCCTGCTTGAGAAAAGGAACGGGGTGGCGACGTCCTCGTCGCCATTGGGAATGAACCCCGGAGGGCAACGAGGACGTTGCCGCCCCGCGTGACCCGGCGGCAGTGTCAGGATGAGCCCCCTCGGTGCACATGCTCCTTCCGATACCGGTTGGGGGAACATCCGCAGGCACGTCGGAAGGCGTCATGGAGGCGGCCCCTGCGGGCCACGCGCCATTGCGTTCAATCCCACACATATCGTTCGTCATGCTCGATCCCGTACCTCTTCAGAAAGTCGCGGTATTCGTCCTGAAAGGTCCGCGTGCGGTGATGCCTATCCTGATTGTCGATGTAACGAAACAGCACCTCCCTGTGCCTCATCCCAAGGGAAAAAGCCCCGTAGCCGAGCTGCCAGCGGAAGTCGTGAAAGGCGGGATCCTGAGTCTTCAGCCATTTGCTGGAGGCGGATTTAGCCTCCCTTACGAGGTCCGCCACGCACAGTGTTCGCGATAGCCGCACTGCGAGATGAACATGATCCACGACACCGCCAACACGATACGCCTCGCAATCACATTGGCGTACCGCCCCGGCAAGAAAGGCATGGGTTCGCTCACGGATGCCAGGCTTCAGCCACGGGTGACGGTCCTTGGTGCTCCAGACCAGGTGGATAAGGATGTTGGAGAGGGATTGCGGCATAGGGGATTGGCGTGAGTCAGGCCGAACAGCGCATGGGATGTCGGCCCCAACGGGGCCACGCATGCCAGCCCAGGGTGAAACCCTGGAATCCGACACGATGCCATGCATGCGTTCTGAAGGAACGCCGCATCCAGGTTGACCAATGACCCCGGGGATATGCGGCGTTCCTTCAGAACGTAATCCTATACACCATCTTTTCTCCGGGGTTACACCCCGGGCTGGGATGCATTGTCCCGTTGGGACACGGCACCTCCTCGCCAGCCTACTCCTCCGCCGGAAAGCTCCCCGGGACAGATGGGTTTTCGGGTAGTATCGCAGGTCCCGGCCCAGGCTTCGCCTCACCTGCCTTCACCGCAGTTCCAGCCCGCGTGAAGGGAAGGGCCGGAGCGTAGTAAGCTACATCGTCCAGCAACTGGATGGCTTCCGCCTGCGTCCAGTTGCGCGACGGGACGAAGCGGGGCAGCAGCTTCGGCAGATCCATCGCGCTGGACCGGGTGGGATTCGCCTTAACGTAGAGCCTGTCCCCAAGTAGGGATCGCTCAAGCGGGCATTGACGGAATGCTCATCGGCAAGTCCTCGATAACGGCCTGATTTCCTGCCAAGCCGGGAAATTGACCCTTTATGAGCGTCCCTTGCCCCGTGCCGGCGATTTCTGGGTGGTGGTTGGAGTGCCGGCATTGGGCCGTACCAAGTGCAGCTCGCCCCGGTCCAACAGTTCCCATTGCACCTCTTCTCCAGACTCCAACCCGATCGCCGCCGCCAGCGCCATCGGTACGCTCACATAGAGCCTCTCCTTCTGTCCCTTGGATCGGATTCCCTGCACCTTGATCGGATATTCGGATGCCATTTTCTTCGCCTTTTCCTGATTGGTTTCTTGCCTTTGTACGGCTAGCCCGTACGCTAGCCGCATGCCAAGCCGGATCCTTCCCTTTCCTCAGGACCTCAGACCCCGGCTTCCCAACGTTCTGGGCAATGTCGACTACCTCGCCCTGCGTCGCCAGCTCGAGCATATCGACACCCTTCTCAGCGACTCCGGTCTGGAGCGCTTCTTCGTCCAGCTCGCCCTGGACGCATGGATTGCCCGTTCCAAGACCACCCCAAGCGCTGTCGAACAAGCCCGCTTCCAACAACGCTCCTGCCGCGCCCTCCGATGCAACATCCTGCGCACCCTCGTTCAGGACGACTTCCGCGGCTTCTCCTGCCAACTCGCCAGCAGCCCCCTCTACCAATGGTTCTGTCACCTCGACGCCGTCGACCGCATCCGCGTCCCTTCCAAGAGTGAGCTCCAGCGCTTCGCCCAATGGCTGCCAGCCGAGTCCATGCGCAAGGTGCACGAAGAGATCATCCGCATCCTAGCCTCCTCGGGAGCCAAGACCCTCCAACTGCCCAATCCCCTGGATCTGGAGGCCGTCTTCCTCGACACCACCTGCGTCCAGGCCAACATCCATTTCCCGATCGACTGGGTTCTCCTGCGTGACGGCGTGCGCACCCTGATGAAGGCGACACGCCTGATCCGGGAGCAGGGCCTGTGCAAGCGGATGGAATCGCCGGAAGTCTTCCTGCGCCGCATGAACTCGCTGTGCATGGAGATGAGCCGCAGGGGCCGCGGGACCGCTTCCAAGAAGGAGCGCAAGCGGATCCTGCGCCTGATGAAGAAGCTCACCGCCGTGGTGCAGAATCACGCGCGACGCCACCGGGATCTGCTTGATGCGAACTGGCAGAAGACCAAGTGGACAAGGCCACAGGCCGAGCAGGTGCTGCGGCGCATCGATCAGATGCTGGAACTGCTTCCCAAGGCAACGAAGCAGGCGCATGAGCGGATCATTGGCGAGCGTCCCGTACCCAACGCGGGGAAGATGCTCAGCCTGTACGATCAGGATGTCCGGGTGGTTGTGCGGGGAAAGGCTGGGGCGGAGGTCGAGTTCGGCAACACCCTGCTGGTGGCAGAGAACTCGCAGGGATTGATCATCGACGCCGAACTGTTCCGTACCAGTGCGCCGGCGGACAGCCAGCTTCTCTTCCGAAGCCTGACCCGGATGTGGAGCGTGATGGGCAGGAAGCCCGGCGCAGCGGTGACCGACCGTGGATTCAGCAGCGAAGCCAACAGCGAGAAGCTGACGGAGGGAGAGACCTTCGATGGCACGTGCCCGAAGAAGCCGGCCGAACTGAAGGAGCGGATGAAGGACGGCAAGTTTGCGGCGATGCAGAAGCGCCGGGCACAGACCGAGGGGCGGATCGGGATATTGAAGAACGGATTCCTGGGAGCGCCGATGAGGGCGGAGGGATTCGAGCACCGAGAGCGAGCGGTGATGTGGGGCGTGCTGACGCACAACCTCTGGGTGCTGGCCCGGATGAAGGTGGCGAAGGAGGAGAAGAAGCCAAAGAAGCCGAAGAGGGGTGATGGAGGAATTCCGATGCGCAAGGCAGCCTGAAGGAGCAGGAATCCGCGGAGTTGGAGACCAGGTATAGGAGTGGTGTCTCCGTCGCCGGCGCAGCCAGCGTCAAAGCGATGATGGCGGCACCAGACCGCGCCATTTTCAACCAGTTCTAGGCATGTATTAGATAAGCCTGCCTGATTCTAATCAAAAATCTCTGAAAACAGCCTCTCCGGGGACAGGCTCTAACGTATGCCCGCACTTCCGTCGCGAGCGAGTCGATGAACGCGCCAGGAATTGTGCCATCCTCATTCGTGGACGCCTTCCAGATCTTGAAGAGCTCTCGCGGCCCCTCCTGTCGTGGCTCCGTTGCCGCGCCCTCAGGGACGCGTACGAGAATCACCTCCTGTTGCCCCTTCTGTCGGCCGTAAAGCTCGAGCTTCAACTTGCCCGGCTCGATCGGAAGGAGCGTCCCGAATTTCATCCCTCCGCCGGCACTGTGCTGGATCACCTCCGCCGACCCACCATCCTCCGCGATGACGAACCTCGCCAGCGCGCCAATCGTCGCCTCGCCGAAGTAGATGTCGCACTGCACACCCTGCTCCGCCGGCGGCCGATGGAACGACAGCATCAGCTTCTCCTGATTCACCGTCCCGCGCCACGTCCCCAGCAGCGCATCCGGCGTGAGCTTCGCAATCTCCCCGCGCGCCTTCACCGTCCGAGCATCTGCACGGAGACCGGTCTCTCTGCCCTTCATGGCGGGCGCTTCCATCGCGAGGACGTGGATGTTCAGCCCACGTGCCTGGGTCAGCGGACTCCCCTCATCCGCCGCGCGAAGCATCGCGAGCGGAACGGCGATGAGCGTGCCGATGGCCAGGGTCGTCGCCGCGAGCGCGCGGGTGGTGCCGCGGCGGTTGAGCTTCTGGCTGAGGACGGCCAGCAGGCGTCCTTCGAGCGATGAATTGCGCGCCATCGCAAGCCCACAGGCCGCCGTCCATCGCGCGGGCGAGAGCTTCGTGGCGACGTGCAGCAGGTGTTCGGCATACGCAGACGGCCGGACTCCACTCGCCAGCACGAGGTCGTCGCAGGCGCGCTCGCGCTCGGCGTGCAGTCGCCATGCTGCGAGCCAGACAAGGGGGTTCCACCAGTGCAGCGCACAGGCGATCTGTGTCAGCCATTGGACGAGGGTGTCCCGGCGCTGGACGTGCGCCAGTTCATGCAACAGGACCGAGCGGACCTGTTCGTCACCCCATTCCAGCGACTCCCCCGGCAACAGCAACCGCGGTCGAAAGACGCCCCACACCACGGGGATCGTGCGCCTGTCATCGAGCAAAAGGGTCACGCGCTGTCGGATGCCGAGCTGCGCACATGCGGCCTCCAAATGCGCGGCGAGGCGGCCCGGTTCGGCGTTGCCAGGCATCGCCCGCACCACCCGGCAGCCCCGCATCGCACAACGGAGCAGCAGATGCGCCGCGATGAGACGCAACGCGAGGATCGTGAAGCCCACGCCCCAGACCGGCGCCAGCCAATCGCGCCACGTCCGCACGGGATCGGATGCCCCCGCCAGGGCTGGCGACACCGGCTCTACGGGCAACTCTGCGGATCGAGTCAGGTTCGCGGGGTGTGTCCCTGTCAGCGGAGGTACGACGACGTTGCCAGGCCTGCGGGCCGCCTCCGCTGGAAGCACCCGCCCCCCGACCTCGCCCGCGGCCGCGTTCAGCGGCCAAACCACCACCCATCCCGGCAGCACGCGCCATTGCGGCAGCATCACGGAGAGCACCGGCACCACCAGGAGCGCGACGATCGCCACGAACCAAACCAGATGCCGCGTCGCCGCCGATGCGCGGTGAAGCAGGAGCGCACAGAAGGCCGCGATCCCGAGCAGGGCCGCACCCTTCAACGCGGAATCGAAGACCAGCGGCATCAGCGCGCCCAACAGCGCCGTGAGGGAGAAGATCACGCGGTTCATGTCATCGCCCCTCCTTCCTCGACTGCTCGATCAGCGCTATGAGCCGGTCGCGCTCCTCGGCACTGATCCCGTCCTTGCGTGCCACGAGATGGGCCGCGAGGGCCTCCTCCAACGACCCGCCGAAGAACGTCTCCAGCACCCGCTCGAATGCGCTTCGCCCGGCTTTCGCCTTGGTCTCGCGGGGCAGATACACCACCTCGCGCCCCTCCTCGCGGCGCTTCAGGTACCCCTTCTCCTCCAGGATGTGCATCATCCGGCGCACGGCCATCGCCGTGGGCGGATCCGGGATGGTTTCAACCACGCGGTTCACCGTCGCTTCGCCGAGGGCGAAGACGGCATCCATGATCTGGCGTTCGCGGCGGGAGAGTTCAGCTGGGTCTGGCATGGGCGTCCTTGGAGGGTGCGTTACTGTTTTAACGGAACGCGGCCGGGGCGCAAGGGCATTGCGTTACTTTTTTAACGACCAACCGCCAGTCCCGCAGGAAATGACAAACAGCGGGCTCCGCTTCTTAGCCGTATCCATGCGACTGAAAGCGGCGACAGGTTCACGCGGAGACGCGGAGACGCGGAGAAAGGACACTTGGATGGAAGGCTGAGTAGTCACCGTTTGGTCAATGACGTCCAACGTTGGAAGGTTGAGGACCTGACCCTCTCTCCACGCTCTCCGCGGCTCCGCGTGAGAATTCTGCCGCATGGATAAGGCTTAGAGTCTGTTTGGAGAGAATGCAGAGATGCCAACCGCAACCCCAAGGAGACCCTGTGCTTCGAAGAATGGCGGAGAGGGGGGGATTCGAACCCCCGTTACGGCTTTTGACCGTAAACCGGTTTAGCAAACCAGCGCCTTCAGCCACTCGGCCACCTCTCCACCGGCGCAGGGCGCAAAGCCAATCACGTCCCGCCATTCACGGTCAAGGGGCTGAACGGGCAAATTCAAGCCCGCTTCCGCCGTCCCCCAAACCGCACCACGCCCCACCCCGATCAGCCGCCATTCACGTCCGCGTGTCGCATATGCGACACGGCATTGTAAAACCACTTCCCTCCGCGCTTGAAACTCGCACCTCCAAAACGGGAGCCCCGTTGCCCCTCCCGCTTGAAACTTGAATCTTCAAACTCGGAACTCCCGAAGTGCAGCCTTGACCCGCGCCCCCCGCCCGGGCATTTAAAACACAGAATGTGCGCGAAGCTTGTAGGTTTCCTCGTAGTAGGCGGGTCCACCGCCGAGGGAACTTGTCGCGCCTGAAAACGCTTTCACAAGAACCCACGGCTGCGAGGGCCGTGGGTTTTTTATTGGCCACGACCAGCGCCGCCAGCAGCAAAGAAGATCGACACCATGAGCACTGCCACTGCCAAACCGAATCCTGAATCCAAGCGCGAAGTCGGGCCGCTGATGTTCGGCCGCGACATCTTCGTCGAGGCTCTCGAGCGGGCTGGCGTCGAGGTCATCTTCGCCTATCCCGGCGGAGCCTCGATGGAACTGCACCAGTCCCTGACGAAGTCCAAGATCCGCACGATCCTCCCCCGCCACGAGCAGGGCGGTTCGTTCGCCGCGGAAGGTTATGCCCGCGCCACCGGCAAGGCCGGCGTCTGCATGGCCACCTCCGGCCCGGGCGCGACGAACCTCGTCACCGCCATCGCCGACGCATTCATGGATTCCACGCCGCTCGTCGCCATCACCGGCCAGGTGCCGCAGGCGATGATCGGCCGCGGGGCGTTCCAGGAGACCGACATGATCGGCGTCACGATGCCGATCGTGAAGCACTCGTATCTCATCACGGACATCAACGACATCCCGCGGATCGTCGCCGAGGCGTTCTACATCGCCGAGTCCGGCCGCCCGGGTCCCGTCGTCCTCGACTTCCCCAAGAACGTCCAGCAGCAGAAGGCCCAGCCCGTCTGGCCGACGCGCGAGGAGATCATCGCGGGTCTCCGCGGCTACCAGGCCGAGATCCATGCCGGCGACATCGAACTGAACGAGATCATCGGCCTGATCGAGAAGTCCGAGCGCCCGGTCCTCTACGTCGGCGGCGGCATCATCACCGGCGGCGCGTCCGAGGAACTCCTCAAGCTGGCCGAGTCCTGCAACATCCCCGTCACCACCACGCTGATGGGCATCGGCGGGTTCCCAGAAGAGCATCCGCTCTCGCTGCGCTGGCTGGGCATGCACGGTGCTGCGTTCGCCAACTGGGCGGTCAACGGCGAGTACGTGCAGCGCAAGTCGCCTGCCGAACCCTTGGTGAAGCTCAAGGACGGTGCCGACCTGTTGATCGCCTGCGGCGTGCGGTTCGACGACCGCGTCACGGGTGCGTTCTCCGAGTTCGCCAAGCACGCGACCATCGTCCACATCGACCTCGACAAGTCGGAGCACAACAAGAACAAGCGCGCCCACCTCGCCGTGCACGGCGACGTCAAGGACGCCTTCCGCCGCATCAACCAGCTGATCGAACGCCGCGGCGGCATCCAGAAGCGCTTCGAGCCCTGGCACGCGCAGATCGCGGAGTGGAAGGCCAAGGCCCCGTTCCAGTACACGAGCAAGTCAATGATCGTGGACTCCGACCACATCAAGCCCCACGCCAAGGACGGCGAGGAGTTCATCCTGCCGCAGATGGTCATCGAGGAACTCCACAAGCTCACTGGCGGCGACGCCATCATCACCACCGGCGTCGGCCAGCACCAGATGTGGGCCGGCCAGTGGTACAAGTACAGGCACCCGCGCCAGTTCATCACTTCGGCCGGTCTCGGCTCGATGGGTTACGGGTTCCCGGCTGCCCTCGGTGCCAAGGTGGCCCGTCCGGACAAGCAGGTCATCGACATCGACGGTGACGGCTCGTTCCTGATGAACATCCAGGAACTCGCCACCGCCCACGTCGAGAAGATCGCCGCCAAGGCCATCATCCTGAACAACCAGCACCTTGGCATGGTGGTGCAGTGGGAGGACAACTTCTACGGCGGCAACCGCGGCCATACCTACCTCGGCAACCCCGATTCCCGCACCGCGGTCTATCCGGACTACGTCAAGGTCTGCACGAGCTTCAGCGTCCCGTGCGAACGCGTGATCTACCGCAAGGATCTCCGCGCCGCCCTGCAGCGCATGCTGGCGTCCGAGACGGCCTACGTCCTCGACGTCGTCACGCCGTACACCGAGCACGTGCTTCCGTTCATCCCGGCCAACCGCACGGTGGCCGACATGATCTGGAAGTAGTCCAGCGCGCTTGCGGCGCGGCGGATCCGTGGCACTTCAATGGCCATGTCGTCTGCTTCGCCGCGCGTCTGGTTCATCACGGGTGCGTCCTCAGGTTTCGGCCGCGCCCTCACCGAGGTCGCCCTCTCCCAGGGCGACCTCGTCGTTTCCACCGCCCGCAATCCTTCGGCCCTCGATGACCTCGCCGCACGGGTCCCCGATTCCCTCCGCGTCCTGCCCCTCGATGTCACCCGGCCGGACACCATCCCCGGCATCGTCCAGCAGGCGATCGCGGAATTCGGCCACGTCGATGTCCTCGTGAACAACGCCGGACGCGGCCTGATCGGCTCCGTCGAAGAAACCTCGGACACCGAGACGCGCGCGATCTTCGAGACCAACTTCTTCGGTCCCGCGGCCGTCCTTCGCGCCCTCCTGCCCCACTTCCGCGAACGGAAGTCCGGGCACATCGTCCAGATGGGTGCCGCCGCCGCCATCGCGAACTATGCGGGCTTCGGAGCCTATGGTGCCGCCAAGGCCGCCCTCTCCAGCCTGACGGAATCCCTCGCCCAGGAACTCAAGCCCTTCGGCATCCGCGTCACGCTCGTCGAGCCCGGCCCTTTCCGCACCGATTTCGTCGGACGCTCCATGACCCGCGCCGCCGCCTCGCTGCCGGACTACGCCAACACCTCCGCCCGCTTTGGCCAGTACCTCGCCAGGATCGACGGCAAGCAACCAGGCAATCCCGTGCTCGCGGCCGAAGCGATCGTGAAGCTTGTGCACTCAGGCGAGGCTCCCCTGCGTTTCGTCCTCGGCCGCTACGCCATCGACAAGACCCGGAAAACCTTCGCCGCCCGCGAACGAGAACTGGCCCAGCACGAAGCCGCTGGCGCCGCCTGCGACGGCCCGTGATCCACCTCGCCTCGTAGCCAATACGACGTCAGGAGGCGTGCCCGACCCTCGCCGCAACGCGGCGCACGGCGACAGCCCAGGGTGCAGCGGAGCGCAACCCTGGGTCACCCCACCCCACCGACAACTCGCCCCAACGGGGCGATCAGTGCGCCCTCGTACCCTGTTCCGTGTGCCCTTTCAGGGCACGGAGGGCATCGTGTGGCGTGGTTCCCAGGGTTCCACCCCGGGCTGTCACCGGTTGCCCCTTCGGGGCAGGAACACACCCCGCCTCCCCCATCGACATCCGTTCCCGCCCCCGGCACGATGTCACCATGTCCCGGCGCCTTTGGTGGATCCTCTCCCTGCTCTTGGTGATTCCCATCGTGGGCTTGTTGGTTTGGCTCAACCGGCCCGGCGTCCTGCGGTTCCCGGTCCAGCAGACCGTGCTGACCAACGGCACGACCCTCCAACTCGTGTCGGTCCAGCACGGCCGGTTCCACTACGATCCGTTCACCCCGCCGTGGCAGCAGTGGGCTTCGCGGTTGCCGCAGAGTTGGACCCGACGCTTGAAGCTCAACCTTCCCCCAAACCTCAACGCGACCGGCAGCAACACCGTCCTCAGCGTGTGGCTCACCGCCTCCAAGGCCCCAGCGAACATCAATCAACCCGCGTACGGCGTCCTCGTCGGGGACGACGAAGGCAACTTCGCGGGCGACGGCAGCGGCATGAGCTTCTCCGCCGGAAAGACCCCTGTGGTCGCGCACTACGAGGCCCATCGCATTCCCATCTTCCCACGGCGCGCCCGGGAACTCCGGATCCGGATCTACGACAATCCCTGGAACCACGGCAAATTCCTGCACGAATTCCGCATCCCCAACCCTGCCCCAGTCTCCAAGGAAGCCCAGCCGCCGTTGGTCGCGCAACCCGTGCCCCAATCGCAAATCTCCGGCGATCTCGAAGCCACGTTGGCGACGTTCGAGGTACGCCCCTCCGACGAATACCGAAAGCCGGAAGACCCATCCTACCGCAAGGCCCGGCTCGAGTTCACGACACGTCAGGCCGGCCAACCCACGACCAACTGGGTTTCGTACCACGTCCGCAAGGTCTCCGACGCGACCGGCAATGAAGGCGACGGCAACAGCTGGAACCACGGTTGGGAGAAGGATCGAACCTTCGTCGCATTCTCCCGTTGGCCCCTGCCCTCCGGAGAACCCTGGCGCATGGAGGTCGAGTTCTGTCAGCGGCACGGGTTCGCCTCGAACGAACTCTGGGAGGTGCGGAACATCCCCATCCAGAAGGCCGGCACAACGCTCACCCCAATGACCAACCGACTCCACGGAACCGAGGTCCGCATCACCGGACTTGGCCCGCCGTCCTGGGGCGAAAACGCCTACGGCGGCAAGCGCACGGTGGAACTCGAAGTCGGCGCAAACGCCCCGC
Organism: Limisphaerales bacterium; assembly: GCA_965284395.1. GTDB lineage: Bacteria > Verrucomicrobiota > Verrucomicrobiia > Limisphaerales > UBA9464 > UBA6176. The sequence goes on along the minus strand of OZ260084.1, from coordinate 5,053,312 downwards.
CCGACAGCCGGCGCTGGCATCTCACCATCGCCAAGGCGATCGACTCCACTGGCCTCGACGTGACCGGCAACGGCTGGAGCGGATCCGATGACAAGCGCCAATTCGGTCTCCAGGTCTCCACGAACGCCACCTCCATCGACGTGTGGATCGCCTTCGTCCCGTCGCGGATCCTCGAGTTCACAGCCCAACCGACGACCAACCCACCCGCGGCCAAGCCCAAGCCCTAGCCAAAAGATCCTCCGCGTCTCCGCGCCTCCGCGTGAGACTGCTTTTTCTCCCCAACGCGGCACTTCGACACGACCGCAGACCCCTCCCATGAAACTGCACCTGTTCCCCCGAGCCATCGCAATCATCCTTAGCGCGGCCTTCCTATCCGCCGCGCCGGTTCCGCCGCAGCCCGCCGCGGTCCGCGCTGCCGGAACGAACGCCACCAGCCATCTGCTCGACGCCCCGGCACGCGCCCGAGTCGCCGAGACCTTCCTCGAACTCGTCCGAATCCCCGGCGTGAGCGGTGAAGAACTGGCCATCGGCCGCACCTTGTCCACACGCCTCGCCGCCCTGGGTGCCACCAACCTCCCGCTCCGCGTCGTCGGGTCCAACACACCGGCCAACCTCGCGCTGGTCCTCCAGGCCTCGCCTGCCCTCGCCGCGCAACCGGCCATCCTCCTCAACGCCCACATCGACACCATCCCCGTCTCCACTCCGGATCTGATGGTCTTCGAGCAGGCCACGGGGGAGTTCTCCCACGCCCAGGAGTCGGATCGCACCGTCCCCTCGTCCTTCGGCGGCGACGACCGATCGGGAGTCGCGGTGGTCGTTACCGCGCTGGAGCACCTCCACGAACACCATTGGAAGAAGGGCGTGCCCCACCGGAAGTTCGTGATCCTGTTCACCGCCCAGGAAGAACGCCGCCTCGGCGGTGCGCGTTACCTCGCCCGCCATCAAGCCGACCTGTTCGACGGCCTCGAGATCAGCCTGTGCATCGACGGCCCGCTCGACCTGCAGACCGAGTACCCGCGCGAACGGTTGGTCGCCGTCGTCCCCAAGCCCCTCGAATCCGCCGAGCCTTATCGACGCGTCCTCGCGCACCTCGACGCCTTCTGTACCAACGCTGGAATCGCGTCGCGTCGAACGGAGATCGGTCTTGGATCGGGAGACTTCGCCGCGTTTCCCGCGACCGCCAAGGCCCAGCTCCATCTCCGCTCGCCCGTGCGTGGCTGGCACACGCGGGAACGGGTCCAGGTCCAGGACCTCGTCCATCACACGGCGTTCCTGACCTCATTGCTCCTCGAACTGGATTCGCCCAGGCCATAGCTGCCGCCGCCGGGAGCATCCTGACTCTGCCTCCATTCAAGAAGTCGACCGGGGCGGCGATGTCCTCATCCCCCATGGAAGCTTCTTGGATGGGCAACGAGGACGTTGCCACCCCGTTCGACGCAGAGGCGCTGTCCAACCGCGCCCGCCCGTCACGGACCACCCCGATGACAACGGGCGGTGAGCCTTCGGCCACTCGACACTTCCCCCCCAGCCCCGCTTACCCATAGGTTCGCCGCACGGATCCAGCTCTCCACATCCGGAACTGCACGTCGCCTCCCCGGCGCCCGGCGGTCATCCCGAGGAGGAATGGTCAGGGCGGCTCCGGCACACCAACCACCCCCTCCAAGGAGGGGTTCCGGGATCGCCTTCCGGAGCCGGCGCACGCCGTGCTTCTCACTTCTGCGCATGGCGCGGTTCTGGCATCCCCAAGAGGATTTTGAAAATGGACTGCATGAGCGCGAACCGAGCAACGCAGACGAACCGTCGATGGCACCACAGCGCCGCCGGATTCCTGATTGCCTTCATCCTCGGGGTGGCCTCCGCCCTCGCCCAGCCAGCTACCACGGGAAGCCTTTCCCAGCCCGGCGAGACCGATGAGTACCAGTTCGACCTCACCCAACCCACCCAGTTGTACTTCGACGCCCAGGCAGCCGGCGACAGCGTGTCCTGGAACGTTTCCGGTCCTTTCGGCATCGTCTCGGCCACCCGCAGCTTCAGCGCATCGGACGGCATCGAAGCCTCCCTCCTCAATCTCGGCGCCGGGAATCATCGCCTCCGCATCGTCGCTTCCGGCGACTCCACCGGACCCTATCGATTCCGCCTCGTCCCCTTGCCGACCGGGAGCCTTCTTCCCATCGGTGTCACCCAGCCTGGCGTGCTGGATCCGGGAACGTCAGCCGCATTCTACCTCTTCACGCCGGCCATCGGCGATCGGCTGCGCCTGTCCGTGCCCGGCCGGACGAACCTGAACTCCTTGAACGTCCACGTCGTGGATCCGTTCGGCGGATCGCTCGGCGTAGCCTCGTTCGGCTCCCCGCTCGAATTCACGGCACGCAGCGCCGAACCCCACCAGATCATCGTCAACGGCGGAATCCGGAACCCCACCAACGGCACGTACGGCATCGCACTGACCCTTCTCGGCAATTCCCCGCTTTACGACCCAGCTCCGGCGCTGTCCCTCGACACCGAGCAGGTCATCGAACCTGCCGGGCCCTTCACCAATCGCTTCCGGTTCACCCTCCCGACCCCGACGCTGATCGGCGTCAATCCGCTGGCGATGCACAGCGGTGACCGCTGGCGCCTGGAAGGCCCCGCCGGACTGCTCAACGACGGCGTCGCCGCCCATCACCCCGCCGTCGCCGGCGACTACCAGTTCACCGTCTGGCGTACGGCGAACTCGACCAACTCGTACCGCTTCATCCTCCACGATGCCGGCAATCCATCTCCCATCGCCCTCGATGAAACCGTGTCGCTCACCAACCGCACTTCCTCGCGCACGGTCTACCGAAGCCTGAACCTCACGAACGGCCAGAGCATCGCCATGCTCGCCGAGTCCTTCTCCGGATATGGCGGCGTCACGCCGCGTTGGGACGTCCTCGCGCCCGATGGTCAACCGCTCCGCATCAACGGTAGCTTGATTGGCGGAAGCTTCTTTGATCTCGACCGCTGGACCGCTCCGGTGTCCGGCATCTACCGGGTCGCCTTCACCGCCGGGCCCTTGGTGCCGGGCTCGAACAACGCCAATACTCCCGAAGGCATCCGGCGCTATCGGATCGTCCCTGTCGTGGACCAGGACTCCCCGCTGGTCCTTGGCCAGGAAATTGCCGGAACGATCAACAACCCGTCTGCCACCGCCACGTTCCGCTTCCAGATCAACTCCACCCGACGGGTACTCGTCGATTCCCTCGAATCCCACCCGTCCCATTGGCGCCTCGAATCCGCGACCGGGCTGATCACCTCCGGCCGTCTTGATTCCGAAGCCATCTCGATCCAGACCCTTCCCGCTGGCGAATACCGGGTCGTCATCCGTGGGCCTTCCCGCGAAACACCGAATTTCCGCTTCCGCCTCATCGATGTCGACCAAGGCCCTCTGATCACTCTGGGCCAGTCGGTCACCAACACCCACACGCCGCCCAACGGCATCATCGCCTATCGAATCCACCTCAACGCCGGCCAACAGATCCTCGGGCGCGCCTTCGACGCCATCGGCTTCGCCGCGGAACGCCCGCGCTGGAGCTTGATCGAGCCCTCCGGCCGTACGCTGTGGTCCTCGTCGTTCTATGACTCCTCAATCGTCGCGACCACCGCGACAGGCACCCATACCCTCCTGACCCAGGGACCTCTCGGCGCGGCCGGGTCCAACCCCTCCCACCGGTTCGCCATCCTCCCGGTCCTCCAACGGGACGAACCCCTCACCTTCGGGACGTTGGTCGACTCCGCCATCGCCAGCCCCGGCCAGACGGTCACCCATCGATTCAGCCTCGCCGACGCCCGACGCATCTCCGTCGATCACTTTGCCTACGCCACGGCCACCTGGCAGATCCTGCTCGGCTCGCGGACGATGGCGTCTGGCAACTTTGGGTCCGACTCTTACTGGCAGACCGATCTGGGCCCCGGCGACTACCGGCTGGTCATAACCCCGAACGGCGTGGAGACCCCCAGCTACCGATTCCGCGTCCTCGATGCCGCCGCGGGCCTCGTGACCAGCCTCGACACCACCAACACGGTCACGCTCGACCCCGGCCGCAGCAGCCAGTACCTCCGGCTCCCGCTGACGGCCGGCCAGCGGATCTATCTCGATCACCTCGGAAACACGGGGCTTCCAAGCAATGCCGGCATCCTCATCACGGATCCGTTGGGCAACTCCCTGGTGAACCAATCCCTCTCCGACAGCAGCCCCCTCACCGTTCGCGTCTCCGGCATCCATGACATCCTGATTCACGGCCGCATCGATAACCCCTTAACGCCTGGCGTCGTTCGATTCGTCCTCCGTCGCGCCGATCCCGTCATCATCCCCTACACCCCGGGAACTGAACTCTCGGGCGCCATCACGAGCCCAGGCCAGGTCCGGCGGGCGCAGTGGAACCAACCCGCCCTCCAGCACTTCCTCTTCGATTCGCTGCTGTCTTCGCCGGTGAACTGGACGGTCAACGGCGCGTGGGGAACGCTGGCCTCTGGCCGCGCCTGGACCGAACCCGGCCCCTATGAGGTTCCAGCCGGACCCGCGGAGTTGGTCCTCTCCGACGACGGCGATGGGACCAATCCCTACCGCCTCCGACTGGTGGCGATGGAAGACAGCCCCGGCATAACCCTGGGGGTCGAATCCGAAGCCCAGTTCAGTCCCGCCGCTGCACTCACCGTCTTCTCGATCGACCTCGCCGAAGGCCAACTGGTCAACGTGCGAGTGATCAACCGGACCGGCTTCAGCTCCACGCCGTCGTGGAACCTCTACAACACCCGATTCACCAGCGTCACCTCGTCCGCCCTAAGCCCCATCTCCTACCGGGCTGTCCAAGGGGGACGTCACTACCTCGTCCTGCGCGGGAGCATCGGTGAGGAAGCGCCGGGCGGAACGATCCGCTTCATCGCCGAGGACGGTGGCACGGTTCCCCCGGCACCCTTCAACGGTCCGTTGATCAGCTTCAACCAACAGATCGACGGAAGCCCCGCCTCCGCCGCAGATGTCCACTTCTTCCGCTTCCAACTCCCGGGCACCCGGCTCGTTGGCGTCGATTGCCTCCTCAATTCCCCCCACTTCTGGACCCTGCGCGACCGCCACGGCACCCGCGTCGACCGGCAACGCCTTCGGGACTCCGACACCGTGAACCGGACGGACCTCCAAATCCTGAAGCTCGAGCCCGGCGAGTACGAGATCGCCATCACCGGCGCCGCTGAACCCTACCGCTTCCGGCTCCTGAATGCCGACGAAGCCGTCGCCTTGACGCCGGACGCGTGGCTCAGCGAGGTCCGCACTCCCGGTAACAGCACGCGGCTCTACTGGTTCAACGCAACCCGGGGCGAGCCCTGGACCCTCGAGGGCGGGCCCACGAGCGGAACGCCTCGACGCAGTACCTTCACGCTGTACCGCCCGTCCGGGGGGTACCTTACGTGGAACTACACCGACGCCTTCACGGACCGTTACGAATTGCCCGAGTCCGGCCGATACCTGTTCGTCCTGGGGGGCTTCAATGACGAGACCACCGCGTCCATCACCAACCAGTTCCGCTGGAACACACCCGAGGAGACCGTTCCCGACATCGCGCTGAACACTCCGTTCGACGTGCAGATCGCGGTGGCTGGCCAGCGCAAGGTCTTCCGCCTCGTCCTCGCCGATGCGCGCGAGGTGATGCTCGACGCCATCGGCCGTGCCAATCAGGTCATCGTCAGCATCGACTTCGAGGGCACCCGCATTCTCAGCCAGAACTTCAGCCAGAGCGATGTCGATGGCACGGCGGGCAGCACCCGCCTGCGGCTCGGCGCCGGCGAGTACCGCATCACCTTCGACGGCAACAGCGACACGACGTCCAGCCTGCGAGCCGCGGTCTGGGACCTCCAGATCGCCCGCCCCATCAGCCTGAACAACGAGATCACCGGGACCAACGCGCCCGCATCGATGTCCACGTTCTACTCGGTGGACCTGCGGGCCGGTGAATCCTACCTCTTCGAGGGGCTGGGATTCTCCGGGTACACCACGACCCCCTACGCCGACCTCCAGTTCCCGGTCGACGAAGGGATCGAACTCTCTCACCTGAGCACGTACAGCGGTCGGTTCACGGCCCCGCGCACCGGACGCGCAACCACCGTGATCAGCGGCAGCCATCCGGACACCGGCACCAATGGCGTCCATCGGTTCAAGTTCTGGCGGGTCGTCGATGAATCCCGGTCGCTCGCTCTCGGTGAAGTTGCCGTCGGCCAACTGCAGCAACCCTCGCAGACGCACACGTGGACCTTCCGGCTGGGCCAGCCCCGGGTGCTGTTGTTCGATTACCTGACCAACGGGAATGCCTACGCCCGCCTCACCGGACCGGGGGGGCAGTACTTCAACACCGCAGGCCGTACGCTCGACGCGACGGTCGTGCAGGCAATCCCCGGCGATTACTCGATCACGCTCTACGGCTCAGGCCTGGACATGCCCGCGTACCAGTTCCGATTCCGCGACATCACCGACGCCCCTCCCATCACGCCCGGAGAAACCATCGCTGCCAGCTTCGACCTGTCGCTCGGCACCTTCGTCCGTCGACTCCAAGGCACAGCCGGACAGGCGTTCTACCATGACGTGGTCGAGTACGCCGCCTTCGCGGGTGGAACCTACCACCGGCTGGTCCGTGCCGATGGCACCCCGCTCTGGGAGAGCTTCGCCAATTCCGAGGCCGGCGCCTTCACCCTTCCCTACACGGGCGACTTCTACTTCATCGCGAACGCGTCGACCTTCACCCCGGCGACGCCGCCAACCTACCGCTTCCGCTTCGTCTCGAACCCGACCCCGTCGCCCGAAAGTCTCCTCGGCAACCTGAGTCTCGCCGACCTCGTGCCCGAGTCCATCACGGCCTCGCCGGATCCCGTCCTCTCGGGCAATTCAGTCACGGTGCGCTGGTCCACCGCGAATCGCGGGAATGCGCCCGCGGCCGGCACGCTGACCGATCGGGTCCTCGTCCGGAATGGCACCGGCGTGGTGGTGGCCAACAGTTCCTCTGCCGACACCTCGGGCCCCCTGGCGGCCGGACAGGCCCGCGGCCGCGAACTCACCCTGCAACTCCCCGATGGCGCGGCCGCCACCGGGCCGCTCATCGTTGAAGTCTTCGCCGATTCGACCGGCACGATCCGCGAAGCCAATGCCGCAGGAACCGGGGAAGCCAACAATCTCGCCACGTTGGCCATCACCGGAGTGCTGTCCGCCTATCCGGACCTTCAGGCCATCGCGCTCCGCTCCACCCCGTCCACGTGGGCCCCGGGATCGCCCATCGAACTCCGCTGGACCCCGACCAACGCCGGTGCGCGCATTGCTTCCGGCCCATGGAATGAACGGCTGATCGTCTCCAACGCCAGCCGGCGCGTCGTGATCCTCGACACCACGCTGCCGCATCCCACGTCGCTCGCCCCCGCTGCCACCACCACGCGCTCGCACAGTTTCACGCTGCCTTCGGGCGCGAACGGCTACGGTTCGTTCGTCGTGTTCCTCACCATCGACAGCGGGAATGCGATCGCGGAATTCAATGCCGACGACTCGGCCGAATCGAACAACACCACGACGCTCACCGCCGCAACCGCCCTCGACCTGGCGGTGTCGGAGGTCACCCTACCCGGGTCCATCCAACCCGACGTCCCCTTCAACGTCATCCACACACTCACCAATGCCGGGGCCATCGTCGCGTCCGGAACCTGGCTTGATGCACTGACGTTCGTCGCGCCGGACGGCACGGAGACCGCCCTGGCCCAGCGTTCGCAGACTGCCACCCTCGCTCCGGGCGGTACCCTCCGCGTTACCAACAGCCTCACGATTCCGCCCACCTTCCCGTACCTCGCCGGACGCATCGCCGTGTCCGTCGACAGCGCGAACATCCTCGCGGAAGCCGTCGAAACCAACAACCGAGCCGAGTCGTCGGATCTGAACATTCCTGCCGTCCTCTCGCTCCAACTCAACCAGTCGAGCCTCCGCGAAGACGCCGTCAATCCCGTGGTCCGCGCGACGGTGACCCGGAACGGCCCGACGACGACCTCGCTGGCGATCTCCATCACCGGCTCGGATCCCTCGGAACTCGCCGTTCCCTCGGGAGCCATCATCCCCGCCAGTCAGGCTTCCACGACCTTCAATGTCACGGTCCAACCCGATGGCCTCAACGACGGCGACCAGGCCGTCACGGTCGCCGCCGTGGCTGCTGGATTCCGCTCCGCGCAGGCCGCGTTCACAGTCATCGACGCCGACCTGACCCGGCTCACCCTGACGCTCTCGACGAACCAGGTGCTCGAAGGGGGTTCCCTCACCGGCCAGGTCTCAAGGTCACCGGTTGCCGCTACGCCGCTGGTGGTCCAGTTGCTCGCCAGCGACACCGCCCAGATCCTCGCCCCGGGATCCGTCGTGATCCTCGGCGGTGCCGCCTCAGCGCAGTTCCCCATCTCGGCCATCGAGGATGATCTCGTCGAACGGACCAACCTCTACTCGATCGTCGCCTCCGCCCCGGGCATCCCGCCCGTGTCCTCGACGGTCGGAGTCGCCGACAACGACATCCCCACGGTTACCGTCACCCTGGCCCAGCGCACCGTCAGCGAAGGCGACGGTGCCAACGCAACCTCGGCCACGCTCACCCGGAATCCCGTCTCCGCCCGGGCGCTCGTCATCCAGCCGACCGCCGGGAATTCCGCCGCCGTCCGCCTTCCCAACACGGCCACCATCCCCGCCAACCAGGCCTCCGTCACCATCCCGGTCGGCACCGTCGACAACACCACCGCCGATGGTCCCCGCCCCGTCGCCATCGGCGGCAGCATCCTCGACTCCACCACCCGCCTCCCCATCCGCGACATCATCGCTGACGTCCTCACCATCACCGACGACGACGGACCGACCCTCACGCTCCGCATCGCGGCCGATGCCGTTGCCGAGGGTCGCAATCCCGCCACGACCGCCACCGTCTCCCGGAACACATCCACCGCCCAGGCCCTCACCGTGACACTGGTCTCCTCGGATCTCACCGAAGCCACCGTCCCGGCCTCGGTCGTCATCCCGGCCGGATCGAGCCAGGCCACCTTCCCCATCGCCTCCCTCTCCGACGGCACCACTGATGGCAACCAGTCCGTGCTCATCACCGCCTCCGCTTCGGGATTCACCTCAGGATCGGACACGCTCGTGGTCTCGGACGCCGACCGCCCCGATCTCGTCGTGGCCGCGATTTCGTTCCCCACCAACGCCGTCGGCGGCGAATCCATCCCGGTCAGCATCCGGGTCGAGAACCGCGGCGCCACACCGGTCGCCGGCTCCATCACCCAGCGCCTCTCGATCTCGACCGATGCCTACGCCGGCGGGGACACGCTCCTGGGCCAGATCTCCTACCCGGGTCCGCTCGCCGCTGGCGGCTCGTTTGAACAGACCTTGAACGTTCGCCTGCCCGACCAACCCGGCACGTACCACTTCGTCGCCGAGACCGATGTCGGCAATGCCATCACCGAAATTCTTGAATCGAACAACCTCCTCGTCACGCCAGGCTCGGTCCGCGTCAACCCGGCCTACACCGCCACCGTCGAGACCGACATCACCACCGGCATCGCGGGAAGCCCGGTGCCCTTGACGGGCCGCGCGCTGAAGTTGAACGGCACGCCCGCACCGCTCTCCGCCGTCACCATCCACGTCGCCGTCCGCGGCATCACCCGGACCCTTCCCGTGGTGAGTGGTCCCGATGGCCGGTTCAGTGCCGTCTTCCAACCGCTGCCAACCGAGGGTGGCCTGTACCAGATCTCCGCCGGGCATCCCGGCGCCGCGATGCCGCCCGCTCAGGATGAGTTCCGCCTCCTGGGAATGGCCCTCGCCCCCCTCCCGTCCATAACGGTCGCTGAAGGCGAATCCACCACCGCCGAGGTCCTCGTCGCCAACCGCACGGACCTGCCCCTCACCGGACTCGTCGCCGAGATCGTGACCTCGCACCCCAGCCTGTCGGTATCCGCTACGCTGACGACCAACACACTCGTCGGATCCGGCAATGTCACGCTCCGCATCCAGGTCACCGCGGTCGACACTTCCGCCATCGAATCCAACGTCTCGATCCGGATCCGAGCCGCCGAAGGTGCCGAAGGCCTCCTCACCACGCGCGTCCGCCAGTTGATCCGCGTGCCGCGCCTGGTCGCCACACCGGTTTCGGTCACCGCAGCCATGGTCCGCGGCCGACAGACGCCCGTCGCCTTCTCCATCCGGAACGACGGCGGCATCGATACCGGTCCGCTCTCGGTCGCCATCCCGTCCTCGCCATGGCTCTCGCTGTCCTCGCCTGCCCTGTTGCAGTCCCTGCCCCCCGGCTCCAACGCCACTGTCACGCTGCTCCTCACCCCTGGCGCAGACCTGCCCCTCGGCAGCTACTCCAGCGCCATCGCCTTCAATAGCGAACGCGCTGTCCTCAGCGTCCCAGCCCAGTTCCAGGCCATCTCCGACGGCATCGGTGACCTCGTGGTCGCCGCCGAGGACGAATACACCTACTTCGCCGAAGGCAGACCTCCGCTCGCGGACGCCGAGGTCATCCTCCGCGACGCCATCACCGGCACCGCCGTCCGCACCAACCGCACCGGGATCGACGGCCGTGCTTCGTTCCCGAACCTGACCGAGGCCTACTACCACGTCTCCGTCACCGCCGATCGCCATCGTCCATTCCTCCAGACCGCCTTGGTCACGGCTGGAACGACCACCAACGTCATCGCCTTCCTCCCGCGCGAGACGGTCCGCTATTCGTTCTTCGTGGAACCCACCACCGTCGAGGACGGCTACTCGCTCCGCGTCGAGTCCACCTTCGAGACGCAGGTGCCCGTCCCGGTGGTCGTCATCGAGCCCGCCGCCATCGACATCAGCAAATACTCGGGCGAGGAGTTCCAGGTAGAGGTCACCGTCCGCAACGCCGGCCTCATCACCGCCGACTCGGTCCGCATCGACATCCCCGGCGGTGCCTGGTTCACCGCCACTCCGCTCGTCAACGACCTCGGCAGCCTCCCCGGGGGCGCTTCGGTCAAGGTTCCCATCCTGATCCGCCGTCCCGCCCGAACCTCTGGCAACCGGTTGGCCGGACCCGCAGCGGACGACGAATTCGACGATGTGTCCTGTTCGATCGCCGCGCAGGCCCTCTGGAGCTTCGTCTGCGGAACACCCCAGCAACGGGCCAGCCCCTTCTCGATCTTCAATGCCCGGAATTCGCCCACCGACAGCTTCGGATGCGATGACTCGGAGCTCTATACCCGGGTCTTCGAATACCGGGATATCCCGTACTGGACCCAGCCGGGAGCGAGTCCTCTGGTCGCTGCGTTCATCGCCACCCTTCCGAGCGTGCCCTTCAATTGGTCGGCCATGACGACCTTCTGGCGCATGTGCCGGCCCGCACCGGACCTCGGGGCTCTGGGGCCCGGGAGTCGCCCGGCCGCCACCGCCGCCGGCGATGAACCTCCTCGCGATGTCTGCGCCAAGGTCAGCCTCCAGATCGACCGACCCGCCGTGCTCACCCGGGACGCCTTCCGGGCCACGCTGCAGGTTGAGAACGACACCGAGATCCCGCTGGACTCGATCCTCGTCAATCTCGAGATCCGTCGTCCCACCGGCACCAACGTCACCGAATTGTTCGGCATCCGCCCTGCCGAACTCGAGGCCTTCACGGGCATCGACGGCTCCGGCACCCTGGCCGCCAACACCACCGGTCGCTCGCGGTGGACGCTCATCCCGAGCCTCGACGTCGCGCCCACCAACGGCCCAACCGTGCTGCTCGTCAGCGGCACGTTGTCCTACAGCCAGAGTGGAACCAACCTCTCCATCCCGCTCGCCCAGGCACCCATCACGGTCTACCCGCAGCCGGAACTGATCGTGGATTACTTCCACGAACGCGACGTGTACTCCGACGATCCCTTCACCCTCGAGGTCGAGCCCAGCATCCCGTACTCGCTCGCGCTCCAGGTCCGCAACGTCGGCTTCGGCAACGCCCGCGGATTGCAGATCAAGGGCGGCAAGCCCCAGATCGTCGACAACACGAAGGGCCTCGTAATCGAGTTCAAGACCCTTGCCACCCAACTCGAAGACCAACCGCTCAACCCGGCGCTCGACATCGACCTCGGCGCCATTCCGTCGGGAACGAATCGAATCGCCCGTTGGGTGTTCTCCTCGTCGGTCCAGGGTTCGTTCACGAACTTCGCCGCCTCCTTCGAGCACACGGACGCCCTCGGTGGCCGCAGCCTCTCGCTCGTGCGCGATGTCCGCATCCACGAACTCAGCCGCATCGTCCGCGCCGGTGCTCCGGACACCGACTCCCGCCCGGACATGCTGGTCAATGAGTCCCCGGATCCCGATGTCCTCCCGGACCGCATCTACCTGAGCAATGGCTCGGACGCGCCGGTCCAGGCCGTCACCTCGGCCCAGATCACGCCTACCGGAAACCCGGGCGTCTACCAACTCGCCCTCGCTCCCGTCTCCGGCTGGGCCTACATCCGCGCCGAGGCACCCGCGGACGCTGGCGACCTGCTCCGCGTCGTCCGTCCCGACGGAACGGAGATCCCCGCCGGCAACGTCTGGCTCACCGACCGCTTCATCCGCGGCGGCTCCCTCCGCCCGATCCGGACGAATCTCTTCCACCTCTTCGATGGCTCCCCCGGCGGCACCTACCAACTGGTCTTCGGCGAAGCCCCTCAGGTCGTCGCCGACACCACCGCCCCCGAAAGCCGCGTGAACACCCTTCCCGCCACGGTCCCGGTCGACTTCCCGGTCTCCTGGTCCGGCACCGACACCGGCGGATCCGGCATCGCCCGATACGACGTCCTCTACAGGGTCGACAACGGCGCCTTCACTCCGTGGCTGCAGGACACGCCTGCCACCTCCGCGCTCTTCCGAGGTGAACCCGGACGCACCTACGCCTTCCTCTCCGTCGCCACCGACCGCGCCGGCAACCGCGAACCCAACGCCGGCATCGCCGACGCCTCCACGACCACGGCCGTCGGCGGCAATCGACCGCCCACCTTCACCGCCGGTCTCGCCTCCACCGTCGACGAACTCGACTTCCTCTCCGGCACCCTCGCCGCCTCCGATCCCGACGCCGGCCAACAGGTCAGCATCTCGATCGTCTCCGGCGCCCCCGGCGGATTCGTCCTCGACGGCGCCTCCGGCCGATATTCCTGGAATCCTTCGGAAGCCGACGGCCCGCGCACCTGGAACATCCTGGTCCGCGCCTCCGACAACGGTTCCCCGGTCCGCACCACCGACGCGACGCTCGCCGTCACCGTGCGCGAGGTGAACCGGCGTCCCTCCCTCGCCACTCCGGTTGACCGCCTGCTTACCCAGGGAAGCCTCCTGAGCTTCACCCTCATCGGCGAAGATCCGGATCGCCCGGCGCAGGCGCTGCGCTACAGCCTCGTCTCCGGTCCCGCCGGGGCCTCCGTCAACGCGACTTCTGGCCTCTTCCTCTGGCGTCCGCGCCCCGATCAAGCCGGTCGCCAGCACGTCATCACGGTCCGCGTCACCGACAACGCCACGCCGCCGCTCTCCGCCGACGCCTCGTTCACCGTCGGCGTGCGCGACACGTCGTCCGACCTCCTCATCGCTGCCGGCCTGAGCGTCGTCGAGAACGGCAATCCCGGGACGATTCCCTTTTCGATCAACGCCCCGCCGGACCTCACCGAAATCGGATTCGACCTCGAGCTGCCCGAGTCACGCGTCGCCAGCCTCGCCATCGCCTCCCTCGCCTCCGACGTCAGCGGCGCCACCCTCGTCCCGCTCGGCAGCGGACGTTCCGGGTTCCGGCTCCAACTCCGCCCCGGCGCCTCGCTCCTGTCCGCCCGCCCGCTCCTCACGCTCGGCTACGCGGCCCTGCCGGCCTCCAACTCTGCCCTCGTCCGCGTCACGCCTGACTCGGTCGCCGCGAAAGTGGAGTCCGGTTCGAATATCAACAGCATCCTATCCCGTTCCGGGCGCCTCGTCCTGATCGGAGCGGATCCGCTCCTCGTCCTCGAATCCTCACCGGATCCAGCCAGCAACGACGCCACGCTCGTCGTCTACGGAGCCCCGGGCCTGCGCTACGCCCTCGAGGCCCGCGCCACCTACAGCAACGAGGTGCCCTGGTCCTCGATGGCCGAAGGAGAGATCCTCGCCGGCGAATACTCCGAGACCTGGTCCCTCCCGGTAGGCACCGGCGAAGCCTGGTTCCGCGCCCGCACCATCGAACCGCGGTGACCGTGGCATTCGCTGGCTGAACTCCTGGAATCACACAACAACGGGAGCAATGCGAACGTGAGTCCGGCGTGAACCGGGGTCGATGGCGTCATCGCACGAGGACGCGGACGCGCTCCGCCAACGCCAAGGGCGTTGCGTCTCCTGGCCCAGGGTTGGCCGAGGTACGAGGCCTACCCTGGGTCCAGTTCCCAACAAGCCATCCAACCGCACCGCGGTTGTGGCCTTTCTTTCTCCCTCCCCTTCCCATCGGCATCGGCATCGTTCCCCATTCTCGCCGCACCCCCTCTCCCCCGCACCTCTGCGCCTCTGCGGGAACCCCCCCGCTCACCCCACCCTCCGGAACACCCTTGTCTCGCCTTCCATCCGGGCATCCATTCCCGCCACGAAGTTCGGGATCCGACCATTGGTATCCTTGTTCGTCGTGAGTCGAAGCCGCATCGCGCCCGAGTCGATCACCCGCCGGCCGATCTCCCGGTAGAGCGCAAACTTGAACCCGGCACGATCGCGGAGACTCCGGAGATCCGCGTTCTCCACCTCGAGGACGACCTCCAGACCATGCTGGCGCAACAACGCCGCGCCCTGTCGGACTCCTCCCTTCTCAACGACAAGCACGATACGCCCAACTGGATTCGCAACGGCCGCCCGGCAGTGAGCCTCACTCATCAGCCGGGGCCGGCAGAACAGCCCGAACAACCATTCCATGTCCTCGGCCACGGCATCACGTACGCTCCATCCAACGGCCAACGACGAGGCCCGCACCATCTCGTCCCGACGCGCGTTGAAGGCCGACAACCGTTCGGGAATGTCGTCGAACACCCACATCTGGTCCGTGCCCACGTGCTCAAACCCAGCTTCGACCAGGACACCGTCCAGCGAGGGTCCGTCGTCCAAGGCGACCACGATCGGGATCGCGGGCGCGGACGCGCGGATGCCATCGACCACTGCGCGGAGGAATCGGGCCGCCCCCATGCCCGCCGACTGCCATCGGGCTCGGACCATCCATCGCAACCGGCACACCCCGTCGCGGATCTCCCACGAAGCGAACCCAGCGATCCGCGCCGGATCTCCCGCGAGCCAGGCCAGGGCTTCCATTCCCTCAGGCACCTGCCACCCACCCGGTAGGAACCGGAACCGATGCCGAAGCGGGAGATCGGGCCGGACGAAACCCGGCGTTTCCGACCGCACCAGAACCTCGGGTCCGACCACAGCCGATGGTTCGCAACCCATTCCCGGAACTTCACCCGCGCCTGCCAGTGCTTCGCGCAATCCGACCTCCAGTTCGCGAAGACCACCATGCTCCGGACACCGCGTCCGCGCGTGGACCAGCGCGGCCAGCGCATCCGCCAGTCGATGCTCCTGCACATAGCATCGGGCCAGCCCAACCCATCCGTCGGCCTCGCCCGGCCGCGAACGCGCCCATTCGCCAAAGATCCGGAATGCCTCCGCCGTCTCGCGTCGACGCAGATGCACCTCTGCGCGGACCTTCCAACCCGCTGGATCAGCCGCTGACAATCCACAGGTCGCCAGGAGACGCTCGGCCGATGCCGGATCTCCGGCCGCTACCAGCAAGCGGGCTGCAGCGATCGCCCGCAACGGTGCCCCGGGTCCGTCGTCCAGCAGCAGGTCGGCCAGGCGCGCCAGCACGTCGGGGCGCGCCTGGGGAATCAGGGTGTTTCCGAGCGCGACCGTCGGCCCCGTGAACTCGGGGCAAAGCCGCCACGCCTCCAGGAGCGACGGCAGGGCCGCTTCCAGGTCGCCGGACTCCGCCCGGCGCTGCGCGTCAAACCAGGCCGTCGAACGGTCCAGAAGTTGTGCTGCCACGACACCCTCTGCATCGCCCGGTCCGAGCGCTCCTTCAGCGGTCAATGCGTCCAACGCGCCAGCACGCATCGATTCCGATGCAGACTCCCCCGAAGCCGCCCCATCCCGCACCGTCCCATCCCCCACCAGCCGGGCAACACCCGCCATTCCACCACCCCCGAAGCATCCCGATGCAAGCACCGGCCGACAACGGGACCTCCATTCCTCGCACGATGCTCGGCCCCGACAGCACCACCGATCCTTCCGGACCGCGCTGGGCGAGTCCACCCAGAGGGCCGACCGCACCTCCAGCGGCAGGCCGCCATCGCCACCCCCCGAAAACCCCGACCGTCACATCCGGCCCGGCCGCGTCGACGCACTGGGAAACCGCCGTGTCCAGCAGTCGGTGCGCATTCCCCAGGACGCTGCCGTACCGACGACGCAACTCACTCCCGACACACAGCCCATGCAGGTCGCTGCACGCTCCAAACAGCTTCGCGACCTCGGCAAGGAAGGGCATCCGGATCCAGGCCTCGTCCCAGGGCTCCGATTCCAGGAGGCACGCGGCCACGTTCAGGACCGAGTACATCCGGCAGACGGCCCGTTCGAGTTGCACGGTACGGGCGTCCGCAGCGCATTCGGCTTCGGTCAGGTCCGGCAGCAACAACCGCAGGATGCCTGGCTCCAGCGACCCCGATGCCACCCGCAGTTCGGCAATTCCGCCAACCCCGCCATCCGGGAGCACCACGCCGTCCGTCAGGGTCGAATCCCGGAACCAGGCATCCGACACGCCCCGGGTGTTCGCACCCCACCCCGACATCGGATGAGTGCCAGGCCAATTCACGAGGAGGAATCGCCGGTCGCGCTCTTCGGAAGCAGCCCAAGGCGGAGTCAGCCTCCAATCCGACGCCCACGCAGGCCGCCATTTCCCATCCGGGCCTTGCCGACCGGCCGCGGGAAGCGCCAAGGGTCCGTCGGGATCGCCCACCGCGAGTCCGCCCCAGAGCGAATCAGGCAATGCAGGTCCGCGATGGACGCAGGTCCCGGAGGTTCCAAGCTGGATCAACTGGTCCAGAGTCGGGAGCGGTATTGAGCCCGACCCACCCTTCAGGAAACGCAACTCCAAGGCGTCGCACGCAATGACCAGCACGCGCGACACGTCCGCAGGTCAGACTGCTGCCTGAGGCTCGGACGCGGCAACCTTGCGGTTGCGGCGATGCAACTGCCGCGCCCGCCAGGCCACCAGCGAACCGGCAGCCAGCGCCGCCGCAAAACCGGTATTCGCCTCCGGGACCGGGACCGTCTGGATCGCCACGTTGGGCTCGGACTCGTAGCCGAACCGGTGCAGGGTCAGGGATGAATCCGCGCCGTAGGTAACGTCCGCCCAGGAGTAATTCCAACCGCCCCCATTCGGGTTGCGAAGTCCTACAAATCCGCGGGTTCCCGCAGGGAATTGGCTGGCCGCCGAGGGCTTGTCCAGGTTGGCCGCGCCCACCACGGTCAGCCACGACGACGCGGGCCCGACGTCCGCCCCGGCCGGGAAGTTGACCGCCATGTTGGCCGTCCCGCCTGGCGGGGATGTAATCGGCGTTTCGTAGTAGGAGACCTCGCCCAATGAACCACCCGGGACGACCACCGCAGGCTTGGCGACCGACTGGGAGGAATAGGCAAGACCGAAAGAATTGCCCGGAGGGTAAGCGCCCACGGAGGAGACACCCGTCTCCGGATTGAACCCGATGAACTCCGTACCCAGGGTGATCGTCAGGTTCGGTTCCAGAATCAGGACCGTAGCCTGCATCGAAGCCGGAATAGCCGCACCCGACAGGACGAACAACGCCTTCTTGGTCATGGAATGCCCCCTGAATTGGTCGGCGCGATCCCGCCGGCAGTCCCCTTCTTGCCAGCTTCCCCGGAAGCACCCAACCCCCTGAAAAAAATTGGAGCGGGTGAAGGGAATCGAACCCTCATAGCCAGCTTGGAAGGCTGGAGCTTTACCACTAAGCTACACCCGCTTCGTGTGGGTCGACTTTGAGGGGACACGCTTGCGCTGTCAATCCAGAGGCCGGTACTTTCATCGCACATGCGCGCCCTCCTTCTCACCGGCGGCCGGGTCATCGATCCTTCGGTCGGCCGGGATGAGATCACTGACGTCCTCCTCGCCAATGGCCGGATTGCGGCCATCGGCCGGGATTCCGCCCTGCAGGCCCCGTCCGATGTCGAACGCCTCGATGTCGCCGGCAAGGTGGTTTCCCCGGGCCTGATCGACCTCCACGTCCACCTCCGCGAACCCGGCCAGACCGCCAAGGAGAACATCGCCACCGGTGCCCGAGCCGCAGCACGCGGCGGCTTCACCACCGTGGTGTGCATGCCCAACACGGTCCCGGCCATCGACAACGCCTCCACCGTCGCCCTCATCCAGGAAAAGGCCCGCGATGCCGTCGTCCGCATCGAGGTCACCGGCGCCCTTTCCAAGGGCATCGCCGGCGATGAACTGGCCCCCATCGGTTCCCTGTCGCGCGCCGGTGTCGTCGCCCTGACCGACGATGGCCATTGCATCCAGAACAATGACCTCATGCGCCGGGCGCTCGAGTACGCCCGCCAGTTCGGCCTTCCCGTCATGGATCATTGCCAGGACTACGGCCTGGTCACCGACGGCATCATGCACGAGGGCTACTGGAGCACCGTCCTCGGGCTTCGCGGCTGGCCCGCCGTCGGCGAGGAAATGATCGTCGCCCGCAACATCCTGCTGGCCGAGCAGACCGGAACGCACGTCCACTGCCAGCACCTCAGCTCCGCCGCGTCCGTCCGCCTCATCCGCGAGGCCCGCAAGCGTGGCGTTCCCATTTCCGGCGAGGCCTGCCCCCATCACTTTGTCCTCACCGATGCCAGCATCGCCGGCAGCGAGGAGTTCTGGAAGGACGACGGCCGCGAACTCGCCCAACGCTGGTTCACTTCGGTGCCCCTGCCCACCTGGCCGGCCTATCACACCCACTGGAAGATGAACCCGCCGCTCCGTTCGGCTGCCGACCGCGAGGCACTTCTCGACGGCCTCGCCGACGGCACGCTTGAGATCATCGCCAGCGACCACGCCCCGCACACCGAGGCCGAGAAGGAAGTGGAATTTGATTCGGCCCCATTCGGCATCGTCGGCCTGGAGGTCGAGCTCGCCCTGTCCCTGATGCAACTCGTCCACACCCAGCGGCTCACCCTTCCGGCGATGCTCGCCAAGCTCACCTGCAACCCCGCCCGCATGCTCCGGCTCGACCAGGGCCGCGGAACCCTCGCCATCGGCGCCGTCGCCGACGTCACCGTCATCGACCCCGACCGTTCCTGGATCTGCGACCGCGCCGACACCGCCAGCAAGTCCCGCAACAATCCCTTCCACGGCTGGGCCATGCGCGGCCTCGCCACCCACACCATCGTCGGTGGGGTCGTCGTCCATTCAGCCGCTTGAACGGAGCGGCAACGTCCCCGTCGCCCTCTAAACCCCATGACCGGAGCGGCAACGTCCCCGTTGCTCCCTAACCCCCATGAACGGAGCGGCGACGTCCCCGTCGCCCTCCCAACCCCAACGAGGCGTCCTGCTACAGCCCCACTTCTTTTTGGGGCTCACCTCCCATCGTTTCCACCCACGCCGGATCACATCAGACACATCCTGTCCGCCGATCCCATCCGGCGGATCCTGTCCATCCTGCCCATCCTGTCCGCCCCAATAAAACTCCTGTCTGGGTCCATGGCCCCATCCGGTCAGCCCGCCGCGGCGCAGTGGACCGGATGCGCGGTGAGCGCGAGGATCTTCTTCACTGCCGTCTCCAGGTCGGCCACCACGAAGTCGTGGTGATCCGTACCCACCCACGGAGAATCAATCATCACCGACGTGCAACCCGCGACCTGGGCCGCCTTGGCATCCTGCCATTTGTCGCTGATCACGTAGCAGCGATCGAGGTCCAGCCCCCACTTGAAGGCCGCCTCCATGAAGAGCCCGGGCTGGGGCTTGTAGCACGGATGAGAAGCATCATCCGCACAGCAAAGGAGGATGTCGTCCACCGGCAGCTTGTGCTTGAGCACCCGATGCATCAGGTCGAGCTCGTTCCGGGACAGTTCACCCTGCGAAACCGCTGGCTGCACCGTCGCCACCAACAGCAGGAAACCCGCGTCCTTCAGGCCCTGCAGCAACGCCTTGGCCTCCTCGATCACCTGGAACTGTTCCAGCCTCAGTGGAATCCCCGGTGAGGCACGCCCGGTCACGTATCGGTTGAGGATCCCATCCCGCTCCAGGAAGACGGCTGCTTTCATAAGGCCTGAGAGAGCATCAGGCCTGCCAGACAACTTCGCGAAGACCACGAAACTTCCGGGCGAAACACGCCCATCCCAGTCCCGCCTCCGCTTCCCCTACTCCATCAGGTCCTTCGACGCCCCGATCCGCATCTCCATGTCCTTCAGGATCGGCAAGACCCGCGCCAGCGTCGCGGCCTCCATCTGTCCGGCATACGGCTTCAGTGCAAACCGGACCACCCCCAGCACCTCGCCGTTCCGGTCATGCAACGGCTGCGTCACGACCGCTGCCGTCTTCGTCCGCGCATAGTACGGCCGGTTCTCCGCCCACACCTTGTTCTCCGTCTCGGTCGCCGCACGTCCCACATCCGAAGCCGTTTTCGCCGCCATCACCTGCAACTTGTCCGAACCCGGCAACCGACCCAGCACCTGCAGGTCCAACAACCGCGGCTGGTCCGCCAGTGTCGTCCGCACCAAGGTCACCGCCAACGTCTCCAACGGCCGATAGTCGACCCGGAAATCCATGAAGTTCGCCTCCGAATCCGACTTGGTGAAGAACCCGATCTTGCCCGTCGGATGCGAATTGTCCGTGAGGACCGGCATGGCCTCCTTGCCGTCCACCCGGACCTCAATCCGATTGCCCGTGCACTGGATCGAGAGCTCGTGCCACTCGCCCTTGGCGATCGGAAAGTCGGGCCCGATCGGCGCCGAACGTTCGCCGTTGACGAACTTGTAGAACCGCAGGTTTGAGCCCAGGGCGCTGAAACGCACGACGTAGAAGTTCTTGCTGTCCTGGATCCGGAACGCAAGGCCGGCCATCTGCTCGATCACGCCGCCGGTGATCTGGAAGCGGACCCGAGCCGTGAAATCACCAAACCGCTCCTCATCGTAGACCAGCAGCGGGAACCGCTCGTCCGTCGCGTCCCCGCCCACGGCTGCCACCACAGCGCGTCGGGCCAACTGCGGTGCCGCGGCGCTCAGCGGCTTCAACGTTGGCGGGACATCGACCATCTTCACCTTCCATTCCCCTTCCCGCCCACCACCCACCCGCACCGCCTTCCATCCCGGCGGGATCTGCCCTTCAGGCACGGAAGTGAAATCGATGACCTTCTCGGCCCCGAAGACCGAGATCACCGTCAACAGCCCCAGCAGGACAACCAGACCACGTCGCATCACCCGCCCAGCCTAGCGCCCGCCCCGCCCCTGCCCAATTCGAATCTCATCACGCAACCCACCACCAAAGAACCGCAACCCGACATCGCCCCCGCCGCTTGCCCCGATCAGCCCCCTGTCACACGTTCGCCCTACATGAGCAGGATCGTCGGTATCGACCTGGGAACCACCAATTCCCTCGTCGCCATCGTGGACTCGGGCATCCCGTACGTCATCGCCGACCCGGAGGGACAGCGGCTGACGCCGTCGGTCGTCCACGTACCCGGTCCCGACGCTCCCACCGTGGTCGGCCACCCCGCGAACCGGGTCCGCATCCTCAAGCCCGCCGAGACCGTCTATTCCGTGAAGCGGTTCATGGGCCGCCGCGGCAGCGACATCGCCCGCGAGGAAATGCTCGTGACCTACCCGGTCGCCGGCTCCGGTTCCGGCCCCGTCACCATCCAATTGCATGGCCGCGCCTGGACGCCCGAGGAAATCTCCGCCGAGATCCTCCGCAAGCTGAAGGCGGATGCTGAGGCTTCCCTCGGCGAAGCCGTCTCCCGCGCCGTCATCACCGTCCCTGCCTACTTCAACGACGCCCAGCGCAACGCCACGATCCGCGCCGGTGAACTCGCCGGCCTCACCGTCGAACGGATCGTCAACGAACCCACCGCCGCCGCCCTCGCCTACGGTCTCGACAAGCTCAAGAACAAGGCCCGCATCGCCGTGTACGATCTCGGCGGTGGCACCTTCGACCTCTCGATCCTCGAACTCAACCAAGGCGTCTTCCAGGTCCTCTCCACCCAAGGCGACACCCGTCTCGGCGGCGATGACCTCGACAAGCGTGTCGTCGCCCACCTGTGCCACCTGATCCACGCCACTGGCGGACCCGACCTCTCCTCCGCCAGCACCACGCCCGCCCTGCTCCCGTTGCTGTCCCGCGTCCGCGAAGCCGCCGAACGCGCGAAGATCCGGCTCAGCTCCGAAACCGAGACCGAGGTTTCGCTGCCCTTCCTCACCGCCGACTTCAATTTCACCTGCCAACTGACGCGCACCCGACTCGAGGAACTGACCCGCGACATCCTCGAGCGGACCCGCGCCCATTGCCTGCGCTCCCTGTCCGACGCCAAGCTTGAGGCCTCCGCGCTCGACCAGGTCATCCTCGTCGGCGGCCAGACACGCATGCCACTCGTCCGGAGGCTGGTCTCCGAGTGGTTCGGGTGCGTGGAGTTCGAGGAGGTCCGTGGCGACCTCCGCCTCGGTGATGAATATCACAAGGCCAAGGGACCCCAGCTCAACACGGGCGTGAATCCGGACGAGGCCGTCGCCCTCGGTGCCGCCATCCAGGGCGAGATCCTCGCCGGCGGCTTCCGCAACCTGCTCCTTCTCGACGTCACTCCGCTCTCGCTCGGCATCGAGACGTTCGGCGGCCTGATGAACGTCATCATCCCCCGCAACACCACCATCCCGGTCAAGGCCGGTGAACTGTTCACCACCGCCATCGATAACCAACGTTCGATGCTGATCCACGTCCTCCAGGGCGAACGCGAACGCGCCGCCGACAACTGGTCGCTCGGCCGTTTCGAACTCGAGTTCGAAGCCGCCCCCAAGGGCGTCCCGCGCGTCGGCGTCCAGTTCGAGATCGATGCCAATGGCATCCTCCACGTCCTCGCCCGCGACGTCAAAACCGGCCACCAGAAGGTCGTCCAGATGACGTCCGCCGTCGACGTCGACGACGCCGACGTCCAGAAGATGGTCGAGGAATCCGTCGCCAACGCCTTCGACGACCTTCGCGCCCGGCAGTGGATCGAGGCCAAGCTCCGCGCCGGCGAGACACTCATCGCCACCCGCAAGACGATGGCCGAGTACGACGCCGACCTCGACCCCGACTACCGCCAGCAACTCCATCAGGCCCTCGACGAGGTCGAGTCCGTGCTCTCCCTCGAGAACCCGAAGACCAAGACTGGCGACCCCGCCCGCCTCAAGGCCGCCACCGCCGCCCTCGACGAGGTCACCAAGCCCCTCGCCGAATACGCCATGGACAAGGTCATGGAAGCCATGCTCCGCAAGAAGGGCGTTCTCTGAACCTGAAAGCGGCAGTTGGGCTATCCACAGATTTCACAGATTTCACAGATGGACAGGAACAAGAGGCACCACCGCTTCGCAGTTTCCCTGTCATCCGCAGGGTTAAACGACACCCCCTCTCAACCGGCTTCCAATCCGTGGAATCGCTGTAATCTGTGGATCGAACCGCCTTTTCCAGGCTGAATCGAGGCTTGAATCCCGGCCCGCGAACCCCGGAACTGCGCGGGTGCGACGCTGGGATCTCAACGGTTGGACGCTGGCCTTCCTCGGGGTGCTGGCGGTGTTCTTCCTCGCCTTCCTGTTCTACCCGCTGAGCTTCATGCTCCGGCGCGGGTTCGGGGCCGGCGAGGAATTCACCTTCCGCTACTTCATCCTGCTCCTCCAGAGCCCCGTCCAACGCGAGGCCATCGTCAACTCCGCCTTCCTCGCCACGCTCACCACGCTCGGCTGCTCGCTCGTCACGCTTCCCCTCGCCCACGTCTTCACGCGCTGGAACTTCGCCGGACGCAGCCTCCTCTCCTCGCTGCTCCTCGTCCCCATGATCATGCCGCCCTTCGTCGGCGCCATCGGCCTCCGCCAGATCATGGCCCGGTACGGCTCGCTCAACCTCGGACTCCAGCACCTCGGCCTTGCCGATCCGGCCCACCCCATCGACTGGCTCGGTGCCGGCGGCTTCTGGGGAATCCTGCTCCTCCAGATCCTCAACCTCTACCCGATCCTCTTCCTCAACCTCTCGGCCGCCATGGCGAACGTGGATCCCACGCTCCGCGAAGCTGCCCAGAACCTCGGTGCCTCCGGATGGCGCCTCTTCCGGACGGTCACCCTCCCGCTCATCCTCCCAGGCTGGTTCGCCGGCGCGATCATCGTCTGGATCTGGAGTTTCACCGACCTGGGCACCCCGCTGATCTTCGGTTACCCGCGCCTAGTCCCCGTCCAGATCTTCGACGCCGTCAATGACCTCAACACCAACCCACAGGGCTACGCCCTCGTGGTCGCCGTGCTGATGGTCACCGTCCTCCTGTTCACCCTTTCCAAGCGCCTCTTCGCCCGCCGGTCCCACGCCATGATCGCCCGCGGCCACACCGCCGCCGCCGAACAACGCGCCACCCCCGCCCAGGCGCTCATTGCCTGGCTCGCCGCCGGCGGCCTCATCTGCCTCGCGCTCCTGCCCCACTTCGCCGTCATCCTGCAATCCTTCGCCGGCAAGTGGTTCTTCTCGATCCTTCCTCAGGAGTGGACCACCGCCCACTACACCGAGGTCTTCGGCCACGGACTCACCGCCTCCTCCATCCGCAACAGCCTCTTCTACTCCTCGATCAGCGCCTTCATCGATCTCGTCCTGGGCGTCCTCATTGCCTGGCTCCTCACCCGGCGACGCCTGCCCTTCGCCGGACTCATCGACGCCCTCGCCATGCTCCCGCTCGCCGTCCCCGGACTCGTCCTCGCCTTCGGCTACGTCTCCGGATTCGACATCAACGAGAAGCTCCATCCGACCCTCGACGCCTGGTTCGATCCCCGCACCAACCCCACGCTCCTCCTCATCATCTCCTACTCCGTCCGACGCCTGCCCTACATCGTCCGATCCGCCTACGCCGGATTCCAGCAGACGTCCGTCACCCTGGAGGAAGCCAGCGCCAACCTTGGTGCCTCCCCGCTCCGCACGCTCCGCAAGATCACGCTCCCTCTCGTCGCCGCCAACCTCCTCGCCGGCACCATCCTCACCTTCTCCTTCGCCATGCTCGAGGTCAGCGACTCGCTCATCCTCGCCATGCGCGACCAATACTTCCCGGTCACCAAGCAGATCTGGCAACTCATGGGCCGGATCAATCCCTCCGCTCCCTCCGTCGCCTGCGCCCTCGGCGTCATCGGCATGGCCATCCTCACCACCAGCCTCCTCCTCGCCGGCCGCATCATGGGCAAGCGCCTCGGCCAACTGTTCCGGGCCTGAGGAGCTTCCACCTCGACGATGCCCTGCACCTTCAGCCATCCGATTGCCATCGTTCCCCTGCATCGGGTTTCCAGGGGCCGACTGAATCTCCCGGCTCTCGTCCTCGGCGCCATGGTGCCGGATCTCGGCTACTACATCCGTCAATTCGAGTTCGCCACCTTTGCACACACAGTTCCCGGATCGATCATCGTCTGCGTGCCGTGCGGGCTCGGGTTGCTGGTGCTCTTCTACCTGCTGCGCGAACCGATCTCGTTCATGCTCCCGCAACCCCACCGCGAAGCACTCCTGCCCCTTGCCCGTCAACGGCCCGATCGATCCATCCAGGCCATGGCGGTTGCCGCGATTTCCATCCTCCTCGGCGCGTGGACCCATACGATCTGGGATTCCTTCACGCATGAGCACGGGTGGATGGTCCGCCAAATCCCTTCGCTGCAGGCATCCTTGGTCGAGATCCGTGGCACGCTCCTCCCCCTGTCCTACCTCCTGCAACAGGCGAGCACCGTCGCGGGCGGACTCGGCCTCGCCATCCTCTACGTCCGATGGCTACGGAGCCAACCCCGCCCAGGACCCAACGACGAGGTTTTCTCCGATCGGACCCGCTATCTCCTGCTTGCCGGGATCGGGATTGCCGCGCTTTGCATCGCAATACCCGGTGCCATCCAACTCTCCCGCCATTACCAGGGGTACCTGGCGCTTCGGGTTTTCCTGTTCCGCAGCGCAATCTACACATCCACCGCGTTCCTCTCGCTGTTGGCCTTGGTTGCTCTGGGAGCCCGCTTCATGGCACGTCCCCGGCCCCGAAACTGAGCCCCAGCCACGCCATTGTACGCCAGGCGAGGTGCACTCGGAGACGGGCAGAAATGCCCAGTCGCTGGCAGCCCGCACCATCCCTGTTTCGCTGACTGATGGCCGCCACCCTTCCGCAGAGTAGCCCACGAACTCCCGATTCCACTCCCACGGCCGCGTCGCCGCGTCGCCGTTGGGCCCCGCCCCGGCGCTGAGCCGCTGGTTGCGCACCGGGCGGATTCGTCCCCACCCTCAGCCAATGCAACCAAGTCCCGCACGGAGGCCGTGGCTACGGAAGATCCTGATCTGGGGATCCACCCTGCTCGTGCTCGGCGGCGTCGGCCTCAACCTCCTCGCGTACCGACACGCCCGAGCCATGCTGAACTTCGCGCCCGGTGCCGTGCGATCGGGCGCACCCGAGACGCTGGGCTTCACGGAGAAGATCGGTGCCCTCCTGGGCGGCGTCCGGATTCCCCGCCCTCAGCCCACCCGGACGCCCACCGACATCAGCACCCACTGCACCGCTCTCCGGATCGACCTGGAACCCGGTTCCCACCTGGGCGCCTGGCAAGCCCCCGGCAAACCCGGCCGGCCCATCGTCCTCCTCTTCCACGGCTACGCCGGCGAAAAGGGTGGCATGCACCGCGAAGCCCACGCCTTCCTCGACCTCGGGCTGTCCGTGTTGCTCGTCGATTTCCGCGGCTGCGGCGAATCCACCGGTTCGTCCACGACGGTCGGGTACAACGAAGGCCGCGACGTCGCCCGAGCCTTCGAGTTCGCCCGCACGAACTGGCCTGATCGCCGGGTCATCCTCTACGGCCAGTCCATGGGCGCCGCCGCCATCCTCCGCGCCGTACACGCCCACGGCGTGAGACCCGACGGCATCATCCTGGAAGCCGTGTTCGATCGCCTGCTGGGAACGGTTCGGCACCGCTTCGAGGCCATGGGCGTCCCATCGTTCCCCAGCGCCGAACTCCTCGTCTTCTGGGGCGGTCAACAGGCGGGATTCGACGCCTTCAGCCACAACCCCGTCGACTACGCTGCCTCGGTGGAATGCCCGGCCCTCGTCCTCCACGGCACCGCCGATCCCCGGGCCCTCGTCTCCGAAGCCCGCGCCGTCTTCGAAGCCATTCCTTCGCCCAAGCACTTCCAGGGCTTTCCCGGCCTCGGCCACGAACCCGCCATTGCCCACTTCCCCGAAGACTGGCACCGAGCCATCCAGCCCTTCCTCCGGACCGTGGAGTGATCAGGCGCATCCCGACACAACCCCGCTTTGTGCTCCTATCTGCGCCATCGGCGACATCTGCGGTTAAATGAACTGCCGTTTCTAGGGTGAAATCTGTGGATAGCCCAACTGCCGCTTTCAGGCTCGACCGAGGGCCGTGTGGAGGTGCGCCCGCATCCCGGCGTCGCCCCATTTTCCCTTTCGAGTTCCCCTCCCGCCCGGTGCATGCTGGCTCCCATGACACCGAGGCCCCACGTTCCAGCCGATGGCTTGCGCCCGTCGCGGCGCTCCGCGGTGCTTGGGCTGCTCGTCTTGCTGGGCCTGCCCTGCTGGCAATCGGTCCAGGCTGCGGACGCTCCCGCCCGTCACTGGGCCTTCCAACCCGTCCGCCCTCCAGCGCTCCCTGCCGTCACCAACGCCGCCTGGTGCCGCACGTCCATCGATCGCTTCGTCCTCGCCGAACTCGAATCCCAGGGCCAGCCACCTGGACCGAACGCCGGCCGGCGTTCGCTCATCCGCCGACTCACCTTTGACCTCACTGGCCTTCCCCCGGAACCCGAGGCCATCGAATCCTTCATCCAGGACGACGCCCCCGACGCCACTGCCCGCCTCATCGATCGCCTCCTGGACTCGCCGCGCTATGGCGAGCACTGGGGCCGCCACTGGCTCGACATCGTCCGCTACGCCGACACCGCCGGCGAGACCGCCGACTACCCCGTGCCCGTGGCCTGGCGGTACCGCAACTACGTCATCGACGCCTTCAACGCGGACAAGCCCTACGACCAGTTCCTCCGCGAGCAGGTCGCCGGCGACATCCTCGCCCGTACCGCACCACCCGAGCGCTACGCCGAGCACGTCACCGCCACCGGCTACCTCGCGATCTCGCGGCGGTTCGGATTCGATTCCGAGAACTACCACCACCTCACCATCCAGGACACGATCGACAACGTCGGCCAGAACGTCCTCGGACTGACCCTCGGCTGCGCCCGCTGCCACAACCACAAGTACGACCCCGTCTCCCTCGCGGACTACTACGCCCTCTACGGCATCTTCGAGAGCACCCGTTATCCGTTCCCGGGATCCGAACAGAAGCAGCGGACGCGTTCGATGGCTCCGCTGGTCCCGCCTACGGAATCCCGCAAGCAGTGGCTGGCGTTCGAGCAACGCATTGCCTCCCTCTCCGCGCAGGTCGAGCGCGGCAAGCTGTCTCCGCCTTCGGCCTTGTTGCGTTCCTTGGATGACATCGATGGCGACTTCGAACTCCAGGCTCCGGCTGCCGGCGGCAGCAAGGGCGTGCTCGTGCCGCCCTGGGTGTACGAAGGTCCGATCGCCATCACGACGGACGCCCAAAGCCCCTTCCGGAACCTGCATCCCTCGGGCCGCGTCGGCGCCAGCATCCCGGGCGGCACGAATCGGTACTTCATCACCCAATCGCTTCACCCCGCCCGCACCATTGGCTCCACGCCCGAGATCCACTTCAACCTCGATTTCCGGCTGACCGCCAGCCAACCCGCATCCTCCGGGACGCACCGCGTCCTCATCGGTTCGGCATCGCCCCATGCCCCGGCCGAGATCCTGATCAGCGAATCCGGACTCCGCCTCCGCTCCGGCAGCCAGACCCGAACCCTGCGCGAATCCAAGCCCGGCCAGTGGCAATCCATCCAACTGACCTTCGACCTTCGCACCCGCACCCTGACCGGCACCGCCGGTGCCCCCGGTGACCTCACCCGGATCGAGTCCATCGCCCTCGATGCGCGATGGGACGGTCTCGTGGACCGGGTCCTCTTCGAAGCCGTCGCCCCGGCCGAATCCACCTTCCCGGCCATCGCCTTCGACAACCTCGCCGTTCAGGAAGGCCCGATCCCGCCCGTTTCCACAACACCCACATCCGCTCCCGATCCAACCGCCCCGAGTGTCACCGCCGTCGACGCGCGGCTTCTCACCCTCGCCGGAATCGATGGCGACTTCGAACTGCAGTCGCCCGACACCCCGCCATCGACCCCATGGGGCCCGGGCCCGAACAGCGTCGTCCAGATCCGCGCCTCCTCCCAAAGCCCGTTCAGGAATGTCCATCCATCGGGCACCGTCGGCATCCACCTGCCGAACAGCGGCGCGTACAACGGATTCGGCCAGACCCTGACCAACCACTGGAAGGCCGACCGCACCGAACGGATGTTCGTCAGCTTCGATTTCCGCTGCTCCAGCACCGCCGCCGGCGGCGACGGTTCCTGGCGCTACTACCTCGGACACGGCCCCGGCAACTCGGCCGCCGTCGAGGTGGCCATGAACGGCGCGAACTTCTACCGCCGCAGCGGCGACGCCCGCGATGTCGTCCAAGCCCTGAAGGTCGGCGAATGGTATCAGGTCCAGCTCAACCTCGATCTCCGCCAGCGCCGTTACACCGGAACCATCACCCCGGCCTCGACCCACAGGCCCGTTCCCTTCGACGGTGCCCTCGCCACCGGTTGGGATGGCTCGATCGATTACACCTTCATCGATTCCTATGGCCACCTGCCCGGCGTGAAGCCCGCCCTCGACGCCGACAACTTCGCCATCGGCGAGACACCCGTCCCCGCACCCGACGCCGGCCCCACACCTGTCGCATCGCTCGATGCCGGCGAACGCCGATCCAGAATCATGACCCTGCGTCAGGATCGGGCGCGCGTCGTCGCGGAAGCCGAGCGGGCGCGACAGGAACTGGCCACGCTGCTGGCGGAAGGCCCCGTCGGATTCGCCTACGCCGTCGCGGAAGGCACGCCTCGCGACACGCGGATCCAGCTTCGTGGCGAACCCGAGAAACCCGGAGACGTCGTCCCCCGCGGATTCCTGCCGGTGCTGGGCGGCAAGCCGCTCCCCGAATCCACCCGCGGAAGCGGTCGCCTCGAGCTGGCCGATTGGCTCACCAGCCGGAGCAACCCCCTCACCGCCCGCGTGCTCGTGAACCGGATCTGGCAATACCACTTCGGCGAAGGCCTCGTCCGCACCCCAAACGACTTCGGCCTGCGGGGCCAGCGGCCGACGAACCCGGAACTGCTCGATCACCTCGCCACCCGCTTCATGGAGTCCGGCTGGTCGATGAAGGCAATGCACCGGCTCGTCCTCAACAGCGCCACCTACCAACTCCGGAGCCGCTACGCCCCGTCCCTTCCGGCTCCCTCGGCTGCCCACCCGGTCGAGGATTGTCCCGTCCTCGCCGGCCCCGGCACACCACCCTCCCCCATGCCCGCCGCCGGATCGCATCCTCGCCGACGCCTTTCCGCCGAAGAGATCCGGGACAGTCTCCTGCTCGTGAGCGGCGCACTCGACCTGTCGCCTGCCAAGGCTCATCCGTTCCCCGCTCCCACGGCCTGGGGCTACACGCAGCACGGCCCCTACGCCGCCGTCTACGACCACAACGCCCGCAGCGTCTTCCTCATGACCCAGCGGATCAAACGCCACCCCTTCCTGGCGCTCTTCGACGGCGCCGATCCCAACACGAGCACCCCCGGCCGGCGGACGACCACCGTTCCCACGCAGGCGCTGTTCTTCCTCAACGATCCCTTCGTCCACACCAGCGCCAACCGCTTCGCGTCCCGCATCGAGGCCATGGCCCCCGATGACGCCAGCCGCGTCCAGGCCGCGTGGCGGATCGCCCTCGGCCGCCTGCCCTCCAACGCCGAAGCCCGCGAGGCGAAGGAACTCCTCGCGCAGAGCCGCACCGAACTGACTGCTTCCGGTGACAGGGATCCCGTCCATGGCTCCTTCGCCTCCCTCGCCCGCGTCCTCTTTGCGAGCAACGAATTCCTCAACGTGGACTGAATCCCGATGACACCCCGCATCCCGGCCCTGGTCGCCTTCTTTGCCTGCCTGCCCGTTTCCGCGCAAACCACCCAACCCACGAGGCCCCGCCAGTTGGTTGAGGACCGCGTCTACCTCCAGGAGATCGGTCGCCAGTTCCCGACCACGTTCCCCCTCACCGGCGTTGGTGCCCACGCGGGCCAAGTCTTCGCAGCCAGCGCGCAGGGCCTGCTCCGACTCGATCCCATCACCTCCAAGCTCACCCCCGAAGCCGGCTGGACCGGCGCGGTCAGCCGGCTCGTCACCACCGGGGATCGCCTCTGGGCCATGGGCCCCTCCGGCCTCCACCGCTGGCAGACCAACTCTTGGACCCGCATCTCCTCCGAACCCGTCACCGACGTGACCGCGCATCGCGGCGGCTGGATGGCCGCAGCCGGCAACCGCGTGTTCCACGTCCGCGATTCCAGCCTCGAGCCCGCCACGACCAACTCCGCGCCGTTCGCCATCCAGGACCTCGAATCCCATCAGCAGAACCTCTGGCTCCACGGCGAAGGACGCATCACCTACCTCGACCGCGGTCGCTTCGGGGGACTCGACAGCTACGGATTCCCCTCCGACCACGCCTACGATTGGGGACGCATGCCGTCGCCGAAAACAACCGACCTGCTCAGCGCCGGCGGCGCTCTCTGGATCTCCACCGCACGCGGCCTCGGTGAACTCCGTGGCATGAACCTGCGGACCGTCGCCGGCCCCCAAGGCCTGCCGTTCGAGGATGCCACCTGTCTCGCCACCGGCTTCGACGGGGACTTCTGGATCGGGACTTCCCACGGAGCCATCCGCCGGACCGGGGAACGCTTCCATTATCTTGCCGGCCGCCGATGGCTTCCGAACGACCACGTCCGCGCGATCGCCCGCGAAGGACGAACCGTCTGGATCGCGACCGATGGTGGCCTCGCGTCCGTCGAGTACCGCCCGTTCACGCTCGCGAAGAAGGCGGCCTGGTACGAGGCGCACCTCAACCAGTGGGGACAGAAGCGACTCGGGTTCACCCACAAGCTCGAATGGGACGACGCCCTCGGCGAATTCGTCCGCGAGGTCAGCGACAACGATGGCGGATACTCCGGCGATTACCTCGCCGCCCAATCGTACCGCTGGGCCGTCACGCGCGACCCGGAGGCGCGTCGCGAGGCCACGAACACGTTCCACGCCCTGCGCTGGCTCGAGACGATGACCGGCGTCCCCGGACTGCCCGCGCGCGCCGTCTGGGCGAAAGGCGAACGTGGCCACAAGGCCGCCCACGGTTCCGGCGGGTACGCCGCCGAATGGAACGACTGCCCGGACGGGAAGTTCGAGTGGAAGGGGGATACGTCCTCCGACGAGATCGCCTCGCACTTCTACGCCGTCAGCATCTTCCTCGAGCACGCCGCCGAGGGCCCAGAACAGGAACAGGGCCGACGCCACCTCGCCCACCTCGCCGACCATCTCATCCGCAATGGATGGAAGCTGGTCGATCGCGACGGCCGCGCCACCCGCTGGGGTCACTGGGACCCCGAGTATTTCCGGACGGACGAAGGTCGCTTCGACCGCGGGCTCCAGGCCCTGGAGGCGCTGTCCTTCATGAAGACCGCGTGGCACTTCACGCGCGAACCCCGATTCCAGCAGGCCTACCAGCAACTCGTCGACCTCGGTTACCCCGACTACACCCTGCGCCAACGCAGCAACTTTCCACCCGAAGACATCGCACACTTCGAGGATCAACTGGCCTTCTGGTCGTGGTGGAACCTGCTCCGCTTCGAGACCGACCCCGACCTCCTCGCCCTCTACCGACGCGGATACGAACGCAGCTACGACATGGTCCGCATCGAGCGCAACCCCTGGTACCAGTTCGTCTACGGCGCGCTGACCGCGCAGGACTGCGAACCCTCCGAGGCCGTCCGTCACCTGCGCGACTGGCCGCTCGACCTCCGCGTCTGGAGCTTCGCCAACTCGCACCGCTCCGACCTCCGCCCGCCCCCGGGCCACCATGCTCCCAAGGGCGGCATCCGCGCCTTCTCACCACGCGAACACCAACCCATGCGATGGGATGCCTGGACCATGCAGGAAGACGGCGGAGCCGGAGGACGGGATGTCGCTGAACCCGGCGGCTGGCTCGTCGCCTACTGGATGGGCCGCCACCACGGCTTCATCAGCGCCCCCGTCGGTGCCCCCGATTCCGCCGTCCGCCTCGCCCCCAACGAAGTCCCATCCGGCGGCGCCCGCCCCTACGACGGCCCTCCCCGACCAGCGGTCCCGTAAGACAAGTTGCCAGTCCCCAGTCTCCAGTCCCCAGAACTGGCATCTGGAAACTGGTATCTGGAAACTTGCAGCCCCCCCTCACTTCCCCTTCACGTCGTAGCAGTGGAGCAACTCCTGATCGCGCAGGTACAACTTCCCATCGAGCACGACCGGATGGGTCCAGATGCGGCCCTGCGGATTCCGCTGGGTCGTCTGCGGCGAAAGCTTGAAGCGGCCCTTCTCGCTCCAACCGCTCGGGCTCGCCTCCACCAGCGCGACGTCGCCGCCGTCCTCGGTGATGCAGTACAGCATGCCGTCCGCGAAATGCACCGCTCCCTTGCCGAGCGACCGACTCGACCAGACCTCCTTGCCCGTCTTCAGGTCCTGGCACACCCAACCCGGCCCATCCGAATGCCCGTAGAGATGGTCACCAACACGCACCACTCCACCGTGATGGTTTTTCATGACCTTGTTGTCCTCGTACACGACCTCAGGCCCGGCGGAACCCAAGCGGACGGCCTTGCATCCGACCCCATACCCGGCCGCGACATAGACGATGCCATCGTGGTAGATCGGCGTGGGAATCACCGCCACCTTGCCCGGGAAATCCACGTTCCAAAGCACCTTGCCCGTGGCGGGATCCACCCCGAAGAAGCGCTTCATCACCAACTGGACGATCTGCTCCTTGCCCTCGTGCTTGATCAGGATCGGAGACGAATACTGGGCCTCGTCCTTGATGTCCGTCGTGCGCCAGGCGACCTCGCCGGTCTTCTTGTTCAACGCCACCAACGTCCCGCCCGCGCCGCCCGGCGTGGCAATCACCTTATCACCCACGACCAGCGGCGACTCCGTGTAACCCCAGCTTTGCAGCTTGCCACCCAAGTCCTTCACCAACGACTTCGACCAGACCTCCTTGCCATCTGCCTTGCTCAGGCAGACCAGCAATCCCTGCCCGCCAATGGCATAAATGTGATCCCCATCGACCGTCGGCGTGCAGCGGGGGCCATCGCCCCAGCCATTGACATACCGCGGACCGGCCGGTGCCGACCACACCTCCTTGCCCGTCGCCACGTCCACCGCGATGACGAACTCCTGGTCCCCGCGCAGTCCCATCGTGAACAATCGCCCGCCCACGATCGAGTAACCCGAGTAGCCCAGGCCGGCATCCTTGAACACCCAGGCCTGCTTCGGTCCGCCCTCCGGCCAGGACTTCAGCAACCCCTTGTCCGGCGAGCGATCCTCCCGCCCCGGACCGCGCCATTGCGTCCAGTCGGCGGCCTGGGAGGTGGTGGCAAGGAACGTGAGCGCAACAGCGAGGCGGGGCAGGATGGACTTCATGGCAGATACCAGGTCAGGAGAGATTTCGAACGGATTCCAACCTGAAAGAACCCTCCGCGCAACGCCTGTTTCTTGAACGAAGCTGCCTCCCCGACCGGTGCGCCAAGACTCCGTCGAGCCGTCCGCCCCCTCGTACTCGTACTCGTACTCAGCCCGAAGGGCGGTACTCGTACTCGACACCAACTTCCCTCCCCACGCCCCCATCGACTCGAGTACGAGTACGCCGACATGCCCCTCCCCCCAACGCCAACGGCGTTGCAGCCGGTAGCCCCGGGTTGGCCGAGGAACGAGGCCTACCCGGGGTGAACCATCTCAGAACAACGTCCGGACCTTCGCCAGCGCAGCATCCAACTGCGTCGCATCCTTGCCGCCGCCGCGGGCGTTGTCCGGCCGTCCACCGCCCTTGCCGCCGATGATCGGCGCTATCGCCTGGATCAACTTCCCGGCCTGGACCTTCGACGTGTACTCCGACGACACCGCCGCCACGAGGGACACCGCACCGGCCGCGCCGCCGCCAAGCACGATCACACCGGCGAACCGGCTCTTGAGCGCATCGACCACCGCCTGCAGGAAGTCGCCCTCGGAATCACCGAGGTTGTGCGTGATCACCGGAATCCCGTTGTGGGTCACCGCCCGCGACAGCAGTTCGGCCGCGGCATTCGACGCATTCCGCGCCACCGCGAGCTTCAACAGGCGCTCCAGCTCCTTCTGATGAGCCAGCATCGCCTCGATCTTCTTCTCCAGTTCGCCCACCGGCGCGTTCAGACGCCCGGCAACGCCCCGAAGCAGTTCGAGCTCGGACTTCGCCACACCGTACGCGGACAATCCCGCCACCGCCTCGATGCGCCGCACGCCCGCCGAGATCGCGCTCTCGGCCAGGATCCGGAACAACCCGATCTCACCAGTCGCCCGCGTGTGCGTGCCGCCGCAAAGCTCCATCGAATAGCCGTCCAACCCACCGGCCCGGCCACCCACCTGAACCACGCGCACCGTCTCGCCGTACTTGTCGCCGAAGAACTGCATCACGTCCGACCGGGACTTGATGCTCGCGTACGGCACTTCGCTCCAGCTGACCAGTGCGTTCTCAAGAATGCGCTCGTTCACCAGTCGCTCGACATCCGCGACCTGCGACGGCGTCAGCGCCGCCGCATTGAAGTCGAACGTCAGCCGCTCCGGATTCACAGAAGAACCCTTCTGCGACGCCTCACGGCTCACCACCTCGTGCAACGCCCAGTGCAACAGGTGCGTCACC
Source organism: Limisphaerales bacterium (assembly GCA_965284395.1). Classification (GTDB taxonomy): domain Bacteria; phylum Verrucomicrobiota; class Verrucomicrobiia; order Limisphaerales; family UBA9464; genus UBA6176. The sequence goes on along the minus strand of OZ260084.1, from coordinate 5,017,191 downwards.
GTGTGATGCCGTTGGATCGCCGCCCGACGTCCGGCCTCGACGATCAGGGAAACCGTGGAACCCACCGCCGGCGCATCCTCGCCCTCGATGAAGTGCAGCCACGTGTTGCCGCTCTTCTGGGTATTCACCACCCGCCAGAGCTGGCCGCTGCCCGTCAGGTCTCCCGTGTCGCCCACCTGGCCACCCATGTCGGCATAGAACGGCGAGGCATCCAGCACCACCGCCGTGCGGTCCTTCAGCGAGACGACCTCGACCACCGTCGCCTGCGACTCCAGTTGGTCGTAACCCACGAAGCGCGTCGGAACCTTCGACTCGATCTGCGAAAGCTCGATCACCGTCTTCTTCTGGGCCGCGCGCGCCTTGGCCTTCTGTTCCTCCATCAGCGCGTTGAACCCGCCCACGTCCACCTTCAACCCGCGCTCCCGGGCCATCAGCTCGGTGAGGTCCAGCGGGAAGCCCTGCTCGTCGTACAACCGGAACGCCACCGGCCCCGTGATGTCGCCCTTCTCCGCCGCCTGATTGAACAGCGCGATGCCGTTGTCCAACGTGCGGTTGAACGACTCTTCCTCGCGCCGCAGCGTGTCCTGCACCTGCGCCTTGCGTGTCCGGATCTCCGGAAACACGTCGCCCATCGTCGCCGCCAGCACGTCCACCAGCTTGTAGAAGAACGGCTCCCGGAACCCGAGCGAACGCCCATAGCGCACCGCCCGACGCAGGATGCGCCGAAGCACGTAGTTGCGGTCGCTGTTGCCAGGCTGGATCCCGTCCGCCACCGCGAAGCTCAGCGTCCGGATATGGTCCGCGATCACGCGGAAGGCCACGTCGATCCGTTCCTGCTCGGTGTCGCCCGTGCTCCCGGCTTTCGGCAGCGTGCTGCCGTACCGATGCCCGCTCATCCGCTCCAGCTCGTCGAAGATCGGACGGAAGATGTCGGTCTCGTAGTTCGAGATCTTGGCGTTCGCGAAGTCCGAGAATCCCTTCGTCCCCTGGATGATCGACGTCACCCGCTCGAAGCCCATGCCGGTGTCGACATGCTTGGCCGGCAGCGAGGAGAACGTCCCGTCCGGGTTCGCGTTGAACTGGATGAAGACGTGGTTCCAGATCTCGATGCACTGGGCCGAACCCTTGTTCACCAACGCGCCACCGGTATCACCGGCCGGCGTCAGGTCCACGTGGATCTCCGAACACGGCCCGCACGGACCCGTGTCACCCATCATCCAGAAGTTGTCCTTCTTGTTGCCGTTGACGATGTGCACCGCCGGATCCAGGCCCTCCGCCCGGAAGATCTCCGCCCAGATGTCATACGCCTCCTGGTCGAAGTCCGCCGGGTCACCCTTCGACTTGTCCGGCGAATACACCGTCGCGAACAACCGCGCCGGCGGGAATCCCCAGACCTTGGTCAGCAACTCCCAACCCCACTGGATCGACTCCTTCTTGAAGTAATCCCCGAAGGACCAGTTCCCCAGCATCTCGAAGAACGTATGGTGGTACGTGTCCAACCCCACGTCATCGAGGTCGTTGTGCTTCCCACCCGCCCGGATGCACTTCTGCGTGTCCGCTGCCCGCGTATCCAGCGACGGCCGCACCCCCGCCCAGGTCGACACATCCGGACGACGCTCCCCCAGGAAGAAGGGCACGAACTGGTTCATGCCGGCATTGGTGAACAGCAGGTTCGGGCTGTCCGGCATCAGCGACGACGACGCGACGATCGTGTGCTTCTGGCGGTTGAAAAAGTCCAGGAACCCCTGACGGATCTCGGTGGAAGTCAAGACAGGCATGGCAGCAAAACGGAGCGCGGACGCTAGGACATCGGCAGGAAGTTGGAAGCCGGAAGTTTGCCCCACGCAAAACGGGGCGGCAACGTCCTCGTTGCCCTTCCATTCTCAACCGGGGCAGCAACGTCCTCGTTGCACTCTCTGGCTCCTTCCCAAGGCGATGAGGACATCGCCACCCCGTTCCAATTCTCAACCGGGGGCAGCGTCAAGATGCGCCCTCCCGTCCCGCCGTGGGGCGAGTGTCCCCACGAGCCGGGTGGGAGTCCCAAGTTTCAAGATTCAGGCTTCAAGCCCCAGCCAGCGCAGTGTGCTTCAAACTTGAATCTGAAAACTTCCAACTCCCCCCCATCGGCGTCGGGGTCGGAATCGGCATCGGTATCGAGTCCCGTCCTCCTTCGATCCCGATTCCGATTCCGAGACCGACACCGACAGGGATCTCGCCCCCTCAACCTCGAACCCGAAGACTCCCACCTCCCCACCTCATCGGCGTCGGGGTCGGCATCGACATCGGTATCGAGATCGAGTTGAAGTCGGCGCCAACTCCATTCCTGAACTCGGCGGAGCCTGTCCCCGTGGCCTCTTTCCCTATCCCGGAGGGATGCCAGCGAGTAGCCGTCGAAAAGGGAAACAACCCTGGAGGGGTTGAAGATCCCGCAACCTTCGCACCACCTGGCCTGGGTGCGGAATCCATCACGACGCCCTTCCCCCAACGCCAACGGCGTTGCGTCCTCTAGCCCAGGGTTGGCCGAGGCACGAGGCCTACCCTGGGTCCCGTCCCCACCCCACCCCAACCGCATCGCGGTTGTGGCCCTCGCGACCAACCCGCCACCCACCTCGTGGCCCGCGGAAACAAAGCTGGCACGCACCCCATCCCGTCCATCCTGCCATCCTGTCCTTCTCCACCGCGTATTCCCGCATCACTTCCCAATCCCGAAGTCACTCGCTATTCCGAATGTGATAGAGCCCACAACGATACGGGCGCGGCACCTGCCTCAACCACACCCGCAATTCATCCCAATCCTCTTCCGCGAAAGTACCCGTGACAGCCCGCACCACATCCAAGTCCCCGGTGGCGCAGTCGATCGGCCGGGGATCGAAATCCTCCCAGTGAGGCAACTTGTCATCTGGACTCACTTCATAAAGGGCCACCGCCGCGAGCCGGCAACCAACCTGTGGGACCTGACCGCTGGCCGTCGGGATTGCCTTCTCGATGATCTTGATGACCGGATACTGCCCACGACCCTTCGTGAGGTCCGCTGAAACAGCAATCAGCGTCGGCTCCATGGAAACGATGATCGCCGGATTCGCGCACCCGTGACGAAAATGCTCGCGGACGCGTTGCCAGTAGAACCAATTCATACCAAGGAGCAACAAGGCGAAGACCCAGAAGCTCCAGTGGACCAAGACTGCCAAGGCAACGAAGGACCCCAAACTGCAAAGCCAGATCAGTGGCCACATTGGATAATGTCGAACCCATCGAAACGGATTCACCTCCAAGTTGCCGGGATTGCTTGCCCGTGCCGAATCATCCAGCGTCCAGGTCTTCTGGTCCTTACTCACCCACGTGCCCTTCTTCATCAACTTTTGCCCCCCAATACCCTCCGAACCCTCTCCGCCTGTCGCGTCGTCAACGGCGCGCGCTTCAACAATCGGGTGAGCTTCGTCCTCATATACTGCGAGCGGGAGAAGTAGGGCCGAACCTCCAGAAACGCCACCGCATCCTCGATGGCGCGACTGTCTCCCGCCGGGATCTTCTTGAGGGCAGACGCGTAGCCGCCGGGAAAGGCCAGTGCATCATACTGGTTACGATACGCCGCACACGCCTTCGACCACTCCTCGCGTGCCTCGGGACTGCTGTCTCGACACTGCCACGTGTCACGGACCCGCTCGTGCAACTCGGCAAGGCGCTTGGCGTTCTCCTGAATGATGCTGCGAGGCTCGATCTGCTGTTTCATGGCAGTGGGATGGACTCGTGGTTACTCCTCCCCATCCAACCGCGCAAGCTATCCGATTCGCCCCGTCACACAACGAAACGGACCGACCGTCGACCGCCTAAGCCGTGTCCATGCAGTAGTAATCTCACGCGGAGCCGCGGAGAGCGCGGAGAGCGAGGCCGGTCGCGACTATTATCCAACGTCGGCAACCAGTCACCTAACGGTGACTGAGCGGCTTGCCGTCCAAGTGTACTTTCTCCGCGTCTCCGCGTCTCCGCGTGAACCTGTCCCCGCCTTCAATCGCATGGTTACGGCTAAGCCGTATCCATGCGGCAGAATTCTCACGCGAAGCCGCGGAGAGCGCGGAGAGAGGGTCAGGTCACCTTCCAACGTCGGACGCGATGCACCAAACGGTGACTGCTCAGCGTCCCATCCAAGTATCCTTTCTCCGCGTCTCCGCGTCTCCGCGTGGACCTGTCCCAGCCTCCAATCGCATGGTTACACCTGAGGCCCCGCGGCGCGCAACTCTCCCCCATTGTCCCACCAACGCCAACGGCGTTGCGTCCCCTAGCCCAGGGTTGGCCGAGGCACGAGGCCTACCCTGGGTACCGTCCCCCACCCCTCCCAACCGCATCGCGGTTGTGGCCCTCGGCAGCATCCCATCACCTACCTCGCGGAACGCAGACACAAAGCCGGACCGCACCACATCGCCCCCCGAAGCACCGAGTCGGCGAGGGGCGTCGCCCTGGGTAAATCACCCCCGGATCCCACAAGCCCTGAAAGGGCGACACAGCAGTTCAACGACCACGCCCCATCCACACCCAACTGGACCCGGCCGAGCCAATCCATGATGCCGGAGTCACCGTCCCCAACGTTTGGCGAAGTCTGTCCGATCCCGGTTCTGTTTTGGGCCCGTCCGACCACGCCCTTGGGCACAGTTCAAGGAAGGCAGAGTCCCATCCTCTCGCTTCCCAAATACCCGGTGCGAACCACGTCCGTGAGCCACACCCAGAACCACCAGAACGAGGCCCGGAAGCGTTAGAAGGTGTCGGTAGCTCATGGCGCACGAATCGGGCCCAAGACCCGAACAAATCGCCGGAGGCGGTGGATGCTACGCATCGCTGAGAAATGCCCTGAGTGCACCCTTCAATGCGGTAGCCGGTCCGACCGCCGCCATGCCCCTGGCCGCGAAGAATCCAGGCCGGAAGCCCTCTGACTTGAGAGCGGGCGTCAAGACGGCCTTCAACTGACTCTGAAATTGCAACCGATCGGACATGGCGTGTTGGCAATTGCCCCTGTTTCCACAACTCCCCTCCCGACGACCTCGATCGCCCGAAGCTTTATGGGTGGTTACTCCTCCACGTCCAACCGCGCAAGCGCTCCGGTTCGCCCACGCCCCCGTCCATCACGGCCGTCTCGCGGTCCAATCAACCCGCGGCAAGGAACTCACGCGGAGAACTGGGAGCAGAACCCCGTTTCGACGCTGGCAGACGGAAGGTTATCAGGACGTTCCCGCCTGCCCTCCATCCCGGGCGCCTTGCTCCGCGCCTCCGCGTCTCCGCGTGCGCCTGTCCCCACCCTCATCCGCCTGTCGCCAGTACGCCGGAGGCGTGGCAGACGTTAGCCCGGGGCGCGAAGCGACCCCGGGTTCCCCATCCAAGTTCGGTATCAACCCTTGCAGGGGTTGCAGCCGCCGTCTTCTCTGCCGGCGAACACGGCAACCTCCGCCACGCCACCATTCATCCACGGAATGAATCGGCCGTGGCCGCTCACTCGTGCTTCCCGCCATTCGCAACCGAATCCATTCCCCGAACCACGCGACGCCTACTCATCATCAATCACCCGAGCTCCACAATGGTGGCATTTGAGGGTCTCCAGAACGACCTCCTCAGTCCCGCCAAAGCCCACCTTGCATTGGGGGCACCAATGCTGGTTTCGCTGCTCGACCCGAGAAAGGCGCACGTAAATGAACCATCCACCCACGACGAAGGCTGAAAGACAGATACCATGTCCTGCCCATGTCCAAACCAGACCCAACTCAGGTTCAGCCATCTGAACCCAATGCCATGCAATAGGCAGTGCAACCATGACGGCCAGACAGAGAAACATCGGCAGGACGACTCCATGGCTGTTGCGCTTCTGCGCCTGAATGAATGCCTGCCTCGTCATCCGCGCGACGCCTCCGGACGTGTAGGTCGGCGATGCGAGCCAGCGCCCTGCGTCGCCACTCGACGTATCGGCTGGCACCCCATCGATCGTCCGTCAGATTCCATGAAGCACGTGGGTACCTCAAGAAGCAGCAGATCCGCAAGGCAGTCCTGGCCCCGGATGTGGACAGGATCCATGCTGGCTCTCCCCCCGCCTGAAACCATCCTGCATATCCCGTTCATCCTGTCCCAACCTGGCGGTGAGGATCCTGTCAGCGATCGTTGGCTTCTGGGTCGTCGAATGTGACGTCCACCAAGTCACCTCTAATGACTATCGAAACTTGTCAGCCAGCAGGCGGTCCTCCGCAGAAAAGTAGGCTTTCCCGGACTTGAGGAAGCATCCTCTTTGAGACTGGTAATCGAAATCACTCACCTCGATTGCCGTGTGGTACGCCCATGAATCCGCGTGAGGAAGAGTGGCCATGACGGAAGCCAGCACGCGAAGATATCTCTGGATAGCGATCCGGCTGCTGTAGATCCCACCGCAATGGTGGAAACAGGCCTGCCACTCGTCGCCGATCTCGAAATCATGGGATCGATCGCGATGACGGTAGTCATAGGCAATCCTACGACTGCTGAAGGCCCGCTCGACGAGACTCGCCAGTCCCGGTCCGCATGAGCGCGCCAGCCCCATCCGTGCCGTCCTCGGAATCCCCGCCACCAACTTCCGTTGGTCCTTCATTCCAGCGGAACGGACAGATCCGGTTGCCTCCCTACAAAACGGGGATCAAATCCGGGTTCGTGGGGAAACCGCCCCTGCAAGTCTGGCCAGATGCACTGAAAGGCTGGGAACTCCGCGACCTGGGGCCTGTAGAACCAGACGGCGTATCCCATGTACTCACGAAAATGGCTTTGGTGGATGGGTCTGAACTGGGATGTTCAGGCATGGCGGCTGATTCCAGCAAAAGGCCAAGACACGGATCGAGTGTCTAGTGGAACGAAGTCGCAGGACGCCCCCCCGTTGACTGCGTAGAACCCTCGAAGCACACGGGCCGGGTGGGTGAAGAGCAGCTCCGTTCCACCCCAAACCCAACCGCAGTATCCATCCCACTTAGTTAGGATCTGGCACGACGTGCGAAGCCGACGAACGGCTGCATCGTGAGAAGCCATCCTCTCAGAAATGGGCTGCTCGGTCCCTGTCGTGGTCCGTTGGCTTCCCGGCGATCCAAGATCGGAACGGACCAAACGCGACCCGAGCATGCTGTTCATCACCACCAATTCCATCTCCAGCGCCTCCCCAACGCGCCCACAGTTTCATCCGCACGAAAGAACACATCAAACTCCCAGCGCCCAACCATCGCATCACTGCGCCACTGCACTCCGCCCTTCAGGCCCTCTCGATTCGCATGGGGCTGCCCGACGAGTGAATAGGTCTTCAGCCTGGTCATCCCCACCTCGACCTGCGCCCAGTTCGCTGGCGGCCGACAAATCCACACCGCGACCCCCACGAAGGCGGCGAGGACAGCGGTAACCATGGAGAGCTTCCTACTCACGCGACAGAGGTTATGGACCGCTTCATCCGGTGCAACCAATCGCTCCCCTATTCCTCGGGCAGCAACCTCGGGAGCAAGATCCGCCACGCATTGTGCACCTTGTCGAGCTTGAACCAGCGGGTTTCGTTCGTGGTTCCAATCCTCCCGCTCACGAAAGCAGAACCCTCTGCGACCTTGAGTCGAAATACATTGGTCCCACCGTCAATCGCGTCCCAACCCGAAGGCGAGGGCCGAAGTGAGTACTTCAGGTCCAGCATCCGATGTCCCGGCGTATAACGGAAGTACCCAGTACCGTCGATGTAGGTAAAGACCTCGTAACCGCATCCGCATTGCGCGCCGGTCTCGTAGTACCCCTGCACGCCCCGAAACGAGATCCATTGGTAAGCGAAGGGAGCCAGGGCGACGAAACCGATCGCTCCGAGTAACACAGCAACTATGAGGCACCGGTGCATGGCTCCTGGTCAGCGACGGGTCCCAGCCGCCGGTGGAGTTGAGGTGGAATCGGAACGTAACGGCTTGCCACCGTTCGCTGGAACGTCGGTTTGGAGTGTGTGGTCCCGATGTCGTCGGATCCGCATGATGCGGGAGAGGTTGTACTCACGGACTCCCCACCATACTTCCCGTGTTTCTGGGTTCTCGACTCGGCAGAGAAGCCAGCCTGGCGTGAACTTGAGGCGGTACACTCCACCGCGACCCGTTGGCTGGGACCACTCGAATGAGTGCCAACCGGTGCGGCGAAAGGACCCAGCGGGTTTGGTCGAAATGTCCCTGCTGATGCCGGGAGCCCCCAAGGGATCCGGCCAGGGATCCAAGTGGGTCGTTACCTGCCCATCACGAAATTCGGCGACAACATCCGCGCTGCAGAGACACGTAAAGTAGCCACCTCGCCAGAAGCCTCCCGCCCACTGCGGTGAGCCGAACCAAACCAGCGCCGTCGCGGCCGCCAAAGCCGCCCAGCGACCGCGAGATTTGAGGCGAAGCATGCTCATCTCCAGCGTTGTTTAGTCCGACCAACGGCAGTTTAGTTTTGAGGGCTTGTCAGACCCTTCATGGTTTCGCCCGCTTGAAACTTGAATCTGAAAACTTCCAACTCCGCCCCCTACTTTAACGGCATCCCCGGCTCCTGTTTGCCGTTGGTCGTCAGGATCTGGAAGTGGTGGACGCCGGCGGCGAGGGGGTGATCGCTGGTCCAGACCATGCGATGGTCCGGGGTGACCTCGACCATGGAGATGCCCTGGTTCGCCGCGTGGCTGCCGACGACGGTGTTGCCGTTGGCGAGACGCTGGGATCCGCACGGATCCTTGAAGAGTCCGCCGACGTGTTCGTTGGTGACCTTCCAGACGATCTCCCCGTTGCCGCCGAACTCGACAACCTTGTTGCCGTGGGTCAGCGACACGAGCGTGTTGCCGTTATCGAGGCGGATGGCGGTGAAGGGCCAGTTCTCGGCGGGACGTCCCCCGAGCGGTTCCAGGTCCGTGCGGATCACCTTCACGATCCGACCATCCGGGGCGTATTCCTTGACCGCAAAGGCCAACAGATGGGGGACGAGGTAGTTGCCGTTGCGGAGCTGTCTCGCCATGCGGGTCTGCATGTGGGTGTTGTCCGTCTCGGGCTGCAGGGGCACCTCGAGCGTGATCTTCCCCTGTCGATCCACCTCCAGCAACCGGGGCTTCTTCCCCAACTCCGTGACCAGGGTGTGGCCGTTGTAGAGCCGCTGGGCCGTGCTGATCTCGCCGTTGTCCGGACTGATCCGATAGGTGAAGACCACCTGCTTCTCGCGGGTCACCTCCTCGACATGATCCCCATACGCCAGCAGGACGTTGCCGTCGGGCAGGACGAATCCGTCGCGGGAACCGCCCTTGTGTTCCCACTGAACCTTGCCGTCCTCGCCGATGATCGCGGTCTTGCCGCCCATGACGAAGTACGAGTGGCGGATCCCGGAGGAAGCCGCGGGTTCAGCCCCGACGAGACTCACTGCGCCGACCGCGGCCATGGCCCCGGCGAGAACGATCAAACGGTGGAACATGCCGCAAATCTGTGCGGGAGGCCGCGAAAGGAAAGCCCCGAGTGACCGATCCTGCCGCAAGAATCGCAAGAACGGCCGCAAAAGGGATTTTTTGCCGAAAAGAACGAAAGAAGACGAAAATGGAACGCCCACCCAAAGCCCCCCTCTTTCGTCCCCTTTCGTTTCTTTCGGCCAAGAACCCCGCAGGCCCTATTGCGTTCCTTGCGGCCTCAAAACCCGCTCCTGCCGAAAAGAACAAAAGAAGACGAAAATGGAACGCCCACCCAAAGCCCCCCTCTTTCGTCCCCTTTCGTTTCTTTCGGCTAAGAACCCCGCAGGCCCTATTGCGTTCCTTGCGGCCTCAAAACCCGCTTCTGCCGAAAAGAACGAAAGAAGACGAAAATGGAGCGCCCACCCAAAGCCCCCCTTTTTCGCCCCCTTTCGTTTCTTTCGGCTAAGAACCCCGCAGGCCCTATTGCGTTCCTTGCGGCCTCAAAACCCGCTCCTGCCGAAAAGAACGAAAGAAGACGAAAAAAGAACGCGCACCCAAAGCCCCCCCTTTTCGCCCTCTTTCGTTTCTTTCGGCTAAGAACCCCGCAGGCCCTATTGCGTTCCTTGCGGCCTCAAAACCCGCTTTTGCCGAAAAGAACGAAAGAAGACGAAAATGGAGCGCCCACCCAAAGCCCCCCTCTTTCGTCCCCTTTCGTTTCTTTCGGCTAAGAACCCCGCAGGCCCTATTGCGTTCCTTGCGGCCTCAAAACCCGCTCCTGCCGAAAAGAACGAAAGAAGACGAAAAAGGAACGCGCACCCAAAGCCCCCCTTTTTCGCCCTCTTTCGTTTCTTTCGGCTAAGAACCCCGCAGGCCCTATTGCGTTCCTTGCGGCCTCAAAACCCGCTTTTGCCGAAAAGAACGAAAGAAGACGAAAAAGGAACACCCACCCAAAGCCCCCCTCTTTCGTCCCCTTTCGTTTCTTTCGGCCAAGAACCCCGCAGGCCCTATTGCGTTCCTTGCGGCCTCAAAACCCGCTTTTGCCGAAAAGAACGAAAGAAGACGAAAAAGGAACACCCACCCAAAGCCCCCCTCTTTCGTCCCCTTTCGTTTCTTTCGGCCAAGAACCCCGCAGGCCCTATTGCGTTCCTTGCGGCCTCAAAACCCGCTCTTGCCGAAAAGAACGAAAGAAGACGAATAAGGAACGCCCACCCAAAGCCCCCCTCTTTCGTCCCCTTTCGTTTCTTTCGGCAAATCACCCCACATCCCTTCTTGCGTTCCTTGCGGCCCTCGCGGCCCTTGCGGCAGATCCCTACATTACCGATCAAAACTGTTTCTCGGCATCGCATCGGCGGACATACAATCCGCGCGCAACATCACCATGTCCTACCGCTGCCTCAGCCTCCTGTGCGTCGTCCTCGGGGTAGGACTGTCTTCGTCGCGGCTCCGCGCGGCGTCGGGGACGGAGTTCTTCGAGCAGCGGATCCGGCCCGTGCTCGTCGAGCATTGCCAGTCCTGCCATGGATCCGAGAAGCAGAAGGGCGGCCTTCGTCTGGATTCGCGGGCATCCCTGTTGAAAGGCGGTGAAACCGGTCCAGCGGTGATCCCAGGCAACCCGGGCGCCAGCCTCCTCCTCAAGGCCATCTCGCACGCCGATCCGGAGCTCGCCATGCCGCCCAAGAAGGCGCGCCTCGGCGACCCGATCCCGGCGGACTTCGCACAGTGGATCCGCGACGGTGCCACCTGGCCGGCCGGCGCCGCCGAGCCGGCATCGACCGCCAAGGAGTCGTTCGACCTCGACTCCCGCAAGGCGCGCCTCCCCTGGATCTGGCAGACGCCGCAGCGGCAATCCGTCCCGGCCGTCGCGGGTCCGGCTCCTGCGACCGACATCGACCACTTCATCCGCGCCCGCCTCGACGCCGCCCGACTGCGACCCGCCGCGCCCGTCGATCCCGCGACCTGGCTCCGACGCGTCCACTTCACGCTGACCGGACTGCCGCCTTCCCGGGAAGCCCTCCAGACGTTCCTTTCGGATCCCACCCCGGAACGACGTCGTCAGGTCGTCGACCAACTCCTTGCCTCGCCGGCCTACGGTGAACGCTGGGCGCGCCATTGGCTCGACCTCATGCGCTACGCCGAGACGCGGGGACACGAGTTCGACTACACGATCGCCAACGCCTGGCAGTACCGCGACTACCTCATCCGCGCCTTCAACACCGACCTACCTTACGACCATTTCGTCGCCGAGCACGTCGCCGGCGACCTGCTCCCGCCCCGCTTGAACCCGACCACGGGCGCCAACGAATCCGTCCTCGCCACCGGCTGGGCCTTCCTCGGCGAGGAAGCCCACAGCCCCGTCGACATCCGGCAGGACGAATGCGAGCGGCTCGACAACAAGGTCGACGTCCTTTCCAAGTCCTTCCTCGGCCTGACGGTCTCCTGCGCGCGGTGCCACGACCACAAGTTCGACGCCATCACCCAGCGCGACTACTACGCCCTGAGCGGATTCCTGGCTGCCTCGAGTTACCGTCAGGTCCGTTTCGAGACCATGGTCCGACACGAGCAGGTCGCGTCTGAACTCGAACGCATCCGTCGCACCCACGCCCCGATGGTGGCCGTCGAGGTGGCGTCCCTCCTGCGACCCGGCGTCCAACGGACCGCCCACCAACTGCTCGCCGCCCTCGCCCTCCGGCATCGCGGGACACCGGCAACGAATCTTCCCACGGGCTGGACCAACCAATTGCAGGTCGCCGCCGCCGATCCCGCGCATCCGCTCCACGCCTTCGCCACTCTTCCGCCCACGGCCAGCGCCGCCGGCAACCTCGCCAACGCCCTCCCAAGCTCAGGCCCCGGCCCCGGCGCACTTCCAACAGGTGCCCGCGTCATCGCCAACTTCACCCGCACCAACGCCACCCCCTGGAAGACCGACGGACCCACCTTCGGCTCCGGCCCCGTTGCGTCGGGTTCGCTCCTCCTCAATCCCTCCAGCACCAACCAATCCGTCTCGATCGCCGCGTACACGTCGGCCTCGCGCGATCCGTTCTGGAGCCGCCTTTCGCTCGCCCCGGGCACTGAACCCGATGGCGGCGGCCTCGGTGCCCATCAACGCGCCGGACGCATGCTCCGCACGGCCCGCGTCCCGCTCGAGTCCGGACGCATCCACTACCTGCTCCGGGGCAAGGCCCGGGTCTACGCGGCCGTGGACGCCCACATCATGCTGGCTGGCCCGCTCCACGGGCGGCTGGTTGCCACCTTCGATGCCGGCCCGTCACCCCGGTGGATCACGCACGACCTGACGCCCTACGCCGGCCACCGGGCACACTTCGAGTTCGGTCCCGACGGCGACGCTCCGCTCGACGTCCTGATGGTGGTGGAATCCGCCGAAACACCGTCCCTCCGCCCGATCCCGTCCTGGAAGCCCTCCGGCAACCCCGCCTCCCTCGACGCACTGGCCAGCGCCTTCCAACGCGACTTGGAACAGGCGCTCGACGCACTCGCCTCCAACCGCCTGGCGGCCTCCCCGGAACTCGCCCCGCTGGCGTCCTGGATGGTCGCCCACGCCGACCTCTTCGGCGCCCCGATCCCGCTCGCCAGTCCCGCCCTCGCCGCCGCAGCCCGCGATCTCGACCAACTCGCCTCCCAAACACCGTGGGCTTCCGCGACCGCTCCTTCGCTCTTCGACGGCAACGGCACCGACGAAAACCTCCTCATCCGCGGCAAGCCCGCCCGCCCCGGTTCCCCCGCCCCCCGCGCCCTGCCCGCCGCCTTCGGCCTCCCGGCCATCCAGGACCGCGAATCCTCCGGACGACTCGGCCTCGCACGCCAACTCACCGACCCGGCCAATCCCCTCGTGGCTCGCGTCATCGTCAATCGGGTCTGGCAACACCTCTTCGGCCGAGGTCTCGTCCCCACGCCCGACAACTTCGGTTACCTCGGTGAACGTCCCACGCACCCGGAACTCCTCGACCACCTCGCCTGGCAATTCATCCATCAGGATCACTGGTCCTTGAAGCAACTGATCCGCCGGCTCGTCGGGACCGATGCCTTTGCCATGGGATCCGTTGCCACCGACACCGCCGCCGCGTCCGAACGCGATCCCGCCAACCTGCTCTGGCATCGCATTCCCGTGCGGCGTCTCGAAGCCGAGGCCATCCGCGACTCGATCCTCGCCGTCTCCGGCCGGCTCAATCCCGCCTCGGGCGGCCCGCCCGTCCCGATCCACCTCACCTCATTCCACGACGCACGCGGTCGCCCGGACCGTTCCGGACCGCTCGACGGCGACGGACGCCGGAGCGTGTACGGCGCGGTGCGTCGGAACTTCATGCCGTCGATGCTCGTGGCCTTCGACTTCCCCACGCCCTTCAGCACGATGGGCCGCCGGAATCGCACCAACGTCCCGGGCCAATCGCTCGTCCTCCGCAACGACCCCTTCATCCATCAGCAGGCCCGCGAATGGGCCACGCGCCTCCTCCAATCCACGGCGGGTGCCGCGGACGACGCCCGCGTCCGACTCCTGTTCGAGTCCGCCTTTGCCCGCCTGCCGGCAACGGACGAGGTGGAATCCTGCCGGGAATCCCTCGCGGATCTGCGCAAGCTGCACGGCAACGGCAACGAGGTCGACGTGTGGTCGGACTTCTGCCACGCGCTGTTCAACGCCAACGAATTCATCTTCCTTCCATGAACGCGCTCCAGATCTCACGCCGCGCCCTGCTTTCCCGCGCCGCCAACGGCTTTGGAGCGCTCGCCCTCGGCGCCCTCCTCCAACCCGCCGCCCGCGCCCTCGCCGCCACCGATCCGCTTGCGCCCCGTCCATCGCATTTCCGCCCCAGGGCCAGGAACGTCATCTTCCTCTTCATGGAAGGGGGCGTCTCCCAGGTCGACAGCTTCGACCCCAAGCCGCGCCTCACCCGCCACCACGGCGAAGACCCGCGCAAGGCGATCGGCAAGCTGGAGAAGACCCAGTTCGAGAACGTCGGCACCGTCTTCAAGTGTCCGTGGGAATTCCGCCAGCACGGCCAGTCCGGCTTGTGGATCTCGGACCTCTTCCCGCACGTCGCCCGCCACGCCGACGACCTCTGCGTCCTGCGCTCGATGACTTCCGCCTTCCCGGAGCACACCAGCGCGAATTACTTCCTCCATAGCGGCCTCGGATTGCAGGGCCGCCCGTCGATGGGCGCCTGGGTCGCCTACGGTCTCGGCAGTTCCAACCACGACCTCCCTGGCTTCGTCGTCCTCAACGGCGGCCTGATACCGCCCGGCGGCGTCGACTGCTTCGGCAACGGCTTCCTCCCCGCCACCTACCAGGGAACCCTCGTCAACGCCAACGGCGCCCCGCTCCCCAACGTCGCCGCCCTCGAGAAGGACCCCGCCCGCCAATCCGCCAAGCAACGCCTCGCCCAACGCCTCAACCGAGCCGGCCTCCTCCGTGCCGCCGGCGACGACGCCCTCGAGAGCGCCATCGCCAACGCCGAACTCGCCGGACGCATGCAATCCGCCGTCCCCGATTTCCTCGATCTCTCCGGCGAATCCGAGGCCACCCGCCAACTCTACGGCTGCGACGCCCCCTACGCCCCCACCCGCATCTACGCCCGCGAGTGTCTCCTCGCCCGCCGCCTCATCGAACGCGGCGTCCGCTTCGTCGAACTCACCATCCCCAAGATCGACGGCCTCGACCGTTGGGATGCCCACTCCGACCTCCTCAAGAACCACGGCAACAACGCCCGCGCCGTCGACCAACCCATCGCCGGCCTCCTCTCCGACCTCAAGGCCCGCGGCCTCCTCGACGACACGCTCGTCGTCTGGGCCGGTGAGTTCGGCCGCACCCCGTTCGCCCAGGGCTCCGACGGACGAGATCACCACGAACACGCCTTCTCGGTCTGGCTCGCCGGCGGCGGCACCCGCGGCGGTTCCGCCTATGGCCAGACCGACGAATGGGGATACCGCATCGTCGAGAACCCGCTCCAGATGCACGACCTCCACGCCACCATCCTCCATCTCCTCGGCATGGACCACACCCGACTCACCTACCGCTTCGGCGGCCGCGACATCCGCCTCACCGACGTCCACGGCGAAGTCATCCAAGCCACCCTCGCATGACCTCCTCCATTCCCAATCGATCTGTCCGATCGGTCGGATCAGACCGATCCGTCCGATCCCTAACCAATCTCCCCGATGTAGGCCGCGTGCCCCCACGCGGCGCCTCTTTCCCCGGTGTAGGCCGCGTGCCCCCACGCGGCACCTCTTTCCCCGGTGTAGGCCGCGTGCCCCCACGCGGCGCCTCTTCCATCCTGACGGGGGCCTTCACCCTGCTATTCCTCGTCCTCACCCCCTCCCTCCTCACCGCCGCCCCGGCCGAGCCCGACTTCACCCGCGAAGTCCGCCCCATCCTTTCGCGGTACTGCTTCAAGTGCCACGGCCCGGACGAAACCACGCGCAAGGCCAGGCTCCGCCTCGACGAGCGCGACAGCGCGTTGAAGCCCGCCAAGTCCGGCGCCGTGGCCCTCGTTCCCGGCAAGCCCACCGACAGCGAACTCATCAAGCGCATCGTCACCACCGATCCCGATGAAGTCATGCCGCCGCCCAGCACGAAGGTGGCGCTTACCGCAGCCGAGAAGGATATCCTCCAACGCTGGGTCAAGGCCGGTGGCCGTTACCAGGCGCACTGGTCGTTCGTCCCTCCCATCGCGTCCAAGCCGCCGCGCGTGAAGGACAGCAGGTGGCCGCGCAATGAGATCGACCGCTTCATCCTGGCCCGACTCGAGAAGGAGAAGCTCCGGCCTGCGCCGCCCGCCGATCCCTACACCCTCATCCGGCGCGTCTCCTACGACCTGACCGGCCTTCCGCCCACGCCCGAGGAAGCAGACGCCTTCGCGGCCAACCCTTCCAACGCCGCCTACGAGAAGCTCGTCGACAAGCTCCTCGCCTCGCCCCGCTATGGCGAGCGCTGGGGCCGCCGCTGGCTCGACCTCGCCCGCTATGCGGACACCAACGGCTACGAGAAGGACCGCAACCGCTCGATCTGGCCGTGGCGCGACTGGGTGATCCGCGCGCTCAACGAAGACATGCCCTTCGACCGGTTCACCATCGAGCAACTCGCCGGCGACCTGCTCCCGAACGCAACCCGCGACCAGATCATCGCCACCGGCTTTCACCGGAACACGATGCTCAACGAGGAAGGCGGCATCGATCCACTGGAGTTCCGTTTCCACGCCATGACGGACCGCGTGAACACCACCGGCACCGCTTGGTTGGGCCTCACGCTCGGTTGCACCCAGTGCCACACCCACAAGTACGACCCGATCCAGCATCGCGAGTACTACGGCGTGATGGCGTTCCTCAACAACGCCGACGAACCCGACTTCGACCTGCCCGAACCCGGCTGGGAACAGAAGCAACAGGAACGACTCGCCCAGGCAGCCAAGCTCCTCGCCGACCTCCCCAACCGCCTCCCGGTCGGCACGAATTCGTGGGCCACGCCCAAGCTCATCAGCGCCACCAGCGCCAGCGGCGAGTCACCCACTATCCTCGACGACCAGTCCGCGCTCTTCGCCGGCAAGGTTCCGGAGCACGATACCTATACCCTGGTCATCGAGACCGATGCCCCGACCACCGACGCCCTCCGACTCGAGGCGCTCGCCGACGATCGCCTTCCCGCCAAGGGCCCGGGTCGCATCAAGCACGGCAACTACGTCCTCAGCGAGATCACGGTCACCGCCGCCCCGAAGTCCAACCCATCCGCCATCCAACCGGTCGTCCTCGCCTCCGCGAAGGCCGACATCGAACAGGACTCGTATCCAGTCACCCACGCCATCGACGGCAAGCCGGAGTCCGGTTGGGCCATCCACAACGGTGATGCCGCCCTCGGGAAGTCCCACTCCGCTTCGTTCCAGTTCGACAAGCCCGTCGGCTTCGCCGGCGGCACACGGTTCACCATCCGACTCGACCACCGCGCTGCCGGCCAGCACCTGATCGGCCGCCCGCGGATCAGCCTCTCCGAGCCCACCGCCGATACCCGCCCGCTCGCCGAGCGCCGCCGGGAGATCCTCGCCAGACGTTTCGACGAATGGCTCGCCAAGGAACGCGCCCGCACCGTGCAGTGGACCCCACTCCGCCCGCACTCCGCCACCTCCAACCTGCCCCTCCTCACCGTCGAGGCCGATGACTCGGTGTTCGTCTCCGGCGACATCACCAAGCTCGACACGTACGACCTGGGCTTCCGGACCGACCTCCGCGGCATCACCGCCGTGCGTCTCGAAGCCCTGCCCGACGACCGCCTGCCGAAGCACGGACCCGGCCTCGCGTATTATGAAGGACCCAAGGGCGACTTCTTCATGACCGAGTTCACGCTGGCCGCGAACGGCACGCCCGTGAAGTTCGGCAAGCCCACCGCCAGCTACTCGAAGAACAACTTCGGCAGCTCCGCCTCCGCCAGCATGGCCACCGACGGCGATCCCCAGACCGGCTGGTCCACCGCCGGACGCGAGGGCGAGCGTCACGTCGCCATCTTCCCGCTCGAAGCGCCTTTGGCCAACGGAGGGGAACTGTCGCTGCGGATGCTCTTCGGCCGTCACTACGCCTGTTCCCTGGGCCGGTTCCGCATCTCGGTCACCACCGCGCCCGGCGAGATCGTCGCCCGAGACCTCCCCGAAGCCGTCGAACAATTGCTCCGCCTCCCTGACTCGCAGCTGACGGACGCCCAGCGGCAGGCCCTCAAGGACGCGTTCCTGCTCGCCCAACCTGAGTTCGCCAAGGCCCGCGAGGAGATCGAGCGCCTGCGCAAGCCACCGACCCACAAGACCACGCTCGTCCTGCGCGAACGTCCGCCCGGCAACACGCGACCCACCTTCCTCCACAAGCGCGGCGAATACCTCCAGCCCACGGATCGTGTCGAGCCCTCCGTCCTCGCTGCGGTCGCACCGTTCCCGAAAGATCTGCCGGTCAATCGGCTCGGCTTCGCCCGTTGGTTGGTCTCCACCAACAACCCGCTCACCGCCCGCGTCACCGTCAACCGCCAGTGGCAGGCGTTCTTCGCCCGCGGCATCGTCCGGACCACCGACGACTTCGGCCTGCAGGGCGAAGCACCCACCCACCCGGAACTCCTGGACTGGTTGGCCATCGAGTTCATGCGCCAAGGGTGGTCGCTCAAGAAGCTCCACCGCACGATCGTCCTCAGCGCCACCTACCGGCAGTCGTCGCGGGTCCCCGTCGCAGTCGCCACGCGCGACCCGGACAACCACCTGCTCTCCCGCGGCCCGCAGGTCCGGCTCGAGGCCGAGATCATCCGCGATGCCGCCCTCCAGGCCAGCGGCCTCCTCTCGCCGAAGATGGGTGGCCCCGGCGTCTACCCGCCGCAACCCGCCGGCGTGACCGAGGTCGCCTACGGCGGCGGCAGCTGGAATGCCTCCGAGGGCGAAGATCGCCACCGTCGCTCGATCTATACCTTCACGAAGCGCACCGCACCGTTTGCGATGTTCAACACGTTCGACGCGCCCACCGGGGAATCCTGCATCGCTCGTCGCGACGTCTCGAACACCCCCCTCCAGGCGCTCACGCTCCTCAACGACGTCCTCTTCATGGAGGTCTCCCAGGCCATGGGCCGCCTGCTCGCCACCCAACCCGGCTCCGACCAGGACCGCGTCCGCATCGCCTTCCGACGTTGCCTGACCCGCCCACCCGCACCGGCCGAACTCGACGTCCTGACCCGATTCCTCCAGGCCCAGCGCTCCCGGTTCGCCTCCGGCCAGCTGGATCCCGCCCCGATCGCCGGCCCCGGCGATGCCCCTCCCGCCGAACGCGCCGCCTGGACCACCCTCGCCCGCGCCCTCCTCAACACCGACGAGATGATCACCAAGGACTGACGACATCCCTCGACACACCCGCGCCCAGCGACCATCCGCGTAATCAGTGCAATCTGTGGATCCCAGGCGCCCACCCCATCCCTGAAATCTCTTCCATGAATCCCCTCCAGCAACATTGCCTCGACGTCACCCGACGCCACTTCCTCCGTGGTTGCGGCGTCGGCCTCGGCAAGATCGCCCTCGCCGGCCTGCTGACCGACCGCCTTGCCGGCAAGGCCTTCGCCGCGACCATCAATCCCGCTCCCTCGCTCCTGCCGCGCCAGCCCCATTTCACGCCCAAGGCCAAGCGCGTGATCCATCTCTTCATGGCCGGCGCGCCCAGCCAACTCGAACTCTTCGACAACAAGCCCGAACTTGCCCGCCTCGAAGGAAAGCCGCTCCCACCGTCCGTCATCGGCGGCCAACGCTACGCCTTCATCCGACCCGATGCCGCGGTGCTCGGCCCCCGATTCAAGTTCGCGCGCCACGGCAAGTCCGGTGCCGAAGTCTCCGAGATGCTCCCGCACCTTGCGAAGATCGTCGACGACATCACCCTCATCCGCTCGGTCCACACGGATCAGTTCAACCACGCCCCGGCGCAGATCTTCTTCAATACCGGGTTCTCCCAGCCCGGCCGCCCGTGCATCGGATCCTGGGCCCTCTACGGCCTCGGCGCGGAAACCCAGAACCTACCCGCCTTCGTCGTGATGAGCACCGGATCCGGCCTGTCCGGTGGATCTGCCCTCTGGTCATCGGGCTTCCTGCCCACGGTCTATTCCGGCGTCCGACTCCGGAACCAGGGCCCGCCCATCCTCAACGTCAACAGCCCGGCCGGCGTCGACGCCCAACTCCAGCGCGACACGCTCGATGTCGTCGGCACCCTGAACCGCAAGCGCATGACCGACGCCTCCGCTCCCGAGGTCGCCACCCGCATGGCTTCCTATGAGATGGCGTTCCGGCTCCAGACCTCCGCACCGGAACTCATGGATCTCAAGGGCGAATCCCGTGAGACGCTGGCCCTCTACGGTTGCGATCCCGACAAGCCGTCGTTCGCCCGCGCCTGCCTGCTGGCCCGTCGCATGATCGAACGTGGCGTCCGCTTCGTGAACATCTACCACGAAGGCTGGGACGCCCATTCCGACGTCGCTGGCAACGTGAAGGGCAACGCCGCCACCACCGACCAGGCCAGCGCCGCCCTCGTCACCGACCTCAAGCAACGCGGTCTGCTCGATGACACCCTCGTGGTCTGGGGCGGCGAGTTCGGCCGCACCCCCATGGTCGAGTTCAACCCGGCCCTCGGCCGCAACCTCGGCCGCGATCATCATCCCCAGGCCTATACCATGTGGATGGCCGGCGGTGGCATCCGCGCCGGGCTCACCTATGGCGCCACCGACGACCTCGGCTTCCACGTCGTCGAGAACCCGGTCCACGTCCACGACATCCAGGCCACCCTCATGCACTGCCTCGGATTCGACCACGAACGCCTCACCTATCACCACGCCGGACGCGACTACCGGCTGACCGACGTCCACGGACAGGTCGTGAAGGCCATCCTCGCTTAGGATCTGGCCCAGCGGAGATCGCCCAGCGGCGGCGCGGCCAGGTTTTCCAACCGCGGCACGGCGGCGCGGCGAAGCACTTCTGATTGCCGCAGAAAAACCCAAGCCGACGACGAACGCGCCAGTCGACCCTCGGCACAATCCACGACCACCGCACACTTCCCATTCCCCCGCCGCGTCGCTGCGTCGCCGTTGGAGAATCTCCGCGCCCGCCGTTGGCCCACCGGGTCGCCTTACCGCGGCCCAGCCAGACTTTCCAACAGCGACACAGCGACGCGGCGAAGGACTTCTGGTTATCCCTAGGTGGGCGCAAGACGACCATGAACGCCCCCGTCGTCCCCTCGCCACGGGTCGCGACCCACACAAACCTCCCATCCCCCGCCGCGTCGCTGCGTCGCCGTTGGAGAATCTCCGTGTCGCAGCTGGGACATCCAGCTGGTGGCCCTCACCGAGGGAGGCGCTGAACCAGAGCCCATCCCTTCATCCCTTCATCCTGTCCATCCTGTCCATCCTGCCATCCTGTCCATCCTGCCATCCTGCCATCCTGTCCATCCTGCCATCCTGTCCATCCGCAAATCCCATCATCCCGTCCGCCCGGTGAACAGGTCGTCCTCTCCATGCCACTGATGCCGGACATCGCGCATGATGAGCGCATGGTCGAAGGTCACACTGCCCGGCGGAAAAACCGACCCGTCGCCGAAGAAGGAGGACTCGACGTGCTCGACGGCGAGTGGACGCACCCGCCAATCGTCGGTCTGAAGCCGGATACCATCGAGGCGGCAGCAATCGCGGGTAACGGAGTAGCCAACGCTGCCTCCTTCGAAGTAGCTGGACGACTCGGCCAGTGACTTGAAGCAAGAGGACGCCGGCAACGAATCACTCTCGTTTGCGCGAAGCTGGACGGCCATGCGCCCGTCGCGGGAACGGATGGACATGGAGATGCCGGAACCGTCGTCGGTGACGGTGAAGTCGGCCAAGTGGTGCTCGCCCGGAAACAGGCGCCCCCCCACCAAGTGGTTGAGCCATGAACCAGTGTCGCGGCGAGGGATGAAAACACCCTCGCGTGCCTCGCCGGAAGGCGTGTCCCAGACGACGGCGATCCGATGGGCAGCATTCTCGCTCGAGATTCCCAGGAAGGGAGGAACCCACCCCGGCCGAATCTGCTCCAACCGTATCAGACAGATGCCAGCGATTGCGTGACCGCCATGCAGCTTGGGACGGAACGGTGAAGGTAGAAACCGACCCATGACCTCCGCGTCGACGCGGAAGTTGACGAGCAGCCTACGGCGAATCAGTCCGCTGATTACTGGAAGACGCATGGCAGAAGAACAAGCCCCTCGCCCTTCATCGCAGCCATGACGGACGAAGGGAAGCACTCGAATTCCAAGCCGACTCTCCTGCTCCGCCCCACTCCTCCGTGCTCCCCCGGCAACCCATCCGCCCGATCCCACCGGAAGCCATTCCTCCCGCCATTTACATTCCCGTGTCGCATATGCGACACGCCGATGTAAATGCAGCCTTGGCCAACGACTCGCCACCCCCGTTTACATCCGGATGTCGCATATGGGACATCCGGATGTAAACCGCCCCCGACGAAACCGGACTCAGAATTACGTGCGGCCCCTCATTCCGGGCGTTACCGGTTCCGGATGAAACCCAAGACCGAACTGTTCCTTTATCACCTGTTGTGGCACGCGGACCTGCTGATGCGTCCCAGTTTTCGCAACCTGAACGACTCCTATGAGGGATGGGCATACCGGCGCGGCTTTCTGGCCCAGATCCGGCGACTTGAAGCCGAAGGTTTGCTGGAACGACAGCCCTCCCCGGCTGAAGCCCTCTACCGACTCAGCGACACGGGACGCATCGCCGCCCTGGGAGGACGTGACCCGGACCGGGCGTGGGATCGCCCGTGGGAGGGTCTGTGGCACACGCTCGTCTTCGACGTTCCGGTCACCCACGATGCCGCCCGGGCCCGCCTCCGGCGCCGATTGAAGCAATCTGGTTTCGGCTACCTTCAGAACAGCGTCTGGATCTCTCCGGACCCGATCCCCAAAGACCTGGAAAAACTGGTCCGGGAGGTCGAGGGCGTGGAGTTCCTTACCCGCTTCGCCGCCCGCACTTCCGATCCGGAAACCGACTCCCGGATGGTGGAGGCCTCCTGGCCCTTCCAGGAGATCGACCGGCGATACAAGCGGTGCATCGGGATCCTCGAGGATTTCCCCTTCAAAACAGCTGGCCGGGGAACCTCCCGAGAAACCCTGCTGGAGTGGTCCCGCGCGGAACATGCCGCGTGGAAGGCCGTATTGGAGATCGACCCGTTCCTGCCAGCGTCGCTCCTGCCGGCCCGTTACCAGGGTCGCAAGGTCTGGGATCGCCGCCGTGAAGTGCTTGCCTGCGCGGGAAACGCTGTCGTCCACCTGGATTCGTCCGTCCCTGCCTGACCCAACGCCGAAACGGAGGTTCGAAACCAGGGACTCCGTCCCGCGTGCCCTGCTGCGGCGTACAATCCCATGTCCCATATGCGACATGCTATTGGCATCGCCGCCTTCCTCCGTGCCCATCGGCGGCGCGGCCAGGTTTTCCAGCGGCGACACGGCCAGGTTCTCCAACAGCGACGCGGCGGCGCAGCGATGCACTTCCGAACACCGCTGGGAGCCCCAAGACGACCACGAACGCCCTCGTCGCCTCCCGCCACGAATCGCGACCACCGCACACTTCCCATCCCCCCGCCGCGTCGCTGCGTCGCCGTTGGAAAAACTCCGCGCCCGCCGTGGGTGCAGCGGCCCCCAGCGCCGACACGGCCAGATTCTCCAACAGCGACGCGGCGGCGCAGCGATGCACTTCCGAACACCGCTGGGAGCCCCAAGACGACCACGAACGCCCTCGTCGCCTCCCGCCACGAATCGCGACCACCGCACACTTCCCATCCCCCCGCCGCGTCGCTGCGTCGCCGTTGGAAAAACTCCGCGCCCGCCGTGGGTGCAGCGGCCCCCAGCGCCGACACGGCCAGATTCTCCAACAGCGACGCGGCGGCGCAGCGATGCACTTCCGAACACCGCTGGGAGCCCCAAGACGACCACGAACGCGCCCGTCGCCTCCCGCCACGAATCGCGACCACCGCACACTTCCCATCCCCCCGCCGCGTCGCTGCGTCGCCGTTGGAAAATCTCGGCGTCGCAGCTGGGACATCCGGTCCGCTGCCCCATTTCGGCTCTTCAAAAGCCCGTCGGCCAGGATCAATCTCCCGTCCGATGCACCCCGCCCTTGATTCCAGCCGCCGCGGATTCCTCCGCTCGATGGTCAGAGGTTCGTTGCTGTATCCGGCGCTGGTCTCGCAACTGATGGCCGAGGAGGCGTCGCGCACGGGGACCGACGATCCGTTGGCAGCCCGGGAACCGCATTTCCCGGCGAAGGCCAAGCGGATCATCTTCCTCTACATGAGCGGCGGGGTCTCCCACGTCGACTCCTGGGATCCGAAGCCGCGGCTGTTTGCCGATGCGGGAAAGACGGTGTCCGTCGATGAGTTCCAGGGACGGAAGGGCGACTTCAAGATGTTCGCCAAGCGCCCGCAGTGGGACTTCTCACGCCACGGACGCTGTGGAACCGAGGTGAGTTCCCTGTTCCCGCACATGGCGGAGTGCGTGGACGACCTGTGCGTCATCCGCTCGATGACGTCGGACCACACCAACCACTACGAGGCCACGCTGGGCATCCACACCGGATCCTTCACGTTCGCGCGGCCCTCGATTGGTTCGTGGGTCAGCTACGGCCTGGGGACCGAGAACCGGAACCTGCCGTCCTTCGTGGTCATTGCCCCGAAGACGCCGTATGCGGGCGGTCAGGTCTGGGCCAGCGATTTCCTGCCGGGGGCACATCAGGGAACCCTCGTGGTGCCCGGCAACGAACCGGTAGCCAACCTCCGGCGTCGCGCGCCGACCGGGCGGTTGCAGGAACTCGAGCTGGCCGCGCTGGCCCGGCTCAACCGCCAGCACCTCGAACCCCGCAACGGGGACCCGCTGCTCGCGGCTCGGATGAAGTCCTTCGAAACCGCGTTCGGCATGCAGATGGAATTGCCCGACGTCTTCGACCTGTCGCGCGAAACGGACGCCACGCATCGCCTGTACGGCCTCGAACGCGGCAGCACCCAGGGGTTCGCCTGGCAGTGCCTCGTCGCCCGTCGCCTGGCGGAACGCGGCGTGCGCTTCATCGAACTCATCGACGTCGGTTCCTCCGACAACTGGGATGCGCACGGTGACATGCTCACCCACACGCCGCTGGCGAAGAACGTCGACCGCCCGATCGCCGGGCTGCTGCAGGATCTGAAGGCGCGCGGCATGCTCGACGATACGCTCGTCGTGTGGACCACCGAGTTCGGTCGCACGCCGTTCAACGCGGCAGCGGACGCGCGAGGACGCGAGCATCACCACTGGGTCTTCTCATCGTGGCTGGCGGGTGCCGGCGTGCGGCCAGGGACCGTGTATGGCGAGTCGGACGACCACGGGATCCGCGTGGGTCGGAATCCGGTCCACGTCCATGACTTCCACGCCACGATCCTTCACCTGATGGGCTTCGATCACGAACGCCTGACCTATCGCCATTCCGGCCGCGATTTCCGCCTGACGGATATCGCGGGCGAAGTCGTCCGAGGCATCCTGGCCTGAGCTCCCTCACGGCCTCTGCGTTTCTTGCGGAGCTTCCAGCCGCAGCCGCTTGCGGCCCCTACTCCGACGGGAACTCGAACTCGACCTTGCCCTTGTCGCCCATCACCAGGTGCGCCTGGAACGGCTTGCCGGTGCGGCTGACGAATCCCTTCAAGAGGTCGGTCCTGCCAACCTTGAGCAGCTTGTCGAACTGCTCCGCGTCAACGGGCTGCTGCAGGATCGTCTTGCCAACCTTGAACGTGCACCGGCGCCCCTCGGCCTGAGCCTTCTCGCAGAGGTAATTCTCACCGCCGACATAGACGGATCCTCCGCACTTGGGACAGGCGCCCAGCGACGCCTGCCCCTGAAAGTCGAACTTCTCTTCCGGCGCTGCCGCCGCACCCTTCTTGCCGCCCGCCTTCTTCTCCCGGGGCGGGAACTCGAAGCTGACCTTGCCCTCCTTGAGCACCAGGAATGCCTCGAACTTGCGATTCGTCTTCCTCGACACGAATCCCTTCAGGACCTCGGTCTTCCCGGTGCCCAGCAACCGGGTCATCTGCGCCCGGTCCACCGCCTGTTGGAGGATCACCGCACCCGACCGGAAATCACAGGTCTTGCCCGCGCCCACCGCTTTTTCGCAGGTGTAGTTCACGCCGTTCTCAAACACCCGTGCGTGGCATTTCGGACATGCCCCCACGGGCTCCTTGCCGGTGAAGTCCACAACCGAATCCGCGCCGCCCTCGCCATCCTTGCCCTCATCGCCGAAGTCGAACTTCACCTCGAACTCGGGGGTGAGCTTCAGCATCGCCGCGAACGGCCGGCCCAGCTTGGAACGGAAGCCCTGGAGCGGACCCAACTGCTTCTCGCGGATCAGCGATTCCACTTCGGCCGGCTCAAACATCCGACCCGAAAGCACCTTCCGGACGCTGAAGCCGCACCCGGTGCATTTGAAGTCCCGGAACTTCTCATGGACCTCGGCCCCGCATTTCGGGCACGGCGTCGTGAGCTTGCCGAAGTCGCCCGGGATCGTGTCCTTGTCGTAGAGTTTCGCCTTCCGGACGATCTCAGCCGTGAACGAGCGGATCTCGTCCATGAACTGGTCCCGGGCCAACTGGCCGCGCTCCATCTTCTTGAGCTTGGCCTCCCAGTCGCCGGTCATTTCCGGCCGGGTCAACTCCGCGACGCCCAGTCCGCCAAGCAACTGCACCAGCGAAAAAGCCTTCGCGGTCGGGACCAACTCGCGCACCTGCCGCAGCAGGTATTCCTCCGAGAGCAAGCCTTCGATGATCGCGGCCCGCGTGGCAGGCGTCCCAAGGCCGCGCTCGGCCATTGCCTCGCGCAGTTCATCGTCTTCAACCATCTTGCCTGCGCCTTCCATGGCGCTGAGCAGGGTCGCTTCCGTGTAGCGCGCCGGCGGCTTCGTCTGGAGGCCCTTCACCTCCACCGACGTCGTCTGCACGGTCTCGCCCGACTGCACCGGAGCCAGCGTCGGCGTCTCGTCGTCTGCCGCATCCCTGCCATAGACCTCGAGCCAACCCGCCTTCACCAGCACCTTCCCAACGCTCTTGAAGGGTTCGCCCTCTACGCGTGTGATCCGCGTCGTCTCGAGGTATTCCGCCGCCGGGAAGAACACGGCGAGAAACCGCCGCGTCACCAACTCGAAGAGCTTCTGTTCCGGCTCGGTCAAGCCCTTCGGCATCACCCCTGTCGGGATGATCGCAAAGTGGTCGCTCACCTTCGCGTTGTTGAAGATCCGCTTGTTCGGTCGCAGCCAGCCCTCCGTCAGGATCTTGTGCGCCAGATGCCCGAACGCCGATGGCATCGACACCGTCCCTTGAGATCCCTCCACCGAAAACGTCTCCAGCGTCTTCCGCACCGTCCCGAGGTAATCCTCCGGCAGATGCCGGGAATCGGTTCGCGGATAGGTGAGGACCTTGTGCCTCTCGTACAGCGCCTGCGCCAGGGCCAAGGTGTTCTTGGCGCTGAACCCGAACCGCTGGTTCGCCTCCCGCTGCAGGGTTGTCAGGTCGTACAGCAAAGGCGAAAGCTGCGTCGCCGCCTTGCTCTCCTCCGTAACGATGCCGGGCTTGCCGTCGCACCGGCCCCGGATCGCCTCCGCCCGGTTCTTGTCCCACAACCGGTCCGCCTTCAGCTCCGCATCCGCATCACGCCCCTCCGGCTTGCGGAAGCCTTCATCGAACCACTTGCCCGTATAGGCTCCACCCGCCGACTGGAATGTCCCGATGACCTCCCAGTAATCCCGCGAAACGAACTTCCGGATGCGCTCCTCGCGCTCGACCACGATCGCCAGGGTCGGCGTCTGAACCCGGCCTACCGTCGTCAGGAAGAATCCGCCCGACTTGCTATTGAACGCGGTCATCGCCCGCGTCCCGTTGATGCCCACCAGCCAGTCTGCCTCCGAACGGCACCGCGAGGCATCCGCTAGGGGCCGCATGTCCGCATCCGTCCTCAAACGGGCGAAACCATCCCGGATCGCCTGCGGCGTCATCGACTGCAGCCACAGGCGCTGCACCGGCTGCTTCGCCGCCGTGTATGCGGCAATGTTCCGGAAGATCAACTCGCCTTCCCGGCCTGCGTCGCACGCATTGACCAGATGGTCCACGTCCTTCCGCTTGATCAGGCGCGCCAGCACCTTCAGCCGATTCTCGTTCTTCTCGATCGGCGCCAGCCCGAACCGGGGCGGCAGGTGTGGCAACATCCCGAAGGTCCACTTCCCCTTCGAGATCTCGAACTCCTCGGGCACCGCCAACTCCAGAAGGTGGCCGACGGCGGACGAGAGGACATACCGGTCACTTTCGAAAAAGTCGCCGGACTTGTCCTTCGTGAAGCCGCCGATGGCCTTGGCGATGTCCGCCGCAACCGATGGCTTCTCAGCGATGATCAGAGCCTTTCCCATGAATAAGCCGCGGACGTGTAACCGCGCAACCGAGCCCACGGCAAGGATGGATTCTCGCAGACTTCACGTCGGGCCCCTCTGGACGCCTCCGGCTCTTCCCCGAATTCGACCTCATTCCCGTCGAAAAGGCCCAAGTTTCAGGATTCAAGGTTCAAGCACGGGCGGGGAGCTCCCAGTCGCCAGTCGTACTCGTACTCTGCCCGAAGGGCGGTACTCGAACTCGACGTCATCAACCATCCCCTCCCCATCCATTGCCTTCAATCCCTCGCCTTCGCCGGTAGGGCGAGACTCCGTCGAGCCGCTCCGCGCCCTCGACCCAATGCCCCCTCTTCGACGATTTCCCTCATTGTCCACAACTTTGGGATTGCCCAGAAACCACTCGGCCCTAGTTTCCCCGGCGCTGTTGGCCGATGGTGTAAAGGTAGCACAGGGGTCTTTGGAGCCCTTAGTCATGGTTCGAATCCATGTCGGCCAGCCAAGCCTCTCCCGATTTCCCAACCCCGGCTCAATCGTCGCCCAACTCCGCCCGGACCCGCTCGGCCTCCTGCTTCAGCGATTTCCCGACCCGGTGCTTCGCCAGATAGGCCTCGGGTGCGCTTGCCCCGGTCGCCCGACACACATCCCGCAGGGATTGCCCCTGCAACACCAGGAGGTCGAACAGCAGGAACGTTCGCGGTGCCACCCTGGACTTCACCCGCTCCGCCGCCGCCTTCAGGACCGTCGTCTCCCACTCCCGTTCCCACGCGTCCGACATCGCCGCCTCCGCCTTCGGATCCGGGATCCGTTCGAAGAAATCGGTCTGAGCCCCCGGCTCCTGCGATGACACCGTCTCCGCGAGCGGCTGCGCACGCCGCGCCGCACGCCGCCAGTGTTCCGCAATCCGGGAACGCACATTCAGCCGCAGCCACGCCTTGAACGAGCCCCTGGCCGGATCGTACTCGAATCCGGGAAGCTTCTTCGCCACCGCCAGCAAGGTTTCCTGCGCCACGTCGTCCGCTTCCGACTCCGGCAACCCCGACTGACGCGCGACGTTCCGGATCAACGGGCCGTACAAGCCATGGAACTCCCGCCAACCTTCCTCGTCCCCCCAGTCCCGGACCCGCGCCAGAAGGCTGGCCCGCGTCGCCATCTCACCGCCGTCCTGGTTGCTCATGCACCTCCCCATCCGCCCCCACCACTCGCGATCTTGCAAGCGACTTTCCTGACACCCGCCCATCCCATCCAAACCGCATCCTGCGCCGTCCGTTTCACCATTCCCGACGATCCCGAAGCGCCGGGAAGGCTTCACGCCAGTTCCGGGCCTCCGCAGGGTCCAATTCGGCACGGACCCAGCGCTCCCCCTCCCCGGCGTCCGCGCGGAGCACACCCATCGGGTCCACGACGACACTGCGACCGGAGTAGGTGGCGGAGGGATCGCTGCCGGCCCGGTTCACGCCCACCACCCAGGCCTGATTCTCGATCGCCCGGGCCTGGAGGAGTGCCAGCCAGTGCCGTTCCCGTCGGGCCGGCCAGTTCGCGATCACCACGAGAAGGTCCGCGCCGCGTCCCGCCGCGTTCCGGAAAACCTCCGGAAACCGAAGATCGTAACATACGAATGGTGCCAACCTGAACTCGCCGACCTCCCACACGCCCACCGAATCCCCACTACGAAACACCCCCGGTTCCCCCACCGGACTGAATCCATGGAGCTTTCGGAAGCGAAACACCTCCGCACCATCCGGCCCAAAGGCAACCGCACAGTTCGCCGGCCCGGCGGGCTCCTCCAATGCCAGGCCACCCAACACCCAGCATTGCCACCGCATTGCCCACTCCGACATGCGCTCCAACAGCATCTCGGATCCGGCACATGCCCGCGCCGCGTCCATGCTGAATCCCGACCCGAACATCTCCGGCAGGACGACCAGGGTGCCAGCCTCCGGCCGCTCCTGTTCCAAGGCCGATTCCACCCGCGCGGAGTTTGCGGCGGCATCCTCCCACACCAGTTCGATCTGTCCCATCAACACGCGCACGCCCCGACTACAGGCGATTCCACCGCGAGTCCCAAGATCCATTTCCACGGGGGCCAATCTCCCCATTTGCCCAAGCCGCCCGGGTCCGACATGCTGCCGGCATGTTCCGCCGATTCCTTCTGGGCCTGACCACGGCTGTCGCCCTGATCCCCAACGTTCTTTCAGCCGCAGACAAGGAGATCGTCCTGTGCGCGGGACGCCCAAGCCACGGCAAGGGCGACCATGAGTTCCGCGCCGGATGCCTCCTGCTCGCCGATTGCCTGAACAAGGTTCCCGGCATCCACGCCACGGTCGTCTCCAACGGCTGGCCGACCGACGTCTCGGTTTTCAACAACGCCAGCGCGGTACTCCTCTACGCCGACGGCGGCGACGGTCATCCCGCGATCAAGCCCGAACGCCTCAAGCTCCTCGACGAACTCGCCCGCCGCGGCGTTGGAATCGGTGCTGCCCACTACGGCGTCGAGGTTCCCAAGGGCGACCCGGGGCTCGCCATGCTCCGCTGGAC
Organism: Limisphaerales bacterium; assembly: GCA_965284395.1. GTDB lineage: Bacteria > Verrucomicrobiota > Verrucomicrobiia > Limisphaerales > UBA9464 > UBA6176. Next base: position 4,986,322 of record OZ260084.1, on the reverse strand, counting down.
TGGCGGCTACTTCGAAACATTCTGGAGCGTGAACCCCCACTGGACGGCCGAATTCAAGTCCCTCCCCACCCATCCCGTCACCCGTGGCGTGAAGCCTTTCGCGATCAATGACGAGTGGTACTACCACATGCGCTTCAACCCGGATCTCGCCGGCGTCACGCCGATTCTCAGCGCCATCGCCCCGGATGAGACGCTCAAACGCCCGGACGGCCCACACTCGGGCAATCCCTGGGTCCGTGCTTCCGTCGCCAAGCGCGAACCCCAGCACCTGATGTGGGTCCTCCAACGGCCCGATGGGGGCCGCGGATTCGGCTTCACCGGCGGTCACTACCACAAGAACTGGAACGACCCTGATTTCCGCAAGGTCGTCCTCAACGCACTGGTCTGGATCGCCAAGGCCGAGGTGCCCGCAAACGGCATCGAATCCTCCGTGTCCGAGGAGTTGCTCCGCGCCAACCTCGATCCGAAGTAAGCCTGCGCGGGTGCCGGAGTTCATCCGGCACCCGTTTCCGTCTACCCCCGGTCAGAGAAGGCCGAGGATGCCCTCCACGGGCCCCACCTGTTCAGTCCGGGTCTTCAGGTTCTTCACCCGGACCTGGACGCCTTCCGAACCACGTTCCAACCGCGCCCAGTGCGCCGCCCCCAGTTCGAGCGCGCGCTTGAACTGCTTGTCCGACTTCATGGGAGTGAGGCTGTAGTCCACTGCCCGGCCGGACTCGCGGAGGCGCTGGACCAACCCCAGTGACTCGGGTCGCAGGGTCTCGTCCTCGACCAGCACGACCACGTCGACCGTCGAAGCAAACGACGGCACCTTGCCGCGCTTGCGCAAGAGCAGCGCGAGCACCACGTCACCCATGCCGAAGCCCAGCGCCGGCAATTTCACCTTCCCGCCGCTCAGCAACCCAACCAGGTTGTCGTAGCGTCCCCCGCCTGCGATGGCCCGAAACTCGCCCTTCCGGTCGAAGGCCTCGAACACCACCCCGGTGTAGTAGGCAAGCCCCCGGATCACGCCGTAGTCCACCTTCACGAACGCCCCCAACCCGCGTGCGGAGAAGTTGTCGAGGATGCCCTGGAGCTCCGCCGTGGGCACCCCGGCTGCAATGAAGGCCTTCACCGACTCCGGTGTGACGCCAGTTGGAGCCAACCGCCTTGCGATCGTTTCCGCGTCGTCCCGCTCCATCTTGTCCACGGCCTGAAAGAAGTCGTATGCGTGCTCCGGCTTCCCACCCTGGGACTCGTAAAAGGCCTGCCACGCCTTGCGACTGCTCAGCCGCACCACGAAGTCCTCCTCGGTCAGACCAAGCGAGCGCAGGACGTCGATCAACAAGGCCACCACCTCCGCGTCCGCGGCGGGATCCTCCTCGCCGTACAGGTCGCAGTTCAGCTGGAAATGCTCGCGCAACCGCCCTTTCTGCGGCGCCTCGTACCGGAACAACTGAGGCATCGAGAACCACTTTATTGGCTTCCGGTAAGCCCGTTCCGCCGCCGCGATCATCCGTGCCACCGTCGGCGTCATCTCGGGCCGAAGCGAAACCTCGTCCTTGCCCTTGTCCTGGAAATTGAACAACTGCGAGACGATCTCGTCCCCGGACTTTGCCGTGTACAGGTCCAGCGGCTCCACTGGCGGACCGTCATACTCCCGGAACCCGTAGCGACGGGCCGTGCGCCGCCAGCAATCAAAGATGTGCTGGCGGAGGTCACAGCTCCACTCCTCGCCAGGCGGCAGAGGCTCGGGAAAGAACTCGCGGAAGCCCTTCAGGCGTTGCATAGGGCCGCGGACCGTAGAGCAAACCCACCGCGGTGGGAACCGCGAAGACGGTGGGAACCGCGCCCGCCCCCTCGCCTCGGGCGCATCCTGGCACAGCCCCCGCATTCAACGGGGCGGCAACATCCTCGTTGCCCTCCCAAGCCGTTTCTCAATGCGACGAGGACGTCGCCACCCCGTTCCCATTCCCAAACAGGGGCAGTGTCAAGATGCGCCCCTGCCTCTCCCGACAGCCAAGGGATCGGGGATCGCCCCACCCCTGAAAATGGAACAGGGCGTGCCAGCATCCTGGCACGCCCTCGTTCACCCCGGCGCTCAGGTCGCCCCCGACCCTTCGCACCTTGAATCCAGCGCGGACGCCGTCACGCCTTCGGCGTCAGCTTCAACACCCGTTCGCGCATTTCCTTGCCGGGTTTGAACTTCACCACCGCGCGGGGCGGGATCGGTACATCGTCTTCCGGATCATTCGGGTTTCTCCCGATGCGAGCCTTCCGGATCTTGACCTCAAACACTCCAAAGTTCCGGAGTTCGATCGTTTCGCCCTCAGCCACGGCGTCTGAAATGATGTCCAGAGTCTTCTGCACGATCTTCAGGACCACCTCTTGATTCACGTGATCTTCTGGATTGGGTCCTTCTTCCTTCTCCAGCTCCTGGCTGATACGAACGACGATGTCGCGCTTCGTCATGGTTTCCTGTTAATTAAGGTTAGGGGGATCTTGACGTCCGCGTGATAGGAGGCTCCGGCCCCTGCGGTCAAGTCATGACTTACCCGGGGGGCAACTTAAAAGTCATGCCACCCCACGTCCCGAGGCTCCGCGCGACGTGCGGCCACCCTCAGAAAAAACCCGATCCCAAAAGTCTCCGGGATCAACCCGCCACCGTCGACAGCTCGATCGGCTCGACGCTCAGCCCCAACTTCTTCAGCCACCGCAGACCGGCGTCCACCTGGTCCACCGATCCCTCCACCTCCAGACAGACAATCCCCACCTCGTCCGTCACACTCGCTTGACGGATGTTGGTCATGATCTCAAACCGATGGCCCAACTCCCAGATCACCGGGGTCTTGATCCGCTTGGGTGGATAGGTCAGCCAGAAGCGGCGCTGCACCGTTCCGGAAGCCACCTTCGCGGCCGCCCGCCCAGCCAACCCGGATCCCTCCTTCTTCGTGGGGACCTTTGCGACGGGAACCGCTGCCTTCGAGACCACCTTCTTCTTGGCTGCCATGGGAATCCTTTCGGTCTGGATGCTGCAAAAACCCGCGCTCCAAATCTCAGCCTCCGGCAATCGCCGGGATAATGCTCACCTCGTCGCCGTCCTTGAGCGCCGTGTCCTGGTTCTGCAGGAAACGGATGTCCTCCTCGTTCACGTACACGTTCACGAAACGGCGGACCTGGCCACCCTCGTCCATCAAACGTTCCTGGACGCCAGGAAAACGCCGCTGCATCTCTGCGAACGCGGTTGCAATCGTGCCGGGCTGAACCTGTACCAATTCCTCGTCTCCGGTCAGCTTCCGGAGCGGGGTCGGGATACGAACGTTGACTGCCATGTTATCGGGAGGGAGACCCTGCCATCCCGCGCTCGCCCCACGCAAGCGGAGCTTTTGAACCCGTTCCCGGCAGGAGGCCAAGCCGCCGAAGGTCTTTTCGCCAAATCCCCGTTGGATTCATTCCGCGGGTCCTGCATCGTTTCCGGAAGACCCCGCTTGAGATGAGAATTGCCCGCCAGTTCCAAGGTATCAGCCTGGCCATTGCGGCCGCCGCTTCGCTCTCGGACGCGAACGCCGCCGCCAGCACCGGCAAGGTCGATTTCAACCGAGACGTCCGCCCCATACTTTCCGACAACTGTTTCGCCTGCCATGGCCCGGATACCCAGAAGATCAAGGGCGGCCTCCGCCTGGATCTCCGCTCGGCCGCCACCGCCGCCGCCAAGTCCGGGAAGTCCGCGATCGTCCCCGGCAAACCGGCCGAAAGCGAACTCGTCCGCCGCCTCTTCACCTCGGATCCCGACGACGTCATGCCGCCGCCGGAATCCCATAAGACTCTCACCCCCGCCCAACGTGACCTCCTCTCCCGATGGATCACCGAGGGTGCCGAATACCAGGGCCACTGGGCCTACCAGGTGCCCGTCCGCCCCGCCGCTCCAGCCGGCCCCGCGGCCATCGATCACCTCGTCCGCCAGCGTCTTGGCTCCCTGGGTCTCTCTCCTTCCCCCGAAGCCGATCGCCGGACCCTCGCCCGCCGACTCCATTTCGACCTGCTCGGCCTTCCAGCCACTCCAGCCGACGTGGACGCCTTCGAGAAGGATCCTTCACCCGACGCCTACGAACGCCTCGTCGACCGCCTCCTCTCCTCGCCGCACTACGGCGAACGCATGGCCATCGGCTGGCTCGACGTCGTCCGCTTCGCCGACACCATCGGCTACCACTCCGACAACCCTCGGAACATCTGGCCTTACCGCGACTACGTCATCCAGTCGTTCAACCGGAACAAGCCCTTCGACGTTTTCACCCGGGAGCAGCTGGCCGGCGACCTGATTCCCGCGGCAGGGCTTGAGCAACGCGTGGGCTCTGCCTTCAACCGGCTGCTCCTGACCACCGAGGAAGGTGGCGCGCAAGCCAAGGACTACGAAGCCCGCTACCTCACCGATCGCGTCCGCGCCGTCGGTGCCGTCTGGATGGGCCAGACCATCGGCTGCGCCCAGTGCCACGACCACAAGTTCGACCCCATCTCCACGCGCGACTTCTACGCCATGGGCGCGTTCTTCGCCGACGTGAAGGAAACAATCATCGGCCGCCGCGAGGACGGGATCTTCGTCCCCGACGAGGCGCAGGCGAAGGAGCATCATCGTCGTCAGGAGAACGTCCGTGGCCTCGAGGCCCTCTTCAATGGACCTCATCCGGAACTGGCACCCGCATTCACCGCCTGGGTCCGCCAGCAGTCCGACGCCCTCGCCGCCGAGGATCGGTGGACCCGCCTCGCCCCCGCCGTCGCCGAGTCTGCAGGCGGCTCCACCCTGAAGGTTCGCGACGACCGTTCCATCCTCGCTTCCGGCAAGAACCCGGATGTGGACACCTACACCCTCCGCGTCACCAACGCCCCGCCCTCGTTCGCAGCGCTACGCCTCGAAGCCCTGCCGGACGACTCGCTCCCGTCGAAAGGCCCCGGCCGCGCCGGCAATGGCAACTTCGTCCTCACCGAGATCGTCGCCCGTGTCGAACGCGACGGTGCCACCCCGCGTCCCGTAGCCTTCAGGTTCGCCCGCGCCACCCACGAGCAGACCAGCCACGCCGAGAACAATCCCTACCGGGCCTGGACCGCCGGATCCGCCATCGACGCCGACTCCAAGGGCCCCGGCTCCGGTTGGGCCATCCTGCCCCAAGCAGGGCAACCGCATCAGATCCTCCTCGAGACCGTATCCCCGGTCTCCGTTGCTCCCGGGGAAACCCTGGTCGTCGAACTCCAGCAACGCCATGGCCACGGCAGCCACACGCTCGGCCGGTTCCGACTCTCGACCAGCGATCGGGCCGACGCCGTCCGCTCCCCGGTCGCCCTCCCGCCGCCCGCGCCGATCGCCGAGATCCTTCGCGTCCCGGAAGCCGACAGGAAGCCCGAGCAACGCGATCGGCTCCACGCGGAGTTCCGCAAGGTTACCCCCGCTTTGGCTGACGTCCGGGCACTCCTCGAAGACGCCCGGAAGTCCCTCGCCGACTACGAGGGGACGCTGCCCCGATGCATCGTGACCGAGCGTGGCGAACCCCGCACCGTTCGCGTCCTGCCCCGCGGCAACTGGATGATCGAGACCGGCGACGTCATGCAACCCGCGCTTCCGGTCACGCTCGCCGCCAACTTCCGAACCCCGGACCGAAGGCTCAACCGACTCGACCTCGCTGACTGGATCGTGTCTCCAGCAAATCCGCTCACCGCCCGGACCGTGATGAACCGGACGTGGAAGCAGTTCTTCGGGATCGGCCTCTCCAAGGTCGCGGACGACCTCGGTGCTCAGGGCGAACCCCCGGTCAACCCTCCGCTGCTCGACTGGCTTGCCTGTGAATTCCGCGACTCCGGTTGGGACATGCGCCGCATGGTGCGCACCATCGTCCTGAGCCAGACCTACCGGCAGGCTTCCACGGCCTCGCGCGACGCCCTGGCGCGGGACCCGGAAAACCGGGATCTTGCCCGCCAGAGCCGCTGGCGGATCGACGCTGAACTCGTCCGCGACAACGCGCTGTCCATTTCCGGGCTGCTCGTTCCGGTTGTCGGCGGCCCGAGCGCCAAGCCCTATCAACCCGACGGCTATTGGGAGAACCTCAACTTCCCCCAGCGAGGCTACGATGCCAGCAACGGCGCCAACCAGTACCGTCGCGGCCTGTATACCTGGTGGCAGCGTTCGTACACCCACCCGTCGATGCTGGCCTTTGATGCGCCCACCCGCGAGGAATGCGCCGCCGATCGCGCCCGATCCAACATCCCCCAACAGGCCCTCGTCCTCCTCAACGACCCGTCGTACGTCGAGGCTGCGCGCGCCTTCGCCACCCGGATCCTCCGCGAGGCGCCCGCCAATCCCAGGGCGCGCATCGAATGGGCGTGGCAACAGGCCCTGACGCGGAAGCCAACGCCCACCGAACTCGAAGCCCTATCCCGGCTTCTTGACCAGCAGTTGAAGGACTACCAATCCGATCCGGACGCCGCCCGCGCCTACCTTGGATTCGGCGCCTCCAAGCCTTCCTCCAGCCTCAGCCCGGCAGAACTCGCCGCCTGGACCGACATCGCCCGCGCGATCCTCAACCTTCACGAAACCATCACCCGCTCCTGACCATGTCTCCCGCCGACGAGTTCCGTCAGTTCCACCAGCAGCAGCAGACGCGGCGAACCTTCCTGGGTCGCACTTCGCAAGGGCTGGGTGCCCTCGCCCTCGCCTCGCTCCTGAAGCCCGGCGCACTCGCCGCGGCCGCCGCCGTGCCCGGCAAGGATCGCTGGCCCGGCGTGGTGAAGCCCTTCCACTTCCCGCCCAAGGCCAAGCGCGTCATCTGGCTCACCATGGCCGGCGGTCCGTCCCACCTTGAGACCTGGGATCCCAAGCCCAAGCTTGCCTCCATGCATGGCCAGCCCATGCCCGAGTCCTTCACCAAGGGAAAGCAGATCGCCCAGCTCCAGGGCCAGAAGCTCGTCTGCTACGGGCCCCAGCTGAAGTTCAAGGCGTTCGGGAAGAACAACACGGAGATCTGCGAACTCTTCCCGCACATCGGCTCGGTCATCGATGACATCTGCCTCATCCGCTCGATGACCACCGAGGCCATCAACCACGACCCCGCCCACATGTTCATGAACACCGGCTCCCAGATCGCCGGTCGTCCTTCCATGGGCTCGTGGCTTACCTACGGCCTTGGCTCCGATGCGGAGGATCTCCCCGGCTTCGTCGTGCTCACTTCCCTCGGCCGCGGCGGCCAGAACCAGCCCATCGCCGCCCGCCAGTGGGCCGCCGGCTTCCTCCCATCCCGATTCCAGGGCGTCCACCTCCGCGGCAAGGGCGACCCCGTCCTCTATCTCGGCAACCCGCCCGGCGTCACCCGCGACCGCCAGCAACGCGTCGTCCAGACCGTCAACCAACTCAATTCCCACCACGATTCGGTCGTCGATGATCCCGAGATCGCCACCCGGATCGCCCAGTACGAGATGGCGTTCCTCATGCAAGCCAGCGTCCCGGAATTGATGGACGTCTCGAAGGAATCCGCCGCCACGCTCGAACTGTACGGCTGCAAGCCCGGCGACGGTTCGTTCGCGGCCAACTGCCTTCTCGCCCGTCGCCTGGCCGAACGCGGCACGCGCTTCATCCAGCTTTACCACAAGGACTGGGACCACCACGGCGGCGTGAAGCAGGGCGTCGAGTTCAAGGCCCAGGAAATCGACCGCGCGTGCATGGCCCTCATCACCGACCTGCGCCAGCGCGGCATGCTCGACGAAACCCTCGTCGTCTGGGCCGGCGAATTCGGACGCACCCCGATGAGCCAGGGCGGCGACGGCCGCGACCACCACAACGCCGGCTTCTCCGTCTGGATGGCCGGCGGCGGCATGAAGCGGGGCATCGTCTACGGTGCCACCGACGAACTCGGCTACGCCGCCGTCGAGAACCCCATCGACGTCCACGACCTCCACGCCACCATGCTTCGCGCCCTCGGCATCGAGCACACCCGACTCTCGGTGAAATTCCAGGGCCTCGATGCCCGCCTCACCGGTATCGCCGGCAAGGTCATCCCGGAACTCCTCGCGTGAACCCGCCCACCTCCAATCGTGGCGGCGACGTCCCCGTCGCCTTCCGATGCCTCCGTTCGCTCCGGAGCGGCGCCATCCTTGTCGCCTTCAACACCCTCCTCATCGACCTCGTTTCGCCCCTCTCCGCCGCCGACCATCCGCAACTGGGCCAGGCCTGGACCCGCAACCAGACCTCGGCCGAGACAGGCCTTCCCGATTCCTTCAATCCCACCAACCGCCACAACATCCGGTGGTCCGTCCGGCTCGGCACCGAATCCCACTCCTCGCCCGTCATCGCCAGCGGCCGCGTCCTGATCGGCACCAACAACGGCGAGCCACGCGACGCCCGGCATCAGGGCGACCGCGGTGTCCTGATGTGCTTCCACGAGTCCACCGGCGAACTCGCCTGGCAACTCGTCGTTCCCAAGCGCACCGAGGATCCCTACCTCGACTGGCCGAAGGCCGGCATCTCCTCGCCGGCTACCGTCGAAGGCAACCGGGTCTACATTGTCACCAGCCGCGGGGAAGTCGTCTGCCTCGACCTCGCAGGCCTCGCCAACGGCAACGACGGCCCGTTCACCGACGAAGCACGTCTCCAATCCCCGGCCGATCAGGCCCCGATCCCCACCGGTCCCCTCGACGCCGACGTGATCTGGCACACGGACCTCACCCGCGACGCCGGCATCTGGTCCCATGACGCCGCCCATACCTCGATCCTCATCCACGGCGATCACCTGTACCTGAACTCCGGCACGGGCGTGGACAACACCCACAAGAAGATCCGCACGCCCGACGCCCCCAGCCTGCTCGTCCTCGACAAGAAGACCGGCCGCATCCTCGCCCGCGACGACGAGAACATCGCCCCACGGATCTTTCACTGCACGTGGTCTTCGCCCTCGCTCGCCCGCGTTGACGGCCGTGACCGCCTCTTCTTCGCCGGTGGCGACGGCGTCCTCTACGGCTTCGATCTGCTGCCGCAGTCGTTCGCTGGCGGCACGCCCACGCCCCGTATCAAGGCTTCGTGGAAATTCGACTTCGACCCCGACGCCCCCAAGGACGAAGTCCACCGCTACAACAGCAACAAGGCCACCAGCCCGAGCAACATCTACGGCATGCCCGTCTGGCACGAAGGCAGGCTCTACGTCGCCGGCGGAGGTGACTGGTTCTGGGGCAAGAATTCCGCCTGGTTGAAGTGCCTCAAGCCTACGGGCACCGGCGACGTCACCACCAACAACCTCGTGTGGTCCACACCGCTCGGCCGCCACACGATGGCCACACCCGCCGTCCAGGACGGCCTCGTCTACGCGGCCGATTCCATGCGCGTCCTCCATTGCATCGACGCCGCCACCGGCCAGACGGTCTGGACCCAGGAACTCAAGGGCGAGGCCTGGGGCTCCGCCCTCATCGCCGACGGCCGCGTCCACATCGGCACCCGCCGGGGTGACTTCTGGATCCTGGCCCATTCCCGCGAGAAGAAGGTCCTGCATCAGGTCGACCTCGACGCCCCCATCAGCGCCACGCCGGTCGCCGCCAACAAGACGTTGTACGTGGCGACCATGAAGACCCTCCACGCCATAGCCCGGCCATGACGCCTCCCTTCGGGCTCCGGTAGGTCCTCCGCGCCCCCCATCGAATTACATCCGCATGTCGCATATGCGACATCGGACTGCAAATGCGTACTCTCCCGCCGCCAGTCCCGCTCGACTCGCCGCCCCCCCTCGAATTACGTCCGCATGTCGCATATGCGACATCGGATTGCAAATTGCCCCTCCAACGTCCGCTCCGAATCCTTGAATCCGCCTCCCGGATCCGGATGCTCCCCAACCGTGCATCCCCGCTCCGTTGCCTGCGCCGTCGTCGCCCTTGCCACCGTGGCCCAGTCCTCGCTGGCGGCTCCGCCCGAACCGCGATTCCGCGCCGTCAACGTCGATACCAACATCGCCATCGGCTACGGCCTCGCCTTGGCTGACGTCGACGGCGATCGGCGCACCGACATCATCCTGTGCGACAAATCCCAGGTCGCGTGGTACCGCAACCCATCCTGGAAGAAGCACGTCATCGCCGAGAAGCTCACCAGCCTGGATCACGTCTGCGTCGCCGCTGCGGACATCGATGGGGACGGCAAGGCAGAGATTGCCGTCGGTGCCGGATGGAACCCCGGCGACACGCGGAACTCCGGCGCACTCTTCATCCTTCAGCCACCGGCAGATCGCACCCAGCCTTGGACTCCCGTCGCGCTCCCGCACGATCCCACGATTCACCGCATCCGCTGGGTCCGCGATCCGCGGAACCGCTGGAGCCTCGTCTCCGCCCCACTCCACGGACGCGGCAACAACCCGGGCACCGGCGAGGGCGAAGGGGTCCGCATCCAGAGATACTCGCCTCCATCCAACCGCACCGCCGCGTGGTCCACCGAGGTCCTCGACGCATCGCACCACAAGACCCACAACGTTGATCCGATCCAATGGGACAAGGATCCGGCCGACGAAATCCTTCTCGGATCACGCGAGGGCGCGTTCCTCATCGATCCGTCGGGCGATGGCGGATCCACGACGGTCCAGCTCGGCTCCGACGAAAACGGCGGCTTCGGGGAAATCCGGGCCGGTCGGTTCGGACCGACCGCTCGCTTTGTCGCCGGAATCTCGCCGATGCATGGGAATCAGCTCGTGCTCCTCACGCCGCCACCGACCAGTTCCGGCCTCTGGCAACGCCGTGTCCTCGACGATTCGCTCGTCGACGGCCACGCACTCGCCTGCGCCGATTTCCTCGGAATCGGGCGCGACCAGATCGTGGCGGGCTGGCGTGCGATGAACCGCCCCGGCGTCCGCGTCGGCATCAAGCTGTTCACGCCGCTCGACGCATCCGGACGCGAATGGAGGACAACGCTCGTAGACGACGACACCATGGCTTGCGAAGACCTCCAGGTGACCGACCTGGACCGCGACGGCCGACCCGACCTCGTTGCCGCGGGTCGTGCTTCGCGAAACGTGAAGGTGTATCTGAACGAGACCCCGCGTTGAACAGGCCCGGGTGCTAGGGCTGATGTTCGGACAGCGCCTTGACGAAGCCGTCGTAGGCCTTCTCGACCACCGGAAGGATGGAGCGGACAAGCGTCAGGTCGCCTGACTTCGCCGCCGACTCCAACCGGCCCACCAGCATCGCGAGACGACGCCCACCGAGGTTTCCGGCGCTGCCCTTGAGCGTGTGGGCAGCCGCAGCCAGCGCCCGGACATCTCCTGCGCCACAGGCCGCCTGCAAGGCAGCCAACCGGGCTCCACCGTCGCTGCGGAACAGTTCCACCAACTCGGTCAGCGAAGACGCATCCCCTGGAACGACCAGCAGGTTCACGGTGTCGGGATCCAGCACGGGCAGTTGCGCTGCATCCGCCTCGACACCTGCCGCCGGGTCGGGTGCCACTTCGCGCGGCGGTTCCGCGGGAGAGGATTGGAATCCGGTCACCGGCGGCAATGGCACGGGCCCGAGGGCCGTCTGGCGGAAGGCCACGGCCCTTCGCAAGGCCGCCTCCAATGCCGTCAGTTCGACCGGCTTCGTCAGGAAGTCGTCCATGCCTGCCGCGAGGCATCGCTCGCGATCACCCACCATCGCGTTGGCCGTCAGGGCCACGATGAAGTGCGGTACCCGCCGCCCATACGTGCCGTCCGCTTCCTCCAGACGGATCTGATGCGTCGTCGCGTACCCATCCAGTTCCGGCATCTGGCAATCCATCAGGATCACGTCGAAGCCACCCCCGTTGACCATCTCCAACACCTGCCGCCCGTCGGCTGCGACCGTCGCCGTCTGGTTCAGCTTGCGGAGGAGTGCAAGAGCCACCTTCTGGTTCACCACATTGTCTTCGGCCAGGAGGATCTTCAACGAACCCAAGGTCACCTCCGGCACCGCCTCGGCGCGCCCCCCGGAAAGCGTCTTCCGGTCAAAGGCGTCCTCACCCCGCACCACCGCCCGCAGGGTCGCGAGCAACCGTTCCCGTTTCACCGGCTTCACCACGTACGCGGCCACCCCGACCGTCCGGAGCAGTCCCACCTCCAGGCGCTGTCCCAGCGGCGCCGCCAGCACCAGTCGCGCCCGTTCCAACCCCTGCGTCAGGTGGATCTCATGCGCCAGGGAGAGCGCGTCCATGTCCGGCAACTGAAGGTCCAGGATCGCCAGATCAAAGGGCACCCCCCTCTCGGAGGCTCGGCGCAACACGTCCAAACCCTCCGTCGCGGTGGACGCCACCGTCACCCGGAACTCGGTTCCCGAAAGTTCATGCACGAAGATCTCCCGCGTGCGGGCGTGATCCTCGACCACCAGCACCCGGCAGGACGGCTGCGACGGCTCCTCAACCACCGGAACCGCAATGCGCTCCGCCCGCAGGGTGAACCAGAACGTCGACCCCTTCCCCGGGGTGCTGTCCACACCCAGGTCCCCTCCCATCGCACGCACCAGGCCCCGACTGATTGACAGGCCCAGTCCGGTGCCACCAAACCGCCTCGTGGTTGAGCCATCCGCCTGCACGAATGGCTCGAAGATCTTCCCGATCGCCTCGGGCGCAATACCGACGCCCGTATCCACCACCTCACATCGGATGAGCAACGCCCCGGCATCCTCCGAAACGAGCAGCACCCGGACCGCCACCTCTCCCTTCGAAGTGAACTTGATCGCGTTGTTCAGGAGGTTGGTCAGCACCTGACGCACCCGCCCCCCATCCCCGCGGACCTGGGCAGGAATCGCATGATCAATCCAGACCGTGAACTCCAGATGCTTCCCGAAGGCCCGCTCCGCCAGCAATTCCGAGGTATCCTCGACCAGGTCCCGAAGGTCGAAGCCCACCATCTCGAACTCCAGCTTGCCGCTCTCGATCTTCGAGAAGTCCAGGATGTCCTTCAGGATGGTCAGCAACCCGTCCGCACACGAACGCAACGTCTCGAGATGGTCCCGCTGCTCGGGCGTCAACGGCGTGTCGAGCAGCAGCCGCGTCATGCCCACGATGCCGTTCATCGGCGTCCGGATCTCATGCGACGTATTCGCCAGGAACGCCGCCTTCGCCCGCGAACTCTGCAAGGCCGCATCCCGCGCCATCTGCAACTCGTGCTCGGCCCGCTTGCGGGCCGTGATGTCCTCGACGGTACCTTCGTAGAAGCGCAGCACCCCGGCTGAATCCCGCACCGCCCGCGCGTTCTCCGCGATCCAGATGATGCTCCCGTCCCGGCGGTAGACCTGACTCTCGAAGCCCTCGATCCGGTCGTGCTCCTGCAACAACCGCTGGAATTCGTGCCGGCGCTCGGGATTCACATAGAGCTGCTTGGCAATGTTCGTCCGCTCCTCGATCAGCTCGCCAACGCTCTCGAACCCGTAGATCCGCGCGAGCGCCGGATTCGCCGACAGATAGTGACCGTCTGGCGTCGTCTGAAAGATGCCGTCGAGCGCGTTCTCGACGATGCTCCGGTATTTCTCCTCCGCCCGCTCGACCTTCTCCTGCGCCATCTTCAGGTCCGTGATGTCCCGCGACACCCCGAAAGTCCCCACGATCTGCCCCCGGGCATCCCTCAGGGGAAGCTTGCTCGTCAGCACCCACGTCACCCGACCTCCGCCCCAGAGTTCGCGCTCGGTCTTCCCGTTGATGGCCTCGCCAGTCGCGAGAATGTGCCGTTCGTCCGCGAGTGCACTGTCGGCATGTGCCCGGTCGAAAAGCTGGTGGTCGGTCATCCCGACCAATTCCAGGGGATCCGCCCTCCCCACCTTCATCGCGAAGGCCCGGCTCGCCCTCAGGATCCGACTTTCCGCGTCCTTGAAGTAGATGACGTCCGGTGCGTACTCGAGCAACGCCTGCAAAAGGTCCCGCTCATGCGCCAACTCATCCTGCGTCCGCCGCTCCAGCGTCACGTCCCAGAAAATGCCCTGGATCCCGATCCGTTCCCCGTTCCGATCAAGGATCGGCGTCTTGGTCACATGCACGTAGTGACGCTCGCCATCCTTGGTCAGGTTTTCCTCGGTCGCCTCGAACGCGCCCCCGGTCTCGACGAGCTTCCGGTCGTCCCGCTGGTACTTGGAGGCCAGTTCCCAGGGAAAAAGGTCGAAGTCCGTCTGGCCGATGATCTCCTCGCGGGGGCGCCCCACCGTCCGGCAGAAGCGCTCGTTCACGAAGGTGAACCGCCCATTCAGGTCCTTGCGGAAGATGTTCTGCGGAAGGCTCTCCACCAAAGCCTGGTAGAACGCCTCGCTCTCCCGCAACGCCATCTCGGTCTGTCGTTGGACCTCGTGGGTGTGCTCCAACGACTGGGCCTGATGCCGCACCTTCAGGTGGAGGATGACCTCGTGCGCCACCGTCTGGAGCGCTGCCCGCTGGCGGACCGTCGGCCGCCGCGGCACCCGGTCCAGCGCCAGCAGGACGCCCGCCCGCCCCCCTTGCGGATGATCCACCGGCATCGCCAATGCCCAGCGATAGGCGGATCCGTCCAACTCCGCACACTCCCGGATCTCCAACGCCCCGCCCTCGCGCAGCGCCCGGCGCGCAATACCGTTGAGCAGCATCAGGTCTTCGGAGCGCAGCCCACTCTGTCCCTCGACCCGCAGGTCCTCGCCCTCGCACAGCACGACCGCCGTCGCGGCCACCTGCGCCACCTGTGTCGCCAGATTCGCGAGATCATCCAGGGGACCACCCAGGCCGGATGCATTGGAGGGAATGCTCATTGCGGTCTCCCCAACTCTCCCGGCCGACCAAGCAAGGTGTCAACGCCGCCGACATCCCCGAACCACTTCCGCGGGAGCTGGGGCGGGTGTCGTCCCTACGAGCCGTACCGGAGTTCCGGGTTTCAGGATTCAGGCTGAAAGCGGCAGTTGGGTTATCCACAGATTTCACGGACTTCACAGATGAGCCGGGACGAGGGGCCTCGCCGCATCACTGTTTCCATGTCACCCTTGGGGTGAACCAGCAGCCTCCCTCAACCGGCTTCCAATCCGTGGAATCGCTGTAATCTGTGGATCCAACCGCCGTTTCTGGGTTCAGCCTCCAAGCCAGCTCCAAACTGGAAGAGGGTGCCCTTGGAACAGACCGCCCTTTCCAGGGTTATTCATGCTTGTATCACCCCGCCCCGTTTCGTGTTCGATGGCCCCAGCACTCGAATGAAACATCTGCCGCTTGATCCCGTTCCGTCACTCGCCACCGCTTTGGGGGCGTGGACGCCCACGGACCGACTCCCCACCGTGGCCCTGCCGTTCAAAAAGCAACTGCCTCCTCCCGCTGGCGGGCAGTTGAACTCGAGGCAGCTGATTGGCCTGCACTTTGGCGAGCAGGAGATGGTCTGGAATGCACCGGAACTGACCGCACTCTTTCGCGGATCCGTCCTTCCACCCTCCCTCGAACAATATCCCGCCCAATACGCCCTGATCCTCGCTCACATCGAGAGTCAGGTCCTGACGGTCGCGTCTTCCGGACTGGCAGGAACGGATGACCAGTACCGGGAACTCTACGCCAACTTCCGGCGACGCCCCGATGGCCGCTGCACCTCCCCCCTTCACGAGGCCCTTTGGCAAATCCTCGCCCTGACCCTTGCTTCGATCCCGCTCAGTCGCGATCAGTTCGACGCCATCGTCCAACGACTCTCCCAATCCGCCCGCACCTTTTCGATGGGGCCCTCTTCACGGAATTATCTCGGCCAGCTTGCCGGGATGTTCGGCAGGTTGAGGTCTCAAGGCGGTGATTAGCCGAAAGACACGCAGAAGCCGAAAAGGGGGGCGGGAACCGCTGCCGTAACCTCGCGGTACGCGCCAATCGACGTCCCCTCTTTCGCTTCTTCCGGCCAGCACCCTCTCCTGCTCCGTTCTTGCGGCGAATTTCGGCCTACCGCCAGGTCAGTATCTTGTCCCAGTCCTTTTCCTTGAGGCCGAGGTCCAGCAGGGCGCTCGCCGCAAGCGGATCGCGATCCTCACGGGCGGCTTTCAACAGGCGTTGGCCCGTCCGACCGAACAGGAAGCGCGGATCCGCAGGCTGGAGGGCGGCCTGATTGCCGGCAGCGTCGGGCGGGGCGGTTTTCCGGAGGTATTCCAACAGCCGGGTGGGGGCCCCGGTCTTGTCCCGATAGAACATCTTTTCGACCATCAGGGCGGTCCACAGCGCCTCGTTCCGAAGCCGGGTCCGGGCCTCCACCTCCAGGAACAGTACGTTCCCAGGGTCCCGCTCCAGCAGCTTCCGCGAAATCGCGATCGTAAGCAGGTCCCGCTGACGGGACCGTTCCGCCACATCCTCCGAGACCACGTCCACGTGATCAGCAATCAGGCGCTGGAGGAACGAGGGTCCATGGCCGCCCTGGATCCCGACATCCAACAACGGGTCCAGTTCATCCCAGGAATGGCCGGGAGGCGCTGTGGTTCCCGACGTCGCCACCGCCACCTCGCCCACGGCCTTCGCCCCATCCGCCCATTCGGCGGAACCGGGTTCCCAATAGGCCTGGGCGGAGCGCCACATCTGCATCGCCTCCGAGACCTGCTCCCAACGGAAGGCATCGTCCTTTTCCGCAAGGCGCGCCCGTGCCCGCCTCACCCATTCGTCCGGCGTGAGTCCAATCAAGCCAGGGAGCATCCAGCCGGATTCCACGAGGTGCCGCCGCGCTCCCGCGTCGCCGCCAGTCGCCGCCTTCACCGCGATCCGTTGGTCCTCGGGCAACCATTGAAAGTCCTCGCGGCCCACCTTCGCCACGCCGCCGGCCGCCTTGACTTCGAGGAGCGCCACCTCGGCCATGCGATCCCAACTCGCAGCGGCTTCGAGCGACCGGGTCGAGAAGATCTTGCTGCCGTTGGCCAGCGCCCGTCCGATGGCCCGCGCCCGGAGGGATGAGTCGGGCCCCATGCATCCATGGCCTTTCTCCCGCCAGCTCGCGACCCATTCGGCGGACTCGCGCACGTCGCGTCGGAAGTCCGCCAGCCCATCCCGCGCCGCATAGCCGGCGCCGTAGCGTTCGCGGAACTCCTCCAGCATCGCCTGCGCGTGCCACGATCCCGCCTGTCCCAGCGACAGCAGTTGATGGAAGGCGACCCGTGCGTCCTGACGATCCTTCGAGAACCGCAGGCGCAGGCTGGCCTTCATCGCCTGGACCTCGGGTGATTCCCGCAGTGACAGGCCGCCCCGGCTGGATTCGATCTTCGCCAACTCTGTCCAGCCCGACTTCGTAGGGGCCATCAACTGTTCCGCCCATAGCCGTTGCTCGGCGGTTGCACCGGGGTGGTTCTCCAACAGCGGTGCGAGCCAACCCGCGCGCCATTGCTCGGCCGTCAATGGCTCGATCTGCACTGCCTCCACCAGTGCGGCGACTTGTCGCCACAGCGACGGATCCCGCCAGGCGGCCTTCACCAGCGCGGCATACACGGTCGCCACGCCACTCCGGCGCGAGACGTCCCGGGTGTGGATCCGCGTGAAGTACATCCGCGCCAGCAACGACGCACCTTTCGTGGGAGCATCCTTCGGCGGTATCGACCGGATCTCTGGAATGAACGGCCCGGCCTCCGGCGCCACGCCGCGCTCGTGCGCCAACCGGATGCACTGCAACGCCAGCCACGTCTCGACCGGCGACATCCGGGCCGTGAACAGATACCGGGACTCCACCGTTTCCCAGGCATCCCGCGGGGTCATCCGTGTCCGGGCACGGCCTGAAAGCTCGAGGTATGTATCCAGCAGGTGCGCCAGCCGGCGGTCTGCCAGACGCTCGCCCACGAGCAACTCCTTGGCCGCCGCCTGATCACCCGTCGCCCCCGTCTCCAAGCGCAGGAACGCCTGCCACTCCTGCGCCTCAGCTTTAAGCCACCGATGCTCCGGCAGGACTCCGCCGCGCAATCCGTCGGCAAGCTTCACCGCCCGGTCCATCCGCGCCAGCGCTGCCACCGCGTCTTTCGCGCCATCCGCGCCCAACCAGGCATCGATCCCCGACGCCACTTCCTGCTGCACGGCATAGGTCGCCCATCGCCCGTGGGTCGGGATCCGGCCACACGCCTGCGCTGCCAAGCCCGGATGGTACTCGCCCGTCAACCCCTCCAGGTGGATGCGCGCCACCGCAGCCCGGCCTCGCAGGAAGTCGGCTGACTCCATCTGGCGCATCAATGCCCGCGGCCGTTCCAGGTCCGATTCCATCCGGGCGTCCCGAAGCCATTCGTAGACCAAGGCCGGCGCTGCCAGCGGTCGTGTCGACCCGCCGGAGTCGACCAATCTCTCCAGGATTCCCAACGCCTCCGCCCTTTCCCCCGGCTGGGGTGTCCCTGAAAGCACCGCCTCCGCATACCAGACGGCAGCAACTCCGGGATCCGCCTTCCGGGCGCGGTTGAGGTACCGGATTGCCCGACGGACATCGTCCGGATTCTTCCCGGATTCAGGCGGCCGTCCCAGCCCCATGTACCGACCTGAATGCCACGCACCCAGCATGAGGTTGGCCCCGACGTGCCCGCGCTCGGCGAGTTGATCGAGGTGTTCCCTTCGACGGGCATCATCGGACAATCCCGCCAGCGTTTCCCGCAGCGCACTGAATCCCGGGGTCTCGCCCACCGAGGCGCTCGCCGCCGCCACGGCTCCGAGATCGAGCCCCTCGTTGAAGGCCCGCTCGTACTGACTGCGGGCGAACGCCCGGGGATCGGTCCCGGCGGACATCGTCAGCAGACCCGCCTCGATCCGTCCACCCTCGACCCCCTGCCCAAGATCCAACAGCGCCAACGCGTCCCCAGCCGCGGCCGAACGTTCCAACTCCGCGACCTGACGCCGCCGTGCCTCGCGGGCCGCGTGCGCCCGCAGTTCCGCACGACGCCTTTCGGCCGCCTCCCGCAACCGCTGCTGGTACTGCTCCTCCTCCACCGACTCCTGTGCCCGTCGGAGGGCCTCGGCGCGATCCTGCTCGCGTTGCGCCCAGCGTGCCCGACGCTGGTTCTCCAGGTCCTGGATTGCCTGGTCGAAGGCGTTCGGCCGGGCCGAGAAGTTCATCCCCCGGAAGCGCCCCGAAGCGGCGTCATTCAGCATCTGCGTGGCGATCTTGTCGGCATCGCTCGCCCGCGGGGAATCGTAGTAGACCGTCGCGTGACCGTCCGACATCACCGACACCAGCACCAACCCACCCAGGACCAACCGCCATCGGGAAGCATTCATGCGTCCGCCCAGCAAGCGGGGCAGATCGCAAACGAGTCAAACCCGATTCCTTGGCCGGAGAGGCCAGAACTGAAGGCCGCGTGCCCCCACGCAGCGCAATCCATGCGTTCGCCGGGTGGGGGCACCCGGCCTACACGGGAAGTTCCTCACGCTTTTGTAGGCCGCGTGCCCTCACGCGGCGCGATCCATGCGTTCGCCGGGTGGGGGCACCCGGCCTACACGGGAAGCTCCACACGCTATTGGAGGCCGCGTGCCCTCACGCGGCGCAGTCCATGCGTTCGCCGGGTGGGGGCACCCGGCCTACACTGGAAGTTCCTCACGCTTTTGTAGGCCGCGTGCCCTCACGCGGCGCGATCCATGCGTTCGCCGGGTGGGGGCACCCGGCCTACACGGGAAGTTCCTCACGCTTTTGTAGGCCGCGTGCCCTCACGCGGCGCAGTCCATGCGTTCGCCGGGTGGGGGCACCCGGCCTACACTTCAGTCCTCCCCCTACCTCGTCCAAACATGGACCGTAACCTTCGCGTTCACCGGGAACGTCACCGGGACCTCCACGGTGGCCGGGTTGTTCACCGTGTTGTCGATCTCGGCCTCGACCACCACCTTGTTCCCGGTGTCGGGCGTCAGGGTGATCCGGATCGGGACGACCTTGCCGAAGTCGCGGGCGCGGATCTTGACGGTCCGCTCCGGGGTGGAGCCAAACGGCAGGAGGAACGTCTGCGGCGCGCCACCCTCGGGCACCACATTTCCGGCGACCTCGATGGTCTCGAGACGGGGAATCACCGTCGGCAAGGCGAAGAGATTGCCGCCCACCGAGGTCACGCCCTGGAAATTGAACGCGATCCCATCGCGTTCGAGCGTGTCGACCCGGATGCGACCGAGCCCTTCACCCCTCGGATTGCGGACATCCAACAGTCCCGCGCCGTCCACGCGCAAGGCAACCAGTCGGATGGCGCCGCCGCTGCCCGCATTGATCCCGCTGTTGGACAGGCCAAGGCCACCCCTGGCCTCGATGGCGCCTCCGCCCGCAACCGTGATTCGGGTGTTGGAGGCAATCAGGAGGGCGCCGCCACCCCCGCCCCCGCCAACTCCGGGCGAACCGGTGGCCCCGCCGCCACCGGAACCACCAATGAGCGGGATCAAGAAGCTGTTTCCATAGGTCGTGGAGTTTCCAAAGCCCGCACCCCCGTGCGCGCCAGAAACCGCGTGGCTGATCGGATTGCAACAAGAGTCGATTCCCCCGTGACCCGCACCGGGTCCATAGCCATCCCCCGGAACGGTTGTCCCGAAGCCTGGCTTGCCTCCGCCAAACCCGCCCGGTCCAGGCGCGCCGCCGTCCGAATTGCTCCCGACCGTGCCGTTCAGATCGATGACGCCGTTCACCACGACATTGCCCTGCGACAGGATGACCACCGGCGTGTTGCGGACATTGCGTTTGAACCGGACCCGAACGCCCGCATTCACGGTCAGGCTCTTGTAGTTCAGCTTGCCGTCGGGCGGAAGATCGATGGTGGTGTTCTCGCTGATCACGACGTCGCCCAGGGAGCCATTGCTCCCCACGTCGAACGACTGCGCCTCAAGCCGGCCGGCACACGCCGCCAGCACGGTCCCGGCCAGCACGCTCAACGCCTGCCGGACGGTCCAGTTTCGGATTTCTGTCATGGGAATGCCTCGTTGAATGCCTGCCTGCATGGAACTCGTTTGTCGGGTGTTCACCGCTGAAATGGTCTCATTGCTCATGGTCTCGTCTTTCCCTGGAAATCATTCGGTCCAACGCACCCGGTAGAACCGCGCGACATCACCAACCGCACGGCATCGGCCGGTACACCGGCCTCCGGTCTCGACCACGCGGTCAAGCGTCTCGGTCCGCCACGTCTGGAGATCCTCGCTCGACTCCACGCGGTAACGCGCGCCGGCTGGGCCTCGCCACTCCAGGGTTACCCACCACGATTCGGGTGCCTCGCCAACCTCCGTCTCACCCAGGTCCGCGGGCCTTGGCCCGACCGCTGGATCCACGCGGAGGGAAAGGAGCCGAACCTCCCCGGCAACGCCGTCGCCGCCGTCGCCCGAACCACTCCCCGGCCCGCCGGCAGTCCCCGAACCTCCAGGGCCTGAACCCGGATCCGGCTCCCAGTCCACCAAGACGACCGGCTCTGACACCACGATGCCCAGCAGGCCGGCGGTATCCGCCGGCTGTGCAGGGAGGACCACGTCCACCGCCGGCTCGCTCACTACAATTCCGCCCACCGTCAAATCCGTGGACGGTGCAGCTGGCAGGACCACATCCACAGCCGGCTCCGAGACCACAATCCCGCCAGCAGTCACGTCCGTGGACGGTGCCGCAGGAAGGACAACGTCAACGGTGCGTTCTGAAACCACGATCCCACCCACGGTCAAATCGGTAGACGGAGCGGTGGGAAGGACAACATCCACGGAAGGCTCGGCAACCACGATGCCGCCCACGGTCAGGTCTCCCGACGGTGCCGTCGGCAACACGACATCCACCACCGGCTCGCCCACCACCAGGATCGTGGGCGTCGAGTCCGCGCGCCGCGGATCGGATTCGAGTGCCACTTCCAACCCATCCTGCCAGCGGTCGCCGTCCGTATCCGGCTTCCGGGGATCCGTGCCGCGGGTTGCCTCCTCATCGTTCGTGAGACCGTCGCCGTCGATATCTGGGTCATCCACGTCGGCGATGCCGTCTCCATCCTGGTCCAGGTCGGAGACCAGCGGATTCGGGTCCACTCCGTCCACGATCCCGTCGCCGTCGGTGTCCGGATTGAGCGGGTTGGTACCCGCGGCAAGCTCGGCACCGTCGCGCAGTTGGTCCCCGTCCGTGTCCGCCTTGCGCGGATCGGTTCCCGCGGCGAGTTCAGCAGCCGCATCCAGGCCATCGCCGTCCACGTCCGGATCCAGCGCATCCACGATCCCATCGCGGTCCAGATCCGGCTGCACCTCCACGGTCACCGTTTGCCGCCGCTGGAGGCCGATCGCATCGGTTGCCACGACGGTGAGGGACAGGTTGCCGACGAGTTCAGAGCGCACCCGAAGGATTGCGGTCGTCGACCCAGCTCCAGCCGGGATCAGAAGACTGGTTCCGCCTGCCGGTGCCCACTCCGCCTGGGCAGGCGAATCGACTTCGACGTCCAGGCGGACCAAGTCGCCATCCGCGTCCGTGACCAGGACGGGGATCTCGATGAAGGATCCCTGTGCCGCCACGCCCGGGGCGGCGGGTGTGATCACCGGTGCCACGTTCGGCAGCGTCACCTGACGGAACTGAACGTTGTCCATGGCGATGTCGTCGTTCAGTCCTCCGAGGTTCCGGGCGTCCACGACGATTGTGAGGACCCGGTCGGTCAACGGGGTTGGGAACGTGATCCGGGTGAACGCGGTCCGGGAGACGGTGACGTTGGTCGCCCCGAACAGCACCTGATTGCTCGCGCCCAGGACCTGCACGAGCGCCACGGTTGGATCGGACACGAAGGACGAGGTGAAGGCCGCCAGGTCGAATCGCTGCAGGCTGGCAGCGAAACCCGGGTCTCCCCGGAGCGTCAGCCGCAAGACCCCCACCGCGTCCGCATTCTCGAAGAGCACCCGTGACAAAGAGCCATATCCCACGGTCCACAACGACGGCGAAACCGCACCATACTCGACCGTCACCCTTGGCGCCGATGGATCCAGTCCGCCGTACCGGAATCCGCCCTGGACCGCGTTGGTCACGCGATCGCCATACGCCTGCGGCACCGGCAAGAAGTTCGAGATGCCATCGATGTCGAAGGTGAGCGTCACCGGATTGCCGACGAGATCCGACACCAGCGGCTGCGGGTCCGAGCCATCGACCAGACCGTCTTCATCGGTATCAGCCACCCGGGCCTTGGTACCGGCGACGGCCTCCTGCAGATTCGTGAGACCATCGCCGTCGAGATCTCCTGCTGAGTCATCCACCAGCGGATCCAATCCATTCGCGGCCTCGTACGAATCCAACATCCCATCCCGGTCCGTGTCGGCCCGCTCGTTGGCCGTCACCAGGCCGCGGACGACCGCGGGGCCGGATTGGAACTCGCCGTCATCCGCGACGTACGCAAACGAATCCCGTCCCACGAACAGCGGATCGGGCACGTACGCGATGCGACGACGTTGGTCCGTCACCAGGCCCGGGAACACGGTGATCTGTTCCCGGAGGATCAAATTGGGGGCATCGCCATCCAGTGTCGGTGCCGCCTCACGACGCGTGCTCGAGTTGGGCGGCCGGAACTCGTCGACCTGGAAAAGGCGGCCATGGGCAGGCGGCGTCACGATGCGGACGCTGATGGCGTCCCCATTGGGATCGGTCGCGGGAAGATCCAAGAAGGCGATCTCCCCGGACGCCACCGTGAAGTCCTGGGTGTTCGAGGCGGCAGGCGAAGCCTCGTCGCTCCATTGTGGTTCGAACGACGCCGTTCCACCGCCGAGCGCGCCGCGGTTGTCATTCACCGAAGCATCGTCGGTCAACGTTCCGGCGCCTTCGTCCAGCGGCCAGTAGCCAACCAGGCCGGCCTCATTGCCCGTCAGGCGACGAGCGCGCTGCGCGTCAATGGCGGCCACATCCAGGGCGCGATCCCACAGCCGCACCTCATCCATCCGACCGCGGAAGAAGTCTGCGCCATTGCTGCCAGTGTCGGTGCGCCCGATGAAGAAGGGACGGTTGTTGGTCGCGATGCGCCCGCCTTGAGCAGCCGAAGCCACCTCAACGCCATTCACGAAGAGCCGGATCTGGCCGCCATCGTAGGTGCCCGCGACATGGACCCATTCGTTCACGGGGAACAAGGTCGGCGCGACCGCCCGGCCGAACGAACCGGTGCTCACCAGGAACTCCAGCCGCCCGTTCTGGATCCACAACGCATAGGTGCGCCCCGAGGTCACGAGGTCATCCCAGGTTCCGGCGATGCCAATCTGGCTCGCGCTGCGGTCCGTGAGGAACACCCAGGCTTCCAGGGTGATTCCGTCCTGCGGGTTCACCGCGGGCGATGAGTCCACCTGGACGAAGTCGTTCCCGTCGAAGTTCAGCGCAAAAGCGCCTCCCGCGCCCGTGCCCGCCACGGGCGGTTGGTTGGTCGCGATCACGACATCCACCCGACCGGTCGTCGTCAACCCATGGAAGTCCCGCAGGATGTACCCGAAGCTATCCGCTCCGGAGGTCCCGGTCGCCGGCGTGTAGCGCCCGAAGCCAAAGCCCGTGGTCACCACCGTACCCGTGGCCGGCGGCGTGAAGCCCACGAACGAGATCTCCGCATTCTCCGGATCGCTGTCGTTGGTCAGCAGGTCACTCAACCGGAACGTCACCGGGGTCGAGATCCGCGTCCGCAACGTGTCCGCCCCCGCCACCGGCGCGAGGTTCGGCGCCAGCGGGAAGGGATCCGCCGAATCGCGGATGCCATCGCCGTCCGTGTCCGCTCGAAGCGGGTCCGTTCCCAAAGCCACCTCGACCGAATCCGAGAAGCCATCCGCGTCGGTGTCGGCCTTTCTGGGATCGGTTCCCAGGGCCCTCTCTGCTGCCAGGTCAAGGCCGTCGCCATCGACATCCGGATCATCCCGGTCGGCGATGCCATCGAGATCCAGGTCAGGCAGCGCGATCACCCGGACCACGCGAGTGGAGGCCAGACCGTTGGTCGCCGTCGCACGGATCGTGAAATCGTTCGTCCCGGCGGCGGCCGCCACCACCTGGAGCACCGCGTTGGTGCTGGTCAACGCCGGTGAGAACACAAGGTTCGTCGCGCCAGTGTTCGTCCAGGAAAGGGTCGCGAATCCCGCACCGATCAGATCCAACCGAGCCAGGCCTCCGTCCACGTGGCCGGCCGCGACCACGAGATTCGTCCCGCGCCGTTCGACCACTTCCAGCACTCCGTCGTCGAGATCCACGGCGAGTGTCGGCAACGGTCGCGCCAGCAACGGCACCTCGACCACGACCGCAACCGATGCCTGCCCGCGGAAATCCCGCGCCGTGGCCGTGAAGGTGATCACCGCCCCTTCGGGCACCTCCACCGGGATGGGAACCGCGATCGTCCGCAGTCCGCCATTGGGGAACGAGTTCGTGAACTTCACGAAGCCTGACGCGACCACTGTCACGTTCGTCACCTGCACGTCGTCGGAGGCGCTGACGTTCAAGGTCAGCGTGGACCCGCTGGGGGCCGACCCGGTGGCCGGAGCAACGCGAACGAGGCTCACCACGGGCGGCTCGTTCTCCAGCACCGTCACCTCCAGCACCAACGGCTCGGATTCGTTCCCGAACCGATCGATGCCCACCGCGCGGTAGACCCGCTTGCCGGAATCCGGGAGCATGACGTTCACGCGGAACGGCGACGTGGTCGCGGTGGCGATGGTCGTCCCCTCATCCGAGAAGCGCACCCGGGCTCCAGCCTCATTCACGGCCAACAACGCCTCCAGGGTCACCGTCCGTCCCGCCACCGGAGACACGCCATCCGCGATCCGCAACGTCGAGAGCGCCGGCCCACGGTCATCAATCGTCTGGAACCGACCCGTGATCGGTTGGTTCAGGGCCACGTTCCCGGCGAGGTCGCGCACCCCGGACACACTCCAGTTGTACGTCGCGTTTGCCTGCAGGAAGGCCGTCGGCGTGAAGGCCAGGACCAACCCGCCCACGCCGACATTGGCGGTGCCTGGCACTGGCCCCGTGGGCCCAGCCAGCACGAAGTTGTTTCCTTCCGCCGCGATCGGCTCGCTGAACGAGAGCCTCAGAACCGCCCGGGGATCGATCTCCTCCTGGTTGTTGGCCGGGAATGCCGACACCAGTACCGGCGGATCATTGTCCGCCGTGGTGAAGACGGCCACGAACGGGACTGCCAGGAATCGACCTTCGAGATCGGTCGGGCCCGCGCGCGCCGGGATGTTCAACACCGCAGGACGTTCGTTCTCGAGGACGACGACCTGATACGTCACCAGGCTCTGCAATCGGGTCGCCGGCACCACCCGCACCCGGCGCAACACTCCGTCTGCGGAGTCCTCCAGGCTCAATTGCACCGGGACTTCCGTGCCGGCCAGCGTGCGCAGGAAGATGCCCCCGCGATCGATCGACGCCGGGTCCAGCGCCTCGCTGAACAGCAGCGTGATCGCCTGGGTCACCGGCACGCCTTCGGAACCACCCACAGGATCCATCGACACCAACGCAGGCACCGACTCATCGAGGCGGACGTCACCCAGGTTCAGGGTTTGACCATCCGTCGCCAAGGAGCCCGTGCGCGTCGCCACGCCCCCGAACCGATCGACGTTCGCCGTGAAGCGGATGTCGCCCAACGGAACCCCCGTGAACCGGAAGACGCCATCCGCGTCCGTCTCGACGCTCGTGCGTCCCTGAGAGGTGCCCAATCGTCGGAAAGCCAAACCGACATCCACACCACCCACGGGGGTCACCCGATCCTCCCGGACCAACCGCCCGGTGACCGTTCCGCTCGGGAATAGGGTCAACGCGATTTCGTCAACTTCGTTGCCGGCTGAGATCGTGCCATCGGCCGCGGCCGACAGGCTGGCCTTCTGCGCGGTGACGACGTACGGCCCGACGGCAATGTTGCTGAAGGCGAACCGTCCATCGGCAACCGTCACGGCCACGTTCTGGATCCCCTGGAACTGGGCCCCGAGCATCCGCAGCGTGACGACCGCTGATTCCGCCGGCGTCGTGCCGTCGCTGCCGACCACCTGACCGATGACCTGGCCCACCCCGGGAAGGACGACCTCGAAGTCCGGCGCGGGCCCGGCAGCCCCCAGATTCAGCGCTCGCTGCAAGATCACCCCGTTGTGATTGTCCTCGGGAACCTTCGACACCGCCTGCACCACGTAGGTCCCAAGGCGCAGGTTGGCGAAGGATGCGCGCCCGCGTTCATCCGTGTCCGCGAGGAAGTTCGCACCATTCGGCCCGATGCCCACCGTGACATTGGTCCCCGGCACGTTCGTCGAGCCACGCCAGACCTGGATAACGACGCTGGCGAGGGCCTCGATCTCGATATCCTGGGTCAGCGAAGCGGTGTCGTCCGGAAGGAGCGCCGACACGGTTCCCGACAAACCGAGGACCTCGTCCTTCGCAGTCAGTGTAAATCGGCCCGCCGGCACATTGGCGAAGCTGAACCGACCGTCCGGCCCGGTCGTCACCGTCCGGGAACCGGAGATGCCTCCGGCCGCCAACTGGACCTGCGCGTTGGCGAGCGGCCCCGTCCGCGAGCTGTTGAGCACCAAGCCCGACACGGTTCCCAGCGATTGCTCCAAGAGCACGACGTCCCGCACCTGCCCCGCAATGGCAAAGGTCACGTCCAATGTGGCCGCACGTCCCGTCACCGGGTCATTGCTCACGATCCGGTGGGTCCCCAGCGGCACACCGTCGAATCCGAACCGCCCGTTCGCATCGGTCGTTGCAAAACCCAAGCCGCCGATCGCCACCTGAGCAAAGGCCACCGGCGTCACCCCATCCCGGAGAAGGAATCGTCCGGTCAAGGATGCCGTCGGCTGCAGCCGCACCGTCACCTCCGCCGACCCATCCCGCGGCACCGCCACCCCGGCCCTTCCGAAGATCCGTGTCGCGCCGCTGAGGGAATCCGCACTGATGGCGTATCCACCTTCGAAGAGATTTCCAAAGACCAAGGTTCCATCCGCTGCGGTCGTTCCCTCGGCACGGTCGCCCGGAAAGTCACCGCCCTGGGCCTGCACCCGCGCTCCCGAAGCCGGGGTCCCGTCGAACTGCACGACCCGGACCCGCAATCCCCCCCGCCCCAACAACCGGACGTCCACCGTGCTTCCAACGGTGTTGGTCCCCGTCGGGTTCACCGTCACGGTCGCACGCCCGACCAGTCCGCTGACCCGGTTGGAGGCAATGACCGTATAGCTCGCCGGCGCCGGCAGGCCGAAACGCGTGTCGAACCGTCCATCCGCCTCGGTCTCGATGACGAGGGTTCCGAAGCTGATCCCGACCTTCACTCCCGCGCCCACCAGGGTCCGTCCGTCCGGTTCAAACACGCGCCCCGCCAATCGCCCCTGGGTTTCCTGCGCCGCGGGGAACTGGAGCACGATGTTCGTCGCGTCCCGCTCCGTCGAAGTCGTCCGCGCCGACGCCGTGATCACCGTCGGGAAGAACGGAGACGCCGCCTGGACCTGGATGTTGCCGACCGCCACGCCCTCGACCGAGAACTCGCCGGTCTGGGGGTCGCTCGTCGTGTCGCCCCGGATCACGATCGTCGGATTCATCTTCGCCGAAAGGCCTTCTCCGGTGACCCGCACCGCGGCTCCGATCGGGACGCCTTGACCATTGAGGACACGCCCGGCCACGCGCCCCTTGGGCCGCATCCGGAAGGTCAGGTCACGGGTGTCGCCGTCGAAGTTCAGGACGACGGACTTTTCATCGTGTGAGCTCGCGCTGAAGTTTGCCCCGAGTCCATTCAGGAACGGATCGTTGATCCCCATGAACGCTTCGAGCGCCTTTGCCAGGGCCGCGGCTGGATCGGCGCGGACGTCGTCCGCGGTCGGAACGCTGACTTCGTTGATCGGCGGGGACTCGCTCGGGACCGAGATCTGGAAGGGCTTCCCGACCGGGATCGCCTCCCAGCTGAACCGCCCGTTCGCATCCGCATGGATGAATTCGAAGCCTTCGTCCGTCGGATGACAGATCATGGCCCCGCCCTTGGGCGTGCCATCGGCGTTGAAGACCCGTCCGGTGATGCGGGCCGCCGGAGCCAACTGGATGGCCACGAAGTTGTCCTCACCGGGCAACACCTCCAGCGCGGCCGAGCCAAACCTTGGGAAATCAAACGCCGGATTCGACTTCGGCACCTGGCCGTCCTCGGACCGTTCCACGCCCGCATTCAGGGTGGCCCTTCCGATCGGCACGCCGGTCACCGTGAAGAATCCGTTGGCGTCCGTCCGCACCAGCACGTCGCCGCCGGCCACCAGCGCGTTCGCCACGCCCCGGTCGCCCGACGACGTCAGCACCCGCCCGCGCACCACCGCGGTTCCGTTGAGCGAGATGTCGGCGAAGTTCGTGCCGCCGCCGGAGACCACGAGATTCGAACGTTTCCCCTTGCGGCGACCGTCGCGCGAGATCGCCGCGAGGTTGTATCGACCCGCCGGAAGATCGTTGACCTGCCACTGGCCGGCATCGTCTGCGGTGACCGCGCGAAAGGCATTCTCCCCGACCAATACCAACACCCGGCCGTCGGCATGCGGCGTCAGGTTGTCGGGTTCGAGCACCCGGCCCCGCAGGCTTCCCCGCTCCACGAGGGTCGAGCTGAGCACGACATCGATTTCCCGGACCTCGCCCGGCGTGTTCAACGCCTCGCTCAGGATCCGGTCCAAGCCACGCCCGTCCTGAACGTCGAGCGAGAACACGCCCAACGGAACCCCGAAGAAGGCAAACCGCCCCTGGGCATCGCTCAGCATCCCGCGAACGAGCTCCCGCGAATCCGGATCCGGGAAGAGATTCACCGCAGCCTGGGCCACCGGCGTCACGCCGTCGGCCGCCAGCACCCGCCCGAGCACCGTCGCCCGGCCACGGAAGGTCAGCACCACCGGGATCGCCGTTCCGCTGCGCGCCGAGTTCAGGTCCACGGCATCGTTGAACACTGCGCGATCAACGCCTTCCGCCGCAGCGACCACTGCGCCCCGGGATTCGTTCGGGTTGTCGAAGAGGCTGCCATCCTTCAGCAGGCTCAGGTAACGCTCCCCGCGGAACTCGCCGGCCACGGTGGACTCCAGGATCAATCGGATCTCCTCCGCGCTGAGGCCGCTCGTGTCCGTCGTGGAGATCACGTACGGGATGCCGCTCAGGATGAAGTCGAAGGCGAAATTGCCGCCCGCATCGGTGGTCACCTGGGCCACGCGCCGGACCCACGGTGCGCAATCGTTGGGCGTCACGTACTGGTCGTTGAAAGTCAGCGTCACCGGCACCCCGGCCACGCCGCCGCCGCCACCCCGGACCACCCGCCCGCGGACCTGCACGCCGTCCCGATAGTCCGCGATGACCGTCCGCAGTCCGTCCGCCAGAGGATTGCCCCGGACGTCCGTCACCGAGGAGGCAACCCGGAAGTGGCGCTCCACGAGACCACCCACCGGCTGTCTCAAGGTGATCAACGCCACGCGTCCACCTGGCTGGATCTGCACGAACGCCGCTCCGTTGGAATCGCCCACCGTGTAGGCCGCCGCGTCCGACACCGTCGTCGCATCCATCGGCTTGGAGAACAGCACCGCCAGGACATTCGCGTAGTTGCGGATCTCGGGAATCGGACACGGCTTCTCGGGCCGGGCCACCAAGACCGAGAGGTCCTGTCGGACGCTCAACAGCACCGGCGCCACCTCGCGGAAGGGCGTGGTGTTGCCGGACACCACGTCGCCCGCTTCCCCGGCGCAGCCGGGATCGACACGCAGTGCAGGGCTCGGATCGCGCACATCCCACAGGAAACAGCCGTCGCCCAACGCCGCGGTCCAGTCGAGGCGTTCGCCTTCACCCGCGTTTCCGACACGCACGACGTTCAGGTGCGCAGGGCCGGTTCCGGTCAATTGCCATCGCACCCGCCCGTTCGTGTCTGGATCCCGGACGACCAACAGCCCCCCGGACGCCCCGGGATAGGCCAAGGCTCCCGGCACCGCGCTCCGGGCCGAATCCACGACCCGGCCGTCCAGCTCAAGCCGGACCTCACCCGTCGCGTCTTCAAACCCGGCCAGCAGCCAACGTTCGCCCCGGCCCGCGACGGCCGCACCCAGATCACCGACCAAGGCCGCCACCCGCCCCGGCGCCGCGTTTTCCAGTTCCGCGATCAAGGCCGCCCGCCATTCGCGGCCAGCCTCGGTCTCGCGCATCAACTGGTCCCAGCCGCCCTGGAACTCACGCCCGCCCTGCCAGTCGAGCAGGAGGTCCACCAGCACGCCCGCCCGCGAGTCGTCATAGAGCAAACGCTGACCGGCCTCGGCCAGTTCGACCGCACGTCGGATCACCATCGACTTCGGCACGACCTGCACGCCTGCCGGAACCTTGCCGGCCGTGGCGATGCTGATGGCCTGTCCCAGCACGCGATCGGCCGCGATGCGCAGGCCCGACGGCAGGTTGGTCACGAGGTCCGGCAATAGCAGTGTGTCCGGCGAAAGCGCCACGCCCCGCTCGTCCACGCCCATCGTCAAAAGGAACGATCCCTTCGACGCGTCATCGCTCGTCGTGAGGTTCGAGAACTTGATGGAGCCGGTCTGCTGGGCCCGCAACCGGTACCGCGCCGTCGCGGTCTGTCCCGGAGCGATGTCGCCCAACTCCACGGTCGCCTGCTGGTTACCCTCGAAGACCGCCCCGCTCAGCGAGGACTTCGGCAGCGTCACGCGCACCCGATTCGCCGGGACGAGGCTGGTGTTCAGCACCGTCACGCTCGCCTCGCACGGCTCGCCGGCCCGCACCGTCCGCGGATGGCTGAACGCCAGGGAGAAGTTCGGATTGCGGACCAGCACCGAACCAGCCGCCTTGCCGGTGATCTTCACGATCCCTGCCGCCAACCCTTCGAGATCTGCCGTCAAGTTGACCTCCATCACATGCAGGCCTTCGCGCAATCCTTCCACGAGGAACTCCGCCTGCCCCGCCTCGCCGGGCTTCAGCCGGCCAATGTCATCGGCCGTGCCGAACTCGCCGTCTGGGCCTGCTCGCGTCACCGAACGGACGCGCTGGATCTCCTTCGACGCACCGATGCGCGCGAACCGCAGGGGATCGTCGCCCGGCTGCTCGAAGGTCGTCGCCGCGACCTGATCGTCCCCCTTCGGCAGCACCAACTCGCCCTTCACGTTGATCACGCTCAGCCCGGAGTCGCCGGGTGCCGCGTTCTCGGTGAACAGCTGCACGCTGAAGAACTGGTTCAGGAACCCGATGTTCCCCGGGATCACCATCAACGCCGGGATCGGTGGGATCTGGAGCCCCACCTCAGTGCCATCGCTGTCCACCAACTGGAAGTTCACCGGCTGGACCTGGATGTTCAGTCGCGCCGTCTCCAGCTCGGGTGGCAGCACCGCCCGCCCCATCAGCTCCTGGTTGATCTGCTCCGCCAGGACCGCACGCTCCTCGAGTTCCGCCGCCGGAATGATCTCCGCCGTCTCCTGGAACCGGGGCGTCACCACCGGGAACCGCACGGGAATGGTCTTCCCATCGAGCACGAATCCCACCTCGAACTCGACCGCCCGGAAGTTCGACTCATCGATGAAGATCCCCTTCTCGTCGATCTCCGCCGACGTCAGCGGGCGCGACGTCACCCGCGACACCAGCACCTCGTCGAACACGCGCACCGGCACGCTCGACGGATTGCCTTCGAGCACGGTCACGAGGTTGGTTCCCTCGACCCGCGCCAACCGGATGCCATCGAGCTGGTAATCCCCGACGACGCTCAACGGCGGCAGCAACAACGGCTGTCCCACCGCTCCCAGCACCCGCTGCGCCGGCCCCGTCGGCCCACGGAGCGTCGCCTCGATCAGCGTGTTCACCCGGATCGAATCCGCCGGACCCACGCCGACCAACTCCGCGTTGATCGACCCCGCGATGCCCTTCGGCACCGACACCGCCACCGGCGAGACCCGGAGCTCCTGCCCGGTCACGAGGTATTCCAGGGTGGTAAGGGGCGTGGCGGCAGAGGCAGAACGGATCAGTCCCAGCAGCAGGACTACCGAAGCAAGGATCTGGGATGTCCTTCGATGGACCCTGGAGCCCAAGCCCGCGGACGAGACCGTACCCTGAAGCAGCGAAACCATACCGTGAAGCGAGTGAAGCATGGGGGTTGAACGGTTGGTTCTCATGGTTCGGGAACGCAGAGAGGGCAGGCCCTCGACTCGAGGGGTCCCCAGATCGGGAAGGTGCGGCGCAGATCAGGGTCCAATCGGACCGTCGCGCAGCTGACCAAGAAGTTCGATGGCATCAGTTCACACCGAACACCTCCCGCCAGCAGTTTTCGTTGAAACAGCCTGGCATCGAGTTCATGGAGGACCTCGAGCTTTAGAAGTTCCAATGGCGTCAACGCCGGTTGCAAGGTCCCGTCGCCTAGATCCAAGGCAATCGAGGGTGCCCCGGTTGCCACGAGGTTTAGCAGCTCAACGTTCACGACGATGAGTCCCAGGTTAGGTCCAATCTTGAATTGGCGCCCCGGGTTGAATTCCCCATATATCGGGCTCATGGGCAAAGCACGGCCAGAACCTCCGCCTGAGATTCCCAGACCGTCTCGCAGTGCCTCGTCTTCGGTAATGAACCGGGCGTTGATATGATCTGCGAAGTCACGGATTGCTGCTTCGGACGCAGGCAAGGCTGCCAACTCGAGAACCGTCTCACGGACCATTTGAGCAAAAGCGATGGACCGAAGCCTGTGGTTTAGCTCAGGGGCATTAAGCGCCGCGTTGAGTATTCGGACCACGTTTGCTTCATAAACATCCGGATCACGCCTGCCGTTCCGGTATAGGTCATTCAGCGAGGCTGTCGCAGGAAGGAAGCTCGCAGTAGCCAGCCCGCCAGGCAAAATGCCATCCACGCCGAATCGGGGATCCGGGGCGAGGAAGGCAGGCCTTATCACCAGATTGATCCGGTTGGTGTCAATGGTACGCCCATCCGCCAGCAGGATTCGCGGTCTGGCACTAGGGATTGGGACGCCGTTGCGATCCACCACAGTGAATTCCAGATGCACCATCCTTTCCACGAGAACCAGCGCACCCACAACATGCTCACCATTTCCAGCCGTCTCTGGCGGGCTGGCAAACGGATCCACGAAGGGCCGATTCACAACTTCCGCATCGTCGTCTTGTCCAATGACCGCCGCACCGCTTTGTACCGAGGCGTCGATGACGGTTCGGATCGTCTGCGGATCATCTGCGGGATCGCCTTCCTGGGTGAGCAATCGTTCGCCCGACTCGCTGCCGTCGATGATCTCCTCGCCGAAGCTGAGAAGGAATTCAGCGAGGAGCCCCTCAGGAATCGGCGGGTCCCCAGCCGGCCGTGCATTCCTCGGTGAAGCAGTCCCTCCTGAACCCGGCGTCGGAGCGTCCTCCACCAGGCGGGCCGTAACCCGGACCTGCTGCGAGGACGGAGGTCCGTAGAGCTCGACTACAACCGGAAGATCCAGTGGGGCGGGCCGACGCTCCCGATTCAATTCCAGCAGGCCGTTGTGCGCCGGCGGTGTTCCGTGAATGACCCGATCGAGGTTTTCGGTTCGTTGACCATGCTCATCGGCCTCGAACCGGCCCCGGAGTCCGGCCATGTAATCGCTGTAGGCGTCCAGCGTAGGCAGCTGAACGACTGTCCGCAGGAACGTGAACGTGGAAACCACGAACCGTTCATAAGCACCCGGCTCGTGGAGGATGGTCGCCAGGTATTCCCGGTCGCCATTCTTCGCCCGAAGGAAGTCGCCGATGTCCGGCGGCTCCGTCAGGTCATCCCGATTCCTCGCAAAGTCCCCGAACGCCTTCTTCGCATCCTCCGATCCCAGGGCCAGCTCGCGGATCAGGTGCTCGAAGCTCCGGACACTTCCGTCCGTGACGCGCGAATCCGGCACTCCGACGAGGATGACATTCAGGTTGGTGTCGCCCGCGAGCCGCGCCAGCGTCGCCCGGATCGCCGCCTTGCCCAGCTTCTTCAGGCGGGATGCCTGCTGCTGGGCCACCGCATCATCGATCGAACGTTGCAACAGCCTCAGGCGCCCGTCCGCCTTGGTTGGGCTCAGCCGCATCTCCGCGACCTGGAACGGCTGCGACTTGAGCGCCACAAAGTCCTGGAAGACGCCCCACTCGTAGCCCTCCGCCCTCGGCACCCCAACGCGCTTCCAGTTGGCGTAGACGTCGGTCAGTGCCGGCGATCCCGGACTGAAGTCCCGGGCGTCACCGTCATCCGTGGCCGTCACGAACGCCCCCTCCAGCAGCCATTTCATCATCAGCATCTGACGGCCTGTACCGGCATCGCCGATGGGGTCATCCCCGAATTCCGGGGGCCGTTGCAGGTGCAACCGGCCGAACTGAAAGTGCTCGCGACGTTCCGGGAAGAAGGTGGTGTCCGGCAGCAATGCAGCCCGCGCCGGGTTGGACTTCACGGTGCGTGTGAACTCCCTCGCGATCACCTCCGCGGGCGTCAACGGACTCCGGAACCCGTTGGCCAGATTGTCGTCGGTCTCGCGCCGCACGACCCGGAAGCTCGGCTTCCCGTCGACGGTCACCTCGCCCGGCAACGTGTACTCCCACTCGACGATCGCACCCTCGTCTGCGGTGGGTTCGCCGGCGGCGTCGATGCCGATCGGCCGACGGAAGTACCAGTCGCCTTCCAGCATCTCCCGGCTGTGTGGTCCCGCCGTCTCGAAGCGCAGCCGCTCCGATTCACTGAACCCAAACCGTTCCGCCGAGTGCACCGGCAGGAAGAGCTCGTAGTCATTGTCGCTCTTGCCGGGCAGGTAGACGCCGTTGCAACGGCTCACAAAATCCGGCTTCCACAAGTTGGCCCCCGAGCCTTGTTCGAAGACCCACAGGTCCGCCGGATCCAGCAGGAACCGGCCCGCGATGACTTCGCTCTGCCGAGCCTCCACGATCGTTCCGCGGACCGCGGTCTGGATCGCCCGCAGCCTCCGCTCATACTCCGTTTCCGTCTGGCCCGGCGGAAGCGTGCCCAGATAGTTCCGCGTCTCCGCCACCCGGAACGGGTCGAGCGCGCCAACGTTGCCCTGCGAGTCCACACCCACCACGGCGAAGGGCCGCTTCGGCAGGCGTGCGAACGAAACCACGTTGCTTTGCAACGGATAGAAGGTGTCGTCTTCCAGACGCCCGTTCTCGTTGGCGTCGAAGACCGCGAACAGGACGATGTTCGTCTCGGGTGTCAGGTTGTCGCGTGCCAACAAGGTCACCTGATCCGCCAAAGGATTCAGGATGCCGACGGTCGCCGGGCCGAACCGATCCCCGGCCCCCTGCTCGCCGGCCACGTGGAACCTCGGTTCAGTCGCCTCGATCGGAGGCCCGTCCAGGGTGCTTCCATCCTCAGGCGTCGGCGTCACCCGTTCGAGTTTGGCGCTCTGGGTGATCCAATCGAAATTCAATCGGACACCCTCGTTGGTGCCAACCGTTGGGACGGCCCATCGCGTGAGCTCCTTGGGAATCCCGCCTTCGAGATAGAGCAGGTCCACTTCCATCGGACGGCCCAACCCCCGCGCCCCGAGAATCGCGCGGGTCAAGGAGACGTTCACGCCGAGGATCTCCTCGATCGGCATCCGCACGAGGCGCCACGACTCGGTGTCGTCTGCCAACCGTCCGAGGAACCGGGCAATCTTTGGAAACAGGAATCGGTCCAGGGCGCCTTCGATTGAGCCAGACTTCTGGAAGGCCAGCAGGACGGAGCCGACTGCCCCGACGACGCTTGTCTCCTTCGCGCTGAGTCCGGTGGTACCGAGAAGTCCCGGCGCGTGGCCATGCACCCGCACGATCACTTCTGGATGCCCTCCCTCGAATCCATCCAGGGCCGGCCGTGCCGAACGGATGGAAGGTCGCGCCGAGTCCAATCCGAAGTTCGGTCCAGCCTGCCTTGCCGGCGTCGTCCTCACCGTCACGCGCACGCTGTGGGTTCCTGCATCCGCATCGTCGGTCACGCGAACCGCCACCGTCTGTTCCCCCGGTTCGTCGAAGGTCACCGGCACAGCAAATTGGCTGACGCCACGCGCCTGCCCGCCAGGCACCGTCCACACAAAGGAGTGCCGATCATCAAGCCCCTTGTCCTTGACCTCGGCCACGAAGATCCGCGTGTCCCCAAGATCGACCGTCACGTCCCCACCCTGGATGGTCACCTGCGGAGGGTCGTTCGCCACCACCAACTGCATGCTCGAAAGCCCGAAGACACCATCCTCGGACGCCACGCCCACCGTCACCAGGTACGTTCCGCTCTGGCGGTACCGGTGCTGGATCGTCACCGCCGAGCCAGAGGTTCCATTCCGCATTTCGACTCCGCCGTCTCCGAAATCCACGACGACGCCAATCGGTGCCGAACCGCCACCGGGCACCCTGCCGATCACGGTCAGCGCCCCGAGCGTGCCTTCGGTAAACCCAGCCGACGCCTGGATCTCCACGCCTACCGTGGGCACGGGGAGTCCCTTGAAGATCCGGTCGAAAAGGCCGAGGAAGGTGTCCGTGTTCAGCATCGGGTTGTGGCCGGTCACGTCGTCCCTGAATGCCCCCACCAATGGATACAGTCGGGCGTGCGGTGCGTTGAGGCTCGCAGCCGAGCCGAACCCCCGGGCCAGGCTTGCCACAGGCACCGTGCCATCACCCGACACGAACCGGACTTCGATCTCCTCGTTCAGGCGAAACTGGTTCGTCGGGTTCACGGCCAGCGTCCCATCCGCAGGCATGATCAAGGCATCCGATCCATCACGGACCTGCTCGGAGTCCCGGGAGGTCACCCGCGCCAGACTCACTGTCACGTTGGTCGTCGTCTGCCGGGGAATGATCCGCCCACGGATCCGGATCTGCCCGATGGTATCGGGCCCTGCCCCCATGCCGACGATGTGATGCATCTCCACGTCGGAAGCATCGTTCCGGTGATCACCGATCCGGATCCGGTCATGGAAGGCGTTTGCATTCGCCCGCACTGGATGTTCTCCATCCGGCAGGTTCTCGATGGTCTGGCCGTTCCCGAGCAGTTCTTCAACCGGCCGCCGTAGGTAATCCTTCGCCAGAGCCGCCTGGTACTCGGCGAAGCTATAGGCTCCATGGGCAACCCCATCTCCATTGAGGTCGTAGCCATCCTCGACCATCGGCCGGAAGCCGAACTCGTAGTAAAGCCGGGTGGGCAGCAACTGGTGCATCCCCGGTGCAAACTGGAGCATCTTCCGGACGGCTGGGATCGGCGCGTAGATGTTGATCATCGGCTCGCTCATGTCGCCTGTCCGGAGTCCGGCGAGCGGCTTGGCGGCGCCCAGCCATGGCGTTCCGACTGTGATCATCCGCTTCACCAAGGGACGTTGGCCCGGCATTTCCATGTAGGCCCGCCCCACCAGGCCGCCATTGCTGTGGCAGACCAGATCAATGCCGTCGGCGTCCGGATGCATCTCCATGGCCAACCGGACGTAGTCCCGCAATTGCTCTGCGGACTTCGCGTTGTCGAGGCGCCAATCGTAGGGGAACACGAACAGGTTCGGAACAGGTGCCTGGTTCAGCAACGCCGCGCTACCGAGCTTCATCCGTTCACGAACCACCCTGCCGGAGGGCGCCGAAAGGCCGTTGCGCTTCTGGTAGTCGTACTCCGTCATGCCCAACTCCGCCGTGAGGTGCTCGAGCCATTTTCCGTAGATCGAGATGAACCCCAGGGTGTCGGAGATGTAGCGCACTGCATCCGTCGCGAAGCTCTCCTGCTCGGGCCTCCCGTCCGGCTTCACCCGCAGCGATTTCAACTCGCGTCCCTCCTCGGTGAGGGCCAGATCGATCCAGGCCGTATCCCCGGCCACCTCGAGCTTCGACCCCGCAAAGCCCGGCACGAGCACCATCGGCCGTTCAGCAAAGTTAACCCGCAACAGTCCATGTGCCCCCGGCAGCAGGTGCGGCTGCCACTCGGACTTCATGATGAAGCTCAATACAGGCACGTTGCCCAGCAGGCTTACCAGGCCGGCGGCGGACTGAGCCTGGTCGAAGAACGTTCCCGTGATCGTGGTCGGGTTGCCCACGGTCAATCGCGCCGCCGGCTCAATGAGGTCGCCCACCAGCGGAATGGTCACGCCCAACAGGTTCAGCGTCGGATTGAGTCGCATCTGGCTCGAGAAAGCGGGGAGCTTGGTCGGTGTCGGAGCGAACGGATTCGCCCGTTCGATCAGACCAGGCGAGCGGAGACTCGGGAATCCCACCCACAACCAGGGCGACGGCCGCAGGTAAACCCGATCCAAGCCAAGCCCTGCAGCCTGTTGCTTTAGCGTCTTCACCTGCTCGACCGTCGGCACCCCGCCGAGAACCACGAACGGTCCAGCCAGATACCGGTTGTAAAGCGGATGATCCGGATCGTCGGTCAACCGTCGTGCTGCAAATCCATCCGGCATCAACACCAACCCCTCCGCCAATGCCTGAACCCGTCCGAGCAGTTTGGCCGCATCCTTCGCCGAGCCCAGCGCCGCCTTGATCTTCGGCAAGGCCCCAGCCGCATTCACCACCGTCCCGGCGCCCCTTCGGAGATTCACCACCGTGAAGATCAGGTCCACCAACCGCCGGGTAACCAACGCACTCGACAACTGCTCGTCCCCCAGGACCGCCGGCACCACGGTGCCGCCCAACTCGGATTGCGGCCGCCCACTCCTGTCCACCGCCGACAACACCAACGGCAAGGTTCCATCCGACTGTGCCGCGCCGCCAGGCGCGTCCACCAACGCGTAGTAGTGCCTTGAGCCGACCACCGGCGGCGCGTTGGTTCCGTCTCCCGGGAAGCTCACCTCCGCCGCTTGGACCGGCGTCGCCGATTTCAGGAAGCGTTCCACCTGCGCCGCCGGTTGGGACGCGAGATCCTTCGGCTGGATTGGCGCATTGAAATGCACGAACGAGAACTTCGGCGCCGTCTCGACGTAGCGGCGCGTCGCACCACCATGGGTCAGGTTGATGCCCGAGGCGTCCGCCACAAAGTCCCGTACCCCCGTCCCCGTGCCGTCCACCCGGCCCACGAAGGAGGGATGCTGACTGCCATTCGAGGGCAACGCGATCCGCCCTGGCTCCAGCAACAAGGTGCTCCGTGAAGTCGCCAACGCCAGCAGTCCGTCCGGACGCAGC
Source organism: Limisphaerales bacterium (assembly GCA_965284395.1). Classification (GTDB taxonomy): domain Bacteria; phylum Verrucomicrobiota; class Verrucomicrobiia; order Limisphaerales; family UBA9464; genus UBA6176. The sequence continues at coordinate 4,946,448 of OZ260084.1, read as the reverse complement.
TGCATTCCCGCCGGAGTCCCTTCGCCGATCGGCACGAAGAAGCGGTTCAGCAGCGACGGCAGGGACGGGATCGTCACGTCGACGACCGCAATCACGCCGTCCCCGCCCGTTCCAAGCGTCACCAGAGCGATGTCGCGGACCACCCGGTTGGTCCGCGTCTCGAGGGTCAATGCCGGCAACAGGAGCACCCGCCGCGGGGTCTCCGTCGCGCCAAACGAAACAAACGCCTGCGAAAGGTCATTCGCGTCCGCCGCCGCCAGTAGCGTCGAGAATCGCGGCGGAACGTTCGTTCCGACGAACCGGCTGATGCCGACCACCAACCCCAGCCCACCATCAAAGTCAAAGTCCTCGATGCGTTCCTGCTGGGTCTTCGGGGCCAGCGAGAACGCCGTGCCCGGCGGCACCAGCGGGTTGTTGTCCGGCACCGGCCACAAGTCGCCCACGTCGCAATAGTCCCCGTCGTTGTTCGCGTCGAACCCCGCGAATCCCGGCGTCTCCACCCGATCCGGGGATCCCGGAACCAACTCGGTGAATCGGCCGATGCTTCCGCCCGCCAACTCCGCCCGCCGGAAGGCAGCCAGGTTCAGCAAGCGGACGCTCGTTACGTCCGCACCCAGCTCGAAGTAACCCAGGAAGGGAGGCGACCACTTCGCCTTCACGATCTGTGAGAGCGATTCCGCCGTGGTCACGCCCTCCGCGACGCTCGGCAGCCCGTCCTCGGCGCTACCACCACCGCTCAGGATCAACCGCGGACCAAACTGCACACGGCCGCCTCCCAGTCTTCCCAGCTGAAGGTACTTTGGCTCGTTCGCATGACCGGTGAACAGGGCCAGCCAGTTCCCGGTGTCGCAGGGCGGCGCGACAGCTCCGGCGGTGCGGGAAACCGCTCCCGGCAAGGAATGATCCGGGATCAGGGCCATCGCGGTCGGATATCCCACATTCACCGTCCGCAACTCCTCGGGTTCGGTCGGGTCCACGAGGTCGAGAACCTTCAGCGTTCCCGCTGTTCCGCGCCGTTCCAACGCGTAGGCAAACCGACCCAGCATCACCACGCCCGCGCCGGAATCTCCGTCGAAATTCACCCGCGGAGCCGAAGCCTGCGTGAACTCCATCGCGAATGCCTGCGCCCCCGTCGATTCCCCGTCCTGATCGAAGGATGCCCCGCTCTCACCCTGGATTCCGGGCCCCACGGTCAGCTTCACCGGCCCAGTCACCGCGCCGTCATAGAAGACCGTGATCTCCCTTCGATCGCTGGTCGCACTCACCCGGCGCAGCGTGTGGGCTGGATCGAGGGTCAGCCAATCCAGCTGGCCGGACTGGAGGACGTTCGTCGGAAGCGCCCGGTTGAACCGCAGGACAATCGGCTCCAGCGACGGAACATTCGTCCCCTTCGACGGTGGCCACGAGAACGTCACCCGCAATGGAACGGTATCGTTCGGATCCCCACCCGGGACCGGAGGCCGGCTCACCCCAAAGACGACTGCATGCTGCGTGCGATCCTCATGCCCGGCCCCGTCCGCCACCGAGGCCTCCAGCATCACGCGCCCAGCCTGCGCCATCTGGAGCCGGAACTGCCGCACCTTGCGCCCCGGTTGGTCGGTGTCCGATGTCAGCGCCGTGAGGATGGCCTGGGAATCAGCGATCGTCTCCCCGCGCAGGTTCTGCACCGAAGTCACCCGCAACCGCGGCGGCCCCACAATGGCATCATCGACGCCCACCACGAAAAGGACCGCGCCGTCATCCGTCCCAGCGCCCGTCCTTGGCAACGCCGGTTCATGACCAACGGTCACCACGGGCCGGGATTGGTCCGAAAGCGCGGCCTGGTTCGCCGGCGATTCCTGGAACAGCAGCTCCGCATTCACGACCGTCGTCCCCTGCCGCTCGCCCGCAAATGCTCCAGTCCGGGCCCGCTGGAAGGGAAACCGCGGATGCGTGGCCACCAATGCCCGCACGGCCGTCGAATCAGACGGACGGAAGAAGAAGCCAAAATTGCCCGTCTGGTCGGAAATCGAGACCAGATCCCCATCGAACACCACCGGAGCTCCGTCTTGCTCGTCCTGAAGCTGCAGCACCCGCACGGTCGCGCCCGCCAGCGGGGTCGAAGCCTCGGTACCATCGTCGTTCCGCGTCACCACCCGCACAAAGCCACCCACCTTCAGCGGTCCTCGCGAGAGGATGGGCAGGATCCCAAACGCCGCCGTCTCACCCTTGTGCGGATTGTCACTGGTGGTCGCGACCTTCGGCGTGGTGATCACCGTTGCCCCGGAATCCTTGGCCACCTGCGCCAACTTCCGCGCCAGCATCCCCACGAAGGGCGGCGACGCCGTCCGCAGGGTCCCGCCCTCCGGCCCGTCCGCCTCGTAGTTCGCCGTGTCGACGATCTGGTGCACCACGCGCCCGTCGACCCGGATGGGCATGACGACCACGAAGGAAACGTTCGTCGGGAGCGCTCCCGGCGGGAACCCCATGTCCGCGAGCTTCACCGGCAATCGGATATCGGCCGCGTCCAACAACGGATCGCCCGACTCCGTCAGCTCAAACGCCCCGATCGGCGGCAACGCCCCTTCGGGAAGTTTTCCGCCCGCCAGCGCACTGAAGGCCGTCGTCTCGATCGCCTCGATCTTGAACAGCGTCCTCCCCGCCACCGATCCCGGATCGACGATCAGGTCCACCGGCGTTCCCGGCCCCGTCGAACGGATCGTTCCTCCCGCCGCGAACAAACCTACCGTGCCGTCATCGAAGCGCTGCCGCGTCGCCGGAATCTGGTTCCGCGTTCCGTTCGCGTTCACCAGCACTGCCGAAATGAAGTCATCGACCGAACCGCGCACGAATGACACGAAGCTCCCGTCAACGACGGAGAGCACAGTCTGTGTCTCGCCCGAGGATTCGTTCACCAGCACAACCGCCTGCCGCGGTTCCGCGGTTCCCGGCGATCCTTCCACCACGATGCCATCGCGATCGCGCACCGGATCGTAAGCGGGAATCCGGCCCAGCAGTGCCGGGGTGAGATTGGTCGAGCCCGGCGCGTAGATGGTCACCTGCGCCGCCAGGCTTCGTACGACCGTGTCGTCGACGGTCGTGAAGCCGAACTCCCTCGGTCCTTCCACCGCGCGCCCGGCCAGGTCCAGCACGGTCGGAGCCACCTTCAGGCGGAACGCTGTCGCCGGGGCCAGCGCGTTCACTGGCAGCAGCGTCACCGTCGTGCCGGAGAGGTTCAGCGTCACGCTGGCCGTCACCACCGCACCGGACGGATCCACCAACTGCACGCCACCCGCGATCACCGTCGCCGGGTTCAACGCCCGGCTGAATGTCACCGCCACGGGCGTCACCCGTGCCACGCCCACGGCATTGTTCGTCGGCGACACCGAAACCACCACCGGCCCTGTCTGGCCGGTGCCGACATCCGCCTGCACCGCCGCCAGCACCGCTCCCACGTTCACCGTCGTGGTCCCACTGTCGCCACGCACCACGTCGAGCACGCGCACCTCCGAGGTGCCCGCCGGCGCGAGCAATCGGTACCGGCCGTCGGCCTCGGTCAACGCCGTCCACGGACCGCGACGCACGACAAGCCCGCGCTCGGGCTGACCCGAGGCATTGCGCGCAGCACCCTCGACCAGCGCCTCCGGTGCGGCCGTCTTCAGCAGGAGGTATTGGCCTCCTCCGTCCACGCCCGGCAATCCGCCCTCGGCGGGCTCGTTCACCGCCAGTTTCCCGGCCGCATCGCTGGTCAACCGCAACACCGGCTGGAATCCATGCTGCCCGGCATCGAACACCGCCCGGGCCAGCACGTGGCTCGACGACGGATCCACCAGCCCAAAGTCCACGCCCAACCGCCGCCCCGGCGGCAGCGCACCCATGCCCAGCTCAAACGCCCGGACCAAGGTCACGCCCGCGGGAATCAGGTCGCTCACCGCACCCAGCGATGGCTCGCGCAACAGCACCGCCTCCGCCCCGGCCAGGTCCCCGGCCCGAGCCTCGATCCGCACCGAACCCGCCGTCACTCCCGTCCCGTCCGCCCGGAGGACTCCACCCGCAAACGCCCCCGGCGGCAGCACGTCCACCCGAATCCGCGCCTCGGACAACTCTTCACCCGACAGCAACTGGAACGGCCGGACCGGGAACTCCGCCACCAGCGGTCCTGTTCCCGGATCGTTCAACGGCCGGAATGCGACCAACCGGAGCGTGTACGCTGGCAGCTTCCGCCGGGTTCCATCGCGCAAACGGTACTCTTCCACCACCTCGCACGGCACCTCGAGCCCGCTAATCAGCGCACCCGCCGTCGAAGAAATCTCCACCCGCGCACGCGCCGTGACCCTCGCGGCTTCACGACTGGCCGAAGCCGACGCCGGATCCACCACCCCTACCGCCTGCAACCCGGTTGGCACACCCGCGGTGCTCGCCCCGGACAACAAACCTCCCACCGCCGGAATCGCCGGCCCCGCACCGCCACTGTCCGGCACCAACAACCCATGGATCCCTGGCTGGGCGAGGTTCACCGATACCCGGCGCAGCCCCGTGCCCGTCACTCGTTCCACCGCTTTCCAGGCCAATTGAACCTCGTCCCAGCGAGCCCACACGGCCTCGCGTCCGACCGGCAGGATTTCCAGCAGTTCAACATCCCGGGTACCCGCTTCTCCCCGGATCACCACCGCCGGACTCCACCCGCGTGGGAGTGGCGCCGGCAATGCCTGCACCGGGAACCGCGTCGTCCCGCCGGAATCCAGGGGCACCTGCCGAACGGTCAAAAGCTCGGTGACCGAAGCCGAGCTCAGGCCTTCCGCCAGTCGCACCACCGGCTCCATCCCCGGCGCGCGGAATGTCCACCCACGCACCCCGGGCCCGGCTTCCAGGCTCAGCCATCCTCCGCGACCCGACGCCACCTTGCGCGGCGTCACCGGCCCGATCTCTTCCGCTTCCGCACCTTCGGCCGGGAGCCCATCTGCGGTCAGGACCCGCGCCACGCCCAGGGGAAGGGAATCCGGCGTCTCCGGCGCCGAATACAACGCGACGGCCAGTTCCGGCCGCGTCCGGGCATCGCCCATCGAAAGCGTGAACGCCCGCAGCGCGGTCCCCGGCGCAAAACCCGTCGGAGAGACCAGTGGCGTCAGGTGGAAGAAGGGCTTCCCGTCGGCGTCCAGCGTGGCCCCCTGGATCCCGGGCGCCACCGCCGTCGCCGTCTCGAATCGCATCACCAGCGGCGACCGCAAGGTCCGGCCCGTTCCGTTCGTCACCACGACGTCGACTTCCCACCGACCCGTCGCCTGATTTGGCCGGAACGCCCGGAAGAACACTCCCGCCGCCGGCTCCGCCCGCTCCAGCAGCACGGCCTGACCGCCAATCTCAAAGGTCCGGACCTCCGCCCGCACCCACGGTGCCATCGCCAGCAGGACCAGCGCCCACCAGCCGAATCCACGAATCCGATTCACGCCCGACCTCCCATACGTCGTCCACCCGCCCACAACAGCGCAGCTCCGACGAAGCCCAGTGACCAGGTCGACGCCTCCGGGACCACCATCGCGTACCCACGGCTCGCGACGCCGTCGCCGTTGTTGAAGAAATCAAACCGTGTCCGCAGCTCTTGTCCTGCGAGTGCCGGAGGCAGCTGGACGTGGATCGAGTACCCGAACGAAACCGCCGCCCCATCGATCAAGGCCAACCGCGGGGCAACCTCCGAGACCGAGATGCCACCGCCGGAAAGCAATCCACCGGGCGCCAGTGGCGCAATCGTCAGGCCAAATACGTCCCCGGTGACCAGAATCGTGCTCGCGGACCCGTCCGCCCGGGACAGGCTGATCGTGAGGCTGTCGTAGAGGAATCCCGTCGCCGCCACCTCCCGCGTCGCGAACCCGAGCTCATACTCCAGCCGATTCGGCAGGCCTCGCCCCTCGACCAGCCCCAGATCGAGCTCCTGGCCCTGCAACACCGCTGGCACCGTCGTGTCCGCAATCCACGGCGTGCCCAACCCGTCAGGGGTGCCCTGTGCCACCGCCGCCCCCATGCCGAGGAGGCTGCCCAGGACCAGACCAGCGCCCCTGCCACGGGCGAATCGTTGCCGAGAATCCTTCACACCCTCCTGTTCGCACGTCCCAGGCCATCTCTAACAAGGATTCTTCGATGTTCCGTCCACGGGATGGGGGAAAAGTCCGCCGTCGCAGGCGCATCTTGACCCTGCCCCCAGGCAAAACGGAGCGGCAACGTCCTCGTTGCCCTCCCATGCCCTTTTCCAGGGCGACGAGGACGTCGCCACCCCGTTCCTGTTTTCAACCGGAGGCAATGTCAGGATGCGCCCCCTCCGATTAGCCGGATTACAGTGTGAGCCCTCTCCCGCGAAGCTGCGGAGAGGCCGTCGATGGAGGGGGGATGGACACGCCCGCCCTCATCGCCGCCGCCGTCCCTGGTAAACAAACTTCAGGACTCGCCCGATCGTGACCCTCTGCGCCGCGTTGAAGAGCCGGTAGCGGTACTTCCTGGAACCAGCGATGTAGTAACCGAGATACCCGGGTTCATCACCCGTCCGCACCCAGTAACTCAGGTACGCTGGGAGATAGTACCGGAAGCCTGCGTCATCCAGGAACGCCAGGCCGCCGACACCACAAATCTTTTCGATCCATTCATCCCGCACCTCCCACCAGTGGGTATCCGTGTCCAGTTCCCGGGCAGCAAGCCGTTCCTGGCCGGATCCATAGTGGTCGAGCACGACCGTCTCATGCAGCGTGACACACCCGTCGCGCCGGACATCCGCGAAGTCGCGATGGATTGCCTCGAGGATCAGTCTGGCCTCCTCCCGTCTGGCGTCGTTCCGGGATGTCTCGTCGTCGTTCACCGTCGTGCTTGGAATCCGCCCACTGACTCAAGCCCACTTCAAACCGGTCGGCAATGTCGTCGTTGCCTTCCCAAGCCCTTTCCCAAGGCGATGAGGACATCGCCACTCCGATCCTCTTTACCATCCGGGGCGGCAACGTCCTCGTTGCCTTCCCAAGCCCTTTCCCAAGGCGATGAGGACATCGCCACTCCGATCCTCTTTACCATCCGGGGCGGCAACGTCCTCGTTGCCTTCCCAAACGTTTTCCAAAGGCGATGAGGACATCGCCACTCCGATCCTCTTGCCCCCGCACCCGAACCTCCCCACCGTCCTCCCTTCCAGACTCCTGCCTTGAAGCCGGAATCAAATCTCCTTCTTGCCCTCAGCCTCGCCCGGTTCCTCCTTCCCGGCGACGTCGCCACGCCCGCGACGCAGGAATCCGTCGTTCCAATCCTTGCCCAGGCACTCCCCGGAGACTGGCTCCCGGCCTCCGTCCAAGGCGATCTGATCGCCCACCTGCCGGCCCCGACACTGCGGGATCACCTGCCCCTTTGGATCCATGGCGCCAGCGATCCTTCCTCCCCCGCTCAGCCCGCCGCCGTCTGGGCCCTCGGGTTCGCCGGCGGACACGATGCCGCCTCGGTCCTCGAAGAAGTGCTCCGGAATCCTGGCAACTCGGTCCCGATCCGCGCGGATGCCCTGATCGCCCGGGCCATGGCGTCGACCCACGACATCGAGTTCGCAAAGCCCTTCGCCGAATCCACCGAACCAGACCTCCGACATGCCGCGCGGCTTGTCCTCGGCCGCACCCGCGACGGCGAAATCGGTATCCGCCCGACGACCCTCGCTGGATGGCAGGCAGCCGTCGCCACCGGTGGCGATCCGGCCCGCGGCCGACGACTCTTCCTTTCTCCTCAGATTGGGTGCGCCAAGTGTCACGCCGCCGAAGGCCGGGGAGCGCGCAGCGCACCGATCCTTCTGCCGTCCCCCACCCCGTCCTCGCGCGCCTCCCTGGTGGAATCCATCCTCGAACCGTCGGCCCGCATCACGCCGGGATTCGAATCCTGGATCGTGGAAACGCAGGATGAAACCACGTTGACCGGCCTGCTGGCGCGTCGGGCTCCAAACGGGGACGTCCTGCTCATCGAGGGCTCGGGTCAACCCAGGCGCATCCCGGCCGCCGACGTCGCCCGATTCGGCCCGCTCCCGCAGTCCCTCATGCCCGAAGGGATGGTCGACGCCCTGAGCATCGAAGACCTGCGTGACCTCGTGGCCTTCCTGACTCCTGCGCCGTAGCAGTCGACGTCAGGAGGCTGTCTCCCTGCGGCCCGCGTCCTCACGTCCGCGGCTACCCCAGGGCTCACTCCACGACGTGGGGCTCCGTCTCCTTCTCATAATCAATTCCCGGCAGGCCGAATCCGAACAGCTTGAGGAACTCTTCACGGTACCCGGCGGTATCGGCCAATTCCTGGAGGGTCTCGGTGGTCACCCGCGGCCAGAGCTCCAGCACCGCCTGCTGCACGTCCGGCCTCATCTCCCAGTCATCGACGCGGATCCGTCCCTCGGCATCCAGCGGCGTCGGGCTCTGCTCATAGAGCCGACCAAACACCCGCCGGATCTGCTCGATGCAGCCCTCGTGAAGCCCGCGTTCCTTCATCACGCGGTAAAGCAGCGAGATGTAGAGCGGAACGACCGGGATCGCGGAACTGGCCTGGGTCACCAAGGCCTTGTTCACCGACACGAAGGCGCGCCCGCCCACGGCCTTGAGCCGAGCATCGAGTTCGTGCCCCGTCCTTTCCAGATGTTCCTTCGCCCGCCCGATCGTGCCGTTCCGGTACACCGCCCGGGTCAAGTCCGGCCCGATGTACGAATACGCGACCGTCGTGAATCCCGGCGCCAGGACGCCAGCCGCCTGGAGCGCATCGACCCACAACTGCCAGTCCTCGCCACCCATCACCGACACGGTCTCGGAAACCTCCTGCTCCGTCGCCGGCTCGATGGAGACCGGGTTGATGGTCCACTTGTCCGTATCCACCGTCTTCGAAACGAAGGTCTCGCCTAACGGCTTGAGCACGGACTTGGCCAGCGCGCCCGTCTTGGGATCCGTCCGACGCGGTGAAGCCAGGCTGTAGACCATGAGGTCGATCTGCCCCAGATCCTCCCGGATCCGGTCGATCGTCTGTTGCTTCACGGCATCCGAGAAGGCATCGCCATTGATGCCCCTCGCGTACAAGCCTGCCGCGCGGGCCGACCGTTCGAAGGCGAGCGTGTTGTAGTAACCGGCCGTGCCCAGGCGATCCGGCTCGCTCGGCTTCTCGAAGTACACTCCGAAGGTCGCCGCACCGCCCCCAAAGGCCGCAGTCACCCGGGATGCCAACCCATACCCCGTCGAACTCCCGACGACCAACACCCGCTTGGGTGCATTGGCGATCGGACCCTGCTTCCGGATGTACTCCGCCCACTGTTCCACGTGCGCGGCGCACCCTTCCGGATGTGCCGTGATGCAAATGAAACCGCGCGTTCTCGGCCTGACAATCATGGGCGGGACTGTGCGGACCCGTCCCCGACGAATCGAGAGCTTTTTCCGGTGCGCGGAGTCAGGGCTCGCATCCTGACGCGGCCCGCTCCGAGCGGTGGGGCGAGTGTCCTCACGAGCCGGTCAGGAGTCCCAAGTACCAAGATTCAAGTTTCAAGCCCGGCTGGTGCTTCAAACTTGAAACTGAAAACTTCAAACGCCGAAGCGGCTCGACAGAGGGCTCGCTCCACCGATTCCGTCAGGCCAGCTTCTGCGGCGGGCCCGCCTGCCAACGCCCATTGACCCAGGTGCACTTGATGCTGAACGACGCCTTGATAACAACCTGCCCGTTCTTGTCCCGCTTGAGCTGGAACTGGAAGAATTTGAGGAAGCTCTTGTCATCGCCCTGATACTGCACGTCGAGTTCGACCGAATTGTCGCTGGAGTAGCGGATCGCGAACTTCAACGTCCCTGGCCCGATGCGGATCTCACCGCCGAGCTTCAACTCGTAGGTGAGCCGTCCGCCCGCCCATTGGGTCACGGCGCTGAAGGTGATCTTGCCGTCCTTGAACTCGTAGGAAACGTCGAGACCGAGGTCAATCTGGGTGGCTGCACCTCCGCCGGACTGGACCTCGAGCTTGCCCTCGATGACAAAGTCACGCCCACCCTTGGTCTTGTGGGTGATCTTACCCTGGGCCTTGGCAACGATCGCTGTGGCTGAATTCTTCCGCTGGGTATAGCCCACCGAGAGCTTCCAGGTGCTGGTCGTGGAATCGAACTCGTTCCGTCCCTCGATGACGAAAGTTCCCTGGACTCCCGTCGCACTGTTCCAGGTCACTTCCAACCCCGCCGACACGGCCCTGTACTTGCCGGACAGGTTGAGGGTCATCGCCTGCCCGTCATCCCCAACCTCGCCGGTGCACACGAATTTCAGACCGAGGTCGCCCATTTCCCAGCGGCCATCGAACCCAATGTCCGCGTCGGCTACCTGCAGCACCGACTGGCCATCGATCACGAAGGAGTTCGTCGTGCTCGCCTTGAAGACGAGTCGGTCGTCCCCCTCAGAATCACCACGGGAGCCAGTCGCCTCGATCGGAGCCTCAGAATCACTCGACCGGATCATCGTCTGCCGACCTTCGACCAGGTCGATCACCAACTGCAGAGGGGAATCGAAGCGGAGCGACCCGAAGACGTAAACGCTCTGTCCGGCAGGCGCGCCCTGTTCGTTGAGCAACTGGTACTCAATGTCATTCTCGTCATCCACGACGATGGCGCCGGGAAACACGTAGGACGCCTCGGCCGTGACGCCGGAGCCCTTGGGCACCTGCACGACCAACTGGTTCCGATCGTTGAAGGTGTAGTTGGCCTTCAACGGCGACTGGTGGACACCATTCAAGTCGTAGACGAATTCGTTGACCCGGCGTCCTTCGATGCCGGAACTCCAGCGGCCGACGGCTGAGTTGGTGGACGCGAGAACGACGGAGCCGCTCTCCGTGAAGAAGTAGTCCTCACCCTCAATGTTGACTTTCAGTCCTGTGATCATGTGTGTGAATCAAGTGTGGTTGATTGGCCGACTAAAACGGGAGGCTGGTGGAGACGACGAACATGCCACTGCGGTGGATCCGGGAATCCGGGGAGTAGGCGTAGCCAAGGCTGATGCTGGGAACTCCCTTGCTGCCGCCGCCCCCCAGCAATTCCCGGGGCAGTTCCAGCATCAGTCCCGTGCCGAATGCCGAGTCGCGTCCAGCACCTTGGAACCCTCCACCGGAAGTCACCCGCCCCCAGTCCAGGAAGCCTTTGAGGTACACGCCGTCCAGACGCGCCCAGAAGGGCTTCGGCTTCTGTTCTGCGTCGGGATTCGCTCGATGGACTCCCGTAAGCAACCCCAGGTTCACCCCGAATTCGCCCGACAGGGCCACAACCGACCGACCGGAAAGCTCGCCCTCCTGCAGGCCACGGACCGCGGACCCGCCACCAATGCGGAATTCCTCGAGCGTCGGCAGATTGCCCGACGCCAGTCCCACGCGGACGAGCTCGCGGACCAGGAAGTCCCTGGAACGTTCGCATCCAAACTGCATCTCCACGGCCAACCCTACCTCGCTGCGACTGTACGAGAACTCTCCGCCGGCCCCGTCCACGCCCTGCTGGTGATTCCCCAAAACGTCCAAGCTGACCCGCCCGATTCCGGGCTCGGTTGGCCCCCTCAGCAGGCGGATCATCGAACCCGATCCATTCAACCGGAGTTCGGCCGCGGTACCGGATCGGATCCCGCCAACCACCGTCCTGGCCACTTCGGTGTCTTCGAATTTGACTCCGAGTCCCAGCACACCGGCAAACCGCAGCGGAAGCGTGCTCAGGTCCCGAACCGCAAGAAACTCGTCCAGCTGGTTCGCCAGGGTGTAGGAGTCGTAGCTCAGATTGGCACCGAACTCCCCGCCCTGGCGCCGGCTGAAGGCCGTCTGGCCATCCGTTCCGCCCAGCGCTGTCCGATCGTTCTCGAGATGGGCCCCCTTGAGTTCAATCCCAAACCCAAACTGGGCGTCGACGGGTCTCAGGGGCAGGCTCCCCACCCCCTCCAACTCCCGCACCTGCGACCCGTATCGACCTCGTGCTGAGAGAGTCGGGAAGGCCACCTGACTATTGTCGTGCCGAATACCGGCGTTCACGAACTCCACTGTCCCGTTTGCCGTCAAGCGGTCCGCCGAGGAATAGGCTGCCCCGGCTTCGAAAGTCAGACCGAACGGTCGCCCAACCCGGTTCAGGCTGATCACCCGGACCCCGTTGGTGTCCTTGGAGAAGTCGGACGGTATGTCGATCCGCCGCTCCCCCGCCAACCGTCGACGGACCTCCGCCTCGTCCAGCGCCGGAGGTACAAACACACCCGACGGCGGGTTGGTCCCGACAAGGACCTTGAGGAGCCTGGCCTCCTCCTTGGCACGGCTTTGCCGCCGCTTCTTCTCCGCCGGGGTGTCTCGCTGCTCGGACTCATCCTTCCTGAGGTTGGTTAGTTCCACGTGAAGCCCAGTCGGAAGGGCAGGCCCGCCCCGGGGCAGGCTGAGGCCATAAGATAGAAGTCTGTTGGGCTGCAAAGAGCTTGAGACGATCCAACCGAGTCCGTCCTTCCCCCCCAGTCCCCGCACCTGCAGCATCTTTTCGATCGCGGCCACCCCCAGTTTGTCTCGGCTGGTTGCATCGAGGCTGGAATTCAACCCGCAGCCAGCGTCCTTCAAGGCCCGGTACGCCAGACCTGCCAGCTCGAGAACGGCGGACCGGAGCTCCTCCGGAACCGAATTGGTGTCAATCATCACCCGCAGGCTCTTCTCGTTCTCATCCAGCTTGCCGGCACTTGGGATAGCTCCCATCAGAACAATGTGCCGCGATGTCGGTCGGTCGTCGTGCGCCAACTCGATCCTCACGTCCACCGCGGCCCACACCCCGGCCCAGCCCGTCATCAACACCCACCCCAGAAGCAGCAGCCGGAGCATGGGGGCCGAACAAAAACGGGGACTTCGGTTTGGGATCATTTGAGGCAGGGTTTGATTTCAAGGGATGAAACAAGCCCGCCCCGGGCTGTCTAACAGATATTTTCGGGAATCTCCCGAACGATCACGGTCCGACGACAAACCCCGCATCGACCCAATCGGCCAGGTCTTCCCTCGACCCGTCGCCGGCGTCGGTCGCCACCAGGCTGATGAAGCGCGCTCCCTCGGGGATCGGGACGTCGAAGAACCAGGCGGGCGAAAGCACCCGCATCACCGGACTCGCCGCGACCTCCCGGCCGTCGATGAAGACCTTGAACACGACCGTGGGATGCTTCGCGAGGTTCGAACCGTTGCTCACCGAGACGACCTGCTCGTCCACGCCCGCCCGCGCCACGAATCGTTTCCAGCGCGGCTGAACCTCGTACATCACCACGCACGGTGCATGCACCCCGAGACCGTTCGTCCACGAGCGTCGATCGATCCGCAGCGGTGTGCTCCGGTTGGACCGGTCCACCTGGGGCGCCTGCGCGCCTCCCGAGTAGCGGGGTACCCCTCCGTACGTGTGCCCAAAGCCCGCCGTGCGCACCGGCTTGAGAGCGCCCACCAGGACATCCGGCTTCGGCGGCTCGGCACCCCGCCGGACAAAGACGCCCTCGGACTCGGCGCAAACACGCCGTCCCGACCGGAATCCCGCCACCCGGATCCGACGGGTTTCCTCCAGGACCAGCGGATTCCCATACAACGCCGATGACGCCGTGGGCTCGCTGCCGTCCAGCGTGTACCGGATCTCCGCCCCCGGTTGCAGGGGTGCCGAGAGCGTCACGGTCACCGTCGCATCAAACAGGTGCGGCCTCATCGTCGTGCCCCACGGAGTCACCCGAACCGGATCTGCGGCCCAGGCCGGATCCCACTTCCCCAGACGTGCGAGTTCGTCGCCCAGATGGATCGTCGGGGCCAGATGCTTCTCGAAGTGCGCGACCACTTGCTCCGTGTTGAGGTCCGGCGTGAAACCGCGCGCCGGATCGTACCCCGGATGCGCATCCGTCATGTCGCGCGCCAGCACGCACTTCATCCCCGCCGCCTTCATCGCCTTCAAGCCCATCGGCTTTCCCAGCAGGCACACCTGCGTGTGGAATCCGACATAGACGAGATGCGTCAACCCGCGCTGCCGGCAGATCGCGTACACCTCCGCCTGCGTGTCCGGCATGAGGTCCGAAGGCCCGATCCTCAGCGACGGGTGCATCCCATCCCACCCGTAATTCACCGCGCAGCGTTCCTTTCCGCAGGCGCATCCACCCGCGTCCGGCACGGGCGGACACTGCACATCGAGCAGCGCCGGCAATGGCGCGCGCGGAATGGCGAACACCGCCTCGCGCGGCGGGTAGCCCGCGTAGTTTTCCACCACGTCACTCGGACACAGCATCACCGTCATGCCCATCGACCGGGCCGCCTGCAACGCCGCATCAAGTCGCGGCACGATCGCGTCCACGCGCATCGTGGCCGTCTTGCACCAGTGGAAATTCCAGACGTCCACCGCGATCACGCCGACCCGCGCCGGGTCCACGCGCTCCTGTTCCTGATGCACGGTGCCCGTCGCCGCATCCCGTGTCTGCAAGGCCCACTGGATCTCCGCTCCCTCGCCGGTTCCCACCCAGGCTACCGCCCAAAGCAGAAGCCAAACCCATCGCCGCAGCATCGAGGATTCCATCCCGGCACCCTCCACCAGCGTCGCCCCCGGGTCACGCCCAACCACGTCCCCGAGCAAAACGGGGGCGCATCTAGACACTGCCCCCATCGAGAGGTGGTGCGAGTGTGCTCACGAGCCGATTTTGGCCTGCTTTAGTGATGAACCTGAGAACTTGGATCCTTGGAGCGGCTTGACGGAGGGTCTCGCCCCACCGGTCCCGGGGGCAGTGTCAAGCTGCGCCCCACTCCGCGTCTTGCGCCCTTTTCGTACTCGTACTCGTACTCAGCCCGGAGGGCGGTACTCGTACTCGATCCGAAGCCCAGCCCCGCCACCACCGATGCCCATTGGTTCGAGTAGGAGTACGAGTACGCTCGTCGAGAATCCTGCCGCATGGATACGGCTCAGCCGTAACCATGCAGTAGTAATCTCACGCGGAGCCGCGGAGAGCGCGGAGAGAGGGGCAGGTCCCCAACCTTCCAACGTCGGACACTATTCACCAAACGGTGACCGATCCCGCCCGATCCAAGTTTCCTTTCTCCGCGTCTCCGCGTCTCCGCGTGAACCTGTCCCCGCTTTCAACCGCATGGTTACGGCTCAGGGCCAATACCTCAATTCAGGTCGCGCAAATCCTCCTTCCCAATCCGGCCCCGAAGCCTACCTTTCCGCGGTTTCATCGAAAGAGCACATGAGCAAGAAGTATTTCCCCAAGGTGGGGAACATCCAATTCGAGGGCCCGCAATCACGCAACCCGCTGGCCTTCAAGCATTACAATCCGGACGAAATCGTCGAAGGCAAGTCCATGAAGGACCACCTGCGCTTCGCGGTGGTCTACTGGCATACGATGCGCGGGTCCGGTGGCGACATGTTCGGCTGGGGAACCGCGGAGCGTCCGTGGCAGACCGGCGAGGGCAACGTCAAGCAGGCCATCGCCCGCGCCCACGCCATGTTCGAGTTCACCTCGAAGATCGGCGCCCCCTTTTACTGCTGGCATGACCGCGACGTCGCGCCCCACGGCAAGACGCTCGCCGAGTCGAACAAGAACTTCGACGCCGTCGCCAAGGAACTGAAGAAGCTTCAGGCTGACACCGGCATCAAGCTGCTCTGGGGCACCGCCCAGAACTTCGTCCATCCCCGCTACCTCCACGGCGCGGCGACCAGCTGCAACGCGGACGTATTCTGCTTCGCCGCAGCGCAGGTGAAGAAGGCGCTCGAGTGGACCCACGAGCTCAACGGCTCCGGCTACGTGTTCTGGGGTGGTCGCGAAGGTTACTCGACGCTCCTGAACACCGACATGAAGCGCGAGATGGATCACCTCGGCCGCTTCATGCACATGGCCGTCGACTACAAGAAGAAGATCGGCTTCAAGGGTCCCTTCTTCATCGAGCCGAAGCCCAAGGAACCCACCCGGCACCAGTACGACTCGGATGCCGCGGCGTGCCTCAACTTCCTGCGCGAGTACGGCCTCCTCGAGCACTTCCAGCTCAACCTCGAGGTCAACCATGCCTGGCTCGCCGGCAAGACGATGGAGCATGAACTCGAAGTCGCCGGTGCCGCCGGCGCCCTCGGTTCCATCGACGCCAACATGGGCGACTACTTCCTCGGCTGGGACACGGACCAATTCCCGACCGACCTGTACCTCACGACACAGACGATGCTCCGCATCCTCAAGTTCGGCGGGTTCACCGCCGGCGGCGTGAACTTCGACGCCAAGGTCCGTCGCGAGAGCTTCCAGCTCGACGACCTCTTCATCGCCCATATCGCGGGCATGGACGCCTTCGCCCGCGGCCTCAAGGCGGCAGCCGCCATCCGCAAGGACGGCCGGATCACCGAGTTCGTGAAGAACCGGTACCGCACCTGGGATTCCGGCATCGGCGCGAAGATCGAGGCCGGCCAGGCCACGTTCGCCGATTGCGAGAAGCACGCCCTCAAGATCGGTGAGGTCTCCGGCCTCGAAAGCGGCCGTCAGGAGCTCCTCGAATCGATCCTCAACGAGTACATCTGATACTCGGAGTTTGTAGGCCGGGTGCCCTCACCCGGCGTGGATCGAACCGCCGCGTGGGGACACGCGGCCTACAGCACGAAGTTTGTAGGCCGGGTGCCCTCACCCGGCGTGGAACGTGAACCGCCGCGTGGGGGCACGCGGCCTACAGCACGAAGTTTGTAGGCCGGGTGCCCTCACCCGGCGTGGATCGAACCGCCGCGTGGGGGCACGCGGCCTACAGCACGAAGTTTGTAGGCCGGGTGCTCTCACCCGGCGTGGAACGTGAACCGCCGCGTGGGGGCACGCGGCCTACAGCACGAAGTTTGTAGGCCGGGTGCCCTCACCCGGCGTGGATCGAACCGCCGCGTGGGGACACGCGGCCTACAACACGGAGCTGAAGCCGCCCGCGAAACCCCAGTCCCCAGACCTCTGGAAACTGGGATCTGGGTACTGGCAACTCGCCTGGCCCTACCGCAGGAACGCCTCGTGCAGGCCGCCGTCGACCGTGATGACCTGGCCGGTGGTCTTGCTGAGGCGATTGGTCACCAGGAGGAAGTAGGCCTCCGCCTGGTCGGCCGGGGTGATCGGAGCCTTCGTCAACGTCCGATCGGCGTAGAACTGCGCCAGCTTCTTCACCAGCGATTCCGTCGCCTCGTCGTCCGTGTACGGGATGTTGTACTTCGCGAGCGAGCCGATGACGCGATCCCGCGGGAACATGGCGCTGCCCTGCACCACGGTGGCCGGAGCCACGCCATTGACGCGCACCAGCGGGGACAACTCGATCGCCAACTCGCGGACCAGATGGTTGGCCGCCGCCTTCGACGTGTCGTAGGCCACGGAACCCTTCTTCGCGACCACGGCATTCGCACTGGTGGTGAGCACCAGATTGCCACGAAGGCCCTGCTGCTTCCACGTCTTGGCCGCCTCGTCCCCGACCAGATAGCTGCCGGTGACATTGATGCGGAACGTGAGGTCCCAGCGGTCGTCAGGAATGTGGCCGCTGGTGTCGCTCGGCACGAAGATGCCAGCCGTCACGCAGATGGAGTCGAAACCACCATAGGCGATCGCGACCTTGTCGAGCATCGCCCGGATGCTGGCGCGATTCGTGATGTCCGCGGCGAGACCGATGGCCGGCCCGCAGTTCGAAAGGCCGGTGCCGGCGACGCCGATGCCCTGCCCCAGCTTGTCGGTGATCTCCTTCGCCGTCGCCTCCGCCGCTGCGGCGTTTAGGTCGACGCACACGATGTGTGCGCCCTCGCGGGAGAGGCGGAGGGCGGTCTCACGCCCAATCCCACTGCCCGCACCGATGACGATGATCACCTGCCGCGCGAGTTCCTTCTCGGGTGGCATGCGCTTGAGCTTCGCCTCTTCCAGGAGCCAGTACTCGATGTCGAAGGCTTCCTGCTGGGGCAGCGCGATGTACCGGTCGATGGCCTCTGACCCGCGCATCACCTCGACGGCACAGTTGTAGAATTCGGCGGTCACGCGGGACTCGGACTTGTCCTTGCCCCAGGCCACCATGCCGATCGACGGCAGCAGGACGACCGTCGGATTCGGATCGCGCATCGCCGGCGAATCCGCGCGGCGGCAGCGTCCGTAGTAAGCCGCGTAGTCCTTCCGGTACTGTTCGATGCCGGACTTGATGGATTTCTGCAACGAGGCCACGAAGGCGTCGATGGCGGTGTCCGAGAAATCCTTCAACTCCCCTTCGAGCGGCACGTACATGGGCTTGATCTTGGTGCGGAGGAAATGGTCGGGGCAGGACGTGCCCAACTCGGCGAGTCGGGGAGCATCCTTGGAGTTCACGAAGCGCAGGATCTTGGCGTCGTCCTGGACGGTCGCGATGAACCGCTTCTGCTGGCTGACCTGACCGCGCAGCCACGGCAGGAGCCGGGCGAGGACCTTCTGGCGGACTTCCTCAGGCAGGCTGGCAACCGCTGCACCACCGAACGCCGTGGCATCGCCACCCTTCCGCTCGTAGGCGGCCTCGATGTAAACCGCCGCGCGCTCGATATAATCGAGCGTGCGCCGATAGCACACGGCATCATCGTCGTCCCACGAGATGAACCCATGCTGGCCCATCATGATCGCCTTGGCCGACGGGTTCTTGCGGCAGATCTCCTGCATCGCGAGGCCGAGCTCGAAGCCGGGGCGCATCCACGGCACGTAGTCCATCTCGCCGCCGAACACCTCCCGCGTCAGGTCCTGACACCGCGCACTGGCCGCGATCGAGATCACCGCGTTCGGATGCATGTGATCGACATGCTTCGCCGGGATGAACGAGTGCAGCGGCGTATCGATCGAGGTCGCCCGCGGATTCAGGTTGAACGTCGCGTGCGTGTACATCGCGACCATGTCGTCCTCGGCCTTCGACTTGAGCCCCTTGTCTGTCCGCGCCGCGTAGGACTTCTGCAGCCCGATCAGCTTGGATTGGTACAAAGAAGAGAAATTCTCGCGGGTGCTCGTGCGCAGGTCGCCGCCGGAACCCTTGACCCACAGGACCTCGACCTTCTCGCCCGTCAGAGGATCCGTCTCCACCAGCTTGGAGGACGTGTTGCCGCCACCGGTGTTGGTGACGCGTTGGTCCGCGCCCAATTGGTTGGACCGGTAGACCAGC
Source organism: Limisphaerales bacterium (assembly GCA_965284395.1). Classification (GTDB taxonomy): domain Bacteria; phylum Verrucomicrobiota; class Verrucomicrobiia; order Limisphaerales; family UBA9464; genus UBA6176. Next base: position 4,927,364 of record OZ260084.1, on the reverse strand, counting down.
CGCGCCACCGGATCCAGACGGTTGGCCGCCTCATTCACCCATGAAAAGTCGACGTGCTGATGACTCGTGTTGTTGCCCATGTTCGATCCCGTGATTCCCGCGCACGATGCAGACCGGCAGCCACCTCGGCTGACCGGCGCATCGGAAAACCCACTTCGCCATCGCCCCGCCCGGCCGGCAATCGGAATTTCTGGCCGGGCCGGGAAGGAGCATCTTGGCACTACCCCCACGTCAAACGGAGCGGCACCGTCCTCGTTGCCCTCCCAAGCCCTTTCTCAATGCGACGAGGACGTCGCCACTCGGTTCCCGCTTTCGTGCGAGGGCAGTGTCACGATGCGCCCCATGTGCCCAAGCCCCGTGTCTTTGCTTTCCACCCTTCCAGCATCCGGATCATCCTCTGACCTTGCGCTGCCGATGAATGCCTTGATCCGTCTGCTCCCGGGTGGCTTTGCCCGGATGCCATGCCTCCTGCTGGGGGCCGTGCTGCTTTGCCTTGGAGCCGGGATCGCCTGCGCCGCCCAGCGCCCGCCCAACGTCCTCGTGATCCTCACCGACGACCAACGGTGGGACGCCATGAGCTGCGCGGGCAACCGTCTGATCAAGACCCCGAACATGGACCGCCTCGCTGCCGAGGGAGTCCGGTTCGCCAACGTGTTCGTCACCACCTCGCTTTGTTCCCCAAGCCGCGCCTCGCTCCTCAGCGGGCAATACGCCCGACAGCACCGTGTCCTGAACAACTTCACCGAGTATCCCAACGACCTTCCGGGCTACCCACGCCGACTCAAGGATGCCGGCTACGAGACCGCCTACGTTGGCAAGTGGCACATGGGCGAGGACAACGACGAACAGCGACCCGGTTTCGACCACTGGTTCAGTCATCGCGGCCAGGGCAACTACTTCGACAACGAGTTCAACGACGACGGCGTCCGGCGCAAGGTTCCCGGCTACTACACCACCGCGGTCACGGACCACGCCGTTGAATGGTTGCGGAAGAAACACGAGCGTCCGTTTCTCCTGATCCTCGGCCAGAAGGCGCCGCACGGCGGCCCCATCCAACCCGAGCCCCGCTTCGAGCACGCCCTGGATCACGTCGCCATCCCACGCCCGGCCAACGCCGACGACTATGCGGCTCCCGGCAAACCGTCCTGGCTCAAGGAGAGCTTCCCCACCTGGCATGGCCTCGGCGGCCCCCTTTACGGCCAGAAGGACTACGACCGCTTCGTCCGCGCCTACCTCGCCACCCTCCTCTCCGTCGATGAAAGCATCGGCCGTGTCTACGACACCCTGAAGGAAACCGGCCACCTCGATCGCACCGTGATCATCTTCACGAGCGACAATGGCTTCGTCCTCGGCGAACACGGTCGCGTCGACAAGCGCACCGCCTACGAGGAAAGCCTTCGCATCCCGCTTCTGGTCCGTTACCCACCGATCGCACGTGCTGGCACCGTCGTCAGCAATCTCGTCCTTTCCCTCGACCTCGCCCCGAGCATCATCGACCTCGCCGGTGCCAAGCCGCTTCGGAAGATCCACGGCACCTCCTGGAAGCCGCTCCTCGCGGGGAAGCGGGTCTCGTGGCGGGACTCGTTCCTGTACGAATACAACTTCGAGAAGCAGTTCCCGTACACACCCAACGTCCGTGCGATCCGAACTGCGGATTGGAAACTCATCCGATACCCGCACGGCGATGGTTCCCCCGACCGTTTCACGGCCGAGCTCTACCACCTTGCCGCCGATCCGCTCGAACAGCGCAACCTGATCGATGATCCGGGCTTCGCATCGCGGCGGCGGAGCCTGGAACGTGAGCTCAACTCCCTGTCCCGCCGGATCGGACCCGATCGCATGCCCGTCTACGAAGGCATCACCAACACGCTTCCCAAGTACTGAGTCACTCCAGATCAACCACGCCTGCCATGGCCAAGACATCCATCCGCTACTTCCTCACCTTCTCGGGCAAGGACATCAAACGCCCCGTGCTCTGGGAGATGAGCCGCAAGTACGAGGTCATCTACGACATCCGGACGGCCAGTGTCGGCCCGGAACTCGGCATCATCGCCCTCGAACTCTCCGGCGAGCCCAAGGTCGTCGAATCCGCCGTCACGTGGCTCCGCAAGCAGGGCGTCCAGGTGGATCCCGTGTTTTGACGGCATCACCGGGACACGCACCCCCGCTCAAACGGGGCGGCAACGTCCTCGTTGCCCTCCAAAGCCGTCCCCAAAGGCGATGAAGACATCGCCGCCCCGATTCTGTTTCGAGTAGGAGCAGTGTCGGGATGGGGCCCGTCCTCACCCCACCGGTCGCCGGGCTTTCCAACGGTGAAGGGGTGGGCATAACCTGCGGCATGAACCTCATCCGCTCACTGGCCAGCCTTCTGGCCGCGGTCGTCCTCCCCGCCATCGTCGTCGCGGAAGAACCCGCGTTCACGTCCCTGTTCAATGGCCGGGACCTGACGGGCTGGGTGAACGTCAACTGCGCCCCGGAGACGTTCACGGTCCGGGACGGCATGATCCACTGCGACGGCATCCCGACCGGGGCCCTGCGGACGGATCGCCAGTTCGAGAACTTCGTCCTCGAACTCGAATGGCGGCACATGAAATCCGGAGGCAACGCCGGTGTGTTCATCTGGTCGGGGCCTCTTCCTGCCGTCGGGCAACCGTTCCTCCGAGCCATCGAGGTGCAGGTGCTCGACCACGGTTACGGCAAGTCCGACTGGTTCACGACCCACGGCGACATCTTCCCGATCCATGGTTCGCGGATGAAGCCCTTCAGCCCGAGCAAGGGAGACCGGAGTTTCCCCAAGGAATTCCGGAGCAAGGGCACGAATGAGTGGAATCACTACCGGATCGTGGCCACCAACGGAGTGATCCGCCTCTCGGTCAACGGCGCGGAAGTCTCAGGTGGCACCGACTGCTCCTGGCGGAAGGGCTACATCGCGCTCGAGTCCGAGGGTGGGATCGTGGACTGGCGGAATCTCCGGATCCAGGAACTGCCCTCCACGGGTGCGTCCGCCGCCGACACCGCCACGGCAGCCGAACCGTGGAAGAGCCTGTATGACGGACGTTCGCTGCGCGGGTGGCGCGGAGCCCCGGATGCCACGCTGGCCTGGAAGCCTTCCGACTGGAACCTCCGCTGCGCTGCCGCCACGCCTCCCTCCGCGATCCTGTGGTCCGAGTTCAGCTCGGCAGAGAGCCACCTCTTCCTCGACTGGCGCTGGTCCGCAAAGCCCACCAAGGCCACCCCTCCCGTGGTACTTCAGGCCGCGTCAGGCGGCGCGATCGTTCCGATGCCGGAGATCACGTCGGGGCTCGGGAAGGACTGGAACCGGATCGAACTCCGCCGGACGGCCAAGGGATTCGACCTGCTGGTCAACCAGACGCCCGCCGGGGCGATCGAGATGCCTTCAGGACCGGTGCGGATGGGGCTGCAACCCGCGGGAGTGGATCTCTCGATCGCCAGCCCATTCGCCCGCCTCGGCAAGCCCTGAGCGCGACCGACGCCAGAGTTCAGCCGAGGAACTTGCCCGGATTGAGGATGCCCTTCGGATCGAGGGCCGCCTTGACCCGCCGGTGCAACTCGTCTACCGGCCCCGGCGCCGCCTGAGGCCACCAGCGCTTCTTGGCCAACCCGACCCCGTGCTCGCCGGTGATGCTGCCGCCCAGGGCGAGGACCCCGGTGAACAGTTCGTCGAGCGCCACCTCGCTTCGCTCCCGCTGCCCGGCATCCTCCCAGTTGACCATCAGGTTCACGTGGATGTTGCCGTCGCCCGCATGGCCGAAGCAGGCGACCTGGATGCCGTGCTTTCGTTGAAGGGATGCCGCGAGCCGGAAAAGCCTGGCGAGGCTTCCCCGGGGCACCACGACGTCCTCGTTCAACTTGGTCAGCCCCGTGTCCCGCAGCGCGTAGCTGAATTGGCGCCGCAATTGCCAGAGCTTCTCGCATCCGTCCGGCCCGAACCCACGGTCCACAAACAAGGGATCAAACCTGGCCAGGATGGCCTGCAACGCCCGCAACTCCGAACGGACCGACCGTTCCTGTCCGTCGAGTTCCACGATCATGTGGGCATCGCACCCCGCCAACCGCTCGGAACCCGTGCGCTTGCGGGCGGCCGCCAGGGTGAAGGCATCGGCCAACTCCAGGGCAGACGGCAGCAACCCCGCCGCAAAGACGGCGTCCAAGGCGCCGATCGCCGTGGCCATCGAATCGAAGCCCACGCCCAGACAAGCACGGAACGGCGGAAGCGGGAGCAGCTTGAGGTTCGCTGACGTGACGATTCCCAGCATGCCCTCGCTGCCGACGAACAGCCGGTGCAGGTCGAATCCGGTCTTGTTCTTGTGCGTGCGACCTCCGAGCGGCACGACCGAGCCGTCCGCCAGGACGACCTCCAGGCCGAGCACGTAGTCGCGGGTCACGCCATACTTCAGGCACCGCGGCCCGCCGGCGTTGGTGGCGATGTTGCCACCGATGCTGCAGTCCGCGCGGCTCGCGGGGTCGGGAGGATAGTAGAGCCCCTTGCGCTCCACGGCGGCCTGCAGGCTCGCCGTGAGCACGCCGGGCTCAACCACGGCCACGAAGTCTCGCGGGGCGATCTTGCGGATGCGATTCATGCCAGCGACCGACAGGACGATGCCACCCTGCATGGGCACGCAGCCACCAACGTAGCCGTGACCTGCGCCTCTGGGCGTCACGGGAATCCCATGCTGATTCGCAAAGGCAAGGACGGTGGAAACGGTCGCCGTCGACCTCGCGAGGACCACCGCATCCGGCCGGGCGCTGGCAAACCACTTGTCGCCGGAATGGGCAACGAGGTCAGCCTCGCCCAGGCGCAACTCATCAGGCGGGAGCATGGCCGCGAGGCGGCTCAGCAGTGGACCGGTCTTCATCGTGGGTTTGCCCCCCGACGTGGGGCGGAACAGATTCAGCGGAATGGGCTGCGGCCCGAGTAGGTGGAGTTGGTGGTAAGCGGGCGGACCGTCTTCGGTTTCCAGAGGAGGCCGAATCGGCTGAGGTTCGAGGAAACGGTGGTGAAGTTCCCGACCATCGACTGGAACTGTTCACGCATCTTCTCGTCCTTGAACGCAGCGCCCACTAGCCCCTGACCCGAACGGAGTTCCGCTGTGAACCCCTTCACGTCGGCGGACGCCGCGGCCAGGTTGTCGAGCGTCGTCCGGATCGTGACCTTGTTGGCGTCGACGACCCCGTTGAGGTTGGTGGCCGTCCCGCGCAGCGTGATCGCGAACTCATTCAGGTTGGAGAGCGTGACCCCGACCGCAGGGGAATTGGTCCGCACGAGCGACTGGATATCGAGCAGCGCGGCGTCGGCACGTTCGGACAGGCGGTTGAAGTTGGCGAAACCATTGGTGAGGTCGCGGAGGGCTCCTTCCGCGAGAAGCACCCGGTCCACCCGGGTGACGGCGGAGTCGAGCTTGCTGGCGGTGGCATCGAGGCGTTGGAGCAGCCCGGCGGCGCTCCGGGCGGCCTCCAGCATGTTGAACGGCGCGATGGCCACCAGATTGGCACCGTCCTCGATCACCCCACCCTCGTTCTGCGTCGGCGTGATCGACACATACTGGTCCCCAAGGAATCCGCTCTGCTGGATCTCGACCTTGGCGTCCCGGTGGATCCGGAACTTCTTCAGGATGGCGCAATGGATGAGCACCTTCCGCCCGTCGGCCCCAAGGTCGAGTGATTCGACGCTGCCAACCGGAACACCGGACATCATCACCTTCGCACCTGCCGTGAGCCCTCCGACCTCGGACGACTCCACCGTCACGTGGATCTGCGGCGTCCATGGTCCCGAAGACTTCGAGAAATTGAGGATGAGCACCGCGCCAATGACGAGCGCCACCACCGCGAAGATGCCGACCTTCAGGCCTTGCTTGGAGTTTTCCATGGTTCAGTTGGCCTCCGCCCTCGGGGAGGCGATGCCGTTGACGAAGTTGTACAGGATGGGGTCCGTGGATTGCAGGATGCGGTCGGTGGGGCCGTCCGCATAGATGCGGCCCTCGTGGAGCATCAGGATCCGGTTCGAGATCGTTCGGGCGCTCTTCATGTCATGGGTCACCGCGATGCTGGTGACGTTCAGTTCCTCCCAGACCCGTCGGATGAGACGATCGATCCGGTCGCCCGCGATCGGGTCCAGGCCCGTGGTGGGTTCGTCGTAGAGCACGATGCTCGGGCGATACACGATCGCCCGGGCGAGGCCGACACGCTTGCGCATTCCGCCGGAGAGTTCGGCAGGCTTCTTGTTCTCGATGCCCGGCAACTCCACGCGGTCCAGCGCGTCGGCCACGAGGGCCCGGAGCTCGGCTTCCGTGTGCTTGCGTTCACGACGTAGCACGAAGCTCACGTTGTCGAAGACGTTGAGTGAGTCGAACAGGGCCGCCATCTGGAACAGCATTCCAAACTGACGCCGGACCCCGAGCAGCTCGCGCTCATTCATCCGGGCGAGATCCTTGCCATCCACCAGCACGCTCCCCGAATCCGGTCTCAGCAAACCGATCAGATGCTTGAGGAGGATGCTCTTGCCACCACCGGATCGGCCGATGATGACGACAGCCTCGCCCTTCTCGATGCGCAGCGATGCCCCACGCAGCACCTGCTGCGGGCCAAAGCTCTTCCGGACATCGCGGACCTCGATCATGGCAATTCGGTCAGATTCCCAAAAAGATGCGGTTGAGGAGGAGGGTGAGGAAGAAGTTGACGATCAGGATGCTGATGCTGGCCATCACGACCGACTCCGTCGTGGCCCGCCCCACTCCCTCGGCCCCGCCGCGGCAGCTGAGCCCCTTGTAGCAACTGACCGACGAGATGATGGCCCCGAAGATCACCGCCTTGATCAGGCCCATGGCGACGTCTTGAGGATCGGTCAGGCGCTGCATGTTCGACAGGTAGTAGGCACCGTCGATGCCGAGCAACTGCACGCCGACAAAGTAACTCGCGGCGATGCCGACGAAGACCGATTGGATGGTCAGCAGCGGGGCTGCCACCAAGGTCCCAAGCACACGCGGAACGACCAGATGGTCGACCGGGTGCGTCGCCAGCGTACGCAGGGCATCGATCTGCTCGGTCACCTTCATCGTGCCCAACTCAGCCGCCATGGACGCACCCACGCGCCCGGTGAGCATCAGGCCAGCCAGCACGGGCCCCAGTTCCGAGCACATCCCGACGGAGACGACCGCGCCCGTGGCGGTGTCCATCTTCACCTTGTGGAACTGGAAATAGGTCTGGGCGCAAAGGACCATTCCGGTCGCCGCGCCCGTGGTGATCACCACCGTCTGGCTCTTGACGCCGATCAGGTACAACTGTGCCAGGAAATCGCCCCAGGAAGGACGCTGGTAACGAACGGAAGCCACCGTTTCCTGGCACAACACCAGGATTTCACCGAGGTCCGTCACCAAACCCTGGATGCGATCAATGAGGATGGAGCGCATCGCGGCCATAGAGTGTCCCGGTCAGCGTCAGGTTCAAACTCCGAATATGAGGAAGTTCCCGCCCAAATGCATCGGGCGTGTGACAATCCGCGGCTCGGAAAGCAACAAACCGGTGGGGGCCTAGGGCCGTCCACCGGTTTGTTCTGCGGTCCTCTGGTCCGCGACCTCAGGAAGTGATCGCTGCGCCCTCGGAGGTCTTCGCGGGCTGGATGAAGATCAGCTTCTCCTTGTCGGCGGTGACCTCGATCACTCCTGCCGATGCCAAGGTTCCCTTCAGGATCTCTTCCGCCAGCGGATCCTCCAGGTACCGTTCCACCGAGCGCCGCATTGGCCGGGCTCCGTATTGCGGGTCGTAACCCTTCTCGATCAGGAAGTCCTTGGCCTTCTCGTCGAGGACGATGTTCACGCCCTTGCGCCGGATCCGGTCGAGGACCTTCACGACCTCCAGCTCCAGGATCTGAACCAATTCCGGCTTGCCGAGGGTACGGAAGACGATGACGTCATCCAGTCGGTTGATGAACTCCGGCCGGAAGGCCTTCCGGGCTTCATCGAGGATCCGACCCCGCAGCAGGTCCTGATCCGCGTCTTCCGACTGCTTGCCAAAGCCCATTACCGCCTGCTTCCGGATTACATCGGAGCCAACGTTCGAGGTCAGCAGGATGATCGTGTTCCGGAAGTCCACCGTGCGGCCGAGCGAGTCAGTCAACTTTCCTTCCTCCAGGATCTGGAGGAGCATGTTCATCACGTCCGGATGGGCCTTCTCGATCTCGTCGAACAGCACGACGCTGTAAGGCTGGCGACGGACCTTCTCGGTCAACTGGCCCCCCTCCTCGTATCCGACGTAACCCGGCGGCGAACCCACGAGCCGGCTCACCGTGAACTTCTCCATGTACTCGGACATGTCGAGCTGCACGAGGGCCGTCGCACTGCCGAACATCTGCTCCGCCAGCGTACGGGCGAGGAGCGTCTTGCCAACGCCCGTCGGCCCCAGCAACGCGAAGCATCCGATCGGACGCCGCGGATCCTTGAGGTCCGTCCGAGCCCGGCGAAGGGCCTTGGCCAACGCGGTGACAGCGTCCTTCTGGCCGATGACGACCTTGCCCAACTCCACCTCGACCGTGAGCAGCTTCTGCGTCTCGGTCTGCCCCATCCGCTTCAGGGGAATTCCGGTCCACTTGGCGACCACCTGCAGGATGTCGTCCTCGGTGACGCTGACCCGGCGTTCCTCCTTGTTCTGCTTCCACTCGGCGAGGATCCGCTCGAGCTTCTCCTTCGATTGCTTTTCGCGATCGCGAAGCTGCGCGGCCCCCTCGAAATCCTGGTCCTTGATCGCCTGTTCCTTGCGGACCTTGACCTTTTCAATCTCGGCCTCGAGGTCCTTTACATCCGGTGGACGCTGCATGGCTCCGATCCGGGCGCGGGCACCCGCCTCGTCCATCACGTCGATGGCCTTGTCCGGCAGGAAGCGGGACGTGATGTAGCGGTCGGAGAGCTTCACGCAGGCCTCGATGGCCTCGGAGCTGAACTCAGCCTTGTGGTGCTCCTCGTACTTCGACTTGAGGCCATTGAGGATCGTGATGGCATCGTCGACGGACGGTGGCTCGACCTTGACGGTCTGGAAGCGGCGTTCGAGCGCAGAGTCCTTCTCGATGTACTTGCGGTATTCCGTGAGCGTGGTGGCGCCGATGATCTGCATCTCGCCGCGGCTGAGCGCGGGCTTGAAGATGTTCGACGCGTCCATGGTGCCCTCGGCCGAGCCGGCACCCACGATGGTGTGCAACTCGTCGATGAAGAGGATGATGTTCTTGGCGCGGCGGATCTCGTCCATCACCGCCTTGATGCGTTCCTCGAACTGGCCGCGGTACTTGGTCCCGGCAACCATGAGCGCGAGGTCGAGGGTGACGATGCGCTTGTTCTGGAGGATTTCCGGGACTGCGCCCTTGGAGATCTCCATCGCGAGGCCCTCGACGATGGCCGTCTTGCCGACGCCCGCCTCGCCCAAGAGGACGGGGTTGTTCTTGGTGCGGCGACAGAGGATCTGGATCACCCGCTCGATCTCCGACTGACGCCCGATGACGGGATCCATGTCGCCCTTGCGGGCGTACTCCGTCAGGTCGCGCCCGAAGGCCTTGAGCGCCGGGGTGCGGTTGTCACCCTTGCCCTTGCCTTCCTTGCCCTTGCCGGCTTCTCCCTCATTCGTGAGTTGTTCGTCGGAAGGAGCCGGAGCGGAACCCTCGCCCTGCGGATACTGGGGATCGAGCTCCTTGAGGATCTCCTGCCGGCACTGCTCGATGTCGACATCGAGGTTCTTGAGGACCTTGGCGGCAACACCGTCACCTTCCCGGAGCAGCCCGAGGAGGATGTGCTCGGTGCCGACATAGGTATGATTGAGGGCCTTGGCCTCCTTGCCAGCCAGGGAAAGGACCTTCTTGACCCTCGGGGTGTACGGGATGTTGCCGGTGACCTTCTGCTCCGACCCGGTGCGGACTTCCTTCTCGACCTCGGTCCGGACGGTCTCGAGGTCGAGGCCCATCTTCTGGAGCACGTTCACCGCCACGCCCTGGCCAAGCTTGATCAGGCCAAGCAGGAGGTGCTCCGTGCCCACGAAGTTGTGGTTGAAGCGGTCGGCTTCCTTCCGCGCCAGCGCCAGGACCTGCTGGGCACGCGGAGTGAAACTGTTGAGATTCTCTTCGCTCATGGGAATGGGCCGCACGCAACCGACAGGCCACGTTTGGTACGGCCAATGTGGCCACCTGTCATTTCAACGTCAAAAGACTTTACCGCCAACTTATGGGCATTTCCCGGGGTGTGGATCAAAAGGATGCCCGGAAGGACTCCGGCTGGGGCATGCCGATGCAGTCGACAGGCCCGCCCGAGCCACGCGCCTCAGGCCTCCGGAGCCGGAGCGCCGGACGTACCTGGGCCGAAGCTGCCATGATCCGGGCGCTCCAGACTGCGCAACCGGTCGCGCAGGACGTCAGCCCGAAGGATGTCGCGTTCCTCGGCACTGAGCTTCTCGCGCTTGGTGTAGAGCGCCTGAAGATGGGACGGCTGCGTGAGCAGCAACAACTCGTCCACGAATGCCCGCGAAGCCGCCGGGAACAACCCGATGTCCACGCCCAACCGGAGGAGGCTGAGCAGGTTCATGGTCTCCTTCGACGAGATCGTGTGGGCGTGGGAAAGGATGCCGAAGGCCCGGCCCACGTGGTTGAACACGACACGGGACTTCTTCTCCAGGAGTGCCGCCCGGGCGTTCTCCTCATGCTCGATCACCTGCTGGAGAACCTTGTTGATCCGCTCGACGATCTCCGTCTCGGACTCGCCGAGGGTCATCTGGTTCGAGACTTGGAAGATGTTCCCGAGCGCTTCGGTGCCCTCACCGTAAAGCCCACGCACCGCCAGGCCGAGCTTGCTGACGGCCTGGATGATCTGGCTGACCTGCTCGGAGAGGACCAGACCCGGCAGGTGGAGCATCGCACTGACCCGGATCCCGGTGCCAAGGTTGGTGGGACACGCGGTCAGGTACCCGTAATTGGGCGAGAAGGCGAACTCGAGGCGCTCCTGGAGCGAACTGTCGAGGCCGTCGATCGCCACCCAAGCCTCCCGGAGTTGCAGCCCCGGGCGGAGGGCCTGCATGCGCAGGTGATCCTCCTCGTTGACCATCACGCAGAACGATTCCTCCGTGTTGAGGACGAACCCGCTCCCGGCCCCCTTGGCTGCATGCTCCCGGCTGATCAGATGGCGCTCCACCAGCAACTGCTTGTCCGAGGGCGTCAGCCGCTCCATGGACTCCGACAACCCGCCGGACATCTCCGGGAGCGTCTGGATCGCCGGCATCAACTGTTCGTACGCGCGGACGCGATCCGCCTTCTTCCCGTGGCCCGGGAAGGAAACTCCGGGAAGGTTGCGGGCGAGCCGGACACGGCTCGAGAAGACGATCTTGTCGTGAGGGCCAGTGCGACGGCACACCTCGGCGGCGGGCGTCAGGGAGTCGAGCAGGTTCATCATGGGATTGACCTTCAGGCTGCGGCCTTGATGGCCTTGATCTCGTCCCGCAAGCGGGCGGCCTGTTCGAAGTCCTCGGCCGCGATCGCCGCCTGCAATTGGGTGGAGAGTTTGTCGAGCACCGCCTGCTGGTCGGCGGCCCGGCGCAGGGCCACCGGCACCTTGCCCCGGTGGCGCGTGCCCTTGTGCATCCCCTTCAGGAGGGTCTCCAGCGAGTCAGCGAAGGCTGTGTAGCAGTCCGAACATCCCATCCGACCGTTCTTCTTGAACTCCGCCTGGGTGAGCCCGCAGCGGGAGCATTTGACCTCGGTCGCTGTGGCCGCCCCCGGTTCCGGAGCTGCCGCCGCCCCCCCGGACGCGCCCAACAGCAGCTCCGCCAGGGAGAATCCCGTGGGATCGGTCACACCCTTCTGCTTCGCGCAGGTCTCGCAGAGGTCGAGCTTCTTCATCTCGTCCTCCACGATCTGGGTCAGGTGGACCGTCGCATCCTTCTGCTTGCAGAGCTGACACACCATATTCGTGTTGCGCTATATCGACGCACCCTTGGGACAAGTCAAGGAACCGCCCCGGGCGCGGGGCGGGACAAAACCTCCGCATCCAAGCCGTCCGCGACCGGTGGAGGAGCGGACGATCGGCTTCATGAACTCAGGCGAAGATGACCTCGCCATCCGTCTTGGTCTTCTCCCGGAACGCCTTGAGCAACTGCAGTGTCACCGGGCCGGGCTTGCCGTCGCCAATCACGCGTCCATCCACCTTCACGACAGGCACCATCTCCGCCGCCGTTCCGGTCAGGAACATTTCGTCGGCGATGTACACGTCATACCGCGTCAACTGCGGCTCCCCGGTGGGAATGCCCAACTCGCGCGCAGCGTCGAGGACCGTGTTGCGGGTGATGCCGTAAAGAGCTCCGGCGCTCAGCGGGGGCGTCAGCAGTCGGCCCTTGTGCACGATGAAGACGTTGTCTCCCGTGCACTCGGCCACGAACCCGTCGGAATTGAGCAGGATGGCCTCCTCGACCCCGGCGTTGTTGGCCTCGATCCGGGCGAGGATGTTGTTCAGGTAATTGAGCGACTTGATGGCCGGGTTGACCGAGTTGACCAGATTGCGCGTGGTCGGGACGGTCACGATGGTCAGGCCTTCCTGGTAGTACTTCTCCGGGTAGAGCTGGATCGTGGCGGCGATGATGATCACCGACGGCTTCGGGCAGCGGCGCGGATCCAGCCCGAGCGTTCCCTTGCCGCGGGTCACCAGCAACCGGATGTACCCGTCCCGGAGCCCGTTGGCCTTGCAGGTTTCAACGCACGCGCGGGTCAACTCCTCCGGCGTCATCGGGATCTCGAGAAGGATCGCCTTCGCGGACCAATACAGCCGCTCGATGTGCTCGCGCAGCTTGAAGATCCGGTTGTGATACATCCGGATCCCCTCGAAAACGCCATCGCCATAGAGCAGTCCGTGATCGAACACGCTGACCTTGGCTTCCGATTCATCCACCAGTTGACCATCAATCCAGACCTTCATGCAGACTCCAGTTACGTCCGGGCAACCTACGGGACCGGATGAAAGCGAGGCAAGGTCCGAACCGCTGCATGGATGAATTCGGGGCCGCCTCAGGTGTGTCCCGGCGCAGCGGGCACCCCCGCCCTGCCCTTCGCCCGCCGCCAGCCCGCCACCACCGCAAGCGCGCCATACCCCACGCACACCCATCCGAACACGTCCCCGTTCCTGCGGTACCACGTCCCGCCGCTCCGTCCGGTGCCGACGGGAATACCCACGGTCAGGAAGCCCTCTTCGTACACCGTCGCCCCCTCGCGCCCCAGCACTTCCCGGACAACCCCGTCGGAGTCGATCCAGCAGGTGACGCCATTGTTGGTACAGCGGACGATGGGAATGTCGTTCTCGACGGCGCGGCACACGACATTGGCGAGGTGCTGCCATTGCGCACCGCTCCGGCCGAACCAGCCGTCATTGGTCAACTCAAGCAGGAAATCCACCCCCGGGCCCGCGTGGTCCCGAATCCCGTGCGGAAAGATGTCCTCGAAGCAGATCACCGGGGCCGCCAACGCCAATCCAGCCGGTGTCTCGAGTGCAAACACCCGCGGCGACGTACCGGCACCGAACCCCTCGCCTATCGGCGTCAGGTGCCGAAGGAACGGAAGCCAGCGCGCCAATGGAACGTATTCGCCGAACGGCACCAGTCGCCGCTTAAGATAGACGGTCGCGATGCGCCCATCCGGCCCCGTTGAGAACGCGGCGTTGAATGCAACCTCCTTCCCTTCGATCTCCTGCACGTCGGTCGCGCTGAAGACCCATGGAATCCGAGCCGGTGCCAGTCGTGCTGCGACTTCCCTGAAGTGCGCCTGATCCAGGCCGAAGTCACCCTCGGGCCAGACCAGGAGGTCCGCGCCGGCCGCCAAGGCGGACTCCGTCAGGCGTCGCGCTGCGCCAAAAGACCGATCCTTCTCGGAGGGATCCCACAGCAGGGTCTGGGGGATAGCCGGCTGGACCAGGGCAAGCCGGACCTGTCGGGGCGGGCGCTGGGCCTCCTCGCGCCGCTGCTGGATGATCCGGTAGAATCCGGTTCCCAGACACGTCAGCAGCACGAACATCGGCACCCTCCCCTCGGCCAGCCACATCCATCGGTTCTGCGGCCGTAATCCCACGAGGACGCTCGCCAGGATGAAGGCCACGCTCGTCCAGCAGACGAGGAAGGACACTCCATACACCCCGGTCACCCGGGCCATCTGGAGCAACGGCACCTGCCGCCATTGCGACGCTCCCAGGAAGTTCCAGGGAAACCCGCCCAGCAATCGGCCGCGCAGCATCTCGAATCCGACCCAGAGCGCCGCCACCGCCACGGGCACCAGCGCCCTCCGGATCCAGGGCGTCGCAGCGTAACGTTCGACGCAAGTCCGCCACGGTCCGTGGCCATCCTTCGGGGCAGATCCATCCCCGGTCGCCCGGTGCTCCACCACACCGCGGGCCAACGCCAGCCAGCCCGCCGGGAACACCGCGCACCAGGCGCACAACGCCAACCAACCGGCGATCGCGCCGGCCGGATGGGGAATCTCGAGCAACCACCTCAGCGAAACCAGCGCCTGCACCAATCCCGCCACGTAGCCAACCCGAAAAGCCGATCCCGCGCCCAGGCCCAGCCCGCAGAGCAGCAACATCCCAGGTGCCACCCAAGCGAGGCCCGCCACGCCCGGTGAAGGGTAGGCAAGTGCCCACAACAGGCCGACAGCGACCGCAGCCGGGTACCGGCGGGTCTCGACGTTCCACACCGCTCCGGAGCGGATCATGTGGATCACGGAAGGCATCTCGATTCAGCGGGCCCGGACGAAGACGAGCAGTTCACCGGCGACGCCGGGAACCTCCCCCGCCCAGCAACCCACCCAGCACGCCCCGGACGATCTCGCGTCCGATCGCTCCCGCGATGTTCGTCGTCAAGGATCGCGCCGCGGTCTGGACCACCACGTTACCGAGCGACTTGGTCTCTCGGGATGCACGGACCTTCGGCTCGACTCGGGGAAGCGCCGGGGGGGCAGCAACGGGAGGCGTGGGCGACGCCGGGGCACCACCGCCGAACAACCGTTCCAGGAATCCACGCTTCTCCTCGGCCACGGGCGGTGCCTGCTGCTGGCCGGGAGCCGACGTCACCGCGCCGGACAACCGCTCATGCGCGGACTCCCGGTCAACGACCGTCTCGTAAACACCCGCGACGATCGATCCGGCCACCAACTCCGCTCGCTCCGCAGCCGTAATCGCGCCGACTTGCGAACGGGGAGGCGCGATCAGCGCGCGTTGCACGATGCCAGGCTGGCCCCGCTCATCCAGCAACGAGACCAGGGCTTCGCCAATTCCCAACTGGGTCAGCACGGCCTCGGTGTCCAGTGAAGGGTTGGCACGGAAAGTCTGGGCGGCGGCGCGCACGGCCTTCTGGTCGGCGGGCGTGAAGGCCCGGAGCGCGTGCTGGATCCGGTTGCCCAACTGGCCCAGCACCCGGTCGGGAACGTCCCGCGGATTCTGGGTGACGAAATACACACCCACGCCCTTGGAACGGATCAACCGCACGACCTGCTCCACTTTTTCAAGCAAGGCCGAGGGCATGTCCCCAAACAGGAGGTGCGCCTCGTCGAAGAAGAACACCAGCTTCGGTCGATCGAGGTCGCCCACCTCCGGCAACTTCTCGAACAACTCGCCCAGCAGCCAAAGCAGCAACGAGGCATACAGCTTCGGCGACTGCATCAACTGATCCGCCGCCAGGATGTTGATCACGCCCCGGCCAGCATCGGTCTGGATCAGGTCGTCCAGGTTGAGGGCCGGTTCACCGAAGAACTGGGCGGCGCCCTGGGAATCCAACTGGAGCAACCCCCGCTGGATCGCCCCGACGCTCGCCGGCGAAATGTTGCCGTACTTCGTGGTGAATGCGGCCGCGTTGTCCCCCACGTATCGCAGGACCGACTGGAGATCCTTCAGGTCGAGCAACAGCAACCCGTGCTCGTCGGCAATGCGGAACACCAGGGCCAGGACCGCCGCCTGCGTGTCGTTCAACTGCAGCACGCGAGCCAGCATCAAGGGCCCCATCTCGGAGACCGTCGTCCGCAAGGGATGCCCCAACCGCCCGAACACATCCCAGAAGACCACCGGATAGGCCTCCACCCGGTGGTCTTCCACGCCCAGCAAGCCGACCCGCTCCTGGATCCGTGATGAACTCCCGCCCGGACGCCCCAATCCCGAGAGATCCCCCTTCACGTCCGCCAGGAACACCGGCACGCCAGCACGGCTGAAGGACTCCGCCATGACCTGCAAGGTCACCGTCTTCCCGGTGCCCGTGGCTCCGGCGATCAATCCATGCCGGTTCGCCATCGACGGCGACAGTTCAATCCATTCCGCGCCGGATTTGGCGACCCGCATTCCCTCGCTCATTGATCAGTTCCTTCCCACCGGCCTCAGTTCACGTGCGGTCCGCCAGAGGGAGCGTCAGGTGGAACCAGAATGTCGATCCCAGGCCTTCCGTGCTCTCCACCCAGACCTCGCCCCCCATCAACTCGACGAGGTGCTTCACCAGTGCCAGCCCGAGACCGGTCCCACCATGCCGCCGGGTCGGCGCCCCGTCCACCTGGACGAAAGGCTGGAAGATACGGTCGAGGGCTGCAGGCGGTATCCCGATGCCCGTATCGATGACCTCGAACCTCAGCAGGCATCTCCGCGACTCCGCCGACAGCAGCAGGCAACGCACCCGCACCCGACCCTCGGGGGTGAACTTGATCGCGTTGCCCACCAACTTGGCGAGGACCTGATGGAGCCGGACGGAATCACCCACCGCCCGCGCCGGAACCCGGGGATCCAGTTCGACACCCAGCACGATCCCCCGGGAATCCGCCTGGGCTTCGAACTGCCGGATGACACCCTCCAGGACCTCCGCCGGCGAGAATGCCGATGGCATCAGCCGCAACCGCCCATCCTCCAACCTCGAGAAATCGAGGATGTCCTCCATGACGCCCAGCAAGATCTCCGCGCTCTCCCGAGCAATCCCGGCGTAACGCTGCTGGAGTTCCGAGAGCTCCGTCGACGCCAGAAGTTCCAGCATTCCCAACACCCCGTTCATGGGCGTCCGGATCTCGTGGCTGATGTTCGACAGGAACTGGGTCTTCAACCGTGCCGATTCCATCGCGGCGTCGCGCGCTCCCGCGAGATCTGCATGGACCCGCTTGAGGTCGGTGATGTCCTCGCAGGTCCCGATGCAGTAGGCCACCCGCCCATCCGTGCCACTGTGCTGCGCGATGCGGGTCCGTCCCCAACGCGCGTGCCCGCGGTCCACGAGGAACCGGAACTCGGCGAGGAACTCGTTCCCGTGCCGGAGTGAACTTTCCCAAAGATCAATCACCCGTTGGCGATCCTCGGGATGGACCGCCTGCCACCACAGCCCCCGGGGCTCCGCGGCCGACAGCAGACCCGCCAGGTTCCGCCAGCGTTGGTTCGTGTAAGTCAGCCGTCCCTTGGGATCCGTCTGGAAAACGCCCACCGGTGCCATTGCGCACAGCATGCGGAAGCGTTCCTCGCTCGCCCGGTGCGCCGCCTCCGCCTTGGTTTCCCGGCTCCGGTCCCGCAACCGCACCCGCGCCAGCAAACGGTCCTCACCCACGCTGACGGCGAACAGCGAGGCATCGACCACCACGTCCTCACCCGCGGCATCGCGGACCGACGTCCGCACCGACGGGAGATTCTCGCCGTTCACCAACCGCAGCAACCAACCATGCCAGGATGCGTGCGCGTCCGCCGGAACCACGTCGAACACTGTCGCGTCGCCATTGGGCGCGATCGGACCCACCAGGAGTTCGACCGCCCGATTCCAGCCCACGACCACCCCATTCAGGGCCAGGATCATCGTCGGCTCCCCCTCCCCTTCCAGCAAACCGCGCAGGATTACCCGGTCCGCTTCCTCCACCAAGGCGCCAAGCGCCCCGGGGGATTTCATTCCCACCCGGGACGCTGCGTCGCCTCCGACTGTCGGCATCTTGTCCGGCATTGCCCTGGTCTCCCTGCCAACTCCCTTCCGCCCGTCCTAGAACTGGAAGCCGTAGGCCAGGGAAACGAGATGCGCTGAGATCTCGTACGTCCCCGCGAACAGGTCGTTATCCAACGGCGAGATCGTCCGATCGTCGTAGAAGACCCGCGAGTACGCGAGGTCGAACCGGTGGGCTCCGACCCGGTATCCCAACCCCACCGTCACCACGTTCTGGGCTGAGTCCGGAATCGTCGGCGAGAAGGTCCGGTCAGGCACCGGCGTCTGGTAATGCTGATAGCTGAGGCGGAACTTCCAGTTCTCAGCAAAGGCCCAGTCGCCGCCCACGCCAAAGGTGAACGTGTTCCGCCAGTCCTGCGCGTACGCGGTCGGCAGTCCGAGTGCGCCAGCCAACATTGGATCCACCCCCAGCTCCAGTTCCTGAAAACGCGAGAACTGGATCCACTCCACATTCGCCTCGACCCGGATCTTGTCGGTCAACCGGATGCCATAGCCGAAGCCCAGCACCGTCGGAAAATCGATCTGGCTCTGGAAATCGAGCCGGGCCGATGGCCCCACCGGGACGTTGCTCGCCGAGAAGTGACCATCATAGGAAACCTTCATCGGGAACCGAGCCGTGAACGCCGCGCGATGCCCCTCCCACAGGTCCACGCTCAGCCCGGCGTTCCCGCTCAGGCCCACGCCATCCCCCCGCGCCCTCAACTCGCCATCGGGCAACGCAGGGTTGCCGTAGAGGTTGGCCCAAGAGTAGGCCTGCCGGAGCTGCAGCTCGGACCACATGATGTCCGCGCCGACCGCGAGGCTCACCTTTTCGCCCAGCCGGAACGCCAGGGTCGGATTCACGTTGATGGTCTTCAGGTCCACGAAATGAGGTGCCTGATACTTGAGGATGCCGGCGTTATCCCAGTCCCACTTCACCGCCAGCCCATAGGGCACCGTGATGCCCAACCCAGCCGCCACCTTGTCACCGACCGGCCCACCCACGAACAGCGCCGGAAGGAACTTCCATGGATCCCGAGTTTGCGCCGTGCCGGCCGGACCGGAGTAGGAGGCCTCATGATGGATGAACGTCGGCTCGAAGGACGCTTCCCAGGACGGAAGCAACGTGAGGTTCGCCGGGTTGTGCCAGACTGCCGAGGCGTCATCGATGAAGGCAAGACGCGCACCGGAAGTGCCCAGGCCCTGGGTGCCAGTCGTAGGACTCCGGAAGCCTTCCGCGTGGAGTGAAAGCGATGCGCAGGCCGCGATCGCGACCGTCCAGGCCAAGGTCTGCCTGATTGGGGGGTGACAGGTCATGGCAACGTTATGGTGGAAACCCTTGGCCGGAGCAAGCACCCACCCACCGGGGAAAGGATTTCCCTGACTCACCTCGAATTGGCCCTTCCCACAACACCAATATGTGGGCACCTTCCAAAGCACTCTTTGGGATCCGGGGCGCAATCCTCCCGGATCGTTCCTTCAGGACCGCGGCCTGCCTCTCCCGGCTGCGGTCCCTGACCTCACCCCCGCTTTTGTAATGACGTCAAAGACCGCCATTCCGCTCTTCTCGGAACGCGAAACCCATATCTCGTGCCGGAACAGTCAGGGCGCCGAGATCCGGGCAACTCCCGTCCGTCTGACACGGTTTTCCGTCGTCTTCGAAGTCTACAACCCGTTCAGCATCCTCCAGCTCTCCGAGGTGCTCTCCGAGTTCCGGATCACCATCGGTGAACGGTGCGTCTTCGCCGGGCGCGGCGTCGTCTCCAACCTCGTCAACACGGGCATCATGCTCCTGTGCGAGGCGACCCTCGACGAGTCGTGGCTCGACGTCGACCTCTTCTCCCCGATCGCCCAGCCCCAACGGCTGCAAGCAGAGTTCGACGCCTTCATGACGGAGTGGCGCAAGAACCGCGCCGTCACCCCGGACTTCAAGGTCGCCGTCTCCGACTTCCAGATGCTCCTCATGGACCTCCGCCGTTGGCTCGACCAGGTCGAGCTCGGCGTCCGCTCCGAGCCCCTCGGCATCCGCTCGGAGATGGAAAGGACCGTCCTTTCAGAACTCGAAGGCCGCATCCTTCCCGAGGTCGGCGAGTGGATGGATCGCTTTGATGCCGTCGCCGGCGGCGTCGCCTCCGAGGCCCGAGCCGCCCACCGCGCCTACGCCCGTCGGCAATTGCACCCGCTCGTGCTCTGCTCCCCTTTCGTCTACCGCACCTTCCAGAAACCCCTCGGGTACGCCGGCGACTACGAGATGGTGAACATGATCCTCCGGGATCCCCACGAAGGCGCCACCCTCTTCGCCAAGCTCGTCAACGTCGTCTTCCTCCAGAACCCGCCGGCGCTCGCTCACCGCAATCGCATCACCCACCTCCACCAGCGCCTCGCGGAGGAGACCCGCCGGGTCCAGTCCACCAGCCGCCGCTGCCGGATCCTCAACCTCGGATGCGGTCCCGCCAAGGAGGTCCAGCAATTCCTCACCCAGGATCCGCTGTCCGACCTTGCCGAGTTCGTCCTCCTCGACTTCAACAACGAGACCCTCGACTACGCCCAGGAGAACATCCTCCGGATCCGCGACCTCAATGGCCGCAAGACCGGAATCGAGTTCCAGGCCAAGTCCATCAACCAACTCCTGAAGGAAGCTTCGAGGCCCGACTCCATCTCCCAGCGCGGCCATTTCGACATGGTCTACTGCGCGGGCCTGTTCGACTACGTCTCCGACCGCGTCTGCCGTCGCCTGACCGAACTCTTTTACGAACTCCTTGCCCCCGGCGGCCTCCTCCTGGTCACCAACGTCGATGATTCCAAGCCATTCCGGGAGTCCATGGACTTCCTCCTGGAATGGCACCTGATTTACCGGGACCACGACGCCATGCGGCAGCTCATCCCAACCAACGCCGCCACCTGCCCGGTCGAGGTCCTCGCCGACCCCACCGGCGTCAACCTGTTCCTCGAGATCCGTCGCCCCGGCGCCTGAGCCATGAGTCGCGAGGCGCCAGAGATCACCGAGGCCTACCGGTCGTGGGATCGCGAGATCGCCATCGGCCGGATCCGCATCGGCTGCGTCATCGCGATGATCGTCCTTCCGCTCGGATACTTCGTGGACCGCCACATGTACCGGGATCAGGTCCAAGAGTTCCTGAAGTACCGTTTCGCCGGCTCGGCGGCAATGCTGCCCCTGCTCGCCTTCGTGCTCCACCCCGTGGGCAGGCGGTTCCATCGCGTCGTCGGCGTGGTCCTCGCGATGATTCCCGCCGGTTGCATGGCGTGGATCATCCGCTTCACGGCCGACCCCGCCGCGTCCCCCTACTACGCCGGCCTCAATCTCGTCCTTCTCGCCGTGGGCCTCGTCCTCCACTGGACCTCCATCCAGAGCGCAAGCGCCGTTGCCGGGGTCGTCCTCCTCTACGTGGCTGCATGTGCCCGCGCCGTCAATGAATCCAATGAGGGCGCCTTCATCAACAACCTGTACTTCATCGGGCTCACCGGCGTCATTGTCATCATCGGCAACTCCATCCAGGCCAGCCTCCGCCGCAGCGATTTCGTCTCCCGCCACCGCCTCGAACAGAGCCAGAAGGAACTCGAGGCCGCCAACGCCAACCTCGCCACCATCAATTCCAAGCTCGGTTCCGCCAACTCCCAGCTCGAATCCGCGAACAACCAACTCGAGTCCGCCAACGAAAAGCTCGGCCAGACCAACCGCCGCCTCCAGGAACTCGACGAGATCAAGGGCCGCTTCTTCGCCAACATCTCCCACGAACTCCGCACGCCGCTCACCCTCCTCCTCGCCCCGCTCGAACAACTCCGCGCCGATCCCGCCCTCCAGACCAACTCCCGCACCACCGATCTTCTGGACACCATGTTCGCAAACGGCATGCGTCTCCTGAAGCTCATCAACGACCTTCTCGACCTCGTCCGCCTCGACGCCGGTGCGCTCCAACTCCAGAAGGTCCCCGTCGATGTCAGCGTCTTCCTCGGGGGCATCCTCCACTCGATCCGCACGCTCGCCGAGGGCAAGGGCATCCACCTCACCCATCAGGTCCACCCGGAAGTCGAGGCCGTCCTCGCAGACCCGGACAAGCTCGAGAAGATCTTCCTCAACCTGTTCTTCAACGCCCTCAAGTTCACCCCCGCCGGAGGCCGCGTCGGCGCCACGGCCTCCATCGAGAACGGCATGGTCGTCTTCCGGGTCTCCGACACCGGCGTCGGGATCCCAGACGACAAACTCCCCTTTGTCTTCGATCGCTTCTGGCAGGGCGACACTTCCGCCCAACGCAAATACCAAGGCGCCGGTATCGGTCTCGCCATCGTCAAGGAACTCGTCGTCGCCCACGGCGGCAGCGTCGAGGTCGAGAGCCGTCGTGGCTCCGGCACTTCCATGATCGTACGTCTCCCCGCCACCCACTTCCCTGCGGGCACCACCCGCCAGCACATCGAACCCATCCCACCGCCAAGCCCCCTGCCCGCCCCGCCCAACGGGGCTCAGGGCACGGACACCGAATCCTCCGACACCCAGACCTGGCTCGCCGGACTCTACAAGCGCGCCGAGCTCTACGCCGGCATCCCCAACCTCCGCGAAACCCCTCGCCCCGTCGCCGCCCAAGGCCAGTCCAAGAATCCGCGGCTACTCATCGCCGAGGACGAACCGGACATGCTCCGCTTCCTCCGCCTCTCGCTCCGCGACGACTACGAACTGGTCGAGGCCGTCGACGGCGAACAGGCCGTCACCCTTGCCACGCAATACCTCCCCGACGTCATCCTCTGCGACATGATGATGCCCGAGAAGGACGGCCTCCAGGTGTGCCGCGAGGTCCGCAGCCTCCGTTCCACCCGGGCGATTCCGTTCCTCATGCTCACCGCCCGGGCTGACGACGAGACCAAGCTCACCGCCCTCAACGCCGGCGCCTCCGACTACCTCAGCAAGCCGTTCAGCACCGCCGAACTCCGCCTGCGCATCAAGAACCTCGTCGACGCCCACCGTCTCCAGAAGGCGCTCGCCTGGCAGAACCAGAAGCTCGAAGCCACCCTCGACCAACTCCAGGAAACCGAAACCCAACTCGTCCAGGCCGAGAAGCTCGCCAGCCTCGGCCGCCTCTCCGCCGGCATCATCCACGAGATCAACAACCCCCTGAACTTCGCCAAGACCGGCCTCCACATGCTCGCCAGCCATGGGCGCGAGCTCCCCGCCACCCTTCGACCCGAGTTCCAGGAGACCATCCAGGATATCGGCGATGGCCTCGACCGCGTCGTGACCATCGTCAGCGACCTCCGCACCTTCACCCACCCCGGCTCCGCCGAGGACGACGTCGAGATCGCACCCGCCATCGCCACCGCAGCCCGATTCCTGGCCGCGGAAATGCGGGACGAGATCCGCTTCGAGTCCGAAGTCCCCGACGGCCTCACCGTCCGCGCCAACCGCAACCGGCTCATCCAGGTCTTCGTCAACCTGCTCCAGAACTCGGTCGATGCCGTCCGCTCCCGCAAGTATCCCCCCGGTGAATCCGCACTCATCCGCGCCTGGACCACGCAGACCGCTTCCCTCCGCCGGGTCCACTTCCGCGACAACGGCACCGGAATCCCTGCCGAAGTCGTAAACCGCATCTTCGATCCTTTCTTCACCACCAAGGACGTGGGCCGTGGAACCGGCCTCGGCCTGAGCATTTGTCACCGGATCGTCGCCGACTGCGGCGGCCGCATCACGGTGCGGAGCGAGCCGGGGCAATTCAGCGAGTTTACGCTGGAGTTCCCCCTGTCCGCCCCGGAACCTGAATCCACCGTCCGCCAAGAGGCATCCCCCCCCCATGGATAACATCTACGACTACAAGCGATACGCCATCCTCTACGTCGATGACGAAGAGATGTCCCTGAAGTACTTCGCACGTGCCTTCGGCTCCAGCTTCCGAATCTTCACCGCGAACAACGCCGAGGAAGGATTCCAGATCCTCGCCGACCATCAGGACGAGATCGGGGTCATCATGTCCGACCAACGCATGCCCGGGGAAAAAGGCGTGCAGTTCCTCGAACGCGCCCGGCGCCTCCGCCCTCGCATCATCCGCATCCTCGCCACCGCTTATACCGACCTCGATGCGGCCATCGACGCCGTCAACACCGGAGCGATCTACAAGTATGTCACCAAGCCTTGGGACATCCCCCAGCTCGAGACGACCCTGAAGCGCAGCCTCGAGTTCTACATCGTCCAGACCGAACGCGACTATCTCCTCCGCGAGAAGCTCTCGGTCCTCCACAAGATGGTGATCACCGACCGGGTCCTCAGCCTCGGCGTCCTCGCCGCCGGCATCGGTCACCACATCCGCGATGCCATGTCCGCCGTGCGGGCCTTCCTCGAGCTCACCCCCGAGATGCTCCACCGCGAGAACCTCGACCTCACCGAGCTCCGCAATCCGACCTTCTGGCAGGACTTCCACCGGAACGTCCAATCCCGCGTGAAGCAGGTCCTCGAGGTCCTCGACAACCTCGCCACCACCCCGGCCAACGGCTCGTCCTACGAGACCCAGGTCCACCTCCGCGAATCACTCGACGCTGCCCTCGCCGAACTGGGGCCCGAACTCGAACGTCGCCGGATCTCCGTCGTCAACCGGATCCCCGACAGCCTCCCGGTCATCCACGTCGACGCACCCAAGTTCCGGAAGCTGTTCCCCCTCATCCTCCGGGATGAACTCGCGCACCTCCCGGAGAACTCCGTCATCCGCGTTGACGCCTCCCTCCAGCAACGTCCCGGCTCCAAGCCCGAGATCGAGGTCACGATCAACGACAACGGCCCCGGCATGCCTCACCACGCCATCCTCTCGATGTTCGATCCATTCCTGATGCGCAAACAGATGCCCCAGGAATTCGGCGTGCTCCTGATGGCGTGCTACTTCATCGTCCACCATCACGGCGGCCGCATCGACGTCCGCCCGTCCGAGGGCCAGGGCCTCACGTTCACGCTTCATCTACCGGTCCAACCCGAGAACCCGAACGCCGGAGATCAAGGCGAGGAATTCCTGGTCCGAGCCATGACCAACGAGCGGCTCTGGGAACGCCTCCTGGCGTCGTCCTGATCCGAAGCCTCGTTCAATCCTCCAGCCTTGAACGCACAGGGGCACCGACAACCGGCGCCCCTTTTTTCATCACCACCACGGGCCCCACGACGCCGTCTGCTCACTCCGGATCAACGCAGGAGGATCCCACCAGCCTCCTCCACCGCGTCCCGGATCATCTGCTTGAACTTGGGCAATCCCTCGTCGAATGCCGCCGAGATCGGGAGCACCGGGGTCTTCTTCACGCGCCGCTTGAAGGACTTCAGGTTCGCCTCCGAATGCGGCTCGTCCATCTTGTTGCCCACCACGATCCGCGGACGTTCCAGCAAGGCCGGATCGTACGCCTCCAACTCGTAGAGGAGGTGCTTGTAGTCGTCCCAAGGCACCCTCCCATCGGTCCCAGCCATGTCCAGCAGGATGACCAGCACCTTGCAGCGGCTGATATGCCGTAGGAAAGCGTGCCCCAATCCCACGTTCTCGTGCGCTCCCTCGATCAGCCCAGGGACGTCGCAGATCACCAAGCGGGCGAAGTCCGGATACTCGAGGATGCCCACCTGAGGCGTCAGCGTGGTGAAGGGATAGGCCGCGATCTTGGGGCGTGCGTGAGAGATCGCCGTCAGCAACGTCGACTTCCCCGCGTTCGGGTAACCCACCAGACCAACGTCGGCCATCATCCGAAGCTCCAGCTGGTAGTGTCCTTCGGTCCCCGCTTCGCCCGGTTGCGCAAACCGCGGTGACTGATGGCGGCTCGTCGCGAAGTTCCGGTTGCCCAGTCCGCCTCGCCCCCCCTTGCACAGCACGAAACGCTGCCCGTTCTCGGTCAGGTCACAGACCAACTCGCCCTTCGAATCATCTTCCACGCTGCCGCCGTCGTCGTCCGACTCCAGGTCGATCTCCAACGCCTGCACCCCGCCACTGCTCCGGATCAAGGATCGCTGCCCCGTCGAAGACCGGATCTTCTGCGGCCGGTCCTCGGGCTCATCCTCCGACGGCTCGCCAGCCGCCTCCGCCGCCTCGTCTTCCGCCTCCGCCTGCAACTGGGCCGGATCCACCGGGTGATCCTTGCCGCCGCGCTTGGCCGTCGGCTCGACCTTCGGGGTCGTGTCCTTCAACAGCCAGACCAAGGTACCGCAGGGCACCTTGATGATGAGATCCTTGCCGGCCTTCCCATCCATCCCCTTGCCCATCCCGTTCTGGCCGTTCGAAGCCACCAGACGCGGATTGAAGAACTGCTCGATCAGGTTGTTGAGGTCGTGCGAGGCCTCCAGGATCACGTCTCCGCCCAGACCACCGTTGCCACCATCCGGCCCACCCTTCGGAATGTAGGCTTCCCGGCGGAAGGCGACCGCACCGCGCCCGCCATGGCCGGCCCGGGCATAGATTTTGACTTCGTCGACGAACATGGAGGCAACTTTGGAGGAGCTTCGGAAAAACAAAAGGGCGAGGCCGGAGGCCTCGCCCGGAAAATGGATTTGCCGGACTGACCCGCGGCCCGGGGGCCACGGATGCTGCCGGCAGGGATCAGTTCGAAGCGGCGGCCGCCACCTCGGGAAGCACGTTCACACGGCTGCCCTCCTTGTCGAACTTCACGCGGCCGTCCACGAGGGCGAACAGCGTCCAGTCGCGACCGACGCCCACGTTGGTGCCCGCCGTGACCTTCGAACCGCGCTGGCGGACGATGATCGATCCCGCCGTCACCAATTCGCTGCCGAACGCCTTGACACCAAGTCGCTTGCTGACGCTATCGCGACCGTTGCGGGAACTGCCTTGACCTTTCTTATGAGCCATAAGCCTGAATCAAAAAGGGGATTGTTGGATTTGGATGCTTTGCCTTTGAAAATCCGCTGATCCAACCGATCAGGCGTTGATCTCCTTGACCTTCACCACCGTGAGCTCCTGACGGTGACCGACCGTCCGGTGATAGCCCTTACGACGGCGGAACTTGAAGGCAATCTTCTTCTCGCCACGGATGTGCTCGACCACGTCGGCCACCACCTTCGCGCCAGCAACCGTGGGGGTCCCCACGGAAACCTTGCCCTCGTTGCTCACCAGAAGGACCTGGTCGAACACATAAGGCTGGCCAGGCTCGGCAGCGACCAGTTCGATTTCAAGAAGGTCACCTGCCTCCACCCGATATTGTTTACCGCCCGTTTGCAGAACTGCGTACATAATTCCTCGTCTCGAAAGAAAGAGCGCAGAAGGAACCAAACACGGGGGTCTGTGTCAACCGGTGATTCTTTCGAAGGCCATCATCCTGAGCAGCGCCCCCTTTCCCCAATTGACTCGGGCCCCCATCACGATAACCTCCCGCCTCCATTTTCCGGCGAGTTTCCGCCGATTTCACCTGTACCTGTTAACCTGATCGTATGGCAAAAGCTCCGAAGTACGTCTACACGTTTGGCAACAAGAAAGCCGATGGCGATGGCTCCATGAAGGCCCTCCTCGGCGGCAAGGGCGCCAATCTCGCCGAGATGACCCGCATCGGCCTCCCGGTTCCTCCGGGATTCACCATCACCACCGAGGTCTGCACCTATTTCTACGCCAACAAGCGGACCTACCCCAAGGAACTCCAGGCCCAGATCGAGGCCGGCATTGCCAACATGGAGAAGATCATGGGGACGCGCTTCGGCAACAAGTCCGGCATGCCCCTCCTCGTCGCCGTCCGCTCCGGCGCCCGCGACTCGATGCCCGGCATGATGGACACGATCCTCAACCTCGGCCTCAATGACGACACCGTCGTCGCCCTCGAGAAGGCCACCAGCAACTCCCGCTTCGCCTGGGATTGCTACCGCCGCTTCATCCAGATGTACGGCGACGTCGTCCTCGGCGTCCAGAAGCGCGAGGGCGAAGATCACGAGCCCTTCGAGACCGTCATCCACAACTTCAAGCATGAGAAGTATCATGCCGACATCGAGGACTCCAAGCTCACCGCCGAGGACCAGCAGGAACTCGTCGTCCGCTTCAAGGCCCTCGTGAAGGAGCGCACCGGAAAGGTGTTCCCCAACAACCCCTGGGATCAGCTCCGCGGCGCCGCCGGTGCCGTGTTCAACTCCTGGATGAACGACCGCGCGATCGTCTATCGCCGCAAGTACAACATCCCCGCCGAGTGGGGAACTGCCGTCAACGTGCAGGCCATGGTGTTCGGCAACACCGGTGATTCCTCCGGTTCCGGCGTCGCCTTCACCCGCAACCCCGCCAACGGCACGAACGAGTTCTACGGCGAATTCCTCGTCAACGCCCAGGGCGAGGACGTCGTCGCCGGCGTCCGCACCCCCGAGCCCGTCCTCAAGCTCAAGGACGTGATGCCGAAGTCCTATGCCGAGCTCCTCACCGTCCGCAAGACGCTCGAGAAGCACTTCAAGGACGTCCAGGACGTGGAGTTCACGATCCAGGAAGGCAAGCTGTTCATGCTCCAGACCCGTAACGGCAAGCGCACCGCTGCCGCGGCGCTCAAGTTCGCCGCTGACATGGTCAAGGAGAAGCTCATCGACTGGGAAACGGCCATCCTCCGCAACCCTGCCGACCAGCTCGAACAGCTCCTCGCCCCCATCTTCGACCTCAATGAGGTCAAGAAGGCCAAGGTCATCGCCACCGGCCTCCCCGCCGGCCCCGGCGCCGCCACCGGCAAGATCTACTTCAACGCCGAACGTTCCGTCTCCGCCGCCGACAAGGGCGAGAAGGTCCTGCTCGTCCGCGTCGAAACCTCCCCCGAGGATCTCCGCGGCATGATCGCCGCCGAAGGCATTCTCACCGCCCGCGGCGGTGTCTCCTCCCACGCCGCCCTCGTCGCCCGCCAGATGGGCAAGGTCTGCGTCTGCGGCGCTTCCGGCGTCTCCATCGACTACGAGGCCAAGACCGCCACCATCGACGGTCACACGTTCAAGGAAGGGGACTTCCTCTCCATCGATGGCACCTCCGGCCTCGTCTACGCCGGCCAGATCAAGACCGCTCCGTCCGAGATCATCACCGGCCTCCTGAACGGCGACGCCGCCTCCCAGAAGACCGAGAAGTTCAAGAACTACGTGCAGCTGATGGCCTGGTGCAAGAAGGCCACCCGCCTCTCCGTCCGCACCAACGCCGACACCCCCGAGCAGACCGCCCAGGCCATCGCCTTCGGCGCCGAGGGCATCGGCCTCACCCGCACCGAACACATGTTCTTCGAGGGTGACCGCATCGACGCCATGCGCGAGATGATCCTCGCCGACTCCCTCGCCGCACGCGAGGCCGCCCTGGCGAAGCTCCTGCCCTACCAGCGCGATGACTTCTTCGGGATCTTCAAGGCCCTGAAGGGATTCCCGGCCACCATCCGCTTCCTCGATCCGCCCCTCCACGAGTTCCTCCCGCACTCCAAGGAGCAGCAGATGGATCTCTCCCGGAAGCTCGGCATCGCCGTCGAGAAGATCATGGCCCGCGTCCATGAGCTCCATGAGTTCAACCCCATGCTCGGTTTCCGCGGTTGCCGCCTCGGCATCAAGTATCCCGAGATCACCCGCATGCAGGCCCGCGCCGTCCTCGAGGCCGCTGCCGATGCCACCAAGGCCGGCTTCAAGGCCAAGCCCGAGATCATGATCCCGCTCGTCGGGTTCAAGAAGGAGCTCGACCTCCAGGTCGCCATCGTCCACGAGGTCGCCGCCCAGGTGCAGAAGGAGAAGAAGATCAAGATCGCCTACTCCGTCGGCACCATGATCGAGATCCCCCGCGGCGCCCTCACCGCCGACGAGATCGCCCAGACGGCCGAGTTCTTCAGCTTCGGAACCAACGACCTCACCCAGACCTGCCTCGGCATGTCGCGTGACGACTCCGGCTCCTTCCTCGGTGCCTACACCGAGAACGAGATCGTGAAGAAGAATCCGTTCGCCTCGATCGACCAGACCGGCGTCGGCCAGTTGGTCCAGATCGCTGCCGAGAAGGGCAACAAGACCCGGCCTGGCATCAAGCTCGGCATCTGCGGCGAACACGGTGGCGACCCGGACTCCGTCAAGTTCTGCCATCGTGTCGGCCTGACCTACGTCAGCTGCTCGCCGTACCGCGTGCCCGTCGCCCGCCTCGCCGCCGCCCAGGCTGCCATCGAGGAGAAGCGCAAGGCCGCCGCCGCCGCGAAGCCCGCCAAGAAGGCTGCCAAGAAGAAGTAAGCCCCCGGCTCACTTCCCTCTCGAACAGGCCGTCCCGGTTCCACCGGGACGGCCTTTTTCTTTCCTCAGATCGGGACTGAATCCTTGAAACGGCGGTTGGATCCACAGACTACAGCGATTCCACGGACTGGAAGCCGGTTGGGACGATCTGTCGTTTCACCCCAAGGGTGATCTGGAAACAGCGACGCGGTGAGGCCTCTTCTCCCGGCCCATCTGTGAAATCCGTGAAATCTGTGGATAGTCCAACTGCCGCTTTCAGGCTGAAACCTTGAAACTGAAAACTCGCCCGCCGCCCGCTACCGCTTCGGCCGGACCGAGGCCAGGAAGTTGGCCGCCCACTGCGACAGCAGCGCCCCCATCAGGAACAGGTTGAACGAGCCAACCCCCAACGATGCCAGCGCCGAACCCCGCGGCGGATCCGTGAAGATCGCCGCCAGGCCGAACCCGCCCAGCCCAAGCAGTGCCGCGGCAATTCCACCCATCGTCCATCGCGGCCATCCAGGCGAACAGTTGTGGATCGCCGACACCGGCACCGCCAACAACCCGAACACCAGCGACACCAGCAGGTACTCGGTCGCCCGCCCCATCCCGAGCCACAGCCCCAGCCCCAGGAGGGCCAGTCCAATGCAGCTGCCCACCCCGCGCGCCTGCCAGCGCTGGTCCGAGTCCAACGCATGCCGCCCCACCGGATGCAGGAACAACGTCAGGTTGAACAACGGACTCGCCAGCCAGGTAAGCAGGGCAAACGAAATGTACACGATCCGTACGGGCGTGATCCACGGCGCCCAGTCCGGATTGGAACGAGCGAGATTTCCGAGCAACCGATTGCCAAAGTACCCGCCCATCAGCAGCCCCCACTGCACCCCCGGCGGCAGCTTCTGCATCCAGAGGAAGTACCGAAGCATGACGGCGTACAAAGGATTCCCGGCCTTGATGGCCTCCACCAATCCTGCCCGCGCCCAGTCATTCGTCGGGTCCAGCCTCAGGCTCTCGCGGAAATGCCCCATCGCCTCCTTCCGCTTGCCCTGCTCCATCAGGGTCCAGCCCTGGTTCGCATGCGAGAACGCATTGTCCGGATGCCGCGCCAGTGTGCCCGTGATCGTCGCTCCGGCCTCGGCCTTCCTCCCCAGTTTCACCAGTGCCATCGCCCGGAGGTTGTTGCAGGCAACATGCTCCGGATCACACTGCAACCCCTTCTCCGCTGCTGCCAACGCGTCCGCCCAACGCCCCCGGTCGAACTGGATCGCCGAAAACAGGCCGTGGTAGTCCGCGTCCTGTGGCTCCAACCGGATCGCCTCAAGGATGGCTGCAACCGCCTCCAGTACCCGATTCCGAGCGGACATCACACGCGCCAGCACGTAGTGCGCATAGGCCAGATCCGGCACATGTCCGATCGCCTCGCGCGCCTCCGCCTCGGCGTCATCCAGTCGTTCCAGTTCCAGCAGTGAAGTCGCCAGCGCCGCATGGGCAAACCCGTCCGTGGGCTCCGTCGCCAGATGCTGCCGGAACTCCCGTTCGGCTAGGTCGTGGCGGTCCTGCTGCTGCAGCAACAGGGCTCTTTGAAGGATCGGTGGTGGTGTCATCCGGTCGTCAGAGCTTCAGGTACTTCAGGATGTCGTCGTAAACCCCGCCCTGATTCGAATACAGGGCGTAGTTCTTCGCCGTGGCAAACCACTCCCGCGTGGTCGGCTTCTGCCCACCCGCCGACGCCACCAGGTCCTTCGTCCGCAGTGGACCCGGCACGCCCGTCTTCATCGCCTCGCGCAGCTTCGCCTCCACCGCCATGTCCACCACCGCCTTGAGGTCCGCACCCGAAAAGCCCTCGCACTTCTTCGCCACCGCATCGCAGTCGACGTCTTCCACCGGCTTTCCCCGAAGCAACAACCGCAACACCCCTGCCCGCGCCGGCGCGTCCGGAGGCGGCACGAACAGGATGCGGTCAAACCGACCCGGCCGACGGAACGCACTGTCCAGATGCCACGGCGCATTCGTCGCCCCCAGGATCAACACGCCGTCATTGCTCGCCTTGACGCCGTCCAACTCCGACAGGAACTGGTTGATCAGATGACGACCGGCGCTGGTTTTCATGTCGGACCGGCTCGCTCCGAGCGCATCCACCTCGTCGAAGAACAACACGCAAGGCGCGTTCCGACGCGCCTGCTCAAACAGCGAATGGAGGTTCCGCTCACTGTTCCCGATCCACATGTCGAGAACGTCGTGGATCCCCACCGAGATGAACCCTGCCTTCACCTCTCCCGCCGTCGCCCGCGCCAGATGCGTCTTCCCGCACCCCGGCGGACCGTACATCAGGATTCCCCCTCCCACCGACTTCCCATACGCCTT
The DNA here is from genome assembly GCA_965284395.1 of Limisphaerales bacterium. Classification (GTDB taxonomy): domain Bacteria; phylum Verrucomicrobiota; class Verrucomicrobiia; order Limisphaerales; family UBA9464; genus UBA6176. Next base: position 4,894,915 of record OZ260084.1, on the reverse strand, counting down.
GAACATCTCGGCGTGTGTCAGGGGATAGATGATCTTCAGCCGGATCTCCTCCTTCAACGCCTCCATCCCACCCACATCCTGGAAGGTGATCTTCGGACGCTCGATCTCCGCCGGCGGCTCATCGTCCGATCCCTGCCACGACTGCCGCACCCGCCCGTCCACCACCTCCTCCTCGTCCGCATCTCCGCCGTCATCGGCCCCAAAGACCGATTCCGGCGGCTTTTCCCGCGGCGGCACGGCCTGGATCCCCAGTCGCTTCGCAAAATCCACATCCGCAGCAGAACGGTCCCGCTCCACCCCGCGGCGATACTGCTCCACCGCCTGCTCCACCTCTCCGATCCCGGCCAGGATCCGCGCATGCAAGACGAACGCCCGCCCGGGGGCCTCGTCGGACTTCACCAGATCTTCGAGCACCACCAAGGCGTGGCTGTGCTTGCCATCCGCGTGGAAGGCGCGCGCCAGCCCAAACTTCAACGGCACGCTCTCCGGACTCCGCGCCAGCGCCGCCCGGTATTCCACCACCGCCGCACCCGCCAACCCCGCCCCCAGCAGCGCATCCGCCAGCGCCTGCCTCAGTGGCGTGTTGTCCGGCGAGAGCTTCACGGCCTCGCGCAATTGTCGGATCGAGTCGGATTCCATGAGAGTTTCGCCAGTAGCATGCCCACGCCTTCCCCACGGACGCGAGTTGGAAGTCCACTGGCGCGCCACCAGCGCGCCCCAACGCGCGCGTCGCGACACGCCCCCGCCCCAAACGGAGCGGCAACGTCCCCGTTGCCCCTCAAAGCCCTTTTCCCAAGGCGACGAGGACGTCGCCACCCGGTCCCCAACGCCGGAGGCGTGGCAGCCGGTAGCCCCGGGTTGGCCGAGGTACGAGGCCCACCCGGGGTCTACGTCCCAAATGAAGCCCGCACCCTGAAAGGGTGCGGAGAACTCCCTCGGTGTCGGGGTCGCTATCGGGATCGGAATCCAAAGACTTACTACGATCCTCCGGGCCTGCCCAACGCCCCCTTGGTCTCGAAGGCCCCGCCATGGCTCCAGATCCGTCGGAGAACCGGTTCCGGGATCTCTCCATAGCCCAGGCGTGTCGAGACCGCGACGGTGTCCCGGAATGCCTCGGCAATCCGCTCCGGGCTGAGGCCCGCGTATTCCGGCCAGAACGACACTTCGAATTCATCATTGTTCCCCGTCTCCAACAGGACCACCCGGACACGCAGCGTGTGGTCATCCCACAGCGACAGACAGACCACGGTCTCACTCCAGGTACTGGCCCAAACCGTCAACTGCTCCAATTCCTCGCCTTCATGCTCACAGGTATCGACCTGGGCACAGAAACTCCGGAAGGGATGTCTGGCTGCGAAACGCCGCCCCAACTCGATGGACACGTCCTGCAGCCACTCGGCTCGACAGAATGGGATGCCGTTCTGATTTGCCATGTTCGCCCCATTTCCTACCCAGCCAAGCCTGCCATGCCGGTCATCCGACCACCACGGCGCACCGACGAGGCTGCCGCTGCTTGACCGCAACGCATGTCTCAGCCGTGTCCGTGCAGTAGCAGTCTCACGCGGAGCCGCGGAGAGCGCGGAGAGAGAAGCCGGTCACGAAGGTTCGAGGGTCGGTAACCATTCACCAAACGGTGACTGCCCAGCTTGCCAGCCAGTTGTCGCTGTTTTCTCCGCGTCTCCGCGTGAACCTGTCCCCGCCCTCAATCGCATGGTTCCGGCTCAGCCAGGTCATGCCGTCTCCGACCCCAGGTCGCTCATATGGACGAGTTCCCAATGATGCCCATCGGGATCATCGAATCCCTGAATATACATGAAGCCATGATCCGTGGGCTGAGGCTCCTTCGAACCGCCGGCCGCCACCGCCCTTGCTATGAGATCGTCTACCTCGGCACGACTGGCGCAACTCAGACACAGCGACACCTCGGCGGCACTCGCAGTGTCGCAGATGGCTTTCGGTGTGAATGTGCGCCACTTCGCCTGCGATAGCGCCATGTGGTAGATCTCCTCGCTGATGACAATGCAGGCGGCCTGATCATCCGTGAATTGCGGGTGGTGGGAAAACCCGAGGGCCTTCCAGAATGCCACCGTGCGCTGGACATCAGCCACAGGGAGGTTGATGAAGATCTGCCTTTTCATGGTTGTGCCTATTTGCCGAGGGTCAGTTGGACTACCGAGAGAACCGTCCGACCCGGTCCAGCCTCGGTGTTGGCACGGGGACCAGCCCCATCCCCCCTGCCGGTCCGGCAATTCTGATCGTCAGGGCGATCCGCATTCAAGGCTCACCATTACGCAGCAACGGTTTCTTGGTGTATTGCACGGGAATCGTCACGGCCGGATCGAACAAGGGAGCCCCAGCCCGGCGCCGCCCCATCACGCGGACGTAGCCCAGACTCCGTCCGGCGTCGGCTTCCACCGCCCGGATCTCCGTCGCATTCTCCGGGGCGATCAAGCGGAGCCAGTCCAGCCACAAACGCCAACCGCCTACCATGGTGTCGGCGACCGTGACATCCAGGATGCCCGTCCGGCCCCAGTGCCGCTCCCACCACGCAGCCGAGTGGAAACTCCACGGCTGGTCCTGCGCCCAAAACTCCTGAAGGTGCGCCGGAATCTCGCCCCCCAACTCGCTCACGAGGCCCACTTGCGCGATCCCTATCGCACCACCGGGTTTGACCAACCGGGCAAGGTAGTTGAGGTAGAGATCGTCCGTGCCGTAATACACATAGGAGTCAATCGATACGATCGCGTCAAAATAGTCTGTCGCGAACGGCAGCGCCCGTGCATCGGCGCGAACGGGAAACACCCCATCCTCAACCCCGGCATCGCGGATGCGTTGGTGGTTCTCGGAGGGATTGAACCACAGGTCCGCCGCCCAGACCTGCACGCCAAACTCGCGACGCAGGAAGATCGAGGACATCGCGCGGCCGCACCCGAGATCCAACACTCTCATGCCAGGCCGAAGGTCAAGCGACTCGGCTAGCCACTCCGTCAGGCACAGGGCATTGGCACCGCCACTGGCCCCGGCCATCACCCACTCGGGATGGTAAGCTGAGGCTCGCGGGAATCGTTCGGAATGAAATCGCGTGTCCATGATCAGTCAGTCTCGGTTCCAGCGGACTGGTGCGGGTCAAGGAAGCCCATCCGGCAGCCTCAGTCACGCTCTTGCTCCAGGCATTCGGCTACCACCCTCTGGCAGACTCCCGTAGCCCAGTCGACGCGTACCCCAGTACCCACGCCTTGCCTGCCATCTCCAAACCACCTCGACCCTATCCTCGCAGTCCTGATCTCCCGCGATGCCGGCAGGGTGCGCAGAAAGAGGACCGTCAGGAGTGTCCCCACTTCGGCAAACCGTCACCCGCCGATGACGCAACAACTCGCCATCCGAATGTCCTTTCTCCGCGTCCCAGTACCTCTGCGGGAACCCTGTTCCCACCCTCCACCACATCCTTACGCCTAAGCCGTAACCGTGCGACTGAAAGCGGGGACAGGTTCACGCGGAGACGCGGAGACGCGGAGAAAGGCCAGTTGGAGGGCAAGCTGGTCAGTCACCGTTGGGTGACTGGTTGCCGACGTTGGATAATAGTCGTGACCGGCCTCGCTCTCCGCGCTCTCCGCGGCTCCGCGTGAGATTACTACTGCATGGACACGGCTAAGCGGACGGCGCCGCATTCGCCGGGTTTGCATCCCGGACACAATCCGTCTGGGCCTTCGACGAGTCGACACCGACTTTCGAGTACCAGACATACAGATCCTGCAGGCGCACCCACATGCTCCGGCCCGTCCAAGCTCCCACCAGAAGCCACAGGCCAAGGATCAGCATGCCGAGGGCCACTCGCGTGTGATTGAAGGACCCGTACAGTCCCACGGCACCCACTCCGGCCAGAAGTGTGGCTGCGATGATCTTGGCACCGGTAATCAGTTCGGGTTTCTCGGTATTCATCTTCATCGGCATTCATCCATCTTCCGATGAGGCAATCAAGCCTCGCCTCCACCCATCCCGATCGGGGCGGTTGGGCTTGGGCGGCCCGTCAACAATCAGCGCTCAATCCGAGAGCCGCCGACACGGTCCCAATCGCCGTGGCATATCGATGCTCAAGACGCTCGGAAGAACTGGACGATCCAGGCAATGACCATGGCGACTCCGCCAAGAACCGCCACCCCGCCTAGCACCATGCCTACCCACACCATTGGCGTGAACCGAGCCTCCTCAACTACCCTGGCAACCACGGACGCATCCTCCGGAGAAATCCCCGGATGCCCCCGGTGTACCTGCTCCGTTGCACGAGCAATCCGCTGCTGCCACAAGGCAGTTCGGCTGCGCCGGCGATCGCGCATCTCAAGGAAACCGGCGGCCCCAACCCCAATCACCGCGGCACCAACCGTGGAGAGAACGATGGGAACCACGGTCGGTGTGACCTCTACCGCGGCAAATGCTCCGAACGGCGCCGCGATGACAGCAGCCGCAAACAGCCGCCCGGCGAGACTACCGCGGAACCGCTGCCAGATTTGCTCTGAAAAAATCTCCATCCAAGGGTGCGACTGTGTCCCGGTTACTCCACCTCACCCTGCAGCGCAAGCTCTTGGACGCCTCCGTCACCCTTGCCGTCCGGCCTCTCCCTGCATGTCCTGCTCGAAGGCTTCACCAAGATCCGTCACTACGGCCTGCTCGGGAACAATCGCCGCAGGCGGATGCTGCCGCTGGCGCGCGAGGCGTTGAAGGGCTTGCGCTGGCACGTTGCCATCGCACCGGTGGAGGCCGCCCCAGTCCGTCCCGTCGAAGAGGACCTAGCCTGTCCTCGGTGCGGAGCCGCAGAACTCCAATGCATCGGGCGCCTCGATGCGCAGGGCAGATTCACTCCACTGGCCGAGGGCGCTCGCCGAGCCCGGATCCAACTCGGAGAGCCGCCGACCATCGGCGACACCTCGTGAGCCGATGCGACATCCAGCCCGCTGCCTGCCACGGAGGACGGTGCCGTCCGCATCGCATGCGAACGACGCCCGGGCAAGGTCCACGCCCTCATCGGAGGAAAACCCCGACGAAGCCCCAACTCCAAGGCCACGACCACACACCATCCACCTCGTCCGTCCAGTTGCGAACCTCCTTACCGCACCAGACAACAAGCCAGAATGCCCGGGCCTCCGTACGCCTCACCCTCCGGCCAGTCAGGCGGAGGTAGTTTTCCTATAGCCAGAGGACTCCCCCGCGGCTTCGTCCAACCGCGAAATAAATCGGGCGTGGCCACTCAATCGTGATCGACGCCCATCTCCGCCCGATCTATTCCGCTGCTGTGTTGGCGTCACCTCTTTAGCCTCCTCAAAGCACTCCAAGTACACAATGCCGCAATCAGCGCGCATGCCGCGCCAAGCCCGATATCAAACCACATATCCCCGTCTTGCGCCCACTGTTCCGCGAAGACTCCGGGGACAAGTTCAACGGTACGGTAATGAGGAGCAAACGGTGAATAGAACGCCGATGCCGCCAGCAATCCGAAGGCAATCGCCCCGATGCAGCTGAGAAACGGAGGCCCGCTCTTCATGCGCGGCGTGTCGACCGACGAACACCTCAACTCACCGGTGGCGGGTGTCCGGGAGGTTCGAGTTGTCACGTGGCGCGGTTGGGGCGTCATGCGGTAGGGAGCGTGGTCCGGCATTCCCACGCAGCAGAAACAGAATGGTTGCACCCGTCAGGAGCATCCCAGCAGGCCAAAGTATCGAAGGTAAGTGCTTGTAAACATCCTCATAGTAGGAATTCAGAACTTTGCCGCCATCTGTGGCATGCTCAGGAATCACATGGTTCATTCGAGCATGCGCCGCCTGCAGCGAATCTCGGATTGCCCGACGGAATCTAACCGACTCAAGCCCGAGCCATATGAATCCCGCGATGCACGCCAAGTATGCCAGAGGTCGAGTCATTGTGGTGCCGAACGTTCCAGATCAGTGACCCGGCGCCACTGATCCTCGATTGTCAACCAGAGCGCCATCGCCGGGTTCACTGCATCTGGCTTGTTCGGCTTTCGCATGCTAAGGACGACCAAACTCGAGTTGTGTGATGCGATCGGAATTGTCCGGCATCCGGCTGACGACGACCGTAACCGCCTCGCTGAACTCCGCTGCCGAAACAGAGAAATAGCACCAGCCGACATCGTCAGGTTTGCGATCAGGCCAGTCCACCATGTGCTGCTCTAGTGTCAGACTCATCTCCTCCGAAGGCGCCTTTCTGGTCATTTGCTGCCACGCCGACTTCAACTTCGGAATCGGGAAGGTTTCCCTGAGTGCCGGAGATAAATACAAGTGCGCCTTCTTGAATTTGCTCTCGCTCAACAAGACACAGAACTCCTCTGCGACCATGCAGTACGGGGGATCGTCGAAGGCTGCCGCATCAGCGTCTCCCATCTCAAGCGGCTCATTCGAGCGGCCTGTGTATTTCTGGATCATCTCGTCCGCCAGCGCCGCTGTGGCATTTCGTTTGGCTTTGCCATCAGTTTCGTCGGAGATGCGAACGATCTCCCGATACCACTTGACGGCATCTTCGTACTGGCCCAGCGATCGCAACAGGTTGCACTTCCAATTCAAAACAGTGGAATAGTTGGGGTCAAACGGCTTCATTAAAGCCAATGCCATTTCGTAGTAGGACAATGCAGCGAGCAGTTTCCGATGGTCGCCCTTTTGATCAGGAAGCGGCAATCCCGCGACCCTGTTGGCTTTTGAGATGAGCAAGGAAGCACCGTTGAAGCGGTGTTTATAGGGTATTGAGTCCAGGTCTATCGCCTTCATGACACTCATGCCGAACGTTAGAGCTCACCGACCGCAGCCGGAAGCGGGCGCTGGCACCGGAGCCAGCGTCCGACAAACCGGGGCGCCAGAACTCGAAACGGGGAGCGGCGGTTCGTGTGGAGCGATTTGTTGAACGAAGCCGCTGCGCGGGGGACTGCGCCGCGGTGACGACAGGCGTCGTCCAGGAGCACACGCTCCGGGTGCATGAAAAATCCTTCATCACCACGGCAAAAGTTCATCGACTACCTCGTCCTTCGTCAACTGGCTCCTCGGACCGTCCAATCCTACACGGATTGGATCGTCCAGTTGTCCCGGTTCCACAAACGCCCACCTGCCGACCTCGGCAACCCCGAGATCTCCTCGTGGCTACTCCAGCTCATCGACCAACGCAAGCTCTCGGCCTCCTCCATCAATCTTGCCATCAATGCGCTCCGCTCCTTTTACGGCGGCCATCTCGGCCGTGAGATCGAGCCCCTCCTTGCCGGCATCAAACGCCCCGCTCGCCACACCCAGCCTCCCCGCGTCTTCAGTCCCGACGAGGTCGAGCGTCTCCTCACCGTCGGCACCGACGGCGATCCTCTCGCCCGCGCCTTCCTCATGACCGTCTATGGCTGCGGCCTCCGCCTCTCCGAGGCCACCCATGTTCGCATTGCCGACATCGACTCCAGCAGATTCCAACTCCGCGTCTCCAATCCCAAGGGCGGTCGCGAGCGCCTCGTTCCCCTCAGCGACAACCTCCTCCGGGAGTTGCGCGCCTGGTACCGCGTCCATCGCCCCTCCCAATGGCTCTTCTCCCAGGGGCCCGATCAGGACCCCATCTGCAAGGGAACCGCACAGAACATCTACTACCGGGCCCGCAAGCGCGCCCAACTCCCCGCCAAGTGCGGCATCCACGGCCTGCGCCATAGCTTCGCCACCCATCTCATCGAGAACGGTGTCGAGATCACCCTCGTCCAGAAGTTCCTCGGCCACGCCCACCTCTCCACCACCGCCAACTATCTCCACGTCCGCCAGGAGCGCATGGGGCAGGTCAAGAGCCCTCTCGGGCTGATCCGCACCGATCTCCATCCCAGACGCTGATGGAGGCGCCCCGTTGCGGGGCTCCGGCCGCCGACCGTCCCTCCGTGGGATCCGTCCTCCGACGCTTCCTCCCGGAGTTTACCGGTCTGTATCCCCAAGCCCCGCACACCCTCCACGTCCTGGATCGCCTCAGTCACTGCCACACCGGCCGCGTCGGCTGGTCGCTGTGGCAGTGTACCCTCTGCCGTTCCTCGCATTGGCGACCCCTCGGATGCGGGGATCGGCATTGTCCGGATTGCCAGGGCCAACGCCGCGAACAGTGGCTGGAGGCCCAGCGCCAGTCGCTCCTTCCGGTCCGCTACTTCCACTGGGTCTTCACGCTTCCCTCCGACCTGCGTCCACTCGTCCTCCAGAACCAGGCCTTGCTCTACCGGCTCCTCTTCGTAAGCGGTAAGCGGAGCACATCTACCGCGAGCGGGCGACGGTATGGCAGACTCAGGGGATGAAGCTGGAACGGTTTCAAAAGCGGGCCTCCGTCCCTCCCGGGGAGCGACAACAGTGGGTGCGCAAATATCGCGAAGGACATCTTGGTCTGCGTCGCTTCGCTGAGGTTCACGGCCTGCGGTACTCCCAGCTCCACTACTGGATCTACGGCGGGCGCGATTCCATTCCCAGTGACGCACCTGGCCTTCCGCCAGACTCACAGCCCGTGTTTCGCGAGGTTCAATGGATCCGTCCCTCGCCATCGCAGCCCGAGTCCGGCTGGGACGCGGAAATCGCCTGGCCGGACGGGACCCGTCTGTGTGTGCGTCGTGACACCGATCCAGCATGGATCACAGCCCTGGCCCAAGCCATCCGCCGCCCATGCTGATCGAAACCGCCAGCCTCCGGGTGTTCGTCGCGGTGGCACCCGTGGATTTCCGTCGGGGCTTCGACGGACTCGCCAGCCACGTCCGTGGAGTCCTGCAACGCGAGGTTCTGGAGGGTGGACTCTTCGTGTTCACCAATCGACGGCGAAACCGCCTGCGACTGCTGTGGTGGGACGGCAGCGGACTCTGGTTGGCGACCAAGCGTCTGGAGCGAAATACATTCGACTGGCCCTGTGGGGAGGGGGCCATGTTGACCCTCCGTTCCGACCAACTCACCGCCCTGGTGGCTGGATTGCAGGTGCGGGAGAAGCCGGGTTGGTATCGGCGGTGATCTGGAGATTTTGCGCTGGACTCTGCGTCCCCCGTCCAGCATCCTCGGCTCCATGATCAGCGCGTGCATCCTACAGGGACGCCGCATCGAGCCGTCGGACGTCGCCCAGATCCAGGAACTGATCCGCACCCATCCGGAGTGGAGCCGGTACCGGTTGTCGAACGAGTTGTGTTCGCTGTGGAATTGGCGCACCGAGCTCGGTGAGCGCAAGGACATGGCCGCCCGGACACTGCTCTGCAAGCTGCACGAGCGGGGATGGGTCGAGTTGCCACCACCGCGCATCGCATCGCCCAATCGGCATCGACTGACGGCCCCGCCTCCCCGGACCTGGGACACCGCACCGATTGTCGGAAGCCTGCGAAGTCTGGGCGGAGTGCGGATCGAGGAAGTCAGCGCCCGCATCGAAGCCCGCACGGAGGTGAGATCGGCGCTGGCGAGCTTTCACTACCTGGGATACCGGGCACCTGTGGGGGAGAGCCTCCAGTACACGGCGAGTGATTCCAGTGGCCGGTTGCTGGGGGTCATGGTGTTCGGGGCGGCGGCATGGAAATGCGCGGCGCGTGACCAGTGGATTGGCTGGAATCCCGCCCAGCGGGAAGCGGGGTTGGGAAGGATTGCCAACCAGAGCCGGTTCCTGATCCTGCCTTGGGTGCAGGTGGCGCATTTGGCGAGCCACCTGTTGGGTGCTGTGGCCCGGCGGATTGCGTCGGACTGGAAGAGGAAGTACGGCCATTCCGTGGTGCTGCTGGAGAGTTTCGTGGAGGTGGAACGGTTCCGTGGCACCTGCTACCGGGCAGCCAACTGGCAGGCGTTGGGACGGACGACCGGCCGCAGCCGGCAGGATCGGGATCGGACATTGAGGGTGCCTGTGAAGGAGGTTTTCGTACTGCCGTTGAAGGCGGACTTTCGAAAGGAGTTGGCGGCATGAACACATCGGATTCATCGATGGACGCCGAGCGGTTGCGGGAGCAGTTGGCGGCCTTGGAATCCGAACTGGCACGGATCCAGGTTGAACGGGAGCAGGAACAGGCCGAAATCATCCGGCTCAGGAACGAGCAGGAGCAGCGGTTGGCCGAGGTCACCCGTTTGCGCAACGAACACGAGCAGCGTCAGGCCGAGGTCGCCCGTCTGCGCGACGAACACGAGCAGCGTCAGGCCGAGGTCGCCCGTCTGCGCAACGAGCACGAGCAACGCCAGGCCGAGGTCACCCGTCTGCGCAATGACCACGAGCAACGCCAGGCCGAGGTCACCCGTCTGCGCAATGACCACGAGCAACGCCAGGCCGAGGTCACCCGTCTGCGCAACGAGCACGAGCAACGCCAGGCCGAGATCGCCCGTCTGCGCAACGAGCACGAGCAACGCCAGGCCGAGGCGGCTCGCCTCAAGGAGGATGCCCAATCCTTGCGCAGCAGGGTTCATGAACTGGAGGTCCTGAAGAACGGCATGGAGGCCCAGTTGCAGGAGGCGTTGCTGGAGTTGGACGAACTGCGCCGCCAGCTCTACGGATCAAAGTCCGACAAGCTCACCCCGGAGCAGGAGGCTCAGATCGGGGAACTGGAGGAAGATCTCAAGGAACAGGCTCGGCGCGAAGCCCCGGTCGGCGACGACATTCTTGAGGACGAGGATGAGAAGCCTCCCAGGAAGCGTCGCTCGCGCAACCCCATGCCCGAGCATCTCGAGCGTGAGACGGTGGTGGTGGAACCCGCCACCCGGGACGACTGCCCGGCGTGTGGCAAACCCCGCCAGGCGATGGGTGAGGAAGTCAGCGAGGAATTGGAGTATGTGCCGGCCAAGGTGATCTGCCGTCGGACGGTTCGTCCGAAGTACGGCTGCCGATGCGGGTGCGGCGGTGTGCTGATTGCGCCCCTGCCGCCCCGGCTGATTCCGCAAAGCAAGCTCGGGACGGGACTGGCAGTTCACCTGTTGCTCGGGCGCTTCGACGATCATGTCGCCTACTACACGTTGGAACGGATCTTCCGGGAACGACACGGCGTCGTGATTCCCCGCCAGCAGATGGTGCAGTGGGTGGAACAGGTTGCCTTCGTGCTCCAACCGGTGGTGCAGCGGATGTTCGAGCGGATGAAGCTGGGAGGCTATCTCCAGGTGGACGAGACACCGGTGCGGGTGATGGATCCGGAGGTGAAGGGGAAATGTGCCCGGGGTTACTTGTGGTTCTACGCGGTTCCCGGTGGGGACGTGTATCTGGACTTCCAGGACACCCGCGGTCGCAGCGCGCCCACCGCACAACTCGTCGGCTTTGAGGGAACGATCCAGACCGATGGCTATGAGGTATACGACTCGCTCAAGAAGGTGATGCCGATGCTCAGGCGCATCGGATGCACCGCCCACTCGCGACGCAAGTTCCATCGCGCGGTGCGGGACAAGGATGCCCGGGCCATCGAATTCATCAGCCTGTTCCGGAGGCTCTACCGGCTGGAACGGGAGGCCAGGGACATGAGTGTCCAGGATCGATATGAGCTGCGCCGAAAGATGGCAGCACCGCTGTGGGAAGATCTGCGGACGAAGGCCCTCGCGATGCAGCCGCAAGTGCTGCCCAAGAGCAGTCTGGGAAAGGCCATCAGCTACCTGATCAACGAGTACGGGGCGCTGACGGGGTATCTGGAATCGGGACGATACCAGATCGACAACAATCTGGTGGAAAACTCCATTCGAGGGCCGGCGGTCGGGCGGAGGCGATGGTTGTTCATCGGACACCCCGATGCCGGATGGCGGAGTGCAGTGATCTACTCGGTGATCACGAGTTGCCGACGTCGGGGAATCAATCCGCAGGAGTACCTGAGCGATGTGCTCCGGCGGTTGCCTGGGATGAACATCACGCAGATAGACGAAGTGCTGCCGGAAAACTGGCGGCGGCCCGATCCATCGCCCGCCTGAGGACGGGCCACTCTCGAAATTCACGAAGCTGACCCCGCCGCAGACCGCGGCGAGGACATGCACCTGCCTTACCGCTTACCCTCTTCGACGCCGCCTCCGCCACGCTGCTCCAGTTCGGTCGTGAACGCCTCGGTGTCGAGATGGGTATCACCGCGCTGCTCCACACCTGGGGACAGAACCTCATGGACCATCCCCATGTTCACTGGACTCAAGACCATGACCCTGACGGGCGTGGAGTTCCTCCATCGCCTCTCCCGGCATGTCCTGCCCGAGGGCTTCACCAAGATCCGGCACTACGGCCTGCTTGGGAACAACCGCCGCAAGCGGATGCTGCCGCTGGCGCGTGAAGCGCTGAAGGAATCGCGTTGGCACGTGGCCATCGCGCCGGCGGAGGCCGCCCCAGTCCGTCCCGTCGAAGAGGACCTGGCCTGTCCACGGTGCGGAGCCGCGGAACTCCAGTGCATCGGCCGCCTCGATGCGCAGGGCAGATTCACTCCACTGGCCGAGGGCGCTCGCCGCGCCCGGATCCAACTCGGAGAACCGCTGGCCATCGGCGACACCTCATGAGCCGATGCCGCACCCAGCCCACAGCCTGCCACGGAGGACGGTGCCGTCCGCATCGCATGCGAACGACGCCCAGGCAAGGTCCACGCCCTCATCGGAAGAAAACCCCGACGGAGCCCCAGCTCCAAGGCCACGACCACACACCATCCACCTCGTCCGTCCAGTTGCGAACCTCCTTACCGCACCAGACAACAGGCCAGAATGCCCTGGCCTCCGTACGCCCCACCCTCCGGCCAGTCAGGCGGAGGTAGTTTTCCTATAGCCAGAGGACTCCCCCGCGGCTTCGTCCAACCGCGAAATAAATCGGGCGTGGCCACTCAATCGTGATCCACGCCCATCTCCGCCCGATCTATTCCGCTGATGTGTTAGGGATCAGTCCTTCCATAACAACAAATAGTAAACCTGCGGCTCGGCGAGCCAGACAACACTCGAAGAAACCGCAACCCCGAACCCTGAAAATCGTTGCCACAACTCTCCCAGAGCTGTCTCTACATCCGAACGGGTGTCTGCAATGAACACGTCGGAATGCTCGGGCAATCCTGACACAAACTCACGCAACGCCGGCCACTGATGGTCGCGAATCAAACTCTCTATGCGGTCGTGTGTCTCTCGAAAAGCGTCGAGTGCAGTGTCTCGAAAATCCCGCTCTCTCGCCAAATCCGCCTGCACTGATGAAACGACCAAGAAATGACGCGCCTCGTGTGCGTGTTCCTGAAAATCCGCCATGCAGGACGCGACCAAACCAGCAACAAGCTGCTCATGTCGGGCTTCCGACTTTTGATGACGACGAGTGCTCACGCGGTGATGCCTAACGCGCAAGGTCAGCGACGGGAGCCAGCCACCGGGCGCGCCCGCATCGCCACTCGGCGTGCCGGCTGGCGCCCGTTCGCTGGACCTACTGGTTCGGCGTTCCTGACTCGTATTACGTAGGGCCATACCCAAGGCTTTCCCTGCTCTGGCCCGACGATGATCTGCCCAGGTGTGGAGACCTTCGCGTAGTCAGATAGGATCGTCCCTCGAACCGTGGCGTTTGTGAACCCGAGTGCCTCGGGCAGTATGGACGTCCTCTTGCGGTCAACCATGAGGAATCGAGTGGGCATCAAGTTGGGGTCCTTGAGTGCCGGGCCTGCACTAATCTGAAACACGGCACAGCGATTGGAGTAGCCTCTGGCATCATACAATGTCTGTGCTTCAATGCTGCCAATCCAAGTACCGCTCTGCTTTGGCAGCCGGTAGCAGCCGGTGGCAAGGATCGAGCAGAGCAGACAGACATGTGCAAAGAGGCGAGGTTTCATTGCGCCGAACGCCAAGGTCAGCGACGGGAGCCAGCCACCGGGCGCGCCCGCATCGCCACTCGGCGTGCCGGCTGGCGCCCGTTCGCTGGACCGACTGGTTGGCCTCCCCATGATGTGGATCTAGCCGCAAGAATCGCAGAAGACGCAAGAACCGAGCCGGCGCCGTATCGGTGATCGTTGTCGTCGGGGCGTGGTCGAGAGCCGACGACGTTGACGTCGCACCCGACGTTGCCATGACCGGTCGCTTTCATGTGTCGTGATTCTTGGTCTGCCTGCGATGGCCAACGCCAAGGTCAGCGACGGGAGCCAGCCACCGGCGGTGTCCGCATCGCCACTCGGCGTGCCGGCTGGCTCCCGTTCGCTGGACCGACTGGTTCGCTCCCCCAATGAGAGCGGGTGGCCGAAAGAAACGAAAGAGGACGAAAAAGCCGGCAACAAACTCGGCCGCGCCCGACGCACCGCATACCCGACGGAGTCACCTCTTTCGCATTCTTTCGTTCTTTTCGGCAAAACCAAGCTTGAGGCTCCTCCCTTTGCGGTCCGGCTCCAGCATATGGATGGCTTGGATGGCTCATTGAGGCTGTCTGTCTAGGTTTTCGGTAGGCGAACGCAAAGCTGACCGATGACGAGGAGCGCGCCGGTGCCGTTCGACTTGGAATGTGCGGCTGACCGCGCTCCTCGTCATTCGGTCCAGCGGCTTGTTCGCCTCTGGGTCAGCGTGGGTATCCGATCTCGATATGAAGCTCATCGGCAATGTCCCTAAGGGTGATGTCTGGGTTTAAAGCTGACACCAATCGGTCTGTAATAGGTCCGTGCCGGAAAACCTCCGCGACGGCATCCACAGGCACTGCACTCTCGTAGTAGTCCTCTGCGAATGAAGCATAGTCGGATGGGCTGCCGCACAAGTGGCGCAGCAGGTCATCCTCCCCGGCGTCCAGGGCGGAGAACGCAGTGAGATCGTTCGCCCGGCACCATTGTTGTTGGGAGGGAAGATGGAAGTAGGCAAACCCAGTGGAGTCCCATCGAAATGCAGGCTCTCTGGCGAACTCCGCCATAGCGGGCGGCATGACCGCCTGAAGAGCAGCAGAAAGCTTGTCCCTCTCTTTAGACCATGCTTTGGATTCGTGAGCCAGTCCCTTGAGAGCGGCCCAACCAGCGGTGTGAAAGACAACCCACCACTCGTCGCCACAACCATCCCTCATGCTCGCCATCTGCTCGGAAGGAGACCAGGCGGCGTTGAATGAGTAATAGCGATACTCCCAATCCGGCGACAAAATGAGATCAAGCGCCGCCAGAGCCTTAGTGCGTCGTAGGAGTTCTGGAATAGCGGGAAGCGATGTCATGGCGAACGACCCAAGCTCAGCGACCCGGCACTCGGGACGCAACGATTGCCAACCACGACGCCATGCCGGGTTCGCTGCAGCGCATGGTAGATGCGTCGTCAATCTGCATAAGTAGCTCCTGCGAAACTCCAACGACCGTTCTTCTGAAAAACTGCAAACTCTAGCTTAATCTCCGTCTTGGAAGCGCTCTCTCCGCCGTCCTTCGGCTTTGGAGACTGGGCCTTGAGAACAACCCAGTGCGTCGGCTTGCCAATAAAGCGCAGCTTCCGACCCTGAAACTCTCCGGGCGCAGAAGTCGGCTTGTAAGCAGCGAACTCGAAAGTCTCTACGCCCACAACCTCCAGATTGCCGAATCCAAAGAAGGACTTCAGAAACTGTGACTGTGCAGAAATAATCTCGGTGGGAACTCCGTTGGTGTCGGTGTGCTTTAGTATCCACTCACCGTCCTTCTTCTCGTAGGACTCTCGGATCTGCTTGGAGAAGCCTTGAAGGGAAGGTGTGCTGTTTGTGCTGTCGGCTGCAGCGGCAGAGACGCAGAGGAGTAGAAGTGTGATGAAGTAGCGCATAGCATCTAACGAAAAGGTCAGCGACGGGGGCCAGCCGCCGGTGGGGTTGACGTGGAATCCGGACTCAACGGCTGGCCACCGTTCGCTGGACCGTCTGGTTGGACCCGGGTCAGAGGTCCCGAGGCCAGCCACCCCCGCATCCGAACCATGCCAAACGCGACTGGAAGACCTATGACGGCTCCAAAAGCGCCCCCTATAAGCAGGGCACCCACACCCTCGGTGGGATCGGTGGAAGTCGGTAGCAAGATCAGGGCCTCCAGAACGCTGGCGATGGAGGCGGCCAGCATGGTGCCGACGCCGATCACGCTGAGGCCCCATGCGACCCGCGACTTGAAGAAGAGCCCCAAAGCGGCAGCAAGCCAGACTGGAGCGAACAGGCAGACCGCAATGAGGACGCCACCGCGGTGTCCCGATGAGGAACGGAACCAATCTTCGGTAACAAATGCGTTACCGAAGGCTAGGACGAGGTTTGCAACGCGGGTCTTCAAATGGGACTAAGCGACAAGGGTCCAACGCCAAGGTCAGCGACGGGGGCCAGCCACCGGCGACGCCCGCATCGCCACTCGGCGTGCCGGCTGGCGCCCGTTCGCTGGACCGACTGGTTGGCCTCTCAATGAGATTGATCTAGCCGCAAGAAACGCAGAAGACGCAAGAACCGAGCCGCCGTCGCATCGGTGATTGTTGTCGTCGGGTCGTGGTGGAAGGCCGACGCCGTAAACCTCGCACCCGACGTACCCATGACCGATCGCTTTCATGTGTCGTGATCCTTGGTCTGTCTGGGATGGCCAACGATCAGCTCACCGATGGCGGCGGCGCCCTGTTGGCCCCCTTGCTCGGGATCGGAATCGCGCTCGATCCACTCGAAGTGGGCCAACGGTTCGAGCGCGTGCCCACAAGCGCAGCGGGTCTCGCGAGTTGGGCCACAGATGACGCCACAAGATCCACAGCGACCGCCGCCAGCGAGCGTGTAGCGCGTGTCGTGCCCCGTCGACAGAATCACCATCGGCAAAATCACCAGGAAGACCAATGGCGAAACCAATAGGAGTGGAAGCAGGGGGCCTTGGTACATCGACGCGGTGGCCATCATGCCAGCGCGTGGGAAGATCCCGCGGAGGCCAAGCGCGAAAAGCACCAGCGACGCGACGGTCCATCCAGACGTGATCCTTAGCCTCCGCGCCCAAGACCTCTGCTTCTTCAGGTGAGACTGTCGCGAACTCGCGATCACCGAGTCTGGAAGTCGCCTCCACATATAGTTTCCCGAAATGGCCAACGCCAAGGTCAGCGACGGGAGCCAGCCACCGGGCGCGCCCGCATCGCCACTGGGCGTGCCGGCTGGCTACCGTTCGCTGGACCGACTGGTTCGCTCCCCCAATGAGAGCGGGTGGCCGAAAGAAACGAAAGAGGACGAAAAAGCCGGCAGCAAACTCGGCCGCGCCCGACGCACCGCATACCCGACGGAATCACCTCTTTCGCCTTCTTTCGTTCTTTTCGGCAAAACCAAGCTTGAGGCTCCTCCCTTTGCGGTCCGGCTCCAGCATATGGATGGCTTGGATGGCTCATTGAGGCTGTCTGACTAGGTTTCGGTAGGCGAACGCCAAGGTCAGCGACGGGAGCCAGCCACCGGGCGCGCCCGCATCGCCACTCGGCGTGCCGGCTGGCTACCGTTCGCTGGACCGACTGGTTCGCTCCCCCAATGAGAGCGGGTGGCCGAAAGAAACGAAAGAGGACGAAAGAGCCGGCAGCAAACTCGGCCGCGCCCGTCGCACCACGTACCCGACGGAATCACCTCTTTCGCCTTCTTTCGTTCCTTTCGGCAAAACAAAGCTTGAGGCTCCTCCCTTTGCGGTCCGGCTCCAGCGTAGGCATGGCTTGGGTGGCTCATTGGGGCTGTCTGACTAGGTTTCGGTAGGCGAACGCAAAGGTCAGCGACGGGAGCCAGCCACCGAGCGCGGTCGCATCGCCACTCGGCGTGATGGCTGGCGCCCGTTCGCTGGACCGACTAGTTCGACTGGAATCATGGCTACTCCAGAATGACTCGTCGGAGCAAGCGGCCCGTGGCCATCGGCTCTGGCCATCTCCAGCTCTGTCTGAATCGTAGTCATTCTTGTTTGGGTGCCGGGTTGAGATCGTCTGCAGCCACTGAACTCCGGCGGTGACGTGATTGATCCTGGTTGGGTTGTCGAACGTCAGAGGTGAGCGACCGCCGCCGGAAGCGGACTGTCGCCGAAGCCAATGACTCTATAATACAGGTGACTCATGAAACTGCGATGCGGGGCGGCGGTTCGCTCGACCGACTTGTTCGCCGAATCTCTGCGAGTTTCTCCTCATAACTGGGCAACTCGGGACGCCGCAGAACCTCCCGGTCCGGGACCACGCCGAGAGGACGGCTGACAAAACCTCGAACTCCAATCTTGCCGACCAACTCACGCCACCGCTCGCCAGTGACGCACAAATGGACCTCGGGTGGTCTGCCAACAGTGAAGATGCTGGGCAGCGGTCGTGGCAAGTCGGACGCCGCGACAAAGCTGTGCATAGAGAAGCCATCAAGCCAATAGCCCCACGTCAACCGGTCGCATCCGGAACAACGCCACCCGCTCACGGGCAGACCTGCAACGGAGACAAACTCTGGGCCAGGAGGTCCGAGCAACTCGTAAAACTCTCGACTCGTGCCTCTCCGTGCCACCGGGCGAGTCACCAACCCTTGCCGCTCTTGTGAGGACAACAAAGCCAAAAACTCCTGCGAAACAACTTCGGCATACGTGGCACCGTCGCTGCCAACGTGTCCGAAAGCCCCGTCATACTTGCGTGGTGCGTAGGTCAACCGGAGTGGACGCTCGCTTCGAGCTGAGGACGCCGCACTGCACCTCCGGCATACTGGCCGCTCAAAGAACGTGTCCAACCAAGCAAGCCGGTCCTCTCTCTGCTCCTCGGCCTCGAACGCCGCAACACGTGGCGCGTCGGTCTCGAACCGGTCGTCACCACAAATCAGGTAAAGCTCCGGGTGCAAGTATTTCGACTCCTGCTCCGATTTGGGTAGCGGAGGGTCAAACTCCAAAACGGCCTGCATCGCGCCACCATGCTCGCGAATTGCTTCGAGCAGCCGCTCCTCGGCGAGCGGGTATGTGGGAGCCTGGGAACGCACGCGAGGCTCCGTAGTGGTCCATAGACTGAAGCCTTCGGACGACTTACTCCAACCACAGATGTATACGCTATGCTCCACGGTGTGGTGTTGTCGGCGAACGCAAAGGTCAGCGACGGGAGCCAGCCGCCGAGCGCGCCCGCATCGCCACTCGGCGTGCCGGCTGGCGCCCGTTCGCTGGACCGCCATGGTTCGATTGAATCAGAGGTACTCCTGGAGGACCTCCGCACGCAAGCAGGCCGTGGCCATCGCCCGTCGCCATCTCGGTCTCTGTATGGATCGTGGTCATTTCTGGTTGGGCGAGCGTGCCGGAATGCTCTGGGGGTGATCGGAGTCCGAGGGCAATCTTGGTGGTCTTGGTCAGGGAATCGAACGTTGCTGCTCAGTGACGCGCTGCCAAGCGTGCTCGGACTGGAACCTCCCTGTGATCAGCGCGTTCACTGGAGCAGCTGGTTCGACTAAACTCAGGTGTACCTCGGTAACTGACGAAGCCGCAAGGCACTCCTGGCCCGCTGCCGCGGACGGCATGAGACGCTCGGGGCTTTGGACTGCATGGACGGGTTGCACGCGGGGGGGGCTCCACACCGGGGGCCATCCTCAAAAGCCGGGTCGCTGACCTTTCCGAAGCAGAGCGTCAAGTTCATGGATGCGGTGATGTCGCATTCGGTGGAGTGTCGACTTCGACTCCATGGGGCCTCCAAATTCTGGGCAAGATCACTGCGCCATCCATCAATACCCATATACTATAGTGATCCGAACCGAATGGCGACTCCGGGGCTCTGAATTCTATGTCATAATACCATCGGTTGCTTATCGGATTGGCCGCACCCTGTGTTATTCCAGGGTAGAGCGTAATAGAGATCGAATCCACGGTCCATAGGCGAGAATCCTTGAACTCCGATGCAAGGGCGCGTCGAGCCAACGAGACGGCCACTCCGGGCAAGAGAGGAGGGTTGTCGGCTCCTTTCATCATCCACGCAGGAGTTGCGGCCAATCTGCTGGCAGGAATCGAAATCATGTACTCTGATCCTCGGACCGTATTGCCACCCACCCCCAGCCACCCTCCTTCATGAATTGGAGGCACCGGCGATCGCACGATGTTCAGAGAATGTCGGCAGCCGGCCACCAATGGCACGGTGGCGAGAAGCGGGAGTAGGCAGGACCGAAATGAAAGTGTCATGGTGCTGTCGAACGCTCCGGCTCACCGACGCCGGGCCAATGGTGTTCGATTGCCAACCGAGACGCGATCCCGGCGTTCGGTGCAGCCGGTTGGTTCGGCGATAAATGGTGGTCACAAACCATAGTGCGGAAACTGGTAGTGGGCTGCAATCTTGTGGGCACACTCGCGCGCATCCAAGCCCGGCTCCATCTTGCCGGGCGAAATCTCCACATCACGCCAGATGCGCTGCAACTCCTGTCGCTCAGAATCGCTGCCAGCATACTTGAGAACGTGCTCCAACTCGCGCTGACTGAACAAGACCTCACGCTCCCACGGCTCTGACTCGCCCTCAACACGCTCCCACGTCCGCTCGTCCTGAAAGCAGCCGTAAACCAATGCGCGGACATGCCTGCCCAAGCGCCAGTGATGAAACTGGAATGCGTCAACGGTGCTCTGGAATCCAAGCCAGATGACATCTGTAGCAAGACGCGTGGACAACGCTGCGAGGTCGGACTCTGGCGCCTCGAATGCCTCATCAGGCATCTTCACACCAAGGAAGGCCGGCGACGACTCAATCTCCGCGTCAGGAAAACGCTCGCGGATTACCGCGATGGCGTCGTCGCTCTGTGCTCTGACGTAAAATGCGTTCCAAGTTCCCATAAGAGTGATGTGGCTATTCCGTCGAACGATCAGCTCAGGGACGCCGGGGCCCGGGCGTGAAAATGGAAGCAGAACGCCATCCCGGCGTTCCCTGGAGCGTCCGGTTGGGCATTTGCAGTCTCATGCACAACTCAGTCTGTGTGGTCATCCGAAATCTTCCCCGTATCCCAAACAACCTGACAGTGTGGACAAGCGAGCTGAAATCGGTAGCGAGTCGTGTGTGGGATGAAGGCCTGATGGAATCTGAGCCGTCCGCTGCAAGTCGGACAACGAACGACGTGGAACACATAGATGCCCTGGGCGAAAAGCAGGATGACAAGTCCGACGAAGAACCAAGGGGTGTCGGTCACAATGGAGCCGGCAATGGTCGAGACAAACGTGACTGTCCAAACCCAATCGGGAAGGAACACTCGCCGAGGCATTGGGCGTGTCTGTGTCATGCGCATCAAAGTTGCCCAACGTTTGAGCTCACCGACCGCCGCCGGACCCGGGCGCTGGCAGACAATCCAGCGTCCGATGCACCGGAGCGTCCGACCTCGAAGCGGGGGGTGGCGGTTCGGGTGGAGCGATCTGGTTCGGAGGCATGGATGTGGGCATCATGATGAGTAAGACTGTCCTGCTGATCGGAACTGTGCGCGAAACTCTGAATCGGGAACGTGACGAAGTGATGAATAGCTGACAACGCCACCCGCAAATCCAACAACCAAATCCTCGTCACCTGGAAGCCTGTCGTGGTACTCCCACGAATACTCAATCCCAGCTTCCTTGTCGCCATCGCGAACAGTGTCAGGCTGGCCGAGGAGTTCCAATACCCCTACCTGCGGAGTTCCTTGTTGAACCCGCCGCATCGCACGACGGAAGCGTCCACGTGCTTGCCAGCGACTCAACGCGTTTCGGAGTGTCGTAAGCATGGCTTCAATGCCGCCGAACGACGCGGGTGAGGCACCGCCGCCCCGGACTCCGAGCCTGGAACGGCGGCGCAAACGGCGGTTGCCTCGACCCGATGGTTCGGCTCGGGATATCTGCAAACGATCACGGCATGCCTCGATCGATCCATCGTTGATACTCAACGAGGAGATTTGTCTGGTCCAGCCAGATGACCAGGCCGATACCGAGTAGTCCTACGGTGTGTGCCAGTGTACCGGTGCAGCCAGATCGCCGTCGCGATGCCGCCCCCGTGATTGCCAGAGGCACAAACAGGATGAAGCTGAGGTACGGCTCAGCCCCGGTGTGATGGGATTTGTTTTGGAAGGCGTAGATCGCAATCAGCGCGATTGCCGTGATCCCGAGAAGCGAACCAACCGACAAGGACGCAGCCAGTATATTGATGTTCACTTTCATGCCGAACGCCAAGGTCAGCGACGGGGGCCAGCCACCGGCGACGCCCGCATCGCCACTCGGCGTGCCGGCTGGCGCCCGTTCGCTGGACCGCCATGGTTCGATTGAATCAGAGGTACTCCTGGAAGCCCTCCCCACGCAAGCTGGCCGTGGCCATCGCCCGTCTCCATCTCCGTCTGTATATGGATCGTGGTCATCTCTGGTTGGGCGAGCAGGCTGGAATGCTCAGGGGTGATCGGAGGCCGGTGACGATCTGCTTGGTCGTGGTCAGGAAATCGAACGCCAAGGTCAGCGACGGGAGCCAGCCACCAAGCGCGCCCGCATCGCCCCTGGGCGTGCCGGCTGGCGCCCGTTCGCTGGACCTGATGGTTCGACTGTCTTCTGGAGTAACCGAAGAAGGGTCCGATGCTCAAGGCTGCCGATGGAACCTGTCATAAGTCTGGTTTCGACAGGATGGCAGGATGGACAGGATGGTTTTGGGAATCGCGGTGGTCCGTAGCCATCCTGTCATCCTGTAATCCTGTCTCCATTGAGTAGTGACCTTCCTGTCGTGGATCTCGGCTTCTGGGTTGTCGAACGGCAAGGTCAGCGACGGGTGCCAGCCACCCGCGGCGTCCGCAACGCCACTCGGCGTGCCGGCTGGCGCCCGTTCGCTGGACCGACTGGTTGGCCTCCCAATGAGGTAGATCTAGCCGCAAGAAGCGCAGAAGACGCAAGAACCGAGCCGGCGCAGCATCGGTGATCGTTGTCGTCGGGTCGTGGTCGAAAGCCGACGGTGCAGGCCTCGCACCCGCCGTACCCATGACCGGTCGCTTCCATGTGTCGTGATTCTTGGTCTGCCTGGGATGGCCAACGCCAAGGTCAGCGACGGGAGCCAGGCGCCGGGCGCGCCCGCATCGCCACTCGGCGTGTCGGCTGGCGCCCGTTCGCTGGACCGTCATGGTTCGATTGAATCAGAGGTACTCCTGGCGGACCTCCGCACGCAAGCAGGCCGTGGCCACCGCCCGGCGCCATCTCGGTCTCTGTAGGGATCGTGGTCATTTCTGGTTGGGCGAGCGGGCTGGAATGCTCAGGGGTGATCGGAGGCCGGTGCCGATCTGCTTGGTCGTGGTCAGGAAATCGAACGCCAAGGTCAGCGACGGGAGCCAGCCACCGGGCGCGCCCGCATCGCCACTCGGCGCGCCGGCTGGAACCCGTTCGCTGGACCTGATGGTTCGACTCCCCTCTGGGGAAAGCGAAGAAGAGTCCGATGCTCAAGGCTGCCGATGGAACCTGTCATAAGTCTGGTTTCGACAGGATGGCAGGATGGACAGGATGGTTTTGGGAATCGTCCTGGTCCGTAGTCATCCTGTAATCCTGTAATCCTGTCTCCACTGAGTAGTGAGCTCCCTGTCCTGGATCTCGGCTTCTGGGTTGTCGAACGTTGCTGCTCAGTGACGCGCCGACAAAAGTGCTTGGGATGCAACGAAGGCGCGATCGGCGCGTTCAATGAAGCAGCCTGGTTGGGCTTATCCATGTCAGACAGGCTGCGACAGAACATAAATACTGCGCTCCGCAAGCAGGATCCAAACAAACCAAGCAATAGCCGCGACAATTGTACCTGCTACGAACCAAGTCAAACGCCGCGGACCGCAATCTGGATTCCTTAGAATCCATACCCCAACGACAAGCACACCAGCTCCAAGTGCGGCTCCGAGCGGATAGCCGCGCCGTAGCGCGGTGGCAATCATCGCGTGGCCAACTCCAGAATTTGAATAGAAGTCGTAACGCTCGATGAACCCAGAGATCACAGCGACGGTGTACACTCCGACAATCAAGGCGACAGCCCAAACACCGAGCACCATTGGCGCGAACAGACTGCGCGAGATTGGGTTCATTTTTGGTCCAGTAGCCCAACGGCAAGGTCAGCGACGGGAGCCAGCCGCCAGGCGCGCCCGCATCGCCACTCGGCGTGCTGGCTGGTGCCCGTTCGCTGGACCGACTGGTTGGCCTCTCAATGAGGTTGATCTAGCCGCAAGAAACGCAGAGGACGCAAGAACTGAGCCGCCGCCGCATCGGTGATCGTTGTCATCGGGTCGCGGTGGAAAGCCCACGACGTAGACCTCGCACCCGGCGTATCCATGACCGGTCGCTTTCATGTGTCGTGATTCTTGGTCTGTCTGGGATGGCCAACGCCAAGGTCAGCGACGGGGGCCAGCCACCGGGCGCGCCCACATCGCCACCCGGCGTGATGGCTGGCTCCCGTTCGCTGGACCGCCATGGTTCGATTGAATCAGAGGTACTCGTGGAGGCCGTCCCCACGCAAGCAGCCCGTGGCCACCGCCCGGCGCCATCTCTGGCTCCATATGGATCGTGTTCATTTCTGGTTGGCCGAGCGTGCCGGAATGCTCAGGGGTGATCCGAGGCCGGTGGCAATCTTGGTGGTCTTGGTCAGGGAATCGAACGCCCCGGCTGAGGGACGCCGATCCGTCGACGATCGAATGGGGCCAAGGCTCGATATCGGCGTTCCCTCCAGCCGGTTGGTTGGGCCTGATCATGAGCCAAAGAGTAAGGGTGCAGCGGCTCGGAGCTCGGCCAATGACTTGACCGTGGACGGCTCAGAGTCGATCGAGATCTCCCCGGAAATCAGCCCTTGGACGAGATCGTCTCTCCGCTGATCGGTGGGGACCAAAGTGAACGCGCCGTCTCCGATGAAAGTGATGAACAAGAATCGACTCTTTGCCGACACGGTGAAAACGGGACGCAAAACGTATCCTCGCGCATTAAGAAAGACATACTCGCCCTCCTCGACGTCAATAGCTTCGCAGTAGGTAGGGATCTGCGCCTCAGTCCGGAAGATCTGTACGGTGGCGTCATTCGCGAACGCGAGGATCATCTCTATGTTGCCCAACGTCGAAGGTCAGCGACGGGTGCCAGCCGCCGGGCGCGCCCGCATCGCCACTCGGCGTGACGGCTGGCTGCCGTTCGCTGGACCTGATGGTTAGCCCATGTCTTGTTGATCATTGTGTACACCAGACTGGCCTCTCAACCGAAATTTGAAAAACCTCAGTCGGAGAAGCTTCTCGAAAGCGAACGCCCACGAACAGCTCTGAACGGCATGACTCACAGCCGCCATAGGCACACTCATCAACTGTACCATCCCCATTCGTGCGATCGGCCTCTTCCCGCCAGGATTCATGCTTCCTATGGCCGACTGGCCACCAGGGCAGCTGCTGGCCGATCCTATACTCATGCAACGCAAAGCGCCCTCGACTGTCACCGTCGAAGCTCGCCGCAACATGAATCTGACAACGAATGGTCGCAGCCTGCCCACAAGCAGGGCACTGACCTTCAAGAACGAGATCGTTAAAGGCTCCCATGAGTTCGATTCGGGCTAACGCCAAGGTCAGCGACGGGAGCCAGCCACCGGCGACGTCCGCAACGCCACTCGGCGTGCCGGCTGGCGCCCGTTCGCTGGACCGTCTAGTTCGATGAATCTCAGATGTGCTCCTGAATGACTGTCCCAGGCAAGCCCGCCGTGGCCGGTGCCCAACTCCAAGTTTCGCTCTGTCGGGATCGTTGTCATCTCTGGTTGGGGCTGCGCGCTGGGACCGGCGGCGACGTCTGTAGGCCGGTGGCGATCTGCTTGGTCGGGGTCAGGAAATCGAACGATCAGCTCAGGGACGCCGGGGCCCGGGCGTGAAAATGGAAGCAGAACGCCATCCCGGCGTTCCCTGGAGCGTCCGGTTGGGCATTTGCAGTCTCATGCACAACTCAGTCTGTGTGGTCATCCGAAATCTTCCCCGTATCCCAAACAACCTGACAGTGTGGACAAGCGAGCTGAAATCGGTAGCGAGTCGTGTGTGGGATGAAGGCCTGATGGAATCTGAGCCGTCCGCTGCAAGTCGGACAACGAACGACGTGGAACACATAGATGCCCTGGGCGAAAAGCAGGATGACAAGTCCGACGAAGAACCAAGGGGTGTCGGTCACAATGGAGCCGGCAATGGTCGAGACAAACGTGACTGTCCAAACCCAATCGGGAAGGAACACTCGCCGAGGCATTGGGCGTGTCTGTGTCATGCGCATCAAAGTTGCCCAACGCCAAGGTCAGCGACGGGGGCCAGCCTCCGGGAGCGTCCGCATCGCCACTCGGCGTGCCGGCTGGCGCCCGTTCGCTGGACCTGATGGTTGGGCTCCGTCAATCCGATGACTCGAAAAATCCGGTCTCCCATATCACATCACATCGGGGACAACCATACTCAATCGCCTCGCCAGCACGGCGAGGCGGATTCTCCAATCGATCGCCACAATCCGGGCAGCTGTATCGACGAAACAGTCGTTCCTGACGGATGAGCCCGACCAAGGCGACACTCAAGCCGACCGCAAGCGCAGCAACAAACCAGTCTGTGCGGTCATGCCGATGAGCATAAATCGCAAAAAAGAAAGCGGCAGCGAATGGCACTCCGAGAAGAAGGAAGTTCCGGAGGTAGCGCTTGCCAATCATCGAATCTCGTTTGCGAATGGTCATGCGTGTGCCGCCCAACGCCAAGGTCAGCGACGGGCTCCAGCCACCGAGCGCGCCCGCATCGCCACTCGGCGTGCTGGCTGGCGCCCGTTCGCTGGACCGACTGGTTCGGGTTTCTGAATCCTGGGCCACTGGCGGTGCAGCGGAACGCTACCGCCCCGTCGCTTCGCATCTGGGGATGGCGAGGGCCCTGAACTGGTCATAGCGAGAACCCTAATGGTGGGAGGCTCATCGGCAACCTCCAAGATGGACGCACCGGGTACTGCATCTTCCCTCGTCCCATCCGTGATATCCGTGCCATCCGTGGTTGGAGGGCCTGAATAGCGCACCTTTGGCCTTTGATCCTTGGATGCGCAGGGTGTTCAGTCTCGTTCCCGAACGTCGAAGGTCAGCGACGGGTGCCAGCCGCCGGGCGCGCCCGCATCGCCACTCGGCGTGACGGCTGGCTACCGTTCGCTGGACCTGATGGTTAGCCCATGTCTTGTTGATCATTGTGTACACCAGACTGGCCTCTCAACCGAAATTTGAAGAACCTCAGTCGGAGAAGCTTCTCGAAAGCGAACGCCCACGAACAGCTCTGAACGGCATGACTCACAGCCGCCATAGGCACACTCATCAACTGTACCATCCCCATTCGTGCGATCGGCCTCTTCCCGCCAGGATTCATGCTTCCTATGGCCGACTGGCCACCAGGGCAGCTGCTGGCCGATCCTATACTCATGCAACGCAAAGCGCCCTCGACTGTCACCGTCGAAGCTCGCCGCAACATGAATCTGACAACGAATGGTCGCAGCCTGCCCACAAGCAGGGCACTGACCTTCAAGAACGAGATCGTTAAAGGCTCCCATGAGTTCGATTCGGGCTAACGTTGTTTAGACTGACGAATGGCAGCGTAGTTTTGTCGGTTTGTCAAAGCTGTCCTTGTTTGGCTGGATATCCTGCGAAGTGCCGCTTCCTCCCGATTGATCTGAACGTCCTATCCCACACCCGGGCCGTTGCGCAACCTCGGGTCGAAATCTGCCCGAACCGAGGTGCTGACCAACCGGCGGAGGATTCACTGGGGCGTGGTCTTGGCGGGGCTGTGGTACCGCCGCGCCACGTCAGCAGCCATGGCTCCGACGCGTTCCCGGAGAGCGACAGGCTCGAGCACCTCCAGTTCCATCCCAAACCCAAGGAGCCATCCGGCAAGCCAGTCGCACGTCTCGCTCTGGACGGTCAGGTGCAGCCAGTCGCCGTGCCAATCCTCGTCGACGATCGCGCCGATCCACGCCCGGCGGAAGCGTCCACTGGCTGGGCGCGAGACCCGCACCTTCACTTCCGTCCCCAGATGCTCCGATCGCCATTTCTCGATGTAATCCCGCACGGAGAAGTCCGCATGGCCGCCGAAGATCTCACCCGTGGCCGCCAGGTCCCGGATGCGGTCTGTGCGGAAGTCGCGGTAGTCCGATCGGAGCCGGCAGTAAGCGATCAGGTGCCAGGCCCCGGCGTAGTGGATGAGTCCCAACGGTTCGACCGCCCGATGGCGGGGCGGGCCTTCGCCTCCCGTCTGATACTCCATGGACAGGACGTGCCGCCGCGCCAGGGCGGCCTGCAACTGGCTGAGGACCGCGGGATCGGCCGTGCTGGGATTGCCCGACGACGTCAACAGCGCGGTCGTGCGCTCCAGTCGATCCAGTTGGTCCTGATGCGACCGCGGCAGGACAGAGCGGATCTTCAGCAGGGCGGACCGCATCGGGGCTTGCAGGGAACGGTCCGTGAGGTGTTCCACCAATTCGCCTCCCATGAAAAGAGCGCTGGCTTCCTCGGGGGTGAACATGACCGGCGGGATGGAATACCCGTTGAGCAACGAGTATCCCACCCCGGCCTCGGCCACCACTGGAACGCCGCCTTCGCTCAGCGCCGCCAGATCCCGGTAGACAGTCCGCACGCTGATCTCGAAGTGCGCCGCGACCTCGTCCGCGGTGATCACGCGACGCCCCTGCAACAGCAGCAGCGTCGCCATCAACCGGTCGATTCGGTTCATGACCGGAGCCTAGACCGGGATCAAGCCGCCCGTCATCCCTCGCGACGCACCGCCCTCCAATCACCCTAGAAACGGCGGTTGGATCCACAGATTTCACCGATTGCACGGATTAGAAGCCGGTTGAGAGAGGCTGCTGTTGCACCCCACGGGTGACATGGGAACGGCGATGCGGTGAGGCGCCTCGTCCCGGTTCATCTGTGAAATCGGTGAAATCGGTGGATAGCCCAACTGCCGTTTTCAGGATCACTGCGACGCACCGGCTTCAAACTTGAATCTTGAACCTTGAAACTCCCCTACGGCTTAGCCCCCTGGTCGACCCAGGCGCGGACCAAGCCGACCTCGCCCGGTGTGAGCGGCTTGTTCTGGGGTCCGCCCCCGGGACCACCGCCGAATCCGCCACCCGGTCCACCCGGTCCACCCGGTCCACCCGGTCCGCCCGGTCCACCCGGTCCACCCGGTCCGCCCGGTCCGGCCTGACCACCGGGGCCACCCGGCCCGCCGGGTCCCCCGGGTCCGCCTGGGCCACCCTGTCGGCCGCCACCCCCAAACTGCGGGGCCGGCAAGGCCGCGTTGAGTCCTTCGCGAACCTGATCCTCGGTCACCGCGCCCGCCTTGGCCTCGTCCCACTTGGAGAACCACCCGTTGAAGGTTCCCTTCCATTCGGCGGACGTCAGCGAACCATCTTGGTTTGCATCTGCCACCCCAAACAGGCCGGGGCCGAGGAAGCGACCTGGACCAAATCCCCGGCCACCGCCGCCGGGTCCACCACCGCCGGGTCCACCACCTCGCTGGGGCATGGGCAACACCGCTGAAAGCCGCTCCGCGAACTGATCCTGGGAGAGCTTCCCGGACTTGTCCGTGTCGAGCTTGGTGAACCACGTGTCTGCGAGCTTGCCGAACTCGTCCTTGCTCAACTTCTTGTCCGCGTTGGTGTCGCCCTGGCTGACCATTTGTCCGGACAGGATGTTGCCCGGGCCAAAGCCGCGCCCGCCACCGGGACCACCAGGTCCGCCTGGACCTCCCCGACCACCACCGCGCTTCGGAGGCATGGCGGTTTCCTCGTCCAACTGTGAGACGGCCAGCACCAAGCCGCTCTCGTGTCCCTTCCCCGTGACCAGGATCTTCCCGTTCTCGCCGCCTGCGAGCACGCCCTGAAGCGTGTCCAACCGCAGGCCGCCCCGCTGCCGTTCCTCGCCGTGGCACCGGGTGCAGGAGGCCTCGAACAGGGGCTTGATGTCCTTTGCAAAGCTCAGGCCCTTGCGGGGCGACGACGCCGGAAGCTTGCTTACGTCAACGGCCGCCATCGCTGCGAAGCCAGCCGACAGGCCCACAAGAATCAGGGGAATGGAACGCTTCATGGATTTTACCGGAATTGGTTAGGAGTACGGCATCCAGTGACCCATCACCGAATCGCCGGTTACATTCCGCACTCCACAACAACTGCGGGCTGGAACTTGAAGGGTCCGGTTTCGCGTGCCTCGATCCCGGAACCCTGCCGCCTCGCTGCTGCTTCCTTCGGCCGAAAAGCCTTGAGGCAATCAGGGAGAGGGGCGGTTGCCGAAAAGAACGAAAGGGAACGAAAAAGGGGGGAGCGTCGGTTCGGTGAGGTCCGGTCTCCATTTTTTCGCTTTTGCGTTTCTTTCGGCAAAAACTCTCTCGGGTCAACCACCTTGCGGCCGTCGCGGCCAGACCCGACCTCCTCTTTTCGGCATCTCTCGGTCGGCTGCCCACCCCCAACTCCCGGCTTGGCGGCCCCGGGTGTCACGGGCAGGTTGCCATCCATGCAGCCGGGCCAGTGAATCCGTCCGGCACCCACTTACCATGCAAAAGTTCCGCTCCGCCCTTGTCCTCGCCGCTCTGGTCCTTCTTGGTCGGCCCGTCTTCGCCCAGCAGAAGGCCGCCGAGAGCTTTGCCATGATGATCCCGCTCGCCGCCACCATCCGTGCGAGCGCGGACGGGGCGGACTTCGCCGCGGACATGACCATCAGCATCCAGAACGGGGAGGAGGCGATGGAGATTCCCGGCCAGTTTGCCGCGCTCGGCGACAAGCTCCGATGCCAACTCAGCCTGGCGTCTGCCTCCCAGTCGAATCCGGGGATGGCGCTCATCATCCGGCAACTGGGTCTCGACCAGGTCGTCGCGATCTATGATGCCTCGACGGGGAATGTCTCCATGGTCCTCCCCGGGCTCAAGGCCATCGTCGAGACGCCGATCCCCGACAAGGTGAAGGAGGATCTGGAATTCCTGAAGAGCCCCAAGGGCACGCCCAAGCCGGCCGGCTCCGAATCCGTTGATGGCGTCGAGTTCCGCCGCACCGTCCTGGTCTCGCGCGAAGGCGAGAAGTCGATCGTCTGGCAGCAGACCGACCGCCGCAACTTCCCTGCCCTCATCGAAAGCACCTCGCCTGACGGCAAGGGCAACGCCACCATCCGCACGGTGGCCCTCGAGCGCACTGCGCCGGACGCCTCCCGTTTTCAAGTTCCCGCGCAGTACAAGAAGTACCCCTCGGTCGAGGAGGCGATGAAGGCGCACATGGCCCGTTCCGGATTCAAGCTCCCGATGGGGAACCCCAAGCCGCAGCCGTAAGCCGTAACCATGCCTTTGACGGCGGGACCAGGTTCACGCGGAGACGCCGAGACGCGGAGAAAAGACTCTTGGTGGGCCAACTGTGGAACCAGCCCTGGGCGATTGGTTGCCGACGCTGGAATGCTCGCGAACGGCCTCTTCCTCCGCGCTCTCCGCGACTCCGCGTGAGACGGCTGCTGCATGGGCAAGGCTCGGCGGGCGAGGAATCACTTCCCGAGGCTCACTACATGACCGCGGGTGCGGTAGATCAACGCCCCCCCGGCGATTGCTGGCGTCGACATGCAGGTCTCGTCCATGCGGTTCGTCGACACCACCGAGAACTTCGGTCCCGTTGGCACGACATAAACGTTCCCGTTCTCCGAGGTCACGAAGAGGTTCCGTCCATCCGAAACCGTCGATGCCGTGAAGCCTTCGCCTCCGTTCACCACACGGACGTTGTACCGGATGGTACCGGTCTTCGCCTCGAAGCAGGTCAGGATCCCCGCGTCGAAGCAGGCATACAGGTAGTCCCCGACCACCACGGGCGTCTGCATGTAGTTCCCCTGTCGCGCGTGAACCCAAGCGATGGCGGCATTCGTGCCGCCTGCTTCCTTGGGCGTGATATCACCGGTCGCGTCCGGACGGATCGCGCGCATGGGACGCACCTTCCCGTGTGCGCTGGTGAAGTAGATCAGTCCGTGGGCGAACACGGGAGTCGGCACCGGGATGTCCCCACCGCCGTCCAGCTTCCATAACTCCTTCCCCGTCCCGAAATCATACCCGCCGGTGTGATGCCATCCGTTCACCGCGATCTGTTTCCGTCCGCCCGACTCCACCACGGCTGGGGTTGACCAGGTCGGCACGTCCTTGCGGGGCTGTTTCCAGACTTCCTTGCCGGTTTCCAGATCATAGACCGCGAGGAAGGAACCCTTCTGGACGTCGGCCTGCACGATGACCTTGCCGTCGTGGATGACCGGTGAACTCGCGAAGCCCCACTGGGCACTCGGGACGTCGAAGTATCCGCTGTCCAAGGGACCCAGATCCTTCTTCCAGACCAGCTTTCCCTCCATGTCGAAGACGAACAGGCCCTCGGAGCCGAACAAGGCCGCGATCCGACGCCCGTCCGTGGCCGGCGTCGAGTTGCAGTGGCTGGCCTTGGTATGGCGCTTCACCCGCGGCACGGCCTCCACACCCAGCGTGTTCCACACCACCCGACCCGTCGCCCGGTCCAACGCCAGCAATCGCCACTGCTGCGGCTCCGTCTCTTCCACCGACTCGATGTCCCCGTACAAACCGACCTTCAGCTCGGACTCGCCCGGCTTCACCGCGGTCGCCACATAGATCCGGTCATCCCAGACCACCGGACAGGCATGCGACAATCCCGGCAGGGCGGTTTTCCAGCGGAGGTTCGTGCCCTTGCTGATGTCCCAGGACGTCGGCAACTCCACCGACGCATCCACACCCGATGCCCCAGTCCCCATGAATTGGGGCCATCGCGTGCCCGCCTCGACGACACCCATTGCAACACCCAGTCCGATCAAGCCAGCTGCGCCCATCGTCTTCATGCGCCCCAGCAGAGCCGGGTTTCTGCTTCCCCGCAACGGTGGTGAGGATTTTCCCAGCGGCGACGCGGCGAAAGGGTACCGAGCATTCCCACCCAGCCACGCAGGCGCGAAGGGTTTTCCCATCGGCGGCGCGGCGACACGGCGAAGAACACCGCCACCTCCTTCCGGCCGCTGCGTCGCTGCGTCGTCGTTGGAATCCACCAACTGCGTTGCCACCGCCACGACCAGCGGCGGCA
Organism: Limisphaerales bacterium; assembly: GCA_965284395.1. Lineage (GTDB taxonomy): Bacteria > Verrucomicrobiota > Verrucomicrobiia > Limisphaerales > UBA9464 > UBA6176. The sequence goes on along the minus strand of OZ260084.1, from coordinate 4,862,067 downwards.
TATCTCCATCGGCGACGCGGCGACACGGCGGGGGAAGCCTCGGCCGGTTCCCGCCCCACCGAGCAACGCTCGGCCCCACCCACCGGGCCACGATCCCGCCCACGCGCATCCATCCATTCCCTTTCGCTGCGTCGCTGCGCCGCCGTTGGAATTCCGGCGCGGCTTCGCTGCGTCGCCGCTGGAATTCCATCGCCGTCGGCGACGCGGCGACACGGCGGGGGAAGCCTCGGCCGGTTCCCGCGCCACCGAGCAACGCTCGGCCCCGCCCAACCGGCCACGATCCCGTCCACGCCCATCCTTCCACTCCCTTTCGCTGCGTCGCTGCGCCGCCGTTGGAATTCCGGCGCGGCTTCGCTGCGTCGCCGCTGGAATTCCATCGCCGCGCCGCCGCTGGGAACCCTAGCACGACCTTGTTCTTCAAACCCGAGCCTGAAGCGGTCACCTTTCCGCCCACCTCCAGCTTGAATCTGAAATCTTCCAACTCCCACACCCACGACCTCGCCATCGTTGGCGGCGGGTTCGCTGGCTCGATCCTCGCGCAGATCGCCCGGCAATTGGGCCGCAGCGTCCTCCTCGTCGAACGTGACCGCCACCCCCGCTTTGTCATCGGCGAGTCGTCGACGCCCATCGCCAACCTCATCCTGGAGGAACTGTCCGACCGCTATCATCTGCCTGCCTTGAAGCCTCTGACCAAGTGGGGCACCTGGCAGGCGGCCTACCCCCACATTGGCTGCGGGCTCAAACGCGGTTTCTCGTTCTACCATCATCCTGCGGGCTCGCCGTGGACCGACACCCCGGATCGCGCCCGCGAACTCCTTGTCGCCGCGAGTCCCTCGGACACCATCGCAGACACCCACTGGTACCGTCCCGACTTCGACGCCTTCCTCTTCGCCGAGGCGGCCCGGCTGGGGGCGGACATCCACGAATCCACCGAACTCGATCCACCCGAATTCGCCGGCGACGCCGTCCATCTCCACGGCCGCGGTCCGGACGGTCCCTTCCGCGCCACGACCCGCCTCCTCATTGATGCTTCCGGGCCACGCGGCTATTTGCACCGTAGCCTCGGTCTCTCTGAAGCCACCCCGGAGGTCCACCGCCATACCGAGTCCGTCTTCACCCATTTCCGCCACGTCCCGCGCTGGGCCGACCTGCATCCGCCGTCGGGCACGCCCCCATTCCCACCCGATGCGGCTGCGCTGCACCACGTCTGGGACTCCGGCTGGATGTGGGTCCTGCGCTTCAACAACGGCATCACCAGCGCCGGATTCGCACGCCGACGCGAAACCTGCCAATCGACGCCGCCGGCGGAACTCTGGCGCGAACAGCTCGAACGATTCCCCTCGATCGCCGATGCCTTCGTCGGCTCCGAACCCATCCGTCCGTTCACCCACCTTCCGCAACTGTCCTTCCGCACCTCCCGGGCGGCCGGCCCGCGCTGGGCCATGCTTCCGATCGCCGCCGGGTTCGTGGATCCGTTGCTCTCCACCGGGTTCCCGCTCTCCCTGCTCGGCATCGAGCGGATCGCCCGCCTCCTCGAGTCCAGCGCCACGCCGGACTTCACCCACTACGGCGAGTCGGTCCTGGCAGACCTCGACATCACGTTCGATCTGATTGCCGCCCTGTATCGGTGCATGCCGGACTTCGACACCTTCCGGGAACTCACGATGCTGTACTTCACGGCCGCCATCTATGCCGAGACCGCCCGCCGCCTGGGCCGGCCTTCGATGGCGCCCGGCTTCCTGATGCGGGACCATGCCGCCTTCGGCCCCACGCTCCGCCAATGCCTTGCCCGGGCAGGACATGAACCCGGTGCCACCACCCGCGAAGCCATCCGCTCCTGCATCGAACCCTTCAATCTTGCCGGACTGTGTTCCGTGGCGAAGCGGCAGTGGTACGGATGCGAAGCCTCCGATCTCTACGCCTCCGCCCACCGCATCCATGCGACCCCGGACGACTTCACCGATCTGCTCCGCCGCGCCGGATTCGCGCAGCAGTAGTCCCGGACTCGGGAACTCAGCGATCCGCAGGTGGCGCCGATGGCGCAGATGAAAGGGGCGCAAATGCCAGGATTCGAGCCCGGCACGGGTTTCGCCTGGCGGGTGAAGGCCCGGCCCGATTCGAAGCCCTTCTTATCTGCGTCATCTGCGCAATCTGCGGATAGAACTGCCGTTTTCAGGGCAATCGCCTGCCTCTCCATCGGCCTTCACCTCCCCTTCCACGCCCGCATCACCAACTCCCCTACCCCGCGGAAGCGCGCTCCCGGCTCGACCCACCGTTCGAGGACGTGGAAGACGAAGTAGTGGACCCGACACGAACTCCAGACCAAGAGGCACAACAGGAGCGGCACTTCCCACCCGCCCACCTGGATCCAGACCACCCCGGCTGACACGACAGCAATCACCCCAAGCAGAACCGCCTTCACCCACATCCATAACGGGTCTGTCAGATTGCGCATCCGGGTTCGACCACCCCCAAGCGCGATCCTCACTTGGCCGGAGGGAACAATTCCAACAGTCGCTTGGCCCGGTGGGCAAACATCCGTTCCATCTCGGGCCGGACGATCCAGCGATCAACCAAGCCCCCGCCCCAGACGGCGTACTCGACCCGGTCGATGACCCGGGTCCCCCCATCCGCGAGTTCCTCGAAGGCGTGCTCGTGACGCCACCGCCGGTAAGGCCCACGCAATTGGACGTCCACAAACCGATGGGGTGCCTCCCAGACTTCGAAGCGCCCACGCCAGCGCATGGGCAGTCCCCGCACCCGGACCCGGTACTCAAACTCCAGCCCGGCCCTACCCACCTTTGGACCGCCGGCTGGAATCTCGACCCGGACCGATGGCGGCGTGAGCACCGCCAGGTTGGAGGGATCCGCGAAGAACGCGAACACCTCCTCACGACCCCGTGCCACCTGACACTCCGACTGCAGGAAGCGCATCTTCACGATGCCACCCCCGTCCAACATCCCGGCCTGAATATCATGCTCACCCCTCGCTCACTTCGGGATGATCTTCAACTCGGTGAGCGCATTGTCCTCTTACTCGACGCAGGGCACGAGGACGGCGTCCGCCATGCCATGGATGATCTTCTTGTCGGCGGGACAGATCGTGGCCAGCACGCCTCCGAGCTTCGGACGTGCCGCGTCACCTTCCCCCGACACGAAATAGTAGGGACAGAGCCGGACCCGGCCGGTCATCGGTTGAACAGTCCCGCTTTCCATCCAGGCCGTCTCCACGCCGCCCGGCTTGTGGTACCGCTGCAGGATGTGCGGGTTCGTTCCCCAGGCCTTCATCGCCTCATCCACGGCCACGCTCCATTCCTCCGCGCTCAGGTCGCTCCCGAGATGCACCCCACGAGCGCCCCATGCCGTCGGCGAGAATCCCGAGACCTTCAGGATCAGGTCCCTCTCGCGTTGGGACAGCCCCTTCAACTGCTGCCAGTCGGTCAACTCGAGCCCGGGGTAGGCCGCGTGGGGCGGCAAGGGACTCGGGTCCATCACCCAGGTGTAGGGCGTCGCCTTCTGCAACCGATCCAGGAAGCCCTCGCCCAGCTCCGTCCGCCAGTAACTGCGCAAATTGCGGTTCCAGAGCAGCCCCATCCAGAGCTTCTCCTCGAAGAGGGGCTTTGGTGGCGGCGTCACCCGGATCCGTTTCTCCGCCGCCGCGCCGAACCATTTGCCCGCCTGGGCGACATTCGCCAGGTCGAACAGTTCGAAGAACCGGTACACGGAATCGCCATCCTCCACCCCGTCGAAGTCCTGCCGGACCACCTCGAAACGCGCCCCGAGCAAACCCGCCAGCCACTCCATCTCCGGTCGGTACGAAGCCGATTCCTCCGAGACCACCAACCGTACCCGACCGCTGCCCGGGAAAATGGACTCAAAGCCTCGGAGCATACCATCCACGCCACCCAACACCGGGTCCCCCAAGCCGGCGTAAGTCGCATTCAACCAGTGCGTCAGCCCGATCCCACCCGGCACCGAGTCCAGTTCCGAGATCGCGAACCCCGTCTCGGTCAGCAGGACATCGGGCCGGATCACGCGGGGCACGTCGTTCTTGAATCCGGCGTGCCGCTGCCATGCCACGAGGTCCGCCGGCTTTCCCTGGTCCACGAGGTCGGCGATCCAGCCGGGCATCCGCCCTTCAACGCTCCGCCGGTACAGGAGGTTGGAAGCCCGATAGAATTGGAGGAGAACACGGCCCAGCATCTCCAGGTCCCGCACCAGCGACCGCCCGAGCGCCAGCGGCCGCGGCCCCACGCGCCAGTGCTGGCCCGCAAAGAGCCCGCCCTCCGGCATTGCCGCCTTCACCCGCTGCGCCCGTTCCAAGTCCGTCATCGCGGCGCGACCCTAGCCGCCCCCGGGCCGCACCGCAGGTGGAATTCCGAGGTGAAGCCGCAAGTTTCAAGATTCAAGGGATTGAAGGCCGGGTGCCCTCACCCGGCGGGCCAGTCGGGGCGCCAGTTTTCAGATTCAAGTTCCAAGCCCGTCCGATTCAACCCCAAGCTGCCCTCGCGTGCTTTACTGGATCGAACACATCGCCGTTGCCGGATGCGCCATCTCCGGCGTCCTGGCAGCGGCAGGCCGCAAGGTCGACCTCTTCGGCGTCATGGTCCTGGCCACCGTCACGGCGTTCGGTGGTGGCACATTGCGGGACGTCATCCTAGGCGACCTTCCCGTCTTCTGGATCCGCGATGGCAACTACCTCTTCACGGTGCTGGTGGCGGCCGTGTTCACCTTCTTCGCCGCGCGCCGATTCGAGTTCCCGGGGTCCGTCCTCCAGGCCGCCGATGCCGCGGGTCTCGCCCTGTTCACCATTCTCGGCAGCCGCAAGGCCATTGCCGTCCTCGCGGCGCGCGACCTTCCTGAATCGACGGTCATCGTCGTCGCCATGGGGGTCACCACCGGGGTCGCGGGCGGAGCCGTCCGCGACATCCTCATGCGCGAGATCCCGCTCGTGTTCCGACGCGAGATCCACCTTTACGCCACGGCGGCAGCGGCGGGAGCCACCGCCTTCGCGCTCCTCCGGCGGGTGGGATGGCCAGAAAACGAAGCCGCCGCCACCGGCATCCTCATCGTCCTTTCCCTCCGGCTCGCCGCCATCCGCTGGAAGCTCTCGCTCCCACTCTTCCGCAAGCACGACGAACCGGAGCACTGAGCCGTATCGATGCGGTTGAGATGGGGACCGGTTCACGCGGAGCCACGGAGAAGGCTCATCTGGATGGCAACGGAGACGTTGCCGCCCCGGTTGAGGCTGGGCCGTTGCGATGGGCATCAACGCGGTGCCGGAGCTGCGTTCTCGGCCTGGACGCGACGCACGAGCATGCCCAACCGCGGAACACGATCCACATCCGCCTCGCGTACGAGGCCCGAGCGCGCTGCCATCTCGATCGCACCCAGGGCTGCCTTGGGATCACGGCGTCCCAGATGCAGATCGAGCAACCGTGCCAGGACGATCAAGGGAGCATCCGGATCCCGGACCAAGCCCCCCGCGCCCGGTCCGGCGCCCGGCACGGGCGCAAAGGCCGCCGCTGCCACCTGCTGGAACTCGTCGATCTTGCCCCGGTCGCACAACACCTCTGCGAGATGGAACTGATGCAACCGCCGGTCCGACTCATCCAGCTTCACGGCCACCCGCGTGAACAACTCGACGTCCTCATTCGGGTACAGCCAGAAGGCCGAGCGCTGCCCGCGATGCACCAGCAGGAGCAAACCCGTGAACTGCCGCAACATGTTCACGTCCCGCAGCGCCTCCTCCGTCTGCATCTCGGGTCGAGTCGCCAAACGTTCCATCTCCGCATCGCCCGCCGGAGACTGTCCCGCCATCTCGGTGAGTGCCTTGAGGACAAAGGTGTTGGTCGGCTGCACCGCGAGGCACCTCATCAGGTAGCCCCGGTTCACCGTCGCATCGAGCATCCCGGACTGGATGATCCCCGTCAGGTACGCCGGAGCGTCCGGCGGTTCCTGAGGATGAGCCGCCCGCCATTTCGACAGGAGTGTCCGCGGGCGGGCCGATCGCAGCTCGCTTACCCGACGGAACTTGTTGCTTGAACGCCGCGCGAAGAATGCGCGTTCGGCGGCGTATTCGAGTCGGGGATGGAGGTCGCTGTGCAGGGGCGTGCCGTTGGGTGCGAGATGGGCGGCGTCGCCAAATGCCACGTGCTGGAGGGCGAGGATCATTGGGAAGCGCGTGAAGTGCACCCGCGCCAGGTCGGCCGCGACCTTGGGCTCCGCGAACCGGCGGGCCGCTGCCTCGACGTCGGGCTCCCAAGGCTGGGTCGTGCCCATCAGGAGGACGTCGCCCGAACCCACCTCCCACAGGCTCATGTGCGGGAACACCGAGCCGAACGTGGCCACGACCATGTCGAAGATCGAGTCATCGGTCTCGTAGGCCTGCAGCCACTGCACCACGACGCCACCCGGCTTCAAGCGCTCCTGGCAATCCTGGTAGAACTCCTGGCTGAAAACCGCCGCCACCCCCGCCATCCAGGGATTCGAGGGCTCGGCCACCACCACGTCGTACTTCACCGGGGCCGTCTTCAGGAAGGTCTTTGCATCCTCGATGTGCACCCGGAGCCTTGGGTCACGGAAGGCCTGATTGTTGTATGGCGAAAAGTACTTGTCCGCCGCATGCACCACCTCCGGGAGGATCTCCACCAGGTCCAACCGTCCCACCGACGGATGCTGCAAGACGGATCCCGCCGTCACGCCGCTGCCACAACCGATCACGAGCACGTCCGTAGCCTTCTCATGCAGCAGCATCGGCACGTGCCCGAGCAGCATCTGGGTGCTCATGTCGCTCCCGGAACTCGCATCTGGCTTCCCGTTCACGCGCAGGCTGAGGAACCCACCCGCGCCCAGTTCGCCCTGCCGTACCACGGAGACCGTCGAACCGGCCCCGTGCTTCCCATAGACGGGCACGATCTCACGTCCCAGTTTTTCGAAGGCTTCCCAACTTTGCGGCACGACCGGCAGTCGCCACGCGCCGAAGCCCAGCGAGCGATCCCATCCCTCGGAGAACTGGGCCGAAGCCACCAGCGCCAGCACGACAGCAAACCCGGGTGCGGCGAGCGTCGCCATGTTCCAGCCCGGACGTCGTCCCCACGCGAGGATCAGCAGGCCCACGGCGAGGTTCAGGCCGATCCCCAGGCCGAACGTCATCGCCAATCCCAATCGCGGCAACAGCACCAATCCGGTCAGCACCGCACCCAGCACGGTCCCGAGCGTGTTCACCGCGAACACCCCTCCCACCGAACGTCCCGTCCGCGCCAATTCCACGGTCGCCACCCGGCTCGCCAAGGGCAGCGTCGTCCCGAGGCACACCGCCGGAACGAACATCACGCCGAAGCACACCAGGCCCTGCACCAACTCATAGACCGGATAAGTCTCCGGCGTCCGGTTCAGATGCCCGGCGATCCGGATGAACCAGTAGGGCAGGCGCTCATAGAAGAAGATCGATGCCAGTAGCGATCCACCCAACCCCACCTCTGCCCACGCGAAGGCCGAGAGCGTATCCACCCTGGGTTTCCAACGGCAGATGATCCAACCGCCGGCGGCGATTCCTGCGATGAAGGTCACCAGCATCAGCGAGTACGCATGCGTCGTGGAACCCAGCGCCAGCCCCAGCAACCGCGTCCAGGCCACCTCGTACAGCATCGCCACGAATCCCGAGATCCCGATCGCCAGCACGGCCAGCCGCATCTGCGTCGGGGTGTACCGTTCGTTCTCTTCCGGTGTTGCCTTCACCGCTGCGCCCGCGGCGTGAGGCACGCCCGGCATCATCGCCCCTTCCTCGGCGATCGAGAGCACCAACGCCGTCGCACCGATCACGAGGCTCATGGCAGCGCCCATCCAGACCACGGCGGGAAGGCCATGGGCCGGGATCAGCCACCAGTCCGCCAGCAGCACCCCCACCACTGCCCCGGAGCTGTTGATCGCGTAGAGCGCCGCCACCCGCCCACGCAACTCCGACAACGATCGGGTCACGTACCGGGTCAAGGCCGGAAGGGTTGCCCCCATGAGCACCGTTGGCGGCAGGATGGCTACCAGGGCAAAGCCGAATTTCAACGCCAGCAGCATCCCGGCGCCCGGCTGCATCGAGGAAACCAGGCGAGGAAACGCCCCCTCCAGCAAGCCGTAGTAGACCGGGAAAAGCAGCGCGTAGAATCCGATCCCCAACTCCAGCCATGCATACAGCATCAAGGGCCGTCGGACCGCGTCGACCTTGGGACCCAGCCACGCATTCCCGATGGCCAGGCCTCCCATGAACGCCACCAGCACCGCCATCACCGCATAGCTGGTGTGCCCAAGGAAGAGCGAGAGGTAACGCGTCCACACCACCTGGTAGACGAGACCTGCCAGACCCGAAACGAAGAAGCTGGCCAGGATGATCCCGTAGATCATCCGCGAAGAAGGCTTCATGCCGGGCGAACCTACGGATGACCCAGCCCGTTTCCCAGTTTGGAGTTCCCGGGGAGCCCCAGGTTTTCAGCTTCAAGCCCTGATTGAAGGCCGGGTGCCCTCACCCGGCGTCGATCGTGAACCGCCGCGTGGGGGCACGCGGCCTACACAACGGAGTTCTGGAATTTGGGAACTTACCCTAGCTCCGCCCCGTCACCTCGGCTACGGGCTTCAACCTGGAATCGGCAGTTCATTCATCCGCAGATGGCGCCGATTGCGCAGATGGAAGGGCAGAAATGCCAGCACCCGAGGCTCGCGCAGACGTTACCTTGCGGGTGAACGGCACGCCCGATCCATGCTCCTCATTATCTGCGTCATCTGCGCCATCTGCGGATCCAACTGCCGCTTTCAGGCTCAACCCTCCTCCACCTCGGCCTTGAGCATTCGTCCCACGCGCATCTTGGCCATGTACAATTGCGCGGCATTCACGCCCAGCAACGCGCAGATCCGGTCCGTCGGCCACTCCTGCAGCGTCGCGAGGTCGAACATCTGCCACTGCCTTGGCGACACCTTCGCCTTCACCCGCTCCAACGCCAGTTGGAGCTGGTTCCTACGCCACTCCTCCTCCCAGGCACGCCCGAGGGCCTCTGACGTGGGATCCACGATCTCCCCCATGTCGAGTCCCGGAGCCGACTCGTGCCGCTGCTGGCGTTCGCGCTTGCGGAACTGATCCGCCACCCGTCGTCGCGCGATCTGGAACAACCACCCCTTGAACGACCCCTTCGCCTGATCATACCGGAAACCCGGCATCTCGCGGGCCACCGAGACGAGGGTCTCCTGCAGCGCCTCCTCTGCTTCGGTCGCGGACAGCCCGGCCTTGAGCGCGAGGCCATGGATCACCCCGCCGTAGGTGTCGAAGAACCGCTGCCAGCCCTCGTGGTCCGCGTGGTCCTTCAGGCGCGTCAGCAGGCTCTGACGCGTGGCCTCCAGGCCCCCGGACAGCTTCCGATGCTGTCGGATCTCCCGAATCGCTGTGGAATCCCCCCCCATTCAGTATCTCTTTCGCCCGATCTCCCGAAATCTAACGAAGATTCTGTTCCGACTCCCTCGGTGCCCGCAGCAGGGTCAGTTTTCCCGACGAGGCCACAACAGCCAGCCACTCGCCGCTGGGCGAAAATCCCAGCCATCCCAACCCCGGCCCACCGTCGAAACCGATCACCCCAGCCTCACGTCGTGCCGCAAGACTCCAGAACTTCAGCACCCCGCCGCCGCTGAGCACCGCGAGCGTCCGTTGGTCGGGCGCGAAGGCGACGGCATGGACCGATGCCGAGTGGCCGCCGAGGACGGCTTCTTCCCGACGGCTCCCCGCGTCCCAAAGGCGCACCGTGTCGTCCCAACTCCCCGTCGCCATCCATCGGGCATCGGTGGCGTAGGCGCCGGATGCGACCGCCATCCGATGCCCCTCGAGCGTCGCGAGCAGCTCGCCCGACTTCAGATTCCAAAGCCGCGCTGTCCGATCCAACGACCCCGTCATCAACTGCGTGCCTTCCGGCGAAACATTCAGCGACACGACCATCATCCGGTGTCCGTCCATTCTGCGCACCCTCCCGCCGGGCGCCATCTCCTCGACCACCACTTCGCCGTTCTCCCGCCCCACCACCAACCACCTTCCGTCCGACGACAGCAAGCGCTTCGTGAACGGACCCGCCGGAATGCCCACCACCCGCTCCTCCAGCAACCGTCCGTCCGCAACCGCCCGGCGTTCAAAGGTCCGATCATCGCGCAGCACCGCAACGCTCTGGCCGTCCGCAGAGAATCCGCCGAGGTCCGCCGCATCCAATTCCCTCAAGGTCCGGCCGGTCGCGAGCTCCACGATGGACACCCCCCGCCCGTGCCGCCGAACCGCCAGAAAGCGGTCGTCCGGCGAGAATGCCGGCTTCGCCGCCACGTCCGGGAAGCTCACCGGCGGCGCACCACGAATCGCGTTCCAGAACCGGATGGTCTGGTCCTTGCCGCACGAAACGAGCTGCCGACCGTCCTGTGTCCACAGCACCGACCAGACCTCGCTTCCATGCCCGCGCAGGACCTCCTGCGGTTCCAGCGAAATCGAATCCCACATCCGGATCGCCTGGTCATTCCCCCCGCTCGCCAGCCTTTTGCCATCGGGCGAAAAGGCCACCGTCCAGACGATGGTGCCTTCGTGGGTCTTCCTCTCGTGCAGACGTCGCCGCCCGGGAACATCCCAGAGGATCAACCGACCATCCCTCGACCCGCTCGCCATCCGCGTCCCATCCGGTGAGAACGACACGCCCAAAACCATTCCGGCGCCCGGCAACTCTCCCGCCGGTTCCAGCCCCGGCCACGACCACAGCTTCAAGGCACTTCCCCAGGAACCCGTCACCAGGAGCCGTCCGTCTGGCGAGAACCACGCCCGCCCGCCCGACTCGGAGAGCGTCCGCAACACCCGCAACCGACGGTCCACCACCTCCACCACACCATTCGTCTCGAAGAGAAGCATCCGGGCCCCGCGCACCAACTGCCCGCCCCCCGGTGCAAACTGGATGCTCGGCGAAGCCGAACCGCTGTTCGTCACCCAGGAGCCCGACGCGAGGTCCAGCACCCCCGTCATGGGACGATTGCCGCCTTCCACGGCGATCCGCGTGCCCCCCGCATCCATCGCCATGGTCATGATTGCGCACCCCGGAAGGGTCCAACGGCGAACCTCACGCTGCTCGGCGATGGACCATTCCCGGATGGTCGCGTCGAAGCTCCCCGAGAAGACCGATTTTCCATCTGCTCCCAGCAAGAGCGACGACACCACCTGGTCATGCCCGCGCAGGACGCCCTGGCTGTCGCCCCTCACCCGATGCCACAGGTGATGCCATTCGAATCCGCGCAAGTCAGACGATCCAGATCCGGGCCGGTACGCCGCCAGCAGTTCCTCCGCCCGCCCGTAGTTCCCCGAATCAATCGCTTGCTGGGCCAGATTCATGTCCGCGGCGTACAGGTTCTGCCGCGCCGCCAGCTCCTTCTCCTCGATCAACCTGCGCTGCCGGGCCTCGGCCGCAGCCCGCTCCCGTGCCTCGGACGCCTGCCGACGCTCGAACATCAGCCCCACCATCCCCAGCAATCCCAGCACCACGGCCGCCAGGCCCAGCCTCCGCCACGTCGCCGCCATGCGCGCATTCCGCCGCAACCGCCGCACGGATCGGCCGGCGTCCACCAGCAGCAACTCGCCGCGCAACTCGGCCGCCGAAGAATGCCGCTGCGCGGGCTCCGGCGCGCACGCACGCAGGATGATCTCGTTCAACTCCGAGAACGCTGCCGCATCCGGCGTGTCCAGTACCTCCCGCGGCAGGTCCGGAAAATCCAACCGGTTTCTTCCGGTCACCATCTCGTACAGGACCTTCCCCAGCCCGAAGAAGTCCGCCGCAGGTGATCCCGGGCCCTCAGGCGGAATGTAGCCATCCGTCCCCACGAACGATCGCGCATCGCCAACCCCTGCCACCAAGCCGATGTCCGCCAGCTTCGGTTGTCCCCCGACGAAGATGATGTTCGACGGCTTGATGTCCCGATGCACCAACCCCTGATCGTGCAGGAATCCCAGCGCCTCGGCCACCGCCGCCCCGATCCGCGCGCACTCACCGACCGGCAGCCGTCCGGCACGTCTCACCCGCTCGCCCAACGTCAACGGGACATAGCCTTCCATCCCCTTGCTGGCCCCGTCATCCGCCGGATCTGCCAACTCGATGACGTAGTAGAAGTATCCCGCGGCATCGTCCCGCCCCACCTGCAGCACATCCGTCAGCCCCGGGTGCAGACGCGAGATCGGCTCGTACCGCTGCAACCCCGTGAACTCCCGCTCGTAGGTCCGTTCATGCTCGAACCGGGCCCGCCATACCACCTTCACCGCCCGGTGCACCCCCGTCACATTCCGCGCCAGCCACACCTCGCCATAGGCTCCTGCCCCGATGCGCCGGATCAGCACGTGATCCGCCACCACCGGAACGGACCCCGACCCATCCGCGCCTTCAACGGGCTGCCGTCCAACCGCCACCCGGCGAGCCTATCGACGATCGCCGATCCGAAGCCACCCCGAATCCAGCCGCTCCCGTTTGCATGACCTATCTGGACGCGGCCCGCCGGCGTCGGACGGAGCGGTCGCTCGTTTCGAAGCGGCGGCCCTGATTGAAGGCCGGGTGCCCCGACCCGGCGGGGTTGAACCTGCGCCGCGTGGGGGCACGCGGCCTACAGCTCGCCCCACCCCCTCCGAAGGTACCGTCCGGATGCGCCTGTTACCCCAGGATCTCCCGGATCACTTCCCCTTCCACGTTCGTCAACCGCCGCTGGACGCCGTTGTGCTCGTAGGTCAACCGCTCGTGATTCAACCCGAGCAGGTGCAGGATGGTGGCATTCAGGTCGTACAAGGGATGCACGTCCTGGATCGCCTTCTTCCCCAGTTCGTCCGTCACCCCGTGGCTCACGCCGCCCCGGACTCCCGCTCCCGTCATCCAGCAGGTGAATCCGTCCGGATTGTGATCCCGCCCGACCGCTCCCTTCTGGAAGAACGGCATCCGACCAAACTCGGTGCACCAGACCACCAGCGTATCCTCGAGCAAGCCGCGCTGGCGCAGGTCACGGATCAGCGCTGCGGCCGGCTGATCCAGGATCGACGCGTGCCGCAGGTATTGCTCCTTCAGCTTGCTGTGGCCGTCCCAGTTCAACTCCCCACCACTCGCGTACGCCCCATTGAACAACTGAACGAACCGCACGCCCTTCTCGATCAGGCGCCGCGCCAGGAGGCAGTTCTTCGCGAAGGCCGCCTTGGTCGGGTTTGCGGTGTCATCCGCGCCGTAGCTCCGAAGGATGTGGGCCGGTTCCGTCGACAGATCGCTGATCTCCGGGACGCTCATCTGCATCCGCGCGGCGAGTTCATAGCTCGCAATCCGCGCCGCCAGCTTGCCGTCGCCCGGATTCTGTTCGAGGTGACGATCATTCAACTCCCGCAGCAACGCCCGGGCCGCGCGGTCCGCTTCCGGTCCCACGCCGGCAGCCGACAGGTGGCGCACCGGATCCTGGACGCTGAACGTCGTCCCCTGGAACGCCGCTGGCAGGAAGCCGGGCCCCCAATTGTTCGCGCCATTCTGCGGGACGCCACGCGGGTCGAGGATCGAGACGTAAGCCGGCAGGTCCTGATTCTCGCTGCCGAGCGCGTAGCTCACCCACGAACCCAGGCTGGGAAAGCCATCCAGGACCGAACCCGTCGACAGGAAGTTCTCCGCCGGCCCGTGCGTGTTGCTCTTGCTGGTCAGCGAGTGGATGAACGCGATGTCGTCCGTCAATTCCGCGAGGTGCGGAATCAGGTCGGACACCATCTTTCCCGACTGTCCCCGCGGTCGGAACTCGAACTGCGGCCGGGCCAATTCCCCCGCCGGCCCCTGGAACGTCACCGCCGGGCCACCCGGCATCGGCTTCCCGTCATGCCGGATCAATTCCGGCTTGTAGTCCCAGGTCTCCAACTGGCTGACGGCACCGGCGCAGAAGATGACGACCACCCGACGGGCCTTCGCGACCGCGTGAGGACGCCTTGGAGCATACGGACGCGCCGGGTCGATCAGCGGCGGCTCAACCCCAGCCAGCAAGCCGTCGCGGCCCAGAAGGCTCGCCAGCGCCACCCCACCCAGCGACGTCGCCGCATGGCCCAGGAATCCTCGACGATCCAGCAGGTGCCGACGCTGCGCCGCGTAATGATGGCTCGAATCTCTCATGGGGTCCCCGCTCCATCCAACCACCCACGCCGCCGTTGTCCAACCCGCTTTCCTACGGGCCCACACCCGGGATCCGCACCGGGAACCTCGGGTTCGCATCGGTCTCGCGCCGCAGGATCTCCTCGGCCGCCCGGATGACCTCGGGCCTCGTCGCCGCCACGTCCTGGCCCTCGTTAGGGTCCTTGGCGATGTCGTAGACTTCCCAAGGTCCCGGGGCCTGGGTTGCCAGCCTTTGCCGGACCGCCTTCATCGGCCCCATCCGGACCGCGACCTGACCACCATACTCCGGAAACACCCAGACCATCGGACGTCGTTCGGCCATGGCCCCATTGCCCGTGATCACCGACCACAGGCTCTCGCCATCCAGACCGGACGGCTTCTCCAGCCCGGCCGCGTCGCACAGCGTCGGAAACCAGTCCGCGAAGTACCCAGGCGTATCGTTCACGGTCCCCGCCTTCACCTTCCCGGGGAACCGGACGATCATCGGCACCCGGATCCCACCCTCATACACGCTGCCCTTGTAACCCCGCAGGCCCGCCGTGCTGTTGAAGAACCGGGCATCGACGCCTCCGATGTGGAACGGGCTGTTGGTCGCCCCCGCGTGCGTCGTGCCGTTGTCACTCGTGAAGATCACCAGGGTCCGCCCGGCCAACCCGTGTCGGTCCAGCGCTGCCAGCACCCGGCCGACGTGATCATCCAGGCCGGCGATCATCGCGGCGTAGGCCGCACGCGGGCGCGGGTGCGGGAGGTAGGAACTCTCGCCCCGATACGGCACCGGATCCCATTCCCGGGGAAACCGCTCGACGGCTTCCTTCGGCGGATGCATCGCGACGTGGGGTTCCGTGAACGGGAGATAAAGGAAGAAGGTCTGGGACTTCCGCTCCTCGATGAACCGCTCGGCCTCCGCAACCACCCGTTCCGGCGCGTATTCCTCACCGATCCAGTCCTCCATGCGGACCTCTCCCTGAGGCTGACGCTGGTGGCCGGGGACGGGCTTGCGGTTGAGCGGCACCAACTCCGCGTTGCGCCAGAGGTTCGATGGGTAGTAGCTGTGCGCCACCGCCTGGCAGTTGTAACCGAAGAACAGGTCGAAGCCCTTGCGATTCGGATCCCCGGTGCTGCCAACCGGTCCCAACCCCCACTTGCCCATCGCGCCCGTCGCGTACCCGGCCTTCCGGAACGCCATCGCCAGCGTGATGGCATCGACCGACAGTGGTTGCTGTCCCTCCTGGAACTGGGGTTGATCCACGCTGGCCTGTCGGTTTCCCCGGATCTCGGCGTGGCCCAGATGCCGCCCCGTCATCAGCACGCAGCGCGAGGGAGCGCACACCGGCGCTCCGCTGTAATGCCGGGTGAAGCGCATTCCTTGGGACGCCAACCGATCCAGGTTCGGCGTCGGGATCTTCGTCTGTCCGTAGCAGCCCAACTCCCCCCATCCCAGATCATCCGCCAGGATGAACACCACGTTGGGCCTCTCCGGCGTCGCTCCACGGACCGGACCAAGGCCCAATCCCAGCAGCATCCAGAAACCCGCGATCCACAGGTTCATCGGGAGGCTGCGCCCAGGGCGCGGTGGGGCGAGTGTCCTCATGAGCCGATTCCAGCCTGCTTCAAACTTGAAAACTGAAAACTCCCGTCTCCGTAGCGGCTCGCCGGAGTCTCGCCCCAACGGAGCCCCGCCTCGATCACTTCTTGGGGACCACGCCACCCTTCTCGAGCTTCAGGAGCTTGGGCGCGATCACGGCCTGGCAGTAGGGCTGTCCGGGGTGATTGCGGAAGTAATCCTGATGGTACTCCTCCGCCTTGTAGAACTTCGGGAGCGGGACGATCTCGGTGACGATCTTGCCGTTGAACCGGGTGCCATTGGCCACTGCCTTCGACCGCTCCGCCAAGGCCAACTGCTCCGGCGAGTGATACATGATGACCGACCGGTACTGCGTGCCTTCGTCGGCTCCCTGGCGATTCAAGGTCGTCGGATCGTGCATGGCCCAGAAAGCCTCCAGGATCTTCTCATACGAGATCACGGCCGGATCGAACTCGACCTGGACCACCTCGGCGTGGCCGGTGTCACCATTGCAGACCTGACGGTAGGAGGGATTCTCCACGCGACCGCCGGCATACCCACTCACCACGCCCTTCACTCCGGGCAGGCGTTCGTAGACCGCTTCCAGACACCAGAAACACCCGCCGCCCAGCGTCGCCGTCTCCAGCTTGTTCGTGCCGCCCTTCGATTCGGTATTCACCCGGCCAGCTTCCTTCCCATCGGCCCCCGCCGCAAGGGACAGAACCAATCCCAGGAATCCAACCCAGCCCAACGCCATCCATCCCCGCATCCATCCGTTTCGCATGTCTTCAGGATGCCCCATCCGTGGGCATTGCGCCAGTGGCGCTCCACCAGCATCGCCGGGTAAGTGCCCCCCTGTAGGCCGCGTGCCCCCACGCGGCGCATCATCATCTTCGCCAAGTGAGGGCACCCGGCCTGCATGCGCGACGAAGCCCCCCCTCCCCCACTCCCTGCTTGCCTGTCATACCGTCCTGTTCTGGTGGGTGCCCCGTCGCCTGGACGAATCATCACTGATGTCTCCGGATCCCAATTTCCTGAAGACCCTCGTGCCCGATGGCTGGCCCAGCCGGATGGACGATCCAACGATCTCCACCGTGCCCATCCTCTCGGACTGGACGATGGGCGAGTGGGATGACGCCCGGACCGCAATCCACCTACGGCGTCTCCCCACCCACCGGCATCTTCAATTCCTCCCACGGGGCGTGGATCCATGTCCCGCCCGCCGCGCCCATCCGTTCCCCGAGTTCGAACAACCGCTTCATTTCCCCCGGATCAAACTCCTTCGTCGACTTCCGAACGTAGGCTGCGGGAATTCCCGTCAGGTTGAACTCACACTTGTCCCGCGAGGCATAGGCGAACATGCGGTAAAAGTCGCCCTCGGCCTGATGATGCGTCAGCGCGCGCAGTGAGTTCATCACGATTGGAAGGGCCTTGGGTTTCACCGGATCATAGTGGCTGCCCAGGTCCCCGTTCCGGATGATGTACAGCTCGGACGGACGTTGCCGTCCCAACTCATCCAACTGCTTGCGGATCTCGTCGAGATGCAGCACGGGTCCGTAGGCAAACGCCTGCCGTCCCACGCCGCCGTCGACGTGCAGTTCGTCGTACACCTCGCCTCCGACCTCGACCTGAAAGTACACCGGCGGGAACGCACCCGGAACCGCCGACGACGCCATCATCACCTGGATGAACAGGTCCACCGCGTCGGGTTGCCCGCTCGCGGCGATGGCTCCCATGTCCCAGATGACGGGCCGATGCGCATCGAGGTTGGCCGTCCCGATCCACAGGCGTCGGCCCCGCCGATGCTCGGCCGCGACCCGCGCGAGGAAGTCTTCCGTCACGTAACGACCGAGCAACTCCCGCAGTGGCGTCGTGTCGAGGGCCGAGTCATCCCGCAGGATCCGCAACAGGCCCTTGCGTCGGAACAGCGCCTCGGGCTTCAGGTTCGAGTGGATCTCGCGCAGGGCCCCGTCCTGTTCCGCGCCCAGGAAGGCAAATGGGGCGAGCAATGCGCCCGCACTGATCCCGGTCACGAAATCAAACGTCGGGCGGTTGCCATGGCGCGACCAGCCGCAAAGGAAGCCCGCGCCGAACGCCCCGTTCATGCCGCCGCCGGACAACGCGAGATACTGGATCGGCGTCTTCCCCAGCTCGTTGCCGGCTTGGGACTCGGCCCGCAGCGCCGTCTCGACGCTGTGTTGCAGGATCGGGCTAAAATGATCCCCCCAGTCGCGGATGCCGTGGTAGCCCGCCGGACTTGCGCGCCCGGAATACTCCGCGGGAAGCGGATTCCGTGGGTGCAGGACGCTGCAACCCGTCGCGCCGGCCAGCAAGAAAGCCAGCGCCAACACCCGTCCCGCCCAGTTCGGCCATCGCCCTTGCATCACGCCCGGCAACCTACGCACGCCCTCGCCCCGGGTGGAGCCAGAACTTGGGCTCGCCACCACCTCCATCGATGGGGCGAGCATCCCCACGAGCTGTTCGGGAGCCCCAAGTTTCAAGGCCCTTGAATCTTGAAACTGAAAACTTCGGTCTCCGGACCGGCTCGACGAAGTCTCGCTCCACCCCGTTGTCGGCCTTGGCTTGATGCCCGCCAGCTGCACCCGCCCCAAAAACGACGGTTGAACCCGGGGCCACAAAGCCGCAAACAAGTGGCCGTCCAGTGGCTCCGCTGCCCACCAGATTCCTTCACGCTCAGTCCGTCCGGATCGATGGACGCCGGGATCCCGGCCCCCTCGTTCCCCGGCCGGCCTGTCGCTGAACCGCATCGCACGCCACCACCCACAATCCTTCCCATGCTCCAACTCGCCCGCTACTCCATCGGCACCGGTGATCGTTTCGCCCATCAGGCCAAGGCCCAGCTCCAGGCCTGCGTCCAGATCACCAAGGATGGCTTCCCCGTCGTCCCCGTCTGGAACAAGTCCAACCGCGAACACACCTTCATCGGCTCCAACCCATCCTCCGTCCTCGCCGCCGCCCGCAACGCCGTCGACGCACTCCAATGGTCCGGTTCCTGGCACGTCGACGCCGATCACATCCGCCTCGAGACCGTCGACCGTTTCCTTCCCTACTCCGACTTCTTCACCATCGACGTCGCCGACAGCATCGGCCGCGCCCCGGAACCCGGCCAGGTCGACGCCTTCATCGCCCGCCACCCCGAGCTCGTCGGTGCCGTCGCCATTCCGGGCACTACCGAACCCATCCTCACCACGCGCGACGAAATCGCCCGGTACGCCTCCAGGTTCCTGCAGGCCGTTGCGGATGCCGGCCGCATCTACCGACACATCGAGGCGAAGAAGGGTGCCGGCAAGTTCATCGCCGAAGTCTCGATGGACGAGACGGACGAACCCCAGACCCCGCCCGCCCTCGCCGTGATCCTGGCCGCACTGGCCGACGAAAAGGTCCCCGTCCAGACCATCGCACCCAAGTTCACCGGCCGCTTCAACAAGGGTGTCGACTACGTCGGCGACCTCGCCCAATTCGAACGCGAGTTCAACGACGACCTCGCCGTCATCGCCTGGGCCGTTGCCCGCTACGGACTCCCCTCCAACCTCAAGCTCTCCGTCCACTCCGGCTCGGACAAGTTCTCGCTCTATCCCATCATCCGCCGCGCCCTCAAGCGCACCGGCGCCGGCGTCCACGTCAAGACCGCCGGGACCACCTGGCTCGAGGAGATGATCGGCCTCGCCGAGGCCGGTGGTGAAGGACTCGCCTTCGCCCGCGAGATCTACCTCTACGCCCTCGACCACGTCGACGAACTCTGCGCCCCGTACGCCTCGGTCATCGACATCGACCGTTCCCGCCTTCCCTCGGCCGACGAGGTCAACGGATGGGACGGCGAACGGTTCGCCGCCGCCCTCCGCCACGAGCCCTCGGATCCCCGCTTCCACAGCGGGTTCCGCCAGCTCATCCACGTCTCCTTCAAGCTCGCCGCCAAGCAGGGCCAGCGCTACCTCGACCTCCTCGACCGCCACGCCGACATCGTCGGCCGCAACGTCACCGACAACCTCTACCGTCGCCACCTCCGCCCCCTCTTCATCGGCTGATCCAGCATCCAACCCGACCTCACGCCGTCACCCACCCGCCATGCAAAAACGCTTCCTCGGCCGCACCGGCCTCCACCTTCCTGTCCTCGGTTTCGGTGCCTCATCCCTCGGTCAGGAGTTCCGCTCCGTCACCCTCGACGAAGCCGTCCAGAGCGTCCGCGTCGCCCTCGACCTCGGACTCAACTTCATCGACACCTCGCCCTTCTACGGGCGCGGCATGAGCGAGGTCCTCCTCGGCGTCGCCCTCCGCGACGTTCCCCGCGAGTCCTACACGCTCTGCTCGAAGCTCGGCCGGTACGACC
This sequence comes from Limisphaerales bacterium, assembly GCA_965284395.1. Classification (GTDB taxonomy): domain Bacteria; phylum Verrucomicrobiota; class Verrucomicrobiia; order Limisphaerales; family UBA9464; genus UBA6176. The sequence goes on along the minus strand of OZ260084.1, from coordinate 4,841,993 downwards.
TCCAGCACTTCGACTTCTCGGCCAAACGCGTTGCCGAGTCCATCGACGTCAGCCTCCACCGCCTCCGCACCGACCACCTCGACATCATGCTCTGCCACGACATCGAGTTCGTCCCCATGCAGCAGATCGTCGACGAGACCATCCCCGCGCTCCGCCGCGCCAAGGCCGCCGGCAAGATCCGCTTCATCGGCTTCTCCGGTTACCCCCAGAAGATCTTCCGTTTCATCTGCGACCAGACCGACGTCGACTGCGTCCTGAGCTACAACCAGTACACGCTCCAGAACACCCGCTTCGCCGAGGAAACGGTCCCCTACCTCAAGGCCAAGGGCATCGGCGTCATGAACGCCGGCCCGTTCAGCGCCCGCCTCCTCACCAACGCTCCCCTTCCCGCCTGGCTCAAGGAACCCGAGTCCGTGAAGGCCGCCGCCCGCGCTGCCGCCCAACTCTGCGCCAACCGCGGCGTCGACATCGCCCAACTCGCCCTCCAGTTCTCCTGCGGCAACCCCGACATCACCACCACCATCGCCGGCTCCGCCAACCCCGAGAACATCCGCCGCTGGGCCTCCTGGCTCTCCCAGCCCGTCGACGCCGATCTCCTCGCCGAGGTCCACGCCCTCTTCGCCCCCGTCAAGAACCTCGGCCACAAGGAAGGCCTCCCCGAAAACAACTGACCCCCTCCACCGACTTCGACCGATCCTTTTGGGTCCACAGATTTCACAGATTCCACAGATTGCCCGACACCGGAACGAGGCATGGCCCAAACCACATTCCGTGCAATCCGTGCAATCTGTGGATAACCCACCCCTCCATCCAATCCGTGTAATCCGTGCAATCTGTGGATAACCCACCCCTCCATCCAATCCGTGTAATCCGTGCAATCTGTGGATAACCCACTCCCCAACGCCATCACCGCAATCTCCCCATGAAGGCCCTCCAACTCGAAAAGCCCCTGTCCTGGGTCCGTCTCGACGTTCCCGAACCCCACGCGCCCGGTCCCGGCGAAGCCCTCGTCCGCGTCCATCGCGTCGGCATCTGCGGCACCGACCTCTCCGGCTACCTCGGCAAGATGCCGTTCTTCTCCTACCCGCGGATTCCTGGACACGAGCTCGGCGTCGAGATCCTCGCCGTCGGCCCGGATGTCACCCACCTCCAGCCCGGTGACCGCTGCTCGGTCGAGCCCTATATCAACTGCCAGCAGTGTTACGCCTGCAAACGCGGCCTGACCAACTGCTGCCAGAAGCACCAGACCCTCGGCGTCATGTGCGACGGTGGCCTCGCCGAACGGATCATCCTCCCGGCCAGGAAACTCCACCCCGCCAACGCCCTCTCCCACGACCAGGCCGCACTCGTCGAGACCCTCGCCATCGGTTGCCATGCCGTCGACCGCGCCCAGCCCAAACCCGGCGAGACCGTCCTCGTCATCGGCGCCGGCCCCATTGGCCTCTCCGTCGTCGAGTTCGCCCGCCTCTCGGGCGCCCACACCGTCGTCCTCGACATCCAGGCCTCCCGACTCGATTTCGTCCGCTCCCGCCTGCACGTCCCTCACACGATCCTTGCCCGGGGCGACGACTCGGACTTCACCGCGTTGGCCAATCTCACCAACGGCCAGATGGCCGACGTCGTCATCGACGCCACCGGCAATGCCCGGTCCATGGTGCGCGCCATGGAATTCGCTGCCCACGGCGCCCGCATCGTCTACGTCGGCATCACCCAGACGCCGCTCGAATTGCCGCACGCCCCCGTCCTCCATCGACGCGAGTTGACCCTGATGGCGTCCCGCAACGCCCGTTCCCCGGACTTCCCCCGCATCATCGACCTCATCGGGACGGGTCGCATCGATACGAACCCCTGGATCACCCACCACGCCCCCATGGACGCCGTCCCCGACGTCTTCCCCGACTGGGTCAAACCCGAGACCGGCGTCATCAAGGCGATCGTCGACGTCGTGGGTTGAGCCAGCGGGTTGCCCAGCGGCGATGCGGCCGGTTTTTCCAACAGCGACGCGGTGACGCAGCGAAACACCTCCGAACATCCCCGGCAGCCGAACCGCATGGCCCCATCGGAAAAACGACCGACCAGGTTTCGCGCGATCCTATTGGCAGCTCTGGTCGTGCTGGGGCTTGCTCTCCCCGGGCTGTTCCTGCTGCAGAGATCCCGCAGCGCAAACCGGGCGGCCATCTGTGCGCGATGGACGGAACTCAGTTTGAACTGAGCCCACGTCCTCTCCCAGTCGGCCACCAGGTTCCCCATGGCTGAGGGGACGGTTCGCCACTACGTCTCCCTATGGGATCGACCCTGCGGGCGTCGGCTTGCGCGGACGAGCGGCGCGGCCAAGCATCGTATCAGTACCGATGTCCACACCTGTGCTTCCATCCTATCGAGACCTCCCAGCCGGGATCCGCCATCTCGGCGCCGTCTTCCTGGGCACGCTCCTCGCATTCGCTGCCGTTGGCAGTCGGTGCGTCGCCAGTACCGTCTCGGGCCGCGTCACCACACCCGAAGGCACCGCGGTCCCGAACGTCCAGATCCGCATCGAGCAGATCGGGGGAGAGACCCCGCCGTGGAGCATCTCCACCGACGCGGATGGCCGCTATCTCGTCTCCGACCCGCTCCTGTTCGGAAATCTCGAGGTCGTGGCAAGCTCACCGAACACGGTCTTCCTCCCCGCCAAGCATGCCTTCTTCGACTCCGGTTTCTCGAGCCGGACGGCGGACTTCACGGCCCACCTTCGCTCACCCGTGTTGCAGCCCACGGCGAGCGTGGATCGATTCGGCCTCCGACTCACGGGATCCGCCAACGCGCTGGGCCTCTCGACCGAGGGCTGGTTCGAGCTGGGCGTCCCTCCACTGTTCGATCAACGGACGCCCTCATTCCCGGTCACCGGGAGCAACCCGGTCCAACTGGGCACCATCATCCCCGTACCTTTGGTGGCCGCCACGCAACTCCAGGCCCGCTTGGTCGTGAGCAACTCGCTCGGCCGCAGCGAAGGGCCCGCCGTGCTGGTCCAACTGCCGCGGTTTCGCCCGGTCTTCACCCTCAACGGCAAGGCGAATCCTGAAGCCCACGCGCTGGCGGTGGCCGATGCAGGAGCTGATGGCTTCATGGATGTCCAATGGCTGCGCCGGGCCGCCTTCGCGGACCCGTCATACGTGTCGGGCACTGGGCCGCTGGACTGGTCCGCCGGAGAACCGTGCCCCACGTGCCCAACCCGGAACTCCCTGGATGATATCGCAGCCGGCCAGTGGGTGGACTGGAACCACGACAACCTCCCAGACCTGCTCCTCCATCGTGAGTTCAGCGGCCACAGTCTGTATCTCGGATCACCTGCTGGGCTCGACTCCTCGTCCAACCTGCCACCGACCCTTTTGGTGAGCCGGAACATTCGGCATTCGGTTGTCTCGGATCTCGATGTGGACGGGATCGAAGACCATATCCTCACCGCGCTACCCTCGTTCTCGGTACGTCCCCACGGAGTCAATCTCCAGTTGAGGCAGTCGTTCGACATCCTGGGCGACGACAGTTCCGTCAACGCAGCGGACTTCAACGGTGATGGCTGGCCAGACCTGCTGCTGGCCACCACCCTTGCTGCGGATCAGACCACCCTTGCTGCGGCACAGACCACCCTCCGCCTCTACCCCGGCAACGGCTCGGGGAGCTTCGACACGTCAACACCCGGAATCGAAATCGACCGGTCCGTCTTCGCTTCCGAACGTTACTTCAGCGTCGGCGTCGCCGATACCGACGGCGACGGGACGCTCGACATCGTCACCTCCACCCGGACCGATGACGGACGGATCGATCTGCGGATCTACTGGAATGATGGGAAAGGCGCATTCAGCCATCGCTTCGCCACGGCCATCGAGAACTCGCGCGTCGGCCCAATCCCCGTCCCGGCTCTCCCGACGGGGGACTTCGATGGCGATGGCATCGCCGATGTCCTCCTCCCCGGGTCGCCTGCACGGATCATCTCGGCGCCCGGCCAGAAGGTCGGCATCGAACTCCTCGATGGCGTCCACCCTGGCATCGCAACCATGGCCCCGTTCGATGCCGACCTCGATGGTCGACTTGATGTCGTCGCCGCAGGCGACGGCAAACCTTCCAGTCTCCAGATTTTCCGCAATTTCGTCGGCCCGACCAACCGACCACCCTCCAGCCCCGTGCGCCTGCGCGCCGCGGTGCAGGCAGGACGCATCGCATTCCAGTGGCAACCCGGCGTAGGCGACGACCGCACGCCCACGCCGTCACTGACCTGGAACCTCCGGGTCGGAATCACCCCGGGCGGATCAGAAATCGTGTCCCCGTTGGCCGACGCCGTGTCGGGTCGGCGGTTCGTGCTTCGCCCCGGGAACGCCGGCCACAACCGCTTCCTGAACCTGCGCATTCCTCCGTCGGTGAAACGCCTCTACTGGAGCGTGCAAGCCGTCGATGCCGGCTACCTAGGCGGTCCCTGGTCCGCCGAGCGCACCCTTTCCCTCGAATCCACCACCGTCCTGTCCCTCACGGATATCACCGTCTCCCCGACCGGACCCGTGCGCGTCCGCGCCACCGGCAACTGGATCGGCGCCATCCTCCACCGTTCGACCGACCTCGAAGAATGGGAACCGGTGGGCCCGTTCTTCTTGCGGGACGGATCCCTCGAAGCCAGCGATCCCTTCCCACCGTCCGCGCCTGCGGTCTTCTACATGGCGCGGTAGACAGGAGCGCCCCTGCGCCTCCGCGCCACGGCTGGGAAACAGGGTTCCCTCGCCTGTTCAGCCTGCTCAGCCGTATCCATGCAGCAGAATTCTCACGCGGAGCCGCGGAGAGCGCGGAGAGAGGGGCGGGTCCCCAACCTTCCAACGTTGGACACTATTCACCAAACGGTGACTGCTCCGCCTCCCCTCCAAGTGGCGTTTCTCCGCGTCTCCGCGTCTCCGCGTGAACCTGTCCCCGCCTTCAATCGCATGGATACGGCTCAGGGAAGACCCAGGCGTTGGTAGCCGGGCGAAGCACCGTATTTCCGCGCCTTGACGTCGTCCGATTCGTAGCCGAACCCCTTCGGACAAACCCATCGTATGACCGGCCCCTCACCTGATATTCAGGGCGGATTTACACCCACCCGCCGCCGACGCCTCCGTCCAGCAGGCAACTACCGCCAGCTAGCCAGCTTCCAGACTGCGACGCTTATCTACGACGCAACCGTCTGGTTCTGCGAGAAGTTCCTCGATTCGCGTTCCCGCACAGTCGACCAGATGGTCCAGGCTGCGCGCAGCGGGCGAGGGATCCTGGACCAACAGCTGGCCGCCCTGGAAGAAGCCTTCATCGAGGGCGGTGGCTACAGCGAGCAACTAGCCACAGCCCGCCTTGCCCAACGCGCTCGTGGCACCCAGAAGGATCCGCCCGATCGGGCCAATCCGGCGGATCCCATCCCCCAGTGCCCCCAATGTGCCAAGCCCATGGCGCTGCGGACGGCCAGGACCGGCAAGCATTCCGGCCGCCAATTCTGGGGCTGTACCGGCTACCCGGAATGCCGGGGAACCGCCGAAGTATGAACCCAGGCCCACGCTTCGCCACCCGTTCCACCAGCGGACCACCACACTTCGGGCACAGCTTCGATGGCGAGACAAAAGCCGACCGGAACAGCGGATCCCACCAACCGCCCGCCGACTGGATCCGCCGGGCAACATCCCGCTCGTCCATCAACTCGATCCGTTGCTGCCGGGCCAGGTCGCGGGCTGGCTCGGTGAAGCCACCGGACCCGATCACGATCCCTTGGGTGATCCCGCCAACTCCCTGGCCACCACGAATCCGGCGCCCCAAGGCCTTGAAACTTGAATCTTCAAACTTGAAACCAGCCCCCCGGCCTCACCGCCCCCGCGGCGGCAGCAGCGAGTAAAGCACCGGGGTCACGACCCGGCTCAGCAGGAGCGAGCTCAGCAATCCGCCGATGATCACCCACGCGAGCGGCGAGTACATCGCCGACCGCGACGTCGCCAAGGGCATCAGGGCTCCGACCGCCGTCAGCGTGGTCAGCACGACCGGCAGGAACCGCACTTCGCCGGCGCGCTCGATGGCCTCGCGCAATTCCACGCCCTCGGCGCGGAGCTGGTTGGTGAAGTCGACGAGCAGGATGCTGTTCTTGATCTCGATTCCGATGAGCGCGATGAAGCCGATGCTGGCCGTGAAGCTCAGGGTGTAGCCCGTCGCCAGCAAGGCCACCAACCCGCCCACCACACCCAGCGGGATCACGCTCGCCACGACGATCGTTCCCCGGAAGTCCCCGAACTCCAGCACCAGCACCGCCAGGATGCCGAACATCGCCAGCACCACGGCGGTGCCCAAGCCGGCGAAGCTCTCGTTCCGGCTCTCCACCTCGCCGCCGAGTCCGTAGCGGTAACCCTTCGGCCACGTCATGGCCTCCAGCTTGTCCACCACCGTGCGCGTCACCCGATCCGTGTTTTCACCCGCCGCCACATAGCTGGTCAGCGTCACCGAACGTTCCCGGTTGTAGCGTTGGATCAAGGGCGGCGCCGATTCCATCTCGAGCGTCGCCACCTCCCTGAGCGGCACCTGGCGTCCGCCGCTAGCCGGCACCCACGCCCTCGCCCAGTTGGTGAGCGTCGCGCGGTCACCCCGTCCGAGCGACAGCACGATTCCAAACTCATCGCCGTCCTTGTCCCGCACGCGACCCGCCTCCAGGCCGGCGAACGCCAGGCGCGTGGCCCGGTCTACTTCAGCTTCGGAAACGCCCATCAGGCCCGCCTTGGCCCGGTCCAGGCGCACCCGCAGGTCGGTGCGTGGCACCCGCAACGGATTGTCCACTGATTCCGTGCCGGCCGTGCTTCGCAGGACCTGTTCAACCCCAGCCGCGAGTTCCGTCAGGCGCCCCAGATCCTCGCCGAACACGCGGATCGCGATCGGGGCCTCGATCGGTGGGCCGTTCTCGAATTCCTTCAGCAGGACCCGCGCTCCGGGAATCGCCTCGAAGCGCCTTCGCAATCCCTCGAGCACCGCCGGGCTCCGGACCGGATCCCATTGCTTCAATGAACAGAAGACATCGCCGATCCGGGCGGACTGCTCCTCCGGGATCTCGTTGTAGTAGATCTGCGGGTTGCCGCGCCCGACGTTGGCGAACCACCAATCGATCTCCGGGGTCGCCGCGAGGATCCCCTCGACCTGGCGGACGATGGCGTCGGTTGCCGCCACGGAGTTCCCCTCGCCACCATGGACCCGCACCGCGAACTGCGGCGTTCCCGCCTTGGGAAAGAGGCTGAACCCGATCCTAGGCACCAGCAGCAGGCTTCCGGCGAAGGTTGCTGCCGTCAGGGCCAGCGTCCACCAAGGGTGCGCCATCGCCCGGTGCAGGAACGGTCGGTATGTCACCCGGATCGCCTTCTCGATCGCCCGCAACAGGAAGTTGCCTTCGTCCGCATGCGCGTTGCCTCCCAGGAACCGACCAGCCAGGAACGGCATCACCGTCATCGAGATCACCAACGAGGAGCCCACGGTATAGACGACGGCCAGCGGCAACCCCCGGATGAACTGCCCCGGTCCGCCCGGCAAAAGCAGCAACGGCAGGAAGGCAAACAACAGCGTCGCCGTCGTCCCGACCACCGCCACCGCGATCTGACGCGTCCCGACCACCGCAGCCTCGGCGGCGCTCCGTCCCTCGCGTCGCAACCGCGCGATGTTCTCGACCACCACGATGCTGTCGTCGACCAGCAGCCCGAGCGCGATCACCAATCCGACGATGGAAAGCTGGTTCAGCGAATGCCCGCTCTGCATGAGCAGCGTGAGGCCCAGCGCCAAGGACAAGGGGATGCTCAACATCACCAGCACGCTTGCCCGCAGGCCCAGCGGCAGCACCGTCAGAAGCACCAGCCCGAAGGCGATCAGGAAATCATGCTCCAGCCGGCCGAGGCGCGCCTCGACGTTCGCGGCCTGGTCGAACCCGCGTTCGAGTCGGATCCCCGCCGGCAACTCGCCCGCGAAGGAATCCAGCCGCTCCGACAACTGGTCCCGCAAGGCCAGCGAGTTCACCCCTTTTTGCGGCATCGCGGTGACGAACACCGCCCGCTCGCCACGGAAGCGCCCGATGTGCTCGAGCTCGGCGTATCCCCACGAGACATCCGCCACGTCCCGCAAGCGCACCACCCCGGCTGGCCCGCCTCCCACCGGCGTCTTTCCGATCTCATCCAACGACTCGTATCCGCCGGTCGTCTTGATCGTGAACCGCCGCGCGCCCAACTCCGCGCTTCCGCCCGCCACCGTCTGCGCATCGCCACCGACGGCCGCGACCACCGTGCCCACCGGGATGCCGGCCTGGGACAACCGCACGGGATCCAGCACGACGTCCACCTGCTTCTCCGGGTAAGCCCAGCGCTCCGCCTTCCGCACGCCCGATACCGACTCCAAACGCCGCATCAACAGGTCCGCTTGGTCTGCCAGCACGTCGTATCCGGCCGTCTCCGACACCAACGCCACCTGCATCAAGGCCACGTTGATCGTCTGGACCTTCTTCACCTCCAACCGAGCTACTCCACCCGGCAACCGGTCCCGCGTCGCGGTGACCTGTCGCAGGACATCGTCGTGCTTCCGGTCGGGATCCGTCCCGTACTCGAACTCGACGGTCACCACCACCAACCCGTCTCGGATCGTCGTCTGGAGCTTCTTGAGGTCCTCCAGTTCCTTGACCGCATCCTCGACCGGCCGGGCCACGATCTCCTCGAGGTCCCGCGGATTCCATCCGGGACTGACCACGATGACGTTGAACACCGGGATCCGGAGCGAGGGATCCTCGGCGCGCGGAATCCGGGTGAAGCTCACCCATCCCAGCGCGATGACGCACAGCGTCATCACCAGCGTGAACGCCGGCCGGCGAACCCAGAATTCCACGAATTTCATCCAAGCCTCCTATCGGTTCGACGCCATGCCGCCCGCGTCGGGCACTTCGGTCACCGCGGAACCTTCCCGCAGGAACTCCACCCCCCGGACGACCACCCGGCTCCCGGGTGGCAGGTCGCTCCGGACCCAGGCCCGCGCGCCCTCGAATCGATCCACATGGACTCGCGCCCGGTGTGCCCGGCCCCCTTCGACCCGGTACACCCACGCCTCACGCCCGCGCCCATCCACGAGCGCCGACGCCGCCAGTTGCACGCGCTCCTCGCCTTCGCCCGGCATGACCCGGACGTTCATGGCGAACCCCGATCGCGCTCCGTCGGGCACCCGTTCCAGCTCCACTTCCACCGGCACCAAACGCGTCGCTGTGTCCACCCCGCCTGCGATCCGGGCCACCCGACCCGGCACGGCACCACCGCCGGAACCCAGCCAGGCCTCGCCCCGATCGCCGGCCTTCAACCGCCGAACTTCCCCCTCCGGCAATCCGACCCGCACCAGCCATCCACCGACCTCCCCTGCGAAATCCAGCACCGGTGCCCCCGCCGCCACGACCTGCCCGGGCTCGGCCCTTCGTGCGAGCACCCATCCCGCCGCCGGCGCCACCACCTCACCATGACGACGGGCAAACTCTGCCGCCTTCAATTGGCTTTCGCCGTCGGCCACCGCCGTCTCGAGGTGCTCCACCTGTTCGCGGGTCATCACGCCGGTCGCCAGCAACCGACGTCCGCGTTCCAGATCCTGCCGCCAGCGTTCGACGTTCGCCCTCGCCTGCCCGAGCCGCCCGTCCAGTTCCTCCGGGCGCAACCGCGCCAGCACCGTGCCCGCCTGGACCCGATCCCCGGCCCGCACTGCCACCTCGCCGATCACGCCGCCCGCGACAAATCCCAGCGGGACCTCGTCCTTCCACGCCAACCAACCTGATGCCTCCACCGCTTCCTGTTCCCGCGAGTGCCGGACCGGTTCGACGACCACCGGAACCGCGGCGGCACCGGGCGCGCCGGGCGTGGGCGACCCGGCGCCCTTGCGGTTGGCGGATGCCTGTGGGCTGCAGCCCAGGGAAGCCAGGAGCCCGATCAATCCAACCCAGAAGCCAAGGTGCGCCACGCGTGAAGCCCGCATGGCTGACAAAGTGTCAGATACTGACAGAATGTCAAATCAGCCTGAAAGCCGCAGTTGGACGATCCACAGATTTCACGGATTTCACAGATGGGCCGGGAGAAGAGGCTTCACCGCGTCGCTGTTTCCATACGACCCTTGGGGTGAGACGACAGCCCCTCTCAACCGGCTTCCAATCCGTGCAATCGCTGTAATCTGTGGATCCAACCGCCTTTTCCAGTCTCACTCCCCAGTCCGCTTCAACGCCCCCCTCAGCAACCCGATCCCCGCCTCCAGCAAACCGTCCCCGTCCATCCCCGTCATCTCCTCCAGCGCCGCACCCCGCATCGCGCCCAACTGCGCCATCCCATGCACGCACGCCCACAACACCACCGCCACACGGTCCGGCCGACCCAGGTCCTTCCGGATCGAGCCGTCCTCCATCCCGTTCGCAATCGCCTGCGCGCACATCCCGTGCGTCGCCAGTTCGCTTTGCCGAAGCGATTCCGGCACCGGCCCCGACCCCGCCACGCATCCCGGGTTTGAATCGAACATCGCGCACAGCTGGAACGCGGCCGGATCCTCCTTTTGGAAACGGGCGTAGGCCCGGCCGATGTTCTCGATCTGCTCGATGCCGGTGCGGCCGGCGGCCACGGCCTCCTGGAATCGCGCCCGCAACCCCTCATGGGCCCGGAGCACGGTCTCAAGGAACAGCGACCTCTGGTCGGGAAAGTAGAAGTATACCAAGGGCCGGCTGAGCCGGGCGCGGCGCGCGATGTCCCCGAACGTGACATTCTCGAGACCCTTCTTCGCGTAGAGCTCGGAGGCCGCCTTCAGGATCTGGGCGCGCCGCTTCTCCCGGTCTTCCTCTCGCCGGCGTTTCGGAACTGGACGGGACATGCCGTCAAGGGAGGGCGCGGGCAGGCTGGATTCAAGTCTGGAGTTGGAATGGGTGGCAGGACAGTCGCATGGGGACACTGCCCCTGCTTGAGAGCGGGAACGGGGTGGCGACGTCCTCGTCGCCTTGGAGAACGGCCTGGGAGGGCAACGAGGACGTTGCCGCCCCGTTTGACGCGGGGGCAGCGTCAAGATGCGCCCAGGCTTGGCCGACAACTTCCTGAACAAGAGACTTGCGGAGGAGCGCTGGAGGGCGCTTATTTGCAACGCATTTGCACATGGACAGGAACCTCCAGATCCCGCTCGGACGCCGGCTCGCCGCCGTCCTCGTGATCCTTGGTCTTTTCCTCGTCTCCCTCGCCGCCGTCTCGCCCAGCCTCCACCAGCACCCGCCGGACGGCCCTCGCCAGGCCCACGATGCCCACCCAGGCTGCGGCCACGCCCATCGCGCCCACCCGGCGCCCGAAACCTCCGGTGCCCCCGATGGCACGGATACTGAGCCAGCCCACCACCACGACGAAGCCTCCTGTGGGTTCTGCGTCCTCCTGATGGGGGCACCGGCGCCCCTCGTCGTTGAGCTGCCCCCGATCGGGCGGCCGACCCGCATCGCATGGATCAATGGGCTCAGCTCGACCCCGATTTACCGCGGTCATCCCCCGAACCGTCCCGGTCGCGGTCCTCCAGTCTGAAGCAGACGGCCGTGCCAGGAACCCGCTCCCGGCACCACCCTCCTCCGCAGGTCCTGGCGCGTCGCTGGAATCCCAGCCCTTCCGAAGCCTCCCTGCGTCCTGCCGGCCTCGTCCCTCGCCGCGAACCTCTCTGCATTCCCGTCTCCGCACCTTGGTATTGCCTTGAAAACCCGTCTGGAAATCTCCCGCCCTGATACTGACTCCGGAAAGCCCGGAGCGCGCCAGCGCGCCTTCACGCTGATCGAGCTGCTGGTGGTCATCGCGATCATCGCCATCCTCGCCGGGCTGCTCCTGCCCGCGCTCGCCTCAGCCAAGAGCCGCGCCCGCCAGACGGCCTGCACGTCGAACCTCCGCCAGGTCGGCCTCGGCATCCAGATGTACGCCGAGGACTACCGGGGCTACTTCCCGGAGACGACCCATGGCGGGGCCACGAACGTCTCGTGGATCTACACCCTCGCTCCCTACGTCGGTAACGTCGCCTCCATCCGAATCTGCCCCTCCGATCCCAAGGGCCGCATCCGTCGCACCAACGACGCCTCCAGCTACATCCCCAATGAGTACCTGGCCGTCGACCGGCGCGACCCCCTCGGTCGCGTGATCGAGTCGTTCCGCCGGCTCGACCAACTCCGGAACCCGACCGAGACGATCAGCGTCTTCGAGATCTCGGACAGCAAGGACGCCTCGATCTACAACGACCACACCCACTCCCGGAACTGGTTCAAGGGTTGGTCCGCGGTGACGGATGACATCCAGCCGGACCGGCATCGGACCGGCAACGCGACCGCCGACCATTCGAGCGGTTCGGCGAGTTACCTTTTTGCCTGCGGCCACGTCGTCGCGGTCAAGGCCTCGGCGCTCAAGCAGCGTGTCGACCGCGGCGAGAACATTGCCCTGCCGCCGGATTGACCCCTGCCCCTTTCCCGCACAGGAATCCAGAAAACCAGACAACAACGTGAAAAAGACCCTCATTGCATCGATCGCGTTGGCTGCCGCCGTCGGCGCCCACGCCCAGACCTACATCAGCGACGGACACGTCGACATCGGCATCGGATACGCGGCCGGAGACTTCGATCTCCATGTCCATCGGGAGTTCCCCATCGAGGCTGAGTATGCCCCCGATGAAGCGATCTTCCTGGTTGGAACCGCGGGATCCCTCACCTCACCCGGCGGGGCCTTTGCAGGTCTTCTGGGGCCGGCCGGGTCGCCGGCGTGGGTGATCCCTTCCAGTCAAGTCGCCGGACTCCCGTTCATCGGGTTCGGAACAGAGGAACTGACCGACACGGACTGGCTCGGAAACATCAGCCTGAAGCTCACCGCGGTGAACGGACCGGGAGCCTTCTCGATCTGGAGCGTCGGGAGCTTTGGCACACCCACGGTGCTTGCCAGCAGCTCGGATGGGATCACTCCCAATGACCAGCTCTCGCTGATCCCGGGAAGCCACGGACACTACAACCTCGGCTTCACACAACCCGGCACCTACGAGGTCACCTTCGAGGCCGCGGGCATCCATGCCACAGACGGCGCCAAGCTCAGCGCGCCTGCGACCTACCGGTTCGAGGTCGTGCCCGAGCCGTCCACCTGGGCGCTCCTCGGCCTCGGCACCGCCGCGCTGCTCTTCGGTGCCCGAAGCGTGCGTCGTTGAATCGTTTGCCTGACCCAAGCAGCTCCCCGGTGGAAACGCCGGGGGGCTAGATCCTCCAATCCAGATCCGATGTCTGCCCTCTTACGCGTGATTGCCGCCTCGGTCGCGTGCGTCGCCCTGCCCCAGTTGGCGTCTGGCGCTGACCCGATCATCCTGCGCACGCAGCATGTCGACCTGCGCATCGTGGATCGACCGGGCGAATCGAACCGCCTTGGGCTGGTCGTGCATGATGCCGACTCCGCCAGCAACCTCGCCTCCACCAACGCGGTGCTTGATGTTCCCACAGCGGCACGGATCGAGTTGCCGGACGGCTTTGAAGTGTTCGGACCGGTCGGTTCCCCGTTCTGGATCCTTCCCCAGAGTCAGGATCCCCAACTGATGTATCTGGGATTCTCCGCCGAGGGTGTCCCAGCGGGTGTGTATGATGCCCAATTCACCGTGAATCTCGTCCGCGTCGAGGGCCCGGGTGACTTCTTCGTCTGGCAATTCGACACGTTCGCGAACCTGGTCATGGCCATGAATTCGCGGGACGGCATCTCGGATGTGGATCGATTCCGGCAACTGATCGGCGGGCACCAGCACTTCAACTGGGGCTTCAACGCCACCGGCGTCCACGACGTCGTGCTCAAGGTCTCGAACCGCCTCGCCGGAACGACCAACGTCGTCACCTCCGACGAGGTCGCCATCCGGTTCGGCGTCCAACCCTACACGCTGGTGACGCCAGCCATCGCAGCCACCTTCTCAAGCCCCTCCTGGGCGGCCGATCGATTCCGGTGCACGCTTTCGGGAACTCCAGGCCGGACGTATGCCCTCGAAAGCTCGACCGACCTTCAGACGTGGTCCGCCGCAGGCGAAGCCACGCCCGCCGCCAACGGAACGGCCGCTGTCGACATCGCCGCCGCGACCGGCCTCCGATTCGTTCGGGCCCGGACGCCCCGCTGATCCTGTTTTCAAACGGAGCGGCAACGTCCTCGTTGCCTTCCTTGGCCCCTTTTCCAAGGCGACGAGGACGTCGCCACCCCGTTCCTGTTCTCAAACGGAGGCAGTGTCGACATACGCCCCCCGAGACGGGGCGAGTGTCCCCACGAGCCGATCCCGCACCGGCTCGACAGAGTCTCGCCCCACCGTTCTCCGAGGACAGTCCCAATGGGCCCCGGAGAGGCGCTCCTGCTGCCTACTGCGAACCCGCTCCGGACATCGTCCGGGTCGAACGTTCCTGCATCCAGAACACGTCCGCATTGCCTGGGGACGGCTGGTCGAGCGGTCGATCGCTCTTCGTCAGCGGCGGGATCGTGCGCGGATCCTTCCAGCGACGGATCTCCGAATGACCATCCGCGAACGACATGCCACCCGCCTTGCCATGGTAGCTCGCCGGGTAGTCGACGATCTTGAAGCGCGCCGGCGAGGACGGATAACCGGCCATGTCGACGACGAAGTACCCGTCGTTGATCGAGTCCTGCCGCTCATCCAAGAGCACGAAGGTCATGGAAGGGCCCGGATTGTTGATCTCGGTCGTCTTCCGGAAGACGGTCCAGCCCGGACCCGAGTTGTTCCAACCGGGGCCGCCGACCCAGTTGTTCATCGACATCGACCGGATGCGCGGAACCTTCTGCCTCTGGTTGTTGATGCCGACCGAGGTATCTGATGGACACTTCCAGATGCCCTTGGCTCCCCCGCAGTACTTCCAGATCGGGCTCTTGAACGTGTAGTTTGTGTGGTTCCAGTTGTTGGGGTCGCTGGGGTTGTTCAGCGACAGCCAGCTACCCGCCGTCCAGTTCGGCACTTCCCTGGACGTGCCCGGGGGCGTCCAGTTCGCGGCACCCACCAGATTCTCGTTGTTGTCTTCGGCGTACAGGCGCCATGCCAGCGTCAGCTGCTTGTGGTTGTTCATGCACAGGATTCCCTGTGCCTTCGCCTTCGCATTTCCGAGCGCCGGAAGGAGCATCCCGGCCAGGATGGCGATGATGGCGATCACCACCAGCAACTCGATCAACGTGAAGGCTTGCCGCCTCCGACCAGAACGGGCACCCCGAAGTCCGGGACCCGAAACCATAGGGTAACGCATAGGCTGTTTCTTTCGTCGACCGCGCTGATGCGCCAACCGGACGCCTCGGGAGCAGTCTTGTGTGTGGGGACAACCAAACAGTAGAAACATCTTGCGCAATCTGTCAACGGGCCACATCGCCTCGGCCTCGAGAGTCGAGAGGGGCGCATCTTGACACTGCCCCCGAAACCGGTGGGGCGAGACTCTCCGTCGAGCCGCTCCAGAGATTGAAGTAGGTCCGAATCGGCTCGTGAGGACACTCGCCCCACCCCATCGAACGGGGCCAGGCTCCGGACGCCACCTCCTTCACCCCACCACTTCCGTCGGGGTCCGTCCCGCCGCCCGCAGTTCACGGATCGACAGCGCCGCGTGGCGCTTCGCGAGTCGGACGCCCTGCTCATCACGGACCAGCGGGCAGTGAAAGAATGCGGGAGCGGCCCAACCCAACGCCCGGTAAAGCAGGAGCTGACGGGCCGTGCTCAGCAGCAGATCCTCGCCCCGGACCACCTCGGTGATCCCCATCAAGGCATCGTCCACGACGCACGCCAACTGGTAGGCCGGAACCCCATCCGGTCGCCAAACGACAAAGTCTCCAAAGTCGCGTCCGGCAACCGGAGCCTGCGGTCCGAAGCCGCCGTCCACGAAGGAAACCGTCTCGCCGTCGGGCACCCTGAACCGCCAGCTGAAACGCGTTCCCCATCGGATGTCCTCCAACTTTCGCCCCCGGCAGGTTCCCGCGTAGATCGGTTCCTCGTCCCCGGCATGCGGCGCCGCAATCGACGCCGCGATCTCCCGACGCGAGCAGGTGCACGGGTAGATCCACCCTCCCTCACGCAACCTTGCCAGCGCTGCCGCGTACTGCGGCATCCGCTCCGACTGACTGTATGGTCGCGTGGGGCCGCCAATGTCGGGCCCCTCGTCCCAGGTCATCCCGAGCCATTTCAAGTCCTCCACGAATCCGGCGATGAACTCGGGACGCACCCGGTCGCGGTCGAGGTCATCATTGCGAAGGATCACCCGGCCGCCCGCGGCGCGGGCCCGGCTCCAGGCCGTCCAGAAAGTCCGGGCGTGGCCCACGTGGAGGAATCCGGTCGGGGACGGAGCGATTCGTCCCCGGTAGCCATCGGGTCTCGCCGGCATGGAAAGGACGCCCGCGCTCATGCTCGGGCGTCGCCTTCCACTTTCGCACCGCCTTGCGCACGGAGCCACGCCGGATACCGGGGCAGCGGAAACGACAGCAGTGACTGCGCCCGTCGGCAATCCAGCGACGTATCCGGCGAACGGGGAGCGCCGACGTACTCCTTCAACGAACCCGGCTCCATGGGACAGTCCAACCCGGGGAGGCTCGCAGCCAGGACCTGACCGATCTCCCAACGCGAGAGTCGTTCAGCGCCGGCGACGTGGAGGATCCCGTCAACTTGCTGTACCAACAACTCCAGCAGCGCACGGGCCGTGGTCACGGCCGGAATCGGTGTACGGAACTCGTCGGTGAACAGCTTGAACTTCCGCCCTGCCCGCCACCCCAGCGCCATCTCCTCGTTGAAGCCACGGTCGCCGGTGGGTGACGTGCCGTGATTCAGCGATGTTCGGATCACGAGCTGTCCCGGATCCCTGAGCACGGCTTGCTCCGCCTCGACCTTGGTCTCCGCATAGAAGCTCAGCGGGTTCACCGAAGCCTTCTCATCATACCCGCCGCTCTGCCCGTCGAACACCAGATCGGTCGAAAGAAACAGCATTCGTCGGCCCGTGAAGAGGCCTGCCAGATGCCGGGTCACCTCCACGTTCCACAACCGCGCCCCGGCCGGGTCCGACTGGCACTGCGGGCTCTTGCTCATCGCCGCGCAGTGGATCACGGCATCGGGTTGGTCGAGGCCAAACCTCTGCTCCACCGCACCGAAGTCGGTCAACTCCAGGTCGGATCGACGCAGCGGAACGAGCACCCATCCATCAGGCCTCCACGGCGAGTTCGCCACGGCCGATCCGATCAGCCCACCAGCGCCGGTGACCCAGCATTTCCGAGTACGCACGACCCCGAGCGAATCACGCCCCAAGCGGTGGCCGCAATCCTGAGGTGGGGCGATGAGTTCCATGTTTCAAGATTCAAGTTTGAAGCCGCCCGCCTCGTCGCCTCGTCGGCTACGCTGCGTCCGTAGCCGACGACGTCGCCCCACCCCGCCGCAACGCGGCGCACGGCGACAGCCCAGGGTGGAGCGGAGCGGAACCCTGGGACACGCCATCCCGACGTCCGCCCGCCCCGACGGGGCGGACGGAGGCACCGCATCGCCGTCGTCGCCAATCACGCAAAATGCTTGCGCCCCTTCAGGGCGCGGGCGTGTTGGGTGCGCGTGATTCCCGGGGTTCCACCCCGGGCTTTCACCGTTTGCCCCGTTTGGGGCAAGCGAGCCATCGCGCTCCCCACGCCGGAGGCGTTGCCGTCCCCGAATCTGGTGGGGCGAGACTCGCCCCACCCCGCCGCAACGCGGCGCACGGCGACAGCCCAGGGTGGAGCGGAGCGGAACCCTGGGACACGCCATCCCGACGTCCGCCCGCCCCGACGGGGCGGACGGAGACACCGCACCGCCGTCGTCGCCAATCACGCAAAATGCTTGCGCCCCTTCAGGGCGCGGGCGTGTTGGGTGCGCGTGATTCCCGGGGTTCCACCCCGGGCTTTCACCGTTTGCCCCGTTTGGGGCAAGCGAGCCATCGCGCTCCCTACGCCGGAGGCGTTGCCGTCCCCGAATCTGGTGGGGCGAGACTCGCCCCACCCCGCCGCAACGCGGCGCACGGCGACAGCCCAGGGTGGAGCGGAGCGGAACCCTGGGACACGCCATCCCGACGTCCGCCCGCCCCGACGGGGCGGACGGAGACACCGCACCGCCGTCGTCGCCAATCACGCAAAACGCTTGCGCCCCTTCAGGGCGCGGGCGTGTTGGGTGCGCGTGATTCCCGGGGTTCCACCCCGGGCTTTCACCGTTTGCCCCGTTTGGGGCAAGCGAGCCATCGCGCTCCCTACGCCGGAGGCGTTGCCGTCCCCGAATCTGGTGGGGCGAGACTCGCCCCACCCCGCCGCAACGCGGCGCACGGCGACAGCCCAGGGTGGAGCGGAGCGGAACCCTGGGACACGCCATCCCGACGTCCGCCCGCCCCGACGGGGCGGACGGAGACACCGCACCGCCGTCGTCGCCAATCACGCAAAACGCTTGCGCCCCTTCAGGGCGCGGGCGTGTTGGGTGCGCGTGATTCCCGGGGTTCCACCCCGGGCTTTCACCGTCTGCCCCGTTTGGGGCAAGCGAGCCATCGCGCTCCCTACGCCGGAGGCGTTGCCGTCCCCGAATCTGGTGGGGCGAGACTCGCCCCACCCCGCCGCAACGCGGCGCACGGCGACAGCCCAGGGTGGAGCGGAGCGGAACCCTGGGACACGCCATCCCGACGTCCGCCCGCCCCGACGGGGCGGACGGAGACACCGCACCGCCGTCGTCGCCAATCACGCAAAACGCTTGCGCCCCTTCAGGGCGCGGGCGTGTTGGGTGCGCGTGATTCCCGGGGTTCCACCCCGGGCTTTCACCGTTTGCCCCGTTTGGGGCAAGCGAGCCATCGCGCTCCCTACGCCGGAGGCGTTGCCGTCCCCGAATCTGGTGGGGCGAGACTCGCCCCACCCCGCCGCAACGCGGCGCACGGCGACAGCCCAGGGTGGAGCGGAGCGGAACCCTGGGACACGCCATCCCGACGTCCGCCCGCCCCGACGGGGCGGACGGAGACACCGCACCGCCGTCGTCGCCAATCACGCAAAATGCTTGCGCCCCTTCAGGGCGCGGGCGTGTTGGGTGCGCGTGATTCCCGGGGTTCCACCCCGGGCTTTCACCGTTTGCCCCGTTTGGGGCAAGCGAGCCATCGCGCTCCCTACGCCGGAGGCGTTGCCGTCCCCGAATCTGGTGGGGCGAGACTCGCCCCACCCCGCCGCAACGCGGCGCACGGCGACAGCCCAGGGTGGAGCGGAGCGGAACCCTGGGACACGCCATCCCGACGTCCGCCCGCCCCGACGGGGCGGACGGAGGCACCGCATCGCCGTCGTCGCCAATCACGCAAAACGCTTGCGCCCCTTCAGGGCGCGGGCGTGTTGGGTGCGCGTGATTCCCGGGGTTCCACCCCGGGCTTTCACCGTTTGCCCCGTTTGGGGCAAGCGAGCCATCGCGCGCCCTACGCCGGAGGCGTTGCAGCCGATAGCCCCGGGTTGGCGCGTCAGCGCCTACCCGGGGTTTGGTAGGTTGGAAGGGACGCACCCCGAAGGCGGTGCGGAGATCTCCCCCCTCTGCAACCCAGCCGGGGTTGGTGACCTTATCCACCGGCTCCCGGGGTATCGCTTCGCGACCCCGGGCTACCTGCTGAAACGCCTCCGGCGTAGCCCATACGAACAGCCAATGGCTTCAGCATGCGGAGCGTCTGATGAACACTCCCCGGATGCGAAGTGACGGGGAGTCGAGCCCCCGTTCCCGTTGGGCGTCACGGCAACCTTCGGCTCCGGAAGAATCCGTCGCCAGTCGCGGCCGGCGTGAACGGAATCGCCAGCACGTCGCCGCTCAACGTGTGAATCCCTTGCGGGACCCAGACGGCCGACGGTTCGATGGCGTCGCTCGACTCAATCTGATATCGGAGTCCACTTCGTCCGTAGAGCCGCAACTCGGTCCGCTCACCGACCCACACCAGATCCAGCAGGGGTTGGTCGCCCACGACGAAGACGCGGCCCGGATGGACCTTCGGACGGCCGATCACTGTGCCATCCAGTTTCACGGCCTCGATCTGATCCGGATCCAGCGTGAGGGCCACGGATTGGTTGCCCGCCGGCGCGACGAACTCGAGTCGTCCCAGCACCTGCGCACCAAGGAACGTCAGGCCCGTCGATGCCGTGAACTCAACCCGCGAGTGATCCGGACCATCCGGTCGGACCGTTGCCGAGGCGACCTCCGAAGCGACGGGCGACAACCGCAACTGGTCGAGTGCGGTCACCGGCACGGTCAGGCCGAACCGGAGCGCCGTCAGTTCGAGCGGCGATTCCAGTCCGACCGGCACCGAGCCGCTGGCACCGCGGAACACGTTCGTGGTGCCGATCCGCACGGCGAAGTCACCCTGCGTATCGCGAACAGCCACGCGGAACGTCCGCTCGTCCGAAAGCGGCGGCGTGCCATCGTCCGTGACCCGGACCGCCAGCGTATAGGTCTGGCCACCCTGCGTGTTCGACGGCACCCAACGCAGCACGCCGGTGGTGGGGTTCACCGTGACTCCGGACGGGTTCGCCCCGACGAGGGCAAACCGCAGCCCCTGGATCGGACGATCGGCATCGATGGCGGACAGGACCAGCTGCAGGGTCTGGGCCTCGTTGACCTGAAGGTCGGGGATGGCCGTGAGGACGGGTGCCCGGTTGACCTCGCGCACGGTGATGCTGACGCGGTTCGTCCCGAACAGCGCCGGGACGCCATTGTCCCGGACGATCACGTTGAACGACGTCACGGAAGGTCCGTTCGCCTCTCCGGTTTCCCAGGTCACGCGCCCCGTCGCGGCTTCGATCACGGCTCCGGCTGGCGCGTCCGTTCCGAGCATCCAGGTCAAGGTCTGGCCCGGAAGGTCCGCGTCGGTTGCCGAAGCCTGGAACACGACGGCCTGTCCCTCGTCCACGGACAAGGCCGGGATGGCCGCGACCGAAGGCGCCGAGTTCGCCAACGAGACGCGGGTCACCGCGTCCGGTTGCAACGGAGGAGCCTCGCGGTTTCCGGCGACATCCATGGCGGACGAATAGAACGCGTACTTCCGACCGGGCTCGCCCCGGTAGATGGCTCCGCGAACCTTCGTGGCCTGCAACCACGGCGCGAACGGCCCGTCATCAACCGAGACGAAGATATCGAACGATGCCAGGCCGCTGCCGCCCGGTTCATCCCCGCCGGACCACAGCAACGGGATCGTCGTGTAACTGGCAGCCGGCAGGGCCGCCACGCTGCTCACCGGCGGCGCCTGGTCGGCCGTCAGCACGTCCTCATACTCGAGGACGTAGCGGCCTGTGCTGTCGTGATCGAGCAAGTGAACCTTGTTCTCGTAGATCGGTCGCTTGCCCCGCCCGATGAAGGTCCGGTCCGTCGTCCATGCGTTGGTATTCACCGAGACTTCGAAGCCGTCACTGCGCGTGACGCGCTTGAGCCGGAACCTCCCG
Source organism: Limisphaerales bacterium (assembly GCA_965284395.1). Lineage (GTDB taxonomy): Bacteria > Verrucomicrobiota > Verrucomicrobiia > Limisphaerales > UBA9464 > UBA6176. The sequence goes on along the minus strand of OZ260084.1, from coordinate 4,820,550 downwards.
TTGCCCGGGTCGGGCACGTGGAAGTACGACCAGCCCGGTCCGACCGTCGCCGTCAACTGAACCTGACGGTTCGCCCCCGCCAGCGAGCCATCCACGCGCGCCTGCTCGACCACGCGCACGGAATTCGTCCGGCCATCGCTCAGGTACAGGGTGTCCGGCAGGTCATTCTCGTCGCCCTCGTCGTTCACGAGGAAGTCCGGCTTGCCATCCGAGAAGCTTCCACCCGCCTCCACCAGGCGGTTCATCTCGTGGATCGTCACCGCCTCGACCAGCGAGAGGTTGGTCTTCCCGAGGTTGTCGAGGTGCTGGAACGTCGCCTTGTAGTCCAGGAACAGACCCTGGAGCGTCGACGTCAGCAGCCAGCGCCCGATCCCGATGTCGCCCGGCGGAAGGTGACCGAAGTCCGCGGTCAACGAGGGCGTGAGGCTCTTCCCGGCGACCTCGGTGGCGATGATCTTGAAGTCGATCGCCAGCCCCTTCTCGTTCTCCACGATCTCCGGCTGGCCCGAGATGATCCGCACGTTCTTCGCGTCACCCTTGCCCCGGTTCGCCACCATCACCGCGAGATTGAAGGGCACGGTGGGCTCGATGATGTCCCGCGTGAACGGATCATCGCTGAACACATCCCGCTGGTGGAAGTACTGCACCACCAGCCTCGGATCCGGCAGCACGGTGATCGTCACGGGTGCCATGGGCACGGTGACCATCCGCCCCTCCAGCCGATAGGTCAGGTAGCCGCCGACGCCGTACTGGGTCGGCACCTCGGGCGCCGCGTCGCGCGTCGGCACGAGGATGAACACTGCCGACCCCGTTGAATCCGGCCCGAGAGTCCCGGTGCCGTCGATCGCAGTGAGTCCGCTCAACTGCGGTGGTCGGAACCCGAACAGGTCGGTGGCCGCGCGGCCATTGGTGTCATAGACCTGCACCGACACCGAGATCAGGTCGAGTCCGTTGAGCGGATCCTTGTTGCTCAACTCGAGCGTGCCGCGGAAGGCGTTCCGGGTCAGCACGAGCTCCTGTTCGAGGCGGAGCTTCACCCGCGCACAGATTCCATCCTCACCCGCCGCCGGGGCAGCATTGCGGTTCCCGATCCGCGCGACGCGGTTCGACGGCACAGAGGACACCGCCTTCGGATTGGACCTCTCGGCCTTGTCGCGGAACTCGCGCTCGGCGCGTTCAGCGAATTCCTGCATCTGTCGGATCGCCTGCTGCACGAACTCGGGCGCGTCCGGAAGCTGGGTCGAAGGACCAAACGGATAGCACTCCTTCGGGCGCAGTTCCTGGGTGAACTTCCCGCCGATGCTCCGGTCGCCGATGGCGATCTGGGCATTGGCCTCGGCATTCACGGCGCTGATGCAGATTTCCCCGGAACCCTTGCCGTTGCAGACCGTGTAGGAACCGCTCATGCCACCGGTCACGCCGACCGTCACCGACGCGCCCTGGCTGGTCTCCGTGCCATCCGGAGCCTGGAAGGTCACCTTGCCGGCGGCGCCGCAATTCACGCCGCCGGGGATCTCGGCGGTGATCGTCGCGCACACCTTGGGATTCTTGAAATGACACTCGGTGGCCCCGTTGACGGAGCCCTTGAGCTTGCCACCGATCACGAGGTCGCAACCGATGCCGGCCTCCAGGAAGACCATGCCGCCGCCCTCGGCCTTGCCTTGCCGGATGCGCTTTCCAACCAGCGGAATCGACAGGTTGATCGCGCCCTCGACCTCTGCCGCGCCTTCCAGCAGGAAGCCTTCGCCATCCTCGTCGCAGCAAGTGCAGATCTTTGCCTGGCCGTTCAGCTTCACCTCGGCCTGCCCATTCACAGGCGACAGGAACGCCGTCGCCGCGGAGCTTGCTGCCCTTCCAATGAGCCCGCTACTCACGCCGATCTCGAAGCACCGCGGAACGAATCCGGATTCGTTGCAATCGCACGACTCCTTCGGCGCGATGCTGCGGCGGGCGCCGAATCCGGTGCCGTAGTTGCCACCGGCTGCGACTCCGCCACCACCTCCGTAGCCGCCGCCACCCCCGCCACCGCCACCGCCACCGCCGCCTGCCCCGCCGCCGCAGTTCGACCCGGTCCGCACGGAGATGCCATTCGCGTAGACCGGCTTGAGCTTGCCGCACTTGAGGACGTGCTTCACGCGGCCGCCACCCCAGCACGGGCCCGTGCCTGCCGCCGGCTGGCCCACCCGCCCAGCAGTCAGCATCGCCCCCCGCCCCGTCGCACCGGGAGTCACCCGCCGGATCGTCACCGGCACCACCAGCGAACTCTGCGCCGGCAAGGTCCCGATCTCCGAAATCAACGGCGTGAACGTGAAGTCCGGGTGGGCATCGAAGGCGATATCCATCTCCTGAGCCGCAATCAGTCCGTGGTTCGAGATCGCGATGTCGACCTGGATCTCGTCGCCCACCATGTCGAGGAGGTCGATGAACGACGGCTCCACCGTCACCACCGGCACCGGTACGACCGTCTCGAACACCGTCTCGATGACGATCTGCGTCCGGTCCTCGATCTCCGTCGGCACCACCGTCCAGTTGTATTCCACCGTCTGGCGCGAGAGGAACACGCTCAGCGCGTTCGTCTTTCCGGCCTCAACCAACTGGTTGATGGAATCGCTCGTGTGCTTCAGGGCGCTGACCTCCACCTCGTAGTAAGCCTCCGGGATATCGACCAACCGGAACTCACCGTGGCTGTCGGTCACGCCGTTGGTGATCACCACCCCGGACAACAGGTCGCGCACCACGACCGCCGCGTTCGTCACGCGCGGGCTTCCCTCCGCGTAGTACGTGAACTCGTCCTCGACCTGCACCAGCAGGCTCCCGCGCGCATCCGACAGGGCCCGGAACTCAAACGGCAGGTTCACCCCCGCGTTCGCTGAACTCAGCGTCATCACCCCCGCATAAGCGCCCAGTTCCAGGTCCGCTGGCGGAGTCAGCAACAGGGTCACCCGGTTGGTCTCACCCGGTTGCAAGGCCGCGATCGGATTGTCTCCCGCCACCGCCACCCACGGGAAGTCCGGCAGGGAAAGCGAGAGCGGATCCGTCGCGATGCCTCCGAGGTTCGCCACCTCGAACGTCACCGCGGTCTGCCGTCCCCGCGCCATCCCCGCCACCAAGGAATCCGGTCGCACGACCAGCAACGGACGCGGCACGCGGATCGAGTAATCCACCGGCACCTCGAACGTCGGGCCCTCGGCTGAGATCACCTTCAACCCGAACGTCCCGAACGTCGTGGCCGCACCGGTTGCTTCCACCCGGACCACCAACGAATTCGTGCTGTCGCCGCCGAGCGTCGTCAGGTTCGGATTCGCCTGCACCTTGAGGTGCGACGGCAGCGCCACCGGCTCCACCCGCAATCCGGTCAGCGGGATCTCGCTCAGGTTCACCAGTTCGGTGACCTCGATGTCCGACCCACCGACCGACATCTCAACCGACAGCCGCTTCGGAATCGCCGTGAAGCCCAGCAGGCTGAACCGGTCCTGAACTGGCGCCACCGCCTCGCCCGGATGCGCTGCTCCAATCTCGTACCGGCCCGCCTCACCCGGCAGCGGCTGGAATGTCACGGCGAAATTGCCGGAACTGTCGGTCAACGCCGTCAGGATCCGGCGCGTGCCCCGCAGGTCGACGTGGACGTTGACCAAGACGTTGGGCACACCCTGCTCCGAACCGGCCCGCACGGCCCGACCCCGCAACGGCACCGGCGTCCCGGGCAATCCCTGCTCCAGGTCCGAGACCACCGTCGCCACGTACGAAGGTTTCACCTCGATCGGCACCGTCGCCACGGTGCTGTTGTTGTCCTCACGGATCTCATTCAGCACCTGCGTCGCATCCGTCACCGCGATGACCCAGTAGCGTCCCGACTGCCGCGGCAACCGGAACTGCAGGGTTTGCTCGAAGAACTGGCCCACCGGCATCGAGCCATCGAAGGCGAACTGGCCCAGCAGGGTGTCGCCACCGGGTACCGGGTCCGCGCTCAGGAAGACCCGGGTGATGAAAGTCTTGTCCGTCTCCTTGTTGCCGCGGTTCTCGACGCGATAGGTGACGTTGAACGCCGCCTCGGAGTCTCCCGTCGTCGGCACCTGCACGCGCGTCACCGAAAGGTCCGGCAACGTGCTGTCGGAAACCACGAAAGCCGCGCTGCCCGCCGTGAAGCCGCCAGCCGAAGCCTCGATCGTCACGGATTGCGAACCATCGGTCACCCCGTCCTGGACCGTCGCCACCGGGAACACCGCCGTGAATGCCCCGGCGGGAATCACGACCGTTGCCGGCACCGTTGCCTCGGTGGCATCCAGTGAACGAAGGTTTACCGTCAGTGGCGCATTCGTCCCGGTGTTGCGGCGCACCGTCGCGGTCAGCGCCGGACTGCGCCCCTCCGGTGCCACGTCAGCGCCCAGCGACAGCGTCAGGGTCGGCCCCTCGTCATCGATCACCGCCAGATTCAACGGCGCATTCTCGACCACGGTCTCCAGGCGGCCGGTCGCCCGGATGAAACTCCGCAAGGCGATTGTCCGTCGTCCGTTGACCAGCGAATCGTTCACCACGCCGACCGGGATGGTGACCTCCGACTGGCCCACGTCGAACGTCACCGTCGCCGGGAAAAGGAGTAGCCCCTCAGTCGACGCCACCAGGTCCATCACCAGCGAACGTTCGGTGCTGCCATTGCGGCGGAACGTGACGTTGCCCGCCTGCGGGCCAGCGCCCTCGTTCAATTCGGCGGGCGACATGGTCGCTACCACGGTCGGCACGTCGTCATCGTCGATCGTGATCCGGTTCGTGGTCCCCACGTATCCGCCGGAGATGGCCGTCAACTCAGCCGAGCCCGGCACCTGCACCACGCTGTCATCCACCGCGAGCAGCGCGAACGAGACGGAGGCCACGCCCGACGGCAGCGTTACCTCGGAGGGCACCCGGAGCCGGGTGGGATCCGAACTCCGCAACAGCACCAGCACCTCAGCCCCCAGAGGTCCGTTACGCCGGACCGAGACCGGAAGCGTCTGTCCCTCACGCACGCGGTTGGGAGCAGTCTCCAGCGTGATCGCCGGGCGATCGGCATCCTCGATCTGCACCGGGAGCAGCGCCGTCGCGTGTCCTCCAGCCCAGGCCTCCAGAGTCACCAACCGCGCCCCGTCCATGAAGCCATCCAACGGCGCACTGACCGCGAAGGTCACCGACTCGCGGCCTGCGGGAATGGTCACGCTCTCAGGAACCGTGACCTCCGCCGGCTGCGGATTGGTCAGCACGACGACCAGCGGCTCGGTCGGATCCGAATTCCGGAACACGGTGAAATTCAGCGCGGGTGCGCCTTCGACAATCACCGAGTCCGGCCCGGTCAACTGAAGCGCTGCCGGGATGACCGTGCTCGCGACGGTCGCGACGCTGTTGTTGGCCACGTTGGATTCAACCACCTCGAAAGCGGGATCCGCCGCCAGACGGAAGACGTAGGCCCCCGCGGCCAGGTTCGGTGGCAGGGTGACGAATTGCGTGCGGACGAGCGCGGCCCCGGGGGGAAGGCTGTTCGTGAACCGGAAGTCCCCGAGGAGAAGCGGCCCGCTGCCCGGCGCCTGAATGCTCAGGCGTTCGTCCCACGCCCCGTTCAGGTCGAGCGTTCCCGAGTTCCGGATCGTCCACCTCACCTCCGTCTCGACTCCCGCACCCGAGAACTGCGGTGCCAGCACCTGCTCCGCCACCAGGTCCGGCAACGACGGCAACCGGACCTGCACCGCCAGGCTTGCCCGGTTGTTGGCCTCCTCCGCCTCGGGTTGGGCGTTGTCGACATCCGCCACCACCACGACGAACCAGTTGCCCGGCGGGATCTGGTCCGGGCGCAACGGCACCGTGAGCGACACCGTGCGATCGTACCCGCCCCCCGCCGGAATTGCGGCCCCTCCAAAACTTCCCAACAGGACTGCCCCGTTGAGCGAATTCGACGACGGACTCAGGAACACCCCATCCCGCCCCGCGACCGTCGTGTCGCTCCCGCCCGGATTCGAGGTGCGCCAGTTCACCACCAATCCCTGCCCGAGCGTCACGACGTTGGTCGCCGCCAGATCGCCGACCCGCAGGTCGGCTGCCTCGACCACGATCGGGGTCGCTGAGAACCGGGTGTTGTTGGCCCGGTCCGGATCGATGGTCTTCTGCTCGGGATCCGCCACGACTCCGAAGTACCGCGTGCCCGCGGTTCCGTTCACCAGGATCACCTGTTGCGTCAGCGTCAGCGTTGCCCCCGCCGTCAAATTGCCCGCGAAGATCAGATTGCCGAGGCTCATCGGCGAAGCGCCGCTTGAATCCGCCGCCAGCACGATCCGATGACTCCAAGGGCCCAGCGCCACCGACGGGCCTCGATTGCTCACCACGAACACCACCGGCACCGATTGACCCATCAGACCGAGCGGAGCACCGGTCACCGACACCACCGAGAGGTCCGATCCCAGCACGGTGAACGCCCCGGCATACGCGTCGGCATCCGCCTCGCCCGGGGTGCCGTCCCCATCCTGGTCCATGGGGTTCCCGGCGGCATCCCGGATGTCCGGGCCCACGGCGAAGGAGTAGTCGCCCGCGGGCAACGGTGCGTGGAACTCAACGCGGTAGACCGCGTTCGAAAGCAGCGTGACGGCTCTCACGCCTGGGAATCCCTCGCCCGTCACCCGCACGTCTGCGGCGGTGAACGTCGACAACTCGACCGGCAGGTCGAACGTAATGTCCCACGCGGTCACGCGACCGGAAGCCGGCGAGGCGGGAGTCCTCGACACGATCCGCGGCCCACTGCGATCGATCCGGAACTGGTTAGTGAACGCGAATCCGCCCGCCATGCCCTGCCCCGTGGCATCGAGGATGTTTGGACCCACGATCAACGTGTAGTTGCCTTCGGTCGCCAGCGCCGTGCCCAGATTGACCTCGAATCCCCGCGGATCCTGCGTCGGCACGAGCGTCGCACCCGAGAGATCCACTGCCCCGGTCGGGCCGGCGAGCAGCAGGTCGGACATCGTGAACGAAGCCGCGGTGATGCTCTGATTGAAGCGGAGGTTCAACCGGCTGACGTTGGTCCGGATCGGGCCGCTTGGCTCGACACGTGTCACCGCCAACGCGCTCCGGGCACAGCGTCCGCGGATCCCGGCATCGAAGAGGGCCGCCACCTCGGCGGGCGTGAACGTCCGCTGGTAGACGGAGGGTTCGTCGACCAGTCCGCCGAAGTACTCGCCGCAACAGAGGGACCGGCCGATCATCGCATTCTCATAACCGACGTATCCGGGCTCCGAGGGCGCCGAACCCACCAGTTGCCCATCGACATAGGCGCGGACGGTCGAGCCATCGCAAGTCGCAGCCACGTGATACCAGAGCCCGGCCTCCGCGACGTCCGGCGAGAGAAGGTTCGCCGTGCAGCCACTCGGAGGCCGAAAGATGGCGCCCAACTTCCCATCGACCACGACCAGGCCCCAGTCCCGGCAGGAGTTCACCCCGCCCAGGATGATCCGCCGCCCCGGCTGCACGGATTCCAACTGCACCCAGGCCTCGGTCGTCCATTCCGCGCCCGGCGACCAGCCGCCCAGGGTCACATGCCCGCTCGTGCCATCAAACCGGAACGCCTGCCCCACCACGCCCGGCACGAAGGTCACGCCGCCAGCGACGCCGCCCGGATGCTTGCCCGCCAGATCCGCAGCACTCCCCTCGCCCGGCCACCATCCCGCCAGGCTCCCAGCCAGGCAGGTATCGTCCAGTACCGTCGCCGTCACCGTCGATGGACCATAGTCCAGGGACCAGGTCAGCCCGTCCGCACGCGTCGGAAGCTGGACGTCGGAGAACTGGCCACGCCGCGTGGCAGCCTGGATGACAACCGCGGATGCGCCGACACCCGGTTGCGGATCCGGCGGAGGCAGGAGCGTGAGTCCGCCGGACAACTCCAGCAGCTGGACGCCCGCGAGGACCGCCGGGAGCTGGATCACCGTCTGGCCGGAGACGGTTGCCGTCCGCGACAGGCGGAGCGTGCCACTCTCGACCCGCACATTGCCGGTACTGGAGAAAGTACCTTCGGTGAACGACGAATCGCCTGCCCCACCCACCTTTGCCAACACCCCTTCGTTGACGAACGACGGGTAGCCACCACCGCAACAGTAGGCGCCAATCAGCCCGTCGTTCTCGATAAGCCACTGCCCCACGTTCACTATCCGGCTCGCGTCCCACGCCGCGCTGGCTCCGCCACCGGTGAAGCGCACGGTGCCCCGGTTCGTGAACACCGCCGGTGTCACGGAATTCCCCGATGCCTGGTGCATCGTCCCGTTCACCACCATTTGACCGCCCGACTCGATCCGGAGCGTGTTGTACAACCGCCCGCTGGACCAGCGGAGTGGCGCTGATCCGATGAAGGATGCCTCACCCACGACGTTCGCCCCGGCGATTTCCATGGATGCGCTCAGCGTCACCAGTCCAGCGCCCGTCATGTTGCCGCCAGTCATGGCGACCGAACCGAGGCCCTCCACACGGCTGCCTGCATGCCAACTCGAATGGAACCCGACCTGGATCTGACCCGAGGCTGCGGAGAACGTTCCGCGCTGTTCCACCACGACGGAGCCGAGCGCGGATGCACCGTCACCGCCCGTCTTCGCGAAGACCCCTTCGTTGACGAGCACCGGATACGCGCCACCGCAGCAGTATTGGATCGCCAGGCCATCGGATTCCAGGCGCCAGTTCCCGCGATTCACGAGCCGGGCCCCGTCCCAGGCATAGAGCGGCGTCCCTTCGAAGCTGAGCGTACCCCGGTTCGTGATCGCCGCCGGATTCGCGGAATTCCCCGAGGCAATGTGGTGGGTTCCCCCGGATCGGATGTCGACCCGGGCTCCGGGATCAATGGTCAGCGAGCCCACGACCCGGGCGCTGTTCCAGCGAAGTGGTACCGGACCACGGATCCGCAGGTCGCCCGCCGAGGTCACGCCAGCCCACTCCATCACGCCATTCACGAGCGTGACGCCATCGAACGTAGCCGTGCTCCCCTCCAGAACCACCGAACCATCGCCAGCGATCTGGTTGCCATCGTACCAGAAGCTCGGATCCTGGATCCGCACCTGGCCACCCGTCACGCCTGCCTGCAGGACGCCCCGGTTGTGGAAGCGGAAACCCGAGATATCGACGCTCTCCTCCGTCGCCGAAAGCACGGTGCCCAGGTTCTCGTACTGGGGAAATGCCCCGCCACAGCAGTACCGGAGTGCCGCCCCGCCCGAATCGAATTGCCAGACGCCCCGGTTCTTGATGATCGCGCCATCCCATCCCAGCACGACGGCGCCGGACCATTGGACCGTGCCCCGATTGTCAAACCGGGCTGGTGTCGCGCTGTTGCCGGAAGCCATCGACTTTCCACCGAGGCCTTCGATGAGCAGCAATGCCCCCTCCTCGACCGTCACCTCACCGTACTGCCGACCCGCGGTCCACGTCGCCGGCACCGGCCCGGTCAGGCGGAGCGACCCCAGCAGGTTGGCCCCCGCCAGATCCAATTCGCCGCCCAGGATCATCCGGCCATTCCACTCCGAATTCCCGCCCAGCAATCGAAGCACTCCGGGCCCGGTCACCCGCGATCCGTCCCGCCACTGCGCATGGAAGGTGATCTGCAACTCGCCCAGACCGACCTCGAACGTGCCTGCGTTGTCCAGATTGACCCGCGCGAACCCCGTGGCACCTGCCCCGCCCGTCTTCCCGATCGTCCCCTCGTTGACAATGGTCGGGAAGGCCCCGCCGCAGCAGTAGTCCAACACGGTGCCGTCCGACTCCAACTGCCACCTTTGCCGGTTCACGATCCGGGCGCCGTCCCATGCGTCCAACTGCCTGCCGGACCATCGCAACAATCCATCGTTCTCGATGCGCGCCGGGGTCGCGCTGTTCCCGGAGGCCATCTGCTTCACGCCATCCCCGCGGATCGAGAATTGGGATCCCGCAGCGACCAAGACCGCGCCGTACAGCCGCCCCGATGTCCACTCCATCGGCCCAGGCCCGGTCAATCCCACCTCACCGAAGATCGCCGCACCGGCCAGCTCTAGCGCCCCATCCAGGACGGTCTTTCCCGACCAAGTCTGGCTTCCTCCAACGAGCTGTACGCGCCCCGGCCCCACGATTCGGTTCGTTCCGGTCCAACTCCCGGTCGCCTGCACCTGCAACGCCCCGCCCCCGACCTCGAAGCGCCCGGACTGGGTCAATACGGCCTCGCCGAAGGTGGCAACCGTGTCCTCGCTGCCCTTGACCACGCGCCCTTCGTTGATGAACTGCGGAAAGGACCCTCCACAGCAGTAGTTGAACTGGGTTCCCGATCCCTCGATGCGCCACTCACCCCGGTTCGTCACCCGGGATCCGCTCCACGCCCGGATGGCCCCCCCCTGCCACCGCACCAACCCGTCGTTGTCAATCCTGGCAGGGGCGCCGCTGTTGCCGCTGTTCATGTCGTGTCCCGCCTGGGCACTCACGACCAACTCACCGCCCGCGGCCACGGCAAAGGCCCCGTTCAGGTCGCCCGTCAACCATCGCGCCAGTCCGCTCACCGTCACCGGGCCACCGGCCAGTGCGCCGTTCAGGTCCAGTTGCCCACCTCCCTGGACAAGCCCACCCGCCGAAACCGTCAGTCGACCATCCACCGCAAGCCGCACCCCGGTCCCCACCCGCACGCTCCCGACCGACTGCGTCCCGGTCAGCGTGACGACGGTTCCCGCAGCGCCGTTGATCACCACATGGTCGGCAGCGACTGGAATCCGGGCAGGGGACCAGTTGGCCGCATTGGCCCAACGTTGATCCTCGAGTCCGGTCCACTGGATCGTCGGGTCAGGGAAGACCTGTCCCAACACACGAACACCCAACGTCAGGTACAGGCAAAGCCAAAGGGCTCGCCACAATCGGTGCGGATTCATCGGAGGGAGATGGTGATCAGCGTGCTTGGGAACCCCGCCGACGACTGCGCCATCCCCGGCAGTAGCCCCTCACCCTATCTAGGCTATTCGCAGAAGGATGGGAACACCGTTTTTCCGCCAGCACCGCCTCGGACCTCCGAGGTGGGGCGAGTGTCCTCACGAGCCGTTCCGCGCCTTCCCGTCACCCAATTCCGCCTTTGCCTCCTCCGATCCGCTCCGCGCAGCTTCTTCCAGCCACACCCGGGCCACTGCCGCGTTGGCTTCAACCCCATTTCCCGTCGCGTACCGCCGGGCCAGCGCCAACTGCGCAGAAGGCGACCCCTGCCCGGCCTGCTCCCGCTGATGCGCCAGCAACCGGGCATCCGCCAGGGCCGGATCCAATGCGGGCGGCACCGGACGAACCGGAACCGGTGCGCTCGCAACGGTCCTTCGGGCCTCCACGGCAACCGGCGTCCCAGGTACCGCGACAGGCGACGGCGTCCGGGGCGCCGCTCCTCCAAATCCACCTACCACGCGGTTCCCCACCGGATTCTGCGCGCTCCCGCCTGCGGCATTGGCCCCATTCCCCGGGTTGCCCGTGAGCAACTGCGGCATGAACATGGCCGCCGCCCCGACCCAGTTTGGATTCACCATCATTCCCGCCCCACCCCCGCCGCCGGCACCGGCATTGCCCAAGCCCGCCCCGCCTCCTCCACCCACCGGACCCGCCATCAGCATCGGGCGCGTCACCCCGGGTATCCCGCGTCCATGCGCATCAACCCTGGGAATGGTGAACACCCCGCCTTGCCCTCCCCCTTGAACGCCGCTCAAACCGGTCACCGGAGCCTGAGCGAGCCCGGATCCACTCCCGGACATCAGGACTACGCCGATCCACAACCCGATCCGCCAGCCGAACGTACGCGTCATGTAACCCTCCTACGCCTGCCGGACCTTCCTGCCAAGCCCCCTCCCCCCAGGCTGAGCGGGGGCGCAAATCCCCACGAACCACCGACGGGTTCCAAGTTTGAGGATTCAGATTCCAAGCAGGATGAGTCCGTCGAGCCGACAGGAAATCCCGGAACCTTCCACTTCAAACGTGCCCCGGCTTGAAACCTGAGTCTTCAAACCTCCCCGTGCCCACCCATCAATCCCGCCTCTTCGGCGCCTCGTCCATGAACTGGACCCGGAGCCTTGGCTTCTCCTCGGCCAGGGGATTCAACGACTCCAATTCCCGGATCGCCGGCTGTCCGCGCAGCCAGACCGCCACCGACAACACCGCGCCACCGATCCCGATCAACAACCCGGCCGCCACATACCGCACCACACTCCCAGGCGTCACCATCAGCCAGGCCGCCACGAGAACCAACAACACATCCACGACCACCGCACCCGCCAAAGCCCACCGCGGAAACGGGTGCGCCGGATCGGCCACCGGTACAGGCGCGGGTTGCACCAGTTCGGCTCCGTCCGTTCCGCGAAGCAGCAACTGGACACCCGCGGGTTCTCCGTTGGCAGTCTCCTGCCCCGGAACCTGCGTCCGCGCCCCGCTCATCAAGCTTCCCAATCCACGACCCAACACCGGCTTCGACATGGGGGCGGGAGCTTTGGCATGAACCCGCCCCGCATCAACCGTGAACTCCAGCCATTCTCCCCGCTGGGTGCATCCCGACGTTGCCCCCGCATCAAACGGAGCGGCAACGTCCTCGTTGCCCTCCCATGCCCTTTCTCAATGCGACCAGGACGTCGGCACCCCGTTCCCGTTTTCAAACGGGGGCAGTGTCGAGATGCCCCCCTCGGTGCCCACCCCTGAAATTTTCGGTGCATCCCTGCGATGATTGTGACGAACTGGATGGCGCCATGCTCCCCCGCTCCACCTCGCAAGGCCGGGCCGGTTTCACCCTGATCGAGCTCCTTGTCGTCATCGCCATCATCGCGATCCTCGCCGGGATGCTCCTGCCCGCCCTGTCCGGAGCCAAGGCCCAGGCCCTGCGGGTGAAGTGCCTCAACAACCAGAAGCAGATCGGCCTCGCCGCCAATCTCTACAGCAACGACAACTCCGAGTCCCTTGTCACCAACGGCGAGGTCGATAACGCGAACGTCGGTGGCCCCAAGCTCTGGGTCCTGGGCGGATACCACAACGTCACCGCCGCCTTCACCAACACCGCCTACCTCGTCGACCGCAAGTACGCCGCCTTCGCCCCCTACATCTCCGCCAAGGACATCTACAAGTGTCCCTCCGACAAGACGACGATCGTCTTCAGCCGTGGCCGTCCGGTTCCCCAGGTCCGCAGCTACGCCATGAACCTGTATCTCGGTCCCAACGCCGACATGCAGAACCGCCTCTCCACCCGCTACCGGGCCTTCCGCAAGTCCACCGATGTCCCCAGCCCGTCCGAGATCTTCCAGACACAGGACCTCTCCCCGCAGAGCCTCTGCACGCCGGCCTTCATCGTCCTCATGCCCGGCAACGCCAACAGCCAGTTCTTCCATCTCCCTGCCGTCCACCACAACAACGGCGGCGTCGTCGGCTTCAACGATAGCCACGCCGAAGCCCACAAATGGCTCGATGCCCGCACCTTCCGCAAGGCCACCCTCGGCCAGCGCATCGACCACAACCTCTCCGTCCCGAACAGCAAGGATCTGAAGTGGATCCAGGATCGCACCACGATCCTCAAGTAACCCTCCCATTTACATTCCCGTGTCGCACCTGCGACATCCGGATGTAAATGCAGCCCAGCCCACGCCTCGCTCGGCCCCCATTTACATTCCCGTGTCCCACCTGCGACATCCGGATGTAAATGCGACTCCGGGCGCTCTCGATGCCGCGCCTCCGAACCTCGCGGTGAAGCACTCCGGCCAGCGCTGGCCATCCGTCTCCGAGCCCTCGTCCCCTGATTCGCCCGAACAATCCGCCGCACGTCTTCCGCAAGACGCCAAAGGCGGAAACCCGTTCCGAGTGCATGCTCTTCCCGTGGCCTGCGACCGGCTCCTTCTTGAACCGGTCGCAGCCGCAATCCTCCCCTCCGCGGGGCATGCTTCGCCAAAAAATGAATCCGTTCTCCACCGCTACCCGTTGGCTCCAGATCGCCGCGCTGGCCTGCACCGTCGGGTGCGCCACGCACCCTACCGCACTCCCAATCAATCCCGACCGGCTCTACACACCAGCGGCAGCCTTCGCGCCGATGCCCGAATCGGTCACCAGCTTCGCAGCGGTGTCGCACGATGGTTGGCTCTACGTCTGTGGAGGTCATAAGGGCGAGCGACACGACTACAATGCCACCCAGGTCTCCGGCGCGTTCCACCGGCTCAACCTGACGACGGGCACCACTTGGGAATCCCTTCCCTCCACCCCGCCTGCGCAGGGAATGCCCCTCGTGGCACACGGTCATTCCATCTATCGCACCGGTGGAATGGCCGCCCGGAACAAGCCCGGCGAGAAGCAGGATCTCGCCAGCTCGGCCGACGTCCTCCGATTCGACATCCGCACCCTCCGATGGGAAACCCTTCCACCCCTGCCCGAGCCCCGCTCCAGCCACGACGCCGTCGTCGTGGGGAACACCCTCGTGATCGGAGGCGGGTGGAGCCTTTCCGGCGGCACCAACGCCCCCTTCTGGCCCGATAACGGCCTCCGGCTCGACCTCCAGCATCCCGAGCGCGGCTGGACCCGCTTTCCCCAACCTTTCCGACGCCGCGCCCTGGCGATGGCCACCCTCGGGAACCGCGTCCACTTCATCGGCGGCATGGACAACGACAACAAGCCCACCCTCGCGGTCGACATCTACGACCTCGGCACCGGCCAGTGGTCGGCCGGACCCGCGCTGCCCGAAGGTCGCTTCAAGGGCTTTGCCTGTTCGGCGATCACGCAGGCCGGGTCGATCTACGCCAACACGTTCCAGGGCGACCTCCTCCGCCTCTCGCCCGCCGCCGACTCCTGGCAACGCGTCGGACGCGTCACGCACCCACGCATGGCCCACCGCATCGTGACGGCCGGCCGGGATCAACTCATCGTGCTCGGCGGAGAAGACGGCGAAGACAAGCGCCCCGACCTCGAACTCCTCTCCCCCTCCCCGGCTTCCAACCTCAACGCCTCCACCCGATGATCCGCCGCCTCGCGTGTGCGGCAATCGTCGCCGCCACGATCCTCCGTGCCTTCGCTCACTCCGTCTGGATCGAGCCCCTCGCCTCTGGCGAACTCGCCATCCGCTTCGCCGAACCGGACGGAAAGCTCGAGAAGTCTCCCGGCCACCTCGACGAACTACAGCTTCCCGCCGCGTGGAAGAACTCCGGCACCAACTCGGTCCCCGTGATCGTGGAAAAGAAGCCGGACCACTTCCGCCTCGCCTCGGCCGCCCCGGGCGAGGCAGTCCAGATCGAGACCGCGTATCCGGTGATGACCTCGCCCGGCCGCCCGGGACGTCGCCCCTTCTTCTATGCCCGATGGCAACCGCCCGCTGCGGGCCCAGCCAATCCGGCCCTGACGCTGGACCTCGTGCCCACCGGAAAGCCCGGCGAAGTCAGGGCCTTCTTCCGCGGCAAGCCCCTGCCCGGCGTCAAGGCAACCCTCCGCACCCCGGACGAGAAGGAACGCGAGCTGACCGCGGACAATGAAGGGCTGTTCCGATTTGAATCCAACCAGCGCGGCGTCCACCTCCTGACCATCGCGCGCCATCGCGAAGCCCTCCCGGGATTCGCTGGCGGCCAGGCCTACGAACTCACCAGCCACAACGCCGCTCTCACCTGGACGGTCGCGCCCTGACCCGCTGTCCAAGCCTCGAACGGAGCAGCAACGTCGGCAAACGCGACGGAGCATTCTCTCCGTTCCCGTCCCGCCCGTTCGCATCGAGTTCCATCCAATCGGTGCCTAACCTGACCTTCGCTAGTGCGGCCAGAAATGGATGGAAATCTTGGCGATTCCGCAAATCCGCGGGAAAAGTCTTCACTACAAACCTCCCCGTCCGGCGGCCTAGGTTTCGAGGCCGCGTCCCTCCGTGAGCCGTGGCGGTCCTTGTTCCGGCAGCTCCCAGCCCAGTCGCTCCAGCAACAGCCTCTGGTCCAGGTCGGGTTGCGTGCGCCTCGTCATCACCATCGTCCGGCCTTCAGCCACCGGCAGGTGCACATCAATCAGTTCGATCCTCCCGAACTTCTCCAGCATCGTCCGCGGCGTCAGGCCACCGGCCACCCTCCGGAGCTGTCCCCTCAGGCACACCTGCATGCTATACGCCATGAACGCCACGAAGATGTGCGCCTCGATCCGGCTTTCCTTCGAGTGGTAGATCGGTCGAAGCCCCAGATCTCCCTTGAGGTTCTTGAACGCCGCCTCCACCTCCACCAGCCTCAGATACATCTCCCATAGTTGGGCGGGATCCTCCGCCGTCAGGTTCGTCCTCAGCAGGTAGCGTCCTTCCCGTTTCCTCACGATCCTCAGCTTCTTGCGATTGATCCGGTAGCTCAGCCCGGATCCGCCTTCACCCACCGCGATCTTCACCAGACCGTAGGCTCGTCCCGCCTGCTGCTTGGCCTGGCCGAGCTTCATCATCATTTCATCCCGTCCCAGATTCTTCTGCCCCTTCAGCTCGCCAAGTCGCTTGATCAGCACCTTGAGCCGTCGGCGCCGCATCGATCGTTCCTTGCCGACTCGATCCGCACTCTCCACCCACACGAAGAGCTCCTCCTGCTCGTCGACGAGTTTCACCGTCACCTTCTCCCGGGCCTGTTTCCATGGCTGATCCTGAAGACGATTCTCCAGCTTGCTCAGTCGTCCCTTGGGCGTCCCCACCAGATACGAGATCCGATGCCGCTTCTTGCGCATCAATGCCAGCGTGTCCTCTGTCGGGATCCCTCGGTCCATGATCCACGTGCGCTGGGCCTTTCCGAAACGACGGCGGATCTTCTTCAGGAAGTGGATCAGCGTCTGCCGGTCCTGGATATTCCCGGGCATGACTTCGTAGGCGAGGGGCAGGCCCTCGGGTGTGATGACCAATGCGATGACCACCTGAACACAATCAGAACGGTGATCACGACTGTAGCCATAGCGGCGCTTGTCTCCGTCCGGGAATGGAGGATCACTCTCGAAGTAGGTGCTGGTCAGGTCGTAGAGAACCACCTCGAACTGTGCGGCGAAGAGGTCTTTCCAACGCTGCTGGAGATGGTCGAAGAGGGCTTCCCGGTGGGGCAGCAGACGATCCAGGCATCGATAGAGGTTGTCCTTGGCAGCGAGGGAAAAGTCCGAGCCGAGGATGTCGGCCATGGCGCTGTGTGAAAACCATTCCCGGTGGAGACGGAACTCGCTGCCGGGATCAATCAATCGGTAGGTGACGAGGACCTGGAGGATCTGGGTCCACTGAGTTCCTTCGCGGCTCGGCGGAAGCCGTTGGAGCCAGAATTGCGAAAGATGAAGATCCTGCCAGAGGCGATCGGCGATCCAACAGGCGCCCCACTGGCGGGGGTTGTGGAGACTGAAGTCGGAGAAGTGAATCTTCGGGGGAGGCACCTCTGGGGATGGAGCCTTGGGAGAGGAGGCAAAAGCGAGCTCCGGACCTTGCGAAGGGGGCGCAGCGGAGAACCTGGAAGCAAGAGTACTCCAGGCTTGATGCTGGGCACGGTCGAGTTCGCCGAGATAGATGGCCTGACGCTGGATGACCTTACCGGAAGGTGAACGCTGGTTTTCGACGAGACTCCAATAGGTGTGATCCTTGCCGTTCTTGTGGCGGAGGTGGCGACGGAGGAAAAGGCCCATGGACGGGCAGGATACGGGGAAAGTGAGCGGTGGGAAGAGGGTGGGTCTTCACTACAGAGCGAGTACGGATCGAAACCCTCGGATTCATTGAAGATTCCATGCGGAGGCACGCAGAAATCTCGGGAAATCGGGGCTGAGTTGCGAAAGTCAGGCTAACGGCAAACCTTTTCCCGTAGCAGCCGAGGTAACGAGGCTAGGCGTAGAAAACCACCACCTGCCGATACGCCGGAGGCGTTGCAGCCGGTAGCCCGGGGTGCGAAGCAACCCCGGGTCCCTCGCCCCATTTCGGAAGCTACCCCGGCAGGGGTTTAAGCCTGCGCGTCCTGCCTCGATTCGCGGCGGAGTCGATGATCCCGGGCTCCTCCGCGATCCGCGCCCCCTCGTGCCCCTGCCGGGGTACAGATGGAATCTTCTCACTGCTTCCCCGGGTAGGCGCTGACGCGCCAACCCGTATCAGCTGCAACGCCTCCGGCGTAGGCGACGAAACCGCGAAAGGAAACGACGCCCCGCTGAGTGGCCAATCTGCATCTTCCAACCAACAACCGAGGAGCAGTCTTCTGGAATCCGTCGTTCAAACCTCAAACTTGAAACTTCAAACTCCCCCGGACTTCGCCCAATCTCTGGCACCCTTCCATGAGCAAGCTGAACGTCGGAATCATCGGATACGGGTGGGTCGCCACGGCCCACATCGCCGCCATCAATGCCACGGCCCACGCGCAGGTGACCGCCGTCTACTCGGCCCGTCCCTTGGATCCCGCGCTTCTCGCCTCACGTCACGGCCCTGGCATCCGCGCCTTCGATGACCTCCACGCCATGCTCGCGGATCCCACGATCGACGTCGTCAGCATCTGCTCCTATCCGTGGCTCCACGCGGAACACGCCCAGGCCGCCGCCAAGGCCGGCAAGCACCTGATCATCGAGAAACCCCTCGCCCTCTCCTGGGAGGATTGCCTCGCCGTCCGCGACGCCGTGGTCGAGGCCGGCGTCCTCACCTGCGTCTGCTTCGAGTGCCGTTACTCCGCCCAGTTCCTCTCGACCCGATCCGTCATCGACTCCGGTCTCCTCGGTGAAATCCATTACGGCGAAGTCGATTACTACCACGGCATCGGGCCCTGGTACGGCCAATACCGTTGGAACGTCACCCGCAAGGGCGGCGGATCCAGCCTCCTGTCGGCCGGGTGCCACGCCCTCGACGCCTTGCTCCTCTGCCTTGGCTCCGAGGTCGCCGAGGTCCACTCGATCTCCACGAAGTCCCGCAGCCCGCACTTCGCCCCGTACGAGTACGACACCAGCGCCGTCACGCTCGTGAAGTTCCGCGACGGCCGGATCGGCAAGACCGCGTCGATCATCGATTGCGTCCAACCCTACTACTTCCACACCCACCTCGTGGGGTCCGAAGGCAGCCTCCTCGACAACCGTTTCCACTCCGCCCGTCTCGGGGCGCTCAACAAGAACCAGTGGAGCAACCTGTCGTTCCCGCTCGTCGATTCCGGCGACGTGAAGGATCACCCGTACCAGAACCAGTTCGAGGCCTTCTTCCAGGCCGTGGGCCGACGCGAGGAGATGAAGCTCACCAGCCTCACCGATGCACTCCAGACGCATCGCGTGATCTTCGCTGCCGACGAATCCGCCCGGACCGGCCGCCCCGTCGAGCTCGTCTGAAGGTCCATTCCCACATGCCTGCCGCCCTCGCGATCGCCGCCCATCCCGACGACATCGAATTCTGCATGGCGGGAACCCTCCTGCGCCTTGCGGCCGTCGGATGGGACATCCACTACTGCAACCTGTCCGCGGGCAACCTCGGCTCCGCCACGATACCCGGGCCTCGCCTCGCGGCGATGCGTCGGAAGGAATCCAAGGCTGCCGCGAAGGTCCTCGGAGCCACCTGGCACGCGCCCATCGCCCGCGACCTGGAAATCTTCTACAACGACGATCTCCTTCGTCGCGTCGCCGCCATCGTCCGCAAGGTCCGTCCGACCGTCGTCCTGACGCATTCGCCGCAGGATTACATGGAGGACCACATGAACACCTCACGCCTCGCGGTGTCGGGTGCCTTCGCCCGGGGAATGCCCAACTACCGAACCCGCCCCTCCGTGCCGCCGTTCGACGGGCACATCACGGTCTACCACGCGCTCCCGCACGGCCTGCACGACGGACTTGGCCAGAGGATCACCGCCAGCCTGTACGTCGACACCTCCGGGGTCCACGCCACCAAACGCGAGGCCCTCGCCTGCCACGCCAGCCAGAAGGAATGGCTCGACCGCAGCCAGGGCATGGATTCCTACCTCGTCGCCATGGACGAATTCTCGAACGAAGTCGGTCGCATCTCCGGTCGCTTCACCCACGCCGAGGGCTGGCGTCGGCATTCGCACCTGGGCTTCTGCCCGGCCGATGCCGACCCGCTCCGCGAAGTCATCGGCGCGGTTCCGCCAAAGACGAAGCGTCACTGAGCTTCACCGGACGCGCCGAATCGGGTCAGGGGCTCCCTCGCACGGATTCCACCGCCCGCACGAACTGCTCCAGCTTGGTGTCGTCCAGCCATCCGTCGTTCCGGATCCCGCTGCACAGGTCGACGCCGAACGGTTCCACCGCCCGGATGGCCTCGATCACGTTGCCCGGCTTGAGCCCACCCGCCAGCCACACCGGTCGGCCACACCGTTCGCGGATCCGACGGCTTACCGACCAATCATGAGTCCGTCCGGTCCCGCCCAACTCGCGGACCGATTGATCCAGCCGACCGGAATCCAGCAGGAGCGCATCGACACCCGATGCCACCGACAGCGCGTAGGCGAGAGACTCCTCACCGGTCACGTGGACAACCTGGACCAAGCCGATGCCCGGAAGGGCCGCCCGCAGGGCAGCATGAACCTCCGCCCCGAGATGATCACAGAGCTGCAGGGTGTTCGTCCGGCATCGCTGTTGTTGCTCGACGATTGCCGAAGCCGAGGTCTCCGAAGTCAG